>NZ_JAGSOA010000001.1 GCF_019754935.1 Corynebacterium parakroppenstedtii
TGCACCTGGGAGGGTGTGGGAGAGTAGGTCGCCGCCAACCGTAACGTTGGAACAATAGAATATGTGGTGTTTGTGTGTGGTGTGAGCCGAAACCCCGGGCGGGGTTGGGCCCGCACCACACACATTTTTATGTATGCGCACACCCGAAAAACGGGTGAAGCATTCAAAAAACCGGGGGGAAAATAGTTTTCTAGCCATTCAGGGCATATTGATTCCGCATAGACCCCAACGTGATTTCGTCCACCATCCGTTCGGCTGAAACTACTCTTTTAACCTCTGCTATTATCTTCTCGGTTAACTCATTGCTGTCATCGGTGCTTCGGCACATCAAACATAGTTATGACACGTGTTTTACAAAGATCTGTTAAGAAGTGAGCAGTACTATGAACGAATCCGAGTCAAATAAACGCCACAGTGGGTCTGCTGCCAACCGAAAACACGGTTCGGGTGGATTCAGCGGTGGCGGCAATCGCGGAAAGCGCTACGATAAGTCCGGCTCTAGCGACAGGAAACACCGGGGCAATAATCGCGACTTTAATAAAAAGAACTCCCACCGCGGCAACAATCGTAAGGCGAAGTACGCGTCAGGGCGTTCGGGTCCGAAGAAGAGCGGTTACCGGGAAGAGCGGTCTAAGAAGCACCTCAATGAACCGTCACTTCCACCCGACATCTCGGAACGTGATTTAGATCCGACCGTCCGGCAGGACCTCCGCAGCCTATCGAAGCAGAACGCTGAAGTCGTGGCGAAACACATGGTAGCCAGTGCCTTAGCCATGGAAGAGGATCCAGAGCTCGCTCTTAAGCACGCTCGCGCAGCAAAAGACCGAGCAGGACGAGTGTCCATTGCCCGTGAGACCTGTGGCATCGCGGCTTACCATGCCGGCCAATGGAAAGAGGCTCTTTCCGAGCTCCGCGCGGCGCGCCGAATCTCCGGGGGACCGGGCCTACTCGCCGTCATGGCCGACTGCGAACGCGGACTAGGACACCCCGAGAAAGCCATCTCCCTTGGCACATCGGATCAGGCGAAGCTCCTTGACTCAAACTCCGCTGAAGAACTCGCGATCGTCGTGGCTGGTGCCCGTCGAGACTTAGAGCAATACGACGCAGCCGTCGTCGGGCTTGAACAAGAGAATCTCGATGAGAAGCGGAAAGATGAGGAAGCTCCGCGGTTGTTCTACGCTTACGCCGATTCGCTAGCTGCTGCAGGACGAACTGCAGAAGCGAAGGCGTGGTTCCAAAAGACAATCGATCATGATCCCGACGAGTTTCTCGACGCAAAAGAACGCTTAGCTGAGCTCAATTAAGATAAACACACCGTACGGTGTCGTTATGGACTGATCCCTACGGGTGATATCCAGTAAGGAAGATTTGATGGCCGCCTCAAGCAATGACAGCGCTGGTACGTCTGACGAGCGTTTGATCGACCGCACCGACGCGTTACTCCTCGATCTCGACGGAACCGTGTACCACGGTGCACGACCAATCCCGGAAGCAGTATCGGCCCTTAACAAGGCTCACTCCCACGTTGGTTTGAAGTACATAACGAACAATGCGTCCCGCTCACCTAGCGCGGTTGCCGAGGCCCTGCAGGAGATGGGTATTCCCGCCTCTGAGGACGAAGTCTTAACCTCCGCGCAAGCTGGAGTAACGCTGCTGACCAGCAAAATTCCCGTAGGCTCGCGTGTCATCGTATTGGGATCAGACTCGCTCAAAGACCTCGTTAACGAAGCCGGGTTTAGCGTCGTCACGTCGGCCGACGATCAACCAGCTGCTGTGATTCAAGGCCACGCGACGACGACAGGTTGGCAGCAAATGTCAGAAGCTGCACTAGCAATTAATAACGGTGCGGTCTACGTGGCGACGAATATGGACACCACGTTGCCCACCGAGCGTGGCTTGACCGTCGGAAATGGGTCGATGATTGCTGCGATTACCACGGCAACGGGAGTGACCCCTGATTCTGCCGGAAAACCAGCCGGTGACATGTTTACCCAGGCGGCGGAAGAGCTCCATTCTGATCGTCCCTTGGCTGTGGGCGACCGCCTTAACACTGACATTGCCGGAGGTGTTGCGGCCGGAATCCCATCTTTGATGGTCATTACCGGGATATCAGGGCACAAAGACCTTCTGACTGCGGATCCTGCTGAGCGACCCACATATATCGCCACCGATATGATGGCCTTGTTCGACCCGATTGATCGGTCGACACCTGGGCCGAAGCAAGGATGGAAAGCGGAGCTGACGTCGGATGGCGTTCTGCAACTGTCGTCCGTTGAGGGCGAGGTTCTTGAGGACTCATCCGAAGAATCCCCGGACGGTGCAGATTCGACCCAGCAAGCACGCTTGTCTGATCGATGCTCCCACGACGCCTTGCTGACCGCGATTGCTGCAGCATGGGAAGACGGAGCTCCCGCCGTGACACAGGTGACAGCGACCGATTCGACTGCGCAAAGCGTGATCGATACATGGCGATAACCCCCGGTGACGTCGAACGTCTCAGGCAGGAACGCCTGGCTGAAGCGAATAAATCGCTCGAGGAATTAAACGCCGAATTATCAGCGCATATGTACGAAATCCTCGATGGAGACCCCTCTGAACTCTCCGCAGAAGCCGATCGCCTAGAGAAGGCTCATGATCTTCTTCATCAGGCCTTGGAGGATTCCCGTGACTAATCAGCCTAGTCGGCGTCGCCTGGACGCTGAGTTAGTAAACCGTAAAGTTGCGCGATCACGCGACCAGGCCGTTGAGATGATTCGCAGTGGCCGCGTCATGGTTAATGGATTTCAAGCCACTAAGCCAGCAACCCGAGTTGACCCGGGTATATCCATCAAAGTGGAGAAAAGCGTCGACGATAATTGGGCATCGCGTGGGGCTCACAAACTCCTTGGAGCGTGTGATGCTTTTGAGCCCGAGGGTCTGTTATTTGAGGGTCGTCGGGTTTTAGACGCGGGAGCCTCAACAGGAGGGTTTACCGACGTTTGTCTCAAGCGCGGGGCTCGCGAAGTCGTCGCTGTCGACGTCGGTTATGGGCAACTAATCTGGCGCCTACAAAATGATGACCGGGTCCGAGTAGTAGACAGGACGAATGTACGTCACCTGACCCCGGAGCTGACAGGAGGGCCATGTGACCTGATGGTGGGGGACCTGTCGTTTATCTCTCTAAAATTGGTTCTCCCGGCGATCGTTGAGTGCATGGGTGAGGGAGCAGATCTCCTACCCATGGTGAAGCCACAGTTTGAGGTAGGGAAAGACCGTTTAGAGCACGGCGGTGTGGTCCGCTCGGAAAGCCTGCGGACGAGCGCGACTGTGAACGTTGCGCAGTATGCTCAAACTCTTGGGCTGTCGCTTCGTGGTGTGGTCGCCTCGCCTCTGCCGGGGCCTAGCGGCAATGTGGAGTATTTTTTATGGCTTGTTAAGGATGGTGGGGTCCGGGCCGTAGAACCCGGTAAACTTGAATCCATGGTGTCGGCAGCAGTGCAGGAAGGACCTCAATGACGGAGAAGAATCGGGAAATTCTGCTTGTTGCAAACACAGGGCGGGATTCAAACTTGGCAGCGGCGGCGGAAGCCGCTGAATATCTGAAGGACGCAGGACTGACCGTATGGGTCCTCGCCAGTGAGTCGTCGGACCCCATTACGAAGCACCCGGTCCTCGGCACATTTCCGATTTTTCGATCCGGAGAAGTTGATACAGCTCGCATTGAATTAGTACTCGTCCTCGGGGGCGATGGAACATTCTTACGTGCCGCCGATATTGCTCATGCTGCCGATCTACCGGTCTTGGGGATCAATCTTGGCCACGTCGGTTTCTTGGCTGAATGGGAACAAGAGTCCCTTCCTGAGGCGCTTCAGCTCGTCATCAATCACAGCTGGCGTGTGGAAGACCGTATGACGCTCTCGGTCAGCGTTCATGGTCCCGACGGACGGAACCTTGGCCGTGGCTGGGCCCTTAACGAAGTGGCCGTGGAGAACGTGGATAGACAAGGCGTGCTCGATGCAGTGTTGGAAGTGGATCAACGCCCTGTGAGTTCCTTCGGATGCGACGGAGTGCTGGTCTCTACTCCCACCGGATCCACCGCATATGCGTTCTCAGCCGGCGGTCCTGTTCTATGGCCATCGCTGGACGCCATCCTTGTCGTTCCGAACAACGCTCACGCACTGTTCGCAAGACCTCTGGTAGTAAGCCCCTTCTCCGAGGTCGCCATAGAGACGAACACTTCAACGCAGTCGGCGACGGCGAACCTGGATGGGATCAGAAGAATCCCTATCCCACCCGGATCCAGGGTGGAAGTCCGTCGTGGCGATCAACCAGTCAGGTGGGTCAGGTTAGACGCGGCACCTTTTACGGACCGTCTAGTGTCGAAGTTCCGCCTGCCTGTGTCCGGGTGGCGGGGGCCCAAAAAGTAATGCACGAGCTTCGGTCGCCAGAGCTGGGATACGATGCGGACGTCGAAAAAGCTTTCGGTCGGCAGGCACGTGTATGAAAGGGGAAACTAGTGCTCGTTGAACTCAGCATTGAGAACCTAGGAGTGTTGCCTAGCGCTACCGCATCATGGGCGCCTGGCCTTACTGTTCTCACTGGTGAGACCGGCGCAGGTAAAACCTTCTTACTGTCGGGCCTCAAACTCATTCAGGGGGCACGGGCTGATTCGTCGCGGGTCAGGGAAGGCCAGTCCCAAGCATTCGTCGAAGGGATTTTTGACTTTTCAGAGATCGACGAAGCTGACCGTGCTGCCATCACGGATGAAATCGAAAACGTCGGCGGGGATACCGAAAACAACGAAGTCGTCGTGTCCCGATCAGTCTCGTCAAAAGGTCGATCACGTGCCCACGTCGGCGGACGGACCGTCACTGCAGGACGACTGGCAGCCGTAGTGGATAATTTGTTAGTTATCCATGGCCAAAATGATCAATTGCGTTTATTGTCGACGGATCAGCAGCGGGATGCCCTCGATTCGTTTGACCCCGAAATTGCGGCCATTAAGTCGCGCTACCAAGTGTTGAGGGACCAGTGGCGGTCAGTGACACGCGAACTCACGAGGCGCCAACAGCATCGTCGAGAAATGGCTCAGGAAGAAGATCGGCTCCGATTCGCCCTCGACGAGATTGAGGCCGTGAGCCCCACGCCGCGTGAAGATGAGCTACTCGTCGACAGGGTTAAGCGACTGCAGGATGTTGATTCGCTGCGAGATTCCGCGGGGAGAGCTTTTCAGGCGTTAAGTTCCGATGATACCGAGGAAACGTCATCGGCTATCGACCTCTTGGGTCAAGCGCAATCAGCGTTGGCATCCAGCGGTGATTCGCAGCTGGTTAACCTGGGAACGCAAATTCACAACCTGCTTGAACAGGTGGGAGACATTTCATCCGACCTCAGCAGATATTTGGGCGGGCTCTCATCTGACCCCGGTGAACTCGATGCTGCACTTCAGCGTCAGGCACAGCTAAATGAGTTGACGAGAAAATATGCCGCGAACATTGACGCGGTCCTGGAATGGCGTGACAACGCCTACAAGCGGTTGGAAAGCCTCGATACCTCCACCGAAACAATTGAAAAACTAGCCAAGGAAGCAGAAGAAGCGGGGACAAAGACCCGAGAGATCGCCGAAAAACTAACCGCTGCTCGCCGACGTGCGGCAGGGAAACTCGAACGAGCGGTCACGGAAGAAATGAGGGGCTTGGCGATGCCGACGTCGTCGCTCGACATCGCAGTAACAACAAATACCGTCTTTCGAAAAAATGGGACCGATGAAGTCGAATTTCGACTGCGATCTTATGACGGCGCCGAGCCTCGTCCACTGACTCAGGCGGCTTCGGGCGGTGAGCTATCCCGAATCATGCTCGCCCTTGAAGTTGTCCTCTCCGCTGAACGACGCGGTACCACGATCGTCTTTGACGAAGTTGACGCCGGAGTGGGAGGACGCGCCGGGGTGGAGATTGGTCGGCGTCTTATGCGGCTATCACGACAGTGCCAGGTGATTGTTGTTACACACTTGCCACAGGTAGCGGCCTTCGCCGATCAACACCTCGTTGTCACGAAAAGTGTCGATGCCTCAGTGGCGGCGACGTCGGGCGTCAAAAACCTAGCGGAGAGCGAGCGCGTTGAGGAGCTTGCGCGGATGCTTGCCGGTTTGGACCACACCGATACTGGACGCGCACATGCCGAGGAATTGTTGGCCACCGCGGCCCGCGAACGCTCGCAGGCGTAAGAAGCGCCCCTAAGAAACGTCGGATTTATAGTCCCCGTACCAGCAGATATTTGACCGAGATGACTCTTTAGTCGGCGCGCCTCTGTGCATAATGATAGGTAATCAGGAATGATGGCTACCATGAAACTGTTCTCTCGGTCGCAGTCGGATCTTCCGGGGCTTAACGCCACGGTTCGAGATATCGCTCACTCCTCGAAAGAACTGCGCAAGCTTGCTGAAGGCGATATCGCCATCATTGATGGGCCTGAAATCCCTCGAGGCCTGGCCCAGCGCCTAATTGACATGCATGTTTCCGCAGTCGCGACAGAGGTAGAGACAGAGCAGGGTAGTATCCCTCGCTTCGGCCCCCAGATGCTTATCGACGCAGGCGTCGTTTTTATCGACGGCATCGGCGCCGATGGGCGGAAGTCTCTTCAATCTGGGAAGACATATCGCCTCGACGAAGGCACCTTCTATCGAGGAGATGACGAAGTCGCTCGCGGTAAAGAAATCACCCTCGACCGGGCCATAGCGGTCTTTGAGGATTCGCGTGAACAGCTCGCGGATCACATGGAAGCGTTATCCGGCAACGTGGCGGAATTCGTGCGTTCCGAATCGCCGCTCTTCATCGACGGTTTGGGCATCCCAGATGTCGATGTCCCCATCCAAGATCGAAAGGTCGTTGTTGTCAGCCCGTCTGCCGACGTTGAGTCGCAACTCAAAGACTTGCGCTCGTTTATTCGTGAATATGATCCGCTACTTATCGGTGTAGAAAACGCAGCTGACATTTTGGTGGAAAAGGGATATAAGCCGTCGATCATCGTCGGCGACCCTGAGCTCATCAATGATCGCGCGTTACGCTCTGGGGCGACGGTGATTTTGCCAGCTGACCCTGATGGTCACGCTGCAGGGTTGGAGCGAATCCAAGACTTGGGAATCGGCGCGATGACCTTCCCAGCGGCCACTGACTCGGCCACGGATCTGGCGTTGTTAATCGCCAGCTATCATGGCGCGTCACTCGTCGTTAATTGTGGTTCACCCTTTGATATTGAGACGTTGTTTGATGAGAATCAGCGGGATGCTGCTCCGTCAGCGTTGCTGACTCGTGCGCGGGTTGGAACCCGTTTGGTCGATGCCTCCGCCGTGAATGAGCTTTATCTGGTGCGGTCGTCGGGCTTGGGATGGGTGTGGGCAGTCATCGCCATTATTATCGCCCTCGTCACCATTATTCTTATTTCGGGGTTGTCAGGTGATGATTCATTTATCAACAACCTGATAGATACGTGGAACAGTTTCGCGATTAGTGTTCAGAATCTGTTCAAGTAAGGCAGTTTTACAGCCATAGGAGCACAGTTTGTCTCACAATCGATCAGGCATTGCAGTTGCTGGCGCGGCGTGCGGAATTGCGCTGGGAACCGTCTTCGGCGTGTATGTTCTAGGCCCGCACTCGGGCGCGAGTAGCCACATCACCCGGCACAATGTTGATACCGAGCGCAAGGTCGACTCAGTCACCGCGGAACGTAACCAGGCTAATAAGAGTGTTCAGGCGGCCGACCAACTCGGGGTGACGCTAGCGCCAGATGCGGTCAAAGGGCGGTTACAGGATAAGGCTGTGCTGATCATCACCACGCCCGACGTCAACAAAGATGATGTGAAGGCTGTTAATGGCCTCATTGAACCCGCAGGTGCCCACGTCGCTGGCACTATTGGTCTGAAAGACAAATTTGTTTCTCGCGACGGCGGTGATGACCTGAAATCCATAGCTGCGACGACGCTACCGGCAGGTGTCCAACTGTCCGAGAGAAATTCATCGCCTGGCTGGCATATCGGCCAACTGATGGGCGGTGCCTTCTTGAAGAAGAGTGAAGGCGGGGATAATGCTGAAGAGCAATCGACAGGCCCGGAGAGAAAAATAGTCAGGGATTCACTAACTCAGGGAGATTTCCTGACTGCCGACGGCCTGGATGAACCGGCTGACGGGGCTATCCTCATCACCGGAGGTTCCGACGGTAAGAAGGGAAACCATGATTATGTAGCAGGCTTCCTTCGTGATTTCACCGAAGGGCTGGGCCACAATGGATCCGGTGTTGTTGCCGCGTCTCGCCCCGGCGCAGCCGAGGATAATGGAGTTATTGCTCGGCTCCGCGATTCATCAACGCACGATGAGCAAGAGGGGTCACAAGCTAAGATCGCCACCGTCGATGACATTAATCATGTTACGGGTCAGGTCAGTGCAATTCGCGCTTCCGCTGACGTCATCGCAGGAAAAACCGGTTCCTATGGGATTATGGATGGGTCAAAGGCAGCCGTTGCACAGTAAGGCCCCTCGGTTGTCAAGGTCTTCGCTGCTGCGGTTGGTTGTGCACCGCAAAATGACGACGGTGAAAGTTTCGTGTTAGGCTGAAGTCCCGAGGGATTGTGGATATCTACCGATAATTGCCACTTTGACCGATGGATTTTCCGTTAACCGTTAAGCATCAAAACCGGTTGCGGTTGTCCAGCATTGATCACCGTCCATCATCGATCCTCGGGAGAGCATAGTGTCGCAATCGCGCGCCGAGCATGTCACCAAATTTGTATTCGTCACCGGCGGTGTTGCCTCATCGCTGGGTAAAGGATTGACAGCATCCTCACTAGGTCAACTGCTGACGGCACGTGGCCTGAAAGTCACCATGCAAAAGCTTGATCCCTACTTGAATGTGGATCCAGGGACGATGAACCCGTTCCAGCATGGGGAAGTGTTCGTGACCGACGATGGTGCGGAAACGGATCTTGATCTAGGGCACTATGAGCGTTTCTTGAACCGCAACTTGTCAGGAAACGCGAATGTGACTACTGGGCAGGTCTATTCCGAGGTCATTGCCAAAGAGCGCCGCGGGGAATACCTTGGGGACACAGTGCAAGTTATTCCCCACATTACGGATGAGATCAAGCATCGCATCTTGACGATGGATCGCCCGGATGAAAATGGGGTTCGGCCCGATATCGTTATCACGGAGATCGGTGGGACTGTCGGTGATATCGAATCCCAGCCATTCCTTGAAGCTGCTCGTCAGACACGACATGACGTGGGGCGAGAGAACATCTTCTTCATTCATGTGTCGCTTGTTCCATATCTCGCGCCGTCCGGTGAGTTGAAGACCAAACCGACACAGCATTCAGTGGCTGCTCTGCGATCGATCGGTATCGTTCCGGATGCACTCGTCCTGCGGTGTGATCGGGAAGTTCCGGAGCCGCTCAAGGCAAAAATCGCTTTGATGTGCGACGTTGATCAGGAAGGTGTGATCTCCTGTGCCGACGCCGACTCCATTTACGAAATTCCCAAAGTTTTGCACCGTGAGCACTTGGATGCGTTCCTCATTCGTCGGCTAGATTTGCCTTTCCGCGACGTTGACTGGGCCGAGTGGGACTCGTTGCTGCGGAAAGTCCACGAGCCGGAGCATGAATTGACCGTGGCTCTGGTGGGCAAGTACATCGACCTTCCCGACGCTTATCTCAGCGTGACAGAAGCTATCCGTGCAGGTGGATTTGCTAATAATGCCCGAGCTCGGGTGAAGTGGGTCGCCTCGGATTTGTGTCAGACTGAGGAAGGTGCAGAAAAAGAGCTAGGAAACGTAGATGCCATCGTCGTTCCAGGTGGCTTCGGTATTCGTGGAATCGAAGGCAAGATCGGTGCGGTCCGCTATGCACGTACACATCGTGTCCCGTTCTTGGGCCTGTGTTTGGGTTTGCAATGCATGGTGATTGAGGCTGCGCGTGCCGCGGGAATTACCGACGCATCCTCAACCGAGTTTGATCCCCAGACCACTGAGCCCGTGGTCTCAACGATGGCTGAGCAGATGGCCGCCGTCTCTGGAGAAGCGGATCTTGGTGGGACCATGCGTCTGGGCGCGTATCCTGCCGTGTTGGACAAGGGTTCGGTGGTAGCGGAGGCGTACCGAACGTTAGAGGTGTCGGAGCGTCACCGTCACCGTTATGAGGTCAACAATGCGTACCGTCAGCGGATTACAGATGGTGTTGGACTGAAGTTCTCTGGTACTTCTCCTGATGGAAAACTCGTTGAGTTTATTGAGTATCCGGATCATCCGTACATGGTTGCGACGCAGGCCCACCCGGAATATAAGTCCCGCCCTACAAAAGCTCACCCATTATTCGCTGCTCTGGTTAAAGCTGGGTTGAAGCATAAGAATGATGAGGAAAAGTAGTTACGGTAAATGAGGAGGACAAGCCACGAATCCGCTAGACAAAACATCTGATACTGGCTCATTAGACGAGAGCGCGAACCCGTCGGCTCAGAACCGTCCGGGGTCGTATCACTTCACGGTAGAAGACTCTACGTATTTGCTCGACAAACCGATTATTGCGGTGCGGCAGGATACTGTGTCCATGCCGGGCGGAACATCTGCACGACGCGAAATTGTCGAGCACTTTGGTGCCGTCGCCGTGGTCGCTTTCGACGGACAACGCGTGAAGCTGATCCACCAATATCGGCACAGCGTGGGACGACGGCTGTGGGAATTGCCTGCCGGACTCTTGGACGCTGCTGGTGAGGATCCTCTTCAGGCTGCGTCCCGTGAGCTTCAGGAGGAGGTTGGCCTCGCCGCCGAGCGTTGGGACCTGTTGTCGGATCTTGTCTCGTCGCCCGGATTCTGTGAAGAAGCCGTTCGTATATATCTTGCGCGGGATCTTAGCGACGTTGATCGCCCAGAATCGGATGATGAAGAGGCTGATTTAACGTCGACCTGGGTAGATCTGGGCACTGCCATTTCTCAGATCATGGATGGAACGATTTGCAATGCTATCGCTACATCCGGAATCTTGATGGCTGCACAGGTTATACGAAACGATGTTTCCCCACGCAGTGTAGACGAGCCCTATACGTTGCGCCCGTATCGATTAGCTGAGCGTCGTGAAGCACAGTTGCGTGACGCAGGGAAATCGACTGCGGATCTCAAGGTGACAGTGACAGATGAACTACCCGGCGACACCCACCATGAGTGAGCGCGTCTCACACGTGTAGTTGAGTTCTCTGTGGACAACGAAGTGTGAGGTTATGTCTTCTATGTCGAGTTCAGGGCCGCTTACCCCGTCTGCGGATGAGCCTCGCGAGGGGCAGCATCCGGGAGCGGACGCGTCCCACATGGTGGCTGCTTATATCGATCACCTCGCAGTGGAAAACAACGCCAGCCCGAATACGTTGTCGAATTACCAACGTGATTTGAATAAATATGTCGCGTGGCTGGATCAGCATAATCTCAACATCGATAGCGTCGATGAGCCCGATATCGAGCAATTTATTGCGGATTTACGACGAGGGGACTCGACGTTGGGGTGGTCGCCTCTGGCAGCATCGTCTGCTGCACGTGCAACCGTCGCCGTTCGTTCTCTGCATCGGTTTTCCCACGAGGAAGGGCAACTAGCTCGGGACGTTACTGCAGGAGTGACTGTTCCACGTTCCGGTCAATCGTTACCTCATGCTTTGACTGTGGAACAGGTCAATCGGCTCATTGAGTCGTGCCCGGTGAATGAGTCAAGTAGCCCGATTGCTCTTCGCGACCGTGCCGTTATTGAACTTCTGTATGGCACGGGCATGCGAATTAGCGAGGCCCTTAATCTCGACATCGATTCGATTGATCGAAATCACGCGTTTGTGCGTGTCGTGGGAAAGGGGAGGAAGGAACGACTCGTTCCGATCGGTGCGCCGGCGCTTCACGCTATTGATGCGTGGCTAGTCCGTGGTCGCCCCTCGATGGTCAAGCGGAGCGATAAAGCGTTATTTCTGAACGCTCGGGGTAACCGTTTGGGCCGGCAATCGGTATGGAAGTTTCTCCACGCGGCAGCGGAACGTTGTGGGCTCGGCGATTCGGTAGGACCTCACACGTTGCGCCACTCGTATGCGACTCACCTTCTTCAAGGTGGCGCGGATATTAGGGCGGTTCAGGAACTCTTGGGGCACGCAAGCGTGACGACGACGCAGATTTACACCGCCGTGTCTATTGATAATCTTCGGGAAGTGTATGCGACGTCTCATCCACGGGCATAGTCTCACCCTCGTGCATAAGTCGGCAGTGGAATAGTCTCGACCTTGACTCTACGTATGTTCTTCGTCGTCGGCCCGTTTTTCGGCATAATGCCACGTTAAGTTCTCAATACGAACTTGAAATATGTCAAGTTTTAATCCTTGACATCTGCGCCATAGCCCCTTCGTATTGTAGAGTAATAGTCGAATTACATCGATGGTTTTCATCGTTGCTGCACTGTACGCATGATGCCCGAGTGCATCGCATTGCTCGAGATAACGGTCTGCGTGCGTGTATCGACGACAAGTTCCGGAGGAAGGATTGACTGTGGTTGCATCGTCTCCACATGAGTCGGATAAGGGTGACGGTCTTTTCGACGACCCGACGCCCGAGCTGGGGCTTACTGGTCGCCCACGCCGACAGATTCCGGAGCCGCCTGAGCTCGATCGTCATGGTCCAGCCACGATCGTCTCGATGTGTAACCAGAAAGGTGGCGTCGGTAAGACGACGTCGACCATTAACTTGGGAGCTGCTTTAGCAGAATATGGGCGACGCGTGCTCCTCGTTGATCTGGACCCGCAGGGGGCACTGTCCGCTGGCCTGGGCATTCCGCATGATGAATTAGACCTCACGGTATTTAACTTGTTGGTGGATCCGTCGACGTCGATTCTTGAGACCATCCACCGAACCGCTGTCTCGGGTTTGGATTTAGTTCCTGCCAATATTGACTTATCCGCAGCGGAAATTCAGTTAGTTAATGAAGTGGGGCGTGAGCAGTGCCTGGGCCGGGCTCTTCGGCCGGTGATGGGCGAATACGATTACATCATTATTGATTGCCAGCCGTCACTTGGTCTGCTCACCGTGAATGCCTTGGCCTGCTCGCAGGGAGTTATTATCCCGATGGAATGTGAGTATTTTTCCTTGCGCGGTCTTGCTCTCTTGACCGATACCGTTGATAAGGTTCGCGATCGACTGAACTTTAACCTGGAAATTATTGGGATACTGGTCACGATGTTCGATCGCCGAACTCTTCACGCGCGGGAAGTGATGGAGCGCGTGATTGAAGTCTTTGGAGACCAAGTTTTCGATTCCGTTATTACACGGACCGTCAGATTCCCCGAGACGTCAGTAGCAGGAGAACCCATTACGACCTGGGCACCGACGTCGGAAGCCGCGGAACAATATCGGGGCGTTGCCAGTGAAATGGTGGAGCGTCTGAGTAAGTGACCGACGCGGAAGCTGCGATGCCCACTAACGGCGAGGGCGTCCAAGAGGAAATCACAGGGTTCCGTGTGGCCCTCGCGAATTTTACGGGCCCGTTTGATCTCCTCCTTCAACTCATTCACAGTCACAAAATGGATGTGACCGAGGTTGCTCTCGCGCAGGTCACGGACGAATTTGTCAGCTATACGCGGAGCTTGAGTAAAACCGAGGACCTCGATGAGATCACAGAGTTCCTCGTTATTGCGGCGACCTTATTGGATTTGAAGACCGCGCGTCTGTTGCCTCGGGGTGAGGTCGATAGCGAAGAAGATCTGGCGCTCTTAGAAACCCAAGATCTGCTGTTTGCTCGATTGCTTCAATATCGTGCTTATAAGGAGATCGCCGACGAGTTGCGTGTACGGCACGCTAATGCAGCCCGACGCTATCCGCGGGCGGTTGGTATGGAAGAAAAATTCGCGTCGCTGCTGCCACCGGTACGGATTGATCACACCCCGCAATCATTTGCGGAGATGGCTGCAGCCGTGTTCCGTCCCCGACCACCTGACACAGTGAATACATCCCATGTTCACTCTGTGGCCGTATCTGTCCCGGAGCAAGCCGGGCGCATCCTCTCCATGCTGCATTCCGTCGGTGCGTATTCGTGGTGCTCATTTGAGCAACTGACCTCCGACTGCACGGTATCGATGCAAGTCGTCGGCAGGTTCTTAGCATTGTTAGAGTTATTTAAAGCTCATGCCACTGACATCGACCAAGATGAGCCTTTAGGCGAGATGTTAGTAGCGTGGACGGGTCTTGAGGTTGATCCAGCTGTCGTTGCGGCCGCGAACTGGGAGTAAGTCCCGGTCGCCAGACTAGGGGTCAGTACCTCACATACGAGGATTGGCAGACACGAGGATCGGCGAAGTGACAGATAACACCACGAACCCGAATAATTTATCGAAGATCTCTGCGCTTCGTGCAGCAGTGGAGTCGGTGATGTTGGTGTTGGACGATCCTGCCCCTATTTCCGACATTTCCCGCGCGGTGGGTGCGTCGGAGGAAGACACGCGCGCGGTCATCGACGAGTGGCGAGACGAACTCGATCAACGAGGCAGCGGCATTGAACTGCGCCACGTCGGCGATGGGTGGAGGCTCTACACCAGGGCTGAGCACGCGCCCGCCGTCGAGGCATTTTTGCTGGACGGAGCACAAACAAAGTTGTCGCGAGCGGCACTGGAAACGCTTGCTGTGGTGGCTTATCGCCAGCCAGTAACCCGCTCCCAAGTCGCCGCTGTCCGCGGGGTTAACTGTGACGGGGTCATGCGAACCTTGGCGCTTCGTGGTTTGGTGAAGGAAGTGGGGGAGGAACAGACGTCGGGAGCTCATTTATATGCCACGACTGAGTTGTTCTTAGAGACGATGGGCCTGTCGGATGTCTCTGAACTGCCAGACTTGGCGTCTCTGTTGCCTGATGTGGAAGCGATTGATGAGGCCATCGCAGATTACTGAACACTGTTCAGTAGGGTGGCAAGTATGGAGGATCTTGCACGTTTCGACCAAGAACATATTTGGCATCCATACGGCCCGATGCCAGCAGCAGTACCTTCCATCCCCGTGACGTCCGCGGAAGGAGTTACGCTGCATCTTGACGATGGTCGAAACATCATTGACGGGATGAGTTCCTGGTGGGCTGTAGCACACGGACATCGCCACCCGCACTTGGTTGAGGCCGCGCACAGGCAAATTAATCAGATGCCACATGTGATGTTTGGCGGGCTGACTCACAAACCGGCGGTGGATTTAGCCGAGTGGCTGGTAGATATCGCGCCAGAGGGTCTTGACCTGGTTTTTTATTCTGATTCGGGGTCGGTCTCGGTTGAGGTCGCCATCAAGATGGCCCTCCAATATCAGATGGGGAATGGCCACCCAGAGCGGAACCGGCTCGTGACGTGGCGACGCGGGTATCACGGCGATACTCAGGGGCCCATGAGTGTGTGCGACCCCGAGGGTGGCATGCACTCTCTGTGGCGGGGCACCTTGGTGGAACAAGTTTTCGCCCCCGAACCCCCAGCTGATCCGCGCTGCGACGTGGGCCATCCTGCCGGTGACGACGGTTCCGGTGGTGCGCGCCTCAGCGACGATGAGCTCGAGTCTTATCTACGCGAATTTGAGACATATATTGACGACACCATCGCGGGAGTGATTATTGAGCCGGTCGTGCAGGGGGCTGGGGGCATGCGATTCCACGACCCACGATTGGTTGCTGGCCTTCGCCGCGTGTGCGATGACCACGACATCCTCCTTATTGCCGACGAGATAGCCACAGGTTTCGGACGCACGGGAAGTCTCTTTACCTGCGAGGCGGCCACGATCACCCCGGACATTATGTGCGTCGGCAAAGCCCTGACCGGGGGAATGATGAGTTTTGCCGCCACGCTGACCACCCGGCGCGTAGGCGAGGTGATTTCGACGCCCCAGGGCGGCGGAGCCTTAATGCACGGGCCGACTTTCATGGGCAACCCACTGGCATGCTCGGTGGCTCGTGCCGCGGGCGACCTCATTGATGACGGCTACTGGCGATCGACAGTTCCGCGCATTGAACAGGAATTACGCCGCGGTTTGACCCCACTTGCCGGTGCTGAACAGGTGTCCTCGGTGCGTGTCCTGGGCGCTATCGGCGTTGTCGAACTAGCTCGACCTGTCGATATGAAGGTCGCGACGAAGGTAGCCGTGGAGTCGGGGGTGTGGCTTCGGCCTTTCGGAAAGCTGGTTTATAGCATGCCGCCGTTTATATCGACCAGCAGCGACATCGAAAAAATCTGTGCAGCGATGCGGAACATTGTCGCTGCGTCGGCCTAAGTGGCCGGAGTCATCACAAAGGTTTTCGGTCAGGATTATTTACTGACCTAATGAGAGGAGATTAACAATGAGCATTGTCATCATGACGGGAACAGGGACGGATGTCGGCAAAACTGTCGCTACCGGAGCGGTTGCCTGCGCTCTTCAAAAAGGGGGATATGAGCCCTTCATTGTGAAGCCGGCGCAGACTGGTGAACCCGAAGGCGAAGGCGACGCTCCCCGTGTTACCGCCTTGACCGGTATTGATAATGCGGAGACGCTGTACCGGTTCCCCGAGCCTCTTGCCCCAGCGACGTCGGCGCGCCGGGCGAATATGCCATACCCCGAGCTCACAACTGTTGCCGAGGAGATTAAGTCTTTTGATAAGCCTGGCCGCGTTGTTCTTGTCGAGGGGGCTGGTGGGCTTCTTGTGCGTATTGGCCAGGACTGGACCATTGCCGATCTGGCTCGAGAACTGGGTGCACCGATTATTGTTGTGTGCTCAACAGGTCTCGGAAGTTTGAACGAGGCTGAATTGACGGTGGAAGCTGCCACACGCCGGGGTCTGACCGTGCTTGGTTTAATAGGTGGGTCCATTCCGGACTCCCCAGATTTGGCGACGCGGTGTAATAAGGAAGATTTGCCGGTGGTTACTGGAGTTGACGTCTTGGGCTACATACCCGAGGGGGCTGGCGGCTGGTCACAGCAGCGGTTCGTGCAGGAGGCGCCGGGGTTTTTCGTACCAGATGTTGTCGATCGGGTCACTCGTGAGAGTGATTAACTGCTATAGGCTGAATGGTGACGTGACCGCGGTTGTCGGCCGGTGAGTGTGTGCTCGTCAGATGTGCTGCAGTGTGATTGTGTCGCCACGCTCATGAAGATAATGACACGAGTGAAGAACGTGATAGACTCACCGGTCACCATATGTTTTGCGTGGACGGCCGCTTATTTTTCATGCTATGAACCGGCGCCACGTTACCCCCTGTTTTCTAAACGCATAAATAACGCATAAATACGGAAAGGTCCACATCGTGGCTTCTACCGCTCGCCGTGACGGCACACCGGAATACGTACCCAAGGCCAAGCCCGCCCGCCATCAACACGTCAAGGGCGCATCACCCGCCCATCATTCAGGTGAGGGCATTCGCCTGCAAAAGGTTTTGGCCGCTGCTGGCGTCGCCTCACGCAGGATGTCAGAAAAGCTCATCGACGAGGGACGCGTCGAGGTCAACGGGGATATCGTGACCCGTCAGGGCGTCCGCGTGGATCCCGATCATGACGTAATTCGTGTTGACGGCAGCCGAGTCGTCGTCGACGAATCGATGCAGTACTTCGCGTTGAACAAACCACGCGGTGTTCAGTCCACCATGCATGATGATATGGGGCGGCCCTGCGTCGGAGATATTGTTGGTGAGAAAGTAGACGCTGGTCAGAGGCTTTTCCACGTTGGCCGTTTGGATGCTGCAACACAGGGGCTTCTCCTCTTGACCAATGATGGCGAGCTAGCGAACCGGTTGATCCATCCCAAGTACGGAATCAAGAAGACCTACCTCGCGACTGTTCTCGGCGAAGTCGATAAGAAAGATCTCCGACGCCTGACGCAGGGGATTGAGTTGGACGATGGCACCGCCCGCGCCGACGATGCTGACATCATCGACGTCTGGCAAGGCCGTTCGCTCGTGAAAGTAGTGCTTCACGAGGGGCGCAAGCACATCGTGCGACGGATGCTCAAGGCAGCTGGTTTCCCGGTGCAGGAGCTGGTTCGAACAAAGATCCACACGGTGCAGTTGGGTGAGCAAACTCCGGGGACACTGCGCGCGCTGAACCGTTCGGAACTGACCAGCTTGTTTAATGCTGTTGATATGTAACAACCCGTCCTATGTAGAACTCTCGCGTCCAGTTTCGTGTGACCCGATGTAACCGGGATTATGCAATGGCAGAACGGAATAATTAGGAGTTTAGTGATGTCAACTACTCGTACATCGGATGACTCAACACTCGCCAACACCCCAGGGGGAGGTGTGATCGTCGCGGTCGATGGGCCATCAGGCACGGGCAAATCCACGGTCTGCCGGACCGTCGCCTCGCGATTGAACGCCTCCTACTTAGACACCGGAGCCATGTACCGCGTGGCCACCCTCCACGTGCTCAATGCCGGAATCGACCCCGAGGATTCCGACGCGGTCATCGAGGCAACGTCTGACTTACCCATAGCCATTAATGACGATCCGCACTCGACCGAAGTCATTCTCGACGGAACCAATGTGGCTGATGACATCCGGACGGCACGTGTGACCCGGGCGGTCTCGTCGGTAGCAGCGATCCCCGAAGTCCGCCAGAACCTTGTAGCCCTGCAGCGCTCCTTGGCCCACAAGGCTGGACGATGTGTTGTCGAAGGACGCGATATCGGCACCGTCGTCTTAGCTGACGCACCCTGCAAAGTTTTCATGACGGCTGAGCCGAGCATCCGAGCCCAGCGCCGGTATGACCAAGATCGTGAAGCTGGCCGAGACGTCACCTTCGACGAGGTTTTACGGGACGTTCAAGAACGCGACCGTAAGGATTCTTCTCGGGCAAACTCGCCGCTCATGCCAGCCGACGACGCCATCGTCGTCGACACGAGTCACAAGGGTATTGATGACGTCGTCGAGACCATCATCTCCCTTGTTCGCCAATCGGGCAGTGATAACGAGCGGGCCGACGACGATCGGCCTGATGAGGACGGTTCACTCGATGATCTCGTCTTCACGACGACAGAAGGCCAGGCCATTAGCGACGAGGGCAGCGTCGACACTGTCGACACTGTCGACGCTGCTGACGCCACTGACGCGGATGAACATGCGGACCGCGCCGACGGCGGTGAAAACACTGACGAAACCAGCGGTGACGCAACCGACGGTGACATCACTGACGATGAGGTCAACAACCTCCTCGTCACCTCCGACAGTGACACCGATTGGCACTCCGTCGAGGAAGCATTCGGCGTCTTCGACGACGCCGGATACACCTCGGAAGCACTATGCACCGTCGCCATCCTCGGCCGACCGAACGTAGGCAAATCCACCCTCGTCAACCGCTTCATCGGGCGCCGTGAAGCCGTCGTCGAAGACTTCCCAGGAGTCACACGCGACCGCATCTCATACCTCGGCGAATGGAACGGCCGACGCTTCTGGGTACAAGACACCGGCGGATGGGACCCCGACGCGAAAGGCATGCACGCTGCCATCGCCCGCCAAGCCGAAGGTGCGATGAAAACAGCCGACGTCATCGTCTTCGTCGTCGACACCCAAGTCGGAATCACCGCATCCGACGAAATGCTCGCCCGCAAACTACACCGCGCTGAGCAACCCGTCGTCCTCGTCGCCAATAAATTCGACTCGCCCACGCAATACGGCGACCTCGCGGAATTCTGGGCACTCGGCCTCGACAACCCCTACCCAGTGTCGGCCAAACACGGCCACGGCGCCGCCGATGTCCTCGATGAAGTCATCCGACTCTTCCCCGACAAACCACGGCAAGAATCCATCACATCGGGGCCGCGCCGGGTCGCCCTCGTCGGCAAACCCAACGTCGGCAAGTCGAGTTTACTCAACAAGATGACGGGGGAGGATAGAGCCGTCGTCGACGATGTTGCGGGAACGACCGTCGACCCCGTGGACTCGCTCGTTGAACTTGATCAAAAGACGTGGACCTTCGTCGATACTGCTGGTATTCGGAAGAAGACGAAGAAGGCAACGGGCCACGAGTATTATGCGGGCCTGCGCACTCGGGGCGCCATCGATGCGGCGGAGGTCGTTGTCTTCATTGTCGACGCCTCTGAGCCGGTGACTGAACAAGATCAGCGTGTTCTACGTATGATCCTGGACTCTGGCCGAGCGCTTGTGGTTGCCTACAACAAGTGGGACATGGTTGATGAGGATCGCCGGGATATGCTCGACCGCGAGATTGAGTTGCAGCTCTCGCACATCCCGTGGGCGCGGCGTGTGAACATCTCGGCGAAAACCGGGCGGGCGATTCACAAACTCGAGCCAGCGATGATCGAGGCCCTGGAGAGCTGGGATGGCCGTGTTCCAACAGGTCAGCTCAATACGTGGCTGCGGGCGGTTATTGCTGAGACTCCGCCGCCGATGCGCGGTGGTCGTCTGCCGAGAGTCTTGTTTGCGACGCAGGCCTCCACACGGCCACCGGTGATCGTGCTGTTTACTACTGGCTTCCTGGAACACGGGTATCGACGTTTCCTCGAACGGAAGTTCCGCGAGACTTTCGGCTTTACTGGTTCGCCAGTGCGGATTGCTGTGCGTGTGCGGGAAAAGCGGGGGAGGAAGTAGTTCCTCTTACCGCCCATGCTGGCGGCGCATTATGAATGCGTCCGTCCTGTAAGGTAACTCGATCGGCTGATGCTCAGGTAGCTCGAGGTGCTGGTAGAGATACCAGCGGAGATTATTATCGACGTGCTCGCGTGTTTTTTCCGTGGCCCGTAACCAATATGACCGGGTATGGGCCAAGTGGATCATGTTGTGCGCCGTAATGGCCTGGTTAAATGTGCCACGCCATTCGTCAGAAATAGTCCACGGCGGCGCGACCTGGGGGATAAAGCCGGGGCGCAAAATATCCCCAGAATGCATAATTCGCGCTAACCGATGCACCCACGGGACGCTGACATTGAGTGTGTTCCACACGAGAAGGCACACACCGCCAGGAAACAGAACTCTATCCAGCTCTCGGCATGCCTGGTCTGTATCGAGCCAATGCCACGTTTGCGCACACGTCGCCGCGGTGAGGCACGCATCGGTGAGCCCGGTAGACTCCGCACGAGACCGAATGACCGGAACATGGGGGAGACGTGCCACACACGAAGAGGTCATTTCAGGCGAAGGGTCCGATGCGAGAACGCTACCCGGAAAGCGCTTGTCAAGATCTACCGTCAAAGAGCCCGGACCTGCGCCTATATCGAGTATCCGCAAAGGGGCATCAAAATCGCGGTGACTAGTCTGGCCCATGTGGCGCGCGAGGAGATCAACAACCTCAGCGGGGTAGCCAGGGCGCACAGAACCATAGTTCGACACCCCGCGGTGAAAGGAGTTGGCAGCTTCCACACGGTTCTCGGAGGAGGCAAAAGTAGGGCGATCACGTTGAGATCGGGTAGGAATCTGCTGGCCGGGAGAATACGCCGGCCTCGATGGTGTCATCGCGTGCGAATCGCCATCGGAAGAATGAGAAAAGCCGCGTCCATCAGGGTTTATATGCACAACACATCCCCAACGGTAGCGGCCTCAATTATTATCGTGTCGGACTGACAGGATTTGAACCTGCGACCCCTTGACCCCCAGTCAAGTGCGCTACCAAACTGCGCCACAGTCCGATCGCCCCATCAGAGGCAACCACTGCAGCATACCGCAGCCGATTGCGACCGCAAAAAACTAGGTCTGAGGTGGGGAGACAGGAGTCTCAGTGGCGACGATCCCATCGGCATCGCATGTCACATACTGGCCGGGGACAAAATCCACTCCGCCAAAGTTCACGACAACATCGCGCTCACCGTCGCCAGTTTTGCTGGATTTCCGCGGATTCGTGCCCAGAGCTTTCACCCCGAAATCCATATCCTTGATCTCCGCAGAATCACGGATAGCGCCGTAAATAACGATCCCAGACCAACCATGATCACGCCCAAGGGCCGCGACATTATCGCCCATCAACGCAGTATGAACACTCCCGCCACCGTCGACAACAAGCACTCCACCGTCGCCGTCGGTGCTCAACACAGATTTAAGGAGGGCGTTATCTTCATAACACCGCACCGTCGAAATCTGGCCGGCAAACTCACCACGACCACCGTAATTGAGAAATTGCACATCACACGAGCGCACCGACGGGCCAACAACATCGACAATATCGGCTGTAGGGACGATCACCTGGGTACCCGCGCTCTCATAAGCGGACTCACGTTTATTATTCATAGCCAGCAGATTAACCTGAATCGCTCCCACCTGGTGTGACTTTGCCAAGAAGCGACCCCCATCGCCGCCACCATCTGGACTACGCTGGGGAGCCGGCCCGGTCTCACCGGACGCGAAACATGACGCCAACCAAAAACGCTAACGTAATCACACGTAACTTCTTCACGTAGCAAGGACGACCCCTATGGCCACATGGCTTCGGAAACTCACCGGTTCCCGGCGAAAAAACACAGCTGAGATCTCCCGCGCCACCACGCTCGGAGACCACACAGCCACACTCACCGACGCCGACCTCCGAAGAACCTTCGACACCGCGCTACGGGACAACGACACCGCCACCATGTTCGCGACACTACGAGAAGCCTCCACGCGAACAATCGGACTCACCCCATTCGACTGCCAACTCCGAGGAGCCCAAGAACTCCTCAAAGGCAATGTCATACAAATGGCCACCGGCGAAGGAAAAACACTCGTCGGAGCACTCGCAGCGATCATCTACGCCCACCAAGGCCGAAAAATCCACTGCATCACCGTCAACTCCTACCTAGCAGGACGAGACGCCGACTGGATGGGACCACTCTTCAACTTCTTCGACGTCACCGTCGGCGCCATCCACGAACACATGACCGCAGACCAACGCCGCGCCACATACTCCAACGACGTCGTCTTCGGCTCCATCAACGAAATAGGGTTCGACGTCCTCCGCGACCACCTCATCACACGCCGCGAAGACCAAGTCCAACCCACACCAGACGTCGCCATCGTCGACGAAGCCGACTCCGTCATGGTCGACGAAGCCCTCGTCCCCCTCGTCCTCGCCGGCAGCGCACCCGGCCACGCACCCACCGGCCGCATCAGCGAAGTCGTCCGCAACCTCACCAAAGACGAGGACTACAGCATTGACGACGACCAACGAAACGTATTCCTCACAGACAAAGGCGCACACACCGTCGAAAAACGCCTCGGCCTATCATCCCTCTACGACGCCGAAAACATCAGCACCACACTCGTCCAAGTCAACGTCGCCCTCCACGCCAAAGAACTCCTGGTCAAAGACGTGCACTACATCGTTCGCGACGGGAAAGTCGCCCTCGTCGACAATTCAAAAGGGCGCATAGCTGACCTCCAACGCTGGCCCGACGGACTACAATCCGCCGTCGAAGCCAAAGAAGGACTCGACGTAACCGACGGCGGACGAGTACTCGACACCATCACCATCCAAGCCCTCCTCGACCGCTACACCAACCTCTGCGGAATGACAGGAACCGCCACAGCCGCCTCCGAACAACTCCGCCAGTTCTACGGCCTCGGCGTCGCCGTCATCGACCCCCACGTCCCCTGCATCCGCGACGACGAAGCAGACCGAATCTTCAGCACCGCCGACGACCGACGCCGCGGCATCATCGAACACATCCAACAACTCCAACAAGCCGGCCGCCCAGTCCTCGTCGGAACCCACAACGTCGCCGAATCCGAAGACATCCAAAACGCACTCCAAGCCATCGGAGTCGACTGCGTCGTCCTCAACGCAAAAAACCACGAAAAAGAAGCACGCATCATCGCCGACGCCGGACTCCCCGGACGCGTCACCGTATCCACACAAATGGCCGGACGAGGAACAGACATCAGACTCGGCGGAGCCGACGAACAGTACCGCGACGACGTCGTCACAGCCGGAGGCCTCGCCGTCGTCGGATTCGGACGTCACCGCAGCGCCCGACTCGACGACCAACTCCGCGGCCGCGCCGGGCGGCAAGGCGATCCGGGGTCCAGCGTCATCTTCGTCTCCCTTGAAGACGACGTCATCGCAGTCGGTGGAGCAGGTGAATCCATCAATGCAATTCCCGATAACAATGGGCAATTGACGCAGAAAAAAGTGTATTCCTTTGTGGATCACTGTCAGCGTGTCACTGAAGGTCAAATGCTTCAGATTCACGCGAATACGTGGAAATACAACAAGCTCATCAATGACCAACGGGTCATCATTGACGAGCGACGCAGCGATATTCTCGATTCCGACGTTGCCTTGAAGGAATTACAGCGTCGTGCCCACCGCGACTTGACGGTGCCGCATGATGTCCAAGTTCAGGCGGCCCGTGATGTTGAGCTCTTTCACCTGGACGAACATTGGGCACGGCACCTCGAATATCTGGATGACATTCGGGAGTCTATTCACCTTCGTGCTCTCGCCAGAGAGAATCCGGTCGACGAATTTCACCGTATGTCGATTGCCGAGTTTAAGAATCTGGCCACCGGAGCCGTCGATGACGCGGTTGAAACGTGGCGGCATATCACGATCGATAACAATGGTGCTGATCTCGGTGAGCGTGGTCTTCGTCGACCAAGTTCTACCTGGACCTATATGGTTAATGACAATCCTTTGTCCGGGAATAATGGATCGGTCGTGGGATCAGTTGTTAACTTATTCCGATAGGCTTGCTTTACAACCGTGGTGTGTAAGGCAATATCGGATGTGCAATGAAATGCTGACAGCCGGCTGCATATAGCTACATATAGCAATAAGTACGTAACGAGAGGATAAGTCCGATGGAGTATGACGAGCATCGTGATAGCCCCGAAAACTCTCGTTATGAGCAACCGGTTGGAACCAAAAAACACGGAGCTAAGAGCTCGCGGCAGGCGCGTTTTACTCGGAGCACTCCGGTGAGCAAAGTAACCCGCGAAACCCGACTCCGAGTGGAAGCGCGGATGGACAAGATGCTTCCTACACCGGACGGGCACACCGCCCGCGCAGTGCCCCCTGGTATGGAACCGCCGGGTATGCGGGAACAAGTGACAGTTCACCCCGCGGGATACTCCCGGATCCTGACTGTTCCCAACATCCTGAGCATCGTGCGTATCTGCCTGGTTCCCATTTACGCCTGGTTCCTCATCGGTCCGGGGGAGTATGGGTGGGCACTCGCCATCGTGGCGATTTCGTCGTTCACCGACTGGCTTGATGGAAAAATTGCGAGGATCTGGGGTTTGACCACGCGGATAGGGCAATACCTCGACCCAGCCGCCGACCGATTGTTTATCCTTGTCACCCCCATTTGTTTCGCCATCGCGGGGCTGCTGAGTTGGTGGTGGGTGGCCGTTCTCTTCGCTCGCGACCTTATCCTTTTCCCGACGATGCTCATCTATCGCAATCGTGGAATACGGCCGAAAGTCATGTACCTCGGAAAAGCTGCGACTTTCGCCCTCATGTGGGCATTCCCGCTGTACTTAGCGTCGGCTGCAGCGTGGTCATTTTCACATTTCTTTACCCCCTGGGCGCGAGCTCTTTTCCTGTGGGGGACGGTTTTGTACTTGTGGACAGGGGTTTTGTATTTGTACCGAGCAGTGCTTGTATCGAGGCGATTTCCTGTTACGAGGGGTCGGAATCGCCCCACGGGTTCTTCATGATAAAAAGTGTCTTTGGGGGTGATGCTTACCCGCACCGCGCGCATGCCACCATCCTATGGATTAGGCTGGGGGAGTGAATATAACATGCCCCTCGGCACTATGTGGAGGGGCATAAACGGCTACTATGGGCGCTAAATCTGTATAACCCAGTGGAAGCGGTTCTCAGCTAGTTTAGTGGCAGGCAACCGCTCGAGCGTCTGGCTATCATCTCTATGTGAGATAGTCAGTTGCATAGGGCAGTGGCTGATATGAACCGTTGGTCGAACTTAAGGAGGCAGAATCGATGAGTGACAATAGCGATTTTTCAGAATCTTCGGTGGAAACCACCTCGGTCTTTCGTGCCGATCTTTTGAAAGAAATGGAATCGGGCGCGTCCGATTCCTCAGCCCCAGGCGTTGATGGTTTACCTGAGGGCTCCGCATTGCTCGTCGTCAAACGTGGTCCGAATGCAGGATCCCGATTCCTCCTCGACCAGCCGACGACGACAGCAGGCCGTCACCCCGATAGCGATATCTTCTTGGACGACGTCACCGTGTCTCGTCGTCACGCTGAGTTCCGCAAGAACGATGACCAATTTGAAGTCGTCGACGTTGGATCTCTGAACGGCACGTACGTCAATCGTGAGCCTAAGAACTCATCAGAGCTTTCCAATGGTGATGAAATCCAAATTGGTAAGTTCCGCCTCGTGTTCCTCAACGGTCAGAAAGATTCTTAAGAACAGTGTCAGCTTTACGGAAAACGGGCCCGCTGCCTGAAGTCCGTCACGACCGCCCTTCCACGTTGTCGATCGGGGCGGTTCTTAAGCAACTTCGTCGCGAGTTTCCCGATGTCACGGTCTCTAAGCTCCGCTTTTGGGAGTCTGAGGGACTTGTCTCCCCGGCGCGTACAGAGAAGGGTTACCGACGCTACTCGTCCGCTGATGTTCAGCGCCTTCGTTATATTCTGACGACGCAGCGTGATAACTATCTGCCGCTGAAGGTTATTAAGCAGCGCCTCGATGCAATGGACGAGGGCAACGTCACCCCTGTTACGGGATTGATTTCTGCTGAGCAGTTCAAGCAGGAAAATACGCGTTTAACCCATTCAGATGTGTGTGCTGCCGCTGAGATCGATGACACTTTCCTCACGCAGCTTGCTAAAGCGGGGTTCGTTAATGCCGACAGGTCAGGCCTCTACTGCCAAGACGATGTGTCGATTGCGCGGACAGCGAGCCAATTGGTGGGGTTCGGGCTCGATGAGCGGCACTTAAAAACGCTGCGAGCTACGGCCCAACGGTATGCGGGGGTGATCACTCAGGTCAGCGGTCCGCTGGGGCACGCTAAGAGCAGTGACGCGAAGGCCCGATCGGAAGAGACAGCCCGCGAGCTCTCCGCATTAATCGTGAGCCTACAAGCGGCGTTTATTAAAGCTTCCCTGCGCGGCGAATTCGATTAGAAACTGGGTGCCGTTGACCGATTGAACCGATTGGTCGGAATGAGGATGGAGGCCACATATCATCATGGTTGAACTCGAGTATTTAGGGTTGTTTCTCCTCGGCCCAGATCGCGATCCGGCAATAGTGTTTTTGTGGCCTCAGCGCCGGCGCGTGATGACGGTGTTTGTTGGTGCATCCTCCGCCGCCACTCTTTCGGGCAAAGACATCGGCGTCGAGCCACGGCGGCCGACGTCGACAAGCGTGATTGTCGACGTTCTCGAAGCCCACGATGACGCGGTAGTGAATATTTCTATCGACGCCGTCAACCACGGCACGTTCTACGCGACGATCCATTGCGAGTCAGGGAATAGCTTTGACATTCGGGTATCGGACGCCATTGATCTTGCTCTCAATGAGGACGTGACCATTTACGCAGAGGAGTCGATTGTCAAAACTTGGTCGGTTCCCGTCACGGCTGATGTAGTTGAGCACCTCGATAGTTCGAATCAGGCTTTGTCTGGGCGACGTGAATCGAGCTTATCGTTGCTGGCTGACATGACAGGAGACAATTCCGAATCAGAGGGCAATGATCAAGAACATCTGTCGGAAAACTTGGGTGATCTTGCGGTCGGCGATGCTGATTTCGAAGAACTCATGGGGCACTTGGGTATGAGCGAGAACGACCTTACCCAGGGGAGTGACGATGATCGCGGCGATGAGAACGGCTCCAAGGATTCGTAGGAACTAGATCGTAGAGAAGAATTTGGCCGAGACTGCTGGAGTGCGAACGGGACACTCTGCCGGTTGAACGAGAGTGAACAGACTTGACACTGTGACTAGTGTGAAAGTTGTTAATTACAATATAGTAAGTTAAGCATGTGGTTTGATAGACGCGTGTGAAAAATGTGCAACATGTGTTGCGTGTCGCGTTGACTCGAAAGAATATTGGCATAACCTAGACGTCATCGAACTACATGAGTGTGAGTATTCCCGCTCTCTTGCTCAACACGTACGACCACAGAAAGTGAGCCTGCAGTGAAACAGGAACAGGCACCCGTCCAAGGCGCACTCTTTGACGTCATGGATTCGGACGATGAAGTCGGCTACCGCGTTCCCATCGCCTGTCAGGTAGCGGGGATAACCTATCGGCAGCTGGACTACTGGGCTCGTACGAAGCTCGTCCAGCCATCCATTCGATCCGCACACGGGTCCGGTACTCAGAGGCTGTACTCGTTCCGCGATATTCTTGTTCTCAAAATCGTTAAAGGCCTGTTGAATACGGGCATTTCCCTGCAGAACATTCGACGTGCTGTTGAAAAGTTGAGCAACTTAGGCGTCGATGATCTCTCCACGATTACGCTCGTCTCTGACGGAACCACGGTGTATGAATGCCGTTCCAGCGAAGAAGTCTTCGACCTGTTGACCGGCGGGCAGGGCGTATTCGGGATTGGCGTTCCCGGAATCGTCAAAGAACTCGCGGGGACGATTTCAGAATTCCCGGCGGAGAAAGTTGTCCGTGAGGGGAGTGCCGACGACAGTGCTGAAGGGGCTGCTCAGCACACTGTCGCTGGGTTCGATGAACTCGCGGAACGTCGGCGTCGTAAAACCAGCTAGCTAGCTGGCTAATACACTTGGCTTTTCAGCCAGCTACGAATTTAACCTGCCACGGCGTCGGTCAATGCTTGGGGGAATGATTTGTCTGCGGCATTTGGGATAGCGTGGTAACGACCGTTGGTTAATTGGCTCACTTCGCGGAGCCACGGGTCCACTTTGTCGCCGAGAGCGATGACATCGACTTGTACAGGGGATTGCTTGCTGATGATATCGGCCTGAAGCCGAGCATTAGCTGCGTTCATGGACTGTCCCGCATTCGTTGAATCCGTCACGATAACGACGCGCTTTGGAGCAGGTCCGCTAATTGACGCATTGAGCATCGCTGCGACGGTCGATTCATATAGGAAAGGGGTGCCGCCCGTCGTGAGCCCGTTAACCATCGACGCACTCCGAGCGCCGTGGTCACCGATGCTGAGGTCAACATGGTTTCGATAGGGTTGGACCCTTTCCATGGGCGAGGAAAAACTCCATAACGACGTCACCCGCCCGTGCTGTCCCGCTTGTTGCAGGCTTCGGGCGCTCTCGCGCTGGATAACGTCAAAATGGTTGCGCATAGATTCTGATGTGTCGATCAGCAGCAGTGTCGACGCCGGGGCAGGACGTTGTTGATTCGCCTTATCAGGTTTTTGTGTGGACTTCGTCTGGTCCTTTGCCGCGTCCTTCTTTACTGGGGACTGTTGAGCAGCCGCTTTATCGGTTGCGGCCTCACGATCAGTGTTCCCTGAAGCCTGACTATTCATTTCTGTCGTGGTGGAGTTAGTCACTGTCACCGGTGGAAGCTCGCTACTGACCTGGTTAGAAGCAGCATAAGCCAGTTCTTTGGTGTCGTTTGATAGGGAATCATGGGCAGGAGTTTTCTCGGCAGCCTGCGATTCCGAATGCGAGCGGGCGAATTCTGAAAAATCAGCGGCAGCCCGTGCTTGGTATTCGGTAACCCGAGGGCTAGAGCTCATTGTCAGAAGTGGGAAATCGACCATCGCATCACTGATCGGTGAGAACGCCGTGTTGTCGCCCCCAAGCGACTGCGGAGCCGCTACAGAAGAATCTCCCTTCCCATTTGAGACGGACGAGACCGCATCCGAAAGAGAAGTGGGGGAAAGGGTGGCAGCGACCTCACGTGCCGACGCATCACGCGCTTGAGGATCCATACCGGCTGGATGATCTTTAGCGAATTGGGCACTAGCCGCATAAGCAGACCACGTCGAGTTGCGCGGATACACCGGTGCGCCCGGTGCTTTGTCTTGTGCCGAGTTCTTGGAGTGGATCGCCCCCAATTGTTGGCGATCAACGAGCACCGACGAATCGATTTCTGCTTCGCTGCCGTCCAAAGCGGTCCCACCGGGATTATCCTGCGTTGAACCCGGGAGGCTACCAGCGGGTATCCACGCTGCGGGGAGATCCCCCTCGGGCGAATGGAACAAAGCTATCGCCTGTGCCGTATTCGCATATGTGATCTTCGGCGTAATACACGAATCGTGAGTGGAGGGATTCGACTTCGAATAGTCCGACGTCAACTTCTCAGCCGTAGCCTTGGCCGAAGGGTCAGCAATGACGTTGAGAACCGTCGACCGGTCACAGTCAGCACCGTTAGACGATTTATTCCGACTGACGAAAACCACAGACAAGGCAGCGAGAAGTGCGAGCACGATGACAATAACAAAGGCCACCCACACCCACCGTGCGAAGCGTAATTGCCGTGTTCCTGATCGATGATTCGCCATAACGCAATGTTACAACGTTAAATCTGAGGTGCGAATGATATCAATGAGCTTCGTCCGTAGGTCGGAGGCGCGCTGAGAAAATTCGCGTTGCGCAGCAACATATTGTGCTTTCCCCTCGGGCGTCTCAATGGGGACCGCAGAAAAACCCCACTCGGTGAGGTCATAGGGCGAGGCCTCCATATCCAGTTTCCGTATATCGCACGCTAAACGGAATGTATCCAGCCAGAGTTCACCCGGCACGAGGGGGCCTAATTTCGTTGCCCATTTATATAAATCCATGTTTGCGTGCAAGCATGCGCCCTGTTCACACCGTGGTTGTGTTTCCCGCGATGGGTGGAACTTATTGCGGGGGACGGCGTCGGGGGTGAAGAATCGAAAAGCGTCATAGTGCGTGCACCGCACGGAATGAGTCTCAACCACCCGGTTCGTCGCCTCTGGTCCTAGCCTGAGCGGTTCCGGGTGCCGAGGTCGTCCTCGATAAACCATCGCCCATTCGTGGAGGCCAAAACAATCAAAGTGCGTGGGATTGGACAGTGTTTGGGTCAGCAGATTCTCAATGTAGCGGAACGTCGAGCCCCGATCTGCCCACAACGCAGCAGTGTCCAATGTTGTGATGGTATGGCCATGAAGCTGATCCGCAGTGATACCGGCGCCCTCAAGCGCAACGGTGGGGACAGATTCGCAATCAACCTTAGTGAAATACTTCATGGCAGGAGCATCGACGAGATACACACCGTGGCCAGGTGACCAATGACTGAGTTTCCCTGGGGTGACAGGGTAGTAATGGAAGATAAAGTCCCACACCGGATGCCGTTGCCCGCGAGAGGCGCGTTCAAGGTGATCTTTAGTCAACCTTGTGACCATGTCCTTATGTGCATTCCGACGCATTGTCCACTCTGATGGAAAAAGAATGGTGGGGCGAAATGTTGTCGAAGTCGGCATAATGTCTGAGGTCGAATTCCTTTGCTGTCGTGGGGCAGCAGCCACGTCGGGGTTAGTCGTCTGCCTTAGTCATCGTGGGTACTATCGCGCACAGTTCCCACATATTCCTCGATCAAATCTTCGAGGGTCACGATTCCGTATTGGTGCCCGCCATCTACTACTTGCGCAATATGACGAGAGCGTCCACGCATGAGCCGCAGCGCTTGATCCATAGGCGTAAAGGGGGAGAAGGTGATGAGCGGTCGGATTTCCCTACGCGCTAACACCGTTTCCGGGTCAGAATGGGGTGGGATTTCCCGGTCCAAAATATCTTTGACGTGGACGTAGCCTAAGTAGGTGCCATCTCTGCCTGTCACGGGGAAACGTGAAAACCCGGTGTCGGCAACAGCCTTTTCCACGTCGCCCATGAGCGGGCCACTGCCGCGCAAAGGCACTGTACGGACCTCGTCGTCAGGAATGAGAACCTCGTCGATATGCCGACGTGGTGACGCTAATGCCTTGTTCAGCCGAGAGTGCTCTTCTGCGTCGATCAGGCCTTCTTGGCGTGAATCAGCGATCATGCGCGCTAGCTCCGACGGGCTAACGGTGGTGTCCAGCTCATCTTTCTGTGTGATGCCAACAGCTGCCAGCGTGATACGTGCTACCCAGTTGAAGAAAAGAATGATGGGGCGCGTTATTTTCACGAACATGACGTGGATAGGCACGAGCCACATCGCGACGTTTTCTGGGCCTGCGAGCGCAATGTTCTTCGGCACCATCTCGCCCAGAATGATGTGAAGAATCGAGACCAAGAGCAGCGCGAGCGCGAATCCAATCGGATGCAGTAATCCGTCGGGAACACCGAGAGCTGCCGCGGGGGTTTCGATGAGATGGGAGACGGCTGGTTCGCCGACTTTACCTAGCAGGAGGCTAGCGATGGTGACGCCGAATTGAGCTCCGGCGAGGTTCATGGAGAGGTGCTCAGTGGCGTTAATAATTGCGCGTGCTCTGGTATCCCCGGACTCGAGGATCGATTCCAGACGGTCTTTGCGGGAAGAAATGAGAGCAAACTCTGCTCCCACAAAGAACGCGTTTAACGCGATCAGGAAGAGGGCGAATACGAGAGCCCATAGGTCGCCGATCATTTATTCCCCCTCTCGCAGTGGCAGATTGTTGTTGTCTCCCGCACTTGTCATCGCAGATGCTTGTTCAGGAGCGATGGGGGTCAAAAGCACCCGATCCACTCGTCGGTCATCCATCGATGTCACTCGGGCCGACCAGGATAAAGGATTAGTTTCCACCATATTGGTATCTGGATCTGGCAAAACGATGATGTCGCCTTCGACGGGAATCCGTCTGAGGTTGGTCATGACCAGACCACCTAGAGTTTCATATGGTCCCTCTGGGGCTTTATAGCCGAGCCGAGACTCCAACTCATCGATGCGCACGAGCCCGGAACAATCCCACGACGTTCCCGATTGCCGTATCTCAGTCTCAGTCTCAGTGTCATCGTGTTCGTCGAAGACAGCGCCGAGGATTTCTTCGACCATGTCCTCAATAGTGACGATGCCGCTCGTTCCGCCATACTCGTCGGCAACCATGGCCATTTCGCACCCAGATTGTCGAACAATCTTTAGGACACTGTCGCCGTCGAGACTGGTAGGCACGACGGGCGCAGGATCGGCGTAGTCGATCACTAATGTGGAATCGCGTTGATCGGTCGGAAAGGTAAACGCCTTCTTGACGTGGATGACGCCAAGAGTGTTATCGAGATCGCCATCTGTAATGGGGAAGCGCGAATGTCCTGTCTCCATGGCAAGGGTGAGCAAATCCGTCATCGAGGCGTCTTTTTCGAGAGCCTCGACTTTGGCGCGAGGGGTCATAATTTCGTCGGCCGAAACATCGCCGAATTTGAGTGACCTGTCAATGAGTGTGGCTTGATTCTTTGACATACCCCCATGGAGAGCCGAGTTTCGCACCAGCGCACCCAACTCCTGAGGAGAGCGTGCCGACGCTAGCTCATCGGCGGGCTCGATTCCCATCTTTCTCACCAAATGATTGGCGGACCAATTCAACGTTTTAATGAATGGCGAGAAAAACCGGTTGAAATACACAACCGGCCGGACCGTGATCTTGGCGGCCTTCATAGGGTTAGTGATCGCTATGTTCTTTGGAACAAGCTCGCCATAAACCATGGACAGTAGTGCCGCGATAATCATCGCGATGATCAACGCAATGGACTGCGAGGCAGAGGGGGAGATCCCAACTACTTCAAGTAGGGGCGTTATAAATGTGGACAGCACCGGCTCTGCTAAATAGCCTGTGGCCAGCGTCGTTAATGTAATACCGAGCTGTGCCCCGGACAAATGAAAGGAAAGGTTTTGATGTGCCTTTCCCACCAATTTGCCCAATGGGGAGGTGTCTTCCTGGATAGTGGAATTTTCCAGACCAGTGAGCGCGAACTCCACCGCCACGAATACTCCCGTGCCGGCGGTCAACGCGATGAAACCGATAATGCCCAGAATACTTAATGCAATGTCCATAGTTGGTAGCTAGTGTAGATCCGCCAGACGACGGGAGTAATCCCGACAGGGGAGTGACCAGTCGTCAGTTACGCTTCAACCTCTGAGCGATCGCCCGACCACAGCGTGTGGAAGGAACCATCTTTATCGATCCTGCGATAGGTATGGGCACCGAAGAAATCACGCTGTGCCTGAATGAGTGTCGCGGGAAGCCGCTCAGCACGAAGCGAATCATAGTATGACAATGACGACGCGAAGACGGGGATAGGTAGCCCCATTTCCGTCGCAGATACGACAATGCGCCGCCAGGAATCAACCAGGTTGGACATCTGTTCCGTGAAGTACAAGTCCAAGAGGAGTAGCTGGAGGTCCGGATCCTGATCATAGGCTTCGCGAATGCGGTTAAGGAATTTCGCGCGAATGATGCAGCCGCCTCGCCAGATCGTCGCTAAGTCACGGGGATCGACGTTCCATTCGTGCTCTGCTGATCCGGCCTTAATTTCATCGAAACCTTGGGCATAGGCCACCATCTTCGATGCGTAGAGGGCCCGTCGCACGTCCTCGATGAAGCTCTCCCGTTCCTCAGCGGAAATGGGTGAGCGGAGAGAACCGCCGGGGAGGTTCCCCTGTGTGGCAGTGCGTTGTGCGGTAGCACCAGACAATGCGCGTGCGAAGACCGCTTCCCCGATACCGGTGACAGGAATTCCCAGGTCAAGGGCAGCTTTCACCGTCCAGCGGCCGGTTCCCTTCTGGCCTGCGCTGTCAACGATGACGTCAACGAGCGGTTTTCCGGTTTCACTATCAACATGGGAGAGGACTTCTGCGGTGATTTCAACCAAGTAGGAGTCAAGATCGCCCTTATTCCACTCCCGGAAAACGTCGGCGATCTCTGCTGGCTCCATGTTCGCGCCGTAGCGGAGCAGGTGGTAGGCCTCGCCAATGACCTGCATATCGGCATACTCAATGCCATTGTGAACCATTTTCACGAAGTGCCCTGCGCCATTAGGACCGATGTGGGTGCAGCACGGTGTGCCGTCAACCTGTGCGGCAATCGATTCCAGTAATGGGCCGAGAGACTTGTATGACTCTTCTGGGCCACCAGGCATGATGGAGGGGCCGTTGAGAGCACCTTCTTCACCACCGGAAATCCCTGCGCCGACGAAGTGCAATCCGCGGGCAGCAATTTCCCGTTCGCGGCGGATGGTATCCGTGTAGAGAGAGTTACCGCCATCAATAATGATGTCGCCTTCCTCCATAGCATCCGCCAGCTGTGAAATGACGGCATCGGTCGCCGCACCAGCTTTCACCATGATGAGGGCGCGACGCGGGCGCTCAAGAGAAGCAACGAATTCTTCAATCGTCGACGACGCAATAAATGAACCTGTTTCACCAAAGTCCGACATAAACGCGTCGGTTTTTTCGTGAGAACGGTTGTACACCGCGACCGTGTAGCCGTGCGATGCAAAATTACGGGCAATATTTGAGCCCATCACTGCGAGCCCGACGACTCCGATATTGGCTAGGTTGCCTTGTGCTGTGGAGGTATCACTCATGACCCCTGAGTCTAGCGTGTTCTATTTCCGACGTCTGACAGTGCATATATCAGTACGATGGTGATCTATGAGTTTTGTCGAGAAATTCGGAATTTCCACACAGCGTCAACTCACTGATGAGGAATTAGCTGAGCTCAATGGCGGCGCCGTGTACGGAGAGGAAACTCCTGAAACAGGATCGAGCTCTGCTCTTCCGCACGGATTAGACCAAACCCTAGGCATGACCTTTACCGCGGTTGGCCCCGACAGAGTTGAGGGCAGGATCGTGATTGATCAGCGCCATGTTCAGCCGTGGGGTGTGACGAATGGTGGTGTGTACTGCGCGATTGGTGAGTCTATTGCATCTATCGCGGGATATATCGCCGCTGGGGGACAAGCAACTGTGATGGGAGTGAACAACAACACAGATTTCTTTCGCCCGTCGCGCCCAGGGGATATCTTGCGTGCAATCGCACGGCCGGTCAACCTTGGCCGGACTTTCCAGGTATGGGAAGTCCTTATCGCGAATGAACAAACTGAGAAGCTTGTTGCGCGGACAAACCTTCGAACGTCGGTTATTCCGCAGTCTTCCACTTCTCAGCAGGGTTAGGGGTACCCAGTTTCCGGGTCTCCCGCACCTCTGCAGCCTTGGGTGATTCGACTGCTAATTTGTCCAACCCGTTGCGTGCATAAAGCTGCTGCTGGGTGGTGTCCAAGTGCCACCGCTTGGGGGAAATGGAATTGAGCCCCCAGCTGACCATCGACACCAGCCTGTTGCGGAAGCCCACAATGAAGGCTAAGTGAACCAGCAGCCACGTGACCCATCCAAAGAATCCAGCGAATTCAACTTTATCCAGCTTAACGACGGCCTGGAATCGGGACACTGTGGCCATCGAGCCCTTGTCAAAGTACTCAAAGTCGGGGCGCTCCTCATATGACCGCCCCCGTGCTTCCTGGGCAATCTGTTCGGCAGCATACTTGCCACCCTGGATAGCTACCTGGGCAACACCAGGCAGCTTATTCAGTGACATCATGTCGCCGACGACGAAGACATCGCGGTGGTTGCCCACGGTGAGGTCAGCATTGACCGGTACACGCCCGGCGCGGTCGACCTCGACGCCACTTTGTTTCGCGATGATGGCGCCCAGGGGAGAGGCTGCAACGCCGGCGGACCAAATCTTGCATGACGCCTCGATGGTCGTTTCTTCGCCGGACTCGAGATTCTTGTACGTTAGACCGCGCTTGTTAACATCCGTCACGATGGAGCCGAGGATAATTTCGACGCCCATCCGGCGCAGTTGGTTGGCCGCTTTTCGACCCAACCGCTTACCAAACGGCGGAAGTACCTGGGGTGCTCCGTCGAGAAGAATGATGCGCGCGTCCGCAGGGTCGAAGTTGGAGTATTCGCCCGTCAGTGTGCGGTTCGCCATTTCCGCGACCTGCCCGGCTAACTCGACACCGGTGGGGCCTGCGCCGACGATGGCGAAGGTGAGAAGGCGATCGCGTTCACGCTGATCTGTCGTCATCTCGGCACGTTCGAATGCGCTAATAATGCGGGAGCGGATTTCGAGGGCATCGTCGATGCTCTTCATTCCCGGTGCGTACTTCGTGAACTGGTCGTTGCCGAAGTAGGACTGACCCGCGCCGGCCGCCACAATCAAGGAATCATAAGGGAACACGAGTTCGTGACCATCTTGCGACGCTGTGACAGTCTTTGCTTCTGTGTCGACATTCTGAACTTCGCCTCGTGCGACGTGAATGTTGGGATCGGCATGGAAGATTTGCCGAATCGACGAGGCTATTTCACCGGGGGAGAGAATGCCGGTTGCCACTTGATACAGCAGCGGTTGGAAAACGTGGGTATTGTTTCGGTCGATGATTGTGACGTCGACATTTTCGTTGGCAAGGCGTTTTGCCGCGAAAATCCCGCCGAAGCCGGCGCCGATGATAACGACGCGGTGCTGAGAAGCGTGGGAAGCGGGGGCGTTGTGGTTCGTTTTTTCGGAGGGCATAGGTCTCCTTCGGTGGGATATATCGTGCTTGGTCAGGGGATCACGAAAAGTGTCGCCACACATCAGTGTATGTCGGATCACACAGTATGTAACCAATCACACTATAGTGTCAGGCGTAAGTGTGGTAATTGCCGGGTTCATTCGCGAAGCTAGTCAATGGTTACTTAGTAACTCATGACGGCCTGCGGGGACGTGTGGCGTGGTGCAAACCATCAAGCCCTTATCCGCGGTAGTTTTAGGGCGGGTAGAAAGTAGTAAAAAGGCGCATATACCAGCACTAAGTGGGGTCGGCGTCGGCACGAAGAATCGGAAGGGAGTAGCCGCACAGGTGAAAAACAAAGGGCATATTGACCCCACAACGTGGCCTAACCTCGTCCGAGAATCCTCCGCACCCATGATGGGGGCGAGAGCTAGCGCAGTTCACGATCGACTCGAAGAGTTCCTCGAGTCCGTCGACATCTCCGTGCCGGACGAACCCATCGGAATTGGAGACATCGATCCCGAACCACCTATTGCCTACAACCCTGAAGCAATATTTTCGTCGGAACCGATGCGGATGTCGGTCTATGACCCCAATGTCATGAACCGCATGGTCGACTCCGGTTTCCTCGGCCTCGGCGAGGGATATGTCGCGGGAGAATGGGACGCGATACCTCTAGCCGACGTGCTAGCAACCCTGCTCGACCACGACATCGAGGCCGGATGGGGGAAAATGCTCTCCCGATGGTCGCGGAACAAAGTGACCGGCGTACCCCGTGCAGGTGAACTGCCCCTCGAACTCATCGAACTGTGCACCGGCCCCTCAAAAACATGGGGAAGCCCCCTGTTTGCGACGAGCTCGCGGACATCTGTCACTGAGACGCTGAATTGGAAAAACAAAACCACCATTGTCGACGTGACACGGTACGAATCGCCACAGTCGGTGTCATATGACGATATCGAGTCCGCCCAGTACCGACGCGTGAACCAAATGCTGGATGAATGTCGCGTCGGGCCTGGTTCGCGAGTGCTCGAGTTCCCAGCATCGAGTGCGACGCTTGCCGTGACTGCTGCTCGACGAGGCGCCACCGTCGATGTTCTCACGTCGGACCCCGTTTACGCTGAGGACATACGGCGCATTGTGCGGGAAGAGAAGCTGGCGGGTGCTGTTCACGTGGAAACCATCAGTGGGCCGATACCGAGCCCCCGTCAATGGTCGGGTGCGTATGACGCAATCATGTCGGTTGAACGCATGGAAACGATGGGCGTAGGAGGCTTGCGCCCGTTTTTGCGAGCAATTGGGCGGATGCTGTCTCCCGGCGGTCGGGCTTGCATACAGAGCGTCATCAACACTGGGCTTTCGGAGAACTCTCTCCAAGCTCTCGGGATCATGCGTGGTTATGTGTGGCCAGCGTTGGAATATCCGACGGTGGAGAATGTCTGCGATGCGCTAATGCGGTATACCGATCTGGTGGAACGGGCCGAGGTCCATTGCGGCGATCATTTGCGTGTCACGTTGCCACTGTGGCGACGCGAATTCGCGATTAATCGCGATGCTGCAGCAGCTGCCGGTTTTGATCGTGTTTACCGACGTTTGTGGTTCTATGTCTTAGCGCTGCAAGAAGCCTTGTTTATGCGCGGTGAATTGGATGTCGCTCAGTTTGTTCTTCTAAAGCCGAAGAAGAGCGAGTAGCGGAAGGGGCGGTGGAAGGCTCGGCAACGGATTCCGACGCAACGTCTGCGGAGTCTTCCTTAGCGTCCTGGGTGCCCTGGGCATTCTGATTGGTCTGATCCCAATTACTGCGGTGCTTTCTCCACGCGAGTTGGGTGGCTTTGAACAAAGCCGGTATGACGACGGACAACAATCCAAGAATGATAAACCAGTGAACGTATTTGTCGATTAGAGGAATACCCCCTAACCAGTATCCAATTGCTATCACTCCTGCGCCCCATATCGTGCTTCCGATGACGGACCAAAGAGTGAACGTTCGGTGTTTCATGCCAGAAACGCCCGCAACGACGGGCGTAAGTGTGCGAACTACTCCGATGAAACGCGCAAGCATGACTGTGGGCGCGCCGAATCGATCAAAGAAATGATGAGTGCGATCAAGGGCTCGCGGACCCATCCAGGTCATCGCTCTGGATTCGAGAACTCGTGGGCCAACCTTGCGTCCAAACAAGAAGCCGACTTGGTCGCCTGCGATTGCGGCGAGGGGAACGGTGAGCATGAGTTGCCACACGTGCGCGAAGGGGTGAGGCTGGGCTGCCAAAATACCCGCGGTGAACAGCAGAGTATCGCCGGGAAAGATGAAGCCGATGAGCATGCCGGTTTCCATGAAGATGATGACGAGGACGCCAATGAAGCCGAAAGTATTGATCAGCATATTGACGTCGAACATGCTTCGCTCACACCCCAATCAACTCAAATCGCGTAGTCACCGACGAGAGCCCCGGCAGTAGTCTTGCTCTCAAGCGCTCTAGGCTACTCCATGTTGCCTGCGACGTGCATTGGAGCTGCTATGGCGAGTATCCCATTGCTCATGGGGCAAGGATTACTTGTTACTGGGCTTAACCGGGGGCAGGGTTGACCACGGGAAATTAATCCACTTATCTGTGTATTTCCATACGTAGTCCGATTTAATTACTGACTGAGGTTTTTCGTAAATAACCGCAGTGCGGGACTCTTTGACCGTTTCTTTGCAGAATTCCTGCACGAGCTCCAGCGTTTTTCCAGTATCGGCGACGTCGTCGGCAATGAGGACTTTCATTCCCGTGAGATCTACCGCGTCCGGAGTGGGTGGCAGCATGATGGGTGTTTCAAGGCGCTCATTGATGCCGGTATAAAACTCGACATTGATGACCGACACGTTCTTAATCCCCATGGCGTATCCCAGCGCACCACCGATCAGGAGACCACCGCGCGCAATGGACAAGATGAGGTCAGGCTCGTAGTCATCAATGACCGTTTGAGCGAGCTCACGCATGGCGCAACCGAACTTTTCGTATGTGAGCTCCTCGCGATCACCTTCGGTTGCTCCGTCGATAACTGGGCCCTTGTTTTTGTCTGATGAGTTCGTTGACGCCGTCATATCCTTGTCCTCGTTGTCGCAGGGAACTGATCCGTGCCAGCACGTCGGCCACATGATCGACGAGTCACACTGGCTCCGGCTGAAAAGCCGTGTACCGATTGTAAAACAGGCCGTCGCGTCACCAGGAATAGGAGAGTGGGAGAGAGCGAAACGTAGAGGCCGTTGGACTACTTCCCTTTACGTCGTTCTAGGTCGCTTTAAGCTCCACTATGTTTCGCTCATGTCTTTGTGCTTGGTTTCTGGGATCACCCAAATCGCAATCATGGATATCACGGTGGTGACAGCGAGGTATACACCGACCATGTCAACACTGAACCGTGTGACCAGCCATGTTGCGATGAAGGGTGCGATGGCAGCTCCCAGAATCGACGCAAGATTGTACGCGATTCCCGAGCCGGTGTAGCGGACGTTAGTGGGGAAGAGCTCCGGCAAAACTGCGGACATGGGGCTGAAAATGCACCCCATCACACCCATTCCCACGATGAGGAAGATCAATACCGTCATTTTGTTCGCTGACTCGGAATTCAGTAACACGGGGAACAGTGCCGCGAAAATGAGCATGGCGACCGATGACGTGAGTAGCGATTTCCGACGGCCCCGTTTATCGGCGCCTAGGGCTGCAAAGGGAATAGTTCCCATAAACATCAGTACAGAGATGAGCTGGAGAACAAGGAATTCTTCGTAGGGAATTCCCAGCCCCGCTGAGTCTTCAGGTTTCCCAATGCCGTACGACAAAATCCACGTCGTAATGAGGTAGAAGAGTGTGTAGCAGGACACCATAACTAAGGTGCCTTGGATGATTTGAACCCATGACGTCTTGAAGACTTCCGCGAGTGGTGCGTCGACCCGCTTGCCAGATTCAACGGCTTTCTTGAAGACGGGGGTTTCCTCTAATGAGAAGCGAACCCATAGGCCGATGATGACCATGACCGATGAGAAGAGGAACGGAATACGCCATCCCCACGACATGAATGCGCCGGACGTGTCACCGATGGTGTAACCCAATGTGGTCGCGAGGATGAGGAAGGATCCGTTGGCCACCAGGAAACCAATCGGAGCTCCCAATTGCGGCCACATCGCAGCCCACGCTCTTTTATCTTTTGACGCGGTTTCTGTGGCCAGAAGTGCTGCTCCCGACCATTCTCCGCCGAGGTCGAGCCCCTGGCTGAACCTCATGAGTGCTAATAGTGCAGGCGCGAATAAGCCAATGGCCCCATATGTCGGCAATAAACCGATGATAAATGTCGCTATCCCCATGGTGAGTAGCGAGGCGACTAGCGTTGCTTTGCGGCCGATTCGGTCGCCGAAATGCCCAAAAACGACGGAGCCCAGTGGCCGACCGAGAAAAGCGAGCCCGAACGTCGCAAAGGATGCGAAAAGTTTAACGGTCGGGTCGTCATTATCTGGAAAGAATAAATAAGGGAAAACAGCCACCGCAGCTGTGGCATAAACATAGAAATCGTAAAATTCAATTGTTGTTCCCACCATGGATGCGACGATAATTTTCCGACGCATCGACGGCTCTGTCATTGGGGAGACTGTACCAGGGGAGACGGTAGTGGAACCCGGCGCTCGGGTAGCAGAAGTCACGCGAATAGTCCTTATTACTCAATACACGCTTTAGGTATGTACATGCTTCACGTATTTATGGGCAGATAACTGATATAGCAAAGAGGTTGGCTATAGGACCTTGGGTGACTAGTAGGCAGGGGTGGCGCCATCTAGGCACGTCAAGTAGGCATAGGATACTTTCCCAAAATGCGAAAAACAAGTCTCATATAATGGAATTCTTTAATGCGACTTTGTCTACCCGACTAGCACCGAGCCGAGCGCAGGCCTACTATTCCCTCTCGTGGCAAAAAGAAGGATAGGTGGGCGCTCCCTCAATCCGACGCAGTTAGTGTCCATCGGGTTCTTTGGGCTTATCGTTATCGGTGCTCTAGCGCTGATGATGCCGTTTTCCAGTGTGAGGCACACGGTGACTGACCCATTAACAGCAATCTTTACGTCGACGTCGGCCGTCTCGCTGACAGGGCTGACCGTCGTGGATACGGGAGGCCACTGGAGCACCGCGGGCAAGATCATCATCGCCACCCTCATTCAGCTCAGTGGCTTGGGAATCATGAGCTTGACCTCGCTAGCTGGGATGATTCTCACGGGGCGGTTCGGTCTTCGACTGCGGATGAATGCTGCTGCGGAAGGGCGCACGCTATCCATTGGCGACGTGAAGTCCACTCTCATTGCCACCCTTGGTTTCACCGCCTTGGTCGAAGGAGCTGTGACTCTGATGTTGGCATCGCGATTTGCCAACAAGTACGGAATGTCGGTTGACCGCGCCATGGGGGAAGGCCTTTTCCACGCGATTTCATCATTTAACAACGCGGGTTTCGGCCTCCGAAAAGACAACCTTGTTCCATATGCTGCGGATGCGTGGATCCTCCTGCCCTTGGCCGGTTCCATCATCATTGGCGGCTTGGGCTTCCCGGTCCTGCGTGAACTGGTCACGCGGCTAAGGATCCGCGTATTACGCGGCTGGAACTGGTCCAACCGAGACAAGCGACTAGGCCATCTCAGTGTGACGTCGCGCCTGACGCTCATCGGGACCGCCGTTTTGGTCTTAGGCGGCTGGCTTGTGATCGGTGTCTTGGAATGGAACAAGGCCATGTCTGGAATGCCGATAGGTGAAAAAATTCTTACCGCGTTTTTCCAATCCGTGACCCCTCGTACCGCGGGTTTCAACTCGGTGGATTATGGGCAGTTTCATCCGTCAACACTATTTATCACTGACATTTTCATGTTCATCGGTGGTGGTTCGGCAGGAACCGCGGGCGGCATTAAAATCTCAACGCTTCTTGTTCTCGTGGCAGCGATGATTGCAGAATTCCGTGGCGAGACCGACACCGTCATTGGCCACCGAAAAATCTCCTACTCAGTTGTCCGGCAGGCGATGACAGTATTCGCGTTGGGAATCATGTTGGTCGCGGTCGGTGTCATCTCGTTGATGTTGATCGAAAACAAGTTCACTGGTTCCCAAATTCTGTTTGAAGTCACCTCAGCATTCGGCACCGTCGGTTTGACCACGGGTATCACGCCGTCATTGCAGGGCTCGTCGCAAATTATTTTGTGCTTCATTATGTATCTGGGCCGCATCGGTCCGATCACATTGGTCACCGCACTAGCTGGTCAGGATAAAGCGCGACGTTTCTCGTATCCGGAAGAACGGCCGTTCATTGGTTAAACGTCATTGGTTAGACGCTGGAACGAGAGTAGTTTTTAAGAGCCTGACGCGGTGGAAGAGCGTCGTCCGTCCATGTCAGGATTAGTAAAATCGCAACTAGGGGAGGACAATCCCGATGGTGCATTTCTTTTCATCAACAACTCGTCCGAAGATGAATCTCGCGCCGGTCGTTATTGTCGGTTTAGGCCGCTTCGGCTCTGCAATGGCTAGGGAACTGACGGACCACGGCGTCGAAGTGATGGGAATAGACAGTCGGCAGCGGATGGTCCAGAATGCGGCCGATATTGTCACGAATACTGCCGTCGCTGACTCTACTGATATTGAGGCTCTCCGCCAGTTGGGTGTTGATCAGGTTGGCCGCGCTGTTGTTGCGATTGGATCGAACCTTGAGGCCTCTATCTTGACCGCATCAAACCTCATGGAGCTCGGGGTTAAGGATGTGTGGGCCAAAGCGGACTCTAAGGCCCATGGACGGATTTTGACTCAGCTTGGAGTCCACCATGTGGTCCGCCCAGAGGCCGATACTGGTCGTCGGGTCGCACACATGCTGGGAGGCCACATCCAGGAATTCGTGCAGTTCGACAAGGGTTACAGCATGATTATGACCAAGCCGAACAAAGTGCTTCTTCGCGATCCACTCGATAACCGACGCTTGTGGGAGGACTACAAAGTGCACGTTGTCTCAGTTCGGAGCGACGGTGGCCAGTGGGTTCCGGCGACCGATGGCCGTGATTTTGAACCTACGGATGCACTGATCCTCGCAGGAAGCCCAGAGCGGATTGAAACATTTGCCCGGAAATAGTGTGAAGGATGCCGTTACCGACCATCCGGCGACGGTCGGTTCGTTTCGCTCAGCCTTCTCTTCGTGGGGTCGGTTCCGTACAGAGATCTTCGGCGGGTTGGTGACCTCGCTTGCTCTCATCCCTGAAGTGATTTCTTTCTCGATCGTCGAAGGCGTCGATCCACGGGTTGGCTTATTCACATCCTTCGTCATGTGTGTGGCGATCGCTTTTACCGGCGGCAGGCCCGCGATGGTCACGGCGGCGGCAGGATCAGTGGCGCTAGTCATGGCTCCGCTGGTGAAAAACCACGGAGTCGATTATCTGGTTCCCGCGGTGTTGTTAGCGGGAATGATCCAGATTGCTCTGGGGCTCGGCGGCGTCGCGAACTTAATGCGCTTTATTCCGCGAAGCGTGATGAACGGGTTCGTGAACGCCCTGGCTATCCTCATTTTTCTCGCTCAACTCCAGCACGTCATTCATGTGCCATGGATGGTTTACGTGCTGGTCGCCATAAGCCTTGCCATTATGGTTGTCTGGCCGCGCGTGAACAGAGTCATTCCGGGCCCCTTGGTGGCCATTGTGGTTGTGACAGCGTTGGCCATTCTGGGGCATATCGACGTTCCCACGGTCCGTGATCAGGGAGAACTGCCCCATGGGGTGCCGTCGTTGATAATTCCTGATGTGGTGTTCGGGTTCCGCCATTTCGGGGTTATCGCGCCGTACGCGTTGGGGGCTGCCATCGTCGGTCTCATTGAGTCGTTGTTGACCGCGAAACTTGTTGATGACATCACGGACCAGCACTCTGATAAAACGCGGGAGTCATGGGGGCTCGGAATCGCGAATGTCGCTAGTGCCTTCGTTGGAGGTCAGGGCGGTTGCGCGATGATCGGGCAGACGATGATCAATGTGCGCCATGCCCAAGCTCGTACACGCCTCTCTACGCTTCTCGCCGGCGTGTTTCTCCTCGTTCTTGTGGTTTCGCTAGGGGAGATCGTTGGGCAAATCCCGATGGCCGCGCTCGTCGCCGTGATGTTCGTCGTCGCTTTTTCGACGATGGATTGGCACTCGGTCGACCCGAGAACGCTCCGGAGAATGCCGCTGAGCGAGACAGCGGTGATGGGTGCGACGATTATCGCGACAGTGGTGACCAATAACCTCGCGGTCGGCGTCGTGTGCGGGGTGCTGGGCGCGAGCGTGATGTTTGTTCGTCGCGTTGCTCATATGGTGACGGTGGAACGGGTGGACCATTCCTCCGAGACCAGTCGGTACCGGGTTCGGGGACAGTTGTTTTTTGCCTCGAGTAATGACGTGGTGTTCAGCTTTAATTACACTGACCCGGCGAAAACTATCGAAATTGATGTCTCCGAGGCCGAAGTGTGGGATTCTTCCGCCGTATCAGCTTTGGAATCTATCGCCTACAAGTATCGCCAGCGCGGTAAACATGTTCAGGTTGTGGGCGCGACGGGCGCCAGCTTAGAGCGTCTACGTCGGTTGTCCTCACTGACGATCGTGGACGAGTAGTTCTCGGATAGGCAGGTGGGGTGCAAATGTGCCGTTCTCTGCCTTGGAGAGCACAATAAAACTGTGAATGAAATAGGTAGTTCCCACCGTGTTCACCAGTTACAACGGCGTATTCGTTTCATTGTCGCGTTTACGATTGCGTACAACGTGGTTGAAGCTGTGGTAACAGTGAGTGCGGGGCGGCTTGCCTCCTCGGGCGCCTTGGTGAGTTTTGGCCTCGATTCGACGATTGAGGTTGCTTCTGCCGTAGCAATTGCGTGGCAATATAGCCGACGAGCCCCTGAGCGGTGGGAGAAGCCCACGCTGCGGTTGATCGCGTGGTTGTTTTTCTTGCTTGCCGCGTATGTCGCTGTGGAGTCAGTGATCGCTTTGATGAATCATCGCGAACCTGATCACAGCCCGGTCGGTTTGGGCATGGTGATAGCGAGTGTCATCATCATGCCTCTCGTGTCCTTTCTTGAAAGAGACGCAGGTCGAGCCTTGGGCTCGTCGAGTGCGGTGGCTGACTCTAAACAAACTTTGGTGTGCGCGTACTTGTCAGTGGCAGTGCTGGTCGGCTTGGTTGTGGATTGGCTCTTCGGATGGTGGTGGGCGGACCCCGTAGCTGCCCTGTTCGTGGCTGCTCTTGCTGTTCATGAGGGCAAGGAAGCGTGGGAAGGGGAGTCGTGTGCTGCCACGTCCCATGAAGCGCTTGCCGCTACTGAGCGATAGCTGCCCGTAGGTGAATTCCTTTTCATTTAGTGAAGGGGAAAGGCGGGTCCAGTCACGTCTTCAGTTGGATCGGACCAAGCCGTGACCCTCGTTGTGTGGTTCCGGGTATGGTGCGCTAGTCAGCCCGGGCACGCAAGGCCTGGGACCACTTAATGGCCTGGCCCGTGCGAAGGATAGAGCGCTCATAGATAGCCGACGCAAACCAGATCGCCAGTGCGGTCGCCACGAGCAGGATGCCGAGGGAGAGAAGATGATCCCAGAGCGTGCCTTGGCCCAAGAACACGCGTAGTGGCGTTGCCACGGGGGCAGAGAAGGGGATAAGTGCCATGATCCGCAGTGCCTCTGGGTTGTCATTGAAGAAGATCACCGCGACGTACGGGATCATAATCAGCATCATCACGGGCATCGACGTCGAACCAATGTCCTCCTGACGAGAAACGAGGGAGGCGGCCGCGGCGTACAGGGAAGCGATCATCACGAACCCGATCGCGAATAGCAACACGAACCATAGGATCGGTGCTCTGAGGCCATCGAGCGGTAGAACGGAGTTGTTAAACCGCATGCCCAGTAGAAGGACTCCGGCGATCAGCACCACTTGCAAGAAAGCCATCACGGAGTTACCGATGACTTTGCCAGTCATGAGGGCCTTCGCCGGGATTGTCGCGAGAAGAATCTCTACGATGCGAGACTGTTTTTCCTCGATCACTGAGACTGCGATCTGTTGGCCGTAGATGATAGCGATCATAAAGAACGCGATGCCGAACCCAAAAGAGATGAAATATCGTACGCCTGGGTTAGGGGCGTCTGGATCTAGTAACTCCACGTTCGGAGACACCGACAGAGCCTGGACCATATTCTCTGGCGTGGAATCCAGCCCGACGACGGTAATGCCGGCAGGGGATGATTTATCCGTGATCACTGCGGCATCGACGTCGCCGTTACGTACGGCGTTCTTTGCAGCTTCCGCGGAGTCCATGACCTGAGGCTTGTAGGAGTCGCCAAGACCTTGTACCACCTGGGACGTTTCGGCGGTCACGGCCACTTTCTTCCCGTCGCCACCGAAGAGATCTCCGAGGCGTGGGGCCAAGAGTACGGCCAGCATGAGCAGCCCGAGCACGATCACCGTCGTTACCACGAAAGCTTTGGACATCATCTTGACCTTCATCTCACGGCCGGCCACGAGGCCGACGGCGGTCCAGAAGGATGTCCGTTCGGTGCTACCGGAGGCGAGATGACCGTTCCCATGAGCTGGGGACGAGTGAGTCTGGGGCGAGGCGTTCATCGCGTGACCTCCGTGAAAATCTCATGCAGGGAATGGCGTACAGGACCGAAGCTGTGGATGGGTCCGCGGGAGGTGGCCTCGCGGAGAACCTCGTTGGCGGCGTTCACTGAATCGGCGTGGAACCGGACCTGTCCCTCGTCGGCACTAGTTATTGTCGCGCCGGTTATTGAGTGAACCCAGTCGGTGCTTGCGGCTGTGACGAGCTCCCATTCGGCCTCGGTGTGCTGCTCGATGAGTTCATCGCGTGTGCCGCTGGCCACCACGCGACCGTCGGCGAGAATGACAAGCACATCGCAGAGCCGTTCCACGACGTCCAGCTGATGAGAGGAGAAGAGGACGGGAATACCGGTGTTTGCAGTTTCCTGCAAAACCTGCAGGGTAATGTCCACTGCGTACGGGTCCAGGCCGGAAAATGGTTCGTCCAGTACGAGAGCGCTGGGCTCGTGTACTAATGCGGCAGCCACCTGGGCGCGTTGCTGATTGCCGAGAGACAGCTCTTCGAGCTTGTCCTTCGCACGGTTGCCGAGGTCCAAACGTTCCAGCAGGTTCATTGCGCGGGTCTTTGCTGCCTTTGCAGAGGATCCATGCAGGCGGGCAAGATAGACAAGCTGGTCAATCACCGGCATTTTCGGGTAGAGGCCACGTTCCTCAGGCATGTAACCAATGCCCGCGCGGTAATCGCTGGTGATGGGATCTCCATCGACGAGAATCTCACCTGAGTCGTGGGAGAGTACGCCGAGCAGGATGCGCATCGTTGTGGTCTTGCCGGCGCCGTTGCCACCCACAAACCCGGTCATTAGCCCAGGCTTAATATCGAACGATAAGTCGTGGAGGGCACGCTTGCTACCGAAGGTCTTGTTGAGATCTCGGACGCTGATCATGTCGCCAGGGTATACGACGGGTCAGGACCGGGCCACTGGACGAAGATGAACTAGAAAGTACCTGGCTAAAGATAAGAATACGTTGTTCCTGCTCAGTTAGATATCTTTAACCTTCTCCCACGATTCGATGGGACCCTCAATGACGTCGAATAGTGGATGAGCTGGGGGAATGACTTGATTCTCATCACTGTCAGTGGGCTTGAGATAACTGTTGAGAGTGGACGACAGCCACTCGGGATCTCGATTGGCCACTTTTGTACCGAGGAAACTGAGTTCGTAGCGGAGCTGACCTATCGTCACAGGGATTAAGCTCTGGGCTTGTGTGGTCTGGGCTATATCGTCCAAGCTATAAGTAATACGGTCGCGGTTGAAGTTATAGCCACGAGAATCAGCTTCATCAGCAAGTCCGTGTAAATATGACCCAACCGATAACACGGGATTGTCGGTGGCCTTAAACCTTTCCAGCTGCGGATGGCTCGTGTAGCCCTTAGTGAGTCCACGGAGAACTTTCTGCGCGAGTAAAGTTTCCCGCCAACATGCGACGAGTCCGCGACGGTCTAGCAGGCGGGGGTGTAGTGACCAGATGCGCATAGTTTTAGTGTTCCTCGCAATCACAATGTGGAGTATCGGAGCTTGGTAATACAGTGTCCGCAAAGTGACATAATGTAGATTATCGGCTAAATATATTGTGGTGTTTTACTGCAGAGCGCGGATAATATGCGCCCAACCGGCCTCAACTGCAGATCTCTGAAGGTACACTCCCTAACACTCTTTCTGTCACAGTGACTTAATAATCGTGTGTAACGGGATGTTCTACTCGCTTAGCCACGTATCACCAAGGCACGCAACATCAAGACTTCGGAGATCATCATTGAGCGGGCCGCTGCTTATTCTTCGAGCGATACACCTGGCGCAGCTGGACGATGGTGAGTACGAACAACACCGCGAAGACAACCAATATGATCCACAACTTCTGAATAAGCGCGATCACGATAAGAACGGCCAAGACTGCTAATCGCAGCCACCGTGTCCAAATTAGTGTTTCGTCACTCATTACTGCTTCTCCATAGTTAGCAGCAGATTGATCTCGCCTGTTTCGTCAATCTTGGCAGCAACGAATTGTGGCGATTCAATGTCGTAGTCGCGCCTATTAATCGGAATAGTACTCGAAACAATCAGTTTCTTACCCGTACGCAGTGCTTTTAGTTTGACGTCGATGTCTTTTTTCACACCGTGAATTTCCATGGTCCCCGGCACAGTAATTTCATCAGCGTGCCCGTCGCCTGGCAACGATGATACGTCCACTGGGCCTTTTATTGTGAACACTGCCTTCGGGAACTCATCAGTGTTCAGTATGGTCCGTCGGACATTGATATCGCGTTTCTCAACATCACTGGAAATCGACGTCAGATCAGTGGTTGCCGATCCTTCTGTCAACTTTTGATCCGACACGGTGAATGACCCGTCAACTTTATTCGTTGACCCGCTTGTTTCCTTGGATTTACCAGGAAGAATCTCGTGGAAGGTATATCCGGCAGATGTTGCGTTCTTCCCCGAGCCCCGCACAATCTTCCAACTGCCGTTGATATCGGTGCTTGCTGCCTTGGCATCGCCGTCTGTGAGCGATTCAGTTTTTGTCCCCCGGTCGGTAACCGCTTTATAAACGACCGGCCCAACAGATGCTAAGACAATGGTGACAATTGCTATGACAACCAATGTGATCCAAGGCTTCTTCATAAGCGCCATGGTACTAGCCGCAGTGTTTTATGTATTAGCTTGCTCAACACCCAGGCGGATGGACTCGATATCTCGTGCTAAGGACACAAGATCGCCTGTCATAGCGGCAAGCTCACTTGACGTTGCACCTTCTTGTGCCGCCGTGTTGATATCCTCTGCAGCGCAGCGTAACTCAAAGAGTGAATCGAATAGGTATTGTGCTTTCTTGCCCCGCAAGACGATGTCTGAGTCCGATATTCCGACGCCACGGCCCTCATGGCGCTGCTCGTAGGCTCGTTGTCGACAGGATCGTGAGCAATATTTGGGTTTGCGTCCACGCCCCGAGTATTCGACTGGATTCCCGCACCACTGACAACGGACTTCCTGTGTTGAACGTTCCTTTTCCATCATTATCTTCCATCATTATCCGTGGTCTATGACGCTTAATGATCGACGTTATGTACCAATCATGGAACAGATCTGCCGCTAACATCGTTGTATGTAGCGACGGTTATAATGAATAGCTGGTTTCTTTAGACCTTAGCGCGACATTACGCTCAAGTTGTAAAGCTTTACCAGTACGTACCCCAATGACGTAAGGACTGATTCCCCGCATGGCAGATCGTGTTCTCCGTGGCAGTCGAATGGGCGCCGTTTCCTACGAAACGGATCGCGACCATGATCTAGCCCCTCGGCAGCTTGTCAAGTACCGCACCGAGGACGGAAAGATATGGGAAGTTCCTTTTGCCGACGACGCTGAAATCCCAGGTGAATGGCCGTGCCAGAACGGCAAAATCGGTGAGCTAGTGGAAGGCGAAGGCACAGAGGCTAAGCCCGTCAAACCACCCCGTACACACTGGGACATGCTTCGCGAACGTCGCAGCATCGATGAGCTTGAAAAGCTTCTCAACGAGCGTCTCGACATGCTCAAGCAGCGCCGCCGTATCGCTGCCAAGATGATGAAGGAACAAAAAGAAGCCGAAGAGAAAGCCAAGTCGAAGTAACTCGGCTCCCCTCGACTTTTCACAAACGGATCCGGTCTCCCCCGCGACTATTCGCAGTCAGAGGCTGGATCCGTTTTTCGTCGCAACTATTACGAGTTGAAACGTCGCTTTTGTTTCTCGATTAACTCATGCACTTCGTGCTTGATCAAGCGCTTCGACGACGTGAACAGCTCTTTCGCCTGCTTGCTTCGATACGCCACTCCCCACTTGGTTACCTCAAGGAGGGAATCTTTCACGAAGTTCCCGGAGAGCTTTGACTCCCCTAGCTCGCGCTCTGTGAAGGTAATCGGCACCTCCCGAACATCGAACCCCTGCTGGAGAATCCGCCAGGCAAGGTCCGTTTGGAAGATATAGCCTGCGTTACTCAACTCGTCGAGATCCACGGCCTCGAGCACAGACCGTCGATAAGCCCTGTAACCAGCGGTAATGTCGCGAATTCCCGCGCCCAAGACAACATTGATGTACGTGTTTCCACCCCGGGATAGGAATTGGCGATACGCGGGCCAATTCACGGTTTCCCCGCCCGGCACATATCGCGAACCAATCGTCAGGTCCGCACCATCATTGACCGAGTCGAGCAAAAGGTGGAGTTGTTCAGGCGCGTGGGAGCCGTCAGCATCCATCTCACAGATCACGTCGTAATTCTGATCAAGCCCCCACCGAAAACCAGCGACATACGCTGCACACAGGCCTTCTTTACCCTTGCGGTGCAAGACATGGATATGGGAATCATCGGATGCCATCTGGTCAGCAAGATCACCAGTGCCATCGGGGCTATTGTCATCGACGACTAAGACGTCTACGCGGTCGGGCTCTGCCTTGCGCAAACGGCCCACGATGAGGGGCAAATTATCCTTTTCGTTGTACGTCGGGATGATGACCAACGTGTTGTCGCTCGGTTGAGTCAACGGTGATCCTCTCTCTTGATAACTACTTTGACTTTACCCGTTGTGGCTTCCGTTGTGAGATAGCGGCACCCAGGACCACGATTGCTCCAAGCCCGCAGAGTGTCCATTCGATGATCGTCGCCGAGTATGAGGCAATGGTTCGCGTCGAACGGAGTGGAAGCTGGGCATGCAGAATCCCCTCCGTGAAAATCTGGGTGCGCTCAGACACTCGTCCGTCAGGCCGAATGATAGCGGACACGCCCGATGTCGCGGCAACGACTGTGGCACGGTCATATTCCACAGAACGCAATCTGCTCATCGCCAACTGCTGGTAGGACATGTCCGTAAAGCCAAAGGTCGCGTTATTCGTCGGGACTGTGAAGATTTGCGCACCACCCTCCACAGCATGTTGGAAGGCGCCATCAAACGCGACTTCATAACAGGTGCCGACGCCGACCGGGATGAGAGCATTCGTTTTGCCCGACCGAACATGGACGACGCCGTTATCGTCGCCAGGGCTGAAATTCCCCGCCATATCCACGTATGACGAGAAGTGCCGGAAAAAGCCTCTCCATGGCATGTACTCCCCGAATGGTTGGAGATAGACCTTATCGTGCCTCTCCCCTGGCCCAGTTTCTGGATCCCAGACGACGACGGTGTTGCGCTCCTGATCACCCGGGTGCGTGAGCGTCCCGACGAGAATCGGGACCCCAACAGCTTCCGCTGCTTGCTGAATCTCATCCCGGGCAAGAGGGTCGAGAAAAGGATCGACGTCCGACGAATTCTCCGGCCACACAACAAAATCTGGCTTCGGCGATTTATGGTCCTCAATGCGACGCGCCAAGGCCAGCGTGGCGTCACGGTGATTCGCCAACACGGCACGCTGCTGGTCATTGAAATCGAGCCCCAACCGCGGGACATTGCCTTGGACGACTGCGACCGTCACCAGGTTCTCGGGTGCCGACGAATCACTGGCGCGGTAGTAGGTGATACCTGATTCTTTGGACACCATTTGTATCGATTGTGCCTGGGTGTCTGACTCGTCGGCTTGTGCCCCGTTGTCTGCCCCGTTGTCCGACCCCGCGACATCGTTCGACTTCGCAAAAGAGTCAATGCGCTCGGTCGAAGGATTCGGTCCCGCATCCACCTGCGACCAAGCCAACCCCGCAACGATGGGAATAACAAGAGTAATGACCAAACCAGGGATCCAAATCCGACGGAAAATGATGGCTATTCCGACCCCCATCGTCACGGTTGCCACAGTGATCAGTGCAGGTCCACCAATTCGGGCGAGAGAAAGCAAGGGGCCAGAGACCTGTCCCCACGCAAGCCGAGTCCATGCAAAGCCACCGAAGGGCCAATGCGACCGTGCATACTCGACAGCGAGATACCACGCGGGAATCCCAATAACGGTAAAGAGGAACTCGTTGGCGGTAATCGTACGATGGGCGCGAACACGGCCACGACCGCTTAAACGATCCTCTGAGGAGGACCCCTTCTTCGACGTCGAGCTATCCCGCGCAGCCTTCGAGCCCCCCTTCTGAGAGCGAGCAGGTGACACATGCGGCTCCCGCTTCCGGGCAGCACGCCCGGCGCGGAGGAGAAAGACAGTTCCCGCGCCGAAGAGCAGGGAATATAGGGCTTCGACGATGGATAAGGCGATCCACGGTAGTGAACCGACGTATTCCCCGATCCAGGGCAGGTAGAAGAGGTAGGTGATGAGCCCTTGGGTGAAGGCGATGAGGGCACCGAGCCACGCGCCGGGCGCGGGTGATTTATCGCTCCATGGTTGGAGGGCGATAATCAGCAAGGCGATGTCGAGTGGGGCTGCGAGCCATAGGCCGTTTGGTTCGTATGACGCGTAGACGCACAGCCCTGCGAATGCGGCGAGCGAGAGTCGTATGACTGTGTAGAGGAATCGCTTGCCGTAGTCGGCTCTGCGTGTGGTGTTGTACAGGCCGGGTGTGTGCGCTGCCTCGTCCCATCGGGGTGTTGATCGTGGGCGCGGTGTGGGCATGGCGTCAAGATTACTACTTGGTGGGCCTGTACTCGGTTATCTCGGTGGCGGTATTTTTAGCGGTCTTCCATTTCTCCTTCGGTTTCTAGGAGGGCTTCGGTGAGCGCGTCGAGGCGGTCTTGGTCGGGGTTTTTCCATAGTCCGCGTTGGGCGGCTTCGAGGAGTCGTTCGGAAATGTCGTGGAGTGCCCATGGGTTGGATTCGCGGAAGAATTCCCGGTTTTCTTCGTTTTCGACGTATTCCTGGGTGAGTTGTTCGTACATCCAGTCGTCCATCATTCCTGCGGTGGCGTCGTATCCGAAGAGGTAGTCGACGGTGGCTGCCATTTCGAATGCGCCTTTATATCCGTGGTTGCGCATTGCTTCGACCCAGCGGGGGTTGACGACGCGGGATCGGAAAACGCGCCGGGATTCTTCGTGGAGTGTGCGGGTGCGGATGGTGTCGGGGCGGGTGGAGTCGCCGATGTAGGCTTCGGGTGATTGGCCTGAGAGTGCTCGGACTGTGGCGACCATGCCGCCGTGGAATTGGAAGTAGTCGTCGGAGTCGGCGATGTCGTGTTCGCGTGTGTCCGTGTTTTTTGCGGCCACTTGGATGCGTGTGTAGGCCTGTTTCATGTCGTCGGCGGCGGGTGCGCCGTCGACTCCACGTCCGTAGGCGTAGCCTCCCCAGGTGCTGTAGACCTCGGCGAGGTCGTCGTCGCTGCGCCAGTTTCCTGCGTCCATGAGTTCGAGGAGGCCTGCGCCGTAGGTGCCGGGTTTTGATCCGAAGATGCGTCGGTGGGCGCGTTCGGCCGGTGTTCCGTTGGCTGTGTCTTCGTTGACGTGGGTGGCGACATAGTTCATGTCGGCGGGTTCGTCGAGGGCGGCGACCATTTGGACGGCGTCGTCAAGAAGGGCGACGACGTGCGGGAAGGCGTCTCGGAAGAAGCCGGAGATGCGGACGGTGGTGTCGATGCGGGGTCGTCCGAGTTCCTCGAGTGGGATGACTTCGAGCCGTGTGACGCGTCGGGATACTTCGTCCCATATCGGTCGGACGCCGAGGAGTGCGAAGACCTCGGCGATGTCGTCGCCGGAGGTGCGCATGGCGGAGGTTCCCCAGGCGCTGATGCCAACGGAGACGGGGTATTTTCCGTCGTTGTCTTGTTTGTAGCGTTCGATGAGGCTGTCGGCGAGGAGTTGACCGGTGTCCCAGGCTAAGCGTGAGGGAATTGCTTTGGGGTCAACTGAATAGAAGTTTCGGCCGGTGGGCAGGGTGTTGATAAGCCCGCGGAGGGGCGATCCCGAGGGGCCGGATTCGATAAACTTCCCGTCGAGTGCTCGTAGAACTTGGTCGAGTTCGCGGCTGGTTTGGCGCAGCCGGGGAACGATCTGCGTGGTGGTGAAATGTAGGATGTCCCGAACGGCGGAAGCATCTGCGCTGTCGGGGAGGCCTGGATCGTGGCGGATATCCTCGAGGACCGTGTCGACGGCGTTATCGTCCCAGTCGTGGTCTGCCAAGGAGGTAACGAGTGCCGACGCGATGTTTTCAATGTCATCGGTGCGGTGCCGTGTTTCTGAACCGTCTTCGTGGAGGCCGAGAGCCTCGCGAAGCCCAGGAAGAGTGTTGATTCCGCCGAAGATTTGTCGAGCGCGCAGCATGGCCAGGACAGTTTCGACGAGCTGCTTACCTTCGGGCGCATGCGAGAGGATGTGCAGCCCGCCGCGAATCTGGGCATCTTTGATTTCGCATAGCCACCCGTCGACGTGCATGAGCATGTCGTCGAAGACATCTTCGTCGGGGCGTTTCTCCCATCCGAGATCCTGGTCCATTTTTGCTGCGGTCAGCAGTGTCCAGATTTCTTGTCGAATAGCCGGCAGCTTCGCGGGGTCCATGGCGGCGATGTTGGCGTGCTCGTCGAGGAGCTGCTCTAGCCGGGTAATGTCGCCATAACTTTCGGCACGGGCCATGGGCGGGATGAGGTGGTCGACGAGGGTGGCGTGGGCGCGGCGTTTGGCCTGAGTGCCCTCCCCTGGGTCATTGACAAGGAATGGGTAGATCAGGGGAAGGTCGCCGATGGACTGGTCGGTGCCGGAATCGGGCCCGAGGGCGACGGTTTTGCCGGGAAGCCATTCCATGTTGCCGTGTTTACCGACGTGGACGATCGCGTCGGCTCCGAAACCGTGACGGTCCGGGGTGCGGCGAATCCATTCATAAGCTGCTAGATAGTGGTGATTTGGGGCTAGGTCGGGGTCGTGGTAAATGCCGACGGGGTTGTCGCCAAAACCGCGGGGCGGTTGCACCATCACAACGATGTTCCCGAAGCGTAGCCCGGCTAGGTAAATGTCTTTTGTTTCTGGGTGGACGTAGAGGTCTCCGGGGGCTTCTCCCCAGGTCTCAATCATGTCTTTCTGGAGGGATTTCGGAAGAGTATCGAAATACTCTTGGTAGTCGGCTGCCGAGAGGCGGAGCTCATTGGCCGCCATCACCTCGTCGGTGAGCCAATCGGGGTCTTGGCCACCAGCGTCGATCAGTGCGTGCATAAACGCGTCCGAGTTCTCGCTGGTTTCGTCGCCAGAGTCAAGCCAGCCGGGAATCTTGGACGTATCCCCCAGGTCGTATCCCGCGTCGTGGAGGGCGTGGAGCAACGCCAACACGGAGGCCGGCGTGTCCAGGCCGACGGCGTTACCGATCCGGGCGTGCTTCGTTGGGTACGCCGACAACATCACCGCGATGCGCTTGGAAGCATTGGCTTTGTGACGCAAGACGGCATGGCGGTCCGCGATGCCCGCCAGACGTGCGCACCGCTCCGGATCGGGGTTATACGAAATGAGGCCGTCGTCGCCAATTTCTTTGAATGAGAACGGGACAGTAATTATGCGCCCATCGAACTCCGGAACGGCGATTTGAGTAGCAACATCCAATGGCGAGGCGCCGTCATCATTGTCTTCCCATGTGCTGCGCGAGCTGGTCAGGGCGAGCCCCTGGATAACGGGGAGATCGAGCTCCGCCAATGCGGAGACGTCCCATGCTCCGTCGTCACCGCCGGCTTGTGCGGTGGCAGGTTTTGTTCCGCCCGCCGCGAGAACCGTTGTGATCAGAGTGTCCATCGTCCCGAGGAACTGGAGAAGATCATTGGACGCCTGACGAAGTGATGCGGTGAAAATCGGAACCGGCACTGCCCCACGGTCGGCAATGGCCTCGCACAGCGCGTCGATATAGCGGGTATTACCAGCTAGATGCTGCGCACGGTAATACAAGACAGCAATGCGTCGAGTATCAGACTCCGCCTCAGACTGGAGGCCTGCCGTGCGGTTATCTTCCCAGCCTTCTAGTATTCCCCATTCAGGCAGATGGATTGGGGCGTCGAAACCTAGGCCGGTGAGAAGCAGAGTGTCGGACAGGAAATTATGAAGGTTGATGAGGTTATTTTTCCCGCCCTCGGCAAGATAGCGGTGGGCGGTGGTGACCACATTCGACGGAGCAGTGGACAGCTCTGTGAGCTCTGCGTCCATAGTCTGTTCACCCGATACGGCAATAGTCGGAATACCTGAGGCGAGAAGCTTATTCAGCCCCTCTTCCCAGGCCCGCCGTCCACCCAAGAGCCGGACGATAATGATGTCTGGCTGGGAACCCGTAGCCCCACCGGATCCCGGAATAGGTGTGCCACCGAGGAGCGCATCAACATCGTCAAGCATCAATCGCGCCGGATTAGCCCAGCGGAACTCCACGTCGGGGTGCTCATTGGCCGCTTTTGCCGTAAGCAGATCGGTGTCAGAAGTGGACAGCAGAAGAATCATGTTTTCCTTTCCGGATACCGCGCCGGACGTTGTTCATATACGGGGTCTGGCTTGACAGTGGCGCGACCGCTCCCTGAGGGATTCCCGTTTCCCGCAACTATCTTAGAGGTCGGGTTGATTATCGGTGGCTACGACCTTTCATCGAGGTCTCATAATACTTTGACGCTGCGTGCACGGGGGTACGGTAGAAACCATGCACAGTGACGGTACTCAGACGACGACCCGGAATCGGGGAGACATGTGCCCCGGTACATTGCGTCTTTTTACTGCATCCGACGGGATGATCGGCCGCGTTCGGTCCCCCGGCGGGTATATCCAGCCGCACCAATGGACGGCATTAGGCGCTATGGCTGACGACTTGGGGGACGGCGACGTCCACATCACGTCGAGGGGAAATATCCAGATTCGTGGTGTGAAATCGGTTGACGATTTTGCTTCTGCCGTGACTGAAGCAGGACTCCTGCCTTATCCACGGCATGATCGGATGCGTAATTATCTTGCCTCTCCCCTGTCAGGACGGTCTGGTTCTATAGGGGACGTGCGCTCCTTGGTTCGTGCCGTTGACCGTGAACTGATCCAGTATGACGACACAGCAGATCTACCTGGCCGAACCCTCTTTGCTTTCGACGACGGACGTGGCGACGTGATTGCAGAGCGCCCGGATTTCGGAGTCGTCGCGACGACGAAGACGCGACCGTCCGACTCCCATGACTTCTTCGACGTCGTGATCGGAGGGGATTATCTGGTGGGCTCGCTCCCCCGGGCGCGCGTCGTCGATAGCCTCGTCGAGTTGGCACGTCAATGGCAGGCCCGGCGCGGTAAGAATTGGCGAATCGAGGAGACTCCCGGCGCGGCTGAGGATCTTGCTCAGTGGGCTCGTGAGAACCTTGTGGGGTTGGAAAATCCGGTTCATGATGTGCTTCCGACGTATGAGGAGTCTGCGGACAATGAGCTGGGGTTGCGCCAGCCTATGGGGTGGATTGACCAGGATGACGGGCGCGTGAGCTTGGCTTGTGTGTTGCCTTTTGGCCGGATGGATTCGGCGTGTGCGCGGTTGTTGGGCGCTGTGGGCAAGCCCTCGACGGTGACATGTTGGCATGGTGTGGTGGTTCATGATTTGACCGCGGCAGAGGCGGATGAGGCTGTGCGTTTTTTGGCTCCGCGCGGTTTGGTCTTCGATGCGGCGTCACCTTTGGCTCGTGTGACAGCGTGTACGGGATTGCCTCAGTGTCGGAAATCCCGTGATGATGTTCGTTCCGATGCGGTGCGGGCTATTAATGCTGGGTCCCTGCCTGGTGGGCGTGTGCATTTTGTGGGGTGTGAGCGTCGTTGTGGTGCGCCGAATATGGATTACACGGAGTTCCTCGCTGAGGGCGATGGTGTTTATGAGACGTCAGAGGTGACTCATCATGCCTGATGTCGTGGGGTCGGCAAGTTCGGAGAGGGCTGGTGGTGCGGTGTATAGCCGGGATCGCTATGTTTCGCTGGGGAATGATATTTATCGCCGTTCGTTCGCGATTATCCGTGACGAGAGTGATTTGAGTCGTTTTACTCCCGACGAAGAGACCGTGGCGGTGCGGATGATTCACGCCGCCGGCGATGTGTCCTTGGCCGACGATATTGTGTTTTCCGACGGTGCTGTCCGGGTGGGGCGGGCGGCTTTGGAGTCGGGTGCGCCGATTTTTACGGATGTCCGGATGGTGTCGAGTGGTGTGACGCGTCGGCGTCTTCCCGCGGATAACGATGTGGAGTGTTTGCTGAATACTCCGGGTGTTACGGAGAAGGCGCATGAATTGTCGACGACGCGGTCGGCGGCGGCTATTGACTTGTGCGCGGATCGGTTGGGTGGCGCGGTGGTAGCAGTGGGGAATGCTCCTACTGCGTTGTTCCATCTGATGGATGTGTTGGCCGCGCGTCCTGATCTGAAGCGGCCGGCGGTGATTATCGGCATTCCTGTTGGTTTTGTGGGTGCGGCTGAGTCGAAGTCTGAGCTGGAGGAACGTGCCGAGTCGTTGGGCGTTGAGTTTATTACGGTTCGTGGGCGTCGTGGTGGTTCTGCGATTACGTGTGCTGCGATTAATGCTTTGGCCCGGCGGAATGAGCTCATGGATGAAGCCCCTGCTACGACGAAAGGCGCGGCGGAGCGTAACGGCGCGGCCATCAAGGGTGAGGCGGACTATCGGTGACAGAGTCGGGGCATTTGTACGGTTTAGGGCTAGGCCCAGGCGATTCAGGCCTGGTCACGGTGGCGGCGGCGAAGATCATTGGGTCGGCCGACGTCGTGGCATTCCATGCTGGCACGCATGGCCATTCGACGGCGCGGAGTATCGCCGCCCCGTATTTGGGCAGTGACAATCCAGATCAGATCGAGGAGCTACTCACCTACCCCGTCACGACGGGCGTCGCCGACCATGCTGGCGGCTATGCGGGAGCTTTAGGAGAGTTTTATGCCAGCGCCACCGCTCGATTGGCTCACCACCTTGACCAGGGACGCTCCGTCGCAGTCCTCAGCCTCGGGGACCCCATGCTGTACAGCTCCTACCAGCACCTTCATCGAGCTTTAGCAGACCGCTACCCCACTACTGTTATCCCCGGGGTCACATCGATCACTGCTGCCGCAGCCTCCGTCGGGCGGCCATTGGTCGAAAAAGATGAAACACTGGGTGTTATCCCGGGAACTTTATCTGAAGATGAGCTGATGCAGCGGTTATCGCAGTCCGACGGTGCCGTCGTGATGAAGTTGGGGCGAACATTTCCGACGGTTCGCCGGGCGCTGGTGCGGGTCGGTCAAGCTGATCGTGCCTATGTTGTTGTGCGGGCCACGATGGATGGTGAGCAGGTCATTCCTCTGCTCGAGGTGGACCCCGCTGCCGTGCCGTATTTCGCTGTTGCTGTGGTGCCGTCACCGACTGATAGCGAATTGCGGCGGTCGGCAGAAGGACCGATAGAAAGAAGTAAATGACAATGGAACACACATCAATGGGCGAGGTTGTTGTTATCGGGCTGGGGCCTGGCAACTCTGAGTGGATTACTCCGGAGGCGTCGGAAGAATTGGCCCGAGCCACCGATGTGGTGGGCTACTCCACATACGTCAAGCGTGTTCCTGAAATCCCAGGTCAGCGACGGCATCTCTCGGACAACAAAGTAGAAGCAGTTCGGGCGGCCATGGCTTTGGACATGGCCCGGCGCGGCAGCCGGGTGGCTGTGGTGTCTTCTGGTGACCCCGGGGTGTTTGCGATGGCTGCTGCCGTTCTTGAGACGGCAGATGATGATCAGTGGCGGGATGTTCCGGTGAGAATTGTGCCGGGGATGACGGCGGCCCAAGCGGTGGCAAGCCGCGTGGGGGCACCATTGGGCCATGATTTTGGCATGGTGTCGCTGTCGGATCGGTTGAAGCCGTGGGATGTGGTGGTCAAGCGTGTTCGCGCTTTGGCGGGCGCGGATATGGCCTTTGCTGTTTATAACCCGGCGTCGAAGTCGCGTCGGTGGCAGGTCGGTGCCTTGCGGGACATCGTGCTGGAATTCCAGAAGCCAGATACCCCGGTCATTGTGGCCCGGGCGGTGGGGTCTGCCGGTGAATCAGTAACCGTGACGACGTTGGCGGAGCTTGACCCCGGTGTCGTGGATATGCGGACGATGCTGATAGTGGGAGCATCGACAACGCATGTGTACGACGGGCCCGATGGTCGTCGCGTCTTTACTGCTCGGCATTATGAGGCGCCCGCTACAGGTGACCGAGGGGTTACACAGGACCAAGTTCTTAAAGATGACTGAGTGCCTCCACGGCTTCATCTGCTGAGGGCACAACCCATGTGGCCGGTAGTGGTGGCCGATCAACGATGATGACTGGGATATTAAGGCTCCGCGCGGCCTCAAGTTTGGGATAGGTTGATCCCCCCGAGTTTTTGGTGACGACAACATCGATTTGATTGTCAATGAGCGTCTTCTTCTCCGAGGCGAGGCTGAAAGGGCCGCGGTCAAGAATAATGCGGTGTCGGGCCGGCAACGGCGCAGATGGTTGTTCGACGCTGCGGATGACGTAGAGGTTATCCGGGTCGTCGGCAAAAGGAGCGAGTTGCTGTCGGCCGATCGTAAGAAATATGTGAGCAAAACGTTGAGCCTTCAGAGCTGCCTCACGCATAGTGGCAACGTGGATCCACCGATCCCCCGGCTGCTCTTCCCAAGCAGGACGATGAAGCGCCAACAAGGGGACCTGCGTCGCACGAGCTGCCTCATATGCGGACGTGCTAATGCGCTCGGCGAAGGGATGCGTGGCGTCGACAATAACGTCAACATTTTCGTCGAGTATCCACCGTGCCAAACCGGATGGCCCACCGAACCCGCCGATACGAACCTCCCCCGCGGGAAGTCGGGGATGTTTCACTCGTCCAGCTAACGACGTCGTAATATGCCACCCTTTATTGACTAAAAGAGTAGCTAGTTCTCGAGCTTCAGCGGTTCCACCAAGTATGAGAGCGCGCATAGGTGAAGAAGTGTCCTTAATAGTCATTGAGCCGGAATCCACTCCGACGGCGGGCAGGCGGATTAGTCGTGGCTACAGGGGATGGTACGTCCGTGCGCATCACGGGGCCGGTCGTCAGAATAAAGGAAACTATCGGGGAACTCATCTGCGGCCAAACTTTGTCCCACGATAATGACTGCGGTCCGCGTGATACCTTCCGCGGCAATATCGTCGGGTAGTTTGCTCAGCGTTGTGCGGAGAACACACTCATTCGGACGAGACGCGAACGCAACAACAGCTACAGGACAATCGGCGCCGTATGTTGGGGTGAGTTCATCACTGATGCGCTGGGCATCGTGCGCCGCAAGATGAATACACAAAGTCGCACCATGCGAGCCCAATTCCGGCAACGACTCCCCCTCCGGCATCGATGATGCACGCCCCGAGATCCTCGTCAAGATCACCGATTGCCCAATCGTGGGAACGGTAAGCTCATGGCCTAATGACGCAGCCGCGGCAGAGAAAGCCGGAACCCCCGGAACGATTTCATAGTCAATATTTCGCTCCACGAGACGACGTGCCTGTTCGGCCAGGGCAGACCAGAGCGAGGGATCCCCCGATTGCAACCGAGCAACGTCCTTGCCCTCACTATCGGCCTTCGCGATTGTCTCCACGATGGCATCAAGAGGCATCCGGGCAGTGTTAATAACATCAGCACCCTCGGGGCAATGCTCCAGAACCTCGGGCGGGACGATAGATCCAGCGTAGAGGCACACCTCGCAACGTCTGATCAACGCATCTGCCCGCAGGGTGAGCAGGTCAGCCGCGCCGGGCCCGGCACCAATGAAATAGACAGTCATGAATACACACCTTTTCAGCCAGTGGTATTTAAGCAGCAGAAGCACCGCTACGCGTTATACCACCGGTTTTGTTGTGACGAAACGAATAATCGGGAGAGCGGGCCGCCACGCATGGAACGATCCCAAGGCTGAATGATGAGAAACGTCAAAGCGCGTTAATGAGCCACCCCACTTTTCCTGAAGCTCTAGCACCATCTGCTCCGACTCCACAGTCACAGCGTTGGCGACGAACCGCCCACCAGGGCGCAACGCTTCCCAAGCACGGTCGACGACACCGGGGTGCGTCAGTCCCCCGCCGATGAACACCGCATCGGGGGACGGTAAATCGTCAAGGGCTTCGGGCGCTTTCCCGTGCATGACAGTGACCGGGTAGCCCAGTGAGTTTGTCGTAATTCGTGCAGCTCTCTCATGGACATGCTCAATCACATAGGACTCTGCACCCCGCGCGAGCCGGCACCACTCGACGCTGACCGAGCCCGATCCCCCACCGATATCCCAAAGAATCTCTCCCGGATGCGGTGCTAGGGCAGCCAAGGTCAGCGCGCGAATGTCGGATTTAGTCAATTGACCATCATTCGCGTAGGTTTCATCCGGTCTACCCGGTGCACGACTGAGCCCAACTTTCGTGGGCGTGACTGCCACAATGCACAAATTCGACTGGGCATCGAGCGCCTCAGGCTGACGCGCCGTAGAGACCGTATGGGTCTCATGTGACGACCCCAAATCTGACAGCAGATCAACCCGTGCGTCACCCAGCCCATGCGAGCACAGGTAGTCGCAGATATCCGACGGTGAATGACTATCGCGGCACAGGACGAGGAAAGGGATTCCGTCGTCGCATAGTAGGCCGAGTATTTCGACGGGCTTGGTCAAAAGGCTCACGACAGGTGTTGTATTAAGCCCCCACCCTAAACGCGCACATGCCAAACTTGCCGACGATGCTGCCGGGATCACAGTGAACGCATCGGGCCCGAGAATCCGCGCCAGCGTCGTACCGATGCCGAAAAACATCGGGTCGCCACTGGCCAGGACAACAACCCGGCGATCCGCGAGGGAGTCGAACAATTCTGCGATGTGCGGAACCAGCGGTGACGGCCACGGTTTCTTCGTTGCCTGACAACTATCCGGAACGAGTTGAAGTTGCCGCCAGGACCCGACGACGACATCAGCGCTCGTGATGGCGCGGTGGGCGCGCTCCCCTATGCCGTCCATCCCATCGGCTCCAATACCGACGACAATGATCCACCCACTGCCGTCATGCCCCAATAATGGGTTGCGCCGGTGCGGGTTGGTGCCGGATAGGTGCGAATCTGATTCGTCACTGTCGCGTGGCGGGGTATCGACCGCCCTTAGAGGTGAGCTTGTCATGACAGTGCGCTCACTATTTTTCAGTCCGGACGAGGTCATGCGTTTGGTTATTGACTGACGTAGCACCGTCGTCGGTAACGATCAGAATATCCTCGATGCGGGCTCCCCACTCGCCTTCCAGGTAAATCCCTGGTTCTACCGAAAACGCCATTCCGGGTTCGAGGACCAATTCATTGCCTGTCACGATAAACGGTTCTTCGTGGGTGGATAGGCCGATACCGTGGCCCGTCCGGTGAATGAAGTTATCGCCATATCCCGCCGCGGTAATGACATTTCGGGCAATGGCATCGATCTGTGCAGCGGATACACCGGGCTTCGCCGCTGATACGGCTTCCTTCTGCGCCTGCTGGAGGACATCGTAGATTTCTTGTTGCTTCTCGGTGGGCTCACCCACAACATATGTGCGTGTGCAGTCCGAGTGATAGCCATTAAGTGTTCCGCCGATATCGACGACGACGACGTCGCCGGCGGAGATTATGCGGTCCGAGTATTCGTGGTGCGGATTCGCGCCGTTCGGTCCTGATCCGACGATGATGAAGTCGACGGCTTGGTGCTCTTTGAGAATGAGTTGTTCGATGTCGCGAGCGACATCACGCTCAGTACGGCCGTCGCGGAGCAGGCCCGGGACTGCTGCGTGGACTCGGTCGATGGCCTGGCCCGCTGCGGTGAGCTGCTCAATCTCGTAGGCGTCTTTCCTCATCAACAGCTCTCGGAGCACAGGTCCGGCTAACACCCAGCGATAGCCGCGATCCTGCAGAGGAAGAAGATGATCAGCGGTCATCGTTGAGCCGACACCCACTGTCCCCGACGGAGTATCTCCTTCGTCATTGCTGGGGTTACTCGATGTCAGCACACGAATAACCGAGTCATGAGGATCTTGTCCATCGACCCAATAGTCGACTGTGACCTCAGATCGGGGAACGTAGCTATCCTCGATTTCTCCGCGTTCGACAGCTGGAGCCACCAGGACGGCACGGTCATGCGTAATAACAAGAGCAGTCAGGCGCTCGTGCGAAAATAAGGGCGTCCCGATGAAATACTCCAGCTCGACGCCTGAACCGAAAACGAGGCCCTCTAGCTGGTTGTCTTTCACCAACCGACGGGCCCGCTCAAGGCGGCTAGCGAAGGCCGCGTCACGATCATGCTCACTGTTCGTGCCCGACTGCGCTGCTGGAGAACCAGACACGTCGTTCGATGGATTGTCGCCAGAGGAAACGTCGTTTGTCGTTTGCGAAGTCGATTGAGTCATATCTAAGACACTACTAGGCATTTTTGGTGATCGCGTTTAGCTCCCCATGGCAACGACGCCTCGACGCATGGCCTCCACTGCTTGCCGAGCATGCGCGCGAATATCGTTGGAATATCCTGCTGTTTTAATTTGGTTGAGCACGTCGATCACTTGACGACACGACCGGACAAAATCACCTGGTGTTAGAGATGCTCCGTTCGCCGCGGCGGCTTGAACGCAATATGCCAAAGGCGCACCGGCAGTCCACTGGTGCATCGCTGTGGACAGCTCGGTCTCAATCGGCCTGGTCATGGGGAGATGATGTCGCTCTTCATCGGTAACGATCTCCTCCCAGAGACGCTCAGTGTTTTCTATCGCCGTGGCTAACGGCTGCGTCGGGACCTCAACCTCTCCTGGAACCGACTTGCGGTTCTCGAAGACGCAGGTGCTCACCACCCCTGCGAGCTCAGCGGGATCCAAGTCATCCCAAATCTTTCGTCGCAAACACTGAGCAATGAGCAAATCCGACTGATTGTGAATCCGTGCCAGACGTAGGCCTTCTTCGGTTAATGACAAGTCATGGGTGTCATCGGCATCTTTTTGGGCAGCGTCGCTGGAGGTCGCCGGGCCGGGTTCGTCGTCGATGGGCGGATCCACGTAGTCCATCTCACGCAGCAGTGCGATCATCCTGTCGAACGTAGAGACCAGCGTATCCGCATCGAGCACTCTTCCGGACGCGCCCGAAACCGACTGTGCATCCGATTGATCTGCTATTTTCTCCCGCGTGCGCGCTAAACGAGCAAAGGCACGAACGAGCTCTTCCCGGTTCTCCCAGTTGTGCACTGGGTGGGCGCGCAGCTCTTTCCTCAACGACTTGATTGTGGCGTTCTTTCTCACGCGGGCTTTGGGCTTGAGAGACCGAGGCCGATGGAAAGATTGACGACGGAACTCAGAGCGGACAAGTGAGCGTGCTCGTTTGGGGTGACGAGACACATCTCGAGGGAGACGCATCCGCCCCACGGTCATGGGCACATTGCCTAGCTCATCTGCATGGAGTTGACCCACTCGCCCATCTTCCGTGATCACCATTGGCCGTGGATCCTGGCCATTCGTATCTGGGGTTTCACGGTCATGGTGTCGACGGCGGCCGCGGTAGCGTCGCGACGAATCGTGGCGGTGTTTCTCCTTAGACCCCTTACCTGCCCCAGCAGCTCTGACGCACACAGCCAATGCGGGGTTGCGGCCTTCGGGAAGTGCGATCACGTCACCCACGGTGAGCGAACCGAGACAACGAGAGATTTCCTTAAAACGCTCTTTCCGGTTCTCTGCCTGGGTTTTCTTCTCCTCATGGGAGAGATTTCTACGAATAGCGACGTATTCTGCCAGTTTATTTTCGGATCGGTGCCCGAGGAGCTCCAGAAGCTCATCATGCTGAGAATCCGCGTGACGCTGGTGAGCGCGTCGCTGATGAGCACGAGCAACCACATCCTCATTCGCCAAGAACTGGGCAAATGATCGCTCTAGCAGGCGGTGCGATTTCTCAACCCCCAGCGTATTGAGCAGATTGACGGACATGTTGTAGCCAGGGCGGAACGTCGAAATCAGCGGATAAGTTCGTGTCGACGCCAACCCTGCGACAGCTTCTGGATCCATCGACGGCTGCCAGAGCACCACGGCGTTTCCCAATACGTCGATACCGCGACGCCCGGCGCGGCCGGTGAGCTGGGTGTATTGCGCAGGAGTGAGATCAACATGGGCTTCGCCGTTGAATTTGACGAGTGATTCGAGGACGACGGTGCGGGCAGGCATGTTGATCCCGAGCGCTAGTGTTTCTGTGGCGAAGACGACTTTGAGTAAGCCACGCACGAATAGTTTTTCGACGATGTGTCTGAAGGCGGGCAGCATCCCGGCGTGGTGTGCTGCAATTCCCCGCGAGAGGTTGGTGCGCCATCGGCGGAACCCCATGAGGTCCAAGTCCTCGTGAGGGATGTCAGCGGTGTCGGCGTCGATAATGGAGAGGATTTCGCGTGCTTCGTCGCGCGTGGTGAGATGTACTCGCGCTGTGTAGCACTGGGCTAGCGCTCCTTCGCAGCCGGCTCGGGAGAAGATGAATATGATCGCGGGGAGCATGGATGCTGCCTGCAGCTGCCCGATTACGGCTGGCCGGTGTGGGCGTTTACGTCGGCCGTTACTTCGCCGTTCCGCGGCCGCGCATCGTGAGACTAGTTCTGGGTTGATCGGGGCTGATAGTTCCTGCGTAGCGTCGTCATTGTCTCGCGAAAATAGCGGGATTATGGAGTTTCCTACCAGCATGTATTGGTGAAGTGGGACCGGGCGGTGCTCCCAGACGATGATGTCGGTGTCGCCGCGGGTCATCTTTATCCACTCGCCGAATTGTTCGATATTGGAGACGGTGGCGGAGAGAGCGACGATAGATACCGACTCGTCCAAGTTGAGGATGATTTCTTCCCATACTGGGCCGCGTTCTGGGTCGGCAAGGTAGTGGACCTCATCCATTACGACGTGGGAGAGGTTGTCCAAAGAGTCTGCGTCGGCGTAAATCATGTTCCGCAGGACTTCAGTGGTCATGACGATGACGTCGGCATCCCTATTGATGGAGACGTCCCCGGTCATCAGCCCCACACGGTCATCACCGTAGGTGTAGCGGAGGTCGTTGTATTTCTGGTTCGACAGGGCCTTAATAGGGGTCGTGTAAAAACAGCGTTTGCCTGTTTCTAGTGCGAGAAATACGGCAAATTCTCCGACGATTGTTTTTCCTGAGCCCGTTGGTGCGCTGACGAGTACTCCGCGGCCCCGTTCGATGGCGTTACATCCGTCAATCTGGAATTGGTCGAACGGGAAATCGTGCTGGTGCGCGAAACGGTGGAAAATAGGAAGGTCCTCGGCTGACGCTTCGGTCACACTTCTCCTTGTCGATTGTCAGTTCTTAATTGTGGTGTCGGTCATGAGGTTTGTGGTGTTGTGCGGTCGTTGCGCGCCCACAGTTTTCGTGTGCACAATGTAGCCGTTAGAGGACGTCGTCGAAACTGCTGGATTGGATTGTGTCCTGGCCGGGCTTACTGTCGTCGTCTCCAGTGGAATCGTTCCATGATCGTGGGCCCCGACGGAGCACTGCTGCTGGTGGAGCGTGGTGTGCGCCTGGAGTCGGCGAGTCAGACGGTGCCGGGTTCGGCGTCGGTGTGGGCGGCTCACTGGCCGACGGGGCGCCCGATGGGGCTGTCACGGGCGAAGGTTTCGGTATCGGCCCTGATCCTCCGGCGGGGTGGGCATCTCCCCCGCCGGCAACGCCTTTTCGCTGCCCGTCGTAAATTGACTCTGCTGCGGGGATAGATGATGGTGCAACCTTCAGGGGGGAGGCTTCGTCGTCACTTAAACCCTCCCACTCGGACACATGCCGGGCAACGCGGCGGTCATGGATTCGCGTGAATTGCAGGGCTAACTCCATAAGAACAACCAGTGTGAGGGCGAGGACCAGCATGGAAATGGGATCCTGCCCTGGTGTGGCAATGGCAGCGAAGATGAAGATCACGACAATCATGATTCGCCGCTTGTCCTTGAGCTGCTCATAATGCACAACCCCAGCGAGGTTAAGCATCGCAGTAAAAAGTGGTACTTCGAAACTCAAGCCAAATACGAGAATCAGTGCGATAACGAAATTGAAGTATTTCTCACCGGTCAGCGCGGAAATCTGAGTGCTATCGCCCAGATGGAGCAGAACATCTAATCCCATCGGAAGGACGAGGTAGGCAGCAACAACGCCCAAAACGAAAAGGAACCCGGCGATGGTTCCCACGGATAGTGTCCAGCGTCGCTCGTTTTTCAAAAGTCCCGGGGTGATAAACCGCCATATTTCGACAAGCCAGATGGGGCACGCCATCACAAGTCCGGCCAATCCGCCCATCTTCATACGAAGCATGAACATTTCGAAAGGACTCGTGGCGAGAAGACGGCACTCGTTATCCGCAGAAAATGTTGCGCGGGCCGACGGGGGTAACGAACAATACGGCTCTTTGAGAATCTCGCCGAGACTAGGGAGCCGTGGCACGTGGAGGGGCCCGATGGCCCAGGCCGGGATTCCGTGTTCGTACCAGATAAACCCGATGATTGTTGTGACGGCAATGGCTGCGAGAGCCCGCAATAGCCGTGTACGGAGTTCGCGCAAGTGATCGACGATGGACATGGTTCCATCTGGATTCTTCTTGGCTTTGCGAGACACGCGTCCACCCTTGCTTACCGACGTTGATTGAGTCACGAGCGGCTGTTCTCCCGTGCTTCTTAACACAAGTGTTCGCGCCGAGATGCATCGATTGCGTCGTCATGAGCACGACGGTCACTATCTTTGTGTGGCGGATACACTCGGCGGCGGTCACTGTGAGGAGAACACGGTTCTCTCATGCCCCAGCTAGTGGGAACGGCTGTAGAAAACAGCTACAGAGAACAAAACGTGACAGTGTTATGACAATACTGTTGTGTGCCTTTAGGCGGGATGCTTCTTTTCGTCCTTGGACTCCACCGTCACCGTTGGCTGAGGTGTGTCGGTTGACGATGCTGAGGTGATCTCATCAGTCTTGGTTGCTGCAGTGGAGGTCTTTTCCGTCTCTGCTCCGTCGTTCTTCATTTCTGAAACTTCAGATTTGAAGATGCGCATGGAACGACCAACTGAACGCGCAGCGTCAGGAAGTTTCTTCCATCCAAAGAGGACGAGTATGACGACTGCGATGAGAACGAGTTCTGGAAACCCTAGGTTAGCCATGGTGTACACCTTACGACGTGTCGGTGAGTAACGCAGAAGCCACCCCCGCAGCTTTGTCGATGCGCGGGCGCGACTAGACGGTGCCTAACGATACCGGAGTAATCCGTCTTCTGCACGGTCTCTTACGGAATCGCGCACCGTGGGCTCAAGAGGAATGATCGATCCTCCGTGCCTGAGTATGAAGCTCTGAATCCACTCGGGACGCCCAAGGACGTCAACAATAAGGCCGCCTTTAAATTCGGCAACAGGCCATACATGTTCATAGTCGACAACCCATCGCGCCTCAGGTGCGACCCACACTCGAGCCCAATGTGGGCTTTCCCGGAAACCGAAGGGATCAAGCGGATTAAGGGTGGAGCGTAATCGGTCTCGTTTTTTAGCACTCAGTGTCGACGGTTCCCGTTGCTCCAATGATTGGATTCGGTCAATGCGGAAGTGTCGGATCCTGTTTTTTTGAGCCTGGGCCTCGCCCGTGGACTGGTTGTCCCCCGCGTCGGCGTGGTCGTGCGCGCCAGTCAGGGATAGTCCTCGAAGATAGCTCACTCCATCGACGACCATAATCGAGAGCGGATCGACGAGACGTGGTGTTGCCCCCGCATCGCCGAGGGAATCGGCGTACGCGATGGCGATAGTTGTGCGCGTGTTTACAGCGTCGGCAAGGTCGTTGACCAGAGATTTTCCGCCGCCTTGTGTCGCGCGGGCAATGGCGTCGGCATGATTGCCAGCCATCGTTCTTAGCTTGTCTTCGGTGCGATGAATGGCCTCGGCGTCGGCAATCCCCGGAATAGAGTCAATAGTCTCCAACGCCATGAGGATCGCGCTGGCTTCTTCCATAGTGAGTCCCACCGGCGCGGTCAGACCTTGATCCGCCCACAACGAGATGTGCCGGGGATCAGCGTCGATGTCGATCAAGTCCCCGCCGGATAATCCCGGAAGACCACAAAACGTGAGTGTGGTGATATCGTTTTTCAGCTGCGTCGGCGACATAGCCAGGTCATGGGCTGCCTCAAAGAGAGTGACCCCGGGATGCTGTCGGAGGTAAGGAACAATCGTGAGGAGACGTAATAGTTCCGTGTGGTGTTGATCCGAAATGCTCACCGCAGCTGGTGCATCAACGGAATGGTCGGTCTCGTTGAGAGGAGGCACACTCGACGGTAGTGTCCACGCTGTGGAGCTCGTTATCCCCGTAATCAGGGATTTCAATTGGTTTGCGATGGTAATCCGGTAGTCGCCAGACTCCTCGACTACGATCTCCGGTGCTTCGGCCAGGACACAAGACCGCAGCTGTCCCGCGTCATCATCAGCAATAACCCAGCGCGTGTCACTGCGTTTCTCCGGATGAAGGTTGTGGGAGCGCAAGAGCTCAATAATTCGCCCGCTGTTATCTGGCGACACGCTAATCACAGCATGGGTAGATTGACCACCGCCATCACGGTGAAGCTGTGACCGGACGAGTTCACCAGGAGCAATAGCTGCCCGTTGATCAGTGTGGGTAGCCGGGGTATCGGTGTCTTGAAGGGAGTTAATTCGAGCGAGCCGGAAGCTACGTGGCTTCTCGCGGTCACGGTCAAAGCAGGCGAGGTACCACCGTCCACTCTCAGGAACGAGTGCCCAAGGCTCAACAGTGCGCAGCGAGGGCTCGTCTTCGATCGACGGATAGTACAGGAACTGGACGACGGTTGACTCCGTGATAGCCCGCAGCAACGTGGAAAAATCAGGCCCCGTGAGGTCGGTACTGTCCGGTACGCCATGTATCGGAGCTACTGTTCCGAGTGAACCCGCCGCCGAAAGTTTGACCCAGGCCCGTCGCCCCAATGCGGCAAGGTCCCCGGACAAGGCGAATTGGCTGGCCAGGGCGATGACTCCCATCTCTTCCTGTGTGAAGTGGACGTCGACAGTTTGTGTGAAGTCCATCAGATAACCGTCATCGGTCGCGTCGATATCGAATCCGAGATCACGGAGTTGGGCAATGTCGCGGTTGAGCTTCCGCCTGCTCGATTCCTGCGATCCATCCTCATAACCGCTGACATGCTCGATAAGCCACTTACCGTTGAGGGGCCGGGAGGAATCCTTGAGTGCCAGCACAAGGTTGATGAGCCGCTCGTAGGTGGCTTGGTTGCGTCGGGACGTCGAGCTGGTCTGAGAGCGGTCACTCGGTGGAGCCATGGCTAATCGCCTCGTACCTTATCGGTCAAGAATCGAACTGATCATGTCATCGGCCCGCGAATCGTGCGCGGCAAAGGGGTCGAGGAGCGCAATGTCGTGGGGCTCTGGCCGGTTGATTTTCAGCCGCGTCCAATCGACAGACACATCGGCATCCTTCTCCTGAGCAATATGGAGGAAATCTCCCCGCATTTTTGCTCGTGTGGTCTGCGGCGGTGTATCAGCCGCATCGGTGATAGGTGAATCCGCACCGTCCAGCCACCGTGAGACACGGCCGCGCTCTTCAAGAGTCCGGAGAATACCTTTACCAGGCCGGATATCGTGATACGCGTAGTCGATCTGTTGCAGTTTCGGATGGGTAAGGTCCCAGCCGAACTTGTCCTGGTATCGGTCGATAATGCTCTTCTTGATCACCCAGTCAATATCCGCCGCGATCGACGTTGTGTCCCCAGAATCAATGGCCGCAAGCACTTTCTTCCACAAGTCGACGACGCGCTGCATGTCGGCAGTGGGCGTGCCATGCTGCTCCTCGGGGCGCTCGTCCAGCCACTGCTGAGCTTTCTCAGCGAAAGCCTGCTGGATCTCAAGAGCGCAGCTTATCCGCCCCGACCGGAGCGGAACTTCTGCCCGTCCGGTGAGATCACGGCTGATATCGCGAATAGTTTTTGATGGGTTGGCGATTTCCCACTCGTCGAAAGAGCAACCAGCTTCCAGCATTTCGAGGACGAGGAGCGCTGACCCGATTTTGAGAGCAGCCGTTGTCTCCGACATGGACGAATCCCCGACGATGACGTGGAGACGTCGGTACATTTCGGAATCAGCGTGAGGCTCATCGCGGGTATTGATGATGGGGCGTGAACGGGTTGTCGCCGACGACACCCCTTCCCACACGTGGTCAGCGCGCTGACTCAGCTGATAACCAGGGGTGGTGTACCCGTCAGAAAACCTCGAATGAGGGCGCGCAATGTGCCCGGCGCCGCAGATTAATTGTCGGGTAATAAGGAACGGTATGAACTCTTGGCCCAATTTCTTCAGAAGAATCGCCCGGCCCACAAGATAGTTCTCGTGACACCCATATGAATTCCCGAGGGAATCGGTGTTGTTCTTCATCAAATGGATCGCGCCCTCAATGTGTTGGTCAGCGAGGGCGTGCTCTGCCTGGTCAGCGAGCCGGTTAAGCGTCACTTCCCCAGCCCGGTCATAGATGAGCAGTTGATCGAGGCTATCGCACTCAGGGGTGGCGTACTCCGGGTGCGAACCGACGTCGAGATATAAGCGTCCGCCGTTGAGCGTGTAGATGTTGGAGCTACGGAAACGGTCGACGATCGGCCGAAATAGCTGACGAGCAATGTCGTCGGGAGCGACTGCTTGTACTCCGTCATGGGTACAGGTAATCCCGAATTCGGTCTCAATTCCCATGATCCGGCGGGTGAAAACGGCTTTGTCAGCGCTCACTGTCCACCCTTTTGAACGTAGGAACGAACGAATTCTTCTGCGTTCGATTCCAATAAGCCGTCGATTTCGTCAAGAAGGTCGTCGGCACCTTGTCCCCTAATCTGTGACTGGCCGGCGGCGTTCTCGGGTTCATCGGCGTTGTCGTCGCCGGGCTTGGAGCCGTGAATCTGCGATGATTTTTCCATGCTTAAAAGCCTTCTTAAGTGTTCTCACTATGTGTGATTCATTGTAATCTGACGATCTCAGTGCCCGTTATAACCTTATCGCGTATGAGTGGTTTATAACTGCCTATGACTCACAGATTATGGACTTGGTAGCGGCGTGACATCGCAGACACCTGACGACGTGAGATAACGCGTCACATCATCGACGCTCTTTGCGCTCTCAGTGATGTCGTAGGTGGCGGTGGCGTTGGCGGCCGTCGGTGAGCTCAGGTCGATCCGTTGCGGGTGAGCTGGCGTGACGATGAGATTATCCCAGTTCGCTGCGATAACCTCACTGGAAAAACGGTCCACCAATCGTCCTCTGAGCCAAGCCCGTGTATCGGTGGGCGGCGTGTCGATCGCTGCCGTCACATCGTCGGGATCAACGAGTGTCCGGATCTTCCCCCGTCGAACCAGGGCATAATAAAGCCCCTTCTCAGGATCGCAATCGCTGTATTGCAAATCAATGAGGGCCAGCCGGGGATCATCCCACTCCCCTGTCCCACGCTGTCGAAAACCATCGAGCAGCGCATATTTCGCCGTCCAATCGAGACGATCAGCCGTCGACAAGGGGTCGGACTCTAAGTCATCAAGGATCTCGCTCCAGACCTCTATCACTTTCTTTTCGGCGGCGCTCAGGCTGATGACCCCGCGGTCCGCGGCATCGATCACACGATCACGGTAGATACGCTGAATATCCATGGCTGTGCGCTCAGTCTTACGGTCCTCCCCGCGCAGGGTCGCCGTACACGTGAGGTCACGTGAGACGCGATAGACATCGTCGACCGGTGATTCGAGGGCGAGGTCAGAGAAATCAACGCCGGCTTCGATGGCGTCGAGAACAAGCGACGTGGTGCCAACCTTGAGGAACTGTGAATACTCGGACATGTTGGCGTCCCCAATGATGACATGGAGGCGCTTCCATTCGTCGGCATTGGAGTGCGGCTCGTCGCGGGTATTGATGATGCCCCGGTTCAGCGTGGTCTCAAGCGATACCTTGGTTTCGATGTAGTCAGCACGCTGCGAAATTTGGAAGCCGGCGGTATCCCCCTGCTGCCCAAGGCCGACGCGACCAGCTCCAGTCATAATCTGGCGCGTCACGAAGAAAGGGATCAGTCCTTGTTCAATCGTGGCCATATCTGTGTCGCGGCGATACAGGTAGTTCTCATGGGTTCCGTATGAGGCACCCTTGCCGTCCACATTGTTCTTGTAAATCTTGAGGTCCCAATGCTCCTGATCTTGCCCGATGCCGGCCTGCGTAGCAGCGCGCGTCGCCCGGTGCATAATGACCTCACCGGCTTTATCCCAGATCACCGCCGACAACGCATCTGTGACCTCGGGAGATGAATATTCCGGGTGCGCGTGATCCACATAGAACCGTGCGCCATTGCGCAGAATGATATTTGCCGCGCCCATAGCATTGGGTTCCAACACGGGCGTGTGATTCATAGCGTATCGACGAAGATCAAACCCGCGCGCGTCACGAAGAGGCGATTCAGGCTCATAATCCCAGCGCGTCCGCCGAGCACCGAGCCCCAGCGCGTCGGCATACGACATGACAGCGGCCGTCGAGGTCAGAATAGGGCTGACTGCGGGGTTTTCGGGGCACGAAATTCCGAATTCGGTTTCTGTCCCTATCACTCGGGGTTGGTTATGAAGCATCGGTATGTCCTTTGCCGGAATCGGTATCTGCTGGCTCGGTCGCCTCTGTCTCGGTTGTGGTCTTCCGGTTGTGGCGCGCCACCGTTACCTCTGTGACACGCTGGCCTGTTCGCCCGGATATCCGTGCCCATTCGTCGGGATTAGCGGTGTTGGGGAGATCATCATTTTCAGCGAACTCCTGGTCAACTGCCGTTCTCACGTCCTCGAGCGAGACACCATGATCATCAGGCTGCCCCGACGCTAATGCCCGCTTCAGTGCATTCTTCTTCGCGCGGTCAACGATGTTGGCAATCATCGCACCAGAGGCGAAGTCGCGATAATAAAGCACCTCGCGGCTACCATCCACGAAAGTGAGCTCAACAAATTCATTATCCGAGTGCTGCGCATACATCCGACTACTGAGCTCATCAATCAGTGCAGCCACAGCAGCATGGCGGTCCCCCGTCTCCTCAACCAGGGCCGGATCCAATGGCAGGGTATCCACAAGATACAGCTCTGCGATTTCCCGCGCCGATTTTTCATCGGGACGCTCAACGCGGATCTTCACATCCAACCGACCCGGCCGAAGAATAGCCGGATCGATCATTTCCTCACGGTTAGAGGCACCAATAACAATGACATTGCGCAGGTCCTCAACCCCGTCGATTTCAGACAGAAGCTGTGGAACAACGGTATTTTCCAGATCGGAGGAAATACCCGAGCCACGAGTCCTAAAGATCGCATCCATTTCATCGAAGAACACGATGACCGGCCGCCCGTCCTCAGCGATCGATCGAGCACGGTCGAAAATCTGCCGAATCTGCCGCTCCGTTTCGCCCACAAACTTATTGAGCAGCTCCGGGCCCTTAATGTTCAGGAAGTAACTCTCTCCCCCACTACCCATTTTTTCCGCTAACGAATGGGCCACAGCCTTGGCAATCAACGTTTTTCCGCAGCCAGGTGGGCCATAAAGCAAAACACCCTTCGGCGGCTGGAGATCAAACTTCCGATACAAGTCAGGATGAGTGAAAGGCAGCTCAACAGCGTCATGAATCATCTCAATTTGGTTATGCAGACCCCCAATGTCCTCGTAGGACACCTCGGGGATCTCTTCCAAAATAAGATTTTCGACGTCGGCCTTCGGGATGGATTCGAAGGCGTAGCCCGCCCGGTAATCAACGAGCACCTGATCCCCCGCGCCGACGTTCTTCTGCGACCACAACTCGTAGAGCGGCGCGGCAATCTTAAGGACGCGCAAATCGCCCATTGTATCGGCGACGACGACCCTCGAGCCGCCGGGGAGAAACTCCTTAACTACGGCGATATCGCCGAAATCACTAAAGCCACAATGCTCGACGACTTCCTGCCCCTCCCCCAACCGAACAAGCGCGCCGGGCGTTAACTGCGAGGTATCCACCCCGGGAGCAACCACTAAACGCATCCGTCGATTAGACGTAAAAACTTCGGCGGAGTGCCCACCGGGGTTGAGTTCGAGGAGAGTGCCGTACGTACTCGGCGGATCGGACAATGCGCGGATTTGTTCATTAAGAGCGTCTAATTTGTCGCGTGATGCCTTCAGCATCTCGACGAGTTTGGCGTTTCGTGTCCCTAAGGTCCGATTGGCTAATTGTAATTCTTTCAGCGACGGGGTCGCGTCGTTATTGTTGCCTTTTCGCGAGGTGCTCGATGCCGTGCTGTGGGATGAGGTTTGTTGTGAAGCTGTCGTCATAACTACCAGTCTACAAAGACGATCAAGCTCCATACCGGTGTCGGTTCTAACCTCATTGAGGACGAATGCTAAGCCCAGGCTCACCTGGATTTATGACCTCGTTATACCCCCTCATCGCGTATCATTTCCCGAGACAGATACCTCTGAGATAACTACTTTTGGGGGCGACGCTTAGGCTTGGGTGGAACAGTGCCATCAGCCAGACGACGCGCCCATACCAAGAATGCCGTGTGCGCATTCATGCGATGCTCGGGGCGAGTAGCTAGCCCATCGACCTTCCATTCGCGAACCAACGATTCCCACGCTCGAGGTTCCGTAAAGCATCCGCGGTTCCGGATTCCTTCCATGACCTTCATTAATTGGGGAACTGTCGCTACATAAGCCATCAACACCCCGCCAGGTAGGAGCAGATTCTGGCAGGTTTCCAAGCACTCCCACGGTTCCAACATGTCCAGAATGATCCGATCGATGGGGCCATCGAGGTCATCGACGGTGACGTCGCGGAGATCACCTAGCCGGGGCTGCCAATTATCCGGTGCCGACCCCATGAATTCGGAGACATTCGACAACGCGTATTTCAGGTGATCGTCGCGAATTTCATACGAGAACACCGTCCCGCGCTCCCCGACAGCGCGAAGAAGGGACAAGGTGAGCGCTCCCGAACCAGCACCTGCTTCAAGGACTCTGGCACCGGGGAAGATGTCCCCCTCAATCACGATTTGTGCAGCGTCTTTGGGGTAAATAACCTGCGCTCCGCGAGGCATGGACAGGACATAGTCCACCATCAGGTGGCGGAAACACAGGTACTGGCCGCCTTCGGTAGAAACGACGACTGTTCCTTCGTCCTTACCAATGATGTCGTCGTGAGCAATGGCCCCCATGTGCGTGAAGAATTTCTCCCCCTCGGCCAGCTCAATGGTGAAATGACGACGCTTCGCGTCGGTAAGTTGAACGCGATCTCCGGGTCGAAATACACCCGTATAGGCCATTGAGCAAGCTCCTTCACGAAGAGAAATGACGGTTGTGCGGTGAGTAGTCTCACGGTAGCTCACGGATAGTCTACGGGGTGCATGGGTGACGACGGTCATGCGCTAGGGTCATGGATCATGAGTGCTCGACGTCGTATGGCTTTATCCCCTTCCCGGGCAGGAGACTACCGGCAGTGCCCTCTTCTGTACCGGTATCGTGCCATTGATCGGCTCCCTGAGCCAAAGACGGTTGCGCAGGTCAAGGGCACTTTAGTGCACGCCGTGCTAGAGAATATGTACGGCCAACCACGTCCAGAGCGCACGTATCCCAAAGCCACCAAAATGCTCAAACCGCAGTGGGCACAGATGGTTGATAAGGATCCGGACCTAAGGGAACTCGTTCCTGATGACAAGCTTTTTCCCTTCTTAGTGGAATGCCGTTCCCTCTTGAAGGGGTACTTCGCCATGGAAAACCCCGAAAACTTCGACGCTGACGAGTGCGAAATGTTGGTGGACACCACGCTGCCTAATGGCGTTCCCGTGCGAGGGTTCATTGATCGTGTCGACGTTGCTCCGACAGGAGAAATCCGCGTGGTTGACTACAAAACTGGCAAGAAACCTATACCGCGGTTTAGCCAGCAGGCCGTATTCCAAATGCGGTTTTATGCGCTTGTGTACTGGCGTTTATTTAATATCATCCCGACGCAACTCCGCCTCATGTACCTCAAGGTGATGGATTCTATGTACCTGGCCCCTTCCCAGGTGGAGTTGGAGTACTTCGAACGGGATATTGGCGACCTATGGTCGAAGATCACCCGCGACGGGAAGACGGGCCGGTTTCTGCCCAAAGAATCCAAACTGTGCGATTGGTGCTCTTTTCAGTCTCTCTGCCCCGCCAAAGGGGGAACGGAACTGCCCTATCCAGGGTGGCCCGATGACGCGCGAAACTAACGCTCCTCCCTGTGCACCTGTGTGTGCGATCACCGAGTTACATATGCCCGTTTTTACCGAGTAAGGCGGGCAATACGTATATCTGTTGCCAGGATCGCTTCCGCACCCAATGCCGATAAGCGGTCCATAAGTTGGTTAGCGTCCTTGCGCGGAGCCATCGCACGGACAGCGACCCAGTCATCGTCGGCAAGTGGTGAAACAGTGGGCGCAGATAAACCAGGTGTGAGCTTGGTAGCCTCAGCCAGGAGCGACTTCGGGCAGTTGTAATCAATCATGAGGTAATTCTTCGCGTGCAGAATGCCCTCAATCCGTCGCAAGAGGATCTGGTGTTCATCAGTAACGGGCTGATTATGCCGGCCGACAATGATGGCCTCGGATCTACAAATCACGTCCCCAAACGGCGACAACCCCTGTTGGCGTAGAGTTCGTCCCGTGGAGACAACATCAGCGATGATGTCAGCTACCCCGAGACGGATGGAAATCTCTACCGCCCCATCCAATCGGATAACGTCGGCCTGGATGCCCCGCTTTGCGAGATCTGCACTGACCAGATGCGGATAGCTCGTCGCGATGCGCTTTCCCTCGATCTTGTTGAGATTCCACTCCTCATTCTCGGGGGCCGCGTAGCGGAAGGTCGACGCGCCGAAGCCAAGGGCGAGGAGTTCATCCACTCCATTCGCAGCAGAATCCGCAGCTAAGTCGCGGCCGGTGATTCCTAGATCGAGGTGGCCTTTAGCGACGTAGATAGCGATATCTTTGGGGCGGAGGAAGAAAAACTCCACGTCATTTTGTTCGTCCCATGACGTGAGGTCTTTGGAGTCTCGGCGCATCCTGTAGCCCGCCTCCTCCAAAATGTGGGTAGCAGTCTGAGACAGAGAACCCTTGTTGGGAACGGCGACGCGAAGCATGGAATAAAACTCCTGAAGGCAAGAAAGAGAAGGTGGACAATGGGGTGAACCGGGGTCGCTGTGGTTGCTGAATAGCTGTACGTAGAAGGACTACAGATACCGGTAAATATCGTCCAAGGACAGACCGCGTTTGACTGCGATAACCTGTAGCCAGTAGAGCAACTGGCTGATTTCCTCAGATAGTTCGTCGTCTGACTGATATTCAGCGGCTAACCATACTTCGCCGGCTTCCTCGACAACTTTCTTTCCAAGGAAGTGGAGGCCCTTGTCGAGAGCTTCAACAGTTCCTGAGTCTTCGGGGCGCTGTTGTGCGCGGTCGGTGATTTCAGCGAAAAGCTCATCAAAATTCTTCACAGTCGTCATTCTTTCATATGCTCGTCGTGGCGTATGCACATCTAGAGTTCGTTCCATAGTTCGCGGAAATCGTCGATGCCCCACGCATGCCCATCGCGCGAAGCGAAACTGGTCACTCCGCGTAGTTCATGGAGGGTTTTTATTCCCTGAGGTAGCTCTAGGCCCGGCTCCACCGGAACGCCGAGGACACGGCATCCGGCCGCACGAGCTGCAGACATTCCGGTCGGTGAGTCTTCTACGACGAGGACGTCGTCGGGATTGACGTTCATCAGGTCGCATGTTCGCGCGTACCCGTCGGGATAGGGCTTACCGCGAGGGACCTCGTCCCCGGCTACCGACGTGGCAAAGAACGCGCCACCGATAACTGGTAAACAGTGATCCACCAACGAGCGGGCCGTGTTGGTGACCAGTGCTTGGGGGATACTCGCGTCGTGAATATCTTTGAGGAGCGTGGGAAAACCGGGCCGAAAGTCGAATCCCTCGGAAAGAATCTCGCCCATTCGCGCAAAAAACCACGTTTTCCAGGTGTCAATGAGCGCCGGATTCGGGGTCTGTCCAGCGAATTCCAGGCACGTTGAAATGGTGTGTTCCGCAGTTCCGCCGACGGTGACCGCTCGTTGTTCGGGTGTGAGGTCTACTCCCATCAACGTGGCCATCTCGTAGGTGGCTATCCCCCATCGCGGTTCAGTATCGACGAGGGTTCCATCCATGTCCCAAGCAATCGCACGCATGCAACATAGTGTACGGAGTGGCACTGCACCGCAGCGCGAGGAGTTCATGGAATGGTGCGTCGTCTGGTTGTCACGACGTTCACGCCGATACTTGATGGTACGAGCAGACATGATGGTCGGAGACTATCGGTTCCGGTCGTGGCACGAATTTACACATTGAAATACTTTGCCTCCGGGTGGTAAAGCACGAACGCGTCAGTTGATTGCTCAGGGTGCAATTGCAGCTCTTCAGACAACTCGACGCCGATCCGCTCAGGACGTAGAAGGTCCACCAGTGCCCGGCGCGATTCCAGGTCGGGGCATGATCCGTAGCCAAAGGAGTAGCGTGCTCCTCGGTATTTGAGGTCGAAGAATGCTCGGTCTTCGGTGCCGTCGTCGTCGCCGGCGTGGGTGCCGTCGGCGAAGGCGAGTTCGGCTCGGACGCGGGAGTGCCAGTATTCGGCAAGAGCTTCGGTGAGTTGGACGCCGATGCCGTGGAGTTCGAGGTATTCGCGGTAGTGGTTGTCTGTGAAGAGGACGTTGGCTTTGTCCGCGATGGGTTGCCCCATGGTGACGAGCTGAAGTGGGAAGACGTCGGTGTGCCCGGTGCGCTGGGCTTCGTCGCGTGAGCGGATGAAGTCTGCGATGCAGAGGAACCGTCCCCGTTGTTGGCGTGGGAACTCGAATGATGTCACGGGTTGTGCCGCGGGATCTGGGTTTTCTGCCTCGTCGGGCACGGGCAGGATGTGGACGGTGTTGCCTTCTGAGACAGCCGGGAAGTATCCGTAGACGACAGCCGAGTGGTTGAGGATTCCTTCTGCTTTGAGATCATTGATCCATGCTCTGAGCCGTGGGCGCCCTTCGGTTTCGACGAGTTCCTCGTAGGAGGGGCCGTCGCCGCCACGTGTTCCGCGGAGGCCCCACTGGCCCATGAAAAGGGCGCGTTCGTCGAGGCAGGTGAGATAGTCTCTGACGGGTAGGCCTTTGACTATGCGTGTGCCCCAGAATGGTGGGGTTGCGATGGGGGTATCGGTGGCGACGTCGGAGCGATCAGGAATGACGGCAGGGGTGCTTTCTGCTTTCCGCTTTGCGGCGATCTTTCGTGAGCGTTCGTGCCTGGCTTTCCGTTCTTCTTTCTTTTTTTGTGCGCGTGTGGCAGCGGCGATTTGTTCTTCGGTGAGTTCTCGCTGTGAGCCGCGCTTCATGGACATGATCTGATCCATCAAGTTCAGGCCTTCGAAAGCGTCGCGCGCATAGTGGACATCGCCCTGGTAGAGTTCGTCGAGGTCATTTTCGACGTAGGTGCGAGTCAGTGCTGCTCCGCCGAGGAGGACGGGATAGGTGGCTGCGCCGGCTGTGTTCATCTCGAGGAGGTTGTCTTTCATGACGACCGTCGATTTCACTAAAAGTCCGGACATGCCGATGACATCAGCGTGGTGCTCAGATGCTGCGTGAAGGATGCTGGAAATTGGTTGTTTGATGCCCAGGTTAACTACGTCGTAGCCGTTATTGGACAAGATAATGTCCACGAGGTTTTTCCCGATATCGTGGACGTCTCCTTTGACCGTGGCCAGGATGATCTTGCCCTTGGAGGCGGAGTCGTCGGTAGCCTCCATGAACTGTTCAAGGTGGGATACGGCTGTTTTCATTGTTTCAGCTGATTGCAGCACGAAGGGAAGCTGCATCTGGCCCGAGCCGAAGAGGTCTCCGACTACTTTCATGCCAGACAAGAGATCTTGGTTAATGATCTCGAGGGGGTCTTTGTCAGCTCGGGCGAGATCGAGATCAGCTTCAAGTCCGTTCTTTTCTCCATCGATGATGCGCTGCGCTAGCCGCTTAAAGAGCGGGAGTGCCTGCAGGGCCTCTGCCCGTGCGTCCTTGGCATCGGCGGCCGAGACGCCTTCGAATAATTCCATGAAGGTTTGCAGCGGATCGTAATCCTCTGGGGCCGTTCCACCTCGTCCTTCCGTTCCACGACGGTTATAGACCATGTCCAGGGCGACGGTGCGTTGATCGTCATCGATACGGTTCATCGGTACGATCTTGCTGGAGTGGGCAATGGCTGTATCCAGCCCGGCCTCGATACATTCATTCAGAAAGACTGAATTCAAGACTTGGCGTGCTGCCGGATTAAGCCCGAAAGAAATATTCGACAGTCCCAGCGTGGTGTGGATGTCGGGGTGACGTGTGGTGATTTCGCGAATGGCGTTGATCGTTTCGATACCATCGCGCCGGGTCTCTACTTGTCCGGTTGAAATCGGGAAAGTAAGGCAATCGACGATGATGTCGCTTTCGCGGAGCCCCCACCGCGTGGTGATGTCCGAAATAAGGCGTTCAGCGATCTCAACTTTCTTCTCTGCAGTCCGCGCCTGCCCCTCTTCGTCGATAGTGAGAGCCACTACCGCCGCTCCATGCTTCTTGACCAGTGACATAATCCGGTCATAGCGGGACCCCGGGCCGTCACCGTCCTCAAAATTCACCGAGTTGATCGCGCACCGGCCACCAAGGTGCTCAAGTCCCACACGGATAACATCGGGCTCCGTCGAATCCAACATGATCGGCAGCGTCGAGTTCGTCGCCAAACGGCTCGCAAGCTCGGCCATGTCTTGGGTGCCGTCACGGCCCACATAGTCGACGCACAAATCAATCATGTGGGCGCCGTCGCGAGTCTGGGCCTTCGCGATATCCAAGCACTTATTCCAGTCGCCCTCGAGCATCGCCGTGCGGAAAGCCTTGGAACCGTTAGAGTTCGTCCGCTCCCCAATCATGGTGATCCCCGTGTCCTGAGTCAGCGGCACGGTTGAATACAGAGATGAGACATTATCGTCGAAGTCGTGGTGGCGCGCCGGGCGTGTGACGGTGGGAGACTCCGAGGCGTCCTGTTGTGAGTCCGGCGAACCGATCACCGCGTCACGAACAGCAGTTATGTGCTCTGGGGTTGTCCCGCAACAGCCGCCGACCATGGAGAGACCATAATCGCGCACAAAGTGGACACTCGCTGCGGCAAGTTCGTCGGGAGTCAAGGGATAGACAGCCCCGTTGGCGCCGAGCTCCGGCAAGCCAGCGTTCGGCATGACTGATACCGGCATGGGCGCATGAGCAGATAAGTAACGCAGGTGCTCGTTCATCTCGTCGGGGCCGGTTGCGCAGTTCATCCCGATGACGTCAATGCCTAGGCGTTCCAGGGCGGTGAGGGCTGCGCCGATTTCTGACCCCAGCAGCATTGTGCCGGTGGTTTCTACCGTCACGTGGCACATGATCGGTAAGGTGGTCCCGCAATCGTCGAAAGCCTGCTGGACGCCGTGTACCGCGGCTTTGACTTGCAAGAGGTCTTGTGCGGTCTCGATCAGGATGGCGTCTGCCCCACCGCGGACTAATCCGCGGGCTGCTTCCGTGTATGCATCGCGGAGATCTGAGAACGGAGCATGCCCGAGTGTCGGAAGCTTTGTTCCCGGACCTAATGATCCGAGGACGAAACGCCTCATGCCTTCTCGGCCAGGCCCCATGTCGTCAGCAACCGATCGAGCGATCTGGGCGCCGGCGTATGCAATCTCCTGAATGCGATCTTCGATACCGTAGTCTGCAAAATTGGGAAGGTTGCAGCCGAAGGTATTTGTTTCTACAGCATCGGCTCCCGCTTCGAAGTATCGGCGGTGAATGTCGGCCAAGATGTCGGGGCGGGTGATGTTGAGAATTTCGTTGCATCCCTCGAGTCCTTGGAAATCTGCGTCTAAGTCAAGCTCAATAGCTTGAAGTTGCGTCCCCATAGCTCCGTCACCGATAAGTACCCGGTCATGGAGGGCCTGGAGAAACTCGGAACTCGTAGGATTCAAAGGTTGACACTCATCATTCACGGATAGACAGCTTAGTCTATTGTTGGGGTGCTCGACCAAATCCGGCGGTGATTTACAGTTTCAGCCCAAGCAGAGCATCGACACACCCGGCAACGAGAGCTGCAGCGGGTGAAAGATGAGAATATAAAGCAGAAGGGTCATCACCGCGCTGATGGGTTGCGGGTAACAGGTCTACAGTAAGTTCCCCTGATGCATGTGAGTGCGCTCCGCACCGCTGGGTACCCGCCGTTGCGGACGCAAGCTCCACAGACTTGGCATCCGCTTCGCTGTCTTTCCCGTCGTCCAGAATAGTGATCTTCCCTTGAGCAACACTGAGTTTTTCATCCGCTGCTGGAGCCGCGCAGGGAACTGGAACAGATAGCGATTCGTGGGCGTTCTTCCCGTCGACACCAGGCAGGTTCCAGATCTTCTCCTTGTCGACGATACCGCCTGCCCACTCGTCGATGAGATCGACAGCGGCTGGTGTGTCCAAGTCAGTTGCGAGGGCGCGACGAACGTCGTCAACTAGTCGACGGGCTCGCGCTTCAGAATCAGCATCGTTGTGGGTATGAACCGCCTCGGCGGCGGTGCGCCACAGCGCTAAACGTCGTGAGGCGGCAGCCAGAAGAGCATCCGACCAGTTGCGCTGGTCACGGTAATGCCCTGCATAGAGGGCTAAACGGATGGACGATGGATCAGTTCCGGCATTGCACAACCTGGATACAAATACAAGGTTGCCCAACGACTTGCTCATCTTGACGCCACCGAGGGCGATAAGTCCGGTGTGCATGTAATGGTCAGCCATGCGTTCTACACCGCATGCCGCTTCTACGTGGGCTGCCGAGTATTCGTGGTGAGGGAAAATGAGGTCCTCTCCCCCGCCCTGGACATCAAAATGACTGCCTAAATACCGCGCTGCAATAGCGGCGCACTCAATATGCCAGCCGGGCCGTCCGCGTCCAAAGGGTGAATCCCACGCAGGTTCACCGGGGCGCTCTGCACGCCACAGTAGGGAATCTAATGGATCGCGTTTCCCGGGGCGGTCTGGATCGCCGCCCCTCTCCGCGAAGAATTGTTCCATCGTGGATTCGTCGTAACGCGATTCGTAACCGAATTGTGGAGTCGCTGTTCGATCGGCATAGACATCTGGGTAGGTGGGATCGTCCACAACATAGGCAGACCCGTTGTCGAGCAAAGTACTAACCATGTCGATGACGTCGGGAATAGCTTCAACTGCACCGACATATGACGTTGGTGGAATCACCCCAAGATTAGCCATATCCTGGCGGAAGAGGTCGGTTTGTTCCTCCCCCAGCTCCTGCCAATCCACCCCGTCGCGTTGGGCTCGCTCGAACAGCGGATCATCCACGTCAGTAACATTTTGCACGAAGTTCACGCGGTGGCCATTCGCCAGTAACTGCCGATTCAAAACGTCAAAGGTGACGTACGTAGCAGCATGCCCCAAGTGCGTCGAATCATACGGGGTAATTCCGCAGACATACACCGTCGCCTCGTCGAACGGTGTGAGAGGGGTGATCTTACGGGATGCCGTATCCCACATGTGGAGAGGAACCGGCTGGTCCTCCCCGACAACGGAACGGAAATCAGCAACAAGGGGTTTTTGCCACGACTGCATGAGCCTTAGTCTACGGCCCTCCGGGCGATAGGGCTTAGGCGGCTGCCATCACGCCTGTAGCCAGGAGGATCATTACGATAATCCCCACCGGGATGCGGTACGCAGCAAACCAGGCAAATGAATGGTTGGCGACGAATTTGAGCAACCACGCAATAGAGGCGTAGCCCAGCGCAAACGCTATTAAGGTACCTACCAAAAGTTGCGGACCGGAAGCGATTTGCCCGTCGGATGGGTGAAAAGCATCAGGCAGAGAAAAAAGTCCGGAAGCCAGAACGGCAGGGATAGCTAGCAAAAACGAAAAACGCGTCGCAGCCTCACGATCCTGGTTAAGGAAGAGCCCCGCGGACACGGTGCCACCCGAACGAGAGACGCCGGGAATGAGCGCAAGGCATTGAGCGAACCCCATGATGATGGCGTCGCGCATGGTCAAGTCTTTCTCCGTCCGCGTGTGACGGCCCACCCGTTCGGCCCAAATGAACACGGACGAGAACAGGATGAGCACCGCGGCGGTGAGCCACAAATTGCGGAAATTGTCGCGGATGAAGTCTTTGAGGAGGTATCCAAGAATTCCCACGGGAATGGTGCCCACAATCACCATCCACCCCATGCGGTAGTCGGCCCCGCGCTTGGTTTTATCCATCAGGCCAGCGAACCATCCGGTGATGATGCGCCAAATGTCCTTGGCAAAAAACACCAACACTGCCGCTTCTGTCCCCAACTGAACGACGGCAGTGAATGAGGCACCAGCATCCTGGTTCCACAGAAGTTGGGACACGATCCGGAGATGGCCCGACGATGACACAGGCAAGAACTCTGTGAGGCCCTGGATGATCGACAGGATGATCGTTTGTATCCAACTCATGTGGGTCTCGGTACCGGCGGCCGCAAGATCAGTGGCTACATGGGCATGGCTAGCAGCGTGAGCGGACGTGTCCGCCTGACTCAGCCACGAGGCTGGTGATTGCGCTAATAAGGATGCGGTTTCGTGGATTCTTCCCGTCACCGATCCAAGAAAACCGTGAGCTTGGTGGAGCTGATGTACGTGCGCGAACGCATCGTGAACTCCCCCTGAAATAGAGGTGAGTGCCGAATTGGCCATAGAAACTACCTGTCGTGTAGCCCGGACTAGGAGCCCGGAAATGGATAGAGACACGGCAAGTAGGCTAGCAACTTTATGGCCTCACCGTTATCCTCCAGCGTATGGGCTATTCGTCCACGAACGAAAGCATGTGAGAATCACCGCGCATTTTTTGGTCGTCGCCTTGGTGTCTTAGCTCCTTGACCTGTAGTAGCGTTACGAGAGTGATTTCCGACGGTACTCCTGGTCAATCGATTCGTACTGGTACATTGCCGACGCAGCGCAAACAACGTCGTCTCGGTGCGCGAGCGATAAGCATCGCGTGTTGCAGTGGTCTGGCCGTCACGATGTTGGCGGGTTGCTCACGCAGCGATGATCAAGAAGCGTTATCGAAGGCAGAAGACGTTTCTCCGACGTCGGTACCTGCCGCGGAACCCCCGTCGGGAGATACTCGCGATGTTGACCTCCCTGGCGACGGTGTTTCCGATGTGGTGGTGAGTGGTCAATCAGACTCACCAGTCATCGCGGGGCTGTCCGGTGGAAAAATGGTAGTCGGAACCTCGTCGGACTGGACGAACGGTAGTCCCAAGGCCGTTGATCTTGGCAAGGATTGTAAAGATCTTTCTCGTGCTGCGGGCGGCGGTTTTTCTGTCGCATGCGAGAACCATGTGCTCGTTTTCGATGGACAAGGTAAGAAGGTTCACGATCTCGAGGTTGACGGCACCGCGACGACGGCGGCGGTGACCAACGATGTTGCCAGTGTGACTTTCGCCGGTGAGAAGAAAATCAAGTACTTCCCTCTGGACGGTTCCGATAAGGATGGAAAGTCAACTGTTTCTATTGGCGAAGGAGCAATCCAATCGCTGATCGTGGATCCTGATCCTAAATCTGGGTCAGATAAAGAGATGTCAGCAGTGTTTGACAAGAAGCAGTCGAGTTTGACGGGTGTGTACCCCGGTGAGGACAAGGAAGGCTCGTCGCTACGAATCGGCCAAGGTGCTGGGCAAATTGCCGGTGGGCAGGACGGCGTCGTTGTGGCGTCGTCAACCAAGTTGAACTCGATTGAGATTTTCACGGCCAACGATATCTTGAGGAAACACCAAACAATCCATACCGATTCCGTTCCGTGGGGTGTGACGTGGGATGCCAACACGCGCACGGTATGGGTGACGTCAACGGGCAAGAACACTGTCATTGGTTATGACATTTCGTCGGGTGTTCCAGTCAAGGTAGCGACGGTGCATACGATTCCCGATGCTCAGTCGGTTGTTGTTGACGGCGATGGGGGCCTGTTGATTGCGTCGCCGCAGTCGTCGACCGTGCAACACATATCGAAGGATCAGGTCAGCGAGGCACGTCATGAAGGAGCCTCGAGTGAGCCGAGTTATCCCGTGAAGAAGGAAGCGTAACCATGTCGTTGACCAGCAATGATCGTATTGATGCCGATCTTGACGAATGCAGGAAGGAACATCCCGTACGAAGCGCTATTTACTCCTGGTCGTTGCGGCAAATGTTTCGCTTGGACCCTGAGACTATTCATTCATTAATGACGAAGGCCTTGGCCATTTTTCAGCGTATGTCGATGGCTAATCGGGCTCTTGAGCGATGGTGGGCTGTTCATGACACAGCGCTGGAACAGACTGTTTTCGGTGTGAAGTTTCCTCGTCCGTTGGGCCTGGCTGCGGGGTTTGATAAGAGCGCAACGTCCCCGGATGTGTGGGCTCCTTTGGGCTTTGGGTTCGCGGAGCTAGGTACTGTGACCGCGGAGGGACAACCTGGTAATCCCTCCCCCCGGCTTTTTAGGTTGCGACGGGACCATGCGATTTTAAATCGGATGGGCTTTAACAACGAGGGTGCCGTGGTGTGCGCACGGCGAATTGCTCGCCGCCGAAGCCGTGATGTGATTGCGGTTAATATCGGGAAGACGAAGAAAACCCCGATTGACGAGGCTGCAGAGGATTATCGCTTATCGGCTCGTTTGCTTGGGCATCACGCAGATTTCGTGGTGGTGAACGTCTCGAGCCCGAATACCCCGGGGTTACGGGATTTGCAGGCTGTGGATTCTTTGGGGCCAATTGTGGACGCTGTTCTTGATGAGGTCGAGGACACACCTGTGTTGGTTAAAATTGCCCCTGACCTGTGTGATGACGACATTATCGCGGTTGCGGATTTGGCCCTGGAGAAGGGGCTTGCTGGGATTGTGGCGACGAATACGACCATTTCCCGCGAGCATTTAACGACGCCGTCGACTGAGGTGGAGGCGATGGGGGCTGGTGGTGTGTCGGGTCGCCCGGTGGCGGACCGTTCCCTGGAGGTTCTGCGTTTGTTACGCAAACACATGGGTGGGTCGTTGGCTCTTGTCTCTGTCGGTGGAATTGAGACCCCGCAGCAGGCGTGGGAGCGTATCGGTGCGGGCGCGAGTTTGCTCGAGGGGTACACCGGGTTGATTTATGGTGGCCCAGATTGGATTCGAGATATCCATCGTGGTTTGGCAGAGCAGGTTCGACGCCATGGATTGAGTTCGATCGCTGAGGCTGTGGGCCGGGAACTCCCCTGGATCCCAGCCTCGTAGTGGTTCTTTAGTTTTCTGCCCAGCCCCAAATTATTGAGCGTGCGAGGGTGTGGAAGTTGAGGTTGAAACCGAGGATTGTCGGAGTTGAGTCCTCCGGGATGTCGAGCTTGTCGACGTCGACGGCGTGCACGGCATAGAGGTAGCGGTGCGGGCCGTGTCCTTCTGGAGGCATTGCCCCGTAGTAGCCGCGTTTTCCCGAGTCGCCTTTGAGGGTTTGGGCGCCTTCCGGGAGGGATGGCGTGTCTTCGGATCCGGCGTTTTTGGGGAGTTCTGTGAGATTGGCTGGGAGATTGAATACTGCCCAGTGCCAGTATCCGGAGACCGTGGGGGCATCGGGGTCGTAGACGGTAACTGCCAGGGATTTTGTTCCTTCTGGAAGGTCAGACCACGAGAGTTGGGGTGAAACCCCGTCGGGTCCTTGCAAGTCGTCTGGTAGTTCATCGCCCGATGAGAAGTCTGCACTGCTTAGCGGAAATGTGGGAACGTCCGGTAGGTATGCGTATGGGTCTGCGGCTTTGAATCGGGGGTCAACGTAACTCGGTGTGCTGGTCGCGGTGGTACCAGAGGTTGGTTCTTGCGTGTTGTCGGTTGCTTTCGGTGAATCGCTCATGACCCCAGTATGCCCGGATATCTGTTCCGATGCAGCGGTTCACTTGTTTTCCCGCAGTTGTGCGCCGATCACGTGTGGCGTGGTGAGACCAATATCTCCCCGGAGTTGCCGGAGGTTGTACTCTGCTTCGAATTCGCTGGTGATGGGCTTGTATTTCCCTTCTGGCTCTTGTTTTTGTTTTTTAGATGAGTTGCCGTAGCCGCCCATGGGCGCGATGCCCGTCCTGCCCGTGGTTGGGCGTGAACCGTCGTGCCCGGTGGGATGTGGAAAGTTACTTCGTCCCGTTGAGTGTTCGTTGTGACCGTAATTTCGATCGTTGTATGAATTTCCACGGTCCGTCATGTCACTGTGTGAAAACCTATTGCGGTCGTTGCCATGCACTGGGCTGTGGTCATGAGGACCAGGGTGCACTATGACGCTGCGGGTCCGAGGTTCGCTGTGTGAACCCGCGGGGCTTTTATCGAGATGTGAAGTTGGGGAATTGGGCTTCATCGACTTGTGGTAAGCGTTCGCGTTGTTCCGGTTCCACGGATCTTGGGACCTGGGTGTCACTGTGTGATTGTTACGGCCATTGTTATACGAGGTCCGTGGAGTGTGAGGTGCGGAGGTACGTGGCGACTGATTGACCGCATTAGTTGTCGGCGGCCCATACGGCATGGGGATGTGTGTATGTGCGGATGCTCCGGGATTGGTGTGTGAAGGAGAAAAACTGTTCGTTCCCTTAGATGGCCGGAATTGAGAAGGAACCGCGGCGGGGACTGTATTTGCCGGGGTCGGTGGTGTGGTGGTGTTGCCAACTACCCCTCCGCCTGCTGGTCCTCCACCTGTGCTGGTCGTTGTTCCTCCGACGGATGTCCCGGCTGTTCCGACGGCTGGTGTGCCGTGGGTGGCGCTCATGACGCTAGTCGGGGAAACACCGGCTGTGCTGCTGTGTATGGGTGTTGGTGCATGTGCAGTGAGGTGTCCTCCACCCTGGCCGACGTTGGGACGTTCGGTGAGGTTGCGGAGTGGTGGCACCGCCGCGGTGAGCATGGCTTGATAAGGACCGGTCATGAATTCACGAGTGGCTGCCCGTGCTGCTTCCCCGGCTGCGCGTACTCCGGCGGGGTTGGTGGCTGCGGCGACCGCTGCGGCGTGCTCGGCTTCGATGGCGGCAATCTGGGTACGGGCGGCCTGCCGGATGTGGGGCAGTTGGGAGACCGACGCATGCATGGCAGTGGCGTTATCGGCGAAGGATTGAGCCGTGGCCATCACTTGGGTACAGCACGCGGCGGCGGCATCAACAGCCTCTCCTGTGTTTTCTTCCAGTTGAGTGCGGGCTCGTGCGAGGGCGTCGACAGTCTTGTTTAAAGAACTGGACAGGCTGCGCCAATAGTCGGCGAGGGCATAAATGTCGCTATCGTTCCCGGCATCAAGCATGGCCACGAGGGCCGCCGGGTCATCGGTGCCACCGTGAGTGGGGTCAGTGAAATCAAAGGGGCTAAATGCCCCATCCGGACGTGTCGGGAAGGTGAACTCTGTGTCCTGTATCGACTTCAGCCCGCAGAGTATGGCTGCTGAGGCATCGTCTTGGCCGATGAAAGCACCCCGCATCGCCCTCGTGCCTTCAGCCAACCAGCGGATGAGATGCCGGAGCTGCCGCAAAGTTTGCATCGCACTGCCGGTTTCACCGTCAATTACCTGACAATGTTGCTCTCCCAACATTCGCAACCCAGGCTCACCAGTGTAGTCCCCAGATAATTTTTTGGAATATAGAATATATTTGCCCCCAGAGATATCATTTCCATTCTCTAGGAATTCTAGAGCCCTATCTAGGGAACAAGTATCAATCGAAATGGCCACTTTAAGTTAACCTCTCATTCAGTGTCTTAACTAAATCGCATAATTCTGCTTCGTTCAAAGTCTGTGTCTCATCTATAGCTTGAACCGCGACGCGTCCGAGTTGAGTTTCGGTGTAGACCACGCAATGAGGATCTCCTACTATCCTTCCCCAACGTGTAAAGGTTGTAGGATTCTCGTTCTCAACCCTTTTACCTGGGACTTCTTCTCTACTTCGTTTGTCGGTACCGAAATCCATCAATAGTGGCTGCGTTTCATTCGTCTCTCTCAAAAGGCAGTCATTAAAATGCAAAAATTCATCTTTGTCGGATGATTTCTTTATGAATCCCCTACTCTCCCAATACCCTGGTGGGGCGTCTTCACAAAGGTCGGCGTTCTCAAAAAGTGGGTCTGAGTAGTCATAGGATCCGTCGGGGTTCTTTTTTGCTTTCACTGGATATTTAGCCAATATTTCCGGACGCTCCCACAATGGAACCTCATCATCGTTCTTTTTTGAGCTACGTTGTTGCACTGGTGATTGTGAAGAAATGGGAGGATGCGTCATTACCGAACTACTCAGCGTCGTCTCGGATAGGTCCGAATTTATTTCACTGCTCTTATCAGTGGTTGTGTGACACCCCGCTAGCATCCATACGGCCATAGCGATACAAGTAAACTCGAGGAGGCCTTTCTTACGCTGGTGATGGGCCGATAGCGATACCGTGGGCACACGGTATCTATTAGGACTTGGATTGAGCGACGAACATGTCATCGTAGATAGATCCCCCAAAAATTAATCCCCCATTGCGCTCCGCGTGCCTGTCCCCCAGGATGCGGTGCGAATCTGGCCTAATAGTAGCGCACTAAGACGTCCTTGCCTAGCGTCAGTCGGTGATGACCAGTTATCGAATTAGCCCCGATACGCAGGGGAAAAAGAAATCCCCATTGCCACGCATCCGGAATTGCGTGAACCCTTCAAGACGTGTGTCACGATTTGTGACCAGCAGATTTGTGCACAGACTTTGAGACAACTAGAGTATTGCCTCGTGCTCAGCTAATTGCTGACTTTTTACCCTGTCCGGGTGGCGGAATGGCAGACGCGCTAGCTTGAGGTGCTAGTGCCCTATTAACGGGCGTGGGGGTTCAAGTCCCCCTCCGGACACAGAATAAACCCGGGTTCCCATCAAATCCTGATGAGAACCCGGGCTTTGCAATGCTCGGAACACTGCCCTAACTACTCGCGCTTGCTCAGCTGACTGTCAGTGGTCTCTCCGGTATCAAAAGCCTTGAGGATGCGTTCTGCCGCAATCGTCGGTGTCACCTGGCCGGTGCGAAGCTGCTTTTCAATCAACTTCTTTTCCTTCTTCACTGCCTCAGATGTGTTCAACCGGGTCAGTAAAGTTTCATGGACCATTTGCCATGTCCAGCCGATTTGCTGGTTCCTCCGTTGCTCATCAAACCGGCCTTCGGCCACCATTTGATCGTGGTGCTCTTCAACCACTTTCCAGAACTCCTCGACGCCGTTACCTTCAGCAGCGGACATCGTCATCGTCGGAGGTTTCCATGAGGCATTTGCTGGTCGAACCATGCGCATTGCCGCACCTAGTTCTCGCGCGGCCCTCTTTGCACGGCGAACATTGTCTCCATCTGCCTTGTTGATGGCGACGAGGTCGGCGAGCTCAAGAATGCCTTTTTTGATGCCCTGCAGCTGGTCCCCGGCGCCTGCTAGAGCTAGGAAGGTGAAGCAGTCGACCATCTCGCTAACAGCGACCTCCGACTGCCCCACACCAACAGTCTCGACGAGGATAACGTCATATCCCGCGGCCTCCATAACAATCATGGTCTCGCGGGTTGCTTTAGCTACACCACCAAGTGTTCCGGCACTTGGGGATGGCCGAATATACGCGTTCTCGCTTTGCGAGAGCTTCGTCATTCGGGTTTTGTCTCCCAAGATTGATCCTCGTGAACGAGTAGACGAAGGATCAATGGCGAGAACTGCCACTTTGTGGCCGTTTTCTACAAGGTATAAACCGAGGCGTTCAATGAATGTCGATTTACCGACGCCGGGGACGCCCGTAATACCTACTCGCAATGCCTTTCCAGAGAAAGGCAGCAGCTTCACCAATAGTTCTTGGGCCAACACGTGATGCGCCGGCGCGGAAGACTCAAGCAAAGTGATGGCCCGAGCAAGCTGGGTTCGCTCATTATTCCGTACGGAGGTGAACAAAGCATCCACGTCGATGCGGTGGCGGGCTCGCTTAACCGCTTCCGGAGCAACCGCCGACTTTCCTGGAACTTCAGTCCCTGCGGTCGTCGTTAATGACCCGAGGGTTGACTCGAGAAATTCATCTCCCCGCGCTTGGCTATTGGAAGACATTGATATCTCCGCCTTTCTACGAAGAGCTCGTCATAAAAATAATTCTATAAGTAAAATATGTAATTAATTATTTATTTGTATAAAACTCGACCGACCGCACGATGCTCGACCGACCGCGGGACGTTTGACGTTTCTCTCTACATAATGCCCATCATGAGGACAAAGCGCTCCCTTCCCCACCCCAATCGGCCGGGAAAAGAGCGCTCATCATGCAGCTAAGGAATCTCGGCACAACCCGAAAGGATCACCACCGGGAAGAACAATGGTGCCGCAATTCCCTAGCTTTATGCCTTAGGCCTCCGTTTTGTCCTCAGCCTCAGAGTCGTCCGATTTTTCATCGTCATCGATATGAAGCTCGATTCCCATGTGTGCCGACAGCTTGGTCAGCATGTCGATCACGGAATCTGCGATAACAGTGCCCGGTGGGTAAATGGCGGCAGCACCGTCGTCGTACAGTTCTTGGAAATCTCCTGGAGGAATAACGCCGCCCACGATGATCATGATGTCTTCGCGGCCCAGCTTCTTTAATTCCTCGCGAAGCTCGGGAACGATCGTCAAGTGGCTAGCTGCCAGCGACGATACCCCGACGACGTGCACGTCGGAATCAACAGCAGACCGAGCAGCTTCGGCAGGAGTTTGGAATAGAGGTCCGACGTCAACGTCCATCCCTAAGTCGGCATAAGCGGACGCAACGACTTTCTGCCCGCGGTCGTGACCGTCCTGTCCGATCTTCGCGATGAAGATACGTGGCCGGCGGCCTTCTTCCTCGGCGAACGCATCCGCCATAGCGGTGGCTTTAGCGACATTACCCACGGAACGGTCCTTACCTACCTCGTCTTTGTACACACCCGAGAGCGTGTGGATCTCTGCCTGGTGACGGCCGAATACTTTTTCGAGAGCATCAGACATCTCACCGACGGTGGCACCAACGCGGGCAGCGTCGACAGCAAGCTTTAGAAGGTTGTGCTCGAGGTTGCCGTGGGATCCGTCCATGCCCGCAGCTCCGGTTAGAGCATTCAGAGCTTGGTCGACGGCACCCTGATCACGCTCAGCGCGCAGTTTCTCCAGCTTGTCGTGCTGTTCTTGGCGAACGCGGCTATTTTCGACCTTCAGAACTTCGATGGCTTCATCCTCGACGCCCACGTACTTGTTGACACCGATGAGAGCCTGACGGCCAGAGTCGATACGGGCCTGAGTACGTGCTGCAGCCTCTTCGATGCGCAGCTTCGGAATGCCTTGCTCGGTAGCCTTCGCCATACCGCCGGCTTCTTCCACTTCGCGAATGTGCTCGCGAGCTTCCTCGACCAACTGGTTGGTCAACCACTCGACGTAGTAGGAGCCAGCCCACGGATCGACCGGGCGAACCGTATTGGACTCTTGCTGCAAGATCAGCTGGGTGTTACGGGCAATACGAGCTGAGAAATCTGTCGGGAGCGCGAGAGCCTCGTCCAGAGCGTTCGTGTGCAGTGACTGCGTGTGCCCCTGCGTTGCCGCCATAGCCTCAATGCAGGTACGCCCGACGTTGTTGTACACATCCTGAGCGGTAAGCGACCACCCCGATGTCTGAGAGTGCGTACGCAAAGCGCGTGACTTCGGGTTTTCGGGGTTGAACTTGCTGACGATTTCGCTCCATAAAATACGGCCAGCACGGAGCTTCGCAATTTCCATGAAGGTATTCATCGAAATGCCCCAGAAGAACGAGAGGCGAGGTGCGAAAGCGTCGATGTTAAGGCCAGCATTCAGGCCAGCGCGAATGTACTCCAGGCCATCCGCCAGGGTGTACGCCAACTCAAGGTCAGCCGTCGCTCCAGCTTCCTGAATGTGGTAGCCGGAAATCGAAATGGAGTTCCACCGCGGCATCTTGTTAGAGGTGTACTCGAAGATCTCCGAAATAATCCTCATCGACGGCTGTGGAGGATAAATGTAAGTATTACGGACCATGAACTCCTTCAGAATGTCATTCTGAATCGTTCCGGCCAGCTTCTCCGGAGGAACACCCTGTTCTTCGGCGACGATAATATACAGAGCCAAAATCGGCAGCACAGCACCGTTCATCGTCATCGACACGGACACGCTGCCAAGGTCAATTCCCTCGAACAGCTGCTTCATATCCAGGATGGAGTCGATGGCCACACCAGCCATACCAACGTCACCCTGAACACGAGGGTTATCTGAGTCATAACCACGGTGAGTGGGCAGATCGAAGGCCACCGACAAACCCTTCTGACCAGCGGCTAGGTTACGACGGTAGAACGCGTTCGACTCTGCAGCGGTCGAGAAACCAGCGTACTGGCGGATTGTCCACGGGCGGTTCGTATACATCGTGGGATATGGACCACGCATAAATGGCTTGATGCCAGGATACGAATCTAGGGGGTGCCCCGCCTTGAGGACGTGTTCCCTATCTTCGCCGTTATAGACGCGTTTGACGTCGAAACCCTCGGGGACTGTCCACGTCCCCTTATCTTCTTCAGCTGATGTTGTCGCTGCCTTCTCTGTAGCTCGCGAAACATCGGCAAAATTCGGAATACTTGTGCTCATTGTTGTCACAGTCCTAACAGCGATTATGCGCCGAGCTCATCGAGCAGGCCCGACAACGTCGAGACTGCGTCAATCTTCATGTTCAGGTAGTCATCAGGCTTTGAAGAATCATCGAGATTCTCAACGGCCTTCGGAGCGCCCGCCAGGAGAACTTTCTTCACTCCTGCAGCTCGTAGGGCATCGATTGCGGAACCAGCGTTCTCTGCGTATTCCGCATCCGTACCGCAGACGACCACAATGGGAGCGTCCTTGAATTGAGCTGCGAAGTTCTTGTCGTCTGGGTTGACTTGCCCTGGGTTATCCGCCTGAATACCACCAGAAGCCAGAAGGTTCGTGGTGAAACCAGTGCGGATGTTGTGCTTGGCCAGCGGACCAAGAGGCGCCAACTTAATGACAGGCCGCTTCTCTTCCTTCTCGAAGAAGGCGTCCGACCTGTTCCTCAGCGCCTCAAAATCTGCTCCCCAGCGCCGAACGCCTGTGGGTTCGGTGCGCAGGTCAGCCGCGAGAGGCTTTTCTGCCAGGTTCGGGAACTCGTTGATCGCTGTGACTTTGGTGCGGCGATGGGCAATATCGTCGCGACGCTTTTCATACGACTCATCGAGGAGCTTTTGGATATCGCCGTTATCGGTTTCAGCGATGAAGCCATTCTTAGATTCGACGTCTGTTAAGACTCCCCATGACTTCTCCTCGAGCTGGTCGGTGAAGAACTCAGCGTAGTACGAGCCACCAGCGGGATCAGCAACAAATCCCAAGTGAGACTCTTCCAAAAGGAGAAGGTTGATATTTCGCGCAATGCGATGAGCGAAGCTACGTCGAGCTCCCGGCAACCCATTCTTGATTGCATAGTCGAAGGGATGAACCAGTACGCTCGTGGCCCCACCGACGCCTGCCGCAAATGAAGCAATCGTGCACCGGAGAATATTCGTGTAGGGGTCGCGCTGAGCGAACATCACTGGTGCTGTTTCCGCATGGATCGCGGGCAAAGGATGCTCCACAATCCCCAACACTTCCCACACGCGTGCCAGAAGCGACCGGAGCGCACGGAATTTACAGATCGTCGAGAAGAAGTCGTCGGTTGCGGCGAGACGAATCGAAATCTGATCGACTGCGTCATCGACAGATAGACCCGCTTCGGTAAGCTTCCGCAAATACTCAAGCGTTGCCGCCAGGACCAGCCCAATTTCTTGGGAGTCTGTAGCACCTTGGTTGCTTAACGAAACACCGTTGACAGTGATGGCGTGAACTGCCCCGGGAAGTTGAGATGCTTTCTTTGCCCATGCAATGGCTGTGTCGAGATCAACACTTTGCGATGAATCGAAGCCTGACGTCAGCGGTGAAGCGCCGAGGTCAGCAGTCGTCTTGTCGTCGCCATTGGCCTCAAGGAAATCGAGAAAAGCGTCCCCTAATTCTTCAGAGGGGGTAGCAAGCGCAATCGGGGCAAGATCAAGATAGACGTCATTGAGGACTCCTGAGATATCCGTGGGTTGAATTCCCTTGAGCTCAATAACTGTGGTCCCGACATTCAGTGCGTGGAGGATTCGCTTGTTAATGTCTTTCGCGCTCTGTCCGCCGGCAGTTGCATTAACTTCGACGGCAGGTCCAAAAACCTCGCGAATTCCCCATCCGGCATTGTCAGCCTCAAGGAGCTTAGCTCCACGTGTATATGGGAATTCACCGGGAGCAGATGGTTCTGGTCCTTGATCGGTCCGCATATACAGCGGTTTGACATCTATTCCGTCGTAAGTCGGCTTGATGAGCTTCTTCCACACATCATCCGGAACGTCGGAAGGATCCTGCTTGCGGGTTCGGGCAAAAACTTTCGCAACTGCCCGATACCATTCGTGCTGCAGGGCGGCATCTTCCGTGCCAACCTGTGAGTCAGTCACAACTGACCCTCCGTCCTGGTCGTTCAAAGTAGGTTAATCTTGCAGGTGAACCGGTGCAGTGGTCTAGCTCAGCGATGCTGTGGCAACACCATTCATAATGGTTATCTTGCAGGTGTTTTCGTTAAACACAACGGAGCCTGCACGACGTTCACTCCCTTCTCAGGGTAGTCCCCATTGGTTGATATTTTCCCGACTCCACGTCGCTACCGCCCGTTTGATAGCGAATTATCTGTCAATTCTAGCATGATGTGACGTACGTCTCCCCTATGTGTGGTGAATAATGTGAGCCACAATCTGGGGTCACCTTTCTTATCCACGGAGCAGCCAGAAGGTAGGCTTGCCGACGTTATGCGACGACGTGACGTAGTAACTCAAACGTGCGCTCAGGCCGACCCACCGGGCCGACGCTCCAGGATCCATCGTGCCATGACAACAACGTCACGAGCTTTAGCGCAGTTCCTCAATATCATCGGTGTCATCATTCGCGATGTGTGTCATGGTTGGTTGCGTTGGACGCGTCTCAATCAAGTGCTGAGTGTTATCATCCTCGTTGCGCTGGGAGCCGCCCTATTCGTCGTTCCACTCCCCTCAGTGACCACCTTCAGAGACTGGTCCGTGGGTGCTGGGTGGTGGTTTCCCTTTGTCTTTTCGGCTGTTTATATTCTTGCAACCCAGTTTCCAATACCCCGGACAGTTTTTACCCTTAGTTGTGGCGTCCTCTTCGGCCCGCTTATTGGCATAGGTGTCGCGCTGATATCGACCGGATGTTCAGCGTTACTATCCCTGCTCATTGTTCGCCGTCTGGGACGAGACTGGGTGCAGTCACGCCTCACCCACCCTGCTGTCGATGGGGTTAATGCCCATTTACGACGACGCGGCTGGCTAGCAGTTGGTTCTCTCCGCATGATTGCCGCCGTCCCATTTTCTGTTCTGAACTATGTGTGTGCTTTGTCGTCGATAAACGCATTGCCCTTTACCTTGGCAACGGTAGTTGGGTCGGCTCCAGGTACGATCGCTACTGTTCTCGTTGGTGACGCTGCGGCGGGACAAGGTAGCCCCTTAACCATTTTGATCAGTGTCATACTTTTTGGGGTCGGCCTGACGGGCTTAATTGTCGATATTGCGCGGCCACCACGGGCAAGTAAAGACGACACCACGATTGAAAAGCACGAAAACACGAGAATATGACAAGCTAGTATCCTTGACTTCATGGCAATGGCTCACACGCGAGGAACGTCGGCTCGATCACTTTTTGCAGTACATGCTCGGTTCCGGGGACGGACCATGAGACGGGCGGAATACGTAAAAAATAGTGCTCAGGCTATGGAGCACTTGGCGGGAGTTCTCAAGTCCACAGTAGAAGGCGTGGAGGAGATTTCGCTCCTTACTCGCGACGCAGAATCTGAAGCGCAAGTCGTCATGGCTTTCCTCTCTGCTGGTGAGTGGGCTATTGGGATTGGGATCGGAGGGCACGATCCGTCCGTGGTTGCCCGTAGTTGTACAGGTAAGCGGGCCGGCACGGTGGGCGCGTCGATAGCCACGATCTCCCAGAACTCTTCCATAGCGAGTTCGGAGCTCGCTTCAGATATTTCCGCGGCGTTTTCTTTGATTGGCCATGTGCTAATCCGGCGGACTGAGGAAGGTCGAGAAGCAACAGCGCTTATGCGGCAAGGATATACACAAAACGACGCTGCGGCAGAGCTTGGCATCTCTAAGCAAGCTATGTCGCAGCGTCTTGTTGCGGCGGGGTGGCAGGCAGAGCAAGCAGGATGGGACCTTGCCGTCCACCTTTTAACCCGGGCGGAGGAACTTTAACTACTCGTCCGACGTGTCCTCCGGCGAATCGACGTTCGGTTGATCGTCAGCACCGGCAACGTCGATGCTCTCTGATCCTGCAGTGGAGGGATCTTCCCCGAGCTTCTTCGCCGTGTTCCGTTTAGCGGCCAGAGCACTGTCTAATGGATCATCCACCGTTTTGTTCGCGACGGCGTTTGCCTCAGCGACAGCTTTGGCGATTTCTGGGGCCGACTGAGTGGTAAACCAGTCGTCATCCTCATCCGTCGCTGCCTCTGCCTTGGTTTCCTCGTCGACACTAGGAGCTTCGTAGCGGAATACCCCGTCAGAATCCTTGTCCGAGAACTGCTTGGTGAAGGACTCCAGAGCATCACCGAATTGTGACGGAATCAGCCACATCTTGTTGGCAGATCCTTCAGCCATTTCAGGAAGCTTTTGGAGGTATTGGAAAGCGAGAACATCTGGTGTGACCTGCGAGGTTTTGATGGCAGCATTCACCTTACGGATGGAGCGAGCTTCACCCTGTGCGCGTAGGTAACGGGCTGCTCGCTGTCCCTCGGCGCGAAGAATTTCAGCCTGGCGCTCGGCTTCCGCTTGCAAGATGGCAGCATGCTTTTCGCCCTCGGCGGCAAGGATACGAGCTTGTTTTTCACCTTCGGCAGTCTTGATATCAGCCTCGCGCTGGCCTTCCGCAGTCAAAATCATGGCGCGCTTTTCGCGGTCTGCTTTCATCTGCTTTTCCATCGACTGCTGAATCGACGGTGGCGGATCAATCGCCTTAAGCTCGACTCGACTAATACGCAGCCCCCACTTTGTCGTGGCGTTATCCAGTTCACCACGGAGACGTCTATTAATGACCTCGCGTGACGTTAAAGTCTCTTCCAGCGTCATGCCACCCACGACATCACGAAGCGTAGCCGTCGTGGTCTGCTCAACACCGGTGAGGTAATTATCCACACCGTAGATGGAGTGCATGGGGTCGTTTATTTGGAACGTGACCACGGTATCAATTGCCACGGTCAAGTTATCCTGCGTAATCACCGCTTGGGGCGGGAAGCTGACGACTCGTTCGCGGGTATCCACGCGGGATCGGACACGGTCGACAAATGGAATGAGGAACGTTATTCCCCCTTCGACAGTTTTCGTGTACCGTCCCAGTCGTTCAATGACTGCCGCCGTCCCCTGTGGGACCAACTTGATGGACATCATGATGATAAGGACGATGACCACAATGATGGCTACGATCACGATAGTGCCAGCGCTCATGAATTAATCCCTCCTTTCTAAGACAAAAGCTGTGTTGCCTTCAATGCGGCTCACCACGACGGTGTCCCCAGGTTCGAAAACGTCGTCATGAAAGGCACTTCGAGCGGACCAGAAATCGCCATTGAGCCGAACAATTCCCGATGAGGACGAAATCTGCTCGACGGTCTCCCCTGTTGTTCCCACCAAGGCTCGCGGTGAGAAATCCGCTGTTTCGATCTTTTCGCTGAGTTTGCGCTTCAAAAAGGGACGCAGAACGAACATGAGTGTTAATGACACAATAGCGAAAACCACGACTGAGACCCAGAGCGGGGCCTGGAAAAAAGACACACCTGCTGCGGCGAGAGCACCGCCAGACAACATCAATAGTGCGAAATCGCCACCGAAAAGCTCCAGCACAGCTAGAAGTACCGCACCGATAAACCACACCAAGGCATTCACGTTGTCCAGCGTACAGAAAGGCTATGACAGAAAACAGGGTCGTCGTTTCTGCCTACTCGGGCCCGACGGTGACAAAATCGACCAGTCGTTCAACCGCACCAATGAGCGAGGAATCGACGTCTCGGAACGAATTCACACTGTTGTAGACACGGTTCCACCCCTCTTTCGGATCCGACCATCCGAGCCGTCGGCACACACCCGTCTTCCAATCCTCACCATAAGGAACGTCGGGCCAGGCCTTGATACCAACGGACGATGGTTTGACGGCAGCCCAGATGTCAATGAACGGGTGACCAGTCACCATGACATACGGACCAAGCTCCTGGGTCAATAACGATTCCTTTGAACCCTCAACCAGGTGGTCGGCGAGGATCCCGATACGACGCTCAGCAGTGGGATGAAAATCTTGTACCCGTTGCGGTGCATTATCGAGACCCTCAAGGTACTCGACGACGACGCCTTCTACGCGAAGATCATGGCCCCATATACGCTCCACGATCGCCGCGTCATGGACGCCTTCGACCCAGATTCGTGATGGAGCAGCTACTTTGGCACGCAGGTTTTCTACACGCCGTGATCCGGATGCGCTTCGTTGTTGTCGTGGATCTTTTGGTGGAACATAGCGGACTAATGTGACGGGTTTTCCTTCGTAGAGGAACGCCCCTTTGCGCATTTTGAACAGACGCGTTCGTCGGTATCGGTCCTCCAACCGAACGAAATCTCCGTCGTATGTCCGCTCAAATTCGACGATCGCCCCCACATAACCACTGGCGATATCTTCAACCACTAAGCCAGGTTTAGCTGGGAGTATGGGGAACTCGCGGGGCTTGGAGCGTGGATGCCCGGCATAGATGTCACCTGAATAGCGGTCGTGGAAACTCATACCGAGGAAGTGTACTGAGGCGACGTGAACCTGGTGAGACGAGGACACGGTATCCCGTGAGAGGTGCTATGGTGGCACGCCATGAATGTGTCAACTATCTCGGGCCTGTGCAATGAGTGGGCGCGCGTTCACCGGTTAGCAGCATGGACAGCGTTTTGGCTCATTGGTGAGGCGTCGACGGACGACACTATTGATGCGTGGCATGATCTGTATTCACTTCCACGCAACGAGATGGTCCACTTCTTGGGTGAACTCCGACAGGCAGCGTCGGATTATTCCGATCACACTGCCGACGACCCGCTCGTCCGTATAGTTTTGGCAGCGCCTGGTGATCCTCCGCACGTGCCCGGTCATTCGGATGACCAGAAGGCTATTTCCCGCGCGGGAGCGGGATTGATGATTTCGTCTGGGGATCCAGATTCGCGCGTATTGGTTATTCCCTCTCGTTCCGACGGGATCCCGCGTTTAACGGCGTCGTCAATTGGGGAAGACGTGCCGGCTCCACCGGCACCAGCGATTGGTGAAGCTGATTTAGCTCTTTCCGAGGCTACGAGGAACGCTGCGTCGATGATTACATCGATGCGAGCAGCTATTGCTGATGTCCCGAATGTACGGCTTCGGGTGGGAACTCTGACGGATTTTTATGACTCTGCTGGTTTTCCTGCAGGTTTTAATCCGCGAGCAGAGAAACTGTCCGCGCGAGCTGACCATCTATCAGCAATTATTGATACAGCGCGCGCTACCGACAATGGAGCAACGTGGGACGAGCACGTCCTCCCTCTGCTCAGGGTTATTCGGCAGGCCCGGATAGCCTCGCTGGATTACGCTGTCCGCGAGATGCTTCGTGCGATACCTAGGTAATCGATACCAAGATGAACAATCCCTAGGTAATCTCTGCGACTATTTATGGTGTTTGTGCTTTGCCGGGGGAACACAGCAGTTGTCAAAACACGGGACCCCGTTGAGGCTGCATCCATGTTGGGGCTCACCGCCGAGGCGGAGAGGCTCTCTGCCTTCGATGTATTCATCGATCAAATCGATGATCATTCGGGTGAATCGCTGCGTCGGCCCCACGGTTGCCGCCCGCTCGATGGCCATATCAAAATCTTTTGCTTCATGAGCTAGCTCAGTGTCAAGGTCCCATGCCACTTCTACGTGGTCGGACACGAACCCTATAGGAGATACAACGGCAGCCGGAATCCCCTGGTCGTGGAGTGTTGAAATATGATCAACAATATCGGGTTCCAACCACGGAATATGCGGGGGGCCGGAACGCGATTGCCAGACGAGGTCGAAATCATCGTCTGACAGCCCAAGTTTGGTGGCCGTCAAATGTGCGGCCTCATAAATTTGCCGTGAATACAGGTAGTCCCCATCATCTGGGTTTCCGGACGTCTTATCCGCGGAGACCGGAATAGAGTGAGCTGTGAAAACTATTCGACAGTCTTCTCTCCTGTTGCTGGGTATTTTGGCGAGTGCTTCTTGGACGGCTTCTGCTTCAGCCTCGATGAACTCTGGGTGGTCGTAAAACTGACGCAGTTTCGTTAAATCCGGGGGCGTAATCCCCAGTTCCTGGCAATGGCGCCGAGCCTTTTCAATGTCCTCGTCGTACTGACGGCATCCCGAATATCCCGCCCATGCAGAGGTAGCAAATACAAGCGCATGGCGGATTCCGTCATGAGCCATCTTCTCTATGGTCTCGTTCCAGAATGGATGCCAATTCCGGTTAGCGAAATACACAGGGAGATTGCGACCTTGCTTTTCAAGTTCTTTTTCGACGTGTCTAATGATCTCGCGGTTTAAACCATTAAGAGGGCTGATGCCGTTGAAGTGGTGATAGTGTTCTCCTACTTCGTCGAGACGCTCCGGCGGGATGCCACGACCCCTAGTTACATTTTCGAGGAAAGGACGAATATCGTCCAGACCCTCCGGGCCACCGAATGAGGCGACAACGATAGCGTCAACGGGGTACTCACTGGTCTGTGAGTTGCCACAATCGTTGGCGTTGATCTGGTTGTGCGCCGGTCGATCGTCCTTCCTGCCAGGCGGTTCTGTCAACGCCGGGGCATCGTTTATGGCCATCTCAACAGTCTCAATTCTCAGTAGACAATGGTGTTAACGGCAAAAGCCACGCGCTGCGCTCGTGCCGTGCCAGTACACGACCGTACCGGCAAGGTGATCCCCACGTCGATAAGGAGGGGAGTGAGCAGTGCGTGTGGAGTGCAGACCTAGCCTAGTTTATGAGATGAGCCGGACAACGTTCGGAGTCATGCCACCATAACGAACTGGGCTGATCTTGACGACCGAGCCGGACTCAGGTGCCTCAATCATCTGGTCGTTGCCCAGGTAGATTGCGACGTGCTGGCTAGCATTAGGACCGTAGAAGATCAGGTCACCGCGCTTCATCTGGGAAGCAGGATACTGAGTTCCCGATTGGTACTGCGCTCCTGTGTAGTGCGGCAACTTGAAGCCAGCGATGTAGAAGGCGTACAGCACCAGGCCGGAGCAGTCGAAACCAGCGTGAGCGTAATCGCCGTATTGGTCAGCGACCCCGCCATCCCTAATGCCGACGGTCGGGCCATAGTAGTTTCCGCCACCCCAGGAGTAACGCACCCCTAGCTGTGATTGTGCACGAGCGATGACGGCGTTGATCCGGGTTTCTGCAGAACCGCTGGTTGCGGTTTGTGCATTGTCGCCTGTGTTGGTTGTTCCCGTCGTGGAGCTATTGGCTGAGTTTCCTCCGCCAATTGAGGTAGCGAGTGATGCCTGGTCAGTACCGTCGGTCACTCGGTTCAAGGCGTCAGAGTTGTTCTTGAGACCGTTGACTAGCTGCGAAGTAGTCGACGTGGATTCGTCGTCCGAGTCGGATCCATCGCTGTCGGTGTCAGTGCTGGTTGATCCAGTGCTACCCGACGATGTTGAGCTGCTGCTCTGATCATTACTCGTGTTGTCAGATCTCGTCGAGCTGGAACCAGAAGCCGTGGATCCACTGTTGTCGCTACCCGAGCCGCTACCAGTGTTGCCCGTTGCCGTAGACGCAGATCCCGAACCGGTGTTGGCACTACCGGTGTTACCGGCGTTACTGCCGCTGTTATCGGACTGATTCTGAATCTGGTCCCACGCTTGACGTGCTGCCTGACGTCCGCCATTAACGGCGGCAGCAACCGGGTCGTTTCCTTCCTGGCCTGCCTTCAGTCCGGCTGCTAAGGCCGCCAAGCCACTCGAGGTGAGCCCGATGAGTGCCTTGTCAGCGTCGTTAGACGAGGAATCGAAGGCTGCACCCAAAATCTGCCGCAGCTTTTCGGTCAACTCTTCTACACGCTTGACCGCCTCGGAAGCGATCGTCGCCAGGTTGGCTGCATTTTGACGTGCCTGCTCAACGGTTGGATCGCCGTTGTCTTCCTTCTCCTTGGCATCCTTGGCGGCAGCTAAAGCGTTATCAGCTTTCTGCTTCGCGTCGGCGGCAGCTTCGGACCGCTCTTTTTCGGTCTGATCTGCAGCAGCGTAGTCAATGCCCTGGTCGGCCTTCGCGCCCTGGTCGTCCGCATTATCTGCACTACTGGAGCTGTCTGCCTGGTCATTCTGTGCAGAATCCTGCTGATCCTGAGCAGAATTCTCCGAGGAAGCCGTAGCTGGCTCATTTGAAGACGACTGCTCAGTTGTATCCGACGAGGGCTCGGTGGATTCCTGCGTGGGTTCGCCGGTCCCCGTATCACCGTCATTAGCCGTGTCGTACGCTAATTGCTCCGTTGTAGGCGCAGAGCTTGTGCTCGATTGGTCGTCAGAGGAAGCGCTGTCCGACGAGTTGTCCTGGTTGTCAGCAGCGTTATCAGCTGGTGATGCAGAATCTGAATCAGGTTTGTTGTCCTGCGTTGCCGAAGCAGAGGTGGAAGGACTTGCCGCACTTGTGTCACTGGCGTTGTTCTGAGCCGGCGCCGCTGTTGAATTGCTAGAGGAACCAGTCTTGTCGCCCTTTACTTCGTCGAGGCGTGACTGGATCTCATTCTTGCGAGCTTCGGCTTCCTGGATAGATTTTTGCAGGTCCGCTGCTTTTCGTGACGCTGTTTGAATCGCTTCAAGAGCCTTGTCCTTGGATTCCTTCGCGTCCTTACGCTTAGCGGAGGCGTCGGCAAGCAGCTTGCGGAGAGAGGACTCCTCATTAGCAGCCTGAGTACGCACCTTGTCTAGCTGCGAGACAACTTTGCGTTGCTTCGCTGCCTCGGTGCGCAAGTATGAAGCGCGGTCAAGAGTATTAGCGACGGCATCTTCCCCAGCTGCCATCGTCACCGCATTGGAATCTTGACCTTGCGTGTACTGCGAACGCGACAGGGAGTTTAACTTGTCCTGGGCTTCCTCGACGTCTTTTTGGGACTTGTCGAGCCTCGCCCGTGCCTGGACAACCTTCTCCTGTGCATCGTTTGCATCGCTGGTGGCCTCATCCAGCTCATACACAGTCTTATTTGCTTCTTGACGGATGCCGCCTTGTTCATTTTGCAGCTCAGTCAGCTTTTTCTGTGCCTGAGTTAAATCGTTGGCAAGCGACGCGACGGAATTGGGATCGTCGTTCGGCGCTGCCATGGCATGTGGAGCAGAGGTTACCCCTAGCCCGGCACACAGCAAGACGGCCGCAAGCCGAGTGCGTGCATGTCGCGGATGGGACGTCCGGAAGGCCCTGCGGTCTACCACGCCATTTCTCCTTTGATCGGAAGCATTCATCGTCTGAGCTATGCCTGAAGCCGTCAGTCAATAGAGGTAGAAACCTGATAACCAGCCTTGCTACGGAACCTAGCGACCCACGGAAGTGGTAACAGGAAAGTCAAGGTTTAAAGCTTGACGACTTTCTGCCCACTGTAGCCACGTTGGTGTGCCGATCCCCTCACCTTCTGTCAATCGGGCATACTTCCCCGCATGCCCGGTTGGCGGATGGTTGAAGAGTCTTCTCTAGCCTCAGGGGTTGACTCGTATCGACTTTGGTTGCACAGCTTTATTTTTTTGAACAGTGCCACCGTAGAGCACGTGAACATCGGAAGAAACTCTAATCACATAAAAAACAAGCTTCACATCCTGACACGAGTCTCGCTTAAAGGCTTGACCAGGGATGATAACGGAATAATTACAAAGTGTGATTTACACCACGTTTTAAATATTTTCGGCGTGTCAACTTGAACCTCAAGTTGAGGTTGAAGGTTTGGGAACGCTGTGGCGCTTCCCCTTAGTTTGTGGATCAGCTAATAAATGCGCTAGAAGGGGTCGCTCTCGGGCCTCTTTAAGTCCTCTGTCCTAACCCGACGAAAGTCGCCGACTGTAACGCGATAGCGAGCGCTCTATTTGTGGCGCGCATCTTTAACTCGCCCATGCGCTTGTCGACGCTGCGTGCCGCGTCGTAAGTGAATGCGTTACCCCAATACGTGTCCCAAGTGAAAGGAATCAATGCCTTGTGGGCGACCTTCCGATCTCACAGGATCAACTTTCAGGCCCCGTAAGTAACTTTTGGGGGTGAATAAGGCCCCAGATTCGCTTACAGTACGTCTGTACTGTTAGAGTTTGGGCTGCAATATGCTGGGCAAACCCCCTTGTCGTGGGATTCTGAGAGCAAAGTTCAAGGTATTGCGCGCAGGCGGCCTTGAATGCTGCCACAATGGATCATGAGGAATCACGACGTTGTGCAGCTTTGTCAGTAGTTTTCTGACAGCTGTGACCCCTGAAAGTCGAAAGAGAAGAGGACTGGAGCTCGCTGTGTCAGAAAGTAAGAACTCCTTTGATGCCAAATCGACGTTGAAGGTTGGAGATAAGTCGTATGACTATTTCCGTCTTTCCGCCGTTCCTGGCATGGAAAAATTACCGTACTCCCTCAAGGTTTTGGGAGAGAACCTCCTCCGCAACGAGGATGGCAAGAACACTACTGTTGACCACATCAAAGCTGTTGCAAACTGGGAACCGAGCGCAGAGCCCGATACTGAGATTCAGTTCACCCCGGCCCGCGTCCTCATGCAGGACTTCACGGGTGTCGCCTGCATCGTTGACCTCGCTACCATTCGCGACGCGGTGGTCACGTTGGGTGGCAAGGCAGAATCGGTTAACCCGCTCAACCCTGCAGAGATGGTCATTGACCACTCAGTGATTATCGAAGCGTTCGGCTCTGAAGATGCCATCGAGAAGAACGTCGAAATTGAATACCAGCGCAATGACGAGCGTTACAAGTTCCTCCGTTGGGGCACTGGCGCCTTTGACAACTTCCGGGTTGTTCCCCCGGGAACAGGCATTGTTCACCAGGTAAACATCGAGTACCTCGCCCGCGTCGTGTTCGACCGTGACGGTCTTGCCTACCCGGATACATGTATTGGTACTGACTCCCACACGACGATGGAAAACGGCCTCGGAATTCTGGGCTGGGGCGTCGGCGGTATTGAGGCTGAGGCCGCCATGCTCGGTCAGCCGGTGTCGATGCTCGTACCACGCGTTGTTGGATTTAAGCTCACGGGCGAAATTCCCGCCGGCGTGACCGCGACCGACGTGGTCCTCACTATTACCGACATGCTTCGTCAGCACGGAGTCGTCGGTAAGTTCGTTGAGTTCTACGGCCAAGGCGTTTCTTCAGTGCCGCTTGCTAACCGTGCAACCATCGGTAACATGTCGCCAGAATTCGGATCGACAGCGGCCATCTTCCCGATCGATGAAGAGACAATCAGGTACCTACGCTTGACTGGCCGTTCCGAAGAGAAGTGCGCTCTCGTCGAGGCTTACGCTAAAGAACAAGGCATGTGGCTTGACGAGAACACTCCGGAGGCAGAGTACTCCGAGTACCTCGAATTGGATCTGTCGACGGTCGTTGCATCGATCGCTGGACCTAAGCGCCCACAGGACCGCATCGAGCTCACCGATTCTAAGGCTCAGTTCCGCAAGGACCTTCACAACTACAGTGATGGCGAAGTCAAGGACGTTGTCGAAGCAGATGCTCCTGCTAAGGAAGATGTCGCCGACTACAACGAGTCCCGGCCTGGCCATGGCGAATCTGCTGCCGAGGGCGCTGAGGGTCGCCCCTCGTCCCCGATCGTCGTGAAGTCCCCTGAAGGTGGCGAATACACGCTCGACCACGGCATGGTCGCGATTGCATCGATTACCTCGTGTACTAACACCTCCAACCCCTCAGTGATGGTTGGCGCAGGTTTGCTCGCGCGTAAGGCTGCTGAAAAGGGACTGCACGCGAAGCCATGGGTCAAGACCATTTGTGCCCCTGGTTCGCAGGTTGTTAATGGCTACTTCGAGCGCGCTGACCTCTGGAAAGACCTCGAAGCCCTCGGTTTCTATCTCTCCGGCTTCGGTTGTGCAACCTGTATCGGTAACTCCGGCCCACTGCCCGCCGAAATCTCACAGGCCATTAACCAGGCTGACCTTGCCGCAACGGCTGTCCTGTCCGGTAACAGGAACTTCGAAGGCCGCATCTCGCCAGACGTCAAGATGAACTACCTTGCATCGCCTATCTTGGTTATTGCTTACGCAATTGCCGGGACGATGGATTTCGATTTTGACGAGCAGCCACTTGGCCAAGACCAGGATGGCAACGACGTCTACCTCAAAGACATTTGGCCCTCCACGGATGAGATCGAATCCACGATCGAGTCCAGCATTTCCCGTGAAATGTACGAGACGGACTACCAAGATGTCTTCGCAGGCGACGACCGCTGGAAGAACCTGGATACCCCGGATGGTGAAACATTCGCGTGGGATGATGAGTCCTCCTACATTCGCCGTGCCCCCTACTTCGATGGCATGTCCGTCGAACCGGATCCGGTTGAGGACGTGAAGGGCGCTCGTGTCCTCGCGCTGTTGGGCGATTCAGTGACCACTGACCACATCTCCCCCGCGTCGGCAATTAAGCCCGGTACCCCGGCGGCCCAGTACCTGGACTCCATGGGTGTGGCCCGTAAGGACTACAACTCATTGGGATCTCGTCGTGGTAACCACGAAGTCATGGTCCGCGGTACTTTCGCCAACATTCGCCTGCAGAACCAGCTCCTTGATGGGGTTTCCGGTGGATACACCCGAGACTTCACCCAAGAAGGCGGACCGCAGTCCTTCATTTACGACGCTGCGCTGAACTATGAGAAGGAAAAGACTCCTCTCGTCGTCTTGGGCGGTAAAGAATACGGCACCGGTTCGTCCCGTGACTGGGCAGCTAAGGGCACCCTGCTGTTGGGTGTTAAGGCCGTCATTGCCGAATCCTTCGAGCGTATTCACCGCTCCAACCTGATCGGTATGGGCGTCATCCCGCTTCAGTTCCCAGAGGGCGAATCCTGGAAGTCGCTGGGCCTCGATGGCACGGAAACCTATGACATTGAAGGCATCGAGAAGTTCAACGATGACACCATCCCGAAGACGGTCAAGGTGACCGCGACGAAGGAAAACGGTGAAACCGTCAACTTCGATGCAGTTGTTCGTATCGACACACCCGGTGAGGCAGACTACTACCGGAACGGAGGCATCCTCCAGTACGTCCTGCGTCGGATGATGAAGGAAGACAGCTAAGGCAGACTGCCTTCGCAACAGGTATTGGTCATGCCTAAAGTCAGTGACGTTGACCTCGAAAGAAGGAGGTCACAGATTCTCGACGCCGCGCGTACATGTTTCGCCGAATACGGCTACGAAGGCGCAACAGTACGGCGGCTCGAGGAGGCGACCGGACGAACCCGCGGAGCGATCTTCCACCACTTTGGCGATAAACAAGGTCTGTTCTTTGAACTAGCGCGCGAAGACGCGATTCACATGGCAGACATTGCGGCCTCTCACGGACTGATCGACGTTATGCGAAACATCGTCGACAATCCTGATGGATACCAATGGGCATTAACCCAGCTCGAAGTGGGAAGGCTCGTTCGGACTGACCCATCATTTCGTTGTCGTTGGAATAGCGAACACAAGCGTATCGACGATGCGGTGCGGCGAAGGGTCTCCCAGCAGATAGACGACGGTGTCATGCGGACCGATGTCAGCCCTGAGGTCATTTGTTCGTTGCTGATCGTCGTTTTTGATGGGGTGCTCTCTGCCGTTGGTGCAGGTGATACTGCTCCGGAGTTACCCCTCGCCCTTGATGTTTTGGAAGACAGTTTGCGCAAGTAGGTCGTGTTAGGCCAACCACAGAGGTGCTGCGTTATGTAGCGCCTCTTTTTTCATACCCTCATGCCTTTGACGGTGCTGCGTGCATATCTTGACGACGCCGCGCCAGACTTCCACGTGCGAGCAAAAACACCACGTATCAGGCACGTATGAGGGATGGAAGCGCAGTTGTTTTCCTGCTATGGGTTCCCGCTATTCTGTATAACATGATCGCGATCATGACCGTCACCGGGTTAGATCACACCGGAATTATCGCTGCTGTGGCCACGCAATTGGCAAAAGTAGACGCAAATATTACTAACGTGTCTCAAACAATTATGGGTGATTATTTCACCATGATTCTGCAAGTAGATTTTGATGAGAATTCTCAAAGTCTCGATGCTCTACAGGATGCTATGAAACCCGTAGAGGTAGAGCAGAAACTCAAGATACGTCTTCAGTCGGAAGCTATTTTCCGTGCCATGCACGAGTTATAGGCCGGTGTTGGTATGGATACAAAGCATAATATTCTCGAGACCATTTCCATGATTGAGGAGCAGCGTCTCGATATTCGCACCGTGACCATGGGAATCAACATTCTCCACTGTGCGAATTCTGATATCGAGAAGGCTGCCACTCATATTTATGACACCATTACGAGCTGCGCTGAGCATCTCGTTCCGGTGGCCGAAGGGATTTCCCGAGAACTCGGAATACCTATTGTCAACAAGCGCGTATCAGTCACCCCTGTGTCTCTCGTCGCCGCTGCCTCAGACTGTGTGGATCCGACACCCCTTGCTCACGCCTTGGATAAAGCGGCGAAAAACACCGGTGTGGACTTCGTCGGCGGCTATTCTGCCCTCGTCGAAAAGGGAATGACGAAATACGATCGGGCGCTTATCGATTCCATTCCCGAAGCCCTGGCATCCACCGGGTTGGTATGTTCATCGGTCAATATTGGCTCCTCCCGTGCCGGACTGAATATGGACGCCATCGGGCGGATGGGTGAAGTGATCGTTGAATCGGCACACTCCAACACAGAGAACTCGGTGTTGGGGCCAGCCAAACTCGTCGTCTTCTCCAACGCTGTTGGCGACAACCCCTTCATGGCCGGCGCGTTCCATGGAATTGAAGAGCCCGATTGCGTAGTCAGCGTCGGCGTATCAGGCCCCGGGGTTATCCAACGTGCCCTCGCAAAGGTGCCTGATTGCTCATTTGATGACATGGCGGAAGTCATTAAGAAGTCCGCCTTTAAAGTGACTCGGATGGGGCAGCTTGTGGGGACATTAGCTGCAGACCGTCTAGGCAAACGTTTTGGAATTGTCGATCTTTCCCTCGCCCCTACTGCTGAAATCGGTGATTCGGTCGCTCATATTCTTGAGGAAATGGGGCTTGGGAAGGTCGGGACGCATGGCACGACGGCAGCCTTGGCTTTGCTGAACGATGCGGTCAAGAAGGGCGGGATGATGGCCTGCTCGCATGTTGGTGGGCTATCAGGTTCTTTCATTCCAGTTAGTGAAGATGCTGGCATGATTGATGCGGCTCGCGAAGGGTCAATCACCTTGGATAAATTAGAGGCAATGACCTCGATTTGTTCAGTGGGGTTGGACATGGTTGCAGTTCCGGGCGATACTCCCCCCGAGACGATTTCTGGGATGATTGCCGACGAAGCAGCGATCGGTATGATGAACCATAAAACAACTGCTGTACGAGTTATTCCGGTTCCCGGGAAGACCGTGGGAGACGACGTTGACTTCGGTGGTCTTCTGGGACGAGCCCCGATCATGCCAGTTCATGGAGCATCGTCAGCAACGTTTATTCGTCGCAGCGGTCAGCTCCCTGCGCCTGTTCATGGTTTTAGGAATTAATCTCTGGCATTGTTTGGCCTTGAAAAGCGAATTTACAAGATCGACGGATATAGACTAAGCTGTCTGCTATGAATTTTGTGCTGTTCTCGCCTCGTCACGGAGCTGATGTTGCCGCAAGCGAACTTTATGACTTCATGAGCGCTAGCGGCCTTCAACCTCACGAGCTTGAACAGCGAATGCTTGATAGCGAATCCGCTGAACTGGGAGATCTTCACGGTATCGACGGCATCTTCGTCGGTGGCTCGCCCCATACAGTGACTAATCCTCACAAAGATGAGGAGCAGGAACACGTCGAGCGCCTTCTGAGAGCACTTACGGGGACCAGGATTCCTGTCATAAATATCTGCTTCGGCGCCCATGTCTTAGCAGATACTCATGGCGGAACCATCGCCCGCCTTCATCCCGAAGACTCCGGACCGACGCAGGTTTGCTTGACCGACGCTGCCGCGTCGGACCCGCTGTGCCGGTCGCTTCCCTTAACGTTCCAAGCATTTACCGGCCACACGGAAAATATCGAGATCCTCCCCCAGGACGCCACCCTGTTGGCATATGGTGATGCCTGCCCGATCCAGATTTTCCGGATTGGTGAGACACAGTGGGCCACACAATTCCACGCCGAAATGGATGCGTCGGGGCTGCGTCAGCGGATGGAGTTCTACCGCAACTACGGTTACTTCGGCGTCGATGAGTTCACGTCCATCGTCAACGCTACCGCGAAAGTCGACGTATCCCCCGCGCGGCAGATTCTCGCAAACTTCGTCGATTTCTGCCGCTCATACTCTCGGGAGCTATCCCAGAGCGTCGCCTAGCTGCGAGTCACCGTCGGCGAACGGAATGATCTTATTCGGCGCGGTCGGTGCTTCAACCTCATACGCTGCTACGTGAGCGACGAGCTCTCGGGACGTATCTGCGGGGCGCTCCTGGTTTGCGGTGTCCTCTACGGTGTGGACGTCGATTCCTTTGGCCCGCTCCATGGTGAGCGCCGTCGGTGCCAGGATGGCGAAATCTAATGAGGAATCCAACAGATGTTGGTCCGCAGCACGCTTGGCTAGTGAATAGTGATAGAGCGAGTTGTCCTCGGGTAGGTCGACGGTTGTTGAGCCCCAGAAGCTGACCATGATGTAGCGCGGGGAGCTCTCTGACCGTTGAGCAGCATCGATCGATGCTATCGCTGCGTCGCGGTCGACGGCATAGGTCGCTTCGGTACCACCCTTGCCACCAGCTCCGGCGCTCCACACGATCGCGTCGACGCCAATGAGAAGCTCATCCCACTCTTCAGCGGTCAAGGAGGCGACGTCTTTAACAACCGGGTTTGCGCCGGTTTTGGTGATGTCCTCACTCTGATCTGGATTCCGAATGAGTGAATGAACGCTGAAACCATCTCTCACCAGCAGGGGTGCGAGCTTCAGCGCAACTTTACCGTGTCCACCAATGATTAGTACATTCTTCTTATCAGACATACATCCACTCTAAGGACTTTCTTCTGATTCTGCCAGGGTGGTGCGCCCGACTCGAGGGGCGCATTACATAGTCGCCCGTCTACGTGAGCTCCACGATCTCCATATATTCGTCATTCCACATGTCCTCGTCGCCATCGGGAAGGACAATGACACGCTCCGGATTAAGGGCCTTGACTGCTCCAGGATCGTGCGTGACAAGGACAACCGCACCCGTGTACGTCCGTAAAGCCGCAAGGACTTGCTCACGCGAGACAGGATCAAGATTGTTTGTCGGCTCATCTAAGAGCAAGACGTTCGCGCGAGACGCAACAAGAGCCGCCAACGCAAGACGGGTCTGCTCACCACCAGACAAGGTGCCAGCCGGTTGCTGAAGCTGATCGCCCGAGAACATAAAAGCACCGAGGAGACCGCGGAGGTCTTGTTCACCGGAATCGGGACATGCCTGAACAGTGTTTTCCCACACGGAAGCGTCGGGGTCGATCGTGTCATGCTCCTGCGCGAAATAGCCAACTTTGAGCCCGTGGCCAGTAACAATTCCCCCTTCCCCATCGCTCCGTTCGACGCCGGCGAGGAGCTTAAGGAGGGTCGTCTTTCCAGCACCGTTATAACCCAAAATGACGACGCGGGAACCCTTGTCGATGGCTAAGTCCACCCCAGCGAAAACTTCGAGAGACCCATACATCTTCGTTAAACCGTGGGCGTTGAGCGGAGTTTTACCACAATGAGCAGGTTCAGGAAATGAAATATGCGCAACCCTATCCGATACATGGACCTCATCGAGTTCGCTGACGATGCGGTCTGCGCGCGCTAGCATCTGCTTGGCAGCAGCTGCTTTTGTTGCCTTCGCCCCGAACCGTGCAGCCTGAGCCCGTAGTGCTGCGGCTTTCTTTTCCGCATTTGCCTTTTCACGTCGACGACGAGTCTCGTCGGTGGCGCGTGCCTGTTGGTATTTTTTCCACCCCATGTTGTACACATCGGCTTCGGCCCGCGTGGCATCCAGGAACCACACCTTGTTACACACGGCCTCGAGCAATTCAACGTCGTGAGAGATAACCACTAAACCGCCGTCGTGCTTGCACAAGAAATCGCGCAACCATGTGATGGAGTCTGAATCCAAGTGGTTCGTTGGCTCGTCGAGGAGCAGCGTGGTGTCGGATTTTCCACCTCCGGTGGATGCTGCGAAGAGAATCTGAGCTAATTCGACGCGACGCCGTTGACCACCTGAAAGAGTCTTGAGCGGCTGATCCAACACGCGCGCGGGAAGGCCAAGCGCATCGCAAATCCGCGCGGCTTCAGCATCAGCCTCATACCCGCCCAACGAGTGATAACGCTCTTCAAGGCGCGAAAACTTGCGGATCGCCGCATCGCGACGAGCGTCGGTACCGGTCTCCATGATTTCCTGCTGCCGATCCATGGAAGAACGAAGCCGATCGAGCCCACGGGCGGATAGCACACGATCCCGTGCCGACTGTTCGATATCGCCTTCTTTTGAATCTTGGGGAAGGTACCCAATATCGCCGGACCGAATAACAGTTCCACCGTAAGCCTGTGTTTCTCCCGCCAAAATACGCATGGTCGTCGTTTTGCCTGCACCGTTGCGGCCCACAAGACCGATGCGATCCCCGGGTTGGACGCGCAGATGGTGTCCAGGTGCTGTCAGAAGTGTTCGCGCGCCAACGCGAACGTCAAGATCCTCGGTGGTAATCACAAGCCGGCAGTATATCGCGTGGACGCGGCTTTGTTCACACCATCGACTATGGCCTTACCGTTGGGCGAACTACTCAGTGTTTTACGGGCGGTGCTGCCCCTCGCTAATCCTCGTTCCAGTTCCGATGCTGCTCTGACGATACAGTGAGGTTATGCGTTTTTCGGTGGTCGGGCTAGGTCCTGCAGGAACAGCAGCGTCTGTTGCTGCGCTCCGTTCCGGTTATTCCGTGGAATGCTGGGACCCACATGGTTCGCATTACCCGCCGACGATGGGTGCGTGGGCACACCAAATACCGCAGTGGCTACGTCAGCATCCGCATCCATATTTCTCCCAGTCTCGGCCACGTGTGTGCGGCGACGGTTGGGAAGTTGCCCTTCCGGAGACCTATGTCATTCTCAATCCGGATGCGTTACGTGACCAGTTGCGTGACGCGGGCGGCACGCAATCTCTATCTATTCACGACCAGTGGTATGACTCCACGCGTGACGACGGGCACGTGGTCATTGATACACGCGCGTCGAGCGGTGGTTTCCTCCCAGTTCGGCAACTCGCGGTAGGGCTAGTCCTCCCCGAGCATCTTCTACCGCGCGACCACCGTCGGTCAGTGCTGATGGACATGCGAACTTTACCTGACGGTGCTTCTTGTTCCCGCCCGACATCCGACGACGGTGCATCGACGACGGCCCATCCAGGCGTTGATGCATTTTCTCGTATGACGTTCAACTATCGGATGCCTCTGGGACACGGCCGATGGCTGATCGAGGAAACAATTGTCGCAACATCATGCCGCGGACCTGAGCACTCGCCACATTCCGAAACAGCGCAAGTGGAACATTTGCGATGGGCGCTCGACCGGCGACTCGAACAGCTCGGTATTGGTCCAGAAACCGCGCGTCGGCACGCTGTTCGCGAGGAAGTCGTGAGTTTTCCCGTCGCACCCCTACGACGACGAATCCCGCACGTAACACGTCGAAACAACGGTGTGACAAGCATTTTTCCATGGGGTGCAGCTGCGGGATTGATGCACGCTGCCACTGGTTACAGCATCGGAACTGCGGTAGATCGCGCTGATAAAGAAATCGGCTGGGCTGCCCATTGGACCCGATACCCGAGTCTTCTTCGACGTACCGTCGGAGCAGTACACGGGCCTCCTGGAGGATGGGTGGCAGGATGGCTTCAACGGCGTGGCTTGGGCGCAACGCTCCAACTGAAACCAGAGGAGATGCGCCTGTTTTATCGCGAATTCTTCGCCATGTCCCCGCCACGGATTCGCGACTACCTGACGTCCTCTCACGGGTTGGATATCGCCCGATCCATGGTGTCCGTCGTCGCTCGCCTCGTGAGGGTGATGATTAAACCGGACGGACATTCACGAGAGGAACGTAAAGCCAAACGTTCACTGGCCCGACGCACGTTTATGTCTCTGTTGCGTGGGAGTGCCACCCCGCTCCCACGTCGGTAAGTCGGGTCGGTGGTTCACGTCGGCACGAAATGCCCGAACTCAAGCCGAGCTAGACAGCGAACCCGAGGGCACGGAGTTGCTCTCTGCCCTCTTCAGTAATCATGTGCGGTCCCCACGGCGGAGTCCACACCCACTCAATACGCATATTGTCAGCAATACCGCGGCCAACCACAGCATCTGTTGACTGGTCTTCCAGCATGTCTGTGAGCGGGCAGGCAGGAGAGGTCAATGTCATGTAGACCACAACATTGCCATCCTCGTCGACCCAAATGTCGTAAACCAACCCAAGATCAACAACGTTGATGCCCAGCTCAGGGTCGACGACATCGTACAGGCTGTCCTGGACCGCATTAGCGATTTTCTGCTGGTCATCGTTCATCGGCGGTAGGTCTGGAACACTGGGGATAGACCCGTCCATTCCCGTACCCGGTCCGGTTACCGAACCTGCGTCGTCATAGGATTCATACGAACTGGCAGCTTGATCTTGTGTGGTCGTGTCGTCTTGTGCCATTGGAACTCCTCGTTCTTCCTGAGTGCGCACTATCTACGGGGATCACCCGGCTGTCATTGTTTCCACTTACTGCTTGCTGTCCATGATGCATCGATGATGCGTGGTCTGGCATAACCACTAGCCGCTATTCACCGAAAACTACGAACTTGTCGTTGACGACGATGAGTTCAGCTGTGCTGCAGCTTTGTCGTGGCCCGCATCAGCCATCGCCTCAGTGGCAGCAGCTTGAAGAGCTTTCCACGCTAACAGCGCGCACTTCACGCGAGCGGGGTATTGAGCAACACCGGCAAATGCGATCCCATCTCCAATGAGATCTTCATCGCCCTCAACCTGCCCACGGGACGTCACCATCCGTTCAAACTCAGCCAGTTTCTTCGACGCGTCGTCAACACTTTGGCCGATTAATTCTTCGGCCATCACCGACGTCGACGCTTGGCTGATAGAGCACCCCGACGCCTCGTAAGAGATGTCTTGGATCGTTGACCCATCGTCGGAGAGCTGAACACGCAGAGTTATTTCATCACCACAGGACGTGTTGACGTGGTGTACCTCCGCATCAAAAGGTTCCCTCAAGCCTGCATGTTGCGGATTTTTATAGTGGTCCAGGATCACTTCCTGGTACATGGATTCGAGTCTCATCGCGTCACCCCAAAAAAGTCTCGTGCACGACAAATAGATTCTGCCAGCTTATCCACTTCGTCGAGAGTGTTGTAAATATAGAACGACGCGCGCGCCGAAGCCTGGATCCCCATCCGACGGTGGATAGGCCACGCACAATGGTGGCCAGAGCGGACAGCGATGCCGTCGTCGTCAAGAACCTGGCTGAGGTCATGTGGGTGGACCCCGTCGAGAGAGAAGCTCACCGAACTGCCCCGGTGTTCGGGCGTTGTTGGGCCAATGATGCGCAGCCCGTCAATATCGTTGAGTTTCTCCAAAGCATATTTAGTGAGCATGTGCTCGTGCTTTTCGACAGCGTCCATCCCAACGGCCTGGAGGAATTGTACGGCAGCCCCGAGACCGACAACCTGGCTGGTCATCTGCGTTCCAGCCTCAAACCGCTGTGGTGGTTCTGTGTATCCAGAATGGTCCATCTGGACTGTCGTAATCATGGAACCACCAGTGAGGAAGGGTGGCATCTGGGCAAGGATGTCCGCCTTACCGTACATGACCCCTACCCCATTCGGGCCCAGCATTTTATGTCCCGAAAACGCCGAAAAATCGACGTCAAGTGCGTGGAAGTCCACTGCTTTGTGTGGCACGGACTGGCATGCATCGAGCACCGCCACGGCCCCAACACTATGCGCACGCGACACAAGCTCTTCCACGTCGGGCTGGGCACCAGTCACATTCGATTGATGCGTAAACGCGACAACCTTCGTGCGGTCGCTCAACGTCAGGGAATCGAGGTCAACCCGTCCATCGTCGGTCGCCGAATACCACTTCAGGTGGGCACCCGTACGGCGGCACAATTCCTGCCACGGAATCAAGTTAGCGTGATGCTCGATTTCCGTGACGACGACTTCATCGCCCTCTTTAACCTGGAATTCCCCGGCGCGATCATCGCCCAAGAGGTAAGCGACTTCGTTGAGTGCCTCCGTGGCGTTTTTTGTGAACGCAATTTCTGGCTCATCGGCCCCGACGAAGTGAGCGATGCGTTCGCGCGCGTCCTCGTAGGCTTCCGTCGCTTCTTCTGCGAGTTGATAGGAGCCGCGGTGAACGGGCGCATTGGTGTGGGTGAGGAAGTGAAATTCTTCGCGAAGCACACGTTCCGGTCGTTGTGATGTGGCACCGGAGTCTAGAAAGATGAGGGGTTTATCGTCGCGAACAGTACGGTGCAGGATGGGGAATTCCGCGCGCACTGCGTCGACATCCAACACCCCGTTTCGTGTGAGCTCTGGAATTTCCACCGTCAGTAACCTTCCTCCTGCAAGCTTTCGCTGGTTGCATCTAAAAAGTGTGTGAATAAAAAGTGAATGGCGACGTCGTCATGATCGCCATTCACTATGGGCTGGTTAGCCTACGAAAGCGTCGTAGCCTTCTTCTTCGAGCTTGTCGGCGAGCTCAGGGCCACCCGTCGTAACGACGCGGCCGTTGGCGAAGACGTGCACAAAGTCAGGGCGTACATAGTTCAGAATGCGCTTGTAGTGCGTAATGAGCATGATTCCGCCATTGTTCTGCTCTTTGTAGTCGTTGATCCCCTGAGACACGATCCGGAGGGCGTCGACATCGAGCCCGGAGTCCGTCTCGTCGAGAATGGCGAACTTGGGCTTGAGCAACGATAGCTGCAGAATTTCGTGACGCTTCTTTTCGCCGCCGGAGAACCCTTCATTGACGGCACGCTCGGAAAATGAGGTGTCGATCTTGAGTTCTTTTTGGGCGTCTTTAACTTCCTTGATCCAGTCACGTAGCCGTGGAGCTTCTCCACGAACTGCGGTTGCTGAGGTGCGGAGGAAGTTAGCCATGGACACGCCGGGAACCTCAACCGGGTACTGCATAGCGAGGAACAAACCGGCTCGGGCTCGTTCATCTACAGACATGTCGATGATGTTTTCGCCGTCTAACAGCACTTCCCCGCCGGTAACTTCATAACGGGGGTGGCCGGCAATCGTGTATGACAGGGTCGATTTGCCTGATCCGTTGGGGCCCATGATTGCGTGGGTTTCACCTGAGTTGATGGTTAGGTTGACGCCCTTGAGGATTTGCTTTGGCTCTTCCCCTGGTTCGGTGGGCTTGACGACGGCTTCGAGGTCGCGAATTTCGAGGGTACTCATTGTTCTCCTTGTGTTTGATGATCCGTGAGATACAGCTAGTGACGCACGGTGGATGGATTAGCTCAGTGAATTCAGCTCGTCGAGGCTGACAGTGTCGAGTTCCTCGGAGACGCGTTTTTCGAGTTCATCTTGGACGGCCGGTATCGGGATTCGTGAAATGACTTCGGTGAAGAATCCGTGGACGATAAGGCGTCGGGCAACGGGCTCGGGGATCCCACGGCTCATCAGGTAGTAGAGCTGTTCGTCGTCGAAGCGTCCGACGGTGGCCGCGTGACCAGCGCCAATGATTTCGCCGGTGGCGATTTCGAGGTTCGGAACGGCATCTGCGCGCGCGCCCTCGGACAAAACGAGATTCATGTTTTTCTCGTATGTGTCCGTGTTGTCGGCTTGTGCGCGGATGAGTGCGTCGCCAACCCACGCTGTGCGTGTTTCGGGGAGGTCCGAGTTCGGATCGCCTTGGAGTGCCCCTTTGTACATCACGTTGGAGCGGCAATTCGCCTCAGAGTGGTCAACGAGTAGGCGTTGCTCGAAGTATTGTCCGTCGTCGGCAAAGTACACACCGGAGAGTTCGCAGTCAGCCCCAGGAGCTTTGAACGCTACGTGGGAGATATTGCGCACCACGGAGCCGCCGAAGGCGCTGTATCCGTGGCGCATGACGGCATCGCGATCCAGTCGGAGCTGCTCATTGGCCAGGTGGACAGCGTCGTCCTCCATGTCGTCGATAATGGCGACGTTGACATGCGCACCTGTTCCAATCGAGTACGAGTGGAAATCTGCGTAGTTGCCGTGCCCCTCGAATCGGAGGACGACGTTGGCTTCGGTGTGTTCACCAGCGACGACGGCGAGCGCGCCGAAAGACGTGGTGTCGGGGCCAGTACCCGTGAACGTCAACGTGATGTCGCCGTCGACAACCGTGTTGTCGTCGATGGTGAGGACGGTTCCGCGTTGAAGGCTGGCGAAGACCTGCGCACCGACGCGATCCACGGGGGCTCCGGCTGCCCGTAGGCGGTCATCGTCGGCCGGAACCTCTTCTACGTGTACGCCGGATGTTCCCTCAGGGATATCTGCGGTGACCGGGTTCGGCGCGTGTTCACCGGGGAACGACCCGTCATGAAGCCCGTTGAGCCGTCGCAACGGAGTGAAACGCCAATCCTCGTCGCGGCCGCGGGGGACGGAGAAATCGTCGACATTGAACGACGTGAAGACGTCGCCTTTGGTTTTTGCCCCTGTGGTGTTGGTTGTGTTGGCGTCGAACGCGCCGACTTCTTTTGCCTTGTCGGCGGCAGCTTCGACATCCTCGGCCTTGAGTACGTCAGTCATCTATCCCACGGATCCTTCCATTTGCAATTCAATGAGGCGATTGAGTTCGAGGGCATATTCCATGGGCAACTCTTTCGCAATGGGCTCGACAAAGCCACGAACAATCATCGCCATGGCGTCGTCTTCAGCGAGGCCTCGGCTCATGAGATAGAAGAGCTGATCCTCAGACACTTTGGAAACCGTAGCCTCGTGACCAAGGGAAACATGGTCATTGCGGATGTCATTGTATGGATAGGTGTCCGACCGCGAAATCTTATCGACGAGCAGGGCGTCACACTCGACATTGGCCGTGCAGTGATGCGCGTTCGGGTTAACTTTGACGAGGCCACGGTAGGCGGCACGTCCGCCACCGCGAGCGACCGACTTCGACACAATGTTGGAACTCGTGTGAGGAGCCATGTGCACCATCTTGGCGCCAGTGTCCTGGTACTGGCCTTCACCGGCCATCGCGACGGAGAGAACCTCGCCGCGGGAGTAAGGCCCAGTCATCCACACAGCCGGGTATTTCATCGACACCTTGGATCCGATGTTGCCGTCGATCCACTCCATGGTGGCACCCTCTTCGCACTTCGTGCGCTTGGTGACCAGGTTGTAGACGTTGTTGGACCAGTTCTGGATGGTCGTGTACCGGCAGCGACCGCCCTTTTTAACAATGATCTCGACGACGGCTGAGTGCAGCGAGTCCGTCTTGTAGATAGGTGCCGTACATCCCTCGACGTAGTGGACGTAAGCATCTTCGTCGACGATGATCAGCGTGCGCTCGAACTGGCCCATGTTCTCCGTGTTAATGCGGAAATAGGCCTGAAGAGGGATTTCGACGTGAACGCCCTTCGGCACGTAAATGAATGAGCCGCCGGACCACACCGCGGTGTTCAGCGCAGCGAATTTGTTGTCACCGGCTGGAATAACGGTCCCGAAGTACTCTTTAAATAACTCGGGGTAATCGCGCAAAGCCGTATCGGTATCAACGAAAATGACGCCTTGTTTTTCCAGATCCTGACGGATTTGGTGGTAGACAACCTCAGATTCATACTGTGCAGCAACGCCAGCGACGAGGCGCTCTTTTTCCGCCTCCGGGATACCAATGCGATCGTAGGTGTTCTTGATGTCCTCCGGGAGGTCATCCCACGTCGCGGCTTGTTTTTCTGTGGAGCGGACGAAGTATTTGATCTGGTCGAAATCGATTCCGGACAGGTCCGCACCCCAGTTGGGCACCGGCTTCTTTTGGAAGATGGAGAGAGCCTTGAGACGGTTCTTCAACATCCATTCCGGCTCACTCTTCTTTGCTGAGATGTCCTTAACAACATCTTCATCAATGCCGCGCCGCGCGGAGGCTCCGGCTACGTCGCTGTCATGCCATCCGTAGTTATATCCACCTCCGATGGATTCAATGATCTCTTCATCACTTTGAGGTGATGATTGTGGCCCGGCAGGAGCTGTCGGTGTTTGGGTCATGAGCTGTGACTCCTCTTATGTTGCGTGTGATGATGGTCAATTTTCCGGAAGTGAAAATTACGGCAGATTATGGACTCATGATGATGTCGACGAAGCTGGCTGGCGTTCACCGCCACTCCCCTTATCGCGCTTCTGGTTAATGACGGGTTCCAAGGGGATATGCGTCGTGCACACCCCGTTCCCATCGACGATGGTGGCTAAAGGTTGAGTGTGGTGGCCCAAGACCTCGCGAACCGCCTGATGTTCAGCGGCACACATCTCAGGAAAGTGCTCGGCGACTCCTTGAATGGGACAATGATGACGGCAGATTTGGATTCCACCACCAGCTTTGTCCACAGTTGCTGCATACCCGTGTTTACTCAGGGCATCGGCAACCTTGGTGACCATGGCCTCGACATCGTCGGGGTCAGTAAGGTCGGAAACCTCGTCATCCAGCCCCGCTTCGCGAAGAATATCGCTCATCCGCTGCTGGGCGAAGTGAATAACAGCGTTAGGACCACCGGCATCTCGTAGTGCTTCGAGAGCTAGTACCGCGACGCGGTCATAGTCGTAGCCGAAGTTGCCTCTTCCTTTATCCGTTAACCGGAAAACGCGGGCTGGGCGGCCACGTCCGCGAGGCGCTCCACCTGTTGCTGGGGCCTCTTCCGCTAAGCCGTCTGACACCAGATTATCGACGTGGCGTCGAACTCCTGCAGCGCTTAACTTCAGCTCTTTGCTTAGCTCGGATGCGCTCATTGTTCCGTGGTGAAGGAGGAGGGACATGATGCGTTGACGAGTCTGACCCTCTGGTCCGGGGGCATGGTCGTTCATAGCGCCTTCCTCTCTCACGAAAACGAAGCATCCGACAGGGCGGAGTTTCGTCGCTGCTTGTCATCCGGTGTGTAAGCCCAGGATCGCTTTGTGTTTCACGCCGTCACACGTGAAGTGTCGTGAGTATGAGGCCACACATGGAGGTCTCTGCCCACGACGGTGCATAGCGTGGGGCTGTCCCCACCTGCGCTATCACACTTTACACAACATTAGTGTGTCGGAATTCTATTCCTACACAGAGGGGGTGAATTACGGTTTGTTTTGCTAGTCCGGACGGGGGATACAAAAACAGTTCAGCCGGCGACGTTGACTACACTCGACGTGATGGCAATGCCTTGGAATAGGCCGTGCTTGAATGTGAGGGGCTCAATGCGCGTGAACGTGCAGTGCATGGGCCTTATGCACTGATGAGAAGAACTAGTGGGGAAACGATGGGAGGACCTACATATGGGCACTCATGGACCATCGTTCTTCCATCGACTCCTGGACATTAGCCGGCGCGAAATTTCCTCCGTCGTCCCGGAGTTTGGGGTAGCTGGTTCACGATCCGCCGAAGTTTTTCACGGTGAAGGCCCGGCGCGGCCCCGCTCAAAGCGTTTTGGGGTTTCCGATCTTCGTCGATTCGCGCTCTTGCGGTGGCTTGGAGCCTTCGGATCCGTCCTAATAATGATTGGGGGTTGGGGTGCAGGGGCGATGCCTGTTGTTGACAACACCCTCTGGGACTTCCCCATTGCCAACCTCATGGGACGAATGCTGTTGACTTCCACTGTGCTTGTGTTCGTTGGCATCGGTTTTCTGGTTACCGCGTGGGCACTCATGGGGTATTTCGCTTTAGCCGGGCCACGGGAGCAAGGGCATGGTTGGGCTACCGCACCGGTGATGGTTCGAACCTTTGTTGCGTGGGTCATCCCTCTGGGCTTTACCGCTCCGCTCTTCACCCAGGACATTTATTCGTATATAGCTCAGGGTGCGATTGCAGCTCGAGGCCTCAACCCGTATCAAGGTGGTCCGGTTGATTTATTAGGCGTAGCAGATCCTCTTGCTCGATCGGTGCCTTTAGTGTGGTCCCACTCGCCGTCCCCCTATGGACCTGTCGCCATCATGGGTGGCCAAGTGATCTCGTGGTTAACCAACGAGAACATTATTGCGGCTGTTTTCCTCTACCGGCTGGTGTCAATTATCGGCCTAACATTGTGCGCATGGGCTGTCATCAAACTCGCCCGCCGCTGTGGTGTGGAGGCATCGGCTGCGTTGTGGCTTGGCGTGTTAAACCCATTATCGCTCCTTCACCTTGTCGGCGGTATCCATAACGAGTCAATCATGCTCGGCCTATTGATGGTCGGGATGGAATGGTGCTTCAGAGCTTTCGAACGTCCGTTGGAGGACTCCTCGTCCGGGTCTGAGTTTTCCTCCGTGGCTTCTATAGAACCGACGACGCCGGCGTCGACGCTGTTCACTCGGCGAAGCATACTGTATTTCGTTGCCGGCGTCGGAGCGATCTGTTGTGCGATCATGGTCAAAGTGACCAGCATTGTTGCGCTGGGCTTTGTGTGGGTCATGCTCATTCGCTCCATCCACCGCAAACATGCGTGGCTGCTCGCCACTGTGATCGTCGGATCCCTGTTGATGTTTTTCGTCGTCGGCTTATCGTTCGCTTCTGGCCTCGGCCTTCAATGGCTTACCGTGCAGGGCGGAGCAGCCGATATCGTCAGCTGGATGTCGATTACCACTCTGCTCGGTATTTTTGCTGGCTTCCTAGGAAGCCTGCTCGGTCTGGGCGACCATACCGAGGCTATGACGTCGTTTATCCACGGGGTGGGGTTGGCTGTTGCTGCGCTGTGGATGGTCCGCATGCTCGTGGCGACCTATCGTGGTCGCCTCCATCCCGTCGGTGGATATGGGGTCGGAATGCTTGTTCTCGTTCTTCTTTTCCCCGTTGTTCACCCTTGGTACGCGTTGTGGGCCATCACTCCGCTCGCTGCGTGGGCGAACCGTCCTCTATTCAGAAATACGGCCGTCATCTATTCCATCATTCTCAGTTTCTTCGTTCTTCCTCGCGGACTGAAGTTGCCTGCGTGGAGCGTGACTCAAACATATATCGTCGCCGCATTAAGCTTCCTAGTCTTGGCGGTACTGGGGTATTTCATTCTCAAGGTCATCGAGGTTCGATCCCCAGGGATTGTGCTTGGACATGTGGATCGCAACCACACATCGAGGGCCAGAATCTCGCGTAGCGCCCATCACAAGACGAGGAAGAACATGGGCAATCGTGACCGGTCGCGTTCACTGCGGTAGCTAACGCTGAGTCTCTCTGTCGGTATCAGTTCGTCGCGCTACACTCGTACCCTGTGACTCACTCGAAAAATTCGCGTGGTGATGCGTTAATCCTCGATTCCGTCGTCCGGACTTTCAAATCCCGGCGGGCCGTCGATGGCATCAGCTTTTCAGTTCGTCGTGGCGAAGTTTTCGCTCTGCTGGGCCCAAATGGTGCCGGTAAAACCACAACGATCGAAATATGTGAGGGATTCCAGACTCCCGATTCCGGATCGATTGAGCTTCTCGGGATGGACCCGTCAACACAAACTGACGAGATTCGTGCCCGTATCGGCATCATGCTCCAGAACGGGGGTTCGTACCCAGGAATCCGAGTCAAAGAGATGCTGTCTCTGTTGGCGAGTTACAGTCAGAATCCTCTAGATCCCTCCTGGCTTCTGGAGATCGTCGGGCTGACTGACCATGCCCAAACGCCGTACCGTCGGCTCAGTGGTGGCCAGAAGCAGCGGCTCTCATTGGCCTGTGCGTTAGTCGGCCGGCCGGAAGTCATCTTCTTAGATGAACCCACTGCTGGTTTGGACGCTCAGTCACGATTAGCTGTATGGGATTTAATCAGCTCCCTCCGTCGGGATGGGGTGACCGTATTGCTCACCACCCACATGATGGATGAAGCGGAATCATTAGCGGATACCGTGTTGATCATTGATCATGGCCGTGTCGTCGCCCACGGGACCACACAGGAATTAACGAACGCGGCCGATGCGCGAATTTCCTTAACGACGTCGGGCGCGCTCGATTTATCGGCTGCGAACAGTTTTCTGGCAGAGAATACCCGCAAAGGTGCTGCCCAAGCGGGGTCCGATGACGCGCCGAAAGTGAGCCAGCCACCCCTTCGTGTCTCTGCTGTGCGCCCACAGCATTACCGCGTAGACGGACAGGCCAACCCAGGAGCAGTGAGTGCTATAGCGGCCGCTGCTAGTGCTCAAGGAATCCTAATTACCGATCTAACGGTGGACCATCGGAGTCTTGAGGACGTCTTCTTGGATATCACCGGACGAGAGATGAGGTCCTAAATGATGGCAGACAATCGCGGCACACAGTCTCCTACTGACCCCCAATCCCCCACTGAGGCCTCTGCTCAGGACACTGAGACCGCCGAGGATTCGCGTTTCGCGCCGGGGACGTTTACACCACAGCCCCAACGAGCCTCCACGACGAAGCTTGTTTCTGCTCAAGCGAGAATGGAGACTCTCCTGTTCTTGCGTCACGGTGAGCAGCAGCTTCTCTCGATGGTCATCCCCATTGCCATGCTCATCGGCTTCACATTGATGCCCTTCCTCGACCTTGACGATCCGATCGCGCGGCTGTTCCCCATGGTCTTAGCCGTGGCAGTAATGTCCGCGGGATTCACGGGGCAGGCGATTGCTGTCGTCTTCGACCGTCGATATGGAGCCTTGAAGCGGATGGGAGCCTCAGCCCTCCCGAAGTGGGCCATTATTGCAGGTAAAGCGTGTGCCGTTGTGGTCGTCGTGTTACTTCAAACCCTGGTTCTTGGTGCGATTGCCATGGTCATGGGGTGGTCGACGACTCCCCTCGGCGTCGTGATGGGGATTGTTTTCCTCATCGTGGGAGCTGTCGCATTCACCGCGTTAGGGCTGTTATTGGGCGGCACACTCCATTCCGAGGTTGTTCTGGCGCTAGGGAATCTCCTGTGGTTCGGGCTCATGGGTGTCGCGGCAATCGTCGCGATGGAGCCGGGAATTCGCGAGGGCATTCATGCGCTTCTCATGCTCTTCCCCTCGGTCGCCCTGACTCAAGGACTTATCGACGCGTTCCACGGGAGTTTCAACGTTTTCGCTCTCGTGATCATGCTTATGTGGTCGGCTCTCGGCGGTTTCGCTGCTAGTAAGCTGTTCCGTTTCACGGCGTAGAACGCCTCCGTCGTCGGCTAGTCCTGGATTATCGGAAGCCTCCGACTTCGCGTGAGGATTTTCGTGAATAACCCCACGTGTGTGCGATCGTGGTGTGCGCGGTGCGGGCTGTAGGCTGGAGAATCGTGAGTGCAATTCAGACTAATGATGCTCGGCGTGACGAACCGACACAATTAGGTCCCGGCTCCCGTGAAGATGCGACTACTCCTCCATCGACGGCAGGAGGATTCGTCCGCGGCTGCTATTCCTTTGCTCGTCGTACCCGCTTCCCCGTGTGTACTGTGGCCCGCCAACGGCTGTTTGCGCTGGCGTTGTTAATTGCCCAGATCGGCATCACATTCACGGGCTCGATTGTTCGTGTGACAGCTTCAGGGTTGGGCTGCCCGACGTGGCCCGAGTGCCAACCGGGATCGCTGGTTCCAGAATCTGGATCAATCCCATGGGTTCACCAGCTCATTGAATTCGGAAACCGCACGCTCACCTTCGTTCTGACCATTTTCGTCATTTTGGCGTTTCTCGCGGTGTCGCGTGCCAAACGGCGTTCAGAAATCATCGTCTTGGCGTTCATCCAAGGAATCGGCGTGATAGCCCAGGCAGTCATCGGCGGTATCTCCGTTCACCTTGATCTGGCGTGGTGGATGGTTGCCCTGCACTTTTTACCCTCGATGGTGCTCGTATGGCTTGCTGCCTTGCTGTGGGTTCGCATCGACGAACCCGACGACGGTAAAGCCCAGGTGATGTACCCGCAGCCTTTGCGCTGGCTGGCTCTCATGTCGTCCATCGCCATGGGGATCACCCTGATCACAGGAACCATGGTGACGGGTGCTGGCCCTCACGCAGGCGACTCGGAGGTCCCCGCCGATTCACGGCTCCAAATACCGCTTGATCTGATGGCGCACCTGCATGCGCACGCGATGTACCTGTACCTCGGCCTCGTGGCAGGTTTATTGTTCGGGCTTCTCACTGTTCGAGCTGACCGAGCGATCATGAAGACGACACAATGGTTGGTCGTCTTGATTGTTCTCCAAGCTGGGGTTGGCATCGTCCAATACTGGCTGGGCGTTCCCCGGTGGACTGTTCCGCTTCACGTTATTGGTTCTGGTGTGATCTGTGCTGTGACAGCAGTGTTGTGGGCACAGGGCAAACGACGCGCAGCCCCAAGAATTTAGGTTAAAGATTTTAGGAAGCCTGCTGCGCTTTCTAGCGGCTTCCGTCGATCATGTTCTTGTCCGCCGAGGAATCCCCACCTCCCCACGGAGGTGTCACTGGTTTATGTGTATCGGGGGTCCCGGCGGACTTTGCTTTGTCTACACGAACGGCTCTACGAGAATTCTATTTGTCGTATAGATCATTGTGTTTCGTGATCAGATCTTAAAAACCAAGAACTTCGTGAAGTGGTTGTAAATTGATCACCGCATCAATGGAGAGACCAACGAACAACAACGACAAGTAGTTATTCGATAAAATAAATAACCTAATAGGTTTCACTGGTTTACCAGTAGAGATTCGCTTGTAAAGGCGAGTGGCGCTGATAATGAACCATGCCCCTGCCCCGATTGCGGTGAGAGTGTAAAACCACCCGGAGGCGAAAATAAGGGTGAGGGATGTGAGGACAGTAAGCCAGGTATAGAGAAGAATTTGTTTCGCAACCTGAGCTCGTGTTTTCACTACTGGCATCATGGGCACCCCGGCGCCGCGATAATCCTCTTCATATCGCATACCTAGAGCCCACGTGTGCGGCGGTGTCCAGAAGAAGATGATCATGAATAGCGCGACGGCTTGTAGCCATCCAGCCACCGAATGATTGGACGTGTTATCAGCAATAACGGCCCAGCCCACAATGACGGGCATGCATCCTGCTGCCCCGCCCCAAATCACGTTCTGCCACGTCCGGCGCTTGAGCCATTTCGTGTAGACGAAGATATAAAAGAGGATGGTCAGCATCACGAAAACTGCTGCTAAGAGCGAATGACACAAGAATGTGAGGAACAAAAAGCTCAGCACAGTCATCGATGAGGCAAAAACCTTGGCTTCCGTGAGAGTCAGCCGGCCGTCCACCAAGGGACGGTTCTGGGTCCTCTTCATAACCTTGTCGATGTCACTGTCGACGATCATGTTGAAAGAGTTGGCAGCGGCAGCTCCCATCCATCCTCCGACAAGCGTTAACAAGATGAGCCAGAGGTGGATAGTACCGCGATCCGCCTGAAGCATGGCAGGAATCGTTGCGACCAGGAGAAGCTCAATTACCCGTGGCTTCGTGAGCGCCACATACGCCTTTATCTTCTCCACTTGCCTCTTTTTCCTCCATGTCCGCTGACAGTCCTCATCGCTAACTGATCGTTCATGCTTGTCTCGGCACTGGTGATGGGCATCTGTGCGTCGTAGCTATGACCATATTTAGGACAGTCACCGCCCTAGTCTAACAATCAGGATGTTATTCGTTGACTTGCCACGGGATTTTTACTCGAGGAGGAAATTCCATCGTGAACACTCGACCCCGACGGGGCTCGTAGGCGCCGCGTTTCGTCAGTCCATGCTGCCCCTCTGAAGAGGGTGCCTGAGGCGGGCATGAGAGCCTGTGCAGATACCCTTTGAATAGCTTCGTAGACCGCGATGAAACTTCAGCCTAAACTGGTGTTCGTTTACTCGGAGGAGTTTCAGTCCGCGGGAATGTTGCTTCAGCGGGAACCAACTTAGCGGTCGCTACATAGACGGTAAGCATGTCTACGGCACGCGCACAGAAAGGTGATCAGAAGGTGATTGATAAGACTTCGGCAGTCATCAAGCGATATGCAGAAGCTCGGGAGCTCGTTCCCGACCATATCCGCAGAGCCGTGGAACCAGCTTTCCCCAGAGACTGGGATGAGATCGACTCGCGATCCGTCGACACAGTCCGCGTCTTAGCTGCAGATGCTGTTCAGAAGGCAAAATCCGGTCACCCCGGCACTGCGATGAGCTTGGCTCCCCTGGCCTACACCTTGTTCCAGCGAACAATGCGCCATGATCCCTCGGATCCCGACTGGGTAGGCCGCGACCGATTCGTCTTATCCTGCGGGCATAGTTCGATGACTATTTACGCCCAGCTCTTCTTGGGTGGATTTGGCCTAGAGCTCGACGACCTCAAGCAGCTCCGTACCTGGGGCTCATTGACTCCCGGCCATCCGGAGTACGGGCATACGGCAGGGGTTGAAATTACGACCGGTCCTCTGGGGCAGGGCTTGGCCTCATCCGTCGGTATGGCCATGGCCGCCCGTCGTGAGCGGGGGCTTTTTGACCCTGATGCTCCGGCAGGACAGTCACCCTTCGACCACTTCATTTATGTGATTGCTTCCGACGGTGACCTGGAAGAAGGCGTGACCAGCGAGGCGTCATCACTTGCAGGGACGCAGAAACTCGGCAACCTCATCGCTTTTTGGGATGACAACCGTATATCGATCGAAAACGATACGACGATTGCGTTTAATGAAGACGTCTGCGCCCGGTATGAAGCCTATGGATGGCAGGTTCTCAATGTCGAGTCCGGTGAAGATATTCAGGCGCTAGAAGCCGCGATCACTTTAGCTCAGCGCGAGACCGATCGTCCGACGCTTATCCGCGTTCGAACCGTTATCGGTTACCCGTCCCCCACCAAGATGAATTCCGGAGCTGTTCACGGAGCAGCACTCGGTGATGATGAAGTTGCCGCCGTTAAGCGCATCTTAGGTTTCGATCCTGATCAGACTTTCGAAGTCTCTGATGACGTTCTTTCTCATACGCGGTCACTCCGTGAGCGAGGTGCCCGCGCTCATGAGGCCTGGTCGGCAGACTTTGACCGGTGGGCCACGGAGAATCCTGATCGAAAAGCCCTATTTGATCGGCTCACTTCCCGGAAACTCCCCGATGGCTGGGATGCTGATCTGCCCAAGTGGGAGGCTGATAGTTCCGGAATCGCGACGAGGAAAGCCTCGGAGGTCACTCTTCAGTCGCTGGGTGCGACCCTACCGGAGCTGTGGGGAGGTTCTGCCGACCTAGCCGGATCGAATAACACAACTATCAAGGATGCGGATTCGTTCGGCCCGTCCACCATCTCTACTGATTCATGGAATGCACAACCCTATGGCCGGGTGCTTCACTTCGGTATTCGTGAGCATGCGATGGGTTCTATTCTCAACGGAATTGCTCTCCACGGGCCGACGCGCCCCTATGGCGGCACTTTCATGGTCTTCTCCGACTACATGCGCCCTGCAGTACGTTTGGCTGCGTTGATGAAGACCGACGTGTACTACGTGTGGACACACGACTCGATCGGGCTGGGTGAAGATGGCCCCACCCATCAACCTGTGGAACATCTTGCTGCCCTGCGCGCTATCCCCGGCCTTGCGGTCGTGCGTCCTGCTGACGCGAATGAGACTGCCTCCGCCTGGAGAGCAGCGATTGATTCGCCCGCGGGCCCCAAAGCGCTGGCATTGTCCCGCCAGAACTTACCTGTGTTGAAGGGAACCAAGGAACTCGCTCGGGACGGTGTCCGTCGTGGTGCTTATGTCCTGGTTCGTGAGTCTGCGGAACGCCCGCAGGTCATCGTGATGGCCTCGGGTTCGGAAGTCCAGCTCGCTGTCGAGGCTGCCAAAGTTTTGGAATCTCGCGGTGTAGCAACGCGTGTTGTGTCCGTTCCATGTATGGATTGGTTCTTGGAGCAAGACAAGTCATATCAGGAGGAAGTCCTTCCTCACGACGTCACCGCCCGCGTGTCAGTAGAGGCGGGCATCACAATGCCGTGGTATCAGCTTCTCGGCTCGCAAGGTAAAGCCGTCAGCCTTGAACATTTCGGAGCATCAGCTGCTGCCAGTGAGCTCTTTGAAAAGTTCGGCTTTACTGTCGACGCCGTCGTCGATGCTGCCACCTCTGTTGTAGAGAACTAAGACCATCTACGTCACATTTGCGCGTTACGTGATGAAAGGATTTGATCGTGACCTCTGATAACGCATCCCACGTGCTGGGAGGCGATTCGAGTTTTCCCTCCGAGTATCTCCCCTCCTCAGCCAACGAGAATGTCCGTCAACTAGCCGACGCAGGCACGTCGGTGTGGCTCGATGATCTTTCTCGTGATCGTCTGAAATCTGCGAACCTGAACGAGCTCATTGCCGACGCGGGAATCGTCGGCGTGACGACGAACCCGGCGATCTTTTCAAAAGCCATGACCGTTGGGACTGCATACGACGACCAGTTAGCGACGCTGAATTCGCAGGGTCGTTCGGCGTCGGAAGCAGTTTTTGACATGGCTATTGACGACGTCCGCGACGCGTGCGAAGCCTTCAAAGATGTTTATGAGGCATCGCAGGGCCAAGACGGACGGGTATCCATCGAGGTGGACCCCCGTTATGCGCACGATCCTGAGAAAACGGTGGAACAAGCTAAAGAGTTGTGGGATCGCGTGGGCAAACCCAACGTGATGATCAAGATTCCTGCGACAAAACAAGCTTTACCAGCGATTACGGATACTATCGCCGCAGGAATTAGCGTGAATGTCACCCTTATCTTCTCAGTGGAGAGATACAAAGACGTGATCAAGGCTTTCATCGATGGTCTTGAACGCGCCCACTCGTCGGGCAAGGACCTATCCTCTATTCATTCCGTAGCTAGTTTCTTCGTCTCTCGGGTTGATGGTGCCGTCGACCATAAACTTGCTGATATCGTCCCATCCGCATCCCGAGATGTAGAGACCCTCAAGGGAATGGCGGGTATCCATAACGCGCAGCTCGCTTATGAAGCGTTCTGCCGGGTTTTTGGGGACGAGGACGCTGAGAGCAGCGCTGCTGCCAATAACGGTGATCTTTCCTCAGAAGCTGAGCGTTGGCACAAACTTGCAAGTGCCGGAGCTAACGTGCAGCGACCGCTATGGGCGTCGACCAGCGTCAAGAACCCTGATTACACGCCCACGTTGTATGTCACCGAACTTGCTGGTGCTTGCACCGTCAACACCATGCCGGAGGTGACTCTGGACGCTCTTCAGTCCAACGGTGGCGTTCATGGAGATGCGCTCACGGGCACAGGAGATGACGCCCGAGCATACTTTGACGCTCTCGAATCATTGGGCATTGATTTCGCTGACGTGGTGAATGTGCTTGAGGATGACGGCGTCGCTAAATTTGTGGATAGTTGGAATGAATTGATCGCCAATATTGATTCCCGCTTATCCAGCTAACCACTCAGCGAGTTGTTTACCGGAAGTAGCTGTTGCTCCCCCAGCATGGTGACACTGCCGAGTCGGGGTCAACCAAGGACCTGATGAGAAAGGCATGGACAATCGACCGTGAATAATCCCAACGCGGCCGCCGCGTCGCACCGGCAGACCTACACCCCAGAAGGAGAAACCGAGAACGACGTGAACCAAGGTCATGCTGCGGCTCATCAGGAGCCATCCGCCGAAGAACAGCTCAACCGGGTAACAGTGGAGTCTAATGAGAATCTGCTGGACAATAGCGCTTTTCCCGACGACTGGGCTAATCCGCTCCGCGATCCCAGGGATAAGAGGATGCCCAGGATCGCGGGACCATGTGGGCTCGTTATTTTCGGTGTCACGGGCGATCTAGCACGAAAGAAACTTCTCCCCGCGGTATATGACCTTGCCAACCGCGGCCTGCTCCCTGCGGGATTCACCCTTGTGGGATATGGCCGTCGTGGCTGGACCAAAGAAGATTTCATTAAAAAGGTGTACGACGACGTTCGCGCGGGATCTCGTACTCCCTTCAGGCGATCGGTATGGGAGCGACTGGCCGAGGGGCTGATCTTTGTCAAAGGCACATTTGACCAAGATGAGTGCTTCGATGCGTTGGCCGAGACTCTGGCGGAGATCGACCATACGCGTGGCACCGCCGGGAACTGGGCCTTTTATCTCTCTGTTCCTCCTGCCTATTTCCCGAACGTGTGTCACCAACTTCAACGCTCAGGCCTGGCTAAAGATAGCGCTGGTGGTTGGCGTCGTGTGGTTATTGAGAAACCGTTTGGTCATGATGAGGAATCAGCCCGAGAGCTGAACCGCATTGTCAACAGCGTTTTCCCTGAACGCTCAGTTTTCCGTATCGACCATTACCTGGGCAAGGAAACAGTTCAGAACATTATGGCGTTGCGCTTCGCGAACCAGTTGTTTGAGCCCCTGTGGAGCGCATCCTTCATCGACCACGTCCAGATCACCATGGCCGAAGACATTGGCCTAGGAGGACGAGCTGGTTATTACGATGGCATCGGCGCTGCACGAGACGTCATTCAGAACCACCTCATCCAGCTTCTCGCGCTAATCGCAATGGAAGAGCCTCTGGCCTTCACCCCCCGCGATCTGCAGACTGAAAAGATTAAAGTCCTGAGAGCCACCAGTGCCGTTCCCCCGTTCTCTAAAACGACAGCCCGGGGCCAGTACACCGCAGGATGGCAGGGCTCTGAATTCGTCGGTGGCCTTCGCGATGAAGAAGGTTTTGCCGAAGACTCGAAAACTGAAACCTACGCGGCCTGCACATTGGAGATTAATTCTCGACGCTGGGCGGGCGTGCCATTTTATCTACGGACTGGCAAGCGATTGGGCCGACGAGTGACGGAAATCGCTTTGGTGTTCAAAGACGCGCCCTATCTTCCTTTCGACGCTGATGAGACGACTGCTCTTGGCCCCAACGCGGTTGTTATTCGTGTGCAACCCGACGAGGGAGTTCTGATGCGCTTCGGCTCGAAGGTTCCCGGTTCCGCGATGGAAGTTCGTGACGTCAACATGGACTTCGCCTACTCGGAAGCGTTTACTGAGGCATCCCCCGAAGCCTATGAGCGTTTGATCCTGGATGCTCTCTTGGATGAAGCTAGCCTCTTCCCCACCAATGAAGAGGTGGAGCTCTCGTGGAAGATCCTTGATCCCATCGTCAAATATTGGGCTGAACGAGGACGTCCTGACGATTATCCGGCTGGAACGTGGGGCCCTGAAAGTGCTGATCGTATGCTTTCGCGGTCAGGACGCACCTGGCGGCGCCCGTAAAACTATCACCGCTCGTCCTCACATCACACGCACATTTTCAGGGAATGAGAAAACCGACGCATGATCATTAACCTCCCCAATACAACAACCCGCGACATCTCTAAACGCCTCGTCACCGTCCGTGAGTCGGGTGGCGAAGTCACGACCGGCCGTGTGCTCACTTTGATCATCGTCGCGTCAATTAACGACGATTACGAAACGTTTATTACAGCGGCTAATGAAGCCTCACAGGAGCATCCGTCTCGTATTCTCGTGTTGCTCACGGATGATTCCTCCTCAACCGCGAGCCAATCTGATAGTGATGACAACGGCAATTCGCAGACTGAGCTTGCAGACTATGAGAATCTCGAAGAGTTTGAGCGTGCTCTCGACGCGATGCCCACCACGACGCAACCCGGAACGTCCGACGAGGACACCGCGCAGTCAAGTGCCACAGATGACGTAACGTCCAGCGGGCGCGTTGATGCCGAAATACGCATGGGAGGCGACGCTGGTGCCGCTGAAGTCGTCGTCATGAAGTTATATGGCGCTGTTAGTCAGCATCTCGCAAGCGTTGTGATGCCGATTTTGTTGCCAGATACTCCGATTGTGGCGTGGTGGCCGGCCAGCCGCCCCCCGTTCCCCGCGACCGATCCGATCGGGCGTCTTGCCGGCCGACGAATTACTGACTCCCTATCATCAAGTATTGAGGACGGAATCTTTAGGTGCCGATCGTCGTATGCGCCCGGCGACTCTGATCTTGCCTGGTCACGTATAACGCAGTGGCGTGGAATTTTAGCGTCGGCACTCGATCAGCCTCCGTTTTCTCCTATCCGTGGAGTGACGATTGCTGGCCCATCGGAAGACCCGAGCGTTGATATAGCCGGCGGATGGCTTGCGGACCGTTTAGGAATGAATGTCACCCGTGAATCCACGGACTCGCCCAAGGTACCTCTTGATTCCGAAGGGCGCCCCACTATCGGCGTGCAAAGCGTGACAATCCATCGAGATAGTGGCGATTTGATCCTCCGCACCTTTAGCGCACATACGCTGACGATCACACGCGAAGGATCAGGCCGTGAAAGTCGCGTTGCCCTCACACGACGCGGAACAGCTGACTGCCTCGCGGAAGAGTTGCGTCACCTTGACCCCGATGTCATCTACGCACAAGCTCTCCGAGGGCTATCCAGAGTTCACCGCGTCGATGCTTTCGATTCAGACGAGTCGCACGCACCTGACGACGCGAACGACAGTGATGTCGAAGCAGACCGTGAATAGGTCGTCGGCAGTGCAATAAACCCCATCGTTGTGTGATAGACCGCAAGAAGAAAGGCGTATGGATGAGCGAAAAGTCTAGTTCCGATTCAGATGTCCGCATCGTCGCGTGTGCAGATCAAGCAGAAGTGGCTATGCGAGCAGCACGCGATGTTGAAAACGTCATAGTCAGTATTCAGGAGGGACGTGAGGGCGCTAGTAACACCACCGGGGTTACCCCGGATGGTTACGCCCGGCTGGTGGTCACGGGTGGAAGCACGGGTATCGCGGTGCTCCACCAGCTGTATATCGATAGTGGAGCCGGCAACGCGGGTATTGACTGGAACCGTGTCCACGTGTTCTTCGGTGATGAGCGCTGGGTGCCAGCAGACCATCCGGAGCGGAATGACAAACAGGCAGCAGAGGCTCTGTTCAGCAACATCGATATCCCGCAGGAGAATCTCCATCGCTTCCCTGCCCCATCGTCCGACGGTGCGTATGGAGAGACCGAAGGATCCCGCAGCGGAAACGTCGACGGCGCGGAGCTCAAGGACGCTGCTGCATCGTACGCAGATACCATCACTACGTACGCTCCTGATGGATTCGACATCCACCTCTTAGGAATGGGGACGGAGGGTCACATTAACTCCCTGTTCCCGCATACGCCTGAGTTGACAAGTGATGACACCGTTGTATCGGTAACTGATTGTCCGAAGCCACCGCCCACGCGTTTATCGCTCACCCGTCGCGCGCTGAATTCATCGACACGTGTGTGGTTCGTCGTTGCTGGTGAAGGAAAAGCTGAGGCTCTTGGGCACGCAGTCTCCGGGGACGATGCAGACATGTGGCCAGCTGCGGGCGCACGTGGGCAAGAAGATACTGCCGTCTACGCCGACGCGCCAGCCCTATCTCAGCTGCAGAGCCCATCGTCATAAGCCACCAAAAATTGCCGACTGAGATAGCGCATCTCTACTCGGTCTGAATAAGGATTGCGGTGCCCGTCGGCAAAAATAAGTAGGCCCTTCGCGTGATCCGCTATAGGGCCTCTTTTACGCGGCGTTGTGGCCGTCGCTAGATTTCATCCACCACCGGATCACGTCCGTCTAATGCTCGGAAGGCCGGAATGAACGTGGAGGGCTAACCGTCCATGATTATCCGTATGCCTGAAGTAGGTTCAAACCGATCACTGCAGCTAACCAGATAATCGCGCAGACGATGGTAATGCGGTCGAGGTTCTTCTCTGCAACCGTCGATCCTGAAAGATTTGATTGCATTCCGCCACCAAAAAGGCTGGACAATCCGCCGCCCTTGCCTTTGTGCAAAAGGACGAACAGCCCCATGAGCAGGCTAAACACAACCAAAACGATTTGCAACGCGAGATGCATTGGTGTGGGTGCTCCAATCAGGAAGTAATGTCACCGACCGTTAATAACCACACCAGTGTAACGTACTGGCGCCGTGGAGTGAATGTGCCCCACTCCATGTGTCACATGAAGCCGCGACATTACGTTGCGTAAGGCCCACGAGATTCGTTCGCGGACAGGGGAAGGCATAATAGGGGTTGTGAGAACTCGAGCTCGCCTACTTTCTTTGACGGACCACTTTCATGCTGCAGCTCAGGGGGTTGGAGTAACCGTACACGCCATTGCCGACGCGCTCATTCGTCGGTTGCATCTTCAGCGGGTGGTAGGTGCACTTCCTTTTATTCCGCCTGGGCTGCGGGCTGCTCTCGGCTACCTGGTTCCGCTTAAGCCGGCGGATCTTCCAGAGCGTCTCCCCCATGTGCATGCGCATAACGACAGTTCCCACCGGTTCCCTCTCCGCGAGGCGCTCCTCCGCGGCTTTGCCTCAGTGGAGGCTGATGCCACCCTGTACCACGGGCGATTTCTCCTGGGGCACAGTGTTTTAGAAAAAAGCCGGGGTTTGGATTTAGAAAGAGACTATCTCGAACCACTCGCCACTATGGCGCGACTGGGACCTCTCTTCCCCACTGGAAACAATGACGCCAGCAACGCCCCCGCAACTCCACAATCAGGTAATGAGGAACCCGTTTATGTCCACGTTGATATCAAATCGGCCGGGCTTCCTGCGTTGAAACAACTCGAAGCTATCGCGTCCCGCTACTCGGATGTGCTGAGTGAATGGACCGGGGAAAAATATATTCCCCGACGTCTGACTCTGATTGCGACCGGAAATAGCCTGAGGGCAGCCGATGAATGGTGGACGCAGCCACCGACGAAAGATCACCATCGTCGGGTATTCCTCGATGGCCGTCCGGAAGATTTAGATGCCTGCCTTCCAACATGGCTTATGCCCATAGTGAGTACTGATTTCACGCACTTCTCAGCGTGGCGGGGTTTCCGAGCTATCGCGGCTTCGGAAGAAGCTGCAGTGAGGGAATTCGTGTCTTCCGTGCACGAGCAAGGACGGCAGGCCCGGTTATGGGGCATCCCAACATGGCCCTACGCCAACCACGCACGAGTAAGCCGGTGGCTCCTCAATGCCGGACTCGATTGGGTGAGTGTCGACAATTTACGAGGAGCACACCGGCTCATTCATTCGGCGCTCTAGTGCACGTAGCAGCACGAGTACTAACTAGCACCCGCGCTAGCGCCGTGACCCGCCTACCCCGGAGCTACATCACTCCGAGTAGGCAGAAGAGGTCTTAAACGCTACCGTCGGCAGCGAGGGCAGAGAGCTTAGCGAAGTCTTCACCATCGAGTGAAGCACCACCAACAAGTCCACCGTCAATATCCTGCTCAGCAATCAGTTCAGAAACATTGCCCGTCTTCATGGAGCCGCCGTACAGGACACGGATTGAGGACGCCGTCTCCTCGTCTGTCAGCTCGGCGAGGGCACCACGAATAGCGTGGCACACTTCCTGTGCATCCGAGGCAGATGCGGTCTTACCCGTTCCGATCGCCCAGATGGGTTCATAAGCGATAACAGACTTTGCGATTTCGTCCTTGCTCAACCCGGCAAGTGACTCCTTGACCTGGTCGACGACGAACGAGACGTGCTTGCCTGCCTCGCGAACGTCCAGAGACTCTCCTACACAAACGATCGGGGTCATACCGGCGTCGAGAGCCTTCTTAGCCTTCGCAGCAACGATCTCGTTGGTCTCGGAGTGGTAGTCGCGGCGCTCTGAGTGGCCCACGATGACCCACGAGCATCCCAACTTGGACAGCATCGACGGAGCGATTTCGCCGGTGTACGCACCGGAATCGTGTGTCGAGATGTCTTGAGCACCATAGGTGACGCGCAGCTTGTCCCCATCCACCAAAGTCTGCACCGAACGAATGTCGGTAAACGGAGGAATGACCGCGACATCAACCTTGTCGTAGTAGTCCTTGGGGAGTGCAAAAGCGAGTTTCTGTACCACGGAGATGGCCTCAAGGTGGTTGAGGTTCATCTTCCAGTTACCAGCAATAAGTGGTTTACGAGCCATGAACAGTCCTTTCGTACAAAGGTGAGCCCCGGGTCAACAGTGATGTCGACCGGAGAATAGAAATTCGCCTAGCAGCCGAGTGCTTAGCGGTCGAGTACAGCAACACCCGGAAGGGTCTTGCCCTCGATGAGCTCCAGTGAAGCTCCGCCACCTGTGGAGATGTGGGAGAACGCTTCATCAGCGAAGCCGAGGTTGCGGACGGCTGAAGCGGAATCGCCACCACCAATCACGGAGAATGCTCCGTTCTTGGTTGCCTCTGCAATGGCCTCCGCGAGCCCCTTGGTGCCATTAGCGAATGCTTCGAACTCGAACACACCCACTGGGCCGTTCCAGAAAATGGTCTTGGCCCCGTTCAGACGCTCGCCGAAGGTCTTAATCGACTCTGCGCCAGTATCCAGGCCCATCCAGCCGTCTTCGATACCGTCGGCAGATACCGTCTTGTGCTCGGTGTTCGCATCAAATTCCTTGCCGACGACGATGTCTGACGGCAGGACGATCTTGTCCGAGTATTCGGAGAGCAGGTTCTTGCACTCGTCGATCATGGACTCTTCGAGCAGGGAGTCTCCGACGCCGTAGCCCTTAGCCTTGAGGAATGTGTAGCACATCCCACCACCGATAATGAGGGTGTCAACTTTCGGTGCGAGGGCTTTAATAACTCCGAGCTTGTCGGAAACCTTCGATCCGCCGAGGCAGACCGCGTAAGGATGCTGAGGATCATCCGTACACTTCGAGAGCTGCTCAAGTTCCTTCTCAACGAGGTAACCGACGTAGGCCGGCAGCTTCTTCGCAACGTCGTAGACGGAAGCTTGCTTCCGGTGGACAACTCCGAAGCCGTCAGACACGAATGCACCATTATCGCCCGTCAGAGCTGCGAGTTCAGATGCCAATTCCTCACGCTCAGCGTCGTCCTTGCTCTTCTCACGAGGATCGAAGCGAACGTTTTCAAGGAGCAGGACATCGCCATCATTGAGGCCGTTGGCACGTTCGTGGGCGTCTTCGCCGGAAACATCCGATGCCAGTGCGACGTACTGATCTAAGCGCTGGGACAGGGCCTCAGCAACAGGTGCCAGTGAGAATTGAGTGTCCTGCGGTGACTTCGGCCGTCCTAAGTGAGCCGCAACGATCACACGCGCTCCTGCTTCAGTGAGAGCTTTGATCGTTGGGAGCGATGCGTCGATGCGACCGGGGTCGGTAATGACCTTATCCTTAAGTGGGACATTGAGGTCTGCGCGTACGAGGACGTGACGGCCCTCGACACCTTCCTTGAGCAAATCAGCGAGTTTCTTTACTGCCATAACAACTCCTCGTTAGTTTTATTGATATATAAAAAGACGGGCCGACGGCGTGCCGTGGCACAGCCCCCGGCCCGCTAGATCACTCGGGCGAGTGGAGGATTAGAGACGCTGTCCGATGTAGTCGGTCATGCGAACGAGCTGGTTGGAGTAGCCCCACTCGTTGTCGTACCAGGAAACAACCTTGACCTGGTTGCCGAGAACACGGGTCATCTCAGAGTCGAAGATCGAGCCGTGCGGGTTGTGCTGGATGTCAGTGGAAACCAGCGGCTCGTCGGAGTACTCGAAGGCAACGCTGAGCTTCTCGTCCTCGGAAGCCTTCTTCATCGCGGCGTTAACTTCCTCAACAGTGACGTCCTTCTTCGGGACGAAGGTGAGGTCAACGAGCGATCCGGTCGGTACCGGCACGCGAACAGCGAAGCCATCAAGCTTGCCGTTGAGGTCTGGAAGAACCAGGCCGACGGCCTTAGCAGCACCGGTGGTGGTCGGAACGATGTTCAGAGCAGCTGCACGGGCACGACGCAGATCCTTGTGAGGAGCGTCATGCAGGCGCTGGTCACCGGTGTAGGCGTGAACGGTGGTCATCAGGCCGGACTCAATGCCGAAGGCATCGTCAAGGGCCTTGGCCAGCGGAGCCAGGCAGTTGGTGGTGCAGGATGCGTTCGAGACGACGGTCATGTCGTCGGTGTAGGTCTCGTGGTTGACACCGTAAACGAAGGTGCCGTCGACTTCCTTACCAGGAGCCGAAATAATGACCTTCTTAGCACCTGCCTCGATGTGAGCCTTGGCAGCCTCGCCCTTGGTGAAGAAGCCGGTTGACTCGATAACGATATCGGCGCCTAGCTTGCCCCAGTCGAGGTTCTTCGGGTCCCGCTCCGCGGAAACCGCGATGCGGTGGCCATCAACGGTGATGGACTCGTCATCGTACTCGACCTTCGCGTCCAGTGGCCCCATGATGGAGTCGTGCTTCAGAAGCAGGGACAGGGTGTGGTTATCGGTCAGGTCGTTGACACCAACAACCTCGATGTCTGCACCCTGCTCACGGATAGCGCGGTAGAAGTTACGGCCAATACGACCAAACCCATTAATACCGACACGAACGGTCACGGTAATTCTCCTTAGCTATGTAGCTGTCTAGGTTAAGGACGTAATCAGGCGATCTTCGTATAGCCTTTCCGTCCTTGCACTGACTACTTTACAGCTGAACTGAGATATATGCAGCAGTCAGAGCAGAATGAGACAAACAACACTTTTGCATAAACGGACATTGGTTCCCACGAAACGGGCATGAACGCACATTTGGTACTCAGTGACGGAGCTCTAGCCGCACAAAAGGGCCAGTGACGCGGCTAATCCTCATCAAAAAGGTCACTGGTGACGGCAGAAAAAGTATCGGGAACTCCTAATTCAGCTGCTCGTCTATCCGCCAGTGACAGTAGACGTCGAATCCGTCCCGCAATGGCGTCCTTACTGATCGGAGGATCGGCCAGCTCACCGAGTTCTTCAAGCGACGAGTGACGATGCTCTGTGCGCAACCGCCCGGCAGCTGCAAGGTGCTCCGGAATATCATCGCCCAGAAGCTCAGTGGCACGCTCAACACGGGCCGCGGCAGCGGCAGCAGCACGAGCCGAGCGTCGTAAATTGGCGTCGTCGAAATTCGCCAACCGATTCGTCGAGGTATGGGCCTCACGACGTTTGCGCTGCTCGTCCCATTCGATCCGTGTGCGATGAGCCCCCATCCGACTCAACAGCGCTCCAATAGCGTCGCCCTCGCGAACCTGAACACGCTCTGCCCCACGGACTTCACGGTTCTTCGCGGCAATACCTAGTCGACGTGCACAACCAATCAAACCGATGGCCGCCGCGGTTTGTGGAGCGATCACCTCGAGGGCCGACGACCGGCCCGGCTCTGTCACCGATCCTCGAACCAAGAACGCCCCACGCCACGCTGCTTCGCAATCGACAGCTGTGCCGTGAACAATTCGCGGCGGAAGCCCCCGGACAGGACGGCCAGCCCGATCCAAAAGACCAAGGCGCCGCGCAACTTCTAGCCCCTCGCCCCGACGATTCCACTCAACCTCAAACACCGGCTTCTTGGATGATTGCGTGCGGTCCGACACAACAGCGTGAATGTCATACAGATCGACAACGTGTTGACGCGCCCGCTCTGCGACGTCGGACGAATCGACGTCCAACGAAACCACCAATGACTCCGGCGACCGACCAGGGTTATTGTCGCCCAGTCGAAGCTTGCCAGCGAAGCGGATCATCGCGCCGACTTCGGAGCGTCGAGCATTAGACGCAGTGGCCGTGGTACCGGCGATTTCGGCTTTAATATCGGCTGTTAAACCCACGCTATTTGGTTCTCCTTACCGATTTTTGTTCCTGAGCTGCCGAATACACCTCAGACAGCACGCGGGCCAACTTCCTCGGAGAATGGGTGCTCAGCCACCGCCCTTGTTCATCATCATGGCGGACGTCGCCAATGGTCAGCTCAGCGCCGAAATTCGCGGCAGCGCGGCTCAGATGCATGCGCTCTCGTGTCCCCGTCACCGAATGCTCGTCGACAATCACGGTATCGAGCGAAAGATCCTGACAATGCTGCTGAAGCATGTGGAGGTGTCGTTCAACGGTGAAGCCCGGGGTCTCCCCTGGCTCTGCAACGAGATTAACGACGACAACCTTATGGGCTTGAGTCTCCTGGAGGGCTTTCACAACGTCGGGAACCAAAATGTGAGGAACCACAGACGAAAACCAGGATCCCGGGCCTAAGGTCACCACGTCGGCGTTCATGATCGCGTCGATGACAGCGGCACTGCTCGGCGGATTCTCGGGAATTAACTTCACGCGTCGGACCTGGCCCGGTGTTGTCGCCACGGCGACCTGGCCGCGCACCGGAGAAACCACCCGAGGATCATCCTCCAGCCCAGCGACTTCAGCCTCAATATCCAGGGGCTCTGGACTCATGGGAAGCACACGACCACGGATGCGCATGAGCTTCGCTACCTCAGCTAATGCCTCAACCTCATCCCCCATCACGTCAATGAGACCTTGAATAATGAGGTTTCCGACCGCATGGCCGGCCAAAGCGCCGCGTCCACCAAACCGGTGCTGAAGGACGCTTTCCCACAAGCGGCCCTCGGGATCATCGGCTGCTAACGCGGCTAACGCCATTCGCAAATCGCCCGGCGGGATTGAGTTGAACTCCTTACGCAGACGTCCTGACGACCCACCATCATCTGCCACAGTGACGATTGCCGAGACATCATCAGACAAGGTACGCGCTGCTCGGAGCGTCGCGAAGAGTCCGTGTCCGCCACCTAAACACGCCATCCGATCGATATGAGATAGCTGCGTCGGAGGGATTCCCGCAGAGGAGTCGTCGTGAGAGGACTTGTCGTTATTAGCGTGAGTCAAGGGGTCTTCGCTCATCGATGTTTGAGGAGAAGCAGTATTCATACAAACTCAATTCCAATAATGATTACTCGGTTTTATGACATCAACGGCTAGTGCCAGAGCGGCCTAGTCACGGTCAAAGTCGCGGTGGGTCACGGTGACATCGTCACCTTGAGCACGTAAGCGTCGAGCAATCTCCTCGGCTACGGCAACACTACGGTGGTGGCCGCCGGTGCATCCGATAGCCACCGTCGTAAAGCTTTTCCCCTCTTGTTTGTAGCCTTCCTGCATAACGTTAAACATGTCCACAAAGGAATTAATGAAACGGTCAACATTTTCATGGCTGAGGACATAATCAGCGACTTCATGATCGGTTCCCCGGAATTCCCGCAGATGAGGAACCCAATACGGGTTGGGGAGGAAACGAACGTCCAGAACGATATCGGCATCTCGAGGAATCCCGTGCTTAAAACCGAACGACTGAATAGTGACATGCTGGACATTGGAGTCGAGCGCATCGAAACAACGTTCAATTTCTCGACGCAGGTCGTGAACGGAAAAATTGGTCGTATCAATGACTATGTCGGCTTGATCACGAATGTCCTCCAACACTTCACGCTCACGCGCAATCCCCATGTGAAGCGTATCGGTGCCCTGGAGCGGATGCTTGCGGCGGACTGTATCGAACCGCTTAATGAGCGTCTCATCGTCCGCGTCTAAGAACATGATGATCGGCCGTCGGCCATCTTCTTCTAACGACGACAGCACGTCCCCGAGTGACCCTGCAAAGTCGCGCGACCGCACATCTGTGACGATCGCCAACCGCTCGATCGGCGAGTCAGGAGAGAACGAGAGCTCAACCATGCGCATGATGAGCTCCGGCGGCAGATTATCGGCAACATACCATCCCATTTCCTCTAGGACGTTCGCTGCGGATTGCCGGCCTCCCCCAGACATGCCAGTGATGAGGACCAGCGAATTTTCGGCCACATGGTGTGGACTTTGGTCCTCAGGAGAGATCCCTTGTGCTGGGTTGATATCCGTGGCAGCTGTACTCGAAGAACGCGCAGAGTCAGGCATACTCATTACTTTACTTGTTTTGGTTCCTATTTTTCGGGGCAGGATCTTCTGAGACACTAGTCGGCCCGTCAGAATCCTGATCCGACTTTCCGTGGAGGCCCTCATACACCAAGGCAGCAAGTGCGGGACCGATGCCATTAGCAGTTGTCAGATCATCAATACTCGCTTTTTTAATCTGGGCCACACTGCCGAATGTTTTTAATAAATCAGCCTTCCGTTTTTCACCCAGTCCGGCGATGTTATCCAGTTCTGATTGGCGCAGACGTCCCGTCCGTCGCGACCGCTGATACGTAATTGCCACGCGGTGTGCCTCATCACGGATATTTTGGAAGAGGTACAAGCCCTCGGAACGACGCGGCAAAATCACCGGAAATTCCTCGTGTGGTAGCCACACTTCCTCGAGGCGTTTCGCAATACCGCACAACGTGACATCGGTAATTCCCAACTCATCTAACACCTCTTGAGCAGCATTAACCTGAGGTGCGCCACCGTCGACCACGAAGAGCTGAGGAGAATACGCAAAACGCTTCGCCGCCGACGGATCGGCCAGGTCAGCATTGGTGTTCACCTCAGCCATCTCAGACGGAGCCAGCTTGCTTTCCTCAGCCGCGATGCTATCCGCCACGGCACCGTCGTCGGGAACTTCTGTGGAACCCTTCTTGTACCGCAAAAATCGTCTGCGAACTACTTCTTTAATACTTGCAACATCGTCGGAATGCCCCTCCCCTGCTGCTTCCTTAATCTTGTAGCGGCGGTAATCCGATTTCTTCGGGGCCCCATCCTCAAAAACGACCAGGGAAGCCACGACGTCGGTGCCCTGGAGGTGGGAAATATCGGTGCACTCGATGCGAAGCGGCGGCTCTGCCATGCCCAAGTTTTCTTGGATTGCTTCGATGGCGGCGCTGCGGGCTGTGAGGTCCCCGGTTCGACGCAGTTTGTGCTGGTGGAGGGACTCTGCTGCATTACGAACGACGGTGTCCATGAGGGCCCGTTTATCGCCACGTTGAGGAACCCGAATGTCAACGTGCGCACCCCTCAGTCCCGACAAATACTCACCGATCTGCGTGATGTCCTCGGGCTCCTCCATAACCAGGACCTCACGCGGTACCGGTTGTCGAACGTCATCGAGAACCCTGGAGCCCTCAACGGCTGTCGTCTCTTCTGCGGTCTCCTGAGCGCGCTCGACTTCATCGCTGTAGTACTGCAGCAAAAACTCACGAATGAGCGCACCGATGGAATCCTCCGAATCCCCGCTGCGCTCCACGACCCAGGCACGCTGCCCGTGGATTCGCCCCCGTCGAACAGTGAAAATCTGGACAGCGGCTTCTAGTTCATCTGCGGACACTCCGATTAGATCGGTATCTGTGTCCTCGGGGAGCACAATGGCTTGCTTTTCCGACACAGCTTTTATCGCTTCAATGTCGTCGCGAAGATGGGCGGCTCTCTCGAAATTAAGTTCCGTAGCTGCCGCTTCCATATCGGCCGTCAGGCTCTTAATGATGTCACGGGAATTCCCTGCAAAAACAGAGCATAAGCCCGTAATTAGCTTCCGGTGGTCTCCCTCAGAGATGCGCCCAATGCACGGTGCAGAACATTTGTCGATGTAGCCCAGAAGACAGGGCCGCCCCAGGAGCTCGTGGCGGTGGTACACGCCTTTTGAGCAGGTCCGCACAGGGAAAACTTGAGTGAGTGATTCGAGGGATTCCCGGACAGCCCATACTTTGGGGAAAGGACCGAAATACCGCACGCCTTTCCGGCGAGGTCCCCGGTAGACCCAGGCACGGGGGATTCGCTCCCATTGAGACACCGCGAGCATCGGGTAGCTCTTGTCGTCCCGGAAGACCACGTTGTATCGCGGGTTAAACCGCTTGATCCAGGTGTATTCGAGGTTGAGAGCTTCATCTTCCGACGCCACCACTGTCCACCGAACTTGGGACGCGGCAAACACCATTTGGCGCGTTCGTGGGTGGAGATGTTCGGGTGTCTGGAAGTAGTTAGATAACCGAGCCCGAAGATTCTTTGCTTTTCCGACGTATAACACGCGGTCTTCTGGATCCCGGAATGTATATACTCCCGGCTCGGTGGGAATGGTCCCTGCCGCCGGGCGATATGTGGCGGGATTGGCCACCGGCTAGTCCTCCGGAAGGTAGGCGTCTTCTAGTAAGCGGAAATTGTTCACGGCATCGACAACTCGATTACCGTCGGCAGCTTGGAAAGCCCACATGGACACGAACTCGAAATCAGGGAGTTCTAGCCGTGCAGTGCGTGAGTTTTTCGGAAAGCTTAAACCGTGCACGATCTCCCACGGATAAAACTGGGGGTTGAGGAAATTACGTACCTCGACGCCGTCTTTATTCACGCGGACCCGCGGGCGTAGCCCCAGCATCCATATGCTCGAAAAGATAATGCCGATCCCGATAAAAGACCATTGATCCACAGTGGTCACCGCCGCACCTGTGTAACCGAGACGGACGACCAGGGCCATGAAGATGTGAATGGCCATGATGACAACGACGCCGGCCCAGGTCCACTGCTTTAGTTTTGTGGACGTCACTACGAGTTCCCATGGTGCGGTGCTCGTGGTGGGCGTGTCATATGCGAGGTAGTCCTCAGACATGTTCGTTTCGCTCACACCATTACTCACGGCTCCGACCCTACCTTTTTTCTTCACTGTTACCGAATTAGTGCTCGGCGTGGATGCTGTTCGTGGATGCTGCCTCTGTAGTCAGAACACTGCAGGGTTACTCTTTTAATCCATTTTCAATCCGTGGCCATGCTTTGTAGTGTTTGAGCAGTATGAATGGCAGCGATCATGGCCTCAGCGCCCTTATTTTCATGGGCCGACGGTCCACCAGCTCTGTCGACGGCTTGTTCGTGGGTGTTGCAGGTAAGAACGCCATTTCCGACGGGTGTTTCTGTCTCCACGGCAATTTTCGTCAATCCATATGTCACCGCATTACACACGTGATCAAAGTGAGGCGTTCCGCCTTGGATGACACAGCCCAAGGCGACGACAGCGTCGTGCGTTTTGGTGGCTTTCTTGACGACGACGGGGATCTCGAGCGCACCGACGACCGGAATGACGGTGACCTCTGCCCCGGCTGTCTCCCCTGCTTGTCGTGCCTGAGATGCTAATTCATTGGTAATGTCTCGATTCCATTCCGAGACAACGATGGCGACACGGAGTCCGTGTGCAGATCCGGGTTTGATGGTGATGGTGGGGCTTCCCTCGCCACTCATGAGTTATTCCTTTCGGTGGTATGTGCGGGAGTGACATGCGGTGACGCGAGCTTTGTTCGCGTTCACGGCACGGAGATGGATGTAAAAACCGATGCGCCTTTATTCCGGCGGGTTGTTAGACGGTTCCGGCGTGACCCGGCGTATGAGCGGCCTCCCAGGCATTCAAACTAGGCAAATCGTGGCCCATCTTGTCGCGCTTAGTGCGAAGATAATTGAGGTTTTCCGGGTACACATTGACCTCAATACTTCGACGTCCGCTGATTCGTAAGCCATGCCCCTTCAGCCCTGCTCGTTTCGTCGGATTATTGGACAAAAGAATCATGGACTTAACGCCGAGATCAGAGAGTATGGCGGAGCCTGTCCCGTATTCACGCGCATCAGCCGGCTTACCCAGTTCAATATTGGCGTCAACGGTGTCGTAACCGTCATCTTGCAGCTTATAGGCCTGCAGCTTGTTCAGAAGACCAATGCCCCGGCCCTCGTGACCACGCATATACAGGACGACGCCGCGTCCCTCCTTATACACCTCTTCCATTGCTTGATGGAGCTGATCGCCGCAATCACACCGGCGCGAACCAAAAACATCACCGGTGAGGCATTCGGAGTGAACTCTCACGAGGACATCTTCCCCACCGTTATCAGAGGGATCACCGACGACGAGGGCTACGTGCTCGAGTCCATCGATGACGCTCCTATATCCGATGGCGGTAAAACGACCATACGACGTCGGAAGCGTGGTTTCTACGACACGCTCAACAAGCTGCTCCGTGTTCCGTCGGTAAGCGATGAGCTGGTCGATGGAGATCATCGTGAGCGAATGTTCGTCGGCAAACCGACGTAACTCGGGTCCCCGTGCCATGGAAGTGGGATCCTCTTCGCTCACTATTTCACAGAGCGCACCGGCAGGATTGAGGTGAGCGAGGCGGGCGAGGTCGACGGCAGCCTCGGTATGCCCGGCGCGAACAAGGACTCCTCCCGGCCGAGCTCGAAGAGGGACCACATGGCCGGGTCGTGTGAAATTCGCGGGGCCGGAATCGGGAGACGCCAGTAGCCGAATGGTATGCGCGCGATCAGTGGCTGAAATACCAGTGGTTCCGCCTTCTGCCGCGTCGACAGTAACTGTATAAGCTGTGCTTTTCTTGTCTTGGTTTCGCGTCACCATGGGCGGGAGATAGCACCGGTCAGCGTCTTCATCAGTCATGCCGACGCACACATACCCCGACGAATATCGCACCATGAATGCGAGCGACGTCGCGGTAATACGATCGGCGGCGATGATCATATCGCCTTCGTTTTCGCGATCCTCGTCATCGACGACGATCACCGGCTTGCCTGCTGCAATGTCGCGGATAGCCTCGTCAATGGTGTTGAGCTGGATATTTCCGCGATACGTATGCGAATCCTGAGGGTCAGAGCGTTGATCGTGGGAGTGGCTCTGGGGTTCTGCGAGATCGGTGTGGTGTGTAGTCACGGCGTGCTGTTCCATCGTCTTCTCTTGTTTCCGTCTTCTATTATTTCGACTGCTGAGCTGCTGGGTCGGTCACCGCGTGGAGATAACCACTGACATTGGCATTGCGTTCGATGTATTTGGCGACAATATCGACCTCGATATTGACCGGGGCATCCACTGCGAGCGAGCCGAGGATCGTGTCCCGCATGGTGGTAGGAATTAATGAGACCTCAAACCACGGGTCGGCAGTATCGGGAGGTGCCACCGCGGAGACAGTGAGCGATGTTCCGCTGACCGCGATCGATCCCTTTTCAACAACATATCGAGCTAAATTCGACGGGAGACTAAAGCGGAAGATCTCCCATTTATCGTGAGGATCTCGTGAGAGTAACCGGGCTGTTCCATCGACGTGGCCTTGAACTATATGTCCCCCGAGACGCTGTGATGGTTGGACTGCCCGTTCAAGGTTGACCTGGTCACCGGGGCAAATATCGCCCAACGTTGTGCGATCAAGCGTTTCGCCCATAACGTCCATGATCACCGCTGTTCCCTCATGACCGGCGTCGGTCAAGCACACGCCATTGACTGCGAGCGAATCGCCCTTAGAGAGGGTATCGGTGACTCCTGGTGCGTCAACAGTAATCCTGATGAAATCGGGGGTATCTCGTTCTTTGTTCGACGACGACGCCTCAGCCTGATCTGAGGGCGATTCCGCTCCCCGATCAATAGCGACGACTGTTCCAAGAGCTTCAACGATGCCAGTAAACACGATTGCCATTCTATCTTTCTGTGTCTGTCGTTCGGTGCTTAAGCATTCCGATAATGCTCAGGGCGATTCCGCCTGCCGGTCATTCACTCTGACGACGGCTCAGCCTGTCGGTGAGCGTCGACGAGGAGATCAGGACCGAGCTGCGTGATGTGTTCAATGGTGAAGTCACGTCTGTCGGTGAGCGTTGATACGTGAGGAATCTGAATCGCGGGCAGTCCGGAACCAAGAATGCTCGGCGCGACATACCAGTGAATGTGGTCTACAACCCCCTGCTCGAGCGCAGCGGAGGCCAACGTCGGCCCGCCTTCAATGAGGAGATCGACGTACCCCTGCTGGGTTAGCTCCTGAATGACTTGGGATAGATCGTGGGTATCAAAGTGCCGCGACCGTGCGTACGCGAATATCTTCGCTTCCTTTGGAACCGGTCGAGAACCAATGATCACGTGATCCGGCTGATGTGCATAGAGAGTCCCGTCCGGTTTCCGAGCCGTCAGACGCGGGTTATCGGCTATCACGGTCCCCGTTCCGACGATCAGCGCATCGCGGGTAGCGCGGTCGCGATGAACATAGTTTCGAGCGTCAGCAGAGGTGATCCATTGTGATGTTCCATCAGGCGCGGCGACTCGGCCATCCAAGGTGGCAGCAACTTTTAGAGTGACCATTGCCCGGTCAGTATCAACCCGATGCAGCCAGGAACGTAGCGCGCCGCGACGCACCTCATCAGCACGAATGCCACCAATGACAGTGAGACCCGCCTCGGCTAATACCTCATGCCCGCCATGAGCGATCGGGGTCGGGTCTGACACCGCATACACGACGGTAGATATCCCCGCGGCAAGGAGCACGTCAGTACAGGGGCCAGTCCGGCCGGTGTGAGCACACGGTTCCAGGGTGACGACGGCTGTAGCACCGGCTGCCGCATCGCCGGCATCGCGGACCGCCATGACCTCCGCATGCGGACCACCCGCCGGTTGTGTGTGTCCTTGGCCAACAATTCGCCCGTCGGCATCAATAATGACTGCTCCTACCGGCGGATTTGGGCTGGTCGTTCCCTTGGCTTCCCACCCGAGCTCGACAGCCCGATCCATGGCGTGCTCGATAACGCTCACCGGATGTCGGCCGATCATCTCACCGCGGGATAGCGTCGACTCGTGCATTAGTCTTGAAGCCCGCCGGAATTTTGAGTTCCATGGCCCGCCGACGAATACCCCGCCCGCGCATTCTCACGAAGTTCATCAATGGCAGCGTTGGGGGAATCGGCTTTATACACCGCCGATCCAGCCACGAAAACATCAACACCGGCTTCGGCGGCGCTAGCAATAGTGTCGGCGGAAATTCCACCGTCTATTTCGATGAGACAGCGACCGTCCGGACTATCGTCGCTCGTTTCCTTCCCCCATATCTGATCTGCGCGTTCACGCAGGGCGCGTACTTTGTCGAGAACCTCGGGCATAAATTTTTGGCCGCCGAACCCGGGCTCCACCGACATGACGAGAATCATGTCGAACTCCTCGAGGTGCGCGAGAACCTCGTCAACTGGTGTTTTCGGCTTAATACTGATCCCGGCGCGAGTACCTGCCGCCCGCAATGTTCGTGCCAGCGCGATAGCGGCGTCGATATTATCGACCGCTTCGACGTGGAAAGTGACGGAATAGAAATCGGCGTAGTCGGGAGCCCATCGTTCGGGATCGTCAATCATCAGATGGCAATCCAGAGGGAGTTGAGTTTCCCGCGCAACGGCCTGTGCAATGGGCAATCCGAAACTGAGATTCGGCACGAAATGACCATCCATCACATCGACATGGATCCAGTCAGCGTGGGAAACCGCGTCAAGGTCCCGTGCGAGGTGGGCGAAGTCTGCTGAAAGGATCGATGGGGCGATAAGTGGGGTGGCCTGTGTGGATACCCCAGCGGATGGTTCCAGTCGTGATGTCATGGCAACATGTTACCGCTCTGGCGTCGCACTCCGGCGGAAAATTTGAACGAACATCGCGTCCGTTCCGTGGCGGTGAGGCCACATTTGGACAGCATTCTCGCCAGCGCGGCAGTGTTGCATTCCGCACATATAGTCGACGGTATCCAAAGGTTGAAGTGGGCAATTCTTTTCTGCCCAGTCCACAATCTTGACGGTCTCTTCGAGGTGAGGCGAGCACGTTGAGTACACCACTATTCCACCGGGTCGAGTAAGTTCAGCCCCCGCAGCTAGCAGCTCTCGTTGCAACGAAACGAGCCCGGGGACGTCGTCCGGGGACTTTCGCCAACGCGCTTCGGGCCGACGTCGGAGCGCCCCGAGTCCTGTACATGGAGCATCAACCAGCGTGCGATCATAATGCGCGTCGAGGCCAGACTGTCGCCCATCAACTGTATGGACTGTCACGGGAAGACCAGAGGTTGTTTTTTCGACCAACCGCGCCCGGTGAGGAACAGGTTCGACCGCATCAACGTGGGCACCATCAATGCGCGCAAGGCAAGCCATCAATGCAGTTTTTCCGCCCGGACCTGCGCAAAGATCAAGCCACTGACCTGTCTCCTCTCCTTCAAGAGGTGCCTCGGCGGCAGCACGGGCGATCAGCTGGGACCCCTCATCCTGCACCGCAGCCATGCCCTCACGAACAGCGGGGATGGCGCCGGGATCGCCCTCCTCGAGAACCACGCCGTAGGGCGAATATGACGTCTGCTCACCACCTGTGACGAGGGCCAACTCTTCAGCAGTGATCTCGCCGGGACGGGCGACGAGGTGGACACGCGGCCGTGCATCGTCGGCAATTAACGCGTCTGATAATTCGGAAATGGCGTAGTCACCCAGCGAATCGCGGAATACTTTGACGATCCACTCGGGGTGAGCTGTTGCCAGCGCCATGCGTTCAAACGGATCCGCATTTTTAGTGAGGTGATCTATCCATTCCGGTTCTGTTCGCTGCGCGACGGAGTGGAGAACAGCATTAACGAATCCCTTAGCTTTCGGTTTATCGACTTCCTGGCATAAATCCACCGACGTATTGACTGCAGCGTGGTTGCCGACGCGCATACGCAAAAGCTGGTACGTGCCCAGGCGGAGCACCGCAATGACGGCGGGATCGATGGCCTCAAGGGGGCGGCTCGAACACTCACCGATCACTGCATCCACGAGCCCTTGAGCTCGCAGTGACCCGTAACCCAACTCGGTAGTGAATGCAGCATCCCGGCCCGACAGGCCGTATTCCTTCATCAGCGACGGAAGAATAATGTTGCCGAAAGCGTTTTCGGTGTCGACACGGAAGAGTGCTTGCCACGCCACATAGCGTGGTACATCTCGATGATGCTCACGCGCAGGTTTTCTGTTTGGCTTATTCCCACCTGACGAAGCACGTTGATTCTGGTGGCGCTTGTTATTGTCGTTGCGCTGGCGGTTTCGCCGTTGCTGTTGCCCTTGCCTATCCGAGTGCGACGCTCCCCTATCCGACGGTGTCTGCTTCGCCCCCTTGGCATCAGACTCGAGGTGACGCGCTGATTCACTGCGCGAACGAAATCCTCCACTCATTGAAAACGCGTCCCTTCATGCGGTGTGTCATCGTACGATTCAGCTCGTTCTGCTGGATTGCTCTGAGCTGAATTATTCTGAGCCGACTTATCTTTGTCGAGGCCATTGGCAAGGTGCGCGCCTCTCACCCACGCTCCGGCCTCCATCATCTTTTTACCTGGCGCCTGGACAGAGCCGAGTTGCACAGGATAATCCGCGGTTCCCACCCACACGCGGTTCTTTTTCCACGCAATCTCTCCGGGCGCTAAAGACAGCGACTTTTCGATAGGGTCCCGTGGATCGGTAGTAGGTCGTACGGCTCCGACGCGGATTCGGTCGTCCCCAAGCAGTGTCCATGCTCCGGGATCAGGTGTGACCGCACGGATTACCTGGTCGACCGTCAATGCTGGCTTATTCCAGTCGATGCGCGTGTCCTCAGTGGAAATCTTCTTGGCATAGGTCGCACCGTCGTCACTTTGCGGTGTCGGTGTTGCCGATCCATTCTCGATAGCGTCCAGAGTGTCGACGAGAACCTGGGCACCCTGATTGGTCAGCCGTTCCATGAGTGAACCGGCAGTGTCATCGTCACGGATGTCGGCGGGTGCCGACGCAAATATGTCGCCCGTGTCCAGCCCTTCCTCAATGCGGAAGACGGTCACGCCTGTTTCCTTGTCCCCCGCTTCAATGGCGCGCTGCACAGGAGCTGCACCTCGCCAACGAGGTAACAGCGAAAAGTGCAGGTTGACCCATCCCCACCGAGGTAGCGTGAGTACGTTTGGAGGCACTAAAGCACCATAAGCGACGACGGGTATGCAGTCCGGCTTGTATTCCGCGAGGGAATCAATAACCGACGCGTCTTTTAACGTGGAAGTCTTAATGACAGGGATGTCGTGCGCTTCGGCGAGCTCAGCAACAGGGCTGGGATAGAGCCGACGGCCACGACCCCGAGGAGCATCGGGACGCGTTAAGACGGCAACGACGTCGTGATGTGAATCAAGCAGTGCTTGTAAAGCAGTCGTTGCCGGCGTCGGGGTTCCTGCAAAAACAACGCGCATTAGTTCTTCACTCCATCTTTGTCGCGGTATGCTAGCTCAGGGTGTGCGAACCATTCGGCGGTACGGATTTGCGCCATCGTCTCTTTACGAATCTCTGGCTCCAGCCTGCGCATGTACATCACCCCGTCGAGGTGATCGGTTTCATGCTGGATGCAGCGTGCCAGAATACCGTCGGCCGAAAATGACACGGGGTCCCCGTCGACAGTCTGCCCGGTGACGGAAACGTTCATCCATCGTCGAGTATCGGCGTGGATCGATGGAACAGAAAGACAGCCCTCCGGCCCATATTGGGTTTCATCGCCCTCGTGTTCCCACACCGGATTAACGATGTGACCGCGCCTGCCCCCACAGTTATAGACGAAGACCCGCCGCAAAACCCCTACCTGATTCGCGGCAAGACCGGCACCACGGTAGTGATCCATGGTTTCCATCATGTCGTCGACGAGGATCCGCAATGGCTCGTCAAAGTCGGTGACCGGTTCTGCCGGTGTTGTCAATACGGGGTCTCCAAAAATTCGGATACGACGAAGACTCATAACGACGCAACACTCCCAACGGCGGCGATTAACGATAATTAACGACGCGATGAACGACTATGCGGTGAAGATGGCTCACAACAGTAAGCATGTGTGAATGATGCCACTCACCAGCGACACAAACGCGGTCATAGTTTAGCCGATGTGAATGGGGTCCACGATCACCCGAATGGCTAAGTCCACCTTATTCACGGCGGCTTTAATTCGTGCAGCACGCAACGCTGAACCCAAGGCTAGCGGTCCATGGCTCATATTCGCTCGAATGAGAAGCCGAAGACAGTCTTGGGCTGGTGTGTTAGCGGGAGGATCTATTCCCGGTGGCAACGGAACCGGCCCGAGAAACTGGGAATCTCGGGGGACATCAATAAGACGCCTGAATTGCGAAATATCGTGCTCTGTTCCATCGATGGCCGCCATATGCACGGCAGGCGAAAACCCAGCTTCCCGTCGGTGCTCCAGCTCGACAGCGGCAGCACCGACGGGGTCCCACCGGATCAATGACTGAACCACCGTCGTCTGCGCATCAGCAACCACAACGACTTCTCCCCCGTCGTTATGCGACTCGACCAAGGACGCGACATCGAGCCAGGATGTGAGCGCTTCTTCATGAGCACGAACATCTTCACGCTTCAACTCCGACCACGTATCCAAAATGACGGCGGCCCCGAATTTCTTGTCCTCGGCGATAGGAGCAGAGCCTGGCGTAGCAATCACGAGGCTCGGTTCGTCCGGGATAGATGGGATGATTTTGTCGCCCGTACTGACGACGACGGGGATACCGGGGAATGAGCGCCCCAATTCTTCAGCGGTACGATCTGCCCCGACGACCACTGCGCGGATCCTCGTCGAACCGCAATTGTCACAGCGAAAAGACGGATCAGGCCGCCCGCACCAGCGACACGTTGGATAGCCCGCATCCGATGCTTGTTCACCAGCAGGAGACACAGCAGTTCCTTGTGCTGTCTGGCCTGGCAGACCTAGTGGCCCGTTACAGTACCGGCACCGCGCTGGCTCGCCGCAGCGTTGGCATGCCAGAGTCGGAACATAGCCTTTTCGAGGCACATGGATGAGCGCGGAACGGCCGCGGCGATGGCTGGACCGTATCGCCTCAAAGGCAACATGCGGAATTCGGGCACGTTTCGCCGCCGGGTCTTTTGCCAGCTCAAAGTCGGTGTCGCCGATGGCTCGAATACGGGGCATGGCGGCACGGATAGCCTCCCGTGACGACACTAAATTGTGCGCCCACCCGGATTCGACGAGGAGTTGGGCTTCCGCTGTTCGCCCGACGCTCCCCACTATCATCGCTGCTTTCTCAATACTCGCCCGTAGCGTCAAAACTTCACGGGCGTGGACGTAGGGGGCTCGCGGGTCGACGAGGTTGTCGTCGCCGTCGTCGAGAATAACGATGAGGGACAGATCTTTGACGGGAGCGAACGCGGCTCCTCGTGTGCCGACCACCACCCGATTGACCCCGTGAAGGATGTCGATAAATCGACGGTAACGGGCGTGGCGGCCCAGGCTCGCGGTTAATTGTGTCCACTGGCGGGAACTGAGCACCTCTTTGAGAACATGAGAGAGGCGGTTAATGGTTCGCTGATCAGGAACGATGATGAGAACTCCGCCCCCACCGCGAGCGGTTTGTGCTGCCAGTTGAGCAATGCGCATGGGCCACTCGTCCCCCGGCGCGATCTGCCATACTGCTCGGGGAGCTTCGCCGCGCAGCACGGCCTTCACGAAGGATGGCCCGAATCGATAGCGTGACCAGGTCTCATCGAGGGCCGCATTGTCTGCGGCGTTGCCGGCGTCGGTGTTGCCGTTATCGGAGTCAGCGGCAGACCCCCATGGATCATCCCCGTGCTCTATAGCTTCGAGAGCTGCTTTTTCTGCAGTGGCATGACGGGGAGGAATGGCAGACCGAATAATGTCCGACCGCAATCCGCCGTACCGCTGCGCCAACGTATAAACCAGAGTCCAGAATGTTTCAGGCGCAACGACTTCCCGGCTAATAACCCGATCGATCCACGAGAGACGACCGGCGTGGTCGGACTCATCCTCGCGAGATAACACCAGCGCATCCGTGAGCCGACCTGAAAAGTGGACTCGCACCATGACCCCAGGTTTGACGTCCTCATCCACGGCTGCATCAACAAGGTAGTCGAATTCGCGGTCGAGGTGCGCCACCTTGAGAAGCGGAAGCACCCGAGCCACGGGGCGCTCGGGTGCAGGAGTATGGGGCGAAATAGACACGGCTACATCCTAATGGAGTCGGCCACTACCCCACTTCGCACTAAATGGGATTAGCCCAGCCCATCTATTTAGCGTGCTACTTAGCGTGAAATAGCAGCTTTGAGGTCGTCCACCCTATCCAACCGCTCCCACGGCAGGTCGACGTCCGTTCGGCCAAAGTGGCCATATGCGGCAGTTTGCGCATAAATCGGCCGCTTGAGGTCCAATTCGCGGATAATCGCCGCTGGCCGGAGGTCAAACACTTTTTGTACGGCTTCCTGGATTGCTGATATCGGCTCTTTTTCTGTGCCAAAGGTCTCAACATACAAGCCCACCGGATTTGCGCGCCCAATCGCGTAGGCGACCTGCACCTCACACCGATCCGCTAACCCAGCGGCAACAATATTCTTCGCGACCCACCGCATCGCGTACGCAGCCGAGCGGTCAACCTTGCTCGGGTCTTTGCCGGAGAACGCTCCGCCACCATGACGGGCCATACCACCGTAGGTATCGACGATAATCTTGCGGCCAGTGAGGCCGGCGTCGCCCATGGGTCCACCGACGACGAAGGAACCGGATGGATTAATCAACACGGTGAGTTCATCGTCGACAAGGTTCTCCACCCCGGCGTCCTTGATGACTGGAGTGATGACATTTGTGCGCAACTGTTCTTCCAGCCATTGCCGAGAAACGCCCGGATCGTGCTGCGTGGAAATAACGATGGTGTCAATGCGAATCGGGTTATTGTCATCGTCGTACGCGAGCGTGACCTGCGTTTTTCCGTCCGGACGAAGATGCGGAACGATATCGCCTTTGCGCACCGCCGTGAGACGCCGCGCGAGGCGATGCGCAAGGGCGATCGGCAGCGGCATATACTCGGGGGTTTCGTTGGTGGCGTATCCGAACATGAGGCCCTGGTCGCCAGCGCCCGCACGGTCATCGTCCTCAACCTCTGCCCCGTCGCGCGCTTCAAGTGCGGTATCGACACCTGCGCCGATCTCTAGCGACTGTTCACCAATGGAGACGGATACACCACACGTTGCCCCGTCGAAACCCATATCGGAGGATAAAAAGCCGATGTTCCGGAGTGTTTGCCGGACCAGGCTTGGAATTTCTACGTATCCGCGGCACCGAACTTCACCGACGACATGTACTTGTCCTGTCGTCACGACGGTTTCTACAGCGACATGGCTATCGGGATCCACTGCGAGCATGGCGTCCAAAATCGAATCGGAGATTGCGTCGCAAATCTTATCTGGATGTCCCTCGGTGACAGACTCGCTGGTGAATAGTCGTTGAGTCACGGTTCCTTCTTCCTTGATGAGGTGGCGATACAACGTATTTTATTAGATGTTTTGTTGGATACTGTGTTGGCTACCGATATAATAGACCAAGCTGTCTAGATCCGTATGTAGCTTAGCGCACGCGGCCCCCATAGTTCGCAACCGCATCCCACACTGAATCCGCTAAGCCAAACTTCGATGTCGACGGGATATCGGTGACCTCTCCGTCTCGTGACAAGACCCAGCCTCTGTTCGTATTACGCCCGAACACTTTCCCCTGGCCGACGTCATTACAGACCAATAATTCGCAGCCTTTATCCTTCAGCTTTAACTGAGCGTGCTCTAACGGGGTGTGGTTCGGGTCTCCCGTCTCTGCAGCAAAACCAACAATGATGGTCGGTGTAGCACTGGTCGAAGTCGAGCTTCCGCCCTGCCCCGCATGGTCGTCTCCGGTGGTCCTCTCTTGCCGACGAGATACAACGCTCTTGAGGATGTCCGGGTTCTCCATCATCGACAATGTTGTGAGGGAAGTCGCCTCCGCGCTCGCGGATTTCTTCATCTTCCAACCCTTTTCTTCGGCTGGGCGGTAATCCGCAACAGCTGCAGCGCACACGACAATATCCGCGTCCTTATCGCGCTTCTCAACCTCCCGGTACATATCCCGGGCCGATTCCACGCGAACGACCTCAGACCCAAGCGGAGTAGGAAGCTCGTGGGTAGCACCCGCAATCACAGTCACCTCGGCACCACGAGCTGCGGCAACCTCGGCAAGAGCAAACCCCTGTTTTCCAGACGACCGATTGCCGACGAAGCGCACAGGGTCTAAATTCTCGTGCGTTCCTCCTGCGGTGATGAGTACCCGACGTCCTTCTAAATCGCGAGGAAACTGACTCTGCCGTCGGGCTACGGACAACGCCAAGTTGACCACCTGCTCAGGCTCAGCAAAGCGACCCGGACCAGAATCGGGCCCCGTTAAACGCCCATGGGCAGGACCGACAACGGTGACGCCCCTCTGGCGAAGGGTAGCGACATTGGCCTGTGTCGCCGGGTGAGTCCACATCTCGGTATGCATTGCGGGGAAAACAATGACGGGGCACCTCGCCATTAATGCGGAGGCCGTGAGGAGATCGTCGGCCCGGCCATGAGCTAAGCGAGCGATTACATCGGCCGTTGCCGGAGCAACAACGAATAACTCGGCGGTATGCCCAATACTGACGTGCCGGACCTCGGGGACTCCGTCGAAAACAGAGGTCGAGACAGAATTCCCAGAGAGCGCCTCCCACGTTGCACGCCCGATAAACTCCAGCGAGGTTGCCGTCGGAATAACCTGAACGTCGTGGCCTTGCTCTTTCAGTAGTCGGACGACGTGACAGGATTTAAAGGCGGCAATTCCACCCGAAACACCGAGAACGATCTTCACTGCTTCCTCAATTCAGCTGTCGCTATGCAAAAACCGCTGATCACACCGTGGGTGGCGTGATACAGCGGAATGCTAGGTCGATGATGAGATGAGTACGAGCGGAAACACGTGCGAGTACTGACTACCCGCCATTTGTATCCCGCTGGCCCTCACCGTAGAACTCTTAACCCTCGGTGTGGTCGAGGAGGCCGTCGTTAATCTCACGCAAAGCGATCGAAAGCGGCTTCTCACCAGGCTCGGGGGTGACAAGTGGGCCAACGAACTCAAAGACCGAGTCATCGACGCTCTTGAAGTAATCATTGATCTGGCGAGCTCGCTTAGCAGCAAAGATGACAAGGGCGTACTTTGACGACACCTTGCCTAGCAGCTCGTCAATCGGCGGGTTGGTAATACCTACCGGTGGGTCAAATACGTTGTCGTCATTGACAGAAGCCAAATTAGGTGTAGTCACGATGTCCTTTCGGCCGTGAGTAGTGCGGCAATAGCGCGAACAGCGTTGTCCACGGAGTCATTAACCACGATATGGTCGAACTCATCCTTGGCAGCCAGCTCTCTATGGGCAGTCTCGAGGCGACGTTCAATAACATCCGGCGGTTCAGTGCCCCGACCTGTCAAACGCTCGACGAGAGCCTCCCATGAAGGTGGCATGAGGAAAACGGTGTGAGCCTCCGGAAGAGTTTTCTTCACATTCCGAGCACCCTCTAGGTCTACCTCGATGAGGACTGGGCGGTTACTGTCGAGAGCGTCACGAACGGGGCCAGCCGGTGTGCCAGAACGCTGAAGACCACCATGGATTTCAGCCCACTCCAACATATCCCCGGCTTCAACATGGCGAGTGAATTCGTCGTTGGAGACGTACAAATAATCCACGCCATTTTCCTCGCCGGGGCGGGGGACCCGTGTCGTCATAGACACGCTGAAATACAAATCGGGCACCGTTTCACGCAGACGATGAACCACTGTGGACTTTCCTACTGCGCTGGGTCCCGCAAGAACCACAAGATTGCCACGATTTGTTGTCAAGGTTTATTTCTCCGGGTCGAAGCCAAAGCGCTCAAGCAGAGCACGACGCTGGCGCTCACCTAGGCCACGCAAACGACGTGTCGGGGCGATTTCCAGCTCTTTCATGATTTCCTGAGCCTTAACCTTACCCACCTTCGGCAACGCCTCGAGCAAAGCCGAAACCTTCATCTTGCCCAGGATTTCGTCCTCGTCGGCCTTCTTCAACACTGCCTGAAGGTCGGTCTCACCTTTCTTGAGCTTTTCCTTGAGCTCGGCACGTGCCTTGCGAGCTTGAGCAGCTTTCTCGAGTGCAGCAGCACGCTGTTCGGGCGTTAACTGGGGAAGGGCCACGGTTCCTCCGTAATGTCAATCGATGAATACTTCACTTACTGATGTTCGGGTTTCGGTGCGGGTCACAAGGTGACCGCGTAATTGTCTCCAGGTTCGTTGAAGCACCCGACCGACTTCGCAAATAGTGAGCCTGGCAAACAGCACCAAAGACTATAGACGCTGACCAGGTCAAAGTTAAGTCTGCCCCTGGTTGAGACAACGCGAGTCATTCTAACACCATACCGGGGCAGTCCTGGGCATTCGCCTCTACAGCCTTCTGCAAACTACCTATATCTGGGCCATGTTTCAATATTGCCCTCGATATATTGGGGAAAGCTAGGGGTTCGACGTGTGTCGTGAGGCGACGGACATCATCCGCACTCGCCCCTTGGGCCCCTACCCCAGGAAGGAGTACAGGGCCGTTGAGAGCAGACAGATCCGGGGCGTTGCGCACTGCCTCCGATCCCTCTGTAAGCAGCCCTAAGGTAGCCCCCACCACGACACCGACGTTTCCGAATCGGCTACCGGTTTTTCGACGGTAGACCTGGTTACGCGCAGCACATTCATCGACGATGTGTTGAGCGACGCTGTCACCGTCACCGGCATCGTGCGAATCGTCCTGACGCTGTCGGCTACGGGAGCGCCTAATCTGCGCCGATTGCAGGATCTCAGCCTCCGGATTCGAGGTCGCAGCCAAGACGTACACACCCTGTCCTTGACGCTCTGCAACGTCCAGCACAGGCTCAAGCGCGCCAAAACCGGTATAGGGGCTGGCGGTCACGGCGTCACATCTCAGCGGCGAGGTCTCCCCTAGCCAGGCATCGGCGTAGGCCGCCATCGTCGAACCAATATCGCCGCGTTTGGCGTCGGCAAGAACAAGTGTCCCCGCCTCGTGGAGGGCAGCGATAGCCTTCTCCAATACCGCGTAGCCTCGCGAACCGTACGATTCGAAGAAGGCCACTTGCGGCTTAACCAAAGCGACTGTCGTGCCGAAGGCTTCGACACATCGCATAGTGAAGCTTTCGAGCCCATCAACTGAGGCGGGAAGCCCCCACTGGGAAAGTAGACCCGGATGGGGATCGATGCCGACACATAACCGTGAACGATTCAGAGCGGCAGCAGCAAGGCGATCACCGAATGACACAGGCCCACCTAAGTCATGCTTAGGCACAGATTGCTCCCGACTTGTCGGTGTTGAATCGCCCGCCGAGGACGATGTCGACGGCTTCGGATCACACATATTTACCCTCTCTCACGAGCCTTCCTAACGAGCTTCGCTGACGGGTTGGACAACTCATGCATGAAGATCCTGGATTGCTGCGACCATCAGCGACGCATTCGGCCTACGATCATCCTCTTCAGCGCCGTCCTGCCCAGGCTGCGGATGGCCTTGACCAGCGCTCTCCTCGCCCTTCGAGGCGGTCTCAGAGATGCCGTGGATGGACTCGATAGCTTGGACTGCTGCGACTGCCGCCTGGACCGTTGTGATGCACGGAATCTCAGCGTTCAACGCTGCCGCGCGGATCTCGTAACCATCGTGGCGGGCGCCGGAACTCCCAGCTGGCGTGTTAATGATGAGATCAACCTGTTCGTCCAAAATAAGGTCGACGATGGACCGGCGGCCGTCCTTATCCCGATGAACGGTCCCCACCTCAACATGATCGACGCTGGGGTTGTCTTCGTGAACTTGCGATTGCTTCGCGACAACTTCACACGGGATTCCATTGCGGCGAAGCATCCCCGCAGTGCCTTCCGTCGCCAGAAGCGAAAATCCGAGCGTAGCTAAACGTTGGATGGGGAAAACCATGGTCCTTTTGTCGTGGTTAGCGACCGAGACAAACACCGTGCCTGACACGGGGAGGCGTCCGTAAGCCCCAGACTGGGATTTGGCGTAGGCCGCACCGAACGCGCGGTCAAGCCCCATGACTTCACCGGTCGACTTCATTTCCGGAGACAGGAGCGAATCCAACAGTGAACCATCCTGCCGACGGAACCTCCGGAACGGTAAGACCGCTTCCTTAACGGCGATCGGCGCGTCGAGAGGGAGTGAACCTCCGTCGTGGTCGGTGGGGATCATCCCTTCCATGCGCAGCTCCTGGAGCGTGGCACCCACCGATATGCGGGCGGCAGCTTTCGCCAACGGAACGCCGGTCGCCTTGGACACGAAGGGCACTGTTCGTGAGGCACGCGGATTCGCCTCGATGACATATAGGGTGTCATCTTTCAGGGCAAACTGGACGTTCATGAGTCCTCGCACGCCGATTTCACGAGCCAGCGATGCCGTGGACCGTCGAACAGTGTCGATATCCTCTGTGCCCAGGGTCATGGGCGGGATAGCGCAGGCTGAGTCACCCGAGTGAATACCGGCTTCCTCAATGTGCTCCATGACGCCAGCGAGATAAACCTCGTCACCATCGCATAAGGCGTCAACGTCGATCTCAATGGCATTGTCCAAGAACCGGTCAACGAGGACAGGATGATCGTGGGTAATCTCGGTCGCCCGGGAAATGTAGTCGGCGAGAGAGTCGTCATCATAGACAATTTCCATGCCCCGGCCACCCAACACATAGGACGGCCGGACCAGTACCGGATAGCCAATTGACGACGCTACCGCTTGCGCTTCCTCGAGGTTCTTTGCCGTTCCATAAGCCGGTGCCGGAAGTTCAGAGCGTTCGAGAACCCCTCCGAACTCGCCACGGTCTTCGGCCAGGTTGATGGCCTCTGGAGTTGTTCCGATAACCGGAACGCCGGCCTCTTTAAGCCGCTCAGCCAGGCCTAGCGGTGTCTGTCCGCCCAACTGGCAGATAACGCCTGCCACATTTCCGGACTCAGATTCGGCGTGGTAGACCTCCATGACATCTTCAAAGGTCAACGGCTCAAAGTAGAGGCGGTCAGCAGTGTCGTAGTCGGTCGAGACCGTTTCGGGGTTGCAATTAACCATGACCGTCTCATAGCCGATGCGTGAGAGTTCCAATGCTGCGTGAACACACGAATAGTCAAACTCAATCCCCTGGCCAATACGGTTGGGGCCAGACCCGAGAATGAGGATCTTTTCTTTCTCTCGCTGCGGAGTGACTTCACTTTCCGCAGCCGGATCAAGCTCATACGCGCTGTAGTGATAGGGAGTTTTTGCCTCAAACTCCGCCGCGCACGTATCCACTGTTTTGAATACCGGGCGGATACCGAGGGACCACCGCAGTGTGCGCACCCCATTTTCTCCGGCGAGTTCAGGCCTCACACTGGCGATTTGTACGTCAGAGAGTCCAAGGTACTTCGCCCTACGCAACAGCTCTTCGGTGAGGACCGGCGCAGCTTCTAACTCCTTACGGAACGCCACAAGTTGTTCGATTTCAGCAATAAACCAGGGGTCAATGCCGGAGGCTTCGTGAATCTCGTCGACGCTGGCACCCAGCCGAAGAGCAAGTTCAACGAGGTACAAGCGTCCTTCTTTAGGCACACGGAGCATATCGACGACGGCCGCTTTGTCCTTAGCCGATTCGCCGGCAAAGTGTTCGTCGGGGTATGTCCAGAAGCCGCTTTCTTTGTTCTCCAGGGAACGGAGAACCTTGTTCAGGCCGGCAATGTAATTGCGCCCCAATGCCATCGCTTCGCCCACCGACTTCATGGACGTGGTTAGGGTGTCGTCGGAACCTGGGAATTTTTCGAACGCAAAGCGAGGAGCCTTGACGACGACGTAGTCCAGCGTCGGCTCGAATGCCGCCGGGGTCACACCGGTGATGTCATTGCGGATTTCATCTAAGGTGTATCCAATTGCCAGCTTGGCCGCGATTTTCGCGATGGGGAAACCGGTTGCCTTCGATGCCAATGCCGATGAACGCGACACGCGTGGATTCATCTCGATGGTGACGATGCGGCCATTATTAGGGTTCACCGCGAATTGGATATTACATCCGCCAGTATCGACGCCGACCTCGCGCAGAATTGCGATGGCCTGGTCACGCATGACCTGAAATTCACGGTCGGTCAGGGTAAGTGCAGGCGCAACAGTTACAGAGTCCCCCGTATGAACGCCTACCGCATCCACGTTTTCGATTGAACATACGATGACGACGTTATCGTTGCCATCCCGCATGAGCTCGAGCTCATACTCTTTCCATCCCAGAATGGATTCTTCGATGAGCACATTGGCCTCGGGCGAGGCTGCTAACCCGCCGCCGGCAATGCGGTCGATGTCGTCGTACGTGTAGGCAAGGCCAGATCCCAGACCCCCCATAGTGAACGAGGGACGAACAACAACAGGAAGGCCGAGCTCAGCGACGGTTTCGTGAACCTCCTCCATGTTGTGGCACACCCGTGACCGAGCTGATTCGCCACCGATTTTTTCGACGATATCTTTAAACTTTTGCCGGTCCTCTCCCCTCTCAATAGCCTCAATATCAGCACCAATGAGTTCCACGTGGTGTTTGGCGAGGATCCCCCGACGGTCAAGCTGAATGGCGGCGTTGAGAGCCGTCTGCCCACCCAGTGTGGCGAGCACGGCATCAATGGGGTGTCCTTCGGCAGCTTCTTTCTCGAAGATCTTCTCGATGTATTCGGAATCGATCGGTTCAATATAGGTATGGTCCGCGAACTCAGGGTCGGTCATGATGGTCGCGGGATTGGAGTTAATTAAGGTGACGCGGAGTCCTTCTTGTTCGAGGACTCGACATGCCTGAGTTCCGGAGTAGTCAAATTCACATGCTTGGCCGATGACAATAGGGCCAGACCCGATGACCAGCACGTGGTTAAGGTTTGTACGGCGTGGCATTTACTTGGCCTTTCCTTCTTGCATAACGGTCACGAACTGGTCGAAAAGCGGATTCGCGTCATGGGGACCCGCAGCAGCCTCTGGGTGGTACTGCACAGAGAAAGCCCGACCATCATTGAGAGCGACCCCTTCCACCACGTTGTCGTTCGGGCAAATGTGGGTGACGTGGGCCGGTCCGAAGGGAGTATCAAAGCTGGCTGTCAACTCTTCGGTACTGAGTTTTTCCGACGCGTCATCAACATGCGGAGGAAGCAAGGCGAATCCGTGGTTTTGGGCGGTGATGGAGACGCGGCCCGTGGCGACGTCGACAACGGGGACGTTAATTCCGCGGTGACCAAATTTGAGTTTGTAGGTACCTAAACCTAATGCTCGACCAAAAATCTGGTTCCCGAAACAAATTCCGAAGAAGGGAATTTTCGCTGAAAGGACCTGGCGGACGATGTCGACCATGGTGTCGGCCGTCGACGGATCCCCCGGACCGTTCGAGATAAACACCCCGTCAGGGTTGTACTTCTGGATGTCGTCGAATGACGTATTCGCCGGGACAACGACTGTCTTAATGCCACGTCGCGAGAAGTTTCGCGGCGTATTGGTCTTAATTCCCATGTCATAGGCGACGACGGTCAGGGTATCTGACTGCGACGACGTCCCCTCAGGCTCAACGATATAAGGCTCGTGGGTACTCACTTCTTCGGCAAGGTCCTGGCCGGCCATGGACGGAATTTCGTTAACAATGGATAGGAGCTCGTCGACGGGTTTCGCGGCCTCATCGCCAGTAAAGATCCCAGCGTTGACCGACCCCTTGTCGCGCAGATGGCGAACCAATGCACGGGTGTCGACATTCTTAATGCCGATTATTCCCTGTGCCGCCATTTCGTCCTGGAGGGAACGCTTGCTCCGCCAGTTAGACGGGCGCGCGGAAAGGTCACGGATAATCAAACCGGATACCCAGATAGTGGATCCACGCGACTCATCGTCTTCGTCATTCCACCCGGTGTTTCCAATTTGTGGCGCGGTCGCGCACACTAACTGACGACGATACGACGGATCCGTCATCGTCTCCTGGTAGCCGGTCATCCCCGTGGTGAAGACGGCCTCGCCAAAGGCACGGCCTGTGGCCCCAAAGGATGTGCCGCGGAAAACGCGTCCATCAGCGAGAATGAGAACGGCGGGAAGACTCCCCGACTGAGCGTCGGCATGAGAGGAAGGAGAGCCGGTCGTGTGTAGCGATGTGGGCGATGTACTCACTAGTGAACCTTTCTATCCAAGGGCTGGGAGGCTTCACCGTCTAGACAGGTGATGTGCCCACGGAGAATCGTGGTGGTGACTTTGGCGCGGAATTCCATGCCCTCGTACGGAGTGTTATCGGCTTTGGAAGCGAGGTCCTTCCCGGTGGCTACCCACCGGTGATCGGGATCAATCGCGGTCAGGTTGGCTGGCTCGCCAACCGCGATAGGACGGCCCTGCCCCGGAAGCCGGACGATCTCCGCTGGGCGTTCGGACATCACCGTGGCGACAAAACGCCAATCTTCCAGTCCCGTTTCGACAAAGAGCTGGGAGATGATGCTCAGTGATGTTTCCAGCCCCAGCATTCCCGGACGGGCATGGTCGAACTCACAGCATTTCTCTTCGGATCCGTGCGGGGCGTGGTCAGTGGCGACACAATCGATGATGCCGTCACGCAGCGCATCACGAAGCGCGAGAACATCCCGCTCTTCGCGAAGAGGCGGGTTAACTTTGTTGACACCGTCATAGGTGCGAAGGCGCTCATCAGTAAGAATAAGGTGATGGGGCGTGACCTCGGCGGTGACAGGAAGTCCCTGTTCTTTGGCCCATTTCACCAAGGAGACCGTACCTTCGGTGGAGGCGTGACAAATATGGACGCGACCGCCATAGTCCCTGGTCATGATGGAATCGCGAGCGACAATTGATTCTTCAGCAACGCGTGGCCATCCGCGAAGCCCGAGTTCGGCGGCGACCGTTCCCTCATGGGCAACAGCGCCCTGTGTTAACCGTGCGTCCTCACAATGCTGGGCGAGTAAAACGTCGAGCCCCTTGGCATATTCCACAGCTCGACGCATCACCTCGGGGTCATTCACGCATGTTCCGTCGTCGGAGAACATCCGAACTTTAGCTTCTGAATCCCGCATCATGCCGAGTTCAGCAAGCTCTTTCCCTTCACGTTGTTTTGTGATGGCTCCGACGGGATGAACATCGCAGAGGCCGATATTTTGGCCCTTGTACCACACCGATTCGACGATGGATGGGTCGTCCATCACGGGTTTGGTATTCGGCATGGTGAAGACCGCGGTGAAACCGCCACGCGCTGCAGCTTGGGAGCCGGTTAACAACGTTTCGGTGTCTTCACGGCCCGGTTCGCGTAGGTGGACGTGGATGTCAACGAATCCTGGCAACAACACCTGACCGGACAGGTCCAGGACTCGAGCGTCCTCAGGTGCGTCGATTGTTGGGGCAATTTCCGCGATAACGCCGTCGGTAATCAGAACCGACGTGGGGTCGCCTTCACCGTACGGGCGCACTCCTGTGAGAAGGATCGAACCGCGTGCAGGTGGTGCCTGTGTGCCGGTTTCCGGCCACGACTGAGCACTCAATTTATGACTCCTTCTTTGTGTGAGATTGTCCGTGGGTACCGATGATGAGCGAGAACAAGACCGCCATGCGGACGTGGACGCCATTGTTGACCTGTTGCAAAACCGCAGTTCGGGGGGCATCCGCTACGGAGTAATTAATCTCCATGCCACGAAGCATGGGGCCTGGGTGCATGATGATGGCCTTATCTTTCATCTTGGCCTCACGCGCGGTGCTCATTCCGTATAACGTGGCGTATTCGCGGTGGCTGGGGAAGAACCCTCCGGCCATGCGTTCGGCTTGAACGCGCAGCATCATGACGGCATCGGCGTCGGCAAGCTCAGAATCCATGTCATAGGAAATCCGGACCGGCCACGTCTCTACCCCATACGGGAGCAGCGTCGGCGGGGCAACGTACACAACTTCCGCCCCCAGTTTTGTCAATAACTCGGCATTAGAACGCGCGACGCGCGAGTGGAGGATATCCCCCACGATCACGATTTTTCGCCCGTTGATTCCGCCGAGGCGTTGCCGAAGAGTAAGCGCGTCCAACAGCGCCTGCGTCGGGTGTTGATGGGCACCATCACCAGCGTTGATGACGCTGGGACCGTCGCCGTTGGGAGCCACCCAGTGCGCCAATTGCTGCGCCGCTCCGGAGCTGGGATGGCGAATGATGAGAGCGTCGGCACCAATCGCTGTGAGAGTTAAACCGGTGTCTTGGAGGGACTCCCCTTTTTTCACACTTGAGGATGATGCGCTGATGTTGATGACGTCGGCGCTCATCCACTTTCCTGCTGTTTCAAAGCTGGATCGTGTGCGGGTGGAGTTTTCGTAGAACACGGTGAAGATTGTGCGGCCTCGGAGGGTGGGCAGCTTCTTGAGCTCGCGTCCTTCGAGAGCTTCCTTAAAGTTCTGGGCTTCGTCTAAGAGGCCAGTGATTTCATCGGCAGAGAGATCCGCCATCGAGAGAAGGTGCTTCATGAGTTGCTCCCCTCATGAGTGGAGTTCTCCCCCGCGGTTTCGTCCGCCGACGACGATGAAGCGCCAGTAGTTGGCCGGCGCAGGACGACACCGTCATGGCCGTCGAGTTCTTCGAGGGAGACGATAACGTCTTCTGAACGGGATGTCGGAATATTTTTCCCGACGTAGTCCGCGCGGATGGGCAGTTCGCGGTGGCCTCGGTCCACCACGACAGCAAGTTGGACGATGCTGGCGCGCCCGATATCACGCAACGCATCTAGCGCCGATCGCACGCTTCGACCGGAGTACAGAACATCGTCGACAAGAATGACCGTCTTTCCGTCGATTCCGTCGTCGGGAATTGATGTGCGTTGGAGAGCTCGGTGGGGTTTATGACGAAGATCATCGCGGTAGAGGGTGATGTCCAATGCCCCCGTGTCTACCGTGACTCCCGCGAATTCGTGAATGAGGTGAGCTAATCGCTCGGCTAAGGGAAAGCCCCCACTGGGAATTCCCAACAGGACGACGCGCTTGGCGTCGTCGGCATCCAGTGCTGTTTTTTCGATTATCTGGTGCGCGATGCGTGCAACAGTACGGCCGACGTCGTCGGATGAGAGAATCTCTGTCTCCATCGCGTCAGTAGCCGGCGTAGACGTACGTGCTGTATTCATCGTGACCTCCTTCCCTGCCTCTCGGTGCAGTCCGTTAAAGGATGTCACTCCTAATGATGTGAAATTGTTGATATCGCTCAGGACTTTACCACGGCCATGAGACGATTGCAGGCTTTCTCAGCCCTCATTTGTGTGTATCGGTTCACGTGCTTTGACGCATATGAACAGTGTTTCTGGATTACGTCGAGTGAAGCCGAGTACCCTCAACACGTTATCTTTTGTCGGTCGACTCTGCTCAGCATTGTCACCTTTTGAAGAGTAAGGATGTCAGGACTATGGCAGAAGGAGAACGTCCCACCAGCGTTCCATCTGTGGAGCCCACACACGAAGCTGAGCTATCTCAATCTTCTCGGCCAGCGAAACAGAGTCCGAAAGAGTTTCGCCCCATCCTCCCACCGTTCAGGTACATGTCGACGAAACAGCTCACGTTTACCCGTCGACTTGCCGTCTCTGTGTGGGTACTTGGACTCATAGCGTGGATCACATTTCGAGGATGGCCTTTTGGCCGTTCAACGCTGTTTATTGTGTTAACTAGCGGGCTTGCCGCACTGTCGATCGGACGCCGCCACCTCTATCAATTGATCGTTGACTGGAGCCCGTTCTTCCTGTTTCTCGTTGCGTATGACAACACGAGAACGTGGTCTTTGCAGCTTGGACTGCCCGTTCATTGGCACTTAGCTCCGGATATCGATAAGGCAATGTTCGGCGCCGTCCCCACGGTCTGGTTGCAGGAGCAGATTCGCTTCGAGAACCCGCCATGGTGGGAACTTATCTTGGCCATTGTCTACATCTCTTACTTTGTGACGCCATATATTATGGCCTTCGGCGAATGGCTCCGGTCCCGCGCCGATTTCGCGCGCTTCGCTGCCGGCATGCTGACCGTGTCGTTTATTGGGCTTATCGGCTATGTATTCGTTCCTGCCGCGCCCCCCTGGGCTGCTGGTCGATGCGCACCCGCGGATGTTGCCGACGGGCCACGTAGCGTCCGATGCATGTTTGTCGACGATCACGCTGGTGAGGGTTCTATCCTCGGCCCTGTTCATGGAAAACACGATGATACTCATCCGTGGGTTGAGCGACTGAGTGCTCGCGGGTGGGAGAAGCTTAACCACCTCAGTTTCTCGGCGGCCGTAGCCCATGCTGAAGAGACCCCGAGCGATCGTGAGACCAAGACGGTCGCGGCCGATACGTCGGAGGGTGACTCACAGTCGTCGACCTCAGACGAATCTTCAGGGATTGGTGCGCTGATCGAACGCGGTCAAAAGGAATCGAACCTTGTCGCGGCTATCCCATCCCTCCATGCCGCGCTCACCATGTACTTGGCAACGTACATGTTTGCGCGACGACGTAAAAAACTTGGTGTTGTGTGCCTTATATATGCCTTCGCGATGGGCTTTACTCTGGTCTTTTTCGCTGAGCACTATGTGTTTGACATTTTGCTGGGCTGGGGCATCGCGATCGTTGTTCCGCTCGTCGGCGTCGCGCTCGAAAAATGGTGGACTCGGAATAATCTGAGTAGCCGGCTCCCATGGAATCGCGACGCATCGAATTCGAATCGCGAACTAGCCGAATCGCTGAGCTAATGTTCAAAGCTCTATCTAAGCCCCCTAGCGGGGCTTTTTTAGTGTGTTCTCGTATGAGTGCAAACGGAGCCACAGCCGGGGTGTCATCCGCCCCCTCCGACCCAAAGCGTCTGTCACGATCCGCATTTCTCTATCGACCCAGATAGAGCCCCTCCTGCGGCGCGACGCGCTGTAGGGCCGGGATCCACAATGGTGACACCACGTCTACCGCTCCTTTGGCCCCCTTGATGAGCATGGCCCGGAATAGTGGGTAAACGCTGACTGGCTGTGGCTCCGTCGGCATGACTAGGTTATACGAACGGCAGTGGTTTTCTACATCCAGTTTTACAATGTCTTTCAATAGACCTTTCTGTCTGTTATCAGATTAATCTGGCACCGATTGCACAACGATAAGTTATTCCTATTCCAGCCATACTAAAACTCCAGCTCTTAGCTGTTATCAATCCGTAACTTTTTTGTTACATTGCTAATCGTAGAAATGACCCTCAGGTCCCTTAACTGAAATTATGGCGCAAAAATTACCCTATTTCGGGGTTATTTAGGGTGGCATGAGGGCCGGGATAGACCATGCCGCTCACCCTTCGCCGTGACTCAATTACGCCCAACGCAACGTGGTAGCGGACCACCGCACCATAAGAAAAAGGCATAGAAAAACTCCGCCGGTGAGTACTGACGGAGCTATTCGACTATGACTATTTCAGGCGCAGAGACTTCCCTACCGCGCACCGAATGTCATGATTCGCCATTCGACTGCGAACGCTGCACTTCTCCAGCGATGTCATCCAGAACCGCGTTGACATACGCCGGGGCAACATCCGTCGAGTATTCGGAAGCCAGCTCGATCCCCTCAGAAACTGCGACCTTCGGAGGCACTTCCTCATTGTGAAGCAACTCCCACGTCGACACCCTCATGACGGCTCGGTCAACAGCAGGGATACGGTCCAAGCGCCACGTCGAGGACAAGTGAGAGGCAATCGCGGAATCTATGCCGTCCAGGTTTTCTGCGACGCCTGCAACGATCGTCGCCGTGTAGTCGGACACAGGTAAGACACCGGATTCCAGATCTTGAGACAATTCCCGTCGCTGCTCGACGACATACACAGGATCTTGATCCCTGAATTCTGCCTCGAACAAAATATCGACGGCCCGACGTCGGGCTTTATAGCGCGACCCATGCCTCTTGAATCCACTACGAGTGGATTTTGACCGCTCCTGGGCGGAGGACTGGTTCTGGTGGGTCTGTTCGCCCGACTCATTCTGTAAGGGCGTGTCCGCAGATGAGGGCGCTCCAACGTTGTCGTCTGCCACGTCCATGTTCCTTAGTTATTCACGCGTGAAAGGTAGGAGCCATCACGCGTATCGATTTTCAGGACATTGCCGGTCTCAATGAAGAGAGGAACCTGCACCTCTGCTCCAGTCTCGAGGGTCGCTGGCTTCGTGCCACCCGTCGAACGGTCACCCTGCAAACCGGGATCGGTGTGCTTGACCTTCAGTTCCACGGAAACCGGCAACTCGACGAACAGGGGCTGATCCTCATAGAAAGAGACCTGGACGGGCATGTTTTCCAATAAGAACCGAGCACCGTCACCCATCAGCTCCGGCGAAAGAGGAATCTGCTCGTAGTTCTTATCGTCCATGACCACGTAATCTGTGCCATCGTTGTAGAGGTACGTCATATCACGGCGGTCTACCGTCGCGGTCTCAACTTTGACACCAGCATTGAAAGTCTTATCGACGACTTTCCCGGATACAACGTCCTTGAGCTTGGTACGGACGAACGCTGGCCCTTTACCCGGCTTGACGTGCTGAAACTCCACAATCTGCTGAAGTTTGTTGTCAAGTTTCAGAACTAGCCCATTTTTGAAATCGGCAGTAGTTGCCACTGAAAACTCCTCATCCTTCAGGACACACCATGATCCTGAGATATCGATGTCACATAACCTTGGCACTTCGTGAGTGGATATCGACAATCCGGGTTGGCTTAGCCCATTCCACTACCGTGACGAAGACCTCGTACACGATCTACCCTACTAGACGACGGTCAGCGCCGGACTGCTGGTATTGAGTGGCCGCGAACCGTCCTCGGTGACCACCAACGTGTTTTCAATTCGTGCCCCTGACAGACCGGGTACGTAAATTCCGGGTTCGATGGTCAGGGTTTGGCCGACGTCAATGGTCTTTGATTTATCGGTACGTGAAGCAGAGTATGGCCTCTCATGGACGTCGAGTCCCACTCCATGACCGGTCGAGTGGACGAAATACTCGCCATAGCCTGCGTCGTCGATAATGTCGCGGCACACCTTATCGATAGCGAACAGACCTGCTCCGGGCCGTAGCGCCTCACAACCGGCAAGGAAAGCGCGGTAGACAGTGTCCGCAATCTCGCGCTGCTTCTCCGGGGGCTCCCCGACCGATACCAATCGAGTCTGATCAGAAGCGTATCCGTTGAGGTACACACCAAAGTCAATGGTGATGAGGCCCTTGGGGATCGGGTCAGTACTTGCACTGTGGTGCGGTTTTGCACCATTAACTCCCGACGCCACAATCGTCTCGAAGGAGATTCCATCTGCGCCGAATTTCCTCATGCGGTACTCAAGTTCGGCAGCCACGATGTTTTCGGGAACGCCTTCGCGGATGACTTCATCCTCAAGAAGCGACAACCATGCCTTATCGGCCACAGCCGCTGCAGCGTCAAGCGCGGCAATTTCTGATTCGTCTTTGGTCATTCTCAGATCCTCAATGAGGTCTTGAGTGACCGTGTAATCGCCTAAGCGCTGCGCTTCACCAAGGTTGAGGCTAGTTTCAACGCTGATTTTTCCATCAAATGCTCTACGAACAGCAGGAACTGTGTCACGTTCGATGAGAACTTCAATGCCGGGGGCTTCGTCGGCAACCTGAGTGGTGTATCGACCATCAGTGCCAAGGAGTTCCTCGCCATCAGTGGTCAGCAGGAGTGCTGCGTTTGATCCACTAAACCCCGTGAGATAACGAACATTTTTTAAATTAGTAACTAAAAGAGCAGGTACATCGGCCTTGTTAAGCAACTCTCGCGCCGCATCTCGGCGTTGAGCATAAAGTTTTTCACGATCCATCAATCAATACCTCCTGAGTAGTGAAGTATTAGCAAAGTTTTACTTGTCACCGCGCGCAAGGAAATCCAGGGCGTAGGCGTAGCCCTCAACTCCCAAACCCACAATAACCCCGCGGGCAATCGGGCTCAGATAGGAATGCCGTCGGAAATCCTCACGAGAATGCACATTTGAAATGTGGACTTCTATAAAGCCCGCACCGTCAGCGATCTCAGCCAACGCATCGCGGAGGGCCACCGATGTGTGCGTCCATCCCCCCGGATTAATAACGACGGCTTCGCCCTCATCGGCGGCACGATGAATACGATCGATCATGTCGCCCTCATGGTTCGACTGATAAAAGCTCACGCTAATACCGAAGGATTCAGCGCGTTCGCGGAGCATGTTTTGGACGTCTTCGAGCGTCGTGGACCCGTAAATATCCGGCTCCCGTTTACCCAGACGATCCAGGTTGGGGCCGTTGGCAACTAATACGCGCAAAGCTGGCTTGTTATCAGTAGTCACTACGACTCTCCCCTATCATTCATGCGCATAAAGGCAGTCTGAAGGTCTTCATAACTAGGCCCAGCTAGCCGGATAGGACGTGGAACCTGGCTGGAATTATCCCCAGCCGACAACCCACTACCCGTGTCAGAATCGAGGGAATCCGAATCATGGGAAGAAAGGATCACGAATCGGATGTTCCCGTCCCTGTTCTTCTTATCCATCTTCATCGCATCGATGAGATCATCGAGCGCGGCAGCATCATAGTGCGTAGGCAAGCCCAATGATTGAAGAATCGTTCGATGCTGCTGCACGACCGCTTCACTGAGGTGCCCTGTCACGCAGGCAAGTTCTGCCTCAAAACACATTCCCACCGCAACCGCATGACCATGAGGCCATGTGTAGTGCTCGACCTTCTCAATGGCATGTCCAAAAGTGTGCCCATAATTGAGAATCTCACGCAAGCTTGATTCTTTAAGATCTTGCGAAACAACCGACGCTTTAACAGCGATGCTTCTGCGAATTAACTCGGGCAAATCCCCGGCTACATCGAGACACCGATCGGGATCACGCTCATAGAGTTTGGTGATCTCCGGATCCGCAATAAACCCGGTTTTCACGATTTCGGCGCTGCCAGCGACGATCGCCTCACGAGGAAGATCGTTAATAAAGTCGAGATCAACAAATACAGCCGATGGCTCATGGAAAGCACCCACCAAGTTTTTCCCAGCTGGTGTATTAATACCTGTTTTCCCGCCGACGGCCGCATCGACCATTCCCAACACCGTGGTCGGTACTTGAATGACATCGATGCCGCGCATCCATGTCGCCGCCACGAATCCGCCGACATCAGTTGCCGCACCACCGCCCACGCTGATAATCGCGTCCCGTCGGCCCACGCCGTGCTTGGCGCACTCGTCCCAACGCCGAGTGACGACGTCGAAGGTTTTCCCTTGTTCAGCGTCGTCAATATCTACGAGAAAGGAGGATATATCGCGTGCCGCCAATGTATCGGCTATGCGATGGGCTGCGACGGCAACTGTGGGTTGGTGGATAATTCCGACTTTTGAGTAGGAATCTGCTGCAGCTCCGATTGAGCCTACGAGGTCATGGCCTATCACGACGTCATACGGTTTATTGCCGTTCACCGGGATTGTCCACGGTCCTGTACCGCTCGCCGTGTCGGTCGACTCGCGACTAGGTGTACTCATAGAAATTCCTCTACTGCAACAGCGGATTCGTCAGCGGTGTCGGGGATCATCGACCCCCGGGACTCACTGGTTTCAAGATAATTCAGAATGCTGGCGACGACTTTCTGGGGGCCACGGCGGTCACTCCGAATGCGAAGAGTCGCGACCTCCTCATAGAGGGGCCGACGTTGCTCATCCAAATCGCGATAGCGTTGCTCTGGGTCCTCTGACTGCAGCACGGGCCGAGTGAGGGAGCCGCGGGTGCGTCGATAACCTTCCTCTGCGGATACATCGAGGAACACGACTTCATGGCCGACGAGGCGCCGACGAGTCACCGGCGAGACGACTGCCCCTCCACCGAGCGCAACAATGCCTCCAGTGGTCAAGGCGTCGGCAATGACGTCCTCTTCCACTAGTCTGAATTGCTCTTCACCCAAATGATCATAAATACGGCCACATGTCATGCCGCCCCATCGTTGTTCGATGAGTTCATCGGAGTCAACGAGGTCGAGGCCAAGAGCACGGCTGAGCCGGCGTCCGATCGTGGACTTGCCTGCGCCAGGAAGACCAATCAATACAACTCGTGGTTTCATTCACTCTCCTAGCCCAGAGTCAAAGCTCAAGCGTTGACTAACCTGATGAAGATAGCTTTTAACATTGTGCTTGGTTTCCGCAAGGCTGTCACCGCCGAATTTATCCAAAGCGGCCTGTGTCAAGACAAGGGCTACCATTGCTTCCGCGACGACGCCGGCGGCAGGAACAGCACACACGTCGGAACGCTGATGGATAGCAGATGCTGCATCACCAGTCTCCATGTCAACGGTGGATAGCGCACGCGGAACTGTGGATATTGGTTTCATCGCTGCACGCACTCGCAGTGTTTCGCCATTTGTCATTCCGCCCTCGAGGCCACCGGCTCGGTTCGTCAGCCGTTTGACGTGTCCATCGTCGCGAACCATTTCATCGTGAGCCTCCGATCCACGCCGACGAGCTTCGGCGAATCCATCGCCTATCTCGACTCCCTTAATCGCCTGAATACTCATCAATGCGCCAGCGAGACGGGCGTCCAAACGAGTCCCCGCCGACACATGCGACCCCAATCCGATGGGGAGGCCCTCGACGATGACCTCAACGACGCCGCCTAGAGTATCCCCTGCTTTTTTGGCCGCCTTGATTTCATTGATCATGGATTCTTCAGCCCACGGGCTATAAGCACGGACAGGCGATTCGTCGATGCGTGTGAGATCGCTAAAGTGCGGCTGGGCTGAGTCATCAACCTCCGACGCACCAATACTGACGACGTGACTAAAGACTTCAACGCCAAATAGTTCACGGAGGAAAGAACGAGCAACGGTGGCGATAGCTACCCGGGCAGCAGTTTCCCGGGCAGAAGCGCGCTCCAAAATGTTCCTCGCGTCATGGGTCCCGTACTTTACCATGCCCGCGAAATCTGCGTGACCAGGACGTGGCCGAGTGAGTTGTGCTCCCCGGCCGGAGTTCATAGCTGCCTGGACATCTGGATCGTCACGGTCAATCGGATCTTGCGCCATGACGGTGGTCCACTTGGGCCATTCCGTATTGCCAATCACGATGGTGATAGGACTACCCAACGTGCGGCCGTGACGTACACCAGTGAGAAGTGTGACTTCATCTTGTTCAAATTTCATCCGTGCACCACGGCCGTACCCCAGACGACGTCGTGCTAGATGATAAGCCACGTCCTGTGTTGAGAGTGGGACGCCAGCAACCATGTTTTCCATTGTGGAGACAATCGCTTCACCATGCGATTCTCCGGCGGTGCTCCAACGCAACATACAGTCATTCTTCCACGTAGTAGCCATGTAAAGCTATCAGAATTCTAAATCTACAAGCTTGGGTTGTCAGAGGGACGATAACGGGTGCATCGTTCCTCGCGGGACCGACCCGGTCTGCCTGTATTGAATGTGACCGTTTTACATCATCCCAGTCATAGTGGCGACGACTATCCCACCCATCATCGCTGGAATGTGGGCTATTTCTGGTGGTCCATGGCGGTACACGGTGTACAGGCTGCATACGATCGAAATGATGTTGGCGCAGCCTATGGCCACAATGACCAGCAACACTCCCCCATGTGTGAGCCATGCTCCGCATGCCGCACCAACTAAAATATCTGCGCCACCAATTCCCGGCCGTCGAGAACCAAGGAATGCCCCCACGAGGGCAACAGAAGCGTAGAGACCTGACCAGATGGCAGAACAGCACAGTACGTCTGTCCACTCGTGAAAAAGCCAGGATTCTCCGGCAACGACCATCGCAGAACCGATCAGAGTTAGACGCCATGGGATGAGGCGATATCGGCAGTCGAACCACACTACCCCGAGCGCCCAGAGGATACTCGCCACAATGAAAGCGGTGACACAAATGTCATGGGGCGAGACGGGAAAGCCAAATAAGAGCGGATGCTCACTCTGTTGCATGGTCGCGATTTCATCACGATCAGGGAGGGCAGAGTGATTCTATTCGCGCTCACGAACACCGAAGTTGTGGATAAAACAAGCCTGTGGATAACTTCCGGTACTATCTCACCGGAATATCCTTAGCTCGCACTCCCCGGAGCGTCGAGAACTTCGACGGGTACCCCAGAGGCTTTTTCCAAAGCCTGTCGCATCGCCGCTTGAGGAGCTTGATGCCCGGTGAACTGCTCGAATTGGCTGAGTGATTGGTAAAAAAGCATCGTTGTTCCGCCGACGCACGGCGTTCCTACCGCGAGGCAGTGCGATATCAGTGGCGTCGGCCATGGACTGTAGATCACGTCGCATACCGCCGAAGCCTTCGCTAATAGCTCTACGTAGGGTTCTGCTGCCACCGATGGGACTGTTGACACCAGGACGTCGGCATTCGCACACGCCGTCTCCGAGTGTTCGAACAGCGTCCATGAAAAGTCGACACCCAGTTCTTCCGCTAGCGGACGGAGTTGTTCCGCGCGCGATGATCGAGCTACCACAGTGACGTTGGGGCATCCCAACTGAGCAAGAGCCCATAAAGCAGGCCGGGCGGTGCCACCGTTACCCACGATGACTGCATTCGTCGCCATCGCTGAATGGGAGTCGTTTTCGGAGGACGACGAAGTCTTGGCTGTGAGAAGCTCCTGAACGGCTCCTATTACGCCCTCACCATCGGTATTGTCTGCACGCCACTGAGTTGATCCAGAAACATCATCCGTTGACAGCGTGTCACTGCTTGCTGGTTTTATTTTCACCAGCGTATTGGCGGATCCGATGAGCTTCGCGCGTTGAGTAGCTTCGGTCGCAAAGTCGAGAGCTTCGAATTTGCCCGGCATGGTGACTGAGAAGCCCTCATACTCAGGGCCTAAAGAGTTGATCGTTTTTTCAAGTTCGCCCTTGGGACAACGGATACGTTCGTACGACCAATTCTCGAGGCCAGCCGCCCGAAAGCCGTTGCCATGGAGCACGGGCGAAAGAGAATGTTGGATAGGATCTCCCAGCACTGCGGCATAATGCCGATCGAGTCCTTCTCGACTGTCGCTTCCTTGTCCTTCTTCGGAACTAACGGGCACTGTCAAGCACTCCACTTTCTTGGGCTTTTTTAATCGCTGCCTCGTGATCGGAGAAATCGTGGCTGAACACGGTTGTCCCGTTCTTGTCGATCGTCACGAAGTACAGCCAGTCACCGTCGGCAGGTTTTTCCATCGCGTGCACCGCAGATAGCGATGGCGATGCGATGGGGGTCGCAGGCAATCCTTCCATTGCGTACGTGTTCCACGGAGTCTTTTTCTCACGGTCCTCGTTCGTCGTCGCGACCTCTTGCTCGTCCAACCCGTAGTTAACCGTCGAGTCGAACTCGAGTTTCATCGGTTTATCGAGGCGATTCTTAATAACTCGGGCAACCTTCGCAAAATCCTGCTGAGGCGCTTCACGCTCGACGAGTGACGCAGCCGTCAGTAGTTGATATTCCGACAGCCCCACGGTTTGCGCTGCTGATGATAATCCGGTGCCTTCGTATGCCTTGGCACCTTCGGTGACCAGTGTTTCGAGAATATCCGTAGGCGATGCAGTGGGGTCAAAAATGTGGACACCGGGGTTGATAAGCCCCTCCAACCGTTTGGAATCGTTTCCACGCGCCGACACTGCTTTGGACGCCCATGATGGAACGCCCAATTCCTCTAAACTGCTATTCGCCGCGGCTTTTTCAAGATCACTAGTAGAAACACAATCACTATCTTTAGAAACACATGCTTGTTTAGCAACTAAAGAAAAAATGCCTGCCCGCGTCTGTCCGCCGACAACATGAACATCGTGCAAGGTAGCCCCGGTCGGAATATCGACGACCCCTCGTCGAGCTTCGTCAGACATCAGCGCGTCGATAGCAGCTTGAGAGGACATTTTTTGATGCAGGACGTAATAGCCTTGCTGCAAGTTAACAGCATTGCCCTTGCTCTTTGCCGCATTCATCAACGAACGACGCGACGACACGATCTTCTTGTCCACCAACGTCGAGGACAGCGAGGAAATCGTGTCCCCTTCGTCCACTCTGACCAGGGCAGACGTTGAGTTTCCGTTCCCCGAAAAGTCGTCCTTGTCCCCTGCTACGTTGTGGTACACGACGTAAGTAATCACGCCGGCCAACAACACAGCTAATGCCACCGTCACGGCTATGGCGTTTTGTTTATGCCCAGCAAGATGACGGCGACGACGTGTTCGGCTCGATGGCACAAATTCTCCTAGCTCCGGGGACAGGGAAAATAGATACAGGACAAATAGGTAACTGTAGCCATTCCACTAAATCAGAGAGTGTGGACGTATTCAACTACCACAAATGCTCTCTGACTGTCGAAGAATTGCTACTTTTGGTGGGCGGTCAACGCCATTCCGCTAACGTCTCGGACGCTGATCTAACCAGGTCTGAAGGATCTCGACCGCCGCTGCCTGATCGATAACCGACCGCCCCTCTTTAACACTGATACCAGCGTCATGGAGGTTGGATTGGGCCATCACGGTAGTCATCCGTTCGTCGACATATCGAATCGGTACATCAACCCCGTCGCGTTCCAGTCGACGACGGACGCGGAAACCCACATCCTGAGCGTGTTTAACCGATGAGCCGGCGGATCCGTCCAACATCCTTGGCAATCCCACGATGACTTCAACCACCGAGTAGTCGTGCGCGAGCTGAACGATGGAATCAATGTCTTCGCCATCGGGCCCACGCCTTTTCGTCGTTCGCGCGACGGTAGAGACCGGCGTGGCAAGAATGCCATCGGGATCACTCACAGCAACGCCAATACGGACCGTGCCGACGTCCAAACCCAAGCGACGACCGAGGCCAGGATCATCCTCTCCTGGACGGTCAGGGACAATGTTTTTCACCAATAAATTATCCCTGCTTCTTAAGGTCATCGAGGACGGCATCCAGTGCGTGCGAGATGCCGGTGGCGTCACTACCCGAGCCCTGGGCCATATCGGGTTTTCCGCCGCCGCGACCATTGACTGATTGGCCGATCGTTTTCACGAGCGAGTTCGCGTTGATCCCGTTACCGGTTGCCTGTTCGTTCGCTGACACGACGAAGGGCACTTTATCGCCAGTAGAACTGATCAAAATGACGACTGCAGGCTCATTGCCTAACCGGTTTCGGACGTCTAGCGCCATCGGACGCAAATCCTTGGCCTCCACGTCCGACACGCTCTCCGCTACCACCGTCACGTTGTTGAGACGCTGGGCATGAGCCACGAACTCGTCCGCCTTAGATTGGAGAGCCTGCTGGTGGGCACGTGCAACAGCGCGTTCAGCGTCGTGAAGGCGAGCAGCTAACTGGTCGACGCGCTCAGGAACGTCATCGGCCGGTGCCTTGAGCGACGTCGCCACTGTGGTCAGCGTCGACTGCTGCTGAGCCAGGTAACGGAATGAATCCATACCTGTATAGGCCTCAATGCGGCGCGCACCGGATCCCACCGACGATTCGCCCAGAACAGCGATGGGGCCAACCTGTGATGCGTGGTCAACGTGCGTGCCACCGCAGAGTTCCATAGAGAACGGGCCACCAATTTCGACGACGCGAACCCAGTCACCGTAGCTTTGACCGAAGAGCGCCAGAGCCCCCATCTTCTTTGCCTCGTCGAGGGAGGTCTCGATGGTGTTGACGGTGTAGTCAGCGTCCACCGCGGAATTGGCGATGTCCTGAATATCTTTCAACTGGCCATCGGTAAGAGGACGATTGAAATTGAAATCGAACCGCAAGTAGCCAGGCTTGTTCATAGACCCTGCCTGGACCGCTGTCGGCCCCAACACCTGCCGCAGCGCAGCGTGAATCAGGTGCGTACCCGAATGGGCTTGGCGTGCAGCGTGCCGCCACTGGGGGTCAACTTTGCCCATCACTTTCATTCCGACGGCGATCTCGCCACCGCTTACTTCGGTCTTATGCACCCACAGTTTCTTGCCGATCTTCTGCACATCGTTGACCTTCAAGCGGGCACCGGCCGTCGATAGTTCTCCGTGATCGGCCATTTGCCCGCCGGACTCTGCATAGAAGGGAGTGCGATCAAGAATGACATCGACGTGGTCACCCTCAGTTGCTTTTTCAACGAGCTGACCATTGGACACCATCCCCAAGATGATTCCCTCATCTTCCAGGGTGTCATAGCCGGTAAAGACCGTCGCATGATTATCGACGAAGGGGCGATACACCGACAGGTTCGCGTGTCCATGTTTCTTCGCACGGTTATCGGCCTTAGCCCGGGCCTTCTGGTCCTGCATGTGACGATCAAAGGCGTCACGATCCAAGGTCAGCCCTTGTTCGTTAGCCATTTCGGCAGTCAGGTCGACGGGGAAACCGTGCGTATCGTGCAGGATAAAGGCGTCGGAACCGGGGAAAACAGATTCACCTCGGGCTTTGAGGTCCTGCGCGATGGTCGTGAAGAGCTTTTCGCCCGATTCCAGCGTCGCCAAGAATGCGCGTTCCTCGGCTACAGCGGTTGACCGAATGCGCTCCCAGCTGTCTTCGATCTCAGGGTACGACGGGGTCATGGTGCGACGGACGGTTTCCATAAACCGCTCCATGGTTTCGTGCGTCGCGCCCAAAAGACGAGCAGACCGAACGATTCGCCGCAGGAGGCGTCGCAAAATGTAGCCGCGTCCCTCGTTACTGGGGGCAACGCCATCGAGAATGAGCATCAATGCGGTACGGCAGTGATCGGCTATAACTCGGAATCGGACATCATCTGCGTGACGTGCCCCGTAGCGAGCTCCCGTCAGTTCTTCAGCAACATCAATAACTGGGCGAAGAAGGTCGGTCTCGTAGACGTTATCAACGCCCTGCAGGATGCAGGCGACTCGCTCGATACCTAAACCGGTATCAATGTTTTTCTTCGGGAGCGGCCCCAGAATTTCGAAATTCTCTTTGCCGGTCCCCTCGCCGCGCTCTTTTTCCATGAACACGAGGTTCCAGATTTCGATGTAGCGAGTGTCATCGACAACAGGACCGCCTTCTTTACCGTATTCCGGTCCGCGGTCGTAATAGATTTCGGAGCTGGGGCCACAAGGTCCGGGGATACCCATCGACCAATAGTTATCCGCCATACCCAGGCGCTGGATGCGCTCACGCGGAATACCTATCTTGTCGTGCCAAATGTCGCCGGCTTCGTCGTCATCCTGATAGATAGTGACCCACAACCGATCAGGATCAAGGCCGAACCCCCCGTCGTCAACTGAACTGGTGAGCAGCTCCCAGGCGTGGGTAATTGCGCCTTCCTTGAAGTAATTGCCGAAGGAGAAATTGCCCGCCATCTGGAAAAACGTGTTGTGACGTGTCGTGATACCAACTTCGTCGATATCCAATGTGCGAACACATTTCTGGATGGAGGTAGCCCTGTTAAACGGAGGGGTTTGTTGACCCAAGAAGTACGGCTTGAAGGGAACCATTCCCGCGTTAACAAAGAGCAGGTTCGGATCGTCCAGGATCAGCGACGCGCTGGGGACGGACGTGTGCCCAGCTTTAACAAAGTGTTCCGTGAACCGTTCCCTGATCTCGTGTGTGTACACGAACGAACCTCGCTTTATACATGGTGAAGCCCCACAGTCTATCGGCCGGCGTACGTCCCCCAGAGGGCGAAAGCCACGCAGCGCATGAGCGCCTAATGGTTAACATCCTCGGATGACCGTAGACCGACAGGTGCGGAGCTGAAGTTAACAAAATGGTCGGTAAACACTGTACCGTCTAGCCAACAGAGTACAGCGTGCCGCAGTACTAAGGACAACGGGCTTCGGACTATAAAGAACGGAATAGACCAAGTGCGTTAACCGACGGATCTCTGAGCCGGAATGCCCGCAGGATGTTTGGAAACTTGCGCTTGGTCTACTTCACGAAGCCCTCCTCGCGGAGCCAATCCCACGCTACCTCAGAGGGCTCATCGCCATCCACGTCGACTTTCGCGTTGAGATCTTGAAGAACATCATTGGTAAGTTTTTGTGCCACAGGCTCAAAGAGGGGTTCTAGCTGGGGATACTTCTTGATGAGGTCAGTGCGGAATACGGGAGCGACATTGTACTTGGGGAAGAAATGCTGATCGTCTTCCAGAGTTCGCAAGTTCAGCGCTTTAATACGACCATCCGTTGTGAAGACTTCACCAAAGTTGCATCCCCCACGATCAGTTGCGGAATAAATAGCGCCTGTATCCATCAATGAAATGTTGGACGAGGGTACTGGAGGAATCCCGTATTTCGCGAGCATCGGCTGGAAACCATCATTACGATTGGCAAATTCCGCCTCGAGGCAGAACGTTCTTTCGTTCAGCGGAAGATCCTTCAGCTGAGAAATCTTCGTGATATTGAGCTGCTTAGCTTTCCCCTGCCGTATTGCTAACCCATACGTATTGTTCATAGGAGCTGGCGGTAACCAAGTTAAGCCGTTCTTTCTATCAGCATCACGAACGGCAATGTACTGCTGGTGGCTATCCTCAATAGGATCATCGTGACCGAGATACGAGATCCATCCTGTGCCCGTGTATTCCCACTGCATGTCAATATTTCCGCGAAGCATCGCAGATCGAGCACTATTTGATCCCGGAATATTGGTCAGATCGTCAACATGGGCACCCGCAGATTTAAGAAGTGTGACCGCAATTTTCCCCAATACAATTTGCTCAGTGAAGTTTTTGGATCCCACGGCGACATGGGCTCCATCAACAGACTTCCCCTCGACGGGACCCGCTAGCTCACCATTGTGGGTAAAACCTCCCGACGTGCCCAATCCGCACGCAGTTAGCGAACCGATTAAGAACACCGATAACACGGAAGCAACGATCGTGTACGCGGCCCTCCCCACTGAGTAAGTAACGCGCTCACCTTTAACCGGCCATCTTCCGCCGTCCGGGGTTCTTGTGCTAGATGGATGTACACCGAAGTTCTTTGAACGGTTGTGTGAACCGGATCTCATGATATTCCCTTCGGAGTCACTGCTATCTCAACTATTCGGCCGATCCAATCCACAAACAATGCCAACAATGCGACGAGTATTGCTCCGGAAACCAAGACGCGGTAACGGAATAAGACGATTCCTGATTGAATCAGAGCACCGAGCCCACCAGCGTCAATAAAGGTAGCGAAGGCTCCGACACCTACTAATAAGACCAATGCAGTGCGAACACCATTAAGAATGACAGAGGACGCCAGAGGAATTTCGATGCGCCACAGTATTTGCCACGGCGTCATTCCCATGCCCCGAGCGCTTTCAATAAGTTCTTTGTCGACGCCCTGGAGTCCGGCGATGGTATTCGCCAATACGGGGAGAAATGCATACAAAGATAGGGACAAGATAGCGACTGGAGTGCCGAAGCCCAACCACATCGCCAGGAACACGATCACACCGATAACAGGCGCCGATTGCCCCGCATTACCAATCCCGGTGACGATGGGAACTAAAAACTTCATGCGTTGTCGTGTGAGCACAATCCCCAGAGGCAGACCCACAGCGAGCACAATAATCGCCGAGATTACGACGATGCGAAGATGCTCAAGAGTTCGACGGCCAATCACTGACCACGCCAATTGCCGCATTTCCACATCCGTCAGCGTTGCGGTCGTCCGCCATATGAACCAGGCCCCGAACACCACGAGGATAAGGATGGGCGTCCCAAAGACAAGGAGCTTATCCTCCTTAGTCATCTGCAGATTGCGCATCTTGCTGGAGAGCCCACGACGTGGTGCGCGATGGGTATTGTGCGGTTGCTCTGGTTGACGGCTTCGTGCCGTGGACAAGTCTTGTTGGTCCGTCACTTTAGACATCGACATCACGTTCCGTGCCCGAGTTCCAGAGGATGGGTTTTGCCTCGTGATCCGGTCGTGTTTGCTGGTGGACATACTGATTAACTTTGTCGTAGTTAATAGTGCCGACGTACCGGTCGCGATCTGTCACCATCGCACCCCCATGGCTCGAGGACAGCATGGAGTCCAAGGCATTGTTGAGCGTAGATCGGAGGTCCACGACGGTTTGAAGTTTCACCGTTGGCGTCGGCACGTAGTCAAACCGTGAAATACCGTCGAGATAAACCCAGTCTTTGGGCCTTCCGCGTTCGTCGAGAATGACGACAGAATTCTCTCCAGCGCGCATTACCCGTTCGGTAACCTCATCGACTCGATCACCTATGTGGCATATTGGCGGTTGATCGAGTTGCATATCCGATACCCTAAGAAGCGCTAACTGCTTCAAACGAGATCCTGATCCTACGAAATCAGCGACAAAATCATTAGCCGGGGATGCCAAAATATTGTGGGGCGTGTCATATTGCTCAACAACCCCACCAACGTTAAAGATAACGATTTTGTCGCCTAGTTTGATTGCTTCATCAATGTCATGGGACACGCAGATGATCGTTTTGTGAAGATCTTCTTGAATAGAAAGAAGCTCATCTTGCAGGTGGTTTCGCGTGATCGGATCCACGGCCCCAAAAGGCTCATCCATCAAAATGACCGGAGGATCAGCGGCGAGACCACGAGCAACGCCCACACGTTGTTGCTGGCCACCAGAGAGTTCACGCGGGTAACGGTCCCGATAGACCGATGGGTCGAGGCCCACCATGTCTAAAAGCTCGTCCGTTCGAGCGCTGATATCACTCTTTTTCCACTTCAAAAGTCCAGGAACAAGCCCGACGTTATCCCCCACTGTGAGGTGTGGGAGAAGACTTCCGCCCTGAATAACGTAACCAATTTTTCGTCGAAGCTCGGTGGCATTTTTCTTGGTCACATCATCACCGTCGATAAAAATATGCCCCGACGTCGGTTCAATAAGCCGGTTAATCATTTTGAGAGAAGTGGTTTTCCCACAACCCGACGGCCCGACGAACATGACGGTATTACCGGCTTTAATCGTGAGATCTAAATGCGTGACAGCCGGCGTCTCTTGGCCCGGGAATTTTTTCTGTACGCCGTCGAGCACAATATCGACGCCTGATCGGCCTGAGGTTTCGCCGACAGGGTTTGATCCTTGTCTCGTGTGTCCCGAGTCCTGGGTCCGGTGATGATGGGTATTTAATGATGACATTTTTACCTTCTCAAGCCTTGCGGGATTGTGAGCCGGCCGAATCCAATAAGCGCAAAATCAACAATGAGTGCGACGATAACAACGCCGACTGTTCCGACTACCGCGTAGTTCACAGCGTTCGCGCCGCCAATTTGGCTCAATCCGGTGTAGATATAGCCACCAAGACCAGGCCCTAGTGCATAGGCAGCAATAGCGGCCACCCCCATGGACATTTGAGCCGACACACGAATACCCGTCATAATGACTGGCCAGGCGATAGGTAACTTTACTTTGGTTAAAATTCCAAATGAGCTCATACCTTGCCCGCGGGCAGCCTCAACTAACGTCGGACTAACTCCATCTAAACCGACCACCGCATTTCGAAGAATCGGTAACGCGGCATAAAAACACACGACGACGATAGACGGTAGAGTCCCAATTCCAACTATTGGAATTAGCATTCCCAAAAGAGCGAATGATGGAATTGTGAGCCCGATAGCAGAAATAGCATTGGCAATAGGCGCTAGTGTGCGGAAAGACGTGACAATAACTGCCAAAATTAAAGCGATAATGGAAGCGATAATCAGCGACTGGATAACGAGACTTCCATGTTGGTAGCACCGGAAAAGAATGTCTTGCCACCGCGCAGAAATAAATTCCGCCATGCTGTGGTCAACTCCTCGATGGCCAGGCCTTCGCAATGGCCATCAATCGTTAGAAGTACGTAGTGACCACTATAGGCCCCAGCAAAGCATTCTGCAGAGTATCGAAAAAGAACAGTAAATGAATTTTTCGTGCGTCGAAAAATTCAACAGTTACGAATTTTTTCCTCTCACAATTTTTTCGATGGCCTCGAGACGCGATTGTAAGGCTCGCTCTTCGCCATGTGCAGTAGGCACGTAATAGTGCTGGTCTACCACCTCATCCGGCGGATATTGCTGTGTGACCACGCCACGAGGATCATCATGCGGATACACATACCCAACAGCGCTACCGATACGCTTCGCACCCTCATAATGACCATCACGCAAGTGTCGGGGGATCGCTCCAGCCTTCCCCTTCCTGACATCCTTGATCGCTGAGTCAATGGCCACAATCACCGCATTTGATTTCGCAGCGGTAGCAAGGTGGATGGTCGCTTGGGCAAGCGTGATACGCGCTTCAGGCATGCCGATCATTGATACCGCGTGCATCGCCGCGACGGCAGTCTGAAGGGCACTGGTGTCCGCCATCCCGATATCTTCACTCGCAAGAATGACGAGCCGGCGCGCTATAAACCGTGGGTCCTCCCCCGCTTCCACCATCCGCGCCAGATAGTGCAAAGCAGCATCAACGTCAGATCCACGAATTGACTTAATGAAGGCACTAATCACGTCATAGTGTTGGTCACCATCACGGTCATATTTCACCAGCGCGCGATCAACATTATTGGCGACGATCTCCGGCGTTATGGTCTCGCCATCGTCCAGTGACTGTGCTGACGCCTCCACATAGGTCAGCGCACGTCGAGCGTCGCCGCCTGCCATCGCGACAATCGAGTTCACAGCGTCGTCGTCGATACGAATTCTTCCAGCGAGCCCTCGCTGTGATGAGATAGAGCGTTGAATGACCGTGCGTATAGCCTCGTCATCCAGGGGCTCCAGCTGAACAAGTAATGACCGTGAGAGCAATGGCCCGACGACTGCGAAATTCGGGTTCTCAGTTGTCGCAGCAACAAGCAGCACGGTTCGGTTTTCGACGGCCGCGAGAAGCGCATCCTGCTGGGTTTTCGAAAACCTATGGACCTCGTCAATAAAAAGGACGGTCTGGACGCCGTCGATAAGGGCTTGACGAGCCTCCTTGAGAACGCTCCGAATCTCTTTGACTCCAGAACTCAGAGCGGAGAGCACCCGGAAGCGACGCCCCGTCGTGGAGGAAACAAGGGACGCGATCGTCGTTTTACCGGTCCCCGGTGGTCCAAAGAGGATCACCGACGAATCCCCTGCCCCTTCGACGAGGCGGCGTAATGGCGAACCCTGCCCAAGAACGTGCTCTTGGCCGACCACCTCATCCAAGTTACGCGGCCGCATACGCACTGCTAGAGGCGCCGACGACCCGGGATGAAAATAGTCCGCCGACGAATCCGTTGAGGAAGAAGAAGTCTCGAGCGGGTTGCCGAACAATCCGGACTGACCCGAGTTCGTGTCATCATCCGTCATATATGGGGTTCCTCATAAGTTACGAGCCGGAGCGCTCCAGATTTTTCACTGCCGTACAGACCTCTCGACTGAACGCTGAGACTGCGGGGAATCTGGGATCCTGGCCGCGCTCGGCTAAAGCTCCGAGAGCTTCGAACGTCTGAATAATGTCGCGACGAATGATTAATTGATCTCGCGTTCGCGCGCGACCATGGAGGATATGCTGTCCCCTAAAGTCAATGGACCGGTCCAGATCCGAATCCCCAGAGTCCTTCGTGCCGACGGTTCCACCGGCAGATGCGTTGTCTTCGCCGCTATCAGTGGTGAACCGTACCTTATCGATCAGCGCGGTGAGCCCTCCAGCTTCCAAGATGGCTAGTGACAGAAGCGACCACCCAACCAGGGCGGTGACTATTCTCGCCCGCAAGCGTTCATCGTTGAGGACATTAGGCCACATTCCGCTCACTTCGTGACGCCACGCATCAACGAACTTACGGCTGAGTTCTCCGTTAAGAGCAGTCCCCTCGGCGTATTGAGGGAAGCCAGCGATAACGCACGCAACGTCGAAGGTGACATCGCGGAATCCGGCCCACTCAAAGTCGAGATACGTGATCCTGTGGTTACCACACAGAATGTTGTCGGGTGAAAGGTCGAAGGGAGTAAAGGCCCTGTGCTGCCCCGACGCCAACCGTCGTGATGAATCGGCAGCAAAGTCTGACACCTCGGCCGGAACAGAAACGCCGAGCTTTCCCACCATGCTTAATCCGTAGTCAATCGCGTCAGTAAGAACACGTCCACGAGCGACGACTAACTCACGGCCGGCTTTTGCTCGGGACATCATGCGGCGGAGTAGCGTTGCGAAATCGTCTTCGGCTCCAGCGGTTGCACGATGCATGCGTCCCAAGGATGTGCCGAGCCGCCTCACCAACTTCGCTTTATCGTCGTCAGAGCTGGTGTTCCACACCTCGATCAGATTGTCGACGGAACCAGCGTCTGTAGTGACCATCAACCGTTTATCCAGGTCATATGCCAACATGACCGGACCAGGGCGAGATTCGTTCGCCAGCGAATTGGTGAATTGATAGGCGACGATCTCACGAATGAGTGCTGGATCAGGGCCGCTCAGCGACTCTGGCGGCAGTTGCTTAATGATCACTGTTCGTTCATGCAAGAACGGGTTAGTGGCGACGCGCGCACGCAAGACTAACGCAGACCCTGACCCTCCTAGATCCTCTGGATCGGATAGGTGGGGTTGGCCGCCAAGCCTGTTACCCAATAAGTCAGAGGCTGCGCTCATGACCGCATCAGTGGATAGCACTGTGTGCCACTACTCCTTGTCTACGCCGGGACATTCCCGTTCCATCACGTACAGTAAACCCGCCGAAACGCTGTTCGCATGGAAAATCAGTTCTTCGTTTCTTTCTTCTTCGGTTTAGCGTCGATGCCTGATTCTTTGCGCTGCTCAGGAGTGATGGGCGCTGGTGCATCAGTGAGAGGATCGACGCCACCACCGGACTTCGGGAATGCAATGACATCGCGAATGGACTCGAAGCCACCCAACAGGGAGACTATACGGTCCCATCCGAAGGCGATACCACCGTGCGGCGGTGCACCGAACTTCATTGCCTCAAGGAGGAATCCGAACTTCTCCTGTGCTTCTTCGTCCGAAATACCCATGACATTGAACACACGCTGCTGCACGTCCGAGCGGTGAATACGGATTGAGCCGCCACCGATCTCGTTTCCGTTGCACACGATGTCGTAGGCGTAGGACAGTGCAGACCCAGGATCTTTATCGAAGGAGTCCATGCACTCTGGCTTCGGGGACGTGAAGGCGTGGTGGACGGCGGTCCATGCGGAGTGTCCTAAGGCCACGTCGCCCTCTGCCGTCGCGTCAGCTGCCGGCTCAAAGAGCGGAGCATCAACAACCCAGGTAAATGCCCAATCGCCTTCCTTAATGAGACCCAGCTTCCGGGCAACTTCACCGCGGGCTGCGCCTAACAAAGCACGAGATGATTTAGCATCTCCGGCCGCGAAGAAAATGCAATCGCCAGGCTTGGCTCCGACATGGTCAGCGATACCTTCGCGTTCAGCGTCGGTAATGTTCTTTGCGACGGGGCCGGAGAGTTGGCCGTCGTCGCCAACGAGAATATAAGCCAAGCCTTTGGCGCCGCGCTGCTTTGCCCAGTCCTGCCAGGCGTCCAGCTGACGTCGCGGCTGGGAGGCTCCGCCCTCCATGACGATTGCGCCAACGTAGGGGTTCTGGAAGACACGGAATGTGGTGTTAGCGAAGAACTCCGTGCACTCAACAATCTTGATGTCGAACCGGAGGTCAGGCTTGTCCGACCCGTAGTACTTCATGGCGTCGGCGTAGGTCATGCGGGGGATCGGAGTCGGAATGTCGTACCCGATCTCTTTCCAAATGGCGGTGAGGATTTCCTCGGCGACGCTAATGACATCGTCTTGGTCGACGAAGCTCATCTCGACGTCGAGCTGCGTGAACTCAGGCTGACGATCAGCGCGGAAATCTTCGTCGCGGTAGCAGCGTGCAATCTGGAAATACCGTTCCATGCCGCCAACCATCAGCAGCTGCTTAAACAGCTGAGGAGACTGCGGAAGAGCATAGAACGAGCCCGGACGTAAACGAGCCGGAACGAGGAAGTCACGAGCACCTTCCGGCGTCGACCGCGTCAACGTAGGAGTTTCGATTTCATGGAAGTCGTGCTTCAGGAGCACTGACCTCGCAGCCTGGTTGACATTCGAACGGAGAACCAAGGCATCATGCTGGGTTTTCCGTCGAAGATCCAGGTAGCGGTATTTGAGGCGAGTTTCCTCACCAACCTCTCCGGACGATGACTGATCATCAATCTGGAAAGGCAAAGCCTCCGACGCGTTCAAAATGGTCAACTCATTGACGTTTAACTCGATGGCGCCAGAGTCCAGGTTAGGATTCTCGGAGCCCTCGGGACGAGCGTCGACGACACCCGTCACCCGGATGCAGTACTCGCTGCGAAGGTGGTGCGCCTGTGCAGCAACATCAGAATCGCGGAAAACAACCTGCGCCAGACCCGATCGATCGCGTAAGTCAATGAAAATCACGCCACCGTGATCACGACGGCGAGCGACCCAACCACTCAATGTCACGGTCTGGCCTACATGGTGAGAACGAAGTTCACCGGCAAGGTGTGTGCGATGCACAGGGCAGTCCTTCCAAAATATCCTGAGAGATCTATCACTAGAGTGAGGCGATACCACCTATAAACGGTTGTTGGCACACTCGGCCCCTCACTCTACCCGATACCCGATCCTATTTGGCGTCCGGCTCTCTACTTCTGTGCAGCATTTGGCAGAATATGAGATGTGACGTTTAAGAATGATTTTCAGGCCTCGGGCTCGCGCGCTTCCCACGGTGGTGGACGGATCGCTGCAGGTGGTGGCATAGGCTCCATCGTTATAGTCGGCTTATACCTCCTACTTGGTGGAAATCCGGCTGATCTCATTAATAGCAGTGGTGGGGGTGGACATGACCAAGCGAACCGCGAGGAATGTAAATCTGGTGCTGACGCGAACAAATATGATCACTGCCGCGTCGAGTACACAGGCATTTCCCTGGACCGGGTTTGGAGCAGGATTTTGCCCGAACAGGCAAATATCGACTACACCAAGCCGGGCTTAACCCTATTTTCTGGGTCAACCTCGACGGGGTGCGGGCAGGCTAGCTCCTCAACCGGCCCGTTCTACTGCCCGTCAGACTCCACAGCCTATTTTGATACGTCATTCTTCCAACAGCTGAAAGACATGGGCGGCTCCAACGGGCCTTTCGCGCAGGAGTACGTCGTTGCCCATGAATTTGGGCACCATATCCAAAACCTTCAGGGCACGCTGGGATTGAGCGACTACAACAACCCCGGAGAAGACTCCAACGCTGTCAAGATGGAGCTTCAGGCGGATTGTTACGCCGGAATATGGGCGAACCATGCTGCTCAAGGCGATGACGCGATCCTTGAACCACTCAGCGATGACCAAGTCCAGCAAGCAGTCACTACGGCCCAAGCCATTGGCGACGACGCCATCCAGAAACAATCAGGCCAGTCCGTCAACCCAGACCAGTGGACACACGGATCATCGGAAGAGCGTAAAAGTTCTTTCCTCAAGGGGTATAAGAACGGCACGATGAGCGCGTGTAAACAATCGTTTAACGAATAACACGGTGGCTGCTTTTATGCCCTCAACTACCGTCGAATACTGATTTATTAATCCTTAGGAGTTCACTATGCCCGTCCGTGTCCCGACCCCGCACTCGTCGGCTGACTCAGATTCACCAGAATCAGGTCGCGATAGGTTGGCTCGCGAACTTGCCATCCTTGTCGACGATTTTGACGGCACGATTACCTTTGACGACGATGTTATCGCTGCGCATTCCCACGACGAGGCTCCCCAACCGACAAGTGGTCGCGCCTTGGCCCTTGTGAGAGCCAGGAGCATCGCCGACGTCCAAGCTGTCGTCCGATTCGCATACGAACACGGCATCCCCGTCGTGCCTCAAGGAGCCCGAACTGGCTTAACCGGAGGGGCTAATGCTAAAGAAAACTGCATTCTGCTCTCAGTGAAGTCGATGGATCGCATCCTCGAAATTAGTGAACTCAACCAGACAGTCACGGTAGAGCCTGGCATTGTTAACCAGGACCTTAAAGATGCGCTCCGGCCGCACGGGCTACTGTATCCACCCGATCCGGGATCGGTGGGAATGTCCACCATCGGCGGAAATATTGCGACCAATGCGGGTGGAATGTGCTGCGTCAAATACGGAGTCACACGAGATTTCGTGCGTGAACTCAAAGTTGTCCTTCCCGACGGAACTCTGACTCGAGTTGGCCACAAAACTGCGAAAGGCGTTGCCGGCCTGGAGCTCGCTCAGCTTTTCGTCGGTTCAGAAGGAACCCTCGGAGTCATCGTCGAGGCCACCCTTCGACTAATCCCCCTACCACCTACTCCCTTGACCGCAGTGGCCACATTCGCCTCGGAGCGCGACGCTGCAGAAACGGTTGCCACCTACATGGGGGCTGGGTACCGCCCGTCCATGTTTGAGATGCTCGACGGTCTCACCATTTCTATGCTCAATGAGCTCGGGGATTTCGGTCTCGACGAAAATGTCGGCGCCATGCTGATCATGCAGTCTGATTCGACGACGGCGAAGGAAGACACCGAAGAATTCACAACGATTGCGGACAAACACAATGCCATCGACATTGCGTTTTCGGATAACCCCGCAGACAACGATGCTCTTGTTGCTGCTCGACGAATGGTTCATCCGGCCAACGAGCTGTACCAGCGGAATCACGGCGGCGGACAACTGATTGAGGATATATGTATTCCTCGCTCCTCCATGGCGGATTTCTTCGATGGTTTGGCCGCGATTCGGAAAAACACCGGGGTCGTCATTGCGGCCATTGCACATGCCGGCGACGGAAATACGCACCCGGCCTTATTCTTCGACGCCGATGATCAGGAATCCTGCGCTCGTGCCCAAGATGCGTTTGAGCAGATTATCCACCTCGGGTTATCCCTTGGAGGCACGATTACGGGTGAACATGGCGTCGGGGATCTTAAAAGCAAGTGGCTCCCCCATGAATTAGATGAGGGAGCGCAAAACCTGCACCTCGCTATCAAACAGGCGGTTGACCCGGATTCAATCATGAACCCCGGGGGCATGTACCACTATCTACGCCGATAACCGACCACGAATTTCCTGGACGACCTGATCAAGGGGGACGGCAGTTTGTTCGCCTTCGTGTAGGTCCTTGACCTGCACGATGGATTTGGCTAGCTCATCTTCCCCAATGACCAGGGCAAAACGCGCACCTGCGCGGTCAGCGGCTTTCATCGAACCTTTGAGCCCACGGTGCCCATAGGACATGTCCGCGCGCACTCCGGATTGACGGAGATCATTAATGATGACGGGCATGCGTCGGTGCGCCTCCTCCCCCATGGCCACCCCGTACACGTCCACTCGGCTCCCGTCGGTCACCGTCTTCTTCTCAGTTTCCAAGGCGAGAAGTGCGCGCTCCACGCCGAGTCCGAAGCCCACACCAGAGAGGTCACGGCCACCGAGTTCAGCCATCAGACCGTCGTACCGGCCTCCCCCGCCGATACCAGACTGGGCACCGAGGTCATCGTGGACAAATTCGAAGCATGTCTTCGTGTAATAGTCCAGGCCACGCACCATACGCGGATTGATCGTGTACGGAACCGACAGGTCATCCAAAATTCCGGTGACCGTCTCGAAATGTGCGCGAGCTTCGTCGGAAAGATAATCAAGCATGAGCGGTGCGTCGGCCGTCATTTCCTTAACTTCTGGACGCTTGTCATCCAGAACCCGGAGCGGATTAATCTGCGCACGGTGCTGTGTCTCTTCATCCAGAGGTAGCGACGTCAGGAAAGCCTGCAGTTTCTCCCGGTATACAGGACGGCAAGTGGAATCCCCCAATGACGTCAACTCCAGCCGGAATCCCGTCAGTCCCAAAGAAGTAAAACACCGATACGCAAGCGCAATGACCTCGGCGTCGAGGGCGGGATCATCAATACCAATGGCCTCAACACCGACTTGCTGGAACTGACGATACCGGCCGGCCTGTGGCCGCTCATAGCGGAAGCACGGTCCTGCATACACCAGCTTCGCGGGGAGCTGACCACGATCAAGTCCGTGCTCAATGACCGCCCGCATCACACCAGCTGTGCCTTCGGGACGGAGCGTCATCGAACGTCCGCCCCGGTCTTCGAACGTGTACATCTCTTTCGTGACGACGTCGCTGGACTCCCCAACTCCCCGAGCAAAGAGTGAAGTGTCCTCGAAGATTGGAAGCTCAACCGGCTCATACCCAGCTACCGTCGCGCAATGATGGAAAGTCGAGCGAACAGCGTTGAACTCGTGAGAATTCGGCGGAACATAATCAGGAACGCCTTTAGGAGCAGTGAATTTACGTGGCTTCGAGGATGTACTCACGGATTCACACTATAGCGAATAGGGGCAATCGGCTGGCCGACCGACGGCGACCCCGTTTTCTGTGACTGCCCCTCAACGAGGTGACAGTTTCTATAAGCCGCGGAGGAATGGGTTCTGCTGAAGCTCCTCCTCGATAGAGGTGCTTGGTCCATGCCCAGGAAGAATCATGGTCTTTTGCGGAAGCTTCTTAACGACGTCGGCCAGCGTCGATTTCATGGAATGCGGATTGGAGCCGGGCAAGTCCGTCCGGCCAATGCCACCGCGGAAGAGAACGTCACCTCCGAAACACGTCTCCCCCAGAAAAAGCATGGTCGATCCAGGAGAATGCCCAGGTGCGCCCACGACTGTGAGCATGCCGACGGCTGTCTCGAGGGTAGTCTGCCCGCCAATAGCGACTTCGGGATAGCTGCCACGCTGCGGATCGGTGACGGAGTCATCCATCCACGAAATGTCGTAATGCTCCACACGTTCAGGCTGTTCCATGTGGGCATGGTCAAGAATGCGATCAATGTCCCGAAAGGCGCCATCGCTGTCCTCGAGCATGAATACATCGGCCTCGTGAAGCCAAACCGGAACTGAAAAACGGTTGGCGATAATTCCCGCATCGCGGCTGTGATCCAGATGCCCGTGCGTCAAATACACTCCAGCCACGGTGAGGTCATGGTCGTCCATATACGATAAAACGGGCACATGGGCTCCGTGGCCTGGATCAATAACGATGGCCTCGTTGCCACGCGTACATATGTAGCAATTCGTGCTTAAGGCTCCCACTGTGGTCATGGTGATAGTCACGTCGTTAGTCATAAGACCATGGTAGGCATAGTAGGATGTCGGAGCGGGAAACTAGTCGCCGCCTATCACGTGCAATTATTATCACGTGCAACTATGGTTCTGCAGCCCCAACCGTCATTCACAAGACTGATAGAAAGTGATTGTTTGTGAGCACCAACAAAGAAAGGCGCGAGGAAGCCTTCTCAGCGCTAGAGAAAGAGCTGAAAAAGCGTAACCGTGTGGAGAAAGCACGGCCCCTCGGAGTCGTCGTCGCTACTGTCGTCATTCTCGTCGCAGTAGCTGGCGGGATTTATTGGGCAGCGACGTCTGGCGGTGACGACCATGATGATACAGCGGCATCTGCTGAAACAACTACCAACGGCGATTCGGTCACGTGTGACTACACCAAGGCGGACCAGCCTGATTCGAAACAAGCTGATCTCCCCAAGAGCGATAATGTGTCGAAAAAGGGAACAGTGAACGTCACCTTGCATACGAACCAGGGTGATATCCCTATCACCATGGATCGTTCCAAGTCCCCTTGCACGGTCAATGCGATTGAGTCTCTTGCTAAACAGGGGTTCTACAACGACACAGTGTGCCATCGGCTCACGACAGAGGGCATTTTCGTCCTTCAGTGCGGTGACCCCTCAGGCACGGGCAAAGGTGGCCCAGGTTTCACGTTCAAGGATGAATACCCTTCAAACTCTGTGTCCGACAGCGACAAGGAGGGGACATTTGACTACAAGCGCGGGACTCTAGCAATGGCGAACTCAGGAGAGGACACCAACGGATCTCAGTTCTTCCTTGTGTACAAGGATTCGCAGCTTCCCCCCAAGTACAACATTTTCGGTTCGATTTCCGACGACGGTCTGAAAACCATCGATGGTATTGCCGCCAAGGGCGCGAAGCCTCAGGATGAAAGCGGAAATACTGCCCCCAATGAAGAAGTCAAGATCACTAGTGCTGCGGTAAGTTAGCGCTTAAAGCTCCATCGCGATCGGGCTTCAGAATGCCGGCATCATCTTCGATGTCGGCATTTTCCATATATTCATATAACCAGTGCTGCGATACGAAAATGCCGCGTGACGGCATCTGATCAATGTGTCACGCGGCAGCACATCACCCGCTAGTATCCTCGTTCGATCCACTCCTCAAGATGCGGAGCTTCCTCACCGATCGACGTCGCATCACCGTGCCCCGTGTACACTTCCGTCCGCTCAGGCAGCGTCAAGATACGTGTCTTCAACGACTCGATAATCGTCGGGAACGATGAAAACGATCGTCCAGTCGCGCCGGGCCCACCGGCAAATAATGTGTCACCGGAAAGAAGGACATGTGCCTCGGGAAGGTACAAGCAGCACGACCCCGGTGAATGACCCGGAGTGTTAATGACCGACATCGCTGTGTCGGCGATGCTGAACTGTTCCCCATCTTCGAGGTCCTCATGAGCCACTCCGGGATGGGTTTGTTCCCACAACATCTGGTCACCGGGATGGACGAAGATCCGCGTGTCCAGTTTTTCCGCCAACTCTGGCGCGACCGTGATGTGATCGTTGTGCGCGTGGGTGCACACAATCCCTTTTACCGTGCGACCAGCGACGGCGTCGACGATCGGATCGGCCGTGTGGGCAGCGTCGATAATGATGCATTCAGAATCGTCACCGATGACCCAAATGTTGTTATCGACTTCCCACTCGCCACCGTCGAGTGCGAACACACCGTGCGTGACGACCCGGCTAATTTTCAGGCCCGATTCGCTCTGGCCTTCAGTTGTCAGTTTCCAGGAATCCATCGTTATACCACCACCACAGAGCGCAAAACATTGCCCTTCTTCATGGTCTCGAAAGCGTCCTCGACTTCATCGATGCCGACGCGCTCGCTGACGAACTTGTCCAAGGGGAATTTCCCTTGCTGGAAGAGAGAGACGTACATGGGGAAATCGCGTTCTGGTAGGCAATCTCCGTACCAGGATGGCTTGATGGCTCCTCCGTGGGAGAAGACGTCCAGGAAAGGTAGCTCGAGTTTCATGGTCGGTGTTGGAACACCAACGAGAACGACGCGGCCAGCCAGATCACGCATGTAGAACGCCTGAGTAAAGGTCTGCGGAACGCCGACAGCGTCGATGGCTACATCGACACCGAAGCCATCCGTGAGGTCCTTGACCGCCTTGACGACTGGTTGCTCTTCGGGAGATGCATCCTCATCGTCACCCTCGGAGGCCAACGACTTGGGGTTGATCGTGTGCGTCGCACCGAACTCCTTGGCTTTTTCTAATTTGTCATCGGAGACGTCGATAACGATGACCTTCGTCGCGCCGGCTAAAGCTGCACCAGCAACGGCAGCCATGCCAACACCGCCAGCGCCGATCACTGCGACGGATTCACCGCGCTTGACCTGCCCCGTATTAACGGCTGCGCCGAGTCCTGCCATCACTCCGCATCCCAACAGGCCAGCGGCGGCGGGATCGACGTCGGGATCAACCCTCGTGCACTGCTTCTCGTGGACCAGGGTCTTTTCGGCAAAAGCGCCGATTCCCAGCGCTGGTGTCAGCTCAGTTCCGTCGGTCAGTGTCATGGGCTTCGACGCATTGAACGTGTTGAAGCACAAGTGTGGCTCTCCCCGTTTACACGCGCGGCACTCGCCGCACACTGCACGCCAGTTCAAAACGACCGTGTCACCCTCGGCCACATGAGTGACTCGTGAACCAATCTGCTCGACGACGGCGGTCGCCTCATGCCCGAGTAAAAATGGATAGTCGTCGTTGATACCGCCATCGCGGTACGCCAAGTCTGTGTGGCAAACCCCCGCAGGTTTTAATCGATACAATAACGTCGTTATCGCCTGGTTCCGGAATAACGATGTCTGTTAGCTCAACGGGCTCCTTTTTTGCCCGGGAGATAACGCCCTTCACTGTTTGTGATGCTGCAGTCATTAAATATCGCCCTTTCTCATTAATGGACCGTCATCGAGTGTAATGAAGTCTTGTACACTCCGCTGTGTCATAGAAAAAGGAGATCGATCAGGGCTTATGCGATCGGGGCTGAGATTGCTGTTACCAGCAAATACACATTACTAAATATAAATTATTTTCAATAACGCACTGTAGTGCCCAATTACAACTTGTGCAGTTACCCCTCTGAAAGAAGTTAAGGAATGCCCGAAGGCCACGTCATTCATCGGCTCGCTTCATCACTGAACCGCGAATTCGCCGGACAAGAAACTGTTGTTAGCTCGCCACAGGGGCGATTCGCAACAGAGGCTGATCAGCTCAACCACACCGTGCTTAAGCACGCCGAAGCACACGGAAAACACTTGTTCATTGACTTCGAGGCTAACCGAGCAGCACACATCGTTTATATTCACTTAGGTCTCATTGGAAGCCTTCGTTTCTTAGATCTCGCGGAACCACGAGGCCAGGTTCGTTTACGAATAGCATCCGACACACGGGCAGCTGATTTACGCGGTCCACAGTGGTGCCGGCTGATCACCGATGAAGAAAAAGACGCCGCTATCGGGAAACTCGGGGCTGACCCACTCGACCCACATGCCGATCCCAGCCGCAGCTTTCAGCGAATCAAACGGTCGTCGAAACCGATTAGTACCTTGCTGATGGATCAGCACATCTTCGCAGGCGTCGGAAATATTTACCGCGCCGAAACGCTATTTAGGTTAGGGCTTAACCCTGAGCTGCGAGGTAAAGATCTTGCCGACGACGACCTTCACGCGATATGGAATGACCTCGTCGAAACGATGACGATGGGGTTGCGCGTGGGGAAAATCGACACCGTTCGGCCAGAACACATGCCTGAGGCCATGGGGCGGGAACCGCGCATCGATGCGCATGGTGGCGAGGTTTATGTTTACCGACGCGCCGGGTTCCCTTGCTACGTCTGCGGAACCACAATTGTCGAGCGCAAGGTCGACGGCAGGAACCTCTTTTGGTGCCCCACGTGCCAGGCGTGACGCCTCTAACCGCCCGACGTGACTCGGAAAACGTCGAAGACCCCTTCAATGTTCCTCAGCTGGGTCATCAAGTAGCCAAGCTGTTTGACGTCAGAGACCTCGAACGTGAAACGGACCACCGCAACGCGGTCTTCAGCAGTGTGAGAATTCGTCGCCAAGATAGCGACTTTCTGTTCTGACACGGCTCGAGTGACATCGGATAGCAACCCTTGGCGGTCAAGCCCTTCGATTTGCAGCGTCACTGTGAAGACGGCTCCACTACGTTCGGCCGCCCACGACACCGAAATCAGACGTTCAGGTTCTTCTTTCAGCTTCGGGGCATTAGTGCAGTCTGTGCGGTGGACACTCACCCCGCCGCCCCGGGTCACGAATCCGAAAATGTCGTCGCCGGGGACGGGAGTACAGCACTTGGCCAGCTTCGCCATGTAGTCGGCGTCGCCTTCAACAAGAACACCCGCCGAATCGGCACGAGAATTCTTCTTTGACCTGAGCTGGGACAAAGGAGTGCGGGCCGCAAGCGCATCTTCCGCCTCCTCCTGTCCCCCAAACTGCTCCATCAGCAGGTTAACGACGCGCCCAGCCGTGATGTTGTTATTGCCAATCGCGGTGTACAGCTGGTCGACGGAATTAAAACTCAACTGGCCTGCAATAGTTTGCATCGATTCGGGGGTAAAGAGCCGATGCATGGGCAGCCCGCCGCGCTGGATTTCCGCTGCGAGTGCATCCCGGCCTGCCTCCAAAGCAACTTCTCGACGCTCCTTCGCGAACCACTGACGAATCTTCGACTTCGCACGCGGCGACACGACGAATGATTCCCAGTCCTTCGATGGGCCGGCGTCCGGGTCTTTCGACGTAAAAACCTCGACACGATCGCCGGTGTGGAGTTCCGACTCGAGCGCGAGAAGCTTGCCGTTGACCTTCGCGCCGATACACCGGTGCCCCACTTCGGTGTGGACAGCGTAGGCGAAGTCGATAGGCGTCGACCCTGATGGCAGAGTGATCGCGTCCCCTTTCGGGGTAAACACGAAAATCTGGTTTGAGGAGAGATCAAACCGCAAATTCTCCATGAATTCGTTGGGGTCGGCAGATTCCCGTTGCCAGTCGAGAAGCTGACGCATCCATGCCATCTGGTCCAGTTCTTTTGCAGAACCTTTGTTGTGCCCCTTGGTCTCCTTGTATCGCCAATGCGCCGCAATGCCGAACTCAGCGTTATAGTGCATTTCGTGGGTCCGGATTTGGATCTCGAGAGGTTTATTATCCGGCCCAATCACCGTCGTGTGGAGCGATTCATAAACCCCATAGCGGGGCGTAGAAATATAGTCTTTGAACCTTCCTGGCATCGGTTGGTACAAAGTATGTACAGCGCCCAGAGCGGCATAACATTCCTGCACGGAATCGACGAGAACACGAAGTCCAACGAGATCGAAAATTTCATCAAAGTCTCGGCCACGAACGATCATCTTTTGGTAGATCGACCAGTAGTGTTTCGGTCGCCCCACTACCTCTGTACTGATGTGGTAGTCCTTGAGCCGGGCTTGTAGCTCTTTCGACACTCGGGCGATATATTCGTCGCGCTTCGGGGCCCGATCAGCCACCAATCGCACGATTTCTTGGTACTTCTTGGGGTACAAAATAGCGAAGGAGAGGTCTTCTAGCTCCCACTTCACGGTCGCCATTCCCAACCGATGAGCCAGCGGAGCAATGACCTCCAAGGTTTGCCGAGCTTTCCGTGCTTGCTTTTCCGGCGGGAGGAAACGCATTGTGCGCATATTATGCAGGCGATCAGCAACTTTAATGACCAGCACGCCAGGATCGTCGGCCATTGCGACAATCATTTTCCTGATTGTCTCGGCTTCCGCGGCTGACCCCAAGGCCACCTTGTCCAGCTTGGTGACCCCATCCACCAGGTGAGCCACTTCAGGACCAAAGTCGTGCTCAAGTTGTTCGAGCGTGTAATCAGTGTCTTCCACCGTATCGTGCAGCAGCGCTGCGACAATCGTGGTGGTATCCATGCCGATCTCAGCGCAAATCGTCGCTACGGCAAGCGGGTGAGTGATGTACGGTTCACCAGACTTACGAAAAACACCGTCATGCAATTGCGCCGCGGTCTCATAGGCACGGTTGATGAGAACAACATCCGCTTTCGGGTGAACCTTGCGATGAATAGTCAGCATCGGTTCCAAAACCGGATTATATTTTGCACGATTCTGCCCCGTCAGGCTTCGAGCCAGACGAGCACTCACCGAACCAACCCGAGAGGGCGACCGATCACTCACTACGCTCCCCTACCACCGTTAGAGGAAGGTCGGCCAGGCGTTTCCTACCTTCCAAAGCTTCAACTTCGAGAATAACGGCCAATCCAGCGACATTCGCCCCAGCTTCCTCCAGGAGAGCCCGGGAGGCACACAAGGTACCGCCTGTGGCAAGAACGTCGTCGATAAGAACAATATTCTTTCCCTGAATATTCAGGCCTTCTCGGGGAATTTCCAGCGCCGCATGGCCATATTCCAAGTCATAGCCTCGATGAAAAACCGGTGGCGGGAGCTTACCTTCCTTGCGCACTGCGAGGATTCCCAGGCCCAGTTGGTACGCCACAGCAGACCCCAAAAGGAACCCACGAGCATCGAGTCCGCCGATGATGTCTGCGTGATAACTCCGAGCAGCCTCGGCTAATTCGTCGACGATTAATCGGAAGGCGCCCGCATCTGCCAGCACCGGAGTGAGGTCTTCAAAAACCACACCTTCAGACGGAAAACCGGGCACGCGGCGAACTAAGTTTGCCACTGCATCGGCTGCGGATGAATACTCACTGTCGGTCATCTAATTCTGATCTTTCTTCCATCGATCCATGTTCCAGCCGACCCCAACATTCGAGGTGCTAGGAACTAGATTACTCACTGCGTTGTGTACGACCACGGTGCGGGGTTCAGCAGATAAGGGGATCGTCGGCATGCTATCCCATAATTCTTCTTCCGCTTGCCGGCGCTCATCAATGGTTCCACCGACGAATGTCGAGGTCGAAAAGTACGTTGTGGGGTCAACCGCCTGGAGGAAAATGTCGGCTCTGTCCGTTAGAGCAGTGCTATCCGCATGGTCTGTCGAGACATCATCGACGGTAATTCCACTCTCCTGGCAGGACTCGCGAATGGCATTTGCCATGGCGGCGTACCGATCATTCGTGCGGTCGTACGACAAACGAACTGTGGATCCCTTCGCTGCCTTTCGGGCGGCAGCGGCGTCGTGATTTCCATGCTTTAGCGCGACATCGCTGACCGCATCAAAGGATGAGCTCGTCGCCGGCGTCAATCGAAGTCCATAGGCTGGAACCTTCATCGATGAGTGGGCTGACGATGCTTCGGCAACAGCTGCCCGATCAACGCACTGCGATACTGCTTGGCGCATGCGTTTACTTGCCATGACCCCGTGGTCGGCAGGGATGAGCGAGTCAATCCGACGTGAGAGCATCGTCATTACACCGTATTTCTCCGAATCCACCGTCAAACGTGATGCAGAGGCCGAGGAGCCACCGTCGTGCGGAACTGAGAATGCGGGAAATCCCTCATTATCGTTCGTGGCTGGTTTATTTTCTTCCGACGACGGAAGCGATTCGCTGGGAGCGTTAGATACGGAGGAGCTGGGCGCCGCTGACGAGGTTGGTACTGCTGAAGACACCAAGGCGGCTGCCGATGACGTTTCAGATGCTGGCGATGTCGTGGATGGTGATGGCTCAGAGGGTTCTGCGGAACCTTTCCCCTGCGATAGACGGAATTCGGAGGGAAGAGCTTGATCATTATCAACGACTCGGAGTGTTTTGTGGTGAGCAAGGTCGCTTAAAGATGCTGAGCGCGGATAGACCACGATGTCATCGATTTCCGCCGGGTCACCCCACCAGTGAGGATTCTTTTGAAGCGTGACTGACCGCGTATGTGTAGTCGGATCCTTATCCGTGATCGACTTCACCGAATACGGTCCAGTAGACACAATATTCTTAAGATTGTCTTCCTTCAGGAGAAAGCTCTTTTTCCACAGATCACCCACTTTTTTGACCACCTGGTAGTCCGCAGATTCCAGCGCACCAGTTAAATCGTCAACCCCAGCGTGGGAGGCAATGATGTGGGAGGGCATAACGGACCCGGCCGGAAAAAGATTCTGGTATCGGGATCCGTATCCGCGGGCAAAATTTACCCGGAACTTTTTCTCGTTATGCCGGCATGTAACTGATTCAACCTGTTCCAGAAGAGGATTATCGGAATCGAAATATTCTTTCTTATGTTGGGCAAACCATGCCAGGTAAAAGTCATCACAGGTAACCGGTTTGCCATCCGAATATTGGGCTCGTGGGTTGATGACGTATTCAGCACTTCGGTTCTCGTCGGGTGCCTGGATTGACGTGAAAAGATCGTTATTGACGAAGGACTGACCGTTAGGCCCATCGATGAAAGCTCCGGGATATAAGCGGACGGATAATCGCGCTGCATCGGAGGCCTGTCCTTGTGAACTAGCACCGTTAACAGTGGTGAGGGTGCTGCCACTTACGTAGGCAAACCCGGCGTTTGTGTGGTCATCGTCTGCATCGTCATTGGTATCGCAGGCGGCTAAACCTGTGACTAATAAGGCTCCCGAAATGGCCGTCATAATCTTGCGGACGCGGGCACGTGGGGAACGCGGTAGTGAAGGCATTGCCGACGGGAACTGAGGACGTGACTTCTTGAATCGCTGTAACACGGATGGAGCCGATCGTGTCAGAAAATGGACGTACAAAGCGCACTGATGCCGTATTCGTAAGAACACAGGATGTGCTGTTAAGAAAAGTTTAGCGCCCTTGCTTCGGATTAATGAGCAAGGGCGCTGTACGGCGGAAATTCTAACTACACGAACGGTTAAGAACGTGCCATGCGGAACGCTAAGCCAGGAAACACGATGCGTCGATCTTCTATCCGAAGAATACGCGTTGGGTACCGACTCAGCTTCTAGTTTCCATCAAAAGGTGAGTTGTTGCGACGGCGGTTGTCGTCGGGACGCCATGACGCGCCGCCTCCTTCACGACTGTGGAATCTTCCCGCCTCGGGATCTCGATCGGAGTGGTGAGCGATACGCGATGATACTCTTCTCCGTGAAGAGCGTGCCGATGGCTCAGAATCAGCGTCTTCACTAGCAGTGATCTCTGATCCATCACTGGTTACGGCAACCCGTTGATCCTCTTGGTTCGACGACTCAGCCTTCCGAGATTCTTCGACACGTTTGGTGTGCTCGGAATATTTCTTCTGACGCGATTTGAGCGAAACCAAGATTGGCGTCGCCAAGAAGATGGACGAGAACGTTCCTTCGATGACACCAAGTAGCTGCACGAGCGAGAGGTCTTTGAGTGTTCCCACGCCGAGCAACCAGACCGCGACGACCATCAATGCGCCGATCGGGAGGATCGAGAACAATGATGTCGAAATGGAACGCATCATCGTCTGGTTCACGGCGAGGTTAGCTTGCTCGGCGTAGGTCGACGTAGTCGTCTTTGTCAACCCAGCGGTGTTCTCGTGAACCTTGTCGAACACAACCACGGTGTCGTACAGCGAGTAGGACAGGACTGTCAGCAAACCGATAACTGATGCTGGTGAAACCTCGAAGCCGATGATCGAATACAGCCCTGAGACCACAATCGCGTCAACGGCAAGTGCTGATATAGCCGCGATGGCCATATCGCGCTCAAAGCGAACCGTGATGTACAGGAAGATCAGCGCGAGGAAGACGATCAGCGCTAGAACCATGCGGTGAGTAATCGTCGACCCCCACGAGTTACTCACGGTCGAATCACCGATAGAGTCGGGAGTTTCTTTACCCGAGGCGTCTTTCGGGTGGTACTTCGAGAACAAGGCTTCCCGCGCCTCGGAGATCTCGTCGTCGTTAAGATGCTTTGACTCGATCTCCACATTGCGAGCGCTACCAGAGCCAATGATCTGGACTTGCTGGGCCTCGACCCCAGTGGCCTCGTGGAAGGTGTCGGCGACTTCGGTCTTGGACACGTCACCGGCGGGCATCGTTATCTTGGTGCCACCCTCAAAGTCGATGCCCAGTGTAAATCCACGGAAAATAATGGATACGAGGCAAATCACCAAGATGATGGCGTAAATGCCATACCAGCGACGCCGCTGCGAGACGAACTCAATTCCGCCTTCACCGGTGTAGATACGTTCGAAGAAAGGCCGTTTACTCATTACTTCTCCTCCTTCGAGGTATCGACACGCGATGAGCCGCCCGACGATGACTCATCATTTTCTGAGAGACTATCGGCGAGCTTGATGTGCCGCCGTACAGGTTGATCCTCTTTGGCGTTTTCAGCGCGCTCAACGTCATACGGAAGCTTGATACCGGCAGCGCGACGACGCTCCGCAACGCGCATAACCGCTCCGAGCCCGTTCACAGACGGCTTAGAGAAGAATGGCTTGCGCGACGCCAGAATAATCAGCGGTGCCGAAACCAGGAACACCACGAACAGGTCGAAGACCGTCGTTAAACCAAGGGTGAAGGCGAAGCCTTTAACGTCACCAACAGCCAAAATGTACAACACGACAGCTGCGATCAGGGAGACCAAGTTACCGGACAAGATAGTGCGGCGAGCGCGCTCCCAGGCCTTTGGTACTGCAGATCTGAATGTTCGGCCATCGCGTATCTCATCTTTAATACGCTCGAAGTAGACCACGAAGGAGTCTGCAGTAGTACCAATACCGATGATCAAGCCGGCGATGCCCGCGAGGTCAAGGCTGTACCCAACCCACCGTCCGAGTAGGACGAGGCTTCCGTAGATGAGTAGCGCCGAGAGCAACAGCGAGAAGATCGTGATAACGCCGAGTCCGCGGTAGTAGGCCAGCGCATACAGGGCGACCAAGATTAAGCCGATGCCTCCTGCGATGAGTCCTGCTTTCAGCGAAGCAAAACCAAGCGTGGCGGGAATGGTGGTGGCGGTACCACCCTTTTCACCGTTCTCACCAGCGAAGCTGATGGGCAGCGCACCATACTTAAGGTTATTCGCTAAGTCTTTAGCCTCGGCCTCGGAGAACTTACCAGTAATCTGGGTCGTCGAGCCGGCAGGCGTCGGTGACTGAATCGTCGGAGCAGAAATCACTTCGGAGTCTAGGGTGATTGCGACCTGCTGCCCCTGATACTTTTGCGTCACTTCGGCCCACGTGTCGCCACCCTTATCTTTATTGGATGTCTTGAACTTGAACGTGATGGCCATTTGCCCGCTGTTGGAGTCGTACCCACCAGTAATCGGAGAATTGGTATCGATTTCCTCACCAGTGAGCCGCTGGGGATCTTTCTTCCCCTCCTGCCCCACTAATACTGGTGCCGCATCGAGCAGGTGAACGCTCTTATCTTGATCACACGTCACGAGCGGTTTGGCCGGATCGTCTTGACCCGCCAACGGATCCGATCCCTTACATTCCAACAGGGATCCCGCCGCTTGCAAAGTGGTCGGGTCTTCTGATTGCCGATCCTTGAGCAGCATGGCGGATGTTTGTTCACGCTGCTTGTTTTCTTCGATGGAGTTGGCTGGTTTAGCCTCTGGCTTCGCTGTGATCTTCATCGACTCGGGAATAGCAAAAGCCTCTTGCCCCTGGGCTTGACCACTGCTGTTGTATTGCTCCAACTGTTTCTTCAGCTCGTCGAGGGCCTTCTGGGCATTATCCGGCGAAATCACATCCGCTTTTACCCATCGATTAGCCATATCGACGACGGTCTGCGCCAGCTTGCCCCGATCAACTTCCTGGGCAGCAGCTTGTTGGTTAAGCACTGGGCGGAACAACAATTGGGATGTCTGTCCCAGGTTCCTCGCTTGAGCGGAATCATCGCCAGGGACAGTAATAACGAGTGTGTTCCCGTCAGTTTGCACTGTTGCCCCGGACACGCCCATGCCATTGACGCGGTTTTCTAGGATTTTCCGTGCCTGCTCAAGCTGATCATTGGACGGCTGAGAACCTTGAGGCACCAAGGTCACTCGGGTTCCGCCCTGAAGGTCAATGCCTAACTTGGGTTCAGGCTTTTTATTCCCCGTGAGGAACACCAGAAGGTACACCGCTACGAGGAAAATGACGAAGATACCGATGGCGCGATACGGCCATCGGGATTTTGTGGAGCGAGCTCTGTTCTTCCGGGCTGCCAAAAGAGTCTCCCGTCGTATGAAGGTCACATTAGGCTCATGTCGGCCTATTCAAACTTGAGAAAGTCTACCCCTAGGCTTCACGCTGCATCGTCTTACCCCGGGGTCGGCGTTTCGCGTATAGCGTTCGAACCAGCATGAAGCCGAAGGTTATGTCATGTCTGCTGCCGATGTACTGTACTCGCGCATCTACTCTGCGCGATTGTCAGTCACGACCGAACACTATCGATTGCGATTTTACTTATCGTTGGTCGACGAGTCCGTGGAGGCATCGGTGCTGCCATTGTTCTGGGCCGGCGAGTGCCGGTGGTAATCAGCAGCGGTGTCCTCACTAGCGCTCGGCTCGACAGTAGAACCGTGATCCGTCGTTGTCTCCTGCGTCGACACAGTTGACTGCCCCTGGGACCCACTAGTGGCTGGCTCAGTAGTGCTTGGCGATTCCTGTTGTGCAACTGGTCCCAAAATGCCTTTGACGGCCCACTCAACGACAACCCCAGGCGCAATTTGCAAGTCGAGGACGTCGCCCCGTACCGCAACGACGCGACCGTGCAAGCCTCCGGCTGTCTCAACAGTCATGCCAGGCTGCAGTTGGGAGCGAAACTCCTGGATGCGCTTCATGCTCTTGTTCTGCCGGACAATTTGCATGATGGGCAACGCCAGGAAAAGGATGAGGATAATTATCCATAGACCGTTCATGGCACCATCTTGGCATAGAGCAGGGACATTGAGTCAATTCTTTTAACTTGGCGGACTATCTGGTGAGCATCCCGGAAAGCTTTACTCCTGGATAACACTGTATTGATCCAGAGGTCTCTTAGAAGAAGGCACCAATTGTCCCCTCTGGCGGCTCCAGCCCCTGATGTTTCCATGCTTCGGCTGTGGCGACACGACCCCGTGGTGTGCGAGCAATCATCCCAGCCCTAATCAAGTACGGTTCGCACACCTCCTCGACGGTGGTGGGCTCTTCACCTACGGCGAGCGCCAATGTCGAGACGCCGACGGGTCCGCCCCCATGTCCCCGGACGAGCGCATCGAGAACAGCACGGTCGAGCCGGTCGAGTCCCTTCTCATCGACGTCGAAAACTAGGAGTGCAGCTTTGGCTGCTTCTACTGTGATCACGCCCCCAGAGTGGACGTCGGCGTAGTCCCTCACCCGTCGCAGCAAGCGGTTAGCTATACGGGGTGTACCTCGACTCCGCGACGCAATTTCCTTCGCGGCGTCGGCCTTAATATCAATATCGAGTAGACGTGCCGCACGCGTGACAACTTTCGTGAGGTCAGCCGCCGAGTAAAACTCCATCTGAGCGGTGAATCCGAAACGGTCACGCAGCGGCCCCGTCAACATTCCCGCTCGGGTGGTCGCCCCCACCAGGGTGAAGGGGGGTAAATCCAAGGGGATGCTCGTTGCACCCGGGCCTTTTCCGACGATGACGTCGATGCGGAAATCCTCCATCGCCATATACAGCATTTCCTCTGCCGGGCGCGCCATGCGGTGAATTTCGTCGATAAAGAGAACATCCCCCTCCATCAAATTCGAGAGCATGGCGGCGAGATCACCCGTCTTTTCCAGCGCAGGACCCGACGTCATCCGCAATGACGTCCCCATCTCTTGGGCAATAATCATCGCCATGGTTGTCTTGCCCAAGCCCGGCGGGCCAGCTAAGAGAATGTGATCAGGAACAACTCGGCGAGCCTTGGCCCCAGAGATGACCAACTCTAATTGTTCGCGGACCTTGGACTGCCCAATGAACTCATCCAAGCTGCGCGGACGCAGTGACAATTCGGCATCTGCATCGTCGCTTTGCTCGCTCGGATCAACAGGACGAATTCCGGAAGCAAATTCGTCATCTTTTCCCATCGTGGGCGCCGCCCCGCCCCGATTCTGGGAGCCGCCTTTGTCATCGGGTAGTTGGAACTCAGTTTTTTCGATGTTGCCCATCTTTTAGTTCCTCTCGGATGACATCGATCGCAAGGCGCGCTTCAGAATCTCCGACACAGATCCTCCCTCAGCCGCAGCGGACGTGGCAGTCTTTTCGGCTTGTTTTTCCGGAAAACCTAGTTCGACAAGGGCTTGAGTAACCGTGCCCACAACGCCACTGTCGGCGTCGGCATCCGAATTTGCACCCACTCCCGATTGTGGTTCGCCAGCAGAATCTCCAGAATCGAATACAGCCACCTTCGACTTTAAATCGACGATGATTCTCTCCGCTGTTCTTTTACCTATGCCCTTGACATTTCTTAATTCAGCGTCATCCTCGTTAATGATTATTCGAGCAAATTCGTCGGGCTTAAAAATAGAGCAAATTGCCATTGCGGATGTGGGTCCTACCCCCGAAACCTTACGGAGCATCGCAAACATCTGACGGGCCTCGTCGGATTCAAAAGCGTAAAGGTCAATCCCATCGTCGCGAACATTCATCGTGACAAGGATTCGAGCATCCTCCCCTTTGCGCAGCGTCCCCAGCAATGAGGGCGCAGCAGTTGCTCGATAACCGACGCCCGAGCATTCAATCACGACATAATTAAGACCGACATGAAGAACCTCGCCATGCAATGAATCGATCACAGGGACCCCTTTTCTCTACTCACGATCGTCACATCACGACGTCGGCCGCAACTATGACGTCACTTATGCCGTGAAGCGCTCCAACCCGGATTCTGCCCGCCGGATAGCCCCAACATGGGAGCGCGCCAGCAATGGCAAATAGCAAGCGCCAGAGCATCGGCCGCATCGGCGGGACGTGGTGGTTCAGCCAAGCCCAAGACCCGCGTAACCATCGCGGTGACTTGCTTTTTATCTGCACGTCCGTTCCCCGACACAGCTTTTTTCACTTCACTGGGCGTGTACATATAAACCGGAATATCTCTCCGCGCTGCACAAACAATAATCACACCCACCGCATGGGCGGTATGCATGACAGTAGAGACTACACCACGTTCAAATACACGTTCGATTGCCAGCATATCCGGATGATACTCATCCATCCACTCATCAATCTTCTTGGAAATGTCGAGAAGACGGGTGGAAAGATCGTCGGATGCGTCTGTTCGAATAACTCCCACTGCGACAGGTAGGACGGACCGCCCCCGCCCAGCTTGAACCGTAGATATCCCGCACCGGGTTAACCCGGGGTCAACCCCCATGACGCGGGTCCCCTCTAAGGAGCGCGATCCACCCTTAAACGTGGTATTCACGGGCACTGGATCGCTACTCCTATCTGCACCATCGCCAACCGCCTATTCGACACACGCTGAGGGCTTTTACTTAGTTGTCGAGTTCAGCCAGAACCTCGTCGGAAAGATCCATATTGGTGTAGACGTTCTGGACATCATCCGACTCTTCCAGTGCATCGATCAGGTGGAAGATCTTCCGAGCTCCAGACGCGTCAAGCTGAACCTTAACGTCTGCTCGGTAGTCCGGCTCTGCAGAATCGTACTCCAGCCCGGCTTCCTTCAATGCGTCGCGAACGGCAGAGAGATCCCCGGCTGCGGACACGACCTCGAAGCTTTGGCCGAGGTCATTAACCTCTTCAGCGCCGGCATCCAGGACTGCCATCAGGATGTCATCCTCAGTATTGCCTTCCTTCGGCAACTGAACGACACCCTTGCGGTTGAACATATAGGCCACGGAACCAGCGTCCGCCATATTTCCGCCGTTCTTGTTCATCGCGGTACGCACATCCGTCGCGGCACGGTTGCGGTTATCGGTCAAGCACTCGATGAGGATCGCTACCCCGCCGTTGCCATAACCTTCATACGTAACGGTCTCCCAGTCCGCGCCACCGGCTTCCTCGCCAGAGCCGCGTTTGCGGGCTCGCTCGATATTGTCATTGGGAACCGACGCCTTTTTGGCCTTTTTAATCATGTCATCCAGCGTCGGATTCGCTGAGGGGTCACCGCCACCGGTGCGAGCAGCTACCTCAATGTTCTTAATCAGCTTGGCAAATTCTTTACCGCGCTTGGCATCGTTCGCAGCTTTCTTATGCTTCGTCGTTGCCCATTTAGAGTGCCCACTCATATTTTTGTACTCCCTCAGTTGTTAACACACATGCAAGCCCCACGAAGGGGATAATCGCAACCAGTCTAATACCTGGTCCCGGCATCCCCTGCCATGGCACTGCCACCAATAAGTCTTTTGTTGGGTTACGCCATGGATTCCTCGACCATCGACACAAAATAGTCGTGGACACGGTCGTCGTCGGTCACTTCAGGATGGAACGAGGTAGCAAGTACGTTTCCCCTACCGTGACCGGAGCGAACTGCAACAATAGCGCCCTTGTCGTCGTCGGCAGGTACACGAGCAAGAACCTCGGTGTCGTCGCCGACTGATTCGACCCACGGTGCGCGAATAAAAACGGCGTGAACAGGTTGACTAATCCCCTTGAAATCGAGATCCGTCTCAAAGGAGTCGACCTGACGGCCAAATGCGTTCCGTCGAACCGTGATGTCTAGCGCGGATAGGCAGTGAGCGTCCGGACGTGTCCCCTTAACCTCACTGGCCAGCAAAATCATACCGGCGCACGTGCCGAACGTCGGCGTCCCGTTGTGAATCTTTGCCGCCAGGGGTTCGAGCAATCCCCCCAACTCGAGGAGCTTCGACATGGTCGTCGACTCTCCCCCAGGGAGAATTAACCCATCAACTCCCTCGAGATGAGCAGGACGGCGTACAAGACGCGACCGAACACCGAGGCGCTCTAACGTGCGCTGGTGTTCGATAACGCCACCCTGTACAGCGAGAATCCCGATAAGTGGGGTTCTCTCTTCGTTACTACTATCCACTCGTTTTACCAACCACGCTCTGCTAAACGGTGCGGCTTCGGGATCTCGTCGACATTGATGCCCACCATCGCTTCGCCCAAGCCACGCGAAACATTGGCGATCGTCTCGGGGTCATCGTAATTCTGCGTTGCCTGAACGATGGCGCGCGCACGATGCTCCGGGTCGCCAGACTTAAAGATGCCCGAACCGACGAACACACCCTCAGCGCCAAGTTGCATCATCATCGCTGCATCGGCTGGGGTGGCAATACCGCCGGCCGTGAACAGCACAACCGGGAGGGATCCACGCTCAGCTACCTCACGCACCAACTCGTACGGAGCTTGGAGCTCTTTCGCGGCGACATACAGCTCATCAGGCGCCATCGACTTCAATTTATTAATAGAAGCGCGAATAGTCCGCATGTGGGTCACGGCGTTGGACACGTCGCCAGTTCCCGCTTCGCCCTTTGAACGAATCATGGCAGCGCCCTCATTGATGCGTCGAAGTGCTTCGCCGAGGTTGGTCGCTCCACAGACGAATGGCACCGTGAAGTCGAATTTATCAATGTGGTTGGAATAATCGGCTGGCGTCAGCACCTCAGATTCGTCGATAAAGTCAACGCCCAGCGACTGCAAAACCTGCGCCTCAACGAAGTGACCGATGCGGGCTTTCGCCATCACCGGGATGGACACAGCGTTAATAATGCCTTCGATCATGTCGGGGTCCGACATGCGAGACACTCCACCCTCAGCACGAATATCAGCTGGGACACGCTCCAGCGCCATCACGGCTGTTGCGCCGGCATCCTCGGCGATCTTGGCCTGCTCAGGGGTGACGACGTCCATAATGACGCCACCTTTTAACATCTCCGCCAGGCCGCGCTTTACTCGTGCAGTCCCGTGGGTTGTCTCATTCGAGGAGGAATGGGCAGCCCCGCGTGGATTGTCCGTAGCATGCCGTCCGTTTTGATTTGCATTATTGCTCATATTGTCGTTCTTCTCCTTAAAACTGGACTGGCCTGTCTAGAATACGCTGAAGCCTACAGTGTACTTACTCGCCTCTGGAGCCGGAAAACTCCCCAACCAATTCTTGAGGCTACATAGTGATTTACGACGCCGGAATGTCGGATTCAATTCCAGCCACCTCAAAATACTCCGGTGGCGACGCATGACCGCCGAGATGGAAAAACCTCACGAGCGGGCGTAGCCGCAATGTCCGGGTGTCCGAGACGGCATCATTATAAAAGCGCATTGCGAGTTCTACTCGTGTGTGGGCGTCGGCTAGTGTTCTCGCACCATTAACCGTCACCGATTCGTCATCGAGATCGTGAATGCGCATGGCAAACCGGTTCTCAGCCAGTGCTCGATCCGTCGTGCACGAAGTGTCGAAAGCGATACGTTCCGTTGCTTCGGCCTCATCCGCAAGTTCTGGCCACAATGCTGACACCACCGCAGCCCGACGACCCAAGGCAGCATCCAGGCTTAACGCTGCTTCATCCGTCCGGATATTCAATCGATGCAAGCGGGTGGCTATGAAAGAAGCCCACATCCCCGCTAAGAGAACGGCCATCAGACCAACGATGACGATGGCGACCCATACCGGTATCACGACGAAAAATTCCTTTCCCCCTGAGGACCCAGCACGGTTTCATATACCCTCTCGACTTCTGTCGTAACGTGGCTCCAATCAAACCGTTGGGACCGCTCAATGCCCTTATGCGCGAGTTCTTGCCGCTTGTCTTTGTCCGAAAACAACTCGGTGACAGCCGCCACCAAGGCGTCCGTATCCCCAGGGGGAAATAGCCGACCAGCGTCGCCGTCATCGCACACAGCACGAAATGCCGGAATATCACTGGCGACGACCGCCGCACCGGCAGCCATCGCTTCGACGAGGACGATCCCAAAGCTCTCCCCACCGAGATGAGGTGCCACATAGACGTCCGATGCTTTAAAGGCTCGAGCCTTGTCGCTATTAGACAACCGGCCAAGAATGGTGATCGAATCCCTGACATGGGCTACGCGCCGCGACAAAACCTTGGCATCACCAGTCCCCACGACAACGACTTCGATACCTGGAATGGCTCGTGAGATCCGTGGCATTGCTTCGATCAGCACATCGAGCCCTTTACGTGGTTCATCAAAGCGCCCCAAGAAGATAATTCGCGGGCGGTCTGGATCGAGGCGAGAGATCGCATCATCGGCTCCTGACCATGGGTCCGCCGATGAGAAAAACTTCGTATCGACGCCGTTGGGGATGAGAATGGGATCTCCCCCCAGCTGTTCCACTTGCCACCGACGGGCCATCTCCGAGACCGCGATCCCTGCACGAACGCGCTCGAGCATCGGCGTGAGAACCGGAATAAACGTTTCCAACACACGAGACCGATCAGCCGATGCGTGATACGTCGCCACGACGGGAATCTTCGCCATTTTCAGGGCGATCATGGACACGCTTGGGGCGTTCGGCTCATGTATGTGGACAAGGTCGAATTCGTGATTATTCAACCACCTACGAACAGCATGAAATGCCGACGCTGTGAAGCTCAGACGGGCGACCGATCCGTTGTACGGGATAGGAATTGAGCGTCCGGCCCGGACGACGAAATCCGGGACATGAGTTTTCAGCGACGCTGGAGCCAGTAGGCTTACGGTGTGACCGCGCCGGATTAACTGTTCCGATAGCTCAATTGCGTGAGCTTGAACACCGCCAGGGTCGTCCATGGAATACGGACACACCATCCCGATTCGCACTCGGCCTCCACACTCTCAGTCTTCGTTCCAGATGCGTTGGAGCATATGCCAATCCTCAGGATGCTCCGAAATATTTTTCTCAAAAACGTTTGCGAGGTCTTGAACAACCTCGGGTATTGGCTTATCGGTATTCAGTGGCTCACCGACGCTATGACCCCAGCCATCCGGGGTAAACCAGCAGTGAACGCCGTGTAAGGCCGCCCCCGTTTCTTGAGCAAGCCGTACCGCCCCCACCGGCATGGTTGTTCTAGAACCGAAAAAGTCAACGCTGACACCGTGATGGGAAAGATCACGTTCGCCCAATAAGGCCACGACTCCGCCTGACTCTAAAGTTGCGCGGAGGCCATCCATCGGCTTTTGTGAACCACCGGTGAGCGGGAACACGGTAAAACCGAGTTCTTCGCGATAGTCCACGAATGCATCGAACAATTTCTCCGGCTTGAGCCGTTCTGCCACAGTAGAAAACGTACCGTAGCGCTGGGCAAGCCACAGCCCAGCCATATCCCAATTCCCACTGTGTGGCAGAGCGAGAATCACTCCCCGCCCCTGGCGATATGACTTATCAAACAAGTCCACGCCCTGGATACCTGACTCGATTGTGTCCACTAGTGAGTCCAGGGACGATGAGTGAATGATGGACGGCAAGCGGAAAGCTTCCATCCAGTATCGGGCATATGATCTCATCGCGTTCCGCACCACGACATCAAGCTCTCGGTCATCCGTGAGACCGGTCACCTTGGCAAGGTTCGACCGTAACCTCGCCGGTTCTTTCCCTCTGTGAGAAGCAATATCGGCACCGAGCATGAATAATTTCCGCGCGACGGGGGCGGGAATTCGGGTGATTCCCTTCCAGGCCCACACATACGACTCCGCGATAAGATCCTCTTTCGATAAGCCGAAGGGTCGTGTCACGTGTCGTCCTTACTTCGTGGGGAATTCTTTGGCCCCATGGGGCGCGGCGATTGTATCATTCGCGTGCGGAGATTTGCTGGCCATAACCATGCGTTGGATCACCGTGAAAATGGAGCCTATTGCAAGAATCCAGAGCGCAATACTTAACACATGCGGAACCCCCAAGCCTTCAAGGCCTAAGCCGACCAAACCGATGATCAGCCGTTCAGGGCGCTCCACCAATCCCCCGACGATGTCGAGACCGCCCGCCTCTGCTCGAGCTTTGACATAAGAAATGACCTGGCTGGTGACCAACACAATCAACGCAGCGATCAGTTGGTGACGTTCTCCCTGCTGAGCAGAGACGATCCACCAGACGATAGCGGCGAAAACAGCACCGTCGGTAATCCGGTCGCAGCTAGCATCCAGCGTCGCTCCGAACGTCGTTCCCCCGCCACGTATACGAGCCATGGTGCCGTCGACCATATCTACAGCTGTTAAGAGCCCGATAATTATTGCGGCGGCAAAAAGATGGCCGGTAGGGATCAGGATTAACGCTGCTACGCACGCACCGAGAGTGCCGACGACGGTCACTGTGTTGGGGGAAATTCCCGCCTTAACCAGTGATCGGGCAATCGGTTCGATGACAACTGCAGCCGGTTTTCGGCCATGAACGCCAAGCATTATTCTCCCTTATTCCGACTCGGAAGCCGACTGCTCAGCAGACGGTTGATCATCGGAAGTGTCCAATGATGCCCAGGCTTCCGCAAGCAACGACCGTGTCTCACGGAGAAGCTGTGGCAGGACCTTCACGCCACCAATGACGGTCATGAAGTTAGCATCGCCAGCCCATCGCGGAACTATGTGAACATGAAGATGCTCCTCGATCGAGCCACCTGATGCTTTCCCCAGATTCATTCCCACATTAATGGCATGAGGATGCGACACAGCTTTTAAGGAACGGATGGCTTTTTTCGTGAACGCCATCAGTTCGGCCGTTTCATCGGGGTTCAGGTCCTCAAGGTTCTTCACCCGACGATAAGGAACAACCATCATGTGCCCCGAGTTATAGGGGAACAGGTTGAGCAAGCAGTACACGGTCTCACCGCGCGCGATGATCAGCCCTTCTTCGTCCGAGCCTTGCGGAATGTCTTCGAACGGGTCACTGCTGTTCCGATTGTCGTCGGCAATATACGACATCCGGTAGGGTGCCCACAGCCGGGTCAATCGGTCAGCGTCACCAGCACCTGAGTCAACAAAAGTATCGTTATCCGCGGACACGAGCCTCAATCAACTCCTTTGTCGGCTGCTCGTTGTTATGCTCTTCAATCCAGGTTGAGATCACATCAACAGCCTTCTCGACGGGAACGCCGTTCACTTGAGAACCATCGAGGAACCGGAAACTCACCGCACCTGCTTCCGCATCACGGCCGCCAGCGAGAAGCATGAACGGGGCTTTATGAGTCGTATGGTTGCGAATCTTCTTTTGCATCCGATCATCCGAGGTATCGACCTCGGCGCGGACACCCCGAGCACGCAGCTTATCCACGACCTCACCCAAGTACGGCGAAAATTCATCGGCGACCGGAATTCCGACGACCTGATGTGGAGCCAGCCATGCTGGGAAGGCTCCCGCGTAGTGTTCCAGGAGAACCCCGAAGAAGCGCTCGATCGAACCGAAGAGGGCGCGGTGGATCATAATGGGGCGCTGCTTAGAGCCGTCGGGTGCCGTGTACTCCAATTCGAAACGCTCAGGCAGGTTAAAGTCCAACTGAACGGTCGACATCTGCCACGTACGCCCGATCGCGTCACGAGCCTGAACCGAAATCTTCGGACCATAGAAAGCAGCTCCACCTGGATCCGGAACAAGGTCGAGGCCGGATTTATCTGCTACACGCCGGAGAATCTCCGTCGAGCGCTCCCAGATTTCATCAGAACCAACGAACTTGTTCGGATCTTTCGTCGACAGCTCAAGATAGAAATCATCGAGCCCGTAATCCTTCAGCAGCGAAATGATGAAATCAAGAACCGTGCTGAGTTCATTTTCAAGCTGATCTTCGGTGCAGTAGATATGGGCATCGTCCTGCGTAAATCCACGGGCTCGAGTGAGACCATGAATGACGCCTGATTTTTCATACCGATACACCGTGCCGAATTCGAACAAGCGCAGAGGCAACTCGCGGTACGACCGGCCCTTAGATGCGAAGATCAGATTGTGCATCGGGCAGTTCATCGGCTTGGCGTAGTAATCCTGAGCCGGCTTCGTGATGTTCCCCTCGGCATCCCGTTCCTCATCCAACTTCATGGGAGGGAACATGCCATCCTTGTAAAAATCAAGGTGGCCGGACTTTTGGAACAAATCTCCCTTGGTCAGATGCGGAGTGTAAACAAAAGAATATCCAGCTTCGATGTGGCGCCGCCGCGAGTGCTGCTCCATTTCATTGCGGACGATACCGCCGTCAGGATGAAAGACAGGGAAACCTGAGCCGATTTCATCCGGGAAGCTGAAAAGATTCAGTTCAGCGCCGAGACGGCGGTGGTCACGGCGTTCTGCCTCTTCCATCCGCTGCTGATACTGTTGCAGCGCTTCTTTCGACTCGAAAGCCGTCCCGTAGATTCGCTGCATACCGTCGTTGTTTTGATCACCGCGCCAGTACGCAGCAGAACTCCGCTGAAGGGCGAAAGCGGCGATGTATTTCGTCGTCGGCACGTGAGGACCACGACACAGGTCGAACCATTCAACCTCACCGGTCCGGGGATTGACATTGTTATAAGCAGTTAACTGGCCAGCGGTGTCAAGGTCTGCGCCCTCATCGAGAACGGTGCCCTTTGACTTATCGTCGATAAGCTCCAACTTGTATGGCTCATCTTTCAACGCTTCGCGGGCGTCATCGAGAGACTTCCACACAACGCGCTCGAACCGCTGTCCCGATTTAATGATCTTCTTCATCCGTTTTTCGATGCGTTTAAGATCGTCGGGAGTAAACGCGTGGTCGGTGCCAAAATCGTAGTAGAAGCCGTCCGCTATAGCGGGGCCGATTCCGAGTTTGGTACCTGGAAATTCCGCCTGAACTGCCTGCGCCATCACATGAGTACAACTGTGTCGAATGACAGCTCGTCCTTCATCGCTCGTTGCGATGACCGTGGTGACCTCAGTGTCCTCAGTAGGGGCAAATGATAGATCGTGGATGGTTCCATCATTAGTCTTCACGCAAACCACTGCTTCTGGCCCCTTGGTGGGAAGGCCCAGTGGCTTCATCGCGGCCCCAGCTGGCGTACCAGCGGGGACCTGAAACGATACTGATGAGGCGCTTTTTTCCGATGACGACAGTGCAGACACTGATTGCACTCCTTAGTGGTGACATGGCTATCACATACCTGGTAACAGCCGGGGACGGATCAAAACTCTACCTCATGACCGGACAGCACGCGTAGCACCGTCGCGGAACCGGACGAACACAACCCTTGTGGCGACCATTCGTCGTCACGAATGGAACGGGTCACGCCAAGAGATCATCCGCCCAATAATTGTCTTCACCTGCGGTGCCGTGCGGAATGGCGTAGACAGCAGAACCGATGTGAGTTATCCACTCATTGAGGCGATCTGACTGATCTAACCGTTTTTGAATCGGTGTAAATTGAGTGTCTGGATTCTGCTGGAAGCAGGTAAAAATCAGTCCAGCATCGGAAATTGGCGAGTGCGGCCCAGACACCGGGAGGCTGTAGTTGAAGGCACGACGCAAAATCTGCTCATGAGTATTGTTCCCCTCATAGTGGGCTCGCGCCATATGTGATTCCGGATCAATGATCGGAAGGCCTGTGTTATCGACCTTGTCGAAATCGGGGTCGTCGAACTCTTTCTCCCCTGTAAGAGGAGCTCCCGATTTCAGTTTTCGCCCGAAGACTACTTCTCGTGATGAGCGATCCAAAATGTCCCAGCTATCAAGATTGAGGGAAATACGACGGATGACCATCGCTGTTCCCCCTCGTAACCAGGCAGGCCCATCATTAATCCACACGATATCGGAAAGTTCCTTGTCCGAACGCGGGTTAACCGTGCCATCAAGAACACCGAACAAGTTGCGCGGAGTGGATCCTTTCGCTTGGGCTCCCGCCGCATAAAGAAAGCCCTGTTGTTCCCACACAGGCTCGGTGTACCGTTGCCCGGCCCGAAGAATGAACCGTCGTGCATGAGCCAATGTGGTGGGGTCATCTGAACAGATCTGTAATGCTAAATCCGTTTGCCCCCACGCATCGTCGAGACGGTCCCGATCAAAAGCAGGAATGTCATGAAGCCACGACGGGATCTTGTCGTGCATCTGTAGCTTGTCGAGCAGAGGACGGCCGAACCCAATAGTGACAGTGAGGTTGGCGGGCCGAGAGACCATCTCCGGTTCAAGTTCAGCCAGCGGCGGTTGCCCTTGTGTCAGCTTTCGGGACGTAGACGTCCATACCTCCATGAGGCGCTGCATGGCCTTCTTATCGATGCCCTCAATGCAATTAATCCCGATGACGTTGACATACGCTTGCGAGGGAGTATCGATACCCGCCTGGTGCGGTCCATCGAATGGGACGGTCTGATCAGCAATTCCCGTGAGACCTGCTGCGTTGCTGACCGCATCCGCAGCATTTTTCTCCCGCTGATCTAAAGCTTCCGACGACGACGTCGTGGCGTTATCGTCTTCGTGACCGCAGGCAGCTAATCCTGATGCCCCCAGCGCAACCCCGGCCCCTAGGCCACCGGTGAGGAAAGAACGGCGTCGTAGCACATGGCGAAAAACGTTGCGTCGGGTGCTGTCTGCACCTCGGTCGTTTCTTTCGTCCGGTGTATTGCTTCGTTCACCATCGCTCGAGCGCTCATCGTCGTTAGAGCGTTGTATACGAGCGTTTGCGTCATCCGCGGAATTATGAGGCAAAGAGTTCATCTTCTTCGTCGAAATGATGTTGTCTCGAAATGATGCTGTGTGGGGTAAAAATTCCTGCTGACGTTGAGTTTTCCCTGATCGCTGGACGACACCACACAGCGTGGGACGCCGACCGTAACCGCAGGGGCGGATAAGGCCAGCGCTCAAACGTCGGCATCAGCAGAAATCAGTAACCAGATGATGCCTCGAATATCGCGACATCAACCGGCTGATGTAGCTGACCTAGTGGGAATGCCCGTGCATGGAGTGGTCTGCCTGACCGCCCATCTCTTGGCCACCCGGCTGAGCTGAATCGCTCATACCCGGCATGTCTGACATACCTGACATGTCAGAGCTGTCGTCGCCACCGTAGTTTTCTTCACCCGAGGGCTGTTCACGGACAGGAATAGACACTTTCTCCGTGGAACCGTCTTTGAACTTCAACTGCACATTAACTTTGTCCCCGGCAGCTAATTCATCATGATTGTCCATAATCATGATGTGTTCTCCGCCGGGTTTCATCTCCAAAGTCCCATTTGCGGGGAGCTTAAACCCTTCTTTTTGCTCGACCATTTTTCCGTCGACAACGGTGTGCAGTTCGAAATTACCTTTGACATCGGACGACGACACCGACTCGAGGACTTTCTCTTTATCGGTGTTGTTCTTCAGAGTTCCGAAAATCGCAGTCATCGCTTTATCCGGGGTCTTCGACTTCACATAGCCCTGATCCAGTGAAACATCACCGGAAGCTTTATCAGTGCTGCTCGCGGACGACGACGTTGTTGTCGTTGCGGCCGATTGTGAGCCGTCTTTATCCGAATCTTCGTCGACAGAACACGCAGCGAGCCCTAGTGACAGGGCCAGAACTGAAGCTCCGGCGACACGAACAGCCAGCCGAGATGTTGACCGTGATGTACTCATTTTCTGTAACTCCTCATTTCCTCCTGTGGAACACTAACGCCCCACAATGTGATATTCAGATTCTCGGAGACATCCTCCAAGAATCTACTGTTTGGTGTTTTATCGTGAGTCTCGATCGTCAGAGCTTGAGTCACGAAGACGTCGTAACGCAACCACGAGAGCACCGATAATGACGATGATAACGGCGATAGATAGCCACAGGGCTTTCGATCCAAATGGCGACGACGACGTCGAGGATGATGAGTCTGTGTCTTGGGAGGTTCCGTCGTTAGCATTCGGGGATGGGACAGAAGAACCGCCGGATTCATTCGTATTCCCCTCCGACTCCCCCGTCGACGCGGACTGCCCTGCAGATTCTCCCTCGTCAGAATCCCCAGAATATGTGAAGGAAATTGACCCACGTGTCGAATGCCCATCAGAACTGGTGATCTGGAACCCCACGACGTATGTGCCCGGCGAGGCATCGACATCCTCAGGAACTGTGAATGAAATAACATTTCCCGAGATAGTGGGTGTTCCTTTGGCAATGACCTTCCCGGACGATTTGTTCGACACCGCTATGGTGTTGAAATTATCTCTCGGGTTGCCTGACATTGTCAGCTGAATGTCGTGAGGAAACTCCGATACTGTCGAACCATCCTCGGGCGACGACGACACCACGCTGTCATGAGCCCAGGCCAGCGGGGAAAATGCAACCGCCGCCACCACGATAAGGATGAGGGATACGATAAGGCCACCCGCACTTCGGAACCGTACAGTTCGACTGTCGCTCATCTCAGCCCTCCCAGAGCTGTGTAAAACCAACTACTTCTCTCCATCGTGGCACACAAAATCTCTTAACCTCTACACGCCACGCGGCCACCTGGTGCTCAGGCACGGAACCACCACGGATGTGGCGATATATAACGCTTCCAAGCTGCCCGGTGCCCACTCGCGAACCGCGTAGACACTAGTCGTCGAAACACGTCAGGAAGTTCCCCACTATCCACGGCACTTCACCCCCACTACGTTTGCGCCGGCCACCAACGGCAGGACCCGGATATGCGAAAACCCGGACACCACGTGGTGTCCGGGCTGTCTGTGGTCTCAGCTGGGATCGAACCAGCGACCTTTCCGGTGTGAACGGAACGCTCTTCCACTGAGCCATGAGACCGACAAGCCAAAAATTTAGCACGATAGGAAGTCACGAACAAAAATGACGTTGACGTGCTCCCACGATCCTATGTACCAAACGCTGTGAGGCTCTGTAGAGGCGCATAGGCTCGATACGGTCGGTCCGCGTAGTTTTCCGTCACCAACCCCCCGAAATGATCATGCTAAAGCCTGTTTTCCTGGGGATTTGTGCATTAGCTATCGCTACGGCTAGTCTTTCTTTCGCGTGTTACGGGCTTCCGAGCCCAACACAACACGTCATGCGGATGTAGCGCAGTTGGTAGCGCATAACCTTGCCAAGGTTAGGGTCGCGGGTTCGAGTCCCGTCATCCGCTCAACTGAAATAGACATTTCAGTTATCGAGGTTGACTTTTCGACGATGGATCTATCGAAGGTTCATGGTCTGGTCGACTACATGCGCGATTAGCTCAGCGGGAGAGCGCTTCCCTGACACGGAAGAGGTCACTGGTTCGATCCCAGTATCGCGCACCACTTATCGCAGTAGATTGAGAAAGTTTCTTCCACACTTCTGCTGCACGATGAGTCTCGCGGATGTAGCGCAGTTGGTAGCGCATAACCTTGCCAAGGTTAGGGTCGCGGGTTCGAGTCCCGTCATCCGCTCCATGCACCAAGGTGTAAAAGGGCAGATCACTGCCCTTTTGTGCTATCGTGCATCATGATGCGTGAGTGAATCTTTCCTCATCATCGTCGTATGGTGGAATGGCCGAGTGGTGAGGCAACGGTCTGCAAAACCGTGTACACGGGTTCGATTCCCGTTTCCACCTCAAGCTCAACATATTCATTTCAACGGGGACTTTCCACAGAACTCATGGGGCATTACCGCCTACTGTGGAGCCATGGCACCATCACCCACAGTTACGGTTTTTCCGCCCGAAAACGATTCCGGTATCGACAGCACATTAGAGCGCTTCCTCCCCTTCCCTTCGCCACAGACACTGAACATTCGAGCGATCATGGTATCCACCATCGATGGCGCTTCCGTAGCATCAAGTGGTACATCAGGAGAGCTCGGCGGCCCGATCGATTCCGCCATGTTCGCTCTGCATCGTCGGCAAACCGAAGCCGTCATAGCCGGTCTGTCCACGGCCCTCGCCGAAGGCTATGGCCCCATCGAGTTGAGCGCGCATGAAATCCAGACCCGAGCGCACCATGGACTACCACCAGCCGCAGACTTGGTTCTTACTACCCATCAGTTGGATGACAAAAAGCTCTCAGACATCATCGCATCTCCCCTCACCACCACTGACGGCACCAATGACGATCAGCCGGAATCGGTAGACGGAGACAAAGATTCTGACAACCATTCGTCCGAGGAAATCCAGCACGGGGGCTCAGTTATCATCCTCACCGATCGAAGTGCGTCAGAAGCATCGACTTTTAGCAAGAACCGGACAATTCTGCGGCAACACGGCATAAACGTCGACATCCTCGACAAACTCGACGGCACACATATCCGTCAATGGTTAAACGACCGCTACAGCGTCGTCGATTGTGAAGGCGGGCCTCGCTTTCTGGGATCACTCATAGCAACACGCGCCATTGATGAAGTGATCTTGACGATTCACCCCGGTGTACAGGCTGGCAATGCACCGCGAATTGCCTACGGAACCTCCGACGGAAACGACGAGGATGCCAAAAAGCTCACCGGCACACCCACGGATGGTGAACTCCTCGCAATAGGGTATGACCAGGATGGAGCTGTGTTCCTTAGGTACGGTCTATGCAACGAGCACACCTAGACCACACGGATGGTGGTGCAATTAGCCCCTTTTCGGAGATGGCGAACTAAAGCTTTTTATACGGCCCCGTGAAATAACGAACCATAACGCGGTGTTGAAATGAGTTAAAACAGTAACCTCTGTTAACAATCTTTCACGAAGCCGAAAGGAAAGAATGACTGACAAAGATGAACAACACGAAGACTTTCGTCGCCTTAGCGATGATGAATGGCGAGCCCGGCTTACCAACGCCGAATACCGGGTCCTGAGAGAAGCGGGAACCGAAGCTCCTTTCACGGGTGAATACACCGATACCGAGACTGAAGGGGTCTACCGGTGCCGAGCCTGCGGTTCTGAGCTCTTCCGATCCCGCGAGAAGTTCCACAGTCACTGCGGGTGGCCATCGTTCTTCTCCCCGCTCGCCGGAGACCGAATCATTGAAGTCGCTGATAATAGCCATGGGATGCACCGAGTTGAGGTGAAATGCGCGAAATGCCATAGCCACCTGGGCCACGTCTTCGAAGGCGAAGGCTATGACACTCCTACGGATTTACGCTATTGCATTAACAGCATCAGCCTCACGCTAGAACCAGCAACCAAGGATTAGCAGCCAAAAATCAAGCGAGGACGTATCGCTCCCCCTAGCGGTACGCCCCATGTCTTCGTAACGACAGCTCGTTTACGAAACGACTATGGCAAGAGATCGGTGATCTCAGCGATATCGTCAACTCGTCGTCCGGTGAAGAACGGAATCTCTTCACGGACGTGGAGCCGCGCCTCTGTGTAGCGCATGTGGTGCATGAGATCAACGATCCGGTCCAGCTTCGGTCCTTCGAAGGCCAGAATCCATTCGTAGTCGCCCAAAGCGAAAGCCGGAACGGTGTTCGCACGGACGTCGGGGTAATCACGTCCCATCTTTCCGTGGTCAGCCAGGATCCGACGACGATCCGCAGGATCCATCACGTACCAGTCATACGAGCGGACGAACGGGTAAACAGCAATCCACCGCTTCGGTTCTTCTTCCACGATAAAGGACGGTACATGGGACTTGTTGAACTCGGATGGACGGTGGAGCGCTGCCTGCGACCACACACCCGTACATGCACGTCCCAAGGTCGTCGTACGCAGGAAACGATTGTAAGCGTCCTGCAGATCTTCCATCTTTTCAGCGTGCCACCAAATCATGATGTCAGCTTCCGCACGTATACCGGAAACGTTGTAGATCCCTCGTATGGTGAGATCTTCGTGCTCATAAGAAGCAATAAAGTCACGCATTTCCTGGGCCACTGTGTCCCGGTCCTCACCCAATTTACCGGGAGCAACCTTGAAGACCGACCACATCGCGTACCGAACAGTCGCATTCAGCTTCTTATAATTCAGACGATGCTTGTGCTCGGGGCCAGCAGAGCTATCACTATTTTCTTGACGAACGTCGTCCTGGTTTTCAGTCATGGTCAACCTCTTCTTTTCTTTCGTAAACTACCGGAGCTTCGTGATATGACGACGAAGCTCGATGCACACGACATAAGTGGAACTTTGTTCTTGACTCCCCGCGAAGGGAAGAGCCTTCTGATCACTGTCACATAACCGTATCCATCACCTTCTTCGCCGCCTCACGCGCTTGCGCGATACACGCTGGAACGCCGACGCCGTGCCAGATGGCACCTGCAGCTTCTAGCCCCTCGACTTGACTGATGTCCTTAAGTGCCACATTAATGAGTTCATCGTGTCCCATGCCGTAACGCGGCAAACCACCCCACCACTTTTGAAGTACCGTCTCTTCGGGGTGCAGGCGTTGGCCTGTAATGGTTTCGAAGTCGTCGATAGCGTATTTCACCAGTGTGTCTTCGTCTTCTCTGACGAGTGAATCGTCGCCCCAATGGCCGAATGAAGCCCTAATGAAAGCACCAACGTGATCGTCGACGTGGGGCCACTTCCGCGATGAGAAAGTAAAGGCTTTAGCATGAAGCCCCGCGTCAGGTGACACGAGAATGCCCGTTTTCTCCGGGATAGCCTCCTCATTCGGTAGCCGCAGACCAAGAACAACGCTCGACGCTAGATCCATCGACCCAAGGATGTCTGCTGCCACGGGGGCAACCTCAGCAAGCTGCTGGCCCGCGACATCTGCTGGGGTAGCAACGACAACAGCGTCGAATTCTTCAGTCTCTGTCGACGAACCACTAACAACGCGGAAACGATGGGAACTTCCTGCCTCCGCGGGTAATACCGCAGTGACAGGACTATCCACACGAATAGTGGCTGACGACTGCTCAACCAGCGCATCGATCAGATCGCGGTACCCCCCGACGAACGACGCAAACACCGGCGGCTTTTTCGCCGACGCGCTCGACGACTCCTCATCTGCCGCGCCTCCAGCCACCCGGGCCTCACGTGCTTCATCGCGTTGCTGTAGGACAGCAGCTGCTGCTCGCGTTAATGTCACCGATTCGCCATGGTTCGAAAGGTCATCCATGGCTGCAGCTAATTCCGGAATCGTCGCTCGTAGACCAAGATCTTCAGCACGGGACGAGTAGACCCCACCCAACAACGGGGAAACCACGTGATCCACGACCTGCTGCCCCATCCGTTCGGCAACCAACGCGCCGAGCAAGGCATCTTCGCCTTCCACCCATGGTATGGGGTATGCCTCCCCCTCAGCATCAATCCGTGCGCAGGTCTCGGAATCGACGAGGTCTTTTACAGAGGAACTATCAGCAGGAATCCCCATCACGGTCCGCGAAGGAACTGAGTGCAGGGTGCCGTCGCCAATCCATAACCCGGATTTAAGGTCGGACGGATAGCGGAGCCGGTCTTTCAACCCCAAGGATGTAAAGAACCGAGTGGCATCGGCGCGAAAGGCGAGGTACGCCTCCGCCCCCACATCAACACTGCCGGTAGCTAGATCAACGGTCTTGAGTTTCCCACCTACCGCGTCGGATGCTTCATAAACAACGACGTCGGCATTGGGGTCGCAACGGCTGATTTCATACGCCGCAACAAGTCCCGACAGTCCTCCACCAATAACCGCAACACGCGTCTTTACCACGAATGCACCTTTTCTACGATGTGAGAAATAATGTCTGGGTCAGTGTTTGCCAGAACACCGTGCCCCAGGTTCACAATATGACCTGAAATCTTTCCGTCGGAGATAAGCTGATCCGTGGTGCCCAACAGCTGATCGATTTCCTTATCAACCGCTTCTTTACCTGCAAAAAGTAAGGCTGGGTCAATATTCCCTTGAAGCGCCAACTCACCAGGACCTGTGTCGCCATTCTTGTCCGCTAAAGCTACGTTAATGCGCTGTGCCGCAGTAGCCATGTCCACCCGCCAATCGACCCCCATGACATCGGGGCCCGTTTGCGCCATAGGACCGAGCAGCTCCCCCGTCGTCACACCAAAATGAATGCGCGGAATAGGCTGACGGCCACCTCGTGAGGACCTCTCGGACACGAACCTAAAGATTTTGGCCGAGTACGGGGCAACCAGATCGGTATAGTCCCGTGCGTGCAAGTACCCCGCCCAGGAATCGAATAGCTGCATGGCATCAATTCCCGCATCGATCTGTACCGCGAGAAAAACCTTGATGTAGTCCGTCAACACACGCATGAGGGCGTGCCATGAGTCAGGATCAGCATGCATCATGGCTTTCGTGTGTTGGTGGGTTTTCGACGGTCCGCCCTCAATCAAATAGGACGCAATGGTAAACGGAGCACCAGCGAAGCCGATCAAAGCCTGATCATCGCGAAGTTCCCCGATAATTTCCTGGACCGCCTCACCGATGGCCGAAATGGAATCCGGATCCAACTCAGGGAGCGAGTCAATATCAGCCCGTGACCGAATGGGACGATCGACGACCGGGCCACGACCGGCAACAATCTCCACCCCGATTCCCGCGGCCTTCAGCGGCACAACGATGTCTGAAAAGAAGATCGCAGCGTCGACGTTGTGTCTGCGCACAGGTTGCAGAGTGATTTCAGCAGCGGCATCAGGGGTAAAGCATGCTTCCAGCATTCCGATGTTCTCCCGGAGCTTCCGATATTCCGGAAGTGAGCGTCCGGCCTGCCGCATAAACCAGACAGGCCGATGATGCGGGGCGGCTCCATTCGCGGCGTCGAGTAGCGATGACTGCGACAGCGTGCGGCGCGACGAAGCTATATCTGGAGAATCGCCGGAATTCGTACTCATTCCATGCATATGGTTCATAGTGCCAGGTCTCGATCTGAATCGAACACTCGCGACAATCGCCCCTACCGGGTGTACCCCACCGTCGCTAAAATTACACTGGCACAGGCAATTTTGCGGTCCCCCCGTCGTTAAGTATTTTTTGCGACGCGGTAAGCCGGCAAGCGCGCAACATTCAACCAATTACACATCAGCATCCCTCGCATTCCACCCCACATTACCGTTTTACCAAGCTAAACCGAGCTAGCACCCGACGGGAAACGACGCACAGGACTTATCGCTAGCTGGGACTTTGACATCGAACCCCCGGCGCGCCTCCTGAGCAAACACGGCAGAAAACTGTACCGTGCCCAAGTGTGAGCATTGATCAGCCATCGCACGACGACAATTCTAATTCTGCTTCCCACCGGTTAAACGCTGCTACTCCCCGTAAGGAGACATCAGCATCCATGAATCATGATGGATCCACCGACGAACCCCAGGTTTTCCATGACGCGGTGGCCTCCATGCATGCGGCCTCATTGCGTAAGGAAATATCCATGGGGTCAATTCGCCCACCCCAGCGTTTAGCTCCATATAGCTACGCCGTCGGGTTAGAAGTGGATCACGAGCAGTCACGCACTATTCCGCGGGATACGGACGGCGATGCTTTTGGGCGACTGATTCTCCTTCACGATCCTCGGAGCGACGGGAACTGGTCCCAGGCTCTTCGCCTTGTCGCGTATATCCAGGCAGACATGGATCCGGAGGTCGCGTCGGATCCGTTGTTGCCTGATGTCGCGTGGCAGTGGCTTTCTGAAGGTTTAACCAGTGAGGGGGCGCATTATTCGCAGCTCGGGGGCACGGTGACCTCCACGTCGTCGGCCCGGTATGGGAATATTGGGGGCCCGGGTAAGGCGTATCAGATTGAGCTGCGTGCATCGTGGACGGCGGATGATACTGATCTTGCTTCCCACGTCGAGGCGTTCGCTCACGTTCTCGCGTCGGTGGCGGGACTTCCTCCTGAAGGAGTCGCTCAGCTTGGACAGTAGGATGCTGCGTTGTGGCTTGTCTGGAGACAATGATCTTCACGACGATGGTGACGAGGCTCTCCTAGGCGATTGGTACATCTCCCCAGCTCCCAAGCCCTCTCCTACTTTTCCTTTATCGCCACAATCTGCTTCTGTGCCGTTATCGACGCCGTCGGGCGGGACCCCGTCGTTAATCTCCACCGTGGACGAGTTGAAGAATGCTGCTCGTGTGTTGGCAAATGGCCACGGCCCGCTCGCCGTCGATACTGAACGTGCGTCGGCTTACCGTTATGGCGATCGCGCCTTTCTTCTCCAACTGAAACGTGCTGGCAGCGGACTATTTCTTGTCGACGCTGAAGCCTGCCGCTCCGATATGGGCCTCCTAGCTCCCGTCGTCAACCGGCTAACGTGGATAATCCATTCTGCACGGACTGACCTGCCTGCTCTTCTTAATATGGGGCTTACTCCTCATCGTCTTTTTGACACCGAACTGGGTGGCCGCATAGCTGGGTTGAAGAAGGTCAACTTGGGCGACATGGTGGATGGTTTCGTCGGCTACCGCTTGGCTAAAGAGCATGGGCATGAAAATTGGTCCCGACGGCCCCTTCCCGACGAATGGCTCGATTACGCGGCCCTGGACGTCGAATGCCTTCTTGAGCTTTCTACCGGTGTGGCTGGTTTACTTTCGGAATTAGATCGTTTCGTGTGGTGGGCCGAAGAGTGTGAATGTATTCGCACGTCTACCTTGGCTGATGCCCCCTCAGTGGAACCTTCACTGCGGGTGAAGGGCCTCAATAATCTGTCTACCCCTGCTCAACGTGAGCTTGCCTTTACCTTGTCACGCGAACGGGACCGGCGGGCGCGGGCGGTAGATCGCTCGCCTCATCGGGTGTTATCGAATTCTGATCTGATAGCGATTGCTCGAAAAAATCCTCGGACTTTTCAAGAAATGATGGACGCAGCGCACTTCCGATCGATGCGAAACGCGCGGTCATGGTGGAGCGTCATTCGAGGGGAGCAGGACAAGACCACCGCATCCTCGTCAGAAAACGCGTCCTCTCATTATGCAACCAACGACGACCGGGGCCCGTCACGACACCAGGGACGTCACTCAGATGCCGAGTATGCGGGAGGACGGCGGTTCCCCAATTCTGACCGCGGACACAAGGCGGAAGAACTGTATTCCCTATGTTCAGAGTCCATCAATGTGGTGTCTGAACAAACCGGTATCCCCCACGAGGTGATCATCACCCCACAGATAGTGAGGCTCATGGCGTGGCATTTTTCGTCGGAACCACAAGCTCATGCGATGGGTATCGACATGTTTTTCGCCCGACATGGGGTCCGACGGTGGCAACGGCGGATTGTGTCCCCTGTGTGCGCTGACGCTCTTGGAGACCATAACCACTAAAGACGGAAGAACTGGCCACCGCGCAATTCATGGAGAACGCACAATCCGCGCCTTCATTTCCTCCACTTCCACCAGCGCCAGGCCCGGGGCGATTGCGAAGCTAAGACCGCTTGGTAAAAGCAGTGATGATCTCCATGTGATGGGTACCGGGGAACGCATCAACGACCCTCATGGAGGAAATCTCATAACCGTGGTCTAACCAGGCCGCATAGTCACGAGCACCCGTCGCTGGATCGCAGGCAATATGAACCACAGCTTGGGGGTGCGCCGCGGCTATCTGACCAATCACCTTCGTGCCTGCACCTTTTCGCGGAGGATCAAGAACAACGAGGTCCACTCCCCCCTTGTTGTTTCGTCGGAGCGACGACCATGCGCGATCAACTCTGGAGGTCAGAAACCTGATCGACGACGGACTGAATGAGAATTCAGCTAGGGCGTTCAAGCTACGTCGGCCCCACGTGCGAGCATTTTTGTCAATCTCCACGGAATCAACAGGACCACGCGTTTTTTCGGCCAAAATATCGGCGAACAGCCCGATCCCACCGTATAAATCCCATGCAGCCCCACCATGAACCTCGGGGAGGAGCTCACGAACAAGCTCGCGATACCGTGTCGGAGCACCACTATGGGCTTGCCAAAAAGCGGTTGGCGGAAGGACGAAGGTTCGACCCTCCGCGGAATGGGCAGCTCCCTCCGCAGCACCACTGTTCTCAGCCGGGTTACTACTTGGTCCCGACGAAGTTGAGGCGGCATTATCGGATATCCGTTCAACGCAGTAGTTTCCGCCCTCTATTACCTTGCTGTGCCCCCGTCGTCCACGACGAGATGTACGCGGACGCGCCGCACCGGATCGTTGTTTCGACGACGCACCACCATCGACTTCCACGATGTGGCGGATGCCATTGGAATCGAGCGCGAGTATCACTTCCGCGCCCGGAGTAAAACGCATGGCATCCAGGCCGTCCATCAAACCAGGCGCGGCTTGGGAACACACCGCATTCGTCACAACACGGTGGCCAGACTTGACGCGGAGACCAGCGCGTCCTTCATCGTCGACGGCTAGTCGCATCCTCGTACGCCACCCGCGATACGGCGACAACGTCTGAAACGTCGGTTCAATGTCGAAATGCCCAATCCGACGCATTTGGTCTGCGGTAATGCTGGCTTTCACCTCAGCTGACTTATCGGGCGCAACCTCTAAAAAGTCACAGCAGCCAGCACCTTTCTCGGCGGCTGGGCACGATATCGTTCCATCACCCCGTAGAGGCGAGCGGTGACCAATTGTTCGGGCTTCACCCCTCCACAGGGATGCTGAACTGTGCTCGACATCAATATCGACGGCGACATCACGGTCGCCAGCTACAGCACCTTCGACGAAAACCACGTGATTGTCGACGCGACCAATCCCCTGCCCGCCATAAGCAAAATCGGTGATATCCACCGTGACATGTGATGGAACACCATCGTGTGGGTGAATCTCAGTGTGCGTCACTCGCCTACCTCACTCGTCTGTATCGGACGCCATTTCATCGATTTCATTGCTCGCGTCATCGTCCTCGACTGCATCTGCCCTACGCACCGCCCAAACGGTCACCACCATGACGAGGATAGTCAGAGGCCACCCCATCGCAATCCTCGCGACAGCCAGGATGTTCGTCGTCGACGACCCATAAAGATGATTCTGAACGAAGAACCGCGCCGCAAAAACACAGGCCCACGCAATGGTCGCAAGAACGAAATAACGGCGTTCCGACGTGTTCTCACGCCATCGCATACCGCGACCATTGAGCCCGCGCCAGATCACTCCCACAGCAGGCCAGCCGACAAGGCAGGAGATAAAAAACACCAACCCCACAACAGCCGAGTACCAAATCCCGTAAAGGAAGTAGCCTTTCGCGGAACCGACGTACCACGCAATGGCCGCAGCGATAAGCACACCCATGACGCCGGATATGGCGGGCTGCATGTTTTCGTGCCGAACAAGGCGCCACACGCAAATAAGAAGTGAAACCGCTAGTGCGGAGATCAAAGCCGGAGTGAGCCCCCACCACGAATTCACCGGAACGAGAACAAGAATCGGCACAGTGGATGACACTAAACCGGAAATTCCGCCCAGTTGGTCAAGAATAGTCGGGTTATCACTGGGCGTGGACTGGTCGTGTTGTTCTATCCGGCGCCGGTCAGTACTTGTCATCATCTTCTTCACGGTCTAGCTCGTCCATTGCGGATTCCATTCGCGCAGAGGCCTCACCGCCAGTTGAACGACGACGGCCGGCACTCTCGGAATCTGCATCACCATGTCCCGCGCCGGATGATTCGTCATTGCCCCCTGGGACGGCTGCGGAATCGTCGGAAATAGGAGCGGACGACGCTGCACCCTGCGGATTCCCTTGTGCTTGCTGGGCCTCGGCAGCACGCTGAGCTTCAGCGGCACGTTGAGCCATTGCCTTCTGAAGCTCCTGAACCATGTCTTGAGGCAACGCGACAGGAAGCGTTTCACCGGCCGGCATTGGGCCGTCGCCTCGTTTCACAATTGTCCGAGCGGCGATACCGCGCGTCAGAGCAACCAACTGATCGTGGGATTCCTCTGGCCCGACTGCGGTCAGGCGTAGCATCCACCCGGGCCCGTTGACGCCGATCATGTGCATCATTCCGTGTGGCCCAACACCGGTAATCTCTATTCCCCATGGGCCAGACTCACGATGAGATTCAAGCCCATCGTTAGTGATCTGCTGTTCAACCTCGTTCAACTGCTCTTCCCAGAGGCCGCCGGAGCGAGGAGCAGCGAAAGCAACCGGTGTCACACGGCCATACGGGCTGGCAACGTGGACAGCGCGTGGCCCCTCCTGGCTCACCTCCACCTGAATCTCAGCTTCGTGAGGGATCGGGACGAGGAGCGACCCCAGGTCAATGTCACCCTTGGCGAAGTCGCTGAAGTCAAAACGATCGAGATCTTCGCGTCGAGAATCGAACGGACCCGATTCGCCCTCCATTGCATCGAACGTCGAATCTGAGGGCGCTGCCCCGGATAGGCCGTTATTGCTGGGGGTATCACGTCCTTCATCACTAAATTCATTGCGCTCATCGCGTGAATTAGTGTGAAAATCCGATTCATTAGTTTCGTCGGGTTGCTTATTTTTCTTCCCAAAGGGCCACATAGGCAAACTCCTTACCAAGAATTCATGTCATGGCTGCATTGACACGAGCGTGATCGCCTTATTTTTCTGAGCATTGCTCTGAACTGCTCGTATTAATTACTCGTTTTCTCTGCCTTAAACATAAGGCCTCTACTGCTGCGATCGTAGAACATGATCTGCGCCATCTGTAGCTCCAACGCCCGTAGACCCATAGCCGCCCTGGCCTCGTTCTGTCTCATCAAGATGGTCAACCTCGACGACGTCGCTCAGCACAACTTCCTGAACGACAAGCTGAGCAATCCGGTCCCCTCGTGAAATGGTGACCGCTTCATGCTGATCAAGGTTGATCAAACACACCTTGATCTCGCCGCGATAATCGGCATCGATGGTGCCCGGCGTATTGACGATTGAGAGTCCCTTTTTTAGCGCTAACCCGGACCGGGGATGAATGAGCCCCACCGTTCCCACCGGTAAACCAATTGCTATGCCCGTTCCGACCAGCTTCCGCTCACCTGGCTGGAGTACGACGTCATCGGTCGACATCAAATCAATTCCCGCGTCGCTGGGATGAGCGCGTCGCGGGAGATCAAGGCCGGTATCTAGTCGTTGTACGCGAATACTGGGTGTCTTAGTCACGTCTTTTAGACTAACCGAGCGGCGGACGAACATAGCCATTAATGTTTCCGCCAACTCATGTCACCCACTCAAGGGCATTAACGTGGCTGACGAGCTTAGGTGAAGCGATATTGCGGCTCAGACTCCCGTCATTCCTGGTCATTGCGTTGTTTATGAGCCGTCTATCCACATAAAAGCCCCGCGACGAAACATAGGGGACGACGAAACCGCGAGGGGAAATACAGGCACGCTAGACTAGGGAGCTGTGAATGAACAGCGTGATACTCCCTCACAGAAATCAACCCGCAGTGGCGACGTTCTGTACCGAGAGCGCCAGTGGATCCCGTTTTACTGGTGGGTTGCTGTTCTAGGCCTCGTTGTGCTGTTGTCCTACGAACTAGGACTCAATCGCCCCTGGTATTGGACGCTCATCGGGGCGGTCGTCTTCGGAGCGGCGGCGTTATGGTCCCTCATTTCCCTATCGGGGAACGTCATACGGGTTGAGAAAACGCCTCAGGGGGAACGCTGGCTCTATGTCGGGCCCGCTAAACTACCCGCGTCGATAATTGAACGAACACTTGCCGTTCCTGCCACAGCAAAGAGTGCGGCTATGGGACGGCAATTAGACCCGGAGGCCTATGTTGTTTCCCATGCCTGGGTGCCCGAGATGGTGATGCTGGTGCTGAATGATCCGCACGATCCGACACCCTATTGGCTCATCAGCACTAAAGACCCCGACGCACTTCTCGAAGCGCTTGATCGTCCGATCTATTAGGCGTTAACGAGAATGACGGATCACGGGCAGGAATGACCGTTATTCTCGGGAGTGTGTGGGCATGCTGAGGCGTCACCTCAGCGCCGTCGTTACAAATGAACAGTGGTAACAACGCGGTGCCACTTACGGACGTGGTGCCACTTTCGAATCTGTCAACAGTTAGAGAGCTATGCGCAATCGCGGCACACCATCGTGCCGTCATTCTCGGTATAGGCCAACCGATTCCTGTGTTGAACTAGGTAGCACACGCCACAGGTGAATTCGTCTGATTTCTTCGGCACGACATCGACCGAAATCTCTTCATTGGAATAATCGAAATCAGGCAGATCGATAGGCTCGACGATGTCGCCATCGTCGGTATCATCCACTGGTCCTTTTTTATTCTCTGCTGCTTGAAGTCCTTCAAGCGAGTCCGTGTCGAAATCTTGCCTGTCCCCACGAGGGGCGTCATAGTCCTTGGGCATGTCAAGCGACCTCCGAAATGATGAAACTGCCGGTCGGACGCGCACTTTAGACCAATTTCTTAGCATTGTCACGTCCTACGTGGCCGCCCATTATTTCACGGGTCTGCTACATCGGACTGAATCCACAAAACCGCTGTTCAGAGGTTATGTGCCGACTGGAGATTTCAAGAAGCAAGGGGGGAGTTCTGACGCCTTATACTCCCCCACACGCCGGGACTCGCCTACTCAAACGCGAGGCTGTCAGGCCATCTCACACGAAACACTAAAACTGTCGCTACTTCGTGTATTACTCAGACGGTATTGGGTCGAGTCCGCCTGCACGTGCCAATCCTTCTTTAAGCTCATCAAATAGCTCAGGATGAGCGGCCATCAGTAGCTCACCGTCACTCCCCGGGCTCGTCCTCTGTGGCACAGAAATACGTGCACCGGCTTCACGAGCAATCAGAGCACCCGCCGCGTAGTCCCACAGGTTCAACCCATGCTCGTAATGTGCATCAACACTGCCTTCTGCAACATGACATAAGTCCAGAGCAGCGGAGCCCAGCCGCCTGATATCCCGGACAGTCTCGAGCATCGCGCTCACCACTGTTCCCTGCACATGCCGTCGAGAAGCTGTATATCCAAAGCCCGTCGAAACGAGAGCGTGAGACAAATCGTGTCGACGTGATACAGAAAGCTGCTTATCAGACGCGACGACGCGGGGCTCGGTCGTCTCGTGCTCCAAGGCACCCTCCCGCAGGTAGGCACCACCATCGCGTGAGGCGAAGTACGTCAGATCGTGTGCGACATCAACAACAACCCCTGCGACGGTTTCGCCATTCACTTGCGCCGCCAAGCTCACCGCGTAAAACGGAATCCCGTACAGGAAATTGACTGTACCGTCGATCGGGTCGACGACCCACACGGTCCCCTCATCAGGGAGTTCTCCGCCCGATTCCTCGCCGAACACGGTGTCGTTGGAGCGGACCGTCGACAATAATCGCCGGACTAATTGTTCGGTCGATGTGTCGACTTCTGTCACCGGATCATTATCGGATGACTTCGTAGCTACCGAAGCGGATAGGTCAGCGATCTTTGCTCGCTGATCACGGACATGCCGTCCTGCCGCAATAGCTACTGACAGGGCCACATTAAGCTCTGAACTCGTTTCATCGGTCAACGTCGATGGGTTTGACGAGTTCGGATCTGCTAACTGTGAGTTGACGTCCGAAGGATTGTTAGTGCTTTCGGCATGGTTTTCTGGAGAAGTCATAAGAACCACGGTAACCATTTTCGCCCCTTGCTGCAGCCCAGCATCCCCGTGTTCCGCCGACGACGGCGGGTTGTGCTCCGCCATTTCCTCGGGAGAATTCCAACGACAACAGCACGATCGGCGAAATCATCCACAGTTGCCGTCGTTAAATCCGCTACTATCGAAGTTATGAATAATTACGGCTTTGGTATAGACGTCGGCGGAAGCGGAGTAAAAGGCGCAATTGTTGATCTCGATAACGGGACTTTCGTCGGAGAGCGAATCAAGATTCTTACACCAAAGCCGTCGACTCCCGACGCTGTCGCTGACACGTGCCGTCAGATCGTTGAACAGGCAGAATGGACGGGCCCTGTTGGGATCACCATTCCCGCCATTGTGAAACAACAGCAAGCTCGTAGCGCGGCAAATATCGACAAATCGTGGATTGATACCGACGTGTCGGAGCTCTTCCACCGCCATATTGGGCCAACCCGCGATATCGCTGTCCTCAATGACGCGGACGCTGCCGGAATAGCAGAGGTGGCCTACGGGAACCCTATTGCGCGGAAAGGCTCAGTCATTTTCCTGACTTTTGGTACAGGAATCGGCTCTGCCTTGCTCATTAATGGGCAACTGTATCCCAATAGTGAGTTAGGTCATTTAAACATCGATGGTAAGGAAGCTGAACGACGCGCCTCCTCGGCTGTCAAAGAGCGCAAAGACTTGTCATATAAAGAATGGGCAAAACGCGTGGACCGAGTACTTAAAGAGTACGAAAAGCTCTTTTCTCCCACGACGTTTGTGGCCGGGGGCGGAATATCACGCAAGCATGAAAAATGGATTCCACGATTGACATGCGAAACGACAGTCGTGCCCGCTGAACTTCTCAACCGAGCCGGAATTGTAGGCGCGGCGATGGCAGCGCGTGACCATATTTGCCCATAAAGTACCTACGTTTAAGGACACAGAGTCGGAGCCGCTCGACGTGGAGCGAGGTACGTAGGTTATACTGGGCGGTCGATCCAGCTCGTTGCGCACATGAGTGACTCTGGCTGCCATACACCTTCATTGCGCTCAGGCCACATCCTGGGCGTATGACGCGATCATCAATCGCCATCTCGTGGGGTCAACCCGCGGTGGCGACGCGCTATCTGGGGTAGGTGCCGGCGCTTGACATGCGGAAACAGTCAAATCTGTGCGCAGCACCAATCGAAATCTTCATCGATCAGGAAGGGCCATGTGGACAGTATCGAGCAACCCCGAGTAGTCGCATTGACGTCAATCGGGAGATCGCAAGATAGGGAGACCGCCTCTGTCGGCCAAGAACCGAGTCTTCATGGAACTCTAGGAATAACCACGGCGCGCACAAGGTTTAATGACGGTGAAGGGGCAAAGCGATAGTGGAGACAGCGAAAACAGGCATGACTGAAACACCGAAAAAGGCTGTAGCCAAAAAAGCGGCCACGAAAAAGACGGCGGCTAAGAAAACTGCTGCGAAGAAGACCGCGGCAAAGAAAGCCACAGTGAAGAAGACTGCTGCGAATAAGGTTGCCAAGAAGCAGGCCTCGGCATCATCTGCCCTCCACGAAGATACGTCGGCAGCTGCGAACGAGTCTTCTTCATCGTCCCAGGAAAAGGCTGCTCCGAAGAGGGCAACCGCGAAGAAGGGTACCAAGCGGACAGCAGCCAAAAAGTCGTCGGCAAAGAAGACCACTGCCAAGAAAACCGCGGCCAAGAAAACCGCCGCGAAAAAGACTGCCGCTAAGAAAACGGCAGCAAAGAAGACTGCGGCTAAGAAGACAACGGCGAAGAAATCTACCCCTAAGAAAGCGGCGTCGAAGAAATCAGCTGCAAAAAAGACCACGAAGACTGCCAATAAGCGGTCGCCGGCAAGCCGTAAGTCGACTAAGGACACGGCGGCCGAGAAGAATACCGACTTGATCACGTCGGATGATCAGGTTGTCGACGACCATCCTGATCAGGATGCGTCGAATGGTGCGGATACCGATCTCCATCACGATGGAGACGATTTCGAGCTGCATGATATCGATGATGACGATGACATCGATATGGATCACTCCGACCTGGATGATGACCTCGATGACGACGTCGACCACGACGATCTCGATCACGATGATGACCTCGACAGTGACGACTTAGACGATGACGCTGATCTGGACGAGGACGAGATGGACGGCGACCACTCAAGTTCGCCTATTAAGCGCACTAATGATTCGTCAACTGACGACGATGATGACGATGACGATAGCGACAATGGCAACTTCGTGTGGGACGAGGATGAGTCGGCAGCGCTTCGCCAAGCTCGGAAAGATGCTGAGCTGACTGCCTCCGCGGATTCGGTCCGCGCTTACCTGAAACAGATCGGTAAGGTTGCACTGCTTAACGCAGAGCAAGAGGTGTCCCTCGCGCAGCGTATTGAGGCTGGCTTGTACGCGAACCACAAGCTTGAGGAGCTCAAGGCGAGCAACACCAAGCTCAGCCCGGCGCAATCGCGAGACTTGCGATCAATCGCCCGTGATGGTCGCAAAGCGAAGAACCACTTGCTGGAAGCCAACCTTCGTCTTGTCGTGTCCTTGGCAAAGCGCTACACGGGCCGCGGAATGGCCTTCCTCGACCTTATTCAGGAAGGCAACTTAGGTCTGATCCGTGCCGTCGAAAAATTCGACTACACGAAGGGCTACAAGTTCTCCACGTACGCAACGTGGTGGATTCGGCAGGCCATTACTCGTGCGATGGCTGATCAAGCTCGAACAATTCGTATCCCAGTCCACATGGTGGAGGTTATTAACAAGCTTGGTCGTATCCAGCGCGAGCTTTTGCAGGACCTGGGCCGCGAACCAACACCCGAGGAATTGGCCCGCGAAATGGACATTACCGAGGACAAAGTCCTGGAAATCCAGCAGTATGCTCGCGAACCGATTTCTCTGGACCAGACGATCGGTGACGAGGGCGATAGCCAGCTCGGTGATTTCATCGAGGACTCCGAAGCAGTTGTGGCTGTTGACGCGGTCTCCTTTACCCTCCTCCAAGACCAGCTCCAGGATGTTCTCAAGACCCTGACTGAGCGCGAGGCGGGAGTTGTTCGGCTTCGCTTCGGCCTCACCGATGGGATGCCACGAACGTTGGATGAGATCGGCCAAGTCTACGGCGTGACCCGCGAGCGCATCCGCCAGATTGAGTCGAAGACGATGTCGAAGCTGCGTCACCCGTCCCGTTCGCAGGTTCTCCGGGACTACCTCGACTAGTCTTCGCAGATTAGCTTGTGCAGATTACTTTGTGTGCCCGCATCCCAATCCCACCGGATGATGCGGGCGACAACGTGTACCAAGACTCACCCGGCCGCCGCTGGTATGGGTAATACGCCGGTACAGAGAAAATACACGGCGGCTTAGCACCGCGAAGATCACCACTTGCGCAGATAATTAATTCGGCTCCGCAGCTGGTCAGCGGTGCATAACGCTGTTTGAGGCCCGCCACATGCCTGACGAACTTCATTGTGCACCTGCCCGTGCGGACGGCCGGTCCGCGCGGCAGAAATAGACACCAACGCATTCAGTTCTTTCCGTAAGCGCGGAAGATCGTCAATCACACCTCGACTGCTATCGAGGTTGTGGCGATTGTCGTCCCCCTCACCATCGCGCGGATCGTGGAACCGACGCCGTGCTTCGTCAGCCTTTTTCTTTTCCCGCTCCCGAGCCTTCAACTGCTCCTGCTGATGATTTTGCAGCAGTTGCCTCATCTGGTCCGCGTTAAGCAACCCGGGAAGCCCCAGATACTCGGCTTCCTCCTCGGATCCCGATAATGTCCCCGTGCCATAGGACGAACCGTCATAAATGAGGTGGTCGAGTTCCGCGTCCGCGCCAAGCGACTCGTACTTTTTCAAGTCATCGGGTTCGGACTCAGTTTTGTTAGCTTGGGCCACCAATTCATCATCCCAGCCTTCATTGGGCCGATGCGGTTTACCCAAAACATGGTTGCGTTCAGCCTCCATTTGGGATGCTAAATCCAACAGCACTGGGATCGATGGTAAGAAAATCGACGCTGTCTCACCAGGCACTCGGGCTCGAACGAATCGGCCAACCGCCTGCGCAAAGAATAGAGGCGTCGACGACGACGTCGCGTACACGCCGACCGCGAGCCGAGGAACATCGACGCCCTCCGACACCATGCGAACTGCAACGAGCCACCGCTCAGTGGACCGCGAAAACTCTTCGATTTTACGAGACGATCCGGGCTCGTCGGACAGAACAACAGTCACCGGTTCACCCGACAAACGCTCAAGAATCTTTGCGTAAGCACGTGCCGTCTTCGTATCTGTGGCAATAACGAGCCCTCCAGCGTCGGGAATGGCACGTCGATACTCCTTGAGACGGATATCGGCCGCACGCAGGACAGATGGGATCCACTGCCCTTTGGGGTCAAGAGCAGTTTTCCACGCTTTAGCCGTGTGCTCAGCACTGAGGGGTTCGCCTAGCCGGGCTGCAAACTCCTCCCCTGCGCTGTCACGCCACCGCGCTTCCCCGGAGTACGCCATAAATACGACGGGACGAACAACACCATCCCGCAATGCGTGGGAATACCCGTAGGTGTAATCCGCACGGGAGACCTGATGGCCGTCTCCATCCTCGATATACCGCACAAACGGGATGGGAGCATCGTCGGAACGAAACGGCGTACCCGTCAGCTCGAGGCGTTTCGCGGAATCGGAGTATGCGTAGCGGATTCCGTCGCCCCAACTCTTGGCATCCCCACCATGGTGGATCTCGTCCATGATGACCAGGGACTTTTTTCTCGTCGCCAAGGAATTGTGTTTGAACGGGTGCATCGAGACCTGGGCGTAGGTGACCACCATCCCGTCAAAAACAGGGTTGAGGGTCCCCGCCGAGTTCGTGAAGTTGGCATCCAGAGCGATCCCCATCCGCGAAGCAGCGTCGGCCCACTGATGTTTCAGGTGCTCCGTGGGAACAACCACGATGATGCGGTTGACAGCTCTCCTATCAAGAAGACGCCGAGCAAGTGTCAGCGCGAAGGTTGTTTTGCCTGCTCCCGGCGTTGCAACCGCTAGAAAATCGTCCGGATCTGCGTCAAAGTACTGCGAGAGCGCAGCTTGCTGCCATTCGCGGAGTTTCACCGTCGGCGCAGCCCCCGATAAATGCGCTCACACTCCGGGCACACCGGCGAGCCCGGCTTGGCTTGCTTTGTGACGGGAAAAGTTTCCCCACACAATGCCACCACGTAGTTACCATTCACAGCTGATTCCACTATCTGGTTTTTCTTCACGTAGTGGAAGTACTTTGGTGTGTCCGAATCAGTTGTTTGTTCTTCGGTCTTGGTGCGTTCAATCGTGGTTGTCTGCGGTGTTGTCACGGTTCAATCATGCCTTATACGTCAAGTCAGGTGGAGAGTCCCGGGCCATCCCATCTGAGGTCCGGGAATCCAGATTGCCGGTTAGGAGCTATCTACCCTACCGCTAACGCTTCGTGATCGCAGTCGAGGGGCTACGGTGGGGAGTATGTTCCACCGACGCAAGCACGTCGCACTTATTACCGACGCCCAGAGGTCGCCAGTTGAGGATTGGCACCGCAGGCGGCGTGAGTATGCCGTCTTGCAGGGATCGCGTATCCCGTTCCTCTTGCTCGCCGCGTTGGCATACATGCTGTTGCACAACCTGGTGTTGGCGGCCGTTTTTACTGTGATCTCTGTCCCCCTTCCATGGATCGCGGTCGTGATAGCTAATGCCGTGGGTGAAACACACGATCCAAGGAAGCCACAGGTGTATAAGCCTGCCGTGAATAGAGAGGCGTATTACGCTTTTAATGGTCTTGTCGACGGAGAACGCGCCCGCGAGTTAGTCGCCGGACGTGAACAGGCCACATCACGTGAATCAGATGAATCAGAGGCAGCCGCCGATTCAAGGGCAACGAGGGTGGATGTTGATCCTGTCGAGACCGAGCGGAATAACGCTGATCCTGACACGACCCTGTGATCGTCCAGCGCAGGATGCTTTACCCACGTCTCTTCACATAGGATTCTCACTTGAGATTTTTAGCCATCTGCCCGCACTTTATGTGCCCGTATGTAATCCGCTCGCACCGTTAGCGCTTCATGTGCTTTAGGTGCTTCACGTTCTGATGAAAGGTTGGAGAACAGGCCACAATGGTGAGCACGCTACCTGATATCTCCGAGCTGCCACGCTACGCCACAGCGCTCGCGAAAAGGCTGAAGGAGCTCGGTTATTCGTCGTCGGGTTTACACCGTGTCCTCGGCGATGACGGCCTAGCGGCCTTGGACCGGCACGAACCCGCCGCTGTTTCTTTCGCCTGCCATCGCTTCGAGCACCAAACCTCGGGTGAGGATGACCGTCTTCTCGCAGGCGCGGTTCGGTTACTCATCCTCCGCGAGCCACAACCGCGCGACATGTTCGTCGACACTTTCGGCGACAATTTCTTCACCGACGCTCTCTCCGCCGGCGTTATCGTCAGCGAGCCAGATACAGATCCAGAGCGTTTTCGCATTGCAATTGATATCCGCCCTCTGCGCGTCGGTCCGTCGGAAAGCTCTGACTTCCTCGTTTTTAGTGATGCCGACGCCTCGATGGTTGATCATTCGGCCGGACCCGACCATGTCGTGGGCGTGGGTGCTGCGTCGCGGTCACTTCTTCAGGCAACGGGTACGTCCCGCGTCGGCTCAGTTTTAGATTTAGGGACCGGATCCGGTGTCCAAATTATGGGCCATTGGGGACGAGCCGACTCGGTGACGGCCACGGACGTCAGCCCGCGCGCGCTCCTCTTCGCTGAAGCTACGTGCGCTGCGGCCGACGTTGTGTCGACCGCCGAGTCACGCACGAAAGTGGAGTTCAAACAGGGCTCGTGGTTCGACCCCGTCCGCAATCAGACATTCGATCGCATCATCGCGAATCCGCCTTTTGTGGTGGGTCCACCGACGTTGCGCCACGTGTATCGCGATTCTGGAATGGAGCTCGATGGCGCCACGGCTAAGCTCGTTCGCGGTATTCCGGAGCACCTGGCCGCTCATGGCCAGGCATGCGTGTTGGGCGCGTGGATTCACTCAGATGATCAGGCCTGGCAAGCGCGGATTGCGTCGTGGATTCCGGACCATGGTTATCGTGCATGGGTGTTGGAGCGTGATTGCGTCGACCCCTTGCATTATGTGGGCACGTGGATCAAGGATGAGTCTCTCGATCCCCGCAGTGAGCTCGGCCGATCGCAGTCAGAGGCGTGGATTGACTATATGGAACAGGCCGGCGTGACAGGAATCGGCATTGGTTTTATCGCGATGACTCCGATTGATCCTGAGAAAAATTCTGAGGTTGTGTGTGAGGAATTTACTCAGCCGTACACGGACCCTCTCGGCCCGGAGATTGAGGAATATTTCCGACGCTGCGCATGGCTTGATGCGCGTACTCCGGATGAGATCCTGGACAGCCGGTTTAGCGTCAGGCCCGGCCTAGCTCTGGAAGAGGTTTCTCTCGCCGAGCCGGAGGCGGACTCCACGTTTACCGACGTCGTCACGCGGATCACGCGAACCGACGGGCCACGGTTTTCCCACGAAATCGACGAGAATGTTCTCCGTATCCTTCGAGGTTTGGATCCGAATGGGTTGTCGGCGCGCGATGTGTGCGAGATTGCCGGACTCGTTACCCCTACTACTGAAGCCCAAAACCTGGCCGACCAATTTCTCCCTATTCTTGTCGACGCCATTCGCCACGGGCTTGTTCTACCTGGAGATCTTGAATGAAAGCTGTAGTCACTCGTGTTCGTTCTGCGTCCGTTGTTGTTGATGATTCAGTGGTTGGATCCATCTCGGACTCGGACGTCGGAGGGCTCCTTGTTCTCATCGGGGTAGGCACCGGAGATACCTCAGCCACTGCTCAGGCTATGGCGGAAAAGCTCGCTCGCCTTCGGATCTTTGAGGGCTCGACGCCCGAGGGGCGCCCCACCGAGGTATCCGCGTTCGACCTCGGTGCGCCGTTGCTTGTTGTGTCACAGTTCACGCTGATGGGCGATACGTCGCATGGCCGACGCCCGTCGTGGTCTGCGGCGGCGAAACCGGCCGAGGCTGAACCGATCTTCAACACGTGCGTCGAGGAGCTCCGTGACCGTGGGCTTACCGTTGATACGGGAGTTTTCGGTGCCTACATGGCGGTCGAGTCAGTCAACGATGGCCCCTTCACTGTCCTCGTCGAAATTTCGAGTGGAGATCGCTCCTAGTCGGATAATCGTCATGGAAGCCCGGGCTCACCGGCAACCCCGAATAGGGGTACGCGGGAGCGTGAGAGTTAATTCTGACGTATAGGGCGTTTACCAGCGCTTTTGTTGAGATAAATCACACTCATGTGACTTCACGCCCCGTCGCACGCGGTGTCTATCCGCCTCCAACAGTGGCCAAGAATCATGCGAAAAACTGCTTATGGAACCTTTTCACCGACCCATGCGTTGGACTAACTGAATGCGATCGTGACAGCTCGACATTCTGATTGGGCACTAATGAGGTGGCAATCGACGACAAACGTCCACATCACCACCCCGTCCCAACGGGCCGTTACATTGCACCGCTATCGCGACACCGAGCGCAGTTAAGGAGCCAGCACATGGACGAAGCGCACGTCAGTACGACAACCGAAGTTAATGGTGATCCTGGCCGGCGGGCCAACAACAATGAAAATCCTTCAGCTGATTTAGTTCGGGTTTACCTCAACGGAATTGGCCGTACCGCACTTCTTAACGCGGAAGACGAAGTCGAGCTTTCGCAACGGATTGAAGCTGGCCTCTACGCACAACATCTCCTTGAATCTGACGAGCAGTTCACTCCGTCGAAGAAGCGGGATCTCAAGGCTATTGCTAAAGACGGGCGCGCTGCGCGAGCTCACCTTTTGGAGGCCAACCTCCGACTCGTCGTCTCATTAGCGAAGCGCTACACGGGGCGCGGAATGCCGCTCCTCGACCTCATTCAAGAGGGGAACTTGGGCCTCATTCGCGCCGTCGAAAAGTTCGATTACACCAAGGGCTTTAAGTTTTCGACGTACGCAACATGGTGGATTCGACAAGCCATTACGCGCGGGATGGCCGACCAGTCCCGAACGATTCGCCTTCCTGTCCACCTTGTCGAGCAAGTGAACAAGCTCTCCCGCATTAAGCGCGAGATGTACCAGCACTTGGGCAGGGAAGCTACCAATGAGGAGCTCGCGGAAGAGTCTGGTATCGACGAATCAAAGATCGATCTTCTTCTGAAGCAGTCCCGCGACCCGGTGAGCTTGGACATGCCGGTAGGAACGGATGAAGAGGCTCCGCTGGGAGACTTCATTGAGGACTCTGAAGCGACCGACGCGGAAGAAGCCGTCGTAGCGTCTCTCCGCCACTCCGACATTAGAACCGTTTTGGCGACTTTAGAGAAAAGAGAGCAAGACGTTATTCGTCTCCGCTTTGGTCTCGACGACGGTGTCCCCCGGACTCTTGATCAGATTGGTCGCGAGTTTGGGCTCTCTCGTGAGCGGGTCCGCCAAATTGAACGTGAGGTCATGGCGAAGCTCCGAAAAGGAGAGCGTGCGGATAAGTTGCGGTCTTACGCTTAAGTGCTGAGATGCTTATCTCGCATTCTGGCTTTTAGCGTACCCACATTTATTGTCAGCGAAAGTGGGTAAAAACGCCCCGGGGAAATATTTCCCGGGGCTCTTGTGTTAAGGGTAAAGTAAAAACTAGTACCGTCGTCTTATTTATCGAACTACTTGAGAAAGGCATCCATCATGAAGGATCTCGTCGATACCACCGAGATGTATCTCCGGACTATTTATGAGTTGGATGAAGAAGGTATCACTCCCCTGCGCGCGCGCATCGCGGAGCGCTTGGAACAATCAGGCCCCACAGTCAGCCAAACGGTAGCACGCATGGAACGTGATGGGCTGCTTCGCGTCGCGGAAGACCGCCACCTTGAACTCACCGACGCCGGCCGCCAGGTTGCGATCGCGGTTATGCGTAAACACCGCTTAGCAGAGTGTTTACTGTCTACTACCCTCAAGCTTCCCAAAGAGAAAGTGCACGAAGAAGCCTGTCGTTGGGAACACGTGATGAGCGACGACGTTGAGCGTCGTCTTTATGATGTCCTCGATGCGCCGACCCACAGCCCCTTCGGTACCCCGATTCCGGGGCTTCCGCAGCTCGGGGTCAATGGCAGTGAGCCGCAGATGGAGGGTAAGCGGCTGACGGATCTTGCTCGCAATGAACTCGTCACTGCGAAGATCCTCATGTTTAACGAGGTACTCCAGTCCGATTCCGCTGTGATGGCAAATCTACGGAACGCCGGAATTGTTCCTGGTAAGAAGATTCACGCGGTCGTCAATGACCGTAATGCCACGGTCTCGGTTGGTGATGAAACAGTGGCCATTCCTGTCAGCTTGGCCCACGCTATCGTTGTCGAGTAAAAAAGCAGAAGTAGAAACCGAGCAGGGTGGTACGCCAACGAGCGCCCCACCCTACTTTCGTATCTACGGTGGAAATTCACATGCCCATCACTGGAAAGTGACCGGAATATCCGCAACATCGACAAACCCGTTGCTATGGTCACCAAAGAGTTTGATGACGCATTCTTGGGTTTTACAGTCGATCTCGTCTCCGCCAGTACTGACATTCTTCTGGTTGACGGTGATTTCTTCACTGAACGAGCCATCATCAGGAATGGCTCCGTCCTCATTTTCATTCGAGATCCACTTTTGTGCATTCGGATCCCCGTGAGCCCCCAGACAATCAGGAACATCTCCGGTTTGCTCTTTCGCACACAGGGCGAGGTAATACCCCATGTCCGGGTCGGCGTCATTAACATCTACCGTGACTTGTTGCCCGTCCCGCAGATCCTTTGCTTGCGATACTTTCATGACGACGATGTCATCGGTTCCGGTGACTTCTGTGCTTGCGCTGTCGTCAGTGTCGCTAGCTTTGGCGGACTGACCACTCGACTTGGCGGCAGACGCTGCACCGGATGATGAGTCATTCGAGCCGTTATCATTGGAACACGCAGCCATTCCGAGTGCACACCCCAAAGTGACGACGAGTGCACCAGCCCGCCTACCCATCGTTAGTGCCGGTCGAGTGGAATGAGTGTTGTGTTTCATCGCGGAGGGCTCCCTCGTAGGGTTCGTAAAGTCGTACCGTGGTTAACCTTATACAAGAAAAGTATAATCGTCGGCTAAGACAAATAACTTGGCTACCATCTGTGCATCTTAACGCACACGTCAACACCCCCTCACTGCATAAGGGTGGTGTGGCCTTTTCCTCTACCTCACCTATAGGTAAGCTAAAACCTCAACGTGGAGGCCCCAGGCTTCCAGGTTTCGTCTGTAGTTCGACTCTCCCACGATCGCTGTACTGATCGTTGTCCGTGAAAGCTGTGACCTTGCATTACCCCTCAGGTTTCTTATCGGCCGGCCGTTGTAAAGCTGGCCGCCACCCCTTCAAACCACTAACCATGCTCGTGGGCGCCATACTCGTCATTGGTTTAACCACCACCGCGTGCGACGTCCCGTCACGCGACGGGGAATCGTCGTCCAGTCAGTCGGATAATTCAGAACATCCGGTCCATGCAGAGGGGCTCGTCAATGCCTCATTGAACACGGGCGATCCCCAAATCCTCGCCCAGATTAAACCGAATCTTCCTGCGAAAACGACGTCGCAAGGCAAGGAAGTCACGGTGAAAAAGGCTGATCGCATTCTCGGCCTCGACCGATCCGGGGCTATGGCAGCATCTCTGTGGTCCATGGGCATGGGCGATAAACTCGTCGGAAGAGATATCTCTACTGATTTTCCGTCGGCTCAGAAGCTGCCCTTGGTAACACCAGGTGGTCACTCCATTAATGCCGAGGCAGTTCTCGATCTCAATCCCGACGTTATTTTCACCGACGGAACAATTGGGCCGCAATCTGTTTTCCGCCAATTGGAAAAATCTGGGATCACCGTTGTGCGTACCGATCGAGACAGAAACCTTGTTAACGCGGATAACCTCATGAAGGAGATCGGGCTTGCCTTAGGTGACCCGGATGCTGGAAACCAAGCAGCACAGAAAGTGCGGGATGGTATTGAGTCCGCCAGCAAAGCTGCTCAAGCGGAATCTGACCATCGTCGCATGATTATGCTCTACCTGCGTGGGACGAATGTTTCGATGATCGCCGGGCCGAAATCTGGGGCACCTGACCTCATCAAATCGCTCGGCGGCGTCGATGCCGGTGAGGGGCTCGGGCTAGATAAGGCCTTTACTAACCTGACATCGGAAGCATTGGTCAAGGCTGCGCCCGATACAATCATTGTGATGAAAGAAGGGCTTGAGTCCATTGGTGGCTTGGATGGCCTCCACAAGCTCCCCGGGTTTGATCAGACTCCAGCCGGAGCTCATGACAGTGTGCTAACTGTTCCCGACTCACACCTGTTGTCGTTCGGTCCTGACGCTGGCAGTGTGATCACAGCGATGGCCCAGGCCCTGTATGGCGACTCACAGTCACCATCGTCAGCTGCGCCGTCCTCAAACGCTACGCCTGAGGCCCTGGAGCGTCGATCATGATGAAACGCTCCCGCACACAGTCGTTCCATCAAACCCGAGTTGTAGCAACGGTCATTTTCTTTCCGACGATCATCGCGCTCCTGGCCATCAGCCTGGTGTGGTCAGCCACCGCCGGACAAGTGGAGACAACTCCCAGTCAAGTGTTGGGCTCGTTGCTGCACTCCATGAGAATATCCTGGTTGGACGGTCCCGATCACGCTAATGCCGAAGCCGCCTTATGGTACGTCCGATTCCCGCGAATCGTCGTCGGAGCCATTGTGGGCGCGGGCCTAGGAGTATCGGGAGTTCTTCTACAAGGCGTGTTTTCTAACCCGCTGGCTGAGCCGGGCATTATCGGTGTGTCCTCTGGAGCAGCCGTCGGGGCCTCCGCAGCCATTGCTTTGGGGGCATCGACAACCGCCGCTCACCAGGGGCTCGGCCCATGGATGGTCACGCTCGCGGCTTTCATTGCGGGCTTGTGTACTACCGCGTTTATATACTTCGCGTCCCGACGGAATGGCCGAAGCGAAGTTGTCACTCTCATTCTGACGGGTGTCGCCACCAATGCCATGGCCGGCGGTATTATCGCGTTCCTTACCTTCATTGCGGATAATGCAGCTCGCGATCAGATCGTGTTCTGGCAAATGGGTTCTATTGCGGGCTCATCGTGGACAGCCGCAGGAATCATCTGCATCGTCACTATTCCGGTCAGTCTTCTGGCCTGGACTTTGGCTAAACCGCTTGATCTTCTCTCCTTGGGTGAAAGTCAGGCACACCACCTGGGGGTCAATGTTGAGCGTCTCCGCGCGTCGATCGTCGTTATTGTCTCGCTACTTGTTGCGGTAGGCGTGGCCTTCACCGGCATCATTTCATTTGTTGGACTTGTTGTCCCTCACGCTTTACGGCTCATCGTCGGGCCCGGGCACCGCATTCTTATCCCGGCTTCCGCATTGGGCGGTGCGCTAACACTGACCATTGCCGACGTCGTCGCACGAACAGCTATTCGCGGTGCTGATCTCCCTCTAGGGATGCTGACAGCGCTTATTGGTGGTCCTGTGTTCTTCTACCTACTCCGACGCTCTCGTGGTCACTCTGGTGCATGGCGCTAGCGTCTGCGACGAAGAACGATCTGTTAGGAAGGTTCTCCATGCTATCTCTTGAGTCAGTGTCCTTACGCCGAGGTTCACGCGTCGTTCTCGATGCCGTTAATGTATCGATCGGCCAAGGAGAAGTTGTCGCCATCGTCGGGCCTAATGGTGCTGGTAAATCGACATTATTGGGCGTAGCCGCGGGCGATCTCACTCCTGATTCAGGAACAGTCTGGATCGAAGACCACAACGTATCGACGACATCTGCGCCTGATTTAGCCCGCCTGCGATCAGTATTGACGCAATCGAACACCGTCGGTTTTTCCTTTACCGCCGGCGAGACTATTGCGATGGGCCGTGCGCCCTGGGCAAAAACCGAAACTGCCGACGAAGCAGCTGAGGCGATGAATACCGCGATCGAAGAAACCGGCGTTCGCGAATTTCTTTCCCGCGAGTTTCATCACCTCTCTGGTGGCGAGAAAGCTCGAGTATCTCTCGCTCGAGTTCTTACGCAAAACACTCCGTTAATCCTCCTTGATGAACCGACGGCTGCGCTCGATATTCGTCATCAAGAAGATGTGATGAAGATTTGCCGACACCGGGCTAAGAATGGTGCCGCAGTGGGGATTGTTCTCCATGACTTATCTCTCGCCGCAGCGTGGAGTGACCGCATTATTGTGCTTGACCACGGCCAGGTTGCTGTGTCCGGGAATCCCGATGAGGTATTACAGCCCGAGTTGCTGAGCGAAATTTATGGCTGCCCCATGCAAGTTTTTCGTGGACCGGATGACTCCCCCATTGTTGTTCCGCTAAGAAAGACACAATAGGTTTCTCCCACAACCATCGCACACGGTCGGTGTTTAGCACGGCTCGTGATTGCTGTGAGCACCACTGTTGCGGCGGAGATGGCTCCGGCAGGTATAACTGAACCCCACCTCACGGTACAAACCATGAGATGGGGCTAAGTCGCAAGCTGCTGCTATCCATGGGATGATCCCATGGACGGCGGCTTAGCTATTCGTTGTCTGCACTGTCATCATTGGACGAATTCGGCTGCTGGGCTGCGGAGTTCCTCCGCTTTTCGATGCCGAATAGTGCAGCAAACACGATGGCGAGTGTGCCAAGGATGCCGATGATAGTTCCGTAAAGCCATCCGTGATCTGAGCTCGTGTTCTCGGAGTCGATGGCTTGGTCGCCGTCGGAATCTTTAGAACCCCTAGAGTTCTTGTTCTTCTTCTTGGCTTCGCGGGCTTTCTTCCGCGCTTCTTCTGCCTTCTTCTTTTCCTCAGCCTTCTTCTCGGCCGCCTTCACCGCGGACTCTTTTTCCTGCTGAGTACCGGTAACCGTAATGTCTGTCACCGTGTCTTGGCTGCGGTCCGTCGAACCGTGTGCTGCAAAGGTGAAGATAGCGCACTGGTTCTTAATGCAGTTACCGCCATCAAAGATGGGCTCGATGTTCAGCGTGGTGCTGAACGATCCGTTTGACGAAATCTGCTGTGGCCGCACCCAGTTGGTCGCTCCGAAAACAGAGGCATCCGTGAAGGAGAACTTCGATTTCTCGGCAACCCCGACATAAACGCCGTTGCCGCCAGTCTTGAAGCCTTGGCCGGTCACCGTAACAGGAGTTTTTCCGGTCGGAGAGATCGTGGTTCGTGATACCGAAACTCGCGCTCCGCTGCGTGACTGACCCGACGTGCCACTTGCGCCCGAAGCTTGGCTGAGGCCATATCCGCCGCTCGAGCTGCCCGAACCTGAGCTGCCCGAACCTGAGCCGCCACTCCGGCTAACGCCTGAGGCAACAGACTGTGCTGCCTGCTGTGCGCTTGATGCAGCAACTCCACCCGCAAAGCTAACCGGTGTGGCCGTATCTTGACTACGGTCGCTCGACCCATGTGCGGCAAAGGTGTACACCGCGCACGCATTCGTCAGGCAATTCGCGCTTCCGAATGTGGCTGACACGGGAAGATCAACAGAGAATGATCCATCAGAATTGAGGTTGCCTTTTTGATTGGAGACCCACACCGTACCGGGACCGAAGACATCAGCATTGGTCGTACTGAATTGATCCTGCTGGGCAATCCCGACATAAACACCATTGCCGCTGGTCTTGAACCCTTGACCACTAACCCGGATCGTGTCTCCGCTCGGGTTAAGGTTCTGAGTCTTCGACAATGTGACCGCCGCGCCACTCGAGGAGTGTGCCCCGGTGGGTGCCGGCGCTGACTGGGCAGGCGCTCCTCCCTGAGGAGCAGCAGAGCCCGAGTTTCCGTTGCTGGACTGCCGGTTTCCACCTGGGTTCGCTGCGGGAGCGGCCTGGCCGTTGTCATTTCCGCCCGATGCTGCCCCGTCGCCGGAGGTAGCGGGGGGCGTCACAGCTCCGTCTTCCTTCTTGGCTACCCCACCTTTGAAGGAGACAGGCGTTGCTGTGTCCTGGCTTCTATCAGAAGATCCGTGTGCAGCAAGTGTAAAGATCGAGCAGTGGTTGTCTTTACAGTTCGCGTTACCGAAGGTCGAGCTGACGGGCAAATCGATGGAGAAGGAACCATCGTCGTTCAGATTCCCCTTGCTCTTCGAGACCCACTTCGTATCGGGGCCAAAGGCGTCGGGATTAGTGGTGCTGAACTGATCATCCTGGGCGATACCTACATAAATACCAGGCCCATCAGTTTTAAACCCTTTACCTTCAACTCGAACAGTATCTCCGCTCGGATTGAGGTCAGTGGTTTTATTTACTGAGACAGTTGCTCCGCTGCTTGATGTGCTGCCCAGGGAGCCGGAGTTTGGCTGGGAATTGCCGCCATTATCCTGGCCGGAATTGCTGTTGTCGCTGCCACCATCGCCGTAGTGACCGCCCTCGGTGTCAACAGTGACCGGGCTTCCGTTACGGAAACTAATGGGTGTCCACGCGTCCTGGGAGCGGTCAAAGAGCTTCGGGAATGCGGTGAATGACGCGACATAGCACTGGGTGGTGGTGCAGTCGACGTCCCTAAACTTGGTATCGACGGTCAAGTCGGTCGTGAAATTACCCTGGTCATCGGCTTTTACCTTGACCGCTTTGCCATAAGTCTTTGGATATCCGGACGCGGGCTTTTCGATTGTCTGGGTGACGTAAATAGATTCACCAGGCTTGTAACCCTTACCCGTCGCTTTGAGAGTATCGCCGCCACTGATGTCTTTATCTTTATCGAGAGTCAGCGTCGGTGATTGGGATTGTTCATCTCCCCCACCACTATTGAGGAATCGGCCAAGATCAGGCGATCCCGGGAATCCCAAGTCATTGATCGCGTCGCTCAACGAAGACAATTCAACTGCCGACGCAGCAGGGGCAGCAGCTGAACCCATCCCAATGAGAGACACCGTTGACAAGGAGGCAACGAGGGCACGAGCCGCGGTACGACCATGCTTTTTCTTACTCGTGTTGCGTGAGCCACTGGGTGCGTGGGTCTCGGAGTGATCTCCGGTGGGAAGCATGAACTCTCCAGGTAATCGAGGGGGCATTTCGAACTCGCCCGGCGCTGCGATCACGACGATGTCCCGTTAACCGATCCGGTGTAAGGGAGGGCGTCGTTAGGGAACGCTGGTGCATCAAGAAGTAGCGTTCCATGGCTATCACTTCCCATGCTCAGTCATGCAAATGACAGCCAAGGTTACGCATCTATCCTGATATGAAGGTAAAGCTTACTTGCTATTAAGTCAATATTTTTCTGCCCTGTGCCTCCCCATTATTTCGCACTCGATCGGGCGGAAATGAAAATGATCACATAACCACGCGATTGGTGGGGCACGTGTTAACAATGTGGCGTAAAAGGCCAGTTTTCGCGCCCTTTTCTCAGCCTTTTTAGGGGGTAAGTGTTTAAAGAGTTGTCCTCTTCGTGTTGTGAGTAACATCAGCGACTTCTCAGTTTGTCGGAAGCGTGTGCCATTCATATGAGGGCTAGACTGAGGACCCACGCCACACGGCACCCGACGACGGCGACTGGCCCCGTTCCCCTGCAGTGAACGTACGCAAAGGCTTAGCCAGTGGCACGTCGCGTGAAAACTGGGTGTTCCGTAGATACAAATAAACAGACTGAGACTAACCACCACGTACGAAAGGTGAAGAACAGTATGAAGATTCTCGTAACAGGCGGCGCAGGATACGTTGGCGGCACCGTCGCTAAAGTGCTCCTTGAACAGGGACATTCCGTGACCGTTATTGACGATCTCACGACGGGCAATACTGACCTCCTTCCTGAGGGCGCGAACTTTGTCCGTAGAGATGTTCGCGATGTCGCTGCAGACGTCCTCGCTGATGAAGACTTCGATGGCGTTGCGCATTTCGCCGCCCGATCACTCGTCGGTGAATCTGTTGAGCGGCCTCAAGATTATTGGCACCACAACGTTGTGACCACATTGACGCTCCTGGACGCGATGCGCCATTCTCATGTCAGTAACTTGGTGTTCTCATCCACTGCGGCTACCTATGGAGAACCGGAGACAGTTCCTATTACTGAAGAGTTCCCCACGCGGCCGACGAACCCGTATGGTGCGACGAAGCTCGCTATCGATCACATGATCACGTCGTACGCCCACGCCTTCGGCTTGGGAGCAACATCGCTACGCTACTTCAATGTGGCCGGGGCCTACCACGGTCAAGGCGAAAACCGCCCCGTCGAAACCCACATCATTCCCATCATTCTCCAAGTAGCTCTAGGCCACCGCGATGGAGTGAAGATTTTTGGCGACGACTGGCCGACGAAGGACGGCACGTGCATCCGGGACTATATTCACGTCAAGGATCTTGCCGATGCTCACCTCCTGGCGCTTGAAACCAACAAGCCCGGTCAGCACAGGATTTACAATCTCGGATCCGGCGACGGGTATTCGGTCCGTGAAGTCATCGAGATGTGTCGAAAAGTGACTGGCCATCCGATCCCGGCGGATACTGCTCCCCGGCGGGCCGGTGACCCCGCGATTCTTGTTGCGTCCAGCGACAAGGCTCATCACGAACTGGGGTGGAATCCGACACACACTGACCTCGAGACAATTGTGTCTACAGCGTGGGACTTCGCTCAATCGCTCGGAGATCGTGCGCATTCTTTACCCAAGGCGACGTCATAGAGAGCACGCAGCTAGACGACGCCATACATAACGCGCACACCATGCGGCTGCGTCACTCTCTCCTAGCCTTTGCGTTGTCTTCGACGGGATCGTGGCCCCACCGCTGTAAACGCCAAGCTGCTTGTACGCCCTCAGACAGTGTTGATGCCCACGGCTCGAAGCGGAACTTATGGAATTCTTCGATGATGGCGTCGACATCAATCGCTCCGAGGAGCGTGTCTATCACTTTTCGTTCACTCGCGACATCGACACCACGGGCGGCGAGGGCGTTGACAGTAGTCACGAGATCATCAAGCGATTCGACGCTCAACGCGGTCAACAGCGCGATACCAGAATCGGTCCTCTGCCCACGATAAAGAGCGAGGAGCGAATAAGGCAACGACGCTCTTTCGTCGAATTTCTGTTCCTGTAAAGCGCGACGATAAGCCACCCCTGCCAAAGATTCATGTTCATTCCGATCCATGATCCCCCACATACACAGAGCAAATGAACGCGACTGGGATGGGAAGGCCTGGGCTGCACTCAAGAAAATATCTCGAAGGGTCTGCCGTAGTGGCGAATAGCGAAGACCATGGCTGATGTCCCGCAAACTGCCAGTATTGAGAGCTCGAATCCAACGTTGAGCCACAACGGGATCACTAAAATCGGGCTGTTGTCCTTCTGATGATGCACTGGCAGCAATGTCCTCGGCTATCTCGCCGATCAGGGTCATGAAATCTCGAAAGCTATCAAGGCACAGTGACATCAGCGCATTACTGTCTAGACGCTCGTCGCTACCGAAAGCCGTGTTGAAACGATGTCCGGTCTCCCATGGACAAGCGATGTATTCGCCCCTGAGAGATTCACTATCCATGTTCAGATCGGGGTCGAATTCGGCACCATCGGTGAAGTGACTAATGAACTCGCGGATGTAGATATCGCTGAGCTGCGCTTCTTCAGCAATTTCATTACCCGCCTCGGGCGGAAAAGGCAGCACCGATTCGTCGGCGTCAAAAATGCTGGCCGTGTCGCTGTTCGGCAACGACGAATCCGTACTAGCACGGAGGTCAGAAAACCAGCTTTTCAGAGCTTCGCCATGGCCGACACTTCCAGTGTCGAAATGGCCGCCTGCGTCGAAAGACATGACGGCAAATGGCTGTCCCGCCCGTAGCGTGTCAATGCCAACGACTGCTGTGACCTCGACGCCTTTTGCCCACAACGTCGACATAATGGTGTTGATGGCTCGGATCGTGTCCGCAGATCCGTTTTCAGTGTGATCATCGACAGTCACGGTCGCGCTAAGACCATCGCCGCCCACTTGCTTTGTGACGTGAGCAGATGTGAATGTCGCACCAGGCAGCCCGGCGTTCACTGCTTCCGTGGCCGTCGCCCGTCGTCGATGATTGAGAGACGACCTCCCGGATTGGCCATCCTTCATCATCGACGCCACAAGATCGACGGCCCCAGGTTCGTCGACAATTAACCAGCATGCTGACGAGAGAGGGATATCAAGGGAGCCCAGCGCACGGTCGAAGCTATCTGCGTTATCAACTGGAGTGGCGAGTACACACACTCCGCTAGACATTCGTTCTGATGGAGGTTCTGCCTGGCCACTGGATGTCTTGGCACCACTACAGTTTTCGCAGCAGGAGTCACCGATCAGGATCAGGTTTTTGTTGGTTGAGTTCTCTCCGAGGATCCGTGGCAACGCTCCTAGAACCGTGCCGACGATGTCAGAGGATGGGCGGGGACGGGCAAAAATGGAAAACACGTCGGACGTACCGGTGCTACACGAGGAATGGCAATCTGTCATGGCCGCTAGTTTGGCAATTAATGTCGCACCATCACCGCCGAGACGAGGGCAAAACTGCGCACGCTGTGGATAACTATTACCCTGTGGATAACTGGTAGAGCACCATCGGTCACGGCCTCCCAAAGAGCACTGGAAGATACCGTGCCCACCACTATTATTGTGAACTAGTGTCGATACGGGGTGATCGTGACGGTACGTGGAGGTACACGGAAACAGGCACGACGGGGCTAAATTCGTGGAATACCACTACTTATCATGGTGTTGTGGGTAGTGTCGCGTTAATATCGACCCTTTTAAATAACGACCAATTAAACGACGAAATGAACAAATGATATCGAGGACTAATAATGACAATGGATAATGACGAAACGATGTACGAGCTTGAATATCCTGAGCCGGAAACACAATCCGACGCTAGTAACGGCCTATCACTCGTCGTAGCGCTCCAGGGCTACGCTGACGCTGGCCAAGCTATCGATAACGCAGGGTCGCACATCAAAGCAGCCTTGGAACATGCACCATTAGCGACATTTAATAACGATCTGCTTATTGATTATCGCTCACGGCGGCCTGCCGTACATATCGTCGACAATGAGTTAGCACCTGCCGAAAAGACAGAACTCTCCTTAGACGTTGTGCGTGATAATGCAGGAATTCCGTTCCTTCTTTTATCCGGGCCGGAACCCGATTTACGTTGGAGTGCGTTTACTGAGGCCGTCACCGACCTCTCTAAACGTTTTAAGGTGACAAAAGCGGTGAGCCTCTATTCCGCTCCGATGCCGGTTCCTCATACCCGCCCTCTTATCGTGACCCAACATGGCTCGTACAAATCGGATCCGCTCCGGTATCCCCGCTTTGATGGGCGTATTACCGTACCGGGATCCGCTCAGCTCGAGCTCGAGATGAAAATGGCCAAAGAAGGTATTGAGACGGCAGGGTTTACGGCCCATGTTCCGCACTACATTGCCGCCTCGGAATATCCCTCTGCGGTGGTCAAACTCCTCCAAGCTGTGGAAGAAACAGCAGGTGTTTCTATTCCTTTGCAGGCCTTGGAACGGGAGTCAGAAAAAGTTGAGCGCGAACTCGAAGAGCAGGTTGAGGAGTCGGGTGAGATAGCTGCCGTCGTCCATGCTCTCGAAGCCCAGTATGACCAAGAAACCGCACGGTATAGGGAGCGTCATGACCGCGGTCTGCTGAGCTCGGACGGCGAGGTGCCCACTGGGGATGAGATCGGCGCAGAACTAGAAAAATTCCTCGCGCAGGTGAACCGCGATAAAGATACTCAGGATATCGATGCTGGGGATGACAGTACCGAGGATATTGGTGCCGAGTCCTGGGACGAGTCGGATACTCCCCGTTCTAATGACGAGGACGACAACGGTGGCGACCGTCGGCCACACTCCGATGGAGGCGATGACTCAGACGAAGACTAAACGAGGCTATTAGGATAGAGCCGTGAACCTAGCTAGTTATCTTCCCGACCTTGCTGACGTCCCCGAATCCTTATACGACGAAGCAATTTCTGATTCATTTCGAAGCTGGGTTCGCTCGCGAGGAATTACCCTCTTCCCTGCCCAAGAAGAAGCAATCCTCGGAACAGAAGCCGGTGATAATGTCATCGTCGCAACACCCACCGGTTCTGGGAAATCACTTGTCGCCTTGTATGCGCATTTCTTCGCCCTCGCGCATAACAGGCGAACATTCTATACAGCGCCAATTAAAGCGCTGGTCAATGAAAAATTCTTTGCCCTGTGCGACGCCTTTGGTGCGAAAAATGTCGGGATGATGACAGGAGATGCCACTGTCAATGGCAAAGCTCCGATTATTTGTGCAACTGCCGAAATCGTAGCCAATATTGCCCTACGCGATGGTCCCGATGCTGAGATAGACCAGGTAGTGATGGACGAGTTCCATTACTATTCCGATCCCCAACGAGGGTGGGCATGGCAAGTTCCGCTCCTTGAACTTCCATCGACACAATTTATTTTGATGTCTGCCACCTTGGGGGACACAACTTTCCTGCGCAAAGACTTAAGCGCCCGAACGGGACGGGATACAGATCTCGTTGATGGAACTGAACGGCCTGTTCCCCTATCGTTTTCTTACGTCTATACGCCTATTCACGAAACAATTGAGACGCTTATTAAAGACGATAGGGCGCCCATTTACATTGTTCACTTCTCACAGCGGGAAGCGGCGGAACGTGCTCAAGCCCTCAAAGGGCATGTGAAAATTTCCGCAGAGACCAAGGAAAAGATTCGCGAAACAATCGGGGACTTTCGTTTTTCCTCAGCATTTGGGCGTCAATTATCCAGTCTCGTCCGTCAAGGCATTGGTGTTCATCACGCGGGCATGCTCCCGAAATACCGTCGTCTCGTCGAAAAACTTGCCCAGGCTGGCTTACTAACAGTGATTTGTGGAACTGACACACTCGGTGTGGGTATTAACGTTCCTATCCGCACGGTGCTTTTTAGTGGGCTCGCGAAATACGATGGCCAGCGACACAGAGTTTTGCGTTCCAGGGAGTTTCACCAGATTGCCGGGCGAGCCGGTCGCGCTGGTTTTGATACTGCGGGTTATGTCGTCATCGAGGCACCTGAACACGAAATTGAGAATTATCAGGCGCGGCAGAAGGCCGGGAGTGATCCTAAAAAACTTAAGAAGCTGCGAAAGAAATCAGCACCAGAAGGTCGCGCAACATGGGCCGAAAGCACCTATGAGCGCCTGATTAACGCTGAGCCGGAACAGATGACCAGCCAATTTGCGGTATCGAGTTCCATGTTGCTCAACGTTCTGTCCCGCCCGGGGAATGGCTTTGAAGCCATGAAACACCTACTGCGTGGAAATCACGAAAGCCGTGCAAAGCAAAACCGCCATATTCATATGGCTATTGATTTATTCAGGGGCCTTAAGCAAGCCGGAATAATCGAGCAATCTGACACCCCGGACGATACTGGTCGTTATTGTCACGTGACCGACGAATTGCAGCGTGACTTTGCATTGAACCAACCGTTATCGCCATTCGCCGTCGCTGCTTTGGAGATTCTCGATCCTGATAGCGAGACTTTTACGCTCGATATCATCAGCGTGATGGAGTCAATTCTCGACGATCCGTCGCCGCTACTCCGGGCTCAGGAAAAGAAAGAGCGGGGCGAAGAGATTGCCGCGCTCAAGGCGGAGGGCGTCGACTACACCGAGCGAATGGCGATTGTCGAGGATATTACGTGGCCGATGCCGCTCAAAGAGGAGCTCGACGAGGCGTTTGAGGCATATAGCGAAGGTCACCCGTGGGCGCGAGAATTCTTTCTCTCGCCGAAGTCTGTTGTGCGCCACATGATCGAGCGAGCAATGAACTTCTCCGACCTCATTGCAGCCTATGGTTTAGCCAGGTCAGAGGGCATTATTCTTCGTTATCTCACTGACGCGTGGCGGACGTTACTCAACACGGTCCCTGCGGAGTATCACACTGATGAGTTAGATGACATTATTGATTGGCTATCCGAACTCATTATCCAAGTTGACTCGTCATTATTGGATGAATGGAATCGTATGGCTGATCCCGATACTCCGATCACCGATAAGGAAGTTGAAGAACGTGCCTTCGGTGATGGTAGTGAACGTGCACTCACTGCCAATACGCGGGCATTTACGCGTATGGTTCGGAACGTCTTTTTTCGGTTTGTTGAGCTCTTTGCCTTCGAGAAAGAGGACGAGCTCGATGAACTTACCGACCGCGTAGCAACCGAAGATCTAACTGACACTCCCGATTGGCCAGCAGCACTCGACGATTACTTCGACAATTTCGCTGATTTAGGCGTGGACGCATCTGCCCGGTCCGCGGACATGATCATCATCAAAGAAAACGGGCGTTCGTGGTCGGTGCGACAAATTATCGACGATCCGGATGGCAATCACGATTGGGCCATCACCGGGACCGTCGATCTTGATGCGTCTGATGAGGCCGGCGACGTTCGACTCTCTGAGCTCAGCATCGTTGAGGGCGATTAGCCACACGATCAGTAGCTTCCACCTCAATCACGACGCCTCAATCAGGACAGAGCATTCGCGTTCCGCGACACTTCTTCGAAAGCCCGCGTAATCTGTCGGCCAATGTGCTGGAACTGCTCTCCCCTGCTCGGTGACGTACTGGAGCGATAAGCCAGTCCGATTTCGCGATGGCAGGGCACAGACCCTTTCTTGAACTTCGCGATCGCGATATTTTCCTGGCGTCCTTCCACGGGCAAGGCAGAGGCAGGCACCAATGTAGAACCCAGGCCACCAGCCACACACTGCACAACCGTCGTCAAACTAGCGACTCGTGTGACAGCTTGGTTTGCTTTTGAGCCTTTACCAGTACGGCGGCAGAGATCCAGAACTTGATCACGTAAACAGTGGCCGTCGTCGAGAAGAAGAAGGTTGAGGTCCTCGAGTACCTTCGGGTCAACGTTTGTCTTGCCAGCTAATTCATGCCCCTCTGGTACGACGAGGAAAAAGTCTTCGTCGTAGAGATGCTGCTCGATTAGTCCACTCTCACCGGATGGGAGGGCAAACACGGCGACATCGATCGTTCCTTGCTTCAGGCTTTCAACTAAATGGTGGGTTTGTTCTTCGACGATATTCGGTTGAACTTCCGGCATCTCGAGGTTGATGAGCTGAAGAAGGTGCGGAAGGATATACGGCGCGACGGTGGGGATAATTCCGATCGTGATCGGTCCGGAGGGGGAATCGCTGACGCCTCGAGCATGGGCGACGAAATCATCGGTAGTATCCAAGGCTGCGCGTGCGTAAGGAAGGAGAGCTTGCCCAGCCGAGGTGACAATGACTTTCCGTGTTGAGCGTTCAATAAGCTGTAGGTTCAGGCCGCTCTCGAGAGCAACGAGAGCCTGCGAGAGGGACGGTTGCGAAATCCCCAAACGCGCTGCTGAAGTACTAAAGTGACGGTGCTCCGCGATGGTCACGAAGGCACGAAGTTGAGCGATTGTAGGGCGATACTCTCTATTATTCATGGTTATAACTGTACACTAGATATTTAAGTTTTACCTCTTGACACACCCGATAAATCATGCCATGCTTTATAGCGTCAGATAATTAACCAATCGATGACACTTTCAAGTAGGAGGAAGCAATGGCATTGCTGACCATCGGTGACCAGTTCCCTGATTTCGAATTGACCGCACTGAAGGGCGGAGACCTGCGCGAGGTCAACGCTAACCAGCCCGAAGACTACTTCGAGGAGATCAACAACCAGTCCTATGAGGGCAAGTGGCGTGTCATCTTCTTCTACCCGAAGGATTTTACCTTCGTATGCCCCACCGAAATCGCAGCATTCGGCAAGCTGAATGACGAGTTCGAGGATCGCGATACCCAGATCCTCGGTGGCTCCGTCGACAACGAGTTCTCCCACTTCAACTGGCGTGCAACCCACCCGGATCTGAAGACGATTCCGTTCCCGATGATTTCTGATATCAAGCACGATCTCATCAAGGCCCTTGGTGTTGAGAATGCTGACGGTGTTGCAGACCGCGCCACCTTCATCGTTGACCCTGACAACGTCATCCAGTTCGTGTCCGTCACCCCGGACGCTGTTGGACGTAACGTCGACGAGGTTCTGCGTGTTCTCGATGCACTTCAGTCGGAGGAAGTCTGCGCCTGCAACTGGCAGAAGAATGACCCCACCAAGAACATCGACAAGATGGATGTTCTCAACGAAGAGCTGAAGTAAGCACCTGCTTCCAGCTCCATTCGACTGTCTCAGTCGTCACCGAAACTTTCTCGCTATCACTAAGGACGGTTCATAATGGCACTTGACAACCTTAAAGAGGGTCTCCCGGAGTACGCGAAAGACCTCAAACTGAACTTGGGCACCCTCTCGCGCTCGACCGAGCTGTCGGAGCAGCAGCTCTGGGGCACGTTCCTTGCGACTGCTGCAGCAACGCGAAATGACACCATCATCTCGGAGATTGCTGAGGAAGCATCGCAGCACCTTTCCGATGAGTATGTCAACGCCGCCTACGGTGCAGCGTCGATCATGGCCATGAACAATGTCGCGTACCGCGCGAAGTCGTTCCTCGGCTCCGACTATGCCCAGGTCCGCATGGGTCTGCGGATGAACATCATCAACAAGTCCGGGATCGACAAGGTTGATTTCGAGCTCATGGCTCTCGCTGTGTCGACCATCAACGGTTGCCACGACTGCACCAAGGCTCACGAGAAGACGGTGACGAGTGAAGGCCTGACCAAGGAACAGGTTTTCGAGGCCGTTAAGATTGCCGCAACCATTCAGGGTGTAGCGCAGGCCATTCAGATCGAGGCTGCTCGGTAGAGTTTTTGCCCCTTTGAGTTCAGTGTGACTCTCCGAGTTTTTCTTCCCTGGCGTCCAGTACGCCAGGGATTTTCTTATGTCGAGCACGGGCCATGTCTGCGCAGCTGATGTTTCCACCGGCCAAGTTTGCGGAACCGCGCCATACGCTGCCGGTTTTTCCCGACATACTCCTTATTTGTTCTCCTTGCAATACTTTATCGACAATTATTTGCGGTTGATTTAAAATCTTCTACGTCCGAATCTTTGCCCCCCGGTACTGAGGAGAACGTTAGCCTGTGGTCCGGCCCGCGCATCTCAGCACGACACGTCGCAGTCCTGGAGATTTAGGCTCCTCAGAGGAGTCGGCCTCTCCTAGTTCGCCCCACTCTCCTGGCTCGATTGTCTTCAGGGATTTCTCATTGGCCCCTCTCAACGCCGAATCAACTACTACCCCGGCCGATCCTCCTTCTCGCCCGCTATTGCACATCACTGAGCTGCATATTAACCCCGGGGAATGGGTGGTCGTCTCGGGGCAATCTGGAGCAGGCAAAAGCCTTTTCCTCAACTCAATTATCGACGCCGGTACACGGCCATCAGTAAATTCATCTCGACATCACAACCCCCACCACGCAGGAATACAAACCACTGGTTACTGTTCGATCTCAGGAACTCTTGGCTTTTGTGCTCAAAATTCGTCGACGTCACTTGATCCTCTTACCCCTGTGAGGACACAAGTTTCATACGCTTTACCGAGAGAATCCCGACGAGAAGCAATCGACCATGCAGATGCCCTGCTCGATCGCGTAGGGCTGGACGGCTCCCGTTACCCCCTGGAATTATCCGGAGGCCAACGCCAGAGAGCCTGTCTTATCCTCGCATTGATTCACCAACCCGACGTCCTTGTCGCAGATGAAGTGACCAGTGCGCTGGACCCCGTCACTTCATTAGCAATAAGGGATATCCTGTGCGAGTTTTATGACGCCTATCACCCAACAATCGTGATGGCGACGCATGACGTCTCTGGCTTCGTTCCTCTAGCAACACGACATCTGCACATTAGTGACGGTGTCGTCGTCGACAAGGACAGTGCAGGGAGAGAAGCCACATGCCGATAGTTTCTCCCCCCAACCAGCCGTCGGAGCTCCCTGGATCTCCTCTTGTCTCTTTACACGACGCCACGTGCGAAGGGCGTTTCCATGCTTGTTCATGCGATCTCCACGCCGGCGAAAAAGTAGGGTTCGTCGGCAAGTCGGGCTCCGGAAAGACCAGCCTCTTGCGAGCGATAATGGGCAGCCTTCCGTTAGATGACGGCGCTCGCACAGCTCCTGACCACCGTGGATGGTGCGCATTTGTTCCACAACAGCCAGATGCCACCTTGCATCCTCTCATGACGGTTCAGTCCATCATCCGGGAAGCGACGCTGATCGCAGGAGTGGAAGCGCCCGACTATGAGGAACTTGTCGGCTCGTTAGGGCTCCCGACGGATGTTTTACATCGGCGGCCTCACCAGTTATCCGGAGGCCAGCGTCAACGTGTTGCTTTAGCTCGTGCACTAGCAACCCGCCCCTCTGTCGTTCTTGCCGACGAAGTTGTCTCTGCCCTCGACACGGAGAGCGCGACAACAACCATGAGCGTTCTAAGCGCCTACCAGCAAAAATCATCGTGCGCAGTGGCGGTAACGGGTCATGACGTGAGGTTTATGGTCTCGACGTGTGACCGCATCATCGTTCTTGACGATGGTCGCATTGTTGATGATCAAGCCGCAGCAGAGATTGGTAGCTCAGATGTTCCGCAGACCGCGGAATTGATTCACGCCGATCGAATTTTTCGAGGAGGTGTATGACGTGAAAGCTTTGTCGCTATTCGGAGGTCGTCGGAAATCTGGGCAAACGCTCCCCGCGTATATCTACCTGCTGTTGATCAGCCAATTACTGTTCAACATCGGTTTCTATATTGTTGTGCCCTTTCTAGCGGTCGTCCTGGCAGATGGTTTTGCTCAAGCCGGAACAATGATTGGCTTAGTCCTCGGTTTGCGGACATTTTCACAACAGGGGCTGTTCTTTCTCGGCGGAGGGCTCACAGATAAATATGGGGCGCGCCCTATCCTGTTGACGGGGATTTCTCTGCGCGTAATTGGATTCATCACAACCGGCGTGACCAGCCATTACGCAACGGTCAATGGAAAGAGCGACAATCTGGCCAACACATGGTCACTCGTCGGATTCATAGGCGGCGTCGTCATTATTGGCTTTGCTGCCGCATTGTTCTCTCCCGCCGTCGAAACGTCATTGGCTGACTCAGGCGCACGCCTCGAAGCCCAAGGAACGAGCACGAGAGCCCACATCTTTGCCTTAGATTCCGCCTATTCAACCGTCGGCTCTGGACTAGGCCCGCTTATTGGAGCACTGCTCCTTCCTCTCGGGTTCGACATTTGCTGCTACGCGGCAGCTGCGATCTTCGTCTTTTTGGGCATCACTCACTTGGTCATGCTCCCCACCTCAGTCCACCCAGCCCGGCGCGGACCGATCACACAAGACTGGAGCCATGTCCTCCGAGATCGCCGTTTTCTCGTTCTCGCAGCGGCATATTCCATGAGTCTCGTCGCCTATAACCAGATGTATCTGTCCCTGCCTGTGGAATTGACGCGAGGGACGGGGTCGGATCAATCGATGGGAATCATGTTCCTCATTGCTGGGGTGTGGGTCATCATTCTCCAAGTCCCGCTGGCCCGGATAGCGGCTCGGTATAGCCCCACGCGGGCGGTAGCCGTTGGTTTTCTCATCATGGCTAGCTCGTTCACTATCGTCGCAGCGTGCGCACCGTGGTCCCGGAGCTTAGCTCCCGCCATCGCCTTCGTCGTCGTTCTCAATGTGGGAAACATGATTGTCAGCCCGATCGCGCGCGACCTCGTTGGAGTACACGCGAAGAACATCAAGTTGGGTACGTACTACGGGGTCCTCAATTCGGTTGGTGGGGCGGCCGTTCTCATCACTTCGCCGCTTCTCGGAAAGCTTTTAAACAGTGCCTACCATCCCACGCAATCAGCAATGATTCCGTGGATCGTTCTTGCTGCCGGGATGGTGGGTGCTGCCATCACTATTTACGTGTGGGGCCGACGCACGGCGAGGCTTTTACAAGAGCCACATCATGCCGACGCGCCTGACAACTCATCACAATTAACTGATCAGATAGAGGAGTTCTCATCATGAAACGACTGTCGCTATTACTTGCCGTCCCTGTGGCAGCGACTGTGCTCACGGGATGCTTCAATAATTCGGACTCAACCGGTAACGACGGGGCAACAATCGGATTGGCCTTTGCCCCGGTGGCAAGTATGTCGCCCTATTCCGACGACGCCGTTCTAGCCAGTCGGATGGGTGTCGGGGAAACGCTAGTCACGTTAGGAGAGAATGGCGATGTTATGCCGTCATTGGCTGAGTCGTGGTCGGATGATTCCCCACGGTCGGTAACCTTCCACCTCCGTAGCGCTAAGTTCCATGACGGAAAGCCGCTGACCGCTCAATCTGCGGCCACCAGTCTCACCCACGCGTGGAACGCCACCAACCGGCCGAAAGCCCTTGGGAAAGCCAACCTTACATTTGACGCTTCCGACGACCACACGTTGGTGGTGACGTCAGAAAAGGACGATCCCATCCTGATTCAGCGATTCGCCGACCCGGGAACAATGATTCTGTCACCTGATGCTTTCACCGGCGATGCCAAGAAAGATGGGGAAAAGAACGACGGTAAAGACGCAGAAGCAAAAGAGGGTCCCTCTGATGCTGCACCGGACTTGGTGAAACACGGAACCGGACCATTTTCGCTCGACAAAAAAGCTAGCTCGACCCAAGCGGATCTGAAGGCGAATGACGATTACTGGGGCGGCAAGCCGAAGCTCAATTCAGTCACCGTCAAATTCATGACTGATGCGAGTGCCCGCACTGCTGCTTTCCGTTCAGGAGAGGTGCAACTCGCGACGGCTATTCCTACCTCCCAGGTTTCGGAGATTGAAAAGTCGGCGGGCGAGATCAAGTCAACGCCACTTCCCCGCGCTGTCCTTCTCCACCTCAATACGAAGAAGGGTGTATTCACCGATCCCGGTTTACGGGCAGCAGCGCGGGAGGCCATCAACAGCAAAGCCATCACGGACTCTGTGTTTGAAGGAAAAGCAGATGCTGCAACCGACCACCTGTTCAATCCGGCTGAAGAATGGGCACGTACCCCGGATGACGCATCCAAGAGCGCTGTTCCTGCTACGCAACCATCACAGCAGAAGATCAAGCTTGCCACCTGGACTGAGCGTGGCGAACTGCCAGAAGTCGCATCGATTGTTGCTGACCAGCTACGCCACGCAGGCTTCGTCGTAGATGTGACGACGAAGGATTACGATTCACTCGAAAGTAGCCTTCTTGACGGCCAGTTTGATGCTGTTATTGGGAGTCGTAACTACCTCATCGGTGCAGCCGACCCCGTTTCCTACCTGCAGTCCGACTACACGTGCGACGGCACATACAACTTGTCGCAGCTGTGCGATCCGGAGATTGATGAACAAATCTCGCGGGCAGATGCTACCTCTGATCTCAATGAGCGACGCACGCTCGCGGCCGAAGCGGGAGCGCGTATCGTGGCTGACAATGCGGTTGTCCCCGTCGCCTACCCGCGTGGCTACATTGCGATGAAGGGCATGAAAGACGTCGGCGTGGATTCATTTGAGCGACAATTGCTCACTGCTAAGAGTCAGCGTGACTAGTTCATCGACGCACCCGCACCAATCCCCCTTGTCACTCCTACGGATCCCCTAGTTACCCCTCATCATGCCTTCACGACACCGTACTACGCGCTCGTACCGCTCCATCCTGGGCCTTACCGGAACAACTGTCCTCATAGTGCTCGGAGGACTTCTGTTTGCTGCCGTCCTTCCATGGCTTTCCGGGCGCGATATCGCGGTGTCTGTCTTTCGAGCACGTGAGTCAGAACGGACTCCAGATCCGGAAGTCATAGAAAATATTCGGAATGAACTGGATTTGCCATCGAACCCCATCGAAGGTATTCAGCGATTCTTTATCGGCTTCGTCCATCTGGATTTCGGTGTCTCATGGGTAAATCCATCCCACTCTGCATGGAACACGGTCTTGGCAGGGTTTGGTCCATCTGTCTTCTTAGCAGGAACGGCCACTCTACTGGGCACCATGATCGCGTGCGCTCTGATCTGGCCACGGGTTAACACTTATTCACAGGGACGCAGATCCCACGCGGGTCTATTATCGAGCGCGGTTTTATCCTCCGTCCCTGAATTTGTCCTCGCTAGTCTGCTGATCAGCTTCATTGCCATTCAGCTGGGATACTTGCCCGCGACCGGGTGGGATGGCCTCCGCTACGCAATTCTTCCGGTCATCTCCCTCACCATCCCCATCTCAGGAATGCTCTCACGCATTCTGCTCATCGCCGTGGACACAGCAGCGACCGAGCCTTGGGTCAGAACCTGGTTGGTAAACGGGATACCCGGTTACCGAGTTCGCAAAAGCCTCATCCGACGAGGTTTTGCGACATTAACGCCACAAATCTTCCTCTTTTTCGCTGGAACCTTAGCGTCAACAGCCCTCGTGGAGAACATTTTTCCATTCCTGGAATCGGACGGATCGCTGTCCAAGCGGCAACCCACCAAGACGTGCCCGTCATGCAAGCACTCCTGACCTTAGTTCTCTTCGTCGGTGTAGCGTGCGGGTTTCTCTCGAGATGCATCCATTACTTCATGATGCGTCCGATTGCTCAGTCACACGAAGCCGGGCTCTCCCATGGACAACCACATATCGATGTCGGGTGGGTGCCGCCACTCGTGGCGATCATCCCGTTAATACTCGCGCTCGTCATCGGCAGTTTTCGATCCTCGGCTATCACGCCCACCGCTCGCCTAGAGTCTCCCTCGTTGACGCATCCGCTGGGCACTGATCAGGTGGGACGAGATGTGCTTGCCAGAATGGCTGACGGAGCAATACCTACTGTCGGAATCGCTCTCATTACGACGGCAGTCTGCGTAGTGATTGGTGTGATCATCGGCCTGAGTGGGGACTGGGCACATGTCCTCGGTGACACGTTAAATGCTCTCCCCGCCGTTTTTATCGGGCTGGTTATTGCCTCCGTGTTTGGAACCTCCGTATGGACTGCAGCTGTCGCAGTCATGGCCGTCGGCTGGATTCCGATCGCAGCACATTGCAGCGCGCTAGCCTTGGACGTACGACATCAGGGGCACTACGAATGGGCGCGAGATAGTGGGGCCGGGCGATGGAGATTGCTTATCGTCCACACCATCCCCTTCGTCGTACCGGCCGCACTCCGCCACGGCGCGACTCGTCTGGGGCACAATATTCTGGCTCTCGCCGGACTAGCGTTTCTTGGTATCGGCGCCGGGCACGATTCTCCACAATGGGGCACGATGCTCAGCGAAGCCGCGCCCTACGCCGACCGGGCCTTATGGTTTGCCCTTTCTCCCACATGTGCCCTCATCCTGGTCGGTCTGTCGACGACTCTCCTTGCTGACCATATCGTTAGCCGACGTCGTTCTTAAGTGTCGGATGCGTAGTTACCGGCCGAGCAGCCAGCAGCCGAAGCAAGCGTCGTCGTCCAGGTAGACTGTGGGAAGTCATGACGAACAAATCCAACCGCCATACCCCCGATATCCGGACGACAACCACGTCAACTCCCGACACTGCCTCCAGTGCCCCATCGCGCAAAGAACTCTATGCACAACTCAGCGAGGTTAGCGCTGCTGATGAGCACCGATTTCGTCGTCGTCTGAAAAAAGCCCGATCTGAACGAGCACGGCACGTCATCGCTCGTGACTTAGCAGCGGCGCGGACCCAGTTCGCCGCAAAAATCGCAACGCTTCCGACTATCACGTACCCCCCTGACCTGCCCGTATCCCAGCGAGTCGACGACATTGCCGACACTATCCGAACGCACCAGGTCACCATCGTCGCTGGTGAAACTGGGTCCGGGAAAACGACCCAGATACCCAAAATTTGTTTAGCTTTAGGGCGTGGCCGGAAAGGCATGATCGGGCATACTCAGCCACGACGGCTGGCTGCGCGGACCGTGGCCGAACGAATCGCCAGTGAGGTCGGCCAAGATATCGGCCAGAGCGTTGGATACGCCATCCGTTTTGATGATCGCGTCGGCCCCTCAACAGCTATCAAGCTCATGACCGACGGCATTCTTCTGGCAGAAATGCAACGCGACCGGCTTTTGCGGGCTTATGACACGATCATTATCGACGAGGCTCACGAACGAAGCCTCAACATCGATTTCATTTTGGGCTATATCAAACGCCTACTGCCGCAACGCCCAGACCTGAAGGTCATCATCACCTCCGCGACGATCGATCCTGAAAAATTTGCACGTCACTTCGCGGATGCGGAGGGAAATCCGGCGCCCATTATCGAGGTCTCGGGCCGAACCTACCCTGTTGAAATCCGATACCGGCCCCCATATATCGAACGCGAACGCAAGGACGGCTCCGTCGAGCGGATCGAGAAAGATCCGCAGGAAGCGGTGTGTGAAGCATGTGAGGAGCTCATGGCCGCCGGTCCTGGGGATATCCTCTGTTTCTTCCCCAGTGAACGCGATATTCGCGAAGCTCATGACGCGATTGAGGCAAAGAAATGGCCTGGTGTCGAAGTCACACCACTTTTCGGGCGCTTATCCAACGCGGAACAGCACCGCGTCTTTAGCCCGCACCGCGGCCGTCGGATCGTACTTGCAACCAACATCGCTGAGACGTCGTTAACCGTTCCCGGGATCCATTATGTTGTCGACACCGGAACGGCGCGCATTTCCCGCTACTCGACTCGGACGAAAGTCCAACGTTTACCTATCGAACCAATCAGTCAGGCGAGTGCGAATCAGCGATCAGGCCGTTCCGGTCGTATAGCGAAAGGCGTTGCTATACGACTGTATTCCGAAGAAGACTTCGACTCGAGGCCCGAATTCACTGACCCCGAGGTTTTGCGCACCAATCTCGCCAGCGTGATCATCACGATGGCCTCGTTGAAACTGGGCGATATCAACGAGTTCCCATTCATCGATCCTCCAGAACCGCGAGCTATTCGCGATGGCATGATGGTGCTTCACGAACTCGGCGCTTTAGGCGAGGGCGAGCGCGATGGCTCCCCCGTACTGTCCTCCATTGGCCGCGAAATCTCCCGTATCCCCGTCGATCCCCGGCTAGCTCGGATGCTGGTTGAAGCTCATCATCGCGATGTCGTGGAAGCCACTTCTGTCGTGATCGCCGCATTATCTATTCAAGATGTCCGCGAGCGCCCGACTGACCATGAGCCCCAGGCGGATCAGGCTCACGCGCGGTTCAAGGACACTGATAGCGACTTTATGTCGTACCTCCGCCTATGGGCATATCTCACGAGTATCAAAAAAGAATTGTCGGGTAATGCGTTCCGGAAGCGATGTCGCGCAGAATATCTTCACTACATGCGGGTCCGCGAATGGATGGACTTTGTTCGACAACTGCGTCGAGTCACCGAAGACCTGTCATGGTCGTGGGACCAGAATCGTCTTACTCCTTTCCTACCTCATAACGACGAATCGTCGACGCCTTCCACGAAAAAGCGCTCGCGCCCGAACAAAAAGGCGAAATCGCAGAACAATAACGCGCATCCCGATATGCCGATGCTCACCGTCGATCACGATGGGCTCCACCGATCTATTCTCTCGGGGCTTCTCTCGCAAATTGGCCTACGCAGCGATGTGAGAAGGGAATATCAGGGAACTCGGGGGACGCGATTCTTCATCTTCCCTGGCTCATCGCTGCATAAGAAGCGGCCTCAGTGGCTGATGGCTGCGGAAATCGTCGAAACTTCACGAATGTTCGCGCGTGATGCTGCTGCAATCCAACCTCGATGGATTGAAGAGCAGGCATCGGATTTACTGCGCCATCAATATTCAGAACCTCACTGGTCGCGCAAGCGTTCTGCGGCAATGGCATACCAGCAGTCAACCCTGTGGGGTTTACCGGTTGTTACTGATCGGCTGATCTCGTACCACCGCATCAACCCGCGCGAAGCCAGAGAGATCTTCATCCGCAGTGCCCTCGTCGAAGGTGATTGGGTTACGCGACACAAATTCTTCCACCACAATCGCGACAAGCTGGCGACTGCCGGAGAACTTGAGGAAAAGACGCGTCGTCGTGACCTACTTATCGACGACGACACTCTGTACGATTTCTATGATTCGCGGATCCCGGCCTCGGTAACGACCGGACGCCACTTCGATGCGTGGTGGAAGAAGGAATCGAAAAAAGATCCGCATCTCCTTGATTTTGATCCGGATAAGCTTCTCCACCCCGAAGCGCACACCATCAGCGAGGAGGATTTTCCGGACCGGTGGCGAGCTCATTCCACCGACCTCGAGCTGACATACAAATTCGAACCGGGAGAGGAGGACGATGGGGTCAGTGTTCGGATTCCGCTCCCCATCATTGGGTCGTTATCGTGGGATGATCGGTTCGACTGGAACGTCCCCGGATTACGAAGCGAACTAGTGACGGCACTTATCCGCACTCTGCCGAAGCCGCTGAGAACCACCGTTGTTCCTGCTCCCGACTTCGCACGGCATGCCATCGAGATAATGCATCCGTACGAGCAGCCGCTCACGGATTCACTCGCCGACGCTCTCAGAGCGGTGGGAGGCTCGGGCATGACTTCTGCTGATTTCGACGTCGCTAAGCTTCCTCTTCACTTGAGGATGAATTTCCAAGCTATCGATAGACACGGGAAGGTCATCGATCAAGATCGAGATCTGGATGCGCTAAAGAAGCGGCAGAGCTCGGCGGCAACGCAGGCAATGTCTGCCGCGTTCAAGCGAAGTAAAGTCGGTTCGACTCTTTCTCGAGATCACTCGGACGACGACGGTTCAGCCCAAGACTTGCCGCGGACGCAGGCTGATTCCCGAAGTGGCACCGCCCGCCGTTCCGGGGAGGACGCGACGACTGTTCCTGACCTCGGGAAGGTGTATGCGGAATGGACTGACGAGGGCATCGGCACTCTCCCCGAGAGCGTTCAAACCACGATCGACGGGCAGCCAACAACAGCGTATCCAGCGCTTAAGGTCACGTCGAAAGGAATTAAGGTGGTGACCTCCGCATCTCAGGCCACTGCCAATTCCATGATGTTCACGGCAGTACTCACCTTGTTAGTGCAGTCCATCAAGATCAATGAGAATCAAGCAGTGAAGGGGCTACCGCTACAGCAGCGAGTGGCGGTGGAGCACTATCCCCATGGGGGTCTGAGCGGACTGGTTAACGACTGCCGAGTTGCGGCAATCAAAGACGCTCTGGTGGAGCACGGTGTCATCGAGCGATCTCCGGATGCCTTTGAAGCCATGAAAAAAGAAATGTCGCACGCTATTCCTGCAGCAACGCGGCGCATGGTTGTTGCCATGGCACCAGGGCTCGTGGCTTATGAGTCCATGGCCGAAGAGATCAAGAAGTGGGATGGGCCAGCTATCGACGATATTAAACGTCAGCTGAATATTCTCCTTCCCCCTAATGCGGTGACACGATATGGCACCGGTCATCTCAAGCACCTTCAGCGGTATATGAAAGCGGTTGAGATTCGTCTGGAAAACATGGAGTGTGACCCCGACCGAGACGCCGATGGTCAGGAAGAGGTTAACAACCTTGAACGCGCTTTCCGCTCAAAGCTGAAAGGACTGCCTCAACAGCGAGCAAACTCCCCTGCGGCACGAGCCATCATTTTCTCGCTACAAGAACTACGCGTCCAAGTGTTCGCAGAGCGGTTAGGCACCGCGCAGAAAGTGTCACCCCAAAGAATTACTAAAGCCATCAAAAAGCTCCGTTAGGTCTGGGGCAATCCGATGGCTGCGTATCCCCTACTGTGAACGCCGTGCCTTGAATTCTGTGATCTCCCGTTCGAAGTCCTCCATGCTGCTAAATGACTTGTACACGGAGGCGAAACGCATGTAGGCGACTTCGTCGAGTTTTCGTAGAGGCTCTAGTACTGCAAGACCTACATCGTTTGAGTTAACCCGTGAACCTCCTTGCGCCCGCAAATCGATTTCCACTTCTTGGGCAAGGAGTTTTAACGCGTCGTCAGAGACGTTTCGCCCTTGACAAGCACGTCGTACACCACGGATTAACTTGTCTTTACTAAAATCCTCTGTCACGCCGTTTCGTTTTTCAACCAACAACACAGATTTCTCAACAGTGGTGAAACGACCGTGGCACTTAGTGCACTGCCGCCGCCGACGAGTGACAAAGCCATTTTCCACGGTCCGCGAATCAATCACCCGAGACTGTGGGTGGTGACAAAACGGGCAAAACACGACGATGATCTCCTATCTACACGGATAACGCCGGAAAACACCGCCAGTATATTAACCCTCTCCAGAGGGCGTGACGATCACTGATTGACTGTATGGTGCTTCCTGATTCATGTCCGCATCCCGCGGTTCTTCCCAGGCGTAATACAGGCTCGCACCCATGAGCAAACCGATTACGACACTGTACGCTGCGATTCTACGTCGCTCAGGAAAAATTGACCGTCTACACGGTTGGGCATATCTTCTCATCGGGTACGCCCTCACAGCCGGACCTCCCCGATGAGTCCTAAGATGAGGTCGGTTCTTCTGCACTACTCTACGGTTGGTGGCAGGCTCTGCATGCCCATTCTTATGTGATACGTGGCGTTGGACGGGGTGAGCTGAATAACGGCGCGTCAGTGTCGGGGTTTGTGTAGGCATGGGAAATCCTTTCGGCAATGTCGCGAATAAACAAATAATCGAACATCTCATCCCTCATTGAGGGACATCGCCATGACATCATGAGGGCCGGACATAAGAGCACATCACAACTCATTATTCGAACACTAAAACCCATTTACCGAGTATAAAAGTATGTTTTATTCGAACACATACCACCTAATAGAGGTTTGTAATTGTCGTATCTCCCCGGTATTCACGACAACTTTTCCCTAACAACGTGCTAAGTCATCGAACGCACGTCCACGTGCCGTGGGGTGATGTAAACTGATCTCAACGTCGCGTACCAGGCGCATAGTACGGCCAAAAACTTCAGCCATAACGACCTCTAGATCTAGAACTGGGAGAGACCAGCCCCATGCCTGCAAAGAAATCCCGGAAGTCAACGAAGCCTGATATGGATTCATTGACGGACCGGCAACATCGCATCATCGACGTCATTCATGATGCAATTGTGCTGCGTGGCTACCCGCCGAGCATTCGAGAAATCGGCCAAGCCGCTGGCCTGACCTCGACGTCATCGGTGGCATACCAACTCAAAGAGCTCGAGCGTAAAGGATTTCTCCGGCGGGACCCGAATAAACCTCGAGCAGTGGGGCTGAAGATGGCGGATCCGACAAAACCCGCTGGGTCCTCATCGCTGCACCACACGGATGAAGAATCCACGCCATCTGCATCGAATGAAAGCGCGGACAGCGATATTGAGTCCAACCACCCCACCCCCGTCTTTATTCCGACGATTGGTCGGATTGCCGCAGGTACACCGATCCTGGCAGAACAAGAAGTTACCGACGAGTTTCCTCTCCCTCGAGAACTTACCGGCGAAGGAGACCTATACATCTTGTCGGTTGTCGGTGAATCCATGAGGGACGCCGGAATCCTAGACGGTGATTATGTCGTCGTGCGCTCACAAAATGTGGCGGAGATTGGTGATTTCGTCGTCGCCATGATTGATGGAAATGCGACGGTCAAGGAATTCCACCGGGATCGAACCGGAGTGTGGCTACTGCCCCACAATGATGCGTTCGACCCGATCCCCGGTGATGAGGCCACTATTCTCGGCAAGGTTGTCACAGTTCTTCGGTCACTGTGACAACCGCCGGCTCGGCCCACCCCTAATTAGTTAACGCCTAATTATCTAGCGGCGCTCCCCCGGTCGGAGCAGAAAAGCAATCCTGCTCCGGGCACTGTGCTTCTACACAGCTTCTGGCTTTTAGACAGCGTCAGCAGCTGCTTTCTTCGCGTCGACGGCGGAGGTAGCAGCAACCGCAGCGGCCGCCATCTTCTGACATTCCTCGAGGGTACGGTCACCAACCTGAGCCCCAACCCCTGCAGCAGAAGGGGCGGCAACGGACAAGGAGTTCACGCCCAAGCCCGTCAACACACAGGCGAGAAGCGGATCGGAAGCGGCCTCGCCACAAACTCCGACGGGAGTCTTAGTCTCCGCGCCGGCCTCACAGACCATCTTGATGAGCCGCAAAACAGCAGGCTGCCACGGGTCATTGAGGTGAGCCAATGGGGAGGACAACCGGTCAGCCGCCATCGTGTACTGAGTAAGGTCATTCGTGCCGATCGAAACGAAATCAATTTCCTGCATAATCTCGCGGGCGCACAGCGCAACTGCAGGAACCTCAACCATGATCCCGGGCGTCAAGCCACGCTTGTGGCACATACCCGCAAACCACCGAGCTTCGTCGGCAGTTGCCACCATCGGTGCCATCACCCAGGTCGGAGCGTCGCCGCGATCGTTATCTTCGACCGCCTTAGCAATAGCGTCCAACTGGCGCTCCAGAATGTCCTGACGATCCCACGCAATGCGCACCCCACGAACACCCAGAGCCGGGTTGTCCTCTTCCTCCGCCTCGACGAACGGAACCGGCTTATCCGACCCAGCGTCGAGAGTACGAACAACGACCTTCCCCTTCGGGAACGCATTCAGTACACGGCCATATGCCGCGGCCTGATCGTTGACCGACGGCTCCTTCGTCGACGATAAGAAGAGAAGCTCAGTACGGAACAAGCCAACTCCCTCAACTGCAGTCGACGCTGCCGACGCAGCCTGGGGACCATCCTGAACATTGGCTAATAACTGAACGCGGTGGCCATCTTTAGTCTGAGCAGGGCCTTCCCAGTTTGCGATCTTCTCCGCAAGCTGCTCCCACTCATGAACTGCCTGCTTCGCGGCGTCCTCATCCGGGTTGACCGTGAGCTCTCCGGCAGCACCACTAATCATGCCTTCAGTCTCGCCTGACGAAATCTCAACATCAGTCGGTCCAGTTGCGACAACGCAAGGGATATTGAGCTGACGGGCAATAATTGCCGTGTGCGACGTCGGTCCACCACGACGCGTGACGATGCCGATGACTAAGTCCGGGTTCAGCGTTGCCGTATCCGCGGGTGCGAGATCGTCGGCCCACAAGATAGATGGTGTTGTGAGGACCGGAAGTCCAGGCTCCGGAAGGCCCTGGAGGTGGGCGAGAACACGGTCGCGGACATCTTCCAGGTCGGCGACACGTTCCGCGAAGACTCCCCCATTGGCCGTAAACATTTCGACGAATGACGCTGTAGCAGTAACTGTTGCGTCGATCGCATTACGCCCCTGCTTGGTGGTCTTCTTAACTTTCCGACGCCACCCGCGGTCAGATGCGAGCCCCGCAGTTGCATTAACAACATCTGCAGCGTGCCCCTCGAGGCTCTTGGCGCGTTCCTTCAGAGCCTCGGTGACTGCGTTAGCCGCTTGTTCAAAACGTTCGTATTCAGCCTCGCGCTGACCTTCGTCAACCTCAGCCCCAGCTTCCGGAACAGCGGGACGCGGGGCCACCACTGCGATTGGACCAAGGGCGACACCAGGTACTACGGCCTTACCTTTAATCACGGCAGTTTCTTGGGTGTCCATTAAAGTCGCTCCTCATGTCGGATTTCTTTAATCCAAGTCTAACGGGTGATTCCAGAAATATACCATCATTCAGAGTGGGAAAAGTCACAAAACTATGCCCAAATGCTCACGTTCACAGTAAAGTAAACGTAAAACCACAGAAAAGCCACTGATTGGATGCTCTCTTTATGTCCGATCGGGGGCATTCAGACACGGTCTGATGACCGTTTGAAAACGAAACGCGTACTCTTAGGAGCGAAGAAACATGAAGACAACGTAAAACCAACGAATCAAGCGCAGACTCAGCGTGAACCAGACGTGAAAGGACAAGTGACACAGACATGTATGCTGAGGAACGACGGAGACAAATCGCTTCTCTCACCGCCGTTGAAGGCCGCGTCAGCGTCACAGACTTGTCCGAACGATTCTCAGTAACAGCAGAAACAGTTCGTCGAGACCTTGCTCAACTCGATCGGGAAGGCGCTATCCATCGCGTGCACGGCGGTGCTGTGGCGTCCACCAATTTCCAGACATTAGAGCTACCCATCGACAGTCGCGCAAGGGCCGCCTCCGGCGCTAAAGCCGCTATTGGCCGAACCGCAATGGATTACCTCCCACCACAAGGTGCAGGCATTTTTCTTGACGCGGGGACAACAACAGCGGTCTTGGCTAATCACATCGCGGATTTGTCGTCGGGACGCGGATGGCCCATCGTCACGAACTGCCTTCCCATTGCAATGAATCTGGCAAGCCGGAACTTAACCGATCTTCAGCTACTCGGTGGCCAAATTCGTGCGATTACCCAAGCTGTTGTGGGTGATACTGCACTGCGTACGCTCGCGCTTATGCGTGCTGACGTGGCGTTTATCGGCACAAATGCGTTGACGATTGACCATGGCTTATCGACGGCTGACCCCCAGGAAGCAGCCGTCAAGAGAGCCATGATTACCAATGCCAATCGCGTCATCGCCATGTGCGATTCGTCGAAATTTGGCCGTGATTATCTGGTCAGCTTTGCTGCACTGAGTGATATTGACGTTCTCATCACTGACTCTGCCGCCCCGGAAAGTTTCCTTTCCCAACTTCGCGAACACGAGATCGATGTCGTCGTCGCACAGTGAGAGCGTGTGAAAGAGCTTGACGCTCTTAGGAACACAACACTTACGAACACAACAACGATGTCGATCCACCGCCACCACGTCTAGAGGAATAATGTCTTCACACTCATCATCGCCGACTCCACAAAAGGCGAGACACACGATGGCACTAGTCCATCCGGCATTGAAGCATTAGATAGTCAGTTCATGCGAATCCCCGACAATGCTGTCGTCACAGTGACCCCTAATCCCTGCATGGATCGTACGGCTGCAATATCCACCCCACTCGATCGAGGTGGAGTAAACAGGATCACTGACGTTACCGATGTACCAGCTGGCAAAGGCATCAACGTAGCGATGGCTACCTACAGGGCCGACGAACCAACCGTCGCCATTGCACCGGCATCCGCAGGCGATCCCTTTACTTCTTTAGTTCATAAAACAGGTCTCAGTTTTGTACCGACGCCAGCTGACCATCCCGTCCGCGTCAACCTCACTGTCACGGAACCCGATGGCACGACGACGAAACTGAATGAGCCAGGCAATCCTCTTGAGCATGATCACATCGACACGCTGACTCGAGTGATTTCGCAGGTCGCGCAGCGTGCATCATGGATTGTTCTCTCCGGTTCACTGCCACCTGGACTGCCTACATCGTGGTACGCCGACATGGTCGGAGCGATTCGTAAGAGTGCCAACGGGCACGACGTCAAAATAGCGGTCGACACGTCAGATAAACCGCTTGAGGAACTCGGCGCGCGGATGCTGAAGGATCCGGCTGTGGCCCCCGATCTCCTGAAACCTAATGGTTTCGAAATCGGCCAGATCCTCGGCCTCGACGGAAAAAACATTGAACACGAGGCATCGCAGGGAAATCTCAAGCCCGCGACAGAAGCCGCAAAGCTCTTGGTTGACCACGGCGTGCGTTATGTCCTGCTCACACTCGGTGCGTCGGGCGCGGTCTTAGCTACCCACCAAGGGACCTGGTATGCCTCTCCGCCTCCTATCACTCCGGTGAGTACTGTCGGAGCGGGTGATTCAAGCTTGGCTGGCTTCATTATCGGTACCCAAAGAAGCGCTCACAGTAACGGAACGAGCTCAGCTACAGACAGTTCAGTTGAGAAAACTGCACTTCAATACGCTGTAGCCTACGGCTCTGCGGCAACGTCGCTGCCCGGAACGACAATCCCCTTCCCCTCCCAAACACAACCTGAATCCGTCACCGTCATGGCTGGCGCCGAAGCAACAGCCTTGAAAGGAGTGTCATGACATCATCGAGCGGCTCCGGATCTACTCCGAATACACCGACACAAAAAGAAACAGCACCGGCGAAGGGAACACAGACGAACTCCGCGGAGCCTCCAGTAATCACCCCGGACCTCATCATGCTCGACGTGGCTCCCGGTGATACCAAGGAAGCTGTTATTAAAGCTTTGGCTTCACATGCGGCGGTGGCCGGTCGCGCTGATGACGCCGAGGGACTTACCTCTGACGCCTTGACTCGTGAATCGAAGTCAGCCACTGGTGTGCCTGGTGGCGTGGCAATTCCGCACTGCCGCACCAGCCATGTGGAAGTTCCGACGCTGACCTTCGCGCGTCTCTCGAAGCCTGTTGATTTCGGTTCTGCCGATGGACCTGCCGATCTGGTTTTCCTTATCTCCGCTCCGATGGGCGGAGGGAAAGCGCACCTGCGGATCCTGTCGAAATTAGCCCGTAGCTTGGTAAAAGCCTCATTCCGGGACTCGCTACGCGAAGCATCCGACGAGAAGGACGCAGCCCAGCGCATCCTTGACACCTTGGCTGCTAAACCAAAGAAGAAGTCCGCATCGACGGCGTCGGCAAGCAAGAATGCAAGCTCGGCTGCGGCGGGTAGCGCTGCGGGTTCGACACCCGTCGGAGCAGCGGGAGCATCAGCTCAGAGCACCGACAACAGCGATAACGCTGGTGGATCCGGACAAGCTGTTACCCACCTTGTCGCGATTACCGCGTGCCCAACCGGTATTGCGCACACGTACATGGCTGCGGATTCTCTGTCTCAGACAGCCGACGCGCGTGACGATGTCGAGATCACGGTTGAAACTCAGGGATCGTCCGGAGTCACTCCCCTTCCCTCTGACGTCATTAAGAATGCCGACGCGGTCATTTTCGCAACGGATGTTGGGGTGAAGGACCGTGAGCGGTTCGCTGGCAAACCAGTCATCGAATCTGGTGTGAAGCGGGCTATTGATGAACCCGCGGTCATGATCGATGAAGCCATCGCGGCAGCAAAAGATCCTCATGCACGTCGCGTCAAAGGGAAGGCATCATCGTCGTCTGAGAGCTCTCAGGAAGAGGGCGCAGGACTCGGCTGGGGTAAGCGCATTCAGCAAGCCCTGATGACCGGCGTCTCGTACATGATCCCCTTCGTGGCAGCAGGCGGCCTCCTCATGGCGCTGGCCTTCGTGCTGTCCGGTGCGGATATCGCCAAGGTTTATGAGACCGTCGTTAACCACAATGCTCTGTGGAACCTTCCCGGCCAGCACATTACTGTCGACGGTGAAACGTACAACTTTAGCCAGGCTCCCATACTGATCTACCTTGGTGCTGTGTCGGCCTATGTCGGCACGCTGGGGATGAACTTCCTCGTTAGTGCCCTGTCGGGGTACATCGCCTACGCCCTCGGTGGCCGGCCAGGTATTGCGCCTGGATTCATTGGTGGTGCCGTCTCCGTCGCTGTGGGTGCAGGGTTCATTGGTGGCCTGTTCACCGGCCTCATCGCAGGTCTCATCGCAATGTGGTTCAACACGCTTAATCCACCGCGGTGGCTTGCTGGGTTGATGCCCGTTGTGATCATTCCTTTGGTGGATTCGCTCATCACCGGCTTCGCCATGTTTATCCTGCTTGGACGCCCGATCGCCTCGCTGATGGATGCCCTGCAGAATGGCCTGAACTCGATGTCCGGCTCCTCCGCGGTTCTCCTCGGAATCATCCTGGGCCTCATGATGTGCTTCGACCTCGGTGGCCCCATCAACAAGGCAGCGTACTTGTTCGCCACAGCGGGCCTGAATGTCGACGATCCTGCGTCGCTGAAGATCATGGCTGCTGTCATGATTACCGGTATGGTTCCGCCTCTGGCCTTGGCTCTTGCGACGACTCTGCGGCCTAAGCTCTTCAATAAAGCGGAGCAGGAAAACGGAAAAGCGGCTTGGTTGCTAGGCCTGTCCTTCATCTCTGAAGGTGCTATCCCCTTCGCCGCTGCGGACCCGCTGCGCGTGATTCCGGCAACGATGCTCGGCGGCGCAATCTCCGGTGCTATCTCGATGGCAGCTGGCGTCGAATTGATGGCTCCTCACGGCGGTGTGTTCGTGATTCTGGCTGTCACCCACGTTCTCATGTTCTTCGTCTCACTGGTGGTTGGCGTGGTCATCGCTGCTGCTGGTGTCGTCGCCCTGAAGACATGGTGGCCAGTCAAGACACGCGATGCCGCGGAATCGCCTGCATCAGCAGCGCCGTCGTCGCAGAACAAAGAAGCTTCTGCAAAGACCACAGCGTAAAGCAGAAGTTCGGCCATTACACTGACATTGGCTTAAAGATCGGGCTGGTACACGCTAAACAGCGCACCGGTGGTACCCCCGATCGTCAGATACGGAAAAGGCTGTGGCACATGGCATTTTCCGTATCTGAACTAACACACTTGCAGCAACTTATCGGCTACGATAAGTACCGCTGTAGAAATAAATAAAATGCTTTGTGCAGGAGGACTTTAAGTCCGTTATTCTGGCACAAGAGGATCCCAATGATCCACACCTTGTTTTGATTAACAGAAAGGTTCACTTATGGCTTCCACAACCGTGACTGTCGGTTCAACCGTTGGTCTTCACGCTCGTCCCGCAGCTGTTATCGCCGAGGAAGCATCTAACTACGATGATGAGATCTTGATCTCGCTTCCCGACGATGATGATGCAGAACCTGCCGACGCCGCTTCTTCCCTCATGATTATGGCCTTGGGCGCTGAGCACGGTGACACCGTGGAAGTTTCGTCTGAGAACGCCGAAGCTGTCGAGAAGATTGCGGCTCTGGTTTCACAGAACCTCGATAACGAATAATCCAGTAGTTGTGGGGATCGCCACTGCGCGGTGACCAACGGCACTATTGATGGGGATGACCGAACTTTTAGGTCATCCCCATTTTTAATACTGACGTTGGCTGGCATCCTGCCCTTCCCCAACGTGCTCGAAGAGGTAGCGCAAAATCGGGTATCCAATGATGATTCCCACCGATCCCCACGCAATACCTTCAATATCGACTGACCCCACCCGCAATGTGAGATTTCCTATCCCAGCTATTAACGCCACTGCAGCAGCGGTCAGGTTAACGGGATTGGTAAATCGAACATTGTTATCTTGCCAAATACGAATCCCAAGCATTCCGATCATGCCGTATAAGACCATAGTCGCGCCACCCAAAACTCCAGTGGGAATAGTGAACACCAAAGCGCCGAACTTAGGAATAAAGGCGAGAATTATTGCGGTCGCAGCGGCAACCCAATACGCAGCCGTCGAATAGACTCGCGTAGCCGCCATGACACCAATATTTTCGGCATAACTGGTTGTACCCGATCCGCCGCAAAACCCTGCCACCGTCGTCGCGATACCGTCAGAAAATAAAGCTTTCCCCGCTAAGTCATCCATATTTCTTCCCGTCATCGCAGAAACAGCCTTCACATGGCCGACATTTTCTGCAATTAACACAACGACAACGGGAATCGTCGAGATAACGATTCCTGTATGAAAAACGGGAGAATGGAATTGAGGGAAACCAATCCATGCGGCATTCGCAATCGTCTTAGAGGTACCTGGCGCTAAATTCCCTGTTAGCGACGCGAAAACCCACCCGACGACGACACCAAAAAGAATTCCTAGCCGCGCGATCATCCCCCGACCAGCCACTGTGAAAAGCAGAATGGCCGCCAGAGTAATGCCGGCAACTAAAGGCTGCTTCTGCACGTTGGAAGTGGCGGCAGAGGCCAGATTCAGACCGATGAGTGCGACGATTGCTCCCGTGACGGGCGGAGGCATCACGGCGCCAAGAGCGTGTTGTCCCACGGCCATGACAACGAGCCCCACAACCGCAAGTGCTAACCCCGCGGCAAGTACGCCACCCAGCTGGGCGGAGAGTCCCGCGCTATGTGCAGCGGTCAATGGAGCGATGAACGCAAATGAAGACCCTAGATATGATGGAAGGCGATTCCTCGTTATAAGGAGAAACGCCATCGTCCCCAGGCCAGAGAACAACAGGGTCGTATTAACGGGGAACCCCGTGAGGGTGGGGACAAGAAGCGTCGCCCCGAACATGGCAATGACGTGCTGCATTCCCACGCCGATAGTTCGAGGCCAACTTAATCGCTCATCTGGGGCCACCACAGCACCAGGCCGGGGTGTTTTTCCATCACCATGCACGGACCACGGTAAAAGACTCTTTTTTGCGCTCACGCTTTCTTATTATTCAACCTGAGCAGTTAGATCCTTGCCACGACCCCTATAAACACGAGCACGCCCCTGTAAGCAAAGAGAACTATGAGTATTCGTCCGCCTGAATAAACTCTTTCACCTCTTGAGCAACACGAGCTGGAACGCGCACATCAAGAACGGTGCCGTCGGTATCGTATTGTTCGTCGATAACGGTTCCATATTCGTGGACTTTCGCCACGATGTCACCACGGGTGTACGGGACATGAAGCCTCACATGGGTATCCAGAGTATTTAAGAAAAGCTCGATTCGTGATGCGAGTTCATCGATGTTTTCGCCGGTCTTCGCCGACACGAAAACAACGTCGTCAAGCTCGTGGCGAAGCTGCGCGAGAACAATAGGGTCAGCCTGATCTATCTTGTTCACAACAATGATTTCAGGCGGCATGGTCTCCGCCTTACTGTTGCGAACGTCGGCAAGAACCTCGTGAACTGCCGCTATCTGCTTCAAAGGGAAGGGATCGGAACCATCCACAACGTGCAGCACCAAGTCTGCCGACGCAACTTCCTCCAGTGACGATCGGAACGCCTCCACCAACTGTGTGGGCAGGTGCCGGACGAATCCAACGGTGTCCGAAAAGATCACTGCTCGCCCGTCGGCAAGTTCTGCACGACGTGTCGTGGGGTCCAAGGTAGCGAACAGAGCATCCTCCACCAGCACCCCTGCCCCGGTGATGGCATTGATTAACGACGACTTCCCCGCGTTCGTGTACCCGGCAATCGCGATTTGCGGAGTGGTGGAGTTATCCCGCCGATCTCGCTTGATTTCACGAGCGGTCGTCATGCTCCGCAATTCCGCTCGCAAACGAGCCATATCTTTACGCAACCGTCGGCGGTCGGCCTCAATCTTCGTTTCACCAGGGCCACGGAGGCCAACACCGCCATTAGAACCGGCTCGCCCACCCGCCTGCCGGGACATCATATCGCCCCAGCCGCGGACCCGCGTATAAAGATATTCCATCTGGGCGAGAGAGACCTGTGCTTTTCCCTCTTTGGACTTCGCGTGCTGAGCGAAAATATCGAGGATCAGCATCGTGCGGTCAATAACCTTGACATCGAGCTGTTTTTCTAAAGCGATGAGCTGTCCTGGGCTCAGCTCACCGTCGCAAATCACTGTATCTGCGCCCAATGATCGGACCGCGTCACGGAGCTCAGCAACCTTGCCGGATCCGATGTATGTGCCCGCGTCGGGCTTCTCGCGCCGCTGGTAAAAAGACTCGAGGACCTCAGACCCGGCTGTCTCCGCGAGAGCACGGAGCTCTTCCAAATTTGCTTCAAATTCAGCGGTAGTCCCGGAGGTCCATACGCCGACCAGAATGACTCTTTCTAACCGCAGCTTTCGATATTCGACGTCATAGCCATCGGATTGCTCCGTCGTGTGAGCTTGGCTACCCCGCGACAGCGCGCGGAGTTCGTCTCGCTCGCTAAGGTCGAGTTCGCCCGCGGTGGGCATGTCCGCATGGCGAACTCTTGTGTCGTTATGTAGGCCTCCTCCGCGTCGGCCATGGTCATCGGTGAGGTGAGTGTCGGTGTCCGAATAAGACGGATAATTATGTGAACGTTCAGTCATTGCTCACAAGTGTCTCACGACTAGCCCTCACGCGGTAGTGCGTTCGCTATAGGCTGATGAACCGTGGCATGCCTGTGCTATGCCTACACAGGTCACGGCTCCATGCCACGGCTCTATACCTAGTGCCGGCCCGCGGAGCTAACAGCTTCAGGCACAGCCGACGTGGACGCAGCCGGCCAGCACTGTGGACGACGGGTTAAAACCAGCGCAACCGGGCCTGTTCCGCCGATGTGCGATCCGCATCCAGCCCCTCCGTCGGCCTTACCCAATGGGCAGGATGAGCATCCCCCGCCGGGGCAGGATGTACCCAGCGGTTTCTTGGTCAACCAACCCATGCGTTCGAGGTGCTCAATGGAGGCGTCGACGGTGGTTCGGGCAAGGCCCGTGTTTTCAGCGATCCGTGACCGATCAACGGCCCCAGAGGCAATGGCGTCACGAACCATGGCAAGCGGACCTTGTGAAGCCGACGATGCCGATGCTCGCCCGGAGAAGTCACCCCGCGAAGGAACGCGTCGTGGTAAGTCTCGTTCTCGACGAAACAGCATTGCTATCACTGCTTTCACGAATCAATATAGAGGAAATGTTTTAGAAGAAAAGACGTAGTGCCTGGAACGTTACGACGGCCAGAGCCCAGGCCACTGTCAGCTGTATGGCTATCCCCACCAACGTCCATTTCAACCCGATTTCTCTCTTTTGGGCAGCCAGTGTAGCCACGCATGGGGTGTACGCCAACAGGAAGACCATGAAAGCCCACACTGCCGGGTACGTGTGACCACCTGACGAGTGGTTAAAGTCTTCACGAATAGCCTGAGCCAGCGCAGAGTGCCCCTGGTCCACAGCATCTTCATCCGACGGGTCCTGCAGGGCGTACGTCTGAGCCCACGACGAAATCACGGCTTCCTTAGCGATGAATCCCGTGATCAACGGACCCGACAGCGACCAGGAATCGAAGCCAGCCGGGGCAAACACAGGTGCCACTGTTTGCGATACCGCGCCGTAGACCGAATCTTGCGGATCGAGGTCGTCGTCACCCCAGCTGTGGCCGCCGACGACGGGAGTCGACTGCAGCAGCCACACGACGATGACCGTCGCAACGATGATCCCGCCGGCTGTGTGCAGGAACCCTTTGAGACGCATCCACATGGCGGATAGTGCCAATCGAGGCACTGGCAACTGGTACACCGGCAAGTCGATAACGAGCGGTTCCGACCCCATACGCCGCCACAAGGTGTTTTTGATCAGTAACCCTGTGAGCACAACCAATGCAATAGAGATCACGTACATGGCGAACACAACGGAACCACTGTTGTGGGGGAAGAAGGTCGCGGCCAGCATGACGTACACGGTCAGCCGGGCGGAGCACGACGTAAAGGGCACGAGCAGAGCAGTCAAAATACGTTGACGAGCGTTGCTTAAAACCCGTGTTGCGGAAATGGCCGGAACGTTGCATCCAAATCCCACGATCAGCGGGATGAAGGCTTTACCCGGCAGGCCAATCGCTCGCATGAGCCGGTCCGCAACCACTGCGGCACGAGCCATGTAGCCCGAATCCTCCAGCACAGCCAGGCATAAGAATATTAACGCCATCAGTGGCGCGAAGGTCAGAACCATTCCCACGCCGCCGATCAGGCCGTCGACAATCAACCCGTGAACAAACGGATAGTCAAGCCCCAAGGCCTGAAGTAGGGATGTCGCCCCATCACTGACGGGCCCGCTGAAGAAGTTATCCAGCCAATCCTGCAGAGGTGCGGCGACCGTCGTCGTAATTTCGAAGACACACCACATAGCCGCAAGGAAAATCAGTGGCCCTGCGATGGGGTTAAGAACAACGCGGTCGATTTTTTCCGAGACGGACCGGGTGTGATCGTTGTGGATCGTTGCCTTCGAGACCGCTTTATCAATCCAGCTGAAACGTGCGTCAGAGACAGCCAGTTCGCGGTCCGGACCCTCTAATTCATCGGGAATGTGCTGGCAGCACATCGGCCGGACGGTATCGGCCGGCATCTGTAACTGCTTTTCAACGGCAGATGCCAACTCACCGACGCGACGCTTACGCGGATCGACCGCGACGACGGGAACCTGAAGCTTCCGCGACAGCACTTCAGGGTCAATCTCAAACCCCTGGTTTAGCGCAACATCGCCCTTGGTGAGGACGACAACCATACGATACGGGTGCTCAGCGACTTGCGCCGCAAGATAGAGGCCACGCGAAATCGTGGCGGTATCTGCGACGACGATGACCAGATCTGGCCGCTCCTCGACGTCACGTTCCAAAAGGAGTTCACGTGTGAGAGCTTCATCAGGGCTCATCGGATCAAGAGAGTAAGCCCCCGGAAAATCGATGACGTCATAGACTGTTTCACCCGAGCCGTGTGAGGTCTCGGAGTGGTGTCCACCCTTTGTCGATTCTTCAGCCTTCGGCTCCCCGTGATCGCTGGCGCAGTGAGGGCATGCATCTGCCGAATCCACCGGAACGGAACCCGCATGCTCTTCGCACGAGTCCGCGTGATCGACGGCGCTGTGCTTGTCCTTCTTGACTTTCCATGCACCGCGAGACACTGACACGGTTGTTCCCGGCCAGTTGCCCATTTTGGCTTTTGCACCGGTAAGTGCGTTGAACAGGGTTGATTTGCCGGCATTCGGCGCGCCGACGAGCGCGATAACTGGAGAGCCCTTCGGTGCCATGGCCGTTCCGTGGCTTTCGCAGTGACAAGATGGTGCGTCGGCAAATTGTGTTGTGAGGTCCTTAGTAGATGTGGCCGTCGCCGCGCTGGAAGTTGCGACACCACCCTCCGTCTGAGGACCTAACGAGTCATTCATTTTTTCCTCCGAAAATCCCCACCGTCATGGGGAAATGACCTCTATGACGAGGTCGAAATAGCAATGTGCTTGAGAGTAAAAGCATCGAGCGCGTATCGAGCGTCAAGAACCTTCACAATGCGGCCGCCGCCTGCGGCGTTTTGAGCCACATGAACGGTAGTGCCCTCGCGCAAACCCAGTTCACGGAGTCGACGAGCAAAAAGAGCATCGACGTCCGAGCCCACAATCGTTGCGGAATGTCCTGGTGGCACGTCGTAAAGAGTGCTCATGGCAGGCGAAGGAGTAATGTCGTGACGGTCCGAGCGACTCATGGAAATCTTTCCCATTCCAGGTCTCCTCATCGGCGTGCACCATGCACTACCTTTCACAGTGCACAGTGACCGCGTGTCCTTACTTGCCAGAGAGAGGGAGCCATCTGGAAGGCTCACCGAGGGGGTGGTCTGCGGGTGGTTGTCCTCGGTCTGGTTTTCCTTAACTTATTTCCAGGTCTTTCAGAATTGTGGTTCTGTTCGGCCTATAACCGTTTTCATGGTAGCACGACACAAACGGGCATAAACAAAAAAATGAGGGAAACAAACAAACACTGTGAGCAAACCCGTGAACGGCCGGATTCATAAGAGAGCTAGAATCGACTTCTATGAGCACACCTACCGAAACCCCCGCTGACTCCCAGACTGCGGGAGCACGCACGACGACGGGGCTCACAGCATTAGGAATGGGGGGCGTCCCCTGGCAAGAGCTTTTAGAAAAAGCCTACTCAACCGGCACTTTGTTTGTCACCGGTGAATTATCAGGTGGACAATTGCTCGCGTTTAATGACGTCAGTGGAGCGCAGCTATTCATCCTCGCTGCCCCACCGTATGCCGCGTATGCAGGCTTCGATGCATTGACCGAATGCGAAGCGGAAATTTCGATGCTATCCGACGTCTTAGCGCTGCTCAGCGTTCATGATGACGAAGGCAACATCGTGTGTGATATTGCCGCCAACCTCGCCCAGGGCCCGCTTTTGGTTGATGAGCCCACCCAATTGGGAACGGTCAATCTTTCTGCTCTTGGTGTTGACACCCACGTTTATTCCGATGAAAAAGCGTTCTCTGACGCCGGCGGAGCAACGACTGGTTTCGTCATCTCGCACGGTGCAGCCGTGGTCAATGCAGGGTCAGGCGATACCGAACCATCAGCCGCAGGGGATGTATCACTCGTCGTGACGTCCGCTGAAAAACGGACGAACGGACTCACTGGCGAATCGTTCTGGCATGTCAATGTCGACGCCCCTTTCCCTGTCGATCTGTGCCTCCCCGAATCCGCAGCTGACAACATCAGCAAGGGCAATATTGTCGCTGGTCGAGTGCTGTTCACAGCGTCCGTCGCGGCCGATACCAGCGCTGGCGGGTGCTGCGGTGGCGGAGGCGGCGGCTGTGGTTGCGGTGGCTGCGGATGTGGTGGCCATTAAAAGTGACCAGCTCCCCTACCGATAAGGATGGTGTTCCGGCGCTGACGTCACCTCACCGTGATGTCCGGGTATGGCGTCTTATCTCTCTGAGCGCCATCCTCACCGTTATCGCCCTGTGTCTGATCATCATTTTCCACTGGCTCGGCTTTGGGCTTGTTCTCGCGTGCGCTGTCGTCGCCATCGTTATCGCACGAACGTCAACATTCTCCGCCGAACAAGAACAAGTTCGTCAGTCCATTGAGTTGTCAGCTGCGGACATCACTGCAGTTCTGGACCAGTGGGAAGCATTTCAGAACGGCACGTCAGCCCAGGCTGTTACCGATCGATCCACGCATTCCGTGCTCTTGGATGAATCTCACCAGGAGAATCCGATCATTAGTCGGTTCCACAAAGCCAGGGTGTCGAGCGAATTGTTTATCGACGATCTTGAGGGTGTCGTTACCCACGCACGCACCATTCACATGCTGGAGCACATCCTCTCAGCAACAGATGAGATGGCGCGCGAAGTACAAGAAGCGTGGGTTGAGGCTCGACAGTACGCTAGCCAAGTCGACAGCCCGGTGGTACGGTTTCCTGAAAGCCAGACACGTACTAGCCCGTCCACATATGGATGGACTCCCGGGGCTTCTAGCTATAGGTCGTCTTTTCCACGCAATGCTGGCGCATAATGCGCCGAGGCATATTCACGCAATTGGTCGATATTAATTGTTCCTGACGCAACAATTACCGACGGACCTTCCAAGGTGGCCTGCTCGTCCTTGATAGTCACCGTGACCTCACCACCAGGAACGACGACGTGGACCGTGCCGTCGACCTGACCTCGGTCAGCCAAGGCCGCTACTGCTGCCGCGACCGTTCCCGTCCCGCATGATCGGGTCTCCCCCGACCCGCGCTCATGGACGCGCATCGACACTGTGCTGTCCCCACCCCGACTGTCATCCGCGTGAAGAGGAGTAAGAAGCTCGACGTTGGCTCCGTGCGGGAAGAACTCGTCGTCAAGAACAGGCTTGAGGTGAAGAGGAAGCTCGCGCAGACCAGCGTCATCAAGATCGGGAATAACGCACGCTAAGTGGGGGTTGCCTACATCAATCCCCACACCGGCAAACCTCTGTCGATCAAATGCAGCTACGGACTGACCAATAATGCCCACACGTCCCATATCGACGGCGATCCGCGCTGATGAGTCAGTCGTTTGTGCCGGATTGACGACGGTCAAGCGCTTCACTCCCGCTCGCGTACCAATCGAAAAATGGGGCGAATCGCTCACGAGGTTGTGCGCGAACAGATAGTGCCCAAATACGCGAGAGCCATTTCCACACATTTCAGCGATCGACCCATCGGCATTGCGGTAATCCATAAACCACTCGGGTGTATCTTCTGGTGCCCCATCGCCGGACTCACCAACAGCCTCTCGTGCAATGATGCCTTTATCGATCAAAGCTTCGGTGCGAGCAATGCGGATCACACCATCGGCACCCAACCCGCCGCGCCGATCACATAAAACCCGGACGAGTGCTGGGTCGAGGTCGATATCGGCGTCGAAGTCTGGCAGGAGGATGAAATCATTCTCTGTGCCGTGGCCTTTACTGAAGGGGGTTATCTGTTCGGGCATGGGGCCATTCTAGACGTGGTTGTCGATGATCGACGTCGCTTCGCTGACGGTGTCCCCTGCCGCGTCGATCCAGTGGGTTCGTGGGTCGCGACGGAACCACGAACGCTGTCGTCTGACATAGCGACGGGTCCCTGTGATGGTGGACGATATGGCTTCATCGGTTGTTATGTCGCCGGCCAGCATGGCAAGTACTTGGGAGTATCCGATCGCTCGCCCGGCGGTGGACTGTGCAATGAGCCCGTGCCGGGTGAGGCCGTCGACTTCGTCAATAAGGCCTCGGTCAAACATGGTGTGGGTGCGTAATTCTATTCGCGGGTTCAACCATTCTGATGATGTTTGTAATCCGATGATGAGTGTTCCCCATCGGGCTGGTGCGTTGATGGGTGGCTGTGATGCCGCGAAAGGCTTCCCTGTTAATTCGATGACTTCCAGGGCGCGGACAGTCCGACGCGGATCATTGACTTCGATAATGCCGGCAGCCGCTGGGTCAATAGCAGCAAGTTCCTTGTGCAACTGCTTAACACCTATCTCGTCGAGGCGCTGTTGCCATTTGGCCCGAACTGCAGGATCGGTGGGTGGGAACTGCCAATCATCGACGAGCGACTGGACATACAGCATGGAGCCACCCACCAAAATTGGCGTTTTCCCTCGTGAACGGATGTTTTCAACATCATCGACGGCAGATTGTTGGTATCGTGCGACGCTTGCCCGCTGTGTGACATCAAGTTTGTCGAGCTGATGATGCGGGATGCCCTCGCGCTCTTCAGGCGTCAACTTTGCCGTACCGATATCCATCCCCCGATAAAGCTGCATGGAATCGACGTTGACGATCTCTCCGTCATAGCGGTGCGCGAGCGCAAGGCCCAATGCCGACTTGCCCGACGCGGTGGGACCGACGACGGCCACGGGGAAAGGCAGAGATGCGGGCACGTTATCATCCTGTTCTACATCACGGTGGTGAGCTGCCATACGCCACAATGGAAACCTATTCCTCCATAGGCAGGCGGCCCATCCTGTGCGGGTGGGCCAACCTGTTGCTCGGCGGTGGTATCGGCGCGGTCATCGATGGAGGACCAGTGATACAGGGTACTCACACTGGAAGGGTGGGCTCGGCAAAAGTCAGCCCAAGCGATCCATGGTTCCGGGTCAATCCCACAGTTTTCTGCAGCAGCCACGTCAAACAATGGTGCCGACGCCTGAGCCGCGGGATCGATAACAAAACGCCGAAGTTTCTCCTCGAGGGCCCACGCTCCGGGCACGTCACCCAAAGGTGCGTCAGGGTGAAGTCCCGCTCCCCCGTCGGCGGCTATTAGAAGAGGCCCATCCAGCAGCGTCCCATCCTCGGCGAGAAACTGCACGTCGTGAACGTCGACGCTGACGATCTCACCGTCGTATCCCCACCGTCGAAGAAGGGCCCGCAGAACGAGATCGGGCAAGTACGTTCCCGCCCCCACGTTCACCTCAATTCCCCATGCCTTGAGAGATCCAACGTGACGTGTCGCCATGGAATCGTCGGGATGGAAAGCAATAGTGATGGGCCCGTCGGTAGGGAGTATCCACTGCCGGGCACGGTCAATTCCTGTGCGGAGTTGTGCCGGATACTGGGCGTGACCAGTCGCTTCGGGGATAAGCAGAGGAGTTGGCGGCAGAAGCGCGACAATGCGTCCCCGGCGCATCCCAGGCTTGGCGTCGGAGATATCGGTTGGATCGGGTCGTCGATGCGACGTGGGTGCGGGCGACGAAGCCGGTGAAGCCGTGTGGGAATGGGTCACATCACTATCCTAACGGGTAGACTCTCGGCGGGAAGTCGTGCAGTCTAAACAGTGGATTGTGTTTGGCAGCCGTGCCGCGCGGCAAAGAAAGAAAGAGTGAGGAACACCGGCCCATGACTACTTCTTCGGTCCCTTCAGCGCCTATCCCTGGACCCCGAGGCGCTCATCCCACACCGGCATCCATGTCTGGCCATGCAGCGACAACGACACCGCCCCGTCGGACAAACAACCCCGAAGACCACGGGCGTATCGACGATGATGGAACAGTCTGGCTAATCACTCGTGACGGTGAGCGCGCTATCGGTGAGTGGAAAGCCGGCTCGAAGAGCGAAGGATTCGCTTTCTTCGGCAAGCACTTCGATAGCCTGCAAACTGAGGCGGATATCCTCCGCGTACGTCTCCACACCCACCCCGAAGAGGCTGCTAACACTCGCAAGTCGGCCGAGGAACTACAGGCTAAAGTCGCCGAATCAGCTGCGCTTGGCGATGTTGATGGCCTTAATGACCAGCTCAGTTCAATTATCGACGACAGCTACACCGTCGCTGAACAGGCCGAAACTGAAAAGAAACAGCGCCGGGAGGACACGATTGCCCAGCGTGAAAAGCTTATCGACGAGGCTGAGCGCATTGGTTCGGATTCGACGGAGTGGAAAGAATCCGGCGATCGACTGCGCGAGATGCTGAACGAGTGGAAGAGCATCCACGGTATCGACCGGAAAACGGATGATGCGTTGTGGAAGCGTTTCTCTGCTGCTCGTGAGCAGTTTTCGCAGCGCCGCGGCGCGCATTTTGCCGAGTTGGATCGGAAACGCAATGAAGCTCGTCGCCTCAAGGAAGATATCTGCGAACGAGCGGAGAAGATCCAGGATTCGACGGAGTGGAGAGACACCGCGCGTCAGTTCCGCGACCTTATGACGGAGTGGAAAGCCGCTGGCCGCGCGCCACGGGGTATCGATGACAAGCTGTGGAAGCGCTTCCGTCACGCCCAAGACACGTTCTTCTCGGCACGGAAGGCCGTTAATGAGGCTAAAGACCGTGAGTATGAATCCAACGCCGAGAAGAAAGACCAGCTCATAGAGCAGTACAGCGACAAGATTAACCCTGAGGAGAACTTGGACGCTGCTAAGAAAGCTCTCCGCGAATTGCAATCGCAGTGGGAAAGCATCGGATACGTGCCGCGGGGTCGTGTCCACGAGTTCGAGGATAAGATCCGTGCACTGGAGAATCGGGTCAGTGACGTCGAGAATGAGCAATGGCGGAAGACTGATCCCGAACGGCAGGCTCGCGTCGCCCAGTTTGAGGCTAAAGTCAATGAGCTTTCAGCGGCAGCGGACAGCGCTGAAAAAGCTGGGAACAGCAAGAAAGCCGCAGACCTGCGGGCTCAAGCCGAGCAGTGGGCGCAATGGGCTCAGACTGCTCAGCAAGCAGTTGACTAAGTAGCGACGGGCGACAGGCGGACCTAACAGCACGCAGAGAACTGAGAAGCCCCACGAGTAACCGGGCATAGTGCCCGATATTGATTCGTGGGGCTTTAGTTCTGAGTTGTGGGAGTTCTGAATCAAGGCTCCTATTTATCCGCGGGCGGTCGTTTCCGCTTACGTTGGTTTTCCGCCACTTGATGTGCGCGCTCCCTGGCACGTGCACGTCGGTTATCCACCGGCTCCCTGTACTCCTGAACGGTCAAACCGGTCCGAAGATGCTGCTGGGCAGCCCGCGCTTCATCATCGCGGTCGGCTTCTTCACGCCGGATTTCTGCCAAAACACGCTGGAGAACTGATCGGCGGAAAACGACGGTAGAGATGGTTGCGAAAATAACGATGATCGCGGCGAACCCAACGATAAGCCCGAACGAGGGACCGGATCCCGGCTCTGTCGGTGGACGTGACTGCCGCATCCAGATCGCGAAAATACCGAATACCCAACCAACTCCGGACACGACCCAGGTCACCCAAGCCACGAGGGTGGAGCGTGAAACGATCACACCGATGGGTAAGAAGATTCCCCCTACCAGCGCCAACCACACGTAGATGCGCTCGGGCCACGTGGTGACCATCTCTTGAGCGCGGTCGGAGTAAAACAGAACGTCAAAGCCATACACGCTCCCCGAGTGCGGGAGGAAAATGGCGAACAACGCCCCCAGCATCCCGAGCAAGAAAAAAGGAAGCTGACGGTTGATTACCACGGTTCTCGACGCCAAGCGTTCTTCTACGTTGATGTTGGCGCGTTTGCTTTCGCCGAAAGCTCGAAGCGCTTCTCTGCGCTCCTCAGCCGTCATCTCTTGGGGCTTTTTCGCAGGTTGATGCCGCTGAGCCGAGCCGTCGCCATCACTACGTCCAGACCTCTTCTTCATTGCCATGCTTCTTACCCTAATCCGTAAAGCTCATTCGTGATGCTTACCAAGCTTGGCTACCTTTTCATCGTCTTGATCGTCGGCATTCCCAGACCAACACCGCGGGGCGTCGGAGCGGAAGCAGCTTCAGTCCGGTCCCCCGCCGGCATACGACGATGAGCAAGAACGCCCGAGTCAGACAACAGGAAGTGAGAGCGTGAATCGGTGATACGCACCCACACCACATCTCCTGCGCGGATCGCCCGATCAACACCCGGTTTCACGCACTCTTCAACGGAGACTCCGCCGGAAGCCGTCGGATGTGCCATAGGAGTTGCTCCAATGGAATCCCATGCTCGGGCTGTTTCTTCCATCGGTGCAGCATCAGGGGCAAAGTGCACCAGGCGACCATCGCGTGTTCTGCCCGACAAACGATGTGTTAGAGCCGATCGTCGACCGTCGTCAGCCTGAACAAGGACCTCGACGACGTCCCCAACCAACTCAGCATTGAGCTCGGCGCTGATTCGCTCTTGAAGTTCAACCAGTCGCTCATATCGATCCTGCACCACGGCCTTCGGTACCTGATTCTCCATCGCCGCTGCAGGAGTTCCGGGACGAGGCGAGTACTGGAACGTATATGCGCTCGTAAACCGTGCTTTTTCGACGAGATCCAGCGTCTGTTGGAAATCTTCCTCAGTTTCTCCAGGGAAGCCAACAATAATGTCGGTCGTAATGGAGGCCTGAGGGAGCTTCTCACGAACTTCGTCGAGGATCCTCATAAAACGCTTCGTCCGATAAGAACGACGCATCTCTTTGAGCACCTTGTCTGAACCCGACTGCAAGGGCATATGCAGCTGCGGGCACACATTGTGCGTCTCCGCCATCGCGTCGATGACGTCAGAGGTGAACTCGGCAGGGTGTGGACTGGTGAAGCGGACGCGCTCCAGGCCCTCGATATCACCACATGCGCGCAATAGTTTGGAAAATGCGCTGCGGTCACGCTCTAGCGTCGGGTCCTCAAAGTGAACTCCATAGGCGTTGACGTTTTGGCCCAGCAGTGTCACTTCGCTCACGCCGTCGTCGACAAGAGTTTGTACCTCCGCCAAAATGTCACCTGGTCGGCGGTCCTTTTCCTTCCCGCGGAGGCTCGGGACGATGCAGAATGTGCAGGTGTTATTGCACCCGACAGATACGCTCACCCAGCCGGAATAGGCGGAGTCACGTTTTGCGGGAAGGACAGAGGGGAACTGCTCTAACGCGTCGGCAATTTCCACCTGCGCTTCATGATTGTGGGCAGCACGCGCCAGAAGAGTCGGGAGCTTCCCAATGTTGTGGGTACCGAACACGACGTCGACCCACGGGGCTCGCTTAACAACGACATCCTTGTCTTTCTGCGCCATGCATCCCCCGACTGCGATTTGCATGTCAGGTTTCGTGTCTTTGACCGATTTCAGCTGGCCCAAGGTTCCGTACAGGCGGTTATCCGCATTTTCGCGTACTGCACACGTGTTGAACACGACAACATCGGCAGGATCGTCGCTGCCTACTGGCACGTAGCCGGCTTCCTCCAAAAGTCCGGCTAGCCGCTCCGAGTCATGCACATTCATTTGGCACCCGAAAGTACGCACCTCATAGGTGCGCGGGCGGGTGGTCGTCGTCGAAACCGAGGAATGCGGAGAAGCAGTGAAATGGTTCATGGTCTGTAAATGATTAATTGACATATCAGGGGTTGTGCCGTTCATCGCGGACTATCGTACTGGTCACCCCCGACAGACGGGGAATTGGTTACGGTGTTGTTAAGTTTTTGTTTCCCACACAGCTTTGGCTAAAGAAACCCTTTAAGTTTTTCCGTATGCCAGAAGTTTCCGGATCCGACGTCACAGCGCCGTCGACACAGTCCATTCCCGCACACGCTGCAGACAGCTCTGCACCTCATCCCGACGCTGAAACGGCTGCCAAAGATCCTGGGCATCGCCCGCCGATGATCTCAATGTCCCATGTCAACAAGTATTTCGGCGACTACCACGCGCTCCGCGATATCAATCTGACAATTCCTGCAGGACAGGTCGTGGTTATTCTCGGCCCCTCAGGCTCGGGGAAATCAACTTTATGCCGAAGGCTTAACCGGCTCGAGACTATCGACGATGGGGAGATCGTGATCGATGGTGAGGCGCTTCCTGAAGAAGGGAAGAGTTTGACCCGGCTAAGGGCGGAAGTCGGCATGGTTTTCCAACAGTTCAATCTGTTTTCGCACAAGACCATCCTCGACAATGTCACTCTTGGCCCTATCAAAGTGCGGAAACGGAGTAAGGCCCAAGCTAAGGATCGGGCTATGGCTCTGCTCCGACGGGTCGACATTGATAGCCAGGCTCACAAGTATCCCGCCCAGCTATCCGGTGGCCAACAGCAGCGTGTCGCCATTGCACGCGCCCTCGCCATGGAACCCAAAATCATGCTTTTCGACGAGCCGACGTCTGCTCTCGACCCTGAGATGGTGAATGAGGTTCTCGACGTCATGGTCGGACTCGCTCGAGAGGGCATGACGATGGTATGTGTGACCCACGAGATGGGTTTCGCCCGACGTGCCGCTGATCGTGTGTTGTTTATGGCCGACGGCGCCATCGTCGAAGACGCCGATCCGGAATCTTTCTTTACGAATCCCCAGACGGACCGGGCCAAAGATTTTCTCTCCAAGATCCTCGGTCATTAAAAGGGGGCGTGAAGAATGACACGAATGCAGTTCGCCGGCCGTCATATCGGCCAGTTTGTTACTTATTTCCGACGGGGCACGTGCCGACGCCACTCTTTCCGACGCCACACCCGCGTGCGCGCGGTGGTGGCCGCGGTGACCGCCCTTGTTTTCGTCACCCCGACGCTCACCGCGTGTGGGTCGTCGGAGCCCGTGAGTGTCCTCGACGAAATTAAAGCCGGGCATATCGTCGTCGGCACGAAATATGACCAGCCGGGTATGGGAATGCGCACGCCGGATAAGAAATTCGTCGGTGTGGATCCAGATGTCTCCCGGTATGTCATTAACCACATTGCAGAAAAGAACGGTTGGGATAAGCCGAAGATAACGTGGCGTGAAACGCCATCTGCGCAGCGAGAGACGTTGATCAAGAATGGCGAAGTGGGCATGATTACGGCCACGTATTCCATCAACAAAGGGCGCGCGAATGCTGTCGCTTTTGGTGGGCCTTACCTGGTCACCCATCAGGCGCTACTGGTGAGGGATAAGGACGCGGGGATCAAGTCTCTGACAGACCTGAATAAGGGAAAACGTTTGTGCTCTGTGAGTGGGTCCACTCCCGCCCAGAAGGTCAAAGAGGCGCTCCCCGAGGTCCAATTACAAGAGTTCGATTCCTACTCGTCATGTGTGGAAGCGCTCCACCAAAAGAAGGTTGACGCCCTAACCACCGACGCCACCATCTTGTATGGGTTTGCGACCCAGTACCCGGGCGAGTTTCGCGTCGTCGATATGAAACAGGATGACGGATCGTGGTGGACCGATGAGCACTACGGGATCGGACATGCGAAGGGCGACACCAAGTCGACCGAGGCAATCAACGATGCCCTGAAAGACATGTGGGCGTCTGGAGCTTACGCGTCCATTGTTCACAAGAATCTTGGCAACGACTTCCCCGTGGGCGATGAACCCGCCATCGGCGATCTCAGCTTTTTGCAGAAGGGATAAGGGGGATCAATGGAGACAACGACTTTATGGAGTGACCTCAGCGATACGCTATGGCCTGCATTCTGGGTCACCATCAAACTCACGGTGTGCTCAGGGATCGGTTCACTGATCCTGGGCATCGTTCTGACCGCCATGCGCGTATGCCCCGTCGGGATATTGCGCACCTTATCGTCACTGTTCATTACTGTGTCGAGGAACACTCCCCTGACACTGATTGTGTTGTTCTCATCGATCGGGCTCTACCAAAACTTGGGCTTGACGCTCGCCCCCGAGAACGACAACTTCATTAAAAACAACAACTTCTGGCTCGCTGTCCTGGCCTTTATCATCTACACCTCGGCTTTTGTCGCGGAATCCTTGAGGGCAGGCATCAACACCGTGCCCTTTGGACAAGCGGAGGCCGGCCGATCACTGGGACTGTCTTTTGGCCAGAATTTCTCTTCCATCGTGTTTCCCCAGGCGTTTCGCGCGTCGATTGTTCCGTTGGGCAACACCCTGATTGCGTTGTCCAAGAACACGACCATCGCGTCCGTCATCGGTGTGGGCGAGGCATCTCTGTTGATGAAGTCGACGATTGAGAATCATGCGGACCAGTTGTTCTTGGTGTTCGGCATTTTTGCTCTCGGCTTTATCATCTTGACCCTGCCCATGGGATTGTTCTTCGGCTGGGCTGGTAAACGATTGGCGGTGAAACGATAGTGAGTACTCGCGCAACTGTCCTTTATGACAACCCTGGCCCACGCGGGCGTCAGATCAACCGCATTCTCACGGCGGTTACTGTCGTCGTTGCTGCTCTGGTCATCGGGTGGACGATATCGGTGCTGGCCAAGAATGGTCAGCTGGAGGCATCCAAGTGGGATCCTTTTATTAAGTCGACCACCTGGAAGACGTATATTCTCCCCGGTCTGTGGGGAACGCTGAAAGCCGCCTTTGTTTCCATTATTTTGGCTATGCTTCTTGGAGCGGTACTGGGAACTGGGCGTTTGCACCATCGGTGGATCGTTCGCCGGGTCTGCGGGGTAATCGTCGAGTTCTTCCGCGCTATTCCCGTGTTGATTTTGATGATCTTCGCCTACCAGCTTTTCGCTGAATATGCGGTGTTCCCTTCAGAACAGTTGGCTTTCGCTGCTGTTGTTTTTGGGTTGACGCTGTATAACGGCGCGGTGATTGCCGAGGTTCTTCGTTCGGGGATTGAGGCGCTCCCGAGCGGGCAATCTGAAGCCGCGTTGGCGCTGGGATTGACCCACCGGCAGACGATGCGAATCATCCTTCTTCCTCAGGCTGTGGCCTCGATGCTCCCCGCCTTGATTGCACAGATGGTGATTGCTCTCAAGGACTCCGCATTGGGCTATCAGATCGGGTATGTGGAAGTGGTGAGGTCTGGCATTCAGTCGGCTTCGTATTACCGAAACTTCCTTGCGGCGCTCGTTGTTGTTGCAGTGATCATGATTATCGTCAACATTGGGCTGACGAAGTTCGCGGAGCGAATCGAGCTTCAGCTGCGGGCTGGGCGTGCTCGGCGCAATATTGTGGCCCATGTTCCCCACCAGAAAGAACAGGGCGTGGAGACCAAGGATGAAGCCGTGGTCGACTGGCATGACCCGGCCCACCGCGATCTACGCAGCACTTTCGAATAGTTACAGCACGCTCTGAGGATTCTCGGCGGTGTTATTTCCCGTCGGGATCGCTGCTCAATTCGGTGATTCTCTCCTCTACGACGTCATGAGCGATCCGCTGTGACATCCCCGCCGGAAAGCCTCGCCGTGCCAGCGCTGCGGCAATCCGTCGGAGATGGGCATATTGTTCTTTCCGATCGGCGGGAGCCGTCCGAATCCGTCGAGCGCGATCTTCGGCAACGCGACGAGCTAATTCCTGTTCATCGTCGTCACTGACCTCGGCTAGTGCATGATCGCAGTCGGAATCGGAGACCCCTTTTCTTCGGAGTTCTTCGCGCAGGACACGGCGAGATTTTCCCCGACGCGTTCTGCGTTGCCTCACCCATTCTTCGGCAAATCGGCGGTCATCAATCAGTCCGCCTTCGGCAAGGTCGGCAATGACGGTATCCACGCTAGCCTGGGGAAACTCGGCATCGAGGAGACGATCCCTCAGTTCCTGCTCTGATCTAGCGCGGTGATCCAACAGGCGCAATGCTCGCGATCTAACAGGTCGTACAGCATTTTCTTCTTGCGCAATAGATCTGCTGGTGTCCACGCGAGAGATGGCTTCACTGAGATGCCCGATAATGTCAGCGGTGGACTCAGCAGAGTTATCACTGTCACTGGACTTAGGCATCGCCTAATTTAGCCCTTTCGCATCTATTCGTCGTCGTCATCGAAGTCCACATTCGGGACGACATCGATCGGATCGTCATCAGAGCTGGTGCTTTCTGACTCCGCCGCATCATCATCAGTGACATTCGCGTACGGCCCGACCTTCGCGGCCCTCATGATTTTATCTTCAATAGTCCCAGCCAGGTCACTATTATTCTTGAGATAATCGCGGACCTTTTCTTTACCCTGGCCGAGCTGTTCGCCTTCATAGGTATACCAGGAGCCTGATTTCTTGATAATGCCGTAGTCCACGCCCAGGTCGATGATCGAACCCTCCCGCGAAATACCTTCGCCATAAAGGATGTCGAACTCGGAAACCTTGAACGGCGGCGACACCTTGTTCTTGACAACTTTTAGTCGCGTCCGGTTACCAATGACGTCTTGGCCATCTTTCAGTGCCTGAATACGGCGAATATCACAGCGAACGGAAGCATAGAATTTCAGAGCCTTACCACCCGTGGTGGTTTCGGGCGACCCAAACATCACACCGATCTTTTCACGCAGCTGGTTGATGAAAATGGCGGTTGTGCCCGACTGAGACAGCGCGCCTGTCATCTTTCGAAGAGCCTGGCTCATCAAACGAGCCTGAAGCCCCACATGGCTATCGCCCATCTCACCATCAATTTCCGCCTTCGGGGTTAGTGCAGCCACCGAGTCGATGACGATGATGGCTAAAGCACCCGACCGGATGAGCATGTCGGCAATCTCCAAAGCCTGCTCACCTGTGTCTGGCTGCGCAACAAGCAGCGCATCGGTATCGACCCCGAGCTTACGGGCATATTCAGGATCCAGAGCGTGCTCAGCGTCGATAAAAGCAGCAATGCCACCGTCTTTTTGAGCTTCAGCAATCGCGTGAAGAGCTACCGTGGTCTTACCTGACGATTCTGGGCCGTAAATTTCTACAACTCGGCCGCGGGGGAATCCACCAATCCCTAACGCAACGTTAATCGCAATGTTGCCTGATGAGATCGAGCTAATCGGAGGACGCTTATCATCCCCCAAACGCATGACTGCGCCTTTACCAAAATCCTTTTCGATCTTCGCTAAAGCCGTGTCGAGGGCTTTCAGGCGTCCGTCGCCACTAGTCTGATTTGTTTTCTTTTTCGTTGCAGTTTTACCTGCCATTGTCCACCAATCCTTCATCGAAGTCAGAGCACTACTGCTGGTATCTAGCAACCTGACCTAACAACACAACATCTACCTGATGACAGCCACTCGCCCGGTCACAGCACAATACGTTCTCAAACCAGCATGACTGTCCTCATCACACGGAATAGACGATGTTACTCCGGTTCTGGTTCCAAGATAGAGAATATTCTGGCGTCGGACACGGCAACACCGCTCTTCATCATACGCAAACGTATGTTCGATTCAAAACGCCGCCGCCCATCGCCTAGCTCTCAGCCGTGAGCCATTATCAACGTTCATTCGCCGAGCAATACTAGTGTTAGCCATACTTTTTATTACGATGTCAGCTATGGGTGATAAAGCACATAACGCTGGTTCTACCTCCACCTCTGCTCCCCACCAGCAATCATCACGCCGATCTTCATGGGGGAGCCGTGACGTCGCATATGTAGCAGTCTTTGCCGCACTCTTCATAGCCATGGCCTTCGTCTCTATCCCGATAGGAGTGGCCGGCGTTCCTATTGTCATGCAGAACGCAATCGCGATTATGGCCGGAATGATTCTCGGACGACGCCGCGGAACAGCTGTCATTGGGCTTGTGCTTATTCTCGGCCTTATCGGTCTACCGGTACTTGCAGGTGGACGATCTGCACTGTCGGCTTTTGCTGGCGTTAGCGGCGGATATGTTATTGGCTACCTTATTTCGGCATGGGTATGTGGCGCGATCGCAGAAATAACTCCGCGTCGCCGACCACTCCAGACGATTCTCTTTGTCATTGTCAGCGTGCTCGGAATTTTCGTCCAGTACTTTTTTGGCGCTATATGGATGGTTGTCATCAAAGGCTTTAGCCTGAAGGCAGCATTGACAAGCCAACTCGCCTTTATTGGCCCCGACCTGGTGAAAATGATTGTTGTCGGACTCATTGCTTCGGGAGTCGCGGCTGCTTTCCCTCGTTTACTACCCGAACCTCGCTAATGAATGCATCCGTCACCCCACCCGTTATTCAGTTCGACAATGTCACAGTGGCTTTTGATGAACGCACAATTCTCAATGACATCTCCGTTGAACTTTCAGAACGACGAATAGCCATTATCGGAGCAAACGGATCCGGAAAATCCACCTTCGTGCGCATGATTAACGGGTTGGGAACGCCAGATAACGGAACAGTCACCGTTAACGGGCTCAATCCTCAAACCGACGGCCGCGATGTCAGAAAAAAGGTGGGATTTGTTTTCTCCGACGCTGAAAATCAAATATTGATGCCGACGGTGTATGAAGATATCGAGTTTTCTTTACGAAATATACGTGTAGATGGCCATCGCCTTTTTCGTCGTGAAAAGAACGATCGTGTCATGGCGATGCTCAGCCGGTTTGGGTTGGATAAACGTGCACAGGCATCGCCGTATCGGTTATCCGGTGGCGAAAAGCAAATGCTGGCACTGGCCGCGGTGCTCATCGGGCAACCACTGACAATTATTGCCGACGAACCAACAACGCTTCTTGATCTATCCAACAGGCTCAAACTTGGACGCTTGTTCGATAGCCTCCCCCAACAATTAATTGTTGCTACCCACGACTTAGATTTTGTGTCCGATTACGACCGTGCACTCTGGATTGATGGTGGCCGCATCCGGGCGGATGGGCCCGCGAATGAAGTGTGTCGAACATACGAGGAAGCAATGCTCGCTAGGGACCAAGCCTGACAAAAATGAAGAACAAAAGTAATTCTCGTACTCCCCGACAGTGGTTGACTATGCCTCTCGGCCATTATGTGGATAAAAATACCGTCGTCCACCGGCTCAAACCCACCACGAAGATCGTATTCATTATGGTCATGGTGGTAATCATCACGGTCCTGTCACGGACGGTCGGGAGCCACGTCACCACACTCGGCCTAGCGATTCTCGGGATTGAAGTCCTCGTGACTGTGGGCGTGTTTGTCCTCGCTCGCATCCCGTTCAGCGTTGCGACATCACAGTTACTGCCCGTGATCCCTGTTCTTGCGTTTATCACCGTATTTCAGGCTTGGAGCGCGGGATGGTGGTCGGCTCTGTCACTGGCCACATCATTGTTGGTCAGCGTAGCTCTGGCATTAATTTTGACTCTGACAACGCGAATCGGCGACATGATCGAGTCGCTTGACCGAGCTCTCCGCCCCCTTGCCCGTTTTCACGTCCCTGTGAACGCAATCAGCGTGGCCATTGCCATCACTATCCGCCTGATCCCCCTCCAGATGGAAAATATCCGCGTGGTCATTGAAGCTCGCCGTGCTCGATCCTCACGGGGGCTACGTGCCTTCGCTTTGCCGGTGGTTATCCATTCGATTCGACGTGCCGAAGCAATGGGAGAAGCCTTAGGAAGTCGCGGATTTGACGACTGGGATCCGACGGCGCCCGAGTATGACTCTCAGGAGTAGGCACTGAAAAAGCGCGGTAGCGACCCCCTCACTACCGCGCCTATCAACGTAGCTATGTAGACTAGTTCCCTTCGCGTAACTGCCGCAGCTTCTCAGCCACTGCATCCTGCGAGACATCGTCGCCGCCCTGGGAAGAGCGAGTAAATTCCCCATGAACGGAATTATCAATATCGCTACCGTTTTGGGGCGACTGCTCCAGTGACCGCTGGGAGGAACCGGCAATGCTGCGGTCAGCGTTAGCCCCAGAGCGCCCACCGTTATTCATCGACGCACGAATTTCTTCCAAGCGAGAGTGCCCTGCCATCTGCACGCTGGCCTGCTGCACCTCTACCATGCGGTTTTCAACTGAATTCTCCGCCAGTTCCGCCCGTCCCAAAGCATTTGAGTAACGCTTCTCGATCTTGTCCCGCACCTGGTCCAGGTTCGGCGAATCGTCGTTGGCGGTCAGCTTGTTCATCGAGGAGATAGAATCGGCAACTTTCTCCTGCATCTTGGCCTGCTCTAGCTGGCTCAAGAGCTTCGTGCGCTCCTCAGTCTTTTGCTTCAAGGCCATCGCATTGCGTTCAACCGCGGCTTTCGCCTGCTGAGCTTGCTGTAGAGCCTGATCATGGAGCTGCTTGAGATCTTCTACCGACTGCTCTGTCGTCACCAATTGCGCGGCAAAAGCCTCCGCTGCATTTTCGTATTCGACAGCCTTCGATGAATTACCTTCACTCCGGGCTTTATCCGCTAATGACAGAGCCTGGCGGGTATTGCCCTGCAGCTTTTCCACCTCTGCCAGCTGTCGGTTAAGTTTCATTTCCAGTTGACGCTGGTTGCCAATGACAGCTGCGGCCTGTTTCGAGAGTTCCTGGTGTTGTTCCTTCGCAGCCTGAATGGACTGCTCAATTTGTACTTTCGGATCAGCCTTCTCTTCGATCTTGTTGTCGAAGAGAGCCATCAAGTACTTCCACCCTTTTGAAAACGGGTTCGCCATCGTGAAAACCGGGACCTTTCTACACAGAGCTGCTCAGCAACCGATGCTGACAATAACAACGTGGATGAACAACAAGGATGGCACAGAGCACGTGGATGACTACTACACGGTGGCGTCGAGCTCGTGCCTGAAATCAACTGCTTCCGCCTCCAGGGCCATAATGCTAATGCACTCCAGAAGAACATCTGAAACGCGGACTCCAAGAGCATGGCAGACAGAGGCTAAGAGTTCAGACGACACTTCTTTACGGCCACGTTCAATCTCTGACAGGTAACCGGGGCTCACCGACGCAACATCCGATAGCTCCCTGAGCGTCATCGACGCACGAACACGGAAAGCTCGGAGCGCCTCACCCAGCGTCTCACGCAGGAGAGGTTCAGGTGTCCCGGCCGACGAACCGATAGCGCCGTCGAGAGGGTTCTCACTGTCATGGCGGAGTACGGGGCTATTGCCCTGTGATTGATGGTGCGGAAAAAGAGCAGGATTATCTAGAACGGTGGTCTGAGTTCTCATCACTGTGTGTAACGAATCTTTGCCCACTTTTGTTCCCATCATTGCTATTTTCTATCGACGCTGTTTTCCGTCGACGCTATTTCCCAACGACATCGAATTCCGCTAACCAATCGCTGCACGAAGATAACGCCGCAGATACAGACAAGCGTCGAATCGTCTCACGATCTCCACCGATAAGGATATCCGACGTAGCTCGTTTATCTGCATAATTGTGGCGAAAAAGCACATTACCAGCAAGCTGTGCCGTGGCTTTTGTGCCATCAGCGGTGCCAATGAATACTTGTCCCACCGGCTTGCCCTCTTGAGGCTCCGGCCCGGCAACGCCAGTCAGGGCGACCCCGAGCGTGGCCCCGCATGCCTCGCGGATATGAGCAGCTAAGTACCGCGCGGTGGTTGGTGCCACTGCCCCGTCGGCGTCGAGGACGTCACGGGGTACTCCACCAAGGCTCGCTTTAAGCTCTGTCGCATACACGACGATGCCACCACGTAAGACGGCCGACGCGCCGGGCACGGTCGCTACCGTCGCACTCAACAAACCGGCTGTTAACGATTCTGCACACGCAATAGTCACGCCCGCGGACGAAAAGCCGTGGACGACGCGTCGGGCGGCCTCAGACAGCTCATCATCGGTAGGGCGAGCGAGCTCAATAGCACTTTGAGGTGCAGATTTTGGCACCTGGACCACTTCTTTCCATCCACTAGCGGATGAGTATGACTATCGCGCGACTACGCCGACGTCGTCGCAGATGATGCTGCTCGTGATTGCCGCGAATCGAGCAAATATTGAATACCGGTCACCACGGTGACGATGACCGCAGCGGCCATGACGATACCGGTGAGCCAGTCGGTCCATCCCGGCAGAGGCATGAGGAACAAGCTGACGGCTAGCGACTGTAGCGCCGTCTTCAGCTTCCCGCCCTTAGATGCAGGAACCACTAGCCCGCGGTGAAGCATCGCCATTCGCCACAGGGTGATACCAATCTCGCGGATCACGATCAGGCAGGTCACCCACCACCACAGGTGGCCAATGATATTTAGCCCCACCAGTGCAGAGATCATGAGGGCCTTGTCGGCAATGGGATCCGCAATCTTGCCAAAGTCGGTGATGAGGTTACGTGATCTAGCTAGTCGTCCGTCGACAAAGTCGGTGACCATGAGCGCGATAAACATAAGCAAGGCCAGCCAACGCGATGCAGCAGATTCTCCCCCGTTCCGGAGAAGGAGCCACACGAAAACGGGGATAAAGACGATGCGGATGACCGTGAGAACGTTGGCAATGTTCAGCAGTTTTGCGCTTTCTTGCGTGTGACGTGGAGCTGGCTGCGTGTAGTCACTCACCTCGTGGTTGTCACTCGCAGCTTCCGAAACCGTCGGCCCATGAGCCTTGTCGTCTGACGCGTTCACACTTAAACCTTACCGCTTACTACAACGATGAAACCGTTTTATCACCAAAATTGGTTAGCAGCCACCCGTATCGTTCGACGGACCTCACATGCGATTACGGACGGAGATACCTCCGGCCTCACGATCCCGGCGATCCTTAATAACGCTCGCTACCACGGTCACGGTCAGCGTAACGACGATGACACCCAATGACAAAACTGTCGAGATTTCTGGGACGTGGACATCCTCACCGCCATTAATGAACGGCAGATTGTTCTCCTCCAAGGCGTGGAACAGGAGTTTCACGCCAATGAAGCCGAGGATGACCCCCAGTCCGTACGGAAGATAGACCAGACGCTCCAAGAGGCCGTCGAGCAAGAAGTACATCTGACGAAGCCCCATGAGGGCAAAGACGTTGGTCGTGAACACGATGTAGGGTTCCTGGGTCAAGCCATAAATCGCGGGAATGGAGTCCAGGGCAAAGAGAAGGTCGATAGCACCGAGGGTCACCAGCGCCAGCAGCATCGGCGTAACCATGCGCTTGCCGTCCACTTTTGCCACCATTTTGTGGCCAACGAACTCGGACGACACCGGGACAAAGCGGCGGAGCGTCCGAACCACAAACATGTCATCAACATCGGTTTCTGGCGCGTCGCGGACTTCGTCGACCACCAATTTGATGGCCGTGTACAGCATGAAGATACCGAATAAATAGAAGATATCCGACCACGCATTAATCGCCGCAGCACCCAAAGCGATGAAAATACCGCGAAAGACGATCGCCAGCGCGATGCCATAGGCCAGGACTTTTTGTTGCAACTCTCGCGGAACTTTAAACGAGCTGATAATTAGGGCGAAGATGAAGAGATTATCGATGCTCAAGCTCAGCTCGGTGAAGTATCCAGAGAAAAACTCAAGCCCGTGCTTGTGCGGATCCCCCGGGGCCGGCCAGGACACCCACAAGAAGATCCCAAATATCGTGGCCAGACCAACGTACATGCCCAACCACAAGCCAGCTTCTTTCATGCTGGGTGTGTGGTCCCGCCGGACGTGCCCGACGAAATCGACCAACAAAATTCCAACGAGGACGACGATTGTGATCGCCCACGTTAACCCATCTACATGCATTAAATACCTCCGGTCGTCATTACCAAAGACCGGAGGTCTTTCCCACTAGGCTCACCACAACATCGATAATTGACAACCACGCGGACGCACCGCCTTCTGTCTTACACAGAAAGCCGTGTGCCCTCGGCTGATCATGATCGGCCTAGCCGTTGATACCGGGTGCCGCTGTGCTCGTTCGCCTACTCACATACTCCACACGAACACAGGCACCGTGTTGACGACACCAACGCGACGGGGATACTCCCCTCCAGCTATTAGAGGGTACATGACCCATGTGTAAAAACCACGATCATGGTGCGTGACCAGCCAAGACAGCACCGCAGCGCCAGAAGAAGGGGGTACCCAATCAGACGATGCCGCTCGACGGGTTGGCGCTAACTACCTTTGTCGTTGAGGCCGACGCTCCACCAGCTGCAGCGTCGGCTTCCCCGTTGTCACTCGGATCTTCCTTAGGTGCCTCAGCAGGATCAGCACCCTTAATCATCCACAAAATGGTGTCCAGCTCCTCCGGTTTCACCAACACCTCACGCGCTTTAGACCCCTCTGACGGGCCAACAATTCCGCGCGACTCCATCAAATCCATCAAGCGACCAGCCCGGGCAAATCCCACGCGAAGCTTGCGCTGCAGCATCGATGTCGAGCCATACTGGCTGGTCACAACGATCTCGACGGCTTGCAGCAGGTCCTCGAGATCGTCGCCAATGTCCTCGTCAATTTTCTTCTTCGAGGATTCAGCCTGCTCGACCACCTTGGGATCGTATTCCGGCTCACGCTGAGCCTTCGCCGCATCGACGACGGCCTGCACTTCAGTGTCAGTGACAAACGCACCCTGGATACGCATCGGCTTGCCCGCGCCTTGGGGGATAAAGAGGCCATCGCCCATGCCGATGAGCTTCTCAGCCCCACCTTGGTCAAGGATGACTCGCGAGTCCGTCAGGGACGAGGTCGCGAAGGCCAAGCGTGAGGGGACGTTCGTCTTAATCAAGCCGGTGACAACGTCAACCGACGGGCGCTGCGTCGCCAATACTAGGTGGATACCCGCAGCACGAGCTTTCTGGGTGATACGGACAATCGAGTCCTCAATCTCTTTCGGAGCCGTCATCATCAGATCAGCAAGCTCATCGACCACACAGACGATAAAGGGGTAAGGCTTGACTTCGCGTTCAGAGCCGAGAGGGGCCGTATATTCGCCCGTCTCCACCTTGCGGTTGAAGTCCTTGATGTGCCGGACACCGGCGGACTTCATATCCATATAGCGCTGCTCCATTTCATCAACCAACCACTGCAGCGCGCTCGCAGCTTTCTTGGGCTGGGTGATAATCGGAGTAATGAGGTGCGGCACCCCCTCATACGGCGTGAGCTCGACCATCTTGGGATCCACCAGGATCAGACGGACATCTTCCGGCGTCGCGCGTGTCAGCAAGGAGACCAACATGGAGTTCACGAATGCAGACTTACCTGAACCGGTAGCACCAGCCACCAGCAAGTGAGGCATCTTCGCGATCGAGTGGGCAATGAAATCGCCTTCGATGTCTTTGCCCAAGCCAATCAGCATCGGATCAGTGTTCTGCATGACCTCCGGGGCGTGCAAAACGTCAGAGAGCCGAACCATTTCACGATCGGCGTTCGGCACCTCAATCCCCACCGCAGACTTGCCGGGGATCGGGGTGAGTAGACGCACGTTGTCCGTCGCTGCTGCATAAGCCAAGTTGGACTGCAGATTCGTAATCTTGGATACCTTAACGCCCGGCCCTAGCTCAACCTCATACCGCGTCACTGTCGGACCACGCGAGTAACCGGTGACCTTCGCATTGACCTTAAACTCCGAGAAGGTCTCCGAGATCGCAGCGATCATCCGGTCATTGGCTTCAGTTCGGGTCTTCGCCGCTTTACCCGGAATGAGCAAATCGGCACTTGGCAGCTCATAGTGATGCCCCGCTTCCGATGACGATGCGGCAGTACTGCGGTCTTGGCTCCCCGAGGCCGACTTCGACGCCGCCGGGGCACGCTGCGATTGCTTTTTCCCGGGCGCTTTACGTGCCGCATCAATCCCCGAGCGCGCAACAATTGCCCGACGCATGGCCTCACGACTGGCACTGACCGCGTCCGTACTGCTCTCGCCGTGTTCACCGTCGCCATCGTCCACCAGCTCAGGTGCGCCTTCACCCGCAGCATTAACTTTTACTGCCGACGATTGAGACGAACCCTCATTCGCTGCGGAGGGAACATCGTCATCCTCGGTGAGAGAGGCGTCGACCCGCGTGTTATTGACGTTGTCTCGTTGCACCGCAGCATCTCGTTGCTGTTCAGCGTCTACGAACGTCGGCATACCACCATGGAAACCGGCGATGTCAACGTCGGTGGGTTGATCGTCCAGCGTCGGCGCAGGCCTTCTCCCCGAAGTATTGCGGGACGAGCGACCACGATCACTACCCCGCGACCCCGATGAGAACACACGCGTCGGCGCAGCATCTTCGTCCAAGGGATAGTTATCCATCGGCGTATTGCCATACGAACCGTACTGCTGAGCACCCGAGGGCAGCTCGTCATCGTCAAACTGCGCCCCCTCCCCGACGATGAGCGGTTGCCCATCTCTGTGTACCCGAGGATCAGAAGGCACGTTGCGTGCCGGGTAATGCCTGCGCCCCGAATCGTAGGGAGTCAGGTCGCGATCCGAGCGGGCATACCGACGGTCGGCTCCAGCGCCATCGTCATAGTCGGCACCCTCATACTCGGCATCAATGTCATAACCGGATTCGTCATACTCGTCGGGGCCATAGGAGTCGTACGAAGCGTCGTCGTACGCTCCCCTGCCCCACCGGAAGCCCATCCAGTCGGACACAGCATGAGCCGTATCTTTGATGGTCGTTCCAGCAAGTGTGATCGCCGACCAGACGATAATAAGGAGCAAAATCGGCACAGCAAGCCACACCGAAAACCCGGTTGCCAGGGGCGTTCCGGAGAACAGACCTATCACACCACCGGCGTGGCTCCGACCTGCCCATGTCGACGGTTGGCCCGCGAAAAGGTGGGCGAGGCCCAGCATTGCAATCAACAGCAGTGCCAGTGCTCCCCCGGACCGATAATGATTCACTTGACGGACGGTTACACCCACCATCAGTGCCCAGGCAACGAAAAACAGGGCAACGGGAACCAGGTACGCAGCTGCACCGACGACCATCATGAGACCAGTGGACAGGGCACCACCCACTGGACCGCCAATCCCGAACCACAGTGATCCAGCAGTGATGAGGCCGAGGGCGGCGACGATCAAGGCGGGGGTGTCGTACCCGCCGCCAATCACTACTCCGGCATCGTCGGCGTAGGCGTCACGATCCTGGTCCACACCCTCATCCATGAGGCCGCGCTGTGCGGAGGATACGCTCCGTCGGGTGCTGCCACCACGCCTATGTCCCCCCGGCGACACGTTTTCTCCTTCAGAATAATCGTCAACAATCTCTTCACTATCGGCAGTATGCCGGTCTGATGGCTCCGACGCCTGAGATACCCGGCGGAATCGGCCCCTGCCCCGTCGTGGTTTCCGGTCAAGGCTCTGGTGATGACTATCAGGGGTGCTATCGCCCGAAGCATTGTTACCGTCGGCACTATCGTCGAAGAGATCGTCATCATTCGATCCTCGGATACTGCCTTGCGGTCCTCGAACGGAAGCGACTTTGCGGGTCAAACTTCCCAACCCCCGCGCTGTACTACTGAAAAAACCGGCCAGGCCAGAGCCCACGGCTGAAAACGCGCTGCCTGTGCGCTCAAATTCCTGGGTAGGAATTAGCTCCTCGCCGCGGTTAGCAGGTCGGGATCCCCCTCGTGGTCTCGATGCTGGCGCACCCCTCCGGGACCGTGCACGCGTAGAACTCGCAGGGTGAGTCTTCCGGTTACGTGTACTGGTTTTCCGAGGGGCAGTCATGCATGCCACTTTAGACTCTCAGATCACATCATTCACATTATTAACCTACGCAGGGCGTTTAGATGGCCGCTGTGTTTTCACCCCGCACGCACCTCATAATGAAAAAGTCCTGACCCCAAATTCATGGGACCAGGACTCTCACCAGGCTATGAGGCAATACCTACATCACAGCGATTCGCGTGTACCTGTCACATCGGACACCAACGGTTCGTCGGATGTCATGGGAACAACCGTCGGAACAACAAATGGCTTCCTGCGCCACTTCTCGCCCACGAACTTGGTGATCCGACGCTTGATCTGCTGAGCCATTCGGTAAGGATCATTTTCGCCCTCGCCTGACAAATCAAGCAGGGTGTTATCGACGAGATCCTCAACCTCATGCATCATCTCGCGCGACTCGTCCGAGAAGCCAGATGCCACAACGCGAGGCTTCTCCAACGCCATGCCCGTCCGGTTATCGATCACGACGGTGACGGAGATGACGCCGCCCTCGCCCATCTGAGCGCGGTCTTCCAGAACCTCAGCGTTCACGTCGCCCATGGTGACACCATCGACGTAGAGGTTTCCGACGGGGATCTGTCCAACAACGTCGGCGTGTTTATCCACGAGATCAACAACCACGCCATTTTGTGCCAGCACGGTGTGATCCTCACGAACCCCCGTCGATATGGCCAGTTGTTTATTGGCCCTCAAATGACGCCACTCACCATGCACAGGCATGAAGTTCTTGGGGCGGGCTGCGTTGTACAAGAACAAGAGCTCACCAGCGAAACCGTGACCCGAGGTGTGTACCTTAGCATCTTTACTGGTCACCACACGGGCGCCGATCTGCGAGAGCATGTTGATCACACCGAAAACGGCCTCTTCATTGCCCGGCACCAGCGACGACGACAGAACAATAAGGTCACCATCACGGACAGTGATCTGCCGATGCTCACGCCGTGCCATACGGGACAGTGCAGCCATAGGCTCGCCCTGCGTACCCGTCGTCACGAGCAGAACCTTATGCGGAGCCATCTTCGCGGCGTCGTCCATAGAAACAATGGTGTTTCGTGGAACCTCCAAATAGCCCATCTCTTCCGCAATTTGCATATTGCGGATCATCGACCGGCCATTGAACGCAACTTTCCTACCCGCGGCAACGGCTGCATCCACTGCGGCTTGGACTCGGTACACGTTCGAGGCGAAGGAGGCGATGATGACACGTTGTTTCGCTTCGGCAACGAGACGTTTCAATGTCGGGGCCACATCCGCCTCCGACCCGGAGAAACCAGGCGTCGCGGAGTTCGTCGAATCCGCCAGCATGATGTCAACACCCTCATCACCGAACCGGGACAATGCCGGCAAATCGGTGGGGCGGCCACCCGTCGGAGTCTGGTCGAGCTTGATATCGCCTGTGTGAATCAGAAGCCCAGCCCCTGTCTTCAGCGCGATGCCAAGGCAATCCGGGATGGAGTGGTTCACATTCCAGAAGCGCAGGTCAAACGGACCATACTTCTCGTGAGAGGTCTCATTAACTTCGATCAGCTTCGGGTGCTGATGGTGCTCACGACATTTCGCCGCAATCAAAGCACATGTAAAGCGCGAGGCCACGATAGGAATATCAGACCGCAGTTTCAGCAACCACGGGATCGCACCAATGTGGTCCTCGTGGCCGTGGGTAACGACCAGCGCCTCGACACGATCCATCTTGTCTTCCAAGTAGGAAAAATCAGGAAGAATCAGATCGACGCCGGGTTCGTCGGAACTTGGGAAAAGAACGCCACAGTCAATAATGAGAAGGCGATTGTGGTATTCGAAAACGGTCATGTTACGGCCGATTTCGGAAATACCACCCAAAGCGACAATGCGCAGACCATCTTTTGGCGCTTTAGGAGGCTCAGGCAGGCGCTGAGTGAGGTCAGCTCCCTGCATGGATTTCACGACAGAGCGGTTCTTATTGTGTCCCCTGTTGCGGTCACGGCCTCGTTTATTGGGGCGATTGTTTTTTCCGTTCTTATTCGAGTTCCGGGAACCGCCGCGCTCTGAACGACCGTTGTCGTTTTTGCTGTTACTGCCACGGTTGTTGCGGCCTTTATTACCATTGCCGCCACCGTGCTTGTTATTGCCACCACGGTTCGATCGGCCCGATGAACCATTGCGGTTTCCATCACGTCCATTGCCTTTGTTGCCGTCGGCGTGGCCTTGATTGTCATCGGAGGATGGTGAGGACTGACTACGTGTAGTGGCTTTCGGCTCTGTGAACTCTGGACGCTGAGCTGCGTCAACATCAGGCGACCCGGCCTTACGCGTCGATCGCCGACCGCGAGTGCGGTTATCTGGCACTACAGAACACCAGCCTTTCGCATATCATCAGCAAGCTCGTCGAGCTGTGATGGACTGGGGGAAATTTGAGGCAAACGAGGTTCTCCTACATTAATGCCCTGCAAGTGCAGAGCTGCTTTGGCAAAACTTACCCCGCCGAGTCGTGCTTGGGCATGATAGAGCGGGGACAACGATGCTGATAAACGCTGAGCTTCAGGGAGATCTCCGGAATCATATGCGTCGTACATTCTTCTCAGCACGGGAGCAGCAATGTGTCCGACGACAGAGATAAGACCCGTTGCACCAACCGACAACCACGGAAGGTTGATGGGATCGTCTCCGGAATACCAGGCCAATTCAGTGGACTGAATAAGCTCCAAGGCCTCTGCGAGATTCCCTTTCGCATCCTTAACAGCTGCAATACGCGGGTGCTCGGACAAGCGAGCCAGCGTCTCCTTCGCAACCGGAATAACACTACGCGATGGGATGTCATAAATCATGACAGGCACGTTCACAGCGTCGGTAACAGCCGTAAAGTGCTGATAAATGCCCTCTTGACTTGGCTTCGAATAGTACGGAGTCACAACGAGGAGTCCATCCGCGCCAGCCTCTGCCGAAGCACGGGATAACTCGATACTCGTCGCCGTATTGTTTGTTCCCGACCCCGCGATAATACGGGCGGAATCTCCCACCTCTTGTTTAACAGCCTTGAGCAACCGCAACTTCTCTTCGACGGTCGTCGTCGGGGACTCACCTGTAGTCCCAGCGAGAACCAGGGAATCACACCCTTGATCAATGAGGTGCTTAGCCAACGACACCCCTGCGGATATATCGACGTGACCGTCGCTATCGAAGGGCGTCACCATTGCTACGGCAATAGTTCCGAAAGTTTCGGCGCCGGCCCGTGTTGCAATACCAGTGCTCATATCGGTCAAGGGTACCCGCGGGGCACGGGCACAAACAACTAGCTTTCACTAACAAACGGGCTTGTTGCGACCTCAGTTCCGTCGCTGAGCTCGGTCACAGAAAAATCACCGAAAGCATGAGGCGCCACGGACTGAAGCTCTTTCAAGATCGCAATAGCTAAGTGCCGGATCTCTTGATCCGCATTTTCCGTCGCTCTCATCCCAATAAAATGACGCCAAGTCCGAAAATTCCCCGTGGCCACCAACCGAGTTTCGGTTGCCGACGGCAAAATCGCCCGTGCTGCTTGCCGCGCTTGCTTCTGACGCAACAGGGCATTCACACGTCCCGACGCCCCACCCGGAGTTTTCTTCTCGAGGCTACTCAGTAGCTCCGAAAAGGTATCTCTGGCCACATCACACGCTTCGAGGAACAAATCTGTTAACTGTTTATCTTTCGCAATTTCTGCAGGAACAACGACATCAATGTCATCGTCCGGCGTGAAGCGCTGCGAGAGTTGAGAAAACGACAAGTGACGGTGCCGCATAAATTCATGGGCACATCCCCGAGAAAGCCCCCGGATATAAAACGTCGCCGTCGGATGTTCAAGGAGAGCAGTATGCCCTACCTCCATAATGTGCCGAATATAGGCTCCATTCGACGCCGTGTGGGGGTTCGGGCGATCCCATGTTTCGTAGCAGGCACGGCCAGCAAACTCGACTAATGAATCCGCATCGGAAGAGTCTTTAATAAAGCCCAAGTCCATCCCCGTGGGGAGAGTAAAAGACGTGTGGGCAATAAGAGACACTTCACATGGCTTAGGTGTTGCCATTTACAGCCCCAAAAAAGAATCCAAACCGATGGTTAAGCCTGGGTGTTCAGGCACCTTACGCACTCCCAGGAAAACACCGGGAACAAATGAGGTGCGATCGTAAGAATCTTGACGGATCGTCAAGCTCTGCCCCTGGGAGCCGAAAATAACTGCTTCGTGCGCAACGGCACCTTTCATCCTGATGGCGTGGACAGGAATCCCGTCTACCGAAGCTCCACGAGCTCCGTCGAGTGCTTGCTCGGTAGCGTCCGGCTGATCGCCACACCCAGCCTTGTCCCTCGACTGAGCAATTGTTTGTGCCGTGTGAATGGCAGTACCCGACGGCGCATCCTTCTTGCCTGGGTGGTGCATCTCTACCACTTCGGCAGAATCGAAATACGGAGCAGCTATTTCCGCTAATTTCTCCGTCAATACCGCGGAGATAGCAAAGTTCGGAGCAACTAAGACACCAGTGGTGGGCGAATCCTTGAGCCATTCGCGGACCTGGCCATAACGATCATCAGTCCACCCCGTCGTACCGACGACTGCGTGAATTCCATGGTCGATGAGGAATTTAACGTTATCCATCACAGCCGAGGGGGACGTGAAATCGATGGCGATTTCCGCACCTGAATCAACCAACGTGTCCAAAGAATCATCGCGGTCAACCGCAGCAACGAGCTCAAGGTCTGACTCCCCCTTCAATGCCGCAACGAGTGTCTGTCCTACATTCCCCGAAGCACCGATGACACCGACTTTGAGTGGTGAATTCATTATTTCTCCCATCATTAGTGGATATATCTGTCATGTGGGTGGCCGCGGCCACCGCAACGGCGATAGTCTACCCCTTCTGGCACGATACCGAACTACCCCCGGACGGTAACCCCACTGCTTGAATGAGCCCAATCGACGTCACGAATCGTATTCACATTCTTCCAGCTCAGCTTGATAGAGACCGGGACGTAATACAACCGAAACATTTTGTAACCTCTTTGTTTCGACATTTAGCAACGCCTCGTCATCAATCAGTTTTACATTTCAATGCGTAAAGCTTGTCTTCGTGACGATGAGGCCCCTGACTATGACGAAATATTTGGTGAAGAAGCTAGGCGGATGGCTCGCCATCATCTTCATTGCCACTAACATCACATTTTTCCTTGCGACTGCATTCCTTGATCCCAAGTCAAACTATGTTGGCAGACGACCTCCGCTGCCAGAGGATCAAATTCAACGCACACTTCAGCCGCTGAATCTCTCTGATAACACCCCGCTTTTCGAGCGTTGGTGGACATGGTTATCGAACATCTTGTTCCACTGGGATTGGGGAGAGTCTCCCCTCGGCGAGTCTGTTAACCAGCAGATTTCATTTCGTATCTGGGTCTCGGCAGAGCTTCTTCTGTTAGCAACAGTGTTATCCGTCATCATCGGTGTCGCTATCGGCGTCTATACCGCGAGTAATCAATACAAAATGGGCGACCGTATTTGGCAAGGAATTTCGATTGTCACCATGAACCTCCACATCGTTGTCGCATCGATCATTACGGTGGCGTTTGGTTTATGGGTCAATCGAATCACTGGTTCCCGCATTTTTTATGTCACTGGAGCATCGAAATATGGCGTCCACGGATTCTTTCCGACGCTCCTCGACTTTCTTCAGCACGTTGCTTTACCGACGTTCTCACTCCTGTTGGTGAATTACGCGGGCTATCACATGATGCAGCGTTCACTGCTTCTCGATAACCTCAACGCCGACTATGTCCGGACAGCCCGGGCAAAAGGTTTGCCTCGGCGTAAAGCTATCCGGAAGCACGCCTTGCGTACGTCGATTATTCCGGTGGCTACCTCGGTGGCGTTCTCTATTCCAGGGATTTTCACCGGCGCCATCATGACCGAGAAGATTTTCGCCTGGCAGGGAATGGGCGATTATTTCATTACGGCGTTATCGCACAATGACATATACGGAACGGTAGCCGTTGCCGCCTTCGGTGCTTTCACAACCGCGGTGGCAGCAATTCTCGCAGATATAACTGTCGTGATTTTAGATCCCCGGGTAAGGGTGAGTTAAATGGCTCAGCATAAAACTGCCTTATACGCGCGTCGTTTCGCGCGAAACAAACTGGCCCTTATCGGCGTCGTTGGTTTTCTTATTCTGGTTTTCGCTTCGATTTTTGGACCCTATATTTCGAAGTGGAGTTATGAGGAACCGGATTTTCTCCACCTCGCCTCTGCCCCGAGCGCTGAACACTGGTTTGGGACCTCAGACTCGGGAAATGATCTCTTCGCCCAGACAATCCACGGGTTAGGACGGTCGCTCATCATCGCTGTGACAGTCTCCCTCGGTGTGTCGATTCTCTCCGCGCTCATCGGATGTGTCGCGGCACTCTTGGGTGGCATCGCGGAAAAGATCATTCTGACCTTCATTCACTTTATGTTGGCCATCCCCTCCTTCTTGATCATTGCTTTACTAGTGTCTGGTTCGGGTGGAGACTGGAAGCTATTGATCTTAGTTCTGATCATTTTCGGATGGATTTATCCTGCACGCGTTATTTGGTCAATGGCGTTATCGGTCAAACAGAATGACTATGTCAAAGCAGCCCAATATATGGGTGTCAACACTCCCCGCATCGTGATTAGGCACCTTATTCCCAATATTGGTTCGCTCTTAATTATCCAATTTGCACTCGGAGTTCCCGCGACGGTGATGACAGAAACAGGCCTGTCATTCCTCGGGCTAGGAGTCAAGCTCCCCGACGTGTCCCTGGGCACTCTCTTAACAGTCGGTACCGGAGCCGTCGACGCATCACCGTGGCAGTTCTACTTCCCGGCCCTGATCCTTACACTCCTGACAATTTCCATGGCGTTTATCGCTGACGGCCTGCGCGATGCTCTGGATCCCTATTCTGCTGCTGGAGGACATGTCTCATGACATCTGAAGCGTTGTCATCTACTCAGACGCGGTCGACCGAAAAAGCTGAAAAGCCTATTCTCTCCGTCCGTGAGCTCACCATTCGTTTCCCCTCCGAGGCGGGAACTGTTCACGCCGCTCGCGGGGTTGATTTCGACCTCTACCCGGGACGCACTCTCGGGATTGTCGGCGAATCCGGATCAGGTAAATCCGTCACTTCTCTGGCGGTCATGGGGCTTTTGCCCGATTCGGCGGCGATTTCGGGCTCAATCAAACTTGATGGCCGCGAGCTCATCGGCATGAACGATAAGGACATGAGCGCCATCCGCGGGAAAGACATCGGCATGATCTTCCAGGATCCGCTGTCGTCCCTGACGCCGGTGTTCAACGTTGGTGAACAAATCGTTGAGGCCATTCAATGCCATTCCTCCATGTCAAAGTCCGACGCATGGAAGCGCGCTATTGAGCTACTCGATATGGTCGGCATTCCAGAGCCACACAAGCGTGTGAAAGCCTTCCCGCATGAGTTTTCCGGTGGCATGCGGCAGCGCGTCGTCATCGCCATTGCGATCGCGAATAATCCGCGCATACTTATTGCCGACGAGCCCACCACTGCTTTGGATGTCACCGTCCAGGCGCAGATTCTGGACCTGATCAAGGTGGCACAGAGGGAGACAGGCGCGGCGACGATAATGATCACGCACGATATGGGCGTCGTCGCAGAAACGGCCGACGACGTGCTCGTCATGTATGCCGGCCGCCCCGTGGAACGCGCCGATGTGTCGTCGATATTTCACAACCCAAAGATGCCGTACACGATTGGGCTGCTGGAATCGACTCCCCGCGTAGACAAACAGGCGGGAGGAGCGCTTCCTACTATTCCTGGGCACCCGCCTATGCTGATCGATCTCCCACAGGGATGTCCCTTCGCGGCCCGCTGCCCCGTCGTTATCGACAAGTGTCGGGAAAAAGAGCCTCTCGCAATTCCCCTCGACGATAAGCCCGACCACAACACAGCGTACTTCCGCTCCCACGAGGTTGTTGATCAAATGATCGACAATACGAGGATGTATCCGCCTCCTGTCCTCGCCGACGACATTCTCGCCGGAACGCCACGGAGCGAACGGTCGACAGTGCTGTCTGTAACGAACCTCCGCAAGGAGTTTCCACTGCTCAAGGGTGCACTCGTTAAGCGCCGGGTCGGTACGGTTCACGCTGTTCGTGGCGTAGATATCGACATTAAACAAGGCGAATGCTTTGCAATCGTCGGCGAATCGGGATCCGGAAAAACAACCACACTCTTAGAGATCATGGATCTGAATCCGCCGGAAGGAACTGCGATCGAATTGTGTGGAGAATCCGCGGCCCGTTTCACCCGGAAGTCACGACTGAAGGCTCGTCAGAATATACAGATCGTCTTCCAGGATCCTATGGGCTCTCTCAACCCGCGCATGACGGTGCGCGAGATCATTACCGAGCCATTAAAGAGTCTTGGTTTCGACGGGGACGTTAACGAGCGCGTGACCGAGTTGATGAAGCTTGTTGGCCTCAACGCGGCACATATCGACCGCTTCCCCAGTGCATTCTCTGGTGGTCAGCGGCAGCGCATTGGTCTTGCCCGCGCTCTGGCAACAAATCCTGCGCTCATCGTGCCGGACGAACCGGTATCGGCCCTCGACGTTTCGATTCAAGCCGGGATGATCAATCTTCTCGACGACCTCAAGCGTCGGTTAGGACTTTCCTATCTGTTCGTTGCCCACGATCTGTCCGTCGTTCGACATATCAGCGATCGTGTTGCGGTGATGTACCAAGGAGAGTTCGTCGAACAGGGAAATACCGACGACATTTTCGACAATCCTCAGCACCCATATACGAAAAAGCTGTTGGCCGCTATCCCGATTCCGGATCCTCACGCAGCGCACGACCGATCTGTCCACACTGTGGATGCCAAGTAGTGAGTGTCGTGGCCATGCATCGTGATCGAGTGATCCATCAACCCGCCAGATCTTCGTCGGAAGGTAAAACCGTGAACGTCCCCTTACTCGCGCCCCTGCGGCACTCCGTTCGACACGCACAACGGCGCGTGCGCTCGAAGGTCATCATGGCCCTCGTCGTGATTGTTTCGACATCAAGCATGTCTCTGACTGCCTGCGGTTATAACGACGACGCAGAAGGCTCTAACCAAGGATATGACCAAATTGCCGACTACAAACCGACGAACCGAGACCAAATAAAAGATGGTGGGCATCTCAATTTAGCCATTGACGAATTAACGACCCAAGAGAATCCTTTTCATGGTGACGGTACGGCGTACACCACCACGATATGGTCGTATTACAACCCTCAATTGGCTATGTACACCCCACGTGGTGAGTTCTCTCCGAACCATGACTATGTGACTGATATCAAGGAAGACACAAGTTCTGGCAAAACGGTTCTGACCTACACCATCAATCCGCGTGCTGTGTACAACGACGGCACACCAATTGACTGGCGTGCCTTTGAAAACACGTGGAAGGCAAACAACGGGACTGATGAGGATTACATCCCCTCCTCCACCGACGGATACAAGCTCATCGAATCTGTTACTCCCGGCGAGAATGATAAACAAGCAGTAGTGACGTTCTCTCAGGTTTATCCCTGGTGGAAAGGTCTATTCAACATCCTGCTTCCTCCACAAGTGTCGGATGCGGAGAAGTTCAATAACGCATATAAAAGCGCTTTGCATCCGGAATGGGGCGCTGGGCCCTACACCGTTGACCACGTCAACTTTAAAAAAGGGGAAGTCGTCTTTAAACGGAACGATAAGTGGTGGGGCGATAAAGGAAAACTCGATTCCATTACGTTCCGGCAAATGGAACCACAGGCCTCGATCAATGCCTTGCGTGCCGGTGAAATCGACGCGACCTCAGTCGGTAGCCGTGAGCGGCTCAAAACAGCAGAAAAGATGGGTAAGCTCGTCGACATTCGCACCGGGGCCGCACCGTTTACGTCGCTGATCACTCTCAATGCGAAGTCAGATATTCTCTCCGACATTAACGTTCGTAAGGCGGTCATGACGGGAATTGATCGGTCACAGCTCGCGACCATCAGGTTCAACGGCATGGGATACTCAGAGAAACTGCCCGGTTCGTTCCAGCTCTTCAGCCGCCAGAAGGGATATGACGACAACTTCGGCGCCGTCGTGAAGTTCAATAAAGACGAAGCGCAACAGATACTCGAACAGGATGGGTGGAAACCTGGGTCCGACGGTGTCCGGAGGAAAGACGGTAAGAAACTGCAGCTGAAATATGTGCTGCTTGGGGATGACAGCCTCTCTCGGGCAACGGCCCAAGCAACACAAAAGATGATGTCCGATATTGGTGTGCAGCTATCGATCCAGGAACGGCCTAGCTCGGAGTTTTCCGACGTTGTTACGCGTCGTGACTTCGATATGTTCTCGATGGGATTTAGCCAGTCGGATCCGTATGGCGTAGCGTATTTCCAGCAGACCTATGCCTCTGATTCTCAGCTGAATCGATCCGGAACTGGTACCCCGGAGATGGATGAAAAGATTAATGAGCTGCAGAAACTTCCCACCGAAGATGAACAAATCCGTCGGGCCAATGAACTCGAAAAAGAGGCATTCGCGCGGTACGGGATTATGCCGGTGACCAATGGTCCATCCATTACTGCGGCTAATCCGGACCTCGTTAACTTTGGTCCTAAGTTCTTCGGCAGTGTCAAGCTGCAGGACATCGGCTGGAAGAAGAAGTAGGGGCTTGCGGTAGTGCTCGCGGCGGGGGGGCTGTGCGAAGCTGGCCCCTACAGCACGAGCGCTATGACGACACCAAGAGTAACGAGCTGCTCGGTCTTCCCCACCCGCTTTGGCGTCCACTTCCCACCATTATGCGCCGAGCGGGGTACTGCCCAACTGCGAAACAGTGATATGGCGGCCGCGACTACAAGCAACCAGGTTCCCACGGTCCACCACAGACCTGTATACGGCGAGAATCCTGCGACAACCCCACATGAAGCTAAGACAGCAAACACGAGGGAAATAAGAACAAATGCCGCGTGATATCCGATACTAAACGTCAAATAACGCGGGTTGTTGCGCTCACGAATCATTGTCTTGACGTAAATAATCGTGCCCGTGAAGTAGATGCCCAACATGAGGGCCCACCACCACGCGATTCCGTTAATACTCCCCCGGATCGTGTGGTCTGCCACGGGAACCATCAATACGGACGCAACCACCGTCGCAATACCAGAAAGCAAAGAACGTGGGCGTTTTCTGACGACTTCCCACAGAGCAACACCCATGATAATGACGAACGCGGGTGCCCACACCAACAGGCTCGGACGAAGCACCACAGTAACAAGCGCTGCCGCGAGCGTAATTGCACAATACGTAGCCGTCGCCACAAAAGCCTTCTGTTTACGCTCGGATGACCGGCCGTTCCGCGGTGGCGGTATCTTAACCCAGAGCCCCCACGCGAAAAACGCAAAATAGCCGACTACCCAGGTTATTAATAACACCACCGACCGGGCTACCCCCATGATCACTGCACCGGCCGATGATGAGTCATTCACCAAAGTACAAATGCCTAAGCCCATTCCCATGATGATGGGGAGCAGAAGCATTGCCCACGCCCCATGTTGGTTAGGTACCCAGGGACTAACTGCACGTGCCATGCGAATTAGTGTATAACCGTTAGTCGAGCCTTAACAAGAAGCTCGAAAGTACATAGAGGGGCCATTAAAGGCGACCCGCTCTGGTTATCCCAGAGCGGTTATTATCCAAAATTAGTCGTCGACGGGAACCAGCGAGATCTTCCCGCGGTTATCGATATCGGCGATCTCAACCTCGAGCTTGTCGCCGACGTTGACGACGTCCTCGACCTTCTCGATGCGCTTCTTGCCACCGAGCTTCGAGATGTGCACGAGCCCATCGCGGTTGGGAAGGATTGACACGAACGCCCCGAACGCCGTGGTCTTCACCACAGTGCCCAAGAACCGCTCCCCCACCTTCGGCAGTTGAGGATTGGCAATCTCATTAATCCGGTCGACCGCGGCATCTGCGGAGCCACCGGAGGTGGCGGAAATGAACACAGTACCGTCATCCTCGATGGAGACGCGGGCACCGGTATCTTCCGTGATCTGGTTAATGTTCTTGCCCTTTGGGCCGATCACTTCACCAATCTTCGAGACCGGCACAGAGATCGTCGTGATACGCGGTGCATAGTCACTCATCGGGTCGGGCTCATCAATGACCTCAGCCATCGTGTTGAGGATTTCAAGCCGAGCCTCGCGAGCCTGCTTCAACGCACCGGCAAGAACATCCGACGGAATGCCGTCGAGCTTGGTGTCCAGCTGAAGCGCGGTGATGAAGTCCTCCGTGCCCGCAACCTTGAAGTCCATATCGCCGAATGCGTCTTCAGCACCCAAGATGTCCGTGAGGGTGACGTATGTCATCTTCCCCTTGACTTCGCCGGACACGAGGCCCATTGCGATACCTGCAACCGGAGCCTTCAGCGGAACACCAGCGTTGTACAGGGACAACGTCGACGCGCACACCGACCCCATCGAGGTGGAACCGTTGGAGCCCAACGCCTCGGAGACCTGACGGATGGTGTACGGGAAGTCATCGCGCGACGGGATCATTGGCTTCAGAGCGCGTTCTGCCAACGCACCATGCCCAATCTCACGACGCTTCGGGGAACCAACACGGCCCGTCTCACCGGTGGAGTACGGCGGGAAGTTGTAGTGGTGGATGTAGCGACGGTGATCAACAGGACCCAAAGAGTCAACCTGCTGCTCCATCTTCAACGTGTCCAGCGTCGTTACGCCGAGGATCTGGGTTTCACCACGCTGGAACAGCGACGAGCCGTGGGCACGAGGAACAAGGTCGACCTCAACATCGAGATCTCGAATATCCTCGACGCCGCGACCGTCGATGCGGAAGCCGTCGGCCAAAATACGCGACCGGACGACCTCTTTTGTTACGGCGTTATGAGCAGCACGGATTTCCGCTTCACGCTCCGGGAACTCTTCGAGCAACGCCTCAACCGTGTCATCCATGTCTGACGAGAGAGCTTCATCGCGCTCCTGCTTATCGGCAATGGACATGATGTCACTGATACGCCCTTTGGCCTCAGAATCGACAGCGGCCACAACGTCGGCACCATAAGGCGGGAACAGAGGAAATTCCTCGGTCTCCGGATCCACAGCCTGGCGAAGAGCCTGCTGAGCGCCACACAGTTCGGCAATGAAGGGCTTTGCTGCCTCAATACCCTCAGCGACGACGGACTCGGTAGGGGCAGGTGCACCATCGTTGACGCGATCGACAACGGTTTCCGTCGCTCCCGCTTCCACCATCATGATCGCAACATTGTCGGTCTTTTTCCGTGGACTCGACTTGCGACCGCGACGACGTCCCTTCCGTGGCTTCTCCGAGACTTGCTCATCAGTCAAACGACCGGCAACGACCATTTCAAACACGGCCGACTCGTGTTGTTCTCGAGTGGGGAATGCGACCCACTGACCATCCTCATGATCGTCGTCGACGATGAGAGCCATTCTTACGCCACCAACCGGGCCCGACACGGGCAGCCCCGAAAGCTGGGTCGACGCAGATGCCGCGTTGATCGCGACGACGTCGTACATGTCTTTCGGGTCCAAGGACATCACGGTGACGATAACCTGAACCTCGTTGCGCAGTCCCTTCACAAAGGTCGGACGCAACGGGCGGTCGATCAGGCGGCACGCCAAAATAGCGTCGGTGCCTGGGCGGCCTTCCCGGCGGAAGAAAGAGCCAGGAATACGTCCAGCGGCATACATGCGCTCTTCCACGTCTACGGTCAACGGGAAGAAGTCAAAGCCCTCTCGAGGTTTGGATGACGCGGTCGTCGTCGACAACATCATGGTGTCTTCATCGAGATACGCAACGACGGAGCCATTCGCCTGGCGAGCTAGTTGTCCGGTCTCTAATCGAATAGTGCGTGAGCCGAAGTCGCCATTATCAATCGTGGCTTCGACAGAATGGGTGCCAAACTCTTCGTCATAAAAAACGGAGTGATTATTGGTCATAAAAGGGGGAATCCGTCCTTCTCTATGGGTGCCCCGGGCGATCATCGGTGTCGCCAGCGAGAAATCTCTTCTTCATATATCTTCAGGCGACCTCATCTTAGCAGGTGAAACCTGGAAGAGCAGGACGACGGGGTGTTGACACGCCTACCTACCTCTATGGATGGCTTCATCAGCGATACCACGGCCAGGTCCAAGCACCGTTCACAAGCTCCAGATATGAAAAACTCGGCCCTGCCGCACTGTGCAGAACCGAGTCACGATTGCCGACGCAGCAATTAGCGGCGGAGACCTAAACGGGCAATCAGGTTACGGTAACGATCGACGTCGTTAGCAGCCAAGTACTTCAACAAACGCTTGCGACGACCGACCAAGAGCATAAGCCCACGACGTGAGTGGTGATCATGCTTGTGCTCACGAAGGTGCTCCGTCAGCTGACGAATGCGCTCGGTCAACAAGGCAACCTGAGCCTCGGTTGAACCGGTGTCGGTCTCATGAAGACCGAACTCGGAAAGGATTTCTTTTTTCTTTGCAGCGGACAAAGCCATAGGAAAACTCCTGAGATTGAGGTCGTTATTTCAGTCCGTATGCGCTATGTCGTAAAAAGACACAGCTTTCACAACTGCAACGGACCGCAGTTGATACCCGAACGAGGCTACCACATGTTCGGATGGACCCGAAATACCATCCAGCAGGCCCAAAACCAGGTCATGCACACCCCAGGAAATACTAAAGCACCCGCGCTCATCCTACTTCCGAGCCGTCATCGCCCTTACTGCGTCAACGTCGCGGTGCATGGCAGCGAGAAGCTCGTCGACACCCGAAAATGTTTCCATTCCCCGGACATAACCGATGAACTCGACTGTCGCATGCAAACCGTACAAATCCGCGTGCCTATCAAGCACAAAAGATTCAACCGACCGACGATCATCGTTAAATGTTGGGTTCATCCCCACCGAAATGGCGGTTGGATACCGAACTCCCGGTTCCATATCTCCATCGACGGTCTCACCAGGATCAATCGTGAACCAGCCGGCATAGACGCCATCTGCGGGCAACGCACGCTCCGGGTTGATATAGAGATTGGCCGTGGGATATCCCAGTTCCCGGCCACCCCGCCCGGCGCCGTGTTCAACCTCGCCATAGACGGAATACGGACGCCCGAGAGCCCACGCGGCCTCGTCGACATGTCCTTGGTCAAGTTGAGAACGAATGAATGTCGAGGAAATCGTATGACCGTCCTCACTCAACAGCGGGACAATATCAACATCGCATCCATACCGAGGTCCTTCAGTTTCCAGTGTCTGAGACGTGCCTGCCGCTTTGTGACCAAACGTGAAGTTCTCACCAACCACGATGGCCCTGGCATGGAGCTGCTGAACAAGGACCTGCTCGATGTACTCAGTTGGACTCAAGGCAGCCAAGCTTCGCGTGAAATCAACGGTCAAGAAATAATCCACGCCCAGCTCTTCGGCCATCGCTTGACGATCCTTCAAACTTCCCAAGAGCCGTGGAGTACGTTCCGGCGCAAACACCTTGACCGGGTGAGGTTCGAATGTCATCAACACACAGGGAACATGCAGTTCACGAGCACGACGGACAGCAGTACCGATAAGCCGACGATGCCCACGATGAACACCATCGAACACACCAATAGTAACGACGGACGCTTCGAGGGACTGCGGTATGTTATCCAACCCGTGCCAAATATCCACGTGAATAGCGTACGTCACAGGGGCGACGTTCTGCGATACGACCCCGATATAAACAACCGTGACGACGGTGTGGCTCAGGGTCCTCCTCAGCCCACAGTCCTTCGCGCTCCCCGAGTAAGACGTCAGCTACGCTAAACCCCGTGAATGCCTCAGAGAACCCCGGACAGTCCTCTACACAACGGCCACGTACACAGCGTCCGCGTGGCGAAACACCACACACCACCAGTTCGTCGACGCACTCATCATCGGTACTGGACCGCTCCGGCATTATCATCGTCGATAAGCCCGCAGGAATGACGAGCCACGATGTCGTCTCGGCGATTCGTCGCCTGATGCGGACGCGCAAGGTTGGGCATGCGGGGACGCTCGATCCAGCGGCAACCGGCGTCTTGATCCTTGGAATTGAGCGCGGCACAAAATTTATGACGCACTTAGTGGCGGACACGAAGTCGTACAACGCCACGATCCGCCTCGGATTCGCCACCACAACGGATGATGCAGAAGGCAAACCGATCCCCTACCCCTATAACGCTGATGACAATTACGCCCAAGCCGCCGAGCATCCTCTCATTAGCCTGGCCACCCGCGAGCGACTATCACTGCTGCTCTCTGAACCGGACCGGATAAATCAGGCCTGCGAGCAACTCACCGGCGATATCCTGCAACGGCCGAGCAGCGTCAGCGCCATCAAGGTGAACGGCCGTCGTGCCTATGACCTCGTACGGTCTGGTGAAACAGTTTCCCTTCCCTCACGGCCCGTCACCGTCTCCAGCTTTGTTATTCGCAATGTGAGAAAGGCCCCCATCGACGTTGGGGATGATGCTGTCACCGTAATCGACCTCGATGTCACCGTCGATTGTTCGTCGGGCACCTACATTCGCGCGCTCGCGAGGGACTTGGGCGAAATACTGGGAGTCGGGGGACATCTGACGGCACTTCGTCGCACACGCGTCGGCTCTTTTAGTCTCGATAACGCCAAGACACTCGACCAATTGCGCGACGAGCAATCCCTAGCCGAGCAGCGGATTCGCGACGAACAGTTGACCGGCGAAACTCCACGGGCATCGCTTAGCTATTCCCTCGACCAGGCCATTACCCGGGCGTTCCCCATCCGGCGCTTAAGTGACGACGAAGCCACCGCGGTCTCGATGGGGAAACGTATTCCTGCGTCGGATCTGAAGGATGTCTACGCGGGGGTGTCAGCCAATGGACACGCTATAGCTTTAATGAAGAACGAGGGGAAGATAGCGAAAACGGTGTTCGTCGCCCGCCCGGCAACCCTCTCATGATCACGCCTCGTCATGAACACCACCGCGGGCCGCGCTCGAGCTAGGCGATCGGCGTAATCCACGTACTTGTCACGACGTACCCTGAGCTGACCATCCATCGCCCCCGTATCGTCCGGGGCGCCGTTCCACAAGCCGCATCATGATGGACGGAGGCAGTCAATGTTCCGTCGTGGCAGAGTTCAATGTCTGCCTCGGCAAAATCGAGAAAAACGTGAGTTAGCGGGAACCACGATTTATACAGCGCCTCTTTCGCCGAGAAGACCACTGTTTCCAAGATCTTTTCTGTCGACGAAAACCGTGGATCGCTCTTGTTGTGCTGCACATCCTGTTGTCCATGTTGTCGCACAGCAGCGATATTTTGCAGATCGCGAGGGGTGAGAACAACGTTGGACACACCGTCAGGTAGTGGCTTGGCTACTTCTGCGTCCACGCCGATGGACTTCAACGTATTTGTACGCGCGACGACCGCTGCGCGGAAACCTGTCGTGTGAGTCAGCGATCCGACGATGCCGTGGGGAAAGAGTGGCATTCCACGCTCGCCCTTCGCAATGACAGTGTCAGCATGGTCATGGCCGATGAGATCCGTTAAAGCGTTTCTGGCACACGCGCGCGCATCAGCGAATTGCGCCCGTCTGAGCGGCACAGCGTCGCCGACATAAGCGCGTTCTTGGGGATGCAAAGCGTCCCAGTTCCTACGGCTGACGGACGGCCACTCCGCGTTGCGTGACGGCTGTGAAGGCTCGGAGATACACAATTCAGACCACGCACAGCCGTCGGGGAAAAAGCCCGTCGGGATCACTGCGCGCCCACTCGGGCCCAGTTTCCGCGGAGGAATCGAAGCGTAGTCGTTGCCAATCGGAACAAGAAGAAGGTAATAAGCCCCCACCAGACACCAACCAGTCTCCAACCCTGGTTCAGGGAAATCCAGGTCAGGGGCAGGAAGCCCACCAAGGCCGACACCAGGGTGGCGTTACGGAGGAAGATTGCGTCACCGGCGCCGAGCAAAATCCCGTCGAGGGCGAAAACAAACCCGCCCAGGAGGACCAGAACCACGAGCTGCCACCACGGCCCGGCCATCGCGTCGAGCACACTCTCCGAATGGGTGAATTGGCGGGGAATCCAGTAGTACCCCGCGGACATCCCACCGGCTAGCACCACGGCAAAGAGCGATGACCACTTAATGATGGACCGCCCCACGGCTTTAGCATTAGTCGACCGTCCAGCGCCAAGAGCAGCACCAACAAACGCCTGCGCGGCAATAGCCAACGAATCGAGAACCATGGTTAAGAAGTTCCACAGCTGCAACAAAACCTGGTGGGCTGCCAGAGATGCTGCACCGAAACGACCAGCAACAGCGGCCGCAGAGATAAAGGACAGCTGGAAACTCAGTGAGCGCGCGATTAGGTCACGGCCCATCACCAATTGGTCTTTCATAATCGACCATCGTGGTTTCCACGAATTCTCGTATCGGCTGTTCTCCCGTATCAGGCAGACGAGGAAGCACAATGATGTAATAGTCTCACCTGTAACATTCGCCAGGGCGGAACCGACAATCCCCAACCGCATCACCAATATTGGCACCAGGATAAGCGCTGGTCCAACCCCCGCCAAGGTGAAATACAGGGGGTACCTGGCATTTTGGACTGCCCTCAGCCAACCATTCCCCGCCATTGTCATGAGAGTCAGGGGCACCGCTGGCGACGCAACGCGCAGCCATCTCGTCGCCTCTTTGCCTACCCCGGGATCATCGGCCAGCCAGTTCGTCAACACCGGGGCGAGGATCCAAATCACCGCCGCCAAAGCGATTCCTACGAGCACAGCGATCCATGTCGACTGCACGCCCTCTTCAATTGATTTATCGCGTCGGCCTGCACCATAGAAACGCCCCGCGCGAGCTGTCGTCCCGTAGGACAGGAATGTGAGCTGCGTGGTGACTTGGGCAAGGATGGTCGTTGCTGCAGCAAGTGCAGCCAAATCCGTCTTACCTAAGCGCCCCACCACGGCCGTATCAAACAAGAGATAAATAGGGGTAGCCGCCAGGACACCCAACGATGGAAGAGCGATCGATAAGATCTTCCAAACACCAACCCCGTCGCCGTTCCTGCCGGTACTAGCAGAGCGATCGACGTTATCACTACTCATCGACCGGTTTTCTCCTCTTGGTTCACACGCTGTCGAAAAGCAGCTATAAAACCGTCCCGAGTGCCTTGCCAGGTTAATCCGGCCGCCTGCGCATGGCCCCCGCCCCCTAGTTCTTCCGCCACCCGGGCAACATTGACCGCGCCACGGGACCGCAACGACACCACAATCTCGCCTGGCCGATATTCCTTCAGAACCATGGCGACCTCGGCTTCCGATGCCGTCCGAACTACGTCGATAACTGATTCGACATCGCATTCGACAGCCTCTTGAGCTTGGCTATCGGTGACAACACCCCACACCAAACCACGACCATTCACTGCCAACGGCTCATACACCAAGTCGGACAACACTGCGCCTAACATCCGCAGGTAAGGAACAGAATGGTCATCGATTAACGACGACGAGATACTCCGTGTATCAATTCCCGTCGATGCCAGCCGATGAGCTGTCGCAAACTGGGTGGCCCCGCCCCAGCGAAAGCTCTCAGTATCGGTCACAAGACCGGCGTAGAGCGCCGTGGCCATGGTCCGGTCGATCGTTTCCGAATACATGTCACATAAAGAAGTGAGCATGCTCGTTGTGGAATCGGCATCCGGGTGAACCCAGTTAATGCTGCCAAAATTGGTTGCGGTCTCATGGTGATCAATCACCAGAGAGCGACCTTTCTCTGTGGCGCGCTCGACCATATCGACGGCGACTCCACACCGATCAAGGGAAGCCGTGTCAACGCACACCACCGCGATGGGATCACGAGGGATGTCCTCGAGCGGGACGTACACATCCTCCGTATTCAGAACAGAAAAAGCAGATGACGGCACTCCACCGTCGGCGTCCACGGCCACAGCAGTCCCACCCCACCGACGGATGAGATGGACAAGAGCGCAGGCCGAGCCAACAGTATCCGCATCCGGGCGCACGTGACTGATCACAACGCAGGGATGCAGAGCGCGTTCATCGTCGGCAAGAGCATGAGACTCCCAGGCCATGGCCTGCAGGAACACCCATGCGTCCCGATCTGCCACCGGCAGCCCGCGTGGGATGAATGTCGAATCGTTACCATCCATCCGCTTCGCTCTCAGGACGGTCCTCGTGCGTCGAGGTTTTGTACGGATGAGCGTCCCCCGCTGGGGTTGCTCCTTCGGCTTGACGTGCAACTTCTTGGTCTCGCTGTCGAGCCTGGGCCAAAAGCTCCTCGAGACGAGCACTTGTTTCAGGGACGGTGTCCAGAGTGAATGTCAAGGTCGGAGTGAACCGAACTCCCAACTGGTCCCCGACGGCTTTCCGCAGTTGACCACGTGCCCGGTGAAGTGCTTCGGCCGCCTGTTCACGGTCGGGTTCCTCGTCGAGAGTGCGCCCACGGACCGTGTAAAAAACGGTAGCGTCATGCAAGTCGCCGGTGAGCTGGGTATCGGTGATGGTAACGAGCTCTAAACGGCGGTCCTTCACACTATGTTCGATGGTGTTCGCCACGATAGTTTGGATGCGCTTAGCCATGCGCGCAGCGCGAGCGCGATCAGCCATTAGAAAAACTCCCTCCGTTATCTACGTGGAGGGAGTTTACCTGACGATCACCCCGATCACCCGATCAGGAGATCGCCCTGGCCAACGAAGGGCTTATGGTTACTTGCTCTTCGAGGCCTTCTTGTTCTGCTTGTCCCGAGGAACCTCAACCAATTCGTAGGCCTCGATCTTGTCTCCGACGGAGATGTCGGGGTAGGACAAGACCATACCGCACTCGTAGCCGTGCTGAACTTCTTGGACATCATCCTTACCGCGGCGCAGCGATGTGACGGTTGCTTTGTCGGCAACAACATTTCCATCGCGAACCAACCGGACTGTCGCATTTCGCTTGACGACGCCTGTTTCAACCATGCAGCCGGCAATCAGGCCAACTGCGGAAGCCTTGAACAGCTGACGGATCTCGGCTGTACCCAGGTCACGCTCTTCGTAGATCGGCTTGAGCATGCCGCGAAGAGCAGCCTCGATTTCTTCGATCGCCTTGTAGATGACCGAGTAGTACCGGACATCGACGCCCTCAGCGTGGGCGGCCTCAGTGGCCTTGCCTTCGGCACGGACGTTGAACCCGATGATGATCGCATCCGAGGCAGCCGCCAAGTGGACATTTGTCTCGGTGACGGCACCGACGCCGCGGTCGATGATGTTGAGCTCAACTTCGTCTCCGACGTCGAGCTTAAGCAGAGCATCTTCCAGGGCCTCAACGGTACCGGCGTTGTCACCCTTAAGGATGAGGTTCAGGCTGCTGGTCTCCTTAAGAACCTTGTCCAGATCCTCGAGGGAGACGCGCTTGCGGGAGCGAGCCGCCAAGGCGTTACGACGTCGTGCGTCACGACGATCCGCAATCTGGCGGGCAGTGCGATCGTCCTCGACAACGAGGAGGTTATCGCCAGCTCCAGGAACACTCGTGAGCCCCTGAACCTGCACAGGCACCGACGGACCAGCATCGGTGATGTCATTGCCACGTTCGTCGGTCATACGACGGACGCGACCATGCGCGTCACCCACGACGATCGAGTCACCCACGTGCAACGTACCGCGCTGGACGATGACGGTGGCAACCGGTCCACGTCCACGGTCGAGGTGGGTTTCGATGGCGACACCCTGAGCATCCATGTCCGGGTTGGCCACCAGCTCGAGCGATGCATCCGCAGTCAACAGAACTGCTTCAAGCAACTTGTCGATGTTCTGGCCCTGCTTCGCAGAGATATCCACGAACATGGTGTCCCCACCCCATTCTTCTGGGGTGAGACCGTATTCGGTCATCTGGCCACGGATCTTCTCCGGGTCCGCGCCTTCTTTATCAATCTTGTTGACAGCGACGACGATCGGGACGTCGGCTGCTTTCGCGTGATTGATGGCCTCTACGGTCTGGGGCATGACGCCGTCGTCGGCAGCGACCACCAAGATGGCGATATCGGTGGACTGAGCACCACGGGCACGCATGGCGGTGAACGCCTCATGGCCCGGGGTATCCAGGAATGTCACCAAGCGGTGCTCGCCGTCCAAGTCAACCTTCACCTGGTAAGCGCCGATGTGCTGGGTGATGCCGCCGGCCTCGCCCGAAGCAACATTGGCTTTACGGATCGTGTCCAACAGGCGAGTCTTACCGTGGTCAACGTGACCCATGACAGTAACCACCGGAGGACGCTTGGTCAGATCCTCTGCGCCACCTTCGTTCTCACCGAACTGGAGGTCGAAGGATTCGAGGAGCTCACGGTCCTCGTCCTCAGGTGAGACGACCTGGACCTTGTAGTCCATTTCGTCACCGAGGAGCATCAGAGTCTCGTCAGAGACCGATGCCGTAGCGGTGACCATTTCCCCCAAGTTGAACAGGGCCTGGACCAATGCGGCTGGATCAGCATCGATCTTGTCCGCGAAGTCAGCCAAGGAGGCACCACGCGCGAGGCGAATAGCCTTGCCATGACCATTGGGCAGCTTGACGCCACCGACGACGGTCGGGGCCTGCATTGCCTCGTACTCGTGCCTCTTCTGCCGCTTCGACTTACGACCGCGACGTGGAGCGCCACCGGGACGTCCGAATGCACCTGCGGTTCCACCGCGACGGCCTCCGCGACCACCGCGTGGACCGCCACCGTGTCCGCCGCCTGGCCCGTGTCCACCACGGCCTCGGCCACCACCGAAGTGGTTCGAGGACTTGGAAGGCATCTGACCCGGGCTCGGGTGGGATGGCATCATCGCGGGGGTGGGAGCGTGCCCACTGCCCTGCTTCGAAGAGCGCTCGTTGCGGTTACCACCGCGACCACGACCGCTCGGCTTCGTGTGTGCACCGGGGCGTGGTGAGTGCTGACCGCCACCGCGCTGGCCGGGCTTACCCGACGTTCCACCGGGACGTGGCATATCTCCGCCACGCGGGCGCGGGGCAGGACGTGTTCCCGAGGAGAATGGGTTATTCGCTACACGAGGAGCTCGCTTGCCACCGGGCTTAGCGCCTGGCTTCGGAGCGCCTTGCCCCGGCTTCGGGGTCGAACGGTGGGAACGCGCAGCTTGATCACTCGGCTTCGGACCGGGCTTCGGAGAGTTCTTCCCTGCCGCAGTCGGTTCTTCAAACCGTGGCTGACCGGGCTTCGGCGATGATTTCCCAGCCGAAGGCTTGGGTGATGCCACTGACTTGGAGGCAGACGGCTTTCCAGCACCCTGAGCGGACGACTTGCTACCGCTCTGTGCGGGACGGGGAGCATTCGGGCTTCCCGAGGCACGAGCAGCTGTACCCGGAGTCGGACCAGACGGACGACGCTGCTGTCCCGGCGTCGACTGACCAGCTGCCGAGGAAGCCTTTCCACTAGCTTTGTCAGCAGATGCGGAGGCTGCAGCGGAATCCGAGAGCGCACTTCCAGCTGACGTACCCGGCTGGTTCGCCTTAGAGGTTTCTCCGCCTTTGGCGTTCTTTCGATTGGCCATCGACGCAGGCGACGGCGATGCCGAAGGATTCCTACGATGGGCCGCTGCGGCAGCAGCTGCGGCAGCCGCGGCCGCCGGATTCGACTTCGATGACGGTGACCCGGAGGACTTATCAGCCACCCCGTAGTATTCCTTCATCTTTTTAACGACGGGAGGCTGGACCGTCGACGACGCGGTCTTGACAAATTCTCCCTGCTCTTCGAGCGCAGCGAGCAGCTTTTTACTTGTTAATTTAAGACTGCTGTCTAGCTGGTTGAGCTGTTTAACGAGCTCGTGGACACGAAGCTTTGGCACTACTCTCCTCACTTGTGGAGTCGAGGGCCTTCATGCCGCGTCGACTCCGGGGTTAACTGTTGACATTCATCGCTGATGCTTCATCGTGTGCTCATCAGTGTTCAGGTCTTCCTTCGTTCAATGGTTCCTACTGAGTGTGCAGAGTTCGGGTTAGTTGTACTGTCCGCCATCCCGATCCGTCTCAATCCTTGTGCGGAAAAGAGAAGGCCACGGGTAAAACTGGCGTCGATTAGGTGGCAGTAACGCTCCCTGACTCCAATGACTCGATGTATTCACCGATCTGGCGGGTATCAGCCTTACCTGATATCCGGAGGGCACGCTCGAAAGCACGCCGTTGACGGGCCCGTTCAAAGTTTTCTGCTGTGGGAATAATCCATGCCCCTCGACCTGGTAAAGACCGGGAGGGATCTGGAATAATCACAGCCTCTTTCTTTGACGAACCGCCCTGTGATGCACCGTCTTGCCTTAGGACGACACGCAACATACGAGTGTCAGAGCACCGCGTCCGAGTAGCAACGCAAGTGCGTATGCGGACGAGGGTTGAACCCTGGCGATGCACTCTCTGCCACTCTCCTATCGCAGTAACTCTGTGTATAACTCTCTGTTGGTTGTGACAACTACGCTCTGAACCCATCAGAGCGTGCGTCATCGTCCCTCGTCATGGAAGGGCATACAACAGTGTAACGTCACAGACTGATTTACGCGAACTTACCAGCGTTTATTCAGTGTCCGAGTGTATATCGATCCGCCACCCGGTCAGACGTGCAGCAAGACGGGCATTTTGCCCTTCCTTACCGATGGCCAGGGACAGCTGATAATCCGGAACAGTCACCCGTGCGACTTGTTCCTCCGGCTCAACAACCTCAACTTTGAGAACCTTCGACGGGGCCAAAGAATTCCCGACGAAGGTAGCGGGGTCCTCATCGAAGTCAATAATGTCGATCTTTTCGCCGCCAAGCTCGTCCATGATCGCTCTGACGCGCTGCCCGCGAGGGCCGATGCACGATCCTTTAGCGTTCACGCCATCGATGGTCGACCGCACGGCAACCTTGGAGCGGTGGCCAGCTTCACGAGCAATGGAGACAATCTCGACGGAACCGTCGGCAACTTCAGGAACCTCTAATTCGAACAAGCGATGCACGAATTCGGGGTGTGTCCTGGAGATCATGATCTGCACGCCACGTGGCCCGCGATTGACGTTAACCACGTAGAACTTGAGGCGCTTGCCGTGTGGATATTTCTCGCCTGGAATCTGCTCGGCGGGAAGCAACGTTCCGTCATTCCCGTGCGCTTCCGTGCCAAGACGGGCAATAACGATCCCTTTCGCCCGCGCGAAAGAATCTGCCTCAACGATGCCTGTGACAACCTTCGAGGTCAGCGATGCATACTCTTCGTAAGTCTGGTCTGCTTCCGCCTCCTGCAGTCGAGCAACCATTGCCTCGCGGACAGTACCAGCGAATGAACGGCCGAAGTCCGACGGGGTCTCGTCGACTTCGGCGATAACGTTACCGTCGTCGTCTCGCTCAGTAACAATAACGGCCACATGCCCATCGTCGGGATCGACATCGACACGCGCTTCTGAATCACCCCCTGACGACTTCTCCCACGCTTCCAGCAGAGCCTTCGCGATGGTGGCTGTCATGTCTTCCACGGACACCCCGCGCTCACGTTCAATCGCACGCAGCGTGCTCAAGTCGATGTTCACTTGTAGCCCTTCGATTTTTGTACCTGCAACCTCAACTTCCCATAGGCTACTCACTGGTCGTTTCGTCGCAAAATGTGCCCCGCCACACCATCATGTGCAGTTATTTTCAGGCGCTACCCCAACTGCTCAAAGGGTGTGTTAACAAGAGCCATTTCAGCTTCTGGCGGGGTTGAAAACTCCACTTCTAGCTTCGCCTCACGAATCTGCTCCAGCGGGTAGGTCCCCACCGACGGTTTCTTCTTCCCTGGGAGAACAACCGCCAACTCGGTCTCGTCGGCGTTCAAAGCACCGATTCGCGCCACAAACTGAGCGTTACCGGCGTTGTCTCCTCCACGGGCGTCGTCCGCCTGGGTGAGAACAAACGTGGCAACGTGCCCACGCTGACGTCGAAAATGGCGAGCTGCGACCAAGGGTTCATCGAAACCTGGGGTCGAGACCTCAAGACGGTAACCGGCGCCGAAGTTCAACTCCCCATCACGTTCGGCGGCGTCGAAATTGCGGGAAATCTCGTCCGAGAGTTCCTCGATAACATCCAGATCAGGGCGCTGGTCACCGTCGATGCGGATAATGACGGCAGACTTCGCGCCCGCTTTTTTAATATCGACCTTTTCAACATCAAACCCGCGCGGACCCACGATGTGTTGCACGCGCTGTGTAATCTCTTCTGCCGTCGGGAAAGCCATAAAAACAGGATAACGAGTCCCAGCCAAGCCCACTAACCGCCTGTGAGAGACTAGAACGGTGAAGAGGAACGTGAAAAGCTCGAAGACAACGAGGAATAGCAGTGCTGAGCAGCTGAAACAGAACAGCTCACGTGAAACCCGCGGTGCTACCTTATCTCGGCGGGCTTTCTTCGGACGCTCCGCGCAGGCCGTAGGTGCTGCCGTCGCCGTTACGGTGCTCTCCGGAAGCGGCCTGCTAGCCGGGTGCGAATCTACGCACACCAAGCCTGACCAGAAATTATCTGACCTCTACGTGCAGGCCAACTCTGTGGCGGGCTCACTTGACGCGTCAGAACACCACGATGCCGCGGTCTTTGTTCATGCCCACGCGGATGCACTACGGCAAGAAATCCGACGCATATGTGGCACGGATAAAGACGGGAATTCTCCGTCAACATGCTCGGATTCCACACTGGATTCTGAAGGCAACGGCGGTAATCCACAATCCGCTGGCGGCAGCAGTGACGAAGAGTTATCCCAAAAGCTGAAGGACCTACGGTCGTCCGTTGTCTCGGTGGCATCTCAAGCGAACACGAAACGCAATAACGGTTTGTTTGTTTCTATTGCGTCATCACTATCGGTGATCGCCGCGCAAACGTCGTTGGGCGACTCGGACTCGGCTAACACGGGGACGACGCAGGACAACGATGCTGCTTCGCAATCCAGCACCACTGCAACGTCGGGTTCATCGAGCGGCAACCGTCGTCCCAATAAAGCTGATGTCACCGCAATGACCACGCTGCTCACGACGGAGTATCAAGTCATCTATGGCTTTGGGTTGGCCCTGCCCTTCGCGGACTCTGCACTAAAAAAGAGCATTGAATCTGCAGCGAATAAGCACCGCGCGACGCGGGATCGCATCATCTCATGGCTCGAGGACCAGGCCAAGGTCTCTCAGAACAACATCCCCCTCGCGGATGCTGCATACTCGTTTGCTGCCCCGCCGACAGACTCGGACACCGCCCACCAATTCCTGATTAACCTGGAGCTCTTTGCGTGCGCGCGAACCTACGATCAAGCGAGGGCTATAAACACAAGTAGCGCGATGGATATAGCTTCGTCTCTGATCACGCATTCAGCCGTGGACGCCGCATACTTTATCGACAAAGCCGGAGGAAATGCGATGAATGATGATCGCCTCCACCTGCCAGGCATGGGGGCGTCGGCAAATATCTAGCCCCACCCCTGGTCAGCTCCTCCGACGTTAGTTTTTCACGAGGCCAGCGATATGCTCTGCAGCGTCGTCGACGGGGACAGTCTCCACCGAATCGGCTAACCGATCGCGCACCTCAACTTTTCCTTCCTTGAACGCGCGGCCCAGCACCACAACGTAGGGCATACCCAGCAGTTCCGAATCCTTGAACTTCACGCCCGGGCTGACCTTCGGCCGATCGTCGAAAAGAATGTCGAGCCCACGGCTGGATAGATCCTCCGCAAGAGTAGACGCCGCTTCCGCTGCCTCCGCATCCTTATTCGCAACCACGAGATGGACCGGGAACGGTGCAACACTGACCGGCCATTTCAGGCCCTTGTCGTCGTGGTACTGCTCAGCAACGACGGCGACCAATCGCGAAACTCCGACCCCGTAGGATCCCATTGTGGGCCGCGAGCGCTTACCGTTCTCATCCAGCACATCGAGCTCGAAGGCGTTCGTGTACTTCCGGCCAAGCTGGAAGATGTGGCCGATCTCAATACCCTGCTTGAGGAGCAACGTGCCCGTTCCATCCGGTGCAGGGTCTCCCTCTTTCACCTCGGCGGCCTCGATAGCGCCATCCGGAGTGAAGTCGCGGCCCACCGTGACATCAACGCTGTGGTGGCCATCCACTCCGGCTCCGGTAATCCACCGCGTACCCGCTACCACGCGTGGATCAACAAGGACCTTCACATCGTGCTCTGCCATTCCCACCGGTCCGACGTAGCCCTTGGGCAGGAAGTCATGCTCGTCGAAATCTTCCTGCTCAGCCAGGACAACTTCTTTCGGCTCCAGCGAAGCCTCGAGGCGTTTCATGTCCACCTCACGGTCACCAGGGATCGCAATAATGGCGTACGAAAAGTCCTCTTCCCCCGGTTCCCGCGTCTTCACTACCACGCATTTCAGGGTGTCTTGAGCAGTGATTTCACGATCAAACCGCTGGGACACAGTCTCATTCGAATTGGCCCAGTCCACCAGCGTGGCAATCGTCGTACAGTTCGACGATTCCAGTGTGATTGCCGGCTCAATCGAGTCGATCGCGTTTTCGTCGACAGTCGGCGCAGGAGTGACGACAGCCTCGACATTGGCCGCATAATCGGAGTTTGTCGACGTCACAAACGTGTCCTCGCCGACGGGCGAGACAGCGAGGAATTCCTCAGACGCGGACCCACCCATCGCACCAGACGTCGCAGCGCAGATAGCGTAATCGAGCCCTAAGCGGTTAAACATGCGCTGATAGGCGGCCCGGTGCTTCTGGTACGACGCCTCTAGCCCCTCATCTTTCATATCAAAGGAGTAGGAATCACACATGATGAATTCCCGCCCGCGCAAAATTCCCGCGCGAGGCCGTTCTTCATCCCTGTACTTAGTTTGAATTTGATACAAGGTGACGGGGAAATCTTTATACGAGGAGTACTCGCCTTTCACCGTCTCGGTAAAAATTTCCTCATGAGTAGGGCCTAAGAGATAATCGCCTTTTTTACGGTCTTTTAACCGGAAAAGAGCGTCGCCGTACTCTGTCCATCGACCTGTCACTTCATAGGCATCGCGAGGAAGTAAGGCAGGTAATTCAATTTCTTGAGCACCTATACCGTCCATCTCTTCCCGCACAATCCGCTCAATGTTTCGCAGAACCTTGAGTCCGAGCGGCAGCCACGAATACACACCGGGTGCGATGCGTCGGATAAAACCGGCCCGAACAAGGAGCTTGTGGCTAGGAACTTCTGCATCTGCAGGGTCTTCACGCAAGGTTCGCACAAAGAGAGAGGACATACGGGTAATCATGGCTCGATACATTACCCCACAGTTTCAGTAAGGTCTCGCTCCGGTGGATGGCAATCGCTGTGGTGGCGATGCGCGTTCACATTTCAAGGCGGTCTTATCAACAAATTCACCGTCAAAGCCATCATCAGAGCCTCCGTCGAACCTGGCTCACCATAGCCGTAATCACACCTGCATAGGGGTAAAATCCCAACACGTAATAAAACTATTTTTTCGTTTTTAACGCCATTTTGCGCCTGGACACACCCTCTTAATCGATCAACTACAACGATTAACAAACCAGCTGAGCTGAGAAAATACACGCATTTTCGACATTAAAGTGTCCGCTGTGCCTGCACACCGTGCCGAACATCAGTAAATAACGGAAGGAGACTATATGTCTGAACGAAAGCCCATTCGCGTCGCGATTGCTGGAGTCGGAAACTGCGCCTCATCACTCGTTCAAGGGGTGGAGTATTACAAAGACGCCGATCCGGAAGAAAAAGTCCCCGGACTCATGCACGTGAAATTCGGCGACTATCACGTCGGCGATATTGAATTTGTCGCCGCATTTGACGTCGATGCAAAGAAAGTTGGCACTGATCTTTCCGACGCCATTAATGCGTCAGAAAACTGCACGATCAAGATTTGCGACGTTCCCCCCAGCGGAGTCACTGTTCAGCGCGGCCCTACGTATGACGGTTTAGGTCAGTACTACAAAGAGACAATTGATGAGTCGACCGAAGAACCTGTTGATGTCACTCAGGTGCTCCGCGATACCGAGGCGGACGTCCTTGTGTCGTATCTGCCCGTGGGATCCGAAGAAGCCGACAAGCATTATGCACAGTGCGCGCTAGACGCTGGCGTTGCGTTTGTTAATGCACTCCCCGTGTTCATAGCGTCCGATCCAGAGTGGGCCAAGAAATTCGAAGACGCCGGCGTGCCGATTGTTGGCGACGACATTAAGTCACAAGTCGGGGCAACAATTAGCCACCGTGTGATGGCGAAGCTCTTCGAGGATCGCGGAGTTCGTCTTGACCGCACGATGCAATTAAACGTCGGCGGGAATATGGACTTCAAGAATATGCTGGAGCGCCGCCGGCTTGAATCAAAAAAGATTTCTAAAACTCGAGCGGTGACGTCGAATCTTGAGCACGATATGGGTGAAGGCAATGTCCATATCGGGCCTTCGGATTATGTTAGTTGGCTTGACGACCGAAAATGGGCCTACGTGCGGCTGGAGGGAACAACTTTCGGCGATGTCCCGCTCAATCTTGAATACAAATTAGAAGTTTGGGACTCACCTAACTCGGCCGGAATAATTATCGACGCTCTTCGCGCGGCAAAAATTGCGAAAGATCGAGGGGTATCTGGCCCTGTGTATTCGGCCGCATCCTACCTCATGAAGTCGCCACCGAAGCAACTGCGCGATGAGGTTGCTCGACAGCAACTCGAAGAATTTATCAGCGGCAAATAATTCCTACCGACGCCCCTCAGCGTGGTACCGGGACGATCGCCCGATAGGCTTTCCCCATGCTGATAATCCTTCCGCCATCGGAGTCACAATCTCACCCAGCCGATACTGCGGATCGTGGATCCTCCCACGGTGATGGCCCAGCTTTGGATTGGGACACGTTGCGCTTTCCCTCTCTCAATCCGACGCGCCAGGAGATCGCTCGGGAGCTCATCGCCTTGTGCAGTATCGAGACTGACGAGGGGCGGGCGCGCGCTCGGGAAGTATTAGGGTTGTCTGAGCGCCTTGATTCCGAACGCGCATCAAACGCTCAGATTTTAACCAGCCAGGCCGCCCCCGCTTTAACGATCTATACCGGTGTCCTCTACGACGCACTCGCTCCGTCAGGCCGAGGCGAGCCCATCACGAAAGCCGGTCATGTCTGCCCCGCTGTGGGGCCTTTGCCCGCCGCAGCTACGCGTCGTCTAGCTATAGGTTCGGCATTATTCGGGGTTATTTCTGCCGACGACGTCATCCCTCATCACCGGCTATCCGGCACCGTAACCTTGAACGACTCCACAATGCGGGCGCGGTGGAAGCCCGCCTTAACTCAGACTCTGGTCGAATGGCGCGATAGCACGGAAGCGCAATCCAACGCGATATTCGATTTTCGCTCAGGAACGTATCGGAATTTGGGCCCCGTGCCCGGCGCGACAGAACTTCGCGTCGAAACGATCGACTCGTCTGGAAAGCGGAAAGTGGTCTCCCACTTCAACAAGTTTTATAAAGGCCTGGTCGCTCGACACTTGGCGGAAGCTTCTGAATGTAAGCAGGAAGACGCTGCCGAGCTTTTATCCAGTGTGATCGACAAGGAGTTGAGGTTCGCAACGGAAATTCAGGCGGGAGCGGTGAAAGGGACGAAAGGTGACCTCGTCACCATGCTCATTCCGCAGTAGAGCTCACGCGGCGTGAGAGCCGAGTTCGCGTGAGGGGCTATTCTGCGTGGGGACGCGGTACCGCGACGTCGCCGATGACAATCACCGCCGGCGGATCGACGTTTTCCAGCACCTGTCCTAACGAGGCCAACGTCGTCGCAATCGATTTTTCGTTGGACGTCGTTCCTTCTTGGGTAACAAAGGCTGGGGTTTCAGGATCACGACCTGCATCCATCAGCGCTTGGGCAATGGCGCCACCATTTTTCACGCCCATGATGATGCAAATTGTGCCCCTCATGTGGCCTAATGCGTCCCAGTTCACGAGTGACTTGGGGTGCCCGGGCGGCACGTGGCCCGATACCACGGTGAAATCATGAGTCACCCCGCGTTGAGTCACAGACACACCGGCGGTTTCGGGCACAGCAATGGGGCTTGTTATGCCCGGGACAACCGTGACTGAGACATGGTGATCTTCGCAGTACTCTTGCTCTTCGAGCCCACGGCCGAAAATAAAGGGGTCCCCGCCCTTCAGGCGAACGACAAATTGACCGGCTTCCGCGCGCTCAACCAGCATCGAGTTAATTTTTTCCTGAGCCACCGACTTGCGGTATGGCAACTTGGCCACATCAATAACATCGCAATCAGCGGGAATAATTGACGACAGATCAGGCGCTAAGTGGTCGATCAAGATCGCGTCCGCGGCCCCCACATATTGATATCCACGGTACGAGATCAGTCCTGGATCGCCTGGGCCACCACCGACTAAGGCAACTGTTCCACGAAGCTGTCCTCGGATATCGCTGATAGTCTCCGACGGCAGCGGTCGGAGAGTCACTGGTGGCAAATCGGTCATGGCCTTCAGCTTAGTCTCGGTCTCATTGGGGGCTGACGCTGGTGGATGGGTTGGCTGTGTACGCAGGTTATCGCCACTATCGACGACGCGACGGCTCACGCGTAATGATGCGACGCCTGATCGTGAAACCCGCGGCACGCGTCGACAAAATTGACGATAGCGTTGGGCATAGCGGCAGGATGAGTATGCAAATACGACGCATGAATGTTGTTGCGCACCCACCCCTCGTAGACATCACGGCCGTCCCATCCCGTCCATGTCCACGCAGACTGACGTTCTGACGGATCACTCGAACCGCCCATAGCAGCGTCGTCAATAACGAGGGATGTGTGGTGGAATTCGTGACCAATGAGCTGGTCGCCCTGATGCCATAACGCTGAGGACTGTGTTGCGGTCGCCTCGCGGTAGCCGAGAGTCACCCGCTTATTCATGTGCGCCGATGCCGGGAATACCCCACACATGGGATAGCCCTCCAGACTCTCAAGGAGCCACAAGAGCCCAGCGCACTCGGCGTGAATAGGGCGATGGCAATCCGCTGATTCACGGATGAGTCCAGCCAAGCATCGCCTCGAGGACAGCTCATTCACGTGCTCTTCCGGGAACCCGCCCGGGATGATAATTCCGTCGGACCGCCGGATAGCATCACACGCGGTGTCTTCATCCCCCAGTGGATCCACATCGATGACATCAGCACCCGCTGCGTCGAGCAGTTCCTGATGCTCTGCATACGAGAAGCTAAATGCTGGCCCACCAACCATGGCAATCAATGGGCGCTCTGATCGACGAGGACCGGCACCGGTGTGGCACCGCTTGATCTCCTCAGCAGGATTCCACACCGGGCCCGGCGCGGGCGGCGTGGCCAGGTCGCGCACAGCGTCCAGGTCAACGGAGTCTTCCACCATGTCCGCCATATGGCTGACGGCTTCCTGCGCTTCGGCACTCCACTCGGATGCCGTGATGAGCCCCAAATGCCGGCTGGGCACCTCGACATCGACGGCACGCGGAACTGCACCAATGACCGGAACGCCCTGCTCTTCGACCGCTTTCGTCGCAACAGCCGTGTGTCTGGTGGACCCCACTCGGTTCAAGATCACGCCAGCGATGGTCACGTCCGGATCCAGGGTCATAAAACCTTTCACGACGGCCCCGACCGACTGGCTCATTCCGCGGACATCAACGACGAGAACGACGGGGAGGCCAACGAGGCGGGCTACTTCAGCCGTGGAACCACTGGCTACTGAACCGCTAGCCACAGCGCCACTTTTCTCGGCGGCGCCACTATTCTCGGTACCGAGGTGCGAGGACAAGGCCGGGATTCGACCGTCGAAAAGGCCCATCACGCCTTCCACCACGGCAATGTCCGCGCCCAAGGAGCCGTGACGATACAACGGGGCTATGCGGTCGGTTCCGCACATGACTGAATCGAGGTTGCGTCCTGGTCGTCCCGTGGCCACACCGTGATAACCAGGGTCAATGTAGTCGGGACCAACTTTAAACGGCGCAACGATGTGTCGTCGGCTCAGTGCCGCCATCAGGCCGGTGGCAAGCGTCGTCTTTCCCGTCCCCGAGGCTGAACCGGCAATAACAAGTCCCGGCGCGCCCGTACCTTGGGTGTCTACCACTCGATACCTTTCTGGCCTTTTCGCCCTTGATCCATGGGGTGCTTGATTTTCTCCATCTTGGTCACAAGGTCGGCAACGTCAATGATCTCTTGTGGTGCGCGCCGGCCGGTAATGACGACGTGTTGGGTGCCGGGGCGGCTCCGGAGCGTCTCGGCTACTTCCTCAACAGGGACCCATCCCCATGCCATGGGGTAGGTGAATTCGTCGAGAACATAGAAATCGTGGGTTTCCTCTTGGAGCCGTCGGGCAACCTCATGCCATCCATCGAGGGCGTTGCGCGCATGGTCGTCTTCGGTTCCCTTGGTCCGGGCCCATGACCATCCTTCGCCCATTTTGTGCCATTCGACGGGTCCGCCGACGCCGGTCTCGTCGTGTAGCTCCCCCAGTTTCCGGAAGACGGCTTCCTCGCCGACCCGCCATTTTGCGGACTTGACGAACTGGAAGACGCCGATGCTCATCCCTTGGTTCCAGGCGCGGAGGGCCATGCCGAAAGCAGCTGTGGATTTTCCTTTGCCATCGCCCGTGTTGACCGCGGTGACTGGGAGCATCCGTCGCTGTCGTGTTGTTAATCCGTCGTTGGGAATGTTCGCGGGATCAACTTTTCCTTTTGGCATTCTCGTCTCTCTCCTCAGTGACTGTCATTGCCTGCACGCGTGCGTCTATCCAATTATCGCCGTGCTTATTCACGGCTGAGCGGAGTGGGTTGCTTTGCCCCGACGCTCTGGCTCGAGGTTCTAACGCAACGTTTTAACTAAACGTCTTGATGACTCCACCTAGGTTATCGGCCGACAACTCATCTAACCGAACACACGGGGCATGGAGGTTCGCTGCTAGTCGTGATGCTAAACCTAATCGCACCCGGCCTGGGCGTTCACAATCGATGACAACGCTCCCTACAAGCCCTCGGCGAGCGATACGACGAGCTGCTACCTCGGCAGCAGCCAGACCACCTTTGCCATTTGCGCGTCCGTCCGACAGACACATGAGGATAGCTCTACGGCCAGGCTCGCGATAGTGTTCGCGGGTAATTAGCTCATAAGCTTTATCGAGCCCGGCGGCCAACGGGGTACGTCCACCTATTTTGACATCGGCTAAACGACGAGCAGCGATCGTGATCGACCGTGTAGGCGGAAGAACGACTGTCGCTTCTGACCCATGGATAGTGATCACGGCGACCTTGTCACGGCGCTGGTAAGCGTCGGTCAGCATCGACATAATCGCTCCTGTCACAGCTGAGAGACGGTCGCGTGCTGCCATCGACCCCGAGGCATCGACGAGGAACACGACGAGGTTTGCTTCCGATCCACGACGAATGCTTCCGCGCACGTCATTCGATTCCAGAGGAACACGGTGAGTGTGATTGTCGATCCGCGCTCCACGATCTGCCGCGGCGAGGACCGTCCCCACGACGTTGAAACCGTGACCGTCTCGTACTGCTCGGATAGTTGAGCCGTGCGCTGAGATGGCATGCGATCGTCGCCCCAGCGCGGTGGATTCGACCTGGCCTAACTTCTGAAGCTGAACAAGCCTAGCGACGAAAGGGCGCGCCCTGGGCGGCGCGGCCTCCTTCCTGCGGTGCCGGACCGCGGTTGTCATCGTTATCTGCATCGGACTTGTTCTGCTGCGGTGTGGGATGGTCAGCGCTGGGGTCAGGGGTCCCATCCGAGTGGCCATCGTCGCTGGTGAGGTCGTCGACATCGTTAGTATCGACGTCACCATCACTGTCCTCGGTGTTGTCCGGCGCGGGGTCGTCATCCGGTTCATCGGGGACCTCGTCACGTGCGCGGTCCAACGCTTCGTCGAGCTCGTCGTCGCTGATATCAGGGGAATCGAAGGGGTCCCGACGTCGGTGCGGGAGCGCCAACTCGGCCGCGACTTTAATGTCCGAGTCCTTGATCGTTGTCCGGCCTTCCCAGGCAGCATGGGCGGCGGCGGCACGAGCAATCACGAGGTCTGCGCGCATGCCATCGACATCAAAAGATGCACAGATGGATGCGATTCGCCCCAAGACGACGTCGGTGAGTTCTACTCCTGTCACACGCTCTTTAGCAGCGACAATGCGCGTTGCGATGTCCCTCTCGGCATCGGCCCACTGCTCGAGGAATTCCTCAGGGTTCTCATCGAAGGCCAAGCGCCGGCGCATTACTTCCGTCCGCGACTTCGTGTCACGCGGCGCGGAAACGTCGACAGCCAAACCAAACCGGTCCAAGAGCTGGGGGCGCAACTCCCCTTCTTCCGGGTTCATCGTGCCGACGAGGACAAAGTCGGTGTCCTCCGTATGAGAGACCGCGTCGCGTTCGATGCTGATGTACCCGGTTGCTGCGGCGTCGAGAATGATATCGACCAAGTGGTCCGCCAGCAGGTTAATTTCATCGACGTACAGCACTCCCCCGTTTGCCTCGCTGAGCAGGCCGGGCTGGTATTCAGCATGGCCGGTAGTGAGAACGCGCTCGACATCAATAGAGCCCACCACACGGTCTTCCGTGGCACCCAACGGGAGGTTAACAACCTTCGCCTTCGGGTCCGGAAGCATCCGGGAGAAAGCGCGAACTGTCGTCGTCTTCGCCGTGCCTTTTTCGCCTCTAACAACGACACCGCCGATGCGGGGAGAAATAGCGGTCAAAATCAGCGCTAATTTCAGTTGGTCCTGCCCAACCACGGCACTGAAGGGGAAAAGCGAAACGCTGTGTGACGAAGGCAACATACTTCCTACTCTAGAGGCTTCCTACCGTGAACGGTTTACCGCCACTGATAATAAACACCAGGATGCGACAAGTGAAAGACACGAGAAAACGGCCCGGAACCGAACATTCACCGATTCCAGGCCGTGCTCAATAGCCGTTTAGGATTCCAGCTGCAACGCCTTCTGCGAACGATCCCACTGCTCATGGAACAGATCGGTGTGACGCGACATCAACTTGCCGTACGACGGCACCATTTCCTTGATCTTCGGCGCCCACTCGATCATCTTGCTGCCGAAGCACCGCTCCAGCAGTTCGATCATAGCCGACGGAGCGATCGAAGCTCCCGGCGAAGCACCCATCAAACCGGCGATGGAACCGTCGTTGCTCGAGATCACCGCGGTTCCGAACTCCAAGGAACCAAACTTCGGCGCACCAATCGGCTTGATGACCTGAACACGCTGACCAGCGGTAACCAGCTCCCAGTCCTCGGTACGTGCCGACGGCATGTATTCACGGAGCGACTCCACACGAGCGGTCTGGTTCTTCAACACCTCTTCCACGAGGTAACGGGTGAGGCCGAATTCCTGAAGGCCGACGCCGACCAGCGACGCGATATTCCCCGGACGCAGCGACTTCGGTAGATCCAAGAAGCTGCCCTTCTTAAGGAACTTCGGTGTCCAGCCAGCGTAGGGGCCGAACAAAAGGCCACGCTTCCCGTCGATAATGCGGGTATCCAAGTGCGGCACCGACATCGGGGGAGCACCCACGGACGCCTTGCCATACACCTTCGCAGCGTGCTGTTTGATCAAGTCCTCGTTGGTGCAACGCAACCAGGCACCGGACACAGGGAAACCACCGTAGCCCTTAATTTCCGGGATACCGGCTTTCTCCAGGAGCGGCAGTGCCATTCCGCCTGCACCAACAAAGACAAAGTTTGCTGTAATCACTGAAGTGTCCCCGGTGTGAAGGTTCTTCGAGGTCACCTTCCAGTGACTGCCCTCTCGAGAAATGTTTTGAACCTCATTGCCATACCGGATTTCGACGCCATTCTGGGTGACGTAGTCAATATATTGGCGAGTCAGGGCACCAAAGTTAATATCCGTGCCCTCGTTGGTCCACGAAATCGCCACTGGTTCCGTGTAGTCACGGCCGCGCGCCATCAGGGGGAGTTTTTCAGCGAACTTTTCGTTGTCATCCGTGAAATGCATCCCCGGGAACAAGGGGTGCTTGCTGAGAACATCAAAACGCTTACGGAGGAAACGGACCTGCTCACCGCTGTGCCCGAACGACATGTGGGGGCACTTGTTAATGAACTCACGCGGATTGCCGAGCTTATTTTCCTCAATGAGGTAGCTCCAGAATTGGCGAGAGATCTGGAACTTCTCGTTCACACTCACCGCTTTTGTAATGTCAATGTCGCCATTGACTTCCTGCGTGTAGTTCAGTTCACATAGCGCCGAGTGGCCAGTGCCAGCATTATTCCATGGTGACGACGACTCCCCCGCCGGAATATCAAGACGCTCCAGGATCACCTGATCCCAATCCGGTTGAAGCTCTTTAAGCAAAGTACTTAGCGTAGAGCTGATAATTCCGGCACCGATGAGCACAACGTCGGTATCGGTTCCTTTTCCTACGCGATCAGTGGATTCTGACACGATTTTCATCATCCTTCGAAGCGTCGCGAACCAACGCGACGCCGGTAAGAGAAGCGAGTTGTTATTCGTTCTGGTCTGTCATATTGCGCAAAACGGCCCGCGGCCAATTGCTATGGTGACCCGTCACGGTCAAGAACCATGAATCGTGGGTCGATCCCAACGCGGAACCATCCCACCGTTTGAGAGTACCCGGCGCGGAGGACAGGCACGGCATAACCGTCGTGAAAAGCCCAACATAATGACCATTTACATATCACCGGCACCCTTAAACGGGGGAAGCCCAAAGCTGTCACCGATGACGCCCGGTGGGAACAGGACTCGCCTCTGCGGTGTTAGTCGAAATGTAGACTCACGTGCGCATGATAAAGCGACGGCATCATTCGCATGTTATCGACATAGAAAGGACGTTCAATGGCTCCAACCTCGACGGCTGAGCGCAATAATCCTGTTATCCCTCAACCCGTCCACAATGGCCCCGAAGCACCGACGCGGCACTATGACCTCATGATTATCGGGACGGGGTCCGGCAATATGATCCCGGGGCCTGAGTTCGGTGATAAGCGGATAGCCATCGTCGAAAAGGGCACGTTCGGGGGGACATGCCTTAACGTCGGCTGTATTCCCACCAAGATGTATGTCTATGCGGCCGATATTGCGGAGGCTGCGCGGGAATCCGAACAGTACGGGGTGCATGCCCACGTTGACGGGGTCGATTGGCCCGCCATCGTGCGTCGTATTTTTGAACGCCGTATCGACCCCATTGCGCGCGGTGGCGAAGAATACCGCCGTGGCGATGAGAACCCGACAGTGGATGTCTACGACCAGTTCGCCCGTTTTATCGGACCACGGACCCTGGCAACCGGACAAGGTGATCAGCCTGTCACGATCACAGCGGATCGTATTATCGTGGCGGCAGGTTCGCGGCCATTCATCCCATCCGTCATTACGAATTCGGATGTGGCCTACCACACGAATGAAGATATCCTCCGGATCCCTGATCTCTCCTCATCAATGATCATCCTTGGTGGTGGAGTTATCGCCGCCGAGTTTGCCCACGTCTTCAGTGCGCTCGGGGTGGACGTGACCGTCATCAACCGGTCGCCTCATTTGCTCAAGCGGTTCGAGGCGGACCTTTCGGAGCGCTTCACTGAGATCGCGTCCGAGCGCTGGACTACATACCTTGGCCGCACCGTCACCAAGGCGGAAAGAAAGACAGAAAGCGCCGACGGAGTCACCCTAACTCTCGACGACGGCACCACAGTCAGCGCTGAGATGCTTCTCGTCGCCATGGGACGAACCCCCAACGGCGACCTCCTCAACGTCACTGAAGCCGGCATGGACCTCGATGATGGAGGAAGAATAGTCGTCAATGCGTACGGCGAAACCACTGCTCCCGGTGTGTGGGCGCTTGGCGATGTGTCGTCGCCGTACCAGCTGAAGCACGTGGCCAATCACGAGGCGAAGGTCGTCAAGCACAATGTCTTGCTTGATATGGGGCTGTTGAAGAGCCCTGACGAAGCACAAGCCGGCATGGGAGAGATATCCACGAGCGGCCCCGATGCTGGCAAACAAGCCTTCCACCACACATATGTTCCTGCAGGAGTGTTTACCCACCCGCAGATCGCAACCGTCGGTATGACGGAGGACGAAGCGCGGAACTGGGCGGACGAGAATGACACGACCGTGGCCGTGAAAACGCAGAACTATGGCGATGTGGCCTATGGCTGGGCGATGGAAGATACCACCGGGTTCGTGAAACTCATTGCTGATACGACGAGCAAACGGTTGCTGGGTGCCCACATCATTGGGCCGCAAGCCACGACGTTGATCCACCAATTCATCACCATGATGGAGCAGAAACTGACCGTCCCTGAGGTGGCCGAGGGACAATACTGGATCCACCCGGCACTGTCGGAGGTCAATGAAAATGCCCTCCTTGGGCTGGATCTGTAATCCCACACGCACAGCCCCGCTGTAGTCCCGCAGTGGGGCGAGTGGCCCTACCCACCCATCGTCGTATATAAACAGGTGGTCAATTAGCGAAAGAAGAAGTGTAGAGGTAACTGCTCAATTTATGGCTGGAAATAGGTTTGCTCTCAAGGGGTCGACGTCCGACGCCCAGGAAGGCCTACTCTCATCCCAATATCGTGCTCTCACGATCGGGTTGATAACGCTCATTACCATTGCTGCGTTTGACCAGACGGCAGTCATGTCCGTCATGCCCACCATCACCGCAAGTCTGGGAGCACCCGGGGGAACCGCTTATACGTTAACGTTCACTGTGGCAACGGCAGCGTCAATTTTCGCCATGGTTGCTGGCGGAATGCTCGCGGACTCCCGGGGCGCAATGAGAACATTGCGAGGGTCCGGCCTCTTATTTGTGGCAGGCCTGGTACTTGCTGTTGTCACCCCGACGATGCCGATTTTCCTCGTCGCGCGCGTGCTCCAGGGGCTCGGCGGGGGCGCCATCGTGGTGGCGATCTATGCGATTATCGCCGTCATTTACCCCTCGCAGCTGCAGACCAAAATGTTCGCGGCCTTAGCGGGTGCCTGGGTGATACCCACACTCATTGGGCCCGGGGTTGCGGGGATTATTACAGAGAGTCTCAGCTGGCATTGGCTTTTCGGCATCTCAGCTGTGGCGTCGATCATTGTGTTCCCTCTCCTCCCCCGCGCGACGACGCCATTAACGCGTGAGACCGATCATCGGAACGCAATGAAGATGCTGATCGCGGCGTTCGTTATCGCGATAGCTTCCTATCCGCTCTCAATTTCCGGTGATTTCGCGGCATGGGGAGTTCTGATCTTCCTCCTCGCCACAGGCGTGACCGCCGTCGCGATTCGCCCGCTGGTACCCGTCGGCACTTTCCGCGCTGCGGGTGATGTGCCGTCGATGGTTCTTTTGCGATTCCTTTTCGACGCTTTCTTCGGGCTCGAGGCGCTCATCCCTCTGCTTCTGGCACGCCGTGACGGATTGCCACCAACACTGACCGGGCTCGCGCTGACGGGAACGGGGATTACCTGGTTTATCGGATCGCAAGTGCAGTCGAGCGCCAAACCGCGGTCACTCCCGGTGACGTTGTGGATCTCTGCTGCGGTCTTGGGGATCGGCGCTGCTGGTGTCGGTATCAGCAGTGCATCAGGCGCACATTGGGCGTGGATAACAGCGTTTTGGACATTGACCGGATTTGGTGTGGGATACAGCTACCCCCGGATTAACACGGCAGCGATGAGCTTGTCCCCGGCCGATAAGGCCGGCTTTATGGGATCTGCACTGCAGGTAGCAGGCATGACCGGGATGACGGTGTCTGTCGCGGCCGCGACTCTTGTTCACACCCTTGTGCCTCTGTCTACGGGCGGATCCTTCGGCGTGGTGTACATGGTCGCCGTTCTTTCACCTCTATTCATCGCACTCATCGCACGCAGATGTGGACATATTGATGACGAAGCACGAAATAGCGTCAGTAACGCCGGCTAGGTCGTCACGATTCCCAATCGTTCGGCCCAGTCTGCGCCCAACGCTGCGTCCACGGCGTCGGCTAACCGGTCGACCTGTTCAGCGCGAGCGTCATGGAAACTGATGTGTCCGGGGACGAATCCGGATAAGCCACATGTCTGGGCAACATCGCGGAGGAAATGGCGTCGGAAAGAATCGACCTCGAGCTGTCCGTGCCGGTGTGTGCCCCACACGGCTTTATCATGTGCTCCTTCGTAGCGTGCTGCCCGGGCTGCACCGCTCACATGACTGTCGAGACCTGCATGGTCGCCTAAGTCCCCGTCGTCGGTAAGTGGCCCGATCCACCCTGGGCAGTTTTGACGGACAACTCGACCGTGGTGGATCTCAAAGGCTGTACCGTGATTGGCCAGTGTTTTTTCGGGGAAAAACTCGATATCGATGTCCAAGAAATTCAAGCCGGCGACGGGTTCGGAGTGGCCGGACTCGACGGGGTCCGTAATCGAGTGGCAGAGCATCTGGAATCCCCCACATATTCCCAAGATCGGCCGGCCGGCGCGGTAGCGTTCCTGAAGCTGCGGGCCAGCTGTTTTCTTCAGCCACTCTAAGTCGTGGATCGTCGACTTCGACCCCGGAATGACCACTAAATCCGCCGAGGCAATAGCCGCGGGCGAGGTGGTCCATTCCACATCAACGCCAGGCTCGCACGACAAGGCCTCGATATCGGTGCTGTTCGACACCCGAGGCAGGCGAACAGCGGCTACCCGTATGGTGTTGGTCCCGATAGGCGGAAGGCCGGGGCCCACTCGCCCACTGGCACCCGATAATGAGTCTTCAGCATCTATCCAGAGACCGTCGATGAATGGGATGACGCCGAGCGTCGGAACACCGGTTCGGCGCGTGACCTCGTCCAACCCCGGCTGAAGGAGGCCGACGTCACCGCGGAACTTGTTGACAATGAAACCTTGGAATCGGTCGCGATCAGCCTGGTCGAGAATGAAGTACGTGCCAAAAAAGTGCGCGAGCACACCGCCGCGGTCGATATCGCCGACAAGGACGACGGGAAGATCCGCAGCTTCCGCCAACCCCATGTTCGCGATGTCGGTGTGCCGGAGGTTGGTTTCCGCTGGTGACCCAGCCCCTTCACAGATGACCACATCGTATTCGCGGCGGAGCGACTCCAACGCGTAAGCGCTGACCTCACGCAAGTGCGTGCGGTGTTCGATGTAGTCCCGTGCGCCGACGGTGCCGGTTGCGACTCCGCGGAGCACTAGTTGGCTTCGACGGTCTGCCTCCGGTTTCAGCAGGACCGGGTTCATGTCGACACTGGGAGTCACCCCGGCAGCGAAAGCCTGCAATGCCTGGGCTCGTCCGATTTCCCCAGCGACGAGACGTCGGCCATCGCCGTGAGTGGAAGCTGGATACGAGGCCGCCTCCCCACTGTCTGAGTTGCCCGCACCTACTGAATAATCAGTCGCCAACACGACGGCCGAATTATTCGACATATTCTGAGCCTTGAAAGGCGCGACACGGTAACCCCGACGTGCCAATGACCGGCACATGCCAGCAACGACAACCGATTTGCCAGCGTCTGACGTACATCCGGTCACCAACAGTGCCGGGGCTAAGGAAGGCGAAGAATCAGCCTTGTTGTACCCGGCCTTTTCATAGTCAGCATTCATGGGTATTTAACTCGAACCACGCACGTTCGATTCTCACGCTTCGTCGATGGAGAAGTCTGGCTGGGTCAAAATCTCAACGCCGTCCTCGGTCACGACGAGGGTGTGCTCAAACTGTGCAGTCCAGTTTCCTGGTTGCGTCAGTTGGACGGTCCAATCGTCATCCCACACGCGGTAATCGAGGTTCTCCGTTTGTGTGATCATGGGTTCGATGGTGAAGGTCATGCCCGGTTCCATGATGTCATCCGGCCATGAAGCGTCGTAATGCAAAATGACAAGTCCATTGTGGAATGTGGTTCCAATGCCGTGACCCGTGAAATCACGCACTACTCCGTACCCGAAACGGCGAGCATAGGACTCAATCACACGGCCAATCATGTTCACAGGCCGGCCCGGCTTACACGCTTTGATAGCCCGGTACATGCTTTCTTCTGTGACCTTGACCAGCTTTTTATGCTCTTCAGAGACATTCCCAGCCAGGAACGTTGCATTGGTGTCACCATGGACCCCATTTTTGAATGCCGTGACATCGATATTCACAATGTCACCGTCCTTCACGACGGTGGTGTCCGGAATCCCATGGCACACGATCTCATTGAGGCTGATGCAACTAGCTTTGGGGTAGCCGCGGTAATGCAAGCAGGACGGATAGGCATCGTGCTCAATGAAGTAATCGTGAACGATCCGATCCAGCTCGTCCGTCGTCACTCCCGGTTGAACTGCTTCCCCCGCCTTCTGCAAGGCATTTGCCGCGATGACGCTCACTTCGCGCATCCGCTCAATGTTTTCGGGAGTCTGAACAAGGGGTTCCCCAATCCCCTCTTGAGGCTCTTTGCCACTGTTAACGTATTCAGGACGCGGGATATGGGCCGGGACATGGCGGATAGGAGTGGCATGCCCGGGCTTGAGTGGCGCACGATCACCGCCGTGACGCTGTGACTCCGATGTGTGAGATTTCTTTGCTGAACCGTTAATCATGACCACATGGTAGCGCGGTCCATTAACGACGCCGATGCGGGCGACCACTTGCGCTCAGTGACGCCGACTGCGTGCGCTCGTCGTCGGCAGTTTAGGTGCGAGCCGGCCAGCGTATTAGTCGTCGCCACCCAAGTTCTGGAAAAAGGATTGGGTGATGGCAACCGAGTGTTCCGACCCGCCGCCCATGGGGATCAGAGTGGCGAAGGCGAGGTCTCCCCGATATCCAGCGAACCACGCGTGTGACCCATCGGAGACTTCAGCTTCACCGGTCTTACCGAAAACATCGCCCTCACCTGCGATAGCACGAGCCGTACCCGACGTCACGACAGCTCGCATCATCCCGCGCAGTTTGTCGATGGTGGGGGGATCAATCGTCGGCACATTGGTGTTCTTGACTGTCGTTTGGTGGGATTCGATCAAGGTAGGAGTCGGAGTTTTCCCCGCTGCAGCTGTGGCAGCAACAAGAGCCATACCGAACGGGCTAGCCAAGTCTTTACCCTGGCCGAAGCCACCTTCTACACGATCAACCAGTTCATCGGCCTGTGGCACCTGACCTGTCAGCGTGTCCAACCCGTCAATCTTGTAGTCCTGCCCGATGCCGAACTGCTGGGCAGTAGATTTCAGCTCCCCCGGCTTCAGCTTGCTAGACACGTCCGCAAAGGTGGTGTTGCACGATTGAGCGAACGCTTTGGTCAAGGAGACATTGCCCAAACTGAAGTCGTTGTAATTGTGTACAACGCGGCTTCCGATTTCCATGGTGCCCGGGCACGGCACGGTGGAATCGGGAGTGACCAACCCGTGCTGCATCCCCGCCGTTGCCGTCACCATCTTGAACGTCGATCCGGGAGGGAACAACCCCGTCAGCGCCAGATCGCCCTTTTTATCGGCATTAGCTGTCTGAGCAACAGCCAGGACCTCACCCGTCGACGGGCGAATCACGACCATCATCGCTTCGGTATCTGCACGGGTGTCCACTGCTTTTTGGGCAGCGTCCTGCACCTTCTTGCTCAAACTGATCTTCACCGACTGAGCAGGAGTTGGTTGCTGCTCTTCCAGGCTCTTAATGACAGCCCCATTGGGGTTCACAGAGGCCACCTGCCACCCATTTTTCCCATCGAGTTCGTCATTCACTATCGACGACACCCTGCTCAGAATGTCAGGCGCGAAGTTCGGGTCAGGGCGGACCAGAGCCGGTTCCTCGTTGAGAGTGACTCCATCGACCCCTTTGAGTGCATCAACGACGTCGTGCGCACGTGAAGGCACCATCGCGACGGAGTAATCTCCGTTGACGTTTTTCACGGATTGGTGGACGGCGGAGGCGTCAATCGTCGGAACCCCTGCGTCCCCCGCATGGCCGTCGTTGAGGATGGATGCAACATGATTGATGGTCGCCGAGTCATGCTTATTGAGAAGCACGCGGAATTGGGTTCCCGGTTCGAGCAAGACCTGGCCGTCCGACCCGATAACGGGTGCCCGATCCGCCTGGAGCGATCGAAGCTCTAAATGCTGGTCGGAGCCCAGATCGGGATGAATGACCGCTGGCTTCCACCGCACTTTCCACGCCTGATTCGTCTTAGCGAACGTGGCCTTGGCGTCGTATGAGAGCGAACGATCCTTCGGCAAGGTCCAGTCGTAATGGTAGGTGGCTACGGACACATCACCGGACGAGGAAAAATCTTTCAGGCTAACTTTAAGGTTTTGCGCCTGCAGTCCCTTCCACGAGTCCGTGATGCTTGCCTCTGCTGCCGACTTATTGTCTGTTGCATCGGCCGCTTTGTCGGCGTGGTCAATAGGCTCATCGTCATTGGCATCGCCGTTTTTATCTTGCGACGAGGCCATCGCGCTGAGCTGCTTGGCGAAGTCAGTTGCCGCTTCGCGCGCTCCAGCTGGTTTTGGTGTACACGCGCTCAACGTCGCTAAAACGGTGACCGAAGCCACTGCCAGGATCTTCTTTCCGCCATGCCCGTACCGACGAAGCCTCACGCGCTGCATGGTACGAAACCTAGCAGCGTTCAACGTTCTCTAGGCTCCGACCCGCCGACGTTCCTCCGCTGGGTCTTAGCCGAAGAGTCTGATGGGGTTCACAACGTCAGCAACAATGACCAACGCACCGAAACCGAATAAGAGGACAAAGACGACAACGGTCAGCGGCATCAACTTGGTGTAGTCGGCGGGCCCAAGTGGCGATAAGCCGCGGAGCCGTCGCACCATATCACGGAGCTTCTCCCAGATCGTGACGGCCACGTGCCCACCATCGAGCGGGGGCAAGGGAACGAGGTTAAACAATGCGAGGAAAAAGTTCAGGCTAGCCAGGAGGAGGAAGAAGGACGACCACTGATCGTGTTTAACCAAGTCGCCACCGGCCACCGAGGCTCCGACAACGCTCATCGGCGAGCTCTCGCTGCGCTCACCACCGCCGATCGACCGGACGACTCCTGGAACCGATGCCGGCAGCTTGGCCAAGCCGACGACCGACTGGCCGATCATGTAACCGGAATAGTGCAAGGAACCCGGGATAGCGGATAGCGCGTTGTAGTGCGAATACATATTGTTGGGGCGCTCCCAGGTCATCCCAATAGCGCCAACCGTCACCGTCTTGCCCTGAGTGGTCTCCCGCTGGACACGCTGGATCGTGACATCAACCGTTCGTGTTTCACCGTTTCGCTCGACAACGACGGGGACTGTGGGGTCGTGGTCGTCATCCGCGTGGTCACGTCCGATCTTTTGGACGACGTCGCCCATCGTCGTGAAGTCCGGGGTGTCGTGACCATCAACCTTGACGATCGTATCACCCTGGCGGATTCCAGCCTTCCCCGCGGGCCCGGGACCACTACAGTCAGTCGTCGACGAATCCTGGGACGAACTATTCACGGAAGCCGATTGCGGAACACACTGCGTCGAGCCGACTTTTGCCGACAAATCGACGTCGGGATTGGGGAGCCCCCACGCGACGGCCACGAAGTACATCACGACGACGCCGATCAGCAGGTTCATCATGATGCCCCCCAGCAGGACGATGAGGCGCTGCCACACGGGCCGTTTGACCATGGAAAATGGCTCGTCTTCTGGAGCAACCTCATCGATCGCTGTCATCCCGGCGATATCGCAAAACCCACCGAAGGGGACAGCTTTGAGGCCATATTCCGTCATGAGGGGACGCCCGGCCGCTGCCGACGTTTTCTTTTCCCTCCGTCGGAAAGAGAAAAGCGTCGGGCCAAAGCCAATAAAGTAACGACGGACACGCATTCCGCAGGCGCGTGCAGAAACCATGTGGCCACATTCATGCAGCGCGATGGTCAGAACGATCCCCAAGGCGAATAAAACAAGCCCCACGATGAAACTCATGAGGGCCAACCCTACCGCGTTCCACGAGAGAACGCTGCTACGTGCAGACCACACCGTTTTTTCACAGAATTACCACCAACAGGGTGTATTGGTCATGGTCGACGCGCTACCCTACTATGGCTGAGAATTAATTTGGGGTAATGTAAACGACAGCAGTGTGACTGAAACGTCGACAATAAATACCCCACTGGTCCCGCGGAATCGCACCGGACACATATATCAGACGTGGATCGTCACTGTTCCGGCGGAGATAGAGGAGAGGTTCTCGTGTCTGAGACGAAAGACAAAGTATACGACGGCGTATCAACAAAGGACGAGCCATCCGCATTCTGGGGTTGGCATGATCTAGGCCGGCGTCCGGTTATTATCTCTGGCGTCGTTGGTGGCCTTTTCCTATTGTTCATGCTTGTCGGTAACCACAAGGGCCATGTCGAAGATATTTTCCTCATCGCAACTGCTGCCCTGTGCTTCGTCGGAGCATTGCTGATCGCTTTGCGTCCTAAGCTCAACCAGGTTCGGACCGTGACCGCTCGCAATAAGCCAGCGGATTACGTTGAGCGCGACTGGGCTGCTGATCAGCTCAACCTCCATGGAGCATATTCTGACCTTTCCGACTCTCAGTTGCGTTCCTTCAACATTGATCCGGCGACGTTGAAGGGGCAGCGCGCCGTCCAGGGGAACTAACTAATACAAAATCAGTTGCTGGGATAATCCCCTGGCTGTCCGGGCCTTACCCCCGGCCCCTGGCCCAGCCTTATGCAGTCTTTTCTTCCGCAGCTAGCTGACCGCAGGCTGCGGCTATTTCTTGTCCGCGGGTATCACGAACGGTGCACTCGACACCTTGTGCTTTCACTCGGCGGACAAATTCTTCCTGTTGCTGCTTCGTCGAGGCATCCCAAATAGACCCAGGCGTCGGGTTCAACGGAATCACATTCACATGGACCTTCGAATGAAGTGCTTTCTTCAACTTCTTACCTAAGAGGTCCGCACGCCACCCCTGGTCATTGACGTCACGGATCAACGCGTACTCGATAGAGACTCGGCGCCCTGACCGATCCGCATAGTACGCAGCAGCATCCAAAACCTCCTCCACGGACCACCTATTGTTCACAGGAACGAGGCTATCGCGGAGCTCATCGTCGGGAGTGTGCAACGATACCGCCAGCGTGACGGAGAGACCTTCGTCGGCAAACCGGCGAATTGCTGGCGCAAGTCCTACCGACGACACCGTCACGTTACGTTGAGACAAACCGAATCCCCGCGGCGAAGGGTCAGTAATCTGCCGAACAGCGCTAACGACGCGCTTGTAGTTCGCCAGCGGCTCGCCCATCCCCATAAAGACGACGTTGGACAGGCGGCCTTTGCCACCAGCAACGTCACCACTGTTCATCGCAGCTGCGGCGGCGCGAACCTGGTCCACGATCTCCCCCGTCGACAGGTTACGATGCAAACCGCCTTGGCCAGTTGCGCAGAACGGGCAGGCCATGCCACACCCCGCTTGGGAGGAAATACACAACGTGGCTCGGCCCGGGTACCGCATCAAGACTGACTCGAGCAAGGTGCCATCGTGCAACTTCCACAATGTCTTCCGCGTCATGCCCTGATCACACGAAATATTGCGGACCTCAGTCATGAGCTCGGGGAAAAGAGCTTTCTGAACCGGCTCACGCGCAGCAGCCGGTAAGTCCGTCATGGTCTCAGTGGAAGCCTCAAATCGGCCGTAATAGTGGCGGGCCAATTGGTTCGCCCGAAAAGCCGGAAGCCCTAAGTCCTTCACGGCCTGCTTTTGCTCATCCACCGTCAGATCCGCGAAATGTGTTGGAGGTTTCCCGCGACGCGGAGCGGCGAACTTCAGCTGTGCTTTGTTGTCAGCTCGATTGAGGGACTCGACGGGCTTAAGACCCAAGTCGTTGTGTGTTTCTGTATGTGTTTCCGTCATTACTTATATTCTGCCTACGATGCGAGAGGATAATCCAATCACAGCCCACCGGTGAGTGCGACGGGATGTCCGCGAACCGACGTGCTGGTGGATGTTGAGGTATTGTTACGGAGCAATGAGTACATCACCAAAATCTAAGGACAACAAATCGACTCGGGCCAATAATGCGGTGGGTCGCCCACGCATGGACGGAAAAAGCGACACCGAGGCACGCACACCGAGCGTCGTTAGACCAACCCCTGAAGGTGAGCGGAAGAAGGCCGAGCGCCAACAGAATGAAGAAGCTGCGCAAAACCAGGATGCGCAACAAAACCGGTCTACGGGCAGCTCCTCCCCCGTTAGCTCCTCCGATGATGAGCCACGTACCGAGCGCCGTCGCGTGAACCGTGAGGGAACTGACACCAATGCTGGTCCGATGAAGAATAAGACTGACGTACAGGGCTCCGTCGCGGGAAGCACGTGGGTGGCACTGAGTGTCGGAATTGCTCTGTTAGTGCTTCTCCTAATTTTCATTATTCAGAACATGGAGTCTGTTACGCTAACAGTCTTTTTCTGGACGGTCTCGTTCCCGGCAGGTGTTGGGTTCCTCCTCGCCGCCATTATTGGAGCTGTCATTATGCTCTCTGTTGGCTCCGTTCGGATGATTCAGTTGCGACGGCAAATCCACCAACTACGGAAATAAGGAAGCACGACGCGGACCGGTTACATCTGAAGAACAGTCGCGATGATCCAGGTCATCGCGGCCGCAGGGAGCAGGCTATCCAATCGGTCCATGAGCCCACCATGTTCGGGGAGAAGCGTGCCCATATCTTTAATTCCCAGGTCTCGTTTGAATTGGGACTCGACGAGATCACCGAGCGTGGCGGCACACGCAAGGAACAGGCCGACGAGGATGCCCTCCCAGGGGGCTCGGTGGAGCAAAAGCCAGGTGGCTATGACCCCGACAATGGCCGCAAATACGAGGGAGCCTGCGAATCCTTCCCACGATTTCTTGGGGCTAACGGCCGGTGCAAGAGGATGTTTCCCGAAAAAAACGCCGGCTGTAAAACCACCAACATCATTGGCAACGACGCACAAGATGAATGTCGCAATGAGGGCCCAGCCACGAAGACTTCCCTCATTAAACAGGGTGAGATGTGCGGCGGCCGTTCCGCATAGCGAAATCCACGTCAGAACAAAGACCGCCACTGACATATCGCGAAGGTAATTCGTGGGTGCTTGATGGGTTCCCCGGTGGAATAGCCGGGTGATCATGATCGCGCCGACGGACACGATGTAGCCCATCAGCATGCCCTTCGCCCCCCACGGCAACGACAACCACAGCATCAACTGCCCACCAGCCAGCATGGACAGAACTGGGACATCGTAGTCATGCTCCTTCAGCCGACGGGACACCTCGAGGGTCGCTAGCGGAATGATGACGGCTAACAGCGGGTACCACGCGTGCGGAATAATGAGGCATCCGATAATTAAGGCCCCAAGTAGAACGCCAACAATGATGGCGACGGGGACGTTACGCCCCGCCTTGTTGCGTGGGTGCGGCAGAGATCTGCCGTCGGAACCGCGCTCGCTTACCTTCATCAGCTTTCCCCGAGTTTTCTGCTGTAAGCCACGCTAGACTTCCATTAATTCTTTTTCTTTGGCTTCGATGAGCTTGTCCACCTGGGACACATACTCGTGGGTGGTTTTATCCAGTTCCTTCTCCGCGGCCTGGACCTCATCTTCGCCGGCTTCGCCGTCTTTTTGGATTCGCTTGAGCTCGTCCATTCCCTTCCGGCGGATGTTACGGATAGCGATGCGCGCGTCCTCCCCCTTGCTCTTCGCGAGCCGGACCATCTCTTTACGACGCTCCTCGGTCAGCTGCGGCACGGTGACACGCAAAACTTGACCGTCGTTGGTCGGGTTGACGCCCAAATCCGAATTGCGAATAGCGTTTTCGATGGCGTTCATAATGCTGGGCTCATATGGCTTGATCAGCAGCATTCGTGGTTCTGGGACGCTGATCGTTGCCATCTGCGTAATCGGCGTCATGACTCCGTAATATTCGGCTTGAACTCCGTTAAACATCGACGGGTTCGCGCGGCCGGTGCGAATCGTCGTGAGGTCTTCACGAGCGTATTCCACCGACTGGGTCATACGTTCTTCGCTCTCTAGCAGTGTGTCATCAATCATGGTGTGTACCTCACAGTGTGTTGTAATAAGCGCGACGTCATGGGCACGCGGGGCTCATGCCGTCGCCTCATTGGCCATGTCGCCTAGCAAACGATGGCTGTATTAATCATTATCAGACGAACGGACCAGCGTGCCGATATTTTCGCCATTGACCGCCCTCGCAATATTTCCTTCAACGAGCAAATTGAAGACGAGGATCGGCATGTTGTTATCCATGCACAGGCTGAAGGCCGTGGCGTCAGCCACCTTCAGTTTCTTATCAAGGCATTCACGCGGAGTGACTTCCGTGTACATGGTGGCGTCAGGGTTTTTACGGGGATCGTCGTCGTACACTCCGTCGACGGCCTTCGCCATCAACAGGACTTCACAACCGATCTCCAGCGCTCTCTGGGCCGCGGTGGTATCCGTCGAGAAGTAAGGCATTCCCATGCCCGCACCGAAAATGACGACGCGACCTTTCTCGAGGTGCCGGGTCGCACGGAGCGGAAGATAGGGTTCCGCGACTTGCGCCATGTTGATCGCTGTCTGAACGCGGGTCTCGACGCCCTGTTTTTCAAGGAAGTCCTGAAGGGCCAGGCAATTCATCACGGTGCCGAGCATGCCCATGTAGTCGGAACGCGATCGATCCATTCCCCGCTGGGACAACTGCGCTCCGCGGAAGAAGTTGCCACCCCCGATGACCACACAAATTTCAACTCCGTTGCGGGCAACTTCGGCGATCTGACGAGCAACATTGTCGACGACGTCGGGATCAACTCCGACTTTGCCGCCGCCGAACATTTCACCGCCCAGCTTCAGCATGACCCTCTTATATGGTGATCGGTGAGGACCGTGTGCAGGTGAATTGGGGGCGTCATTCTGCGCCATTCTGGATGTCTCCTCATGAAGTTGAGTGTGCGACCCTACCTGAACCGACCAACGTGAACGCTGCCATCGGCAACGAAGGGGCCAGTGGGTAACCCGTTGGGTTTTCCTCGTGACATCCTACCTGGCTCTCTGGACAAGAACACAACTTGACACTTGGAGGTAGTGGGAGGAGACGAGGATCCGGCCAATCGTCCACTATTTGGGCATCATTTCTGCCGGTAAAAAGCAAAAACCTCGGCCCCTCTTCCCCGTATAGGGAAAAGAAACCGAGGTCGTTTCGCTCACTAGGTGAGGCTCAGCAGATTACTGCTGGCCAACTTCGTAGCGACGGAAGCCGGTCAAGGTGACGCCAGCCTCATCCATCAACTGCTTAACAGTCTTCTTGTGATCAGCGACGGAAGGCTGCTCCAGAAGCACAACGTCCTTGAAGAAACCGTTGAGACGGCCTTCGACGATCTTCGGAAGAGCCTTTTCGGGCTTGCCTTCCTCACGGGAGGTTGCCTCTGCAATGGAACGCTCTTTCTCGACGATGTCGGAGGGAACGTCCTCGCGCTTCAGGTACTTTGCCTTCAACGCGGCAACCTGCATAGCAGCGTTGTGGGCTGCTTCTTTCGCTGCGTCGCCTTCACCTTCGTACGCGACCAACACGCCGACTGCCGGCGGGAGGTCAGCGGAACGGTGGTGCAGGTAAACAGCAACGTTGTCGCCGTCGATGGTGGTAGCACGACGAAGAGCCAGCTTCTCACCGATCTTGGCCGAGAAAGCCTGCAGGGCTTCCTCTGCCGGGGTGCCGTCGACGTTGACAGCAGCCAGGTCCTCGGGCGAGTTAGCCTTGGCCTCATCAGCGGCCTTAGCAACCTTGTCCGCGAATTCTTTGAACTCGGCGTTCTTAGCAACGAAGTCGGTCTCGGAGTTGACCTCGATCATGGTGTTGCCGGACACGGCGATGAGCCCTTCGGCAGCGGTGCGCTCTGCGCGCTTACCGACGTCTTTCGCACCCTTGATGCGGAGGAATTCCACGGCTTTGTCGAAGTCGCCGTCAGCCTCCTCTAAAGCTTTCTTACAGGACATCATGCCTGCACCGGTGATCTCACGGAGCTTCTTGACATCAGCTGCAGTGTAATTCGCCATCAGCGATTCTCCTTCAGTATGTGAAAACGGGTCTTACTTTGACTCAGCTTCAGAGGATTCGGCTGCGGACTCATCACTGGAGGTCGCCGTCGTCTCAGATGCCGTTGAAGCAGCGTCGGAAGCCGCTTCTGCGCTCTCACCTTCGGAAGAAACAGGCGCATCGTTATCGCCAGCAGCAGCCTTGGCCTCAGCCTGGGCGCGCTCAGCGCGAGCCTTCTTGCCGTCCTCAACGGCGGAGGCAATGACGCCAGTCAGCAGCGCAGCCGAACGGATAGCGTCGTCGTTACCCGGAATCGGGTAGTCAACGACGTCAGGATCGCAGTTCGTGTCCAGAATGGCCACGACAGGGATGTTCAGCTTTTGAGCCTCGGAGACAGCGATGTGTTCCTTGTTGGTGTCGACGATCCAGATCGCAGACGGAACCTTGTTCATGTCGGAGATACCGCCAAGAACGCGCTCGAGCTTCTGACGCTCGCGGGTCAGCATCAAGACTTCCTTCTTGGTGCGACCTTCGTAGCCGTTTTCCGCTGCGTCCATGGCCTGAAGTTCCTTCAGACGACCCAGGCGCTTGTGGACGGTTTGGAAGTTGGTGAGCATGCCGCCCAACCAGCGGTGGTTGACGTACGGCATACCAACGCGCTCGGCCTCGGTTGCAACTGCTTCCTGGGCCTGCTTCTTGGTACCGACGAAGAGGATGTTGCCGCCATGAGCAACAGTCTCTTTAACGAACTCGTAGGCAGAATCGATGTAGGTCAGTGTCTGCTGAAGATCAATGATGTAGATGCCGTTGCGTTCCGTGATGATGTAGCGCTTCATCTTCGGATTCCAACGACGGGTCTGGTGGCCAAAGTGGACACCGGCGTCAAGGAGCTGACGCATGGTTACAACAGCCATATATTTATTGGGAAGCACATTGGGGACGCTTAGGTGCTCGTTGTGCCAGGTGGTTTGTACCGATTCCCGGCGCGGAACACAGCGGTCCGGCTTCCCTCCTCGCTTTCTGCTCGGACGTAGTGGTTATTTCTTACATGTCAGCTTGACCAGCTGACGTGGTTGTGTGGGTTTCCTCCACACCCTGGTGCCATCGGGTTCGAATACTCGCGAATCACAACAACGCCAGAAAGCAGGAAAACTGCTTCCCTACCGGCGATACTGCGATTCCCGAGACCACATTCTCTCCCTTACCCTTCATTTTTAACGCAGAACAAGTCCTTGGCTTTCGCCGACGTAGCTGCTGCCACGTAGACAAAAAATAAGGCTTTAACGGCTTTAACGCGTTAAAGAAGTGGGCGTGATGGTCACGCGAAGTCAATGGTCATACGGCGAAACCACGTCGAGGCGTCAACGGTGTCATGCGGCTGTGAGACTCTAAGCTCACCGCCACGGTGTCCGTTATTAGCTCTACGCGGCCCACGTAGGCACATTGCAACGGGTAATTGTACTGCTTAGAACGCTTTTCCCCAAGTCCTAAAAAACGACGCACTCTGGCGCGACTCGAATGAGAATCGAACGGGAACAGTTAAGTCGTCGCTCCTCGATTCTGGGTTATCCACGAGCCTCCAGTTATCCACAGAATGAGTGGTGACCGGCGGTCGATCACACCCCGATTTGTGTGAATAAGCGGACTCTTATGTCATGGCTTTGTCAACACCATTTGTTTCCAAGATTCGTACACGCAGTTCGCTGACCGTGTTGTTCACGGTGGTGACCATTCTGTGGGTCACGGCGCTCAGTCTTTGTCCTGCTCATAGCCCTGTTTTGATGGCATCAGCGGGCACGCGCCACACGACTGTAGCTCACGCGGAGGGTACTACCGACGAGACATCGCTCGACCGCGCCCCACTCACAGCGCACCACCATATCCACCGACATCGACTACCCGTGGCATCAAAGGTGATTCTTCCCTTCAAAGCTCCACCAGAGCCCTGGTTGTCGGGCCATCGCGGTGTTGATCTTGAAGCCGCTCCTGGCACACCTATTCGAGCGTCTATGTCGGGGACCATTGCATTCGCTGGGCAGGTTGGTGGCCGGCCGGTGGTATCGATCCAGCACGCAGACGGTATCCGGACCACGTATGACCCTGTAATTTCTCGACGCTCCCGTGGCGACGTTGTCCGCAGGGGTGACATTATTGGTGTCCTTGCCAACGAGAATGAAGCGACTCACGGCCCAGGGCTTGGTTGGGGAGCAAAAATCGGCGAGAGTTACATCGACCCTCTAACTCTCCTTGGCCGATCAGAAGTGAGGTTGAAGCCTCAATGAGCGAGGCCAACACCAGAATCAGTCTCGACGCGACCTGTGCGGTGCAAACGACGTTCCGACAAGCAATGTACGGCCACGCGACGGCCGGCCTGACAACGTCCGGTCACGCCCGAGGGTGGGCCTGGTTAAACACCGCTTTCAAGCGCTCTGAATCAACATGGGTGTAAATCTGCGTCGTTGCTAGCGAGGCGTGTCCCAGCATTTCTTGGACCACTCGAAGATCCGCTCCCCCTTCAAGAACATCAGTGGCCGCGCTGTGCCTGAGTGCGTGTGGGGAAACATCCCCGCCCGTCACGGTGGAGGTCGCTTGATGAACAACCGTTCTGACTTGACGCGGGTCGATCCGGCCACCCCGTTTTCCTAGGAAAACAGCCTGATCGGCGTCCTTATGATGCCCGTGATCAGCGATCACGGGCCGTCCGACATCCATCCACCGCTTCAGTGCTCGCACAGCAGACTCCCCGAAGGGGACGACACGTTGTTTATTGCCTTTTCCCAGAATGGTGACCGTCTGTCTCGCGAAATCTAGGTCGCCAATGTTGAGCCGACACAGTTCAGATACTCGCACGCCGGTGCCGTACATAAACTCGACCATCGCGAGATCGCGGAGCGCAATGGGGTCCTCTTCTTCCGCACCAACTTCCAAGTTGTGAAGTATCTCTGCAGTTTGATCAGCAGCTAAGACACGCGGAAGCGTTTTATCCGGTCGTGGCGACGACAAACGGGATGCTGGATCGCTTTGCACGATTCCTCGGTGTTCAAGCCATCGGCCGAAATTCCTCACCGCTGAAGCTCGACGCGAAAGACTCGATCGCGCATGCCCGGCGCGCAAAGCATCCGCCTGCCAGCGTCGAATGTGGTGCAAGGTGAGCTGATCGACCGTCGTTAGCCCGTCGACAAGCGAGTGAAGATCGTTGCGATAAGCCTTGACAGTGTTTTCGCTACGTCCCTTGGTGAATGTGAGGAAGTCTAGATAGTCCTCGATAATGCCGTCCCACTGCGCCGATACGGCCGGTTCGTTATCCGGCGCAGCATCATTCCGTTCTTTACTGCAACCAGTATCGGATGAATTCGGTGTTCCGGCCATGTATATCGAGTATAGGTGCCGAGACACGATCCCGCCGAGGACCTGGAATTAGACCGAGTACGCGTTTACACCGAGGATGCAGCAGTGTCACGTTGCCAGAGATTTCCGGTCCGGCTAATCAGTCCCTTGTCTCTGAGTTCACACAAGATCGTCATGGTCTGTACCAAGGGCAGCCCGGACGACGCGGCGATGGTGGCTGCGTCAGATCTCTTACCGCTTACTGCATCAAACACGCGTAATGACGGTCGATCAAGGCGCTGGACGTCCGTCGCGGGATAATCCATTTCCAGCTGGGCATCGCTATCCACTGTTCCCAAGGGACTCAGTGATTCGATGAGGTCCGCCCCGCTTTCAATCAATTCGGCGCGACCTTCGCGGATGAGTCGGTGACAGCCGTGAGATGATCGTGACGTCACTGCCCCGGGTACTGCGAACACCTGCTTGCCCATCGTTTCGGCCCAGCTCACGGTATTGAGCGCACCAGAGCGATAACCAGCCTCGATAACCACGACCCCTTGCCCCAAGGCCGCTGATAGGCGGTTCCTGGTCAAGAATCGATGCCGAGCCGGACGCGTGCCCGGGGGATACTCCGTGATCACCGCTCCTTCTCGAGCGATGTCGTTGAACTCAGTTCTATGGGCTGCGGGATAGGTGACGTCGATACCGTGGGCCACGATGGCAACAGTGGAATGACCGACGCGGAGGGCTGCACGGTGCGCGCTGATGTCGATACCGAAGGCGCCTCCCGAGACCACTGTCCACCCATGAGTGGCGCATTCAGCGCCGATATCTGCAGCGACCGCATTCCCGTACCTTGTGGCAGCACGTGTGCCGACAACGGTGATCGCTTTCTCCGTCAAGGCCCGAGCATTCCCACCTTTCACCCATAACCCATGTGGCGGGATCGCATCATCGTGATGGGATTTCGCCCCATCGGCGATGCGGGAAACGTGAAAAGATTCGGCAAGTACTGGGCCAGGCCATGCGTCGTCATCGGGTGTGATAAAACGTGCTCCGACGGAGGCTGCGGAATGAAGGTCGGCCAGCGGTTGGAACCATTCATATCGCGACTCGGTGGCACTCAACACCTTGGGCGAAAGACTCGGATCACGACGAATAATCCGTACAGCAGCAGAAACCGGATCCGATTCCCCGCTTTCCCAAATCAGAGCCAAAAGATGCGCATTCGGCCCCTCCACAACTCGGTTGAGATAAGCCCACGCTTGATGCCGTGCCGCGAACTCGGGTGTGTCCTTAAAAATGGCCGAATGAACCAAAGAAGGCATTGCTTTATTCGACCCGCTTCCCTGTGTCACCCGCCCGCTCTCATAGTCATCTGCCTGAACCGCCTGACAACTACTGTTATCGCCCAATGTTGTCTACCCCCTCATGTAAAGACTGTGCTTCATCAAAATGGTCGAGCGTCACGTGAGACAGCTCGAGCCCCTCGTCCATCCCCGACGAACCCACATCACCAGCGCCAAACGCCCCTGCCTCAAGATCCGCAATGGTGAACGCCACCCGACACAACCGATCAACCCCTCGCTGGGTTACCGCATCCGTTCGTAATAAATAGTCGACGTAACTGGCCACCATCGGGACGGTGCTTAACCACTCGCGGATCCATTTTCCTGGGACGCGGGAGTTCGTGATCGACCCCAAACCGGCGGACTCCCATCGTCGCCTCGCACGCATGTGGGCCTGACATACTCGCCGTCGTATCGATTCTGACGATTCACCACGACGCACCGACGACACCACGGATCCCTTCGGAGCCGTCGTCACAGCAAGATCAATTCTGTCTAGGAGTGGGCCCGATAATCCGGACAAATACATCGAGCGAACACGACCTGTACACCGACATTCCTGAGGCGTTGCTGCACCACAGGGACACGGGTTAGCTGCCATAATCAGTTGAAAATTCGATGGATACACGACGGAAAAACGATTGCGCGAAATCCGCACATAGCCCTGCTCAAGTGGCGTGCGCAGAGCATCGAGGACGCGAGCTTTCATCTCCCCCACCTCGTCGAGAAACAAGACACCGTGATGTGCCCGACTGATCGCGCCTGGCCGCGGACGCCCCGAACCCCCACCAATAAGGCCAGCGACTGAGATCGAATAATGCGGATCCACAAACGGAGGACGAGTGACCACATCGGTCATCGTCTCTGACGACAACGAATGAATCGCCGTCACTTCAAGGCATTCTTGTTCACTCAACGGCGGGAGGATTGTGGGCACACGCGCGGCCAACATTGATTTCCCCGACCCAGGAGGCCCGATGAGAAGCATGTGGTGGCCACCAGCGGCAGCGATTTCGATACCGCGCCGGGCTAGTTCTTGACCGAAAACTTCCGACATGTCCAGCGTCTCGTCGCCTTGGCCGGGCGCAGACGATACGCGGTGATGCTCGCAGCGAATACACGCGTGCTGCACAGCTTCTGAAATCAAGGCCGATTGATCACTCGTCATCGGTTGTCCCGTGCATACCCACGCCCATGCCGCGCGCAATGAGGTCACAGCCCACACCGAAATACCCGCAACTAAGGAGGCCTCCGCTGCGTTCGCCGCGGGAACAATGGCGGCCGTCATTCCCTGGTCACGCGCTGCGATCACGGCGGGGAGCACACCAGCAACAGAACGGACATCACCGTTCAGTCCCAGTTCGCCGATAAAAACCGTCGAGTCAAGCCGAGCTTTTATATCTCGGTCACGTGTCTTCGAGCCACTCGATCCATTCGCAGACCTGCTGGCATTCGAGGCTAAAACCGCGATCACCAGAGCAAGGTCATAGCCGGATCCGTTCTTCGGTAACGACGCAGGCGAGAGACTGACCACGATCTTCGTTTTGGGCCACTCGAGGCCGGAGTTTCTCGCCGCTGATCGGATGCGGTCGCGCGCCTCCGATACCGCCGTATCCCCCAAACCGACGACGTTCATTCCGGGTAAGCCCGGACCAGAATCCGCCTCAATAGAGATAGGAATTCCGGATACCCCTTGAAGGGCCACTGAGTAGGTCCGCCCGACTGTCATCACGCCACCTCTTCAAAGTGCTCGAGCGAACAACGCCATGGCATACCGTCGCTAGGGGGATGAACTGCAATGTCAATCAAATCGATACGAATGAACTGGGGATGGATGTCAGGGTGGGCGGTTAGCCACTGGCTCATTCCCCGCCGAAGAGTCTGCTGCTTCTTCCGCGTTATGGCCTCAACTCCTCCACCGAAAAACTGGGTTCGACGCGTTTTGACCTCGACGACGGCGCATACCGTCGGTGAGTTGCCCGCGCTGCTGTTCATCGTGGCGACGATGTCCAACTCGCCACCGTGAAAGCGCCAATTCCTGTCGACGATGACGAACCCTTGACGGACAAACCATTCGGCTGCGCGATCTTCGCCCCACCGGCCTAAAAGCTGAGTGGAACAACTCCCTACAAACGCCGACACGTAATCGTCGTCAAGACAAAGCTGTGTCTGTGCACTACCGTCAGTCCCCACCGCGACCCCCTACTACTGATGCCAGTCATATCCGTGTGGGAGATAGCTTCTCATAAAAAATCCCCAGCGACGTCGGTATTCGGTGTGAACACCATGCGTCGCTGGGGATAACTTCCGGCCTGGGGATAACTAGGTAACAAACACACTATGTAGAGCACACAACGTGCTACCGCCCCTATACGTACTCTGAGCACGTGGGCACAAGAGCACTAAAAGAACTCTAAAAAGGCGCTCGAACGAGAGCGCTCTGAAAGCACTCTCTCAATTCTCGCTAGCGCGAATCGACCTAATCCGGAAGCTGGATATCCGGCTTGTCTAGCTCCTCAATATTGACGTCTTTAAAGGTGATAACTCGCACGTACTTAACAAATCGAGCGGGCCGGTACATGTCCCACACCCAGGCATCCGACATCCGAACTTCGAAATAGACTTCCCCGTTCGAATTATTAGGTATGAGCTCCACCGCATTAGCTAAATAAAACCGACGTTCCGTTTCCACGACATACGAAAACTGGCTTACCACGTCGCGGTATTCGCGATACATGGATAATTCTACGTCGGCCTCGAAATTTTCAAGATCCTCAGCACTCACTGAAACTCAATCCTCCACAGCAGATCCGGATATACGACATAATGTACGTCAATTCAATAAAGGTCAGACGATCAGATCGAATGATGAGCACGGTACGCACCTACCGCCTCGGCCACGTTCCGATAAGTGTAACGATGTTCGGGCGTCCCGCCGTGGAGGCGCACCGCGTCAATATGTTGAGCAGTCCCGTAGCCCTTGTGCTTCTCCAGACCGTACTCGGGGTAGCGCTCCGCAAGGTCACACATGTAGCGGTCACGAGTAACTTTCGCCAAGACGCTTGCAGCCGCGATACACCGGGCGGCCGAATCCCCACCGATGATCGGAAGATGCGGTTGCGTTAACCCATCGACTCGCATGGCGTCAGTAAGAACATAGTGAGGGCGTTCGTCTAATACCCCTACGGCACGGCGCATTCCAGCGATATTCATGGCTTGGATCCCATATTTATCGATATCTGCAGCTGGGATAAGAATGACTGACCATGATTCAGCGGAATCCTTAATAATCGGGAACAGTTTTTCTCTCATTGTGGGAGAAAGTTTCTTAGAATCAGTCAGCTTATCCAGGGGATGAATGGGCTTTGCCGGTAATATGCACGCGGCTATGGCCATCGGACCACAACACGCTCCCCGACCTGCCTCATCCACACCAGCGACGGGACCTAAACCCGCTTTGACCAACGCATGCTCATATGTCCGAGCTTGTGGCATACGACGAATTCGCGTGGCATGAATGGTCAACCGCGCACCAGCATGCTTGGTACCAGCATGTTTACTCGTTTCTACACACGCTCTCACCTGGTTAAAAGTACGCGAATGCCCGTCGACCAGCAGAGCACGCCCCGACGTTGTCAGCACAACCGATCCCCTACGACTGAGTCTGAGGATGTTTCACAGTACCTATCCGATTGAACGGCAAAATGCGAGCATCAACGCGACCAATCACATTATCCACCGGAACAGTTCCTTGGTATTGATCCCCCATATGGAACCGCGAATCTCTCGAATTGGTGCGGTTATCCCCCATGACCCAGAGATGATCCTCGGGAACTTTCACGGGCCCGAAATACTCGCCCCCACAAGCAATCGATCCACCTTTAGTATCGACGCTCCGGGAAGGCGGGTTCATGATATACGAATTATCAATGTCCTTCCCGTTAACTTTGACCCCTTTATCACCAGGTAAGCATTCCACTGTCTGCCCACCGGTTGCTATGACACGCTTAACAAGATCATTTTCGTCTGGGGCCACGAGTCCGATATACGACCCTAGGTTTTGAAAACCACGGACAATTCGATTACTCGATCTACTCGTTGTGTACGCATTATCCCAGGAGTCAGGCCCCTTAAAAACAACCACATCACCGGGCTTGGGGTCCTTGAAGTCATACACCATTTTATTGACAAAAATTCGGTCATTATTGCAGTCTGTACATCCATGCAGCGTGGGCTCCATGGATTCAGAAGGAATGACATAGACCCGCCCCACCACTGCTTGAAAAGCAATGGTCGCTATGAGCGCAATCGCGATAATAATGGGGACATCGATATACCATGGACGCTCAGAACGAGGCGACTGTTTTCTCGCGCGCTCGGCTTTCGACGGAGCAGCGACACGACGTCGTGCCGAATAGCTTTGAGGCCTGTTGCTACCGCGAGGATGCCGTTGCGCCCGTAGTCGCCTGCTGTCTTGCCTGACCGAGGTGTGTGACGGCTGGTGCCGACCGCGTCGCCCATCGGATGACGAGCGATCGATGCTCGTCCTCGACGCACGTAAACGCTCGGGGCTCGTACGGGGGCGCCAGCCCGGTGGGTTAGTTTCGGTCACAGGCCGTCATAGTACCAGCAGAATTCAGCAAAACATGATGTTTCCACTGCGATGGCGGATCGCAGTGGGGCAACAACTTTGCCGAGTCCACCGCCTATGACGTCGCGAACAAAACGGCGGGAACACACGGAACTGCGACATCCCGGCCCAACGCGTTCATCGCATAAGCAATAACACGCGGATTAGTCGTGTACGAAAGGTGATCGCCATAATCCTTATTGCATCCGTCTTGCGTCACAATGTTGCTGACATCAACGTCTTTGCCCGATTCGGCAGCCGTCGTAAACTGCGCATGACTTGTCGGCGTGACAACCAAATCAGCATGAGACGAAATGGATACGTACTTGACCCCAGGAACCTCAACGTCGCTCATCTCATGAGTCATGAAATCTGATCCAGTTAAGAGGTCATTCGACGCCGGGCCACCCAGCGCACCAACGACAGTGCTGATCGGCAATCCAGCAGCGTCCAACTCCTGATAGAGGTGGTTCACTCCGACCAACGTGGTGCCTTTGAGAACACCACCAAGGGTGATGACCTTACCGACGCCCTTACCCTCTTTACGCTTGGTGTACGCGGCAGCCATCGAGCCACCCTCGGAGTACCCGATGATGTCAACATCGCTACCCCCTAGGTTCTCACGAATCGCATCAATCTTGGCGGTAACTTCATCCACGCTATCCGCCATCGGGTTAAGGCCATTCAGGCCAGGGATCAACCCGGGTGCCGTCGCGTTATCTGCCGTCATCGGCCGCGGGTCACCGTAATTGAATCCATAGACACAGAACCCTGCAGCTGCGAGTTCCGGAGCCATCCGTGCATATGTCGAATAGAAATTCGAGTTCAAACCGTGAAGCAAAACAATGGGATTTTCACCGGGGCGAGGAGTACATTCCACATTTGCACCTTGAGGAGCCAAAGCCGGATTCGCCATGCCCAGCAATGTCGCCTGAACAAAGCTATCCTCTTTTGGTCCGTGGCCGACGGTTTCAGCCCATGAGACATTCGTCGCCGCAGGAACATCAACCTGTGTCGTTATGGGTTTAGCTGAAGCCTGTGGGTTAGTGCCGACCACACCTGTCATTCCGGCGATAGCAGTAGCGGCAGCAAGGACACACGCGGCCACTTTCTTCGTCGACGAGTGAAGCGATGAGAGCATTATGAGCCTTTCGCACAACCTTGCACTCGACTCGACGTGATCAGAGTTAATTCACTGCGACTGAGTGCAACGTGTATTCGATCCAGTAATAAGAAAGTTTCAACAGTTCTCGATGACAGGAACACGACTGCAACGCTTTGTGAACGTCACCGGTTGTCATACCGGTTTCGCGGGCAGCACTGCGGTAGTAGCTCACAGCGTACGAGAGGGGAAACTGAAGAACCAACATTCAAACTACCTACGCAACCGTAGAAAAAGGCTCATCCGACGAAAATTACCCCCGTTTAAGGTGAGGTTCCCCGCTTTACGCCGATGGTTTCTACGTAAACGACGTTTTTTACGCCCACATATTCGTGAGCATCGTTATGTCAGGCCCGGGGATTGATGGGTCAATCACTGCCTCTACCTCCCCTACACTGACCTACACCCGACCCCTTTCAGGCCAACCGCACAATGAGTAAAGGGTCATACGACACAATTGGCATCAAAAAAGACCAATGCGATGTGCCTGAGCACTCACATTGGTCTTCATTGTCACACCACCGAGGTGGTCAACGATGGACAGCCGATTAACGACGTTCCTTAATCTTGGCTGCCTTACCCCGCAGGTTACGCAGGTAGTACAGCTTGGCCCGGCGAACGTCTCCGCGGGTCAAAACCTCGATGTGGTCGATATTCGGTGTGTGAACCGGGAAAGTACGCTCCACACCGATGCCGAACGACACCTTGCGGACGGTGAAGGTCTCACGGATACCGGAGCCTTGGCGACGGATAACAACGCCGCGGAACACCTGAATACGGGACTTCTGCCCCTCGATGACCTTCACGTGGACATCAACGGTATCGCCGGAGCGGAACTCCGGAATATCGTCGCGCAATGACGCAGCATCAACCTTGTCAAGAATGTTCATGAATACGATCCTTCGTAGTCGGAGCAGAGGAACCTAGCGGCACTTCCCTGGAGGGCGCTCGGCCGGTTCGTACCCAGTACATATTTCACTGTCGAGTTACGCAGAGTGTTATGGGATAGTGCCGTGCAGCATCCCAGGACCAACGTCGATTGTTACGACGATGGCTTTTATTGCAACGATGACTTTCGCTTGCACTCGGCGAAACAGACAACCCCGAAATTATTGCACTACAGCAGTATTTTCTTCAACTCAACCGACGTAATCGGTGTGTCTACCGAAGCTTGAGCACCGGATCTCGGCCTATACTTCCCGTTAATCAGCAATGGTCACCTCATTGCCGCCCGTCACTTGCCAAACCCGGCGCGACGAAGGGCATCAGCCATGGAGCCACCCTGCTCACGTCGGGTACCCGCTCCTCGCCGACCACCCTGATGAGCCTTGCGGCCACTCTGATTGGACTTACGCGAACCCTGGGCACGTCGATGAGACGAGTGACCGCGACGATCTCGGCGGTCCTCGCGATCATCGCCTTGTCGACGTTGACCCCGAGAGCTAGAGCCCCCCGAGCTAGAACGCTGACGTTTCTCTCCCGGCTCGTCATTCAACCGCAGAGACAACCCAATCCGCTGCCGGTCTGTATCAACGTCCATAACTTTGACGCGAACCACCTGGCCTGACTTCACAACATCGTGCGGATCCGACACAAAACGATCACTCATCGCCGACACATGGACGAGCCCGTCCTGATGGACTCCGATATCGACGAAGGCTCCGAAGGCGGCAACATTCGTGACCGTTCCTTCAAGCACCATTCCCGGAGTTAAATCAGAAACCTTTTCTATGCCCTCTTTGAACGTTGCGGTCCGGAACTCCGGACGCGGATCGCGACCCGGTTTATCGAGCTCAGCGATGATATCGGTTACCGTCGGAATCCCGACAGCCCCTTGGGCAAACTGAGCGGGGTCGAGCCCACTGAGTACTCGAGAATTGCCCATCAAGTGGTCCACATCTAAACCAGTCGCATCCGCAATGGTCGAGACAACACCATACGACTCAGGGTGTACTGCCGACGCGTCGAGGGGCTGCGAACCCCCACGGATACGCAAGAAACCAGCACACTGTTCAAATGCTTTCGGCCCCAGGCGCGGAACCTTTGTCAACGTTGTGCGCGAATCGAAAGCACCATTGTCCTCCCGGTACGCCACAATGTTCTCGGCGATGGTCGGCGTCACGCCCGCCACACGGGTCAGCAGCGGAGCCGACGCGGTGTTCAAATCAACCCCCACCGCATTAACCGCGTCTTCCACCACAGCGTTGAGAGCATCGGTCAGGGATGACTGGTTGACGTCATGCTGGTACTGCCCAACACCAATCGATTTTGGATCGACCTTGACCAACTCGGCCAAAGGGTCTTGCAAACGGCGAGCAATCGACACCGCCCCACGCAACGAAACATCGAGATCAGGGCACTCTTTACTCGCCAGTTCCGACGCCGAATACACGGAGGCTCCCGACTCTGACACCACCACTGGAGTCGGAGCGTCGCCCCCCAGCTCTTTCACCTTGGCCGCCACCTCGCGGGAGAGTTTTTCTGTCTCGCGGCTAGCTGTTCCGTTGCCGATAGCCATCAAGGCAACATGGTGGCGTGCGCACATCGTCGCCAATTCTTCGATAGCCGCCGACCACCTGTTCTGTGGCTGATGGGGGTACACGATCGTCGTATCCAATACTTTCCCCGTATTATCAACGACCGCCACTTTCACGCCATTGCGGTAACCGGGGTCGAGGCCGATCGTCACCTTCGGGCCCGCCGGAGCAGCAAGTAAGACGTCGTGAAGATTCTTCGCAAAGACCTCTACCGCCGTTGCTTCCGCTTTTTCTTTCGCCCGCATCCGGGCATCCAAGCTCGCGGAAACGCTTAGTTTCGTTCTCCAACCCCACTGGATCGCTTTCTCAATCCAGTCTGCCGCGGGGCCATCACTGTCAATAGTGCTCCCCAAGTCCGCATCGTCGGCAATAAGGCCAATATAGGGATCATCGTCGCCTGGATCGACCGACAGGGAGATGATCCCCTCACGCTCACCACGCAACAGGGCTAACACCCGGTGCGACGGCACATCCGAGAGCTGCTCTGCGAAGTCGAAATAATCCCGATAAGTGGCCCCCTCTTGTTCTTTGCCCTCCACAACGTGAGCCTCGAGGGCACCAGAATCCCATACTCTATCGCGAATATGGCCGACGAGATCGGCGTTCGTTGCTAAGCGGTCGACGAAAATAGCGCGGGCACCCTCCAGCGCCGCTTTCGCATCTTCAAACCCCTCGGTTGTATAGGTTTGCGCGGCCGATTCCGGCTCCAGGGTGGCGTCGTCAAGTAGAGAGTCAAGCAGTGGCTCAAGACCAGCTTCACGTGCCTTATCTGCCTTCGTCCTGCGGCGCTTTTTATACGGCAGATACAGATCCTCTAAGCGAGCCTTCGTGTCGCACTGTTGAATGAGATCACGCAACTCATCGGTCAGCTTGCCCTGATTATCAATCGCTTCGAGAATCGTGTGCTTGCGATCCTCAAGCTCCCGCAGATAGGTCAAACGCTCCGACAGGGTACGAAGCTGGGCGTCATCGAGACCGCCGGTCATTTCCTTGCGGTAGCGAGCAATAAAGGGAACCGTATTACCTTGGTCCAATAAGTCAACAGTCGTGCGGACTTGTTGTTCAGTTACACCTAATTCATGAGCGAGGGTCTGAATAATCACCCGACCGATGGTAGCCGTTGTGCTCCAGCCACTCATCGTCAGCATGGTTCAGAAGCCCCGCAGCCCGGCAGCGCTCAATCAAATCTGGCCGACGTTGGGCCGTGATTTCCAAGGCGCGCTCGCGATTCCACTGATCGACCTTCGCGTGATCACCCGACAGCAAAATATCGGGGACGTCCCGACCGCGCCACGACCGGGGCTTCGTGTACCTCGGCCCCTCCAGCAACCCCTCAGAGAACGAATCCTCCTCGTGGCTGCGCCGATTACCAAGGACCCCCGGGATTAGACGAACGATCGCTTCAGCCATCACTAACACAGCAACTTCACCGCCGACCAAAACGTAGTCGCCGATCGACACTTCCTGAACGCGATAATGACCGCGGGCTTCATCAAAAACCCGCTGGTCAATGCCTTCATAACGACCGCAGGCGAAAACGAGGTGGTCTTCCTGCGCTAACTCATGCGCGAGCTCCTGGGTAAATGGAGTACCTGTCGGGGTTGGTACGACGAGTACCGGCGTTGACGAGGTGTGCCCCGAGTGGCCAGCGTGGCCGGAGCGATCACTCTCGACGACCTGCCCCGACGAACCACTGATGCCGTCAGATGAATGATGGAGGTCGTCGTGCCTGGGTTGGCGCCGGTGAGCCTCGGCTGTGACAAGGTCCGCGGACTCAGCGGCGGGACCAGTCCCCTGGGCGACGTCGTCAAGCGCGTTTCCCCACACGTCGGGCTTCATCACCATGCCCGGGCCGCCACCATAGGGTGAATCGTCGACGGACTTGTGGACACCCGAGGCCCACTGCCGCAGGTCGTGAACACCGACGCTAATGATTCCCTGCTCGATTGCTTTACCGAGCAGGGCGTGCCGCAAGGGTTCCATATAGGCGGGAAAGATGGTGATGACATCAAGCCGCAGGTGGTGAGGCACGGTCGCTTCCTTATCCATCCTGTCCTCCTACGGTAGGTCCAACAATCCCTCGGGCGGGGCCACAACAATGGCCTCATTGTCGATATCGACGATCGGTACAATCGCCTGGACAAATGGAATGAGGACCGTCCGTGGCGCATCGCCGGATTCTGCATCAGCAGACTCTGCATTGTCGGACGCTATCTCCACTTCCAGTAAACGCTGAGCCGGGCCACGCAACACATTCTTGACAATTCCGATGTCCTCGGGCTCTGGTTGAGCTCCCTCATAGGCCCGCGCGTGCGCTTCCTCCGCACTCACTGGGCCCACTGTGAGAACGTGGAGCCCTTCCAACTCAAAGTCATAAAACTCGTCGTCGGAGTGGTCGATAACCGGCTCCGCAACGAAACGCACTCCCCGTAAAGACTCGGCGGCATTCCGATCCCGGATTTCCTCGGTTTTCATGATGATTCTGCCTTGGTGCCCCCGAACCGACGCCACGGTCAGAGTAAAAGGCTCCTGAGATCCCCCATTCCGACGCTGACGCCCACCCACGGGCATAGCCTTGACGACGCTTCCCACCGCGAAGCGCCCATCGGGATCATCAGTGGTTGGTTCGACGACGAATTCTCCCCGGACCCCGTGTGGCTTGACGACGCGACCGATCTGTACGTAATTGAGATCGTCCGCGGAATTATCATGCTTGGTCACGACGTCATTATCACAAAATCATTGCCGCGGAGCGAATACGTCAACGAATCTCTATCCGAGTATCGCGATCGAGGCTGCGCAGAATAGTGCGCAGTGCCTCGGCGTGGCGTCCTTTGCGCCCGATCACCATTGCGCGATCGTCGGGGTGAACGTAAACGATAAGAACGTGCTGCCGGCCCCGGTAAGTCGTCCGTACGGTCACGTCGTCGGGGTGAGGAACAATGCCCCGAACAAGGTGGAGAACAATTTTTTCTTCCGACGACGTCACCTCTGATGTGGTGCGGCGGAGATCGGAGGGAGATGCATTCGTCATAGCTGCCACTATAGTTCCTACGGCCCCGAGGAACTGGAGCAAAACAAAAACCGGTGCGCAGAGTCACTCTGCACACCGGGTAAGCACAAGCTAGACGTTATGAGGCACAGCCCCACAGTACGTGAAACTACTCAGCTGATTCTTCCTCAGTCTTCTCTTCAGCAGCTTCCTCAGCTTCGGCTTCTTTAGCCGCTGCTTCTTCAGCAGCCTTCTTCGCAGCCTTGCGCTTTTCGGTGATGGCCTCCAAGGTCGGGCCATTGTTCGCCTCAGCAAGAGCCTCGTTGAAGAGGTCCAGCTTGGACTTCTTCTCAGGCTGAGCCTTCAGGGTGCCCTCAGCACCGGGGAGGCCCTTGAACTTCTGCCAGTCACCCGTCACCTTGAGCAGAGCGAGCACGGGTTCGGTCGGCTGAGCGCCAACGCCCAACCAGTACTGGACGCGCTCCGAATCGATGCGGATCACTGAAGGATCTGCCTTGGGCTCGTAGATGCCCAGGTTTTCGATAGCGCGACCCGAACGGCGGGTGCGGGAATCGGCAACGATGACACGGTAGTGCGGGGTACGGATTTTACCGAGCCGCTGCAACTTAATTTTGACAGCCATATTCTTCTTTCTGTGGTCACCGGGCAGTGCAGACACTCCCTACCAGGAGGGAGCCGGTTCAGCCCTTGGATTTAACCTGCGCGTGACCACCGGTCGGCCGTGGCCGAGGACGGTGTTACGCAGGAACGCTACGCGCTGTCCCATCGGCACTACTCGCGGACGAGTACGCCGAAACAGACAACTTTCCGAATGCTAGCAGATCACACCCGAATTGCCGAAACACCGCACAGCGTTACTTATCTGCGTTACTCATCGGCGTGACTTATCAGCGCTACTTCTTCCGTCGGCCCTGAGAGCCTTGCCCGAAGTCGAGGTTGTTGAGGTCGATATTTTCCATTCCCTTGGGCAGGTTCTGCTGCCCCATCCCAGGCATACCGGGCATTCCACCGCCCATACCCATCTGCTGCTGGAGCTGCTGCAGCTGATCCATGTTCGGCATCCCGCCACCACGCTGCGCCGCGGCACGGTTCTTATTCTTGTTCTTGCCCTTCTTCCCCTTCTTGCCCTTGCGGCCTTTCTTCTGCTTCTTTGTTGCGCTCCCCCCGCCCATGCCGAAACGGCTGGTCATTTTGCTCATCATCTTCTTCGCCTCGAAGAAGCGCTCAACCAGCCGATTAACATCCTGAACGGTCACACCCGAGCCAGCAGCAATACGACGGCGTCGCGACGCATTCAATATTTTCGGATCATTACGCTCAGCGGGAGTCATACCGCGAATAATGGCCTGGATGCGGTCGAGCTGCTTTTCGTCGACCATATCGGCCATTTTGGACATCTCGGAGCCGCCCGGAAGCATCTTCAAAATGGCGCCCATCGGTCCCATGCGACGCACCATCAGCATCTGCTCAAGGAAGTCATCCAGGGTGAGTTCCCCAGAAAACATTTTCGACGCCGACCGCTCAGCTTCTTGCTGATTGATCTTCTGCTCAGCCTGCTCGATGAGCGTCAGGACATCGCCCATGCCCAGGATCCGGTTGGCCATCCGGTCCGGGTGGAAGACGTCGAAGTCGTCAAGCTTTTCACCCGTGGAGACGTAGAGAATCGGCTTCCCTGTCACCTCACGGATGGAGAGGGCCGCACCGCCTCGAGCATCGCCATCGAGCTTGGTAAGGACAACGCCGGTGAAATCAACGCCTTCCCGGAACGCGTCGGCAGTATGAACCGCGTCCTGACCGATCATCGAGTCGATCACGAAGAGGACTTCGTCGGGGTTCGTGGCATCACGAATGTCTCGCGCCTGCTGCATAAGGACTTCATCAATACCGAGCCGACCGGCTGTATCGATGATGACCACGTCATGTTTGGTGCGCTGCGCTTCCTCAATACCCGCGGTCGCAACACCCACAGGGTCACCGTGTGACTGGCCCATCTCATGCTCGACGGTGTCCGTCCGGGTACCAGGATCTGGCGCGAAAGTTGGGACGTCCGCACGTTGACCGACGATTTCCAGCTGCTGGACAGCTCCCGGGCGCTGGAGGTCACAGGCCACCAACATCGGCGTGTGCCCCTGCTTCTTCAAGTGGTGAGCTAATTTCCCAGCCAGCGTAGTTTTACCTGCACCCTGCAGACCGGCAAGCATGATCACCGTCGGGGGATTCTTGGCTAACTGAAGGCGCCGGGTCTCACCGCCCAAAATGCCGATGAGCTCTTCGTTGACGATCTTGACAACCTGTTGAGCAGGGTTAAGAGCCTCTGATACCTCAGCACCCGTAGCACGTGCCTTGATGTTCTTAATGAAGGCGCGGACAACGGGAAGCGACACATCTGCTTCCAGTAAAGCTAAGCGGATTTCACGCGCCGTGGCATTAATATCTGATTCAGTCAGCCGGCCTTTACCGCGCAAACCTTTGAGCGCTCCGGTCAATCGGTCAGACAGTGACTCAAACACAGATTCTCCCCTGTTGGGTTGTCGGTCAATATCAGTGGGCGTCGAGCGCGCCTGCCACGCAATCCGGTGTCCACCGATGATGGTTCATGAACTCCCCTAGCATACAAGCTCAAGGCTTGCAGTACTGAGCCCGCTCGTATCGGATGAGCACAAATCGGTGCGACCCACCAAGGCTTAGGCCCTATTTCTTATTATGAGCAAGCGTGGCAAAAGCCTGTTTAATGCAATCAACGAAAATCGGCATCGCCCCGTAGTCCGGGTGAATGCCATCAGACTGCAAGTCACCGGTGTGTTTTTCTGCCACATCGGACCAGTCCGCCACAGTCACATTCGGATATTTCGCTGCTATCTTTTGGTACTCGTCCGTTACTTGTGGTTCCCAGCCAGCGCCGTATGTATTGACCAGAACGACGGTCCGCCCACGCTGAATCTCATCGATTTCTTGCTCAACAGCTTGAGGATCGCGGACACCCCAGTTTGTCCCCAGCGCAATAACGACGGCACGACGGATCTTCCCTTGGCGCTCCATATCTTGCATGATCGGAATAGCTTGCTCCCACGCACGCTCCGACTGAGCAACAATATCCACGCCGGGATAGTCTTTGACGATCTCAGGGGCCGTCGTGACAAGCATGGAATCACCGAACATGGTCGTGTCCTTGCCCTCCGGCGGAGTGTAGTCCACGGTGTCCGAGCGGTCTGTCCCCTGCCCGCCCGTCGCGCCAGCGCCACCTCCCGCAGACGTGCCGTCGCCAGTATTGACGAGGTGTTCATTTTCGGTGATTTTCTGTTCGACGAGTGTTTTATCTGGCGCGGTCGCGGCAACAGATACCGTGCATGCCGCCAGCGCGACGGGAACAATTAGAGTTGCCACAGCGGTCGGAGTTAACCGAACACGCCGTGCTGTTGTGGAACTCCGACGTGCCGACGTCCGACGACCGTGACCGAGCTGAGTATCCGGACGTGAAACGAAGAGCCCACAAAAGGCGGCCCACGCGCCACGGAACCCTAAGCGCCTGATAGGAGTTTCCAGATACCGCAGGGAAATCTCACACACGATGAACGTAACGACGACAGCGCCCAACCGCACTGCCCACGATGCTGCACTATTGTCAGGTGTCGGGATGACGATTTGTGCGAGGATGATCAGCGGCCAGTGCCAAAGATAGACCGCGTAGGACCGATCGCCGAGCCACGACGCGGGGCGGGATGACATCAGCCGGACTAAGCCACCACGTTTCACCAGGAAGCTGGCGATCATGATCGCGGTCAGGACATTTGCCACGGCAATGCCGCCGTGGAAAGCTTCGGCTGAGCCGTCGCCAATGATGATCATGAGAACGATTAATCCGGCGCAGGAGAGCCAGCCGAGGACCGGCCCCACCGCGGACCAGAACCGGGTTGTGATGAAACCGCCGTCGGAGCGCGAGGCCTCGAAGGCTAGGGCGGCGCCGATCATGAGCCCGAAGAGGTGAGTGTCCGTTCCGTAATACACGCGCGTCGACGAATCCGGGCTAAAGAGAACTGCCATGCCGACGGCAGACGCCGCAGCGACGATAAGCAGGGAGAAAGACACCCGACGCCGGACGAACTGTCGTCGAGCTATCCAGACGAATACCCAGGGCCACAACAGGTAGAACTGCTCTTCCACCGCCAGTGACCAGAAATTCATGAATAGCTGGGGAACGTTGCGGGTGAAGTAGGACGACCCGGCGGCGATCTCAACCCAGTTGTAGGAGAAGGTCAGGACCCCGACTATCTGTGGAGCAATGCGTACCAACAGGTCCTGGGCTTGTTCGGCCCAGCGCGTGCACAGCCAGGTCAGCGGGACGACGACGATGATGAGGCTGACCAGCGCCGGGATGAGCCTGCGCGCACGTCGGATCCAGAAATTCGCCAAATTCGAGTGACCCGTTTTGTGGCGTTCGCGGATCAGCAGCGTGGTAATCAAGAACCCCGAGACGACGAAGAAGACGTCGACACCCATGAACCCGCCGGGCAGCAGATCGGGATCAAGGTGGAAGAGGAGGACCGAGAGAATCGCGATAGCGCGGAGACCATCCAATCCCAAGATCCGCCCACCGGGAAGGGTAGGCGATACTCGAGTGGGCTGGGCTTTCGTGCGACGGCGGGTGCCCTGGCGTGAGCGCGATGTGCGGGACCGTTCAGGTGCCTGCGACGCTGGCCGGACACGATGACCGGCCGAGGTGGAAGCCCTGTCGAGGCGGTTGTGATGAGTCTGGCGAGTGGCACCCGCACCGCGATCCGCCGATGAGTCTCGGGTGACAGACGATGATTCTCGTTTGAGGAAATCTGCTTCGGGGCGGCGTCTGCGGGCCTCTGCTAGTGCTCCTGCCCGTATGGAATAAAAATTGTCACTGGGTAAGCGGCGCCCGTTGCGGTCTAAGCGTCCCCGCGTGTATCGCTGCGGGTACTCTGTCCCCCGTTTCTGACGGGGATATGACTGACGGGGCTGCGCAGTGTGGGGAAGTCGTGCTTGTTGCTCACGAGAGTGACGATAGTGGTTCGTCGAAACGCTCTCCGGATCCTGGCTGATACGGCGGTCATGGCGACCATCGGAGGGCGACCATGTGACACGGGCCTCGCGCCCCGGCTGTCGGCTATTACGACGGTGGTGTGCCACAAAAACCACCTTTCTGGAAAATCTCCACACAAAGCATTGCGGAAATAAAACTTTACTGGAGAAATGCTGACAAAGCGTGAAACCTATCGCGTGTCCATCACTAAAACTAATTACTTTAGGTAAATAACGTACCTGACTAGCAATGGCGATGACACTGAAATCGGAACAATCCCGCGATCGGACGGCGGCACAGACCCGGCTGCACGGCGCTTATTGATAACGGTGCTCTACCGGGCTCACCGATAACGCCCTTTACCGTCGCGGGCAACCACTACCCCGCCCCCGGGTTCCGATGCTTTAATCACCGAGGGCGTGCCGAATCCGCATCACCGCAGCGTCCTTCTCTTTACGAGTCAGCCCCGGCTTCACACCAAACTGATCGACGACCGTATCGGCAAACGTCGAGACCGTTGCCCAACGAAGCTCCGGAAGAACACCAATCACCGCAGCCAAAACCCCTAAACGATCCCGTGCGCGAACCTCGAGAATATCGCCATTCCACACCAGTTCAGCATCATCTTTGGTGAACGGAAGACGCGTTTGTCGGGACTTCTGTTGCGCGTAAAGCGACTGAAGAACGGAGTTATCGGGCTTACCCTCATGCACCGGATGCAGGGCAAACATCGCAACGGTCTGGGTCAACCCCTTGTCGGTGGGCTCATCACACATGATGCGGGCTTGTAGGATGTGCCACTTGCGGTCGAGCATCAGGTTGATGACACGCTGAAGCGCGGAGGGGTCGTCGTCGTCAAGGATTAAGCGCCAAAAGTGCTTGTCATCCTGCATTTCGACCGGCGCAGAAGTCTCCTTCAGGTCAACGACGTCGGCCGCGAAGTCAGGGTGCTGCACGGGTGCAATCCGCATCTGCGACCGAGCCACGCGGGCGAGGCGTCGGACAGAAGCGGCAGCTCGCGGAGTCCAGACGGTGGGACCAGTCCCCTGAGCATCGCACGCGGTGAGTACCTCGAGAAGATCGAGAGCCAAGGGGATGCTATCGACGCAATCGACCAGCTCACGCGCGGTCTCTGGATCATTGGGATCCCGGTTCAGGGCCAGCCGCATGAGATCCGTATGGTGAGCAACCAACACTTCCAGCACGCGAGCATCAGCGGGATTGAGGCCCATACGCCGGGCAGCATCTTTGACCATCCGAGCACCGACCACACTGTGGTCCTCGGGATTATCCTCATCCCCCGTTTGCTTGCCCAGATCGTGATACAAAGCAGCAAGCAGGAGCAGATCGGGGCGCGGCACATGAATCGTGTTCTCCGCCGCTTGCTTCACCACAGCGAGCGCGTGCTTATCCAAGGTCAACACGTGGGTTCGTTCGCGCGGCATGACTCCGCGAATACGGCGCCAACCTGGCACGATGGGCTCCCAGAGGTCATGCCGATCCATGGCTTCGACGACGTCGTTCGTTCGATCCCCGCCCGCAAGGACCGCACAAAAATCAGAGAGTGCCGACGACGGCCAGGGCTCAGGCAACCGAGGGCATGACTCCAGGCGCGCCCATACGGCTTCACCGACGGGGAGACCTGTTCTCGCAGCGGTAGCTGCTACGCGTAGAGGAAGGCCGGGATCATCCATCTTCACCGAGCGAGCTAAAGCGATCTGCCCATTGTGATCAACCACGCCTTCGTCGAGAGGACGACGGATGGGGCGACGAAGGGCCGTACGTGACGGTAGCGCCGCGCGTGCCGTCGAAAAGCCAATAGTCAAAGCGGCGTCGATGTTTCGTGCCGCGGCGGCGACTTCTTCGGATAACGCGTAGCGGTCACCGCGCCCCATGGCGACGGCGATATCGGCGGCAAACTCGGGATCCAGGATGTCGCGGGCACGACGGATGGAATCATGCAAGAGTGCGCGTACGTCTAATAACAGCTGGTAGTCCGTATCAGACACGGTGGCATTGGCCACCTGCGCGAGGGCGAGCGCACGCAATAGCTGTGCGTCACGAAGTCCACCGCGGCCGTGCTTGAGATCTGGCCGGGTCATCGCGACCACGGACCCGGAACGGTGCCACCGCGATGCTGCGGAGGCAACCAAAGAGTCAAAGCGTTGAGGAATGGAGGTCCGCCAATCCGCCATGATTTTGGCCCTGGCGGAGCTAGCGAGTTCTTCGTCGCCGGTGACAAAACGAAGGTCCACCAACGATAGCGCGGCGGTCATGTCCGCCGATGCCGTCGAGATCATGCCCGACACAGTCCGCACGGAATGATCGAGCGGAATGTTGCGATCCCACAGCGGATACCACACCGATTCTGCGACCGACGCCACCACATCCGATTTGATGCCATCCGCGTGCAGGAGCGTCACATCGAGATCGGAATAATGAGTCATTTCGCGACGGGCAAAAGACCCCGTTCCACACAGCGCGAAACCATCCGGCAAGTCGCACTGGCTGAGCATCTCCTCATACGAGGCCGTGACTGCCTCGCGTACCAACGCCGGCGACGACGAAAGGCCGTCTGAATTACGCGCCGCTGAATTACTCCCAGTCAGCTGCCCTGAAGGCGCACTTGGCTCGTGCCGCACCCCGGCCAATCGCTGTCCTCTACTTGTTACGCCCACTTGTTATACAGCGTCCTCACCGCGTTCCGCCGTACGGACTCGCGCAACATCGTCGACCGGTGTCACCCAAATCTTCCCGTCACCAATCTTCCCGGTACGAGATGCGGAAATAATTGCTTCAATGACGTCGGAGTACAAATCATCCGACACAACAACTTCGATCTTTATTTTTGACACGAAGTCGACGGCATATTCAGCCCCGCGATAAACCTCGGTATGCCCTTTTTGCTGCCCAAATCCTTGAACCTCGGTAACCGTCATGCCGCGCACGCCGATACTTTCCAAGGACTCCTTAATATCGGTGAGCGTAAAAGGCTTCACAATAGCGGTGACAAGCTTCACGATCATCTCCTCCTTATTCCTGCTCGGTCTCTCTGTAGCTCTGGGTTAAATCTGTTTCTTGTGCCCATACACCGTACGCCATTCGCCGGATCAACAACGCCTATCGAATGTCCATCCCGACGAAGTCATACGCGGTCTCGCTATGCATGGCGAAATCAATTCCGCCTCGTTCAGCGGAATCGTCGATACGCCAGCCCATCGCAGCAGAGAGAATCGTTCCGATGATTGTGGTGATGATGGCCGTGAACACCATCGCGACAACCGCGATAACCACCTGAATGATGAATAGTCGGAAGCCATCTGCACCGCCGCCGGTCAACAGCCCGGCGTGGTCTTTCGCTAGCAGACCGACGCCGATCGTTCCCCAAATACCGGATAAGAGGTGAACACCGACGACGTCTAAGGAGTCGTCAAACTTGAGTTTGTACTTGAGGCCGACTCCGTAAGCTGACACCACGCCAGCGACAGCACCGAGGATGATCGATGTCACAGGTGTCAAGTCTCCACAGGCCGGGGTGATAGCAACCAGACCAGCAACGACGCCGGAAGCCGCGCCTAAGGAGGTGGCGTGTCCGTCTCGTATGCGCTCGACGGCAAGCCAGGCCATCATGGCAGCGCAGGCTGCGACCGTCGTGTTGACCCAGGCCAGAGCAGCATTGCCGTCGGCGGCGAAGGCGGAACCGGCGTTAAAGCCGAACCAGCCGAACCACAGGAACGTCGTGCCGATCATGGTGAGGGGAAGGTTGTGGGGGCGCTGAGGGGCTTTCAAGAAATCACGCGACTTGCCCACGATGAGGGCCAAGACGAGGCCTGCAACACCGGCGTTGATGTGGACCACTGTTCCGCCGGCGAAGTCGATAGGGGCGATTTTCGCGACTTTTTCGCCGTCGTCCATCGTCGTCCCGAATAGCCATGCAGCAATGCTGTGTTCGGAATCGGACAGCAAGCCGCCGCCCCACACCATGTGGGCCAAGGGGAAGAACGCGAAAGTGACCCACAGCACCGAAAACACGAGCCAGGTGGAGAATTTCACACGGTTGGCAAGCGAACCAGAGATGAGCGCTACCGTGATCACCGCGAATGTCAGCTGGAACGCGACGTCGATAATTTCAGGGTAACCATTGCTACCCGTGGGGAATGTTCCGTCGTCGGACGGGAGAATTCCTCGCAGCCCGAAGTTGGTGAACGGGTTGGCGAAGATGCCGCCGATGTCGCCGCTGGAATACGACATCGAGTATCCCCACAGCACGTAAATAACTCCGATTGCCCCGAGAGCCCCGAATGACATCATCATCATGTTGAGGGTGGATTTTTGACGTGACATTCCGCCATAGAAAAAGGCGACAGCTGGCGTCATTAACAACACCAGGGATGCACTAATGAGCATCCACGCGGAATTGCCAGCCGTCACACCACTCTCCGTTGCCGAAGCGGCAAGAACTACTTGGTCGACGAGCACACGAGACTCCTCTCGCAGGACTCCACGCAAGAGGCTAGCAGCGCAAATGGGACGATATTCACGCGCGTCGGCACCTCAAGCGGAAAGCCTGATTGTGGGCAGATAATTATTCGGGGCATTCACGCTCGGCACGTCGACAGTGATTGTGAGTTTTCACTCCACGGGCAAGGAGGTGATGCCTACAGAAAAAGCATGGTTATCTCGTGTTTCCGACGTCGCAGTATGACGTTTCATTCGTGTGAAATAAAACCCATATTGTTTCGCTTTTGTTACGAGGGAGATGTTCGCTGGAGTATGCAGTGGGGATTTTTCACGCAATACGACAGGGACGCGTTAGAACAGCGGGACGGAATAACTGCGCAGCGTGATTTCGGGGTTACGTGATGACATACGCGAAAACCCCAGGTGATGAACCCGGGGTTACCTTTAGTGCGACAGCTTGTTAGGGCTATAGCTTAGAGCCTGGCCGTAATTTGCTGCGCCATGTTGTCTACACCTTGGTAGGTCATGTGCATGGACATTGCAGCGTTGTTGCCGTTGGTCTCAATCAGACCTGAAACCCAGTTTTCCCGGCCGGGGGCACACGTACTGTGTCCCACAGTTGATTCGGCCATATCAAGGTAAGTGCCACCGTTACGCTCTGCAGCCGACGACTGCTGGCGCTTAATAATGTTGAAAGCGTTCTGGAACCCGAAGCCAGGAGTGTTGAACGGGCGAGCATCGCCAGCCTGAATCCAGCACATCATATTCGGATCGTCAGGCGCAGTGAGCTGGGGGTAGGACAAGAAGATCAGCTTGGCGTTCGGGGCAGCTTCACGGATGCGATGCGCAGCCTTGTCCAGCTCTGCGCCAGCTTCAGCCTCATGAGCAGGATCCTCAGGGGTGAAGCTCCAGGCGTACCCGGTCTTATAGAAGTCATTGATACCGATCAGAATCGGAACAGCCTGGGTATTCGGGTTCAATGCTCCGCTATCGATTGCCTTGGTCACCAAGGTATCAAGACGGTTGGGGTTCAAGTTAGTTTGAGTCGGTGCAGCGGCCAACGTCGCGCCTGAACATGCGTAGTTCTCAACTTTTCGGCCCGAAATAGACTGCAGAACAGAGCCGACATCGTGCTGGTCGATGGGGCAGCCGGAAGCAGCTGAACCCGTGACAGGAGCAAACCGGGGAGCGACGGGAATGGCAGCTTGAATGTGGTCATTGAGGAGAGCCAGCTGGTTTGGGGTGGCCATGTACGAATCACCCAACAGCACAATATTGGAGTCTCCCTCAGCTTCGGCTGGGTGAGCAGCTACGGCTACACCGGCACCAACAGCAAGAACACCGACGAGGGCAGAGAGCTTTTTAGCTAAGGACATTTCACTTCTCTTCTTTTTACGGGGGGGAGTTTCCATGTGCCAACGCAGTTCGCTAAACGGCGGTGGAACTGGCCTAACACACAGAAAGGCGCCCTGGTTAAGGTGCCGCACTAGTCCGCACGGCCCACTACACAACGGCCTACAACGTGTTTCGTTGGAACACGATATATTATTTCATCTGAAAAGCATAGGTTGCAGAATGAGCTTTTCACGCTGCCTATTCGGGTGCTGACGCGACCGGTAGACGCACAATCATCACCGGCCACGGCCATATTCTTACCCGAGCAGTGCGTCAACGAATCCCTCAACCTCAAACGGGGCTAAATCGTCGACGCCCTCCCCCAGGCCAACCATCTTCACTGGAACACCGAGCTCTTCCTGCACCTGGAAGACAATTCCGCCCTTGGCCGTGCCATCCAACTTCGTCAAGACCACACCAGTGATGTCCACTGTTTCCGCAAAGATGCGGGCCTGGACCAGACCATTCTGGCCGACGGTCGCGTCGAGAACCAGAAGGACTTCGTCCACGACAGCCTTCTTTTCGACGACGCGCTTCACTTTGCCCAGCTGATCCATCAAGTTGTTCTTCGTGTGGAGCCGGCCTGCGGTATCCAACACAACGACATCCGCGTGATCGGCGACGCCGGCGGCTACCGCATCGAATGCCACCGATGCGGGATCGGCACCTTCGGGACCACGCACAGTGCGGGCATTAACGCGACTCCCCCACGCTTCAAGCTGATCGGCCGCCGCGGCACGGAAGGTATCCGCAGCACCCAAGAGCACGCTGTGTCCCATAGCGGTCAACACGCGTGCCAGCTTTCCGGCCGTCGTCGTCTTACCCGTGCCGTTCACACCGACAACAAGAATCACAGCCGGCTTGCCCTCATAAGGCATCGCGCGGATAGAGCGATCCATCTCCGGGTGGCACGACTCGATCAAAGCCTGGCGGAGCAAAGCTCGAGCCTCCTGCTCTGACGAAACACCCTGAGAAGCGATTTTCTCCCGCAGGGAATCGACCACTTTCATCGTGGCCGCAGTACCCAGGTCCGCCATGACGAGCGTGTCTTCGACGTCTTCCCACGCATCCTCGTCAAGATCGCCGCCGCCCAGAATTCCTAAAACGCCTTTACCGATGGCGTTCTGAGAACGTGACAGCCGGCCGCGCAGCCGGTGGATACGACCATCGACGGGCTCGGGAGTTTCTGCGGGTTCCTCCAGCTCCGCCTCAGCTACAGCCGCGGTGCCTTCATCGGTGGATTCCGTGGACGACGGGCGTTCCTCAGCGGTGCTGCTCTCGCGCGCGAGATCAGCTGCTGCTTCCACACCGACAGCAACCGACTGTGCTGCAGCCGCCGCCTCTTCGGCCTCGGTCTTTTCTTTCTCAGTGAGGGCGCTCTCTGAGAGCCCACTGCTATCCGACGCCGGTTCCTGTTGTGCCGACGAGTCCTCAGCTTCGGCGTCATCTGGCTGCGCTGACGATGCAGCGACGACTGGTTCCGCGGGAGACTCTGTCTCCACGGGCTGCGAGGACGATTCAGTCTCTACCGGCTGTGCTGACGGCTCCGTCTTGTCGTCTTCAACGGCGTTCTCGCTGGTGGCCGATGTCTTCGTTTTTTGTGTTTCGTTTTCGAATGTCTGGTCGGCCGCCTTAGCCTTGCTGGCCTTATCGGCCTTATCAGCTTCATCAGCCTTGTCAGCCGAATCGTCGACTGCTTCATCAGCAGGAGGAACAACCGGCTCATCCTGTTCGCGATCAACGGTTTCCGGGGATTCCGTCACCCCAGCAACGTGATCATCGGGACTCTTCGGTGCTTCGTCGGCACGGGAGTCGTCGGCAGGCTCAGTCGATTGAGGTGCAGGTTTTTCTGCGTGCGCACTAGTTTCTGACGCAGCAGCCTGTTTGCTCGTCGAGGCGCTATTCTCGGCAGAAACTGGTTCCGGTTCTTTTTTAGCCTGTTTCGTTTGCCCAAATTCACCGGCGACGACGTCGGCCTGTGACGGCTTGTGCCCCGTCGCAGGCCCAGCTGCGAAATTAAATCCACCTTTTGCCTGGTAATTGCCCGAATCGGGACGCTTCTTCTCCTCGGTGTCACTCGCCTTACTTTCGAATGACACCGTGTTCTTTTTACGCCTGTGCAGCCCAAAAATAATGAGGAGCGCAAGGAGCACCAGGACAACAACAACGCCAACAATGGTCCACAACACAACAGGAGACATAGTGGCCATTATGTCAGCAACCGTCGCACTGTGAAGAAGGAGCCACAGGATGTCGTACTATTTGCTGCCTATTTACTTCCTTTTGTGGCCGACAACACCCAGCACCATGGCATCGGCAGAGACAATATCCCCGGCGACGAGGTCCGGCAGCATCTCGGCGACACGAGCCCACCCTGCTACTGCTTGTGGGGACAAAGCGCCCATTTTGCCTGCACCGTGGGCTTCCAAGCGCGCGGCCAAGGCAAAAACGAGAGACACGATGGGAGCCAACGCCCACCGATTGTCGACGGATTCCGTGTCCACTCCCTCTAGGCGATCGAACCGGACGCGCGCCGCAGCGTACAACTGGCGATTGCTGTGTCGAATCCTCTTCAGCAGTTTCGCAGCCGTGACCATGAGGTCTTCTTCGCCCAAAAGCTGAGTTAGCTCCTCCCGGTGGGAGAAGGTCTCCAACACGGCCAACAAGCGGGAGTTATCCTCGCTGATCGGGCCTGGCATGATCCCAGCACTATCCAAGAACTGCTGCAGAATAACCTTCTGCTGAGCCTCGGGCATGCGAGCAATATGAACAGTCGTGGGGTCCAAGCACGCGTTGTCCAAACTCTGATCCCGCCCAGTGGTAAACGCTTCAACAGCGCGGTCCCCAACCAAGGAACGGAGTTTCTCCAACGCATTGTTCCGCCCTTGAGCAGGAGTGACGTCAGGGTCAGGAGCCAGGTCGCTTGCCGCATTCGTGTCGTCGCCATTGTCGCCGCCATCACCATCGTCGCCGTCGGACGATTCGGACGATTGCTCCGCAGCTTCCTCCGCAGCAACCATCGCCGCATCCCAACGCTCAACCTCAGCTAAGGCTCCCAAAGCGCCGATCCACGGAGCTGCCGACCCTTGGGAGGTCAACGACTCTGAATCAATCGCAGTGGGATCGAACGCCGACCGAACGAGCCCGCTCGAGATCAACACACTCGGACGCTTCGATGCGTCGACAAGCGATTGAGCCAAGCCCACCAACGCAACACTCGGCTTAGACAGGAAGGCGTCACGGACCACTTCAGCACCGCGAGGCAATGACGTGAACGCTCGCGAATCTGACATCCAGCCCGCTTGCAAGTCCCACAGCAAACTGAAGGTTTCGGCGCCGCCTTCGATTTCTTTCGATTCGCCGGCCAAGAAGGCGCTCAACGAATCGAGCCCGTGGCCCGTCGCATATCCTGGCTGATCCACCATGACAGCTTGGAGGCCTGGACGCGCCGGCGCGCGCAAGTTTTCGCTGACATCCGCGCAATAAACCTGAACAACCAGGGGCCCGACGTTGCGAAGCTCCTCGGGCAAGGTCGCTTCACCTTCGACGACACGAACGCTCAAGGCGCGGCGCCACGGAGCCGTCGTCGGCCACATCCACAAACCCAGCGGACGGCCATCGGGCGAGCCCTTGACCACCGCGACCGAGGTCTCATCCCCCGGAGCCTTGTCCGCCGAGACGACCACGGTGTCGTCTTTCAGCTCGATCTGCCATTCCGGCGTGGGAGCTAACGTCACAAGGCGGACCGATGTGCTCTTCCGGGTCTCCTCATCTACCCAGCTCAGTTCGATACTTCCGCCAGACTGCGAGGCAAGCGCGTGCGCAAAGTCCTTCAAGGGGATGCGCCAGGTCATGCCGTCCCACGTGATCATCTTCTTCGTGCGCACCGGGGACCCGTGATGATTCCTCGCGGTAATCACCGGTTTGTGAAGCTCACTGCCCGTGCGGACACGCAAGAACATCTCGCCGTTCAACTCGGACCCCGCGCACACCAACGGCGTCGACCGCCATCGAGCTTCCTCGCCTTTGAGGGGAACTTGGAAGCGCAGCCGAGGAGGCGTCACCACGATAGGAAGCAGATCACCGTCATCGGTGCTCACCGTCGCCGAGCCACGCGCCGAATCCGCGCCGACCTCAACCGGGTTCGGTTCAATCGAGGCGGGCTTTTCCGTCGCCAATTCGACTGACATCGGTGAGAGCCCACCGGCAACCGGGATACGGAAACCGTGGTTGTCCTCGAGCGACGTCACCAGGCCTTGGACAATCGCGTACCGGTGGCGGAAGGACTCATTCCGCGGACCACGCAGGCGGACAATGTATTCACCCGTCCACGGTGATTCATACAGATCGGGGTCAAACACGTAGACGGCGCCACCATCGGCGGGCACCTCGACAGGTTCCGCAGGGGTGACCTCAACACCAGCCTGACCAGGGCCAGCGTAGGAAGAAATCGATAAATACCAGACCTCATCGGCACCGGACAGCGTCGCCGGGAATTCCGCCAACAGACTTTCAGAATGAACAGGTAGCCCAGAGACCGACCGAACGTGTGAGCACAACTCGCCCTCGGTGAAAATCACTCTCTGACGAGGATCAACACTGCGCAAGGCCGTGCCGGCAGGCTCCCCCGGGCGACGCACCTGGAAGGACGCAGCATCATTAACGTCGACGGTCCGAGCAATCCAGCCATTCCAGCCCCGAAGCTCCACTCCATCGTCGGCGGGCAACGGGGTTTCACGGACAGGGTCGACGATTTCCGCGTCATCGGGCGAAACCACAATGAGGTCCGTGTGGTGGAGCGATACCTTGCTCGTCACGTTGTGGCCGCGCATCGTGAACGCCAAGAACGGCTCCGAGAGCACAGGGATTGTCCACGAGACCCGACGAACAATTTCCTTGACGACGATTTCCCGGGCGGCTTTGCGCACGGGGACGTCGAGGATCTCCGAGAAGCCTTCCGTGTCATTGTCATAGCCCGTGCGGTACTCGACGACCTCACCGTCAATAGAGACGCGCCACCGCAGCTCAACGACGGTTTCGTCCAAGGGCATTTGCGGCAAACGCAGTACCACGCGCTCCCTGTTGACGTCGTAGACCAAGCGCGGCGACGTCTCCCACGACGCCGTCCCCACCGTCGATAAGCGATCTACTGTGCCCGCGGGGCGTTCGCGTAATTCGTCGACAAGATCTTCAAGAATCAGTAGCGGGACGCGATAGGAGCCGTCCTTGCCCACTCCCCATTCGGCCCACTGATCGACCTCATACGGGTGCTGGGCGGCCCACCGATAAAACTCGATGATGTCGTCGAACAGGCGGGTGGCACGCTCTGGTGCAACCGTGCAGAGGGGACCCAGCTGGCGAGTAGGCGATGTCTCCACAAAATGCTCAGTCAGCGATGCGCCGGTGACATTGTCGGGGTCCTCGTCGATGAGCGCGATGAGGCTTGGAATCCACCCCGCGGGAATGGTTGCATGCACTAAAAGCCGGCCCAACTCGCCATCGGACCCCGACGCAGCAATGTCCATCGGATCGAGGCCAGCACGAGAGAGAATCTCGGCCACGTGACCGTCAAAACACCCGTAAAACTGCTCGGCCAGATCGTGGGGTACGCCAAGGCCAGCCCAATATTCAGAATCAAAATTGCTTAAATCGGCGATGCGGCCAGCGCGGCCCACCAACGTCGTCGCCACAATGGCCGGGCACGCCTCCAGAACCGCGGAAAGCTCTGCCCCGGCAGAAATTTGTCGAGTGACAAACCGACCCCAGAAACGGTCCAGGCGCTCTAACTCGTCGCCACTGAGGTTGACCTCGACGGCGAAATCAAGATCTGACAGCTGCCGAGACAGTTCAAGCTCCGTCGTCGATGCCCAACCCAACAAGGGGTCAGCGGAATCTGCAATAAAACTCGTGGGGGCGTCAACGCCTGACAACTGAGTAATCCTTTCCAAGACGCAATTGTGGCTACACGATTATTCGACGTACACCGATCATCTGAGCTCACGACACTTCCGATGAGCCAGCAGGCGACCCGGCGGCTGAACCAGCCACAGCAGGGTCGCTCACTGGCTGGGAGTGAGGGCTCATTCGTTGAGAGATTACACGTGTCATCCCGTCGCCGCGCATTGTCACGCCATACAGCACATTCGCAATGTCCATCGTCGGTTTCTGGTGTGTAATCACAATCAACTGTGAGTCTTCCCGGAGCTCTTCAAAGAGCGCAATCAACCGTCGGAGATTGACATCATCCAGGGCTGCTTCTACCTCATCCATGACGTAGAACGGGGATGGCCGAGCGCGGAAGATCGCTACCAATAAGGCTAGTGCTGTCAGAGACTTTTCACCCCCAGAAAGCAGCGATAGCCTCGTCACTCTCTTCCCCGGCGGGCGCGCGTGGACCTCGATACCGGTGGTCAACATGTCATCGGGATCGGTCAGGGACAGCCGACCTTCGCCGCCGGGGAACAGTGTCTCGAACACCCGGGGGAATTCGTCTTGGACGTCCTCCCAGGCGTCGGTAAAGAGCTGCAAGATGGTGGCGTCGACATCTTTAATCACCCCGCGGAGGTCCTCGCGTGCCTGCTCAACGTCCATGAGCTGGGTGGAAAGGAATGAATAGCGCTCCTCCAGCGCCTTATATTCCTCCAGCGCCAAAGGGTTAACTTTGCCGAGCTGCTTCAATGCACGCTCCGCGGACGCCAGCCGTTTCTTTTCCGACGCGGGATCGAAATCTGTCAGATCCTGGTTTGCCACAACGTCCTCGGGATTGAGACCAAGCTGCTCGACGATGTGCTTCTCAGCCTGTTCCACCCGCACCAACGCTGCTTCACGTTTAACATCCGCGTCGTGCGTCGTTTTCAGCGCATGTTCGCGCTGCGTCGTGATGGCACTCAATGCGTCCCGCGCGCGCCCCCGCTGTGCCGTCGCTTCCGACATGCGCGCGTGGAGTGTGTCGCGCTCCTCGGCCGCTTTGTGGACTGCGGTGTCCACCCGTTTCGCCAGGCTGTCGCACCACTGCGCGATGTGTGCTGCTCGTTGCCGTGCACGCCGACGAGCCCGCTGTGCTTCTTCGTGCCGACGTCGGTGGGCCCGCTCGTGCTCGGCTTGGCGGCGAAGCCTCTCCGCCTGGCCTTTGATCGCCGAGGCTCGTTCCTCGGCACTACGCAGCGCCAACCGGGCCTCGGTTTCCATCGCCCGCACCTGAGTCAGTTCCTCGTGAGCCTGGTCCCGGGCGATTGCCGACGACTCCTCGGAGGAATCATCGGCGTCACTGATTTCCGCGTCGATGCGTGAGCGTCGATCAGCCAAGTCGGCAAGTTCGGCGTGGATATTATCGATGCGCCCTTCGGCGTGGGCGCGGTTTTCCTGGACCTCGTGGAGTTCCTTTTTCAGGCGTTCGACGGCTGCTTCCGCGGTGCTCACGCGCTCTTTGAGGTTCGATGCCACGGCGGTGAACTCAGTGTGCGCAGCACGGGCGGCACCCAAGGCGTCTCGTCGTTCCTGCACGGTCGTTTCCGCGCCGGCAATGGTGCCCGCGAGTTCCCTTGCCTTGGCCGTGTAGTCCGCCAATTCTTCTTGTGCTTGGTCGACGGAGGACTTGATGTCAAGGGTTGTGGCTTCACCGGAACCGCCACTCATCCAACCAGGGCCAATGACGATACCGCTCTGCGTCACAGCACGCAGCCTGGCATCGTCGCGCACCAGCGCAACCCCGGCGGCCACCGACGGGACCGCAACGACGTCGACAAGCAGACCAGTCACCGCGTGGGTGAATTCGCTATCCACTGACACTTTGTCTAAGAACCACTCGCAACCAGCGGGAAGATCCGCATCCAGCCGCCAGGTGGATTCCTGCGATTGGCCCATAATCCACGCCCGGCCAGCATCGGCAGCAACGAGCGATTCGAGGGCATCACCCACACTTCCCGACGCATCCCCCGGTGCGGTAATCGCATCAGCCGCCTCCCCCAACGTCGAGGACAAGGCCGCTTCCCATCCTCGTTCCACGCTGACCGAATCGACGAATGATCCCCACTCCACCGACGAATTTGTGCGGAGCCAGGAAACCCCATTGGTGGGGCGAACCGTGGCTTCTAAGGTGTCAATGCGCGATTGAAGTGCAGAAATGGACCGTTCGTAGTTTCGATCGGTGTCGCGGAGTTCACGGAGGCGATCATCCGCGCTCGCCACATCGCGCTCGGCCTCACTGACCCGATCGAGTATCGCCCTGGCCTGGGAATCGTGGTCCTGAAGAGCAGCATGAGCTGAATCAACATCACTCTTCGCCTGGGCTAGGGCCGGAACAACCGCATCGACGGCCTTCGTTGCACGCTGAAGGTCATCATTAGCAGCCTCCAACCGCTGGCGTGCGGAATCTTCCGCAGCATCTAAACGGGCGACTCCCTCCCGGCGATCCGCAATAGCCCGCAGAGCAGCGAGGTGCTCTTTCTCAACCTGCTGGGCTTTCTCCTCTTTTTCATCAACCTGCTCGCGGATGGTCTCTAACCGCTCGGCTGCTTCTTCCACCGCGGCAGTGGTCTCTTCTTCGCGCTCTGCGGCCTCGCGGGCCCGCGCTTCAAGATCCTCCGGGTCCGGGCCGCGGTAGTCCTCGGATTGATCATCCGCCGATGCCCGATCGGCGGCAATACGTTCGGTCGCCGTGACACGCTCCGACAAGGACGACAACCGGAACCACAGCTGCTGGGCCTCTTCACTCCGCGGCCCGAGCTCGGCAACGCGATGTTCCAGTTCATCGACATGTTCGCGCAATTCCTCGAGCTTCTCGACGAGGGCTTCTTCTTTCTCCCGCGCCTCATTGGCCCGGCGCGTCAATTCGTCGGCATCGTCCCACGCGGTGACCAGCGAGTGCGCGGCGAGGTTGAGTCGAGCCTCGCGAAGGTCCGACTGCACTGTCGCGGCTTTTTGGGCTGCTTCCGCCTGCCTGGCCAGGGGTTTAAGTTGTCGTTCAAGTTCTGCGGTGAGGTCGCGCAGCCGGTCCACATTGGCCTGCATAGATACGAGCTTGCGCTGGGCCTTGTCTTTGCGGCGGCGATGCTTCAAAACTCCGGCCGCTTCTTCGATATAGGCTCGCCGGTCCTCCGGCTTGGATTCCAAGATGGTAGACAGCCGCCCCTGCCCCACGATGACGTGCATCTCCCGGCCGATTCCCGAGTCAGAGAGCAACTCCTGGATATCCATCAAGCGGGCTCTGGCGCCATTTATTTCGTATTCGCCACCCCCGTCGCGAAACACCCGTCGGGTGATGGAGACTTCCGAATAGTCGATGGGCAGGGCACCGTCGGAATTGTCGATCGTGAGGGTGACTTCGGCACGACCAAGGGGTTTGCGTGCGCCTGTGCCTGCGAAGATGACGTCGTCCATGCTTCCGCCGCGCAAAGACTTGGCGCCTTGCTCCCCCATGACCCATGCGAGGGCGTCGACAACGTTGGATTTTCCTGACCCATTCGGCCCGACGACCGCGCAGATTCCGGGTTCGAGTTTTAAGGTCGTCGACGAAGCAAAGGACTTGAATCCTTTAAGGGTCAGCGACTTCAGGTACATGCCAGTAAATCTATTCCGTTGATCAAATTAGCGGTTACCATGTAATGGTTACCGCGTTTCGAACGTTTGGTACCCGCCCCGTGGTTCTTCCCACGACTCCACCACATTATCGACGGAACCGGGGCGATTGGTCGACGTCGGCTCTTCACGCAACCGCGCCAAGAGCTCGGTAACGGGCGCCCGCTCACCTTCAGCGCACACGAGGACTCGGCCGTCGGAGTAGTTAGTCGCGGAGCCCACTAATCCGAGTTCGAGGGCTTGGCTTCGTGTCCACCAGCGGAATCCGACGCCTTGAACGTATCCATGAACCCACGCGGTCAGGCGAACAGGGTCATGCGACTGACCGGATTCAGCTGTAGCCATAAGCTTTGGTCCCTTCCCTACGAGCGTCTACTGCGCAGTATCCTACTCGGCTGCACCGGTTAATGGGCGGCCTACGAATTCTCACTCAGCGCGGACAGAACCGTTAGCACTGCGCCGAATGACTTGCGGGGCGGGCGTTCCCGGACGACGTCCATAGACTTCCTGACCGTCGCCGCGGATGGTGAGGGGATCACTCCCGTCCCAGCACTCGATTCTGTCGTGTCCAGGCAGATTCGGCAGATCGTCGCGGTGGAAGACCGGCGACAATCCTTGGTTGCGCTGCTGTCGGTAATTCTTGAGAAGCGCGATCGCAGCCCCGCCCAACGGGAGAATGGCGGTGAGGTTGATGGCCACCATGATGCCGGCGAACAGGTCCGCGAGTGCCCAGACGATGCCGACCTTACCCAGCGAACCACCCAGCACACAGAGGCACACGAGGAACCGGTATGCGGTCATCACTTTGTTATTCCTGGTGAAGAACTCAATGTTGGATTCACCGTAGTAGTAGTTTCCGATGACCGACGAGAAAGCGAGGAAGAAGATAATCACCGTCACCAAGTGGACTCCCCAGTGGCCCACGGCGGCCGCAACAGAGTTCTGGGTTAACGATGTCGACTCAACGCCTTCACCAAAGGACGGGTTGTTGAGCAAAATGATGAATGCCGTGATTGAGCACACGATGATCGTGTCGAAATACACGCCGAGGGTCTGAATAAGTCCCTGCTTGACCGGGTGGCTCACGGAGGCAGTCGCGGCAGCGTTAGGAATCGACCCCTCACCGGCCTCATTCGAGAACAAGCCACGACGAATGCCGTACATGAACGCCTGTCCGAAGGTTGCCCCCGCGACCTCGCGAATACCCAGGGCCGACGTCACGATCTCCGCAAACATGTGAGGAACCTGCTCAATATTCACCGCAACGACGATGAAACCGGTGACGATGTACAACACAGCCATGATGGGAACCAGCCAGTTGGTGACCGACGCAATACGCTGCACGCCACCGAACACGATGAGTGCCGTCAGGATGGCCAGCGCGACGCCCAACAACGCCTTCCACCACATCGCGTCGGAGCCCGTCGACTCGGTAATGGCGTCGACAATGGAGTTGGACTGAACCGCGTTATAGACAAATCCGTAGGTCACGGTAATGGCGACCACGAACACAGCGGCCAACCACTTAAGATTCAGCCCCTTGGTGATGTAGTAGGCCGGGCCGCCTCGGTAGGAATCGGTGTCCTTCACCTTGTACAGCTGTGCCAGTGTGGACTCGACGAATGCGGTGGCGCCACCGACGATGGCGACCAACCACATCCAGAACACGGCGCCGGGCCCACCGATGGTGATGGCCACTGCGACACCGGCGATATTGCCTGTCCCCACCCGCGATGCCGCCGAAATGGTAAACGCTTTGAACGCGGAGATTCCTTTTTTATCTTTCGAAATGTCACTGGGTTTTTCTGTCAGCGACCGAAACATTTCCGGAACCATACGGATCTGGACGACGACCGTACGGAAACAGAACCACACACCTGCCGCTAACAGCACCCACGTGATGACGGTCCATAACCCGTCACTCGAGCCAGTCACCGCGTTCTCAATAGCTGTCATAGTGAACTACCCTACGACCAACGACAGGAGATCCAGAATTTCTGGTGGCCCGCTCGGCGCTATCGGCAAACATTTAACATGTTTGAAATAAATGGGCAGAGAATCTCTAAAGAATCTCCGTCACAATGCGTCGTGGGCTTCGCGGGCCGCCTGGTGCTCCGCTTCTTTCTTGGTGTGCCCCTCCCCGTGACCCCACACTTTGCCCTGCAAGGACACTGTCGAGGTGAAATGCGGATCGTGGGCCGGCCCGGAAATCGTCGTGTTGTATTCCGGTTCTCCTAAACCACGGCCAGCAATCTTCTCCAGCAACTCCGTCTTCCAGTCCATATGCAGTCCGACGGTCGGCGCAGATTCAATCCTGGACTTAAACAAACGCAGAATAACGTCCTTCGCAGTCTGGAAACCATGCTCCAGATAAATCGCACCCAGCATGGCCTCTGTGGTGTCAGCCAGAATGGAATTTTTATCTTTGCCGTTAGTCAGCTGCTCACCACGGCCCAGCAGCACGTGTTCGCCCAGGCCAATCTCTCGTGCCACATCGGCCAATGCGTACATATTGACGACGCCGGCTCGCATCTTAGAAATCTCCGACTCAGTGCGGTCGGGATAATCCCGGTACAGGCGCTCCGCAACGGAGAGCCCTAACACTGCGTCGCCCAGGAACTCGAGGCGCTCGTTATTCGGCAGCATCCCGTTTTCGTTAGCGAACGAACGGTGGGTCAGCGCCAGGCGTAAAGCGTCGGCAGGAAGAGAGACTCCGAACCCATCGAGTAAAGGCTGATGATCAACATCACCAAAAGCAGCGACCCAGGCTTCTTCGCCCGTCAGCCGCTCGTGCTTCGAATTCTTTTGTTTAGACATCACGTAGATCTTTCAGCTTGTCCTGCAATCCTGCCCACCGCGGATCGACCGTCTCTGTCTCCCCGGATACTCCGTCGGGCTCGGGAGTTTGGGAGTCACACTCCTCACCAAACTCTTCGCACGTGGGAGAGAAAGGCAGTGACACTCCTGCTTCGTCGATAACGGCCTGGGTGAGATCCAACCGATTGTCTTTCACCATCGGGGTCGGATCATCGTCGTCCGCATCGTCGGAATCCTCCGAGGTGATAAAACCCTCTGTCAGCGCCCATACCCCGTTGATATGGAAGGAGAGGTGCGGGGTTAACGGTTTAAGGCACCGAACGCACTCGGCTTCACCGGAGCCCGAAATCTCAGCATCAACCACAAGCCCCTCGCCGACATTGGTGACCGTTGCGTGCACATCAAGAGGGGTGCCGACGCCAAACGCGATCATTTCTAGGCCGATGCGTACTGGCGATGGACCTTCGGTGTCGATGGTCTCTACAGCGCCCGATTGCTGCGATACCGTTGAGACATCCAGGGACAGCGGGTTATGTGCCGTCGGTGTCACTGATTCTTTGCGGTCAGAATGTGAAATTCCCATAACACCGCCCATGGTAATGCACCGCGGACACTACGTCCTCCTGTACCAACTCGGCCACCACCGCAGCAGGGCAAAACTGCACGACAAAGCGGCTTTCGCTGAGTCTTGAAATCGGCCTCAGACTCAACCACAAAGGTAGATGGTTTTAGTTCCGACGGGAGTCTCGGCCGCGGTAATCGTCGCGAGGTTCACGGGAAGCGGACCGGGAACGTCCGCCGGAAATCCCTGCCCCGCCACGCAAGGCAGCGCGATCCTTCCCCACCGTACGCAGCACTGAGGTCAAGGACTCCTCAAACTCGGCCAACTTCTGGTCGACGTACCGGTCGCAATCGCTACGGAGCTTATCCGAATCAGCATGGGCGGAATCGCGAACGCGCGTCGCTTCCTCATTCGCCATCCGTACGACTTCTGATTCGCTAACCAGGCGTGCCTGCTCTTTCAGGCCTTCGTTCACGCTGCGGTCGTAGGATTCATTACCCGACGCGACCAAGCGCTCTGCTTCAGCAGCCGCGCGACCTGTGACGTCGTCGTATTCACGCTGGGCATCTTGGACAATGGAGTCTGCCTCGTCCTCGGCGTGGGCGACCATGCCATGGGCGCGATCTTCCGCGTCATTCATCATCGCGTCGCACTTTTCTTGTGCTTCGGCTACTAAACGCTGGGCTTCAGCCTCGGCATCAGCCACCATGGAGTGCGAGCGTTCAGTGGCTTCGTTTATGATGCCGTCGCGCTTATCCAGAACATCCTGCGCATCGTCCATCTCAGTAGGTATGGCGTTGCGGATTTCGTCTAAAAGATCCAGGACTTCCCGGCGGGGAACCATACAGTTACTAGTCATGGGTACGCCGTAGGCCTGATCGACCATTTGGAGTAGTTCGTCGATGCCTTCGAAAGTTCTGTACATAACCACTAGCTTGGCAGAATTTTCGTAGTTTTGCAGGAAGCCACGCCAACTAGCCGACGAGACCCTTTAACATTCCTGCTCATCACGAGGGCTTAGACCGGAATTACTCTGAAAACTTCTGTTGCATCGCCGCGATGACGTGATCAGGCATGAGTCCCGACACGTCGCCGCCGTAGCGAGCCACCTCCTTACATAGTGTCGACGAAATATGCCCGAACTTCGGCGTCGTCAACAAGAAAAGGGTATCGATTCCAGAAAGCGACCTGTTCATCTGTGCCATCGGCAGCTCATAGGCGTAATCAAGTGAGCTGCGCAAACCTTTCACGAGGGCGCTGATGTGATGTTCCGTGGTGTAATCCACCAGCAGTTTGTTCCACGAATCAACATCGACGTTGGGCAAGTGCTCGACTGCTGTCCGGATCAGGTCACAGCGCTCCTCGACGGAGAAAAGGCCGTGCTTATTCGGATTAAACGTCACCAGCACCGTGACCTGGTCAAACTGAGCAGCTGCCCGCTCGATAATGTCCACGTGTCCGTTGGTGATGGGGTCAAATGACCCCGGGCAGACAACATGCATCCTTGTGTTCCTCTCTCTAGCGCTCCGCGTCCGTGCGCATCATTCTGTGCACATAATATCGAGCGCAATGCGGGCTAACGCTGGATCTACTCAGAAGCTGGATCTACTCAGAACGAGTAAAAGAGGCCATATCCATGCGCGCAGCCCCATATGTCCGCTTTTTTAACTTCTGCCCGGTCGGCTCATATCCCTCTGGCCACTGTGTCTCAGGGCTGGCAGATGAACGCTCCACCACCACAGCAGCCCCGTCCCTCAGATGGGGAGCCAACGCTACCAACATGTCGTGGACAGCTTCGTCGATGAGCGCATAAGGAGGATCGATCAGCACGATGTCGAAGTAATTCTCCGGCGCGCCCGATAAGTAACTGGATACTTTGAGCTGGACGACGTCGGCATCGACATCGCCGACGCGACGAATGTTGTCCTTGATGGTCTCGATCGCAGCCGAATCCGTATCGACGAAAACGACGCTATCTGCCCCGCGCGATGCTGCTTCCAACCCCAACGCGCCGGACCCGGCGAAGAGGTCAAGAACGCGGGCCCCATCGAAACCGAACCGGACACTGAGCGAGGAGAACACTCCCTCTTTGGCCCGGTCAGATGTGGGACGCGTGCCTTCGGCGGGGGCTTTAATGGTCCGCCCGCGTGCGTATCCTGAAATAATTCGCATCTCAATTCCCCTCTTTATGCCTGGACTGCGCTGCCGTATGCGCCGACGTGTGTATGGCCGTGTGTATTACCGCGTGCGCTACTGCGTTGTACCGCCACGCAAGAACTTCTAACTAATCCGTTATGGCTACAATCCTGTCGCCACCGTCGACATTGGAAAAATCGTCACGATCAAGTGAACCTACTGTACCGGCGACGGGCGATACCACGGGAGCTTCTAGCTTCACAGCTTCGACAACTGCGAGGGTTTCCCCAGGCTCTACCCGCTGGCCCGGGGTGACGTGGTAGTGAACAACTCCCGCGAAAGGCGCACAAATGTCCATGCGGTTCACTTTACCGTCCATGTTGGCCTGCTCTTTGTTCACCTCACCTGGGGAAAACTTACCCCGGCTAATCCCCCGCGAAACACTCACCCTTTGCCCAAGAACTCGCGTTCAGTACTGCTATACCCTTCGCTAAGCCGTCGGGCGAGACCAGGATCCGTCTGCACGATGTGCTCAGCTTCGGTTTTCGCCGCCTCAATCAGCGGTTCATCATGGACGACGTCGAGAAGGCGAATATGCGTGGATCTGCCGGACTGATCAGCTCCGACGAGGTCTCCCTCACTGCGAGTGGCCAAATCTAATTCCGCAAGAGCGAAACCGTCAGTGGTGGCCGCAACCCCCTGGAGACGTCGGTACGAGTCACTATCTTCCGGCTGGGCCGTGTGGAACAGGCACCACGATGCATGACTCCCCCGGCCAATCCGCCCACGGAGCTGGTGAAGCTGCGAGATGCCAAAGCTCTCGGCTTCGCGGATCAACATGAGCGTTGCGTTAGGGACATCAACGCCCACCTCGATCACGGTCGTCGAGATCAACACGTCACAGTCGCCGCGCGAAAACTTCCCCATGATGCGTTCTTTGTCAGGATTGGGCAGTTGCCCGTGCAGCATCCCAACCCGTAACCCGTGGAGAGGACCAGCCGTCAATTGCTCGTACATGTCATTCACGCCGCCCTCGCCCTGGATCCGCGGACATACGATGTAGGCCTGCCGGCCCGACGCTACTTCCTCCCGAATCCGCTGGTAAGCGCGGTCAAGCCACCCCTTCTTCCACTCCGGAACGACGGAACTCTGGATGGGTTTCCTGCCCCCGGGGAGCTCAGTGATCGTCGACACGTCGAGATCCCCAAACGTAGTCATCGCGACCGTACGCGGAATGGGCGTGGCAGTCATCACCAGCTGGTGCGGAGTGAGCGGCCCGTCCTCCGTGTCACGCCCTCGACCGCGCAGGCGATCGCGCTGCTCAACACCGAACCGATGTTGCTCATCGACGACGACCAGCCCGAGGTTGAAGAATTCGACATTATCGCTGAGTAACGCATGGGTGCCGACGACGATATCCGTCTCCCCGGTCATGAGCGAGAGGAGGGTCTCTTGGCGCGAGGACGCCGACATCGACCCTGTCACCAGGCGAATCGTGGCGGCGACGCCAGCGTTAGCCATCATCGTCATCAGCGAGTGTGCGTGCTGCGCGGCCAACACCTCAGTAGGGGCTAAGAGCACCGCCTGATATCCGGCGTCCACTGCCTGAAGCATGGCGATGAGAGCAACGATCGTTTTTCCCGACCCTACGTCCCCTTGGAGTAGCCGACACATCGGTGTGGTGGCGGCGAGATCGTCGCCAATCTCGTCCGTGACCGCGCGTTGTTGGTCCGTCAGGGCGAAAGGCAGGCCGGCTAATAACTCGGCGCGGTATCCGTCCTCGCGAGGAGGACATTGCGGGGCGCGACGGTCCGCTGCAGCGTGGCGTCGTAAAGCAAGAATCAACTGCAAACCCAAGGCCTCATTAAAAGCAAGACGCTTGCGGGCCATGGCTTGATCTGCCCACGAGGACGGCATGTGCATTGCCCGGATGGCGTGATCCAGCGACGGCAGGGGTTTGCCCTGCACAGTAGGCACGCGCGGCAGGGGGTCCGGGATGTGATCGCTATGGGTGAGGACGGTGGTAATCGCGTCCAACGTGGTCCACGAATCCACGCGGACCGGGCGCTTCGAACCCCGTTTTGAGCGCTTCGCTGGACGCTTGGTTGATTGTTTGCCCGTCTTTGAACTGCCCGTCTCACTACCAGTAGCCGACGAGAACCGCGATGATTCACTCTTCAGCGGGTAGATAGGCAAAAGCGGAAGCTTGGTGACCAGCGCTGCGGTGTCACGATCAATGATGTTTCGGGATGAACCTCGTTGAGAACCATGTTTGGCCGGCTCATCTGGGGGTTGAGCATCTAATGTCCACTCGTGCGCGAAGTCAATCACCTTGTAGTCGGGATGCGCTAGTTGCAGCGCCCCTCGATACTCCGAGACTGTGCCCACGAAGATAGCTCGGGTTCCGACGATCAAATCTCGAGCCGGAGCAAACGCGTTAAAAAATGTGGCGTTGATAGTCTGGCAGCCGTCGGTAATGACCACCGTGTACAGGCGCTTTCGGGTGCGGGTCGTGATCTTGTTCCCGCGGAGAATCTCCCCCACGAAAGTCACGGTGGTCCCCACGTCAACAGACCCCATATCCGACGTCGACCCGGGCTCGACATACCGGCGCGGGAACCATTCCACCAGCTCAGCAACCGTCGATACCCCGACGGCAGCTAAGTGCGAACGCGTCGAGTCAGGAAGGGAATCAGGCAGGGGAACGACGAGCGGCTCCCACCCCATCATTGGGCGCACGTGTTCCACCTCCCTACTGCCGACGCTGCGAGGGCACGCTTCGTGTACATCACCATTACTCCACACCGATCATGACAGCTGCACCGCACTTCGGGATGGTGAAGAACGAATACTCCGCGTTATCCGACTGTGGAAGCGATTGCACCACCCGGGACCAATGATCGTCGGCAGAAATGACGGTGACGAGTTCGCCGCCTTTGGCAAGTAATTTGGTGACAGTTTCCCAAGCGCGGATCGCTGCAGGGGGCGGTGTGAGTTCGCCGCTGGTGGGGCCGTCGTCATGGTGGCCGGTATCGTTACGGCCGCCCATGTCGTCATAGCTCAGGGCCATCGTTGTTGTCCCCCGTGCTGCGTCAACCATGGCCGCGGCGTCCGCGTCGAGAGATTGTGAGGGATCATGAACCGCCATGGCAGCCAAACCTGCGCACAATGATGATGCCGGAACGACGACAACATTCGGCATGTGCCCATCCACGTCGTGGGGATCAACAATGCCGTTCGTGAGGAGCACTACTTCATCAACATCTTCTTTCGCGATGGCCTCACGTAAAACGTCAAATTGATGCTGTTCAGCGGCTTTTTCATCTGCTTCTATGACGACGGTGTCCGCCCCGGCACGACCAAAGAATGCTGCTGCATCCTCACTCGGCACCACGGCTAAGACGGACCGTAGCCGCGGCCGAGCAGTCTGCAAGGCGGACGGACGATCCGCAGAAACCTGGTGCAGAGTCTCAACCGTGAGTTCGGACACGTCACCGCGCTCATACGCCCCAGAAATGACCTCGCCAGCCCGGTTAGTGTGAATGTGGATGCGGGCGGAATGGTCCGTCAGTGCGCCCACAATCAGGCTGTCGCCCAGGGGAACCAAGAACGTCCGCAGATCCTCAAGATCCGTGTCCTCGATAAAAAACATGACTTCGAGCTGTGACGCCGACGCATCCGCTGCTGTGCTTTCACCACTGGCGCTTCCGCCGCTAGTGTGTCCGGCGCCGGTTTCATCGTTTCCCGTGCCCGGCGCGGAAGCCCTCATAGCGTTTATTGCAGCACTGGCAGAGAGCCCCTGCGCCGACCACCCGCTCCCCGTCAGTAAACTATCACCGCTGGTCCACGTTGTTTTTCCATCAATGTCCGCGGGGTTGAAAGCGTCAACATGACCGGCCCGCGTGCTTAGTACTCGTTCCAGCTCTTCTAACAGGACGACGAGACCACGCCCGCCGGCATCAACGACACCCGCGCGTCGTAACACGGGAAGCTGCGACGGAGTGCGTTCAAGAGCTCGGCTCGCGGCAAGCCTGGCAGCGTGTGCCACTGCACCCGCACTGTCGGTCGAGTGAGCAGCCGACGTCGCCGCAGCAGCTGCGGACCGCAACACGGTGATAACCGTTCCCTCGACCGGATTCACGATGGCAGCCTGCACGAAACGCAAACTATTCGATAACGCGTCACATACCGAAGCACCGTTCAAAGGCCCGGCTTGCGCAGACTCGGCGAGCCCTCGAAGAAGTTGAGAAAGAACAACACCTGAATTTCCGCGCGACCCCTTCGTCGCTCCAATAGCTAGTGCTATGGCTGCTTCGGAGGTCGTTAATTCCGTCGTGTCGTCGCGGTGCGGACTAGAACCAACCCCAGTACCGTTTCTAGTCCGCAACCTGCTCTTTTTCATCTCACGCTCGCGAAGAGCATGGTCCAAGGCAGACACAGCCGACGCCATCGTGAATGCCATATTTGATCCGGTGTCGGAATCCGGCACCGGAAAAACGTTCAGGCGGTTAATCTCTTCCTTCTGCCGGGCCAGGGTATGGGCGCAGGCACGCGCCCACCGCTGAAGCGTCGTGGAGTCAATGGCATCCGGCAGTGATTTGGTCATGGAAGTGCCCATTCGACGGGTTCCGCACCTTGGCTGACCAATAGCTCATTGGCCCTGCTAAACGGGCGTGAACCGAAGAATCCCCGGCTCGCCGATAATGGCGATGGATGCGGGGAGCATACGGTCGGGGTGTTCCCCAACCACTTCGCGGTACTTTGCGCGTCTCGTCCCCACAAAATAGCCACCAGCGGGAGATCCCTCTCAGCCAGCGCTTTGATGGCGCACTCGGTTACTTCCTCCCACCCTTTGCCACGGTGTGATCCCGAATGGCCGGGCTGCACAGTGAGAACCCGGTTAAATAACGCCACACCATGTTCCGACCACGAGGTTAAGTCCCCAGTGGAGGGGGCCGGGCATCCGATATCCTCCTGTAATTCTCGGAAAATGTTCGCCAAACTGCGGGGAATCGGTGTGACATCCGGGTGAACTGAAAAGCTCAACCCCATCGGATGGCCAGGTGTCGGATATGGATCTTGCCCCACAATCAAGACCTTGACCTGGTCGAATGGGTAAGTGAATGCCCGCAACACGTCGGTCCCTGCTGGTAAGTATCCACGGCCGGCTGCGTTTTCCTCTCGCAAAAAATCGCCGAGCTCGTGGATCCGGTCGGTAACAGGATCCAGTGGCTCTTTCCAGCTGTCGTGGATCGGTAACGGTGTCTGCAGGGTCATGGTTCACACTTTAGCGACGCTGGCCCAGCAGGCTCCACACTCTTCGGCATTACTCTCTACCGGACGACTCACCGCCGAAAGGATCCCACCCTAATGTGAACGTCGGCGGCTGCCCGTCGATAGTTAACGGCTCGGTACCCTGTTTGTGGACGCGGCCGAGGAAGCGGAAGCCCGAGGGAATATCCGCTCCGGTGGTGGCGAGAAGAGCGTGGTCCTCACCGCCCTGGCATATCCATTCCATGGGGTCGCGGCCCAGCAAGCGAGCCGCTTCACGCACAGCCGGATCCGGCGCGATCGCGTCCTTATCGAGGTCAATCGTGACGTGACTGGTCCGAGCCATCGTCGAGAGGTCAACAACGAGCCCATCCGAGTTATCCGTCATCGCTGTGGCCCCGGTGGACCGTGCCACCGTGCCGCGCGCCCGAGCCAAAGAGGGGACGCGAAAAGCGTCCACCAGCGTCTGAAGGTGCTCTGAATCGGGAATGGCGTCGGGCGAACCGAAATGCTCGAGCAACGCCCAACCCGCTGCCGAGTACCCCAGCCGTCCACTGGCTATCAGCGTTTGCCCCGGATGAGCGCCTGATAGCGACAAGGCCGGGGCTGGTCCTGCCAGCTCGCCGATCGCGGTGATGCTGAGCGTCAACCGCTCGCTAGTCACCACGTCTCCCCCAACCAGTTCCGCGGGCCACCGGCCGGCCTCGTCGGCAATGCCCCGTGCAATCCCGGTGAGAACGTCACTATCCAGCTCTGGCGGGGCCGCAACTCCTAAAAGAAGTGCAACCGGACGCGCCCCCATCGCTTCTATATCCGCGAAATTTTGCACCACAGCACGGCGACCCACGTCATAGGGCGTCGACCAGTCACTCCGAAAATGCTGGCCCTCCACCAAAAGATCCGTGCTACACACCGTTTTCGACGCAAACGATGACGGAGAGAGAACGGCGGCGTCATCACCATTCATGTCGGAAGGAGCGGCTGAGCGGATGGCGTCGATCACGCCCCGCTCACCTAGGCTACGTATAGGTTGTCCCATTATTCTCTCATCTCAGCGCGACTATCGACATGATGATAATTGATTCCGTAACAATCGGCCGTTGACGCACCGAGACACACCGGGACACACCGAGCGCGCTCCGGGGCAGCTACAGAACCGCCACTGGCACCCGAGCAGCAAGCGACCACCAGTACACTGAGAAATTATGTCTGATGACCAGCCGACTACAGACGAAATCCAACGACTCACCGGCCCAGGAACGATCATTTCCCTCGTCTTGGCCGTCGGGTTAGTCGTCGGTGTCATCATTGCTGCCCGAATTGCGTACGACCACGCTGAGCACCAGCCCGTCACTCTCAACACCATCGATGCGCCTGGTGCGTCGTCGGAGGAATGCAGCAGTCTTATCGACAACCTCCCCAACCACCTCGGTTCTTATGATCGGGTGTCGCTGTCAGACCCAGCCCCTGATGGTGCCGCTGTCTGGATCGATGGCGACAATCGCATAACGCTGCGCTGCGGGGTTCAGCCACCCGATTCCTACACAGCATTATCGACGACGGAAGAGCACGGCAAGGACGAATCCGGCGGCCAGTCAGAGGGTATTCGCTGGTTAGGCATTGCCGACGCCCGCGGTGGCGATAAGCCCGTCACGGATTCCGTGACCTGGTACACGCTGGGGCGCGCGCAAGAGGTTGCCGTCACTGGACCCGAGGATGTGGCAGATGATTTGAGCGATCTTTCTGGTGCGCTGCACCACAACCCGGTGTCGGACGCATCGGCGACAGCGCATCCAACTCAGACACCGTTATCTACGCTCCCCGTCACGGATGAGGCGGCTCGTGGCAAGCAATGTCGTAGTGTCCTTGATACGCTCCCCGGTCACTTCGGTGCGTTACAACGTACGACAAAGGACGCGCTGGGTAACGATCTTCCCGACGGAATGGCAGCGTGGACGGCACCCCGGCGCGACCCCGTCGTCGTGAGGTGCGGAGTGCAGCAGCCCGAGAGTTACCACCCTGGGGCTCAGCTCCAACAGATTAATGATGTTCCGTGGTTTAACGACGGAACGCCCGGTAACCAGCCCGAGGCGGAGGATTCCTCGGGGGATTCGGCGGAGAGCTCAACGCAGAACGCGCCCGAGAACACTTCCACATCGGCGACGGATAACACCTGGTACGCACTGGGATACAGCGATATCGTCGCTCTTTCGATGCCGGCGTCGTCGGGAAATAGCGTCATTACAACGCTGTCCAACGCAATCAGCAAGAATATGGAAAAGTCCGGGGATTAAACGAGGGACTAAGCCAGAAGGCTAAGCCAAAAATCGTTAGGCCCCGGGGTGGGCCACCATCGCACGTTGGATCAGGAGATCCAAGAGGTCGGGATAGTCAATCCCCATCGCACCGAACATTTGTGGATACATCGAGATCGGCGTGAACCCAGGCATGGTGTTGATCTCGTTCAGCACCGGGCCACGGTCCGTCACGAAGAAATCAACGCGTGCCAGGCCTTCACAATCCAAGGCGTGGAAGGTTTCCACAGCGAGTTCGCGGATGTGGCGGATGGTGGCGTCGTCAAAGTGCGGTGGGATTTGTGCCGTAATGACGTTATCCAGGTACTTTGTGTCGAAACCGTAGAACCCTTCGTCGCCCGATTCGGTGTCCTCGAGCTGCGCGGGAAGGGAAGCCTCAACAGTGCCATCTGGCCGCTGAAGAACGCCGCACTCCACTTCCGTGCCCACAATCATGGACTCCACAATGACCTTGGAATCATGCTGACGCGCCAGAGCGAGAGCGTCGTCAAGTTCATCCCACTGGTCAACCTTGGAAATGCCGATGGAGGACCCACCACGCGCAGGCTTCACAAACACTGGCAGGCCCAGAAGATTCTTTTCTTCCTCGGTCAAAGAACGCGTCTCACGAAGGACGACGTCACGCCCGATGGGAAGCCCTTCCGCCGCGGCCAGTTTCTTCGTGAACTCCTTGTCCATCGACGCCGCTGACGCCAATACACCTGCGCCGACGTAGGGGACGGAGGCCATATCAAAGAGCCCTTGGACGGTACCGTCTTCACCGAATCGCCCGTGGAGAACAGGGAAAATGACGTCGACGTCGGCAAATACCTGACCAACGTCAGGGCCGTCCGCATAGACAAAACGGCCAGCGTGCTGCGGGTCGAGTGACAACGACAAGCTGGTGCCGGCCTTCACTTCCGGCAGCTGCCGCTCACGAATGGATAGCTCCTTCGGATCCGAGGACCCTACTACCCAACGCCCATCTCTCGTGATACCGATCGGAACCACCTTGTAACGGTCGGGGTCGAGGTGAGAAATCACAGCGCCCGCAGACACACAAGAAATGGAATGCTCAGAACTACGCCCACCATAAACGACGGCGACGCGGATGCGACTGTGCTCGTTATGGCCGCTGTTCTCGTCGCGCTCCCCACCAGCACCCGGACCTGATTGAGTCGTAGCAACTAGGGGCGATGCCGACTGCGATGTGATGTCCGCCGACGAGTCAGATGAAGGTTCAGATCTAGTCACGGGGACTAAGTGTAGCGGCACTATGCGATGTCGCGGTACTACTCCGCTTTGGTATCGCGCTCCATCAGGTTCATAATGCTCTCTTTCACGGTGGCGCCGTCAAAGCACACCGAGACCACCGCATCCGCGATAGGAACGTCGACACTATGAGCCCGGGCCAACGACTGAATTGCCCGGCACGCGTTAACGCCCTCCGCGACTTGTCCGTGGCAAGCTTCTTGCGCTTCCTCGAGGCTCATTCCCTGACTGAGGTGCTCCCCGAATGTTCTGTTCCGCGACAGAGGTGAATTACAGGTTGCTACTAAGTCGCCGAGCCCGGCGAGCCCGGAAAATATTGCAGGGTTAGCGCCGAGAGCCGTCCCGAGACGCACTGTTTCAGCAAGCCCGCGCGTTATGATCGTCGCTGCGGTGTTAAAACCCAGGTTCTGGCCAGCCGCCATCCCCGCAGCTAGAGCAATCACATTCTTCGCGACTCCCCCGATCTCACAGCCAATAACATCCGTGTTGGTGTACGGCCGGAAATAGGCCGTCGTACACGCTTCCTGAACCCGTTTGGCGCTGTCATGATCGGTGCAGGCCACCACCGTCGCCGCCGGTTGCTCGTCCGCTACCTCCTTAGCCAGATTAGGCCCGGACAGCACTGCGATCTTCTCCGACGGCCGCCCAGACGCCTCCGCGATGACCTCACTCATTCGGCGGGCCGTGTCACGTTCAAGCCCCTTCGGCAGCGACACAATCAACGCGTCGTCGGGAAGCAATTCTTTCCAGTGGGTCAGACTGTCCCGAACCACATGGGACGGAACACCCAGCACAACAGTGTCCGCATCCGTCAAGGCCACGCGAGGATCACTCGTCGCAGTCACAGCATCGGGGATAACGACGCCCGGGAGGTAGCGCTGGTTGCGCCGTGTCGATTGGATCTCATCGGCCACCTCGTCGCGCCGGGCCCACAGTCTGACCGTGTTTCCAGCGTCGGCAAACACTTTCGCCATCGTGGTTCCCCACGATCCTGCCCCCATCACCGCTACTGCAACCATTGCGGACCATCCTTCCCTTCGTCATGCGCACCCTTTGTCATGCGCACTATCGCGTGGGTGCCGCGCCCTTCCCCACCGTGTGCGGCCCTTCCCCACCGTGTGCGTCGGCTCGTCTTTTGGATCCAGCCTAACCGCCCCTATTCGGGCTCGCGCGGATTAACCTCTCACCATTGTTTGAGTTCCTCGCTTATCGTTGACATAGATTCACTCCACAGAATCCCCGGGAGGATACACATCACTATGTCGAAGAAACGTTCATCCCAGTCACACCAAGCCACTCTTGCCGACGCTCCTCTGCCCGGATCACAGGAAAGTGGCAAAAACACGAAGCACCGGTCCGACGCGGAGGGTCGCGTGCAGGGTATCGCCCGTCACCCCGCCCGGGAACTGGACAAAATTACGCTGGCCGCCGGTGCGGTCGTGTGGCGACGTCGGCAGGGAGCGGATTCTTCTACACCGGCCGCTGATGAGTCGTCGCGTGATTCGTCGGCAAGTACTGTGACCGTGGATGACATCGAGGTCCTCCTGATTCACCGTCCACGGTACGACGATTGGTCGCTGGCGAAGGGGAAACTGGATCCCGGTGAGACCCTCCCCATGACGGCTATTCGGGAGATCAAAGAGGAGACCGGTTACGACGTCACGTTGGGGAAACTTCTGGGCCGGGTGACGTATCCGGTGAAGAGTAGGACCAAGGTGGTGTATTACTGGACGGCCGAGAGCGTTGGTGGTTCCTTTGAGGACAATAACGAGGTTGACCAGCTGGTGTGGTTGCCGTTAGAGGAAGCGAAGAAGCGCACGACCTATAAGGTGGATGCGGAGATCCTTGAGAAGGCGGCCCGCGACATTGTCCTCTCCCCCACGTCCCGGATCATTCTTATCCGTCATGCTCATGCCCATCCGCGCGAGGGGTGGGGCGGTAATGATAATCTCCGGCCTCTTGACCGGAAAGGCCGCCGTCAGGCCGACATGTTGCCCCGCGAGTTGGCGGGGTTTGGAATCACCCGGTTGTATTCGGCAGATCCGATCCGCTGTCAGACCACGGCCGAGCCACTATCTCAGAGTTCGGGGCTGCACATTACTATCGACGAGCTGTTCGGCGACAAGGGCTGGGCCGCGCACACGGCCGATGCGAAGCGTCGGATTTCGGACATCATTACGCATGGCGGAGTTTCCGCAATCGTCAGCCAAGGAGAAGCGATTCCGGAGATCATTGCCTGGTTGTCGTCACAAGGGAACGCGTCGATCGATGACATACCGTGTAAGAAAGGCAGCGCATGGGTGCTGACGTTTGTCGACGGGAAGCTATCCGGCGCGGACTATCTCGCCAGCCCGCTGCCGATTAAATAGCGGCGACGGACGCTGGTTGCCGGCCCCCGGACGCTGGGCACTTAAATCGTCGTCGGCATAAACGGCGAGCGCGACTTTTCGTATTGCGTGATGGCGTCTTCATTGCGCAGCGTCAGCGCAATGTCGTCGAGGCCCTCCATCAACCGCCACCGCGTGTGGTCATCGATATCGAACCCAAACACCGCATCGCCGACCGTGACTGTGCGTTCTTCGAGGTCGACGGTCATGGTACGGCCCGGTTGTTCATCCAGAAGTTTCCAGATCAACTCGATATCTTCTTCAGTCATTTGCGCGGCAACAAGCCCGTTCTTGCCTGCGTTGCCGCGGAAAATATCGGCAAACCGCGCAGATATAACGACGCGGAATCCATAGTCCATCAGGGCCCAGGCCGCGTGTTCGCGGGAGGATCCGGTACCGAAATCTGGCCCGGCAACAAGAATCGACCCGTTCTTGTACGTGTCCTGGTTGAGGACGAAATCGGGATCTTCCCGCCATCGCGCGAATAATCCATCCTCGAATCCGGTCCGCGTGACCCGCTTCAGGTACACGGCGGGAATTATCTGATCTGTATCGACGTTGGAGCGCCGGAGTGGAACTCCCACCCCAGTGTGGCTAATGAATTGCTCCATAACCGACCCTTTCTGTGTGGCGTTGTTCGTGGTGTGTGCGTTTTCCTATGCGCGTTTTTCTATGCGCGCGTGCGCGGCGTTCTTTCAGCTACTCCGCTCTATGCACTCGTTGCAGTGCTCTGCGGTGACGCCGTCTCACTGTGTGCGCTACCTACTGGACTGAGATCTGCTGGCGACGCAAAACGACCTTGGACAGCAGTAGCTGCGGCTACATAGGGGCTCACGAGGTGCGTCCGTCCACCCCGCCCTTGGCGGCCTTCAAAGTTACGGTTCGACGTCGACGCACAACGCTGACCTGGCGAAAGCTGGTCAGGGTTCATCCCCAGGCACATCGAGCACCCGGGCAGACGCCACTCGGCACCGGCTTCGGTGAAAATGGCGTCCAGGCCTTCTTCCTCAGCTTGCTGCTTCACGCGCGCGGATCCCGGCACCACCAGCATGCGGACCCCGTCGGCAACTCTCCGACCCTTCACGACGGACGCTGCCGCGCGCATGTCTTCAATGCGGCCGTTCGTACACGATCCAACGAAAACGACGTCAATGGGAACGTCGCGCATGGAAATCCCAGGGGTGAGATCCATGTACTTCAGGGCTTTCTCACACGCCGACGCTTCTTCTGCGTCGGTAAAATCTTCGGGCCCCGGAACGGGTTCCCCGAGTGCAATGCCCTGGCCGGGGTTTGTTCCCCACGTAACGAACGGCGTGATGTCGCTGGCATCGAGGTTAACGACGGTGTCGAATTCAGCGTCGTCGTCGGTCCTCAGCGATTTCCAATATTCGACGGCACCGTCCCAATCCTTCGGAGCGTGCGGGCGGCCCTTGATGTAGTTGAACGTCGTCTCGTCGGGGGCAATCATTCCGGCCCTCGCGCCCGCTTCAATCGACATATTGCACACCGTCATCCGGGCTTCCATCGACAATTGGCGGATCGCTTCGCCGCGGTACTCAATGATGTGTCCTTGACCGCCGCCGGTTCCGATCTTCGCAATAACAGCCAAGATGATGTCCTTGCCCGTCGTTCCTTCAGGGAGGGTCCCGTCGACATTAACCGCCATTGTTTTGAATGGCTTGAGGGGCAGCGTCTGCGTCGCCATCACATGCTCTACTTCGGAGGTTCCGATTCCAAACGCGATAGCGCCGAAAGCTCCGTGGGTTGCGGTGTGGGAATCCCCGCACACCACCGTCATCCCCGGTTGAGTCAGCCCCAATTGTGGCCCGACGACGTGAACAATGCCTTGTTCGCGGTTCCCCATTGGGAAGAGCTTGACGCCGAATTCTTCGGCGTTTTTCCGTAGCGTCGAGACCTGTGTGCGCGACGTGATGTCTTTAATCTCTGCTACGTCGCCGGTCTTGACCCCAATGGTGGGGACATTGTGATCCTCGGTGGCGATGGTGAGGTCAGGCCGGCGAACCGGTCGGCCCGCCATGCGGAGGCCGTCGAACGCCTGGGGCGAGGTCACTTCGTGGACCAGGTGCAGGTCAATGTAGATGAGGTCAGGGTCCCCATTATCCCCGCGTGAGACAATATGGTTTTCCCATACTTTCTCCGCCATCGTGCGCGGGCGGTCCTTGTGGTCGTCCTCAGCAGAGTCCGAGAGCGTCGTCGATGGTGTGCGAGTGGTAGAGGCTCCGGTGGTTGCGGAGGTTTTGTCTGCGGTGGAGTTCGTCATTCTCCAATCCTTCCGTCGTGTCGGCTGCCGTTCCGACGTCCGAGCGTCTCACTATGCAAAATGATAGTATCAAAATATGGGAAAATTAAGCGACTTTGACAACGAACTCGACGACAATCACGCGACCTTCAACCCCGATAGTGGGATCAAAGTTCTTGATCGATCTTTACTCATCCTGCGCACAGCGACCACCCGCCCCATGAACCTGAGCGAAATATGCTCCGCAACCGGGCTGCCACGCGCAACGGCACACCGATTACTTACCGCGCTCCATGTTCACCGATTGCTCGAACGCGATAAAGATGGCCGCTGGAGTGCAGGCCCAGGGCTCTCCGAACTATCCCCCGCCAGCTCGGACCGAATTATCCAGGCCGGAATGACGGTCATGCGCAGCCTCATGGAAAAAACCAACGAATCCGTCCAGATTTACCGCCTCACGGGCAATGTCCGCACATGCATCGCGTCCATCGAACCGGCGAGCGGACTACAGAATACGGTCCCCGTCGGCGCACGCATGTCGCTGCTTCGCGGCTCAGCTGCTCGAGTGTTAATGGCCTGGGCACCGGAGGAAATGATTCAATCCATTATTCCCGACGCCGCCTTCACGGAGGAGGATCTTGCGGAGACACGCGCGACGGGCGTCGCTGAATCAATCGGTGAACGTGACCCGAGTTTAGCCAGCGTCTCGACGCCGATCCGCGCGAGTCAAGGCGTCGTTGCAGCCTTGTCTATTTCAGGCCCTGTGGAACGCTTACGACCCTCGCCACAACAACTGTATGGAAATCTTATCCGCGAGGCGGCCGAAAGGATTAACCAGTCATTGCAGTGAAATTTCTCAAGTTAGTCAGGCTTGACCGCGAAGAGTCATCACAATAAGTACGATATTCAGCCCGATAATGAGCGCTGAGATGACAACACCTATCCATTTCAGCGCTTTATCCCGGTACTGCCCCATGACTTTCCCGCCCGTCACCATTTGCAACGGGATGAGAGCAAACGGAATACCAAAACTCAAGACGACTTGTGAAATAACAAGTGCATAGGTGGCATCTATATTCAGCCCAATAATGAGGAGCGCCGGAATGAGCGTAATTGCGCGCCGTATCCACAGCTTCACTTGGAAATGAAGCATTCCCTTCATCACTTCGGAGCCGGCATATGCCCCGACCGACGTCGAGGCGAGTCCGGAAAATAGCAGCCCGATGGCGAAGATGACGCCTATTGCGGGCCCTAATGCGCTGCTCAGAGCAGCATGGGCACCTTCGATGGTGTCGGTCCCGTGTCGGCCACTTAAGGCGGATGCGGCCAGCAAGAGGAGCCCGATATTCACGAGCCCCGCGATTCCGAGCGCGATAATAATGTCGATACGGGTCGCTTTTAATAAACGACGAATAACGTGGGGATCTTCATGGCCCGCACCATGCCGATGGATAACTAATGACGAATGTAAGTAAATAACGTGGGGCATCACCGTTGCCCCCAGCATCGAGGCAGCGAGTATCACGCTATTGCTTCCTTCAAAGCGGGGAACTAATCCCCCCGCGATTCCTCGAAGATTGGGTGGAGCAAGAAACAAACCTGCAAGGAAACCAAAGGTGATAATGACCAGCATTACTATGATGACCCGCTCGAATACCTTTTGAGCGGTTCCCTGCGTTAACAGCAGAGCCATCGAGACTGCCCCGACAATGATCCCGCCCGTCAGCGGGGATACCCCGAACAATAGATGCAGGGCGACGGCACCACCGATGATCTCTGCGAGGTCAGTAGCCGCCGCCACAATTTCCGCTTGTAGCCAATATGCGATTCGCCACGGTCGGGAAAGCCGTTGGCCTAGCAGCTGGGGAAGGCTCTTCCCGGTGACGATTCCGAGCTTGGCGGCCTGATACTGGATGATCATGGCCATCAGGTTCGCGGCCGCGAGCACCCACACCAGTAGATATCCGTAGGTCGCCCCCGAGGAGATATTCGCTGCAACGTTACCAGGGTCCACGTAGGCAATAGCAGCGATGAAGGCTGGGCCCAGCAGGCCGATAAGCCGCTTCGATGAAGGAGATGCCGGTGGCTGTGACACGGGGTCGGACGAACCTGAGGCTGGTTTTCCGGATGGTCGCCGTCCGCTGTGAGAATCGAGTGATTTCGTCGGCACAGCCTGCTCTGAATCTGACGTAACCTACTCCTTCCGTGAGAGTTTCAGCTTATCGGTTCGGCAGTGCGCCGTCGTAATGTCACACTCTCTCGCGTGGCCTCACGTGCGTGATCTCACGCGGCACATGCCAATGTGTGGGGAACAACAGAGATGGTGATCTCGTCGTACTTAGACAGGCGCATGACCTCGCCATCCAGTTGGACGTGGGAGTCTTTTTCCAAGATGAAATGCCACCGTTTTTCTCGGTCGGTGTTGTGGAGACCCAATGTGCTTGCGCGGAACAGGTAGCCGACAAGCATGGCGAGTGTCAGGCTTTTGTGCTTAACGACATCGAATTTCCCGTTTGTTAGCGAAGTGTGGTCACTAATTTTGATAACTTTGCTCATCCTGGGGACATTGGCAAACACCAAATTATCGAATTTTTCCTGGTGGCCTTCGTGAATGATTTTCACAGGCTTCACTGAGAAGAGGTTCCTGAGGACAATCCAACCCTGATTCCACTTGGTCAAATGCGCCTCAGTGAGTTTTTCTCCGATATGAGGAGTCAGACCGAACCCGATATAGGAATGCGCATAACGCTCAAGATTATCTTTTCCAGTACTAACCAATTTAAGGACATCGATATCCGTATAATCACTGGTAATAATGCGATGCGCTAATGTCTTACCATTACTCAGCGCGTGATAATGATCGTTTGCATTACCGCTCGGCAAGATAGCAGTGCGAATGTGGTCGTGGGGATAACGCATAACGCCATTGACTACTTCGTTATACGTTCCGTCACCGCTGGAGCAAGCGATAACATGAATGTTCTCGGATTCTTTGGTGATCTGAGCGGCTAACTTCTCGGCATGACCCGGATATTTCGTGGCTACGACAGTGACCTCAAAGAGTCCCTCCAGCTGATCAGCCAACCGTCGTGCGCGTGTTTCGCTGTCACCTGTCGAGTGGGGATTAAAGAGGATTGTTACTGGTGTCATATCTTTTCTGTCGTCGTCGTTTGGAGATTATTTCGGTCATTCATCCTGCCGGCGTGAGGCTTCACCAATAGTAGATCCTCCCAAAGAGTGGGCGAGAACAACAACCCATAGGTAGGCTTAACAGAACTGTTGCCCCATGATCGAATAGGACTTTTCATGAGACAGAGTATGGCTGTCGCCATGGCATTTGTAGGCCTCCTGGTTGGTGCCGGTTTCGCCACTGGTAAAGAAATGCTCCAGTACTTCATCGCCTTCGGGTCAATTGGCCTGGTAGGAGTGGTGATCACTGGAACACTCATGGCTATTTTCGGGTGGGTTGTTCTGCAGGTCGGAAGTTATTTCCTTGCCGACGAACACGGGCATGTTTTTAAAAACATTGCACACCCACGAGTATCACGAATTTTGGACCTCTGTGTCTCCGCAACCATGGTGACCATGGGCATGATGATGCTGGCTGGAGCAGGCTCCAGCGTGAAGCAAACCTTCGGTTTACCCACATGGCTGGGTTCTGCTGGGTTAGCGATCATCGTGTATTTCGTCTGTTTCCTTGACGCCGAAAAGGTATCCAACATCATCGGTATTGTGACCCCACTAATGATCGTTGCCGTCATCATTCTTTTCATATGGTCACTCGTTCACGTTCCTGACGACTTTTCCTTTAGCGCAGCGAGCGAACTCGGTAAAAAAGAAGCCGCACCTGTGTCACCGTGGTGGTGGTCAGCTATCAACTGTGCCGGCATGACCTTGATGTGCGCGATCGGAATGTCACTTGTCATCGGCGGTACTCACACTAAGCTTCGCGACGTTGGTATCGGTGGCCTTATCGGTGGCTCGATTATCGGAATCATGATGTTGATGGAGACGGTCACGCTCTTCATCAACGTTAAAGATGCCGGCGGAAAAGATATTCCGATGGCGTCGGTTACCCACGCTATTAACCCTGCCGCCGGTATTATCCTTCAGATCATTATTCTGATCATGATTTTTAATACCGCGTTAGGCGATTTTTACGCCTTCTCACGGCGTATCGACGTTGCCCTTCCCACCCATCCGAAGATTAACCTCGCCGTTATTCTGACTGTGTGCTGGGCAATTAGTTTGTTCGGTTTCGGCCCGTTGATTCAGGTTGTTTTCCCCATTCTGGGATACTTGGGAACGTTCGTCGGAATCGTGTTTATTGCATGGCGTATTCGCTGGAGCCGATTGATCCGCGGCGAAAAGGAACGCCGTAACCGAATTCGACAGCTCACCCACCTGTATATCCACCCCAATATCGCTGTGGATAGCACGATGGAACTGAATCACGAGCTCGAGGGTTCCGACGCTAATAGTGAGAAACTTTTCGCAACGGTTGCCCAAGAGGAACGTCGGAAATTAGATCCCGATGCAACACTGCATAAAGAGGATCGCTAAAGCCACAGCTCTTCGACCATCGCGATGGCATCTTTGTCATGGCGGTGGCGTAGCCGAGCAACGATCCTGCGGCGCGGTGCATCGGGTGCTAGCCCGAGGTATTCCGCAACCAAGCTTTCACACGCTTTATCAATCGTGTTTCCAGTCTCACCGCCGAGGTCGTCGATGCGGTGAGCAATCTCATCATGGGAAATTCCCATGTAATTGGCCAGATTGACCATGGTGATAGACCGGCTCTCTGGGCCCAGCCCTACCCCACCGGCATGAAGTGGATTGGGTGTATCTCCTGGTTCTTCGCGTTCGGCAGAGACTTCATCCTCAAGGAGGAACGGAGCGCGCGGTGCTGCCGGTTCAATGCGGAAATACGTGCCGTTCCCGAAGTCCATCCAAATGCGTTCGCCCTCTGTGATTCCTTGCGCGAGAAGAAGCCGTCGGATCGATCCCGTTGTGGTGCCTGTCGCGTTCCAGGTGACGGATTGATCGCCGTCGTCGCTGGGAATGTGCCGAGGTTGCCCCAGGCGCAATTTGAGTAGCAGGGCGATACCGGCGGGGACTCCGGTTCCGCTGCCCCGCATGTGGTCATGGTTCACGATGACGAGGTATTGCCACCGGCCATTGCGCCAATAAAGTCCCCGAGAATCCTCGGGCTGCCGGTGGGGTTCTACATCGTCGTTCCGTCGGCTCACAATTCCATCATCCAGACGGAATTCACCAGAACTGGCATATGAACGAATCGACGACGCTGATACCCCGAACTTTGTTGTTCCTTCAGAGATGAGATCATCAAGATCCGCCGACGCATCGCCTACACGGGAACCAATAAAGTCACGGATGGAAATGAACTCTTCCAGCCCCCACTCCCGTAAAGCGATCTTGGTTTTGCTAATCCGGATAATTGAGTCTTCAGAATAAGCAGCATTTGCCAAACTACGGGCCTGGCCGATGCCCCACATATGCGCAATCTCATCAAGGGAAAGAGGATGGCCGGCAACATCGAGGGCAGATTGAATGCGGTTTACCGCGGTTGTCGGATTCGCCACCACGTGGTCGCCAATAATGGCGGCACCACAGCCCTCGAGCCACTTGATCAGGTCGTCCTCCGGAACATGGCTGATGCGCTGAATATCTTTAAAAGCGACGACACCGTATTTGTCGGTCATATCATCGAGTAACTCTGTCGTCTTCTTTTGGCATTCGCCGAAGCTAGGAAAACATACCCACCCTTGTTCGACAGTAAAACGATCGTCCAAAACATCGAGTATTTTCCACAAGGGCGCTTCCCAACCGTGCAAAGTTCGTTCGAGTTCTGGGTATTTCTGGGAAAGCGCCTTCACTGTGCCGACGGGATACGCATGATACCGCATTGCGGCAAGGAGGTTGGCGACGGGACCTCGCGATATGGATTCACTGATCGTCGAATCCAGTCCCGCCAAAATTTGACGAATACGCTCCCGGGTTACGCCGACCGCGTGGCCAATGTTCTCTAGCGTTTCTCCATGGCCATCCCCGTAGCGTCGATACAGTATTTCCTGCTCTCGGTCAGAAAACTGTACGAAGATGGTTTCCAGCAGGCGGGCAGCGCGTTCCGCAGGTGGGATGCCGATGGCCCACGAATGAGACATCCCGACAGAAGAAGACAAAGCGTTGTCAACGGCTTCGTTGATGTACGTCGGCGCATCACGATAGCGGTCAACTACGCCGCGAAGGGACCCTTCCATGGCAGCGAGATAAGAAACAATATCCAGCGCAGTGCGTGATTCATCAGGCGATTCGTCATCCTGTCCCTGCCTGGCGAATGTTTCATAGTCGGAGGAAAACAGTAAAGGCGAGGCTTCACTGGAATCATCGTCGGCATAAAAGGTATCGCCCAGACGACTAGATGCATGACCGAGCTGGTCGACGTGAGTTTCGTCGGAAAGGTTATCTTTATCGTTCATAGGGACCTTTCTCGCGCGTGGATGCATGTCAATGCGCACTCACTACCGGTCGATGCATGCCCACTACCTGCCAATACCGTCGAAAAGACCGGTTTCCTTACAGCCTAATCCCCCGACGCTGCTCGAGCAGCATAAGAGCGGGCGAACTGTACAGGAAACCCCTCCGCGAAGAGGTATCGATTCAGGCCGATGCACTTCACAACAGCGATCAATGAGGGTAACCCTAACCATTTTTAAAGTTTTAAGCTAAGCCCAAAGGTAATTTGGTCACCAAAGAGGTCCTACCCGGGTTAACAGATTAATATTATTTAACTTAGCACAATCGCTTGCAGTCGCTCCCATGTTAGGTTACTGTCTAACTTGAATCTGTTTTGTTAAACCTAACTTATTAGCAATACCGGTTCAACCTTATCCATCCTGACATCGGCCGTTAAACACTAGGGCCACCCCGCACTATTCCCACTACGGCAGTAAAACTCCCGGAGGACTCACAGCGATGCCTCATAAGATAGAAAGACCTAATCATGGGTAAGGGGTTTCAGGGCGCCATACTTCGTCTGATGGGCGTGGAAGAACACTATGCACACGTAATCGGGAAGAGTCCGATAACGGACTCTATGTTGCAAATCGATTTCGTATGCCCAAACCTGCTCGAAGAGGGTGGCGAAGCGCCTTCCTCCTGGGTACGAGCATGGTTCCCCGATCCAGATGGCGGAAATAGACTCTTCCAGCGCGCCTACACGCTTATTAATACTTACCCCGAGCAGGGGAAATTTTCCCTTGCCTTCTTGATCCACGACCCCGCCGGACCAGCCGCAATATGGGCTCAGCAAGCACAAATCGGCGATGAATTAACGATTCAACGAATGGGGGGGAGGCTACACCCCCAGCGAGCCAAATCCCGAAGGTTACCTCTTTCTAGGTGACGCGGCTTCCTGGCCCGCAATTTCTTCGATTGTTTCATCGCTTCCCGATGAAGTTCCAGTTGAAGTTGTCATGGAAATGCACCGTGACTCTGACCGTGAACTTCCCTTTCCCTCGCGACCTCAGATGAGGATCACATGGGTACCCAGCAGAGCAGATGATCGCGCGTTGCTCAATGCGCTACAAAACCATGATTATCGCGGATGGCACACTTGGGTCGCGGCTGAAATGAAAGCCACCCGGCTAGTCCGTTCGAATCTGCGCAGTTTGCACGATCAAAATCGTTCCACCATGCACGCCACAGCGTACTGGGTCCGTGGCCGAGCCATGGGTAGGAAACTAGACGTTCCTTCGGAAGAAAACCCTTCATCGGAGAGCCGAGTAACGACGCCAAATGCTCGCGTCTCGGCTGCTCCCGAAACCGATAGCGCGTCGGCTCCATCACACGACCCTCTTCACAACACGGATCTGAGCCACAGCCACCCGCAAAACCAATTCGAAGGCGTTGGCTCACCTACGACCGATGCCACAGGCACTTCTCAGTCTAATGATTCCACCACCCTCGAGGTGAACCAACCGAACTCGCTCCCCAAGACACGTGTAACCCTCATCGCCTGTGGAATTGCCGCTGCGCTCATAACTACCGTACTTCTGCTGCACCACAAGGTGCACTGACTGTCCCATTGGAGAATCCCATGACATCAGAACCCTCCTCTCCTCATGATCACGAGTTACCTGCAGACCAGGATCCCGAGGTACCTCACAGATCCTCTGACCAAAGACTTCGCTTCTCCCCTGCCATAACTATTGCAGCCTTCATCGTGGCGCTGGCATGCCTCGTTACTGCCGTAGCGGCTGTGACAATGGCGGTTCACTCAAACCGACAAGCCCAACGATCCGACGAACGCGTCGCTGAACTCGTCGATGCCATTGAATATGGTGGCGATTCGAGCGTGGACCCCAGTACCAGCAATACTGCCCGTAGTTCGTCGAAAAAGACGAATAAAAAGAAAACCAGCGCTACACCTAAAGGTGGAGATAAGGCCAAGGCCGCGGATACCGCCAAGGGTGGTAACAAAGCCAAAGCTGCTGATACTGCCAAGGGCCAAAATAAAGCCCAGAACGCTAAGGCCGCAGACGGCGCTGCTTCGCGGGGTGGCTCCAACAACCACGGAAATAGCAACAACCACGACGGGAAAAAGTCTGATAATCACCAGAACGAAGCGCCTGCAGCTGAGGACAAGAGTATTCCTGAGCCCACAGCGGACGAGTTATTGCACAGTGTTCTAGCAGCGTCGGATGATTCTTTGAGTTCATCGGAGCGCTATTTCTATGCCACTGACGGTGCAGCAGCTGGTCCTACTCTGGATGAGGTCGCTCGTATCCGAGCTTCAGCCGCACCGCCCGCAGGAGCAGAAGACGTAATTGGTGGATTGAGCTACGAAGTTAGCGACATTGTCACCAAGGGAGACACCGCAACGGCCAAGATCACCCTAGTTTTCCCTGGTGGATGGGGAAAATGGGACTACCCGAATTCCGAGTTTAAGTACGTCGATGGAACATGGAAGCTGCAGAAATCGTCGGTGTGCAACCTCGCTAAGGCCGCATGGATTGGGTGCTACTGATGACCGGCTCCTCTACGAATACGACAAGTAATCGCAGGTTCCTGGTTTTAGTTTTCGCGACTCTCGCGAGCATTTCTTTGCTCTGCATCGCGCTTAGCGGCTGTTCCAGCCACTCAGACAATGACGCGTCGGGAAGTAACGGAAAAGTCAAAGTCGAGCATGCCTACGGAAGCTCTGACCTCCCTAAGGATCCTAAATCGGTTGTTTCCCTAGCGCCCGGCTATACCGACGCCCTGCTTGCTCTAGGCCATCAGCCCAAGGCAATAACGGCCTTCGCAGGTTTCCCTAGCGCAGTCCTTCCCTGGGAGGAGGGGAAACTCAAGCTAAAGCCAGAGGGCGAAACAGCAGAGATGAAGATGATGAATCCCTCCGACGTTCCTCTGGAAAAAATTGCGTCAAATAAGCCGGATGCCGTATTCGCCAGTTCAATGGCAACTGACCAAGGAATATACGACCAACTGAGTGAGATTGCACCAACTGTTGCGGCTTTGAATAAACCGCCCAAACTCGACGACTGGGTAGAACAAACCAAACTCGTCGGCAAAATCTACGGTGAAACCGATAAAGCGGAGCAGGCCATCAACGACGTTGATAAAGACCTGAAAGCTATTTCTGATAAGTATCCCAAATCTAAGGGCGCTACCGTAGCCGTCGCTTTATTCGGTGGGCCAAACAATATTCAGGTTGTGACAGACCCGAACGACGTAACGATGAAAGCGCTCAGCCACCTTGGCTTAGAGATTCCAGATCAACTAAAGAATCTTGGTGGCGGAGAAGGCGGAGTTCAGGGCCGTCTCTCTATGGAAAACATTGATAAGTTGGACGCCGACATTATCATTGTCAGCTCCATGGGAACCACGGATTCACTAGAGAATTCCCCGCAATGGAAAAACCTCAAAGCCGTAAAAGCGGGTCGGGTCATTAAGCCAGATGTCGCAGGTGTAACGGCTTTCCGCGTGCCCACTATTCTTTCCATCCCTTACGCCGTCAACCTAATCCAACCTGCACTGGAAAAACTCTAGTCAGCCAAGGTAAAGGGCGTGGAAGCACGAGAGCTATCCATGCCCTTGGGGTCGGTGCCTCAGCTCAAAGCCTATATCCGCGCAGCTGATACGTCGCACCACGTGAGAATGCCATCACACGCAACCGACACAAAAAGATTCGGCTCACGCACTAAGGGCAAGAGCGCTCGACAAACGTCGGCAAGGAATATGAGGAAGCACTGAGGCGAAAAGAAGTATCGGACGCCCTACTCACACTTCCTGTGACACCGCAGCCCGAACCTCCGTGAAGCGCAATGGGTCGAAGAGCTCAATGGGATGATCCGTACGACCATCGGTAGCAAGATCTGCAAGCATCTCGCCGATGACGGGAACAAATTTAAACCCGTGCCCTGAAAACCCACACGCAATAATTATGTTCTGATCATTCCAACGGGGGTGCCGGCCAATCACAAAATGCTCATCAGGCGTGGTGGTGTACATGCAGCCCCGACTATTCCGATGCTCCCCACGGCCCAGAGCCGGCACAAAAGTCAGCAGACGCTCCCGCATCTTATCGATCTCAGCATCAGTGACCTCCCGATCCAACTGGTCCGGGTCAACCGTCCGGCCATTACGGAAAAACGCCACCTTCGCCCCTGCTTCTTCCCCATCCGCGGCCGGGAAACCGTAAATCTGGAGCTCATCGGCGCGCTCGTGGATATACACCGGGCCCCGTTCATACTTTGGGAACTCCTCCCCTGGGCTAAACCAGTGCATGACCTGGCGCTCCGCGCGCTGCGGAATGCCCGTCTCTTCAAAAAGACCGGGCGCCCAGGCACCTAGGCAGATCACCACTGAGCGGGCAGTAAAGACTTCCGGATCTCCGTACGTTTGTGTGCCGGGCTTTCCTTCCTTGCCGACGGCTCCAACGACCGTCACAGCAACCCCACCGTCCCTTGGCTCAATGTTCAACACCTTGTGGCGATGACGTAGTACCGCGCCGCGTTCTTCCGCTCGGGCCAGCTGTAAGGCAACTGTTAACTCCGGGCGAACAAAACCGGCACGCTTTTCAAACACCGCCACCTCATCGTCCTGCACCGAAAAGTAGGGAAAACGAGCGCGAATGTCGTCGGCAAGAAGTAATTCATGGTCAAGCCCATGCTCTACCGCAGAGATCCGCGACCCCTCCACCGTGGTGCAACCGGGCGGTCCCGCGTACAGGCCTCCCGTGTAATGGACAAGCTGCTCCCACCCACGCTGCTGGCTATCTTCTTCCAGCTCGTCCCACAGCTCAAAAGCCCGCCGTAACAGTGGCACATAATCCGGATGCTCAAAATAGCTCATCCGAATGATCCTCGATCCACCATGGTGGGATCCATTGTCGTGACCGCGATGAAATTGCTCGAAGCCTAAGACCTTCTGCCCTCGTTCACTCAGCCGATCCGCGGCAGCAGACCCCATAGAACCCAAACCCACAACAATGACGTCCGCGTCAAAACCGTCATCTTTATCAAAACCGTGATTGCTCGTCATGCTCTTTATTCTCAGACACGAGCCATTTCCAATGGAATCGAAATCTTAAATTTCGTCAATAGTTTTAACAAAAAGACAAGACAGAAACTCAAAGATCACTAACCTGAAATAAATCAGTAACTAAGGCTACTTAGATTTCAATTACTGGTTGGTTCGCTTCCGCGCCGGTGCCCCGCATACCGCGCCCTCCCGCGGCGCAAGAAAGGAGCGGAAATCACATGAAGGCTCCACCAATAACGAGGGATTCCTCAGATTCCGTCGTAACAACAACCCCAAGCCCCCATGGACTCTGCCCCGTGGAAGAAACCGCGCCAGAAGGAGAAAGCACAATCGTCGACCTAGCAGGTGCGGAGGAACATTCCCGTACGAACATTCGTCGCTCTGTCACCTCTAGCTTCATCGGTAACTTTATCGAGTGGTTCGATTACGCCATGTACGGCTACCTCGCCGTCCTCATAGCCTCGGTTTTCTTCCCAGAATCGGACTCCAATGTCGGGCTAGTTCTCACTTTCGGACTCTTCGCCATCAGCTTCCTCATCCGGCCCATCGGGGCAGTTTTCTGGGGACATATCGGCGATCGCCTGGGGCGCAAAACAACCCTGTCGTGGTCAATTCTGCTGATGTCCGGCGCCACCATGTGCATCGCTTTCCTTCCCGGTTACGACCACATCGGTATCCTCGCCCCGCTCCTCCTCCTAGCACTTCGCCTCGTCCAGGGGTTTTCCGCCGCCGGAGAATATGCCGGTGCAGGAACAATGCTTACCGAAATCGCACCATCCGGTCGTCGCGGGCTCTATGCCGCTATCGTGCCGGCGTCTACCGCTTCGGGATTGCTCCTCGGCTCCTTACTCGCTGCGCTGCTTAATGGAGTTCTCTCCGACACGTATCTGCACTCGTGGGGGTGGCGGATCCCCTTCCTCCTCGCCGCTCCCCTCGGGATCATCGGGCTGTGGATCCGTCGCCACATGGATGAGACCAATGAATTCCAACGCGCACAGGAATCGAAGGAAGTTGCCGTCGGCACTGATGAACCCCAAAAATCTCCCCTGGCCATGGTGTGGAAGGAACCCAAGGCTCTCGGGATCGCTCTTGCCGCGTCCTTGCTGAATACCATCGGTTTTTACGTGATCCTGTCATACTTACCGACGTATCTCAGCGAGGAATTGGGCCAGAACCACACAGATTCCTTCATCGCCACATCCGTCACCCTGTTTGCATATATCTTCAGCGTTCTCTTTACCGGCTGGCTATCCGACCGCGTGGGCCGTAAGAGGATTATGCTCACCGCGTCCATTGCCTTTGTCATCACCATTGTTCCAGCATTCATGCTCCTCGAGGGCGCGGGATTGTTACTCGTTATCGTGATCCAGTTGTGCATGGGAATGGCCCTCGCTCTCAACGACGGTGTTTTGCCGTCGTTCCTTTCCGAGCAATTCAGCACCAAGGTTCGGCTGAGTGGTTTTGCCCTGACCTTCAACGCCGCTAATGCGGTTTTCGGTGGAAGCGCAGCGATGGTTGCCACGCTGTTAATCGGCTGGACGGGATCAGATCTTGCACCTGGCTTTTACCTCATGGCGGCCGCCGTCGTCACGTTTTTTGCGGTACTCGCCGCACGCGAAACCAGTAACCACGAATTAAAGAGAGGATAGGTTTCCATGCCATCTCTACCCACCGGGGTCGTCCCCACTATTGATTCCACGGATTTTCTGAATGAGCGTCTGCGCACTTTTTACAACGGTGAGAAACAGCCTTTGACCTTCAGCGAGGAGGAGATGCAGCGTCGCCTCGATGCTCTGCGCGGCGTCATAGCCGAGCAAGATCTTGATGCCATGGTGCTGACCTCCCAGCACAACATCAAGTACTATTCCGATTTCCTCTACACCCATTTCGGACGTTTCTACGCCGTCGTGGTGACCGCCGACGACTGCTGCACCATCAGTGCCGGTATCGATGCAGGTATGCCTTGGCGACGTTCCAACGGCGATAACCTGATTTACACCGACTGGGGCCGCAACAACTATCCCCACGCGATCAACACCGCCATTCGCGAGCGAGTAACACCACAACGGGTTGGTTTGGAATTCGACGGTCTTTCCGTTCATCTTTATAGCGCCATTACGACGACCATTGGGCCTGAAGTTGAATTCGTCGACATTGCTCCGTCGACAATGAGATTGCGCATGATCAAGTCCGAGGAAGAAATCGCCGTCATTACCGACGGTGCCAACGTGGCGGATATTGGCGGTTTCGCTATCCGCGAGGCTCTCGAGGCCGGGCCTAAGACGGAATACGAGCTTGCGCTCATTGGCACCGAGGCCATGGTGAAGGAGATCGCCCACCGGTATCCCGGCAGCGAGATCCGCGATACATGGGTGTGGTTCCAATCCGGCATTAATACCGACGGTGCCCACAACTGGCCGACGACCCGCATGGTTCAGGCAGACGACATTTTGAGTTTGAACTGTTTCCCGATGATTAGCGGGTACTACACGGCCTTAGAAAGAACGCTATTCTACGGGGATATTGACGACGCCTCCCGCCGCTATTGGGACGTCAATATGGAGGTGTACAACCGGGGCCTTGAACTTATCCGACCAGGTGCGGTGTGTGGGGATATCGCTAAGGAGCTGAACCTTATTTACGCCAAGCACGGGATGCTGGGGCTACGCACCTTCGGCTACGGGCATTCGTTTGGCGTGCTCTCGCACTACTACGGGCGGGAAGCCGGGCTGGAGCTCCGCGAAGATATCGATACTGTCCTAGAGCCGAACATGGTGGTGTCCATGGAACCCATGATTACCGTTCCTGATGGTGAACCGGGTGCCGGCGGATACCGCGAACACGACATTCTTGTGATTACCGACGACGGTGCCCGTAATATCACCGGATTCCCGGCCGGCCCTGAAAAGAACGTGATTGCTGCTGGGTGATTGTTCCGCCAAGGTGGTTGTTCCGCCCGGTGATTGTGGTGGATGTGGGTCGGCTAGCCGTTGTCGCCGATAACCCAGTCCACCATTTCGTAATTATCGAGTAAGGCTTCTTCTTCGTACGTGAGATCATCGGCCTGGCGTAGGTTTAATCGCCTATAGCCCATTTCAATTGTTCATACCGGCGAAGCAAACGGTCTTCGTCATATTCGATAGCCGAAGCGTCGCGGAGCCTACGAAGGATGCCAACAGAGCAAGGCATTTGTTTTTCCACTTTGTCTCGTTCCGCGCGCAATTCTTCAACGGTCCGAGGCTTAAAAAGTGGTCCGGACATTGCTATCGCCTCCCCTTTCTTAACTAGTCTTCCCCCTGGCGAATTTTCTGTGATGTCGAGCCTAGTCAATCAGTGGAGCGTACACGGTAAAATGCCAGGTAACCGAGAGCAATCACAGGGAATCCGGCCACCAAATTCGGCTCGAAACACACACGGCCATTGCACGATCCAGAAAACGCATTACTCGGGGTGCTCACAGGTTACGACGCATCGTATTCTATGCAGGAGTTGAAACTCCTTTTAAGTCACATCGTTCACAAAGAACGATACAACTGACTGAACTATAAAAGTTACTATTAGTGCGATGTTCAGTTTGGATATTGCTGGGTCATAATTATGCCCACTTGAATGCGCGATAGATATGAAACAGAGGATCCATATGCAGACCAAAAGCAGAAAAGATAGAGAAAAGACAAATAACTTCAAGCGATGATTCGAGCCGGAACTTAAAAACATGGAGCAAGCTACAAGCCATGCCAAAGACGATAAGGCCCTGGCCCAGTAATCAGAATTCCGGCCGTCGGCTCCCGATATAATCAACGAGATCACTACTAGCAGTACTACCACTAGGAATCTCCAGCTTAGAAGAATCTTCATGGGGTTCCCTTTAGCATTCACACCACTTCATAATAGCCCGAGAATATGAAATTCGGTGTCTCTATTGCGCCAATTGAACTGGTCAAAACACTTCTTTGGTGACCCCGGTCACCCAACCTCCGTCACTTCTTTCAGGGAGCCACACCACCGCAACCCACTAATCCCCGGTAGCATCGGGGCATCGTGGGATGGCTAGCGCCTAGTGTCGCCGCCCCAGCAATGACCAACGACTGGAAAGAAGGAGCCACGGATATGATCGTAACCACCACAAACACCATCGAAGGGAAGCAGGTCGGCCAGTACCTGCGCGTCGTGGCAGGCGAGACCGTCGCAGGCATTAACGCGTTCAAGGACATCAGCGCAGGGTTCCGCAATCTCGTCGGCGGGCGCTCTAACAGCTACGAGGGTGAGATCCGCAAGGCACGCGAGGATGCGCTCGCAGAGATGGTCGACCGCGCGCACGAGCTCGACGCAGAGGGGGTTCTCGGCGTAGACATCGACTATGAGTCCGTGGGTCAGAACATGATCATGGTCACTGCTTCCGGCACCGCCGTGACATTTCAGTAGACGGCCCAGCTGAACAACCTGGATAGCGCACGGCGCGCCACGGAACTAGGTGTAGGCCTGCAAGAACGCACAGTGGGGTTTTCGCGGAATCATGGAACACCCCTGCAGCCCCGATCATTTCGACATACAGAAAACTTTTGACAGACCCCACCAGCCGCACTAACTTCGCTCTCGGACGCCCTTAGGTGCTCCAGTTCCGAGGCTCGTGCGTACACCGTACGAGCTTTCGTGTATCCAAGAATCCCACGCATATCGGTTACTTCGACGAGTTCGGCCACAGCGGGCCTACTAATCTCGCCAGAACCAACGCCTCAAAGGCCACCCAGTCTTCGGCATTGGCGGATTTATCATCCCGGCAGACAACGTACGCTTATGCCCCGGGCAATTCCGACACCTGAAAAAGATCGAGTTGAATGCGCACAATCATCAATCGCCTGCTAACCCCCTGGACAGACTCGATGCCAAAATCGTCTTCTCCGGCCAAGAAAAACCCCGAGGCGCGGATTATCACACAATGGGATGAGTAAGTTTTAAAATGCTTTCGTCGTTTTCGTTGCCAGATTTATATTCGTGCTACGACGAGCCGGTTACCGAAGCGGTCTACCAGCCGTCATGTCTTCGCGGCAGCTCAGGCGGTTGAGCTTCCGGGTCTTCGACCGTGTACCCGAGGTCTCGAAGCACGCGGGCGGCTACGTTGGGCGCATCACGAACAGCTGCTGCACATTGGGTATCCATCCATTGACTGCGGCGCTCAAGTAGCTTTCTCTTTCACTCACGGTTGCCTTGGAATCCACACTCTTTGATTACAAAGTACAGGAAGCCTTCCAAGGATGGACGGAATCTGTGCCCGCCGACGGGCAAATGTATATCCCCCTGCTCACCTCGCCGCTTGTTCCCTTTCTTTCTGCCGGTGAAGTTTTTCATCAGCGCCGGACTTATAAGGCCTGCAATCCCGTGATAATGAATATGGGCTGCGGGGACACTAGTTTTTCGTCGGTCGTAGTCGAAACGGATACCTGGGGCGGTGTGGACAGTAAGTTCAAACCGACTTTCTAAAACCGTTAGGTGCCTTTCGGTTCGATCTGCCCCCATCGTGTAGTTAACGGATATCCGAAAGAGATCACTGTAGGGAAAATCTCCGTCTTGAGTGGGAGTGCCTGAGTAGACCAGTGGTGCAGTTATCTTGCCGCTTACTGTGTTTGTATCTGCACCTGAGTCGATATTGACTTCAAGGTCATCTTCACTATTGAAGGGGAGCGCGTCCTTGATCGTTTCTAGGACGCGGTTGAAGAAACCTTCGGAGGCCTCCCAAGCTCGTCGATGTTCATGAGTTGAGTAGGCTCTCGATCCTTACGAATTCGTCGTAGAGGCGTCGTTCGGGGTCGGATAGTACCCCCATGACGGCGAGGCCTCGGAGATCTTGTTGTGTCAGCGGGGCGCCTTCGCGCATGATGCCGGCATCTTCAAAGCTGTTGTATATCGCTTTGCGCCGCTCGTGGAGTTTCTTTAGTGGTTCTCCGGTTGATTGTGATGCTCATGGCCGTCTCCTTTTAGCTGTAGTGTGCCATATACAGTAGCGGGGAGTCGAGACATTTTTCTTGGCTGGAGCACAGTTTTATTCGAACATCAGGAAACGCCTCAGGTTTGTGGTACAGGCGTGGTCGCTCCTCCTCTGTGCATGTCCCCACCGCCTTTTGCTACTTATCCCCACTTATCCCCCGAAAAAATCGGACTTCACAAATGCAAAATCCCCCTGACCTGCGTTAACAGGTGAGGGGGTGCTGTACCCTGTACGGGATTTGAACCCGTGCCGCCGCCGTGAGAGGGCGGTGTCCTAGGCCGCTAGACGAACAGGGCATAAGAAACTAAAAAGCTTCTTGCTGGCCTACCAGGACTCGAACCTAGAATGGCGGTACCAGAAACCGCTGTGTTGCCAATTACACCATAGGCCAATGAGCACAAAGCACCGCCAGGCCCGGCTGCGCTGTGCAACGGGGAATAATATAACCATAGGGCCACAGGTGGAGCAAATCCTCAGGTCAGCACTATTCCCAACGCAGCACAGCCCCCGCACAATGCCAACGAATGCCATCCGCTACGGCAATCACTGCAGCAGCAATTACTGTTGGGCTGACCACGGAGTGACGGCCCGCGCATCCTTCAGGCGCTTCATCGTCGTCTGCTTCCCCAACAGCTCCAGGGACTCGAACAAGGGTGGCGATACGGCAGCGCCCGACGTCGCTACTCGAATCGCACCAAACGCCTTCCGAGGCTTCAGACAAAGCCGATCGATCAACGCGCCATGCAGGGCAGCTTCGATGCGGTCCGTCGTAAAGGAGGATTCATCGATCGCATCCAGTTCCTCCATCGCAACATCAAGAGCCTGCACAGCATCCTCTTTGAGGTTCTTCCTGCCGGACTTCTCGTCGATCTCGAAGTCCTCATCCGACACCACGAGGAACTTCAGGAGATCCCACGCATCTCCCAAGGTCTTAATGCGCGTTTGGACAAGCTCAGCAGCAATAGCGAACTTGTCGTCCGGATAGTCCTCGGGGAACCCCTTGTACTCTTCCAAGTACGCCCGCAAACGCTGAGCAAAATCATTTTTGTCGAGCATACGAATATGCTCGGCGTTGATAGCGATCAGCTTCTTCTCATCAAATCGCGCGGGATTGCCCAAGACATCGGCAACGTCGAAATTCTTGACTAATTCATCCCGACCGAAAATATCCTGATCGGCGGACAAAGACCATCCCAAGAGAGACAGATAGTTCACCATTCCTTCCGGAATGATGCCCGCATCCCGGTGATTAAAGAGATTCGACTCCGGGTCCCGCTTCGACAGCTTCTTATTGCCCTGCCCCATCACGAACGGCAAGTGCGCAAACTGCGGAGTCTGCTTCGCAATCCCCAACTTCTTCAGGGCCTCGTACAAAGCCAACTGGCGAGGTGTCGAAGCCAAAATGTCCTCACCGCGCAGCACGTGAGTCACACCCATCATGGCGTCATCAACCGGGTTGACCAGCGGATATAAAGGAGAACCGTCAGACCGGGCAACAACATAGTCTGGCTGAGTTTCAGGCTGGAAGGTCACATGGCCACGGACCAGGTCATCCCATTCCCACACCTGCTCCGGCATGCGGAAACGCCATACCGGTTTGCGGCCCTCTTTTTCATATTCCGCAATTTGTTCATCAGTTAAATTGCGGTCGTAATTGTCATAACCCAATTGCGGATCACGGCCCGCAGCCTTGTGGCGCGCTCTCACTTCATCCGCCGTCGAATAAGCGGGATAAACAAAGCCAGCCTCAATAAGTTTATTTAAAACATCGGCATAAATATCTAACCGCTGAGACTGTCGGTAAGGACCATTCGGCCCGCCGACCTCGCCGATTCCTTCGTCCCAGTCAATGCCCAACCATTGAAGTGAATCAATAATCGCAGCATAGGATTCCTCAGAATCGCGTTTAGCATCGGTATCTTCAATACGAAAGATCATCTTTCCGCCGGTATGACGCGCATACGCCCAGTTAAACAAAGCGGTACGCACCATTCCCACATGGGGAGTACCCGTCGGCGATGGACTAAATCGGACAACAACGTCACTCATGCCCATCAAGCGTAGTGGACACGGTATTTCTCACCACCCCCGCCCTTGTCGCACACGATCAACACAGTGACACCGCCCGAGCATCACGCGATCACGACTGACCTTCATTATCGACGACGGATCCGCCGGAAAAGCTTGCCACCTCGCGCGAACGAACGTACTGTTTCAGCGTGGCTTCAGCATCCGACAACAGCTCCGCACCCCGACCCCGAAACGCCCCTGACTTCCTTCTTTCACGTGTTGACGGCTCGTTGCGCACACAAGGCTCGGATGCCACTTTCACCACTATTAGCGACGCTCAAAGCGCCTTAGACAACGGAAACGCCTCCTACATTGTCGGCGCACTGCCCTTCGATCCGTCACACCCGGCGGCGCTCATTAGCCCCCGCTCCGTGTGGCGATACACGGGCCCCCTGGAACCCCCCGCCTACTACAGGGGCAAAGGCGCCCACGCACACATCATCGCCGAAAACCCCACCCTCGACGAGCACGCGGAGATTATCGACGCCGTCACGCGAACGATCGCGCGGACCAGCGTCGATAAGGTCGTTATTGCTCGCAATGTTGATCTGTTCTTCGATGACCCGATCGACCCCCAGCTGCTGGCCACGCGGCTTATCGACCACGCTCCGAATCTGGACGGTTTTCTTGCGGACCTCTCCCCCGCCGGGGACGAATACGCAGGCCACTGGCTTGTTGGTTCCTCGCCCGAAATGCTGATCCGGCGCCAAGGTCCCATTGTGTCGGCGTATCCCCTGGCCGGTTCGCTCCCGCGGAGCAACGACCCTCAGGAAGACGAACAGCGCGGCCAGCAATTGTTGCACAGCACGAAGAATCTGGATGAGCACCACTATGTCGTCGATCATTACCGACGGGTTCTCGGCCAGCTTTGCCACACGGTTGACATCCCGAGTTCACCAGAGCTCATGCAAACTGCCGAAATGTGGCACTTAGCGACGCCAATCAGGGCGACTATCAACGACGATGGGCCGAGCGCCCTGCACCTTGCGGAGGCCCTCTACCCCACGCCCGCTCTTGCTGGCGTTCCCACCAACGCCGCCATGGAAATTATCCGCACCGCCGAAGGAGACCGCCGATTTTACGGTGGGGCTGTCGGATGGTGCCATGCCAACGGTGACGGCGAGTTCATGGTTAGCATTCGGTGCGCTGAACTGGACAAAGATCTCCAGCACGCCCGAGCCTGGGCCGGTGGTGGGATCGTCGAACAATCCAACTCCACTGAGGAAGTTGAGGAAACATGCGGGAAGATGAAAACAATGCTTCTCGCGATGGGGGCCTCGGAAATTCGCCACAATTAGGGCCGCGACCAGAAAAATCACGGCCGAAAATTAAGGCCGCGACCGAACAAAGGCCGTGTAGCCTACCTAGGCCTTAGCAACCGGATTCTTGAGCGAACCCAATCCAGGTATCTCAATCTCAATCTCGTCACCGGGAACCATCTGCGCTGTCCCCGCAGGTGAACCAGTAGAAATAACGTCGCCGGGGAGAAGAGTGAACGCCTGGGAGACCCACTCAATAATCTCCGGAACCGACTTAATCATTTGATTCGAATTGGAATCCTGCTTCACCGTGGTGGTCCCGTCGTGAGTCAGATGAGCACGGATAGGCAGGCCCTCCAAGTCCAGGGCATCGAGGTTGGTCTCGATCCAGGGGCCCATCGGGCAGAACGTATCGAGTCCTTTGGCGCGCGCCCACTGACCGTCTGAGAACTGCAGGTCACGGGATGAAACGTCGTTCACGATGGTGTAGCCGAGCACAGCGTCACGCCAATTTTCCGCGGCGACATTCTTGACCGGCCGGCCGATGACGATGGCTAGTTCACCCTCGAATTCAACATTCGTCGCGAAGTCCGGGATCCTAATCGGCGATCCCGGCCCCGTAATCGCTGTCGGAGGCTTCAAGAAGATCGTGGGCGGGAGATGCTCCGCGCCCTTTTTAAAGACTTCCGCCACGTGGTCGGCGTAGTTCCGGCCTACCACAACGACTTTCGGCGCCAAAATCGGGGCCAAAAGCCGGACGTCCGCAAGGGGCCATTCCTTCCCTGTTAATGTTGGTTCCCCAAACGGGTGGCCATCAATCTGGCGGCAGACGATGTCGTCGCCCTCACCCTCCACGGAACAAAATGTCATACCTTCAACAGTGGCGATTCGAGCTATTCGCATGCGAACCAGCCTACATAACCCCTCACAGCTGATAAGGAAAACATCCTAAAAACAGCGAGGCTGCTGCCGGCACAGTGCAGGTGCACTGGGGACGCACTGCCACGTCACCACCGCGTCGTCCCCTTCTTCCGAATGACACTCCTCAGCTCCGAACCGAAGTGATCGGCCGACGTTTGTGCCAAGTACAGCTCCGCGCACGCCAGAGCATCCACCAGCGCATTGTGATTGTGATAGCTCGGCAACCCACGCGAATAGCGAGCATTCATCAACCGGACTTCACCACGGCCGGGTCGACGTCCAAATGACACCGCCGACCGTCGCTCCAAATCCATAGTGTCGACGACACGAAGGGGGCTCCACGGCACGCCGACCGCACGCTCACAGGCTGTGGAAATAAAGTCATGCTCGATCAGCGCTAAATGCGCCAACAGAGCACGCCCGGCGGCCGCAGTGACCACATCGGTCAGGATCTCCAATAACGATCGGCCGTTCTCCAGCTGCGAATCCGTGATCCCATGGATAGTCGCCGACTGTCCCACTGAGGCGTCTCCCTCGTGATAGCGCACGAGCCAATGGTCCGCCGATGATAAAGGAATAGCACGACCGTTGATGGCCACCATCCCGAACGACAGCAGACGGTCACGGTCGGCATTCAGACCAGTGGTTTCTACATCAACAGCCAGCAGAGGTAGTTCTGTGAGCGGGGTGTCTAAGGCAGGCGCAGGCGTCGTATAGAAATGATGAAGCGCTTCCGCTAGAGCACGGCGAGAGCGGTTGCGCGGGTCGTCCTTCTCGCGTAACTGTTCGCACACCTCGCGGGAGCGGTCTGCATAGTCTTCCCACGACACCCGTGGTCGTCGTCGAAAAAACCTCATAGCCCCGTGCTCGATTCAGCCGACTTAAGCTCAGAACGAACCAACCGGAACGCATCGCGGAGCGATTCCCGCTCCAAGTGGGCCAGGGAGTCAGGGTCGATACGAGCGTTCGTTTCTTTCCCATCCCGCCACTGCGAAGCTTGATTAGCCAGCAAAATGAGTTGAAATATGTCAAATGCATCGACGAGGTCCTCGACCCGACGGTGGCTAATGACCCCAGCCCGCGCCGCAGCCCGCAACCGATCACGCGTGCCGACCTCATCAACCCACGCTTGAATCGCATACAACCGCGCGAGCTGAACGACAGCCGTCAGCCCGCCCCTCTTGATATCAAGAGTGTTGGCATAATTGCCGGAGCGATCCAGGACGAATCCGCGGAAGAAGCCCAGCGGTGGTTCGCGGTGGCGCGCGATCTTCACCAGCGCGTTAAGGAACCGTCGGTCCCGGCGCGCAGTCATGAGAGCTGCGGAGCGGACGTCGTCGCACAGTTCACTATCTCCGACCACGGGACGCATGTCGAAGAAGGTTTGTGCCTTCATTAATGCCTTCGGGCCGAGGTCATCAGTCCATGTACTAAATTCCTTTTCCCAGGCACTCGCGGTGAGACGCCAATTGCTATTGGACGCCATCATGTCGCCGGGGCACACGGGCAGCCCGGCTTGGGCTACCAGGCTGCTGAACTTTTCACCCAACTGTTTGAAGTAGAAACCGTGCTTATCGGGGTCGTACTCGTCGGACAGAATGATGGCATGGTCCTGGTCGCTAGAGAGCACCATCTCGGAGCGGCCCAGCGATCCCATCACAACAAGGCAGAAGGGCACCGGAGCGGGTCCGATTTCCTCCTGCACTAATTCGATGACGCGCTTCATCATTTCGTCGGTACCCAAGGTCAAAAGCCTCGTGGCCTCGTGCGGAGTGGCGCCACGGTCGATGAAACGCACGGCCACGTCTATCACCGCGTCAAAGCACTCAGAGAGCTGGTCCGTTCGCGCTTCGCGGAATTGCGCGGCGGCAAAAATCGGGTCGCCCTGGAGCTGCCGCATGACGGCGCCCGTCGTCAAGACTCCGACGACATTGTCATCGTCGATCACGGGAAGGTGGTTCACACGGGCTTCTGTTAACTGCAGCATGCCCTCGAACAGCGGCATGCTGGCGTAGGTCACCATGGGTTTGGGCGACATGATGCGCTCCACGGGGCCCGACGGGTCCGCGCCCTTCGCGAGCACTTCCGACCGCAGCGTTGCATCCGTCACAATGCCGACGATCCTGCTCGGGCGCTGGTCGTCGTCGGCTGCCTTCACGACGATGGCGCTGGATAGCTTCCGCTCGCTCATTTTGGTGGCGGTGTCGCGGATCGTGGTCTCGGGCGAAACGATGACCGGTTTCACGGCGACTTCGCCGACGGTTCCGCGGAGGGCGTCGATATCGGCGACTCCCCCTGTGCCCGATGTCTCCCGCAATTCGTTGGCTGAGCTGCGGCGCCTCGTCGTCACTGTGCCGAAGAATGTGGTGACTTCGGGATAGTTCTGGAGGCTTTCAATAACCTCGACGGGAATTTCGATCAGCAGGCTATCTTCGTGCGCCCAGTAAGAATAGTGCTGCGTCGGTTTATCGGATACCCGGCGCGGATAAATTTCGCCGGGGCCGAAGCGGTCGACCAGTTGATCCCGTTCACCGAAGCAGTTGATGGCCCCGGACCGAACAATGCGGATTCCGGTCATAGCGTCGTCACCTGACGTGTCGCGCGAGTGGCTGTGCGACGTATCAGATGTGGCGTCGGCTTTTTCGCCTGCTTTGACGTAGAACATGGTTGCGTTTCGGGCGACCCGTGCGCGGTGGTCGTCGGTAATGCTGTCAAAGGGCGGGGTGTGCGCTAAGAAATCGGTGATTTCTGAGACTTCAACCGTCATGCCCCTACCGTATCGGATTTGCGCGCCGTTTTTTACATGTGGTTTTTTACATGTGTTCCGCGGGTATTTCGCTTCCAGTACTTTCACTTACTCTATTTCCACTTCCAGACAAAGCGGTCTATGTTAAAGGACTATGTCTCGCTCCCGACCTTTATCTTCTGGTTCTTTAGCCTCAGAAGAGTCCTCTTCCGTTGCTGCGCGGATGGATAGGCTCCCCGTCCTTCGGTCACACAAATTGATCACCATTGTGATCGGATTGGGAGTCTTCTTCGATCAATACGAGAACTTCCTGGCCCCCATCATGTCGACGGTGCTGAAGAAGCACTTTGACCTGGGCGGAACTCAGCTGTCGCTTGTTCTGGCGTCGGCGTTCTTGGGCCAATTTGTGGGCGCGCTCTGGATGGGCCGGTTAGCTGACCGCATCGGGCGGCAACATACCTTCATCATCAACTTATTGGTCTACTCGCTTGCCTCGATTGTGTGTGGTCTCGCGCCGCATCCCTCCGTTCTGATCCTCGCGCGGTTCGTCGCGGGAATCGGCATCGGCGGGGAATACGCGCTGGCAGACTCGTACCTTGCCGATATCCTCCCGTCCAAGGTGCGCGGCCGCTACATTGTCTGGGCCTACACGGTGAGCTTCTTCGGTGTGCCTCTGTCAGGGTTCCTCGCCCGGTGGCTCGTTCCCCTGGAGCCTTTCGGGTTCGACGGTTGGCGCTGGATGTTCATTATCGGCGGTGTCGGTGGATTAATCGTGTGGGCCATCCGCAGCTTTCTCCCCGAATCGCCGGTCTGGCTTGAGGCTCATGGCCACACGGAGGAGGCCGAAAAGATCGCGCGTCGTTTTGAGGATGAAGCACGAAAAGAGGGCCACACCCTCGCGGAACCGGACACCCGCGTGCGACCTGTCCACCAGAAGAATGTGCAGTTCTCGGAAGTGTTCGCCCCCGCGGTGAGGAAACGGACGCTCGTTGTCTCCATCATGAGTGTTCTTCAGGTATTCGGGTACTACGGTTTTGGCACGATCGCGACCCTCGCTCTGGCGGCGAAAGGGTTCGATGTCGTCGATTCCATTGCGTATACCGCAGTGACCTACATCGGTTATCCGGTCGGTTCGTTACTGATGGTGCCGCTGGTTGACCGATTCGAGCGCAAGCACCTCATTGTTGCCACCGCCATCATGATGGGCGTTTTCGGTCTCGTCTTCGGATTCTCACCTACACCCGCCGTTGTCATGATTGCCGGTGGATTGTTTACAGCGTCAAGCAACATGTTCTCCGGTGTCTACCACACCTATCTGGCGGAAAACTTCCCCACTCGTATTCGGGGTACGGCTGCTGGTTTCGCCTACTCCCTATCAAAAATCTCGGCGGGCGTCATGCCTTTCATCTTGCTGCCCATTCTTCATAGCGCCGGCCCCGGAACAGTATTCACTGTCGTAGCCATCGCCATGGTGATCATGATGATCGACATCGGAGTTTTCGGAGTGCGCACAACGGGACGCAACGCAGACATCGAAGACCATCTGTGATCGAGGACGTCTAATTCTGCACCCCTAGCATCGTGGCCAATTCCGGTGTCCAACTATCGACCCGCACCGAGGTAGACCCGCAGTTAAACATGTCTGGGGTGCAATACATTCGCACCTTTTCATTTTCATTGCCGACGTCATTATTGCCGACGCCGCTACCGCCGGCATCACTCTCTTCGGCGACGGCGGAGGCGCCATTGATGGCGTCGGGACGCGTGCCAAGGAATGTGTAACCACACGACAGCGAAACCGCTTGGGACGCAGCATTCGTCGGCCAGCTTTCGGATACCGCAATGCCGAAGCCGCAATACGTAAATGCCACAGTGAGTGCGGCTCGTCGGGCCTGAGTTCCATAGCCGTGCCCTTGAAAAGGCCTCAAGATATACGACCCGGTCTCGACGTAGCTATCACCGGCTTTGAGGCCGAGGTCACGAAGGAGTCCGCGCAGCTCCTCCCCGTCTGAGGAGGCAGAGCCAGGAATTCGACGCCGGCGGAGATCAATAACCCCAATAAACTCGCCGTGATGCCGGATAACTAAGGACAAGGTCCACTCGGGCGAGGATGGGTCGCCGGCCCCAAGGCTTGCCATCGTGCTCAGGTGGAACGCAGCGTTGGAATACTTCGGCGCACCGATCCATGGAAAAACCTCGGGACCTGTGGGATCGGCGAACACATCATCCACTCGGGACACCGCGCGAACGGCGTCGGAAATGGCCTGCTCATCCATAGGCCGGAGCTCCAGTGCACCCGCCCTTATGTGCAGGCCGGACGGCGGCCAAATCTCAGGTGGTAACACGGCGGTCCCCTACCCCACAGCTAATTGTCGAGACTGTCCGCAATCCGAGTTCCAACCTCATCAGTGCGTATGCTGCTATCCCTCGAGGCAACATCGTTGCGGACTGCGGCCTCGATGGCATCGGCTTCGTCGGTCTTACCCAAGTGCCGGAATAACAACGCACCCGACAAAATAGCAGCCGTCGGATCCGCGATACCCTTCCCAGCAATATCAGGAGCAGAGCCATGCACGGGCTCAAACATGGATGGATTCGTGCCGGTCGCGTCGATATTGCCCGATGCAGCCAAGCCGATGCCACCGGTGACAGCTCCAGCTAAGTCGGTGATAATGTCGCCGAAAAGATTATCTGTCACGATGACGTCGAAGCGCGACGGGTCAGTGACCATATAAATTGTCGCCGCGTCGATGTGGCAATAATCCACGGCAACGTCTGGATACTCCCGGGCAACCTGGTCGACGGTGCGTTGCCACAGTCCACCTGCATACACCAGGACATTAGTTTTATGGACCAGTGTTACCTTCTTGCGTCGCTCCTGAGCACGGTCAAAGGCGTAGCGGACAACACGTTCAACCCCGTACCGAGTGTTCACACTTGTTTCGTTGGCAACCTCGTGAGGCGTATCGACCCGAATCGAACCGCCGTTTCCGGCATAGAGTCCCTCGGTGCCCTCACGGACGACGATAAAGTCAACCTTCCCCGGATTCGACAGCGGCGAGGCTACCCCCGGATACAGGACTGATGGGCGTAGATTGACATGGTGATCGAGGGCGAATCGCATCTTCAGCAGAAGGCCACGCTCCAGTACCCCCGATGGAACTGTCCTGGGATCACCAACGGCCCCGAGCAGAATCGCATCGTGCTCGCGCAAGGAGGCGAGATCGTCATCAGTAAGAAGCTCCCCGTTGCGAAGGTACCGGCGGGCGCCGAGGTCGTATTCCGTGGTCTCAATGGACTCGCCGCTCCCCGCCAACGCAGCTCGCATCACTTTGAGCGCTTCCGCCGTTACTTCTGTGCCGATCCCGTCGCCAGGGATAACCGCAAGTTTCATATCCTGAGATACCTTTCTCACATCACGGGTTTCTTGTGAGTCTAACCGATCGCCGACGCTCCAGCCATACGTTTAAGCAGCGCGCGGGATTCGTCGTCATTTAGTGTTGCTGCCTGGAGCCGAGCCAGAGCGTCGGCACCATCAAAGTTCACACCAATAAGGACAATTTCCGACGACGGAGCCTCCGACGCCTGCGACCACAACGCTGCAGGTGAGATCGTTAAGTTCGGGCCGGCCTGGGACCACATCTGAATGAGCTCCGGGCGGTCAGCGATCCAACAATGCCCTTTTGACCGAACCAAACCGCGCATTGATTTCACGGCTGCAATGAGACGGCGCTGGTCAAATGGCCGTTGGGACCGAAACGCCACTGAGGAAATCCCGTACTCTTCGGTTTCCGGAGTATGTGGATTCGCGAGCTCATCAAGGTACCCGGGAGCTGCAGCCGACTCCTCAACGTCATAAAGATGCGCATCGAGCACGGCTTCCATCGGAATCTCGCCATTGACGACGCGACGTATGCGGGCACGTGGGTTCATGGCGTGAACTGCGTCTTCAGTTGCCTGGGCGAGTTCATCACGAACCAGGTCACATTTCGTCACAAAGATCATGTCGGCAAACTCGACTTGGTCGACAAGGAGCTCAGCAACCGTGCGGTCATCATCGGGAGCGGCCTCCAAACCTCGATCAGATAGTCGTCCCCGTTTGTGCATCTGAGGCAGGAACGTCGTCGCATCGACCAGGGTCACCATCGTGTCGATCGGAGCGATGCCACCTAGATGGACCCCGTCGGAGAATTCCCACTCGAAGGTCGCGGCGACAGGCATCGGCTCTGAGATCCCCGTTGACTCGATAACAATGTGGTCGAACTTTTGGCTCGCCGCGAGCGACGCCACCGATTCAACGAGATCTTCCCTTAATGTGCAGCAAATGCAGCCATTGGAGAGCTCGACCATACGGTCACTTCCACGCTCAAGGTGCCCCTCACCCGCGATGAGCGCTGCGTCAATATTCACTTCCGAAAAGTCGTTGACGATCACCGCGATTTTGCGGCCAGCGCGGTTGGCCAACAAGTGGTTGAGGAGCGTGGTTTTCCCCGAACCGAGGAACCCGGACAAAACCGTCACCGGCGTCGGCCGAAAGTCGGTCATGCCGGCGTTTCGGACGTTTTCTCTTATTACGTCGTCCATATGGCGCTCTTCAAACACTGTGCATCCCCTTAACGTCTCTCCGCGTCAGTCGCAGCTCAGAGCTCGACATGACGCACTAGTTGAGATGGAGGAAGGTAGTCAGCCAAAGCTAGTCAGCCAGTTCCCGGCGCGGTTGGCTGACTACACATCCTCCAAAGCGTTAATGATACACACTGTCAATAGTGGTGGCTGTCGCCGATCCAGCCAGACATGCCTTCTTAATCAAAATCGAGCGCAATAGCGTACTCGGCATCCAAGGACGCCTTCATCGACTCCATCACATCGTCAGGAACCGCCTTATCCACCCTAAGGACTAGCGTGGCGCCAGTCCCGGCCTTATCCTGCGACAATGCCGCGGCCTCGACGTTAATTCCACGCTCGCCCAACTGGGATCCGACGGCACCCAAGGCGCCCGGGCGGTCCTTGTAGTGCAGGAACACGTTCCGACCTTCCGCGCGCAGATCCAACCCTCGGTCGTTGATGCGGACAATCTTTTCCACACCGTCTAAACCAGTCAGGGCCCCCACGACCGACACAGTGTCGCCCGTATTCGTCACCAGCCGAACCTCTACAACAGAGCGGTGCAACACCGATTCGGCAGCCGTCGTCACAGCGAGTTGGACCCCGCGATCCTCAGCAATAGCCGGGGCATTAACAAATGTCACCTTTTCATCCACCGTGCCCGCGAACACGCCCCGCAACGCTGCAAGGCCCAAGGCGTCGACGTTTTCCGATGACAGCTCACCCCGCGCAATAACTTCCACCGACGTCGTCGCACTATGCTGAATTGCCGACGCCAACACTGCCAGCTTGCGCGTCAGGTTCAGCCACAGAGAAACCTCTTCGCCAATAGCCCCGCCGGACACGTTCACCGCGTCGGGGACAAATTCTCCCGCGAGGGCAAGCAAGACGGATTTCGCTACATCTGTCCCAGCGCGATCCTGCGCCTCCACCGTCGACGCGCCTAGGTGAGGTGTCACCACGACTTCGGGCCGGTCGAACAGCGGAGAATCCGTGCACGGTTCCGTGGCGTACACATCCACACCCGCGCCACGAATGTGGCCGGAATCGATCGCACGAGCCAGTGCTTCTTCGTCGATAAGACCACCGCGAGCAGCATTAACGATAATCTGCCCCTTCTTCGCCTTCTCAAGGAGAGCGTCATTGAACATGCCCGCCGTCTCCTTGGTCTTGGGGAGGTGGATGGTGACGAAATCAGACACCGCCATCAGCTCCTCGAGGTCAATGAGTTCAACCCCCAACTGTGCGGCACGAGCAGGGTTCGCGTAGGGGTCATAAGCAACAATACGTTCAACATCGAAGGCAGCGAGACGCTGAGCAAAGAGCTGCCCAATATGTCCAAAGCCGACGATACCCACGGTCTTGCCGTAGACCTCGACGCCTTTGAAGGAAGACCGTTTCCACTCGCCTTGCCGCAGCGATTGATCGGCCTGAGGTATCTGGCGGGCCGCAGCCAGCAGCAAAGTGATCGCATGTTCGCAGGCTGAGTGGATATTCGACGTGGGCGCATTGACCACCATCACTCCACGCTGCGTTGCGCCCTCAATGTCAACATTGTCCAATCCGACACCCGCTCGGCCAATGATTTTCAGCTCTTTGGCGGCGTCGAGAACTTCTTCATCCACCGTGGTGGCGGAACGTACTAGGAGCGCATCTGCCTCTGGGACGGCAGCCAGGAGCTCAGCACGGTTAGGCCCATCTACCCACCGGACCTCAACGCCATCCCCTAGCGCCTCGATTGTTGATTGAGCAAGCTTGTCAGCGATAAGAACCACAGGTAAGCAGTTGTGATTCACGATTTGGTCCTCCTAGTAAAACAGCGCACGGTCAGGTGCACTCCATCGTGTGGGTTGGGTCTGTGAACAGGTATACGGCCCGGATACGCGGGCGCAGATATACAAAAAGCATAGCCCTCCTACCAGCACATTATGGTGAAATAAGAGGACTATGCTGAATAATATCCCTTTTTTGGGATAATTTAAGCGGTTTCGTCCAACGGGTTAGCGATCCAGCTCATCATGGAGCGCATGTCTTTGCCTGCCTTCTCCAGCGGATGGTTCGCATATTCTTCGCGCAGCCCCTTCAGGCCAGGCTGGCCAGCGTCAACATCCTTGAACATGGCATCGACAAAGGTGCCGTCCTGGATCTCGGAGAGAACCTTCTTCATCGACTCCTTGACGTGGTCATCAATGATCTTTGGTCCCGAAACATAACCACCGAACTCAGCGGTTTCCGAAATCGAGTAATTCATATTCGACAGGCCACCCTCGAAGATGAGGTCGACGATCAGCTTCATCTCGTGGCACACCTCGAAGAACGCCATCTCCGGTGCGTAACCAGCTTCGACAAGAACCTCGAAGCCCGTCATCATCAGCTTTTCCAAGCCACCACAGAGGACTGCCTGCTCACCGAAGAGGTCGGTTTCGGTCTCTTCGCGGAAGGTGGTCTCGATAACTCCTGCACGTCCAGCGCCGATAGCGGCCGCATAGGACAGTGCCAAGGCTGTGCCCTCTCCGCTCGGATCATTTTCCACGGCAATCAACGACGGAACGCCCTTGCCCTCCGTAAACTGGCGACGAACCAGGTGGCCGGGCCCCTTCGGTGCAACCATGCCCACCGTCACTCCCTTAGGAGCGACGATCTTCTTGAAGTGAATGTTCAAACCGTGGGCGAAGAAAATCGCGTCCCCGTCTTTCAGATGAGGTTCAATCTCATTCTTGAAGATCGTGATCTGCGACGTATCAGGAGCCAAGATCATGATAAGATCTGCCCACTCAGCGGCCTCAGCGTTAGATAACACTTCAAAGCCAGCTTCTTTGGCCTTCTCCGCAGACTTCGAACCCTCGCGCAGGCCGATACGGACCTCGACGCCAGAATCACGCAAGCACTTAGCGTGTGCGTGGCCCTGTGAGCCGTAGCCAATCACCGCTACTTTGCGGCCTTGGATAATGCTCAGGTCTGCGTCATCGTCGTAATAAGTTTTGATTGCCATTGCAACTCCTTTCAAGAGTTCCACTTGTCGAGAAAATCATATCATAGGGTGAGACTAACGTTTGGGCATCATCGGATTCGCACCACGACTTAAAGCAACCACCCCCGAATACACTTGTTCGCGGATACCGAACGGGCGAAGGACATCCAACAAGGCAACCAATTTCCCGGGCTGCCCCGTCGCCTCAATGACCACCGACTCAGGTGCTACATCCACTACGCGAGCACGGAACAGGTTGGCAGCGTCGACGACCTGTGCCCGGTTCTCATTATTCGCCGCAACCTTCACCATCAACAGTGCACGGGAGACCATTTGATCGTCCTTCTGCCGAATAACCTTCAGCACCGGGACCAATTTATTGAGCTGTTTTGTGATCTGCTCAATAGAAACCTCATCTATTTCAACGACAATGGTGATCCGATTGACCCCCTCCAGATCGGTCGTGCCTGTCGTCATTGAAATAATGTTGAACGATCGCCGAGCAAACATCCCGGACAGCCGAGCAACAATGCCTGGCTGATCTTCCACTAAGAGACTCAACGTGTGTTGCATGCCCCTACTCCTCTCCCCCGCCGCGCTGGTCATCGGTTGCTGTGGTGGTTCCTTCCGCAGCCACCCGAGCCTGGTCCTCTTCAATAACGTCGCTCACCTCAGTAACAGACTCTTCATCAATCATCTGATCTGAGTCGAATAGTGGTCGCAGGTTGAGGGCGTACTGGATCTCATCATTCGAGTGTCCCGAGGCAACCATTGGCCAGACTTGCGCATCCTCACCAACAATGAAATCAATAACCACAGGCCGGTCATTGATCTCACGCGCTTTTTTGATCGTCGGCACGATGTCTTCTTCTTGAGTAACCCGGAAGCTCGCGCACCCCATCGACTCTGCCAACGAGACAAAATCTGGTAAATACTCACCCTTCGGGTGAAGACCGGTGTGCGAATAGTGGCTCTGATAAAACAAATTCTGCCACTGACGAACCATGCCCAAGTTGCCGTTATTAATAACCGCAACTTTAATTGGGAGATCGTTGACCGCGCAGGTCACCAGTTCCTGGTTAGTCATCTGGAAACAACCATCACCATCGATAGCCCAGACTTCTTTCCCCGGAGAGCCGGCTTGGGCACCCATTGCCGCGGGGATGGCATATCCCATCGTCCCCAGACCACCCGAGTTCAACCATGTCCGGGGTTGTTCATAATCGACGAACTGCGCCGCCCACATTTGGTGCTGCCCCACACCAGCACAATAAATTGCGTCAGGGCCAACTTCATCAGAAATAGCCTTAATGACGGCTTGAGGAGCTAACTTGCCATCGTCGGGATTTTCCCATCCCAATGCATAGGTCTTCTGCAAAGAGTGGAGGTAGTCAACCCAGCGACTACATTCAGGCTGCTTCAGGTTCTTTTTCTCGTACATGTTGGTAAGAGACTGAAGAACTTCCCGAGCATCCCCGACAATGGGAACCTCAACTTCACGAATTTTCCCGATCTCCGCGGGATCAATATCAGCATGGATAAACTTCGCCTCCGGAGCGAAGGACTCAACATCGCCTGTAACACGATCATCGAACCGTGTCCCGATGGCTATAACAACATCGGCTTTCTGCAATGAGGCGACAGCCGAGACGCTGCCATGCATCCCCGGCATCCCCATGTGCAGAGGATGAGAATCGGGGAAAGATCCCAGCGCCATTAACGTCGTCACCACGGGAATGCCCGTGGTCTCGACGAACTCTGCAAGCTCCGCGCTGGCATTAGCTTTAATCACCCCACCGCCGACATAAAGCACCGGGCGACGAGATTGCGCGATAAGATCCACAGCCTGCTTGATCTTCCGCGAGTGCGGCGACGTCGTCGGCCTGTAACCAGGAAGCTCTAGCTCAACAGGCCACTGGAACTCAGCAACTTGGTTCTGAATGTCCTTCGGCACATCCACAAGCACCGGGCCAGGCCGACCAGTAGATGCCAAGTGGAATGCTTCAGCAATCAGACGCGGGATGTCCTCGACTTTGGTCACCATGAAGTTGTGCTTCGTAACTGGAAGGGTCACCCCGCAAATATCAGCCTCCTGGAAAGCGTCGGTTCCCAATAAGTGCAGCCCCACCTGACCCGTAATCGCGACGACCGGAACAGAATCAATATTGGCATCGGCCAGCGGCGTAACAAGGTTTGTCGCACCGGGTCCTGATGTCGCAATGCACACGCCAACTTCACCGGTTGCTTGGGCATAACCAGTTGCGGCGTGTCCAGCACCCTGCTCGTGGCGGACCAGAATGTGATTGAGGGTGGTCGATTCGTAAAGGGCCTCATAGAGGGGAAGAACAGCACCACCCGGAAGTCCGAAAACAGTCCGGGCGCCCAATACCTCGAGGGTACGGACAATAAGCTCTGCGCCGGTGAGCTTCTCTTTTCGGACTTTCTGGGCGGGTTTCTTATGTGCTCCCGACTGCGTTGCCACAGTTGAAGCCGCAACCGTCGCCGGAGTGGGCGGTTGAGAGGGGGCGTTCACGGTTTTGTGCTCTCCTCACTGTGTTATCAGGGGTATTAGCCTCAGCGGAACTTTATCCCCGACGAATGAGCGCGATAGTGCCATCGTCGCGAGTTCCGACAAAGCATCGGATATGAAAAAAGCCCTTCTCGCGTGGTGCGAAAGGGCGGTGACGAGTAACCAGGAAAGCTAACGCCCTCTCGGTACTACAAGAATGATGGTGGTCATCGTTGCGCTCGTCATATGTAGAACTATAAAGGCACAGACACGTCAGACCAACTACGACCACGAAAAACCACTGGAATTGCCCGATAATGGCGCACTATCACCCCCAAATGGTAAGAAAAACGCCGAAACTCCGAGGAAAGCGCCACCACGAGAGCGACCTAGCACTCCCCTACCATCCCCGTGCTGATAGTTCACTGAGAATATTTACTGAGATCAGTGAAAAGATCATCCGCATCGTGGCCAACCGCACAATCTGGTGACTAAGTTTAGGTCTATGCCGTTCAAGTTCTATTTGACTTCCATGTGGGAGTGGGTGGCCAACACCGGTCTATCCCTTGCCATCTTGATCTGTATCGCCATACTCATACCGCGCATCGGTCGACTCGTGGTCCGCTGGGCGACGATCAAGATGAACGAGCACGAAGAACGGCGCGGAGAAATTGCCGACACCGAAGGCTACAAGGGGCGGTTAGCCATCCTCGGCGCACTGGTCTACATCGCGGAGGCCATCGCCTTCTTCTTCGTAGCCATCCGGATTCTTAAAGACTTCGGATTCTCGACGACCGGCGCGGCCGTTCCCGCAACCGTTGTTTCTGCCGCGGTTGCGTTTGGTGCGCAGAAAATCATCGCTGACTTCCTCGCTGGATTCTTCATCATTACCGAGCGGCAGTATGGCGTCGGTGACTGGGTCATCCTTCAGAATAAGGACGCCCCGGTGGAGGGAACAGTGACGGCTATTACCTTGCGGTCGACGACGGTGCGGACGATCAACGGCCAAGAGGCCGTGGTACCTAACTCGGTGCCACTGGTGGCCGTTAATGCCTCCTCTGGGTGGGCGAAGGCTCAGATCGACATCCCCGTTCCGCTTACCGCAGGTGACAATACTGAGGACCTGAACGCGCTCTTCGACGGGTGCGTGAACCGCACTCTGGCTAAACCTGAGATCGCGCGCCTCGTCAGCGACGACGCCGATGCCGTGAGCATCCTGCCCGCGCTGGATCTGATTCCACCGACATCGGCGGGCGTTCCGTGGAGCATCCAGTACCGCGTCCTTATCCGCGTCGAGCCGGGACAGCAATGGACTGTTGAACGTGCTCTTCGGTCAGCTGTCATGGATGAGATGTGGGCATCGTATTCCCGGTCAACTATTGAGAGCTTGCCGGGACTCACTCGGTCTTCAGGAGACTCGTACCATGCGCATGGTGATGGGCATGGTGACGAGCACCACGGTGAACGCAGTGGTGACGGTGCACACGCGTCGACAACTTCCGGCACAGACAAGGCGACCACCGGTGACAACACCCAGGCGTTGGATACAACACGTCGGTGGGCTGCGACACTGCAACACGAAGAAGACGAATTCGAAGGCCGGCCAACGTCGTCGGATGTGCAAGGGCCTGCGTCGTCAGAGACCGCCTCTGGTGTCGGGCCTAATGTCGGTGCCAATGGCAGCGGCACGGCCAGCGACTCGGAAACCGTCGTCTTCCCCTCGGCATCAGGCTCCGGATCAGGCTCTACGTCAGGCTCAACGGCGGAAACGCGAGTCTTCTCAGCCGAAGATGACACCACAGCTGCTGAACGTGCTGCCCAGGCCTCCGATCATGGGGTTAACCCGACCGATCGGGGGACCAGCAGCGCCGATGCTTCAGACGCAACAACGTCGAAGAAGGCAGAAGACACCCGTACGTCGCTAGAAAAAGAAGCGGAAGATGCGCAGCAAAATGGTCTGTTCAGGAGGATTTCGTATGAGCGACGGATCCAACGGCTCTTCTCGATCGGCGGACGGTGCCGCGCATCAACCAGTGCCATCGTGCTGGTTCTCATCATCTTGGTGATCCTCCAAGGGCTCACCTATGACGGCGGCGACCGCGGCTCTGGAATACTAGCCCCCTCGTCGTTCCAATCGCGTTCGGACAAGAAGGAGTCTGACGACAAATCGGAGAGCTCAGCTCCCACGACACCGGAGTCAAATACTCATTCTGAGAATCCGACTACGGAGCAAGATAGCAATAGCGAGAACGGCAGCAACACTCCAACGACAACGCCGAATCGCACGCAGCCCACGACGACCACCACGAATACGGAGAACAACCGGAACCAACAGAATTCCACGAATGGAAATCAAAATTCCGGGAATAACGGGAATACGGGATCCAATTCTGACGAAGACAACTCCGGTACCGGAGGGGCCAACCAACAGGACACTGATAGCAGCAACCAGGGCTCAGGGTCCGGCAACTCCAACAGTGGGAATGACAACTCCGGCCAGATGAATCTGAGCCACGGTCAAGGCGACAACAACACAGCATCTACAATGGCCCCATGAGTTCGACTCCGTCCGGCGAGCACACCCCAGGCTCTCACCCACGCCCACACCACGCACGACCAGGTCAGGGTGCGGGCCGACAGGCATCTCGCCCTGCGGCATCCTCACCCCGCACACAGAAGGATAAGATCAGGACAACGACGACCATCCGTCCCGACAGAATGAACCTCATCGGGGCGATCGTCATGTTCCTGATCTTCCTCATTTTCGTGGGCTATAAACCCGCCTACCTCTTCTGGGTGCTGATCTTCCCTATCCTCTTCGCCGTGTGGGTTCTCCGTGCTCGTACTGAGATCTCACCGACGGGTATTACCGCGCGGTATCTTTTCCGCTCCAGCCGAACACTATCCTGGGATGACTTCTCCGGTATTCAGTTCAGCCGTGGCGGACGAGCCTTTGCTGTGCCGAATGGGCCGGGTCACGGGGCGACTGATCAGCCTGCGGAGCGCGGACGCACAAGCCGGTCCAGGCAAAAACGCGATACCATCGCATTACCTGGAGTGACGTTTAATAACCTTCCGAAGCTTGCCAAGGCCTCCGGCGGACTCATCCCTGACCCTGTTACGCCGGGGCGAAACCGCGATGATGACGAGTTGACCACCGTCAATCGCGACGGGTACGCCGTCGTCAAGACCCGTGAGGAGGCGACGAAGGAGCACAATGCCAAACTCATCGCCGCCGAGATGGAACGACGACGCGCCGCCCAGCACTCCACATCCGACGAAACCTCGGAGACAAGCCACCGCGACCAGTCAGACACACCGGAAAAACCTGACCAGGATTAGCAGCGGCTGCCGACCATTCCAGACATCACACTGTTGAGGAGCCAACCCCCATGATCCCCCTACGATCGTCGGTCACTACCCAAGGCCGCAACGCCGCTGGAGCCCGCGCGCTATGGCGAGCGGCCGGCTTAAAAGATGGCGACTTTAACAAGCCCATCATCGCCATCGCGAACTCCTACACGCAGTTCGTTCCCGGCCATGTGCATCTCAAGGACGTCGGGGACATTGTCGCTGGTGCCATCCGTGAAGCCGGCGGCGTTCCGCGAGAGTTCAACACCATTGCCGTCGACGATGGAATCGCCATGGGCCACGGCGGGATGCTCTACTCACTCCCCTCCCGCGAAATCATCTCCGATTCCGTGGAATATATGGTCAATGCGCACGCCGCGGACGCAATTGTCTGCATTTCCAACTGTGACAAGATCACGCCGGGAATGCTCAATGCGGCCATGCGGCTTAACATTCCCGCCATCTTCGTGTCCGGTGGCCCCATGGAGGCAGGAAAAGCTGTCGTCGTCGACGGAGTTGCGCATACTCCAACCGACCTCATTACAGCGATATCGGCGTCGGCAAACGATAATGTCGACGACCGCGGGCTCTCTATCGTCGAAAATTCGGCGTGCCCGACCTGTGGATCGTGTTCAGGAATGTTTACCGCGAACTCGATGAACAGCTTGACGGAGGCGCTCGGGCTGTCACTCCCCGGTAATGGCTCCACTCTGGCTACTCATGCGGCCCGGCGCGCGCTCTTTGAGAACGCCGGGCGGATGATCGTTGATATGTGCCAGCGTTACTACAACCATGACGACGATAGTGTCCTCCCACGTAAGGTGGCCAATAAACATGCCTTCGATAACGCCATGACCCTCGACATGGCGATGGGTGGATCCACGAACACTGTTCTGCATATTCTTGCCGCGGCGCAAGAGGGCGACATCGATTTTGATCTTACCGACATCGACCGTCTGTCTAGGGAAGTTCCTTGTCTGTCCAAGGTCGCGCCGAATTCCAATTACCACATGGAAGACGTCCATCGTGCGGGTGGAATCCCTGCGATCCTCGGCGAGCTCAATCGCGCGGGGCTACTCCACGACGATGTGCACGCGGTTCATGCGCAGTCTCTGTCGGACTGGTTAGCGACCTGGGATATTCGCACGGATAACCCCACACAAATTGCTTTGGATTTGTTCCATGCTGCCCCAGGTGGCGTGCGAACAACGGTCCCATTCTCCACGGATAATAAGTGGGACGAACTTGACACGGACTCCGAAAACGGGTGCATCCGCGACGTGGGCCACGCTTATACCGCCGATGGTGGGCTGGTTATTCTGCGCGGGAACCTCGCTGAGGACGGAGCGGTCATTAAGGCTGCCGGAATTGATGAGTCGCTATGGCACTTCTCTGGGCCTGCCCACGTGTTGGAGTCACAAGAGGATGCCGTTAACGCTATTTTGAACAAGCAGATCAAACCCGGCGAGGTCGTCGTCATCCGGTATGAGGGCCCCGCCGGTGGTCCTGGGATGCAAGAAATGCTACATCCTACCGCGTTCTTGAAAGGCGCTGGCTTAGGAACCCAGTGCGCGCTGATCACGGATGGGCGCTTCTCGGGTGGCTCATCAGGTATTTCTGTTGGACATATTTCACCCGAGGCAGCACATGGTGGCTTGATTGGTCTTATTCACGACGGTGACACCATTACTATCGACGTCCACAAGCGCCAGCTCACCCTTGACGTGCCCGAGGACGTGTTGGCGGAGCGTCGTGAGAAGATGAACGCCTCTGAGCACCCGTGGCGTCCTCTCAACCGTCAACGTCGGGTGAGCAAGGCACTCCAGGCGTACGCGTCGATGGCAACCAGCGCTGATACAGGTGCTGTTCGGAAAGTCAACGACCGCCGGTAGTCCCCGGTTTCGAGTTTGCCATCATGCGCAACACGAACGGCCCCTCTGGGATCAACGGTCAGGGTTGAACCTGCGAGGGGCCGACTTTATGGGTTAGTTAAACGGGTTTGACTGGGCGACGACGACCCACACCGCTGCTCCCGCGAGCAATCCAATAATCGTGCTGAACCAGCCGCTCCCCAGCGGACGTCGAGCCCAACCGCGAGTGGCATCCACTCCCCACCTTCCGGGACCACTGAACGCCACACCGATAGATAATGCGGTGAGCAACACCCACACCTGTACGTGCGGAGCCATGTTAAACGGCGAGAATGCGCCCGGCTGGAGGTCGATGGAGTACATGGCCATAAAGCTCGATACCGCAACCGCCATGCAGGCGCCCAGCGGTGCAAGTACGCCCAATACGAGGAACGCTCCGGCGGCAGTTTCGATGATGGGCACGGCCCAGGCTAGGAGCTCATTGCCCTTCATGAAGTAGAAGTCGTTGTGCAATCCATCGACGCCGGAGCTGCCTCCTAGCTCGAAGAGGGTTCGGACACCGTAAAAGAGCAGCATCGCTCCCAGAGCCAGGCGAATGAGGAAGAGCCCGAAGTCGGTAGTTCCCCGGCGCGGGTCCTCATCCTCATAGATCTCGTCGTCGACGTCGACGTCACCAGTGCTATCGACCGGGCGGTCGTCGTCCTCTCCCAATGGGACAGCACCATCTCTATATTCACCGGCGACGCCATCGCTCGCCACGAGACCGGCAGCCACCCTGTCACCCTGACGGTCGTCGGAATAGTGAGCTCTATCAACGTGGTCACGGTCATAAGCGCCTGATGTCGGCATATCGACGCGTGTCTCGTTGATCTGCTCATCAGGTCGATCGACGTATGTGTCGTGGGGCGCGTAGCGCGACGCGGATTCCGGGGATGCACTCCTGTCGGCCGAAGCCGGGGTTGCCGACGCAGGTTCTTCCTCATCCATGGTGGCCATATTTAAATCTGACACCGGAGCGTTAGCGAAAACGGCATCCTCGTCCGACGTTGACCGCGCACCGGGAATATCCTCAGGCTGATCGAACAACGGATCATGAGTCTTCGCTTCCTGAGACTGCTCACGAGGTGTAATCACCTGTGGTGCGGCCCGTCCCGTCAAGGAATAAATGTCACGCCGTCCCCGTGGACGCTGCTCAACGACAGTGAGTTCGTCGGCTGCAAAATCTTCATCAGATGGCACTTCAGATTCTGGTTCACTACTAGCGACGTCGTGAGGCACATCGTGAGCTGTGACACGCTCAGGTTCGCCGGCCCCGCGATTATCTGCGTGATCATCCCTAGGATCATCATTGCCGGCACGAGTCTCCGATTCCGCAGGGGTAGCCGCAGAGCTAGCCGAACTAGCAGGCTTGACCGGCCGTGATCCGGCCACCGTCGGAATGTCGTCTAAATCATCCATTGCCTGAAGATCGTCTAGATCACGGGAATCACTCGCGTTGGATGACCCGCGTGACTTCTCATCCCACGGATCCAGCCCACGATGATCTATCGCCCCATATGACAATGACGGTGCAGACTTCTCCTGCACTTCGTGGGACTCCCCTTCTGCCGACGCAGTTTCACGTGCGGCATCGGCGCTATTCCCCGTCGATGTGGACGTATCAGATGTGGGCACATCGATCTCGTCCCGGGATTCGCGGTCAGGGATAGGGGTATCAGCTGTAGGGCCACTAGGTTTATTGCGGGACTTTCTTCCGAACATAACCCCACTTTAAAGGTGAACAGTGACACAACGCAGATAATTTACGTGGTGTGTCGATTAATATCCTTACAACCAGGGCAAATAGTGTTTGAGGCAGTCTCCGTTATCAACTACTCAGACGTGGACGCTGGCACACTTCCCGGCCGACCACCGGAGTTATCGGTTGATTTACCTTCTCCAGATGCTCCCCCATCACCCGACGTGTTCTCGTGTGAGGAAGCGTCGTGTGAGTCATCATCTGACTCCTCATCGAGCTCTTTCCTCACTGCTTCCCTCAGCTCCGCATTTTCAATATTTGACGCCCTGACAAGGTGGCGTAATTGTCGACGCTGCTTTGAGGTAAAGCGCTTCTTCGGATTGTCACGGCGCTCGACTAATTCGCTAATTCGATCACGACGTTCAGCCTCATCCTCAATGCGAGAATGCCCGCGGAACCAGGCAATCAACAACACAATAATAAGGAAAACGCCCAGGTAACCTAAGGCAGGATATACCGTCGCAATTAAGGATTTGAACCCCAGAAAGCTCAAAACAAATCCCGCCAATGTCGTGCCAATGAAAATAATGCGGAACTTGTCGGGACGCTTGGCCGATAGGCGTCGTCCCAATGAGTAAAACATTCCAATCGCGGTATTAAAGATCATGCCGTAAATAACCACGGCCATGACCCAACCAAGGCCGCCGTTGATGTTATCCACCAGGGAAAGCATGGGTAATGCGTCATCTTTAACCGTCGCCGTGGAGCACAATAAAGCAACTGCTGAAATGGTGAGCAAAATACCGAAGGTAAGGCCTCCGAAGAAGCCTCCCCACCCCGCCTCACGCGGGTACAGGTGAGAACCGCCAATAACAATGGCCATGGATACCGACAGAATTAATGACAGGCCCACATAGTTCAGACTCGACAACGCAAAGTTCGGGAAGCTATTGGGAATTGATGAGGCTACCTCACTGAGGTGCCCCCAAGAATCACTGCGATCAACGAAGGAATAGATCGACGCGGCGACAACAAAAACGATGATAAATGGCGTAATACCGCCAATGACGGCTGAAACTCTATCAACGTCCAACATGCCGGCTGCTAAAACGAGAACCAGCATGATGACCGAACCAGCCCACACTGGCCACCCCAGCTGCTGTTTGAGGTTCTCCCCCGCACCCGCGAACATCACGAATCCAATACAAAACAGCGTGGCAATAATGGCGAGATCGAGAAACTTGGATACCCAGGTGGGCAATGAGCCGGACAATACTTCATTGTGCTCATCAGCCATGTAATAGCTGCCCAGTTGCAGCACCGTGTACCCTGTTGCCGCCATGATCACCGAGGCAAGAATCGCACCCAGAATTCCCCACGTTCCGTAGGACACGAAATACTGCTGGATCTCCTGCCCCGACGCGAAACCCGCACCAACAATTAATCCAACAAAGGACAACGCAATACTTATTGTGCGTTTAACCACTGATCTAACTTTCTATCTATTCCGAATGTAACGATCGACTGCTATTCCCGATGCCCACTAGTTCACCGGGGTGCTTGACACCGTGGAACTTGAGCCAGTATCTCCCCCAGCGCTAGTACCTCCGCCCGCGCTGTCCTTCGCATCCGGCTCATCGATCTCTTCGGGTTCAGGAGCCTCATCAGACTTGGTATCACTCGTCACGTCGTCGCGAATAAGTTTCCGAAGATCGTCATCGTCCAGGTTCGAGTCCCCGATCAGGTGCCGGAGCCGACGAGCTTGTTTCGAGGTAAACCGCACATTCGGATCGAGCTTGCGCTCAGCAAGTTCGCGAGCCTCTTGGCGACGGCCTCCTTCGTCATGCATCGCAGTCCGTCCCCGGAACCAAGCAATGAACAGCAACGCGATGAGCACGAACCCGACATAGCCCATGATCGGGTAAACGCTGGACAGCAACGTCTTGAATCCGAAGAAGCTGACGGCAAAGCCGATCACGGTGACGACCGTGAACACGATCCGGAATTTCTCCGGGTGACGTGCGGTCAAACGACGTCCCAAGGAATAGAACAGGCCCAAGCAGGTGTTAAAGATCATCCCGTAGATGATCAGGGACATGATCACACCTAAGGCGGGGTGAATGTCGTCAACCAGCGTCAACATGGGCAGGTCGGACCCCTGAACGGTTTTGATCTTCAGGAAGAGCGACAAGGTGCTGATGATGAGCAGCACACCGAACGTGATGCCTCCCACGAGCCCACCGAGGCCGGCTTCACGCGGGTAAAGGTGAGAGCCACCAATAACAATGGCCATCGCCACATTGACCATAAGGACCAGGCCCGCGTAGTTAAGAGCACTGATCCACCAGTTTGGAAGATTGGTATCGACGTTCTGGGTAAGTGGTTCGAGATTCGACAGGCTTCCGTCAGTGTGCGTGTACGCCCATATCGCCGCGCCGACGAGGGCGACCACGATGAATGGTGTGATGGCGCCGATCACTGTGCTGACGCGATCGGCATCAAGCATTCCTGCGGCCAACACGAGAACCAGCAGAATCGCAGACCCCACCCACGATGGAATTCCGAACTGTTGGTTGAGGTTAGAGCCGCCCCCGGCCAGCATCACGAAGCCCACGGAAAACAGCGTGAACACAATGCCGATATCCAAAACCCATGACACCGTTTTTGTGCCGATGGTGCGTAAGACACCAGCATGCTCATCAGCTTGGAAATAGCTTCCTAGCTGCAACACAATCATTCCGGCAGCGGACATCAGGACCGCTACGACAACAGCCCCCCAGATCCCCATTTTTCCGAAGGCCACGAAATACTGGAGCACTTCCTGGCCAGATGAAAAGCCGGCGCCGACGATAAGGCCAACAACCGACATAGCAACAGCAATTGTTCTTTTGAACATCGAATCCTCAAGAAAGGGTTGATTAGCTTTCTATTGAGGAATCATACCGGGCGAGGGGCTATAACTAATAGTTAGTACAGCGTCCTAACTGCATTTGGCCACAATGAGCTGCTGAACACGAGCCGGATCAGCCTTGCCACGGGTCGCCTTCATTACTGCACCAACGATCGCGCCCGCTGCCTTCGTCTTCCCGCCCTTGATCTTCTCGACAATGTCGGGGTTAGCCGCCAAAGCCTCATCGACAGCTTTCTCGAGGGCGCCGTCGTCGCGGACAACTTCAAGCCCACGGTCCTTCACGACATTATCGACGACGGCCGGGCTTTCGGGATCATCAACATTTTCCTTACCCTCACCGGCGAGGACGCCATCGATAGCAGAGCGAGCCAGCTTATTTGTCAGCTTCCCCTCGCCGACGAGCCCCGCCACACGAGCAACCTGGCGAGGGCTAATGGGCAGCGCATCCAGCTCTACTTCCTGCTCATTCGCCTTTTGCGCCAGGTAGGAAACCCACCACGAACGCGCCTCAGTTGGCGTAGCGCCGGCTTCGACCGTGTCAGCCACGAGATCCAAGGCGCCCGCGTTCACGAGATCGCGGAGCTCCTCGTCGGAAAGCTTCCATTCCTTCTGGATCCGAGCACGGCGCACCCACGGAAGCTCAGGCAACGTCGCACGGATTTCCTCGACCCATTCAGATGGAGCAACGACGGGTGGTAAGTCAGGGTCGTTAAAGTAGCGGTAATCCGCCATCGTTTCTTTCGGACGGCCCTTCGACGTCGTGCCGTCGGTCTCCTGATAGTGCCGTGTCTCCTGGACAATCTCGACGCCGTGCTTCAGGCACTGAGCCTGACGCTGCATCTCGAACCGCACAGCCTGTTCCACTGAGCGCAACGAATTGATGTTCTTCGTCTCCGTGCGGGTACCGAATTCTTCCGTACCGATTGGGCGCAAGGACAGGTTCGAGTCAACACGCATCGAACCCTGGTCCATGCGGGCGTCCGAAACCTTGAGAGCTTTCATAAGATCACGCACGGCCGTGACATAAGCACGAGCCACTTCCGGCGCGCGTTCACCCGCACCCACGATGGGCTTGGTCACGATCTCGATCAGCGGCACACCAGCGCGGTTAGCGTCGACAAGGGACTTTGTTGCGCCAGCGATGCGACCACCCTGCCCACCGATGTGGGTCAACTTACAGGTGTCTTCCTCCATATGGGCGCGCTCAATCTCCACGCGGAACGTCGAACCATCATCGAGCTGAACATCCAAATAGCCGTCGTACGCGATCGGCTCGTCGTACTGGCTGATCTGGTAATTCTTCGGCTGGTCCGGGTAGAAGTAATTCTTTCGCGCAAACCGCGACCGCTCGGCGATCGAGCAATTGAGGGCCAAACCAATTTTAATTGCCCATTCGACGCCCTTCTTATTCACCACGGGCAGCGCGCCCGGCAAACCTAAACAGCACGGGTCGGCGTGGGAATTGGGGGCATCACCGAACTCAACCGAGGACGACGAAAACATCTTCGATTTCGTCGCGAGCTCAACGTGAATTTCCATTCCCATAACGGGATCAAACTGCGCGACGACGTCCTCATAATCCATAACATCGTCGGAATAATCCTGAATCGACTGAGCGGGAGAAGTCATAACCAACAGTGTAGCGCCAGAGTATTCAACAACTTGTAAAGGGACAACAGAGCCGAACACCTACACGTCGTTGCGGTCGAGGATGTCGCGCAACACATCGTCGTCAATATTCGACTCGCCGATGAGGTGGCGGAGCTGGCGCTTCTGTTTAGAGGTGAACCGCTTGGTGGGGTCCAACTTTCGCTCAGCCAACTCATGCAGTTTCCGACGTCGGTCCCCTTCTTCCTGAATCTGGATCCGCGATTTCCTCCACGAATAAACCAACACAATCATGAGGACGACACCGACATACCCCAAGATCGGATAGACATTCGACACCAGCGTTTTGAACCCGAAGAAGCTGATCACGAAAGCAACCAGGGCTGTCGCAACGAGCGTCGGGCGGAAGCGTTCCTCATGGTTTGCAGTCAACCGACGGGCCAGGGCGTAGAAAACGCCCAGTGCTGTATTGAAGATCATGCCGTAAATGACAATCGACATGACCCACCCGAACGGGCCGTTAAAATTCGCCGCGAGGGCCAGCATCGGAAGATCTGCGTCTTTGACGTCATCGACCTTCACGTACAGCGAGAATGCGATGACGATCAGCAAGAACCCGAAAATCAGGCCTCCGAGGCCGCCACCAATGCCGGCCTGACGCGGATAAAAATAGGAACCACCAATCACGATGGCCATGGACACACCACAAATAAGGTTGAAGCCCACATAGTTAAGCGCAGAAATCCACCAGTTCGGCAGGTTCGTGTTGATGGCCGTTGAGGACGCGTCTAAGTGACTGAAGTCAGGATGAATTCCGATCAACGTCACCAGCCCGACAACCGTGATACAGACAATGATGAACGGAGTAATCGCTCCAATAATGGCCGAGACTTTGGAAACATCTAGCATCCCTGATACCAGGACGAGGACCAGCAGAATCGTCGCACCCACCCACGTCGGAAGACCATATTGCTGCTTCAGGTTTGAACCCGCGCCTGCGAACATCACAAACCCTAGCGAAAACAGGGTGACCAGGATGCCGATGTCCAAAAAGATGGCCAGCAACTTGGTCGCGGAACTGTCAATGACCCTTTTGTGCTCTTGGGCTCGGTAATAGCTACCTAGGACAAAAACAGAGGTGCCGGCAATACTCATCAAAACCGCAGCGAGGACCACGCCCCACAAGCCCCAGTGTCCAAAAGCGACGAAAAACTGCAGCCCCTCCTGCCCCGAGGCTGTTCCCGCGCCAACGATCAGCCCCACAAAAGCTAAAGCGATCGAAAGCGTATTTCTGAACATGAGGAGTTCTCCTTGGAACAAGATCACCAGAGAGCCGGAAAGACTCAGCTACCACCGGGACAGGTTACTCGACTACACGGACAAAAACCGCCATTTAACACGATCGCTCGCATTTGTAACACACTATTAATGAAAAACAATGATGGCTGTCACAGCGGTTCCATAAGGTAAAAAGAATGAATCCGCTCCCCCACCGACAAACGTCGAAAAGCCAGCGAATACCGTCGACACCACTGGTTGCGACGCAATCACCACAATTACCTCATCGCAGACGGATATGGGCGTCGTTGTTGGGTACCCTCGTCCTGGTTATTGCCAGCGGATATGCGCAGGCACCCACACTGACAGCACACGCTGCACCGCCGACACCTCCCCGAGATATTTCCGTCGCTCCCGAATCAAATACCGAATACCGCCCAGACATGACGGCGGTGCAGACGGACTCGTACTCCATTTCGACGGCAAATCCCGTCTCGACGGCTGCCGCCCGCGATGTGTTAGCCGCCGGAGGAACCGCTGCTGATGCGCTAGTCACAGCGCAACTCGTGTTAGGGCTGGTGGAGCCTCAATCGTCGGGTATCGGCGGCGGGGGCTACATCCTGTATCACGACGCGGCGAGTGACTCTGTCACCGCCATCGATGGCCGCGAAACCGCACCCGACGACGCACCTGACACCTACCTGTCGCAGATATCCGCTACCGATACCCGCACACCGCAGCCCGACGCGCGACGTTCCGGTAGGTCAATCGGCGTACCGGGCATCATGGCCGCCTTAGGTACACTCCATGCTCAACACGGAAAAACGCAGTGGGGCGACCTTGTTCAACCGGCCATCACCCTCTCTGAGAACGGGTTCGACATCAGCCCTCGGCTCGCGACAACAATTGAGGACAATGCCGCAGACCTCGCTCGCGATCCAGAAGCTGCGGCCTATTACCTCAACCCGGACGGAACCGGAAAGAAAACCGGAACACGCCTCACCAACCCGGCCTATGCCACGACGCTGACATCACTCAAGCTGGGTGGCCCACAAGTGCTGTATACCGGGAAAATAGCCGACGACATCGTCGCCCGAGCACGCAGCAACCACGACGGAACCACGCCATCGTCCTTAACAACGGCTGATCTCGCGAAATATAATCCCACTGTAAAACAAGCGCTGTGTGGCCCCTACCGCACCCATATTGTCTGTGGTGCGCCCCCATCCACCTCGGGTGGCGTTACGGTAACAGCCACTCTGGGGATTCTTTCTCACGCGAATCTGTCCGCCATGAAACCGCTCAAGGTCGACGAGAATGGTGGTGTTCCCTCCCCCGAAGCGGTCCATACTATTTCTGAAGCAGAACGACTCACCTACGCGGACCGCGACGCCTACCTTGCTGATACCGATTTCGAGAACCTCCCCGACGGGGACTACACGAAATTACTCAACCCGGAGTACCTCGCGCAGCGATATTCGCAGATCAACCCAGAGAAATCCATGGGAACAGCGAAAGCCGGAACTTTCGACACGGACCACGCCCGCGGTGAGGATCAGCCCGAACACGGAACCAGCCACATTTCCGTCGTCGATTCGTATGGGAACGCGGCCAGCATGACAACGAGTGTGGAATCGGCATTCGGTTCATTCCACATGGTCGATGGGTTCATGCTCAACAATCAACTCACCGATTTCGAGGCAACACCCCGCGACGACGCCGGCCACCTCAAGGCGAACCGAGTGGAAGGCGGTAAACGGCCACGATCGTCCATGTCCCCCACGATCGTGTACACCACGACGAAGACCGGTGAGCGGGGGGACCTCTACGCCGTCGTTGGATCTCCCGGCGGAGCCGTCATTCCGCAATTCGTCATCAAAACATTGGTCGGCATCCTCGACTGGGGGCTAGACCCGCAGCAAGCCGTCGCTCTTCCCAATTTTGGGGCCCGTAACACACCGGACACCGGAATTGGTGGTGAGCATCCGGACATCGGACATAGCGGAACGGCCACGCCAGAGGCTCACGAACTGATCGACGGGCTCACATGTCGAGGGCACACCGTCAACCTCGACGAACAATCGAGTGGACTATCCGCCATCGTCCGAACTCGCGACGGACACCTCCTCGGTGGAGCAGATCCGCGTCGGGAAGGAACCGTCATGGGCGGGGCATTACCCGAAATAATTATCCGAAGAGGGCAGCCGCAGCCTCGTACCGTTCGATTGGAACAACCTTCAGCGTGCCCACGGCATCCTGGAGGCTGACCAGCCCGATGTTCTCTCCCTGGAGGGATGCAACGGTCCCGTATTTACCTTCGTGAGCTGCCCGACAAGCGTGAACACCATAACGCGTAGCCAGAACGCGATCATAAGCAGTCGGCGTTCCACCGCGCTGAATATGGCCCAAGACCGTTGTACGAACATCGTGGCCCAGGCGCTCATGGATGGCATCGGCTACTTGCTGGCCTACGCCGGTGAAAACCTCATGGCCGAATTGGTCAATCCCACCAGTTTTCAGTTCCATGGTTCCTTCTTTCGGGCGGGCACCCTCAGCAACGACAACGATTCCGTATTTCTCGCCCATCTGGAAGCGGCGTTCCATGGCTTTACAGATCTCGTCGATATCGAACGGAACCTCGGGAATCACAGTGTAATGAGCCCCACCGGCCATACCGGAATGAAGTGCAATCCAGCCGACGTGCCGACCCATGACCTCCACGACCATCACACGATTGTGCGACTCTGCGGTGGTGTGCAACCGGTCAATCGCGTCAGTGGCGACGGACACGGCGGTGTCGAAACCGAAGGTGTAGTCCGTCGCGTTGACGTCATTGTCGATGGTTTTAGGGACGCCCACCACAGGAATTCCGTTTTCATGAAGCCAGAGAGCACCTTTCAGCGTTCCCTCGCCACCGATGGGGATCAAGGCATCGACCCCGGCGTTCTCTAGGTTTTCCTTAATTTGTTCAATTCCTTCGCGGAATTTGTCGGGGTGCAAACGGCCCGTGCCCAAGATAGTTCCGCCCCGGAGGAGAACCCGGTCAATCTCCTCATCGTCGTAGAGCTGAATTCGGCGATCCTCGAGGAGCCCCACCCAGCCATCTTCATAGCCGACCACGGTGGAGCCATATTCAGAACTTGCGGTGCGGACAATCCCACGAATCACCGCGTTCAGTCCCGGGCAATCACCACCGGAGGTAAGAGTCGCAATACGCATAGTGACTACCCTAGCCGGATCGCCGCCATGTTGCCTATCCGGGACCACCTACTTCTTTCCGCGCGTTGCAGCTGTTGTTCCTTGGAATTGCGTAACAACGACCAAACCGATCAATAACACTCCTGCTGGGAAAATCATGGTCCAGCCCAATGACGATACTGGATCAGTATGCTGCATGAACACGTCGAGCGTCGCCGCAACAGTAGCTGAACCAATCACTGAACCGACTTGGCGTGTGGTGTTATACACGCCAGACCCCGCGCCCGTTTTCTCCATCGGAAGATCACGCATCGTCGTGGTCGAATTGGGTGCCCACACGAACGCGTTCCCCAGCCCTTGCAAAGCGATGGGCACGAACATCCACCACACCGACGTGTCCGGCTTCATGACCAAGAAGTAGCACAGCATGGACACTGTCATAAAGGTAAATCCAGATAGAGATAGCCGACGCGGCGGAACTGTATCCGACAAACGGCCGACGAATGGGGATAGCACACCTGATATCAGAGCCATTGGCACCATCATCAGCCCTGCCTTCAACGCCGACATCTGATGGAACTGCTGGAAGTAAATCATGATCGGAACCATCGGACCTGCCACGGCAAATCCCATCGTCGTGATCGAAATATTCCCCACCGAGAAATTCTTATCCTTAAAGAGGGACAGTGGGACGAGAACCTCGACGCCACGCTGAGCGCCCCACTTTTCAATCATGATGAAAATACCGAAGACAACAACGGACGCTGCGATCATGATCCAAATCCACGGTGCCCAGTCTGCATTACCACCCTCTTGAAGCGCGAAGACCAGCAAGAACACTGCGATGACTGACGTGACAATCCCGCCCCAGTCGTAGCCGTGATTTCTGGTCGGCAATTGTGGTACCCATTTGAGCACCATGATGACTGAGACAACTCCGATCGGGACGTTAACGAAGAAAATCCATTCCCAGCCGATCCACGTGGTCAATAACCCACCGAGGACTGGGCCGGCCAAGCCTGCCATGCCGGCGGTGGCACCCCATAAACCCATGGCCGCGCCGCGTCGTTCACGCGCGAAGATTCGGTTAATCACGCTCATAGTTTGAGGGGTCAACAGAGCAGCGCCCAGCCCCTGAACAGCGCGAGCAGCTATGAGCCAATGAATATCCGGCGCTAAGCCACAACCCAAGGATGAGAGGGTGAAGACAACCATGCCGGCGACATAGACGTTCTTCGGCCCTATCTGGTCTCCCAATCGACCTGTGACCAAAAGTGGGACAGCGTATGTCAGGAGATACACCGACGTCACCCACAGCACTTGGCTGTAGTCGACATTTAACGCACTCTGAAAATCAGGGGTCGCCACTGCCACAATGGTTTGGTCCAAGAGGATCATAAAAAAGCCCACACAAAGCGCCACTAACGCACGCCACGCGTCTCTTTCCGAGATCATTCCCTTGGATTGATTCGCCTGAGCCGAGATGGCGGAGGAATTATTCTCTGCTGTGTTTGTTATCGTCTCCTGGTGCGACGATCCGCTGAGGTTATCAGTCAAAAAAGCTTCCTTACCTCTTATCTATTCACCACTATTTATCTACTCATCGCTACAAAGAAAAGAGTGAACGCTGACGGCCTTCGGGGTTTGTGCCCCGGGGAAGTCACGGTACATTCCGGCTGCACATCCACAGAAATACTCGAAAAGCGAACTATTTAAGGTGAAAGTCGTGCTCTCAGCAGAGGCTCCACCTTTTCCATCCAGACAGGTTACGCGCACACAAAGACCATCGCGAAACCACGAATCGGGTCAACGATCAGACGGTGGCCACAAGGCTCAGGGGGCATAAGTCGAGCCAGCCCCCGAGCAACACCTTGTACAGCGTGCCTATTTAATTAGGCTACCGAGGCACCACCCAAAGCGCGCCCTCGCCAGACTCATTAGCGCGCATCGTCGGCTGAGAAACATCACCATGCTGGACGATACTCGAGGTCATCGGCAACGAACGTCGGAACGGAGCCATTAAATTCAAGCTCTCAATCTCAGATTCCGGCACCCACACCAGTTCAATGGACTCATTATTCTTGTGCACCTCAAGCGGATGAGAGGCAAAGGCCGACACCGTCGTATACGTCCACTCACGCACACTGGGATCCATCAGCCCCACCCAACGCTTCCCCGTCAGCGAGGTGTACCAGGGCAAACGCGGCCAATCTTCAGCTGGCGCCCTCCGCACAGCATAATCCACCGGCACCCGCGTCGTCACTTGCTTTTGTACGACGGTGACATCCTGGGGATTGAGACCGGCTTCTTCAATGGCTTCGCGTAACGCGGCTTCTTCGACTCTCTCATCTGCGTCGCGCGCTCCACCCGGGACACCCCAGGTCAGAGGCATTGATGTCCACTCGGCGCGATATTGCATGAGGACCATGGGAAGACCATCAGGCCCCGGCGCTCGAAGCAACAATCCCGCTGCTCCTTCGACTCCCCAGAACCGCGCACCGTTTGCTTGAATTGCCCAACCGTCTCCACTGTGGTCCATAGGCCCTAACCTACTCTTGTGACTCTCCCGAGCGAGCAGCCTCATAAGCAGCACCGACGCGATAAAGCCGATCATCCTGGTGCGCTGGGGCCATAATCTGCAGGCCAACGGGAAGATTCGTATCAGAGGCAAGCCCGGAGGGAACAGACATTCCGCACAGACCTGCAAGGTTCAGCGGCAGCGTGCACAGGTCGAATCGATACATCGAAATGGGATCATCGACCTTGGTGCCCAACTTGAACGCCGTCGTCGGCGTAGTCGGAGAGACCAACACATCGACCTTCTCATACGCCTTGGCAAAATCACGGGCAATCAACGCACGGACACGCTGAGCCTGCAGATAGTAGGCGTCATAGTATCCAACAGAGAGCGCATAAGTTCCCAGGATGATGCGTCGCTTCACCTCTGAGCCAAAGCCCTCTTCGCGGGACAGTTCCATCACGTCATTGGCCGAGTGATGACCATCATCACCGACGCGCAGACCGTAGCGCATGCCGTCGAACCGGGCGAGGTTGGAGCTCACCTCACACGGAAGAATGAGGTAGTACGCGCTCAACGCATCGTCGAAGTGAGGACAATCCACATCCACGACCTCAGCACCCAGGCGAGAGAGGGTGCTCACGGCCTCGTTGTACGACTCGAGGACGCCATCCTGGTAGCCATCGCCAGCCAATTGCTTGACGACGCCGACCTTTAGGCCAGACAGATCCCCCTTCGCGCCCTCGCGGGCGGCCTGAACCACCGGCGCAACGGGGCGGTTGACCGAGGTGGAATCATGCGGGTCATACCCCGCGATAACCTCATGCAAAAGCGCGGTGTCCAACACTGTGCGCCCGGTGGGGCCACCCTGGTCAAGCGACGAAGCACAAGCGACGAGGCCATAACGCGACACTGTGCCATAAGTCGGCTTTACCCCGACCGTGTTGGTGAGGGCCGCCGGCTGGCGGATCGATCCGCCCGTGTCTGTACCGATCGCCAGGGGTGCCATTCCCGACGCCAACGCCGCGGCCGAGCCACCGCCGGAGCCACCCGGTGTCCGGGCAAGATCCCACGGATTGTGTGTCGGCCCATAGGCGGAGTTTTCCGTGGATGAGCCCATGGCGAATTCATCCATATTGGTCTTTCCGACGATAGGAAGACCGGCCTCGCGCAGACGCTTCGTCACGGTCGCGTCGTACGGGCTCATGTATCCTTCAAGGATTTTTGACGCACACGTCGTCGGTGCGTCCGTCGTCGTAAAGACATCTTTTAGGGCTAAAGGAACACCGGCAAGAGGTGAGGATGGCTTCTCACCACGGGCGATACGGTCATCGACTTTCTTAGCCGCCGCAAGAGCTTCGTCGGCAGAAACATGCAAGAAAGCATGAATATCGCCGTCGATCTGTGAAATACGGTCGAGATGGGCTTGAGTCGCCTCTACCGACGACACCTCGCCGGAATGGATTTTTTCAGCCAGATCTGCTGCGGTGTACGTCGTTAGATCGTCGGCATTGAAGTTCGCAACGCGATATGTGGTCTCCATGGTTTACTCCCCCAGAATCCGCGGTACTTCGAAACGATCACGCTGGCTAGCCGGAGCCTGATCCAAGGCCTGCTCTGCCGTCAACGTCGGATGAACTTCATCCTCTCGCATAACACCGGCAAGATCAGAGGGATGGCTCATGGGTTCCACGCCCTCAGTATCAACATTCGATACTTTTTGGACGTGCTCGATAATGCCGTCGATCTGGTCAGCGAATTCATTCAGCTCGTCGTCGGTGAGAGAGAGCCGAGACAAGCGCGCAAGGTGCGCAACCTCGTCGCGGGAAATAGAAGACACAGTGGTTCCTTCACCTGGTGTGACAATGATGACTCCCCTAGCTTAGCCGGTTGCGCGGTCTATGTGGGCTTAGGGGGACGGCCGCCGACACTAACCAGGTACACCGGGGTGCGACAGTCCAAAATGCACCAATCTGTCTACTTCTGTCACCCGGTTCCTACGCATGTCACAGAGAAGGCCTACACTGTCTAGTTGATCACAGCGCAATGATCACACCGCATCGTCGAATATAAGGGTTTTCTATGTCGTTCCTCCTCCGCGTCTTCCTGCCTGATGCTCCCGGCAGCTTAGGCCGTCTTGCCGCATCTATCGGCGAGGTCGGCGGGGATATCCGCAGCGTCGATGTCGTTAGCCATAATTTTTCCGACGGTGCAGTGGTGGACGATGTGGTGATCGACCTTCCACCCACATCCCTACCGGACACCCTCATTACCGCAGCTCAACAGGTCGACGGCGTCGAAGTCGATTCCATCCGCCCGTTCTCCGGCTCGGTGAACCGCTCCGGGCAAGTCGCCATGTTGGCATCGATCGCCCAGGCACCATCCCGAAGCAAAGCTCTCCAGCTCCTTGTTGACGGACTTCCCACGACAATGTCGGCGGGCTGGGCCATCGTGTTAAGCGGACGAACGGACGTGCATCGCGTTGCTGCATCCATGGCCGCCCCCGAGGATGACGGGCGCATTCTTCAGTCCGCCCCGGTGACGACGGCTCGGTGCCTCGACCGCGAAGACGACGATTGGCTGCCCGAGAGCTGGACGGTTATGGATTCAGCGCTGGCGGCCGCACCAATTAGCGACAAGGACGACGTTCTCGTTATCGGCCGCCCGGGCGGGCCGGATTTCCTCGCCGGTGAGGTTGAGCACCTCGGCAAGCTCGGCACCATCCTGAGCGCAATGATGGACTAGCAGCCTACGACTTGAGGAAGTACGTGTAGGCCACCGAATCCGTGACCTCCTTGAACTGGTATCCCAGTTCTTGCATGTGATGGTCGAAATCATCATCCGACCCATCGCCCGCCGGGTTCTCCGTGTCATCGAATCCGCAGAGCACGCGACCGTAATCCATCCCGTGGCTCCGGTAGTGGAAAAGGCTGATATTCCAGTGCGTGCCCAGGACCTTCAGGAAGTGGAGCAAGGCGCCAGGGTGCTCAGGGAACTGGATGGAGAACACGCGCTCGTTGAAATGCCTAGGTGCTCGCCCACCGATCATGTAGCGGACATGCTCCTTCGCAGCGTCGTCGCTGGATAAATCGACGACGTCATAGGAGCGCTCCTGCAAGCCTGCGATGATGTCATCGCGCTCTTGATCTCCCTCGTGGAGCTGAACACCGACGAAGATGCGCGCACGATCATGGTCATCCACGCGGTAGTTAAATTCCGTCACAGACCGGCCGCCGAGAACCTGACAGAACTCAAGGAACGCGCCTTTACGTTCTGGAATCGTCACACCCAGAAGCGCTTCACCATGTTCACCCAGCTCAGCGCGTTCGGAAATGTACCGGAGGCCATGGAAATTCAGGTTTGCGCCGGATAGCACATGGGCCAGCGTCTCACCATGCACTCCATGGGTCGTCACGTATTTTTTCAACCCCGCGAGAGCAACGGCCCCCGATGGCTCAGCCACCGCGCGGGTGTCGTCGAAAATATCTTTGACGGCAGCACTGATTTCGTCGGAATTGACCGTGATGACCTCGTCCAAATTATCCCGACAGACGCGAAAGGTCTCGTCCCCAATGCGAGCAACTGCCACACCTTCCGCATACAAGGACACGCGGTCCAATGTGACGGGCTCGCCGGCCTTCATGGCTGCGGTCAAACAGGCCGAGCCCTCGGGCTCCACCCCAATAACGCTGATGCGCGGGTTCAGCTGTTTCAACACGACGGCCACACCAGCGGCTAGGCCACCGCCACCGACGGGAACGAAAACACGATCAACTGTCGACGCTTGCTGGAAGATTTCCAGCCCAATGGTCCCCTGACCAGCGATGACATGCGGGTCGTCGAACGGAGGGACGAAAACTCGGCCCTCGGATTGGGCGATTTCAGAGGCGCGTTCCTTGGCCTCGTCGAAGTTGTCGCCGAAAAGGAGGACCTCGCCGCCGAAGTTCCGGACCGCATCGACCTTGATCTGCGGGGTCATCGTCGGCATAACGATGAGTGCCGACACATCCATGATGCTGCCGGATAGAGCAATACCCTGCGCATGGTTACCCGCCGAGGCCGTGACCACACCGCGACGTTTCTCGTCGTCGGTGAGGGCAGCCATGCGAGCATAGGCGCCACGGACCTTGAAGCTATGGACCGGCTGGGTGTCCTCGCGCTTGACATAGACGTTATTGCCCAACCGCTGCGACATCCGCGGCATAGGCTCCAGCAGGGTCCTCTCCGTGGCGTCATACACAGGGGCTCGGACAACCAGGCTCAAATAATCAGAATTGGAACGGTGGGGGTTCTGGGCGGGGGACATTGTGTTACTCCTGAGTGTCGTCTATCTCATGTCGTCTATGTCATCGTTAGCATCATGACCGAAAGTCGGCCAAAGGGAAAGCCGCAGCTTAAGCGGGGTCACTCACATGGCCTGTTTCTAAAAGCTCTTTAAATTCGTCCTCGTCGAGAATACGCAACCCGAGGTCCCGCGCCTTCGTCTCCTTCGATCCGGCATTAGCCCCGACCACGACATAATCCGTCTTCTTGGACACGGACCCCGCTGCCCGACCTCCCCGAGAGATAATCGCTTCCTTCGCCGAGTCGCGCGTGAAATCCTCCAAAGTACCTGTAACGACGACGGTCGTGCCCTCCAAAGTCTGAGGTTGCGCCTGCTGCTGGTCTTCCTCCATACGGACACCGGCCGCGGCCCAGGCGTCGACAATTTTTATATGCCAACCGACGGCAAACCATGATCTCAACGACGCTGCGATGATGCTGCCTACTCCATCGATCCGGGCTAGTTCTTCCTCGGACGCGTTACGAATGGCGTCGAGAGACCCATACTTGGTGGCCAGTGCGCGGGCAGCTGTGGGGCCCACGTGACGAATGGAGAGCGCCACGATAACCCGCCATAGCTCGGTGGATTTCGCTTCCTCGAGGTTTTTCAGCAAAGCCTTCCCCGTCGCATTGACCTTCCCAGCCTTCGTCGTAAACACCGAGGTCATCAGAAGATGTGATTCATCGAGGTCAAAGAGCTCGGATTCATTCGTCAGCGCTCCCGACCTGATCAGATCCTGGATGCCCGACACACCCAAAGCATCGATGTCGAAAGCGGAGCGGCCGGCCAAATACGTCATCCGGGCGAGCAACTGGCCAGGGCACCCCTGTGTATTGGGGCATCTCCAATCCGCGTCATCTACCTTGGCCTGCACCAACGGCGTGCCACACTCAGGGCAGACAGTGGAGAACACGAATGGTTTTTCGGACCCATCACGCGCATCTGCTACCGGGCCCAGCACTTCGGGAATGACCTCACCGGCCTTGCGGATGGTGACCCTATCGCCGATCAGCACACCTTTGTCGTGAACTTCCGACGGGTTGTGCAGCGTCGCCCGAGCAACCGTGGAGCCAGCCACCAAGACGGGATCCAGCACGGCGTACGTCGTCGCGCGACCAGTCCGGCCGATGCCGATGCGAATATCGCGCAGCGTCGTTACGACCTCTTCGGGCGGATACTTGTAGGCAATAGCCCACCGGGGAGCGCGCGAGGTCTCCCCCAAATCCTCCTGCTCAGCGAGGTCATCAACTTTGACAACTAAACCGTCCATTTCGTGGGTCGCGTCGTGACGGTGCTCGCCCCAGTACTCCATTTGGGCAATGACCTCGTCGGCCGAGGTCACACGCTTGGTGTACGGCGATACCCGGAAACCCCACGCGGCCAAAGCAGTGTACGCATCATGTTGGGTCGAAGGTTCCCAGCCCTCGCGTGCTCCGATCCCGTGGCAGATCATCGACAAGTTCCGCTTAGCGGTTTCCGCGGGGTTCTTTTGACGCAAAGATCCTGCCGCGGCATTGCGTGGGTTGGCAAAAGGCTTCCGGCCTTGCTCCACGCGGTCAGCGTTAATCACAGCGAACTCTTCGACACCAATGAACACTTCGCCTCGAACTTCCAGCAACGCTGGTACGGGATACTCGTCCGTCGGGGAAATTGTTTGGGGGATATCGGAGATCGTCCGGGCGTTCGGAGTGATGTCTTCGCCGGTGACGCCGTCGCCACGAGTGGCGGCAGACACGAGTTCGCCGTCGCGATATACCAGATCGATGGATAAACCGTCGATCTTTAACTCTGTTAAGTACGTCGGCGCGGGGGTTCTATGCAGCCATTCCAACAACTCTGATTTCGAAAAAACATTGTCCAAGCTGTACAAGCGCTCGATGTGGCGGACCGGGGCAAAGGTCACTTCGCCAGCGCTGGTCTCGATAGGGGGCGGAACGGGCGCGCCCACCTCTTCCGTCGGTGAACCATTCTTGGCTAACTCCGGATGGTCGGCTTCCAGGTCTTGGAGGGTCTTAAAAAGGTGATCGAATTCAGCATCCGAGATCACGGGCTCACTGTTGTAGTACAAGTCACGGTGGCGCCGAACATCAGCAGCAAGTTGGTTCCAATACGCTTGAAGATCGGTGCTCACGTCAGTGGAATTCCCGGAATTATTCACACGCCCAGCATAGAGGGATTTCATCGCCGGCCCACATTACAACTGCCACTGCCAGCGCACGCCGCGAACAACGTCGCAGGTGCTACCACAGGCCCTACCACCGCCAATGCCGGCGCGGACCGAACACCTATCCTCGTGTCCGACCCGTCGTCTAATCTATGCCTATGCCGCTTCCATCGTCCGTGCCGAGTCACTTTGATCCCGCCTCTATGCTCAGCTTCGATCTGGAGACCACTGGGACCAACCCTCTACAGGCGAGAATTGTGACGTCGGCCCTCGTCTCCATCCACGGTGGATCGGCTAACTCCACAGAATTACTCGCCGACCCTGGTATTGAGATTCCCGAGTCGGCATCAAAAATCCATGGGATCTCGACGGAGTACGCGAAGGAGCATGGTGAACCTCATGACGAAGTCCTCCACAAGACCATTCGTGCGATTTACGACGGATGGGAGCGCGGACAAACGCTCATTGTCTTCAACGCTGCCTATGACCTCACGATTTTGCGGCACCTAGAGCCGTCATTTGTCTGCAGCGGATTAGTGTTCGACCCCCTCGTGATGGATCGGGCGTTGGAGCCACAGCGGAAAGGCGCGCGTAAGTTGGGGACCTTGGTGAAGCGCTATGGGATTCAGTTGGACAATGCCCACAATGCCAGCGCGGATGCCCTCGCGGCTGCTCGAGTGGCGTGGAAAATGGCGCGGATGTGGCCTGACCTGGTCAAGAAAACGTGCGATGAGCTGATGGAATTCCAGGCGGTCTCTTACTTCGACTACCAATCGCATCTGCGTGACTATTTCGCGTCCCAAGGCCGAGAGATGACAGATTTCTCCACCGCGTGGCCAATGCGGGATGGTTCGCACATGTGACCCGCATAAACCAGTAGGGCTGCTACACAATGATGGGGGTTCTTCTTCCCCGCTACTTTCACTCACCACAATTAAAGGTTAGGATAGCCTCATGCCAAGGATTTCAGCGAAGTCAGTGATTGAACACCGGCGTCAAACGTCCGAGAAAATCCTCGATGCCGTCGAAGAAATCCTCGAAGAATCCCAAACCGACCAGAACGCAGCCCCGCTAACTGTCGGGACTGTTGCTAAGCGCCTCGGTATGGGCAGGTCAAGCCTCTACCGGTATCACAACAATGTCGACGACATGATCGAGGCCGTCGTCGTTCGGGATTTCCCCCGGCGCGCCCAGGTCATCACCGACCAAATGGACGATGCACCAGGGCCGCTCGACGCTATCGAGGCCTACGCCCGCGCTAGCTTCCGCGAAGCCCGCGAGTCTCGACACTCGTGGCGATCAGCCCTTTCGCGGGTCCACCTTGACGACGACGCACGAGCAAGAATCGGACGTCTGCACGCCAAATTGACCCAGGCCTTAGCGCGTGAGGTCGATAAACTGCCCGACATTCCGGCGGAATTGAAGCCGGAACTGATCTCGAGTATCCAGTCGCTTATTAACGCTGGGGTCACCGCGATGGGTGGTCCCATGAATGGTCACGGTGGAACCAAAGGGCCGCACGGTCGCGAAGTCACCTCAGGTTCCGCTGGTGAGGATAGTGCCGAGTCCGGGCACGATTCTGTCCCCGTGATGCAGCACCACACCGCGGTGGAAACCGAGAACACCCGCGCGGTAGAACCGCTGGATAACACCGAAGTGGAAGATTGGTACGTGACAGCTATCCAGGCTGTGATTACTGCTGCACAGAGTTCTGTGCAGCGGCCGACGCAATCCAAGTAAACCCGGGGCCGACGGAGTGCCCGCGCCGATGTGGCGGTCGCACCTACAGCAGATGCTAGGACTATAGATCTCCGCTATCGCGGCGGAGAATATCCCGCACATCGTCAGCTAACCGCAGCGATTCCGCAGTGGACTGCTCCCTCCCACGTCGGCCATGTCCTTCAACAACGCTCACCCGCTCCCCCATGAGAGTCGGGTCAATCCCCGTCGCTTTCCACACGCGGGCGATGCGCACGGCCCGATCACGGGCGGGATCCTCACTCGCGTACGCGGTTGTCACGATGGCCTGGTCGCGATAACGCTCACCAGCGTCAGCGTCAACGTCAGCACCGATTCCCGCTGCGCCCGGCGTGGCCCCAGCGTCATCATCCGCGCCTGTATTGCCCGCCACGCCGATCACCATCGACCGACCATCCGCGTCGATAAACTCACCTACTCGGTCGAGCATATGATGCGTCGACGACCCATTCGCCGCAGCGCGTTCCAGTTCATCCAACCCGATTAGCGGCATTGCCCACTCTGGCATCTCGAGATCGTCCGGCAGCGACGCCACACAGGACATCACAACACCAGCAACAAGCCCCTGCGAGGCGTCATCGGTAATAACCCCTCCCAGCTCGTCGAACACGCCATTGATGGTCCTGTCCCACTCGGTGCTCAGAACATCGTTGTGGACGGGAGGAATAATGTCCCAATCAGTGGTCCCAGCGATACGTCCCCGGACGAGCGTGCCCACATAGGGCTCCTCAATGTGCAGGACAATGCGCTTGCCAAACCGGCGGTGAATCTCCGAAAGATACTCGGCGACGCCACCGCTCCACTCGTCGTGAAAACCGCGGACCGCCGACCTATCCGACACGATACGGTGGCCATCCGATAATTCCGTCGCGACGGCCAGCGACCACGGGCCCATCACCTGGACCTTCATCTCCTGGCTAGAGAACGCGGAACCCCCTTCCCACGCTTCCTCATACACATCGATATCGCGATGGATCTCATCGTTGCGGCGGCGGGAGGCCACCGTCGGCCCCGACATTTGCCACGATCGTGGCCCCTGAACATAGGAGGACGACAACAACGACAACGTCGATCCCGACAATGACGACCCCACACCGCGGTTAATCAACTGAGGGATGAACGGTAGCGCGGCCTCCCCTGCAATGATGCGAGCTGCCTCGCGAGGATCGCGAGTCTCCAGGGCTCCCCACCCCGACGCCCACGCCGCGCCGGCCGAATTCTGGTTCATGGCCAGCATATTAGCTGTTTGAGGACGCGCCCGCGGTGGTTGGTTGCAGCTTAGAGACCGACACCGTGTCACAAATCGTCCCCGAGCCCAACACAATGTCGCCGTCCGGATCGGGTCGGTAAATCACCGCAGCTTGACCACGCGCAACACCAGTCAGCGGAGAATGAAGATCAATCGTTGCCACACCGTCGTCAATAGTGACCGTGGCATCGACAACACCGCCATGGGCACGAACCTGGACCTGGCACTCCTGCGTCGATCCTTCATGCTCATCGAGGCGAATGAGACGATCGGCATACAACCGTCCAACGCGAAGATCATCGCGTGTGCCGACGGTGACAGTTCCGGTGTCAGCATCAATATCGGTGACATACCTGGGTTTTCCGTCGGGCGCTGGACCAGGTAGGCCGAGGCCCTTGCGCTGCCCGATGGTGAAACCGTAGATGCCGTCGTGATGGCCGATCACGTTGCCATCCTGGTCTTTCAGGTCACCCGACCGGACACCGATGTGGTTGCCCAAGAATGCCTTCGTATTCCCATCCGGGATGAAGCAAATGTCATGGCTATCGGGCTTCGACGCCGTCACGAGTCCAGCCGCCTCCGCCTCTTTGCGGATATCAGGCTTGCGGGTGTCTCCCAGAGGAAATAAACAATGGGCCAGCTGCTCATCGTTCAAGACGCCCAGGACATACGACTGGTCTTTCTTATCATCGATTGCCCGACGGAGTTCGCCGTCCTTCAACCGCGCATAATGGCCCGTCGCCACGGCATCAAACCCCAGCGCGATACCGCGGTCGAGCAGCGCCTGGAACTTGATCTTCTCATTACACCGCAGGCAAGGGTTGGGCGTCTCCCCCATCTCATACGAATTAATAAAAGGATCGACGACGTCCTCGCGGAATCGATCGGAGAAGTCCCAGACGTAGAAAGGGATTCCCAACGCGTCGGCAACACGGCGAGCATCGCCGGAGTCTTCCAGCGAACAGCACCCGCGCGAACCGACGCGCAACGTCGTCGGCGTCGAGGCTAGTGCTAAATGAACGCCGATGACCTCATGCCCCTCGGCGACCAATCGCGCAGCGGCAACGGATGAATCAACACCGCCACTCATTGCTGCCATTACACGCATGACAATCCCATCTGTTGAATACGAAACTAAGCCACACACTTTAGGTAGTTGTGCTCACCGGGACAACCCTGCTTATGCCATCCCGGCAGCACGCGCCTGTTCGACGATCTTCGGGAGGACCGCTTCCAGAGCGGCAACATCCTTCTCCGACGTCGTCCGACCCAAGGTAAACCGTAGCGTTCCGCGGGCGGCGACGGACTCCACTCCAATCGCCATGACCACATGGCTCACCCGATTCACGCCAGCCGCACACGCCGACCCGGTCGACGCGTCGAAGCCCGCTTGGTCCAACAACATAATGAGGCTGTCGCCTTCCGCGCCCGGAAAACTCACGTGAACGTGTCCCGGCAGTGCTGGCTCCGCGGTATGAATTAACGAATCCGGAATTTCTCGGCTAATAAAGGACAAGAGGCGGTCCCTAAGGCCGGAAAGCCGAGCGCGTTCGGCCTCCATCTCGTGGCAGGCCTCTGACAGGGCGGCAGCGGTCCCCACCGCACCGGCAACATTTAGCGTTCCTGGGCGAATGGACCTTTCCTGCCCGCCACCACGCAGAATCTTATGAAGATTCGTCGCGCGCCCGCACAACAACAGGCCCGTCGATCGCGGACCACCAAATTTGTGTGCCGACGCTGCAATCGTCGTTGCACCCGACGAATGGAAATCCACGGGAACGTGGCCAACGGCCTGCACGGCATCAGCATGCCACGGGACGTTGTGCTCTGCGGCCAGCGATGCAATCTCATCAACCGGTTGCAGCGCGCCGGTTTCATTGTTCGCCCACTGGAGAGCCATGAGCGCAGCTGGGCCGTCGGTAAGAACGTCGGCAAGAAAATCGGTGCGATAATGGCCGCTGGAATCGACCGGCACCTCGATAACATCAGCTTCCGGCCCCGGCGAGGACGGATCTGTGCCCGACGCTTTGGCCGGTTCTAACACGGCGGGGTGTTCCACCGATCCGACGATGACGCGGTGTGGCGACGACTTTTCTTGGGCACGTTCGGCATAAAGCCCCTGCACAGCGAGGTTATCGGCCTCTGTTCCGGATGCCGTGAAAATGACCTCGATCGGCTCGGCACCGAGCAAACGCGCGATGGTTTCGCGGGCTTCTTCCACAGCTTTGCGTGCATCACGCCCTGACGCGTACTGGCCCCCGGGGTTCAACAGATCCCACGAGTCCATGATGGCGTCTTTGGCAACCTGCCTGAGAGGACTTGTTGCGGCATGATCCATAAAAAAACGAGCTGTAGTCACCCTTCGAAGGGTAATACAGCTCGTTCAAGCCTTCATCTAGTGCTCACGCGCCGTGCGGTGCTGAGTTATCTAGTGGCTTTTAATGGCCTCGGTAGCCTGGGGAGCTACGTCGAACAGGTCACCGACGATACCGAAGTCGGCGATCTCGAAGATGGCTGCTTCCTCATCCTTGTTGACCGCAACGATGGTCTTGGACGTCTGCATACCTGCTTTGTGCTGGATAGCACCTGAAATACCGAGCGCGACATAGAGGTCTGGCGACACTGTCTTACCCGTTTGTCCCACCTGGAACTTGCCTGGGTAGTAGTCAGAGTCGACGGCGGCACGGGAGGCACCCACTGCAGCGCCGAGGGCATCGGCTAGGGGCTCGATAACGTCGGCGAACCCGTCGGCGGATCCGACGCCGCGGCCACCAGAGACCACGATCTTCGCTTCGGTGAGCTCGGGGCGGTCGCCAGCCTCTGCCGGTGAGAAGGAGGTGACCTTCACGGCAACTGGGCCGGGCTCAGGCATCTCGACGGGCTCAATATTTCCTGCGGCCGCCTGAGGCTCGGGATCGACCGAACCGGGACGGAGAAGGAAGATCGGGGAAGATCCTCCGACGGAGAGCTCGACGGTGTAATCGCCACCGAAAATAGAGCTGGCTGCGGTGTGATCAGCGTTAATCTCGGTCACATCACAGAGAACGCCGGATGCTACGCGGGCACCGACGCGCCCTCCGATCTCTTTGCCCGTCGCGGAGGACGAAATGATGACGGGCACTTCGAGGCCCGCTGCCAGGGCTGACAATGCGTCTACAGAAGGCGTGACCAAGTAGTTAGCAGCGTAATCGTTTTCTGCTGCGTAAATCGTTTCCGCACCTGCAGCGGCTAAGTCGTCCTTCAAGGCTTCTGCTGTGCCCTCAGCACCAACGACAACCGCGCCCACGGAACCGAATACGCGACCCGCGGTAATCAGTTCGTTGGTGTTGTTGGACAAGGCTCCATCAGCATGTTCGACGAGAACTAGTACATCAGTCATGGGAAAGTCCTTTCGTTACCGGCCATTACTGACCGAATATTCCTGTTAGTAAACAAACAACGATGGTGAGTTATGGTCTCGATGCCACGTTTAGATGAGCTTTTCGTTGGCCAAGAATTCCACGAACTTCGTTCCACCATCGCCTTCGTCGGTAATGATTTCACCAGCGGACTTTTCCGGCTTGGGTGCGTATCCGGTCACGGACGTCGCAGCATTCTCCAATCCGACGTTGGCAGCGTCGACTCCAATATCCTCGAGATCGACCTGCTGAATCTTCTTCTTCTTTGCTGCCATGATTCCCTTGAAGGCAGCGAAGCGGGGCTCGTTGGCCTTCTCAGTTACGGAGATAATGGCCGGTGTCGGAGCCTCCAGGCTGTACACGCCCTCTTCGCGGGCGCTTTCGCCGGTGACCGTGCCATTTTCGACGGAGAATGAACGCAGACCGGTCACCGCGGGGATCTGGCGGTATTCCGAGATCAACCCGGGCACAGTTCCCATATTGCCGTCGGTGGACTCGTTGCCGCAGATAATGAGTTCAATGTCATCGACCAGGTTGAGGGCCTGCGACAGTGTCCATGCAGTTCCCAGGACATCGGAGCCAGCGAGGGCATCATCACACACGTGGATAGCTTCGTCGCAGCCGAGCGACAGGGCCTTCCGCAGTGCTTCCTTGGCACTATCGGGGCCGACGGTCAGCGCGGTGACTGTGTAATCCCCTCCTGCTTCCTTGAGCTGAAGGGCTGCTTCCACGGCGTTTTCATTGATCTCGTCGAGAACCTGATCGGTGCTCTCGCGGTCAACGGTGTAATCGTCCTCGGTGAGCTGCCGCTCGGAGTAGGTGTCCGGTACTTGCTTAACTAACACGACAATGTTCGACATTCATTCACCTTTCTCATGGTGTCGGGGCGAAAAACCGGAGGCTGCAGCCGTCGCCGGCGTACCTCACATCAATATCTCGCTCGTTTTGAAGACCACTTTAACGCACTTTTGTGGCCTAGCACACAAAAGTGTGTTCAAACTCTCTAGACCCGTGACCAATGCCCCCGTTTGTGTGGGCCACAGCGCCGACATCATTCCCGCGATCCGATCGGCTTCCCGCGGTCTCACCGGGGTTACTGGCGTTGTCGTTAATAACCCTTATTAATGGAACTCTCGCGGGCCGCAAATGAACGCGACCGAGGAATTCTTCCCCTGCCTATCCCCCACCTGCGTGATCACGATCGTGTAGCTGCCACCTGATAATCCGGCCGACGGTGAATCCGTAGCCGCCCCTCCTCGAGTCATCCCGTGAGCAGAGGCTTCTTTGTTGCGCTTGTTGTGCTGATTGCGCGCCTTCTTCCCCGAATGCTTCCGCGCGGCAGACATGATTTTTGCCCGAACATGATCGGGGTTCGCAGCCACACCACGCACGAGAATTTCAATCTGCCCAGGAGCACGCTTCGCCATCGTCGACGTCAATTTGGACAGTGGCACGGCATCCAGGACCTCACACGCTAAAACACCTGCTGGCGGTGTATCGCCAGTTAAGAAGGCAATATGAGGATCGATCTGCCGCATTCCCCACCGGTACGCAGCTTGACGCACCAATCCTGCCCGAACAATCGCTCCATCCGGATCGACGATGTACCGGTCAGCCAGGCTCTTCTTTCGGCTTCCGGAGTCGTCATCTACATCCGACGAAGGCGCCGAAGAGCCTGCCGATTGCGGGATTTCTGGATCCGTATCAGTGAACATGTCGACGGATCCATCCGCATGGATCAGGGTTGCCCGGCGCGTAATGCGTCGCTGCTGAACCGAGCTGTCGTGACCGGCGTTATTGTGATCGGTGCTGTTCTGATTATCCGTGTTGCCGTCGCCAGTAACCGCCGCACGAATACCCGACGTTGACGCCGCGATTTCAGGCGTCCACAAACATGCCTCTTTCACCGCACCGGCGACGGAGATAATCTCTACTTCCCCATCCCAACTGGAGTAATCGATCCCAGGGGCGCACTTCACGACGAGCTCCGGCGAACGATCGGCGTGGCCCCTCGCCTGTTCCCCGGGCCTCAGACCACGCCATGTATCGATCAAACCAGGTAGAGGCGGGATTAAATCCTGAGGCTGAGAGATTCGTCGGCCCTGAACACGACGGGCAGGATCGGCAATGACAACAGCCGGAAACGACACCGGGCACAAAGCATCAGCGCGAACAATCAAAGGGCGAGTAAACCGCGCCGGATCTACTTGTGCGGCCTTCTCGGATACCGCTTTTCCAAGCACGGCCATATTGTGCTGGGCCATCGCTACCCTGCCGGGATCGATATCAGACCCGATAGCGGTCAACCCCTCGCCAGCAAGAGCAGCAAGCTCACTACCGATGGAGCATGTCACATCGTGCACCAGCCCGCCTGCCTGCAACGACGGCGCCAACGCCAACCGCCTCGCCCTGTACTGAGCAATGACCAGGGCGGTTGCTTGTTGAACCGACTCCGCGTCGACGAGCCACTCGTCAACAACATTCTCGGATACTTTGGCGTCCACAGGTCGAGCGCCCCGCGCCGACCGTCGAGCAACCATTAATTCAGCCAACGCACGACCATATTGCCCATATTTCGAGCGCAACATAGCCCCGTCGGCAAATTCAGTGGCCTTCGAAAACTCCAGAGGTTCTGCCTCGGCGCACGCGTCCGGATGGCTCGTTATCCACGCAACGTCGTCTCGAGACAACACCGTTAGGCCCACCCGCGGGCGTAGTACGTGTCAAAGGAGCGTTCCACAGTGAAATATTCATCCATAAAGGGACGATCCCGAACCGCGCCGGTCACAGGTTCAACAGTCAGATCCGACGCATACCCCAGCACTTCATCAACAGTTCGGAATGTATCCAACATGCGCAACTGCACCCACGTCGGCGGGAGGAGACGGATTTTGCGGTAACGCCAGCCATCGAGCAGTGTTGACGGCCTGAACCACCCGCTCGACGCGGCTTCTATCGCATCATCGTGTGTGTTCTGTCCTTCCGGCTGCGCGGCCACAAAGAAGTGGGTGTCATAGCGCGCCGTGTCTCCGGGAGGGCTCACCCAGTTTGCCCAGGGTCGCAGCAGGTCAGCGCGGAGATACAGACCGGTGTCGTCCAAGAAATTAGAGAACGCTAGTTCGTGGCTTTCTAGGCGCGAGCGGAAAGGAATGTAAGGGTCGGTATCGCCCACGACATTGCCGTCGTGAAGCCCGGCCAAAAGAGTTCCCGATTCTTCAAAGGTTTCTCGCACAGCAGCACAAACCAGTGCACGGGCATCGTCTCGAGGAACTTTCAAATGACGTGCCCACCAGGATGTATCGTGACCAACCCACCGAAGCTCCGGTGAATCCACACCATCACCGTCGACATCCCCGGGAAGATCACGCTGGTCAACGCCGCCTCCAGGGAAAACGGTCATTTCCGGGTAGTGGATCATCGTGGAGGCGCGTTCTTGAACGTAAACCTCCATCCCCCACACCGTGTCCCGCAGCAACAGAACGGTAGAGGCACGTCTCTCACCTGTCGGTGTCAGAAACATGACCCTCCCTTTCTGCCAAGCAGATAACTTGTACACCACACCGCGATCTCACAGTTTCGTCCGTGAGCATCTTCTGCGAGCATCGTTCTCAATGAGCATCGTAGATTAGCTCAAACACTACCGGAATTATCGACGATGACGTCGCGAAGATTTCACTCGGTGAGCGAAGAAACGGCCGTCGACGGTATCCAACGTAATCGGCTGATGGAACGTCTTCGTTAAATTCTCCCCGGTGAGGACCTCGTCGATGGGCCCGGCGACAACCTGTTTGCCTTCGTCAAGGAGCATTGCGTGGGTGAAGCCCTGAGGAATTTCTTCCACGTGGTGAGTAACCATAACGATCACGGGAGCATCAGGGTTATTCGCCAATGTGGACAGGCGCTCGACAAGGTCCTCACGCCCGCCCAGGTCAAGCCCAGCGCCTGGCTCGTCGAGAAGAAGTAATTCCGGATCAGTCATTAACGAGCGCGCGATTAAAACCCGTTTACGCTCCCCTTCCGACAGGGTCGACCACGTGCGGTCGGCTAAATGCATCGCGCCGAGATCCTCAAGGATAAGCGTTGCTTGTTCCTTATCGACGTCGTCGTACTGCTCACGCCACCGCCCCAGAATGTTGTAGCCGGCGGAGATCACTAAGTCGAGAACACGCTCCCGACCGGGAATACGCTGGGCCAATGCGGAGGACGACATACCGATCATCGTGCGCACATCCCGCACATCGGTCTTGCCCAAAACTTCGCCCATGATCACGCTGCGGCCCGTCGTCGGATAGGTTTCCGCACCCGCGACCTTCATCAGCGTCGTCTTACCAGCACCATTCGGGCCGATAATGACCCAACGCTGCCCGGGTTTCACCACCCAGTTCATGGGCTGCAATAACGTCGAACCATTCCGAACGACGCTCACGTCGTCAAGAGAAATAAGAGCGTCGGGGTCAATCGGAAGTGCATCAAGCTCCTCACGAGAGCGAACCGTCGCGTGAGGCTGGGAATCATCGGAACCGTGCGTGTGGGAAGAAGTGTCGTGTCGAGTCACATCACCATCTTAGGGCTAACCCACGACACGTTCCGTCACTTTGCACAACGCGTCGTCACTTTCGGTGGACGGCCGCCGAAACTGTTCAGCCCAAAAAGGGGTTCTGTGCTGCGCGATATCTGGGTTGTCCTCTACTCTGTTGGAGAGAACGAGTGCGGAGCACGACAAAAAGGAGATACCTGTGACCGGACGGCTCGGAACCGTTGGACGACTCGGCATTGACGACGTCCGCCCCCGCGTATCCAGTGGCGAAGTACCCGCCAAGGCAGTGGTCGGAGAGGTCATCCCCCTCAGCGCCGTCGTGTGGCGCGAGGGGCACGATGCTGTCTCTGCCACAGCCATCGTGAAGGGGCCTGCTTCCGCGTCGGGACCCTCCGCCGTTCAGCGCATCCCCATGATGCCGGCACATGGCGACCCTGACCTGGTCAACGCCATATTCGTGCCCGACTGCCCGGGGACGTGGACTTTCCGTATCGACGCATGGTCAGACCCCTACCGCACGTGGCGGCGCGCCATCGAGGCCAAGGTTGAAGCTGGTCAAAGCGCCGAGGAGGTCGCGAATGACCTCGAAATTGGGGCGCGGATTATGGAGGACACCGCCAACAACGTCGCCTCCGTCACCGACCGTCCCCACCTCTTGTCTGTCGCCGCGTCCTTGAGGTCCGATCGCGATATTCGCGCGCGCATTGCCCCGGCACTGTCGGCAGAGACAACAAGCATTTTCCGACGGACACCTCTCCGCGAACTGTTGACGCGCGGCCGCACTTACGAGGTGTACGTGGAACGTCGGCGGGCGCTCGTCGGATCCTGGTACGAGTTCTTCCCGCGCTCCACCGGCGGCGTGGAAAATGGCGAACCGGTACACGGAACGTTTGCGACAGCCGCCGAGTCTCTCGACCGGATCGCGCGAATGAACTTTGACGTTGTGTATCTTCCGCCGATCCACCCCATCGGGCATATCAACCGCAAGGGGAAGAACAACACGCTTGACCCCACCCCGGATGACGTCGGCTCCCCCTGGGCCATCGGATCATCCGAGGGTGGGCATGACGCGGTCCACCCCGACCTTGGCACTCTCGACGATTTTGATGCGTTCGTTGCCCGTGCTCGTGAACTGAACCTCGAGGTAGCGCTCGATTTCGCGTTGCAGTGCGCCCCTGACCACCCGTGGGCTGCGCCTCACCCCGAATGGTTTACCGTTCTTCCCGACGGCACCATTGCCTACGCGGAAAACCCGCCGAAGAAGTATCAAGACATCTACCCCTTGAATTTCGATAACGATCCCGAAGGATTATTCGCCGAGATTCACCGCGTCCTGGTGTTCTGGATCAAACGGGGAGTCCATATCTTCCGTGTGGATAACCCCCACACCAAGCCCACCGCGTTTTGGGCACGTCTGATTTCCACGATCCACCAGACCTACCCCGACATCGTGTTCCTCGCGGAAGCGTTTACCCGTCGGCCAATCCTCTATGGCCTGGCAAAAGCTGGTTTTTCACAGTCGTACACCTATTTCACGTGGCAGACGTCGAAAAAAGAACTGGAAGCATTTGCTGAGGAAATTCGCGATGCGGCCGATGCCTGCCGGCCCAATCTCTTCGTGAATACACCCGACATTCTCCATGCGAGTCTTCAGCATGGCGGAAAGGCGATGTTCGCGATTCGTGCGGCTCTCGCCACCACTCTGAGCCCATCGTGGGGAATGTACTCCGGTTTCGAGATTTACGAACACGTCGCGGTCAAAGAGGGCAGCGAAGAATACCTCGATAGCGAAAAATACCAGCTCAAGCCACGCGATTTTGAGGGAGCTCGCCTCCGCGGTGAATCACTGGAACCCTTCGTGACGGTGCTCAACACCATCCGCCGGGAGCAGCCCGCTCTTCAACAGCTCCGGACGCTCAGGCTCGTGCCGTCGGATAACGACAAGATCATGGCGTACACCAAGGTTGATCCGCTTACGGGAAATGCGCTGGCCATCGTCGTCAATCTAGATTCTGAGAACGTCCAAGAGACCACAATTCACCTTGACCTGGAGTCGCTGGGGCTGCCCTCGACTGTTGAGGTTCACGACCTTATTACTGACCAACAATGGACGTGGGGTGAGGACAATTATGTTCGCCTCGATCCGACCTTCAACGTGTGTCACATCGTTAAATTGCCGGAAATCCCCACTGACTATCGCGACCGCAGCGGCTTTGCTCCTCACCACGAGTATCGCTACACCTGCTAAGACCTGCTAAAACGACGGTACCCGTACACGCCGCCCACCTCCTGAGGAGAGACCATGCCAACTATCCACCCGAATGACCGCGCACGAATACTTGCAGGTACTCATTACAACCCGCACTCTGTTCTTGGTGCACATCCCCACGACGACGGAACGACGACAATCACAGCATTTCGTCCCGGCGCGCAATCAGTCACCGTCGAGACCCCGTCTGAGACTGTCGACGCGGTTAACGACGGTGATGGTTTCTTTACCGTATCCATACCGGGCGGAGTGACCGACCACCGGCTGCACATCACCTATCCCGATGGTGAAACCATAACGATTGCTAACGGGTACACGTGGCTACCCACACTCGGGGAAATGGATATCCACCTCATCGGCGAGGGACGCCACGAGCGCCTGTGGGAAGTGCTGGGTGCTCATGTCCGCCATTACGACACCGAGATGGGGAGCGTCGACGGCACATCGTTCGCTGTGTGGGCGCCGAATGCTCAGGGCGTGACAGTGACGGGATCTTTCTGCGCGTGGAATAAGAACCAGTTCCCCATGCGCTCGCTGGGGTCGTCGGGAATTTGGGAAGTTTTCGTCCCCAACGTCTCCGCCGGGGCGTACTACAAATTCTGCGTGACCACGCCTGATGGGGATCGGATCGATAAGGCCGACCCCATGGCGCGCCGGGCTGAGGTGCCGCCGGCCACGGCGTCGATCGTGGCCGATAGTGATTATTCGTGGTCCGATGATGAGTGGATGGCTGAGAAAACGCGGAAGAATCTCCAGGACTCGCCCATCTCCATTTACGAAGTTCACCTGGAGTCCTGGCATAAGGGCCTTTCCTACACGGAGCTCGCGGATGAATTGGTGTCCTATGTTTCGGATATGGGATACACGCATGTGGAATTCATGCCGGTCACCGAGTACCCGTTCTCGGGATCGTGGGGGTACCAAGTCACCTCGTATTACGCCCCCACTTCGCGTTTCGGTACTCCCGACGAGTTCCGCGCCCTTGTCGATGCCTTCCACGAAGCGGGAATCGGCGTCATCATGGACTGGGTTCCCGGGCACTTCCCCAAGGACGAGTGGGCACTAGCCCGCTTCGACGGCCGGGCCTGCTACGAGCACCCCGATTGGCGACGGGGGGAACAAAAGGACTGGGGTACCTACGTCTTCGACTTCGGACGAGCGGAAGTGCGCAACTTCCTCGTAGCCAACGCGTTGTACTGGGTAGATCAGTTCCACATCGACGGGCTGCGTGTCGATGCCGTCGCCTCGATTTTGTACCTGGATTACAGCCGTAAAGAGGGCGAATGGCTCCCCAACCAGTACGGTGGCCGCGAGAACCTCGATGCCGTTCAATTCCTGCAGGAGATGAACGCTACCGTCGAGAGGGCCTATCCCGGAACAATGACCGTGGCGGAGGAATCCACCTCGTGGCCAGGGGTGACGGCCCCAACTTATGACGGCGGGCTGGGATTCACGTTTAAGTGGAACATGGGGTGGATGCACGACACCCTCGAATACATCTCCAACGACCCCATTTACCGCCCCTGGCACCATGGGGATATCACGTTTTCGCTGGTGTACGCGTGGTCTGAAAAGTTCATCCTCCCCATCAGCCATGATGAAGTGGTTTATGGGAAGGGGACGCTGTGGTCGCGGATGCCGGGCGATACATGGAATAAGGCAGCAGGGCTGCGTACCTATCTGGCTTTCATGTGGGCGCACCCCGGTAAGCAACTTCTGTTCCAGGGGCAGGACTTTGGGCAAACCACCGAGTGGAATCACGACGAGTCTTTGCCGTGGGGGCAGCAAGAAGGCTGGGAAGGCGAATACCACGCAGCCGTATCGCGCCTGGTCAAGGACCTTAATGGCCTTTACTCGACTACCCCTGCGCTCTACACACAAGACAACGAACCCAGCGGTTTTTCGTGGATTAACGCTAGCGACGCCCAACGCGGCGTGCTGAGCTTCATGCGGTACGGGTCGAACGGGCAGCGCGTCGCGTGCGTATTCAACTTCTCGGGAACCACATATCCCCAGTACCAATTGGGTCTCACCAATGCTGGACGGTGGACAGAAATTCTCAACACCGACTCGTCCGATTATGAAGGCGCCGGTGGCGGAAACCTGGGGCAGATCACGGCGAATAGTGGTGAATACGACGGCTACCCTGCCTCAGCGACTATCTTCGTGCCCGCCATGAGTGCCCTGTTCTTCCGCTTCGACGGGTAACGCGGGGATGATGTAGCCCGGCTGGCGGGCTAGCGGGAACGATCGCTACCTGTCTGCTGGCCAACCAAGCTGGGGTTTTAGAACAGGGCGCTCGCCATTTCCCGCCTGGCTGTGGCTACGCGCGGGTCGGCGGGATCACACAGCGTGAACAGTTCAATCAACCGATCCTTGACCTGAGTCTTTTGATCCCCTGCCGATACCCGCAAGAGGTCGAGAAGCACGCGAAACGCGTCCTCTTCCTTCGACGAGATCATGTACTGATCAGCCTGAGCGAAGGTCTTCTCTGGTTCAGACGTCGGGTCATCGGGTGCCTGTGCCTCTGACACTCGTTTGAGGAGGGACACGTTCGCACGCGCAGCCTTGGCCTCAGTGTTATGCGGCTCGGCGTCAATAATGTTGTCGTAGGCGGCGAGCGCAGCATCGAAGTCCCCATTATTGAGGGCCTCTTCAGCAGCATCAAACCGAGGGTCTGATGGGGGTTGTTCGTCCTCAGTGGACGACGCTTTATCGGCGTCGGGAATACCGGGCAATTGATCGCCGACTGCCTGCAAGATTTGGTCGATCCACCCTTGTAACTGTTCTTTTGGCTGTTGCCCTTCGAGAACCGAAATCGGGCGACCATTTCCCAATGCTATGACTGTCGGAATAGCGCGAACACCAAAGGCCTGGGCAATCTGGGGAACTGTGTCCGCACTGACATTGGCAAAGATCCACTTGTAATTCGCCTGTCGTGCCATGGACTCAAGATTCTGGACGATGTCTTGAGAATCTGGCGACCGCGTCGAACTAATCGCGACAATAACCGGGACCTGCATAGACCGCTTGAGGACGTCATTTTCAAAATTGGCCTCGGTAACATCGACGGTCATCTGGGCTGTGCCACTCGTAGAGCCGCCACCGGGAACGCCGGCACCACCCTGCGCATTATTCCCGGCGCTTGAAACCGGCGCGTCGTTCGCCCGGCGCGCTTGGCGCTGACGTTGCTTTTCCGCCTCCGCCCGAGCTTCAGCTCGTGCTTTAACTTCGCCTAAATCAACTGCACCAGCTATAAACCGCTCAGGGCCTTTTCCCGGAGATGTCATTACTGTCTTGTATCCCTCTCAGTAAGAATGCCTAATTGTTCTGTGTCGTCACTATATTCTTGGCGATCCCGTCGGACGCTACTACGTGGTGCGACGCTCCGCCCGTCCGCCGTTCACTTCTCAGATGACGACTCAAGGCGACGGTTCACCGCGTCCACCTTCTCGGTGAGCTGATGGTCAAAACCCGGGCGAATATCGGCCTTTACCACTAGAGACGTTCTAGGACTCACCGAGCTGACAGCTTCCGTTGCCCGCTTCACGACATCGAAAACCTCGTCCCATTCACCTTCGATCAGCGTGAACATGGCGTTTGTCTCGTTCGGAAGACCCGACTCCCGAACAACTCGGATTGCCTCAGCAACCGCATCCGCGACACCACCATCGTCGTCAGTAGAAGTAGTCGGAGCAACAGAAAACGCAACAATCATGGCCCCGATGTTAGTCCAGCCTGACGGACAATGTCGTACAAAATCACACTCCTGAATACGCCTGCGAAGGAGCAATATTGGCCGCGGGGGGCTTAGCATAGAAGCATGAGTAACAACGAGTACAGCACCGAAGTACCGCACGAACTAGTCACCTGCCTGGATCACGTAGGTATCGCCACAACTGACTTGGATGCCACGCTGGAGTGGTACCGCACGAACATGGGGTGGATCTGCCACCACGTCGAAACAAATGAAGAACAGGGTGTTCAGGAGGCCATGGTTGGCCCGAAGACACTCACGGAGTTACAGGGAATGATTCAGGTTCTGGCTCCGCTGAACGAAAAGTCGACGATCGCTAAGTTCCTTGACAAGAAGGGCCCGGGTTTGCAGCAGATGTGTCTGCGCACGACCGATATCGACGCCCTCTGTGACCACCTGCGTAAGCAAGGTACCCGGCTTCTTTATGACGAGCCGAAGAACGGAACCGCTGGTGCTCGCATTAACTTCGTTCACCCGAAGGATGCAGGCGGAGTTCTTCTCGAACTGACTCAGCCAGGGAAGTAAGTTTTCCTGTCGCTCTGGGGTCCACGTTGGTGGGCCCCATTTTTGTTGGGTCCTACGGTAATGGCAGGACCTTTGTTGGGGCCCCGTTTTCACTGGACGAGCGAGCGACCCCGCCTTGGCACGCTAAACCGGCCGGACCCTGGCACGCTAAAAAAGACGAAGCTCCTGAGACGGGGTACCACGCAGTTCGTCGTAGTCGACGGTCACGCACGTGAACCCACGATCCTCCGCAAGCGTCCGCGCCTGCGGTTTGATCTCTTGCGCCGCGAAAAGTCCCTGCACTGGGGCTAAAATCTCATCCCTGTTCAGCAACTCGACGTACCGCGTGAGCTGCTCAACGCCATCAATCCCACCGCGTCGCTTCACCTCAACGGCCACGGTCTTCCCGCTCGCGTCCCTGGTCAAAATATCAACGGGACCAATAGGCGTCGGATATTCGCGGCGAACGAGCGTAAAGCCCTCCCCCAACGCTTCCGGATGCTGCGCTAACAGCTCCTGAAGATGCGCTTCCACACCATCCTTCGTGAGGCCTGGATCCTCGCCCAGGTCATACATGGTGTCAGAAATCTTGTCATGCACCGTGATGCGGAGCTGTTCGCCTTTTTTATTCTCGACGACCCAGAGCTCTTCCTCATGCGCGGTTCGGGCCGAGCCGTCGGTCTCCTGTCCTTCAGAGTTGCCGACGGAGCTACCGTCGGTAAAGTCGGCGTCGGGATCGTCGATGGCAATCGGGTGGACCGTGAGCGTACACGGCGGAGTCATCCAATTGAGAGGTTTATAGGCCCGGTCATCGGCGTGGACTGACACTGATCCGTCAGCTTTAACCATGAGTAAACGAGTTGCTTTAGGCAAGTGGGCGGTTAAACGACCAACATAATCGACGGAACACGTAGCGATGACAAGGCGCATGAGCGAGAGAGTACCAAATCGTGTTCTCTCAGAACCTATTACGTCACGGCGTCGAGCAAGGCGCTGCGTCTAGCGATGTAGGCGATCAAGCCACGCTTGATACCACCGTCGTTAACTGTGACTGTGGAACCTGTGGCCCCGTTCTTTAACCCGTCGGGGGTGTTTACTGAGCCGCTGGATTCTGGTGCTCGGGGCGGATTCCAACCACGCCACCAATGCCATATCCATAGCGTGTCCCCCGGCTACATCCACTCGTACATCCCCCGCTTGAAGTTCGACTATCCGCGGATCGGCTAATAGCCGTAATACCCCCGTTTTGACGTCTCGTCGGCCAACAATTTCTATGTTGTGCCTTTCACACGATAAGTCTGCCCCCGGTTTAAGAGACCGCAGCAAGTAAAGCTTTGCGGCGTCTTCCCCCAAAATGATGACCCCGTGGTGCCAGCGATGTCGTCGGCCGTCACGATAAACGGCGGTACAGACTGGTATGCCACGGGGCCGGATCCACGAAAATCGCCATATGGCGACTCCCATTCCCCATACGAGGATGGCCATACACGCCATTGTCACGGTGAAGAGAACCATGGGCCACCTCTCCCATTACGTCCGTCGACGGCTCGTCATGCACGTCGTTCCTTGACCTGAGTATAAACGACGAAACCCCCGTGTTCCTAAGAATTGGCCTTAGAAACTACGGGGGCGTAGGTGAGAGCTATACAGTCGACCTACTTTTCTTTCGCACGCTGGACTGCTCGGAGCTCGGATTGAGCTTGAGCACGGTCATGTGAATCCGTGTCGGAGCCTTTGTAGCTCTGCTCTGCGCTGGAAACATCCACTTCTGATGACCACGTGGCGTGGTCCGCCAGAATAGATACCTTGTGCTTGCCGACGGACAGGAACCCGCCCTGTACTGCAGCGACTTTCTTTTCGCCGTCGGTGGTACGGATGATGACCACACCGTTTTCAACAAGCTGCCCAAGGATAGGTTCGTGTCCGGGAAGTATGCCGATTTCACCTTCTGTGGTCTGTGCGGTGACAGACGTCGCAGCACCGGACCATAGCGCTCGCTCAACGGAGACTAACTCAGTGGCAATTTCAGCCATGGTGTCCCTACCTTACTTCTCTTGCAGCTTCTTGTATTCGGCTTCGACGTCGTCCAGACCGCCGAGGCCGTTAAAGCAGCGCTCGGGGTATGCGTCATATTCGCCATCGCAAATACGGCGGAAGGCGTCGATGGTGTCCTTCAGCGGGACGTAGGAGCCTGGCAGGCCGGTGAACTTTTCAGCAACGAAGAAGTTCTGGCCGAGGAAGCGCTCGATACGACGTGCACGCTGGACGGTGATCTTGTCTTCTTCAGACAGCTCGTCCATACCAAGAATGGCGATAATATCCTGCAGCTCCTTGTTCTTCTGAAGGATATTGATGACTCGCTGCGCAACTTGATAGTGCTCCTCGCCGACGATTCCAGGCTCGAGGATACGAGACGTGGAGGTCAGCGGGTTCACAGCGGGGTAAATACCCTTCGATGCGATGGAGCGGTCGAGCTCTGTGGTCGCATCCAAGTGGGCGAACACGGTCGCAGGAGCCGGGTCGGTGTAGTCGTCGGCGGGGACGTAGACAGCCTGCAGAGAGGTAATCGAACGACCCTTGGTCGACGTAATGCGCTCCTGGAGCTCACCCATCTCATCAGCCAATGTTGGCTGGTAACCCACAGCAGAAGGCATGCGACCCAGCAGCGTGGAAACCTCGGAACCTGCCTGGCTGAAACGGAAGATGTTGTCGATGAAGAGCAGCACGTCCTGATGCTGAACGTCACGGAAGTATTCCGCCATTGTCAGCCCCGAGAGAGCCACACGCATACGAACTCCCGGCGGCTCGTCCATCTGGCCGAACACGAGGGCCGTATCTTGGAGCACGCCCATCTCTTCCATTTCGAGGAAGAGGTCCGTGCCCTCACGGGTGCGCTCGCCGACGCCGGCGAACACCGACGTACCGGAGAACTCGCGGGCAATACGGGTGATCATTTCCTGGATGAGCACTGTCTTGCCCACACCAGCACCACCGAACAGGCCAATCTTTCCACCCTTAACGTACGGGGTGAGAAGGTCGATGACCTTAATACCGGTCTCGAGGATCTCGGTTTTACCTTCGAGTTGGTCGAAAGCTGGTGGCTTACGGTGGATGGACCATTGCTCGCCGTCACGGCCGAGCCCTGGCTCGTCAAGGCAGTCGCCGAGGGCGTTGAACACGTGTCCCTTGACGGTGTCCCCGACGGGAACAGAAATCGGTTTGCCGGTGTCTTTCACTTCGGCACCACGGATCAAACCATCGGTCGGTGCCATTGACACGGCACGGACGATGTTGTCACCGAGGTGCTGGGCAACCTCGAGGGTAATTGTCTTGGCGACGGCCTCTAGATCAACGTCGACGGTCAGCGCGTTGAATAGCGCCGGTAGTTCTCCGCGAGGGAATTCCACGTCGACAACCGGGCCGATGACGCGTGCGACACGGCCACTGAGGCCCGTCTGCTGCTCACTAAGAGCTGTAGTCATTGGTTAGTCACTTTCTCCGCTGTCGTCGAGCGCTCCCGCGCCACCGACGATCTCTGTAATTTCCTGGGTAATTTGTGCCTGACGAGCTTGGTTAGCTGTACGAGACAACGTGGTGGCAAGCTCAGTTGCGTTATCCGTCGCCGAACTCATAGCTGTACGGCGTGCTGCGGATTCTGACGCAGCTGACTCCAGCAGCAAGGCATACAAAGCACGAGACACGTAGTGCGGGAGGAGCTCCGACAGCAATGTGGTCGCGTCGGGCTCAAATTCGTAGTTGGCACTAATTTCGGAATCGTCCGGGTCAGACAGCATGTCTTCGCCAGTCTCTACTTCCTCATAGTCGATGACGGCTTCCATCGGAAGCATCTGGCGTGCGACGGCCTTCTGAGACAGCATCGACTCGAACTTCGTGTACACGACGTGGAGCTGGTCGAAGCCTTGCACACTCTCGCCCTCAGGCGCGGTGAGCCCGGGGCGCCACTCTGCTTTGCCCGATGAGCTAGCAACGAATGCGTCGATAAGGTGCCGACGCATTTCGTGCGTGCCTTCGTACTCGGGGTCCTGAGAATATCCGGTCCAAGCACCTTCAAGGGCCTCACCGCGGAAGCGGTAGTAGGTCAGCCCCTTGTTACCGAAGACATAGAGGACAACCTCATAGCCCTGCTTTTCCAACAAAGCGCGTAGTTCAGCAACTTTCTTGAAAACGTTGTGGTTGTACCCGCCACACATTCCCCGGTCGCTGGACACCACCAAAATGGCGGCACGGTTTCCGCCTTCGCGTTCGCGGAGCATCGGGTGGTCCAGTGAACTTGCCGATGACAAGCGATGGACGACCTTGGTAATTTCCTCCGCGTACGGTTGCGAGGCAGCTACCCTGGCCTGCGCTTTCGTGATCTTCGAAGTGGCGATCAGCTCTTGGGCCTTCGTGATCTTCTTAGTCGAGTTAACGGACTTAATCCGGTCTCGCAGTTCACGTAACGTAGCCATTTACACTCATCGCCTCCCTTCGTTCTTATCCATTGCGCGCACCGCCCTTACTTGCCCGAGGACTTACGCGACACAGTGATTTGTTCTTTACCCAACTCGGATTGCTCCATTGGGTCTACATCGGGCTCGTTGATAACAGGTTTGCCGTCGGAGGCCTGGAAGTTCTGCTTGAACTCATCCACAGCGGAGGAAAGCTCTGCCTTGGATTCGTCATTGAGTGGGGATCCACCCTCGACCTGCTCGAAGACACCAGCGTGCTTCGAATGGAGGTGCTCGAGGAATTCAGATTCGAACCGACGAATATCTTCGACGGGAACGGAGTCAAAGTCGCCATTGCCAGCTAGGTAGATCGACACCATCTGGTCTTCCACAGCTTGCGGATGGTTCTCCGGCTGCTTCAACAGCTCAACAAGGCGAGATCCGCGCTCCAGCTGTGCCTTGGAGGAATCGTCGAGGTCCGAGGCGAAAGCAGCGAATGCTTCCAAGTCGCGGTATGCGGCGAGGTCAATACGCAGCGAACCCGAAACCTTCTTCATGCCCTTCGTCTGGGCGGCACCACCGACACGGGAGACCGACACACCGACGTTAATAGCGGGGCGAACACCCTGGTTGAAGAGGTCTGACTCCAAGAAGACCTGACCGTCGGTAATAGAAATGACGTTGGTCGGAATGAAGGCGGACACGTCGTTCGCTTTTGTCTCGATGATCGGCAGGGCCGTCATAGAGCCGCCACCCAAGTCGTCGGAGAGCTTAGCTGCACGCTCCAACAAGCGGGAGTGGAGGTAGAAAACGTCACCTGGGTACGCCTCACGTCCCGGCGGACGGCGCAGCAGCAAGGAGATGGCACGGTAAGCCTCAGCCTGCTTGGTGAGGTCATCGTAGACGACCAGTACGTGCTTGCCCTTGTACATCCAGTGCTGTCCCAGTGCGGCACCAGCGAAGGGTGCGAGCCACTTAAAACCAGCTGAATCTGATGCGGGAGCAGCGACAATGGTCGTGTAATCCAGGGCGCCGTTGTCCTCTAGGGTCTTACGGACACCAGCGATTGTGGAACCCTTCTGACCGATGGCGACATAAATGCAGCGAACCTGCTTTTCCGGGTCCCCGGATTCCCAGTTGGCTTTCTGGTTAATGATGGTATCGAGGCAAACAGCCGTCTTACCGGTTTTACGGTCACCAATGATGAGCTGTCGCTGGCCCCGCCCGATCGGGGTCATCGCGTCGATAGCTTTAATACCGGTCTGGAGTGGTTCCTCGACTGGTTGACGCATCAACACTGAGGGCGCCTGCAGTTCCAGGACGCGATCTTCTTCTGCCTCGATGGATCCCAGGCCGTCGATTGGCTGGCCCAGGGGGTTAATAACGCGGCCGAGGAATTTGTCCCCAACCGGAATGGATAGGACCTCTCCGGTCCTTTTTACTTCGTCGCCTTCCCGCAAGGTCTCGTAGCTTCCCAAGACCACGACACCGACTTTATCGGTGTCAAGGTTTTGGGCGACGCCGATGACGCCACCTGGGAACTCGAGCAACTCATTAGCCATGACTGATGGCATACCCGAAACCTGGGCGATACCGTCAGCCGCACTAATGACCACGCCGACCTCCTCACGGGAGGCCTCCGCGGAGTAGCTCGAGGTGTAGTTCGCAATCGCGCTACGGATCTCGTCGGAGGAGATCGTCAGCTCCGCCATGTTCTTCCTGCTCTCGGTAGTCTCTTCCAGCATTACTTGTTTATTACGTCGTATTTCTGGTCGCGGTCACGACCGGCATTCCGTCCGCCGTGGGCGTCAGGCAAAAGCTCGCCGTAATTTCTCGAGTTTGCCCGATGTGCTGCCATCGATACGCTCATCTCCGACCCGGATGACCATTCCACCGAGGATGCTGGGATCGACCTCTCCGTGGATGGACATCTTGTGACCATAAATTCGACCGAGCTTGTCAGCCAGGGTGGATCGTTGGGTATCGCTCAATTCGCCGGCAGTCACAACATGAGCAACGTCGTACCCACGCAGCTGCGCTGCCTCCCGCGATAGCGTTTCACATGCTTCGACAGGACGTTGTTTAGCACGAGAAATCGCCTGCAAGGCAAGAGTTTCTGTAATTGAAGTAACTTTGCCGTACAAGACTGAGGCCAACAATTGGCGACGTCGGTCCGCACTAGCTTGTCGGTCTGCCAAAAGCATCTCCAGCTGCGGGGCGTCTTCAAGAACCCTCGCCAACTGGAACAACTCAGATTCGACGGTCGTAAGCTTGTCGTCTGCCTCGGCAGCGCGGAACAGAGCCCGGCGGCCAAGTTGAACAAGCCCATTGCGGAAATCGCGCGTATTCGACCAGTCTTTATCTACTGCAGAACGCAACACGCTGCGCGAAGCCTGATTGAGCTTCTCACCGAAAACGCGATCGGCAAGGTCTGCACGTTTCTCGGAGGACGCTGCGGGATCAATAAGCGCCACACGCAAGTCACGGTTGGAGTCCAAAACCTCAACGACGTCGAAGAGCTCGGGTCCGATTTGTGCGCCGTCGACGGCCGCGTTGGACTGAGCAACGGTGTTGTCGAGGGTAGTCGCCAACTCGGTCATCGATTCTCGGCTCGCTGCGTGCATACTGATCACTTCCCTGCCGGAATGTCATCCAAGGAAGACAGGAAAGAATCCACTGTCTCCGCGCGCTTGGCATCGTCGGATAGATGAGAGCCGAGGAGCTTCTCCGCCAGATCGACCGAATTCTGACCCATGTCCTTACGCAGGTCAGCGACGACGGCATCACGCTGAGCAGCAAGTTGCTTTTCGCCTTGAGCGATAATGCGGTTGCTTTCCTCCGTTGCTTCGGTCTTCATATCCGCAACGATCTTTTGCCCGTCAGCACGAGCTTCGTCGCGAATACGAGCGGCCTCTGCACGAGCCTCAGCGAGCTGGTCATTGTATTTTTGCAACGCAGCCTTCGCCTCGGATTGCGCGGCCTCCGCACGTTGAATACCGCCTTCAATGCGATCTTCACGCTCAGAAAGAACCTCTTGGAACTTCGGAAGAACAAACTTCCAGAAAAGCCATAGGATCAGTACGAAGCAGACGATGGACCAGACGAGGTCGTATGGCAAAGGGAGAAGCGGCAAGTTGCCCTTTTCGAGAGGCAGCGTGTCCTCAGCCAAAATAAGTGAGTTCGTCATAGTCTCCAGCTTTCGCTATTTCGAATATCAGGATGTAGTGAAAACAACCTGATTAGAACAGGAAGCCGGCGACCAAGCCGATAAGGGCAAGAGCCTCAGTGAAGGCGATGCCCAGGAACATTGTGGTACGCAACTGGCCAGCCATTTCCGGCTGACGTGCCATGCCTTCCACCGTCTTTCCGGCGACAATACCGATACCGATACCAGGGCCGATAGCAGCAAGGCCGTAGCCGATAGCACCGAAGCCGTCATAGCTGGTGGAGTCTGCAGCGAGAAGGATCTCGTTCATGGGGTGTTCCGTTCCCTTTCAAAATGCCGTTGGTTTTCCAACGACGTATTCGTGAAAAACTTCGAGTGGGGTGTTCAGTTAGTGTTCGTCCGCATGCAGGGAAAGCTCAATGTACACCGCAGTCAGCAGAGCGAAAATGTACGCCTGCAGGAAAATCACCAAAATCTCAAACAGCGAGAAGGCAAAAGCTGCCGCGATGGTAAAGCCGGACGCAACAAGCCAGCCGTTCATCTGCCAGAAGAAGAAGTTGGTTGCCGAGTACAAGAGCACCAGCACGATGTGACCTGACAGCATGTTGGCCATAAGACGAATGGTCAGCGTGACAGGCCTCAAAATGAAGGTCGAGAAGAACTCAATCGGTACGACCAAGAAATAGAGAAGGAAAGGCAACCCCGGAATTACCAGAGAGCTCTTCATGTACTTCCCGAACCCGTACCGCTTGGCACCTGCGTAAATCATGCAGATGTAGGCAACCACGGCCAAGAGCAGTGGCATACCGATACGAGCATTGGGGGAAACGTTCAAGAACGGGATCACCGATGGTGCGTTCATGAACAGCACAAGGAAGAAGATCGTGGAAATAATCGGAAGGAAGCGACGTCCTTCTTTTCGACCAAGAATCTCCTCACTGATGTGGATACGGACGAAATCCAACAAGTACTCAGCGACGTTCTGCACGCCACGCGGAACTAACTTCGGCTTCCGCATAGCGAAGAAGAAGAACAGCCCCATGAGCACCATCACGAGGAGTCGGACGAACATGATGCGGTCGATGGCGAACCAACCGTCGGCAAAATTACCGAACCAAAGGTTGATGTGATCACCATTCGACGCACCGTCGGGACAGCGTGGCTCACCGTCACTGCCGGTCCCACAAACGAACCCCGGGAAAAAGTCGTGGTCCAGATCTGGGGCGTGGAAATGCCCCTTCATGGACAAGGTTGTAACGCTCAGCGTTCTCTCCCGTGTTCGGGCCGCTTTCTGCCAAACAGAAAACGGTGCGATGGAGGTCTATGTGCATAGCCCACCGCGGATTCCGTCGCACATCATCGCGGGGGCCCGGGGGTTATTCGGGGGTGGCTACGCATAGCGACTTTTCCTTATAACCCGCAGTTGACGATAGCAGCTTAATTCAGGTTTTTCCCAAGCGATCTCTCAATCCGACCCCCCTAAAACTACACCTGATTCACCCCCATGCAGGCTATTGCTGGTGGTCCCGTTCTTCTGCCCATTCTCGGTCAGCGATATAGGTCACACGCGCGGTTAAAACACCCCATGTTTCTGAGACCAATCCGACGATTAACGCGGCGATCACAGTGACCGCCAACGCCAGGTGGTCATAGAAATACATGTTCTTCAGGACGACTAAGACAAGTAAAACAACGACAACCTTGAGCAGCCACGTCCCCATCACCACAGCCATCGTCGTTTGGGGATTTGTCCGGGAGGTGATGAGCACACTCACGATAGTGAGCAAAACAAAGGCACCACCGATGACCGACCCGATGAGCGCCCCCCAGACACCTCGCATCCCTGATTGTCCACCCCAAGCCAACAACGAAACCACAGCTAAACAGGCAATTGCGATACCCCCCAGGCGCGCAGCCTTCAGCAGCGGCCACCGTGGATCCGACACATGCCGGTTCTTCTTCGCGATCACGTCGTCGATAGGAGAAGCACCGTCGGTCGACGAGCTAGCCGACGAGTTCGACGTTTCAGAAGAGTTCTGTCCATCAGATTGTTCTGGTGTATTTTCGCCGGAATCCCCCGATGCGAAAGTGGAGTATGGAGACGTCGGCTTAGACGAGGCGCTGTTCGGTTCGCCAGAGGAATGGGAATCAGTCACGCTGGCTGATTGTAGCGGTCCGGGTGCCGACGATCACGCGAGCGCGGTACAGACGTAATCCCGACGGCGATGATGATCGCTAGCCCCACCGCAATGAGGGTAATGTCCGTCGGCAAAATTGTTGCTGCCACCGCGCTGAAGGCGACAACGCTCACCCACGTGTAGAGCACAAGGACCACTCGTCGGTGCGTGTGCCCGAGCTGGAGCAGCCTGTGGTGCAGGTGCTTTTTATCCGGGGCGAACGGGCTTTTGCCATGACCGACACGGCGGATAACAGCCATGATGAGGTCGAGCATCGGGATGAACACACTCGCTGCCACCACGATGATCGGGCTCAGCAGCGCGAAAATATCGGCGGCACCATAGAGCGACATCGTGATGCGGCCCGACGCTGAGGTCGATGCCGCCGCGAGGAGGAGGCCGATCAGCATGGATCCCGTGTCGCCCATGAAAATTCGGCTTGGCTCAAAGTTGTGGGGCAAGAAGCCCGCGCAGGCTCCGATCAAGACGGCGGAAATAATGGCCGGAGGATAAGCGCTCACCGCTCCCCCTTGGTCGTGGAGAATGGTGAGCGAAAACGCGAAGAGTGAGATTCCCGCGATCCCCCCGACGCCGGCCGCCAACCCGTCGAGACCGTCGACAAAGTTAATCGCGTTGATCAGGGTGACGGTGAAGACGACAGTCAGGACTGTGGACTGGACTTGATCCAGAATGACCGTGGTGCCCCCATGCCAAGGCACATAGAGGAGGTACCAGCTCAGCCCCAGCAAACTCATGACCGTTGCGCCCGCAATCTGCCCGACCAGTTTCACGAGAGCCGGAATGTCATACAAATCATCGATAATGCCAACAACAACGATGATGAGGGCAGCCCATAACACGGCTCTCAAGTCCGGAGTCATGGGAGGAAAACCGCGGTTCAACGCCGGTAATTGGTTGGCCACCAGTAAGGCTGCAATGACGCCGGTGAACATCGCGACTCCCCCCAACCGCGGTCGGGGTTGTTTATGGACGTCGCGGGCACGTGGTATAGCTACTCTCCCGGTCCGCACCATGGCGGATCGTATGCATCCTGTTGTCAGGAAAGTCACGATGCAGCCCGTGCAGAGAACAAGGATGAGTTCCCGAATGGGCACACCGGTTCCCCCCACCGCTGATTGTGCACAAACGATCATGATGTTTCTCTACCCCGCATTCCCTGGACTATCCGCGCACGTGAGGCCGTTCTTTTCCCCTCGAACTATCTCTGACGCAGCGTAGCAGGGCTCGTTCCAATAACCTCGGAAATACGTTCTGCAGAAATCGCCCCTTCACGCAAAAGATGAGGGGTGGGCGAGGTCAGATCAATGATGGTCGACGGCTCCCCGATCGTCGCCTCTCCATCATCCAGATAGACGGATACTTCGCTTCCCAGCATCTGCTTCGCGGCAATTGCCGACGTCGCAGGCGGCTGCCCCGAAATATTGGCGGAGCTCACCGCCATGGGGCCTGTGGCTCTCAGTAGCTCAATCGCGACCGGCTGTAGCGGCATCCGAAGCATCACTGATCCGTTAGTATCCCCAAGGTCCCAGGGCAACGACGGAGCCTGTGTCACCACAAATGACAGTCCGCCAGGCCAAAACGCTTGGACTAATTCGCGCATCCGCGGGGTGACTGTCTGCACTAGGCCGTCGACGGTGTCCCATGACCCAATCAACACGGGAACAGGCATGTCAGGGCCACGATGCTTCGCCCGCAACAGCGCGGCAACAGCGTCGTTATCGAATGCATCACACCCGATGCCATAGACGGTGTCGGTGGGGATAACGACCAGACGTCCGCCCTTTACTGCGCTCTGGGCAGCCTCCAGGCCACGACGTCGTTCGTCTTGGTCAGTGCAATCGTAAATTGTGTTCATGAGTGTTATTACGCTTTCCTCGTGTGTGCGGCCCGAATGCCCGTCACAAACCTATCGCGTCCAGCTAAGTCCTTATGTATTTCTACATCGGTGAAACTGTGATCATTCAAACATTGTGAGGTCACAGGACCGTTGAGCTCGTCATGTTCCACAGCCACGAAGGTGCCGGGGCTAGACAAATCCTCAACCACGGCCATCATCGGCACGATCACGCTCATTCCATCCGCACCAGCGAAAACGGCATCATGAGGATCGGCCGCGACTTCGGGCGAAATCGCCGTGTTCTCGGGCACATAGGGTGGATTCGAAACAACCATATCCACCTTCAGGTCAGGCGTCGTTTCACGCGTCGGCTCGGGATTGTCACCGTCACGCGTATCCCGATCACGCGTGTCCCGGCCACACATGTCCCGAATGGCTTTCACGATACTGGGATCGGTGGCGTCCCCTGTGCACAGGCTCACAGAGAGCTGTTCGGCGTCGTCTTCTGACAGGCCAGCGTCCAGCGCTTCGGCCCGCCAATTCTGTATGAAGGTCTCGACGTTGCGACGGGCGTAATCCAGTGCGACGTCGCTTGTGTCAACGCCAACAATCTGGATTCGTGGGAGCGTGCCGACGTCACCGGTAACGATGTCTCCCCCGCGCGGATCCGCTACCCGCTGCTCTCTCAAGTCGCGATGAAGAGACAGCAACGCATTACCCGCCGCGTGCGCAACACCCAGCGCTAAAGTTCCAGGCCCGGTACACAAATCAACGATGGTGTAATCCGCAGGCACAGAGTTCGGCGACCCGGATTCCCCGGACGGGTTATCTAACGCCCTGCGGAGTTGCTTTCCCGCCCATTCCACAATCAATTCGGTTTCCGGACGAGGAATAAAAGCCCCCGGGCCAACCAGCAGGTCGATCCCGGCGAAACGCACCGTCCCCATAATGTGCTGCAGGGGTTCCCGCTGCTCGCGTCGGCTAATACACGCTTCGAAAAACTCGGCCGTGTCGGGATCGACGTGGTCTTGGCGTCGGAAGAATAATGACGACCGTGTGACCGGTTCCGCACCCGGCGCGCCCTTAACAGTGAGCGCATGTGCCATCAGAAGCTCAGCATCGACCCGTGGAGAATCCACCCCCGCAGCGCGCAGTCGTCCGCCGGCGTTGTTGATCATCTGGCGAACAGATGTACGGGGATATGTCATTCTGCCTCGAGCCGCTCGGCGCGCTCTGCGGACTGCAGCGCAGAGAAGAGGTCATCCAGGTCGCCGTCGAGAACCTGGTCGAGGTTGTGCGCCTTGTAATTAATTCTGTGGTCAGAGATGCGGTTTTCGGGGAAATTGTATGTACGGATGCGCTCCGAACGGTCCATGGTCCGCACCTGAGCGGCACGATCGGCCGACGCCGCAGCCTCGGCTTCTTCTTCCTTCATCTGCTGCAGCCGGGCGGCCAGGACCTGCATCGCACGCGCCTTGTTTTGGATTTGGCTACGTTCTTTCTGACAGGTCACGATCAGCCCAGTCGGCAAGTGTGTGATGCGGACAGCGGAGTCGGTCGTGTTCACACCCTGGCCACCTTTACCGGATGAGCGGTACACATCGACGCGGATGTCTTTGTCATCAATCTCGACATCCTCGATCTCATCGGGTTCCGGATAGACGAGGACACCGGCGGCTGAGGTCTGGATACGTCCCTGGGACTCGGTGACGGGAACTCGCTGAACACGGTGAACACCACCCTCAAACTTGAAGACACTCCACGCACCGTCCCGAGACGGTTTCTTGGAGCGAATAGACATGGTGATGTCTTTAATTCCCCCGAGGTCCGTGGGAGCGTCGTCCAGAACGTCGATCGCGAAGCCATGTTTGTCCGCGTAGCGCTGGTACATCCGCACTAATTCGCCGGCGAAGAGGGCTGCTTCTTCCCCGCCCGCACCGGACTTCACTTCCATCACGATGTCATCGCCATCATGGGGATCCCGCGGGGCCAAAAGGTCAGCTAGCTTATCCGATAGCTCCTCTTTTTCCGCCCGAAGACGCTCGGCTTCTGCCGCGAATTCCTGGTCTTCATGGGCCATTTCCTCGGCGGCTTCGAGATCGTCGGTAACGGCATTTAACCGGTCATTAGTCTGAATGATGGGCTGGAGTTCAGAGAACCGCTTCCCCACCTTCCGCGCGCGAGCAGCGTCGTTGTGTAAATCAGGATCAGCTAATTGAGCTTCGAGCCCTTGATATTCCGAAACAATGTCGTCGACCGCCGAAACATGCGTCGCCATGACCCAGAGTGCTCCTTTAACTGCTCACTACAAATACCGGTAACTACACGAATATAGCGCGACGGCGGCGGCTCAACCGAACCACCGCCCGCACCGTGACCAGGAGAGCTTTACCTCCTGGCGCCACTACTTCACATCATTGCCTGGCTTCACGGCTTAGCGTCGCGCATAAGGGGGACGAATTACTCGTCATCATCATCGGGAACACTCATGGGTGCCGACGATGCAATCTGCATGAGGAACTCGCCATTGTTCTTGGTCTTGCGCAGCTGCTTGATAAGCAAGTCGATAGCCTGCTGCGGGTCCAGTGCCGACAAGATTCGACGCAGCTTGTGCATGACGCGTGCCTCATCGGGAGCCAGGAGTAGCTCGTCCTTACGGGTACCCGACGGATTCACGTCGACAGCTGGGAAGACGCGGCGCTCCGAAATCTTCCGGTCAAGCTTCAGCTCTGCGTTACCCGTGCCCTTGAATTCCTCGAAGATGACGGTGTCACCGGCGGAACCAGTCTCGACCATCGCCGTCGCGATAATGGTCAGCGAACCACCGTTTTCGATGTTGCGGGCTGCGCCCAGGAATCGTTTCGGCGGGTAGAGGGCGTTGGAATCCACACCACCGGAGAGGATCCGTCCCGACGCCGGCGACGAGTTGTTGTACGCACGACCCAGGCGAGTAATGGAATCCAACAACACAACAACGTCCTGACCAGCCTCAACAAGGCGCTTAGCCCGCTCAATCGCCAGTTCAGCGACGGTGGTGTGCTCGCTCGGCGGACGGTCAAACGTCGAAGCGATCACTTCGCCATTGACCGAGCGCTGCATGTCGGTGACTTCTTCAGGGCGCTCGTCGACAAGAACGACCATGAGGTAGCACTCTTGGTTATTCGTCGTGATGGCGTTAGCGACGTCCTGCAGAATCGTCGTTTTACCAGCCTTCGGCGGGGACACGATCAGCGCGCGCTGCCCCTTACCGATCGGCATGATGAGGTCAATCACACGGGTCGTGAGCTTCTTCTGGTCCGTCTCCAACCGCAGCCGCTGGTTCGGGTACAGCGGTGTGAGCTTGGCGAACTCGGGGCGGGCCTTGGCCTCCTCCGGCGTCATGCCATTGACTGTGTCAACGCGCGCCAACGGGGCGAACTTCTGCCGGTTGCGGCCGCGACCATGCTGTGGGCGGCTGGAGCCGTCCTCACGGACCTTGATTTGCCCGGTCACAGCGTCGCCACGACGCATTCCTTGGGACCGAACCATGTTCATGGACACATACACATCATTCGGGCCGGACTGGTACCCCGACGTGCGAATGAACGCGGTGTTGTTGTCAACAACATCGAGGATGCCCGCGATCGGCTGGAATGTCTCCCCTTCGCGCAGCTGGTTCGGGTTCTGGTTGTCGCGATTATCCCGGTTGCGGCGGTTGCGCCGATTGCCACGGTTATTACGGTCGTTGCGGTTATTGCGACCTCCACGATCGTTCCGGTTGTCACGATCATTGCGGTTGTTGCGGCCACCCCGGTGGTCCTGGTTATTGCGACCACCGCGACCATTGTGGTCGTTGTTGTCGCCGGAGTTGTCGTCATTGTGGCCATAGCGGTCATCACGGTCGTCATGGGACCGTCGATGATCATTATTGTTATTCCGATCATCATCCCGGCGGGAGTTGTTGTCATCCGAATCGTCGGAAGAATCGCGGGACGACGTGTTCCGGTCATCCCCGTCATTGGAATGACCGTTGTGCCGGGCACGGTGACGACGCGCGCGACGTGCCTGGGAGCGCGATTTGTAGCCGTGGTGGCGGGAATCGTCAGAATCGTCGTCGCGGCCGTTGTCATTGTCCGAGCCGGAGTCCGAGTGGGAATCGAAGCCACCCGAGTGCTCGTCCCCACGACGTTCATCGTGGCCGTTATGCCGGTTATCGGAGCCGGAACCGTGTCCGGAGCCATGTCCGTCGTTGTTTGCCGACGATCCAGCGTTAAATGAATCGGAGTTCGGCGATTCAGAGTTATCCGAATGGTGGGACTCTGCCTTCGGTTCCCCCGCTTTCCGTGTGGATCGACGAGGCCGAGAATACGGCTGACCAGCGTCGGCGGCCTGAATGGCTGCGATAATATCCCCCTTGCGCAGCCCTGAGAGTCCTCGAATCCCCTTTTCGGCAGCTAGCGCCTTTAATTCCGGGATGCGCATAGCGGCCAGGTTGTTCGTGTCCGTATCAGTCACGGATGTCCTTTCGTTGCCAGCCCCTCCGGGGACAATTGTCAGTATTTGTCAGTGGATACGTGTCTCATGACGCGTTGGAGGGTTAGCCCTGTGGTGTTGTCCTATCGCGACGCTGCTTCATCGCTCTACCGTCGGTGGCCTCACGATGGTGTTTCTCCGATGATGCAGCATGTCAACGGAATGTGCGTCATTTCGTGTCCGCTTGTGCCAATGTGCCTAAAGGAAGACACGTGACCTGCCCGAACTGCTATCGCGGTTTTTACCATTAGCCATCGCGGGCGATGCAGATTCGCGACACTACGCGCGATTACGAAATGAAGGATTCTTTGTAGTGTCCGGTCATCGGTGTTGCATTCAGGGTGGATGAGAAATCCCCTGGATCCACCACGCTTGCTAGGCCGGAAGCCGATGTTACACATCGTTCGGCTCGATGCCCTAGCGGAGAATACACAACCTGATGAGCAGTCCGAAAACTACAACCAAAGGAATCGCCCATAACCGTACCACTTTCCAGCACAAGTCGCTGCAATGGCACGCGGATGGGCTTCACCTGTATTTACGGTCTGTCTGACTTAAAGTAAACGGCATGAAGTCGACGATGATGGACGTGCCTCTTTCTGTCACCCAAATTTTCACCTACGGTGCCACAGTTTTCGGGGACACAGAGGTAACGAGTTGGGGCGAATCCGGGCCAGAGACCATCACGTTTTCCGCACTCGCCGGCCGAGCTGCCGCCTGTGCTCATGCTCTACGGTCACTCTGCAGTATCGACGCCGACCAACGCATCGGAACCATGATGGACAACTGCGCGGAACACCTCGAAGTGTTTTTCGCCTCGTCCTGCATGGGAGCCGTCTTTAGCCCCCTAAATTCGCACCTTTCCGACGATCAGATCGTCCACATCATTAACTATGCGGACCAGAAGATCATCGTTGTTTCGCCCCGCAATGCACCCCGCTTGGCACGGCTGATCACCGAATGTCCGGGAGTCAACCACATCATCGTTGCGTCCGGGTCGTCGGCACAGCGCGCTGAGGGCGTCGCTGCGTTCGATGCTGTCCCTGAGCCCCATTTTTCGGTCACCGATTATGAGGCTTTTATCGACGGACAATCCACGGAGTTTCCGTGGCCCGATCTTCCCGAAGACACCGCTGCTGCCCTCTGTTTTTCGACGGGCACTGAGGGGGCACCCAAGGGGGTGGCCTATTCCCACCGTTCTATGTTCTTGCACTCGCAGTCATTGCTGGGGGTGGATTCCTTCGCCATCACTAATGGCGTGTCTTTCCTGTGTTGTGTTCCCATTTATCACGTCCTGAGCTGGGGTGTTCCTCTCGCCGCGTGGATGGCTGGTGCGCCGCTTATCTTCCCCGGCGAGGATCTTTCGGCGCCTCGTCTTGCGCAGGTGATTGCCACCTCTATGCCTCGTACGGCACATGGGGTTCCGACATTATGGGTTTCGCTCTTTTCCTACTATTTCCACAACCCACCGAAGCGTATGAGTCTTCGGGAGATTTTCGCTGGTGGCGCTCCTGTTCCTCCGGTGCTCATTAAAGTGTGGGAAGAAAAGTTTGGTGTCGACGTCATTCATTGCTGGGGAATGACAGAAACGTCACCTGTGGGGACAGTATCGCGCCCACCAGCAGGCTTAAGCGGGGAGACAAGGGATCTATACCGCGAATCCCAGGGTCGTTTCCCTGTCGCTATGAATTTTCGTATTGCCGACGATGCCGGCCATGTTCTGGAAGGTCATGATCGCAATCAAGGCGAAATCCAAGTGCGCGGCAACTGGGTGACCGGGTCCTACTTCCATTCACCGACGGGCGAAGGCGATGGGCCTGCTTCCCGTTTCCGCGGCGAAGCCATCGATTATGCCGATGATCGTTTTACCGACGACGGATGGTTCCGTACAGGAGACGTCGGCTCTATTAACCGTGATGGGTTCTTAACGGTCAATGATCGCATTCGCGATGTCATCCGCTCAGGTGGGGAATGGATTTACTCAGCCGAATTAGAAAACTATGTTGTCGACGCTCCCCCGGTTCTTGAGTGTGCTGTTATTGGGTATCCCGATGAGACCTGGGGTGAGCGCCCGTTGGCGGTGACTGTTCTTGCCGACGGGGTTGAGCGGTCGGCGGCGACAGCGGAGCGCCTTCGCACACGATTGCGTGGGGTCATTCCTGGGTGGATGATCCCCGAGTACTGGGCGTTCGTTGACACTATCGATAAGACGAGTGTCGATAAATATGACAAGAAGGACCTGCGGCAGCACCTTGCCGACGGGAAGCTAGATGTCATTTCGTTACAAGGCCCCCGTCGCAGTGGCGATAGCTATGGGGATCCGAGTTCCTCTAGCTCACCATCGCAGGGCTAGCGTCTGGGTGGGCGGTCCCGCCACATACTCATCCCAGTTTTTTGCGATTGACCTGGATAGGCCCGGCGATGGGTAGCGTCAGGACACGAAGCCCTTCGGAGGATGCCGTATCGACGATTTCAGCGGGCAGATCCTCGGTAGACAAAACCATGATGGTGGGGCCGGCACCCGATAAATACGCTGCATAACCGCGGTTACGCAGGCGGTTAACCCATTCTGCAGAGACCGGCAAGGCATCTGCACGATAGGGCTGGTGAAGGCGATCCCTCGTGCCCTCCCACAACAATTCCGGGTTGGTACGCAGTGCGACCGTCATGACTGCCGTTCGGGATACGTTAAATCGTGCGTCAATATGGCTCACGTCACTGGGCAGTACTCGGCGCACCGCATTCGTCGACGCTGTGAAATCGGGTATAAAGGCCGTCGCGCGAATGTCAGGGTGAACATCCACGCCGATCGCATGGTACTGGGGCGCAGTTTCACCATCGACTGGTGTATCTGTCCAGGACACTACTGCACCGCCCAGCACGGATGCTGCCGCATTGTCAGGGTGTCCCTCAAAAGAACTAACTACTTGGACAACCTGATCGGTGGCGAGGGCGTTATCTGCCAGGGCATTGGCAGCACATACCCCAGCAGCTGCAGCCGCCGCTGACGAGCCAAGACCACGTGATTGGGGAATCGCATTTTCACAGGACACCGCCAGACCAGGCACGTCGGCATGTGCCGCCCGGAGCCCTTCACGAATCGCCCGAACCACCAAATGAGTTCCATCGAGGGGGACCTCGCCGGCACCTTCACCCTGGACGTCAACGGTTAAACCAGAAGGAGTGACCTCGACGGTCACGATGTCATACAGCCCCACAGCCAAGCCAAGGGTGTCGAATCCAGGTCCTAAATTGGCCGACGACGCTGGCACGCGTACCGTTACTGAGCGCCCCACCGGTATGTCATGTGGCACTTAGTCGTCTCCCTCCATACGCAGCACGCGTTCGACGGAGAGCACCGTATCAATGGATGCGACATCAGCCACGGTTTTCTCAAGGTCTTCTTCCCGCGCCGTGTGGGTGACAACAACCAGACGGGCACCGTTTTCACTGCCCTCCTGGCGGACAGTTTTCAACGATATGCCACGGTTAGCGAAGCACTTAGCGACGTCGGCAAGAACACCAACCTGGTCCTTCACGTGCATCACAACGTGGTACCGGGTGTCAATAGAGCCAAATGAAGCGATTGGCAGCGACGCGTAGACAGATTCTCCCGGGGCGCGACCACCCAAGAGGATATTTCGCGACGCCCCAATCACGTCACCTAAGACAGCTGACGCGGTCGGATTTCCCCCGGCGCCATTTCCGTAAAACATCAGACGCCCCGCGGCTTCCGCCTCAACGAACACCGCATTGAACGACTGCGACACGCTCGCTAACGGGTGGTTACGCGACACCAATGCCGGATACACCCTGGCAGAGACTGATTCTTTGCCATCGCTATCAACAAGTCGCTCACAGAGGGCAAGCAATTTAATAGTGCATCCAACCGCTTGTGCCGACGCGATATCCGCTGCGGTGATTTCACGAATACCCTCGCGGTAGACGTCGTCGGCAGATACGCGAGTGTGGAAAGCAATGGATGCGAGGATGGCCGCCTTGGATGCTGCGTCATATCCATCGACATCGGCGGTGGGATCTGCCTCGGCATATCCTAAGCGGGTGGCTTCGGCCAGCATCTCGTCATAGGACGCACCCGACTCATCCATGGCGTCCAGGATGAAGTTCGTCGTCCCATTAACTATGCCCATGACCCTGTTCACACGGTCGCCAGCAAGGGAGCGGCGCAGAGGCCCCACCACGGGGATCGCTGCTGCCACTGCTGCTTCGAAGAACAAATCTGCGCCCGATGCGTCGGCTGCTTCTGCTAACTCGTCCGCATGAGCCGCGACCAGGGCTTTGTTCGCGGTGACTACTGATTTACCCGCACGCAACGCCGCCAACACGAGTTTTCGTGGCAGGTCAATGCCACCGATGACTTCCACGACGAGGTCGACGTCGTCGCGAAGCACCAAGCTCATGGCGTCGTCGGTGAGGAGATCGGGATCAACGCCTTCGCGCGGGCGGGATAGATCGGAAACCGCCACACCGCGGATTTCGATTGGTCCACCAGCTCGCTCGGTAAATTCGTCGGCATACTCGTTCATGAGCCGATAGGCAGCCTGCCCGACAGTGCCAAAACCGAGGAGGGCAACTCCGACGGTTTCCCCGGCCCCTTTTCCGGTGTTGTAGCTAGTTTGCTGGGTCATATTCCTATCCCTTGTGCTTCCCTTATGTTGGTTCCTTTATGTGGTGTTCGGTTTACAACGTTGTTGGCTCAACGTCGTTGTCCTATATGCGTCGGCAGACAAAGCTGTATGAAGGATACTATATCTAGTATTTATGCTGTTCTACTCAGGTTTTAGGTAACCGACAGATCAGATCGACGGATTCGACCTATCGTCAGCAGTGGTCAGCAATCTTCAGCATCCGTCAGCAATCTTCGTCGAGCGCAAGAAGGTCATCAATAGTTTCCCGACGAACCATCACGCGTTCGTGCCCGTCGCGCACCGCGACAACAGCCGGCCGACAGAACATGTTGTACCGCGACGACATAGAGAAGCAGTACGCACCAGTGCCTGCGAGGGCGATACGGTCCCCAACCTCGATGTCGTCGGGATAAATCCCGTCTTCAACGAGGATATCTCCGGATTCACAGTGCGATCCCACAAGCCGAGTGGGAATCGGGTTTCCGTGCATCAGGCGATTAATCACCCGTCCGTCGTAATGGGCGTTGTACAGCGCGGGGCGGATGTTATCGGACATCCCGCCATCGACGGCGAGATAACGCCGCGTGGATCGCTCATCCGTGGGCACATCTTTAATCGTCCCCACCGTGTACACGGTCACGGTCGACGGGCCGGCAATGGCGCGGCCAGGCTCAACCATCAATGTCGGGGGGTCAAAGTGCAGGTCATGGGCCGCTTTGTGGACGCGAGCTTTGAGATCGTCAGCCACCGACCGTACATCCAGGGGCGAATCCGACGCACTGTAGGCAATACCGTAACCGCCACCCAGATCCAGGATGTCCAAGGAATCCTTGACATCTTTTTTCTCGACGCCACCATCGCTGCCGTACCGCCCGAGTTGGTGGTGCAGATCAGCCATCAAGCCAAGTAAACGTTCGGCCGCAAGCGAGAATCCGTCGGCGTCGAAAACCTGCGACCCGACGTGACAATGCAGCCCCGAGACCGCCAAAGACTCATATTCCATCGCCGCAAGGACAGCATCCTTAGCTGCACCGGAAGCCAACGACAGGCCGAATTTCTGGTCCTCGTGTGACGTCGCAATAAATTCGTGAGTGTCCGCGTGAACACCTGGTGTCACACGAATCAACACTTCTTGGCGGACGCCAGCATCCCGCGCAATCTTCCCTAACCGATCCACTTCCTGACGAGAGTCGATCACGATGTGGCCCACACCCGCCTGAACGGCCTTGGTCAACGTGCTGTCCAACTTATTATTGCCATGCACGGTGATGCGCTCGGGGGGAAAATCTGCACGTAATGCCACATCCAGCTCACCATCGGAGGCGACGTCGAGGCATAATCCCTCGCTCGCTACCCATCGGGCAATGCCGACAGTGAGGAATGCTTTGGATGCGTAGTGGACATGGCCGGGGCCGTCGAACGCATCGGCCATGGCCCGGCACCGGGCACGGAAATCGTCCTCATCCACGACCATGAGGGGGGTTCCATATTTATTTGCCAAGTCGGCCAGGCGGACACCGGCAATCGACACCTGACCATCGTCGTCGCGGTGCGCGTTCATAGGCCACACATGAGGTGGCAGAGCATTGAATTGCTCGGTTGAAAACTCGGGCAGGCTTGCATCGGCGTACAGATGCGCGAAGCCTGGTCCTTTACCCAGTAGATCCACGGGGGCTCCTACATACGTTCGGGTGCGCTGACACCGAGAAGGTTCAATGCGTTAGCGATTGTTTGGCGGGTTGCTTGAGCTAATGCCAGCCGTGCGTAGACAATCGGGGCTGCATCATCGCCCGCCGGTTCTGATTTCTTAGGGAGGATTTGGCAGGAGTCATAGAACCGGTGGAATGTCCCCGCGAGCTCCTCCGTATAGCGCGCAATGCGGTGCGGTTCACGGAGCTCCGCTGCGGTTCCCACCACAGAGGGAAACTCGCCCAGAGTGCGGATAAGCGCACCCTCATAGTCATTGGTCAGAAGAGAGTAATCGGGGTCTTTGACCGCGATATCCGCCGCCTGCGCTTTTCTTCCCAATGAGCACAGCCGCGCGTGCGCGTACTGCACATAAAACACGGGATTGTCGTTAGTTTGGCGGGCCCACAGATCCATATCAATATCCAGTGTTTGATCCACTGAGCTGCGGATAAGCGCATAGCGGGCAGCGTCGACACCAATAAGTTCGACAAGGTCATCGAGCGTGATGACCGTTCCGGCGCGTTTGGACATTTTGACAGCTTTGCCTTCGCGCACCAAGTTCACCATCTGGCCGATGAGAACCTCGACTTGGGTGGGGTCATAGCCCAGTGCCTGCGCTGCTGCCTTGAGGCGGGCGATATAACCGTGGTGGTCGGCCCCCAACATATAAATGCATAAGTTATGCCCCCGTTCGATTTTGTCCCTGATGTAGGCAATATCTCCCGCGATATATGCTGCGTCGCCGTCGGACTTGATCACGACGCGGTCTTTGTCGTCACCAAATGAGGTGCTGCGCAGCCACCAAGCCCCATCGGCCTCGTAGAGGTTGCCATTGTCCTTCAGTTTTTGTATCGCCTGATCCACCGCGCCGGATTCGAAGAGCGAGTTCTCATGGAAGAACACATCGAAGTCGGTGCCGAATTCGTGGAGGGTGCGCTTAATGTGCGCAAACATGAGGTCCACGCCTTCCTTACGGAAGATTTCCTGACGCTCCTCAGGGGGCAGCTGCGTTGCTTCCGGGTGCTTTTCGACGACGGAGGACGCGATGTCCTGAATGTATTCGCCTCCGTAGCCATCCTCTGGGGTGGGCTGGCCGAGTGCGGCCGCGACGAGCGATCGTGCGAAGCGATCGATCTGCCGCCCGTGGTCGTTGAAGTAATACTCCCTGGTAATCGACGCACCGCGGAATGCAAAAATACGGCCGAGAGCATCGCCGACTGCGGCCCAGCGTGTACCACCCAAGTGGATGGGCCCGGTGGGGTTCGCTGATACGAATTCGAGGTTGATGACCTCGTCGCTGAGTTCTGAGCTGCTTCCAAACCGTTCCCCCTCGGCGAGGATGCGACCCACGATTTCTCCCTGAGCAGCGGCGGCCAAACGAATATTGAGGAACCCGGGGCCGGCGACGTCGACAGTGCCGATGGCGGAATTAGTGGCTAAATCTTCTGCTAACCAACCGGCTAGCTCTCGGGGTGATGTCCCCACTTTCTTAGCAATCTGCAAGGCCAAGTTGGTTGCGTAGTCGCCATGTTCCGGGTTGCGGGGTCGTTCTACTGTCACCGTCGGCGGTAAAACCGAGGCATCTTTCCCGTGGTGTGACAATACGGATTCAGCACGCGTGGCAATGAGAGTCGACAATTCTTCGGGAGTCATAGGCCCACAGTGTACGGCACCACACCAGGGTTCCCTATCACCGCCAAGCGCTGCTCCAGCTCGCTGTCAGTTTCGGTTGGTTGAACCGTTTGTCACGACGGAGTGTCGCTGCCAGCTCTTCGCTATTCACCCCGAAAGAGGGTAAATCGGAGATTTTATTTCCGAAACGTTGGTATTGCGTTAATACACATACGTTTCTAGGGAATTTCCGTGCACTGCGCGAATGCTTAATAAAGTTTCCCGACAATCATTTCCATTTCATTTTCAACTCATTTACCTGCGCCAATACACGCTGATCACCTCTGAGGAATGCAGTTTTAGTCCTAAACTGATGATGACGACTTTAACCCTGAGGAGGGCTTGTGCGTATCGCACTATTTTCCACGTGTATCGGGGATGCCCTATTTCCTGACGCTTCCAAGGCGACGGCAGTGATCTTGTCCCGGCTTGGCCACGAAGTAGTATTCCCCGAAGGCCAGACGTGCTGCGGACAGATGCACGTCAACACTGGCTATCAAAGAGAAATCATCCCCCAGATCCGCGACTATGTTGACGCATTCTCGGATCCTTCCATTGACTACGTCATCGCACCATCGGGCTCATGCACGGGCGCGGTCCGCCACCAGCACCACATGGTTGCGGAACGCTATGGCGATAAAGCACTCGTCGACGGTGTGAAGAAGACGGCACCGAAGACCTTGGATCTCTCGGAGTTCCTCGTTGATATCGAGGGGAAAACAAATATTGGTGCTTATTTCCCCCACCGCGTGACGTACCACTCAACCTGCCACTCGCTGCGCATGGTGAAGGTGGGCGACCGCCCCTATCAGCTACTCAAACAGGTCAAGAGCCTGGATCTTGTCCGCCTGCCCGGCGCGGAGGAATGCTGCGGTTTCGGCGGAACGTTCTCAGTCAAGAACGCGGATACGTCGGCCGCCATGGTGGGCGACAAAGCTCGCAATGTTGTCTCGACCGGTGCGGAATTCGTCACCGCCGGCGACCCGAGCTGCCTGATGAATATCGGCGGTAGCTTGTCCCGCCAGCGCTCTGGGGTCCGCGCCCTGCACATTGCGGAAATCCTCGCATCGACTGAAGAACACCCCTGGACGCCGGAAGGCGCGTTCTATTCCAAGGAGGCAATGCTGTGACCATCAGTCTTGGTATGCCGACGATGCCACCCACCGCCCCTGACGGCGTCGGCAATCTTCGCGGTACGGAGAGATTCCAGCAAGCTGCCCGCCATGATCTAAAGAATTCGGTCCAGCGCCACAACTTGCGGATGGCGACGCACACGATTCGAGATAAGCGCGCCCGTGTCGTCGGTGAAATCGACGATTGGCAGCAGCTTCGCGACGCCGGGTCGGCCATTAAACGTGATGTGATGGCTCGGATGCCTGAGCTTCTGGAGCAGTTTGAGGAAGCCGTCACCGCCCGTGGTGGTCATGTGCACTGGGCCCGCGACGCGAAAGAGGCCAATGAGATCATCACCGGTCTTGTGAAGGAGACGGGTGAGAAGAAAGTCGTCAAGATTAAGTCGATGGCGACGATGGAGATCGGCCTCAACGATGCTCTCAAGGAAGCTGGAATTGAGGCGCGTGAAACGGACCTGGCGGAGCTGATTGTTCAGCTTGGTCATGACCGTCCGTCGCACATCGTGGTTCCTGCGATTCACCGCAACCGCGCTGAAATCCGGGACATCTTCATCAAGGAGATGCCCAACACAGATGAGAGTTTGACGGATAACCCTGCAGACTTGGCCGAGGCATCGCGACTCTTCCTGCGCAAGCAGTTTATGGATGCGAAGGTCGCCATTTCTGGCGCTAACTTCGGTATCGCAGAGACGGGCACCCTGTCCATCGTCGAGTCTGAGGGTAATGGCCGCATGTGCCTGACTTTGCCTGAGACCTTGATTTCCGTGATGGGGATTGAAAAGCTCTTGCCGACGTTCAAGGACCTCGAGGTGTTCTTACAGCTGCTTCCCCGGTCCTCCACTGGCGAGCGCATGAACCCCTACACCAGCCTGTGGTCAGGAACGACTGAAGGCGACGGGCCGAAGAACTTCCACATTGTGCTCATTGACAATGGACGCACACATGCGCTGGCGAATGCCATCGGCCGTGAAGCGCTGAAGTGCATCCGCTGCTCCGCGTGCTTGAACGTGTGCCCGGTCTACGAGCGGGCTGGTGGCCACGCCTACGGGTCAACCTACCCAGGCCCAATCGGCGCCATTTTGACCCCACAGCTGGCCGGCATGGAATCCGCTGAGGATCCCAATGCCTCACTCCCCTATGCCTCCTCATTGTGCGGTGCCTGCTTCGAGGTCTGCCCCGTCGAGATCGACATCCCGTCCGCGTTGCTGGAGCTTCGCCACCAGAAGATTGAGCACCACCGGCCGAAGTTCGAGGGCATGATCATGAGCAGCATGGGGCTGGTCTTCGGGAACAAACAGATTTGGAACTTCTCCGCCCGAGCCGCTGTGTTGGGACGCGCTCTCGGATGGCCGAAGGGGAAGATCACGAGCCTGCCGGGCTTCCTCGCTGGCTGGTCGAATGTGCGGGATACGGCAATTCCGCCGAAGAAATCGTTCCGTGCGTGGTTTGCTTCCGAGGAAGGCAAGAGGACTCTGGCCGCTGCCCGGAAGGAAGGCATTCCGGATAACAGTTTCCGCCATGCCGATCACAACACTGGCAACGCCGCCGAAGTAAAGGTCAGTGAACCTGGCGAGCGGAAGACGTCATCGAAGCCTCTCGAGCATGTGCTGGACGACGCTACTTCTAAGTCACAAGCACACGACGACAGCAGCGCTAAGAATTCGTCGAAGGAGGGGAAGTAGTCATGGGATTCCGGTCTACGTCCGCTAAAGAAGAAATCCTCGGACGAATCCGCAACGCAAACAAACTGGCTGGTGTGCCATCGGACCCCTACCCCATTCCACGGGACTACAGGACCAACCGGACCCGGTCCACCGACGAACTAGTTGATCTTCTCGAAGATCGATTGGTGGATTATAAGGCCGACGTTCACATCCTGAAAGAGGCTGACCTGCCGTCCACGGTGGCTGACCTGTGCCGCGAACATGGCTTCTCCAAACTCGGAGTAGCTGAGGGCATCGACGAATCGATTTATTCCTCAGTCTCGGCGGATGTTGAGAAGGATGATCGCTCCACGGATCCACATAAGTTGGGGCGCTTTGATGCGATTATCACGGAATCTCACGTCAGTTCCGCACAGACGGGCACGATCTACCTGGATGGGTCAGCGACGAATGGGCGACGTGCCCTGACGCTGGTCCCCGACTGCCACTTATGCATCGTGCGTGAGGAGTCGATTGTCTACGGTGTTCCTGAGGCAATTGATCGCCTCAACCCGGAGATGCCGATTACTCTTGTCTCTGGACCGTCGGCGACCTCTGATATCGAGTTGAGTCGTGTTGAAGGGGTTCACGGACCACGAACTCTGATCGTGTTGATTGTTCGGAAGTGACTGGTAGATGGGGCATTCTCGCGTGATTGCCGACGCGAGTTACCCCACGTGTTCGTACTTTCACGGCGGAGTGCTAAGGTAGTTTCGTCGTGCGGTGAACACCCCGTTATCCGTTGAATCAGTGTCAAAGGATCGTGGTGTTTTGCCAGTGATGCCTCCGTAGCTCAGGGGATAGAGCGTTGGTTTCCGGTACCAAAGGTCGCAGGTTCGAATCCTGTCGGGGGCACAGTAAAACCCCGCTTTGACCAGTACAGATACTTGGCCAAAGCGGGGTTTAGTCTTTATCTAACTAGCTTGCTTGATCGTCTCTACCTCAATATCCACGTCATCTTCTTTTATTCCTGCAAGATAAGCGATCGCTTCCCGCATTTCATCCGCGGCATCATCGAGGTTTTCCACCTGGGAAACGGCACCCACTTCTGGGCACACGAGGACCCAGACATCACTACTCGTTCCTGGTTCAGCTGTGACAGTAAAAGTAGACATTATTAACCCACCGTCTTTCTTTTCCTCGGTCAAAGCCGGTATACCGCTTTCTATTGTATTGCTTTGAATCCGATAAGAATGAAAGTTATTCGGGTTACATGCCACGGAGGACAGCGTGTGGCGGGGTGTGAATCAGCTAAATCAGGAGTTCCCCCAAAACAAAACCTGAAGCAACCGCCGTTGCAATAGCCACCGTGCCAGGAATAAGGAACGGGTGGTTAAACACGTATTTTCCGATCCGCGTGGTTCCCGTATCGTCCATTTCCACGGCCGCGAGAAGCGTCGGATATGTCGGCAAAATAAACAAGGAACTTACTGCTGCAAACGATGCCACAGCTATGACAGGGCTTACCCCCACCGCCAATGCTGCGGGCATGAGAGCCTTCGTTGTAGCCGCCTGGGAGTACAACAAGGCCGCAGCAAGGAACAACACCACAGCAAGCATCCACGGGTAGTCCTTCAACACGTTCCCGGCTAGATCTTTAATCTGGTCCAGGTGCGCGTCGATAATGGTTGTTCCCAGCCATGCAACACCCATGACGCATATACACGCGGACATGCCCGACTTAAACACCTGAGTCGTCAAAATTTCAGCAGCCGGTAGTCTGCACACGAGCGTAATGATCGTGGCGGTGGCCAGCATCAACGAAATGATGGCTTCATTTCTGGGCAAAGTCGGATGTGAAATTAAGCCCACTTGGTCGGAAATGAGGGTCGCGTAGACCATTACCGCAACAATTGCGATAAGGAAAATCCACACCGAAAGTTTGGAATTCTTTGTGGGGACATACGCCTTCTGACCTTGCGTCCGCTTCACTAGACCTTTAGCTAGCCGATCTTGATAAATCGGGTCATCGCTTAACTCTTTACCCAGGTGATTGGTAATGAACGCTGCAGGAAAAATAGCCAAGAAAGTGGACGGAATAACCACAGCAAGGAGCGTCAGATAGCTCACCCCATGCGGCTCCATTAGCGAGGCCATCAGGACGACCGCGGCCGAAATCGGCGACGCGGTAATCGCAATCTGAGATGCGACAACGGAAATGGATAACGGCCTGGACGGGCGGACACCACCCTCTTTCGCTACTTCGGCAATGACCGGAAGCGTCGAAAAAGCGGTATGCCCTGTACCGGCCAATAACGTCATGAAATACGTGACAATCGGGGCAAGGAATGTGACTCGCTTGGGATTCTTCCGCAAGAAACGTTCAGCAACGTGAACCAGGTAGTCCATTCCCCCGGCCAATTGCATCGCGGCAATCGCCGAAATGACAGACATAATAATGCTGATGACGTCGAACGGGATCTGTTCATGGGACACCGGGACTCCGGTCAGTCCGAGGACAAGTACCCCCAGGCCGCCGGCGAAGCCGATTGCTATTGAACCTAACCGGGCCCCCAGGACAATAGCCGCCAAGACGATCAATATCTGCAGTGCAAACAAAAATCGAGGCTTTCTACTCACGCGTAAACAGGTGAATCAACGGGCGCGACCGCGTCATCATCGCCAACGTTTACAACGGGCCGTAGCCCGGAACGCTTGTGATCCGTCCACACACTAGTACCCCCGGATTCACATCCCCAACACCCCAGGAAGAAGGCACAATTACACTGACATTCACTCTCGGCAGAGGCTCAGGCGCGTGCCGGCGCGGCTTAGGACGTACCAACACATGCCAGAAACGCGAAATTCGCCGTCGATAATCTACTTATCAACGACGAATAAGCGCTCAATCTTGCGGCTACGTGTCAGTTCTAGCGCGCGCTCACCTGCCCGAACCGACTTGCGATCGGAGCCAAAACGAGCGGTCGTGCCGCCATCACAGCTGCAACTGCAACAGCTAGGCCACCGACGAACCAGAGGAAGCCACCCCAGTTCGCAGAGTCATTACCAGCGAACATGTGATTCAGGTTTTCGCGGAAGCCCGTCGTGAAGACAAGGAAGACGTGAACGAAAACGAAGAAAACGAAGAAGATCATCGTCGGGTAGTGAATGTGACGGGCGACCGGGGCCGGGTACAGCTTGTTCAGGTTTTTTGCCTTCTTCGGCCACCATTCACTCATGCGCACGCCCGAGATCGCAGCGAGCGGGGCTGCGACGAAGATCACCAGGAAGTACATGATCTGCTGCAAACTGTTGAAGTTCTCCCAACCGTGTTCCGCCGGCCACTCGAACGACGCATACTGCAATGCTGCGGATAGGGCGTTCGGGAAGACTTTCCAACTGGTCGGCACGAGGCGCGTCCAGTGACCAGTGGAGAACAAGAGCACGACGAAAACCACACCGTTGACCAGCCACAACACATCAAGTGAAGTGTGCAGCCACAAGAAAATGCTGATTTTCTTACCGCCACGTTTCGATTGCCACACGGCGGGAGGCTTTTGCTGATGACGCACTTGCAAACCAGTCCGGATAATCAGCAGCATGAAGAAGAAGTTGAGGTAATGCTGCCATCGAGCCCACAGTGGGAAACCAGGATCCGGCTCGGGCGAAGGATCGTATTCGCCGGGATACTTGTCCACCCATCGAGAGACGGCATCCAGGCTCATCAGCCATCGGGCGCCAACAACCACGATGACGCCGAGGACAATGAGTCCAGCGGCAACGAGGCCTGCGATCTTGCCCCACTGCATCAGACTCTTTTCACCGATCATGATCGGTTCACGCTGCTTCTTCGAGTCCTTCTTCCCGGACTTTTTGGCAGCGTCTTTGCCGGTCTTGCCTTTTCCGGCCTTGCCAGTGCCTGATTTCTTATTGCCCGGCGCTTTCGGCCCACCGGGTTTATTCGCAGCTGGAGCTTTTGCGCCCGGCTTGCCTGGTGCGCCTGCGCCCGGTTTGCTGGGTTTCCCTGGCTTCCCTGGCGCACCAGGTTTCTTAGCTCCAGGTTTACTGGGGGCACCGGGAGCGGCTGCTCCAGCCGCCGAGGGTGCCTTCGGAGCGCCTGGAGCGGACGGTGCTTTAGGTGCCCCTGGAGCGGACGGTGCCGAGGGGGCTTTCGGTGCGCCCGGGGCCTTGGGAGCTCCCCCTGCTTTGGCGGATGCCGGAGCCTTCGGAGCCCCAGGAGCACCCGGTGCAGATGGTGCAGACGGGGCTTTCGGTGCGCCCGGAGCTTTAGGCGCTCCACCCGCTTTAGCGGACGTCGGCGCTTTTGGCGCGCCTGATGCAGATGACGCTTTTGGCGCACCGGGGGCCTTCGGGGCACCGCCTGCCTTAGCAGCAGACGGAGCCTTCGCTGTCTTAGGAGCACTAGGGGCTTGTGGATCACCATCGGACTTGGTGTCGCCAGAATCCTCCGGTGCCCTACTAGCTGGTCCTGCGCCGGGAGCTTTTGGCGCGCCTGGTGCTGCCGGAGCGCCAGGGGCTTGCGACTTAGCGCTGAGCTTCGGTTTGTCGCCCGACCCGGCGTCGTCACCCTGAGTAGTGGCGCTATCGACCTCGCGCGGCTCCACCGCCTCCGTCGTCGTGTCATCGCTGTCAGACGCGGCTGGAGCACGTTTTTTCGAGGCCTCCGATGGGGATGGGCTCCCCGGTGGGGGTGGAGGAACTGGCGACATCGTAGATCTCTCCTCATCAATTCAAGCTCGTCATTAAGTCGCGGCAATCCTGGTCCCGGTGTCCGAGTGCGACGGTTGTACCCCACCGCCGGGTTGTCCACGCTGAGATAACCACCGATATACGGTCAGCATCTTTCGTAGATAGCCCAAGCGAGCGGACTCACAGAACCGTCACGACTGATCGTCGCGATGAAAGAATATCAACAGCTTACTGTGAACAGTGTCACTAAAGGGTGAAAAGCCACAGATCTGAAAATCACAGCTCCCCCCGCCCACCCAAGAAAGCGGTTTCGCCCAAAAGACCCACTTGTAGTGTGGCCATAAACTCGATGAACGCACAGCACATCAAATGACCTGTCTCTATACTTGATACGTAGCACTACTTGGTGTTCGGATACGACCGAATTCATTCGGTCGCCTACCGGAAAAGCGTCGTCAATTGATTGAGATGAAAGGACACAGCAATGGCAGATACCGTTATCGAGACCTACAACGAAGATGGTGAATGGAAGAACCGTCCTCAGGGTAATGAACGTGCAACCAGCACCCACGAGACCAAAGAGGAAGCTGTCGAATACGGCCGTAAACTCGCCAAAGAACGCAAGGGCGACCACATCATCAAGAATCTGGACGGCACTATTTCTGAGCGTCACTCTTACTCGGAATAGTTCGAAGCAATAAAGAACGAGCCCACGAAGAGCACACGGTTTAGAAGGCCGCGTGGCTTACTATGAGCGAGTGGCGAAGCGTGTTAGCCGGTGCTCTTCTCACGGGCTCAGTTGATCACGCAACAATTTCCAGCACCACCGCTCTCCCACTGCGCGAGCATCGAGTGAATCTGATGTTTCCCAATACAACTGTTATCTCTACTACTGACCCACTTCCATCTAGTCTCCGTACCGCCCGAGACCGAGCGCGCAGCGTTGAAATATTCACGGGAGCGGGGATGAGCGCTGATAGCGGTTTAGATACTTTCCGCGATGCAGAGACTGGTTTATGGAGTCACGTGGATCCCCAAGCGATGGCCAGTATTGATTCGTGGCGGGAGGATCCCGATCCCATGTGGGCCTGGTATCAGTGGCGGGAACAATGTGCGCGTGAAGCGCAGCCGCATGCCGGGCACAAAGCGTTGGCTCGGTGGGGTGCGCGCGATGGGGTGACGATGCACACCACCACCCAAAATATCGATGACCTGCACGAACGCGCGGGAGCAACAAATGTGGCGCACCTCCACGGCCGCCTGAACGAATATCGATGCAGCGTGTGTGGAAAGCCCGCGCCCGGTGAAGAACCCCCAGCCCACCCCGTTGAGCGGCTCGCTCCCCCTCGCTGCGTCGAGTGCGGGGGAACAGTCCGCCCTAGCGTCGTGTGGTTTGGCGAGGCCCTGCCATCCAAAGATTGGTCAGAGGCAGAAGCAGCCATGAACGACGCCGACCTGGTGGTCATCGTCGGAACGTCTGGCGTCGTTTATCCGGCAGCATCATTGCCGACGCTTGCCGCGCGCCGTGGCACCCCCATCGTGGAGGTCAGCCCGGCCGAGACTGACCTTACCCAGTTAGCTACGTGGTCGATCCGGGCGAACGCCGCCGAAGGTTTGCCCTGGCTCGTCGACCAATAGCCTTCTTCTACTCCTCGAATTCACCGCAGGGATCGTGGACATTCCCCACAAGATCTTTGACTGAGTCAATGACACGGCTAGGCCGGTAGGGGAAGTCCTCAATCATGTCGTCGTCGGTAATACCGGACCGGACGAGGATTGTTTTCATACCGGCTTCCATCCCGGCCTTGATGTCGGTATCCATGCGATCGCCCACCATGATGGTGTTCTCGGAGTGGACACCGATACGGCGAAGGGCCGACCTCATCATCATCGGATTCGGCTTACCGACGTAATAGGGTTCCTTCAACGATGCCGTCTGAATCAGAGACGCGACAGCACCGGTAGCGGGCAGCACCCCTTCCGGCGATGGCCCCGTGATATCAGGGTTAGTACAAATAAACTTTGCACCTCGGCGGATGAGCCGAATCGCTGTCGTAATGGCCTCAAAGGAATACGTGCGGGTTTCCCCAAGCACAACGTATTCGGGATCCGAGTCAGTCAGAATCCACCCTATTTCGTGAAGCGCAGTGGTTAATCCGGATTCACCGACGACGTATGCCGTCGAGACTTCTTTCTGGCTAGCGAGAAAAGCTGCCGTGGCTTTGGCCGATGTCCAGATACGCTCGGCGGGAATATCGATCCCCGTTCGCTCTAAACGAGCCGAGAGATCGCGCGGGGTATAGATCGAATTGTTGGTGAGCACCATATATTCGACGTCATTTTCGCGGAGCTCGTTAAGGAACTCATCCGCACCGGGAATGATCTCGCCTTCTTTGACCAAAACGCCATCCATATCTGTGAGGAAAGAGATGGGGTCATCGCGCTGAGGCGGAGTATTGAGAACATCGGTGACAGGCACGCGTGGCTTTTCGCCTTGATCGACGCTACTGGAGGTCACGCTTTCTGCTTCTCGCGCATTTTCCGCATTTTTCTTGTCGTCTGACATGTTGTCTATTCTCGTCCTTTCAGCTATTGATCCACAATGTAGAACGCGGTGGGATAGCGCCAACAGCGCTCAGTTCCAGAAATCAATCGGTTCCGATGATTACTTCGTTCTGGTCATTTCGATCCTTTTCGCTGCTTCGACAGATTTATACCTTTCAGGAACACATGTCATGACGATGATCTGGTGTTTCTTTCCTGATTCCGTCAGGAGTTCATTCATTTTCGTGGCCCGCTCGGTATCCGCATAGCCGAGGGCATCGTCGAGGAAGACAGGCACACTCTGGTCCCCCACAAGCTCCGCGACTGCTAGGCGCTGGATAATCTGGAGTTGCTCGGCTGCACCACCGGAGAGCTCGGCGAGATTAACTACTCGACCATTGAGGACACGCTTCGAGATTGTCGACGCGCTAGTGGCTTGTTTGCCCCTGTGTTTCCTGCCTGTTGATCCGCCGTGAGCGGCATCGTCCTCTGACGTAAATGACACGTCCGGGCCGAAAACGTGGCCAGCCTTCTCAGTAAGAAGGTTGATATATGGCTCGAGGTACTCTTTCTTCGCATCCTCATAGTGCTTTTCCACCAGCTCGTGCAAGCGGCGAATAGCGTTGGCTCGCATCGTGACAGCCTTGAGAGTGTTTTCTTTTTGCTTGAGGATCGTCCTTTTCTCCTGAAGATCTGCATCAGGCGACCCAGATCCTTCAATCTGTCCTCGAAGATGATTCTGCTGTGCCTTCGAGTTTTCGATTACGTGCAGAAGATCTCTTTCTCGGCGTTTGGCGTCCTCGAGTTTCTTAGTGTTCTGCTCAGGGTCGAGTGCTTTGAGATCGTGGACGGCTTTGTCGTATGCACCGCGTCGGTAGGCCCACTGTTCTTCCGCTTCATGGAAGTTATTCGCCAGAGCCTCGTCGGACAGAGCCTCCTGCGCTTCGGTTAACTTTTCTAAAGCTCTGTCGCGTTCCTTGTTCGCCGAATCGCGATTGGCTTTTTCACGCGATAGCTGGGCTGACACATCTTCTTGACGAAGTTTCTCCAGGTCGACGCGTGCCACATCACAAGCGTGCTCAGCACGGTCCCTTTCCGCCCTAGCTAAATGAATGTCCTCACTCGACGGCGCACTGTCAACTTTTAAAACCTCATGAGCTCGTCCCGTGGACGTAAGGTCAGTACCTGAATCATGGTCAGGAGCACTCTGTTCCTCCCGATCGAGGAGTTCTTGATACTGATCTTCACAGTCGTCGGCAGAACGACTCAGCTCGTGTAGCTTCGCCTCGATGGCTTCACGTGGTTGGTTTCCCCAGGCTATTTCTTGATCACGCTGTGCGACATCACGTTCATTGCGAGCCTGGGTATAGGCATGATGACGTTGTTCGGCGTCATCAAAGGATTCCAACCCATGCTTTTTTAACAAGCCTTTGAAGGCCTCGTGTGCGGAATCGACATCTTTCCTTCGATCACTCATTTCAGCAGAGGGACAGATTTCTAGTGTGTATTCCCCTAGTTCAATGCGCTGGGGCCTATCCATGGGATATTCCCCTACAGCGTCGTCCCCGTCGGGCCCCTCGACATGGATAGTTCCTACCGCAAGACCTAGAGCCTCTTCTTGGTTACGCCATGCCTCTTGACTCTTTTTCAAATCATCAAACGCGTCATCGTCGATAATGGATGAGCCGTTATTGAGTTTGCTCTCAGCTTCCTGCCGACGCTTGTTAGCAGCATCTCCTGACAGTAGCTTGGTCCGAACCTGTTCGGCCTCCTTCGTGGACGCGGCCCAATCTCTGTGAATTTTGAGCTTGTCCAACTCTAAATCCGCACACGTTTTAACCCGCTGCGCATCGTCATACGTATCTTGAGCAGCTTTGAGCCGCCCCTCATAGGATTCAGCTTGTTTTGCTACCTGGTTATATCTTTCTTCTACCTTCGCCGCCTGCTGTTGGCGTTCAGCATAGTCGTCGCGAAGCTGCGTCCGACTTTGTTTTAACTCTTGCTGATGTTGAAGCGCAGATTCAGCGTCTTTCCGATCTTGTTCCGCCTGCTTCAGTTTCGCTTGAGCCTCATCGATTTTCTTTTTTTCGTTTTGCGCACTGTGCAGTAACGCACCCACGTCAATAAGTGTTTTTTTATTGTCGTCGAGTTTGTGGGTTATTCTCTCCAGCTCTGCTCGCAAATTCGCTAATTTTTCTGCAGCCTTTTCGGCATCTTCTTCATCTCCCTTTGCCTCTTCATACCCACTGATAGCGTCTTTATGCATGCCTGCTCGCGGTTTGCCCACTGCTGTGAAGTATTTGTCAAACTCACTCTTAATGTCTCCTCGCAAACCAACCGCGTCGCTATCGTCATTACTATCAGATTCTGAGAGACTGTTTTCGAGTGCAGCATAGTTTCCGACGTCGAGGAAATCCCATGTCCCACTAACCTGACTGACCGTCAAGGCGTCAAAAGGCAATGATTGGTCACTTGAGGAAAACACCTCCTCAACCCATTTCTCTGCGTCTTTTCCGGTTTTGGTTGTTCGCTGCGGACTAAGAATCGTAAGTTCTGCTTGAGAGTTTTTCAGCCATCTCTTGTACATCGAGAAGTGCTGTCCGTCGACGGTCATCTCCACGGTAACTTGGGGGGCAACATCCTTGTCCACCGGTTTAGCAGCTTTAACTTCCGCTTTTGAGCTTGAGTACGAGGCAGACTTCCACATCGTTAGTGCTTTAACAACACTAGATTTCCCCACCTCATTCGGCCCAGAGATCACTGTTACACCAGTGTCCGGGAATTCTAAGGTAACGTGGTCGATAGTACGGAAGTTACTAATATCAATTTTGTGGATTTGTATGACCATTACTCGCTTTCCTGATACTTCTGATTAAGTTGGTAAAGAATTCTTAGCGCTTCCCTATCGGTATCGTCTTCAGGATCAAGATCGTCGAGAACTTTCCGAAAATACCCGTGTAAATTAAAGGCATCCGCATCGAGGGAGTCCGGCACAATGCTGAGTTTGGTTTTACCTTCGTGGTCGTAAAAAGCCGCGAACTTAGAAGCTAAGCGTTGTTTGTACTCCTCTATCCGGCTATCTTGTTCAAGGCTGATCCTTCCGGAGAGCGTGCTCCTTACGACGGTCGTTGAGGCGTCACGCATGTTATTGAGATCAGAAAACCATTGTTCTATATCCGCGTCAGTGTTCACTTCGCGCACATCGGAATGGAAGGACCACTCGGCCACATGGACAGGATCGACGGTCAACGTCGTTGTTCCATCGGCGACATCAATATCAACAACTAAGCAGTATCCGGAGTCTCGTTCACGATCGTCCAGATCAGTTGGCTCAGGGGATCCCGAGAACCACATACCTCCAAGGTCATCGAGTTCTTCTACGGAGTGGGTGTCTCCCATGGCGATGTAGTCGACCTGGTGAGTACTTAATGCTTGATCAACGTTGTCCAGGTCGACCGCGTGATCTGCGTGAGCCGTAGACTCATACCAATCCCGTCGGGGCTGACCATGTCCTACCAGGACCCGGACCCCGGAAGACGGTTCAAGGTTGCGTAAGGCAGCCGAGACCGTATCTTCAGTTGGTTTATTGCTGGTCAGCGGCGCTCCTACAACTTCAATACCGCCAAGGTGGTGGATGGAATTGTCGGAAATAATGATTCCACCCGCCTCTTGTATGCGGGTAGCAAATGGCGAGTTCCACACGCTCCCGATCTGGTAGGGGTCATGGTTACCAGGTAAGAACACGATGGGGATCGGCGTGAAGCGTTCAATCGCCTCAATGAAGCGGCTCTGTATCCGCTCCCCTACCTGCGGCGAGTCAAAGACGTCGCCGGCGACCACGACGGCATCACACTGCCGGTCATGAGCTATATCTGCCATCCGTTTAATGACCGTGAAACGAGCTTGTGCGTAGAGCGCTTGGGAATCAAGGCCACCGTCGTCGTTATTCGTGTTTTTGTCTGTTTTCAGGAACCACCGTTCCATTCCTAGTTGCCAGTCTGAGGTGTGGAGAATGCGGGCATGGCCACGTGCTGAGGAATGCCCGTGATTAATCGTGCGTGTTACTTTCTCGGGGTGAGAGTGTGAGGGAGCCATAATTATCCTTCGTCAGTTATCCTTCGTCATTCGGGGACTGATCTACGTGTTCTTGTTGTTCGTCGGGGTGAGCCATTTCTGGCGGTGCGGTCATGAGGTGGTGATAAGCGTCTTCGAGGTCACTGCGTGCACTGAGCTGCCCCACCGCCCCATACGAAACCCAACTGAGGACTTTCATGAGGGCTTGTTGGTCGTGGTCTTCCAGTGCCGATGCTTTCTTCACGTCCGGTGGATCTGGGTAGTTGGTGGGCACGCCCCAAAACGTCTCGGGGTCGGTCTGTTGCCCATCGACGCCATAAGCAGACAAATTGCCCCCACCTGCATCCCATCCACGTCGCGCTGTTGCGTTGTTCTGTCCGAATGCATCAGAACTGGGGAGATCCGGAGTCGATGACGACGTCCCGCGTCCAGTCTCTGGGTATCCCTGGGCCTGATGAACTCGCCGAGAGATGTCCGCTCCGGTGGTGTTGGCCACGCGGAGAATACTGAAAGGATCGCTGGTAAACCGCTCTTGCAGATATAGGCCAACGGCATAGATATGTTTGCACCACGGGTCCGGGTCAGGGCAGCTGCATGACCACCGTGCATCATCGAACGGGAACAGCATGCTTTCGAGGCGACGGTCTTCCTGCGCATGCACAAAACTGTCGTGTGCCTGATCATCGTCGGCCAGGTACTTAATAGCGTGGTCGACGGCATCGGGGTCATGCGGAACATACGCATGAATGGTGAACGGCTCCGGCTGAGACCCCATCACCTGGGCGACTATCTGCCAATCCTCGACGTCTACTCGCAAGAGGGCGTCCTGCCGGAAGTAATCGCGGCCTCGCTTCTTCCTCCCGGCCTCGGTATTGTCATCGAGCTGGCGCATGATTACTGAGGCTGGCCACGGGTGAGCACTGCGGTCGTCGTGGCCATGAGGCCGACGAGAACTAGAGCGTCGCTTTCCCCCTGATTGTCGGTTCACTGACCTCGCGGATCCCCCGTGCTGAGATTGACGCGCACGTCGATGAGGGGCCGCGGTCTCTTCCTTATCTGCGTCAGCGGTGTTTCGGTTTCGACCGAAGTTCAGGTAGATAACGTTATCGTCAACGGTGAGACGGCGACGCTTATCGCCTGATCGCGAGTGATTATGTGGTGTGTCACTCATGGCGTCTCCTGGCATTGCTGGTCGTTGGCAGGCTATGCCGCGCCCGAGCGTTGGTGTATTCGGACCGAATTGGCTTCGTAGATTCCTTCATGGCAACCAACTGGATCAGCTCATCGTCTGATAACTCGGAGATCCAAGCCTCACCAGTGCCGACAACGGCGCTGGCCAGCTGGAGTTTTCCTTCGATAATATCGTTGATTTTTTCTTCGATCGTTCCTTTACTAATTAGCTTATACACACTGACGTCGTGTTCTTGGCCAATGCGATATGCACGGTCAGTAGCTTGATTTTCGACGGCCGGATTCCACCACCGGTCCATGTGAATAACAACACTGGCTCCAGTGAGGTTCAGGCCGGTTCCCCCTGCTCGGAGGGACAAAATCATGATCGGCGGGCCCGCCGGGGAATTAAAAGTATTCACCATGCGGTCCCGTTCTTTTCGCTCTACCGAGCCGTTAAGAAAAGGGACGTCAATTCCATATCGGTTGTTGAAATATGTTTTGAGCATATTCCCGAACACGACGAATTGGGTGAAGATAAGCACCTTTCGTCCCTGCTGGAGCGCTTCATCCACGAGGGGTTCGGCGATGGCGACTTTTCCGGAACGATGGTGAGATCCGTCCAAGAATGGTGAGTCGTCTCCCAGGTACTGCGCGGGGTGGTTGCATATCTGCTTTAACCCCGTGAGCAGCTTAAAAATCAACCCACGACGATCCATTCCTCCCTGTTTGGACTCGAGTTCCTTAGCCACTGTAGCCGTGACGGCTTTATACAGGCTCGCCTGTTGCGGAAGCATCCCTGCTACCAATACGGCTTCGTTCTTTTCGGGAAGATCATCAACAACAGCGGGATCAGTCTTCACTCTCCGGAGAATGAATGGTTGCGTGAGCGCTTTTAAGTCCGCTGTGAGGTTGTCGTCGTGGTACCGCTCAATGGGGATCGAGTACCGGTCGCGGAACTCGTTACGCTTCCCAAAGAGGCCTGGATTACAAAAGTCCATCACTGCCCACAGCTCATCCAACCGGTTTTCGACGGGCGTGCCGGTCAGCGCAAGCCGGTGAAATGCCTGCAAGGTCCGGACAGCTTTCGCGTTCTTCGTACTGGGGTTCTTCACTTGCTGGGCTTCATCTATGACGATGCGGTGAAAGTACGTCCGCCCTAAAACCTCTTGATCACGCGTCGCAATGGCATACGTGGTGACAATGAGATCGGTTTCGGCGATCTTGTCCGTCAGCGCTTCACCCTCAAGCCGCTCCGGACCGTGGTGTAAGTACGTGCTCAGGCCCGGCGCGAATTTTTTTGCCTCCGCAATCCAGTTCCCAATCACCGATGTCGGAGCAATAACAAGGACCGGCCCTGAGGGCACCGCATTTTCTTTTTCATAGGTTAAGAGCGTCAGCGTCTGCAGTGTTTTTCCGAGACCCATATCATCAGCCAGCACGCAGCCAAGATGTTGCGACGTCATCCACGCGAGCCAATCAAAACCTCGACGCTGATATTCTCGCAACTCAACAGTAATCCCCGACGGCGTGTCCATGCGCTGAGGCGCAATGGCTTTATTCACTCCGATGAGCGCACTAATCCACGTCGCTGCTTCCACCATCACGCTGGGTTCGTCCGCGTTGGGGTCGTCGAGATCCTCTTCGCCGTCGCCAGGTGACCCGGCTATTCCGTCGGCAATAATTGATCCTGCTTCGCCATCGTCGCGAAGATCGCGACGAATCTCGTCGGTAGCGCGACGTAGCTGACCTACTGTCACCTGACTCTCGTCGGTACCGCTGTTGCTATTGTCAGAAGTCCTGTTTACCAGGGACGATAAGTGCTTCGATGCCGCTTTGAGCACGCGAGTATCAGCCTGCACCCATTTCCCTCGGATGTTGACGAGGTCCGTGCTGGATTGGAGGAGGTCATCTACCTCCGCGGACGATAGTTGGGTGCCACCCATAGATGCGGACCATGAAAAGTCCAAGAGCTGGTCGAAACCCAGCTTCGCGTCGCCTGGCCCGTTCACCACCGCGGGCTGCGCTGACAGCGACACTCGGACTTTTTCTTTTGTCCATGGCGCCGGAACGAGGACGCGGAACCCTATGTGCCGAAGCGCATCTGCACCCCGGTCAATGAATTCCACAATGTCGTTCGTGGATAAAAGGTAGTCACGCGTATCGGGGTCAATGCCATACGTGGCGAGTTGCGGCCACACATGGCCTGCCAGCTCTAGTTGCTCGTCCACACGCTTGCGAAGTGCAGGGTCATTGATCGGCTGCGGAATCGGTGCGGGCGCGTCGGTACCCGAGCGGTAAGCCAAACGGATCCGCCACTGGATTTCGGGTTCAGGCGCCACGGTGGCACCGAAGTCATGAACGTTGTCAGTTGTACCGACGAGCCGGGACGCGTCCTCGTCTCGGACTATGTCCGCCTCCGCGAGCTCACGGGAGGCACGCGGATCCGCCGGGTTGAGACGCGGCTCTTCCGTTTCCACATCATCGGGTTCGTGGACAATAAAGATGAGGTCATAGCTTTCCGACGACATTTTGCTACGCCACGTATTGATATCGACGACCATCGACCCGGTCGCCCGATCCAACGGTGATCCGTCAATAAGTGAGCGGACCAAAGGCTGAACAATCTCCTCTTGATCGGGCATAGAGACCAACGTCCGCCGCGATAAAGCGTCGATAAGTGGGACGGAAATTCGTTCAGCGAGATCACGGCCGCCGGAGAGCGTTAGTACCTCTGGTGTTGCTTCAACCATCTGGGCAAGCCAAACGCGTTCCGCCATGCCGACGGCGGGCTGCCACATCGGAATCCATTCCTGATCAACCCACTGCATTCGAAAGAGGACACGCCCCGACATGCGGAGTTTTTCCAATCCGCGCAAGAGGGTAAGCACGAATTCCGTTTCCGGCGCGATACCCACGTCGTCCGGAAGCTCATCATTGTCCTGCAACCGGGCCAGCGCTATCAGGAACTCGACCGTCTGATCCGGAGTGAACTCTACTGTCGGGATCGTCAACTCGCGGAGCCGCCCTTTTGGCGTTGATAGCACAGCATGTGCCCGCCGTGGCGCCACTGTCCGTCGACCACGATTAGTTAACGCATCCAGAATGACCTGCGGAAACTGGTCACGTGGCAGGTCAGAATAATTAGCCACCACCTTGTGACCATCGGTCTCCTCCACCCACACATGCATGCCGGAATGCACCGGCCACAAAACATGGAGAAGATACGCAGTCATGGTTTCATTGATACCAGGCCCACGAGACAAACAGTCGATACATCCATAGAACACCGTCGAACATATTTTCGATAGAGTCGCCAAAACCACGTGACAACGACGTGAAAACCACGAAAAACTAAGGATCAGTGTGGGCAAAACAGCTCGCCGGATTTGATACGCCTACTTATCCGTGACACCCTGAAAACGCTCTTCTATCAATCCCCAATTTTTCTATTCGTATTTGTTCGTATTCTTTGTCCCTATTCGTAGCGGTTCATGATTGATGGAACTGCTGTCCCAGCACGCTAACCACCGAGGAGTCTTTGTGAGTCAACAAACGTGGTTCATTATCGCCATGGTGATTTATCTGCTCGCCATGCTTGCGATAGGTCTGTATTCGTTCCGCCAAACCGATGAATACGACGATTACATGCTTGGCGGACGCGGCCTGCACCCGTTCGTCGCCGCCCTCTCCGCCGGGGCGTCGGACATGTCCGGCTGGCTCCTCATGGGGCTGCCTGGCGCCATGTACGTCTCGGGCTTCGGCCAGCTATGGATGCCCATCGGCCTCCTGATCGGCTGTTGGGCTAACTGGAAGTGGACCGCCCCACGGTTGCGTTCCTACACGGAAATCGCAGATAACTCCATCACCATCCCGTCGTTCTTGGAAAAACGGCTCAACGACAAGAGCCATGCGCTTCGTATAGCCGCTGGCCTCATCATTTTGGTTTTCTTCACCTTCTACGTCGCGTCAGGAATGGTGTCCGGCGGCAAGTATTTCCAGTCGACGTTCGGCGGCGACTACCTCGTCGGCATGCTGGTCATTGCGTGTGTGACCGTTGCGTACACCTTCATCGGTGGTTTCTTGGCTGTGTCCTACACGGATACCGTCCAGGGCCTGATCATGTTCATCGCGCTGATCCTGGTCCCCACCTTCGCTTTGCTGCACATGCATGACGCCGGCTCAATCTGGACGTACCAGACCGAGCACAACTACGGCTTCCACGAAGCATTGAGCTCCAACCCCCACTGGTTCTCCCTTTTCAACGGCGTGTCCTTCATCACCGCCATCTCAGGATTGGCATGGGGCTTGGGTTACTTCGGACAGCCACACATCATTGTCCGCTTCATGGCTCTGCGTAAGCCGTCTGAGGCACGATCCGGGCGTCGCTACGGCGTTGTGTGGATGTCCCTCTGCATCATCGGCGCAACTATGGTGGCCGTCATTGGGCCTTCCTTCTTTGGCCAGGACTCCTCAATCCACATCGACGACACTGTCAACTACGAGACGATCTTCCTGGATATGGGACAGATTTTGTTCCACCCGCTGATCGCTGGTCTCATTTTGACGGCGGTTCTTGCGGCTATCATGTCGACGATCGCCTCTCAGCTGCTCGTTGTCTCCTCTGCGCTGGTTGAGGACATCTACAACGGTCTGATCAACAAGAACGCGAGCCACAAGACGTTGATCAACCTCTCACGCGCTGCTGTGATCATGGTGGCCGTCGTTGCTGCCCTGCTGGCTTTGGATCCGAACAGCCAGATCCTCAACCTGGTGTCCTTCGCCTGGGCCGGCTTCGGATCTGCGTTCGGTCCAATGGTGGTGGCCGCACTGTACTGGCGTCGTCTGAACTACCAGGGTGCGCTGGCTGGGATGGTCACTGGTGCGGTCGTGGCCTTCGTTTGGGGCCAGTGGATCGTTGACACCCCGTTCGGCAACGGACTCTACGAGATGATCCCGGGCGTCATTTGCAGCACAATCGCTATGATCGCCGTGACCTTGGCGACGCCCAAACCTGACAAGAGCATCACCGACGGCTTCGACGAGGCCTCCCGCCTCGCGCGCGTCGCGGAAGCCAACCCCGAGCTGAACATCGCCACAGCTCAGGAGAAGATCGAGGAAGGCAACATCAAGGCCTAGTTTTCCTTGGAACCTCACCACGTGGAGTGCGTCTAAACAGACGTGCTCCACGTTTTTTCATCTTCGCGTACTTATTACCACCGACGCAGGCTCAGGGTCGTCACTCTCGTCCTGGTCGCAGGGCTTCTCGTTGTAACGATAGTCGCCATTAAGCATCGCCCGGAAACCAGCGAGCGTCGATCGTTGGACGCGCTTCTATCGTCGGCACGAATCATTGACTACCGGACCACAATTCTGGGGTATCAGCGCGATAAATTCGGCGACGGGTGGGCACGATCCCCTACCCCACAAGGAACATGGTGCACCACCCGGCAACACGTCCTTCGCGAACAGCTTGATGACATAAAAACAGCTGACACCTGCGACGTCGTCGGCGGGCGTGGACTCGACCCTTACACAGGCAAGAGCCTCACCATCGGATCTATCGACATCGACCACATCGTGCCACTCGCTGCCGCGTGGGACTTGGGTGCGGCACGGTGGTCGCGCGAGGAACGGATGAGCTTTGCCAATGACAGGAAACGGAATCTGGTGGTGACCGATTCCCATGTGAACAGGACAAAGAGCGACAAAACACCAGAAGAATGGATGCCGCCGAGCACACGACAAGCCTGCTGGTACGCCACCACCTACGCCAAGGTGATTGTCGCGTACGATCTCGCGCTGACTCAACGGGACGCGAGTGCCCTTCGGGAGGCCTGCTGAGAAAACCAAACAGAACACCGGGCCCAGCGCATCGCCACGCCACCACGCTCAACGTCGAATCTGACTTCGTGTCATGCCATCGACCCCTCGGCCGGCCACTATCCGCTGGCAGGTACCCTATTGACAGACGACGTATTCATTGACGACCCCTGACCCCAAAGAAAAGGACACATCGTGCCTGAACACTTCATGGTGCTTATCCACGTCATTGCGGCGATCATCCTGATCGGCCCTGTCATGGTAGCCACCTCACAATTCCCGAAAGCTGCACAAGCAGCGCATAACGGTGATGAGTTAGCGCGAGGCCGAGCCCAATCGCTGCACTCGATCACCAAAGCCTACGGATTGTGGTCCTTGCTCGTTCCCCTTATCGGATTTGGTACCCTCTTTACCGTCGACGGTGCCCTCAAGAACTACTTCATCCACACCGGCATATTACTGACGGTGATCGGGTGGGGAATCCTCTTCTTCGTGATCGTTCCTAAGCAAAGGACCCTGATCGCGGACCTCAATCTTCTCGACGAGGCCGACGACATCGAACCCGACGAGGTTCCGCCCGCACAGTGGGATAAGACCCCGGGCATGCTCAACATGTTCTCCGGAATTTTCAACGCCCTGTGGGTTATCACCGCTATCTTGATGTTCTTCCGACCTTAAGTCGTTGACGCCACAGGACGTATAACTGCGAAGAGGCCGACAGCGCAATGCTGCCGGCCTCCATTTGTTTTATTACTGGTTCAGGGCGGGGTTTAATCCCTCCCAATCGCCGGTTTAGTACCGGTCGTCGCGACTACGCCCACGAAAACCGCGGTCATTGAAGCCACGGCCGCCTCGGCCATTCCAATCCCGGCCACTACGGTTCCGATCATTGCGGCCCCCATCACGACGATCGTTGCGACCACCGTCGCGGCGTCGGTCTCCACGATCCCATGAATCGCGTCCACCGCGACCACGATCATCACGGCCCCGATCGTCACGACCACGCCCACGGAATCCACGGTCGTTGAAACCACGACCACCATCACGACCACGTGAACGACGGTCACCATGACCGCGATCATTGAATCGGCCGCCGCGACGATCACCCGACTGGCGATCCCGCTTATGCGCACCCGGCCGTCCCGCTGGCGCACCCGGATCCGGCTCAATCTTGATGAGCTGGCCGGACACACGCGTGTCCTCCAACGCCTCAAAGACCTCCATCGGCAAATCCGCAGGGAGCTCAACCAAGGAGTGCTCCGGGAAGATCGAAATCTTACCGAAATCACGGGAGTTGAGGCCGCCCTCATTCGCGATGGCACCCACGATGGCACCAGGCCGAACCTGCTGACGCTTACCCACCGCGATCTTGTACACAGCCATTTCTTTACCCGTGCGATCAGTGAACCGCGGGGGTTCCTTGCCACTGAAGCGCTCGTTCAGACTACGGGTATCGGGCTCGCGGTCATTCCTGCGGCCTCGTCGATCATTACGACGATCGTTACGTCGGATGGTGTCTTCCTTCAACAGGAATTCGTCACCCGATTGCGATTGGGTTGCGAGCGCAGCAGCAATATCTGCCAGCGGTGTTTCGTGCTCCTCGGCGTAGGAGTTGATCAGGCCACGGAACAAATCAACCTGCGGATCTGCCAAGGACTCCGTGATCGACTGCGCAAACTTCGCCTTGCGGGTCTCGTTGACCTCATCAACCGTCGGCAATTGCATTTCCTCAATCGAGGACTTGGTTGCACGCTCGATGGACCGCAACAAACGACGCTCACGCGGGGTTACGAACAAAATCGCCTCACCGGAGCGCCCCGCACGGCCGGTACGCCCAATACGGTGCACATAGGACTCCGTATCGTGCGGAATGTCATAGTTGACGACGTGGGAAATGCGCTCGACATCCAAGCCACGAGCGGCCACATCCGTCGCAACCAGAATGTCCAGGCGACCGTCACGCAACTGATCGACGGTCCGCTCACGCTGATTCTGCGCCATGTCGCCATTAATCGCGGCGGCAGAGAACCCGCGGGCACGAAGCTTCTCCGCGAGCTCCTCAGTATTCTGCTTCGTCCGCGCGAACATGATCATCGCATCGAACTCGGTGACCTCGAGGATACGGGTCAACGCGTCCAGCTTGTAATGGTGATTGACCAGCAAATACTGCTGGTGGATGTTGTCCGCCGTGCGCTGTTGCGATTTAATCGTGACTTCGCGCGGATCCTCCAGGTACTGCTTTGACAACCGACGGATCGACGCCGGCATCGTCGCAGAGAACAACGCCGTCTGCTTATGTTCCGGAGTATCAGCGAGAATACGCTCAACGTCCTCCTGGAAACCCATGTTGAGCATCTCATCGGCCTCATCCAAGACGAGGTATTTGAGCTCGGAAAGATCCAGGCTGCCGCGCTCCAGATGGTCGATCACGCGACCGGGCGTACCCACCACAATGTGGGCTCCACGCCGCAACCCCGACAGCTGAATGCCATACGACTGACCACCATAAATCGGGAGGACATGCACACCACCCAAATGGTCAGCGAACTCCTGAAACGCATCCGCCACCTGCAGCGCAAGCTCACGCGTCGGCGACAACACCAATGCCTGGGGCTTCTTCTGCGAGCGGTCCAACCGCGACAGGATCGGCAGCGCAAAAGCAGCCGTCTTACCGGTACCGGTCTGAGCTAAGCCGACAACATCCCGCCCCTGAGCGAGGATCGGAATCGTGGCCGCCTGAATAGGCGACGGGGTCTCGAATCCGACCTTTTTCACAGCACGGACGACGTCATCGCTCAAGTCAAGATCGTCGAAAGACGGACCCTCGTCTTTGTCATCATCGGTGTCCGTTGATGCATCTTTGGCCGACGTTTCTTTGTCCGAGGCGTCCTGATCGGACGTGCTCTCCTGCTCAGGCGCATACTCCGCACGGGTTTCGTCACCGCCGTTTTCAGTCGAAGCGGTGTGTGCCTCATCCCCACTATCTGCCACGTCTGAGCTCGTCGTCGGCTCAGACTTATCCTTCGAATCATCCACCGAATCAGCGGAGATCACGTCGTCCAACGTCAACGCATCATCCTCAGCGCCGCGTTGCTCATCCACATTCTCATTCACACTCATGTCAGTGCCCTGCGTCGGGCCTTCACTCTCATTTCCCATTGCGGAGCTTGCGCTCTCGCCTCCCTTAACGGAGTTTGTCTCAAAGTCGATCGGGGTGGTGGGCTCGTCAGCCATATATTTTTACCCATCTATTTTCTGCCCGACATATCCGTTTCAACGCTCACATCCAACGCGCGTAACTTCATCGGAGGCCATCACTGGTGAACTCTCAACCAGGCTGGACACTCAACCGCACTTCGTCAACAGCTTTCACACTCGACTTCCACCACAGCGCTCTGCCGCGTTCACCCGAGGGTCACCCGAGAGCGCAAAAGATCGCAACAGTAGTAAGGGGAAGAGGGTCAGCGTCGACAAGAAGTAGAACGGTGAACACTGGTCAGAGGTTCACGGGTGAGGACGTAACGGTATTCGTCGGTACTCAACAACGTTTCACATCACAATAGCCACTTGTTGGTCACAGGCTGTCTCAACAGCAACGACGACAAGCAGCTATCACACTCCCACGGGCGGACCTTGTGAAGTCATCCCGTCGGAACCCAAACGCAGGTAAGGCAGGTGCCTATTCGCAAGAATCGTGGGCTCCAGCCGGTGCGCTCAGTCCCCAACAGGTTACGCGTCCGGCCAGAAAAAAGCGATTCGACCTGGTGGCTCGGCTTGATGGTGAAGCATGGTGGCCCGGTCTAGTGGCTGGGCGCGGCCACTCAGGCGGCTAGGCCCGTTAAACCACCGTCATCGGGTAGATCAGCAGCAAGAGCGGGGCGATCACGCCCATAGAAATCGCCAAGCTCAGCAGTAAACGGAAGGTCCTATTCTGCTTCTCCTCCTGCACCTGGGCGACGACCAAGGTGCCGGCAACGTGCACAGGGTTAACCACCATCAACGCCGCCGGCGCGGCAATCGCGGCAATCACCCACGTCATATGCTCGTTCCCCGGGAACGAAGACATCGCAATCGGCAACGCAAGCCCCAACACGCTCAACGTCGAGGATTCAATATTGCACAACAGGGTGGTCAAGTAGACGATCGCGGCCAGGAGCAGGGCCGAGCTACCGATAGACAACATGCCATGCTGGATCGAATCCATCGTGCCAATGTGCTTCATGACGCCCAGGTACGTCAGCAAACCAGTCAACAGGATGATGGCATTCCACGGCACCGTCTTCAGCAGGGCCTTCTCCGGCGGGTTAAAGACCAACTGCAAAATGACGACCATCGCCATCGCGGTCAATCCAACATCCCAACCGAAGGCAATCACGCAGACCACAAACATGATCAAGGCGAGGCCCGAGCACATTGCATAAACAGGCCGTTCCACGGCGTCGTCGGCCGCGCCTTCGACGACCTGCTCAGGCTTCAAATTCGCACGGGCACGGCCCCACTTCGTCGCGGTGAAAATAACCTGGAGCACAGCCACGGCAACCACTGCTGTCACCATCGCGACGGCCCAGACGCCCCACTTGGAATAGGACACATTATGATCCGCAGCGATCGAACTAATCAGAGCGCCGACGGGGTTCAACGGCGACGGCCCCGCCATATTCGCCCCGATAATCACAGCGAGCTCGTTGATAAAGAACATGTGGCGCGTTCGCGACGACACATAGGCCACCATCGGCACCAATAGCGCAATCGGTGCGGTAGCAAACGCGCCCGCCGTCGATAGCGCAGCGCCCAAAATGAACACTGCCCAGGGCAACACGTAAACCCGGTCCCCTACGACGTCGAAAATTTTGACTATCAACCACGTCAAGGCGCCCGACTCTTTCATATGGGCAAAGAGCAGTGAAACACCGGCAATCAGGACGACAAGTTTGCCGTCGAAAAACTCGAAAACTTGCTTGGCATCAACCCCCGCGATCACGGCGAGAGGAAGTGTGGCAGCAAGGGCCAAGATACCGATATTCAGCTTCTTACTGATGGCCAGTAAGAACACAAGAACCAGGAGTATCAACGAAAGTAGCTGGTCAAAGGGCATGAGCGATACCTTCCATCCGTGCGCTCCAAGTCAGGGGTGAGCGGGTATCACAGACGTGCCACTGAAACCAGTAGCTGTAAGCGCGGACTTCGGGGCATCCTCCGTGAACTTCCCACGGTTCTCTTGTAACGGTACGCTCGAGTGAGTGCGATCCATTAAATCCGACTCCATTACATCAACAGATACCACCATGTCAACTGGCCAACAGGCCCCCATTCGAGGGCCCGAGTACCGACGCACGCCGCTGCGAGTGCTCGCCGCAGGTGGCTGTGCCATCGCTCTGTGTGGTGTCGTCACCGGGTGTTCCTCAAACTCGGACGACGACAACTCCACCAGCGTTGTCACGTCGACGTCGACCAGGACTGCTGCTCCGTCGGCACAAAAGAGCCCTGCCCCATCGGAGGACAATGGCGAGGGCCCCTCGATTCCGCCTAGCTCTGCTGCGGATCCATCTGGCGCTAACACCAGTGGTGCTGCGAACGACAATGCGCTGCTTAATGCCCTGGTCGGATCTGACAAAAAGAACACCGACGTCAAAGACGTCCGTGGAGCGGGCACAACCAAAGAGCTGGGCGAGCCGGCCTTGGCTAGCGGTATGCCGTTCTATCCTCCGGGCGTGCAATTTACACGCAATGGCAAGACGATGACTGTCTGTAGCCGTGGAAATGACGCGGCGATTAAAAAGGGCATCGAGCAGGTTGCAGCGCTGGATGGCACGAGTTGCGAGTTTGCTAGTGCCGCGGCGGGCGAAGCTTTTAACAAGGTGACCGGGTCCAAGAAGCTGAGCCAGATGACGCCATTGTCGATTACCGCAACATCCCCGGTAAGCAATGAAAAGATCACTCTTAAGTGCGAAAGCCAAGCGGATGTTACCGCTTGCGAAAGCAAGAGCGGCGCATCGGTCTTGATGTGGTAGCGGTGGTGCGGGTGCCGTGGTGCTGTATCCGTACCGCGCGTGCCGTAGCGCTCTAGCCAGTGCTTACGTTTCGTTCACCCACGGGTCACGCGCATTATTTCCCCATGGATCGTTGGCTGAGTTGATGAGCTCAGCCTCCCAGTTCTCTGCTTGGTCGACAGCGACACTGAGCACGTTGAAAACCGTGTCATAGTCCTTGAACACGCCCAGATCCATAACTTCCACAGCGACGTCATCGTCACGGAGATCATCGTCATTCTCAGACGCATCGGGGTCGATGTCGTCCGAGTCATCAATGTCGGCGGAGTCGTCTGCGTCCTCCGCGTCATCGGATTCGTCAGATTCGTCTGCGTCCTCTGTGTCATCAGAGTCATCGGCATCGTCGGGGTCGATATAGGTCACAAATGCCACACTGACCGACGGGGACGACGAATCCACCGTCGTCACCACTTCCAGGGACGACGACTCCCCCACATCCGCGGATAGCAGCGTCGGATCCTCGTCATCTTGTTCAAAGTCCAAATCCGCAATACGCGCATCTGAGCCGTCGAGAAGATCTCGGATAATCGTCACAGCTTGGTCCGTCGCAACGTGGAAATTGACCGTATCGACGGCATCCTCGACGGTGAATACCGCTGTGACCAGCATGGCGTCGTCATCGGATGCATCGTCGCCCAGCGCGGCATTAGCGACGGCCACGTACACATTGGCTGCCGGAATGTCGGAATTGATCTCTTCGCAACGGAGATCCACGTCCGGCGAGATGGGGACATACAGGGCCTCGCCCGATATACGGGATTCGATCCCTTCCCGGTCGAGAGCCGCCGCGATCAATTCTAGGAAATTCATGTCCCTCCACTACCTTTCCAACGCCGGCCGAACCGCGATAGGCGTTGCCCCGAGTGTACGCCGAGCCCGAGCCTTTCTACAGGCCATAAGGATAGGGTGAGCTAAAAGCTAGGTGGTTGCGCGTGGCGGGTGGTCGCGTGGCGGGCTCCGGCGGGTGGCGGATAATTCCGCACAAGGCGCGGCATCTATAGCTCAAGAAGGTTCCGCCGAGATTTTTTATCCCGACGCGGACAGTTCGTGCACATATCTGCCATCGGCGAGCGATACATCATGCAGCACGATGACCTCACGACGACGACACGCTCCTCACCCATCGCGTCGGTAATCCACTGGGAACGAAATGGCGGCACCCGGGCGCCCCATGTCGCCGCTTCGTCGCGGAACGCGTCCTCACACGTTGCCGCACACTCCTCCCCTTCGTCCGGAGCGAAATCGTCATTGCCTGCTTCCGTGGCTGCACTTCCTAAAGCGTCGACGGCGATGGCCCGGAGTGGGGCCGGCGAGACTGACGTCACCTCAGCGAGCGATTCGATGACGGGGCGGATCGTGTCGGCAAAAATCGCGCCGAATTGATCACGCGTTGTGGTTGTCCCGGGATGGAAGCTCCACCACATGCCTTCTCTGTGCTGGAGGATCCCGTCGTCGATGTTCGGGCTGGGGCATACCGATTCCTGCACCGTGAGCCACAGCGAAGGGGCGACGAGGGTGTTGCAGAAACTGTAGAGCCACAGGTGGGCCGCGTCTTTTTCGGACTCTAACTGGAATTGATGTTGGGCAGCGGCAACATTGCGGGTCATCACAGCAGGGGCCACGAAGTCGGAAAGGGTCCACGTCGCTCCGGCGGTATTGTGGCCGAAGCCCTGCTCCGGCGTCGGACCGGTGGGGTGACGATTTTCATTACTCGACAGGGCACCCTCATTCGGTCTACTATAAACACCGTTGGGTGATACGCCACCTACTTCAGGTGCGAATCGCGGCTGGCGGGATATGAGCCGAGCGAAAGCCCGGTCTAGTGAATCAGTGCCCATTCCACACTCCGCCTCCCACTGTGAGAACACTCCGAAACATGCTGGATAACGCTATCAACTGTTTCTGCGAGGCATCTTCCACAGTACCAATACTCATCAGCTCCCACAGCAGTATTCATTTTCCATCCAGATACCCGCCGCCGTGGACCGCAACGGAGTGGTACACAGGCATCTCGTAGGGCCTCTGACAGTGGAAAATCCAAAACTTATATATTTAGATGTAACGCTCACATATGAATTTCACTAAATATTAAGTGGGTGCACCACAGTATCCCCTCGGACGCTGCCGAGAACCCAACACGATGTAACACGCGTCGTTTGTTCACAGACCACATCGCGAGCCAGACCACAACCGACTCGCGCCCCGAGCAAACGACACTAAGGAGAAGAATTACATGACTACGACACCACGCCGTAAGACAATCGGCATCCGTTCCACCCGCCAGAGGGCAGCCGTCGAAGATACCCTCGCTGACCTTCCTCGGTTCGCTTCTGCCGGCGACATTCACCGTCGCATCGTCGACAAGGGTGAGAGCGTCGGGCTCACCACTGTGTATAGGACCCTTCAGGCACTTGCCGACGCCGGAGAAGTCGACGTTCTCAATAGCCTGGGTGGCGAGGCGCTGTACCGCAAGTGCAACTCCTCGACACACCATCACCACTTGGTATGCACCAACTGCGGAGCCGCCGTAGAAATCGACGGAGGCCCCGTCGAAGAGTGGTCACAACAGGCTGCCGACGAGCACGGCTACGTTCTCACCGGCCACACCGCCGAGGTGTTCGGCCTATGCCCGCGGTGCCACGGTAAAAAGTCGTAATACACGATGACTCGTTGTGCATGAGTGCACCCAGTGACAGCGGATATTAGCCGGCCGGAGATGAGTTATCTGGCCGGCTTTATCATTGTGTGCTGCGTTGGTGGGTAGGGCTGTTGCGGCAGTTGGGGGTTTACGACAAAATGCGTCCGCCTGCCGGAAAACTGTGGGGGTATGTAGGGGTCGGTTGTGAATACTGCGGGGGAATATGGGCGAAAAATGGCCGAAAATTGACCATATGCCCCCGCACTTTTATTTTGGGCCGCATATACCCGCGCACTTTTCGGACTCCAGGATTCTGTCCGCACCGCCTGCTGTCGTATTACCCGGCGCTTGTGTAGAGAAATCCCCGGAAGACCAACCAAGTGGCCGCTAATTTAGCCCGAGAAAATACGTCCCAAAACAAAGGTCACACTGGCTGCACCAGCACCAATCGCAAGCTGGAATAACGCACGCTTCACCACGGAGGTGCCAGAGAGCAAACCGACGGTTCCTCCCGTGCACAAGAGCGCAATCCCCACCAGCGTGCAGGCCACCACCACTGCGGCAAGCCCCGTCATACCCAACAAGAACGGCAACACCGGAATGATCGCGCCGGACGCAAAGAACAGGAAACTTGATATCGCCGCGCCCAGAGCAGTGCCCACGACATCATGCGACTCCGCATACACCGGGTTAGCCATACGGCGTGCGGTATCACGAGCTCCCGGCTGTTCCTGCGCGGACATCGCGCGGGTGACCTCGTCGAAGACCTCGACAGCTTTACGTTGAGCCTTTTCCGCGTCGTATCCCCTCGCCCGATAAACCAAAGCCAACTCATTAGCGTTCATGTCCAACTTCGGGACGATATGCTTCGCCTCCGGGTTAGGTTCTGACGCCGCAAGCAGTTTCCGCTGCGAGGAGACCGATACATACTCCCCGGCCCCCATCGACAAGGCGCCGGCTAGCAAACCAGACAGGCCGGTCACCAGGACCGTGTGATGCGAAATCCCGGAGCCGATCACGCCGAGCACCAACGCCAAGTTCGATACCAGACCGTCGTTGGCGCCGAATACCGCTGCACGGAAACTCCCCGACATGTTTTCCCGTCCGCGAGCTGCCAAACCCCGAACAACCTCGGCGTGGATCGCTTCGTCGGCAATCATTTGCTCGGTAGCGTCGGTGTCTTTCAAGTACGGGGAGCGGGTCTCTGCGGACTGCATAAGTGCCAAGACCCAGACGGAGCCCATGTTCTTCGCCATCCAGCCGAGGAAACGCGTGCCCCAGCTGGGAGAACGCGGCATCCCCACCCGGTCACCGAGGCGCTCCAGCCAGTACTCCTCGTGACGGTGCTCGGCCTCAGCGATCTCTAACAGGATGGTGCGCTCTTCCCCCGTTTTCTTCCGGGCAAGTTCGCGATACACAGCCGCCTCAGCGCGTTCATTCGCTAAGTAACGCTGCCACCGGTTGATTTGCCTGCGGGTAGGGGTAGGGACATCAGTGGTCTTCTTCGAATTCATCGATCACTCCTCGGTACACACCATCAACCCCACAACCATGCAGTCAGGCCCTGGCCGCTACGTCACTCCGTCGCCACTATTTGACCCCACCGAAACGACGGTCACGGTGAGCGTATTCATTTATAGCGGCCCAAATATGGTTCTTCGTAAAATCGGGAAAAAGAACATCTTGAAAAACATACTCCGCATAGGCGGACTGCCACAAGAGGAAATTCGATGTTCTTTTTTCTCCGGAGGGACGAAGAAATAAATCTACATCCGGCATTTCCGGATCATATAAGAATGATGAAATATTTTTTTCAGTGATATCCGAAGGAGAAATTTCACCACTCTGAACTTTTTCGGCCACTATTTTCATGGCATCCGCAATTTCCGCACGACCGCCATAATTAATACACATGTTGAGTGTCATCCTAGTGTTATTCACGGTCAGAGCCTCAGCTTTCTCCAGCTCGCGAATAACTACCCTCCACAACCTGGGACGACGGCCGATCCAGCGAATACGAACCCCCTTCGCATCCAGCTCATCACGATGATCATGCAACACCCGACGGCTAAACCCCATGATGAAGCGAACCTCTTCAGGGCTGCGTCGCCAATTCTCAGTCGAAAACGCGTAGGCCGACAGTGTGTTCACGCCGGCCTCAAGACAACCATCGACGGCGTCCATCAGCACGGCCTCACCGCGCTTGTGCCCCTCTGTGCGGGGAAGACCACGCTCCCGAGCCCAACGGCCATTCCCATCCATCACCAGAGCAATATGGCGAGGAATCAAGTCAGCGGGAAGATCAGGCGGAGCAGATGGAAGTTGAACAGATGACGAAGAATTCACACGGAATATTCTGCCAGACCGGTGTTGGTGTTCACGACCACCTGCCAACCTGGTCCGACGACCAACCGGGCGCGGACGCGTAAACACGCGGAGCCGGCTGCCTAGCCTTCCATGAGTTCCACGGTCCGCAGTTTCATGCCGAGATGCCACTGCACATGCTCTACAACGAGATCGTGGCACCCATCAGCGATGCGACGAAACTCCGGGGAATCACCCGACGACATCCATGCATCGCGGACTGCTCCATCGCGATCATGAGCAAGCCACCACGCCAACCGCAGGGATTCCTCGGGAACTGTCAAGGCTCCGGGCGGGCGACACGCACCACACACAGCCCCACCGATCGACGCTGAAAACGCATGGTGAGGACCTGGTTGGCCACACCCGGCACAGGAAAACAGTTGCGGTTCCCACCCTTCCGCGGCCAGGGCACGCAGAACAAACTTGTCGACGCGCAACGTCGGCAAGCCCACGCCAGGCACGCTGGACTGCTCCCCCTGTGCAGCTGAGTCCACCGGCCAGGAGTGCGCAATATCGCGGATGGCCGCTGCGGCATCATCACACAGCGTCGCCTCTTCACCCACCGTCAGTTTCTCGGCAACATCAAGCACCGCGCACGCAGCCGTGTACTTGGCGTAGGAATCAACAATCAACTGGTTGTAGGAGCGGACCGTTTCCGCCGACGTCAGCGTCGCCAGTGATCCCCGGCCAACATAAAGCTGCACATCGACGACGACGAAGGGCGCGAGGCGACCACCAAACCGACTTTTGTTCTTCCGCACGCCTTTCGCGACAGCCCTGACGACGCCATGCTCACGAGTAAGCAAAACCACGATGCGGTCGGCTTCGCTGAAATCGTAATGGCGAACTACTAAGGCGCGGTCGCGATAATTCTGACGCATAAAAGAATTAAAAGCCCAATCTTCCTAAGGACTTAGGATCGGACTGCCAATTATCGAGCACTTTGATCCTCAGATCAACAAACACGTTCTGCCCCATGAGTTCGATGAGCGACTTACGCGACTGAGAAATAATCCGACCCATCCGTCGATTATTTTTACCCAATAGAATTTTCTTTTGACCGAGGCGCTCCACATAAATAATCGCATGGATATCAAGAACGTTAGGGCAGTCGGGATTGGGTAAAACCTCGTCAACTTCCACGGCCACCGAGTGAGGCAACTCGTCACGCAGCCCTGATAGTGCGGCCTCACGGATTAATTCAGAGATGCGTGTGTCACGGTCTTCATCCGTCACGTGCTCATCGGGATAAAACTTTGGTCCCTCAGGAAGATAGCTCGTCAATACTTCAAGAAGGGTGGAAAGCTGAAAATTATTCTTCGCCGAGCATGGGACAACATCGGCACCGTCGAGAAGATCATGGAGTGCGAGCAGTTGGGCGCCGATTTCATCCTTCGATGCAATATCAGTTTTCGTAACAATACCGATCAAAGGCATCTTCGGGGCGACTTTCCGGACATTCTCCACGATCCACCGGTCCCCCGGCCCCAATTTCTCATTAGCGGGAACACACACCCCGATGACATCGACATCGGCGTACGTATCTTTAACCACTTCATTCAAGCGCTCGCCCAGCAGCGTTCTCGGGCGGTGCAGTCCGGGAGTATCGACGACAATGATCTGCGCATTATCCTCGTGGATCACACCGCGGATGGGATGACGAGTGGTCTCCGGCTGGTCTGCGGTAATTGCAATTTTCTCACCCACCAAGGCATTAGTTAATGTCGATTTCCCCGTATTCGGGCGTCCGACGAAGCTAACAAAACCTGACCGAAAACCGTCGGGTTGATCGCCCAGGGAACTGCCTTGTGGTGCGTCCATCGCGTTTATTCTCCTTCTAGCGTGTGGGGCAATTTGTTATTTATGGGGCAATGATATTTAGCGTGATGAAATGTGCCCGCCATGCTCATCACTCATCATGATTCAGACTTGTGATCACCCGTGCCGCTGTGGACGATCCCATTATTCGAAGAATCATCACCATTGACAGGTTCACTGAACGTGGCCGAACGGCTCACAACGACGCTGGTAATCCGGATGCGGCCTCGACGATCGTGTCCTCCCTCAGCGCGGAAAGTCAGCCCCGCCGTCGTGACCTGGGCACCCGGTAGCGGAACACGGCCTAACTCAAAGGCCAACAAACCTGCAACAGTCTCAACGTCCTCTAGCTGCTCCTCGGAGAATTCGATGTCAATTCCCCGCTTCTCGTTGTAAAGCTCGACCAATTCGTCTAGAGAGAAGCGTGCAACTAGTCGGAATGATCCATCGTCGAGTTCCTCGACGGGGGCAACTTCGTCCTCGTCATATTCGTCGCTGATCTCTCCCACGATTTCTTCCAAAATATCTTCAATGGAAATCAAACCAGCAATGGCGCCGAATTCGTCGACAAGAAGAGCGATATGGTCGTGGGATGTCTGCATGTCACCCAAAAGCTCATCTAAGGGCAGAGAATCGGGGACAAATTCCGCCGGCCGCATGACTTCTTTGACCGGCGTCGAGTTTTTACTGGGATCGTCATAGGACAAGGCCACAAGGTCCTTCAGATAGACAACGCCCTCAATATCGTCAACATTTTCACCGACGACAGGAATACGCGAGTGACCTGACCGGACGCACAAACGGGTTGCCTGGCGCGCGCTCTTTTCCGATTCAATCCACAACATGTCTGTTCGTGGAACCATCACTTGCCGAGCACGCGTATTAGCTAAGTCGAAAATAGCCTGGATCATTCGCCGTTCTTCGACCTGAACAACACCGCGTTCTGAGGCTATATCCACCATTTCGCGGAGCTCAACCTCGTTAGTAAAGGGCCCTTGTTCGAATTTCTTTCCGGGCGTAAAAACATTTCCCAACCAAATGAGCAACGATGCCAGCGGGCTAAATAACTTCACAATCGGCCGTAAGAAAAACGCCGCTCGCAAACCAACCGTGTAGGGGTTTTGGCGGCCGACAGTTCGTCCGACCACACCCAAGAACACATAAGAAAGGACCGTAAGCAGGACAATCGCAACGACAACAGCAGCCTCGTGAATTAACCGAATAGCGAGGACCGTAATAATGACCGATGCTCCCGCCTCGCACGCCGTTCGAACAAGAATAAGGGGGTTAATAAAACGAGCCCGATTATCCAATATCGCCAATAACGCGCGGGTGCTCCGTGTCTCATCCATATCTTCAACACGGGCACGTGAAATTGAGACCAATGCGGTCTCTACTGCTGTAAAAATCGCGGCAATAGCCAAAAGAACCACGACAATAACGCAGTCAATAAGGCCTTCAGTCAGAAAATTCACGGGTATGTAACGTCTTTCTATGACTTATCGCGATCAGTCGGCTCCGCGATCATCCCACCAACTGTGGACTTAATCATGTCCTGATCCAGTGCCTCCCGATCTGCTGCGGTGGGAAACGCGCCGGGGCCCGTCGGCTTCGGCCCATAGGAGACACCGCGTTCTTCCAGATCGGTGTACCAATCAGCCAGGATGTCGTTCTGGAGGGCGAACATCCGGCGCTCCTCCTCAGGGGCCACATGGTCATAGCCCAACAGATGCAAAATGCCGTGCACAGTCAGTAAAGACAACTCGTGGCCCAAACCGTGGCCGGCCCGATGAGCCTGACGCTCAGCGAAAGCGGGGCACAACACAATGTCACCTAACATCGCCGGACCAGGGGCATCCGCATCTGGTCTGCCAGAGCCGGGAGTGAGCTCATCCATAGGAAAACTCATGACGTCCGTCGGGCCTTCCAAATCCAGCCACCGGAAGTGGAGGTCCTCTATCGTCGGCTCATCAACAATAGAAATGGTCATATCTGCGGCCGGGTGAATATCCATCCGCATAAGAGCGAATTGCGCCACGTCGATAAGCGCTTCTTCGTTGACTCCGTCATACCCGGATTCATTAAAGACTTCGATACTCACTCTGAGTCCTTCCACACATACCGCTGATGCTGAAACCGTTCACCCTGCGTGTGGCCAGCATCCTGGTGGCTACCATGTCGCTTGCCTCGTCGCGACGTTCCCGAACGAGGACTATCACCGTCATCACCCTCAAAGGCTGCGTATGCGTCGACAATGGCGGACACCAGATGATGCCGAACAACATCCTCGGATTGCATACGGATAACGCTGATGTCTTTGACCCCATCCAGCACATTGACGGCACGCGCCAATCCTGACTCCTGGTGGGGCAAATCGACCTGGGTGAGGTCGCCCGTCACAACCATTGTTGTACCAAAACCAAGACGCGTCAGAAACATCTTCATCTGCGCGGGCGTGGTGTTTTGTGCTTCGTCCAGAATGACGAAAGCATCGTTGAGGGTCCGCCCACGCATATAGGCCAACGGGGCGACCTCGATAATTCCGGATTCCATCAGCTTAGGAATGGTTTCGGGTTCGACCATATCGCGAAGGGCATCATGCAGTGGACGCAAATACGGATCGATTTTTTCGTGCAAAGTCCCAGGTAAAAACCCTAAATTCTCGCCAGCCTCGACAGCCGGCCGCGTCAGAATAATCCGGTGAACCTCACGGTGCTGCAGCGCCTGCACAGCCTTAGCCATGGCCAAATAGGTTTTACCCGAGCCCGCCGGACCTATTCCGAAAACAATCGTGTTGCTATCGATCGCATCAACATAATCGCGCTGACCAGGGGTCTTGGGGTGAACACCCCTCCCGCGTCGCGTCACAATCGCAGCACTCTCCGACGGCAACGTCTCCGCCTCACCCCGAACCAATGTCACAGTTCTGGATACCGCATCAGCGGAAATGGGGTGCCCACGACGGGCCATCGACTGCAGCTCGAGGAAAATCCGACGGACCGCTTGACAATCCGCGGGCCTGCCGGACACGGTGACCCGGGCGCCGCGAACATGGACATCGGCATCCACTGACCGCTCCATGATGCGAAGGTTCTGATCCGCCGGACCAAGGGCCTGCGCTGCGTACTCGTCGTCAAGATCGAAGCTTAACGACGATATAGCCGACGACACGACGCTCTCGTGATCGTCACCAGCTAGCGCCCGCGGGGTGCCGGACCGTGGGGATTGACGTCGGGATGCCGAATTCGACGTACTCAGTGGAAACCTCCCTGGTTAGTGTGCTCACTCAGTGTAGCGTGCAGTGTGGTTCTCGTCGCCCCGACGCTCATATGCAGGTCTATCGCGCCTCGGACCAACGCCCGGACAGCACATTCACAGCGCCGAGAGCAACGCTCGCTGCCGTGGCGGTTCGCAATACTTCGGGGCCAAGAACAACGGACGTGGCACCCGCACGAACAAAAGCATCATGCTCATCAGGAGCGATGCCACCTTCAGGACCCACAATGAGCATGATCTGCGACGCATGACGTAACTTTTCGGCCAACGCAGTCACGGGAACCGATTCCGATTCCTCCAGCACGAGAGCGAGGCCGCCCGATTGCGTGACTTGTTCAATGGCATTGACGACGTCATCCGTCGTCGATAAAGCGGCGATCCGTGGAAAACGCGCGCGTCGAGACTGCTTCGACGACGCGACAGCAGTATCGGCCCACTTGGCGCCCGCTTTCTTCTCTTTGCCCTTCCACCGGGCAATCGAACGAGAGGCCGACCACGGAACAATTGCATCGGCACCCGCTTGGCACGCTAAATCAACCGCGAGTTCGGACCGATCAGACTTGGGAAGAGCTTGGACGACGGTAATGGGCGGAGTGGGCATCGGCGTGTGGCCGGCCTCCAGAACTGTGGCCCTCAGCTGGGTCTTTGACGGGGTGGACTCCACTGTGCACCGGAGCCAATCGCCCTCACCATTAACCAAGACCAGCGAATCCCCCGCCACCAGCCGCTTCACTGTAACGGCATGACGGCCTTCCGAACCAGTGAGAAGAACGACGTCACCGACGTCGTACTGCGTCAGTGGCTTCTGCCCGTGAACATCAGTGTCACCGCCGAGGTCGTCATCGCGTTGCCCGCCGAGTTGGCCGGTACCGTCGTCACGCGGACCGACAACGTCGGCTAACGATGGAAATGCTCCGCCGGGATATCCAGCGAAGCCATACACAAAGACGGGATCACTCATGTGAACACTTAACGCCCAACAAACCGGCTACGCAGCCGGGAGAAGAAACCGCCACCCGATTCCCTGTCATTCACGACGGCATCGTCCTTGCGGTGGTTCTTCACCTGCTTCAACAGCTTCTCTGTCTTGGAATCCAGCTTGGTCGGCACGGCGACACTAACGTGAGCCACCACATTGCCCTTGCGGTCGGAACGAATTCGCGGCATACCACGGCCCTCGACGGTGATCGTTTCATCCGGCTGCGTTCCCGGAGCAATGTCGAGGGGGAATTCCTCCCCTACCGGGTCCTTCACGGAAATCGAGGTGCCGAGCGCTGCGTCGACCATGGGGACCGACACGCTCAGGTGGAGGTCGTCGCCCTCGCGGACAAAAACGCTGTCCGGTGCCACGCGAACCTCAACATAGAGATCGCCGGCCGGTCCGCCGCCGGGGCCTACTTCACCCTGGCCCGAGAGGCGAACACGCATACCGTCGTCAATACCGGCCGGAATATCGACGGTGATGGGGCGACGCTTCTTCACACGGCCATCGCCATCACACTTCGGGCACGGATCTTTAATGATCTCACCGGTGCCGCCACATCGGCTGCACTCCCGAACGGTTTGCACATTCCCTAAGAAGCTGCGCTGTGTTTCGACGACTTCACCCCGACCCTGGCACGTCGGGCACGTCACTGGCGACTGTCCAGATTGAGAACCTTTGCCCTGGCAGGCGTCGCACAAGATGGCCGTATCGACGGTGACCTCTTTGCGAACACCGGTGTAGCACTCGGCGAGATCGAGCTTCATGCGGACGAGGGCGTCATTACCAGGGCGCACGCGCGGTTTCGGTCCACGCATTCCTGCGCCCGCACCACCGAAGAACTGCTCGAAAATATCTCCCAGGCCGCCACCGCCGAAGCCACCTGAGAATCCGCCTGCGCCACCATAATTCGGCTGTGCCTCGGGGTCACCGCCGGCATCGACGATGCTTCGCTTTTGCGGATCGGTCAGCACCTCTTGGGCGATTTTGAGTTCGTTGAATTTGTCAGCGGCCTCAGCGGAATCATTGACATCGGGGTGATACTTCCGCGCCTTGCGTCGGAAAGCTTTCTTAATGTCCGCGTCAGAAGCATTTCTATCGACGCCTAATATTCCGTAATAATCTCGAGCCACAGCTCACGTACTCCTTGTTTACCTACGTCAGTGTTCAGGGGTTAGCTTTATTCACAATTTAATAATGGTTAAAAGCGGGGAATCTCGCGATAATAATACGTTCTTCCACTCGTGCTCAGTTTTAGCACTCTTGCACTTTGAGTGCTAGTTTTCCGACGGCCTCTGCTACGAGGATCGCGGCCCACTCCGATCACTCCCCGCGGAGAACGTCGCCAACATACTTAGCGACGACGGCAACGTGCGACATCGTACCTGGATAATCCATAAATGTTGGCCCAACGACACCTAAGCCACCCAGCCGCTCAGCCGCACCGCCATACCCAGCAGACACGATGGACGCGCCGCGGAGCTCTTCAGTTTCGTTCTCCTCGCCGATGGACACGTGTACGGACTCCAAATCCCGAGCAGCAGCCAGCAGTTTCAACACCACCACTTGCTCCTCAAGAGCCTCCAACACGGGCCGCAACGCGTTGGATCCCTCCTGAGTACGGGTCAAATTCGACGCCCCGGCAAGAATCAGACGGTCAGACGGGCGCTCAACAAGGGTTTCGACGATCACAGTGGCGCACGCAACAATGACCGACCGCAGCTCACGCGGTGCATGAGCCACCAACGATTCCATCGCGTCCGGAGCTTCCGCCAGGGTTTTGCCGCTCAACGCACGGTTCACCGCGTCGCGAACGCGCGGGACATCCTCAGTCGGAATTTCCGACGTGACCTCCACATTCCGCTGTTCCACACGTCCCGTGTCCGTAATTAACACCAAGAGAAGGCGGTGAGGCGTCAGCTGCACGATTTCGCAGTGCTTGACATGGCTGACGGTCAGGGTCGGCACTTGAACCACAGCAACTTGCCTGGTCAACTGGGCGAGCAACTGAACGCTGCGTCGTAAAACATCCTCCAAATCAACACCATCTTGAAGGAACGACAAAATGGCGCGATGCTCCGCCCTGGACAAGGGCTTAATGTCATGGATCGTGTCGACGAAAGCCCGGTAGCCCTTCTCCGTGGGAATGCGCCCGGAACTAGCGTGCTGCTGCGTGATGTAGCCTTCCGCTTCCAACACGCCCATGTCATTGCGAATCGTCGCTGATGACACACCTAATTTATGCCGCTCGACCAACGACTTCGAGCCCACCGGTTCCCGCGACGTAATGTAATCGGTCACGATGGCCCGCAACACCTCAGCACGGCGTTCTTGAGTTCCAGCCATCAGTACCTCCTTATCGTGTCGTCGACCAACCGTGGCCTTCGTGACAGGCCGCTAGCTCTGAGAGCCCGCTAGCTATCTTCACTCACCAGAATATCGGTGATGATCCCATCCGCTAATAAACGCCCACGATTCGTGACCGCCACCCGATCGGGAGAAGGACGCCACAACAACCCGTCATCAATAAACCGCTGCACGCATGATGTTGTTGAATCAGGCAGCTGGGATTCCTCGATCCCCTCGGCCAACCGCAAGGCCAACATTACGCGCTCCTCATGGCGTTCAGAGGGGGTTAAATCCTCGACGCCCTTCAAGGCAAGCGCGTCCTCGCTCTGGCTGATCATCGCAGAGTAGCGGGCGGGATGTTTGACATTAACAAACCTCTGGTTGCCGATGTGGCCGTGCGCGCCCGGGCCGGCACCCCACCAGTCGCCGTCGCGCCAATAGACCAAGTTGTGGCGGCACTCACCGCCCGGACGCGACCAGTTGGAGACTTCGTACCAGGAAAAACCCCGCCCACTCAGAGCGTCGTCGATAATGCCGTACCGACGGGCCAAGGTGTCCTCATCGGTTTCGGTCAGCTCACCGTGGCGCACTTTGCGGAACATCGCCGTTCCCCGCTCGATGATCAGCGAATAGGCCGAAACGTGATCAACATCCGCGCTAAGAACCGCATCAACCGAGCGCTTGACATCATCGTCCACTTCCCCGGGCGTGCCATAAATGAGGTCAAGGTTGACGTGCTCGAACCCCGCCCGGCGCGCCTCCTGAGCAGCAGCAACCGGCCTACCGGGAGTGTGACGCCTGTCCAACACCCGAAGCACTTTCTCCGACGCGGACTGCATCCCTAAGCTCACCCGCGTGAAACCGGCCTCACGCAGTCCTGAGAAGAACTCTGGCGAGGTGGATTCCGGGTTGGCCTCCGTCGTTACCTCTGCTCCTGGGCTCAAACCCATCGACGAGCGCACGGCGTTGAGTGCTCGCGTTAACCCCTCTGCCCCCACCAGGGAGGGTGTTCCCCCACCGACGAACACCGTATCGGCTGGTGGCAGGTGGTAACACTTTGTAGCTCGGGAGAGTTCACGCTCGACGGCATCAAAGTACTGGAGGACGGGCGATGGTGCGCCGTCACGAACACCCAATTCCCTCGGTGTGTAGGTATTGAAATCGCAATAGCCGCAGCGTGTCACACAAAAAGGGACGTGGATATAAACCCCGAAAGAATCCTTCTTCTTAGGAGGCAAAGTGGCCACCTTGGCGGCGCGACGCCACACTCGCCACGATGCGGTCCACCCGCGCACGCTCCTCCAAAAACGGCGGCGGGCAGGTCCCCCGCATCATCCGAGTAAAGGGCGGATACGGCCAGGCCACGGTGTTCTTCCACGCGTCAATGGCACTGACCACATGGTCGTAGGCTCGCGCGAAAACGATCGATAAATTGGTTGACGACGCATCCTCCACGGCCAGGTTCGTCTGGTACTCCACCCAACTGGCCACATCGGCGCACAGTCCCGACGCGGTCTCTGTACGACTCGTCAACGCGGTGCTCACCGCGTCCGCATCCACCACCGTCGGGATGGGAAAGCAGTGAGTCAGCGATTCCGCTGTGACTTTGAGCGGCTCATTCGGCAGACCTGTCATCGGGCGGCCAGAGCGTTCACGTGCCCCCGGACCCGCCGAGAGCACCCCACTTTTTAGTCCCGACGTCAGAGCGCGGCGAATTCCGTCGAGTTCAGGTACGACGCTGCGAATATCCTCGCGGGCCTCGCGGATAATGACGTCACATTCTTCCAGGCAATCATCGGCAAGATCTGCATCCCAATCAGCCAGGGCTTCACCGATGTTGTCGATATAGGTGGCGACCTCGTCGCCGATATCGGAGACCTCCTGAGTGAGCTCGCGAAGCCTTTCCGTGGCGCTACACCGAGCGGGAGACTCTTCAAGCACAGGCGAACTCCTCACAGAATCGACCGAACCAGACGATGGGAGCAGGAGAAATCATAACGGAAATAACTGTTTCCGGACGACTGATCACTCTGCACAACCGGTATCAAATAGGGACGGGGATAACCATAAGGCAGCAGGAAGCCCATTGCATTGCGGCGCGCCGAAAGATGGTTACTTCTGATACAGGTTCGCCACATCCCGAGCGAAATGTTGCATCACCACATGCCGCTTGACCTTCAAGGTCGCGGTCAGTTCGCCCTCTTCTTCGGTGAAATCACGGTCGAGGATATGGAACTTCTTGACTGCCTCCGCATGCGACACCGTGCTATTAGCATCGTTAATGGCATCCTGGATTTCCGCCCGCAAAACCGGATTAGCATGCAACTCACGATTGCTCACATTGTCATTAATACCGTGGTCGCTCTTCCACTTTTCCACGGCGACTTCATCGAGTGTGACAAGGCATCCGATGAACGGCTGGCCATCTCCCACAAGCATCACTTGACTGATCAGGGGGTGCGTGCGCATGCGATCTTCCAAAGGACCAGGAGACACATTCTTGCCGCCCGCTGTCACCAGCAATTCCTTCTTTCGGCCTGTGATTTTGATGTGACCAGAGTCGAGAATCTCCCCCAAATCGCCGGTGTGGAAGTAGCCATCCTCATCGAAGCATTCCTCAGTCGCTTCCTCGTTATTCCAGTAGCCATCGAAAACAACGGGCCCCTTCAAGCACAATTCTCCCCCCTCGGAGATATGTGCTGAACAGCCACCAGACGGGCGCCCCACCGTTCCGATAATGTTGTCGTCGTAGTTGACGCAAAATGCAGCGGTTGATTCCGTCAAACCGTAGCCTTCATAGACTGTGGTTCCGATGCCACGGAAGAAATGGAGTAGCTCAGGGTTCATGGCCGAACCGCCGGATATGCCAAATTGGACCGCTCCACCCATAGCAGCGCGAACCTTACGGTACATGAGGCGGTCATAGAGGGCTCTCCGCCACTTGAGGACCCGTGATGGACGACCTTCATCTAAAGCCTTCGAATACTGGATAGCTGTTGCTTCGGCGCGGGCAAACAACAGCATCCCTAACGGACCTTTACTCTTCGCCTGAGCTTGCACACCATTACGGACTTTTTCAAAAACCCGCGGCACACCAAGGATCATATTTGGCTGCACACGCTGGAATTCGATACTGATAGTGGAAAAATCGGACCAGTGAGATTGCTGTGCTCCGCCGATAGCCATCGCCAAAGAAATGGCGCGGGCAAACACGTGGGCTAAAGGAAGAAAAGTGATGTACCACATACCGGGACGAGCAATGGTCCGGCCGATATTGTGGGTCAACAGAGAACGCGCTTCAGCTAACCAGTTAGCGTGGGTGAGCCGACATCCTTTCGGCCGACCTGTGGTGCCAGAGGTATACACCAGGCTCGCTAAGTCAGAGGATTTCGTCGAATGGATGCGCTCCCACACAGCGTCATCGGACACATCGCGACCTTCAAAAGCGAGCGTATCCAAGGCTGAGGAATTAAATTCCAGAATGCGTCGAAGTTTAGTCGGGGAACCTTTCAAGCGCGGTTTTCCGTCACTGTCCAATTCCAGGAACCGCATAAGTTCGGTGTGCTCACGAGTTTCCGTAATCGCGAATACGGTTCCTGAATCCTCGATAATCCACTGAATCTGGCTTGCCGACGACGAACCATAAATCGGAACGGTCACCGCTCCTGCTGCCCAAATGGCGAAGTCCATGACCGTCCACTCGTATCGCGTTTCCGACAGCAATGCGACACGATCGCCGTGCTCGACACCATTGGCAATAAGCCCCTTGGCCACAGCCATGACCTCGGCAATGAACTCTTCAGATGTCACGCTGACCCATTCGAAGTTCTTGGGGCGAGTGAATAATGCCAGCTTGGGGCGTCGTTTATTGTTATCCAGAACTGCGGTCAAACAGGTTTCATTCTCGCCCACTGAGTAGAGAGCCTTGGTCGAGCTTTCTTGCATTGTTCATTAACCTCCGAGTACCTGGCTGTGTGACCTACGCTACTTTTGTGATTGGTGAATAATCTACGCTATTCCTCCCACTCAATGTGGGGGATCAAATAATTAATGCTATCCCTCACCACATCCGGGCCACCACCACCCCCACAAGCAGTACTCATTTTCCCGACGGCTGCAGAATGACCCCCGCTACGTCCCCACGCGAGCCTGTTCAGACATCATCTTTCTGCAAGAATAGCCCCGTGACCTACTCAGAAAAACTCCGCTCCCTCAGCGCACACTGTGGCGTTGCAACGTCCTACACCGACTATCGCGGCTCCCACGTGGACGTCGCCGACGAAACACTCGAGAACACCCTGCACGCCCTTGGCCTGAGTTTTTCCCACGACGACGCCGGCATCGATGCAGCTAGCGAATACTTTTACACCAAAGAAGCCACCCGATCCCTTCCCCCCACTGTTATCGGAGTCGAAGGCGAGGACGTCACCTTCCCCGTTCACGTTATCGACGGCGAACCTGTGGACGTCTGGGTAGTCACCGAAGACGGTGAACGATACGACTGCCAGCAAATTGAGGATCTCACCCCCGCGAGGCACGTCGATTATCCCGTTAACCATGCTGGCGAACCACTTACGGGCAATAAACTCGACGCGGGCGCGGACGGGGCAAGCGCGGCCGCTCATGCTTCTGGCGCGGCGAGCTACGGGCAAGCGTCATTTACCGTCCCGAAAGACCTGCCACTGGGATGGCACACCATTTATGCCTCCTCCCCTACACGCGGCCAGGCAGAAACGACCCTCATTATTACGCCCTCCCGTCTCTCTGCCGCCGACGACCTCGGCGCTCATCCCCAAGCGGGTTTGATGGCGCAGCTCTATTCGGTCCGCGATTCCGGGGCCTGGGGAATCGGGGATTTCTACACCTTGGGTACACTCGCCCGCCATGCCGCAGAACAGGGGAGCTCGTTTATCCTGGCCAACCCACTTCACGCAGCGGAACCCGCGCCGCCGGTGGAGGATTCACCGTATCTTCCCACCACGCGTCGCTATATCAACCCGATCTATATTCGTCCCGGCGCGATCCCCGAGGCCGCCCACCTTCCCGACGATGCCGCCGAGGCACTGCAGGAACGGGGACGTCGTCATTACCCAGAGAACACCTCGTCGGCCTATATCAACCGGAACCCTATTTATACCGACAAGTTGCTGAGCTTGAAAGACATTTACGACGTCGAACGGTCGGCGACGCGGCAACACGCGTTCGATACCTTTGTTGAGCATGAGGGCCAGGGCCTCACACGCTTTGCACAATGGTGTGCTGACCAGTCAGAACCGTGGTGGCGTGAGAAGCTCGGTCATGACAGTGAGGACGATTCGTTCCCGCCGCGCAACTATTGGGTCGGCTTTTACCAGTGGCTCCAGTGGATCGTCGATGAGCAGCTGGAAGCAGCCGACGTGACCGCTCGTGATAGCGGAATGAGCCTCGGGCTGATGGCTGATCTTGCGGTGGGAGTCCACCCGGGTGGATCAGATGCGGAAGCACTGGCCCCCTACCTAGCGCCGGATTGTTCGGTGGGAGCACCGCCCGATGGGTATAACCAAATGGGTCAGGACTGGTCCCAACCCCCGTGGCACCCGTGGAAGCTAGCGGAAGCAGGGTATCGCCCATGGCGTGACCTGCTGCGCACTGTCCTCCGTCACGCCGGAGGCATCCGAGTTGACCACATCCTGGGGCTCTTCCGCCTGTGGTGGATACACCGCCCTGCACCTGGCGAAGCAGCTGATCCCCGCGCCGGGACGTACGTGAACTACGACCACGCGGCGATGGTGGGCGTTCTTGCGCTGGAGGCGGAACGCGCAGGTGCCGTCGTTGTCGGTGAGGATCTCGGCACATTCGAGCCGTGGGTTCAAGACTATTTGCAATCGCGCGGCATCATGGGGACGTCGATTCTCTGGTTTGAAAATGACAACGATGCGCCGCGGCACTCCGAGAATTATCGACGCTTGTGCTTGGCGTCGGTGACGACCCACGATTTGCCCCCGACCGCCGGATACTTGGATGGCGAGCACGTGACGCTGCGTCAGAAGCTGGGAATTTTGACGTCGGATCCGAAAGAAGAGGATGCCAACGATCTGGAGTGGCAGAACCGCGTTCTCGACACGGTGCGCGAGCATGGTGATTTCGACGGAACTCCCGCCGACGTGTCCTACGAGGGGTTGGCGCGCGATGAACGGCCGAATTCGGCGGCCATTATTGCTGAGCTGCACAAATTCCTAGCGGAGTCGCCCGCTGCGCTGACCTGCACGAGTTTGGTCGACATTGTTCACGATCGGCGAGTACAGAACCAGCCGGGAACCACGGCGGATATCTATCCCAACTGGAGGGTTCCGTTGTGCGACGATGATGGGAATGCAGTGGTGCTGGAGGACCTGTTTAGGTCCGATGAGTGGGCGCAATCCTATTTCCACTCGCGGCGGTGACGCGCACTAGAAATGCGCCACGAGGTAGGCGACCACGATAACCGCGATGAGGAGAAAGAGGAAGTTTCTCACCTGGGAATTCTTCACGAGTCCTCCTTCCCATCATCGCCGTCCGCTGTCAGGTTGCGATCGTTAATTGCATTCTCGATCGGTATACCGACCTTATCAACAAGGTGAAGAACGACCCACGCCACACCCATCGACACGACGACGACAATCGGTATGACAATGGGAGCTTGGCCCCACACGGATAAAGAGATAATCCATTGCTCTGCCGAATTCCATGCGTCCGCACTGGACTGAGACAACGACGAAGGGGCCGAGGAAACGAGCGCGGTGCCGTGTATAGCGGTGCCATGTAGGTCCGCCAATGCTGCACCGGATAAAGCTAAGACATCAGGATGGATCACCATGGCACGATCCCCGCTCCTCCTCGATACAGTTTCTTGGTCACATTCTCAGTCAAAGGACCTTCGGCCAGACGGCTCCTATTATGCACGCCTTCGACGCTCGGTAAGGCCTCAAGCCTCCTGTCATAAACGTGATTGAATGGTTCTATGACTTCGGAGCCGCCTACCGAACCGTCGAAGCATACGACGGCCCTCGACGACCGCGCGGAAGATAGCCACGCAGAGGGCACCCACTCGCCTTCCACAGGTGATGATGCGCGGGATCGTCTCTACGCTTCCACGGCTGAACTTTACGATCGCGTGGCGGCTCGCTTGTCGTCCCGGCTCATAGGCTCGTATTCAACGTCGTTTACCTTATCGACGCGCCTGCTTGGCCCACGAGTTCGGCAGGATATCCACAATCTCTACGGAATTGTCCGCGTGGCCGATGAAGTTGTCGACGGCGCAGCGGGCGGCCATGGTGTTCCCCCAGAACACATTCGGGACATCCTCAACGACTATGAACAACGCGTTCACGAAGGTTGCGCCACCGGGTTTTCGACCGATCCAATCATCCACGCCTTCGCCGGCACAGCGCGGTCATGCGACATCAAACCCAGCCATCTATCAGCATTTTTCGAATCGATGCGCGCCGATATTCCCGCATCTGTTCCCTCATCCGCTCCCGCGTCGCCCTCCATCACCCACCAAGCACCCCAGTCCACAACGGTGTACGACGCCGAGACCCGCGACACCTACATTTACGGTTCAGCGGAAGTCATTGGCCTCATGTGCCTGTCCATTTTCTTGCGCGACGAAACACCATCGCCCGCCGACCATCGCACAATGGAACAGGGTGCTCGCCATCTCGGGGCAGCGTTTCAAAAAATTAATTTTCTTCGGGATTATGCGGCGGACAAGGACGGCCTGAACCGCGATTACGTCGCGCATGGGCAGCCCCTCAATGACGAGACCAAAGACTCTTTCCTGGCCGAGATCTACCGCGATTTATCTATCGCTCACCAGTCTATTCCTCTCCTACCCGCGAGCTCACGCCTCGGGGTACGCGCTGCATATGCGATCTTTTTAAAGCTTGCTCATTCTCTTGAGCACACACCAGCTCAGAAGGTGACGTCCTCCAGGATCCGCGTGGGGAATGCCACCAAACTTCTTACGACGGCACAGTCCGTCGTGGCCGGAGAAACTCGCCGCTTCCGCACTCGCCATCGTCGCGGTACCAATTCTTGACGTTCCCCTGGTCTTCTCAACGCAACCTGCGTCGCCAAGGCCAGCGTCGGCAATAATGACTAGACCTCCTCGATGGGTGAGGCCCAGAGGGATAAGTTAGAGCGGAACTGCCCAGGTCATCCCCCTGAATATGTTCCATGTCACCGATAACGACTATCCTTGCTGCCATGCCTGGCCACCAATTTTCCACCCTCTCGATAGAGGAACTGCGTGCCCGCGGAACAAGGAAGTGGACTCATTTTCCTCCCGACGTGCTGCCCGTCTGGATCGCGGAATCCGACTTCGATACCTGCCCGGCCGTGATCGACGCGGTTAACGCGGGTGTTCGTCGGCAATATTTCGGTTATCCACCCGAACTCCCTGAGCTCGGGGAAGCCCTCAGTTCCTGGTGCCATGACGCATATGGGTGGGACGTTGACCCGACTGCCATCGCAGGCGTGCCCGACGTGGTTCGAGGTCTTCGGCTGGCCATCACGCACTTCACGGATCCTGGCAGCCCCATCGTCATCCCTACCCCCGCATATATGCCGTTTTTCGCGCTGCTGGAGGTATGCGACCGGCCTGGAGTGTTCGTCCCCATGATCCAGGACACCGCGACCAGCCGGTGGGTATTCGACCTCGACGGTCTGGAGCGGGCATTCGCCAATGGTGCTGGCAGCATGATCCTGTGCAACCCGCACAACCCCTTGGGGACCGCTTTTACTGCCGACGAACTTCGCACGGTGACCGATCTCGCAGCCCGCTATGACGTGCGCGTTTTCTCCGACGAAATCCACGGGCCACTGGTTTATGACCGCCCGCATATCCCGACGGCGAGCGTGTCCGAGACCGCTGCCCGCGTGACGATCACGGCCACGGCTACCTCAAAGGGGTGGAACACGGCCGGCTTGAAATGCGCGCAACTGATTTTCACGAATTCCGCCGACAAATATGTGTGGGATACGCGCATTAACTTCCTGGATAAGGAGGGGGTATCGACGCTCGGCCAGCTGGCAGCGATCGGAGCGTACACGGATGGCCGGGAATGGCTCCGGGAGGAAATTGATTACCTCCGCGACAACAAGAACCTTCTTGTTGAGGCTCTCAACCGGATTCCGAATGTGCGCACTACTAACCCAGAAGCGACGTTCTTGCTGTGGGTGGACATGACCGATGTGGTCATTCCCGCTGTGCCGGATGAATCTCGGAATGGCGAGGACAACGACACCACCGACAAGGGAATAACGTTCGGCGACAGTATCCGCCGTGGCGGTCTCAACCCCGAACAATGGCTGGTCAAACACGCGAAGTTAGCACCTAATGACGGTGCTGCTTTCGCTGCACCTCCCGCCGAGTCCGCGCAGGGGAACACGGCACAGGGGAACGGCAACGAATCCCAATCGCTCCCCCACGGATTCGGATGCATTCGGATCAATTTCGCAACCTCGCGCGACATCTGTGAAATGATTGCCACTACGTTGACCCAGCTCTTCGGCTCCACCGAGAATCCGAATGGCACACCACGCCACACCACACTAACCGGTGCCCCAGAGGCTCACTAACCACCAACGCTAACCATCCACGAATAACCCATGGTCGGACTTCTCACAGCACATACGTCGACAACCTCGGCGTCGAAGCGTCGGAAATTGCAACACCTCGCCACATTCACTGCAACAACCACGGTGGCGGCCCTCTCACTCTTCATCGCAGGATGCAGTGCGGGCCACACAGCGGTCCAAACTGGACGCGTCGCCTCCGACAACTCCGCCGTCATTGCGCTGACAGCAGCCCCTGCCACCCTTGACTTCACAACATCAGGGGGAGCGGCGATACCTCAGGCGTTGATTGGGAATGTATACGAGGGACTGGTTCGGATATCGTCCCAAGGGGACATCGAACCCCAGCTGGCGACGTCATGGGATCTCTCCCCGGATCGCACAACCTACACCTTTCACCTGCGGGAAGGAGTGCATTTTTCTAACGGTGACGAGTTTACCGCCGATACCGCCAAGTTCAGTATCGACCGGGTCAAATCGGACGCGTGGACCAACGGGCTCAAGGCGGGGATGAAGCCGGTGACGCGCACGCAAGCCGTCGATAAATACACCTTGGCCGTCACGCTCTCCGCCCCCAGTAATGGCTGGTTGTGGTCCATGGGCACGCTCATCGGGGCGCAAATGACGCCCCGTGGCGTCGATCATTTGGCCACCGCACCCGTCGGGACCGGCCCTTTTACCGTCGACGAGTACAAGGTCGGCCGATTCCTCACATTAACGGCGAACCAGTCATATTGGGGCCAGCAACCAGCCACCCGCCATGTGGCGTTGCGCTATATGACAGATTCCACCGCGACAGCGAATGCGCTCCGGTCAGGTGACGTCGACGCGATTGTCGGAATGGATGCCCCGGAGATGGTCTCTTCCTTCCACGACAACAATCGGTATGCCGTCGATGTTGGTACGACAACCGGCAAAGTACTGCTGACCATGAACAATAAGCGTGCGCCGTTTAACGACGTCCGTGTCAGGCGGGCGGTGATGTACGCGATCAACCGGCAAGCGGTGATCAATACCGCGTGGGGCGGTTTTGGTGAAGATACCGGTGGCGTTCCTGCCCCGCCGACGGATCCGTGGTCATACCACTCCACCGAGTATCCCTACGATCCTGATCGCGCGCGGGAATTGTTGTCCGAAGCCGGCGTCCACGATGTCGATATCACCTTCACCGTGCCGGCCCGCGCGTATGCCACCAATGCTGCAGAGCTCATTATTTCTGAGCTGGAGGACGTCGGAATTCATGCTCATATCGAATCGCAGGAATTCCCCGCCGTGTGGTTGTCTCAAACTCTTACCCAGCATGACTACGACATGTCCATCATTGAGCACGCTGAGGCCAGGGACATTCCCACATTGTTCGGAAACCCGGACTACTACCTCGGTTACGACGACGAGCAAACACGCACACTCTTGTCCGCTGCGGATTCCGCGCCTCCTGATGAGTACGCGCCCCTCATGCGCAAAGCTGTTGATCGGATCATGAATCAAGCAGGTGCTAACACGATATTCATCTATCCCAACATCGTTGTGCGGGATAAGGATCTCACCGGTATCCCTACGACTATTGCCGGGCAGGGGCTGGAACTCGCTGGTATTAACCGCGCCCATCACTCGACCGCACGGAGCGAATCATGACAGCTCATGTACGCATCGTAGGCAGGATCGCTCTGCGCTATATCGTGTCCCTGTGGGCAGCGTCGGTCATCATTTTCATGATCATGCGGCTCATTCCAGGTGATCCCGCGGAGGTTTCCCTGGGCGAGACCGCGACGCCACAAGCTATTGAGTCGATGAAGCACACGCTGGGGACCGATCGACCGCTGATCACACAGTACTTTTCGTGGATCACCGGGATGCTGCATGGGCACTTCGGGGTCTCCTACTCCAGTGGAACGGACATCGGGCCAATACTGATGGACCGGACGGCGGTCAGCCTCATTCTGGTTCTGACCAGCATGGTTCTTGCCATTGCACTCGCCGTCCCCCTGGGAACCTGGGCAGCCATGCGTAACCACAAACCGGACGGCACTGCCCTGTCGGTGCTGGCACACGTGGGCATCGCCATTCCCAGTTTCCTAGCCGGCATCCTGTTGATCTCGCTTTTTGCCGTTCACTGGAGCGTCCTCCCCGCAAATGGCTGGGTTCCCCCGAACCAATCCTTCACCGGTTTTCTCCGACGGCTCATCCTTCCGTGTTGCGCATTGGCGTTCATTCAGGCAGCGATCCTGACACGCTATGTTCGATCAGCAGTCTTGGAGGTTCTGCACCAGGAATACATCCGTACCGCCAGGTCAACGGGCTTATCGACGCTTCACGCCCTCGTTGCCCACGGTGCGAGGAATGCAGCCGTGCCCATCGTGGCAGTCATTGGCGTCAACATGGCCACACTTGTCGTCGGAGCTGTGCTCATTGAGCAGGTTTTCGTCATCCCCGGATTGGGATCCTACGTCCTTGATGCGGTGAATAGTCGCGACATGATTACCGTCCAAAGCTGCGTCATGATGCTGGTCACCATCACGCTCACCGTCACGCTGGCCGCCGACGCCGTAGCGGCACTGATTGACCCCAGAATGTCGAGGTCACGCCTTGTCTAACGCACGCACACAAGTACCACGTTCAGGGACACCGAATCCAGTGATGGCAGGAAAGAATCGACGGTTAACGGCGGTGACCCGCGCCAACCACCGCGTCATGTTTATGGTTGGGGCAGCCGTGGTGAGCGTGGTCGTCCTTGTCGCACTGGTATCGCTGGTCTGGACACCGTATGGGCCACAAGAGGCTAACCCGGCGTCGGCACTACAACCGCCGAGTTGGGACCATTGGGTGGGAACCGACCGGTACGGTCGGGATACGTTATCGCGGATCATGGTCGGATCCCAGATCTCACTCGAAGTGAGCGTTCTCGCGGTCGCGATTGGTGCCGGGGTCGGCGTTCCGCTCGGGATACTTGCCGCAGTCCGCGGAGGGTGGCTGGATTCCTTCATCATGCGGCTGTCGGATTTAGCGCTGGCATTCCCGGCTCTCCTGTTGGCGATCATCGCCGGATCGGTTGTCGGCGTCGGCACGTCGTCAGAGATGGTTGCCATTGGGATTGCGTTTATCCCCAACTTTGCCCGCGTATCGCGCGCGGGCACCCGACAAGTCCTCAGCCAGGACTACATTTTGGCCGCTCGAAGTGCGGGAATGGGATGGCTCTCCATTGCGACGAGGCACATCGTTCGTGGAATTACCGGCCTCATCATTGTCCAGGCGACGGTTTCGGTGGCGCTCGCCATTCTGGCTGAGGCAGGGTTGTCATTCTTGGGCCTGGGGACACCGCCGCCGCAGGCCTCATGGGGCCGGATGCTCCAGGACTCTCAGGTTTTCCTCGATTCACACGCGGAGCTGGCTCTGTGGCCGGGGCTCGCTATCGCCCTCACGGTACTGGGGTTCAATCTTCTTGGCGATGGGCTCCGCGACATCCTCGATCCGTTCTCCCACCGGGCAATGTACGACGCTCCAGCCACGAGCGCGGCTCATGAGGAGCCTGAGCAGGGGCCGAAATCAGAGGAGGCGTCGCGAGAAACAGCGCTGGAGTCAGCGGCGAACGAATCGTCGTCGGCAATTTTGCGGGTGAGAGACCTGTCATTGACCACTCCGCGCTCTGCAAATGCGGCCGCAAATGAGCGTCGATTAGTTGACTCTCTGAGCTTCAGTCTCGAGCCCGGTGCCAGGCTCGGGCTCATCGGCGAATCCGGATCGGGGAAATCGTTAACGGCACTGGCGATCATGGGACTTTTGCCCGACGATGTGCGCCCGTCCGGATCGATCATGTTCGCTGGCAACGAAATTGTGGGCGCTGCTGATAGCACCCTCAGCCAGTTCCGGAGCGTGCGCATGTCGATGGTTTTCCAAGAGCCCATGACTGCGCTGAATCCGCTCATGACCGTGGGCAAACAAATCGAACGCGCATGTCGGGCTGGTACACGAGAAGCCAAGCGTACTGGCGGAAACCAACATTCGTCTGATCACAGCCGGCGGGAGCGTGACGTTAAAGTCCGTGAGCTTCTTGAGTCGGTGGGGCTCCCCGAGCGCGCTTACTATTCGTATCCGTTTGAGCTCTCTGGCGGCCAACGCCAGCGAGTTCTCATCGCGATGGCGTTTGCGAATGACCCTGAGCTTCTCATTTGCGACGAACCGACAACGGCGCTGGACGTCACCGTTCAACGGTCTATTTTGATGCTGATCAACCGGCTTGTTCGCGAAAACAACACCGCGCTGCTGTTCATCACGCATGATTTGACGGTCGTTGCGAACATGTGTGACAACATTCTGGTCTTGAAGGATGGGGTTCCGCGCGAATACGGGCCGACAGAGCGCATCTTGCAGCATCCTCGGGATTCCTACACAACGATGCTGGTTCACAATGCGCACGTTCATGACATTCGCGACGAAGACGATGCACAGGGTCACGATGGGTCCGCCGAACATGATGCACGCAACGAGGCTTCCCCGACGCCATCGTCAACCGATCCTCTCATCCAGGTCCACCATGTAAGCCAGGTATTCGATCAACGTCAGAACCGCTTCGGGCCGTCGTCGGCAATCACTGCTGTCGACGATGTGACATTAGACATCCACCGGGGCGAACGCCTTGGCATCGTCGGCGAATCTGGATCGGGCAAAACTACCCTGCTGAAGATCATGGCGGGGCTCACCCGACCGACATCCGGCGATGTCCGTGTCGACGGGCGCGTCATTACCAATCCGCACGATATGAGCCGCTATGGGCAGGTTGTCTTCCAGGATCCGCGTGGTTCCTTGGATCCCACCATGACTATCGGTGATTCGCTGGCCGAACCACTCCGCGCGCAACCACATCCCCTCCCCCGAGACGAACAGCGCGAACGCATAGCCACCGTGCTCAAGCAGGTGGGGCTGGATCCGTCGGCAATAGATCGGTTCCCTCATCACTTCAGTGGTGGCCAACGGCAGCGGATTTCACTTGCCCGCGCGCTGACTACCCACCCTCATATTCTTCTTGCCGACGAGCCCGTGTCGGCGTTGGACGTCACCGTGCGGAACCGCGTCATTGCGCTTCTCGATGAGCTGGCCGAAGACTATGGACTGACAATGGTGTTCTTATCGCACGATCTTGACGTTGTGCGGCACATTTGCGACACGGTTGCTGTGATGAAGAACGGGCGGATCGTCGAAAAGGGAACAAGCGATCAGATTTATCGCAATCCTCAGCATGAGTACACGAAGGAACTGATTAGCGCTGCCTGCCAACCGGCCCCGCCGACATAAGATTCAACATAAAACTCAACCGGCCGTGACAGAGCGGCTGGTAAGCTCGCCGGCATGAAAGCTAAGTACCATTCTGATCCTGAGGGGGACGATTCCATCACGAATACCAATGAGCATTACAACTTTTATGAGCAGCTCAACCTGGACCCGTCGTTAGCGCCGGAAGAGCTTGTCGACATCTGCACGTCCCGGCTGCGCGAGCTGGAGAACAACGGTGTTCCTGAAACCGATGCGCGCGTGCAAGAGCTTCTAGCGGCTCGGACGATTTTCCACAATGACCGGGCGAAGGCCACCTACGACGATGCGCTGCAGCGGACTGATATCCCGGCGATGACTGTTCCGGCGCTGCGTCATCTTGCCCGCACAGGAACATTGCCGGACGAGTATGCCAGTGCGGCAGCTTCCGGCACCCAAAGTGATGAGGTCGGCGCACACTGGGGTGAGGGTAACGCGACTGCTGGCCTGTTTTCGGAAGAAGGCCTGGATGAGCAGGCTGGTTCTGAGGCCGATGCCCAGTCCTCCACCAAGTCGCTATCGCCGTTTAGCGTTGCTCCAACACCGATCAAAATCAGTGTGACGTTGATCGGTCTGATGGGAATCATTGCGGCAATTGCCGTTGTGTGGTCCCGGTTCTCTGATGATGTTCGCGTCATTCAATACAACCCCATGACTGGTGCTGTGATGTATAACCACCCGACGTTCACAGTCAACGAATCATGGGCAATGCTCACGATGGGGGCCGGCATTCTTATTCCCGCCCTTCTTGTGCCCCAGCTTCGACGATTCATGCGCGTGCCTGTGCTTGCTTATGCGGTCACGGGGCTGATGCTGTCAGCATTTCCGTATAAGTCCGTCGTCGTTGGTGAGGGCGACAAAATCGTGACCATCATTACCGCTCTGGCGTCGGCCGCGCTGATCGCGCTCGCCATGATGATGACCACTCGTACCCGCACAACACCCGACACATCGGGGAAGGATGGTTTCACTACCGCGGATCCTGATGGCTCTTCCTTCGAGGCGGAGAACGCTGGGGCTAGGACCGCGGGTGCTGAGTCCGCAGCGGCTTCTCGAACTGCAAGCGGCGCAGAGGTTACCGACCAGCACATCTCTGGTACTGCCGGCAAGCAGACTAACGAATAGGTTTGCCTTTCTCGTCGTAAGTGTAAAAGCCTCGGCCGGTCTTCTTTCCTAGCCGACCGGCTTGGACCATACGACGCAGTAGGGGCGGGCAGGCGTACGCCGGGTCGCCGTATTCGTCGACCATGACGTCGGCGATAGACGCGACAGTGTCCAGCCCCACCATGTCGGAAAGCGCAATAGGTCCCATGGGGTGTGCTGCACCATTGCGCATACCAGCGTCGATGTCTTCCTTCGTCGCCACGCCATTTTCCAGCATGCGGATCGCAGAAAGCAGGTAGGGCACCAACAAGAAGTTGACGATAAACCCAGAGCGATCCTTCGCCTTGATCACCGTTTTCTTGAGCACCTCACTGGCCCACTTTTCAGCCCGATCCGCGACGGCATCTGTCGTATCCAAGGTCCGAACGTGCTCAACTAACGGAAGAACCGGAACGGGGTTAAAGAAGTGCAGCCCCATCACGCGACCTGGGTTCGACGTTGCCGACGCAATCTGCTGAATCGGCAGCGACGAGGTGTTAGAACACAAAGGCGCATCGGGATCCGAAACAATCTTGTCGAGCTTCCCAAAAATATCGGCTTTGACCTCGGGATTTTCAACAATCGCTTCACAGACTAACTGGCGGTCCGCAAATTCTTCCAAGTCAGTGGTGATGCGGATACGCCCGAGCGCGGCATCCTTCTCCTTCTCAGACAGCTTGCCTCGTGATACACCGCGCTCGAGGGACTTGGTGATCCTCTCGAGGCCTTTGTCGGCGAACTCCTGGGCAGCTTCCCACGCTACGACGTCGGAACCATGACGGGCAGCAACCTCGATAATGCCTGACCCCATTTGACCAGCACCGACGACACCTACACGCAACGCTGAAATGTCGACCGAGTCCGATGCCTTATCGTTGTTCTTCTGATCTGCCATGAGTATGTTGTCCCCTCTTTTGCTCTTAGCCGCTGTGGTCAGCGTTTCATTGGTGGTTTCCCTTACAGGTGGTTTCCCTCATGGTAAAAACATCACTGGCTTTTCGTCGGAAAATACGAAAGAAAATGGCAGTTGTACTCGCCCGGGGCCCATCCTCGTACTAGTCCCCCGTCCCAGTGTGGGGGCTTTTACCAGGTCTTATATTGCCTATCGTTGACGAAAAAGCCGTGTCCTTCAGCGCTGGTACACGTCATTCCACTTGCCTTCGATGTGCATGTGTAGGTGGTTGTGTAGGTCCCCTGGACTGGGATTGTTTTCGATTGACCATAAGGCAGCACAGGTCCTGTCCGTGGGAATTCTCCCTGCAAGAGCCAGTGGCACGGTTCCGCGTCGGGACCTCGGCGGAAACCAATCATGGTGTCATTTCTCGCTTCGACACCCAGATATGGGCATCGATTTTCGTCACCCCATCGGGGATGCTGATGGACATCACAGCCATCGTCATCCATCCCGCGGAACTGGCACACGATGTTGCTACTTGGACTTTGAAATACCGTCCGGCCTGGTGACGTCGTGGTTGCACCCCCACCTGCTGCGCCACTGCCGGTCCTGGGAGTTGCTGTCCCATTCTTCGCGGTTCGTGGCAATGCTGCGCGGTTCCCCTGAGCACCGCCCTGTTGTTGCTGGGCAGTTCCATTCGTCGCACCGCGCTGCGTGCCACTATGACGGCTGGTCGTCGTCGAATTGAGACTGGGATGCGGGTTATCCTGAGGGGTCCCTGTCGCCGGCTGCGGTGCACGCGAGTTCGAGGTGGAATGAGTCTGCGACTGAGTTGCCGACGCTACCGACGCGTGATCATGGGCAGAATTCGCAACATCATCGCTGCTGCTACACCCAGCTAAGCCACCGCCGACGACAATCCCGACAGCCACCGCGATGCTCGCGCCACGTCGTGTGGTCTGCATGATCCGTCGACAACCGGCACGCCCAAAGAGGCCACGAGACTCGGACACCTCGGGGGTTCCCGTTACCTCGGGTTGGCGACGTCGACCATGGGGAGCATTCATGTCACCGACAATACGTGACAACGCCGGGATAGGACACCCCCATTTCGCGCCACGAGATAGGTATGAGGTACGAAGGAAAACTCACTACAGAGGCCATCGGGGCAAGGGTACTCACTGTGAATAACGGCCACACCCGACGTACTATCCGCAGTTTCCCCACGTCACCCCTATCCGAACTCGAGTTCGAATTTTGTGTGTATGATGTCCCTCATGCGAACGACGCGAGCACATTGTTCCAGCCACCTTGGACCATTGTTTTCCCACTATTCACTCTCAGCACTGGTGGGCATTGTTCTCAGCCTCGGCCTTGTTATGCCCCTTGCAGGCTGCGGCGATATCGCTACACAGAGCGACAATGGTTCATCGTCCGCTGCCTCCGCAGCCAACAATGATGCCGCTCCCACGAACGATGGCACTGGACCAAACGACAATGGCTCAGCCGACGATGGCTCGTCACCCGCAGATTCTCCTGATCAAGGCGCTAATGAACCACCCGCAACGGATGCTGCTTTCCCCGGTTCCCCACGTGCTGAACACATCGGTCAGCTGAGCAAACAAGAAAGCGCCGATGCACTCACAGCGCTGAATGTCCCCTTCCCCACCGGCGACATTCACGCACTTCTCGCAGCGCTGCCTGAATCACCGCGTCGTGGTGGCGCAGAGCGATACCAGCGCAAGAATTTCGGCCCGTCATGGGCGGATGTGGACCGCAACGGCTGTGACACCCGCAATGACATCCTCCACCGGGACCTCACGGACATCACGACGAAACCGCCACAGGGATGCGTCGTTCTCACGGGGGAATTACATGACCCCTACACGGGCAACACCATCGATTTCCACCGTGGGAAGAAAACCTCGCAGGCAGTACAAATCGACCACGTTGTCGCGCTATCCAATGCATGGGCCAGTGGCGCCTATGCCCTGCCGTATGCCGCGCGCACTGCACTTGCCAACGATCCACTCAACTTGCTCGCCGTGGACGGCCCGACCAACAACGCCAAGTCCGACAAGGACGCTGCCGAGTGGATGCCGCCGAACACCGCCTACCGGTGCGGATACGCCGACCGGCAAGTTCGAGTGAAGTCGAAATACCATCTACGGGTCACGCGACAGGAGAAAGAGGCGCTCACCGCTGTGCTTAATCAGTGCGCGGCGTAGCGCCCCCGCAGAGCCCCGGCGAGACCTACTTCTTACCCTCGTCCGTCGATAAGGCCGCAACGAACGCTTCCTGAGGAACTGAGACAGAACCGATACTCTTCATGCGCTTCTTACCGGCCTTCTGCTTCTCCAGGAGCTTCCGCTTACGAGAAATGTCGCCGCCGTAGCACTTGGCCAACACATCTTTGCGGACAGCACGGACATTCTCGCGCGCAATGATCTTCGACCCGATTGCAGCCTGAATCGGTACCTCAAACTGCTGACGAGGGATGAGCTCCTTGAGCTTCGTCGTCATCTTATTGCCGTACCACTGAGCATTGTCCCGGTGCACGATGGCAGAGAACGCATCCACTGGATCGCCCTGCAAGAGAATATCGACTTTCACGAGGTCGGCAATCTGCTCGCCGGCATCCTCATAATTTAAGGACGCGTACCCCTTCGTGCGGGACTTCAGCATGTCGAAGAAGTCGAAGATGATCTCTCCCAGCGGCATGGTGTACCGCAGCTCGACGCGGTCTTCTGACAGATAGTCCATGCCCCCCATCTGGCCGCGCTTGGACTGGCACAGCTCCATCGTCGGGCCCAAGAACTCCGCCGGAACGATCACAGTCATCTTCACGATAGGTTCGTAGATCTCCCGCGGCTTTCCATCAGGCCAATCGGAAGGATTACGCACCTTGATCTCTTCGCCTGCCTCGGTCACCACGCGGTACACCACCGAGGGAGCGGTCGAAATCAAATCCAAGTTGAACTCGCGCTCCAGCCGAGCACGGGTAATTTCCATATGGAGCAAACCCAAGAACCCACACCGAAAACCGAAGCCCAATGCCACGGACGACTCCGGCTCATAGGTCAACGCGGCGTCGTTGAGCTGCAGTTTCTCTAAGGCGTCGCGCAAATCCGGGTACTGGTCCGCCGAAATCGGGAACAAGCCCGAATACACCATCGGCTTCGGCTCTTCATAGCCCTTCAACGGTTCCGTGGCAGGATCATTCACCACGGTCACGGTGTCGCCCACCTTCGACTGGCGCACATCCTTCACACCCGTGATGAGGTACCCTACTTCGCCGACACCCAAACCGTCGGTCTTCTTCGGCTGCGGCGACACCACGCCGATCTCCAGCGTCTCGTGCGTGGCCCCCGTCGACATCATCTGAATCTTCTCGCGAGCTTTCAGCCGACCATCCATCACGCGCACATAGGTTACGACGCCCCGATAGGTGTCATATACCGAATCGAAGATTAGAGCGCGGGCAGGCGCATCCGCATCCCCCGTCGGCGCAGGAACAACATCACACAACTTGTCTAACAGTTCGGGGACGCCGTCACCCGTCTTCGCCGAGACCCGCAACACTTCTTCCGGTTCACACCCAATGATCAACGCCAGCTCGTCGGCAAACTTGTCGGGGTCCGCCGCAGGAAGATCAATCTTGTTCAGGACCGGAATAATTTCCAGGTCATTCTCCATCGCGAGATACAGATTCGCGAGCGTCTGCGCCTCAATGCCCTGAGCAGCGTCGACAAGAAGGATTGCCCCCTCACACGCCTCCAGGGCACGCGACACCTCATAAGTGAAGTCGACGTGACCGGGGGTGTCGATGAGATGGAGCACAATCTGCTCACCCGCATGGTCCCCGGTTTTGGGGACCCACGGCAGGCGCACGTTCTGGGCCTTAATCGTGATGCCCCGTTCGCGCTCAATGTCCATGTTGTCCAGATACTGGTCGCGCATGTCACGATCGCCGACCACCCCGGTGAGCTGCAGAATTCGATCCGCCAAAGTCGATTTCCCGTGGTCGATGTGTGCGATGATGCAGAAGTTCCGGATACGCGCCGGGTCGGTGAACGTTGTTTCCGCGTAGTTGGTGGCCATAAAAGAGCTGTGATCCTCTCCGTCAGTACTCGGTGATCACAGTACTAGACGTTGGATTGCACCACTTTTCACACCGAATTATTGTGGGGACATGTTCGTACCGCGAGGAAATTCGGGCCCATTTTCATACGACTCTGAGCCCGAACGCCACACGCAGCGGTCTTCCCTAATCCGTCACATCACCGGCTTTCTTGCCCACAAGCGGGCAACCACGAGTGACGATGACTTCGAACTCCCTGACGCGGCCGGACGGTCGCACTCTTCACGCCGATCTCGTCGCGTGCCGACGTCATTCTCGCGGCCATTCCACCACGAAGGCGCCCTGGACCAAGGCCTTGCTTCACTACAGCAGGGACTAGGCATGACGGACTCCAGCGTTTCGACGTTTAATAACGAAGATGAGCCGGTTCTCGCACGGCCCACTGGGGCCTGCGCCTCTACCCTCATTTATGCACCGGATATGGATGGGCAAGCCGATCCTGGCGAGGTCGTCTGGGTTCATTCCCCGAACAAGCAATCGGATGGCCGGGAACGAGCAATCGTTATCCTGGGCCACCACGAGCGATACATCCGTGGACTTCTCATTTCGACGAATGACGAGCACTCGACGGATAACAACTGGCTGGAGATCGGCGCCGGGGGCTGGGACATGCAGGGCCGACCCGCATGGGTTCGGTTGGACAAGATCATTGAGGTTCCCGACCATATGATTCGTCGGAAAGGGACGGTGTTACCCCGGAGGCGGTTCGAGCGCATCGCCAGCCGGCTGCGGACGGACTACAACTGGCGTTAATGGTGGGCTGGGTTGGCAGCGCTGATATTGGACGCAATTCTTGAAGCACTGTAAAGTGTCCTGGAGTTCTACCACGCATGTGGACGATGAGCCGGAACAAGCAGGACCTTGGGTTTGTTCTTGAAGGTCGCTCATTCACGGGCTGATGCCCTTATATCGCCCTCCACATGCTCTTCACATGAGAAATGACATGAAGAGTTGTGGTAGATCGAGTCGTGCGCACCCAGTGCATGACAAGCGTAGAGAAAGAGGTAATTCCCGTGGCAAACATTAAGTCCAAGAAGAAGCGCATCAAGACAAACGAAAAGGCCCGTCAGCGCAACAAGGCCGTCCGTTCGCGTTTGCACACCGAGAACCGCAAGTTCCGTGAGCTCGTCGCTGCTGGTGACAAGGCTGGTGCCGAGGCTCAGCTTCGCCTGGCGTCCCGCGAGTACGACAAAGCCGTTACTAAGGGCACTCTCCACCGCAACAATGCTGCGAACAAGAAGTCTGCGATGGCTAAGTTGTTCAACTCGATGGACTAATTTTCCTACGAGTCCGCTGGTTCGTGTGGGCGGCAAGACCGTGTGATCGTTCGGTCACCTGTCTCTAAGCCCGCTAACCAGGGTGTTCCCCGCTCCGCTCGGAGCGGGGTTTTTCATTGCGTCCACGAGTGTTTGCACTAACGGTCATCTCCTCCGTGGCTATTTCATCCGCGCAAGCTCCGCCAGACGCCGAACACCTAGTTCAACAGCACTATCTTGGTCACCCGCGGCACCTTTAATCCCTGCTTCCATCTGCGCAGCAACCTGCACGGCCTCGGCAATTGCAGCCTGCGACCATCTCTGAGCTATCGGCGCTGTCCGTTTCAGTTTCCACGGTGGCATCCCTAACCGCGACGCATCACGATAGGGATCAATACGCCTATTCCCACTAAGCCGAGCGACCTCGCTGATCCCACGACACACCGCCGTCGAGATCGCCATGTGAGCCACTCCCAACTGGAGAGCCCGACGCACTTTTGCCACCGACTGGTCCACGTTGCCGGCGATAACGTCGTCGGCGATGGAAAAACTGCTGACTTCCGCGGTGCCGGTGTAGTACCGTCGCACGGCCTCGAGGTCGACTTTTCCGTCGTTATCGGCGACCAGCTGGCTCACCGCCGACGCCAATTCGCGCACGTTGGAACCGACGCTCTCGATGAGGGCAGAGACGACATCTGGGTTCACTCGCACGCGAAGCCGGTGGAACTCTGACTGCACAAAAGTGGGCAGTTCACGGACCGGAATGGCGTCAGCCCGGTGTTCTTCGCCAAGCTTGAGGAGTTTGGACACCATGGCCTTCGTCCGGCCTTCACCCGAATGTTGAATGATCAGGGTGATGCCCGGCGCGGGGTCTTTCGCAGTGGCAAGCACGAGTGATGCCGGCTCTTTACCTGCGTCATTCATGTTTGTAATGACGACGATGCGGTCTTCGCCGAAGAGACTGGGGCTCAGCAGCTCGGTGAGCTCGGGGCCCGTGATGTCTCCTGCGCGGACTGTGGTAACGGTGAGTTCATCGCCGGTGGGCGAGTTCTCACGGACACGTTTGACGATGGCACGGCGGTGACGATCCGCAAGGAAATCTTCTGTTCCGACAATGATGTGTACGGGTGCGGGCGCGCCGGATCCCTCCGCAGGGTCGAATGTGGTGCGTGACCTCCGTGATGGTGCCATGCCCGTCAGTCTACTGACCGCCGGGGACATAACGCGGCTCATGGGCAGAACCTCCATGAACAGGTACGTCCGTTGCTGCGTAGGACGACAATGCCTTCGTCGACAAGGGTGGTGACCGGTGCTCCATTGGCCAGTTGGCTCGGGCGAAAGGATTGATTACCGGCACCCGAATGCGATGATGGCGTTGGTGACGTCGGCGTGGTGATGACGAACCACCGTGCAGACGACGACTCTGGATCGATCTGTTTTTTATCGCTGACGAATGCGACAGCCTCGCCGTCCGCGCGGTGAGAAGCGTGGTGGGCAACATGGTTGCGGGAAGAAAGCTTCAGCTCACGGGCGCAATCTTTGATTCTTCGCTGGAGGCGTGAGGCCACCTCAGAGGTCACATCGTCAGGGGATGCGGGTGCTTGGTTGTCGACGTTGGCCAGAGCGTAGTGACTGTCTGGCCACATCATCACCGAGATAGTGGGCGAAAACGGACACACTGCAACGGTCCACTGAGTTGGAGGAAACGCGGGGGATCTCACGAGGTGGGTGATGGCCCGCAGGCGGTCGAAGGCGTCGCGTGGTGGACGCAACGCGTACTCCGATGCTTGATTGCTCGGTCCACCGCCCGTCGGTCCCACTCCTGCGGAGAACTCTCCTGAGCGATCGCGCTCGCCGGCAGTCCCACCGCCAGTTGCTGCTAGACACGTCGACATGGCGACCACAACAACTCCGACGCTCCCCAGTGCTTTGCCCCACCAGCTTGTGATCCGTCGGCTCGTCATCCCGCAGCTCGTCGTCCACGGTCGGAGCCGACGTTGCGCGGAACCAGCTCTCGGGCCAGGGGCCGCGGAAAACATCCGTCGGATAAAAACACCTGACCATAACGTCGACAAGAAAAAGTAGGAACCGACAACGGCAGTAATAACAATGATTGCTGAACCTGGTGATCCGACAACCAATTGGGCGGCCTCGCACTTGGCTATCGCGTGCCCAACCCAGCGAATCCACCACAAAACCGGCGTGCATGCAGCCATGCCTACCGACGCCAGCCAAGTGGCTCCGCGGCAGAACGAATCGCTGAGCCATTGAATGGCTTCACAGACTGTTCCCGCACGTATCCCCACGGGATGAGCCACAACGCTCAGTGCGCACAGAACGAGCGCGATGGTCCCGATGACCGTGACGGGCGCGACGACGAATCCGACTAAGGAATTGGCCACGATCGACAGAGCCGAGGTCCGGCCAATAACGAGCAAGATAATAGGTTGGGTGACCACATCTGCAGCTATGCATACGGCGCATCCGGTGATAACTGCCCGCGTGCGCCGCGATACCTCACCGGACTTTCCGCATGCGTTCAATACACGCACCACGACCTTCTCAATGGCATCGGACAAAGGTGGCGCAAGACAGATAATGCCGGCCGTCGCAGCGCACGATAAGGCAAATCCCAAGGACACGGCCATATCCGGGTTCCACACCACGAGCCCGATAATCCCCGCACACAAGGCGGGCAACGCTTGCCGACGCCTCCCCGCCATCGTGGCAAGAAGTCCCACGGTCCCCGCGACAGCCGCCCGCAACACGGACGCGTCCAATCCGATGAGAAGGACAAATCCCACCAATGAGCACCCCGCGCAGAGATAACGAACACGCGGACGCTCGGTGAAGACGATCGCGGCAACCACTCCAAGAACGATCGCAACATTCGCCCCGGACACCGCGGACAGGTGGCTGAGGCCAGAGGTGACAAAAGCTGCTTTATCGTCGTCAGATTGTAACGACGTATCACCAATCACCATCCCCTGAGCCAAACCCTCCAGATCCTCGGGCACATAGCGACGCGAGGCCTCAAGGAACTCCCGATGGACTGCGGACATCGCATGGCACCCGACACTCCATAACCGGCCGACACCCCACCCCATCGGCGACGATGGAGGTGCCTGCACGACGTGCAACCCCTGGCCTGACCCACTGTGTCCCGCGGATGACAGCGTTATTGGTGCAGTTCCCGGCTGGAAAGCCTCTTTGACCGACACGAGTCCTTCAAGGCGCTGACCAGGGTTAACTGTACGAAGCTCAGCCCCGCCTGAGACGAAAATATCCGACGGCATTCCCTTGAGGGATACCGATACGCCATACCGCTCCTGTCCCGGCTCGAAGGGAGCCTCCGGGAGCCGACGCGGGTAGGACGTCGCGGTGCAGTCCATAGATTGGTCAATGAGCAGATGGCCGCCCTGCTTGTGGGCTAACCAATGGCTCAACGAGCGACGGATGGCGTAGATCGATCTGACCCCTCCGATGATGGCGCCGACAACCACCATGAGAAACTGCAATCCCCAAGAGCGACGCGCATCGCCCGCGATCCCCCCGCCGTAACTACGTCGACGACGATTCATGTACCAGTGTGCAGAGATCACCGTCGCTGCTGCTAGTGCAGCACACACCGCCACAGCGGATACGGGATGGCCGAGCCACCAGGCAATAAAGCCCCCATCACCGTGAAAACTGGCCGCTTCTGACGTTCCCCATCGGAACCACACCACGACACCACTCGCTGCCCACACACCGGCAGCGCAGGGCAGTAACCGGCCATCCAGCGGAACCCGTTCTTTTGTTTTCTCACGGTTCGGACGTGCGGACTGGCTGTCCCCCACAGAAGGCGGGTTATCAGATCGTGACGGCATCGCGCATCGCGGCCAGTTTTGCGGGGCCTATCCCCTTAACTTCCGCCAATTGGTCGATACTTCGGAACGGCCCGTTCTGCTCGCGGTAGGCAATGATTGCCGACGCCGTTTTGGGCCCCACACCAGGTATGGCGGTCAGCTCAGCCTCACCTGCCGTATTGATATTCGTCCCGCCACCCGACTTCGCTGGCGGCCCCTGGCCTGGCGCGGATCCACCGCCGTGCCTCCCGCCGGCGCCCACGGTTGCGATCCTGCGTTCCCGGATGGTTCACCGCCGATAATGGTGCCATCTTTCCCTTCTTCTCCGATGCAGATTTGTTGCCCATCGAGTAGCTTTTGCGCTCGGTTAAGCCCGTCCCACCTGCCACGATCGGTCAGTCCGCCGGTCGCGTTGATGGCGTCATCAACCCGGGCTTGGGCATCCAGAGAGACTAATCCGGGATGAACGACATTGCAGACGACCGCGACCGTAATAGGCTGTGATGCCGGCTCGTGGCCGTTATGCGATCCCTCCTGAGCCCCAGCCTCTTTCTTATGCGCCGGTGCACCCGTTGAACCGTGGTCCGACGATTCCGCACCGGTTTTCTCTCTGGCCTCCCCGCGGTGGGTCTCTGCATCGGCCGACACCACCTGCGCCGCTTTAGACACGGGACGCTGACTATTGTCCTCCCCCATCAACGCGAACCCGATCACGGTGGACACTACAAGTACAGCAAGAACAACTATTCCGACACACGCCCGCGGCGACATCCCCTGGAGAAGCCGGATACCGCGCCGGGCATGTCCATCACGGGAGAAATCATAAAGGGCAACGTTGCTGTCATCCTCGGCGCGTTCGGCATCGAACATCCTGATTCGATCGCGACCTACGCTGTTCCCTGGACTCTGCGGGGCAGGTAAAGGCGAGGTGTTCTGTGGTCTCGACCGTGGCACGAACTCGCCGGGGAGATAGTTATCCGCGCCACGCTCAAGCACATTGGTCTCATTGGCGACGTCCGCCCGCGTCATCCCCACACTGCCCCTGCTACTCATGAGCCGGAGAGTAGAGAACTCCGCCCCTCATCGCTGGGCACGTCGGCCATCAGGACGGCCACGTTGTGGACAAACAAAGTTATCCACAGATATGGACAGCGCGCCACTGCTGCCCAGCCAGCGACAGCGCCCGCTACAACTCAGCAGCGTCCCGCGTATTGATCACCGACACCGCAATCGCACCCGCACCAGTATGCACTGCCAAAGCCGGGGAGAGTTCCGCCTGCGTCAGGACCACGTCGGCAGACGGGAACTGATCTATCCCCCATCGTTTACCCAGGTCAACGAATGTATTGTTCGCTTCCAAGGCCTTTTTCAACCCTGCACCAACAATGCGCGCACGGTCATCGGCACCCGAGTGGTGAATACAGATACGCACGGGTTCCGTATCTCCATCAGCACTGCGAGAAACAGTCGAGGCACCGTCCGTACTGGAATCCGCACCGGAACCCCCACTAGACCGATCCGCCTCGTCGGCACTAGTGGTCACAGTCGCAGCATCCACCACCATGTCGACAAGCCGGGTAAATGCTTTCGCCTGCGTCCGCGTCCGCGCAACGACACCAAAACTTCCATCATGCAGGGAAAATAGTGACTTCACGGGCAGCGCAGATGACATCAACGATGACATCGTGCTCATCCGCCCCGAGCGTCGCAAACCGTCGGTACGCTCAAGGTAGAGGAACAATTGCGAATGGCCCGTGATCATCGACGCACGTCTCGCGCATTCCTCCAAGTCGCCACCATTCTGCGCCGCACGAGCAGCAGCCATGGCGGCCTCCCCCACCGGCATCCCGATCGAATCGGTTTCAATAACGCGGACTTTTCCCTCGAAAACCGCCGAGGCCGCCACCGCCGCTGACCAGGTACTACTGAGCTTTTGTCCAAGATGAACAGCGACGACACCCTCGTCACCAGACCGTTCCATCTCCCGGCCATACGCTGCGGCGAGCTCCAACGCGGTCACCCCCGACGTCGAACTTGCGTCATCGGAAGACACGACATGCAAAGGGAGGACGGTAATCCCCCATTCCCGCGCCCGCTCAACGGGCAAGCACGATGAGGAATCGGTAATGACGCGGACAGTCACTGCAGCCCCTCAATCGACGTCCTGGTATAGGTCACACCAACGCCCTCACTACCCGGTTGAGCAGGAGCGAAAGGAATACCCAGCGCGGACGCATTCCACGCGTCCAAATACCACTGCGCATCGTCGATAGTAGATTCAGTAAACGTCGCCACCGGGGTCGTATCCAACGCAGGATCCGCCGGTCGGTCACCGGAATTGTCGACTGTCGAGTGGTCGTAGTGGAAACGTGGACGCGCCGTCAGCTGAGCCCAACTCGTATTCCCCAACCCCGAGAATGACGAGTAGTTGTCCGTCGGCAATCCCAATAATGAGCAGGTCAAGCCGGCGATAGTGCCCCCATGGGCCACGCACACGACTGTGCCGCCTTCCCACTCGGAGAACGAATGCATGAGCTCATCAACAAGGCTGCGGGCACGGGCAGCGACCTCCAGACGGGTCTCACCACCCGGCGGGGCCCAGTGAGGGTTATGCCGCCACATCGCGCGCTGACCCGGGTGAGTAGCGTCGATCTCCTCATGCGAATGAGCCTGCCACGACCCCAAATGGGTCTCACGCAAACGGTCATCGAGCACGGGAGTGAGCCCATGAGGTGCTGCGATCAGCCCCGCAGTTTCCGCTGCTCGCGACAGGTCAGAGGTCACCACTCGTCGGATATCCCACCGACTGAGTTCATCAGCAGTCCGCTGGGCTTGACGTCGCCCCAGATCGCTGAGATGCGTATCCATCTGGCCCTGCATGCGGCCAGTGGCGTTGTAATCCGTCTGACCGTGTCGAAGAAGAATAAGGCGGCGAGCCATCGGTACTACCTAGATTTCGTCCGCGTCGGGTTCACGGCCGGCCAGCGGAATGTCATCAATCACATCAGCCCGGTGCGCAGCGTCGCTGGTATCAGAGAGCCCACCGCGCTGGGAGGGTTCAATGCCCTCGACCTCGATCACCGGGCAGTCTTTCCACAGGCTATCGAGCCCATAAAAATCGCGCTCCGGCTCGCGCTGGACATGCACCACAATGTCGTTGTAATCCAGCAGCACCCAGCGCGCTTCACGGCTGCCCTCGCGTCGGACCGGTTTGTAGCCCGCTTCAGCAAGTTTGTCTTCGATTTCGTCGGCAATAGACATGACATGACGTTCGTTATCGCCACTACACACGACGAAGCAGTCGGTGATCACCAACTGGCCCGACACGTCCAAAACAACGATGTCCGACGCTATTTTGTCCGATGCGGCACGTGCGGCAATCTGCGCCATGCTCACTGATTCTTCTGATGCAGCCATAAAATCCTTCGTTATTGTTTTCGTTATTGTTGTTCAGTCTTGTCGGCGGAGAAGCAAAGTCTCATTGTGGCACGGGACCCCGTTTACCACCTAAGGCCTACCACATACCCGACGCCCCGCCTTGTCCCGAGGGCAGGTACAGCCTTTCCTTCGCAATGTATTGCACCACACCATCGGGCACGAGGTACCAAATCGGCCGATTCGCCCGGGCACGCGCGCGAATATTCGTCGACGAAATCGCCATAGCCGGCACCTCCACCATCGTGACGCTGTCCCCCAACGGGCCTAGCTCGGTTTTCTCCAACGAATACCCGGGCCTCGTGACGGCGACGAACGTCGCCAATGACATCATCTCGGTGCAATCGCGCCACGTCGCCATCCTCGCCACAGCATCGGCACCGGTGATGAAGAACAATTCGGCGTTCGGGTATCGCTCGTGCAAATCATGGAGCGTATCGACGGTATAAGTGGGGCCACCGCGGTCGATATCCACCCTCGACACACTGAACCGTGGGTTCGACGCCGTCGCGATCGTGGTCATGAGGTAGCGATCTTCAGCCGGCGTCACGGAGCGGTTCTTCTTCTGCCACGGCTGGCCCGTCGGAACGAAAAGTACGCGATCCAAAGAAAAAAGATCCGCGACCTCAGAGGCGGCCACCAGGTGCCCATGATGAATGGGATCAAAGGTGCCGCCCATAATTCCAAGGCGCGGATAGTTCGTCGATGTCTGCATCACAGAAGAAACTCTACGGGCGAGTGTGTCCCTCTCCGTAAATGACCCACTTTGTGGACGTCAATTCCGGCAGCCCCATGGGGCCACGCGCGTGCAGCTTCTGCGTCGAAATGCCGATTTCTGCACCAAAACCGAACTGCTCACCATCGGTGTACGCCGTCGATGCGTTGACGTACACGGCCGCGGCGTCCACAGCAGCTTCAAATTCCTTCGCCGCCGACCAGTCCTGCGTGGCAATGGCCTCCGAGTGGCCCGTCGAATAGGTGCGGATCCACTCCACGGCGCCCTGTTCGTCGGGAACAATCGCTGCAGCAATGTCCATGGACAAGTACTCCGAGGTCCAGTCCTTTTCCTCGGCTTCCACCACATTGTCGACGCCCAGGTCACGCAATTCCTGACGTCCGTGAATGGTCACACCCGCATCCTGGAGGGCCTTGAGTACAGCGACTTTGTCCTCATCAGGCAGGCGACCGTCGAGAAGAACCGTTTCGGTCGCGTTGCACACCGAGCAGCGTCGGGTCTTGCCATTGATCACCATCGCGATGGCGTCGGCAAGATCGGCGTCTTTATGCACGTAGAAGTGGCAATTTCCGGTGCCCGTTTCGATTGTTGGCACCGTTGCACCGGTGACGACGGCGTTGATCAGGCCCGCACCGCCGCGGGGGATCACGATGTCCACCAGGCCGCGGGCCGTGATCAGATCCTGGACGCTGTCGTGCGTGGTGCATGGCAAAAGCTGCACGGCGTCCTCGGGCACGTCCTGATCCGCGCACGCCTGCCGGAGCACATCGACCAGGGCGCTATTGGAATGAACAGCGGACTTCGAGCCACGAAGCAGCGCGACATTCCCCGACTTCAGCGCCAGGCCAAAGGCATCAACCGTCACGTTCGGGCGGGCTTCATAAACCATGCCCATCACACCGAGCGGGACGCGCACCTGCTTGAGCTCCAGGCCATTCGGCAAGGTCGAGCCGCGAACAATGTCACCCACGGGGTCGGGCAGCGCAGCCACCTGGCGCAGGCCGTCGGCGATTCCCTCGATGCGATCCTCGTCGAGAACCAGGCGGTCGATGAGAGCCTCGGACATCCCCCGCTCGCGGCCGGCGGCAACATCTTTGTCATTCGCCTCAATAATTGCCGACGCTGACTTCAGTAATGCGTCAGCTGCGTGATGGAGCAGCTCATTCTTTTGAACCGTTGTTAAACGAAGTGTTTGGGCAACGTCATGAGCACGCTGGGCCTTATCGAGGACCTCGGCACGCTCCTGTGCACGCTCGTCGTCGAGCTTCGTGTTCTGTTCGTTCGTCTTCGGATCGTTCTGGGGATTCTGGCTAGGTGTTGTCATGAAGCCTTTCTCATTGTGATTGTCAATCACGGCGCGGTAATCGACAGTTATCAATCGCGGCCGTGATGTCCTCACGATGCTTTTTAACCTACTGCCCCACCTAGGCGCGGGAAGCGAAATTGGACAAATAATCCCGGTGCACCACGGGGCGGTGGAGGTATTCGGGAAGCTCCTCCGAGGACCGACCAATCATGTCCGCCAATGTTGAGGAGTCGTAATTAACTTCGCCGCGGCCAATGACCTGCCCCTTCGGGCCAACAATGTCGACGATGTCACCCGCGGTGAAGTCCCCGTCGGCACGACGAATACCAACAGCAAGAAGCGACGAATGCTTCTCCGTCACAGCCTTCATTGCGCCGGCGTCAAGACGCAACGTGCCGCTGGCGTCGGCGGCATACAGCGCCCAGAACTTCCACGCAGACAGGCGTTCTTCGCGTGGCCAGAACGCAGTTCCGACGTCCGCATCATTCAATGCCGGGCCGATGTTAGCCGTCGACGTTAACAGCACCGGAACTCCAGCGCGCGATGCCAACCGAGCAGCCGAGAGTTTCGAGGCCATGCCGCCTGTACCCAATTTGCCGCCATCGCCCGCAGCGACTTCCTTCAGATCGTTGCCGCTCTTGACCTCGGGCACAAAGCGTGCACCCGGCGAGGACGGATTGCGGTCATACAAGCCATCCACATCGGACAGCAGCACTAACGCGTCCGCTGAGACCAGGTGTGCCACCAGTGCGGCCAGACGGTCATTGTCTCCGAAGCGCATTTCCGAGGTCGCCACCGCGTCGTTCTCGTTAACAATGGGAACGACATGCATACGGCGAAGGCGATCAATCGTGCGCTGTGCGTTGCGAGCACGGTCACGACGGCCCGCATCGGACTGCGTTAACAGAACCTGAGCAATCGGCCTGCCGTAGCGGGCGAAAGTTCGTCCCCATTCTTGTGCCAATAGCACCTGGCCGACGGCGGCAGCTGCCTGTTTCGTCGCTAGGTCGGTGGGTTTCGTCGGCAAGTTCAGTGGTTTCATGCCGCAGGCCACCGCGCCCGATGACACAACAATCACGTCGCTACCACGGGCCATGCGGGCCTCCAGCGCATCGCAAATGCGGTCCATGGCCTCCGGGTACACGGCCCCGTTGTCATCCGTCAACGAGGACGACCCAATCTTGACGACGATCTTCTTAGCGTCGGCAATGCGCTCACGAACGGTGGATTCGTGGCCAGCGGCACGATCATCTATGCCCTGGTCGGGGTCCGGGAATTGGAATTCTTTGGCCGGAACAACCGGGCCCGGCATATGTACGTGCACATCGTCACGCATGGGTACTCCCTCAGGGGCAGGTGCGTCTGGCTGGAAGTCCGAAGGGAGTTCGGCGTCGGGTTGTTGACCCGACACTTCCTGGTCAGACGGTTGTGGATGGTCGGGTGCGACGTCGTTGTCGACGTTCGCGCGATCTGTCGTGTAATTAGTTGTTTGTTCAGGGGTCAGGGTCTGGGTAAAAGAAGGCATCGATCCTGATACATCAGATTGAGAACAGAAAAGTGATGAAGAGATGAGGGCATACGTCCTCTGCCGCTCATCAAGCACGCTATCCAGTATTAGCAAGAAAAGGAGGAACTGTCATATCCCATCCGCCTATTATCGACGGTCTGCAGTGTCTTTTTCCTTGCATTATGATGGGAGATGTGGAGCGCGTCACAGCGCGCGCGGATCGGACAATTCCCTTCCCCTACTCTTCGGTGTTTAGCCTTCCCACCGCTCGCGTGACGCTTCCTGCCCAAGGTCGTATTCATCAATAAGTCCACGACGAACCTGCGACGCCCGCTTGCGCTCTTCCGCGGTCGCCCGATGGGTTTGCGACAAGCGCGCATCCGAACCACGACTATCCGGTGTGCGATCGATACCCGCCGAGGTCGTCGGCTCCCACTCGAACGTGATGTCTCCAATTGTCACATCGCAACCGGGCTGCGCGCCGGCATCAAAAAGAGCATCCTCCACACCGATCCGGGCCAGGCGATCGGCCAAGTACCCCACCGCTTCATCGTTTTCAAAGTCGGTTTGACGTATCCAACGGTCGAGTTTCTTACCTTCGACGATAAAGCCGCCGAGCTCATTGTCCGTGCCATTATCCGTGTGGACGACAAAATCCTCACCGGCGTTCTTCGCTGCGCTCTTGCGGCCCAGTTTCCCTCGACGCTTGTCAACAGGCTCGGGCCGAAGAACCGCCACGGGCTCTTCGTCGACCGGGTGCTCAGACCGATACTTCTTCACGATCTCCCATAAACCGAAGCGAAGCTCGTCCAGGCCCTCGTGGGCGACCGACGAAATCGTGAAAATGGGCCACCCGAATTGTTCAAGGGACTCCTTTTCCAGCTCAGCCATGTCGCGCGCATCAGGCACATCCATCTTCGTCAGAACAATGACGCGCGGACGCTCACGCAGATCCCCCAACCCGGTATCGTGATCCAATGCTGTTTGGTACGCGGCTAATTCTTCTTCCAGCGCACGGATGTCGTCGACCGGGTTACGGTCGGCTTCCAGGGCCGCCGGGTCAACCACGTGGGCGATCACCGCACACCGTTCAATATGGCGCAGGAAATCCAACCCCAGGCCGCGACCTTCAGAAGCGCCGGGGATCAAACCGGGGACATCCGCGATCGTGAAAGCGTCATTATCCACCATGACGACACCAAGGTTCGGCGTGAGCGTCGTGAAGGGATAATCCGCAATCTTCGGCTTCGCCGCCGAAAGCACGCTGATCAGTGACGACTTCCCGGCCGAGGGGTAGCCCACCAGTCCGACGTCGGCAATGGACTTCAGTTCAAGAACGACGTCTTTTTCTTCACCAGGCTCGCCGAGGAGAGCAAAACCAGGTGCCCGGCGTGCCTTGGACACGAGGGCCGCATTCCCTAACCCTCCGTAACCGCCTTCTGCGATGGTGAAACGGGTGCCCACGCCCGTCAAGTCCGCAATCACGGTGCCATCGGGTTCCGTGACCACGGTGCCATCGGGCACAGGGAGGACTAGGTCTTCGCCCCGGGCACCGTTGCGGTTGTCACCAGCCCCATTACCGCCCCGGGTTGCCTTGATATGCGGGTGGAAGTGGAAATCGACGAGCGTGTGAACCTGGTTGCTGGCCTCCACAATGACATCACCGCCGTGGCCGCCATTGCCTCCGTCGGGGCCGCCCAAAGGGACGAATTTCTCGCGGCGAATGGACGCGCACCCATGGCCGCCATCGCCGGCCCGGACATGCAGCACAACGCGGTCAACAAACTGAGGCATGAATTCCAATCCTTCCGTGAAACGGCTCGGGTGAACCGGATCAAGCGCTGCCGATCTTACATCTGATGGTGCCGACTAATGTCGACATTGTCGAGGGAAACCATATGGGATCGGGTGGTTAGCTTGTGCCCCACCCACAGCGCAATAAAAAGCGGTAGGCCGATATATGAAGACAGAATGGTAGAGAAACTAGACCAATCAAAGAGCGCTTGATAGTTCTGACCGATAATCACTACAGCACACATCACCAGTGCAACAATCGGCCCTGCGGGAAACCAACGAGCACGGTAGGGCAGGTCAGCGGGGTCATTCCCTTGGGCGATGTAGGCGCGCCGGAAACGATAATGGCTCCACGCGATGGACATCCACGCTAAGAAGCCGGCTAGGCCCGACGCATTGACCAGCCACTCATAGGCTGCCCCTTCTCCAATCAACGACGTCAAGAAGCACAGCAAACCAACCGCCGTCGTGGCGAACAGTGCCGGCCGGGGCACACCACGTTTCGATGTTTTCGCGAAGATGCGGGGTGCAACACCATCTTTCGCCATCGCGTACAGCATTCGTGTCGACGCATAAAGGCCGGAATTCCCTGCCGACAAAATCGAGGTCAAAATAACCGCATTCATGATGGTCGCTGCGGCAAGAACACCCGCGTTTTGGAACACCAAGGTGAAGGGTGAAACGGAGATATTGTCGACGTCGGACCGAAGGAGATTGGGGTCGGTATAGGGAATAAGGAATCCAATGACCGTAATCGCACCGATGTAGAAAAGCATGATCCGGATGAAGACGCTGCGGATAGCGCGGGGAATGTCTTTATCCGGATTTCGCGATTCGCCGGCTGCGACTCCGACTAATTCCGTGCCTTGGAATGAAAATCCGGCAATCATGAAGACGTTGAGGATACCTAGGAATCCTGCTTTAAATGGTGCCTCACCATGGGTCCAGTTGGAGAACCCTGGGGACTTTCCGCCCAAAATACCGGCGATCATGAGCACGCCTAAACCTAGAAAGACAATCACCGCAACAACTTTGATAAGCGCGAACCAGAATTCGCCCTCGCCGTATCCTTTTACTGAGACGATATTCAGCGAAAAGAGGAGCGCGAGGAATATCGCCGACCACACCCACCCCGGAGTCGAGGGGAACCAGAATTTCATGACCAGGGCTGCCGCCACGAGTTCTGCTGCTACAGTGATCGCCCAGTTAAACCAATAATTCCAGCCGGTGGCAAAACCAAATGACGGCGACACATAGGCGCGGGCATAGTGAGCGAAGGCTCCTGACACCGGTGAATACGTCGCCATTTCCCCCAGCGACTGCATCAGTAAGAACACCATGAGACCGATGGCACCGTAGGCGACGAGAGCACCACCTGGACCGGCATCGGCAATCGTGGCACCCGAGGCGACGAAGAGCCCGGTGCCAATGGCGCCCCCGATGGCGATCATGTTCATGTGCCGTGATTCCAACCCCCGGTTCAGAGATTCGCTGTGAGGGGTTGTGGTGCTATTCCGGCTGTGGTGGCTCACGAGTTCTCCCTCAACATCATTGGGGTTGGGGTGGGGTAGGAATGGTTGGCATGCCTGCCGAGTGATTATTCCAGATATAAAAAGAGCTCCCCCGGGCGGAAAGACGCCGGAGGAGCTGCGGAGACGGCGAACTAGGCCTTGGCGGGCTCAGCTTCGACGTTCTCGACGATATTGACGGTGCGACGGTTACGCTTACGAGCGAACTGAACTGCACCTGCCTTCAGGGCGAAGAGCGTGTCGTCGCCACCACGGCCGACATTTTCGCCGGGGTGGAATGAGGTACCACGCTGGCGAACAAGAATCTCGCCCGCCTTGACCTGCTGGCCACCGAAGCGTTTCACGCCGAGGCGCTTTGACTCTGAATCGCGACCGTTGTTTGAGCTGGCCGCACCTTTCTTGTGTGCCATTGGTTGATTTCCCTCCTTGGAAAAACTCGGGCACGTGGCAGCTGTGGGTCATGAACCCGCAGCGGCCGCGAGACTTACTTGATGCCGGTGATCTTCACAACGGTCAACGGCTGGCGATGCCCGTGGCGACGCTTGTATCCGGTCTTGTTCCTGTAATGCATGTTGCGGATCTTCGGGCCCTTGGTGTGCTCGACGATCTCGGCGTTCACTGCCACTGAGGACAGATCATCACCTGAGGTGATTGAGGCACCGTCGACGAGCAAAACCGGGGAGAGAGCCACGGACAAACCCGGCTCACCCTCGATCTTCTCGACCTTGACGAGGTCACCTTCAGCAACCTTGTACTGCTTTCCGCCGGTCTTGACGATCGCGTACATAAGAGGGCTACCCCTTTTTATTTTTCGCTCGGCTCAGGGCTAATCACCCTGACTGGACTATTAACGTGTTCGCGGCATATGACATGAACGGTTGCCCGGGCGCAATCATGAGCACACACGGGCCTAGACAGTCGGCCTGCGAACAGCGACTGCTCAAGACTACCCGGTCACCGATGGATAACAAAACCGTCTATATCATTGTTACCAGTGTGAAACGAATCGACGTTTACTCCCGGGCATCTTGAGCTACCGATCACTTCTTTGTGGAAGCTCTCCGCCGCGCACGACGTCGACCACTCTTGCGCGCGGATGACCCACTGTGAGAGTCGTTGTCCCGCTTGTCGGAGCGCTCTGACCGGTTGTCGGCCGATGACTTATCCGATTGCTTCTGGTCTGGAGCGTTCGACGAGCCACGACCCGTTTTATCGGTTTTACCGTCTGGATAGTTGTCCTTTTCCGGCGGTACATCGGACCGGGAGTTTCCGCGAGTAGCTCGCCGACGCCGTGGCGACCGGTCGAACTGCCGTTGTGCCTCCTCATACGTCTCCTTATGCTGAGACGAAGTGTCTGCTGAGGAGGATTTCTTGTCTCGGGACCGGGACGATGACTCTCCAGAATCCTTCGAGCGGGATTTGGTTCGGGACGCATCCTTACTTTGGTGCTCGTCCTTCGCCTGGGACGCATCCTTATTGCGAGACTTCGATTGCGGCGACGATGCCTTCTTAGCCTGCGATGCGCTCCGGCGGGTCGCGTGACGACGACCACGCTGCTTCTTACCGCGTGTGGTCGTCTCTCCGCTCCCCTTGTCCGCGTCGCCGTCAGCATGGCGAGCGTTTTCCTCGTCACGCTTCGTCGCGTCCTCCGGCTGGTTCGCTTTCGCGCTATCGGACTCGGTGTGGTCTGCCTTTACCTGCTCCTCACGCTGAGAACGCGATGAGCGTGTTGCTTTACGACGCCGCCGACGGCGCGGCCGTCCATCCTTGTCTCCAGAGGAGTCGTCATCATCGCCACCACTCCGAGAGTCTTGCGCAGCTGAGAGATAATCAGCGCCACTGGGCTCATCGGGATCTTCATCGTCGGCAAGAATTACTGCAGCCGCAGCGATTTCCTCGATGGAGCGCCGGCGCGTTGTCGTCTCGTCAGAGCCGCCCTGTTTTCCAAAATGACTCTGCGTCCCAGAGTCACCTTTTCCAGCATGGTCCTTCTTAGAACGGCCACCTCCAGAACGATCACCCTTAGAGCGGTCATTCTTAGAAACGCCCGACGTGGAATCACTTGACGCATCGTCCACGTGATCGTCGATGTCGTCGTCAAACGAGTACTCGGGAAGATCGTTGTCGACATTGTCCTGAAGCGCCGCGCTGTCGTCATCGGACTCATCATCATCCGTGCTGCTCAACAGGATGGGATCGTCGTGGACAATGAACCCTCGGCCGTGGCACTCGCTACATGGCGTCGAGAAGGTCTCAACCAAGCCCTTGCCCAGCCGCTTACGGGTGATCTGGACAAGCCCCAAGGACGTCACTTCACCCAGCTGGTGGCGGGTTCGGTCCTTGGCCAGGGCTTCACTGAGCCGGCGAAGCACCAATTCCTGGTTTTCTTCCAGCACCATGTCAATGAAGTCGACGACGATCATGCCGCCGATGTCACGCAGCCGCATTTGACGGACGATCTCGTCGGCGGCTTCAAGGTTGTTGCGGGTCACGGTCTCTTCGAGGCTGCCGCTCGAGCCGGTGAAACGGCCAGTGTTGACGTCAATGACCGTCATAGCCTCGGTTTTCTCAATGACAAGCGTGCCTCCGGACGGCAGGAACACCACGCGGTCCAGCGCTTGTTTCAGTTGCTTATCAATGCCCCAGTGGCCGAAAGCGTCCTGCCCATCATGGTCCTGACGCTCATACTTCGACAGTTTCTCTTCCAGGTCCGGCGCAATGCGGTGGATGTACGACGACACCATCGACCACGAGCGGTCTCCGTCGACAATAAGCTCATCGAAGTCCTCATTGAAGAGATCACGAACCACCTTGACCAGCAGGTTCGGCTCTTCATGCAGTGTTTGCGGGCTGTCAAAGTGCGGCTTCGATCCCTTCTTGCCGCCCTTCGAATTTTTCTTCCCGGAACCTTTCCCGGAGGACGTCTGCGAGCCCGGTAAAGTACGAAGTTCGTCAGCCTTCTCCAGGATCGTGTCCCACACATTCTGCTGCCGACGAACATCACGAGCGATGTCCTCGGTATCGACGCCCTCGGCGGCCGTGCGGATAATTGCACCACCCTCATCAGGCAAAATGCCGGAAACCGCTTTCTTCAAACGCTTCCGCTCGGGCTCAGGCAGCTTGCGCGATACCCCGTGCGCACGCCCTTCAGGCACGTACACCAGGTACCGGCCTGCCAGCGAAATGTGGCTGGTGAGCCGCGGCCCCTTGTGCCCGACTGAATCCTTCGTAACCTGAACCAGAATCGGATCGCCCGGCTTGAGTGCTTTTTCGATCTTCCGCTGGCGGCCGGTGTGCCGAGTATGCCGCCAATCAATGTCTCCGGAGTAGATCACACCGTTGCGGTCAGTTCCGATATCGACGAAGGCAGCTTCCATGCTGGCCAGGACGTTTTGTACTCGTCCTAAGTAGATATTGCCGACGAGGGTCCGCGTGCGTTCCGATGTCACGAAGTGTTCGACCAGCTGGTCGTCTTCCATGATGGCGACTTGGGTGACTTTTCCGGAGCCGTCGGATCGCACTGAATCGCGGACGATCATCCGGCGGTGAACGGCGTCCCGGCGCGCCTGGAACTCAGCCGTGCTGATGGTCTGGTGCTTGTCGCGCTTGTTTTCTTCGCGACGCTTCCGCGCGGCCGCAGCACGTGTAGAGCCCTTGATCTTGGCGGGCTCATCGGACTTTTGCGACTCCTGTTTCCCCTCGCCGGAGCCATCACCGTTGCCCGAGGAGTTGTTGCCCGAGGAACGCCCCTTCTTGTTCTTGTCCTTACGTTTATTGGAGTCGTGCTTGTTTGAGTCGTGTTTGTGATCTTTCTTGTCCCCCGATTTACCCTTATCGCTGCTCTTCTTCGACCGCTTCGACGACGAACCACGCTCATCTTCCGAGGTGTCGTCTTCGTTGTGGTCTTTGGAGTGACGAGATTTCGACGACCCGTCGACGTTCTTCTTGCCACGGCCACGGCGACCCCTGCGGCGTCGATATGACGACGGTGAGTCGTCATTCTCCTCATTGTCGACGTCCGATGTGTCCTCTGCGTCTCCCGTCGATTCCTCATCGGACGTGGGAGAGTCACCTGAGTTGTCGCGGGATTCCGTCGACTCCGTGGCGACCGGTGTGGGCGCCATAAAAATCGGAGTCGGAATGGAAACGTGATTCGCTTCCCGGTCCTCAGCGGTGTCGGAGCTCTCAGTTTCTAGCTCTTCGGCGTCTGGTTCGTCAGTATCTGGCGTATCGACGTCGGTCTTTTCCGCCTCAGTCTCTTCTACCGCGGACTCATCGACGTTGGCTTCCCCAGCGTCAGCGTCCTCTGCTTCGGACTTATCTTCCTCAGGCGTCTTCGCCTCAGCCTTATCCGCCTGTCCCTTATCGGTATCAGCGTTCTCAGACTCGTCATCACGCGCGGGGTCAGAGCTACCTTTGTCTGCAGCTTGGACGCGGTGGCGGAATTCGGCCACTTGTTCACGAGTGACGGTCGATTGCGCACTGCGAACGTTGATTCCGACGGCCCCAAGAAGGGCAATGACTTCTTTGCTCGTGTGCCCGATGAGTTTCGCTAACTGGTGGACACGTGTTTTCGCGGCTAGGTCACGCTCGTCGAGTGAAGAGATGACTGCTTTTGTTCCGGCAGATAGCGCACTTAATTCGGTCACCATCTCTGTGTGGGCCGCTCGTGATGCCCGAGTGTTCCTCGACTTTGATTGTGATGATGTGTTTGTCGTTCGTTTTGCCGAACGTCGGCGGGGTGTACCGCTTGTGTCAGCCACAATTCTCCTTTAGCAGCACCGCAGTGGTCGCGCCCCAGATAATGGCACGGGCCGATGATCCGGTCCGTCATGCGCACGATGGCTTTCTCATTCCGAGCGATGTGTGCTCGGCACCATCGAACACTGACTAGCACAGTACGTGTACAAATCCTGTTGGACCGAGTGAGCAGTGCGGTTCTTTTGTCATGGTAAAGCTTGCTGGCGGAACAGAAACGGGGGCGCAGCTTGCAGCTATCTTCTAAAAGCTCGCGGTTATAGACACCGGGGTAATAAAGCAATCCCGGACGGCCCCTCGCTGTTAAACGACACACATGGGGACACACAATGTGCGGTCATGCGCTGCAGCGCAGCTTCGCCCGTCTGCATTCCGAATATTATTTTGTCATAGGTGGACCGGAGGACGGAGGATCAGCAGCCCTCGCCCACTACAATTCCCCGTACAACCAGGCCAGATGCCTTGGTGAACGGAGTGTCGTTATCGTTCCCGCACCTTCAACATGTTGTCATGTGCCATGTAGTCATCATGCGGGTCGATACGAATTTAAAGGTTCGGGAACCAGATACCGATTTCGCGTTCTGCCGATTCCGGCGAGTCCGAACCATGAACGACGTTGGCATCAACGTCGAGAGCGAAATCTCCGCGGATGCTCCCCGGTGTCGCTTTCTTCACAGGGTCGGTACCCCCAGCGAGCTGCCGCCAAGCCTCAATAGCGTGTGGGCCTTCAACAACTCCAGCAACGAGCGGCCCCGATGTGATGAATTCAATGAGGTCTTTGAAGAACGGCTTGCCTTTGTGCTCTTCGTAGTGCTTTTCCGCGGTCTCCCGGTCTGCCACGCGCAGATCCAGGGCGGAGAATGTGAGCCCCTTGCGCTCGATACGGGCGAGAATCTCCCCTACGAGGCCTCGTTTGACTGCGTCGGGCTTAATCAGAATGAGGGTACGTTCAGACATACCATCATTGTAAGTCATGAGTCGCCTACGCTTGAAAGGCTTAGCAAAGCGTCTTTCCTAGAGAGGGCTCCCTGCCCACGGAATGGCCGAACAGCAAGCATTGGGACGGTCGAACAGTATCCAGCCTCTCGCGTCACAACACCGACTGGAGGAAAGCTTGGAGTCGATCTGACTTCGGGTTGTTGATCACGTCCTGCGGAGCGCCTTGCTCTACAATCTGTCCTTCATCCATAAACACGACGTTATCGGCCATTTCGCGGGCGAATCCCATTTCGTGAGTCACCACGATCATGGTCATTCCACTTTCGGCAAGCTCTTGCAGAACAGTGAGAACTTCAGAGACCAGCTCAGGGTCCAGTGCCGACGTCGGTTCGTCGAACAACATAATCTCTGGATCCATAGCCAACGCACGCGCGATGGCAACACGCTGCTGCTGGCCACCCGACAATTCACCGGGATAGTGCGTCGCGCGTTCCCCTAATCCAACCCGTTCTAGGAGTTCAAGTGCCCGTTTCTTGGCCTTCTCTTTGGGTACACCTTTAACCCGGCGCGGCGCTTCCATGACATTTTCCAAAGCAGTCATGTGAGGGAAAAGGTTGAAACGCTGGAACACCATCCCAATGCGGGAACGCTGCCGGGAGATGTCTTTCGCTTTCAAACGCTGGAGTCGCCCGTCGGAAAGAGGTTCTTGCTCATACCCCTGCAGCTCTCCATCGATCCGAATGGAACCTGCCTGGATTCGCTCAAGTTGGTTAACGCATCGCAGAAGAGTCGATTTTCCCGATCCTGATGGGCCGATGAGCACGGTGACGTCGCCACGATTCACCGACAATGACACGTCTTTGAGGATGACGAGCTCACCGAAGGCTTTCCACAAACCGTCGATGACAACTAGCGGCTCACCTGAACCGGCCGTAGCCGTCGGCGCCGACGTCGTACCCGTCGATGTATTCTGATCCGGGTTTACGGGCTTACTCACTGTTCAACCTCCGGGATTTTGCTCAGTTTCGACGGGTCAGACGCCACTTTTTGGATTCGTTTGGAGCTACGGTTCTTATCAAAACCGCGGCCGAAGTATCGCTCGAGGAAGTACTGCCCAACCATGAGCACACTGGTCACGACGAGGTACCACAGCGCCGCGACAATCAGCAGCGGGATCGGTGCATAGAGGCGGTTAGCAATGGCATTTGTTGCATACTGCAGATCCAGAGTAAACGGAACGGCCAGAACCAGGGAGGTCGTCTTCAGCATGCCGATGGTTTCATTCCCTAGCGGCGGGATAATGACACGCATCGCCTGCGGGATAATAATTCGACGAAGGACGGTGCTGTGCTTCATTCCCAAGGCTCGGGCGGCCTCATGCTGGCCTTCGTCCACGCTCTCTAAACCGGATCGGACGATTTCGGCAAGGTAGGCGCCTTCGTTAAAACCAAGCCCCAGTGTTGCAGCCCAAAACGCCGTGATGATGTCGGACGTATCGAATTTGAAGAACTCCGGGCCGAAGGGAACCCCCATGGACAACTTCGGATACAGAACAGCCAACAGCCCCCAGAAAACTAACTGGGTGTAGACAGGGATTCCACGGAAAACGAAAATATACGCCCAAGCAACGGAACGAAGAACAGGATTCTCACTCTGCCGCATAATGGCCGCGGTCACAGCCAGCACAATACCGATCGCCATGGCCAGAACGGTCAGCAACAGGGTCCAGCCAACACCTTTCACGACGTTCACGTCGCGGATGTAGTCATTGACCACGTCCCACTGATAATTAGTGTTTGTGATCAGGCCGTGAATGAACATCGCGACTAAGACTGCAACGATGACAGCTGCAATCCATGTACCCGGATGGAAGACCCCACGTTCCCGGATTCGACCGGGAATAGGATCGGTGTGATGTGAAGCCATGTTGGTGTCTCTCGTTACGTGATCAGTGCGGGTACCTATCGAGGGGTCAGCCCACAGGTCGCAATATTATTGATGTTTGAACATATTATTACATCAACATCCCGAAGACGAGGTCGGGCTCTGGTGCGGAGGTTCGATTAGCTTTCCGACAGCGGCCACGACAGTGTTCCGTACGATGGCCCACCCGACTCCCCCGATTACTGCCTAATCCCCGACGAAAAATCCCCCGAATACCCCGATCCCATGCACGTTCCGCGGACTTATGTGTGCTGGGTAGTTAGTAACCCGCGCTTCATCCGCTCAATCAAGTTTTTGCGCAGGTACACGATATACGCCCAGACGAGCGCGAAAACGATCCCCATCACACCCATTGCGGGATGAACAATGAACCCAACGATGGCGACAACCTGCAAGAACAAGTCGACACCCAGGGCCCAAGTCTTCCCCTGTAGGAACGACATCACCAATAAGGCAACGCAAAATACGATCACCGACACGATGTTGAAAGGAGTGTTATACGCGCCTTCATCAACTCGCGCTACTACGGGGAGAACCAGTAAGAACGTGATGAACTCCATGATCAAGGTCCCGGCCATCACTCCCCGCAACCCTTTCAGCGGGTCCTTCACCGGATCATGGCCGGGCCCTAGGGGGCCATACTCGATCGCGTCGTCGCCCTTCGCGCCGGGGCGCTGACTACCAGGCCGCTGGTTGCCGGGCCGCTGAGCACCGTCGCGACCCGAACCTGTTTCTCGTCGATCCACCACTACTCCGGTTCCTTTCCTAGCAGCGCACGCGCACGGCCTGCTGAATAAACACTGCCCGTTATAACGACCCCTGTTCCAGCCAAGCCGTAACCTTCTTCCTCGCCTTCCTCTTCAGCCAGCGCAACAGCATCTTCAATGGCGTCGGCCATGGAGGCTGAAACATGCACACGTTCGTCACCGAAAAGGGTGCGCGCGAGCTCTGCTAACTCATCGACGGGCATAGCTCGTGGCGAGTCGACCTCGGTGACAACGATTTCATCAAACGTGTCGCGCAGGGTTTCCAACACTCCGACGACATCTTTGTCTTGGAAGATGCTGACGATGCCGATGGGGCGTCGGAAAGAAAAGTCGTCGTGAAGGGTTTCTGCTAAAGCCCGGGCGCCTTGGGGGTTATGGGTGGCGTCAACAAATACCGATGGCGAGGTTCGGATGCGCTCTAAACGGGCTGGTGAACTGACGTTACCGAAGCCCTCGCGAACAGTGTTGATGTCCAATTGACGTCCGCCGCCCGCACCAAAGAAAGCCTCGACGGCGGCAAGTGCTGTCGCAGCATTCCGGGCCTGGTAGGCGCCAGACAGCGGGAGGAAGATGTTTTCGTATGTTCCACCGAGACCACGGATAGTTAAGGTCTGGCCGCCAACCGCCACGGATCGCTCAACGACGCCATATTCACTCCCGGCGCGGGCCACCGAGGCATCGACGGAAACCGCTTGTTCCAGGATCACATTCATCGCTGCGGGGTCCTGCTCGGCGATAATGGCGACATTATCCGGCGGGGTCAGAAGATCATCCTTGTCCCACCGCGACTTAATAATTCCCGCCTTTTCACCGGCGATTTCTTCAATCGTGTCGCCGAGGTATTCGGAGTGGTCCATTCCCACCGGAGTTATCACGGTCACGTCCCCGTGCACGACGTTGGTTGCATCCCAACGGCCACCCATGCCGACTTCGACGACAGCAACGTCAACGGGGGCGTCGGCAAATGCGGCAAATGCCATCGTCGTGAGCACTTCAAAGGTGCTCATGCGCGGTCCCCCGTCGTCCTCAGATCGGCGGTCGACCATCTCGACAAAAGGCTTAATGGATTTCCAGGTCTGCACAAAGTCTGCGGGATGGATGGGTTCCCCATCGATGGCAATTCGTTCCGTCACCGACTGCAGGTGAGGGCTGGTGGTACGGCCGGTGCGACGGTGAAACGCGCGAAGAAGGGATTCAATCATCCGCGTAACGGACGTTTTCCCATTAGTTCCCGCAACATGGATAGATGGGTATGCGTGCTGAGGATCACCCAAAAGATCGAGCACCTGATGCATGCGGTCCAGGGTGGGATCAATTTTCGTCTCTGGCCAGCGCGAATTGAGCTGGTCTTCGACGTCCGCCAACGCCTCGAGATCGTCCGGTGTGATGGTGCGGTGCACGACTTCCGGCTTTGTCTCGTCGCTCAAGGGCAACGTCAGTCCAGCATCATCGACTTCGAGATCGTCGGAGATCGCGGCGTTGATGTCCTCCGGGCTCAGCGACGCCGGATCGACTGAATTGCCCTCGATCTTGTCGTGATGGGAATGGGGGATTCCCCCGTCATTGCCGAGGTCATCCTCGTCACGACCTGCCACCATTCATACCTTCTTCCTTGTATCCCGCGTCGTTGTATACCGTTCGTACGCAGTGTGTACACATTCTCTGGGGCTTACTTATCCGAGGTCCGCCAACCGAGCTGAAATCCGGGCAACCTCTTCCTCGGCAATCGCTCGACGTTCACGGATCTTGTTCACCACGGCGTCCGGCGCTTTCGTGAGGAAGTTCTCGTTGGCTAGCTTCTTACCGGTGGTCTCCAGTTCTTTGTTCGCCGCTTTGAGGTCTTTCTCCATCCGCTTGCGCTCAGCGTCCTTATCGACGGTGTCGGACGTATCCAGTTCGACAGTAATCGTGGTTTGCGATAAGCGCAGTTCGATGGAAGCCGTTGCAGAGAATCCCTCCGAGGGTTCGTCGATACGGGCCAAATTACGGATGGCAGGTTCTTGCGCCTGGAGATCTGCCGCGGAACAATCAACGCGCGCTGGTACCCGCTGTGATGGTTTTACGCCCTGGTCAGAACGGAAACGGCGGATTTCCGTCACCAATTTGATGAGGTCTTCCACACGACGTTGAGCAACAGGGTCTACGTCGGCACCGTTTGTTGTCATCGACGCATCGGGCCAGGCAGAAACAACCAGAGATTCTTTCTGTCCGTCTACTCCATCGGTGAGCGCGGTCCACAGGGTTTCTGTCACATAGGGCATCGTCGGGTGCAGTAGGCGGAGAATGGTGTCCAGCACTCGGCCGATAACGCATTGTGTGGCCTGCCCGGTTGCATCATTATCATCGGGGTCGCGCGGAATCTGTGTCTTCGCAATTTCCAGGTACCAGTCACAGAACTCGTCCCACGTGAAGTGGTAGAGCGCCTCGCTCGCTTTCGCGAATTCGTACTTTTCCAGGGACTTATCAACATACTGGCGGGTCGCCTCCAACCGGTCCAGAATCCACCGGTCAGCATCCGTGAGGGATGAGCGATCTGGCAACGGACCAACCTGCGCGCCATTCATCAGCGCAAACCGGGTTGCGTTAAAGAGCTTCGTCGCGAAGTTACGTGAGGACTGCGCGGCGTCGTTGCCGAGTGGCAGGTCTGTTCCCGGATTTGCCCCACGGGCCAGCGTGAAGCGCAAGGCGTCGGCACCATAATCCCGCACCCAGTCCATGGGGTCGATGCCATTGCCCAGTGACTTCGACATCTTCCGGCCCTGTTCATCGCGGACAAGACCGTGCAAGAAAATGTCCGTGAAAGGTACCTGGGGAAGGCCGTTCTCCGCTGTCGCGCCCTGGCCCTCATGAAGGGTTGAGTCCTCAAGGGTATCGGCGTAGGTGGCGAACATCATCATTCGGGCTACCCAGAAAAACAGGATGTCATATCCTGTGACCAGCACGGACGTCGGATAGAATTTGTCCAGGTCCTCGGTGTGGTCCGGCCAGCCCATCGTCGAGAACGGCCACAAACCAGAAGAAAACCAGGTATCCAACACATCGGGATCCTGATGCCAGCCTTCACCTGATGGTGGTTCATCATCAGGCCCACAACAAACGACCTCACCGTCAGGGCCGTACCAAATCGGAATCCGATGCCCCCACCACAACTGCCGAGAAATACACCAGTCGTGCATGTTGTCGACCCAATCGAACCAGCGGGGTGTCTGGCTTTCCGGGTGAATGACGGTATCACCGCTGCTCACAGCTTCGGACGCCATCTTGGCGAGGCCATCGACCTTCACCCACCATTGCTCAGACAAGCGGGGCTCAATGGCCTCTTTGGTGCGCTCGGAGTGCCCCACCGAGTGGACATAGGGGCGGATCTCCTTCACAATTCGGCCCTGTTCGCGCAGCGCTTCCGTGATCGCCTTCCGCGCCTCATACCGATCCATGCCATCGAACTGGGTTCCGGTATCCGCAATATGCGCCGTCTTATCCAACACAACAGGCATATCGAGGTTGTGGCGCTGCCCCATCGCGAAGTCGTTGGGGTCATGAGCCGGCGTGATCTTCACAGCACCCGTACCGAATTCCGGATCGACATAATCGTCGGCAATGACCTTCATCATGCGGCCTTCGATAAAGGGGTGCGGCAGCTCTTTGCCGACAAGGTCTTTGTATCGATCATCGTCCGGATGGACGGCCACGGCGACGTCGCCCAGCATCGTCTCAACACGCGTCGTCGCGACAATGACGTGCGGCTCGTCGTCGTTGAGCGAACCGTAGCGGATGGAAACGAGCTCACCCTCGTCGTCGGAGTACACGACCTCGATATCCGAGATCGCGGTCTCTAACTTCGGCGACCAATTCACCATTCGGTTCGCACGGTAAATTAACCCCTGATCATAAAGCTTCTTGAACATGGTCTGAACCGCACGCGAGAGCCCCTCGTCGAGAGTAAACCGCTCACGCGACCAATCCAGAGAATCCCCCAACGCGCGCATTTGGTTGCCGATTCTCTCGGCATAGTCTTTCTTCCACGACCACACCTTGTCGACGAATTCCTCGCGGCCGTAATCGAAGCGATCCTTCCCCTCTGTCTCCTTGAGAAGCGCCTCGACCTTAGTTTGGGTAGCGATACCCGCGTGGTCCATCCCCGGGAGCCACAGGACCTCATAGCCTTGCATCCGCTTCTGGCGAGCGAGGGCATCCATAATCGTGTGGTCCAGTGCGTGGCCCATGTGCAACTGCCCGGTCACATTCGGCGGCGGCAAAACAATGGAATACGACGGCTTCGATGACGACGCATCCGCCGTGAAGTAGCCCTTGTTTAGCCAGCTCTCATAAAGTTTCTTCTCAACATCCGCGGGATTCCACTGCTTAGGTAAGAGGTCTGCGCGGTTCGTCGTAGAGGATTTCGATGATGACGAGGAGCCTTGCGGCGTGTGACGGGCTGAATTCATGAGGTTCATTCTAAAACGGGCCGAGGACATATGCCGTTTCGGGGCAACGACAGCATAAGGCCCGGCTCTTCCACCAGGGAGAGCCGGGCCTTTATAACCGTTCATCAACGGCCTAACAACCGATTATGAGCCGTCGAGGGCTGCCAAGGCTAGATCAAGCCGCTATCCTCCACGACCTTCTTCTCGTTACGGAGTTCCTCCACGTTGGCGTTGATGAGCTTGCGCTGTGCGTCGGAAATCTCCAGGTCCTTAACAACTTCCCACTCACCGTTCACCGAGCGGCACGGGACGGAAGCGACCAGGCCTTCGTCGATACCGTAGGAACCATCCGACGGAAGCGACACGGATACCCAGTCGCCCTCCGGGGTTCCGGCGAACCAATCACGCATGTGATCGATGGCCGCTGAGGCTGCGGAGGCTGCCGAGGACTTACCGCGGACCTCGATGATTTCAGCCCCACGCTTGGCAACACGCGGACGGAACTCGTCGGCAAGCCACTTTTCATCGACCTTGTCGGCAACAGACTCGCCATTGACCGTGGCGTAGGTTACGTCGGGGAACTGCGTAGCAGAGTGGTTGCCCCACACCGTCATCTTCGCGAAGTCTTTCACCGGGGCACCCAGCTTTTCGGACAGCTGAGCCAGCGACCGGTTGTGATCCAGACGGGTCATGGCGGTGAAGTGGTTGGCAGGGATGTCGGGGGCGCTGGCCTTCGCGATCAGGCAGTTGGTGTTGGCAGGGTTGCCCACGACGAGTACGCGCACATCTTTGGCAGCGTGATCGTTGATTGCTTTACCTTGGGGCCCAAAAATCTTGCCGTTTGCTGCAAGGAGATCGGAGCGTTCCTCCCCTTTACCGCGGGGCTTGGAACCAACCAAGAAAACCGCCTGGGCATCCTCAAATGCTTCCTCTGCCTTATCGGTGACCGTAATACCAGTGACCAGCGGGAATGCAGCGTCGAAGAGCTCCATCGCGACACCCTGAGCAGCGGAAACAGCCTGCGGAATATCGAGCAGCCGGAGGTGAACCGGGGTGTCCTTACCAAAGACGTCACCTGAAGCAATGCGGAAGAGCAAAGAGTACGAAATCTGCCCGGATGCTCCGGAAACAGCAACGTTGACGGGATTCTTTCCTTCAGCAGTCATTAAAACCTTCCCTACATATCGGTGTACCGCGTACCACCCGTTCACAGTCGGGCCATCCACCTACTACTCGAGAGGTCAGTTGCCCGGAAAAGAGCTACGGAACGGTAGGTCTGCGCTCCCCCAACGATACTCCTTAACCGGGCCACCCTGCATTTACAGTTTTTTTGGAATCCCAGAACACATTACCAACTCCTTCGGTCTGCGTGACTACGAATGTGGCGTGGCGTCGGCTCCACACCGATCCTTCCACATAGCGACATTGATTGTGCTCTCCACGTGATAGCGATGCTCTCCGCGTGGCAGCGATGCTTTCGGCGAGGGGGTAGTTCCTCGCGCCGATCGTATAAAGGCGGGCATTGATCGGAACACTATGCGCTTTACTACCCCCGAAAATGGTCAAAAATCCTCTGCAAACTGCGATAAACCAGGAGATAATGCAGAAAGTAAAAACTAAAGTCTACGATTGTGTTGGTAATTATGGCACCAGGTCGAGACCGTAACTGTTCCTCTACCACCGTTAGTCGATCAGCATCACTAGCACGTGGAGGTTGGTGGCGGACTGGATCATAAGCTCGTCGATAATGTGAACCAGTCGATGAGGGATCAAGGAGCATGAGGCAACAGACTCAGCACGCCGCGAACTGAAGCCATAGATGTCAACCCCGTTCGAAGTAATGAGTATGTCAACATCGCCTATACACAACGACTCCCCCTCAGCACCCGACCTCATTTCCATCGATACCGAACCTATCTCAAATGACGCTGAGACCTCAGCCCCTGAGCATGAGGAAATTCTCGACGCCGCGCTGACCGTTTTTTCTAACGTCGGCTATAACGAGGCTCGCCTTGAAAATATCGCGAGCGCGTCCGGTGTCTCTAAACGGATGATCCATTACTATTACGGCGACAAAAAAGGCCTGTACATGGAGTGTCTGCGCTATGCAGAAACGCTCCTCCATCCCAAGGCAGAAGATCTTATTCCTGACAGTGACGTGCCGGTTGAGGCGATCCGGCAGCTCATTGACATCCTTGTGAGGAAGTTCTTTGCTGAGCCACGGTCGGCGAGGATGCTAGCCATGGAAAACCTGCTTGGGATTCTTCCCCAAGACGCCGATGTACACATCTTTTCTGGTTCACCCGCCGTCCTACAGATCGGACGCCTACTCATGAATGGCCAGGATCACGGTGCGTTTCGGCCAGGAGTTTCCGCGATCGATATTTACTTCATTATCTGCGCGTTAGCGATGTTTCCCGCGTATAACCAGTCGACATTTCGATCTATGTACGACGTAGCCACCGGCGACGAAACCAACCGCGATGGCATTAATGCGCTGATTCAAGATACTGTGATCAGCCTATTAACGACGACGATGGCCACACGCGAGGGAGATTCCTACACCGTCACAACCGAGCAGCTTCGCGCCAGTGAGCGTGAGAATACGCCACTATATGGTGACGGTGATCTCTTGGATGGCAGTGATGCACCGGCTCCTAATGAAACGAATCGATTCGACGAACAATTTGGTCCGTTCTCGGAATTTTATCGCGACTGATTGAACGTTGGGCCGCGGTTCGCGCTCCGACACACCTTGCTTTCCACACGTGAATCGTCGGCAACCATGTACGGGTTGAGGTTGCCGGCCTTGGGGGTCCAGGCCCGGCCGGCATTCAAGATGGCCGGCCTTTGAGAGCGGCCGGCTTTTGAGAGCGGCCGGCTTTAGGCGGATTCCCGTTCTGCTTCCGTGGACGAAATCAGCCTCGGTTCAGCACCTTCTGTGACGCATTCTTCTGAAATAACCACTTCAGTGACGTCCTCTGAGTCGGGGACCTCGAACATGACCGGGCCTAGGATCTCCTCCAGGATCGCCCTCAGGCCACGAGCCCCCGTACCGCGTTCGATGGCTTTGTCGGCAATGGCCTTGAGCGCACCCTCCTCCATGGTCAGGGTTACGCCGTCCATGTCGAGCAACCTGCTGTACTGCTTGACCAGCGAGTTCTTCGGCTCAGTCAGCACACGAACCAGCGCTTCGCGGTCAAGATCATTGACGGTAGCGACGACCGGGAGGCGCCCAATGAACTCGGGAATTAACCCGAATTTCACCAGGTCTTCGGGCTGAGCATAGGAGAACGCATCGAGTTCGTTTTCCTCTTTAGAGGACACATTCGCACCGAATCCGAGCCCTTGCTTTCCGCGCCGCTCACCAATGACTTTCTCCAAGCCCGCGAACGCACCGGCAACGATGAACAGGACGTTCTTCGTATCTAACTGGATAAATTCTTGGTTCGGATGCTTCCGGCCACCCTGCGGCGGGACCGAGGCCACCGTTCCTTCGAGGATTTTCAGCAGTGCCTGCTGAACACCCTCGCCTGAAACGTCCCTGGTAATCGAGGGGTTTTCCGATTTGCGTGAAATCTTGTCGACCTCGTCGATGTAAATGATTCCGCGCTGGGCACGATCAACATCAAAGTCTGCAGCCTGGAGGAGTTTCAGAAGAATGTTCTCCACGTCTTCACCGACATAGCCAGCCTCAGTCAGACTGGTCGCGTCGGTCATGGCGAAGGGAACGTCGAGCATGCGGGCCAGTGTTTGCGCCAGGTAGGTCTTGCCGGAACCAGTCGGGCCGAGCATGAGGATGTTGGACTTGGCGATCTCTATATCGTCGTCAGAGTTATGGTGATCATTCTCATCGGCTTGGATACGCTTGTAGTGGTTGTAAACCGCCACAGCTAAAGTCCGCTTTGCCGTGTCCTGTCCAATGACGTAATCACCGAGAAAGTCGACGATCTGCGATGGCTTCGGTAGTGCCTTGTCGGTCTTCTGTGCGGGTGAATTATCAAATTCTTCTTCGATAATTTCATTGCACAGGTCGATGCATTCGTCGCAGATGTATACACCTGGGCCCGCGATGAGTTTGCGGACCTGCTTCTGGCTCTTTCCGCAAAAAGAGCACTTCAGGACATCGGCGCTTTCCTGCATACGTGCCATAAATTCCCTTGACCCCTAACGACTTCGTAGGCGTACAACCGTTGATGGTTGTCTATCCGAGACCAAAGCCCAGAATAGCAGCGGAGCTAGTCGATTCCGCGCTCATTCTGGGCTCGTTGTCATCTCATTATAAAACTGGGCAGCAAACCGGCACCTCCGGTTCATAGGCCCTGTTCGCGTCGGTGCCTCTTTCCTACTTCTGTGCAGAGGCCTTCCGGTAATCAAAGACTTGGTCGATGATTCCGTATTCCTTCGCACCTTCCGCGGTGAGGATCTTGTCGCGGTCGGTATCGATACGGATTTGTTCCGCTGATACGCCAGTGTGCCGAGCCAAGGTGGTCTCCATCAAGGTCCGCATACGCTCAATCTCTGCGGCCTGGATTTCGAGGTCGGAAACCTGCCCCTGCGTACCCTGCGTCGCTGGCTGGTGAATAAGGACGCGCGCGTTCGGTAACGCAGCACGCTTGCCCGGAGTACCGGCTGCCAACAGCACCGCGGCTGCCGACGCTGCCTGCCCCAAGCAGACCGTGACGACGTCGGGACGGACGTACTGCATGGTGTCGTAAATCGCCATGAGCGACGTGAACGATCCGCCGGGCGAGTTGATGTACATGGTGATGTCACGGTCCGGGTCTAGCCCCTCGAGGACGAGGAGCTGAGCCATGATGTCGTTGGCGGAGGCGTCGTCGACCTGGGTGCCGAGGAAGATGATGCGCTCTTCGAAAAGCTTGTTATACGGGTTAGATTCTTTCGCCCCAAACGAGCTGTGCTCGACAAATGATGGGAGGATGTAGCGGCTTTCTGGCATCTGCATGTGGGAAACCCCGTTCAGTTGAGAAGAAGAATAATGGTTGAGTTCATCGCTAGGGTTCATGGCCACTACTCTGTCTCCTCCTTCGCCGATGTAATCACGTGGTCAACAAAGCCGTACTCTAAGGCCTCCTGGGCATCGAACCAGCGGTCGCGGTCGGAGTCCTTTTGAATTCGCTCCAGCGGCTGGCCGGTGTGCTGCGCGTTGAGCTCGGCCAAATCGCGCTTGGTGCGGGCGAACTGCTCTGCCTGAATGGCAATATCGGCTGCCGTTCCGCCAACACCTGCCGACGGCTGGTGCATCAAAATACGAGCGTGAGGCAAAGCGTAGCGTTTGCCCTTTGTCCCCGCGGTGAGGAGGAACTGGCCCATGGAGGCAGCCAGGCCCATCCCGTACGTGGCGATGTCGCACGGCGCGTAAGTCATGGTGTCATAAATGGCCATGCCTGCGGTCACAGAGCCACCGGGCGAGTTGATATACAACGAAATGTCTCGCGTCGGGTCCTCCGCGGAGAGCAAAAGGATCTGTGCGCACAGCCGGTTGGCGATGTCATCATTAACCTCGGTGCCGAGGAAGATAATGCGTTCCCGCAGCAGTCGCTCGAAGACGGAATCGTTAAGGTTCAGTCCTGCTGTCCCATTGTCCATGGTGGGGGCAGAATAGCCCTTCTGAGCACTAAGTCCAGTGTCGTTTGGGGAAAAGTTCATTATGTACGCTCACTTTCCAATGTTTTTGGGTGCACCCCAGACTAGCTAATTCGATGAAGCGTGGCTCGCCTTTTGCGCTCTGTTCGCTGTTAGCGTGCGTCGGCATGAGATGCCGATGCCCCCACACCTTTCGGGGCGTGGGGGCAGTGTCGGAATTATCCGCAAGTCAACGGTTTATTTTTCAGTGTTCTCTGAATCGTCATCGGTGGGCGTTGCCACGGGCGCTTCTGCCGCTTGATCGAATTCAGCCGATTCTTCGGTCTCGGTGCCCGAAGGCGTTGCTTCGCTGTTTTCAGATGCTTCGGCATCTGCAGGCCCGGTAGAAGTCTCGTCGGCGTTTTCTTCTTCACCGAAATATTCTTTCGGATCGATTTCGTTGCCATCGGTGTCCTTGACTGAAACCGTGCAGATGGATTCAGCCAAAGCCTTGCCACGACGAACATCGGCATAAAGGGCACCGATCTGGTCCGACGCCTGAATAGCCTGCATGAACTGCTGAGGCTCCATGCCGTACCGCTGGGCGGTGAACATAATGTGCTCGGTGAATTCCTGCTGGCTGACCTCTGGCTGGAGTTCATCAGCGAGAGTGTCAAGGAACAGCTGAGTCCGCACGGCTTCCTCTGCGCTGGACCGGGTGTCACGATCGAACTCTTCGCGGCTGCTGCCCTGAGCGGCGAGAAGCTGGTCAAAGGCTTTCTCATCGCCGTTGAACTGCTGCAGGAGCTGATTCAGCTGGCCTTTAACTTGCTCTTCGACGACGGCTTCTGGCAGCTCGAAGTCGGTCTTTTCCAGAGCCTTCTCGAGAACCTTGTCCCGGATGGACGACGCCTGCTCGGCCTTCTTGTTTTCCTCAACCTGCTTAGCCAAGGACTCACGAAGCTCGCCAATGGTGTCGAATTCCGATGCGAGCTGAGCGAAGTCATCGTCAGCTTCGGGAAGCTCACGTTCTTTGAGCGACTTCACGGTGACAGTGACCTCGGCCTCTTCGCCTTCGTGGTCACCGGCGACGAGGTTCGACTTAAAGGTCTTTGATTCATCGACCTTCATGCCCTCGAGCGCGTCGTCCAAGCCCTCGATGAGCTCACCGTTACCAACCTGGTGGGAAAGGCCTTCGGTCGTGGCCTCGTCAACGGGTTCGCCACCCACAGTTGCGGACAGGTCAATAGAAACGAAGTCGTCCTTCTGAACTGGGCGCTCGACTGCCTTCAAGGTGCCGAAACGTGCGCGGAGGTTGTCCAGCTCAGCGTCGACAGCGGCGTCGTCGGCAACGAGCGGATCGACTTCGACCTCGATGGTGGAGAAATCAGGAAGGTCAATCTCCGGGCGGACGTCAGCCTCTGCGGTGAACTCAACGAGCTCGTTATCTTCCAACCGGGTGATGTCAATGGTCGGCTGCGTGAGGACCTTAAGGTCATGCTCTTCAACAGCCTGGCTGTAGCGGCTGGGCAGCATGTTGTTGATGGCCTGGTCAAGGATAGCCCCACGACCGAGCCGCGCCTCAAGAACGCGCGGAGGAACCTTACCCTTACGGAAGCCAGGGAGTGTGACCTGCTGCGCCAGCGAGCGGTAGGCTTGGTCGATCTCCGGCTGAAGCTCGTCAAAAGGAACTTCGACAGTAAGCTTTACGCGAGTCGCGCTCTGTTGCTCAACGGAGCTCTTCACGGATGCACACTCCTGTGGTGTCGTTGGTTATTTGGAATACAATTTCTCTCTATTTGTGGAGACCCGGCCTGCCAAACGTCGTGTCTGACCGGCCGGACCACTCCTGGTCGGGGTAGCGGGATTCGAACCCACGACCCCTCGCTCCCAAAGCGAGTGCGCTACCAAGCTGCGCCATACCCCGGTATGAAAGAAAGTCCACCGGCCACGTGTGCCGAAGACAACTAGAGTCTACGGGCACCGTTTTTGCCGCTTTCAATGACCCCCACTATTCAGCGCTATCCACCGCAAAATACGTGGTGAAAGAGCTTTTTGTGATGTTACACGGTGAACTTATGGATTAGCAATGGAGCGAGGATGCGCCGTTTTCTACTCTCCGCTGTGACAGCAGCTCTATGCCTTAAGTCCTATGCCTTACGTTCCCTGTCTCACGACGGGCACTGCCGCATGATGACGGCATAACCTATCCAAAAAGTGTCCACACCGCGTTCTGTCGTATAACACCCGGGAGGAACCCAATTCCTGGGGCGCGAAACACTGACACACAGAAGAAGGAACCGGTACACGGAAAACTGCGGGGAAACTACATCTAGAGCCCAAAAGTGCAGGGGGATACGCGCCCCAAAACAAAAGTGCGGGGGAATATGGTCAATTTTCGGCCATTTTTCGCCCATATCCCCACAGTTTTCACCACCGACCCCGATATACCCCCACAGTTTTCCGGCACGCGAACACACTATTGGCGTATAACCCCGAAGAACCCGTGTGGGCATATGCATGGTCATACGACGAAACCCGGCTAGTTCTCCGCAAGCGTGGAAAACTAGCCGGGTTTTAATGCCGTCGGGACTTTCGATGTCTCCGACACAATGGAGGGAATGACGGGAATCGAACCCGCGTCTTCAGCTTGGAAGGCTGAGGTATTAGCCACTATACGACATTCCCATTGCGAAAAACGGTACCTGAGCAAGTGAAACGCGACTAAAGCGCATTTCAACGCCCACGAACCTTCTTTCCGCGATGTGTTGCCATAGTACATTCCGTTCGCGGTTTCGCAAAACCCGAACTCACCACAAATTACGCATTCTCGATCCCGCTACAACGCTGCCTTTTAAACACCGCATTAAACGTCTCACGAACCAAACACTCACGAGCGCAGAAGCATCAGCTTCGCACGAGCAGCCGCGTCGCCAATTAGGCAAGCGCCACCAGCAGCAATAACGCCCAGAATGTCGGTCACCTAAAGGCCCGTCGCGTAAAATAATGGTGACGACACTACCCCTGGAGGAACCATGCCTACCGATACTCCTGCTACCCCACTATCAGGCGATTCTTCCGCATCACTGACGGCAACAACTCTCTCCACTGATTTATCCCAGACGCAGCTCATCGCCAATGGAGTCAGTTTTGATTATTCGGGAGTCCCGGTTCTCCGCAACATCGATCTCACCTTGTCAGCGGGCGACGTTCTCGGGCTGGTCGGCGATAACGGCGCTGGTAAATCGACGTTAATGTGGGTCCTCTCTGGCCGACGCAAGCCCACGAGCGGCGTCGTTACCCACGTCGGGCAACGTGTTCTTGGTTCACAGGAATTAGAAGCTCCCTTCGATTCAACCGGCGATATGCTCATTAAAGAGGCACTGGGGCCGTCACTCCGTCGCTTGCAAGCATTCGAGGAGGCGACGGAAGCACTCGCTGACGCGGAGACAGACGAGGAAGTTGGCCGAGCAAATGAGCGTTACTCAACGATTTTCTCCGATGTCACGGCCCACGATGATTGGAATGCCGAACATAACGCGGACATTATTCTCGACAGCCTCGGCCTCACCAATGACGACTCCACGACTGTCGATGGAGAACCGCTGCTCTCACGCAGAACAGCCGATCTATCTGGCGGCCAGCGAGCGCGTCTTGGGTTAGCGCTCACCCTCATTCGCAATCCTGAGATCCTTCTTCTCGACGAGCCCACCAACCACCTCGACGACCGTGGCAGAGAACTTGTTATCGATCACATTCATAACCACGCTGGCGTGGTTGTCGTCGCTACGCATGATCGGGATTTTCTCGATGCGGTGTGTACGCAGATCGGCGATATCGTGCCCCGGCGCGAGGGAATTCACATTTTTAGAGGCAATTACACCGCTTATGACAAGCACCGTCGGCACGAACGAGCGCTATGGGAGCATCAATGGAAGACGGAGCAGAGGGAGAAAAACCAGCTAGAACAGGATATTGAGGCACATCATGAGTCGGCCGGTCCGAAAAAGGCGAAGCGGGACAACGAAAAGGTCATGTATGGGATGGCCGGTAACCGGGCCGAGCGTCAATTGTCCCGACGAATCCGTGCGGCGCGGCAACGTCTCACTGAGCTCGAGGAGAACGGTGTTGAACAGCCTCCTGCGGTTCTGGGGCTCGATGCGCCTTTGACCACGCCTGTACCGCGTCGTCGGGTCGCGGCAGGATCCGACGAGGACTTCGCCATAAAACTACAAGGACTCGTTGTTCCTGATCGTGTCCGCGTGGGATCTTTGACTATTCGTCCGGGCGAAAAAGTGGTGATTACGGGTCCAAATGGAGCGGGTAAGTCGTCGTTACTGGGAGCTATCTCCGGCGCGGTACCAACAGAGAGCGGGCAAGTTCGCATTGGGGAAGGCCAAAGCGTCGGTGTTCTCCACCAAGAACAGCGTTGGGATGACCCCACACAATCAGCGGAAGATCTGTATGCGTTGGCCCCTCACCCCACTGTGAGTTTCGACGAGCTCGGACTGCTGGCCCCGGAGGACGCTATTCGACCCGTCGGGGACCTCTCTATAGGCCAGCAACGACGAGTAGCGCTTGCGCTGATTGCGGCCCGCCCGCCCCACATTCTCCTTCTCGACGAGCCGACGAACCACCTCTCCGTCGACTTGATTGAAGAGGTGCAGGATGCCATCGCGAGCGCTGAGGGGACAGTGCTGGTTGTCACTCACGACCGTCGGATGATTGAGCGGTTGGAGGCTCGGCACCTAATTGTTGACCACCACGAGGTGGTGGAGGGGCAACGAGGGCACCGTTCAGTCGAGTTCCAATAATTAGTTTTGGCAACCATACCATTATCAGTACCCCTACTATGGGGTAACTTTTTTACCGGCTCGATAACGAATAGTTAACGATTCTTTATCGGGCAGAAATCTGCAGATTCTTTGGTAAGCAGCGCCTTTAAACGTGGGTTGAACACATACGGGGGTGTAATAAGTAGTTTAACGGATTTCATGCCGGTTTAGCTGGAGTTTTGCTACATAGCGCTCCCCTATTTTTCAGGCGTACACTCCTGACTCATGACACCGATCCTTCTTGACAAAGACTCAGGACACGAGCTGTGGACCGCAGCGCAATGCGCTGAGTTTTCTGGTACAGCGCGGGGTACATTCACCAGCTATGCGGGTCGTGGTCGCGCACCAAAGCCTGTAGCAAAGTTTCAGGGATTGACTCTCTGGGACGCTGAAGACGTAAAGCATTGGCACGAGAATCGAGTTGACCGTAGGAGAAAAAACGACTCTGACACCGACGGTTAAGCGCCACCCTGACCAGGCCATAACCACGCTGTCCGATGACGAATGCTCCTCTTCGGTGGAGAACGAGCTAAAAGAAGATAACACCGGAAAAGGAAAAGCATCTCTTGCACATTGTTGCGCAAGAGATGCTTTCTTTTATGGCACGTTCGTGCCCCAGCCCCGACGGCCGCCCGAGCGGCCTACTGGTCTTCGGGCAAAGCGGGTGCCATCCCCGTACGTTCATACTCCGCGAGAATGTCAAGCCGCCGCTGGTGGCGTTCCTCATTCGACCACGGCGTTTCGATGAAAGCGTCGACAATCTCAAGGGCTTCCTCCTCGGAGTGCTGACGAGCCCCTAAACCGATGAGCTGTGCATTGTTGTGCTCCCGGGCAAGCTTGGCCGTCTCCACGGACCATGCCAAAGCACAACGGGCTCCCTTGACCTTGTTGGCAGCGATCTGCTCACCATTCCCAGAACCGCCGATCACGATGCCCAATGATCCGGGATCATTCACGACCCGGGCAGAGGCCTCGATGCAGTAAGCAGGGTAATCATCCTTGGGATCAAAGGAATGAGCCCCGCAATCGACGATCTCGTGGCCGTTCTTTTCCAAATGAGCAGCAATAGTATTCTTCAACTCGAACCCAGCGTGGTCCGCACCAAGATAAACGCGCATAGTTCTAGGGTAGCTCAGCAGTCGTGTTTTCTGGCATCTCTGTGCGAGATCGTTTCAATTCGAAGAAGTGCGGGAACGCCGCCAAGGCCACTGCCCCATCAAAGATTCGTCCAGCGTCTTCCCCGCGCGGTACACGGGTGATCACGGGCCCAAAGAACGCGTTGTCGCCCAACTTCAGCACGGGCGTCCCCACGTCGTCGCCGACCGCGTCCATCGCACCCTGGTGGTGACGGCGTAGCGAATCGTCCTTCTCCGTGGAGTGCGCCACGTCGAGGTACGACGCCGGAAGACCAATCTCGTCCAGGGCGTCTCGGAGCACGTCGTCGAATCCCTCACCGGCGTGCGCGTCGACTTCTTTCTTATCGTGAATCCGCGTGCCCATTGCGGTGTAGTACGCGTCTAACTTCTCCGGATTCTCATCGGCGATGAGGGCAGCAACGCGAGCGGGGCCCCACGTCTGCTTCATCATCTTCTTGTAATCGTCGGGAAGATCATCATTGTTTTCATTGAGAACCGACAAGCTCATAGGATGCCAAACAACAGTGATATCCCGGACTTTTTCTACCTCTTTAATCCACCGGGATGTTACCCAGCAAAACGGGCACGAGACATCAAACCAAAAATCGACTCGTTGTTTATCGGCCATGTCATTACCTCCATGATCTGTACGTTGGCGCTGTGCTCACCGAGAGCTCATTGCTCCCGCGATTCTTCATCACCTAGTAGTCTCAATATCTGGGAACTTTATGCTCTCGCATATCCAAAGCCCTCCAGTGAAAGGACACAACGCAGGAATGTCATCAACTAATCTCACCTGGCAAGAGGCCAAGGACCGGGCCGCACTCATTGGAGTGGACCGGTACTCCATAATTTTAGACCTCACTAACGGACATGGGCTTCCTGGAGAAAAAACCTTTACATCGAAGACCACAGTGTGGTTCCACACACGCGACGGTGTGTCGGAGGGCGATCTGGAGCAAGGAACCTTCCTGGACCTCCGCGCCTCGCGGGTAACATCTGTGCAGCTCAACGGGACCGATGTCACGACCGACGCGATCCGTTATTCGGATAACCAGTATGACGAAGAAGCCGGCATTCAGCTTCGCAATCTGGAACCTGGCGACAACCGCGTCACGGTGTGCGCCGAATGCCGCTACTCAACCTCAGGTGAGGGACTTCACCGTTTCGTCGATCCATCGGATAATGCGGTCTACCTGTACACACAATTTGAAACTGCCGACGCCAAACGCGTCTTCGCGTGCTTTGACCAGCCGGATCTCAAAGCGAGGTACCGAGTGCAGGTCATCACGCCCGATTCGTGGCGGCTCATTACCAATGGCCCTATCAGCACAACTGTGACGTCTCCCCGCGCGGGAATTCTGACGACCGATGGCGAAAACTCTCAGACGACGGTCGCTATTCATGAAGCTGAGGTTGACTACCCTCTCTCTACCTATTTAATTGCGTTTATGGCGGGGCCGTACACCGAGGCCACCGATGTGTGGCGCGGAACCATTACCCCGCACCCCGAAACGTCGGACGATTCAGCCAGCCAGGAAGTCGAAATTCCACTCGGACTTTATTGCCGGCGGGCGTTAGCCGAGCACCTCGATTCTGAAGAACTGTTTAAGGAAACAAAACAGGGATTCGATTTCTACGCTAAGCACTTCGGCATCCCGTATCCATTTAAGAAATACGACCAGGTTTTCTGCCCCGAATACAACATGGGGGCAATGGAAAACGCCGGCGCCGTCACTATCCGTGAGGATTATGTGTTCCGGTCGGCCACTACTCGATATCTCTACGAGCGCCGCAATGACACCATCCTCCACGAGATGGCGCATATGTGGTTCGGAGATCTCGTCACCATGAAGTGGTGGAATGACCTCTGGCTCAATGAATCGTTCGCCACCTGGTCTTCAGCGCAGGCACAAACTGAGGTCAGTGAATACACCACTGCTTGGGTCACATTTGCCCACGTCGAAAAGGCTTGGGCGTACGCGCAAGACCAGTTGTCGTCTACGCACCCGATTTCGACGGACGCGTCGGATATCGAAACTGTTGACCAGAACTTCGACGGAATCACCTATGCCAAGGGCGCATCTGTTCTCAAGCAGCTAGCCGCTTATGTCGGGCTCGACGAATTCTTCGCCGGGGTGCGGCTCCACTTCCAGCGGCATCAGTACGACAATGCCACGTTCGACGATCTCCTCGACGCGCTCGAGGAATCGTCGGGACGCGATCTGTCCCAGTGGGCTGACCAATGGCTCAAGACCACCGGCGTCAATACCTTGTCCGTAGATGCGCATACTAAGGACGGGGTCTACGCCTCCGTTGCTGTCAAACAAAGTGGCGCGCAACCGGGTGAAGGCGAACACCGCGATCACCGCATCGGCGTCGGCGTCTATTCCCTCAAGGATGGTGAGGTCGTTCGCACGGCTCACACCGAGCTGGATATCCACGGTGAGAGCACCGAGGTTCCTGAGCTGGTCGGCACTCCCGTGGGCGATCTCATTCTGCCCAATGATGGGGATCTGACGTATGCGCTCATCGATCTCGATGATGCTTCCAACGAGTTTGTCCTGAATCACCTGCCGACAATTAAGGATCCCATGGCTCGCGCTCTGTGCTGGTCGGCGGAGTGGGAGCGTCTGCGCGCTGGTCGTTTGCGCGCACGCGATTTCATCGCGTTGGTTGAACGCGGCCTGCCTCACGAGACCGAGACCGCCGTCGTTCAGCAATTAGTTCGACAAGTTGTGGCCGCAGCGAGGAACTATGCCGACCCGACGTGGCTTGCCGACGAAGGCTGGGATGCGGTTGCCAATGCTTTGGTATCGACGGCACGCGCGGCTGCTCCGGGGAGCGATACCCAGCTCGCGGCGGTCAAGGAGCTGTCTAATGTGGAGCCCACCGCCGAGACTGTTGCTATTGCGCGTGCGATTGTCGATGGCACTCCGGAGGCTGTCGAGCTGGACGGTCTCTCCATCGATACCGATATGACGTGGCTTGCTATCAAGATGCTCGCTGCTGCCAGCGGTTCCCACGGAGTGTCAGAGGACGAGGTCACAACGCTTATCGACGAAACCTCAGCGAACGACCGTTCATCCTTGGGCGAACAAGCAGCCATTGCGGCGCGGGCCCTCGTACCGACGGCCGACAACAAGTCTCGCGTGTGGGATGACATCATGAGCGAGGATGCGTCGACGCTGTCGAACCGCCAGCTGTTGTCGAATGTCGCTGGATTCAGGACTGCCGGCAGTGATGAGCTCTTAGCCGGTTACCGCAATCGTTACTTCGATGAAGCTCTCGGCGTCTGGGAGAACCTCAATGGCGAAATGGCTTTGCGGGTGCTCGCGGGGATGTATCCGTCATGGGATACCTCGGACGAGGCCATCGCTCGAGCCGAAAAACTGGTTGCCGACGAAGACCTGCCTGCTGGTTTCCGCCGACTGATCACGGAGGGTAAGGATAATCAGCGCCGCTTCGCTGCAGCGCGCGAGCACGACCGGAGCTAAAGGCTACGGCCTCGATAAATCCTGCAACTGGGGACGCCGAGGCCTCTTCGGATATACCGGCTGGGCCTACATATTAAGTAGGTTCAGCCGGTTCCTGCGTTGTGCAAGGACCGTTCCCAGCCTTGTGTCCGTCCTCACCCACAGAGGCGATACGGAAACCCGCATGACATCGCCTCCAATGAACCCGAGGCTCCCCAGGGCGATAATGGCTCGCGACGTCAACTGAGCCGTCTGTTCCGCCGTCGGCGATTCGACGGTCATAATCTTCTGGTCCAACAGCGATTGGGCTATCCCCGCTGGCCCCGATTCTGCCGTGGCTGTGTCACGGACGTCGTTATATAACGCGGCAACGGTGTCTATCGCTACGTCATCGATGTGGGTAAATGTCTCGGTCAGGGGCACAGGCCCGGGCCACATTCCCGGCGTACCGGGATGCTCCAGCGACAGGGTTATGGGACCACCCTGCGTCGAATGAAAATCGGTCGACGCATCTATAGCTCGCCGCACATTCGAACAGTGGGTGATGACGTCACGGACTGAATCATCACCCCACACTGCGCGGACTCGTCGCAGCCCAAAAGGGCCAAGCGGAGTGGTGACATAAACATCGAACCACTGATGGCGCTGGTCACGAGACTCTACCGCAGCACCCGCGGCATTAGGTTGACGCGACCGGGTATCCGAGGGATGAATCCGGACCAGCGCCGTCGAATCGAGGCGCTCAGCTCGAGACATGAAGGTGAAGAGGTCCCGAGCAACGCCGTGCTCAATAGTTATCGGCATGGTGTCCCCTGGATGAGGCCGATGGATTACTCGGTGGAATCCGGAGGCACGAGTTGGTCGATATCGGGTTCATTATCTTGCCCGCGTTCGATCTCTTTCACGGGGCGGGTGATCATGGACTCGAGGACCTGCCGTTCGCTATCCGTAATTTCGCGCGGGGAACTTGACCGCAGGTCGACGGCAACCTGCGTGATCTTCACTTCGCAACACACGATCCCGTCGCTATCGAGGATCAGTTGGCGAACACCAAACGACGTCCGGCCAATCCGGGTCACTTCTGAGTTCACGGTCACGGTGCGGCTGGATGGCGAAATCCCGCGTCGGTAATCCAATTCGGCATGACGCACGAACACCTGGGGCACCGACCCTTTACCGGCGATCGACTCCATTTCTTTCAGGAATGCGACGCGGGAATCCTGCGAAAACTCAAGATAAGCCGAGTTATTAACGTGCCCATACATATCGAAGTCGGACCAACGGAGCGGCAGTGACAGTGTATGAACCCGGCCTGTGCGTCCGAGTACTTCACGAAACGGCATATTTCACCACGACCTAACGAGTTAGCGAGTTAACTTCCGGTGAGTCACACGGTGGGGACGCGCAGCTTCTTCACCGAGCCTATCGACCTTGTTCTTCTCATAATCCTCGAAGTTGCCTTCAAACCAATACCACTGGCCTTCGGCAACATTGCCTTCCCAGGCGAGAATGTGCGTACACGTGCGGTCCAAGAACCACCTATCGTGGGAGATCACAACAGCGCACCCTGGGAATTGTTCGAGAGCGTTCTCCAAGCTGGAGAGAGTTTCGACATCCAGATCGTTGGTGGGCTCATCCAATAGGATCAGGTTACCACCCTGTTTAAGGGTCAGCGCCAGGTTCAAACGGTTACGCTCACCGCCGGAGAGCACCTTGGCTGGCTTTTGCTGATCGGCACCTTTGAAACCGAAAGCCGAAATATAAGCGCGCGATGGCATTTCGTTCTGGCCGACGATAATGTAGTCCAGCCCGTCAGAGACGACTTCCCACACGGTCTTTTCGGGGTCAATGTTCTCACGGTTCTGGTCCACATAGCTGATGTCGACAGTTTTACCGACCTTCACCTCGCCGGAATCCGGCTCTTCAAGCCCCACAATCGTCTTGAACAAGGTGGACTTACCCACACCGTTCGGACCGATAACACCGACGATGCCGTTACGAGGCAGGGTGAAGGACAAGTCCTTAATCAGGGTACGGCCGTCGAAGCCTTTGTTGAGGTGGCTGACCTCCACAACCTGGTTACCCAGACGCTGCGGGGTCGGAATCTGGATTTCCTCAAAGTCGAGCTTCTTGTACTTCTCGGCCTCCGCAGCCATCTCCTCATAACGCTGCAAACGAGCCTTATTCTTCGCCTGACGTGCCTTCGCACCCGAGCGCACCCACTGCAGTTCTTGCTTCAACCGCTTCTGCAGCTTGGCGTCCTTCTTACCCGCAACCTGCAGACGCTCGGACTTCTTCTCCAGGTACGTGGAGTAGTTACCTTCGTAGGGGTACAGCTTCCCGCGATCGACCTCACAAATCCACTGGGCAACGTGGTCGAGGAAGTAACGGTCGTGGGTAACAGCCAACACGGCACCTGGATAGTTACGCAGATGCTGCTCCAGCCAGAGCACAGATTCGGCGTCCAAGTGGTTGGTGGGCTCATCGAGCAGCAATAGATCTGGCTCAGCCAAAAGAAGCTTGGCCAGTGCCACACGACGACGCTCACCACCGGATAGCGTCGTCACTGGCGAGTCTGACGGCGGACACCGCAGCGCATCCATGGCCTGGTCAATCTTCGAATCCAATTCCCAGGCATCGGCAGTGTCAATCTTTTCCTGCAGGACAGTCATGCGTTCCATGAGCTCATCGGAATAATCCGTCGCCATTTTTTCGGCGATTTCTTCATATTCACGCTTGACTTCCCAGATCTCTCCGAGGCCTTCTTCCACGTTGCCGCGGACGGTCTTTTCCTCGTTGAGTGGAGGCTCCTGGAGCAAGATCCCCACAGAAGCGCCGGGATCGAGGAACGCCTCACCATTGGACGGCTGATCAATCCCCGCCATAATTTTCAAGATCGACGATTTTCCGGCACCGTTTGGTCCCACCACGCCGATCTTGGCCCCCGGATAAAAAGCCATGGTGACGTCGTCAAGAATGACTTTTTCTCCATGCGCCTTGCGCACGTTTTTCATTGTGTAAATGAATTCACCCATACAGTCCTCAACTCATTTTTCTATGCCGCACGAACCTAGCATTCTCTGCCCACCTACTATGGCCGATAACCATAGGGTTCACCACCTCGGGAGTTAATCTCAAGGATCAACCTCGAGAGTTAAGAGGTGGGACGGTCCCCGCGCCAGTTCCTCAGCAAAGTCTAACCGTTGAGGGTACGCAAGCACGGTGCTAACAACAACCAGCTACGACGGCTCACTCGCGGGAGCACGCTCATGCGCTAGCCAAGGCAGCCTCCTGGCTGTATGGTTCTCGCTGTTCGGTCAGAGTTGCGGAGTCTCTCAGGGATGTGGAGTCAGAGGAAGTGCTCGAATTTGCCGACGACCCCTCGGGGAATGGATTTTCGTCCGCAACTACGGTCCCGTCCCAATCTGTGGAGATACTCGTGGCCTCCCCTGATCCCTTGGCTGCTCCGGAAGCGGAGCCGATTTCCAACGGAACCAAACGTCCTAGACGACTCGCCATCGCGGAAGTGATGACGATCTTGTTGAGGTCAACCCCAACGTGTGAGGCCTTAATCCTCACCGAGCTCCGCGTGATTTTCTCCCCCGAATCCAGCGTCGCCTCCCACGAATGAGTGATCAGGCGGCCGTATATAACGACTGGCATCCCCTTCGTTACCGATTTCAGGCAGTGTGTGGCCAGCGAGCCTGACATCTGGACGTCGATAAATAATGAATCGGATGACTGCCATACGCCGTCGTCGTCACGCCATCGACGATCCGACGCAACGCGCATGGTTGCGAAAGGGGTTCGACCTGATGGTGTTCGATCAACTGGGTCACTGACGACGTTTCCCACGACGGTGACCATTGCAGAATTTTGTGCCATGACGTACCTACTCTCCCTCCCACGAAGGGCGCTCCCGGTAGAGGCTGCTTAGCGCGATACCGTGAAGTCCGCATCGATAGAGACGACCTGAAAATGACACACTCAGAGTGGCACACCGTGATCCGGAAATTGGACCCGTGAAGGGCTCATCGCGTGGACGCTGTGGATAACCAAAGTTATCCACAGATTTTTATACGCCCGGTTTTTAACCGCACCTTTTCTTACCCTCACGTTCTTACCCTCACGGTGAAACCAACGATCGCCCCAAGGTGAAAGACGAGATACGGCCGACGGGAAACGTCGTCGATACTAACGAGTAACGGCATAACGATAAAGAAAAACCGGACCGCGCTATCGCACAGTCCGGCTCGTGTCATTTGTGAGGCCTCGTCATGACCTCCAGTGACAAACAGGGAAACACCCTGCTGGAGCCCGGTTCACGGGTTCAGCTAGGCGCACAGTGATAATCGATGCGTACTACTTTCCGGAAGGAGTACGGGTCTCGGCGCTGATGAACCAAGCCTGCTGCTCGAGCTGCTTGATGTATTCGTGCAGCAGATCAGCACTCGTCGGGTCAGCCTCGTCAACGCGATCGTGAACTTCACGCATGGTGTTGGTCGTAGCGTTAATAGCCTCGACGACGTGGGAAATAGCGTCGTGAGTAAGGATTTCTCCTGCCGGGAACTCCGGAAGGGAAGAACCTGCGGCTACAACGGCCGTGCGACCATCAGGAATGCCATTCAAAGCACGCATACGCTCAGCGATCTCATCGGTGCCTTCACGGGCAACCGAAACAAGCTCGTCAAGGTTCAAGTGCAGGTCGCGGAAGTTCGGTCCGAGAATGTTCCAGTGAGCTTCCTTAGCAACCAGGCTCAAATCGATGAAATCAACGAGAACCTTCTGCAGATCAGAAACAACGTCGCTAGGAGCGGTAAAAGCTGGGGTTGTTTGAATGGTGCTTTCAGCAGAAGCTGAACGCCCAACAGATGCTTGCGCGGAAGTCATGTCCTTTTCCTTCTCTCGATAAGTTGGTTTGTCGTCTCAGAGCTACGTGGGCTGTGCCCGCTACCGGGCTTTTCCTTCGCTCTACCCCTAGTTATACACCCTTCCTATACGCGTGGCAACTATTAATAAGCTGGCTTTAGATAGGGCTTAGCTATTGCCGACTTCGGGCCCCGGCCAGGCTAATCCAGCCGGTTACCAGCTCAGTCCCCTTCGCCGGACCTACCGTTCCCTGACCTATCTCCGGTGCCTTCCTGCTGCTCAGTGTCAACACTGCCGGTTGGTTTATCAGCGGAAGTTTTCGCTGATGAACGCCGTTTCTTCGGTACGTTATGGTGCTCAAATTTCTTCTGGTGGAAGTAACTCCGTACCTCGTCAGAGGAATAATCTGAGCCGTAATAGTCCTGTAGTTCCCGGTCCCCCGCGCCGGAGTGCAGCGCTGCAAGCATCTCGTTGTAGGCATTGAGTTCGGCCTCGTGGGTGCGGTCAGCCCGACGCTCATAGCGTGCTGTTTCTTTACTATCTTCCCGACGCCACTGCAAGAAGTGTGCTGCCGTAACGATCAATAATGGGATCTCGCCGGTTGCCCACGCGATCTTGCCTCCCAGGTTCTGGTCAGCCATGTAATCGATATGCCAGGGAATACCGAAGGTTTCATACATCGGTTGCCCGAGCGGGTAATTCAACTGCATGAGGGCAATCGCAAACCAAGCGTGGAACGGCATTGTTCCTAAGATGGTTACCATTTTGATGAACGGAGAGGTGTGGCGAGGTGCCGCGTCGATACCAATTGATATCCAGTAGAAAATGTATCCGGAGACCAAGAAGTGGGCGATCATGAATAGGTGACCGAAGTGATACTTCATCAAAGCCTCAAATAGAGGTGTGAAGTACATAATGTAGAACCCAATAACGAATTGCGCAGCAGCCACAACGGGGTTCGTTAAAAACCGCGACACCGGGTTATTGATAAAAGCCACAATCCATTCACGTGGCCCCGGGACGCCATCGCGTCCTGCAACGGGTAAGGCGCGGAGGAATAAGGTCACTGGACCAGCCAAAACCCAGGCGATGGGAATCGCCATCGACAAAATCATGTGCTGGATCATGTGCATCGAGAACGACACCATCGCGTACATCCCGAGTCCCGACGACGTCGCGAAAAGTAGAAGAATATTCCCTAACGTCCACCACAACACTCGGCTAAACGGCCACTCCCCGCCCTTTTTCCGGAGATGGACGTAGGCCCACACATATAAAACTTCAGCGATGATTGCGACGGTGCCGTAAATCATGTCGAACCGCACCATGCCAAACAGACCACCCCACGACGGTGGTTTCGTCAGGCTGAAGCCCAGCTCGAGCTCCATGACGTTGAGGTTCAGCTCTTTCGGCAACGGTGGCGGAATGCGAGACAAAGACACTGCGACGCCGATCGTCGCTGCCATCACAATCAGTTCCACGATCGCGATTTGCGAGAAGGCAAGTCGGTCTGACGGATCCTTTTCGAGCTTCGGAATCGTCATTCGTCGGTGGAGGAATCCAAAAATCCCCAGGACGATGAGCAAAACCGCTTTGGCTGTAATTACTCGGCCATAATTACTGGTCAGGAGTTCATCGACGCGAATGCGGAGCAACGCATTAACTACTCCTGAGATTGCCAAAACAATAATCGACACCAATGCTAAGAAGCTGTATCGCTTGACAATAACGTCCATGTGAGGCCCTTTGCGCAGGGCGTGCTGGATCATTGCCGCCAGGCCGCCGACCCACAATGCACAAAACACGAAGTGCCACAGGTACGAATTAACGCCATAGTCGTGGTTACCGCCGGCCGCTGAGTGCCCCTCGAGGCTGATAGGAATCAGCGTCACCAGGGAGAACGCGAAGAACAGCATCTGGAAAATCCAGCGCCGCGTGCCCAAGGACCACACCACAGTGATCAGCGCGAAGATAGCGACCCACATCCAGGAACGCGCCACGGATACTTGGTCAATCGCTTCGCCCCAGTGTGCTGGGCTGAGCGTCGTCGATAATGGGGCTCCGGAAACGTCCGACAAACTCATCGGTATGAGGAGCAGCGCGAGAACGGCCCATATAAATAAGCACCATGTGCCGGTTCTGCTTGCTTTATATCCGTCGACGTCGAGGAAACCATCTTTTCGTGGAGGGGTACCAAATGCCGACATCAAGAATGATCCGACCCCGATGAAGCCGAACATCGTGGCTAAACCACGGACAAACGGGAGGCCGAACGATACCGAGAAACCCGGATCGGGAATTCCTAGAGCAGACAGTGATTCGCTGTACAAGGAATATCCAATGGCCGCCCCCACTATTCCGGCCACAAGTCCGGCGAGTACAAAGTAACCGGTAGCTGACCGGACAGGCACCGAAGAACCAGCTTTCGTCTTTACCTCCGTCATACTCCCAACACTACCCAGCGCGGAGACAATCTCATCAACCCGAAGGACCAGTTATCAGCAAAGAGTTCAGTACTGTTATATTCGTCTAGTGGATTGCGACGAAAGCGCAACCCACGATTGATAAAATGCCCCTGTAGCTCAGTGGATTAGAGCATCCGGCTTCTACCCGGAGTGGCGCGGGTTCGAATCCTGCCAGGGGCACCACACTACCCCGTTATGACCGAGTACACGGTCTGGACGACGTGGTTTTATTTATGAGGCTTGACGAGTTCCGACAATCATTGGCCTACATATGGATAGCCCTATTTCTTAGGTCGGCTATAAATCCAATATAAGACCCCGACGAGGGTTCCGAACAAGACCGTTTTGCCCCATTCCTCCCATGAAAACGAGTCATCTTTGAAGACCAAGGACCACAGGTAGAAGAAAACCAAGAGTCCGACGGCCATTCCAATCCACCATCGAATAGCTTTCAGAACCTCACCGGTTCGCTTCTGCATCGAACTCTCCTTTCGGCTAAGCCGCCTACGTCGAAAAACCGCAGCTAGCCCTGTCAATGAATGTTGAGAGCATAAGGCATGGACTACTTTAACCTTAGGTAAGAAGCCTAAGCTGTCTATATAGATGTCAAACGAGTTTTTATTGAATCCTGGAATGGAAACCCCCCTTAGCCTTCCTTAGTGGCTTTCTGATTGTCCCTTGACACACATCAACCGGACAATGACGCTCGCCACGGCGCTGTTATCTAGTTGAGAGTGGAAGCACTCCAGCGAGATCACGCAACAGAAGATCCTCCTGCTTGGGAATAATTGTCGGTCGTGCCGCAACACCGATAAATGCCCGCATTGTGAAAGCTTCCCTTCTCGTGGCACCCATCCGTATAGTGCTCAGAGGCGGATCGATACTAGGCGTGCGCCTTGCCCTCACGATTGGGTTGGAGGAGTAAACCACGCCCGGAAAGCTATTCGCTGTGAGTACCCGTCGATCACCGTAAACCCAGCTATATCAGGCAAAATGGCTTTATCAGGAAAAATAATGGCAAGTTAAATAAAGCATGCGTACAAGCACTCAGCATTAACTGATTGAGGTTGAACTGTGGACAGTCGTGATGAGCAATCCCTACGCGCGGCAAAAATGTACTACCGCGACAACCTTAGCCAAGCAGAGGTTGCTTTGGCTTTAGGTATTTCGCGACCAACAACATCCAAGCTCATTCAGCATGCCCGCGACCGCGGCTTCGTAAGCATTACCATTCGAGATCCACGTGAAGCATCGTCCACCACAGCTACAGCATTAGCAACAAAATACGGCTTAACATCTGTGCGGCTCGCGCAACCGGTATCGCAGACCACCGACGATATCGTCGATGCCCTCGGTCATGTTGGTGCGCAAGCCCTCCGCTCCCTTGTCGTCGATGGGTCCAGTGTCGGTGTGTCGTGGGGACGAACAATGTATTCCATTGCCCAGCATCTCACCGAGAAAAACGTTCACGATGTAACGATCGTTCAGCTTAAAGGCGGGATGTCATATACCGACCGGAAAACGAACGATATCGAAACGATCACGTTGTTTTGTAAAGCCTTTCACGCGTATGCGCATACCCTACCCCTCCCCGTCATTTTTGATAATGCCGAGACGAAAGAACTTGTAGAAAAGGACCGGTTTATTGCCAATGTTCTCGAGCAAGGGAGGAAAACTGACATCGCCGTTTTCACGGTGGGATCAGCGGGAGAAAACAGCCTTGCTCTCAATCTTGGCAGCGTTACGCCCTCTGAGCGCGCCCTGCTTCGTCAACGGGCGGTGGGTGATATTTGCTCGCGGTTTTTCGACGCCGACGCATCCATCGCGGTGCAGTCGGTGGACGACCGTACCGTCGGAATCACTATGGAAGATCTGGCGCAGCGCCCGGTTCGACTGCTCGTCGCGGGCGGATTACACAAAGTGCGCGCCTTGAAAGTTGCGCTCCACGCTGGAATGGCAACGCACTTAGTCACTGATCAAGCATGCGCAGAACGCCTACTTGAGGAATGATTGCCGATCGTGGGGCCGGATCCTGATGTACTTTCGGAATCTCGCGGCCCCAGCGTCGGTTGACCATTAACTTGCGACGACTCCCACGATTGCAGCGTTAATCATGTTGACGCAGAAACCTGCAAGAAGGGCAAACAATCCGAATTTGGCTATCTCACCGCGACGTTCTGGTGCTAATCCACCCATCGATCCCATTTGGATTGCAATGGAAGAGAAGTTGGCAAACCCAGCCAGTGCAAAGGTTGAGATCATGACAGCCTTGTCGGAAAGCTCATCAACGTGCTTACCGAACGAGGTGTAGCCCACGAACTCGTTGAGCACCGTCTTCTGCCCGATAAAATTACCGACGTCAACGGCGTCGTGCCATGGAACGCCGATAGCCCAGGCGAATGGGGCCAGCGCCCAACCGAATATTCCTTCTAGGCTCCATTCAGAATGGCCGAACCAGCTACCTATTCCCCCAATAATTGCTGACAAGAATGCAATGACCGCGATAAAGGCGATCAAAAGGCATCCCACTGTGACAGCGATGCGTCCACCATTCATGGCACCGCGGCCAAGAGCATCGATGACGTTCTTTGATTCCTCATCGCGGACATCTCGGACGGTTGCGTCCAGTTGGCTCTCTTCTGTCTCAGGGAAGAATGCCTTAGCCATGAGTAGCGACCCTGGGGCGTTCATAACGCTTGCAGCCAAGAGGTATGGGAGTGGAGCACCCAAGAGGGAGTAGCCAATCAAGGTTGATCCCGCGACGGAGGCAAAACCACCAGTCATACAGGTGAATAATTCGGACTTCGTCAGCTTCTTGATATACGGCTGAATGAGGAGCGGTGCTTCACTCTGCCCCAAAAAAATAACAGTTGCGGCGAAAACCGATTCAACCTTGGACGTACCCATAAGTTTCCCGAGGGCACCACCAACGTATTCAACAACAATTTGAATGACCCGGAGATAGTACAGAACACCAATGATCGCACCGAGGAAAATAATGACTGGGAGAACATTGAGTGCAAAGACGAACCCGATTTTGTCCCCAAACAATGGCCCAAAAACGAATTCTGTTCCTTTGTCGGTATAGCCGATGAGCTGGTCGATGCCCTCAGCCAACCACTTGAGAGCGTGATATCCGGGCCCCCACTTCAGGACTAAGAGAGCCAGAATTACTTGGAGAGCAAGGCCGGTGCCCAGGGTCCGCCAGTTAATTTTGGATCGGTGTTTAGATAACGCAATGTCGAGAGCAAGGATAATGGCAATACCAATTAGCCCTTGAAATCTTTCCATGATTACCCCTCCAGGTCTTCAGGGCCGAAGGAAAATGGGAGAATTGATTCAAAGGGTAATACAAATGGACGCGATTCTTTCTCCACGATGACACGGGAACAGCCGAATTCCCTCAAAACCTGCCGGCACGCACCACAAGGCCAACACGGTTCAGCCTTAAGACCGACGATGGCAACTGTGTCGATACGGGGAACGTCTCCACTTTCCGCAATCATACGAAAGGATGCTGTTCGTTCCGCGCAGTTCGTTAAACCATAGCTGGCGTTTTCTATGTTGCACCCAGTGATGGTCTTCCCCTCCGTGGTGCGAATAGCAGCACCGACGGGGAACTCACTGTATGGCACATATGCACCTTTGGCAGCGTCACGCGCTTGTTCTAGCAGTGCGATATCCGCTGCAGCATCAGAAAATTCACCCCGAGAACTGCCGACGTCGGAAGCGTTCTTTTCAATCATGATGTGTCCTCACGATCAAGGAGCCACGAAGGGTGGCATCGTCAAGTAAGCCTGCGAACATATGTAAAAAAAGATATTGACATACGTTCCGACTGTTATGATAATTGAGATCACAACGGGGAAACAAGAGTTGGTTACGTCACACTTTATGCCTTATGACTCATCCCCACTCCCGCCTCACAGGTGACCTCACGGTACACCGGAACACTGATTGGAGTACTACATGGCTGAGCATTTCGATGCCGTCGACGTTATCCGCACCAAAAGAGATAAGGGGGAGCTTTCCCAAGACCAAATAAATTGGGTTATCGACGCATATACCCGCGGAGTCGTCGCTGATGAACAAATGTCCGCTCTCGCAATGGCTATCTTCCTCAATGGGATGAACCGGCGAGAGATCGCGCAATGGACTCAGGCGATGATTAACTCCGGTGAGACGATGTCCTTTAGCTCACTGTCGCGTCCAACAGCGGATAAGCACTCGACCGGCGGTGTGGGTGACAAAATCACCCTCCCCCTCGCTCCACTAGTGGCATCGTTCGGAGTCTCCGTTCCACAGCTCTCCGGACGAGGGCTCGGCCACACTGGCGGCACGCTAGACAAATTGGAATCGATCCCAGGCTGGCAGGCAAACCTGTCTAACGATCGCATGATGCAGATGCTCGAAGACCCCGGATGCGTCATCTGCGCCGCCGGCTCAGGGCTCGCACCAGCGGATAAAAAGCTCTACGCACTGCGTGACATCACCAGCACCGTCGATTGCATCCCTCTGATTGCAAGTTCAATCATGAGCAAAAAGATCGCGGAGGGCACGGGCGCGCTCGTCCTCGATGTCAAAGTTGGTTCAGGAGCTTTCATGAAAACTCTTGACGACGCTCGCGAACTGGCTCAAACAATGGTGAACTTAGGAACTGACGCCGGAGTCAAAACCGTCGCACTGCTCACCGATATGTCCACGCCACTAGGAAAGACCGTGGGAAATGCCCTTGAGGTTAGAGAATCGCTAGACGTTCTCGCCGGTGGAGGCCCTACTGACGTCGTAGAGCTCACCTGTGAATTAGCCCGTGAAATGCTGAGCCTGGCCGGAGTTCACGACGCTGACGTTGAAGAAGCTTTGAAGAATGGCCGTGCAATGGACACCTGGAAGTCCATGATCCGCGCCCAAGGTGGTGATCCCGATGCTCCGCTGCCCACCGCGAAACACACAGAAACTGTGTACGCGGATGCAGATGGCGTGATCACCGAACTCGACGCTCTTGCCATCGGTGTGGCTAGCTGGCGATTGGGTGCCGGCCGTGCACGCAAAGAAGATCCGGTTCACGCTGGCGCTGGGATTGAAATCTTGGTGGACCGCGGCCAAAAGGTCACGAAAGGCACACCCTTGTTCACGCTTCATTCTGACGACACGGACCGGTTCGAACGCGCTCTGGAATCACTCAACCAAGGCTGGAGTATCGCTCCTAGCGAGGAGGGCGTTCCTACACCACGTCAGTCCGTCGTTATCGAAAAAATCAACTAGCCACCAGCCGTTGTTCAGTGCCCATAAGGGGCATTGAACACCTTTTGTTCAATCTTTAGGAGAAACTGTGCCTACTACGCCAGACAGTCTTTCATCTGGTACGAACACACCCTCGCGCGACGAGGTCGCCTCCATCGTCGACCACACTCTTCTCAAACCTGAATCAACGCATCACGACGTCGACGAGCTGATCCACGAGGCAATTGAACTCGGGACGTATTCCATCTGTGTCTCCCCATCGATGCTTCCCGTCACCGTTCCCGACAAACTCCATGTGGCAGCGGTATGTGGCTTCCCTTCCGGAGCCCACGCCAGTGAGATCAAAGCCGATGAAGCCCGCCTGGCAGTTAACAATGGCGCAGATGAAATCGACATGGTCATCAACCTGGCAGCAGCAGCCGAAGGTGATTGGGCCACCGTCGAAAAGGACATTCGCGCTGTCCGGGATGCCGTTCCCTCGCCCACTGTCCTTAAAGTCATCCTAGAAACTGCTCTTCTTTCCGACGACGATATTATCGCCGCATGTAACGCTGCGAAAAATGCAGGCGCGGATTTCGTCAAGACATCGACAGGTTTCCACCCGAGTGGTGGTGCGAGTGCTCACGCCATTCGCCTCATGCGCGAGACCGTCGGGCCTGACATGGGAGTTAAAGCGTCTGGCGGAATTCGAACAGCAGAAAAAGCACTAGAAATGATTGCTGCGGGAGCAAACCGCCTAGGGCTTTCTGGAACACGAGCTGTTCTGGATGGCCTCGCGACGTCTCCTGAAAGTGAAGACGCTACGCACAACGACATCCTCGCCCACGCGGAAAAATGGGCAGATAGCGACGTTGATTCCACAGACGCTGAGACGATCCGTGAACTCGTCAAAACTCGGAGCTTCGACGAATTAACCGCTCGCTTCTCTGGACCACTGCAATTCGGAACCGCTGGTTTACGTGGGGAAATCGGCGCCGGGGAATCACGGATGAACCGGTCCGTCGTCATCAAAGCCACCGCCGGTCTCGTATCGTATTTAACCGAATCCATCGGATCCGCACCTGTCGTCGTTATTGGCCATGATGCTCGCCACGGGTCGGCAGAATTCGCTACCGATGCGGCTGAGGTCATTAGTGCTGCTGGGGGCCATGCGCTACGTTTACCGAGCCATTTGCCTACCCCGTTACTCGCGTTCGCAGTTCGGCATTTGAAGGCTGATGCCGGCATTATGGTGACCGCTTCTCACAATCCACCACGGGATAATGGATACAAGGTCTATCTAGGTGGACGCATGACCGACCAGTGGGGCAACGGCGTACAAATCGTTCCGCCGGACGACAGCAATATTGCTAACGCAATCGCACAAACGGGTCCGGCGAAGGACATCCCGCGTTCGTCAGAGGGTATTACCTTCCTTGGTGAGGAAGTACGTGAAGCCTATCTCGCGGCTCTCGAGACAGAAACGGAACCATTCCGCACGTCGGAAACCGCCAGCAAGGGCGATGACTTCTCCACATCCGACGAATCCCACAGTTCGTTCCACAGTGATATTTCCATCACGCTCACCGCAATGCATGGCGTTGGGGCCGAAACCGCCACAAAGGCGCTCAACAAAGCGGGGTTCACCAATATCACCCTCGTCAAGGAACAAGCTGAACCAGACCCGGACTTCCCCACCGTTTCATTCCCCAATCCGGAAGAAAAGGGAGCCCTGGATCTCGCTCTCAGCACCGCTCAACGCAGTCACGCTGACGTCGTAATCGCCCTGGACCCCGACGCTGATCGATGCTCCGTCGCCATCCCGACGCAGACCAGCGACGCCAACGCAACGGATGAGGCATCGACGAAACCGACGTATCGCCAGCTGACTGGCGACCAAATTGGTGGTCTGCTCGGTGACTTCGTCGCACGCACAAAGTTGCGCCCGGTTCACCAGGATTCAGGCTCGGATGCAGACACAGCGTCAGACGATGCCACCGCTGAGACGTCGGATCCAGTCTTTGCCAACTCCATCGTCTCGTCTCGTCTATTGGGAGCTATTGCAAGCAAGTATGGCCTCAATTACGGCCCTACCTTGACGGGCTTCAAATGGATCGGGCGTACCCCGGACTTGGCATTCGGTTACGAAGAAGCCATTGGCTACTGCACCTACCCACGCATCGTCCGGGACAAAGATGGGGTGTCGGCAGCCGTTACCGTCGCTTACCTCGTCGATTCTCTGCATCGGGAAGGCAAAACGGTAGACGATCGGCTCACGGAGATTGCTCGCGACAACGGCGTCTACGCCACGACTCAGGCCGCGTTCCGGGTTGAGAACCGCCAACGAATCGTCGATGGCATGTCCAAGCTAAGGACAACCCCGCCGGCTGAATTTGCGGGATCACCCATCACGGAGTCCGCGGACCTCGCGGACGGTTACCACGGTTTGCCGGGGACAAATGGTGTCCTGTTCCTCACGGAGGACAACACACGCGTCATCTGTCGGCCTTCTGGGACTGAGCCGAAACTCAAGTGCTATCTCGAGGTTGTCTTACCCGTCGAGGAGGACGCGACCGCAACCAAAATCACGGCACTACAGACTAAAGCTCAGGCAAAGCTCGAGCAGGTCCGGGCAGAAATAACCGTAGCGACCGGGTTCTAAGCACCCGCCTGAATGAAGGCCTTTATGGGTTTCCGGTCCCCGCCGACAACAGGTTTCGCACCGATTGTTTAATCAATCGGTGCAATCCGGTGCATGTCGTATAACCCCCATATTTTATGGAGACTTTTGGGTATAAAGAATCCCCAGCTAGAGGCTTAAACGCTGTTCTAGCTGGGGTTTTCGTGCGCCATCAGGGACTCGAACCCCGAACCCGCTGATTAAGAGTCAGCTGCTCTGCCAGTTGAGCTAATGGCGCAGAAAAACAACGATCACCTTGGTGATAAACGTCGCATTGTTGCATTACAAGAACCGGGTAAATCCGCGGTGTTGCAACGAGGAAGAACTATAGCAACCTCTCCCAAAACCAACAAATGTCCAGCTCATTACGATATAAAACGACACCGAACAATCGTCGGCAACAAAAATCATACCGGCTATGTAGCCCATCTCGCTCGCGGGAAACTCAACAGACCGATCAATCATGAGCCCCACACAGAGTGTTTGAGCAACCACATTGAATTCCACACAAAGCGTTATGGAGTCGTTCAAGGATTGTTCCCAAGTTGTTACCGCGCAAACACCCCGATTCTTCACGACGCCGCTTAAAGTTCTCTAGTACGATAAGAATCAACTTTATGGACACATCACTGAAGGCGAGTGATCCAGAAGGTGTAACGCGAGAACCCCTCGCTGATATATCGTGTATGAACGGCTGCACACACGCAGCGAATGACGAATGTGTAAGGGTGGAAAATGCCACAACGTAGGTTCATGCGTAGCAAGCACGCACGCATGATCATTTCCGCTTTGGTGGTCACCGGAGTGATCGGAGTATCGGGCTGCACACTCCAAAAGGTTGAAAGCGGAAGTACGTCCAACAGAGCGAAAACCTCTGAGATGAAAGAGGACGCCAAGCCTGTTGCCAGCGTCTCCGACGGCGATACCGATGTTTCGGTCATTGATCCCGTCACCGTTAAGGCTGGTAGCAAGCTATCCGACGTCTCACTCACCTCTTCGGATGGGACAGAAGTTAAAGGTCAATCAGAAAACGACGGAAAGTCGTGGAAAACTGACGAGGACCTTGGCTACGGCAAGACCTATACCTTGACCGCCACGGCCAAAGACAAGAAGCTTAATTCGACGTTCACGACGGTGTCTCCAACCTATCCAATGTCTCCAACCGTCACCCCTGGTGATGGCATGAAGGTCGGCGTTGGACAGCCCTTGAGTATCGACTTCGGTGACTACGTCACCAACAAGAAGAAGATCGAAGACAACGTTGAAGTCACTACAGAACCCCACGTCGACGGGTCCTTCTATTGGGTGAACGAACGCCTCCTGCGTTGGCGCCCGAAGGATTACTGGCAGCCAGGCACAAAAGTCACCGTGAAAACCAAGCTCTACGGTAAAGATCTCGGCGAAGGCTCCTATGTCAACGACGATGTCAGCTCCAGCTTCACCATCGGCGATCAGATTATTGCCACTGCCGACGACAACACCAAAGAAATGGTTGTCAAGAAGAACGGCGAAGTTGTGAAGACGATGCCCATCTCCATGGGTTCGGCCTCCTACCCCACTCCGAATGGCGTGTACTTCCTGGGAGACCACAACCCCTCCATGATCATGGACTCCTCGACGTTCGGTCTGCCGACCACTGCGGCTGGCGGATACCGCAGCACGGTGAACTACGCGACCCAGATGTCGTTCTCCGGCATCTACGTCCACTCGGCACCGTGGTCGATCGCGCAACAGGGAAATACGAACGTTTCCCACGGTTGCTTGAACGTTAGCCCCGAGAACGCGAAGTGGTTCCTCGAGAACACCACCATTGGTGACATCGTCGAGGTAAAGAACACACAAGGCGGACAACTTTCTGGTACCGACGGACTCGGCGACTGGAACATTCCTTACGACAAGATCGTGGAAAGCGGTAAGAACGGGACAGTAGTCCAGTAATTACCTATTACCCTTCACCCTAAAGATGGCCGACAGCTACGCCCCCTAGCTGCCGGCCATCATTGCATTCGTACGCCGTGCAGACTGTTCCTCGCACAGTCTGCAGGCATCTCCGCGCATCACCCGCCCACGGGTGAACTAGTGCGCCTCAGAGGTGTCGTCGAAAAGATGACGAAGGACCTGAACAACCCCCGCCTCCGTATTTGCCGGAGCGCAATAGTTCGCTTCCTCCATGATCGTGGGATGCGCGTTCTCCATCGCGAACGAGTACTGCCCCTCGGCGATCATTTCGCGGTCATTGAGATAATCACCAAACACTGCCGTCTGCTCGCGAGTCACCCCCAAAGACTCTTGTAACCGACGCAGCGCCACCCCCTTATTCACGCTGCTATCCATAACGTCGATCCAATGCTGCCCGGACACCACCGGTCGGTAACGGTCATCGAGCGCCCCAAAGACGCTCTCTGCCGCGGACTCGGCATCGTCGAAATCATAAATAGCGAACTTGAGGAAATCATCCTCAACATCGGCAACATCGGGGACGATGTCTAACGAGGCGTAGTACTTACGCGCTTCGGCCAAGAAAGCGTCGTCGTCCCTATCGACATACGCACCGTCTGCAGCGCACATAACCAACCCCAGGTTGCGCCCCTCATCGGCTCCCCGACGGACGGCGCTAATCACTTCTTGGGCGATTGATTCGGGAATAACGCTCTGCCACACTCTCTCACCCGAGTGGATAACGAGATTCCCGTTCTCGGCGATAAAGTCGTTCGTCTGAGGCAGAGAATCCTCTGAGTGGGCACCCTGAGCATCTTCCGGGCCTTCCGCACCGCCGTCGGTCGGCTGAAACATCTTGGTCAACGTCGCTAATTGACGACCGCTAGCTGGCACAAACGTGACATTGTGCTCGGTTAACAGCCGATAAACCTCCCAAAAGCCCTCGGGAAGTTGCGAACCGCCATCCAACAGGGTGCCATCCATATCGCACACAACGAGGCGAATATCGAGCTCACGGGGATCTATATCCCTCCACATAATTCCGCGATGCTGCATAATCCACAGCTTACGGAAAAGCTATATTGCAGTGTCACCGTGCCCTCACCATTGGGCGGACTTTGCCATCGGGGCGAACTACACTGACAGCGGATGGAAACCACACACCAACTAACGACGAGCAGTACACATAGGAGAGCAGCAATAATGACAGAATCCAACGAATCAAATACCACCGACGCGGCAGCACGCAAACCTGAGGACTCGAAGCTGGACCGCATTGTGTGGATCGACTGCGAGATGACGGGCCTCGATCCCAGCACACACGTTCTCGTCGAAATCGCCGCCATCGTTACCGACGCAAACCTCACTATCCTTGACGAGGGCCTGGATATTGTCATTCACGCCACTGATGACGAGCTGGCGAAGATGGACGATTTTGTTACCCAGATGCACACCAAGAACGGCCTCACTGATGAGATCCGTCAGTCCCCTGTGTCCGTGGGTGAGGCAGAGAATGCGGTTCTCGATTACGTCAAGAAGTGGGTCAACGCGCCACGGACGGCACCGCTAGCAGGTAATTCCATCGCTAGTGACCGGAAATTCATTGCAGCTTACATGCCGAGGCTGGACGAATTCTTGCACTACCGCATGATTGACGTCAGCTCCATTAAAGAACTCGCCCACCGTTGGTACCCCAAGGTGTATCAGAACCAGCCCAAGAAGGGACTGGCCCACAGAGCATTAGCCGACATCAAAGAGTCAATCAGAGAACTGGACTATTACCGCCGAGCCGTCTTCATCACAGATGATCAGGATGCCGACGAGCGAATCAAATCAGCGGCAGATGAGGCCTCTCGACGCTACCCGATTTAGCAGTTCACGACGTGATTTGGGAACTGCCCACCATCTGTTCTAGTATTTACAGCGCTGCGCAGCGTTCTTGTGAGAACAGCGTCGCAGCAATGGTGACTGTAGTTCAGCTGGTAGAGCACCAGGTTGTGATCCTGGGTGTCGCGGGTTCGAGCCCCGTCAGTCACCCCAACTAGTCCCTCCAGCACTTCAGTGCTGGAGGGACTTCCGTCATTCCGAGGCCGCTCTGCGGTAAGAACCTCGCAGCCCCACACAATAAAACGGCACAACAAAACCGCACTCCATGATGAAGTGCGGTTACTGTAAACCTGCTAAAGACTAATTATTCCTATGAGCTGCCAGGAGCTTCTGGATTTCCTTAATCTCCTTGGATTGCTTCCTCTTGCTCCGCATTGTTAGCAGAACCATGCCAGCCACGGCAACGCCGATACCGATGAGGACTTTTTGAACCTTCGGGTCCTGAATCAGCGATGTTGCCTTTTCTTTGGCGTCGTCGGCAATCGTATTCGGGTTAGCCCGATCTGCAAGCTCATCGAGGGTGCTGGCTAATTGGCTACGAGTACGTTCAAGATCACTCTGGATTGCATCAATGCTGCGAGCCACAGGGTCTCCTTAATCCGGTCACGGATGCTAGTCCCACGGGCATTACATGGCCCACGAAATAGCACTTTTCTGCTCTTACTCTACGGTAATGGACAACCACAATGCACGACTAACCAGGGTGCGCCGACACCGAAATTTCGCAAAACAGAAAACTGCTTGTTCGACCGTCAGAACCAAGACGAAGTCCCCCCGGGAAAGTCCCATGCTACATCTGGTCGCGATGCACGCACTCCCCGATGAGATGGATCGGCCCCGAGCATTCACTTCCGGGTACCCTCAAAAGCTATGAGTGGTTCAGAGTCACATACACAGCCATCGGCCGAGCAGAAATCGTCGACCCCACGTCGGCTAGAAAAAGGCGATCCTGCCCCGCAGTTTTCGTTGACCTCAGACGCGCAAACGCAGGTGTCGCTCTCGGATTATTCGGGCAAGAAAGTCCTGGTCTACTTCTACCCCCGCGCGAACACACCCGGATGCACTAAGGAAGCATGCGATTTCCGCGACAATCTGTCTGTGCTTGCCGACGCGGGAATTGACGTCGTCGGCATTTCCCCCGATTCCCCCGAGAAGCTCACGAGATTCAAGGAGAAGTACGAGCTTCCTTTCCCCTTGCTATCGGATCCTGACAAAGAAGTTATGAAAGCATGGGGCGCGTTTGGAGCGAAGAAGAATTACGGCAAGCTTATCCACGGTGTCATTCGCTCCACCTTCGTCGTTGGTGAGGATCAGACCATCGAGTTGGCCAAGTACAACGTCCGAGCTACGGGCCATGTTGTGCGCATTCTGAAGGATCTTGGCCTGAGCGATAAATAGTTCATGGCGGTCTCCGACCCAAGTGTCTTACCCCACAAGTGCTTTTATTTTCGCGAACCCGGCTACTCCACGAGCCCGGCGCGGCGGAGCCATTCCGTCACCATTACTGTCGACGCACTCCTCACGGCTTGTCCTTTGTTAGCCGCGTCGCTCCGTAGAGACACAATGTCAACCCCTTGGGCGCGCAGGTCACTCGTATGACCTATTAACCACTTTTCAACGACAGACGAGTCGAATTCCGGGTGGAATTGGAGGCCCAGCGCCCAGGCGCCAATCGCGAAGGCTTGATTGGGATACCCAGGCGTGTTAGCGAGGTTCACCGTGCCCGGGGGCGTCGAAAAACAATCACCGTGCCAATGAAGGACGTCAACGCCCGCAAGCGCTTTCAGAGGCGACTGAGCACCATCCTCGGTGACGTTGAGAGGCGAAAACCCGATCTCCATTGCCCCGGGTGAACCGCCTAATCCGCTCCCGGCCGGCTTAACCTCGCCTCCCGCAGCTAGCGCCATTAGTTGAGCGCCCAGGCAGATTCCGATGATCGGTGCCTTCTGCGACATCCGTCGCTTGATCGCGCTTTCTTCGTCGGCAAGAAATGGGTACAGCTCTTTATCGTGAACACCGATGGGGCCGCCAAGGACGATCAGCAAAGCTGCATTCATGACCCGGTTTTCATCGATAGGATCGACACCCATGTCAACGTAGGTAACGCGAAAGCCCAGTTGAGAGAGGTTTTCTTCCCAAGTTCCCAGGTCCTCAAACGCTAAATGTCGCAGAACGAGAACCTCACGTGGTGATGCACCCTGACTAGGGTTATCGTGACCTGACTGTAATTGTTCCGAACCTTTATGTATTTTATGACCCTGTAACGGATCTTTCTGAGGATCGGCGCTGGTACATTTGCCGGGCTGTGAATGAGAGTTCTGGGCGGAGGCCGTATTCATGGGCTTATTCTAACTGCGAAACGCTCTACTCTGGAGTGCTTAGCGTGGCTGGAATGCTTAGCGTGACATATTCACACGAGACGGATCCACTTAATAGATGAAGAACGCGAATCGGAGATTATGATAATGGAAATTAATGCCTACTCCACTCTCACGGAATACAGTGAGCCACGGGTGGCATCTAGCCCTGTACAAAGCCAGGGTTTGCCCCATATTAATCCCACTAATTCTTCATCTGATTATCCGGCTGGCTTAGAAAGCTCGGATAACGTCGAATCCCTCTCGGCGACATCAGAGGGGCCGAATTCGAGCGAAGCCACAGAAAATCAAAAGCAGCCGAGCACTCTCGATTATGAAGCGCTCAACACTTTTAGCGCTCACATTCACGAGCTTTATGAATACATTTTTTCTCGTTTTAACGTCAGTGCGGGAAGTGGGCAATTCCCTCAAGAAGCTTTAGATCTTCTGGAACACTTACGGTCGACGCAATGGCATTACAGTTTCGAAGCCAATGCATCTGATCCTTCTACGTATCGTCAGCTTTTGCAGTGGTCGGCACAAAACAATGCTGTGCTTCTTATGGAAGACGGAATGTTTATTGATCCCACCGGGCAGCCGTTGCTTCCTACGCCCAGTGTCACGACTCTAGGCCATCCGCCCATCATTGATTCTGCTCAAGAGCGGTTCACAACAATCCAAAACCAGATTCGCACCAATATCGGCGTCGATATTCCCGATACATTCACCCCTGTGCGCGCGCCGGAAGAACTCGCGATTAAGCCAGCGGAAGATATTCAACTGCGCTCTATTGCCCTGTGCATGGTCGCGGATTACGCGGATTCTGTTCTCCGCGGCGATCCGATTGACCCCGCGCTCATGGAGGAAACGTCCCCCGAAGGGTTTGCAGCACGGACCAAAGAAGAAAAGAAGCTCTTCGAGACCGCAGATCCGGGGCTAGCAGAAAAGCTGTCCTGGCGAAGCGAGGCCGTTGGGGCCCTGACCTGGGCGCTCGGTCGATATGAACTGCCCTCGGCTTTCACCGGGGAACCAACCGACGGTGCAGCAGCGTTCCCCACCGCTTTGAATATGGATGAGACCCCCACCGTCCGCGATATCGACGAACTGCTCGACGCACAGCAGACGTACCGGAGCCTCATGGCAGCTGCGCGGCGCGGAATGGTCAGGGGCACGAACTTTGACCCTAACAGCGGCATTGAGCGTCTATGGGCTCTTAACTGGCTGCTCGACGGACACACCTTGGAGTGGGACACCACCGACGTATCGGTGTAGCAGCTGCGGTCGTGAGATTCACGACCTGATACAGTCCGTTCTGAAACGTTAAAAATTACCCCTCACCTGCACGAACAGGGAGGGGTTCTGTGCGCTTGGGGGGACTTGAACCCCCACGTCAAAAGACACTGGAACCTAAATCCAGCGCGTCTGCCAATTCCGCCACAAGCGCAAAACACATGAACACCCGAACCAATCAGCCACAGCACCTCACGGCGCACCAGCTGTTTGAGAATTCGGAGATACGGGCCGACTAATTGACCCGAACATGCGCGACGTAATACTAGCTGACAGCACCAGCCAATGGAAACCTCCAGCACAAACACCACTCACACCCTGGCACAGCAACGGGTAGACTGTGGCACGTGAGTACAGAGGACAAAGCCGACCGCGTGCACGGGGATGATACCCTGACCAGTGCAGACGGAGGACAGCAAGAGGTGCAGCCTCAGCACACGATGCCGTCCGTCCGGGTTCGCATTGTTCAGATCATTTTTCTCATCGCAGCAGTGGCCGCAACCTTATTCCTCGCCCACTGGCAATGGGACCGGTACACGTCGGACTCGGGTACCGCTCAAAATCTTGGCTATGTTTTACAATGGCCGGCAATTGGGGCCTTTTTCATTATCGCGTATCGTAAGTATCTCCAGTACGAACGTGAACTCGCGGAAGGTAATACTGAACCCGGCGCGAGGCGTGAGCCCTCGCGTTCTCGCCGTAAAGGGTCATCGCGAAAAGGGGCGGCAAACGCAACCTCCCGCGAGGACGATGCTCCTATGCGGGAGATACCTGAGGATTTCTTGCCTCAGCGATCCCGCCCCCAGCCTGAGCAAACCCCGGAGCACCCCAGAAAAACTCATTAAACGTAGGTACGCAGGAATTCCACTATGACTAACAACACCCCTGTGAATGACGCGCAGTCGACTGGTGCGTCCAATAACGATTCACGCCAAGCCGATGCACAATCATCTGACGGAAATAGCGCAGCCAATCAGCGACGACGCGACACGCCGCGGATCAATCCCGCTCGGCAAGCACGGGTCGCTTCCGCACTAAAGCGCTACTCGGTGGCCGCCTACGTCACAGGCGTGTGGCTGCTCCTCCTCTGCGTGGAGATAGTTTTCGACCACCTGATTCTTGATAATCCCCCCGACTGGTTCATGTATATTGGCATGGCCCACGGTTTCTTCTTCATGGTCTACCTCATCATGACGCTAGACCTCGGAACCAAAGCACGGTGGAAGCCAGTCAAATGGCTCACCACATGCTTAGCAGGAACCGTCCCGTTCCTCTCTTTCGTGGTAGAAGCACGTCGTCGGCACGAGGTCCAGAAGACATTTAATCTCTCATAGCGCCGCCAGCGCCTACATATCCCCTATCGATCGCAAAATCGGCACCAACTGAGCCAGAGCTCGTCCTCGATGCGATTGAGCATCCTTCTCTTCAGCAGATAGCTCGGCAGAGGTCCGCGGCGCAACGCGAGGCCGTCGGCTCTTCCCCGAGTGATCCGACTGATTAACACCTTCGCCATCCTCATCACCCGCATCCCTCGGGGAATGTTGAATCTGGGCGCGGGTGTCTTCCTCCTCGGGAACGAAAATCGGGTCATAGCCGAAGCCATTCGTGCCCCGAGGCTCGCGAATAATACGTCCCCGCCACTGGCCACGAACCACAAACTCTCCAGGTTCAGCGGGAGCCGAAAGAGAAACGCCCTCACTGAACTTTTGTAGCGAAGGAACCGTCAGGCCTGCCGCCTTCGCCCGAGGCATCAGGCTCTCCGGAATAACTAAGGCGCACACCGAAACGAACGCAGCCCCACGTCGTTCATCGGGAACATCATTCATCTGCCCCAAAACCAAGTTCGTATTGGCATCATCATCGCCATGCTTACCTGACCACCGAGCTGAGAGCACCCCGGGCATGCCATTGAGCTCGTCGATACTCAAGCCGGAATCGTCCGCAATCGACACCAAATTAGTGTGCTTGGCAGCTTCCCTAGCCTTCAACAGAGCATTATCACCGAACGTCCGGCCGGTCTCTGGTGCCTCAGGATACTCAACGACATCCTTCAAGCTGAGCAATTCGATCCCAGCAACATGCCGCGTATCCAGGACCCTTTGGAGCTCCCTCAGTTTTTTAGCGTTCCGACTGGCAACAAGGATCTGCACATTTCCTCCTCGTCCTCTGTTACGCGTTCTTCGTTAAGCGTTCTTCCGGTTCGGCAAAGGCTTCGGATACGGCTTCGACAGAGCTTCCTTCTGAGCACGAATCAGCTCCGAGCATCCTTTTTCTGCCGCATCCATAAACTGCATCAAATGCTCACGAGAAAATGTGCTGTGTTCACCCGTGCCCTGGATCTCCACGAACTCGCCCGATTCCGTCATCACGACGTTCATATCGACCTCCGCGCGAGAATCCTCCTCATACGGCAGGTCCAGGCACACATGCCCGTCGATAAGACCGACGGACACCGCGGCAACAGGAGGAAGCAAGGCATTCTTAGACACCAGCCCCTCTGCTTCCAAGTACGTCAACGCATCGGCGAGAGCAACATATGCGCCGGTAATAGAGGCAGTCCGGGTACCACCATCAGCCTGAAGGACATCGCAGTCCAAGGCAATCGTGTTCTCCCCCAGCGCTTTCAAATCGATCGCAGCTCGAAGCGAACGCCCCACCAGACGGGAAATCTCATGCGTCCGCCCCTTGACCTTTCCCCGCATTGACTCGCGCGGCATCCGCTCCGCCGTCGCCGAGGGAAGCATCGAATACTCGGCCGTCAACCAGCCTTCACCGCTGTCCTTTTTAAAGCGAGGCACACGGTCCTCCACCGAGGCTGTACACATCACACGTGTGTTTCCGAATTCCACTAAGACAGACCCGGCGGGATTCGTCGTAAAACCACGAACAATACGGACAGGGCGCATTTCATCAAGGACACGGCCATCAGCGCGTACAAAATCACTCATGCTCCCCACCCTACCGGTCCCCCCGGACACGACCGCTAAAACTCGTACGTCTTCTTCGGGGTCGCCACATCGATCTCGCCCGAAAAATGATCCTGAGCAGCACCAACAGTGGCCAGCGCATCAATCCACGGCGGGATGTGGGTTAAAATCAACCGCTTCACACCAGCCCGCGTTGCCGTCTTCGCCGCCTCCGGGCCACTCATATGCATGTCAGGTGCAGCATTCTCCGACGACACTCCCCACGACGCCTCACACAAGAGCGTGTGCGCGCCCTTGGCCAAGTCGACCAGCTGGTCGCAGTAGGCGGTGTCCGCAGAGAACACCAAGGTGTGACCAGTCTCCCGCTCAACGGCCCGCAAAGCGTACGTCTCCGTCGGATGGATGACGCGCACCGGCGTAAAATCAAATGCCCCCACCGACTGAACAACACCCTCGCGCCAACTATGGATGACGAAGCTATCGGAGAAATCGTCCACGTCGCCTGGTGCGTCGGCACTGGCTAGCCCCAAATGCTCAGCAGAAAAATCCGGGCCGACGAAGGTATGTTTGGACTTCGCTGCTAATTGGGGATGAAACCGACGCCACACCAGCAGCGACGGAAAATCCAGGCAGTGGTCAGCGTGCAAGTGGGAAAAGACGATATGCGCTCGACCAGGGTCGGTGACCTGCGGGAGAACCCCCATCGCCCCGGGCCCCAGATCCATGATGACGGGATCCGACCCATCGTCCGGCGTCAACAAATAACTCGATGCCGGAGACTGCGGACCAGCGAGGCTTCCTGAAGAACCGATAATCGTCAACCGCATGTGTTTATAGTGCCAGACCAGCGCACATCATGGCGATTAAAGCTGCAATTTTGAGCGCTTTTGTCTCGATGATCACTCCGTCAACCGGGTGAGATGAAGATCACGGTTCTACATATCCGTCAGGCCCTCGACGTGGCTTACTTGGGTAATCGACGGGCCCAAGAAACGCCTGGCCAGCCTAGCGAAACGATGGGGGTCACCGGTCGACTCAAATGTCCGGGCAGGTTCAGGGCCGGCATAGTCATTCACGACGTTGGCATCAACCACATCCAACGACTCCGCCTCAGGGTTCGCGTCGTTAAACAAATCCTCCTGATAAAGGACCCGCGGAACCTCCTTACCCTCCTCCTCGGAGCTGCTCACCAGGGTCACGTTATCCCCCATCACCAGCTGAATCACCCCGGTAAGCAGCGGATAATGAGTACACCCCAGCACCACAGTGTCGACGCCGACATCCTGCAAGGGCTCCAAATACGCCTCCGCTAAGCCCATAATCTGCCGGCCTGTCGTGATGCCACGCTCGACGAAGGGCACGAATTGCGGGCAATCAACGGCATAGATCTCGATGTTCGGATCGAGATTCGCTATGCACCGCTGATACGCTCCCGACGCGATCGTTCCCGTCGTTCCAATCACCCCGACGCGGCCATTCCGCGTTGCTGCGACCGCGCGTCGCGAAGCCGGCTCGATCACCCCCACAACGGGGACGTCGTAAAGCTCCCGCGCTTTATCCAAAAACACCGACGCAGCCGTATTACACGCGATCACGATCATTTTGGCGCCACGGGCGACGAGGTCGTCGGCAATCGCCGTCGAATACCGGATAACATCTTCGCGGGGCTTGGGGCCGTACGGAGCGTGCGCGGTGTCGCCGACATACATGATCGACTCGGTTGGGGCTTGGTCCACAATGGTCCGGGCAACCGTTAACCCGCCTACCCCGGAATCAAAAACTCCGATGGGGCTATTTTTCATGAGCGCCACGCTTCAAGTAAGGACTCCTGGCACACCGCCAGCCATTCGACGAAATTCCGATCAAACCCTGCGTCGGGGCCAGCTTCGGGCAAATGCCCCTCGTCGTCGATAAAGGCTGCGGCCTTATAGGTGCGGATGTCGTTCAGCCCGGCTAACCAGCGTGGGACGTCGTCATAGGTCAACGACACATTCACCGAACCATCGGGGCCTAAAGCGTCGACAATATAACGAAGATTAGTGAGCTTCTGGGAAATAATATCCGGTTCGTGAAGCTGACGGAGCATCCCATTGTCGCCCTCAAACTCTTCGGCCTCCGACGTTTCAAAGTCGGGAAGCAGCCGCGCCAAGCCCGGATCCTCCGGTTTTTCGGAGTGGCCCGAACTGATCCCCGTCATCTCCTCGAGCACATCCTTGGGGGCGCTCCGCTGGCGTTCAATTAATGCATTGCACAGGTCTGCCGCCGCGTCGCCCAGAAGTTCCCGCTCCATGGGCTCAAAGGTCGTGTTTATTGTCCTCTTCTTCAGCAACCCTTTACGGGGTTTCCACGGCTCCACAGCTTATCCCTCACGTGATTCGTCGGTACGTCATACGAAGCGAGTACAACTACAAGCAGCTTACCGCCCTAGCTTTAGCCCTCAGAACGCTGCATGGTAGCCCATAAACCCGCAGTCTGCAGCTTCTTGACATCGACTTCTACCTTATCGCGCTCCCCCGACGACACGACCGCCTTGCCCTCCGTATGCACTTTCATCATCAGCTCCGTCGCTCGAGCACGCCCATAGCCCAGCACAGTTTCAAACACATAGGTGACGTAACTCATCAGATTGACGGGGTCATCCCACACGATGCACAGCCATGGAAGATCAGGTTCTGTCATCGTCTGTGTGTCTGTTTCGGGGGTAGCTAAGGGAGCTGCGGCAGGACTCATGGTGTCCACTTTAGCCAGAAACCATGCCGACTCACAGGAACCCAGCGAACCGTGCCGACGCCTCACACGGCGACCGGGTGGGCGGGTTGTCCATTCATATACGTTTGTCCCCGGCAGCCACTATCATGATCGCCATGAACGCTTCCCACTCCCAGGACACCACTCGACGCTCCAGCGCACTGCTCACCGACAAATACGAACTCACGATGCTTGACGCTGCCATTAAAGATGGCACAGCGGATCGACAAGTGAGTTTCGAAGTTTTCGCCCGACGGCTCCCCGGGCAACGTCGGTACGGAGTTGTTGCAGGTACCGACCGAGTTTTACGCACTGTCCGCGATTTCGTCTTTACCGACGAACAACTCGAATACCTCGACTTCCTTAGCGACGAAACAATTGAATACCTGCGCAATTACCGTTTCTCAGGCCATATCGACGGATACTCCGAAGGCGAACTCTACTTCCCGTACTCCCCCATTTTGACGGTCCGCGGGACATTCGCTGAGTGCGTGGTGCTGGAAACAGTCATTCTGTCCATCATGAACGCCGATTCGGCCGTCGCAACGGCAGCAGCGCGAATGGTCACCGCCGCGGAGGGACGGCCCATCATGGAGATGGGATCCCGACGCACCCACGAATATGCCGCGGTCACCGCCACCCGCGCCGCCTACCTCGCAGGCTTCTCCTCCACCAGCAACTTGGAGGCCGCGTACCGCTACAACATCCCCTCAGCGGGAACGGCAGCGCACGCATGGACTTTGGCACACACCACCAGCGAGGGCGCCCATGAGGACGAGGCGTTCCGCACGCAGATCGACACCCTCGGCATCGGAACGACGCTTCTTGTCGACACCTACGACATCGCCGCCGGAGTGCGCACCGCCATCGATGTCGCCGGCACTGACCTAGGCGGCATCAGGATTGACTCTGGCGAACTAGGCGTTTTAGCCCGTCAGGTTCGCGATCAGCTGGATTCCTTAGGAGCGACGAACACGAAGATTGTCGTGTCCTCCGACCTCGACGAATTCGCAATTGCTGCGCTGCGTTCCGAGCCCGTCGACGCGTACGGCGTCGGCACGTCTGTGGTGACCGGTTCTGGGCACCCCACCGCCGAAATGGTGTACAAGCTCGTTGAGGTCGACGGGCTGCCCGTGGCGAAACGCTCAAGCCACAAGATCTCGCACGGCGGCACCAAGCGTGCCTACCGTGCCGTCCGAGAATCTGGTACTGCAGTTGAGGAAGTTATTACGCATTTCGACGACGACGCGCCGAAACTGTACAACGGCCTGCATGCGCGCCCGTTGACTGTGGCCCTGATGCGTGACGGCGAAATGACAGGCAACCTTCCCTCCCTCGAGGCGTGCCGCGAGTACCTCTCTCAAGCGCTCATCACGCTGCCATGGGAAGGCCTTGCCCTGTCCGCCGATGAACCTGCTATTTCCACCCGGTTCGTCGGGTTCTAGGCGGCTCACCGGAAGCATATGGGTTCGAAGACTCGTCAAACCGATGCTCAGCCGAGCAATGATAATGGAAAGTACGACGCTGAGCGCCTACTCGACACCGTCGTTACCGCGATGGGAGGTGCCCGGCGCGATGGCCAATCGCGGATGACCTCCTCCATCCAAAAAGCGATCAGGATGGAGAAGCATCTGGCGGTACAGGCTGGTACCGGAACGGGCAAGTCGATGGCTTACCTTATTCCGGCGATCGCGCATGCCGTCGAAACGGATACCACGATCGTCGTGTCGACAGCGACGATTGCGCTGCAGCGTCAGCTGATTTCCCGAGACCTTCCCCGCATTGCAGAGGCATTGAAGCCCACGTTGGGCAAGATCAACTTCGCGATCCTCAAGGGACGGTCCAATTACCTGTGCCTGAATAAGCTCGGCGTCGAGGCCGACAGCGAAAGTCCACTGATAGATCCCGGTCAGATTTCGCGCGTCGGACGGCAGGTCAAGGAATTGCACGAATGGGCATCTGACACCGACGACGGCGACCGCGACAGCTTGGAGAGCAGTGTTTCAGATCTGGCGTGGAAGCAAGTCAGTGTGACAGCAAGTGAGTGCATTGGTGCGTCGCGATGCCCACATGGCGAGGATTGTTTCGCGGAGCGTGCGCGCGCTAAAACGCGTGACGCACATGTCATCGTCACGAACCATGCCCTGCTCGCCATCGATGCTTTGTCCGACGGGCATATCCTGCCCGAACATGACATCGTTATTGTCGACGAGGCGCACGAACTGGACGGGCGTATCACGTCGGTGGCAACGCAGGAGCTGGCAGCACCGGGGATGAGGGCGACGGCACGTCGTGTCGCCAAGTTTGATGACGAGGCGTCATCGTCGCTGATGAATAGCATTGACGATTGGCAGTCGTACGTCGACGTTGTTGTTGATGACGGGCGGTGGAAGCCATTTCCGGATGATGCGGCCGGCAATGTGGAGGATTTGCGTAAACATCTCAACACGGCGTTTACGGCGGTGCATAGTGTGTCTGCCGATTCTTTGTCGAATGATCCGGAGAAGGCCGCGGAACGGCAGGCGGTGCTGTCGGCTCTGGATGAGCTGCAGCACACCTGCACGCGGATTCTTTCGTATGGCAATCAGCTCGAGCAACAAGGTCGGAGTACGTCACTGGAACCGGACGATGTGGTGTGGAAAGAAAACGGTGAGAACGGCAGAGTGATGGTCGCGCCACTCTCGGTCGCACCACTGCTGAGCAAGAATCTTTTCGACGCCAATACCGTGATCTTAACCTCGGCCACGCTGGCCCTGGGTGGGAAGTTCGATGCCATGGCGGCGCAGTGGGGTTTGCGGAAAAACACCTACACCACGCTCGACGTGGGGACGCCTTTTGATGCGCGGCGCTCGGGAATCCTGTACGTGGCCGACCATTTACCGCCTCCCGGCCGGGACGGTATGTCGCAGCAGGCTGTTGAGGAAATGCGCACCCTTATTACCGCTGCTGGGGGGAGGACATTGGGCTTGTTTTCGTCCCGACGGGCTGCGGACTCTGCCGCACACGCGATGCGGGAAGTCCTACCTTTCGACATCTATTGTCAAGGCGAGGACTCGATAGGTGCCCTCGTCACGTCATTTTCTAACAATGAGAACTCGGTGTTGTTCGGGACGTTGTCGTTATGGCAGGGCGTCGATGTCCCCGGGCCATCGTTATCTTTGGTTATTATCGACCGGCTTCCGTTTCCCCGTCCCGACGATCCCCTTTTAAAAGCTCGTTCCGACGCGGCCAACGCGGCGGGGCGCAATGGTTTCATGGAGGTCTCAGCAGCGCACGCGGCGCTTCTGATGGCGCAGGGCTCCGGGCGGCTTTTACGATCTGTGAATGATCGTGGTGTCGTCGCTGTTCTGGACCCGAGGCTCGCGACGAAACGCTATGGTTCGTTTATCGCAGCGTCCATGCCGGACTTGTGGCGCACGACCTCGCTAGAACAAACGCGAGATGCGCTCAAGCGGCTTGTCAAGAAATAGCCACGTCAGGATCAAACGCGACCGCGGTTCTGCTACCTGGGGCTACTTCGGTGAAACCAGCATCAACAACCTCGACATAGTGGCCAGCCCCATAGCGACGGGCAGCGGCCTCCAGCTCGCTACTCGGCACCTCGACGATGGTGAACCGCGGTTCATGGAGCCACCGTTCAACAGTCGGAAATGACGCATGAGCAGCCCATAACATCGCTGCGTGTCCCACTTGAGCTGCAGCTTTTCCGACCGACATCTCCAAGTCCTCATTCAGCGCGATTGTTGGATGCAGAGTATCGCTACCGCCTATCCGCTCAGTCTGGTCGTCGTCCCCGCGCGGGAGATCAGTACCGGAAATCTGCAGTTTTCCGATTCTCGGATCAACATCGCGGACCGGACCGGGAAGAAAAGCACGCGCAGACGACTCTCCAATCGTGACCGTCACGCCCGGAATGCTCTGTACTTTCGACCACTGCCCCGACGTCCGAGCACGTCGCGCAATTTTCCGGATTCGTGCTCCGTACCACCGAGATAGCGATTCTCGCCATGCCCCGTCACTCCCAGCACGAGAGTCGAGGCACACGAGTGCCGACGCTAACGCCGCGGCTTCCAACAGTTCCTGCCGAGGGGGTGGCGACGATTTCGGCATGTTCAGGACAATCGGCATCGCTTGAACAGTGTTGGGATCACTGGGATCTTCCCCATCGGGCTGGTTGACGCCATCACCGAGAACCGACGCTAAGAGCGAGTGTGCGTCTCTGACGCCGGGTGCGGATTCCGTGCGTCCATCGTCATCAGTCATGAGTTGCCTCCTGGGACGTCGCGTCTTCATCGCCAGTTCCTTCGTCGGCGGTTTCTTTGGCATCGGAAGCGGCATCAATGTCGTCGCGGTCGATTCCCAAAATGCTCAACACCTCATCAAGGAATGGGAAGTTCACGGACGCGTCCGCTACCTCTTGCAACGCTTTCTTAGCGTTAAAGGCGATACCGAGCCCCGCCGCGGACAACATGTCGATATCATTCGCGCCGTCCCCCACGGCAACGGTCTGATACATCGCCAGTTTCGAGGTTGCGGCGAATTCCTTAAGGTATCGTGCTTTCGCTTCCCGGCCCACAATGTCGCCGACGACTTTTCCGGTCAGCTTGCCGTCCACAATTTCCAGTGTGTTGGCACGGACGAAATCGATATCGAGGTCATCAATCATTGGTTGGATAACCTGGATAAACCCTCCTGAGACGACCGCGGTGCGGTACCCCATTCGCTTGAGGGTTCGGATCGTCGTTCGTGCCCCTGGGGTGAGGACGATATTTTTCGCTACCTCGTCGATAACCGAGCTGTCCAAACCGCGCAGAGTAGCGACGCGCTCCCGTAACGATTCTTCGAAGTCGATTTCTCCCCGCATCGCTCGTGCCGTCACTTCTGCTACTTCTTTTTCTCGGCCGGCGTGGGCAGCGAGCATCTCGATGACTTCGCCCCGGATCAACGTCGAATCGCAATCGAAGCAGATGAGGCGCTTCGACCGCCGAGCCAAGCCCGCGCGCTCAATAGCGATGTCGACCCCGATCCGCGTGCTGAGCTCAGCGAGAGCTTTGCGGAGCGCAATACCGCCACCCGGGCGGGGATCCCGGACCGACACTTTGAGCTCAACACCGGTGACTGGATAATCAGAAATGCCCCGGTAGGTATCAATATTTGTCCCGTAATCAGCGAGGACTTGGCCGATCTGCGAAATGTGATCCGCAGTAACTGGATTACCAAGAACGACGACGGCATGGCTGGAATATGGACGCGACGGGACCGCCTGGTCGTCAAATTCAATCTCAACGGTGCAGTCGTAGGTGGCTAGCGTTTCGACGAGATCGTCACGAAGACGACCAATTTTGTGGGACGAGCATCCGACGAGTGCGGCCAGGGACAAGTGCCCACGGAAGATGGACTGTTCGATGTCGAGGAGTTGACTGCCATGTGCCGCGAGGACGCGGAACAGTGCCGCACTGACCCCCGGTCGGTCGGGGCCGGAGGCGATGATGACGGCGGGGCGAAAACCGTCAATGAGATTAATGGAGAGCTTGGGGGCCATGGTTTACTTCAGTTGCTCCTAGGAGTGGGTGACGAGGTCGGCGGTTTAAACAGGTCTTGTAAACGTGCGTGGGTGGCGTGGGATAGCAGAAACGGCCCCCACCCATGTGGATGGGGGCCGTCTCATTTATTCAGGAGGTCTGAATCCTTTGTTTCTCACGTTTAGCGAGCAAATACGCAACCACTCTCATTAAATCTGCCGACCGATGTGGGCTTCAGCTCGCATCTTTTCAACCATCTGCGGATGGTGAAGCTCGAAGGCTGGGCGCTCGGAACGAATGCGAGGCAGCGAGGTGAAGTTGTGGGCCGGGGGCGGGCAGGACGTAGCCCATTCGAGAGAGTTTCCGTAACCCCACGGATCATCGACGGTCACGATTTCGCCGTAGCGGAACGACTTGAACACGTTCCAGATGAACGGCAGGAAACCGATGCCGAGGATGAAGGAGAAGATCGTGGAGAACTGGTTCAAACCTGTGAATCCATCGGTCGGAAGGTAGTCAGCGTAACGACGTGGCATACCTTCGTCACCGAGCCAGTGCTGGACCAAGAATGTTCCATTGAATCCGATGACTGTTAGCCAGAAGTGGATCTTACCGAGGCGCTCGTCCAACATCCGCCCCGTCATCTTCGGGAACCAGTAGTAGACGCCTGCACACGAAGCGAACACGATGGTACCGAACAGGGTGTAGTGGAAGTGAGCGACCACGAAGTAGGTATCCGACACGTGGAAGTCCAGCGGCGGTGAAGCCAGCATGATGCCGGTCAAGCCACCGAAGAGGAACGTCACCAAGAAGCCCATTGTCCAGAGCATCGGGGTCTCAAAGGTGATATGTCCACGCCACATCGTTCCTACCCAGTTGAAGAACTTCACACCGGTGGGCACCGAGATCAGGTACGTCATGAATGAGAAGAACGGAAGCAGGATAGCGCCGGTGACGAACATGTGGTGAGCCCACACAGCAACCGACAAAGCGGCGATCGACAGGGTTGCGAAAACCAGCCCGGCGTAACCGAACATCGGCTTGCGGGAGAAGACCGGGACAATCTCGGACACAATACCGAAGAACGGGAGGGCCAAGACGTAAACCTCAGGGTGACCGAAGAACCAGAACAGGTGCTGCCACAGAATTGCACCACCATTAGCAGGGTCGTAAATGTGGCCACCGAGTTTGCGGTCGTACAGCACACCGAGGGCAGCCGCGGTCAGCATTGGGAAGATCAACAGAACGATAATCGAGGTAACCAGGACGTTCCAGGTGAAGATCGGCAGACGGAACATTGTCATGCCCGGGGCACGGAGGCACACGATCGTCGTGATCATGTTAATAGCCGACGCGATGGTTCCGACACCACCAGCACCGACGCCGACGATCCACATGTCGGAACCGATGCCCGGCGAGTGAAGAGCGTCGGACAGCGGCGAGTAAATGGTCCAGCCGAAGTCAGCGGCTCCACCAGGGGTAAAGAAGCCCGACAGCATCAGAATGCCGCCACCGAGTGTGAGCCAGAAGCCCAGAGCATTCAACCTTGGGAATGCCACATCGGGTGCGCCGATCTGCAACGGCATGATGTAGTTCGCGAAGCCCCACACCACAGGCGTGCCGTATAGCAGCAACATGACGGTGCCGTGCATGGTAAACAGCTGGTTGAACTGTTCATTGGACAAGAACTGAAGACCCGGGCTGAAGAGCTCAGCACGGATCAATAGGGCCATGAGACCACCGAGGAAGAAGAAACAGAACGACGTGATGATGTACATCATCCCGAGCTGCTTATGGTCCGTCGTGGTCAGCATGCGCCAGGCAAATCCCCCCTTCGGGGTGGTTCCTGACGGCTTTGGCCTAGCAGGGGCGACCGGTTGGTCAACCTTAGGCGCTACAGCAGTCATACTTTCCTCCTGAATTCGGAAGCTGCTTCGTGCCTTCACGTGAAGCAGATTCCTCGTCATTGTCGTTGCCGGCGTGCATCGACCACGCCCCACCCTAACCACTCAGAACACTGTCACCAGCGCAAACAACGTCGAACAGGTTGTTGCGATGTCCAACAACTCAACGAGGGCGCCTGAAAGTTTTCTGAAGATCGGCGGACAATAGCCTTAAGTACACCAACGATGTTCAATATAGTAACGCTGTGTCCCACATAAAGGCCAGCCCTTTCGGCCATCTTCCACACAGTAGGGGGAAGAGACGTGTCGGCCTCAGGAACTAAAAACAGATTGTGGGCGTTATCTCCGACGCTGGCTTCGAGCTGCCTTAGAAATCCCAGTCTTCGTCGGTCGTGGATTCGGCCTTACCTATTACATAGGAGGATCCCGATCCCGAGAAGAAGTCGTGGTTTTCGTCGGCTCCGGGGTTAAGGGACGAGATGATCGCCGGACTGACGCGAGTTTCGTCGGCAGGGAACAACGCTTCGTACCCCAGATTGTTTAAGGCCTTGTTGGCGTTGTAGCGCAAGAAACGCTTGACGTCCTCCGTCCACCCCAGCTCGTCATAGAGATCTTCGGTGTACTGCGTTTCATTATCATACAGCTCGTAGAGAAGATCGAAGGTGTATTCTTTCAGGCCATCGCGCTCGGACTGTGTCAGGGCCTCCTGCCCGCGCTGGTACTTATAACCGATGTAGTAGCCGTGGACTGCTTCGTCGCGAATAATCAGGCGAATAACGTCGGCAGTGTTGGTGAGCTTGCCGTGGCTGGACCAGTACATCGGCAAGTAGAAGCCCGAGTAGAAGAGGAAAGACTCAAGAAGTGTCGACGCCACCTTCCGCTTGAAGGGGTTATCACCCTCGTAGTAGTCGAGAACAATCCGGGCTTTGTCTTGGAGGTTCTCGTTCTCCTCGGACCACCGGAAGGCGTCGTTGATTTCCGGTGTCGACGACAACGTCATGAAGATCGACGAGTAGGAGCGGGCGTGGACCGATTCCATGAACGCAATATTGGTGTAGACGGCTTCTTCGTGCGGCGTGAGGGCGTCGGGAATGAGAGAAACCGCGCCGACGGTGCCCTGGATGGTGTCCAGCATGGTGAGGCCGGTGAATACGCGCATCGTGGTGCGCTGTTCCAGCTCGTTGAGGGTGCCCCAGCTCTTGATGTCATTAGAAAGCGGAACTTTCTCTGGTAGCCAGAAGTTCCCTGTCAGCCTGTCCCACACCTCTTGGTCTTTGTCATCGGGAATGGTGTTCCAATCGATGGCAGCGATGGGGCGATCGTGGTTGTTTGCGTTTGTCCCCCATCGGACCGGTGTGATTGCGTTGGTCTTCTTCATAAAAGTGCCCCTTTCAACACTGTAAATATCAACTGCCAGTATCCGTCAGTCCCGTACCGGCCAAGTCTAGCCCTTACCCGACGACATAGGCTCCCCTGTCATCGTGCGAATCAAATCTTTAGCGTAAGTGGCGGTTTTGTGTGTGAAAATTGTTCGACCTCCTTTGGTTAAAGCCGCGAATTTTAGATTCATAGGACAACGCCAACTTTCTTAAAAACTAGACGTAGGTTTAATTCTAAAATTGTGAATCTGGAGAGAGGGTAATGAAATATCGTGGAGAATAAATCGGACGGTAGCGAACCCTAAAACCCGCATTCCGGTTGTTTTTTGCTTAAACTAAAAAATTCAGTCATAAAATTTTTTCAAAAATAATTGGCCAAAACAAAAAAGTTTTATATAATCGGGGCATGGCTATCAGTGACACAATGCAGAAAGCATTCAATGACCAATTCAACGCCGAACTCCAGGCGGCACTCGTTTACAAGCAACTAGGGCTGGAGCTTGATCGCCTCAGCTTGGTAGGCATGCGGGACTGGATGCGCGAACAAGTCGATGAGGAATTCGGACATGCTCACGCTTTCAGCGACCACATCTTGGCTCGCGGTGGTCAGGTGACCATCTCGACCCTTTCCGTTCCTGAGCTCAACATTCAGTCGGCAAAGGACGCATTCCAGGCTGCTCTTGAGCATGAGAAGAAGGTATCGGGCCTGATTCGCGATCTTGCTAAGACTGCAGATGCTGAAGGTGACCTTGATTCCCGCCAGTTAATCGACCGCTTCTTGACCGAACAGATCGAAGAAGAGGACACGGTTAACGAGATTCTCGATCGCCTTGAGCTTGTTGGCGATGACGGTGCGGGCATTCTCCGCCTCGATGCTGAGCTTGGTCAGCGCTAAAACCAAGTAGGAAAAACTAGTTGGCCTGCGCCGGCTAGTTAGATAACCAACGGCCTCATATCGTCACGATATGGGGCCTGTTTTTATGCCCGCTTCGGCCCCACTTGTTACGGCACGGCTGTGACAGCGCGCATCGCGCACCGTTACAGCCCAGCCGTTACAGCATGCAGGAGACACAACCTTCGACCTCTGTGCCTTCCAATGCCGCCTGCCGCAGACGAATGTAATACAGGGTCTTAATCCCGTTCTTCCACGCATAAATCTGTGCGCGGTTAATATCGCGCGTCGTTGCGGTGTCTTTAAAGAACAAGGTAAGCGACAGCCCTTGGTCGACGTATTTCGTCGCTACCGCATACGTATCGATAACCTTTTCATATCCTATTTCATAAGCATCTTTGAAATAATCAAGGTTGTCATTGTTCATATGTGGTGCGGGATAGTACACGCGCCCAATCTTGCCCTCTTTACGGATTTCAATTCTCGACGCGATCGGGTGAATCGACGATGTCGAGTTGTTGATATACGAAATAGAACCCGTTGGAGGAATAGCCTGAAGGTTTCGGTTGTAGAGGCCGTACTGCTGGATATCCTCCCGTAACTGGGCCCACTCCTCAGGCGTCGTTACCGAAATCGACGATTCCTCAAAGATGCGCTTGACCTTCTCTGTTTTCGGCGCGAAGTCCTTCGGATCATACCGATCAAAGAAGGCACCCGACGCGTAATCGGAGTCCTCAAAGCCGGTGAACGTCACGCCCCGTTCCTTGGCGAGGCGATTGGATGCCTTGAGGCAGGCCACCATGACGGCAGCGAAGTACGCGTTGGTGAAATCGAGCGCTTCTTCGCTGCCATAGTAAATATGCTCGCGACCCAAGTAGCCGTGCAGATTCATTTGTCCCAAGCCGATCGCGTGGGAATGCTCGTTGCCCTGCCGGACGGATGGCACCGAATCGATCGACGTCTGATCCGAGACCGCAGTCAACCCACGGATAGCGGTGTCGATGGTTCCATCGAAGTCATCGCTATCCATGACCATTGCAATGTTCAGCGAACCGAGGTTGCACGAGATATCGTCACCGATATGTTCGTAGGTCAGGTCCGCGTTAAATTCCGACGGGCTATTGACCTGGAGAATCTCTGAGCAGAGGTTAGACATATTAATGCGCCCAGCAATGGGATTCGCGCGATTAACTGTATCCTCAAACATAATGTACGGGTAACCGGACTCAAATTGAATCTCGGCCAATGTCTGGAAGAACTGCCGCGCATTAATTTTCGATTTCTTAATGCGAGGATCTTCCACCATCTCGTCGTAGTGCTCAGAGATGCCGATGTCCGAGAATGGCTTCCCATAGACTCGTTCAACGTCATACGGCGAGAACAAGTACATATCATCATTACGCTTGGCCAATTCAAACGTAATATCAGGGATAACTACACCCAGTGACAAGGTTTTAATACGGATCTTTTCGTCCGCATTTTCACGCTTGGTATCCAAGAATCGCAAAATATCCGGATGGTGTGCGTGTAGATAAACCGCACCGGCTCCCTGACGCGCACCCAACTGGTTGGCGTAAGAGAAGGAATCCTCCAGGAGCTTCATTACTGGAATGACGCCGGACGATTGGTTCTCAATCTTCTTGATCGGAGCGCCTTGTTCACGCAGGTTAGACAGGAGGAGCGCTACTCCCCCGCCACGCTTAGATAGCTGCAAAGCAGAGTTGATAGAGCGACCAATCGACTCCATATTGTCTTCGATACGAAGAAGGAAGCATGAAACCGGCTCACCACGCTGAGCTTTACCGATATTGAGGAACGTCGGGGTTGCTGGCTGAAAACGGCCCTGAATAATTTCGTCGACGAGCCGGCGTGCTAGCGAAATATCACCGTCAGCAAGCCCCAAGGCAACCATGCATACTCGGTCCTCATACCGCTCTAAGTAACGGTTTCCATCAAAAGTGCGCAACGTGTATGAGGTGTAATACTTGTATGCGCCTAAAAACGTCTTGAAGCGAAACTTATAGCTATAGGCTTGCTTGAACAGATCTTTAATGTCGGAAAATTCATATTTCTCGACAACGTCACCGTTGTAATAGTTGTTCTTGATCAAGTAATCAAATTTTTCTTCCAGATCATGGAAGAACACCGTGTTCTGATTAACATGCTGAAGGAAAAATTGATTAGCCGCTTCGCGGTCTTTATCGAACTGAATCTTGCCATTCTCGTCATAGAGGTTAAGCATGGCATTCAGAGCGTGGAAATCTAACTGCTCTGTAGACCGAACAGGTTCTGCTACTGTTTTGCCGAGATCTGACACCTAGAAACTCCTAATAGTTGAGAGGGAACTTCTGTACTGACTTTTCGTAATTGATGTTCGGTCTGTGATGAGAGTCCATACAGGCGATTCGCATTACTTATGCTGCGTGCCGCCTCATCCCATTGGCCTCAAATGCAGCGAGGCCCTGTTTCACGATGGCCACGTCCTCCTGAGTTCCCATCAATTCGAACCGATAGAGATAAGGAACGTGACACTTTTCTGCGATAATATCGCCCGCGACCCCATAATCTGGGCCAAAGTTGGTGTTACCCGATGCGATAACACCCCGAATCAAGCTGCGGTTTTGCTCATTGTTCAGGAAATGAATCACCTGGGTGGGCACAGGCCTCGTTTCCTGCCGGCTTATCGACGCCCCACCGCCATATGTTGGGCAAATCAAGACATATGGCTCGTCGACGATCAGGTCAGGTTCGGTACGTCGAAGCGGTATCCGGTCTGCCCGCATACCCAACTTATCGACGAACCGCTGCGTGTTATTCGTCGCCGAAGAAAAATAGACGAGGTACATGATTATTTTTCATCTTTTCTGGTGACTGAAACTGTTAAAACGAACTGTTAAAACGGAAAGAAAAATGAAAATGAGGCGGGGCCACGCATTGCAGGGAACCACCTATTAACTCTGCAGAACAACCAAAAGATAAGGTTTCGCGCCACGCGAGTCCTCGTCGAACGGCGACGACGTGTACTGCGGCGCCTTATGCAGCGGAGGCGACCAGGCTCTTAATGCGATCCGGACGAAACCCCGACCAGTGCTCATCCTGAGCGACAACAACAGGGGCCTGCAGGTAACCCAGAGCCATCACGTAGTCGCGAGCGTCGCTGTCCATGGCGATATCGACAGTTTCGTAGTCCACGCCCGCACGATCGAGAGCCTTCTTTGTAGCAGTGCACTGAACACAGGCGGGCTTGGTGTAGACGGTGACGGCCATAGAAAATTCTCCCTCTGTTGATGCACTACTTTTGCTGCGGCAATTGTTTATCGACGGGCACTTTTACCGCGAGAACGAAGTGATTATCCGGCGGATCCTCACCCTTTGTTCGGCCCGTGCAACGGGAATTAACTCTATCCCACCGACGGCAAAAACACAATAGATAGAATTTGAATCGGCTCAACACCACTACATATAGTAATTACAAAGACGAAATTCCAAGGTCGTCACTATTACGAATCACTACATGTATGCCGGCCCGATTTAAGCATCAGTTTTACTACATAGATGTTCATCATCCGCGAACCGCACAACCTCGTCCGTGAAGCACGATGTTTCACCCATGTGCCAGAGCGCCCACCGGGTGATCGATGCGGACAGAATCCTGGAGGATTGTGCCCTCGTGACTAACCGTAAATACACCCCTGGAAGAACCCATTTCCTGGGGCGCGACGCACCGACGCGCGGAAGAAGAAGTCGGTAGACGGAAAACTGCGGGAAAGCTACACCTGGAGCCCAAAAGTGCGGGGGAATATGCCCCCTCAAATAAAAGTGCGGGAGAATATGGTCAATTTTCGGCCCTTTTTCGCCCGTATTCCCCCGCAGTTTTCACCACCGACCTTGATACACCCCCGCAGTTTTCCCGCACGCGGACACACTTTTGTCGTAAAACCAGAGCACCCACCACCCTGCCAACGGAACGCAAAAACCGGCAACCTTCCCTAACGGAAAGCTGCCGGTTCGGCGCTACTTCAGTGCTCAGCTCAATGACGACCGTCGGCTTCTATACAGCACTTGCTGACTGCCAGCTACGGCCACTGAGTCAATTAACCCTGGCGGGCCTTGAAACGAGGATCCTTCTTGTTGATCACAAAAACTTTGCCGTGACGGCGCACAACCTGAGCGCCCGGCTTGTTCTTCAGCGACCGAAGGGACTTACGGACCTTCATCGGGCGCTCCTTTCTTCGTCGGCTGGGCTAGTAAAAGCCAACCACCTGTGGTGATCGGCCACTACACAACACAGTCTGGTGCGGATAATCCCTGAGAAATCATCGCAGTTCACCCACATGACTATGACACGAACCGCTATGGTACCGCGACCAGGCCGAAATCCAAAACTTTATGCCCAATCCCTCACCTACCCCACACCGGTGTACGTGAATTAGCGACACCAGTGTACATCAGCAGCCCAACCGTTTTACCATGGTGGAATGACAAGCGATCTTCGCGACGACATACGACGCTCCCTTGGCGTCCAGTCCACCATTGATCCACAGGAAGAAATCGAACGACGAGTTTCATTCCTGGCCGAGTACCTGATCTCCACGCAGGCTAAGGGCTTTATCCTGGGCATTTCGGGAGGCCAGGATTCGACGCTAGCTGGCCGCCTGGCCCAACTCGCCGTCGAGCGTGTCCGCGAGCAAGAAGGAACCAAGGTACGTTTCCACGCGGTGCGGCTCCCCTACGGTGAGCAAGCAGATGAGGACGACGCCCAGCGCGCCCTGAACTTCATCGAGCCGGATCGAACCGTCGCCATCAATATCAAAGATGCGGCCCAAGCGTTAACAAAGACTGTATCGGCGTCGCTAGGAATTCACTGTCTCACAGATTTCAACCGTGGAAATGTCAAAGCACGCATCCGCATGGTTGCCCAATATGCGGCGGCCGGGCAGCTTGGCCTCCTCGTCGTCGGCACTGACCATGCTGCAGAAGCCGTAACCGGTTTTTACACCAAGTACGGCGACGGCGGCGCGGATGTTCTCCCCCTCTCAGGTCTAACAAAACGGCAGGGTGCAGCGCTGCTTCAGGAACTCGGCGCACCCCCCAGCACGTGGAGCAAGGTTCCCACAGCGGACCTGGAAGACAACCGACCTGCGCTCCCCGATGAAGACGCACTCGGCGTGACCTACTCACAGATCGACGACTACCTCGAAGGCGTCGACCGGCTGCCCCAGGAAGCCATCGATCGCATCGAGCATCTCTACACGGTGAGCCGCCATAAGCGCAGCATGCCGGTCGCTCCTACCGACACGTGGTGGAAGCAATAATCTGTGCTAGTATTTCGTGCTCATATACCGGTCAGGTTCGTCGCCAAGTTTGAAGTGACGGCCTGACACGGAGTCTGGGACGACCCGTACATAGTTGTATTTCAGCGTGGGAAGCCACGGCTTAAGCTCAAGTTTGTCTGCTTCGTTGATCTCTGCGGTGCTGGTCAGGCGATGTGCCCGACCGCGAATGACGACCGATGTGGCGTCGGACTCGTCAAAAGAGTCAACCTCGAAAAGGACCTTATCGTTGACGGTCAGCGAGACTAGCTTTGACCCCTCTGACGTGCGAAAAAGGATGGACTTCGGACGGTCGCCGTCGCCGGGATCAACAACGTAATTGACCGGGTAAATGTCAATGTCCTCACCGGACCTGACAACCAGGCGCCCTAGCTTTACAGAAGAGAGGAAGTCGAAGACTTCCTCGTCGGACAGTTCAGTGATGATGTTCTCGTCGCTCATGTGTCTATTCTGCTCTAAAAACACGTTCGCCACAGCGAAATCCCCCTTTCGGGTGCCAACGCGACACGACGAACCCCCTAGTCCTGGTGCATGTTAGGCGCCTGCTAGCGGGGCCGACGCGACCGTCTAACCGCTGAGCAGGTGCCCAAAAGCATAATCACTGCAGCCCACCCCATGACGTAGAGCGACGAGCCGTTACTGCTCCACGGCGGCTCGAGAGCTATCTCTTGACCTGTGCCATAAATTCCGTTCAGAAACGGCATCCACCCCACAAGTTCACCCCCGCGAGGGACGAACACGATGGCGTTCTCGATCAAGAGCGACCACACCGTGATAACGGTAATCGCGGCCGCCGGGACCGCAACGAGCGCGCCGATTCCCACACCGATCCCGCACGCCGCGACCGCATAGAGGGGCGCCCCCCACAAGAACCGCACACCCTCGACGCTTGAGGCGGACACAGATCCGTACACCTGCGGGTATAACGCCGGCAAGGCAACCATCACCATAAGGACGGAGAAAAACGATCCGATGGCCGCAGCGACCGAAACGACTAGCCAGCGAGCGATGATCGACGGGACTGGTTGTGGGTGCAGTACGGAGTCCAGCTCGCCAACGGGCCCTCGCATCGAGGAGGCTTGGGCGTAGGTCGCGACGACAGCATACATGGTTATTCCCAGGTAGATCACCCAATAGTTCGCGTTCGGCGTCGATACTTCACGAACCTGAATCAAGCCACCGTTACCGTGCAGCGATTCCGCGACACCGCCGATGACCAGCGTCACCACCAAGGGAAGAATGATGCCCAATGGCACGAGAACACGTATAAAAGGTCCTCGCCAGCCGCTTAGCCGCACCCACTCTGAGGTCCATGCGGAATAGAACGCGCGCCAGGGAAACGGTCCCGACTTACTCGTGGCATTGTTCATCTGGGCGCTGTCAGATCTGGCCGGCATGGCCACTCCCCCTCCCAGCATTATTGTGGCCGACGGGCATCACGCCGTTGCTCCCAACTGCTACCGCGTGATTGAGCGCGCGGGGAATCGCGTCGATAAACGCTTCCTCCAACGAAGCATGAGCCCCGACCACATCGCGTACCGAACCTTGCGACACGATAGTCCCGCCCTCGAGCAAAACAACCCGATCCGCAGTCCGCTCCACATCTGCGAAATGGTGGGAGGCCACCACAACGCAGTGACCACGCTCGGCCAGATCCCGCATCAAGGACCGCAACCACAACATGCCCGCGAGGTCCAAGCCATTCATCGGCTCGTCCATAATGATGTTCCGCGGCCACCCGAGCAGCGCAGTCGCAACGCCCAACCGCTGACGCATACCGAGCGAATAACTGAGCACTGGCCTATCTGCCACGGCCTCGAGCCCAACCCGCACAATCATGTCGTCGGCTTCATCCCAAGACAGCCGTTTTGCCGACGCTACCCAATGCAAATGATGACGCCCCGACTGCTTCATTTCGCTCGCCGTTGTATCCAGGAACACTCCCAATGAGCGGCCGGGCCCTTCCCATTTCCGCGGTTCAGCGCCATCCACGCTGACCACTCCCGACGCGACCGGCACAATGCCAGCCATAATTTTTAACAGCGTCGATTTGCCCACACCATTAAGGCCGACGAGGTACGTAATCGTGGAATTATCGAAACGCAGTGACACATCCGACAATGCGAAGTCGGGCCGACTACCTCGTGTAGCGACATTCCGGCCCTGACTCGACCCGCGATGTGCGCCTGATTCACGGTGTTTACTACTCGTCGTCCTGGACCATAGCCGACGGCTACCTGGGCCGACTTCATAACGAATGTTATCCAGCAGTATCACGACGCTGACCTTTTCTGAACACTCATCACGCTGATTACCTCAGCGTTTTCCCTAAGCGTTGCAATAGATCGGAAGACCAACGGTTTTCACACCCTGACACATTGATGAACTAGCCAACCGCCAATTCCCGTCTTTGTAGACAAAGTTGATAGGCATTGAAATGTCGGGAATCCCTGCAGAGAAAGAGTGAAGCTGAACAGTAATGGTGTCGCCGTTTCGCTCCATGGGTCCGGTTAGCCGGCTCCCACCACGTGGAGCACGGAATAGACCGATCCTCGAGACAGTCTTTGGAACGACCACAGCATCGGGTGCCTCAATATTCGCTTTCTTAGCTTCATCCGAGGCATCCGTCGCAGTCAGGAAGTACACAATCCCGTTGAGCTCGTCGAGCGAAGGATTGGGATCCGTCACCGTGTAGTTGGCCGGCAACGGTGACGACGGCGTCCACCTGCGGTTTCCGGAATCCGAGTCCGATACGCTGCTATCGTCGGCATCATTATCTCCGGCATCAGACTCATCCTGCCCGTTCTGAGACGAATCAGAATCCGAGCCATTATCATTGCCATTCGATCCGGACCCCGAACTCGAATCCGAGTTTCCGCCCGACGACGACGCTTTCTTCCCCTCAGTCGGAGCACCCAGGGCTCCGCCAGTGGATCCCTTGTCAGTCTTATTCTTATCGTGCGAATTTTTCCCGGAAGCATCTTTCGATTTCTTCGCACTCGACGGGACCGGCGACTTCTTGATGACCTTATGCCCCTGCGCATCGGTGGTCTCTTCCGCGACGTAGGCGGCTGAATTGTCGTCTCCGTGGCGAGACAAACCGACGACGCCAATCGCCAAGATGACCGCCGCAACGATAGCCGCTACCCCGCCGGCCATCATGACGGTCGGCCAGTTCACGCGACGGTTCGCACCGCTCTGCTGAGCACTCTCCTCCAGGCTGAAGTTATCCGTCGGGGGATTATCCGACTGGCCGCTGTAATCTGACTGGCTGTCGGAGCCCGACTGGGGTGGATCGAATTCTGACGGGCTGGACTGATCTGGGCCCAGGGGTTTGGAGGACATGAGGGGCGCCGCCTATGTGCAGTTTAACCTTGAACAAAAAGGGAGATGTGTGTAGATTAGCCTAATTTTTTAAATACGCATAGTAATTTCTCATTTAATATCGCGGACTTCACACTGCTTACACACCCCAGCTTCCCGTACACCCTCCAGCTCCCGAGCACTCACACTCGACGCGATCGAGGATTCAGACCTACCCTGGCGTCTATGTCGAATAACACATTGGAAAACACATCATCGAACAAACCAGGATCACCCGACCTCCCCTATCGCTTCGCTGTCGTCGGGCTCGGGCAGATCGCGCAGCAAGCCTTCCTTCCGGGACTCGCACAGTTACCGGAAGCGCAGCTCGCCGCCGTCGTCACGTCGGATCCCGGAAAGGCCGAGCGTTATGACGTCCCCGGCTATTCCTATGACCACTACCAGGAACTCCTCAACTCCGGCGATATCGACGCTGTTTACGTTGCGACGCCGGTCGATCGCCATCGTGAATTCACCATCCCCGCACTTCACGCCGGGATTCCCGTGTTGTGTGAAAAGCCCATGGCCCCGTCGGTCGACGATTGCCAGGCTATGATCGCCGCGGCCAACGAGACGGGCACGACGCTCATGCTCGCCTATCGGATGCACACCGACCCGTTCATGATTGACCTGGTCGAGCTTGTCCGCTCTGGCAAACTCGGCGATGCGCGTTACTTCACATCGCAGTTCAGCCACACAATTAACCCGGAGAATCACCGCGCGAACCACGGGTTCTGGGGTGGCCCGGTTCCCGATCTCGGGGTCTACCCGCTCAACATGGTTCGCAATCTGTATGAAGAAGAACCGACGACCGTTTACGCGATCGGCGGCCACCACGAGGGCACCGGTCTGGACACCACCCCAACCGTCAGCATTTCTCTTGGATTCGACAGCGGACGGACTGCCCAATTTACGGCGAGTTACTCGACGTCCTCAGCCGAGGGCTTCACACTAGCAGCCTCTAAGGGGACGGTCGTGTCCCCGTCGTCGTACATGTGGGGTGAAGGCTCCGATCTTCACGCGACTGTGTCGCTTGCCGACAAAGAAGGCAGCGGGACTGATACCACCCACGAATGGCACTACGACGCCAAGGATCAATTCGCTGGTGAAACCCGCTATTTCCTCACGTGCGTCCGCGAAAATAAACAGCCCGAGCCCGACGGCGAAGAGGGCCTGCTCGATATCCGCGTCTGTGAGGCGGTCAAAGAGTCGCTGGAAACCGGACGTCCTGTTTCGCTTGAGCCTCGGACGCGGGAACGCCGAATTAGCGCTGACGAAGCACAAGAAATCCCCGCCCCGTCAAAGCCGGGCGAGGATGACATCGCTGTGAAAGCACCTGAGGAACTCTAGCTCACCGGGGGTTTATTCTCCCGGCGCCCCTCGCCAGCGGTTACCCCTCGTGACCGCGCAAAAGATCCTCAAAGTCGCGGGAGTGGGAAACGTTGACACCGTCCTTGCGCTCGGGGGCCGACTCCGTCAGGTCGGGGCCGAATCCTTCCACAGCTCCCGTCGTCGCCAAGAGATAACCAGCAAGCTCCGACGCTGCGCGGTTGGCCCGGCGCGTGAGGTCAGTCTCTTGGCCGAAGTCCTCAGTGGCTGCGAAGACACCCGTAGGCATGACCGTAGCGCGCAAGTATGTGAACAGCGGGCGCATCGCGTAGTCGAGCATGAGGGCATGGCGAGGAGAGCCCGCTGTCGCCGCGATCAGCACCGGCATGCCGTTGAGAGCATTGGTGTCTAGGGAATCCATGAACATCTTGAATAGCCCGGTGTAGCTCGAGGTAAATACCGGGGAGGCGGCGATGACGCCGTCGGCAGCCGAGAGCGTTTTCTTCGCTTGTGTGAGTTTTTCACCGGCCATACCGGTCGTCATCACTGTGGCTAGTTCATTAGCAAGGGGCCGCAGGTTAATGATCTCAATCTCGACCGCGTCGCCACGCTTGGACACCTGAGACTCTAATGCGCCAGTAATGGAATCAATGAGCATCTTGGTGTTCGAGGGCGTTCCCACCCCTGCGTTAATAACCGCGACTTTCTTCATTATCCGTTATGCCTTTCTGATTCGCCGATGTATTAATAGCTAGCTAAGAATGCACGGTAGCTTAACTATTTTCTTCATATGCCTTAACCGGCTGAACCAGATGGAACGGAGAATCCGGACCTTCAGCAACCAGCGATGCATGCGTCGGCGGATCTGACGGGACGTGCGCTGGACGTCGTGCCTCAAACTCGCGACGCAACACCGGGACAACTTCCTTACCCAGGATTTCGATCTGCTCCAGCACGTTCTCCAGTGGAACACCAGCGTGATCCACCAGGAATAGCTGACGCTGATAGTCCCCGACAGCATCGGCGTACCCGAGGTATTTCTCGATAACCTGCTCTGGCGTGCCCACCGTCAACGGTGTCATGGCTTCGAATTCTTCGAGCGACGGGCCATGGCCATAGACAGGTGCGTTATCAAAGTAGGGGCGGAAGAACTTCTTGGCTTCTGCTTCGGTATCCGCCATAAAGACGTGACCACCAAGGCCGACGATTGCCTGGTCAGCAGATCCGTGCCCGTAGTGCTCATAGCGCTCACGGTAGAGCTTCACCATCTGCTGTGTGTGTTCGATATTCCAGAATATGTTGTTGTGGAAGAAGCCGTCGCCATAATAGGCAGCCTGCTCTGCGATTTCCGGCGAGCGGATGGAACCGTGCCACACAAATGGTGGCGTATCGTCCAACGGCCGCGGAGTGCTGGTGAAGCTTTGAAGCGAGGTGCGGAACTCGCCCTTCCAATTCACCACCTCTTCACGCCACAACCGACGCAGCAGGTGATAGTTCTCGATAGCCAGCGGGATTCCCTTGCGGATATCTTTTCCGAACCACGGGTATACCGCACCGGTGTTACCGCGGCCCATCATGAGATCGATGTTGCCGTCGGTGAGATGCTGCAGCATGGCGTAATCTTCAGCGATCTTCACCGGATCATTTGTGGTGATCAGCGTCGTCGACGTTGAATACCGGAGTTTCGGGTATTTGGCCGCGAGGTGCGCCAGTGCCGTCGTGGGGCTCGAGGAGAAGAACGGAGGGTTGTGGTGCTCGCCGATAGCGAAGACATCTAAGCCAACTTCTTCCGCTTTCTTGGCCATCGCGTCCCACGCCAGGATGCGCTCATGCTCGGTGGGCGCCTTTCCGGTGGTGGGATCCGTCGTGATGTCGCTAACAGTGAATAGTCCGAACTGCATCATTCAATCCTTCCCTCGATAATGGGCAAAACCGTTTACATGACATATCAACAAAACATCATGAAAAGTATTCCCACATCCCACTGACTGGCAAAATCGCAGCTAGTAGGCCTAGTTAAAGACCATGCCACCATCAATCAGGAGTGCCTGCCCTGTCATGTAATCCGAATCCGGACCAGCAAGATAGGAGACACATGCGGCCACATCCTCAGGCTTCGACAAACGGCCCAACGTAATGTTCTGCGCGAACTGCTCCATGCCCCACTCGAATGGCTTGCCAGCGTTATCAGCAACTTCCTGAGCAATGCCACGCATCATCGGCGTATCCACAATGCCCGGGCAGTACGCGTTCACCGTGATCCCATACTTCGCAAGATCACGAGCAGCGGTCTGCGTAATACCCCGAATAGCGAACTTCGTCGCACCGTAAACGGCCAATTCTGGGTTGCCCACCTGACCTGCCTGCGACGACGCGTTAATGATCTTCCCGCCGGTCTCTTTCATGTACTTCATCGCGGCCTGAATTCCCCACAGGGTTCCGCCCACGTTGACGTCGAACACCTTGTGGTACAGCTCGGGGGTGATGTCTTCCAGCGGGGTCGTCGGGCCAAGACCAGCATTATTAACGACGACGTCCAGACGCCCCAGTTTCTCGACGGTCTCGTCGACAGCGGAAAAGACGGAATCGCGATCCGACGCATCGACGTGCACGGCGACGGCCTTGCCACCATCCTGCGCCGAAATGTCCTTGGCGACTTTTTCCGCGGTGTCATTATTAAAGTCCGCGACTGCGATGGCGAAACCATCGTTGGCCAAGCGCTTTGCGATAGCCTCACCAATGCCCTGACCAGCGCCGGTGATGAATGCGACCTTCTGCATCATGAATCCTTCCAAAACGCTGCTTCCCCACTCATTCGAAGCAGCATGACATCGATATCGGGGGGTAAGTGACCAGAACGACACAACAAGTGAGTGGACACTTACTTACACACTCAGTGTACGCGGAAAAGGAGGACCCAGACCGATAAAAAATTGCGCACTCACGACGACGTTCTATCAACTCGTTGGTCACTCGTTGGCAACGCACTGCCAGCGAAATCAACGTACCCACCTGGTGATTTGTCTAATATCTTCCCGATGAGTAAATTAATCGTGGTCTAAGGGGCTATGGCGCAGCTGGTAGCGCACCACACTGGCAGTGTGGGGGTCACGGGTTCGAGTCCCGTTAGCTCCACAAAAAATTCCCTGGTCAGCGATGACCAGGGAATTCGTCGTATGTGCTCAAGATTTTACTTGCCCAGCACGTCTTCAACGAGTTGCTGCGCCTCGCGCTGAACTTCAGCCAAGTGGTCGTCGCCCTTGAAGGACTCCGCATAAATCTTGTATTTATCTTCGGTGCCCGACGGCCGAGCAGCGAACCACGCGTTCTCGGTCACGACTTTCAGACCACCAATCGCCGCATTGTTACCAGGCGCTTCGGTCAACTTGTTAGTGATCTCCTCCCCGGCCAAGGTCGTCGCGGTGACGTCCGACGGAGACAACTTCTTCAGCCGATCCTTCTGCTCACGGTTGGCCTCAGCGTCGGTACGCGCATAGGCCGGAGCACCGAACTCCTCCGCCAATTCCGCATACCGCTCGGACGGCGTCTTTCCCGTGACCGCTTTGATCTCGCTGGCCAGCAGGTTGAGGATCAGCCCGTCCTTATCCGTCGACCATACGGTTCCGTCGAAACGAAGGAATGAAGCCCCGGCCGACTCTTCCCCACCAAAGCCAATCTCGCCTGAGATCAGCCCCGGGACAAACCACTTAAACCCAACAGGAACTTCAACAAGCTTACGGCCCAATTTTTCGACGACACGGTCAATCATCGACGACGACACCACCGTCTTCCCGACGGCCGTCGAGTCCGCCCACTCCGGGCGATGCGCGAAGAGGTAATCAATGACGACGGCCAGATAGTGGTTCGGATTCATGAGGCCAGCGTCAGGAGTGACGATGCCGTGACGGTCAGAATCGGCGTCGTTACCCGTCGCGATGTCGTACTTATCGCGATTATGCACCAAGGACGCCATGGAATTCGGGCTAGAGCAATCCATACGGATTTTGCCGTCGGTGTCCAAGGTCATGAACCGCCATGTCGCGTCGACCAGCGGGTTAACCACGGTGAGATCCAGCCGATGCTTATCCGCGATCGCACCCCAGTAATCCACCGATGCGCCACCCATCGGGTCAGCACCAATGCGGACTCCCGCATCGCGAATCGCATCAAGATTCACAATCGACGGAAGGTCATCAATGTAATCCGACATGAAATCGAAGGGCTTGAGGTAGTCCCCCCAATCCGTCACTCCACTGACGGGCGTGCGCGTGACCCCCTTGAGCCCCTGCGCGATGTACTCATTGGCACGATCCGCGATCCACCCCGTCGCGTCCGTCCCGGCAGGGCCACCCGTCGGCGGATTGTATTTAAATCCCCCATCGCGCGGCGGATTGTGGGACGGCGTGATCACAATGCCATCAGCCTTCGGGTGCTCATGCGTCAAAATCGCGTGGGACACAGCAGGCGTCGGCGTGTACTTCCCCGCTGAATCCGCAAGCGTCGTCACTTTATTGCCGACGAGAACCTCCAGGGCGGAAATCATCGCTGGCTCTGACAAGCCATGCGTATCGCGGCCGACGAAAAGCGGGCCGTCGATGCCTTCCTTTTTGCGGTAATCGACGATCGCTTGCGTCGTCGCGAGGATGTGATCCTCGTTAAAGGCGGTGTCCAGCGATGACCCCCGGTGCCCCGACGTGCCAAAAACGACCTGCTGATCGATGTTTTCCGGATCCGGATGTTTCGTGTAATACGCAGTGACGAGTTCGGCGAGGTCAATAAGATCCTCGGGCTGAGCTAGCTGGCCGGCGCGGGGGTGTGCCATGATGGGCCTCCTCAGAGATAAGACAACGCTGATAATCGGCGACAATTAAAACTTTCATCCCCTAGTTTCCCCCTTTTCGACGAAAGCTGCACCCCTGTATCCCCACGTGGGGGCTTTCCCGATCGTGTTGTGTATTGAGCCAAAGAGGTGAATGTATCCGCCACAGCGGACGCCAACGAGAACAGGACGGATATCGAAAAAAGGGAGCCAGTCTCCTTTTTGACTGGCTCCCTTAATGGTGCGTCTGAAACGAGGGGCCGGAAATTAACCGAAAGTCCCCTACGGACTCAGCGAATACCGGTTATTCGACGCTTATTCGACCTTGCCTGTTTCAGCCTGAGGCACCCAATCCTCGAATGCGTGCTGGTCAGAGGACTGCAACTTGAGTTCTTTACCGTTGACGAAGACGCGCGGGCTAGACACCTGCCCATCGCCTTCCTTGGTTAGCTTCTTTTCATTGTCCTCAGCCAATTTCAGGGCGTCCTTGTGATACTTCGCGTCCTTGATGTCTTTCACGACACCCTTGGATGCGCCCATATCCTTGGCAAGGTCTGCAAAGTTGTCATAGCCCCACGAACCATAAACTTTCTGCTGGTTTTCAAACAGGCTGGCTCGATAGTTCCAATACAGCTTTCCGTCACCCGACTTGGCCACCGCGTACAGCGCCGTCAAAGCCTTGGTTGCTGGGCCCTGCTCGTCAAGCTTTCCGTTCTGACCTTTATCCAGGAAGTTCATCGTGCGGATGTTCAGGTTCAGTTTCCCCTGGTTAACAGCGTCGAGAAGAGACTGTCCAGTGCTCGACTCCAGGTCAGCACAGTGGGGGCACGTTAAGTCGTCATACAGATCGACGGTGGGAACGTCTGACTTAGCGTCGCTGCTCTTGAAGTTCGCTGTCGAGCCGTCAAGATTGAACTCTGCGGTGACGTCGGCTTGGTCTTTGGCGGCGTCGCTTGAGGACGAGCTGTTGTTCTTGTCATTAATAATGACAAAGCCAATCACCACGGCGATAATAATAACGATGACGGCAATCGCCCAGATAAAACCGTTATTCTTCTCATTTGGCGCTTTAATCTTGTTACTACTCAATGAAGTCCTCGCAGTTTACTTTTCACATGGTGACGCGAACCAGCATCGCGCCCATAGCTTTACCTAGTTTACGGATTCCTTTCATAGATGGAACCCACCGGTACCATCTTTGGAACTCCGCAATGAAAACTACGGATGCAATGCGAACCTCTTAAACGGCCGCCACACGGTCCATACCGAAAGTACTATAAACCCAAGGTCGCGTCCTATCTCGGTCAGATAGGTGGAGGGTCCCGCATTGGGATTCGCTCCGCCACCGCCGAAACATCCGCAATCAATGCTGAGCCCTCGGGCCCACGCGGAAATGATCGCGATAATAAATACAGTCAACAGACCGATGGAGACCACCGCAGCTGGGCGCAGGAAAATCCCGAGTAGCAACAGCACGCCCAGCGCGATTTCGAACACCGGCAGCCCTGCCGCGAGTGGTGAAATGACATCTCTGGGAAGAATTTCATAAGCATTGATTGCTTGCTGAGTTTGCAGTGAATCACGTAGTTTCGAAATTCCACTGATAATCCATACTGCGGCCATAGCCAGACGGGTAATCAGGCTGATGATATCGAGAATGAGAGTCTTGTGGCCGTCTTGTGAGCCCGCGTTTCCGCTCTGCACCACCGTATCCATGTACTTCCATCTTTCCTGTGATCGGCACATCCGTTTCCGGGCGCCTCGCAATGGAGCTCCAGCATAGCCTCACGCGCAGCACCACGGTAACCCGCTCCTAGCCGTGCTTCCTCGTCGTTCTTTATCGTCGGAACTCTTATTTTTGATTGAGCCTGGTAGCAACCGTGTCGCTGACGTGTCTCGATGCTACAACTATGTTAATTCTTCACATTTTCTGAGGATTTAATAAGTTTTTTCACAGCCAATCTGTATCTTTTTATCCATGGATTCCTTCTCCTCCTGGCTTTCCGACGTTGACTCCGTCGTATGGGGCCCATTCGTCCTCATCCCCCTGCTGCTGGGAACTGGCCTATGGCTCACCTATCGTCTACGAGCCGTCCAGTTCCGCAAAATCTTCTCGGCCTTGCGGCTAGGGCTGCTCGACCGCGAAGACGATGGCGGAGAAGGCGACATCACGCAATACCAAGCATTGACGACGGCCCTCGCGGCGACCGTCGGCGTCGGCAATATTGTCGGTGTCGCGACGGCTATTTCGGTGGGTGGTCCCGGCGCGTTGGTGTGGATGTGGATCACCGGCCTCGTGGGGATGGCCTCGAAGTATTCCGAAGCCTTCCTCGGTGTGCGGTTCCGCGAAACCGACAGCCAGGGCACGATGTCCGGTGGCCCGATGCGATACCTCACCAAAGGAATCCCCAACGGTTTCGGCGCATTCTTGGGATGGTTCTTCACCATCGCCGCGATTATCGCCAGCTTCGGTATCGGCAACTTGACCCAAGCCAACGCTATTGCGACAGGGCTTGAGGACTCCTTCCAGATTGACCCATGGGTGTCGGGAATCTTCATGTTTATCCTGGTCGGCGCGGTATTGCTCGGCGGAATCCAGGCGATCGGGAAAATCACGTCCGGCTTCGTCCCACTGATGATCCTGGTGTACATCGTCGGCGGCACGGTGGTCCTAGCTATGAAAGCTGACCAGATCCCTCACGCACTCAGCCTCATTTTTACCGACGCCTTCACGGGTACCGCTGCGGTCGGCGGATTCGCTGGATCGTCGATCATCATTGCCATTCAGATGGGTGTTGCGCGAGGTATCTTCTCTAACGAATCCGGTATGGGTTCTGCAGCGATCGCCGCTGGAGCTGCGAAAACGACTCACCCGGTGCGACAGGGCCTCGTGTCTATGACTCAGACCTTTATCGACACGATCATCGTGGTGACGTTCACCGGGCTCGTCGTCATTACCACGGGGGTGTGGAACCATGGTGAAGACGCTGCTGGCACCATGACAGCCGACGCGTTCTCGACCGCGCTACCTGGCCAATGGGGCGGAACAATCGTGTCATTGTCCATCGTGTTCTTCGCCTTTTCCACGATCTTGGGGTGGTCCTACTACGGCGAACGGTGTGCGCAGCGGGCATTCGGGCGCTGGGGATCCCTCCCCTACCGGATGGTGTTCACCGCCGTTGTGTTCGTCGGTGCGACGACAGAGCTGAGTACCGTGTGGACCTTCGCCGACCTCGCAAACGGTCTGATGGCCATTCCTAACTTGATCGGTCTTCTCGTGCTGTCCGGGCTCATCGCCCGCGAGACCAAGGCTTACCTCGACTGGGATCCGCGTTTGAAAGCAAATGCGGAGCAATGTGCGGCATTCCTTAAGGAACAGGGAACCGACTGGCGGTAGTCCGCTGGCGGTGGCTTACACGGCCCGAGCGTCGAACCGCACAGCCCTACTGCAAGCACACCGCGATCAAGATATGCCACACTCGAAGTATGTCTGGTCTACACGATGGGGATACCGCGCAGGGTCGTCGCTCTCCTGACCTCGTGATGGGTGAGGACGGGCGAGCGCGTCCTCCATGGGCAGCGTCGGACCCGCTGCTGATGGAGTATTACGACACCGAATGGGGCATGCCGGTGAAAACAGAATCGGGCGTGTTCGAGCGCCTCTCCCTCGAGGCGTTTCAATCCGGCCTTTCATGGTCAACCATTTTGCGTAAACGACCGGCTTTTCGGGAAGCGTTCGCCAACTTTGATCCAGATATCGTCGCCACTTTCGACGAGGATGCGGTGGCGTCGCTCATGGCAAACCCGGCAATCATTCGTAATGAACGAAAGCTTCGGGCGACTATTAGGAACGCACAGGCAACTCTTAAACTCCACGAAGAAAATTCTTATCTCTCCGACGTGGTCTGGTCTTATGCTTCCACCCCACTGCCCAGGCCTTTTCGGTTATCCGACATCCCTTCGCGTACGCCGGAATCAGCAGCGCTAGCGAAGACGTTGAAGAAGAAAGGCTTTTCTTTCGTCGGCCCGACCACGATGTTTGCGCTTATGGAAGCATTAGGAATCGTGGATACGCATCTCGTCGGTGCTTATCACCCCTTGGATTCCGTCGATTAATTACCTTCCTTACGGGAATACTCGGGTTCGGTAATAATAAAAATAGGAACAACAGTACTAGAGAAATGGAGAATCATGACTAATAATTCATCAACACCAGGCGATAACAACAAGAAAGGAAAGGGGACTCCCGACGATCCTTTCGAGCCCGACGCCGTCTACGGTGCCGATGGCCGACGGGCCGACGGTGGCTCCTCAGCTAGTAACGACGACCGGTCCTCAGCTGGTTATGACCGCGCCGGAGGATTTTCCTCAGGATATGCCTCTGCGTTTGGGAATAGCCCCGGCTTTGGTGGGCTTGGGTCATTAATGAGCGAAAGCCCAGTCGCTGCCGTCGCCTCCAAAGGATCGGGATGGCTAGCAGCGTTAGGAGGACTAGCCACCGTTGTCGGCCTTGTCGTGGCGATCTGGCCTCATGCTGGAATTAGCGTCTTTGCGTGGGCCGCGGGGATCTTCTCCATTTTGGCCGGAGGTGCACTTGTCTGGTTCGGTCTCACCACCAAATCTATCCCCGTCCTCCCTGGCATTGGCGCCTTCTTCGGCATCCTCCTCGTCCTCGCCGGCATCGGCGCCCTGATCTCACCGCAGAGTTTCGGTGCCGTCATCGTGATCGCCATCGGTTTCATGGCTTTAGCTCAAGGGCTCACGACGTTTAGCACCGGCCGAGTGATCTCCCGGATGTCCGGGTCCTCCAGCTACCTGACGTGGAGCGGCATCCTGTCCATCGTCTTGGGCGTTATCTTTATCATCGCTCCCCTGACGAGCCTCTACAGCCTGACCATCTTGATGGGCATCATGCTCGCCGCCTTTGGGATCATGATGATCATCGCTGGCGTCCGCGGCCGCAGGTTCTTCTCATCGTCTCGCCGCTAGCGCGCGGACGTAACATCACCTCATCTTCGTGAGCATCACTTGTCGTCTGGGCCATAATAGGCCCAGGCTTCATGCTCTCTGAAGTCACTTTGCCCCTGGGACACCATGACCAGGGGCTCTTTTTCGTTTCCGCCCGCTCCGTCGCCGAACCACGTGTTTTCTGGCGAGGCAGCCTGCTCATCGCGGCCGCGGATTGCGTCGATAACCAAAACCACCGAATACCACAACGCAACGACAACGAGAATAGCGATACCGGTGTACACAAAACTTCCACGAACAATCGCTGGGTCCGAGGACTCATTCTGCTGAAGGTGCTTAAACGCCGGCACACTGTACTGGCTGACAAACGGGATGTAGATCACGCTGACGAGAGCGACCGCACACAACCCCGCCACCTGGTCTAAAGACCACCGCACACGTTTGTTCTGAATCAACCTGATCGGCGCCGTGAGACCGCGCGCAATAGCGTCGATAAGCAAGACTGCTAGGGGGACGAGGAAAACCCAATGGTGGAACCATGAAAATGGGGCAATAATTGGTGCGGTTATTCCCGACAGACACAGGGCCATCGCGACATTACCGCGTTTGATCGCGCCGAAAGCTGCGATGCAGAACACCAGGACGATCGCGATGGATAGCTCGATCCATACCATCATTTGGTTGTCGATATGCAGCCGGTACAGCACTCCCCGGAGCGACTGGGCCCCTGGATTACTTTGGGGCCCGATCCGGTCCGTATTGAACATGTAATGGGTCCAATACTTCGATCCGTCCGGAATGATGATGCACCCGGCAACGATTGTTGCAGCAAAAACGACGACAGCGGTGATCAAGGCTTTCCAGCGCCGCTCGATGATAAAAATGAGTACCGAGAACGCAGGCGTAAGTTTTATACCTGCAGCGAGCCCCGTTCCTATTCCGCGTCCAAAGTTCGTTTTGCGACGAAGAAAGTCCAGGGCAACGAGGCCCATCAAATAAATATTGACCTGGCCGAAAAAGAATGTGCCATGAATTGCCGAGAGATTAAATGAAGCAAATACCGTGGCAAGGGAAATGATAATCAGTGAAAAAGACCATTTATAGCCACGTTGTCTCAAAATCCCGATGATCACCGCGAAAAGGACAATCAGGGAGCCTATCTGCCAATACACAGCAAGTGTTTTGCGATCAACCAGCGTCATCGGGGTGAACGCGACGGCCGCGAAGGGCGGGTAGGTAAAGGGCAAGTTGAAAATATAGTCCTTGCCATACAAATTGTGCCCCTCGGAAACGTGCTGGACAGCCTTGTAATAAACGGAAAAGTCCAAGGGCCACACAAACAAATTGCCGAGATTTTTATTCCGCACACTCGACGAGGTGTAACGAATAATCGCCCAGACCGCTAAAAAGATCAATCCGAGAGATATGCCAAGCCCACCTCGGATGGGCTTTCTCTCTGGAGCCGGTTCTTGAGTCGGCTCATATTTTTGCGGACGACGAATTTGCACAGCGTCGATAATATATTGTGACCTCGCCACGTCCTAGCCCAGCCCGACCTCACTCATAAACACCCTTGAAGCACGTTCGATACAACGTTGATGACTGGGGATTATGACTTGTACGACGAAACCCCGGTCTGTTACGACCGGGGTGTGTCTGGTGGAGCCGCCGAGAATCGAACTCGGGTCCTCCGTCATCGCGCCAGGGCTTCTCCGTGCGCAGTTCGCGCGGAGTCTCTACTCGGCCTTCCAGATCAGGCGAACTTGTCTGGATGACAGGCCCAGTTGTCAGTAAGAAGTCCCACAACGCCCCGACAACACAACGGTGTGGCAAGTTCCCTCAACGATGCCAGGATCCAGGCCGGGAACGAACCTGGGCTGACAGACACGCTTCGCTAGATTAAGCAGCGAGAGCGTAGTCGCGCTGAGTATTCTCGGCGCTTATCAATGTGCTACGACGCTTAACGGTGGTCTCTAGCCTGCACCGGCACGCTTCCCCTGGCTTGAAGAACGGAGTCGAAACCAAAATCGGCCCCTCATCACACGTTTGCGGGTACGCATGCGAAACAAACGTGGAGAATCGAAGTTACTCCGGGTTCTCAGATGAGTCAAGGGGCTGGGAACTTCGCTCGTCCTTCTCGACGACGTCTCTTTCCTTGGGCGTCTTGGCAGGAGGCGTGTTGTTAGAAGAGGCGTTGTCGGACTGATTGACCGCGAGGTTGTTTTTTGTGTTCTTCTTCGCGCGTTCCGATTTCCTATGATTCCGCCACGCCGTCACACCGACGACGAGCCCGATAACGATGGGAACCCACATCCTCGGATGGTCGATGAGGAAAACAACCCAATCCGGCAGAGGGATTGACGGTAGGTTCCAATGCGGCCACGGGATGCGAGGCCATGAAATATGTGGCCAGGGAATATGCGGCAACGATATCGACGGCCAGGGAATATGCGGCAACGGTATGGACGGCCACGGAATATTGAAGTCAGGCAATAGACCAAGAAGCCAATCCATGATTCGGCCGAGGAGCGGAAGAACAATGAAGACAAAGATCGCCCATCCAGCCTTTGATGTGCCCGCGATCATGGGATAGAGAAATCCCTTCCAGGGCGATTCTTGCATCTCCGTAAAACGGCGTGCTGACCGGGAATCTTCAGGCGGTTCGAGGGCTAAAACAGTATCCTTATCCTCCTTATAGAAGGCCGACATCAGCTCCCCCAAAGGATTCACATCGACCTGAACACGCGGTTTATCTCGGGGAGAGCGACTATTGGTGTATTCACCGGGCTTGAGGGGCTTCTCAGCGGGCAATACATATTTCGACAGCTTCTCTAAACGGGCATAGGGTTCGTCTTCAATCTCGAGAAGTAATCCTTTAGATGGCGACGCTTCCCATCGTTCAAGAAAGCTTCCTGTTTTGCGCCCTATTCTCCCCCGCTTCGTGACCCATTTGATTCGCCGCGCCATCGAAGTCTTAAACTCGCGGTCGGATTTCGCGAACGCTTGGGCAACTTTTACTTGACTCTGTCGCTTCTCTTCTTCCTTATCCTCTAGGCCGTCCTTGTCTTTTTCGACGTCCTCGCCGACCCCCTTGTCGACGCCGTTCGAACCGCCCTTATCCTTGTCGCGGTCTTTCCCGTCCTCGTCTTTGTCGTCGGTGATGATCTCCGGCCAACCCGCGTCGATAGTGCGCAGATGTTCAGGGGTAGCGATGGTTAACTTGATGGCACCACGGGTCGGATGCTGGGCGGTCCATACTTCGGGAGCGAACAGATCTGAGTCCCCCATCATTGCTCCTCCCTCAAGTAGGCCAGTACAGCTAAGTATTTTTCATACTCAATCACATCTGGCCAGCAATTACTACCCCGAAACCGGCCCCTAGCCCGTCAGGCCCTTCACGCGCCTGCCGAGGGCACGAGTTGCCTCCCGCTCTTCGGTCCGACGCTTGATATCTTGGCGACGGTCATAGTCCTGTTTACCGCGGCCCAGAGCTAATTCCACTTTCAATTTCCCGTCGGAAAAATACAGGCTCAACGGAATCAGCGTGTTATTGCCGTCGCGCACCTTGCCCATGATGGAATCAATCTCGTTGCGGTGGAGCAGCAACTTTCGCGTCCGCCGGGGCGAATGGTTAGTCCAGTGCCCCTTCGAGTACTCCGGAATGTGGAGGTGCTGCAACCACACTTCGCCGTCGTCAATCGTCGCGAAGGAATCAATTAACGACGCTTTCCCCTCGCGGAGGGACTTCACCTCAGTCCCGACGAGCTGAATCCCAGCTTCCCACGTATCAAGGATGGTGTAGTCGTGACGCGCCCGCCGGTTAGTAGCAACAACCAACCGTTTGTTCGCGTTCTTTTTCGACGCCTTCGACTGGGCTTTCTTTTTACCCTTAGCCGCCCCGTGGTCAACTAATGTCGCTTTTTTCGCCACGTCGAACTCCTCACAACTACATTTCCATCATCGACACAGTGCGCACCGAACGCGATGCGCACAACGCACATCGCGCTACGTGCTACGCACAGCGTGCTAATCCCTTACGTACCAGCGCAATGTTGCTTGCGCGGTAATGGCCGCAAACACTACGCCCACAATAATGATGATCGGCGAGACCATTCCAATATCGGCTAAAGTCAGCCGCGCAATCAAACGGGAATCATACAAGCTCTTGAGCGTCTTATCGAGAACAAATTCCTTGCCCAAGATAAGCCCACCGATTGCCACCAGCGATCCCAGGAATGACGCCAACACCGCTTCCAAGACGAACGGGGCTTGAGTAAACCACCGAGTAGCACCCACCATCCGCATGATCGTTGTTTCTTGCCGTCGGGAATAAGCCGCAATCTGGACCATGTTCACGATCAAGAACACCGCAGCGATCGCCTGTACAAACGCCACCACGAAGGTCGCATTTCTAATGGCATTGAGGTTATTCGTGGCACCGCGGAGGTCATCAACCTGGTCAACGACCTCGGAGACCTGTGGCATATCCTTCACGCCATCAAGAGGCTTCGTATCCAGCGGATCTTTCAACCGCACGTGTAAGGCGGCCGGTAGAGCGTCAGGGCTCGTATCTGCTACAAGACGGGGATCAGAGTCCTGAAACAGCTCCTTGAAATGCTCATAGGACTGCTCGCGGCTACGGAATGTCACCGATTCGACACCGTCATCGGACTTCAGCTTATCCTGAACTTCCTTACATTCCGTGCTGGAGCAGTTCTTGTCGTTGGCCGAAATGTTGTCATCAAGCTGGACCATGACCTCAACGCGATCCAGGTAAATGTCCTTGGTTTTTGCCGTCACAGAAGTCACCAAGAACCCGGTGGCCAGCAAAGCCAAGGAGATCGCCGTCGTAATAATCATGGCGATAGTCATCGTCATGTTACGGGTCAGGCCCGAAAATGCCTCACGGAAAACGAATCTAGTCTTCATTGCGCCCTCCCCTACTTTCCGACGCCATACAGGCCACGGGCATCGTCACGAACGAGCTTTCCAGAGTGGAGCTCCAACACACGCTGGCGCATAGCGTTCACAGCACCGGCGTCGTGTGTCGACATGATCACCGTCGTCCCCATCTGGTTGATGCGGTTGAGCAGCGTCAAGATATCGGCACTGGTGTCCGGGTCAAGGTTGCCCGTGGGCTCGTCGGCAAGAAGAACTAAGGGGCGGTTGACGGAGGCTCGGGCGATAGCGACGCGCTGCTGCTCACCCCCGGACAGCTCATTCGGCATACGGTTGCGCTTGCTCCCCAACCCCACAAGGTCAAGCACTTCCTTCACTCGCTTATCAATGGCCGAGCGTCGTGTCCCAATCACTTCCAGGGCGAACGCCACATTGTCATAGACATTCTTCTTCGGCAGCAGCCGAAAATCCTGGAACACGTAGCCCACCTTTTGGCGTAGCTGTGGCACCTTCTTTCTGGGCAATTTATTGACGTGGAAATCCTCAACCCACAAGTCCCCGCTACTGACATTCTGTTCCTTCAACATGAGCTGAAGGAAGGTGGATTTGCCGGATCCCGATGGTCCAATCAGGAAGACAAATTCGCCTTTGTCAATGGTCACAGAGACGGCATCCAGGGCCGGGCGGGTGGACGTCCGGTACATCTTGGTAACCGCGTCATACTTAATCACGCAGCCAGACTAACGCACTGCTGGGACAATTGGTAACCCCTGTTGTGAATGTGAATCATGTGGGAAAGCTAGTTTTCGTCGTCCCCGCGCTGCTGAGCCATCCGCCACCGAATCCCCGCTTCCAGGAAGCCATCAAGGTCCCCATCCAGCACCTTCGACGGATCATTGACCTCATAATTCGTGCGCAAATCCTTCACCATCTGGTAGGGATGCAGCACATAGGAGCGCATCTGGTTCCCCCATGAATTGGAACCATCACCCTTCAGCGCGTTCATCTCCGCCTGCTCTTCTTCACGCTTCCGCTCTAAGAGCTTCGCGGCCAAGACTCGCATCGCCGACGCCTTGTTCTGGATCTGGGATTTTTCGTTCTGGCACGTCACAACAATCCCCGTCGGAATATGCGTCAACCGCACGGCCGAGTCCGTCGTGTTCACCGACTGCCCACCCGGACCCGAGGATCGGTACACATCAACCCGGACATCATTCTCATCAATATCAATATGGTCAGTTTTCTCCACGACGGGCAGCACTTCGACCTCAGCGAACGATGTTTGCCGACGCCCCTGGTTATCAAAAGGACTGATCCGAACGAGGCGGTGGGTCCCCTGCTCAACAGACAGCTGACCGTACATGTAATCGCCATGCACGATGAACGTAGCGGACTTGATACCAGCCTCTTCGGCGTACGAAATATCGAACACGTCGATCTTATGCCCATGCTGTTCCGCCCACCGCGTGTACATGCGCATCAACATCTCCGCCCAGTCCGCGGCATCCACACCACCTGCAGCTGACCGGATATTAACGACGGCCTCACGCTCATCGTATTCCCCCGACAACATCGTCTGGACCTCGAGGGATTCGATCTCGTGGCGCAAGGTTTCGCGCTCACTATCTGCCATCTCGCGCGCTTCGTCGGCAGCGTCGGTATCGCCCGCCTCGGTGGCATCGTCGGCAAGCTCATACATCACGGGCATATCGTCGACACGCTGGCGCAACGTCGTAACTTTCTTAATCTGTGCTTGCACATGGCTCAGTTTCGACGTCACCTGCTGAGCGTGATCGGGGTCATCCCACAAGGAGGGATCGGACGCCTGTGCTTCAAGTTCGCGTACCTGATCCTTGAGGTCATCGACGTCCACCACTTTTTCAATGGTCGTCAGGGTGGAATTGAGGTCTTCGAGATCTTGAGAAACGTCCGGATTCACGTGGGTAATCCTAACAGTGTGTCACAGGGGTAGTGCACAATAAGAGTATGGAATCTTCGGAGGAGCAGGTACCGCACACCATGACGGAGATGGTCAGCGCGCTGGCTAAAACCTTCGCCATCGCCCGCGAGGGGGTGGATGACCAACGGCTCGCACGGGACATCGTGTACAACGCTGGGCGCCTGGCGTGGCGTTTACGCGAAGGAAAGCAGGCTCGCGGCGGGTTGGCCACGGAGTACAAAACGTCGGTGTCCGACGTTGTGACCGAAGCTGACCGGGCGGCGGAACAATTTGTCGCTGAGGTACTGGAACTATTGCGGGCCGACGATGGTGTCGTCGGTGAAGAAGGAGCGTCGCGCCCCTCACAGTCTGGCCGGGTGTGGGTGATCGATCCCGTCGATGGTACCTACAACTTCACTCGCGGATCAGATTACTGGTGTTCTGCGATTGCGCTGGTGGAAGGAGGTGATGACACCCCCGAAGCCGTTGCCGAGAATCCTGATCGGCTGATTTTGGGAGCCGTCCACCGCCCGGCGATGGGATATACCTGGATCGGCGGCCCCTCCATTCCCACCACTCTGGATGATAAAGCGCTGCCCCGGCTTGATTCCACGGCTCACTCGGCAGATCGCGAATGCTTGGGCACATATTTGCACCCCACTTTTATGAAGCAGCCGGATATTAGGTCCGCGTGGATGGGTGTTGTCGAAGAGTTCGCCAGTGTGCGGATGTTGGGGTCTGGGTCGGTCGATTTGGCGTCGGTGGCCCACGGTGAACTCGGCGCGTGGATTCAGCACTCGGTGAAATCATGGGATTGGCTTCCGGGGAAAGCGCTGGTCGAAGGTGTAGGGGGGACGGCCCGCCGTGTTGACGCCCAGGGAGTGACCTGGTCTATTGCTGGTCCTGAGGGGGTCGTTGACACGATTGAGCGCGCGCTTCGTACGGGTGGGGCTAATTCGTCTACTTCTTCGTCTACTTCGACCCCGTTGCCGTGGGCGAGCAGCAAGTATGGCGATGATGTTGACCGTGCTCTTCGGCTGGCAGATGCGGCCGACGCGATCACGATGAAGCGATTCCTCTCCTCCGAGCTGCAGGTCAGCGCTAAACCGGATATGACCCCTGTGTCCGACGCGGATTTGGACACCGAGCGCACCCTCCGTGGGCTATTGAGTACGGAGTGCCCTGATGACGAGGTCCTTGGGGAGGAGTTCGGTGGCGAGCCGGTCTTGTCGGGCCGCCAGTGGGTGATTGACCCCATCGATGGGACGAAGAACTATGTTCGCGGGGTCCCCGTGTGGGCGACGCTCATTTCGTTGATGGTGGACGGGTACCCGCAGGTTGGTGTTGTGTCTGCCCCGGCGCTCGGCCGCAGATGGATTGGCATCACGGGTGAAGCTGCCTGGGCTCTTGGTAACGGTGCAACGCCGAGCGGCACAGTGCCGAGTGCCGCACTGCGGAAACTGTCGGTGTCCACGGTGGGCAATGTGGGCGATAGCTCGATCTCCATGTCATCGCTTGGGGGTTGGAAAGATCGAGGCCTACGAGATGCGTTTGTATCTCTTACCGACGACGCCTGGCGCTTGCGAGGATTCGGCGATTTTTACTCCTACTGCCTGGTTGCGGAGGGTGCCGTCGACATCGCCGCGGAACCGGAAGTGTCGCTGTGGGATTTAGCTGCGCTGGTGCCCGTGGTTGAGGGAGCTGGCGGAACGTTTACATCCCTTGCCGGTGAGCGCGGTCCGCATGGTGGCGATGCTGTGGCCACGAACGGGATTCTCCACGAGACCGTCCGTCGTCGGTTAACCGACGAGGATTAACCCCGGCGCGCCCGATCGTGGCGCGGTAGGCCACAGTTCGCCAGGCCGAGCGAGCCATGCCGCGGCGTATCCAGCGGACACCACTACCCCAGGCGGAATCCGTTTCCAGGGCCGGCCGTCGCGTTGAGCGAATTCAAGATGGCCTGCATGTCGATGACATCGGTCGGCGTGAAGAGGGAGCCCTGCGCTGGGAAGCGGCAAGAAATCGGTCCCGGGCTTCCTTCGACAAGTCCAACAATCCGGTTCCCTAGCAGAACTGGGGCTCCGGAGTCGCCGTGCGTTGCGCATACTTGCGTGAGATAGTGCGAATCTGCGGGGGCCTCCCACGCCTGTCCGCATGTCCAGCCGGTGGAAATACCGTTCTTGCACAATTGGACTCCCGGCGCGACACCGCCACCACCGATGCCGTCAGCAGTAACTTGTCCATAGGACGATGTCACTCGGGCATTGTCTTTAAGCTCAATGACGGAGTACTTGGGGTTCTCGCTGGTACGGACGACAGTGCCTGATACTCCGACGTCCTGCGAGTCCATCGAAGTCACAGGACTTCCGACCGGTCCGCAGTGCCCAGCGGTGATAGCCATAGCCCGCCCATTAGAGTCGTGGCCGGCTGCGGTGACTGTACAAATCGCGTTGCCCACAAACACCGGGGTTCCCGGGCCATAGAGGGAAATTCCCTGCTTAGCGAGCTCTACCGCCTCAGCAGGTGCCGGCGGAGAGGGGAAATAAACGCCTTGAATTCGATGCTCGCCAGCCATTCCGGTCTGGGCGACGATGTCGTCGAAAAGACCGTACTCCGTGGAAGACTCCGTCGAAGGTGCAGCATCGGATGCCGTAGCTGCAGTGTCGGGGTCAGCGTCGTTAATTATCGGTGACTCGGAAGCGGCCGGATTATCTGCCGGGGTATCCGTCGGCGCGTCTGATGCATGAGCTACCCCACCAACACCGACACACAACGCCGCCGAGGCGAGCACTGCTAAACCAGCACGACTTATTGAGTTAACCAAAGACATAACGACATCCTTGCTGTACATGTCTGTATATAGCGGACCGAAAACCACTGGAATAAGTCCAGAAAACATGGCTACACAGGGAATACCCTATGCTGCGACAAGCTCAGTATATCCCTCTATTCACAGCATTCCCCTATCTTCTATGCAACAAATTAATAACATTGTGACAACGCGACATTGAAGATGCACGAGGCTGCTTCTGAAGGGGGCTACGATCAAATCCGTCTCCCATTCCGACAGGGTCATATGCGGCAACATTGGCCCTATCGGCGCGTATGTGGTCAGCGGCCAAAGTGCGTTAGACTTTGCACTCTGCCATCTCACTCACGAGCTAAACGAAACCTAGAATGCGTCTTCCAAAACTCTCACCTGCAGGTTTGGGCAAAGCCACCCGCCGAGCGGCACAAGCGGTGCAATCCGCTGCTCAACAGGGAGGATCCTTGTTGAGGTCTGCCTCCACCATCGGTAATTCACCGAGACCTAGCCAGTCCGCAACGGCTCAGCAGTCCGATCCTGAGCCAGGTCATTCCGGTTCTTCCACTTCATCCGCGAGCGCGTCTTCCGGTGCCCCTGCGGCGGAATCGTCCGAGGTTGGGTCGTCCAAGGCTGGATCGTCTACGACACGCTCGTCCGGCTCAGCAAAAAGTGGTTCGTCGGCCTCATCACAACAATCGACGACGCCTGACGACGGGGCTGCTGACGAAACCAGACGAGCAAGTAACAACGGCGAGCGGCAAGGCCGTGGTGAGGTTCGACGCCGTGACAGCCGGAACGACGATCACGCCGGTGTAGAGACGCATTTTCCTGTTTCCCGCACGTCAACGCCCGTGAGTGCGCGACGTCGCACATCGGGGTCGCAGAGTTCAACCCGTGAGAGTGACACACCATCTTTTCGGCACGTCGGCCGTGCTCCGGCCGGTGCTCGTCGTTTAGCTGACGCGCGGACTACTCCTTCGGGAACGTCCGGGATCACGGGCGCAGGTTCCGTCGGGAAGAAAAATGCTGGGCGCAGCCGTGCTGCAGGATCAGCCCTGTCACGATCACACAGATCGTCTGAGGTTAGTGGTGCTCCGCGGCCCTCATTACGACGGCCGAAACCGCAAGTGTCGGGATCCAGACCAGACGCATCAGTCTCCGCTGAGCAACGGAGTACCCGGCCTAAGGGTTCGTCAGATAAAAAATCGGCACAGACGACCGGTGCCAAGAAAGCCAGCAGCGCTCCGGTAAAGAGACAAACGGAGGCCGCACAAGACAAAGCGGACGCCACACAAGCGCACCCTACCGATGAAGACGCGAACGCTTCGCAAGAAATTGCGACGGCTCCACAAGAAACTGCGAAGGCTTCAGGACCAGAAAAGGTATCTGAGGGAAGTACTCCTGAGGTAAGCCGAAAGTCGTCCGCTCCCCCGAGACCGTCTAAAGCCGACTACGTCCCCGTCAAAGTCCCACGGTCCACCGGGATATCGCGCTTTACACAGGGCACCGCGCTTCCACAGCGGATCGAACCGCGGTCGGAGCGCAAATCAGGCAAGGGACGCCGAAAGAAATCATCGCGCGCAGAGTCATCGCGGGCGGGCGTGTCCGCCTCCCCATCGAGAGATGGATCGCAAAGCGTTAGGTCTTCCACGGGAACACCGTCGGCAAGAACTCAGACCGCAGTCGCACCACAACCCAGCCCGGCCAAAGGCAAAGCCGCCGAAAGAAAGACGTCAACCAAGGGCGCTCCGACAGGGATTAGACATGTCCCCGGGATTGATGGGCTCCGTGGGCTCGCCGTTATTTCGGTGGTGATTTACCACCTTTTCGGCAACGTACTCCCCGGCGGTTATCTGGGCGTCGACGTATTCTTCGTACTCAGTGGATTCCTCATCACATCCCTGCTGCTTCGGGAATTCGTTTATTCCCGCACCATTAGCCTTAAGAACTTCTGGATACGCCGCGTAAGGCGTATTGCCCCCGCAGCCATCAGCACGCTTGTCATTTGCGCAGCTATCGCGGGAGTAATCGGCGGCGACGTCAATGTGAACCTGGGCAGACAGTTCTGGTCGTCGGCACTCTTTGTGAACAACTGGGTTCAGATCGCCCACTCGCAGAGCTATTTCGCACAGTCTGAGCTGCCGATCTTCGCTCACTACTGGTCCCTCTCGGTTGAGGAACAGTTCTACATTATTTGGCCGCTCATCGTTTCACTATTGCTCGTGATCTTACGCAAAACACCGCGGCTGATCGGGAAACTGGCCCTCCTGGGTGCCGTTGTGTCTGCGCTAGCGATGGCCATCATTGTCGACCCCGGACACGACGCAACCCGCGTGTACTACGGCACCGACACCCACGCATTCGGGCTGCTCATCGGCGCGGCTTTGGCGTCGATCACCATTTCGTCGTCAACCGAAAAACGTGGCGACACCTGGGGATACCGCGAGGGGCTCCTGCAACATGGGCGGATCTTAAGTCTTTTGGCTATTCCCGCGCTCGCGGTGCAGATCTTCTACTTCTTCTGGCTTGGTGACCAAGACACCTTCACGTACCGAGGCGGCCTCATCAGCAGTTCCTTGATCGTCGCCATCATCATTGCATCTGTCGTCCGGAACAATGGCCCGGTAGCGGCGATTTTCCGGAACAAGGTTTTGCGCCACCTCGGTTTCATTTCGTTCTCGCTGTATTTGTGGCACGTCCCGGCCAATCTGTTCATCGTGACGCTGTTCCAGGATTACGAGTGGGGTCGGAAGAAATGGATCACGGGGCTCATCGCGATCGTCATTTCGTTAGTCGCGGCTGAGCTGAGCTTCCGCTTCATCGAGACACCGATCCGCCGGTACGGGTTCATCGAAAGTACACGGAAACTGAGCTACGCGATTTTCGGCGAGCGTTCCACCAGCCGGCAACGGTTCGGCGGCGCGATGGTGCCCGCAGCCATGATCCTGTGCTGTGTTTTCGCAGGTCTGGCTATTCACAACACCAGTCACGGAACCGCGCTGGAATCCGAGTTGGAGCGTTTACAAGCGGAAAACCGCTCTGAACGAAGCGCTGTCAAACCGGCTCCCAAAGTCGTGACACATGACGTGCCTAAAGACGGGACAAATATCAACGCGATTGGGGATTCCGTCATGCTCGCTTCCCAGGCCGAGCTGCAAAAGCGCTTCCCCGGTATCGACATCAACGCCGAGGTTTCCCGCCACTACCAGGCCGCTCCCGCGATCATAGCCGACCTCAAAGCCCAGGACGCGCTGCGTCAATTCGTCTTCCTGGGGTTCGGCACGAATGGGCAAGCATTCCCCGGCCAGCTGGACGAGATCATCAAGTCGATCGGCCCGAAACACACCATCGTTATCGCGATGCCCTATGGCGACCGTTGGTACATGCAAGACGCTCAACAACAAGTTGTCGACGCTGCCAAGAAGTACCCGAACGTCTACGCGGCGGACTGGTGTGCGTACGCCGACGACCACGTCAGTGAACTCGCGAGCGATGAGATACACCCGCGCGGGAACGCCACGGTGGGGTATACCAATGCGTTCGTCGCTGCACTCAAGCAGTGGGCAAGTGGAAAGAAAGATGTACCACCGATTTGCCCGCCGGCAGCATAAGACAATAATCCCGGAGTTCACTACTTTCGGGGGCGACAAACAGATAGTTGCTATGTCCGTCATGTGGGTAAAGAGCCTGCGGTAAGGGTATGGATACCAAACAAGGACGCGTTCAAGACAAAGTCACACTGATCACCGGAGCTGCCTCGGGCATGGGTGAGTCCCACGCCCGGGTATTGGCTTCGCAGGGAGCCAAGGTAGCCCTGGCAGATATCGCAGATGACAAGGGCACCGAGCTCGCCAAGGACCTCAACGAGAAGTACGGCGACGGCACAGCTGTTTTTGTCCACCTCGATGTCACCGATTTCGATAACTGGACCGAGGCAGTGGAGAAAACCGTAGAGGCCTTCGGACACCTGGATGTTTTGGTCAATAATGCCGGGGTTTTCACCGCAGGCGACGTGGAAGAGGCTTCGCTGAAGGACTGGGACCTGACCCTGGCCATCGACCTCACCGGGACGTTCTACGGCATGAAGGCTGCGGTTCCGGAGCTCAAGAAGAGGGAAACCTCCTCGATCATTAACATTTCTTCCATCGCGGGGCTCGTCGGCTTTAAACACCGTGCGGCCTACGCCACCGCTAAGTGGGGTGTTCAAGGCCTAACCAAGACCTCGGCTCTGGACCTGGGTAAGTACGGCATCCGAGTCAACTCTGTCCACCCCGGCAGCGTGAATACTCCGTTGACCGCGAACCTCAAGCGCGGCTTCGGCCAGATTCCGCTAGACCGCGCTGCCGAACCGACCGAAATCTCCCAGCTCATCGTGTACTTAGCTTCCGACGAATCTACGTTCGCCTCCGGCGGATCCTTCGTCCTGGACGGCGGAGAAACCGCAGGAAACAACTTGCGTGACGATCAATAAAGCGCGAATGAACGTAATAACCAGAGGTTATACGGACTATAGACTAGCCATTCGAGTGCGCATATTTGTCGGTGGACACTACCGAATGGTCTAACGAAATCTGGTTGATTTACGGAGGTTGCGCAGAAGTGCGCAATAGCGTCCACACGGTGTGATTAGCTTTAGGTTCAAGAGTTGACCCCATCCCAGCTTTGTGGCTTAAAGCCTGGAAAAAAGACGTGGATAGCGATTCTTCAAAGCCATAACTAGATCTGGATCCTCCAGAAGAAACGTTAGCTGCGTGAGCAAATCTTCTGGATACCGGTTCTCAACCTCCGCTAATGAAGCAGCGAGTTCGTCCTGGAAAGACCTTTTTAGATCCTTGATTCTTTCCACCATCTCGCGCCCCTTGGGCGTTAGGGCGTGAAGAGTTGCTCTTCTATCAGTCACAGACCGGGAGGTCACGGTGAGACCCTTTGCTGCAAGCGTTGCCAGGAGTCGACTTGGACTACCCGATTCACAAATTAAATACTCCCCAACCTCGCGGGTACTCATCGGACCATACATTCCGATGACTTCTATCGTTTCGGACTGGGAAGTAGTTAGATCTAATTGCGCGAATAGGTTGTTGAGTTTGCGGTTACCTTGCCTCTGAAGCGCCAAGATGAGGTAGCGAATTTCCTCCGGGTAACTAGCTAGGGTCTCAGCCAAAGGACACGTTCCTTTCATCTGCGGAGTTATCCAAATAACAAGCTAGTCGTGCGAGACGTTTAGCCGGCACGTTCGAGTTCTCCGCAGCTCCGATAAGGGCGACGAGGAATCCTCGTTGCACAATTGTATGAGTTACTTGAGTGCCCTGCGATTGAGGCGAAAGCCGGAATGATGTTTCCTCAGTTAATCCTGGGACGGTAATAGACATGTTGATGGTGTGAAGGTCTGAGTGGCCATAGACCAGGATCCCCCTGAGCAGTCGGTGGACGCTGATCACGAAGGTGCCGGTCGTGTCGGATTCCTCGACGGTACTGATTGCAGGATTCCATTCGGGAAGAACCCTACCATCTAAGAGTAGACGACAAATTGACTGCACATCATGATAAAAGAATTCAGATGACGAATATCTCAATTTCCATGACATATCATAGAGTTTACTTTTCCTCCTAAAGTACACAAGATCAACACCTTACCCCTTCCGATCATAAGGTCTACAACGGCGCTTATATGCACATTTTACCCCCATATTAAGGGTATTTAGGTGAGCAACTCGCAATCCGCACGAAGCCTATGTATATATATCCATGACGCGACATACATGTCGTGTCATGGGTTTGTGGATAAAGGAGCCTAAAATGACCCAAGCTGTACCTTTCGACTCACGAAGCGGAGAAGCTAAATCCTCCGCCCGCCTGAAAGCAGAATCCCACCTAGCTCCCATTGAGACCGTTGTGGGGGATATCGCATCCGGAAAAATGGTCGCACTCGTCGATGACGAAGACCGAGAAAACGAAGGAGATTTAATAATTGCTGCTGAGGCGATCACGCCTGAGGCAGTTAATTTCATGATAACCCAGGCCAAGGGGCTTTTATGCGTGCCGATGCCAGCAAAGCTGGCCACTAAATTGAACCTTTCACCGATGGTCAACAGTAATCAGGATGGCTTTGGTACAGCTTTCACTGTATCGTGCGACGCTTCTCCTCGATTCGGTGTGACCACAGGTATTTGTGCTAGCGACCGGGCTTCTACTATCCGGTTGTTGGCTTCAAACGGCACTGCAGCGGATTTTCATCGGCCTGGGCATGTTTTCCCACTCATTGCGCGGGAAGGTGGGGTACTTACTCGAATCGGCCACACCGAAGCAGGAAGCGACTTAGCCGCCATGGCTGGCTATGCCCCGGTTGCCGCCATCATCGAGATTATTGATGAGGATGGAGAAATGATTCGTTTGCCCGAACTACTCGGTTGGTGTGAGGAACGTGGCATTAGTCTCTCAACAATTGAGCGCCTACGTGCTTATCGGAGCGCCCAAGTGAAGGCTGGCGTAAAGATTACACAATGCCCCGATGGATCCCCTCTCCCAAGCACAACTACCGTGAAGGAGTAGACACCAATGGGCACCCATAACGATAATGCCGGCCAACTAACGCGGAGTATAGCCACCCCACTCATCCACGAGCTGGTCATGCGTCATTTGTCTTATATCGACGGCTTGGAGAACATACCCCGACGTGGTCCTGTGATCTTGGTAGCAAACCACTCGTCGTATATGGATCATTTTGTCACAAAGACAATAGCTGAATCGGTGCGAAATGCTCGTGTTTGGTTTCCCACAAAAGCGGAAGCTTTCGAAAAACCTCTTTCCAGAATCTGGCATCAGTCCATGGACTGTTACCCAGTAAATCGAAATGCTCCCGGTGAAGAAATTTTTCAACGCGCTAAGGAAGTACTCGATCGTGAGGAAACCCTCGTGCTTTATCCAGAGGGTACCCGTAACACAACCGGAGGACTGCTGCCATTTAAGACCGGAGCATTCCGAATGGCGCTCGCCAACAACGCGCCCGTAGTACCTGTCGGTATGACCGGAGTCTCTGATGTACTACCGAAAGGGGCTAGGGTTCCGCGACGAAAACTGCTTTCAGTGGCTGTCGGTAAACCCCTACTACCCCCGCAGATTAGTGACCAGCGGGCGGCTGCGCGCACGATGAGAGATGATGCAGTCACCGCCATCGAGCGGCTTAAAGAACGTAGCGCGCGACCGACACCAAGCTCCTGTGGGGAGTCTTCATCCAGCATCGTAAGTCTAGCGCAACACATCATTACTGAGAATCTATCTCCCGATGGCCGCCTACATGATGACGCTTTGAGCCGAATCGAATTGTTGCTAAGAATAGCCGATAGGATTTCCGGCAGACACCTAGATCTTGATGTAGAAAAGGCTAGACTGAACGGATTCAAGGCAATTAGTTCAACGAATTATCTGGCAAGAACCGGCCGGATCTTTATCGTTACCCACCGAGCTTCTCGGCTAACGGACCTCCATAACTCAAACGACTTCGCCCCCTATTTAGCCGGCAGGAGTTCTCTCCTGTTACCAAACTTCCTTGGCGGAGGCCCACGAAAGGCACAAAAGTACTTCGAGGAAGCCGTCAGTCGTGGAGGCCAGATGACCTCACAGGCATACGTTGGCCTAGCAGAGGCCTTGTCGCAAGAAGGAAAGCTGAGAGACGCGGAAAAGGCATACAAGAACGCCCAGGAGAATATATCTCCTGAGGATCCCCGGGGATCTGCACGGGCTACCAAGATTACCGGAGCTCTAGCAAACCTGAGTGATCGCAACGAAGGGAAGCAATAGAGAATGGTGTTTTCACTCGTCCGACGCCACCCTAAGCTGACCGTCCTAGCGTGGATACTCTTTTTTGCGGTAACAGCCATTGGCGCAGGGCAACTCAATAATGCGGTTAAGGCAGGCGGGTTTAATAATCAGCATGGAAGGTCTTTCGAGGGTGTCGAGATCAACCGCGAGGCTCTCGATGATCCCGAAAACGAACTCTCGGTTGTACTGAAATCTAGTTCCGAGATCACGCCATCCGTTCTTGACTCCGTAGAAGCCTCCATTACCCAGTTACCTCACGTCAAGAACGTCATGGACGGACGAGAGGTCCAACAACTCAGATCTAGCACGGGGCAGACACAAATTATTCAGGTCGGAATTGACGCAAGCAATACGACGACGCAGAATATGGTCCCCACGTTACGAGAGAAAGTTTCAGACTCCCTCAAAGAAACTGAAATTGAGAGTCACGTTACAGGCGCACCTGCCCTTGATTACGACCTCAACATTCAATCACAGAAGGACGCACTCCACGCTGAAATGATCGCGTTTCCCCTGTTGATCCTTGTTCTCCTATTAATATATCGGTCAATAGGGCCCACGATCATAACCCTTGCCATCGCAGGGGTCTGTTTGGTCGGTACACAAGGCGTAGGAGCGTTGCTATCGAAGATTACCGACGTATCAAACATGTACATCACAGGGGCGTCCCTCATCGGACTAGCAGTTTCTGTTGACTATTGTCTCTTTCTGATCGCCCGCTACAGAGAAAACCTACAGAGGGGCGAAACCCCGGTTCGCGCACTCGAGCTAGCCACACATACGGTAGGGCATGCGATCCGCTTCGGTGGACTTAGCGTCATTGCCGCGCTATGCGCTCTTTTCATACCTCGTAACATGGTCTTCAGCTCGATCGCCCTAGCTGGTATTGTTGTAACCTCTATTGCACTTGCAGCTATTGCGACTTTACTGCCGGCTGCACTTACACTACTTGGTAATCACGTTTTCTTTGGGCAACTAACGAGAGCTAAGAAACGGAATTATCTCTCGGGGAAAAAATTCTCAAGATCATTGCAGATATCCGTCACTCGGCCAATCCTCGTAGCGGTAGCTGTGGTAGTGCCCTTGTTAATCGTCACGACACCCCTAGCGTCGCTTAAATTACAGGTACCGGTAGCAAGCGCGTCGATTCTTCCAGAAGCGAAAGACTCCAGGGAAGGCATCGAAGCTATCCAGTCCGAGCTCAATGCACGTGAGCTCTTTCCCACCAGTGTTACGTTTCGAGGTCAACGTGGGGAATCATCCGAAGAAGTCAACAAACGAGCACAGGTATTGGCCGAAAAATTAACCTCCATCAATGGAGTTGATCAGGTTTTAGCGCCTGGCTCACCGGAAGAAAGCTTTTCTCCGTACCCGTTAACTGGCTCCTTCAACGGATTGAATTATGCCCGTATATTAGTCACGTCGACTGAGTTACCAGATTCCGACAAAGCACATGAGATGGTCTATCAATTAATGGAATTAACGAAAGATAAATCAGGTGTCTTTGTTACTGGTGCAACTGCGCAGGGCATGGAATTTGATCAGTTGGTCGAAACGTCTATTCCGTGGATAATTGGTGTCGTCTTCTTAATCTCGCTGGCACTATTGAGCTGGGCATTTCGATCTTGGCAACTGCCCACCTTGGCTGTAATTCTGAATGGTTTAGTAGTTTCCTCTGCTATGGGATTACTTTCCTTAGTTTGGAAAATATCAACGGGCAACTCGATCAATTCGGTAACGCCCGTTGTTATATTTGCGATCGTATTCGGATTATCCATTGATTATATGGTTTTAATGGCCAGCCGGATGCGAGAGGAATTCACTAAATCTCACAAACATGTGGAATCTATTACCAGAGGTGTTAGCAAAACATCGCGGCTGGTAATTTCCGCGGCCATAATTATGATCGGCGTTTTCCTTTCCTTCATGGTTGCGGAGATCAGTATTGTCCGTGAACTTGGCCTAGGGCTGGCTATGGCAGTAGCTATAGATGCCCTTATTGTGCGACCCTTCCTTTTACCGTCAACTATCACGCTATTGGGCCCCAAAATCTGGGCTTCAGCCGAAACTAAAACCCGAAAACAAGGAGGTGAGAATATTGAATCAGGAAGCGGAAGATCAGAATCGATGGCCTTTTGATGACGACGATATCGTAAACATCTATCCGGTAAAGCTAGCCATAGTTGAAGACGAATCATAGCGAATAGACGGTGTGTGACCCACACCCCGGCCGGCATTCAGGAAGTCCAACTACGACGACATTGAATATCGCACACCATGATTGTACTGCCCCCGCCAGGAACTCTGCTGCAATCGTTGATGCAGATGATGGCAACGTGGCTTCAGCTGACACTAACCAAGACCTCGGCCCTGGATCTGGGTAAGGACGGCATCCGAGTCAATTCCGTCCACCCCGGCAGCGTGAACACCCCATTGACCGTGAACCTCAAGCGCGGGTTCGGCCAAATTCCGCTCGACCGAGCTGCCGAGCCGACCGAAATCTCCCAGCTCATCGTCTACCTAGCCTCCGACGAATCCACGTTCGCATCCGGTGGATCCTTCGTCCTGGACGGCGGAGAAACCGCAGGAAACAACTTGCGCGACGATAAATAAATAGCGAGCGCTTTCTTCACCGACCAAGCGTCCTATCTGCCAGCGTTACTACTGATAGGTGGGACGTTTCTAAAGAGATATGGGTATGCTCGTAGCCCTTTAGCCCAAGCTTGAGTTTTGCGTGGCGGGGAGCACCCGAACCCTTCGACGAAGTACGCGCATCAACAGCAACGTCGTCGTTCCGAAGCCGAGGATCAACCCGAGCCAAACTCCGTACGCTTCCCAACGGAGGCCTAATCCGAGTATGAATAGTGCAGGAATTCCCACACACCAGTATCCGATTAATGTGGCTTTGAGCCCCGAACTTGTATCGCGCAGCCCGCGCAATAGGCCTACCGCAACATTCTGGGAGCCCTTAGCGAACTGCTGCAGGATGGCAAAGAACATCAAGATTATTGCGACGGTCATAACTTCGTCAGTTGCCTTCCAGGCAAAGATTCGGACGACCCACCGTCCACAGGTCGCCCATACAAGCCCTATAAAGCCCAGGTAGATACCCACAAGGATCGCCACTCGACGCACGGTCTCAGTGATAACAACGCGCGGATGGTTCGCCTGGAGTCCCCTACTCACGAGTATCGAACTTCCATGAGAAAACCCGATACAAACTTGATACACGATATAAGCGATCTGATTAACGACAGTATGGGCTGCAAGCATCGTCGGGCTAACCATGGACATTGCAATCCCAGCGATCGTAGTCAAAGCGGCTTCCGAACCATAGGTTAAGGAGACAGGCCACCCGATACGGAGTAGCTCACGTGCTGCTGTCATATCTCCTGTTTGAGGTCTAAATTCCACGTAGTCACCAAGATCAGGATCTTTTCGAATCTTGAGAGAAAATGCCACCAAAGTAAAAACCTGGACAACCGTAGTCGAGAGACCAATTCCGGCCACTGCCCAGGCTGTAGTCGGGGCAACGGTCACCATCAACCAGTTCACCGCAGCATTGACCGCTATTGACCACAAGGTAACGACGAGTAACGATCCCGGCTTTCGCATCCCTACCGCGTACTGTCGTAACACGTTCAGCCACAGCATTGGAACCAGTCCCGGGGCCAATGCGACCGTCATACCGAAAGCTATTCGGGCAGTGTCACCATGGACCGGTAAAACAAATAGACTCACCCCCAGAAGAGCAACAATAATCGCACCCAATGCAGATATGACCGTCGCTACTTCAAATGAGACTCGTACCTGCTTGCTAATTCCTGCTTTAAGAACGTCACGGCGAGAATCATCGATTGCCCCTCGCGCCTCTGCGTTCTCTAGTTTTGCGACTGCTTCAGCGACCTTATTTCCGCTAGCGGTAACCATACCGACGCACATAGTCCGAATTTGGTTATAAAACTGCATTGCCAATCCCCCGGCTCCGATAGCCACCACACTCAGCGTGCCCAGCATGGCCACATCGGTCGAGGTCAATGCCACTGTGGCTAGCTGAACTCCGGCAATAGGCAACGAAAGCCTAGAGATCTCCAGATAACTTGGGATCTGGACGTCTAAAAGCTCCTTTTCACCGGAACTCTTCTTTCGGTCATAGCTTGTTTCAACACGATCTTTAGAGCCCACGCGCAGAAGCTCCCTCTGCCGTAGAACAATATCTATTCAGATTCGCTGTCTGACGGTTAGATAGGGCAATAGAGTCATTAAAAGCCCTTAACATTCCACTAACCTGATGTTCTGCAATATCCGATAATAATTTATTGGCAATCATCCACCGGTCATCAAATATCGTATTTTGATACTTTTCACCGGCATCGCAGGCAATCACGACCATCGTCGTACCAGCAGGAAAACTCGCCAACTGTCTCAGCGCCTCATAGATAGCTGCTCCCGAGGTACCGCCTAGCATCAGCCCTTTCTCGCGTGCTAAGACTCGGGAGGTGGCAAAGGCTTTCACATCGTTTATCTTTAAACCTTGGTCAATAGCTTCGGTGTCGACGTTGCAGCCGACCGGAAAACCTCCTGGAGCTCCAGCACCGCTTTGCTTGTACGCCCCGGCTGGCGGACCAAATATGATCGAGCCTTCTGGTTCAACTCCAATCGTTATTAATGAATGGCCTAGCTCGCGCAAACGGCGCGCCGTTCCACAAAGGGTTCCACCTGTGCCCACCGAAGCAACCAGAACGTCGATATTGGCCGAAATAGCACTATCCAATTCCTCAGCTAGGTGTGAATAGCCTAAAGGATTATTCGGATTATTATGCTGATCAGGCCACCAAACATATGGACACGAGGAACAAATCTCCTCAGCCTTCTTTCGTCGAAGCATTGTCGAGGGACGATCTGACGGACCATCAACAACTACTAGTTCCGCCCCATATGCCTTCATAGCTGCCAATTTCGATGGTGCCGCGTGGGAATCGACCACCCCAATGAATTTATAGCCCAGTTGAGCCGCAGCAATAGCCAGTCCTAGCCCGGTATTCCCCGAAGTGGGCTCCACAATGGTATATCCCGGTTTAATCTCTCCCCGACGCTCAGCACTGCGCACCATGGCTAGCGCCATCCGAATTTTTGCCGATCCAGTTGGATTAAAACACTCCAACTTAATCAATAGGCGGCTTCCGTTTCCTGCCCTAGCTAGCTCAAGAAGCGGTGTTCTGCCGACAAGATCACATACCGAACGAGGAAGGCTGGAATCTTTAGGCACTTTTCGTACGCGGCTTGAGCCTAAATTGCTTGGCGGCAGCACATGGTTCTGATCTTTAGGTCGGTTGCTCATAGCCAGCCTCTCTCCACTAGTGGTCGATCAATTCGTAGAGTCCACAGATCTGTCCAATTGGAATTACCTAAACGGCCAGACGTTGGCGCAGATTCACTGACTGTGTCTGGCAACATGCCGTCTTTGGACACCTCTTCGAGAACGAACCGGGTGGGTAAAGGTAATTGGTGGAATTGACTCTCGTTCTTATCCATTTGGTAGCCGGCGGTGTTGTGATAAATGAGCAGATCACCGACTTCTGCTGGCCTGTCGAACAACACCTTTCGCCAAGTCAACATGTCGTATTCCATGCAGCTCGCTCCCCCTACCGCAGCGCGCCATGACTTTGTCTTTGTGTTACCGATTGATCGTTGTTCTCTCTGCCGCGGTTCTCTGGGCCATAGCGTCGGATCGGGAGAAAACTCCCGTCCTTTCCACTGCTCAGACAGACTCATCGATAGCCCATCCACAACGATGAGCGAATATGGGTCCGGCAGACTAACTGATCCCCCCGGTTCTGAATTGAGACAAGGTTCGATTTCTGAGTTCACCCGATCTTTGACACCTTGCACGGAGAAGACCGTATCGCCAGCCCCAGCTAAAAGGCCACGGCCAGGTTCTATGCATACGGAAATACTGTTCTCACGTAAGGCCGGGCCCACTTCGTCAAAGATTGAACTCAACATCGCGGAGCCCGTAGGAAGTGGATTACCGTAGGGATATGTGCCTGAAGGGACCCGGCCAGCGTGGTAATCCCCGGTACTTATCGTGCTCTGAAAACTCTCCCACTCATCATGGCCTGTATATGGAACAGTGAAGCCGCCCCCAATGTCGACGGTGACTGCGGAGTGCCCTCGTCGTCGCAGCTCAGCAATCTGATCGACGGCTCTGCGAATGGCGCGTACACGTTCGTCTATGTCGTAGCCATCGAGATGGAAGCAGACCCCCTCTATAGATAAGCAGCCATTCTCAGTAGGATCTTCCGATGAGAAACTCGATGTTAAACGCTGTGCCACACTTTCATGGCTCAGCCATTCAGAAAACGAAAGACCGAATCTTGTGTTCGGCTGAGTATCAGGCCGTAGTCGTAGAAGAACCCGAGCAACTCGGGAACTTTGGCTCGCGATTTTTCTTACACGTTCGAGTTCAACCAACGAGTCAAGCGCAAAAAGGCACCCATGCCGTATACCCAGCCAAAAGAGGGTTTCACTTTTATCGGCACCGGTGATGGTGAGCCGACTCGGGTCAATACCTTCAGCTAGGGTCCCCACGAGTTCAGGCCCACTCGCAACATCACACCCCTGTTCAGAAAGCGCTACCTCATGAAGCCAGCACTGGGCTTTATTGGCTTTTCGTGCAAAGAGAACGTGTCCTTCCACTCCATGATGGTCAAACACATCAATGTATGCGGCTAAGTTTTTACTGAATGTAGCCGGATGTAAAAGGTGAAAAGGTTTTCCAGACAATCTGCGGAGAAAATACAGGAAATGCGGGTCATCTATTACTTCTTCCTCCCAGCTTTCCAACATGGGCTCGAGGCACGGGGGTGGAGCCTCATGTTCCGCTAATCCCATAGCTGTATCTCCTGCCCTCGTCCAGCTGCCAGCGCCCTCATAGCAAGCTCATCAGCAACTGGGATATCAGTCACGATCATCCCCGAACTAAAAGCGAACACTTTCTCGTCGGCATGACTTCGGATGGTTCGGCCTGATGAAATGAGTTCTGGAAGTACACCGTCGAGCTGGTTGCTACCCTGGCGTAGACGTTTTCCGACTAAGGCATATTGCCCCTCACTCGTGGCCACGACACGATCAACTTCTGCAACTGCCCCATCTGCTACGCCCTTTGATGCCACTGAAATGAGTAGGCCACCCTTGGGAAGCCAGTCAGTATGGATGGGTGGATGACATGCGCGACCGGAAGCGACTACAACGATGTCAGATTCCTGAACCACCTTTTTAACATCCTCTGTGAACCTGAGTTTCCGATCCGGATACCATCTACGGAAGCGCTCATGAGTCGAGTGGATACCACCTTCGTGAGTTCCGTGAAAGGTGAATGTGGACAAGGACGGTAGCGCTGTCGCCAGGTAAGGCAAGGTGTTGACGGCTTGAATTCCGGTCCCCAACATCAACACCGACTGAGGATCGGGTTTACTGCACTGTCGAGCTATGAGTGCAGTCGTCGCAGGCGTTCGGAGTGCTCCTACTTTCTGGCAGTCCATCAGGACATACGGCAAACCTGTTGAATCGTCGTACAAGGTGATGGTTGTGTAGTAATGATCGGGATTATCGCCACCCTTTCGATACGACGTTTTGTAGCCGACAAGGTCTCGGTAACCATCGAAGCCAAGCATCGAAAACGCAATCGAATCCCGGCTTTTAACTGGTAAATCAATCATCATTTTCGTAGGGCATCGAGATTGACCTTGCTCCAGGGCCCGATAGCCGTCTTCGACAAGTTCAATAACCTTTGACGGTTCAAGCTCTATGTCTTTTAAATCCGATCTCGTCAGTAGACGAAGGCTCCGGTCGGAGCGGAGTTCTGGTGTTTCAATGGCGGACATGGATTTCCCCTCCTTGGGATGAGGAAAGCGGGTGGTGCGGCGTGTATTTAGGTGAGGGTTTGCAAAGTAAGGCAAAGTAAGAAATGACCAGGCAATGGCCAGCTAGGTCAACGGAGATAGAGCGTCGATGAATAATCCAGCCTCCCCTCGAGTGACATGGGAGCGGACGCGATACACCGAGGAGAGCATGGATTCGGTGATGGTCTCTTCAGGTAAGCCTGAGCCGACGTTTCTCCCCTGGTCAAGGACTACTACTTGGTCAGCAATTCTGGCGGCCTGGGTAAGGTCATGAACCGTGAGGACCACTGCAGCTGGTGTTGTCACCGCATAATCACGAACCCACTCCAGTAGCGATAGTTGGTTTTTCAAGTCCAGAGCGCTCGTAGGTTCGTCGAGTAACAAAATCTTAGGGCACCGAATCAAGGCTTGTGCACAGCTGACAAGCTGACGTTGTCCTCCCGAGAGCTGTCCCATCGGCCGATGCTCTAATTCAGCTAGCCCCATTGTGGCGAGCACAGTTCGAACTTTGGCGCGGGTTTCCGGCGATACGCGCAACCCCGCGAATCCTTTAAGACTTTGCTGGTGGGCTAGCAGAACGGTCTCAAACACAGTTAAGGCACTTTTAGGAGGAGGATCTTGCGGAAGATACAAGGCTTTCGGCCCTACTACGGTTCCTTCGCTTTTCTCTAGCCCAGCTAGGCATCTCAATAGGGTTGACTTGCCTGAGCCATTCGGCCCAATCAACGCCGTAATAGTTCCCGGTGAGCACGGTGGGATCGTGACATCCTGAAGTGTTGGAGTCGCCTCTCTGGGGGAATAGGAAAAGGTGATATTGCGACCCTGGAAAAACTGTTCTTTACCGTCGATCGTCGTTACAGATCGAGTATTGAAACGACGACTCCTAGAAGCTGGCTCATGTGACATGGTCGATACCTCTACTAGGACCAGTTTCGCGTTCGGGAGGAGGCAATAATGGCTACGAAGACAGGTACGCCAACAATGGCGGTAATGATTCCTACAGGAAGAATCACCCCGGGCTGGATGAGCTTTGCGCACACCGAGGCGCTCACCAGCAACACCGAGCCCGACAGAACGGAAGCGGTCAGGAAGTACCGCTGATCCTCCCCGACCATAATTCGCGCGATATGCGGCCCAACCAACCCGATGAAACCGATAGTTCCGGCCATAGCAACTGACGTCGCAGCCAATAAGCTAACGGCCACCAAAGTTACATTGCGGACGCGAGGGACATTGATGCCCATCGACATTGCCCTGTCATCGCCCAACCTGAAGGCTGTAAGGACCCACGCATTGCGGTAAAAGCCTGCTAGGCAAATCACTAGGAGAACAGCGAGGACTCCAATTTGCGGCCACGTCGCACGCGTTAAACTGCCTAGGGTCCAGAAAACGACTTGCTCAAGCTGCACTTCAGAGGCCATGTACTGCATCAGAGCGAGCATCGCGTCAAAGAAAAATACGATCGCGATACCAAGCAAGATCATTGTCTCGGCTCCGCTTCCACGCAGCCGAGAAAAGATGATGATGATTCCGCACGCGGCGATCCCAAAGATCCACGCCGCCCCAGACATTCCCAGTGTGCCACCGATCGTGGTAGCCGAGAAGCCGGTGACTACTGCCAGCGCTGCGCCAAAGCTGGCCGCTGCGGATATGCCCAATGTGTAGGGTTCCGCGAGCGGATTTCCCAGAATTGTTTGTATTTGGGCGCCGGCGGCTGCAAGTGCTCCTCCCACGAGCACAGCAGTTACTGTCATCGGTAGGCGAATATCCCAAATTATCTGATAGTCAATGGGCCGTGAGTGACTCGGATTGAAAAGTGTCGATAGCGCATCGGAAGCAGGCATCGAGCCTCCGCCTATCAAGAAATCGCAGACAGTGAAAATGACTAGTGCGACAGCCAGAACTGCGATAAATAAAAGCTTTTTCCGAGACGAAGCAGCATAAAGTTCTTCTTCCATTTCGTCGTCAGAAAGGGCATTAACGGCGGAGGCTACCGACGGCTCAAACTCAACTGAACTCATGACAACTGAGTCCAGAATGTACCTGAGTATTTCACAGGCAAGAACTGCTCATGCAGCGTCTTCATGTCAGCATCAGGATCCAGGTCCCCAAAGAGTTCCGGATGCATCGCCTTAGCCATCCATTCAATGGCGATGACGTTGTAAGGGGAATCGTAAAAGTGGTGCCACATGGCATAAGTGCGGTGGTTTTTCACGGCGTCAACCTGAGAAACAGCAGCTTGACTGGAGACAACCTCGCTAAGTTGTTGTTTGGCCTTATCTGCGGGTTCGTCATAACCAAGGGCCACGTACTTCTTTCCCTTGACGGGTGAACGATCTGGCGACCAATCCGCACCGGTAGCCACGATCACATCTGGGTTCTTCCCGGCGAGGGATTCGGGAGAGACTTGCCCTTGTTTAGTATCAATCATGCTGTCACCAAGATTGTTACCACCAGCTTCGTTCACTAACGTCGCCAAGTTCGATTTATTGAAGGTTGAACAGCAATCAAAGTAGCCCGGTGCCCGCCACAAGAACGTGTCTGTCGCCGGTTGATTAGAGTCCTTCAGACGTTTTTGAACTCGATCGAGTTTCTCCTGATAAAAATCCGTGTAGTTCTTGGCTTCATCGGTGTGCCCCGTGAGTTTCCCCATCAACGTGACCGAAGGAACCGTATTTTTCGCGGGATCGATGAAATAATCGACCGTGACGGTCGGCACACCGGCTTTCTCAAGTCCCTCGATTAACCCAGCTTCTTTGGCAGCATCAAAACTTCCCGCACTGACGACGAAGACGTCTGGACGAGCCTGGAGAGCTTGCTCTAGTGACATCGAGCCGTCCCACACTTCACCAGTCTTCGTGATGTTGGCTATATCTGGGAATTTCTCTCTGTATTTCTTGTATGTAGCCATGTCATTTTGTTCGAGATCATCTGGCCAGGCGACGATGTTCTCAAGCGGATTTTCTTTATCGAGTAGTGCAGTGGTGTACAGCAACCGTTGACCACCGAATAGAAGTCGCTCTGGGTGAGCCGGTATCTCAACGGTCCTGCCCATCACGTCTTTCACAGACTGCTTTTCATCCGCCTTGGAGTCATTGTCAGAATTCGGGCCCGAACACCCTGCTATAGCCATCGATGCGGCAAGGATACTAGCGAGGATTGCCCTCCTAGCTCGACGTTTTGACGTATTCAGTATTTTCACAATTCTTCCTGGGGAGCATTAGTTCTACGAGGGATCACGTGAGAAACAAAAGTATTGGAGCCTTACCTAAGTAAGTCAACAGGTTTCTGAGATTTCTTTAGAGTGAGACTCCACCTAGCGACGAACACTCCCCTAATTACAGCGGCTTGTAAGCCCTAATGCGTCAGCTAACACCTCCAATGACCTGCGAATTCGCAAATCGGACTTTAGTTCATAACCTAATGTTTTATCGAATTATATTTTCACCCCCATACGTGGTTGGTAAGATTTGACCAGGCGGAACTTCCTTAGCATGCTCTAACTCACATCACTTTTCATTTCCAATGTCTCCCCTGCGAAAGACCTGCCGTGTCCCGAACTCACTCCTCACCCAGCTTCCGCTCTCCCCTGAAGAAGTCACGAAGCCGCCACTTCACCACCGCACTTGCCGCCGTAGCATCCCTCTCCCTGGCCCTTTCAGCATGCTCAACGCCGTCCACCGGCGGAGACGGCGAAAGCTCAGACAAATCCACCAAGCAATTCGTCGTCCTGGAAAATATGGAGCTCGGTAACTACAACCCACTTCTTGGACACGGACGAAACGGAGAGTCCCACATCTACGACTCGCTCTACCGTGTTTCCCCAGGAAAAAACTCCAAGCCGAAGCCGGTGCTCGCCGATGGCGAAGCCAAATCCAACGATGATTTGACGGAATGGACCGTCCCGTTGAAGAAAGACATTTCCTTCTCGGACGGATCGTCCTTCGGGCCGGAGGATGTCGTCGCCACTTATAAAGCGATCATCGATCCGCGCTTCGCCTCCACAGAGGCCACGGCAGTTGAATCAATCGACGACGTCACACCGGACGGGGACCACGCCGTCAAGTTCCACCTCAAGCACCCTGATTCCGAGTTCGACCGTCGCATCTACCGAGCTATCGCTCCGTCTGAAGCCTTCGATTTCACCAACCCGGCGAAGGCAGAGGACATGAAGATTAACTCAGATCCCATTGGAACGGGCCCATACAAGGTCACCTCTCTACGTCCAGATGAAGCGATCCTCGAGGCGCGCGATGGCTACTGGGGCGATGCCCCCGAGACCGAGAAGATCGTCATCCGGCACAACACCGACGACAACACCCGGGCGCAGCAGATGCGCGTCGGCGAAGGCGATGGCACTATGCTCGAAGCCAAGCTGGCCGACACCGTCGCCAAATCCAAGGACATTTCCGCGGAGCATATTGATTCCCTGGATTGGCGGGGCATCTCCCTTCCCGCTGCTCACCCCGTCGCCGGTGACGACGCGATCCGCATGGCCATGAACCTCAGCGTCGATCGACAAAAGATGATTGACGACATTTATGCAGGCCACGGAACCCCAACCAGTACCTTCATCACCGACGCCTATGGCGATGCCTACGACAAAGATTCGGAGATCCCCCACGACACAAAGAAGGCGGAAAAAATTCTCGACGACGCCGGTTGGGTTAAAGAATCCGACGGCATCAGAGTCAAGGACGGCCAGCGGGCGGAAATGGATGTTATCTACTTCCCTAACCGCGATGCCGCCCGAAAGGATTTAACCCTCGCCGCAGCCTCGGACCTGAAGGCCATTGGCATTCAGATCAACCCGGTGGCCAAGGACTCCAGCGCGGTGACCGAAGAGGTGTACAACTCCACGCCGGTCATGCTGGGCGGCGGCGGTGAGCCTTACACCATCGACGGACAGATCTATCATATTTTGCATTCGAAGTATGCAGCCGATGGCGTCGGGGCAAAGTGGGATAACGCGTCGGACTACGTCAATCCAGAAATCGACAAGCTGCTGGACCAGGCGCGATCCGAGTCCGACAAGGACAAGCGCAACAAGATCTACAAAAAAGTCCAACAGGAGTATCGGAAGAAGCCAGCCATGCTCGCACTCACGTACGGCGCTCACTCCTACGTGCTCAATAGCCATGGCATGAAAACTGGCGACCAGATTGTCGAACCGCATTCCCACGGCTCCTTGTTCGGGCCTTGGTACAACATTGAGGAATGGCACAACTAAACCGTGTCTACACCGAGACTGCGCCGAATTTCCCCAGGTCAAAAGCCTATCGATAATCCGACCGATCGCCATCGTCGACGATCGATCTCGGCGTCTAGCCACAGCCGCCGGCGTGACATAGGAATCCTTATGCTCCGCCGGATCTGTTCCCTGCCGCTTCTCGCGTTGGCCGTCACGGCCGCGATGTTTTTCTTGGCATCGCTAAGCCCCTTCGACCCGCTCGAAGCCTATACCCACGGCAACGCCGGTGCTTTAACCGACGAACAACGTGAGGATCTGATCCGGACCCTCAACATTGAAGGCCCCTGGTACGCCTCCTGGTGGTCATGGGTGACCAGCGTCTGCACAGGTGACCTGGGAACATCACGGTTCTACCGCATGCCAGTAGCCGACGTCCTAGCGCAGCGTCTGGGGTGGTCAATTCTACTGGGAGCGCTGGCTTTAACCCTTACTCTGGTCGTCTCATTCGTGCTCGGTGTCGTGGCTGGCCTTCGTGAAGGTGGTCTTGTCGACCGAATCGCCGGGTTTATCGCCACTTTGCTTCAGTCCCTCCCCCCCTTTGTCCTTGCCCTTGTTGCTCTATTGGTCTTTTGTTTGTGGATCCCTATCGCTCCTGCTGGTGGGCTCACAGATCCAGGACAACCTGTTACGTTCGCTGGCACTCTCCGCCATGTCGCTCTCCCCGCAGTCATCCTGGGAATCAGCCAGCTGCCCTGGTTCCTTTTGAGCCTCAGAGCCTCCGTTCGCGAAGCAATTCAATCCGAAGCAATGACTGGTACCCGTGTCCGTGGGCTTGATCGACGCACGGTAATGCTGCACCACATCGTTCCGCTGTCATTACCCTCGTACTTTGCGCTCATCGGATCTCGGTTACCGGAACTCATTGTCGGATCAACCATTATCGAATCGATTTTCGGCTGGCCGGGCCTTGGCCAGGCGATGGTCGACTCCGCGAAATCCCTCGATTTCATGTTGTTATCGACGCTGACCCTCCTCATCACCATCGCAGTACTAATCGGAAACATGCTTGCCGACGCCTGCGTCGTCCTCACAGATCCGAGGGTCGATGCCAATGTTTAAGCACCTAGTTAAGGGTCGATCGTCGGGTCTATTACTCGCCTGGATTTCAGTGCTCACGATTGTGGTGATCGTTGCCTATGCGATCGTCGTGCCCATTGCCCTGCCGGAGGATCAAACGACGGTTAACTTCGCTAACGCGTACAGTCCCCCGAGCTCGGACTACTGGTTTGGTACTGATTCCGGCGGGCATGATCTTTTCGTCCGCACCGCACAGGCGCTGAGGATTTCGCTCATCATCGCGGTCGTCACGGCTGTGTTCTCCGCGATAATTGGGACGTTAATTGGGGTTACCGCTGCTCTCGCCGGCGGGTTCCTTGATCGCCTGACCATGCGTTTCGTTGATGGAATGAATTCGCTACCCCATCTGATTCTCGTCCTTGTTGTGGTCTCTTTTTTCAAAGGATCAGCCACCGCGATCGTGCTGGCTCTCGTTGCCACCCACTGGATTCCTATCGCCCGTATTACCCGCGCGCAAGTGCTCACTATTAGACACTCGGATTACATCCAAGCTGCTTACCTCGGCGGACGTGGTCACCTGTGGGTAATCGGACACCACCTTGTCCCAGCTGCATTAAGCCAATCTGTCGTGGGACTTATTCTATTAGTCCCTCATGCGATTTGGCATGAATCGACCTTGTCGTTCCTGGGGGTCGGACTTCCCGCACACAGAGCCGCCCTCGGCACTCTCCTCCGCGATGCTCAAGGCGGAGTACTGCTTGGCAGCTGGTGGATTCTGGTCTTCCCAGCATTGTTCCTCGTCGTTTTTTCGTTAGCAGTATCAAACGTCGGGCACTCGCTAGTTTCCCGTGTTAATGACTATGGCGAAGGGAAGGTCTAGCTAATGTCTGCCCCCCTTGACGAAACTCTCACCCCTAATCAAGGGCGTATCCCCTCGGTCGACATCCGGCATCTGAGCGTGAGAATTCCTGCCCCCGGCCACCGTGGGCGGTTCCACGGTCGCGGCCATGCGGACCGTGGCTGGGTTCATGCGAACACAGACATTTCCCTCACCGTATGCCCAGGTGAAGTCCATGCGGTGATCGGCGAATCCGGGTGCGGTAAGTCCATCATCGCGAATACCGTCGTCGGCACGGTGCCGTCGTCTGCCCACGTGGAAGGCACGGTCATTGTTCAAGAATCGTCGCCATCGCCGGGCTGGTCCCAAGACATGGTTGCCTACCACCACGCCAAGCACGGCGATTGGCGGGACAAGCCGAGTCCCCTCGCCGGCCACCACGTCGGCCTGATCCCGCAGTCCGCGGCAACTTTTCTCACCCCGGTCCGGACCGTCGGTAGCCAGCTTCTCGAGACGATCACCGAGCTCACCCCTTCTGCCGACGCACCTCAGAGAATCGAGACGCTGCTGGATCAGGTCCACCTGCCGAACCGAGTGGCGAACCTTTACCCCCACGAGCTGTCCGGCGGAATGGCCCAACGAGTAGCCGTCGCCTTCGCCCTTGCCGGCGATCCCGAGGTCGTGATTGCCGACGAGCCCACGGCCTCCTTGGACCCCGAATTGAAATCCTCCCTGTTCTCGCTTTTGCGAGATATTGCCGACGCTGACCGCGCGGTCCTTTTGATCACGCACGATGTGACGGAGCTGCGGGACGCTGCCATCGCCGACCGGTTAAGCGTGATGTACGCCTCCCGTTTTGTTGAACAAGGCGCAGCGTCAACAATCCTGGACCACCCTCATGACCCATATACTCGGGCTCTGCTTGCCGCGCTTCCCTCCGGCGGCATGGTTCCGATCCCTGGCTTCCCTCCCTCGCTGGTGGACCTGGACGACTCCGTCACCTTCGAATCACGTCTGAAGGAAGCAGAGGAACTCTCCACTGCTTCACACGACGCTTCACCCACCGCACATGACGATGGTTCGAGCGCGTCACGCGAAAGCTCGCCGGCAGAGTTAGCGTCGGAAAGAAAAATGCATCCCAAAGTGTGGGAGGGGTCGAAGATCACGAAGAGCTTTAGCGGCAAGAAAGCGTCGATCCCCGTTCTGAACCAACTGGATATTTCTATCCACTCTGGAGAAATTGTGGGGCTCGCAGGCCCGTCAGGATCCGGTAAGACGACGCTGGCCAGGATCATGTGTGGGCTGCTTGATACTGACCACGGAACCGTGACATGCGGCGGAGAGGAAATCCGGAATATTACGTCCGTTATCGGGGGCCGGAGGCAGGCGCGTGGAAAGATCAATATGCTCTTTCAGTCGCCGCGGAAGGCGTGCAATCCGCGGTTCACTCTGCGGCAAATCATCGAAGAAACCAGCCACGGAATGACGGCCGAAGAAGCGGCGATGGAAGTCCAGGTGACACCGGACCTGCTGGATCGTCGCCCCTCCCAGGTTTCAGACGGGCAGCTCCAGCGAGCAATATTGGCGCGTGTGTTGGCAAGCGAACCGGACTTCGTCGTCTGCGATGAGGTCACCGCCATGCTGGACCCGGGAACAGCTGCGCACACGATGACCATGCTGACGTCCTGGGCGCGCGACGGCGGAATTGGGATTCTGATCATCAGCCATAGCCCCGAGCTTCTTCGCACCTGTTGCGACCGGCAGATTCATATCGAGAGCCTTGCGCAAAGCCACGATTGACAGCAGCGCTTAGCGACGAAAACCCCCTACCGGCATTACCTGCCGATAGAGGGCTTGTTTTGTAGCGGGGGACGGATTCGAACCATCGACCTCTGGGTTATGAGCCCAGCGAGCTACCGAGCTGCTCCACCCCGCGACAGTCGCACGGAGACCGTGTCTCCGTCAGCGACAAGAGATAATTTAACGCATCGCGGAACAAATGTGAAATCGCCTGCGCACTGGCTATGAACCACTACCGGATGGCTTCGGCCCCTCGGTATCTGTCAGCTGTGTCGACCCACTAGAGCCAGTGTCGCTCTGGTATTTCTCCAAGGCCTTTTGCAGCTCGTCCAAGGCTTTACCGTAGTCCTCGAACGATCCACTGTTTTTCGCGTCGCGGACCTTCTGAACAGCGTCATCAAGTTCCTTCACATCATCGCTGGATGGGCTGACCGCGGTGGAACTCGAGTCGTTCTTATCAGAGTCGTCCTTGTTATCACCAGAGTTGTCATCGGAGTTGGATCCGGAATCGGAATCCGAATCATTCTGGTCGGACTTATCCTTATTGGATCCGTCCACTTCCTTCGTTGTCGTGGTTTCCTTCGGGTCGATGCCGACCTGGCTCAACGCCTCACCGATCGTCGGCGCGTACCCAACCTGCCCGTTGTAGAACACGAGCACACGCAGCAGCTTCGGGAAAGCAGATTCCTGCTCCTTACGCTTCGAATAAACCGGCTCAACATAAAGGATCCCGCCGTCGCCCACAGGCAAGGTCAGCAAGTTCCCGTTAATCAACGTGCTGGAGCCCTCGAGCAAGGTGCGCTCACGCGAAATCTGGTCAGATGACATCATCGTGTCCTGAGCCTGCTTCGGCCCCTGCGTCTGGGTGTCCGTCGGCAAGACACGAACCGTGATCTTCCCGTATGTCTTCGGGTCCGACGACACCGCCATGTGAGCAGAGAGGAACTCGCGCTTCAACCCGCGCAACGGGGTAATCAGCTGGAAACTGGGATCCCCGGTCTTCGGATCCGACGCGACGACGTAGTAGGGCGGCTGGTTCTTATCCCTCAGCCCCTGCTCAGAAGCAGTCGGGTCCAGGGGAACCGACCAGAACGAGTCGTTCGTGAAGAACACGCCCGGGTCCGACACGTGATACCGCGTTAACAATTCACGCTGAATCTTAAACAGATCCTCCGGGTAGCGGAGGTGCTTCATCAACTCGTCAGAAATATCGGACTTCGGCTTCACCGTCCCCGGGAAACTGCGCCGCCACGACTTCAAAATCGGGTCAGATTCATCAAAGGCATAGAGGTCAACTGTCCCGTCATAAGCATCCACCGTCGCCTTCACAGAGTTACGGATGTAACTCACACTATTGCCGACGGTGTTCTGCTCCGTCCCACCAGGGTTGAGAGAATCCTCCGTCGCGCCCGAAATCTGAGTGTGCTCCGAATAAGGCAAGTTATTCACGGACGTATATCCGTCGACAATCCACTTAATACGACCATCAATAACAGCCGGGTACGTTTGCGAATCCGTCGTCAACCACGGAGCTACCTTATGCACGCGATCGCGAGGGTCACGGTCATATACAATCTTCGAATCGTTGCCCACGGCTTCCGATAACAACAGATTCATCGACTGATACTTCAGGGAATACATGGCACGCGACACGATGTTTCCGATTCCGACGCCACCTTTGCCCTTGTAGGTGTAGTTCGACCCATCAGTGTCGTACTCGCGCGGTTTCCCGGCCCCGTCGCCACCGACGATGGCGTAATCCTGATCGGTATCAGCCACCACAGGGCCATAGTAAATACGCGGCTGGTCAACCTTGATCTTCAGCGTATCCGGGTCGTCGGACTTGGTGCGGTCCTTCGACTGCAGGTCAGCGACGGTATAGATCGGATACCCACCGCGGGACGATCCGACATCGCGGGCGACCTCGTCGACTTTGTTCGCCGGCGCGGCTATGAACCCGTTACCGTGCGTGTACACCGTGTGCTTGTTGATCCAGTCCTGCTGGTTACCGGAAAGCGACTTGGGATCGAGCTCGCGGGCCGCGACCACATAATCCTGCATCTCACCGTTGTGCTCATAGCGGTCAATGCTCAGATCACTCGGGAACCCGTAGAAATTCTTCAACTGCTGCTGCTGGGTAAATGTCGCCGAGATCGCTTCGGGGTCCAGCAGCCGGATGTTCGAAATGGTCGCCGAATCATTCGCTACCGACTCGTTTTGATCCGACTTCGATTTCTCATCAGCACCCCAATTGCGGTCGTAGGTGACGTGCTCGTCAGTCAGGCCATAGTTGTACCGCGTCGACTTAATATTCCGCTCAATGTAGTCGCGTTCTTTGGCAGCACGGTTCGGGGACACATTGAACTGCTCCACCACCAAGGGCCATGCGACTCCAATAATTCCTGCCGACGCCACCATCAGCACCGCTGCCATCGCGGGAATCCTGAGATCCCGGAGGAAAATTGCCGCGAAGAACGCTGCGGCCACTACAACAGAAACGACGAGCAAGACAATCTTTGCGGGCAACACAGCATTGATGTCGGTGAAGGAGCCGCCCGTGAATGTCGAATGGTCCTTAGACAGCAAGCGATAGCGATCGAACCAATAGTCGACGGCCTTCACGACCATGAAAATTCCGGCGATCGACGCCATCTGCACGCGAGCTTGGCTCATCACCGTCGCCCGCTTACCGGCGCGGGGATCCCCCGTCCGGATACCCCCCAACAGCCAGTTCATGACGAGGTTAACGACGAACGCCACAACCGTCAGCGTCAACAGGACCGAGAGCAGCCATGACCAGAACGGCACGCTAAATGCATAGAACCCGTAGTCGTGGTGGAACTGCGGATCCGATTCGCCGAAGCTCTCACGATGCATAAACATCAAGATCATGCGCCACTCGGACTGTGCAGCTAATCCGGCGAATAGCCCGACGACCAGCGGCAAACCCACCAGAACAGCCCGTGAGGATCGAACAATAACCTGCCGATAGGCCTCAAGCGGACTGTGGGGGTCTGCGTCTTCGGGAACAAGAGGGCGATACTTAATGGCTACCCACGCGGCTGCCCATATCGACGCGCCGGCAAGCAACCCAACGACAACAAACAGCACGATCCGAGTGACGAGTTCGGTGACGTACACTCGGCCAAAGTTCATGGAGTTAAACCATGCGACATCAGTAAAAACAGCTACTGCGACAGGCAACAGCATGACGACAATGGCCAGTACCACCGCTACAACGGCCCACCGGCGGGGAGCCTTTCGCTTAACCGACTTGGGCACCTTTTCGCTTCTCCTAATCAGAGGGTCATTGCTGTTCACTGTACTTGAACCTGGGCCGGCGTCGATAACCTAGGAGCTCGACGTACGCCTAAGTCCGACAAAAGTGTTTCTTGCAAGCCAACCGGCACGGCATGAATACTTTCTATATGTCCGAATTTAGTCCTTTTTCCTCGTCATCAGACTCGTCATCAACGCCTGCTACATCACCCAATACGACGCGATCTTCAACTCATACTTCGCATTTCACCCGGCACCAACCCACCACACAGCAGCTCCTAGAACGAGCGATGCGTGAAGCTGTTGACTTTATTCACGCCGAAGGGTGGGATCAGCCCCCAACATTGTTTGGCTTAGTTCCGGGGACAATTATTGCCCGAGAAACGGGAAACCTCATTAATGAGGAGGAGGAACAAAATTTAACGCTCGTTGTCCAAGACCTACCGGAGATCGGCTCCGGAGACGAGCTTCACGATTACGTCGCCCGGACCGCCTGGCCGCCAACCGTGGCTGGCGCGATCCTGGCCCACGAAATTATGTTCACGAATGCCGCGGAGCCAGGTTCACGTCCTCGCAAAGCTCGGCTATTTAGCGGGATGATTAACGGCGGGCCCGACCTTACCTTGCTTCAGCTACGGCCTACCGAAGAAGAATTGGATGCAGCCGGCGCGTTCGGTCAAGACAACATCGAACTCCTTGGAGGTCCCGATATCGCTCCCGAGATTGTTGAGCTCCTGCGTTCGACGTTTGAGCCTGTCGAAGACAGTGACGAGACGCCCGTCGATAACGCCTCCTTCACGACTGACTCGGACTACTAGAGCCTTACTCCCCTGTTGGTTGCCCGTATTACATCCCAACTGATGACACCGAGTAGTAACTAAGCAGTAGCTACCAAACCTAAAAAGAGCGCCCCGGCTATACAGCTGGGGCGCTCTGACATCAGCACACTAAATATCGATCGCGGGGTGTAACCGCTCCACCGTCCACTTCCGGTCACGGTAGGCACACAGCGCGGTGATGCCAATACAAATGGCACCAACGATGATAAGCGCCAGTATTGATTGAGGCAGACGCTGATCAATGTTGCCGTACATCAATTGGCGGAACCCGTTCACTGAGTAAGTCCAGGGGTTAACTGGGTGTAGCCACTGGAAAAGTTTAGGCTCCGTCTCAACAGGGTAGAGTCCGTTTGACGAAAGAATCTGCAACATCAGCAACGCCATCGCTGCAACCTTACCGGGCCCAGGCCCCAATGCGACGTTCAACATTTGGTTAATAGCAGCGAACACAATGGAAACGCCGATTGAGAAGATCCATAGTGCCCACGGGTGTGCCACATCCATTCCCACTAGAGTTAGCGTGACCACAATAATCATCGTCGCTTGAAGGATAGCGATGATGCTAGCCGGCCATAGGCCATCAAGCGCCGCGCGCAAGGGGGCAACACCCGATGCTACGGCCCGGTTCTGAAGTGGCCGGAGCAATAAGAATGTAATGAGGCCACCGATGAACATTGCTAATGAGAAGAAGAACGGAGCTAGGCCGGAACCGAAGACTTGATCCCCTGAAAAATCCTTTGCTGACAACTTTGCAGGATCAGACATGACGCGCGCTGACGCCTCACGCTGAGGTGTCGTCCATGAGGGAACCTTCTTAGCCCCATCGCCCAACTTGTCCTTCAACTCACCCAAGCCGGTGGAAATCTTACCTGAGCCATCCTGTAACTTGCCGGCACCATCGGAAAGCTTATGCGCTCCCTGTTGAAGCCGGATAGTGCCGCTTGACAATTGAGTAGCACCATCTTTAAGCCGATTCGTGCCAGCGGCCAGTTGCTTACCCCCATCGGCTAGTTTCGCAGATCCTTGAACAGCCTGGGGCATTCCTGCCTTAAGAGTCTGGGCACCAGAATCCAACTGTCCCAAACCGGAACTTAACTGACCCGAAGCGTTAACAAGGGGTGTTGTGCCCTCCTTACGCAGCTGACTTGACCCTGATGCCACAGTGTTAGCGCCTTCACTTAACTGGTCAAGCCCCGTGTTGAGCTCATTAATTTTACTCTGAATTGGTCCTGCACCATTAGCAAGCTGGTTAATCCCACCACGGAACTCAGCAGAAGGATCGTTAAGCTGATAAGCCAGCGCAGACGTCCCCTGTGAAAGCTGGTTAACTTTGGCGAGGTTTTCTGAATTCTTACCTAACCCCTGCGAGTCAATTTGCACCGCGAGCCCGTCGAGCTGGTTCGCAACGTTCTGTGCTGTAGGATCTGACGATTTATGCAGCTGACTAGCGATAGCCCTAACTTTGTCTGACTGACCAGTTTGGGCCTTCGACACTTGCTGGGCGATACCGTTGATTTGCTGAACGCCACCGTTGACTTGCGTTGCGACGGTACCGAGCTGATCGAGGCCACCAGTGAGCTGCCCCATTTTTGCATCGATCCCTGCCAACGGCGCAGTACTTTGCTGGACCTGGGCCTTTATCTGGTCTGCGCCCGCCGCAACTTTAGCTGATCCCTCAGAAACCTCACCGAGTTTTTGATCAACCTGACCAATGCCGTCGTGAATCTTATCTGAGCCTGCTTTGGCCTCACCCATCTTTTCCGAAAGAGTGTTCACGCCTGTGCTGGCCTCGGCCAACTTGTCGTGCAGCGTCGATGCCCCTTGGGAAAGATCATTTGCCCCGCTACTCACTTTTGTTGCACCTGACGCTAATTGATTCGCGCCATCATGCGCGTTGCCGAGACCAGAATCTAGTTGATCAGCTCCATCCTTAAGATCTCCCAGTTTGTCCCCAACTTGATTAGATCCATCCTGCAACTTGTCAGCAGCGTCAGCGGCCTGGCCAATCCCTGCACCAGCTTCTTGCATACTGACCAAAACTTTTCCTACAACCTGTTCTCCAAGGGTTGATGAAATCACGGGCACCATTTCACGCATGGTGTTCTGTCCGATCAGCGTTGCCAGGTAGCCGTTAGTCGTGTTGTAGTTAGTTTGAATAACGGCCTGCTCAGCTTTTGTACCACTGGGGGATGCGACTGCTTTAGAAAAGTCCGGCGTAAGACGGACCATAAAGTAATAGTCTCCGTCTTCAACCCCCTTCGTGGCCTTATCATTACTGACAAAGTCAAAGTCAATGCGCTTATCGTCTTTTAACTTATCGGAAATCTGGTCACCAGCACGTAACTCTTTTCCCTGAACATTCGCACCTTTATCGTCGTTAACGAATGCAACAGGAAGCTTCTCCACGTGCCCAAAAGGGTTCCAAAAAGCCCACAAATAAAGGCAGGAATAAAGAAGAGGAATAAAGATAATGGCACCAACTGCCAGACGCCCCAATTTGGAACGACGAAAACGGCGGAGCTCTGAGCCCAAATTCAAACCAGAAATCATTAAAGTGTCTCCTCATCGGATCCAGCGGCTACCGCATCAAACCTGGCAGTCTCGTTATTATTTATATCGTCCTGGGTATCAGGGGATGGATTAACGGATACAGAATCAGTGGAACGGGCAGTGTTTCTGTCTTGCAGAACCCCCGGGGGTAACTCCTCAACTATTGGAACAACGCTGTCGTTATCCGTATTAAAGAGTTCAATCAACGTGTGATCTGGCATGAGTGAATCTGGAATCGGATTGACCGTATTCACGATCACTGGCATTCGTTGAGCTAATCTCGAGAGAACATGAATGAGAATAAGGCGCAAATCATACTCTCGAACTTGCTCGAGATCATCCATGACCAATAGTCCGATTTCTTCGGAATTTGCCGGAGCCAGCGCAAGAGAAATTCTGATCAATATGTTGTCCAGGCTGGTCAATTCAGCGACATAAGAGTCTAATGATGGTAAGGCTCGGTCGCCGAAGACATCCCCGCACAAAGATTCATAGTATTCCTGATCAGCGGGCTTCGTCCACACTATCCATGGGTGTGACCAACTCTTATGCTCAGTCAACACCGTTCGGAGACGAACATCACCATCCAGGCCATCGATCTCATCGACCCCGGCAATTGCCACCATTTTATTAATTTTGTTAGGCTTTCGCTCCCCAAGCACAGTCAACGTACCAGCGTCCAACTTCATCCGCCCAGAAATACTCAACGCTAGTGATGTTCGGCCTGATCCTCCGCGGCCGGAAAGAATAGTCAACCCGCTACCGGGCACGGTGAAATTAAGATGCCCAAATACTCGGCCTTCGGCAGCTGACAGCGCGATATCTTCCGCGACCACTGCTGGAGCACTTTCGCCGTCGGCATGAGATTTTCTGTGTGTTCGAGCCGACGTCGCGGCAAATTTACCCACGCCTTTGATGGGCTGACTTCCGTCAGATTGACGCTCTCGCACGTTAACTCCTTCGTATAAAACGAAACTGTGAATCACGGGGCAACCCTGACTCCACAGCTCTTCAGATCTGACTAGACCAATTTAGCTATAAAGATATAAGCGTACTCATTGGGGGTTTGGCAAACGATACATGCCACTCTATTCCCACCATGTCCTTCCAGCACCATCCAAAGCTGTGTTACTCGATATGTCTCCCGCATCGCGACTCGCCACCGGGGTTGAATACTGCTGCTCGACCACAAATGTACTCGGCCACGCCATGACGTTTCATGGATGTACCGCACGCATTTGTAGAAACTTAGCATCCAGTACGAAAGCCTTCTTTCCGCATGATAACCCCCATCTCTCCACGATCACACAGCATTATGGCGGCACACAACATCCTGAGAGAGCGGACGTTGTACATTTTCTCTGATCACTAACGATCGCCAACCGCTTGCCACAGGACACGCCGATTGCCAATACCGCGGTCCGTTACTCCGAACAGCTCTTCGGCTTCTTGCCCGCCTTGACCTCTTTCAACGCGGCAACAGCGTCGGAAAGGTTATTGACCTTCGCCAGCACAACGCCATCATGGTCACCCGACAGCGCCTCCGTACAGTTATCGGACGGAGTCATAAACATCGTCGCCCCCGCCTTCTTCGCAGCGTCAATCTTGTGGGAGACTCCACCGATCGGCCCAACGTCACCGTTCGCGTCGATCGTGCCCGTCCCTGCGATGAATTTTCCATCGGTAAGGTTGTCGGGGGTCAGCTTGTCGACGACCGCCAAAGTAAACATCAGCCCCGCTGATGGGCCACCAATGTCGTCCAGGTGGTAGTCGATCGTCGTCCCGTCGGCAGGCTCTTGTTTGATGGTGATGCCCAAAATCGGAGTGTCATCAGACTCCCCTTGTCGCACGGGAACGGAGACGTCCTCGGATTTGCCATCACGCTGAACCTGAAGGGTGACCTGATCTCCCACTTTATGGTCACGTACAACCTTGACCAGATCCTGCGGCTGGTCGATTTTCTTGCCATCGATCCCCTCAATGATGTCCCCCTTATGGATCTGATTGGACCCCTCGGGCTGGGACATCACCGTGACCGCCATCGGTCGATGAAGGTACTTCATCGCTGCGGACGTCGCATTATTTTCCGACGACGCAAACGCGGCCTGATTTTCCTTATTCACTTCCTCCGGCGACTGATTGGAGGGGAAAATCTGCTCAATCGGAACCAGTGTGTCGTTCGTTGTTGCCCATCGAGTAATCGCCTGTGGCAGCGACATGCCATGACGAACAGACACCGTGGTCATATTCAAATGGCCGGACGTCGGATAGGTTTTTGTTCCCGAAATGTCGACGACACTCTTACCGCCCGTTGTGCCCAGCGTATTAAATGTCGGACCAGGACCTTCTGCAGCATAGGGCACAGAAAGATCAATCGAGGTGCCGGGGATTTCCGTCAAACTCAGTGCAACAGCAGACGCAACCACGGGAATTGCACCGAGAATAATTGTCTTGTTGCGCAGACTCACAGCGATCAAGCGTACCGGATGCCGCACCAGCAACGACGACGGCCGTTCGCTAATAGCATGTGGAGAGATGCTTTCCAAAGCCGGTACCGTAGAGGGTATGAGTAACCACGGCTTCGGTTTTTCTTCGAACAATAACGACAACAACGACGGTAACGACCACAGCGACAAGAACAACAATAACCAGAACGGCGATAGCGGCCAGGGCAATCCTTCTAGCGGAAACAGTGGTCGCGGGGATAGTAGTCGCGGCGATAGTGGCAATGATGGCGCCAACTCCCCTGGTGGCAGCGGTAACCCCTTTGAGGCATTCTTCAATATGGGTGGTGGCTCGGGTGGTGATATACCCGGTTTTAGCGCATTTCCCGGCGGTTTCGCTGTAAGTGGATCCTCTGGTCAGGGCGGTTTAGGTGACATTCTTAGCCAGTTCGGGACGATGCTGTCTGGGATGGGGTCTTCGATGAACTCCCCTGATGCCAAAGGCCCCATCAATTTTGCCATGGCCGATAAGATTGCCCGCCAGACCATTAAGCAATCCAACCCGGCACCTGTCCGACAGTCTGATCAGAAGGCTGTCGAAGATTCCACGAGCCTGGTCGAATTGTGGCTCAGCAATGCGACGATCCTGCCGAGCAACGGAAGAGTCCCTGAAGTATGGGATCCGTCGGAGTGGCTGTCCCGCACGCTCCCCACCTGGAAGCGCTTTATAAATCCTGTGGCAGAAAGCCTTAATGAAGCACAAAAGGATGCCCTCCCCGAAGAAGCGAAGCAGATGGCTGGTTCGCTGCTCGGCATGTTAGCCCAGGTCGGTGGCATGAACATGGGGATGCAACTGGGACGCATCTTGGGGGATATTGCCACCTCTGTCACGAGCGTCTCCGAGTGGGGGTTCTCCTTAGATGAGAAGCATGGCAGCGCACTGCTCACTGGCCAGCTGAGCACTCTTGCCGAGGAATTTAACAAACCCAAGCGTGAGGTGCTTATTTACCTGTGCGCACGGGAACTAGCCCACCAGCGACTATTCGCCTACGTTCCGTGGCTCGAAGAGCGTCTGCTTCTCGCCGTCGAAACGTATTCACGTGGACTGTCGCTGGATACGTCCGCGATGGAAGAAGCCTCCCGGTCCATTGACCCCGAGGCACTCTCGGACCCATCGCGGATGCAAGACATGTTCCAGCAGATTCAAAACATGGATCTCTCGCCCCAAATTGTCGCCTCGAATGAACACGCGGGCATCCAGTTAGACACCATGCTGTCCCTCGTTGAAGGCTGGGTGGACAACGTCCTTGCCGACGCACTCTTCGACCGCATCCCGGTCATGGAGTCGATCCAAAAATCCTGGTCAGCCCGGCGCGCGATGAAACCCGGATTGGAAAACATGGCGGGGAACACCGGACTGGACTTCTCTGCTAGCCACGCCGACGAAGCGGCAGAACTGTGGCGGCGGCTCACTGTTGCGGTGGGGATTGATCGACGTGACCATGTGTGGGACCACCCCGATTTCCTTCCCACGGCTGACGATATCGCCCATCCGGCCGAATTCATCGACGGCATTCTGGGAGAATCGGACGACGACGAGTTCAACCCTATTAGCGAAATTGAAAAATTAGAGCGTGAACTCAATGAACAGTCCGGTAACACACCTGGTGGTGATGGTGACGAGGATGGGTCCGGCAGCGGTTCTGGCGCCGACTCGGACGATCGCGGGACCGATACTGACGGGTCTGGCGAGGACGGCGCCAGCGAGGATGGCTCCGGCGACGAGAAATAGTCACTCGCACTAGATATACGCACTGATTATTCGCACTAGACATTAACAGTGGAAGACACGCAGCACATGAATACGGACCGTCGATGGGAACGCCCAACCCCCGTCATTGGCGATACAACATCAGCCGCCGAGCGCGCTGAAAAACCCGACGGATGGGCATTGCCAGACGACGTGCGTGCTGCATTGGATCGCGTGATCGGAGCCCGGCGCGATATACGCCGCTACCGCCCTGAACCGGTGCCTGACCACCTTGTGCGAACTATCATCGACGCTGGCCATGCTGCACCTAGCGTCGGGCATAGCCAGCCCTGGCGGTTCATCATCGTTGATGATCCTGCTCTTCGGGATAAAGCAGCCGTGCTGGCCGACGTCGAAAAGCTAAAACAAGCCGAGCTGCTGACACCCGATAGGAAACAGCGGCTGCTTGACCTGCAGCTCGACGGGATTAAGGAAGCGCCGCTGGGAATTGTGGTCGCGTGTGATCGGCGGACGCCTGCGTCCGGGGTTTTGGGGCGTAACACTTTTATTGATACCGACCTGTGGAGTTGCGCGGCGGCCATCGAGAACATGTGGTTGACGGCGCGGGCCTACGGGCTTGGTATGGGATGGGTGACGTTATTCCGCCCCGATGACCTGGCCGAACTACTGCATCTGCCCGACGGCGTTGAAACGCTGGGGTGGATGTGTATGGGGTGGCCGGACGAGCGCCCGCCTTCGCCTGGGCTCGAGCGGCGTGCGTGGTCCAAGAAACTTCCCGTTGAGAACCTCATTATGCGGAATGGCTGGCGTGAGGGGGCTGCGTCGCCGGCGAACGCGATCGCTACTCCCGGTGATGGCCACATGCCGGACCAGGCTCATGTTGTCGCAGCTCACGATTCTTCCGACCAGCTGCTGACTCCGCCCGGTTCGCTGGGAATCCTGGATACAACTATGGATAAAGTCGCCGCGGTTGGTGATATCCATCATGCCCAGCACATTCTTATCGGGGCTGACCATCCCGTGACGAAGCATGGGGTCTCGTCGTTTTCACCGTCCGTCACGCGGGAGATTATGGACGCGTCAGCCGTTGGTGAAAGCCTGGGGGTGACGACGGCAGCGGGGGCTGGAATACCGTCGCTTCTTATCGACGCGGGGGTTGACGGTGATTCGGGGCGTGAGGGCCAAAGTGACCGTGAGACTCGTGAGGGACGTGACGATTCTGCCCACGCTATTCGTTATGTCCACGCTCATGATGTGCGCGGGGATATTGCTACGACTCCGGCCCTATCCGCCGAGGACACACGTGCGTTTATTGACTATGGCCGGAAACTAGCCGGCGAATTCACTGAGCCCACGTTGTTTGCCGTCGGTGAGGTCGGGATCGGCAACACCACTCCGGCCTCCATTTTGGCAGCGCATTTCACCGGGCTTGATGTGAACGATGCCGTCGGCATTGGTGCCCATTCCGATACCGCCATGATGGAGCGGAAACGTGAGGTGGCCCGGCAGGCCCTGTCGCGCGTCCAGCCGTCCTCCCCCATTGATGCTCTTGCCGAGTTCGGCGGGCCCGAGTTCGCGGTTACGACGGGATTGTGCTTAGGTGCATTGGATAATCACCATGTCGTTGTCCTCGATGGCCTCGCTATTTCCGTGGCCGCATTGGCTGCGGTGCAGATTAATCCCGCGGTTCAATCGCACCTGGTCGCGGGGCATGTGAGCAGGGAGATCGCGCATCGCACCGTCATTACGCATTTGGGGTTGGAGCCTCTGCTCGCTCTTCGGTTCCGATGCGGTGAAGGTGTCGGCGCCATTCTGGCGACACAAATGATCATGACGGGGCTTAGTGCCCGACGCCACACCGGACGCACCGCTTAGGTCGGCTTTCGACCGGGCGCGGATAATTGCGCGCGGACCGTCGTCGATCCTGCAGCGCGGACCGTCGTCGCTAGTACTACTAAGACTGACCGCCTCCACGGCCCCAACGCTGGTAAGCCTCCAAGTAGCCGTCGGCACGCTCCCAATAATCCACGCGATGCGCCCACGCCCAGAACTCCGCCGAATGGTTCGGAATGAACGTGTGCACCAGCTCGTGAACAATTACCTGGTCAAGGACGTAATCGGGAACGTCCTTCAGATAATGACTGATCCGAATCCGCCCCGTATCCGTGGAACATGACGCCCAGCGGCGCTCCATATTGGTCACCCACCGGATATCCGTCCACTCCGCGCGGTTCTCCAAATACTTCGCATTCAGACGACGGGCCCGCCAGTGCAGATCCTCATCCGACTTATCCGCGACGGATGACTTCTTCTCCACCCGGCGAACAAGTGACTCCACAGAATCACGCAACGCTGCGGCCGACATCCGCGCCGGTGCCATGACGACGATCCGGCCGGACTCACGGCGGGCGGACAGGGTTTTCTTCCTCCGCGACGACAGGCGAATTTCCACCTCTGGCGCAAAGTCCTCCACGACCGCAGCGACGTCTCGCTTGACTCTGTGGGGCATAGTTTCACTCTACAGTGTGGTCGGAGGGCTGCCGGTACACTACACATAGCGCTGTGCTGGAGCGCAGCCGGGGGAATTCACGACACCGAGTCATTCACAAGCCGAGGGGGAGCACCGTGCGGTGGCCACACACTATCTGTTTATCATCCGGGACCCGCGTGTTTGTTCGCCCCGACGGGTGGCTCCGCGTCGGTGCAGATACCTCCACCGCGGTCGTGGTCCCCATGGCCGACCGACCCACCGCTCAGCGCGTCGCCCGAGCACTCCTCACTTGTTCATCCCCACAGCAGACGTCGGCAATAATCAGCAGAATCGAGCAGGCGGTATCCCGATCTTTCGCACTCACCCTTATCGACGAACTTTTGCGCACTCCTTTGCTGGTCACCGGGAGTGTCCGGCCCGGGCGGAGTAGAACGAGCCTCGCTCCCCCGCACAGGATTATTGCCGTGGAGCCGTTATCCCACATGCTTGGCGATATATTTCCTGGTCAGTCCGTGCTTTCCCCCAGCATTGTCGAGACGACCGACGAAGCGCTGGCATCCCACATGGGCTTGCCTAGGCTGCCTGAGTCGGATGAGCCGTCCGAGCCACAAGGTCCGGAACGCACTGCCCCTTGGGCGAGCATCGTTGCGGTGGCAACGCCCTCCCCTGGCCTGCTCGCCGCCGTCAATGAGCCATATTTATTCGTGACTATTCGTGATGGTGCGCTCAGGATCGGCCCTGCGATGACCGGAGCAACGGCACATCCGGCGGGCGATGCCACCGGGTGCCCACTGTGTATGCATATGGCGACGGTATCTCCTGACCTGGTCAACGAGGCGATCTCTGGCCGCCGTACTGACACGCTGACGCTCACGCATGAGATGGTCACTGTCGCCCGCGGGATCATCGCAGCGCAGTGGTCGGCGTTTAACGACTGGCTTGCGGTGCCGTCGCTTCCGGCCCCGCCGACGGTGGGGGCATCGGTAAGCATTAATCCTCGGACGTTGGAGGTCGTGCGGTCGCCGATTGCCAGAGACCCTCATTGCCCTGTGTGCGGCATCATCGGGCCGCGGTGGCAATAACAAGCGCAGTGAAACTGACATTGCGACCAACTGGCTACGTCAATCCTCCGTCTTAAGTTGATTCAGCAACGATGCGAAGAATATCGTCCCCGTAGAGTTCCAATTTCGCGGGACCAATACCGCTGATATCCAGGAGTTCTTCCGCGGTGGATGGTTGCCGTCCGGCGATGGCCATCATGGTGGCGTTGCTGAACACCGTGTAGCTGGGTGTTCCCTGCTGGTGCGCCCGCCGCGACCTCCAGCGCTGCAAAGCGTCAACCAGCTCGGCATCAACGTCACCGCCACAATTGGCACAATGCCCCATCACCTTCTCGGCCGGGGTTTGTAGCGTGGCCCCACACTCCGAACACAGCCGTGAGCTGCGCTTCCCCTTCCGCGGGTGATCAGCCGAACTCTTCGACGTGGGCGCAATACCGCCGAGAAACCGCGTGCGTTTCCGAGACGCCCTACCCCCGGACTCGCGCGCCAGCGACCAGCTCAGTTGCAGATGCTCACGCGCACGGGTCACCGCCACATACAGCAACCGCCGTTCTTCTTCGATCGCCGACGAACCCAGCGCGATAGCTTGCCGAATGGGTAGTGTTCCTTCCACAAGGCCAACGACAAACACGGCGTCCCACTCCAGGCCTTTTGCAGCGTGGATCGTCGCCAGGGTGACGCCTTCTACCCCAGCTGGGGGCCGGTTCGATTGGGCGCGCTCGCGGAGGATGCTCATCACGGCGGGCATGTCCGCGCCGGGCGAGGCGTGAACAATATCCGCGATCAGGTGGTAGAGGGAGGATAACGATTCCCACCGCTCGCGTGCTCGTTCACCAGCCGGGGCTTGGGCGGACAGTCCTTGGCGAGCCAACACGGCCTTGATGTCCGAAACCAGCGCATCGCCGGTGTGAATAGTCCCCGACTCCATGTGAGCACTGGCCAGACGCTCTAAGGCTGCCAGTGAACCGGTGATCTCGGAGCGGTCGAAGAAGCTCTTTCCCCCGCGGACATGGTGCGGGATGTTGGCTTCATCCAAGGCGTGCTCGAACTTCTCCGACTGCGCATTGAGCCGGAACAGTATTGCTATTTCCGACGGCGGAACACCGGATTCAATGAGCCGCCGAATTCTGCGCGCTACGACGGCGGCTTCCAGGGATTCGTCGTCGAATTCTTCAAAGACGGGTTCCGGGCCGGCTGGTCGTTGCCCTTCGAGTGTGAAATCCGCCGTCGACACCTCGTCGCGTGACTGCGAAATGACTTTATTAGCAAGCCCGACGACTTGGGGCGTGGAGCGGTAATCGCGCTGCAACCGGACGACGGTGGCATTCTCGAAGCGTTGGGGGAACCGAAGTAGAAATGATGGATCTGCACCGGTGAACGAGTAGATCGTTTGTTTTGCGTCTCCAACGACGGTGATATCGTCGCGGTCTCCTAACCACCCGTCTAACACGCGTTGTTGCAGTGGGGTGACGTCCTGGAATTCGTCGACCACGAAGCTTCGGTATCGTGCGCGGAATTCCTCTGCGACTTCCGGCAGGTTTTCCATTGCACCGGCGACGTAGAGAAGAAGGTCGTCGAAATCGAGGAAGACGCCTTCCGGTGTCGCCTTAATGTCTTCGTAGACGCGGTACGCGTCGGCAACTTTGTCTGCCGCAATGGGGGGCTCACGGTGGAGTTGTTCGACACGCTTTTCGTAGTCGGCGGCGGAAATCAGCCTAGCTTTGGACCATTCGATTTCGCCGATGACGTCACGGATGGTGTCTTTACCTGCTTTGATTCCGGTGTGGCCGAGTGCCCTGGACACCATGCGGAATTTGTCATCGAGGATTCGCCACGGCAGGTCGCCGGCTATTCGTGGCCAGAAGTAGGAGAGCTGTTTGCGGGCTGCAGCGTGGAATGTTCGTGCTTGGACTGCGCCTGCCCCCATGATGCGGAGGCGCTCTCTCATTTCTTCGGCGGCTTTGGTGGTGAAGGTGACGGCATGGACTTGTTGTGGAGTAACAAATCCTTGATTTATCAGATATGCGATGCGATGGGTGATCGTGCGCGTTTTGCCAGTCCCCGCTCCGGCGATGATGGCGAGGGGACCTCGTGGGGCAGTTGCAGCTTCGTATTGGTCGGAATCGAGTTCCTCGAGTGAGAGGTTAAGGCGATTCCCTGCCCCGCTGCGGGGGCCACGAAAAGAGGCCATCCTTCTCCTTTCCATGGTTGGCCATCGTCGTAGGATCCTGCTATTTCTTTTCCGCCCCGGACTTGCGCGGTTTCACATTTTTCGCGCTCGGATTGCGCGGGGTGTTTCCCTGCCCGTCGCTGCCTTCGGCGGGGTACACGCGCCGCACGTAGAGCAACCGGTCGCCCTGTTCGACGACGTTGGCTTCGGGGGAATCGATGCGGTACAGCTCGCCGGAGCGCACCACACCGAGCACGATGTCGGAGAGGTTTCTTGGGTGGCCGCCGACTTCATCGTCTCGTACGACGCGCTCAGCGATGGAGAATCCTTCGTCGGGGCTGAGCAGGTCTTCCATCATTTCCACAACGGAGGGGGTCATCGTGGCCAAGCCCAACATTCGGCCCGCGGTTTCGGAGGAAATAACAACTGAGTCTGCGCCCGATTGTCGCACCAAGTGGACGTTTTCTGATTCGCGGACACTGGCCACGATAGTGGCGGAGGGGGCAATTTCGCGGACCGATAGCGTGACGAGGACGGCGGTGTCGTCCATGTTGGGTGCGACAACCACGGACCGGGCTCGTGATACACCCGCCAGGCGGAGGACATCGGCTTTGGTGGCGGACCCGTTGACTGTTACGAGACCTCTGTTTTCGGCGGCGGCCAAAGAATCTTTGTCGGTGTCGACGACGACGATCTGGCTCGGGGGAACCCCGTCTTCAACGAGGGCAGAGACGGCGGATCGGCCTTTGGTGCCGTAGCCGACGACGACGGTATGGTTACGCAAGTGTCTCCTCCACCTTTGGATTTGTAATGCTCGACGGGATGCTTCGGTTAAAACGGACAGTGTCGTACCGACCAATAAGACCAGGAATACGATACGCATTGGTGTGATGACCAGGATGTTGACGATGCGCGCGTTTTCTGTGACGGGTGTGATGTCGCCATACCCTGTTGTTGTCAAGGAAACAGTGGAATAGTACAGCGCATCGATGAACGTCAGGTGCTCTGAGTACCCGTCTTTGTCTAACCAACAAATAACCGATGCTACAAGGAGCAGGACCAGCGCATAGAAGAATCGACGAACGATCAGCCACCAAGGACTCAAGGGTGCTTGCGAGGGAATCCGGACGATGTTGACCAGCGCATGCACGGGCAAATTGTTGAGGGGTGCCTGATCCCCGCGCACTTTGAAGCGCTCACGCATTATGTATCACCCGCATGGCGTTTCATTCTCCTTACTCGCTGGTGGTCAATGTTCTGGCGTGGCCATTATCCCCGCATGGGACGCGATTAGCTTGCAGGGGGTTGGCACGCAATGCTCCCCCATAGCTAACCGGCGCGTTCACGCGGTTACTCACTGCATACTATCGCCAGGCTGTTCAATCTCTGAGCTGTCCAGTGTAGAGAGCACGCCATGAGCGAGTTCGTCCGGGGATGGTAGGTCCGCGGGTTCATAGGTCTCGTTGGTCCTGACGTAGTGGAACGCTGCCCTGATCTTGGGGTCGCGTATGCCTTTAGCTACTAATTGTCGACGCAGAGCTTCTTTATACATCGCAAGTTGAATCTCCGCTCGTTTCATGTTTTGACCAGTGGGTTTCTTACCGGTTTTCCAGTCGACGATGAACCACTCTGGTGTGCCATTCTTCTCGCTCTCGAAAACGGCATCCATGCGTCCACGGATGTAGTAGCCTCCCAGGTTCTGGATGAAACCACTTTCGACCTCCCCCGCTGTCTTTCCAGCCCATTCGGACTTCATAAATGCGTCTTTGAGGCTATCGAGTTCGGGCTGAGTGGTGGGTACACCGTCGTCACCGTCATCCATGTCATCTAACAAAGAGTCATCGTCGATGAGCGCGGAGGCTCCGCCCAGCTCTGTCTCCAACCACTCGTGAAACGCCGTGCCTCTCTTGGCGTATGGGTTGGGTTTAAAGGGCACTGGCCGAGCACGACGGCGTGCAAATGCCTCGCGGTCGGCTGACAGTAACATCACTTCGGAGGGAGTCAGTTCCAATCCGAGGTCAACGTCGATGTGGTCCGTGTGGGCTGCTCGGGCTTCTTCGATCAGTGCTGTGGTCTCGTTTTCCCAGGTGGAAGCCAAGGTTCCTGCATCCGCCTTCGGGGTGTAGCCCTTATCCGGGTCAGCGGATTCAGCCTTGAGTTCTTCCATGGCTGCCCGTACTAACTCAGCTGCTTTATCGACAGATTCCCGACGGTCGCCGAGCGGATCGGATGGCCACATAGGGCCTTCTTGTTCGGTGTCATCATCGGGTTTCTCGAAGTGCGGATCTACGAGGTCGATACTCCACGTTGGGTCGTCACCGCCAGAGTTCGCTGTAATACGGACTGGCTCGTCTGCGTCGGCTTTTCTGAGTTCTTCGAAACGTGCGTCGACATCAATGCCCAATTTGTCCGCGACCATGTTTTGGACCTGACAAAAGCGGTGTGACTTGTGACATAGTTTTGTCTTAGCCGGGTCAACGCTGTGCCCGGAGACAAGCAGTCGGCGCGCGCTCCGAGTGATAGCCACGTAAAAGAGGAAATCAGAAGACCTTATATCGACGCTCTCAATCTCTTTTTTGTATTCGTCTTCTGCTGCCTTAATTTCGCCCCGCGTCTCCAGCTCACCATTGTCGAACACAGGGAAACCTAGCGGGTTATCGGGTGAAAGGGGGTCGCGTCTAAGGGCAGAGGGCAGGACACTCGAGTCTTTCAACCACGTGCTTGTCCAATTCCCCCTTGCCCTGTTTATATCTGGACTGTTGTAAGCGGAGTCATCACAAAATGGAACAGCGACGACATCCCATTCCAATCCCTTTGCCTTATGGACAGTAAGAATTTGTACCTGGTCCGAATGAACAGAAACTTCTCCTGCCTCCATAGTCGACCCGGTAGCCTTCTCCGCTGCCTCGAGATAGTCGAGGAACTCTTGTGTGCTTCCTCCGCGCGCTGTAAAGTCTTCGGCCACGTCGCGGAGCCGATCGAGGTGAATTGTTCCTGCAGCACCATCCTCGGATGGATCTTGCCGAGCAAGTACCTCGGTTCTCACGCCTAAGGTGCTCTCAATCTGTGCAAGGAGGTCCGGAAGCGGCACTGTCATACTTTGTTGACGCAGCCACCGCAGTTCAGCTGATAAAGCCTGTAACCGTATGCGTCCTTCATCGCTGAATGCCGGTTTCTCCACCTGGTCTGGCCTTATCCCGAGATCCGCGATCGCATCAGCAAGGCTAACTTCGGTTCCATCCCCTGGGAGTTCCAGTTCGTTAGCTTTTTCTTCAAAAACTTCTTTAGAATCAATCTTTTCGGGTTTCGATTTCCTCGTCCCGAGTTGATCGGCGACCCCTCGAGCAAGGTCTTTGGCCCTGTAACTGAGTGTTTTAATATCCCGAGTCCCTATTCGCCACCGCGGGCTACTCAGCACTTGGAGTGTAGCCTCGTCGTCACTTGGGTCGACCACAACACGGAGTACGGATAGAACCTCTCTGACTTCTGGGATGTCATACAGAGCATCTGGCGACACACCGACGGGAATGCCTCGCTTAATGAGAGCTTCAGCAAAAGGGGCTACATCGGCGTTTTTGCGCACGAGAATAGCACCTGTAAATGGTTTGGTGGACCCACCTTCTGAGCTCTTCTGCATCGCTGAGCGGTATTCCTCTGTGAAAATGCCAGCGACCCACTCCACTTCTTCTTGCTTATCTAGAGCCCATTTCAGAGATACTTTCCCCGAACTGGTTTCCCCACCGCTCTCTAAATTTTCTTCATCTCCAGGCAATGCATCTTTCGCTACAGCGTTGGCTAAATCGAGTACTTCAGTCGGGTTACGAAAGGACGTAGCGAGCGATTTCGTTTTACATCGGCTTAGAGAACCGTTCTCATACCGAGGAAAGTCCTTGGGGAATAGATCTAGGTTGCCAGGAGTTGCTCCACGGAAACCGTAGATGCTTTGCATTGGATCCCCCACCGCTGTCACACCGATAGGTTCATCCGTTGACTCCTCATTCTCCGACGCCGAAGCAGAGCCAAAAAGATTGCGGAGAAACTCGTGCTGGGCGAAGTTAGTGTCCTGGTATTCGTCGAGGAATACAGCTCGGTAACGGGTACGCAATTCCCGCCCTATTTCAGGATGCTTTTGAACTAACTTCGTAGCTTTGGCAGTAATCTGACCATACGTCATCAGATACTTGTCAGAGAGCCTCTTATAAAACTCTTCCTGATACTTAAGGAGCATCAGACGATCTTTTTGAGCGTCACAAAGGTTGACTACATCGTCTCGCAACTTGCCACGGTTTGGACCACGTTTATAGGTAAGATCATCGGCATTGATTACGTTGTCATAAAAAGCCTGGGATTCTTCCCTCACTTCTTCGGGAGTGGCCAGGTGGTTGTCCATCGCTTCAGACAAGTCAAGCATTCTTTTTCTGGCCGTTGAGGCCTCTTTCGAAAAGGTATGTTTGAGTGCCTCATCTTCATATCCAAGATCACTAATGACTCGGCTGGCAGTTAACCATTTTTCCGGTCCATCAGCTACTTGGGCAACTGGTTCAATCGGCAGGAGCAGACCAAATTCGTGAACGATCTTCTGCAAAAATGAGTCATAGGTCACCACCGTTTGTTGCGAATCCCGGATGGTTTTCATGCGCGGATCATTCGATGGAATGAGACCACTATCAGCAAGCTGGTTGAGGCGGTGACGAATACGAGCATTAAGCTCACCCGCAGCTTTTCGGGTGAATGTTAAGCCCAGTATTTGATCCGTGGAAACCCACCCGTTAGCAACGAGAAAGACCGCGCGGGCCGCCATAGTCTCGGTCTTTCCTGCACCTGCGCCCGCGACAACAAGCTGTGGTTCTAATTTTGCCTCAATAACTTTTCTTTGTTGGTCCGTGGGGGCAGGCTGGCCGTCTATAGACTCAGCAATTTTTTCTGCGCTGAATTCTGGTTCATGGGAAGCGTAGGACATAGTGATCTCATCCAATCTTTTTAACAACTGTGTTCACAAATGTGAAGGGGGGCGGTGAGTGTGCAAAAGCGCCGAGGTGACGAGGTTCGAAATGGCAACTAATCTGTGTCCTCAGGGGTCGATGGGGTAAAAGTCGGGTCCAGCGCCGATTTTCCGGTCAGCAGAAGACCGAGAGAGCCAAAACGGATTTTCTCATCGTGTTGTAGTTCAGAACGCCCTGCAAACTGGGGACCAGCCATAATAATTGCAAGGTCAATGAGCTGTCTCGTCCAAGCGTCAATGTCGTCATTAGTAAGCGGGTCTTGTTCACGAGAGGTAGCTTCACTCCCGGGCTTCGCGTCCCCTAGCTTCAGATATATGAGTTCTGCTCCTGCCAAACAGCTGTCTCCTCGAGCTTCGTCCGCGCTAGAAGAGGAAACAGGTAAACCAGAATCAGGACTGAGCTTCTCCTCTTGCCTTTTCGCCATCGCAGTCTGATAGGTCTTGAGTTGCGGGTGATTCTTCGCATCATTTTTGCCAATGGCCTTGCCCCCTGTTTTGAAATCAATGATGAAATCCTTTCCGTCATCATTAGTTTCACGACGGTCGATTTTCCCCTTGATCACCACGTTGTCACCAGAATCTGTCTGACCGACGATAGAGCTCAAGTCTTCTTCAATCCTTACCGAGCCGGCCTCATTATTCCCTCGCCCGTCCAGCCATCTCTTTAGACGATCAAATCCATCTTCCCATTTTTTGAATTCTTCTTCTTTTTTCCACGCATGCGGGCCTAGAAGGCGAGGTACTGTATCTAGAAACTCATAGCGAACGTCCTCCTCATCAACGCCACGCTCCATGGCCTCAGCAGCCATGTGCGTTAACGTACCCAACAACGTTGCGCTACTATCACTCCCCACAGTTTGGACGCTCTTTAGAAAAGCCCCCAGAGGATAGGCAAGGTAATCTTCCACCTGAGATGGAAAAATGACGTACGGCTTATCATCGTCGTGCAAGCTCTTCGTCGTCGAAAGTCCCTGAACACCCCACCAATGATCAGGGTTGGCCGCAGCGATCACCGATTCCCGGGACGGGGCGTCACCCGCAGCCAAAGCCAGACGAGCTAGCTGACGGGCAGCCTGTTCCCGCTCATGACTAGGCGTGTCCTCAGATTCAACCGCGCGCCTAAGTTCCGCAATAAGGGAATCCGCCGATAAGACGCGAGGGAACTCGCACTCCGAGCGCATCGACAACGACGGCTGCGCCGCCGCCCCATCACTGTTTTCTGCAGCACCGGAATCCGTGCTTTCAGAGGACTCATGATCGCTTTCACCATGCGAATTCACCACAATATCGTCGGTAGCAATCTCCTCCAAAAACCGAGAGCGCGTATCTGCGTCGCTATCAACTTTTCCATCATCCGAAACATGAGGCCCTACAGCTGTCACCAACAAGGAGCGTCGTGCACGTGTCACTGCCACAAGGAACAGACGGCGTTCTTCGGCCAAACGATCGTCATAACGGCCACGTCTATTCCCGGGCAGGCCCGGTTCAACATCACGATCCACCAAGTCAATAAATTCTTCTTGTCGGAAGATAGTGCCTGTTTCAGACAGCGACGGCCATACGTCTTCCTGCAACCCGGCAACGACGACAGTATCCCACTCTTTTCCTACAGTGGCGTGGGCTGGAGATACAACGACGGCGTCGCGCACGGGGCCGCGTCGATCACGAGCACCCGTCGGTAATTCTTGATCACGCATGAACTGCAGGAACGTGGTGATTGTGCTGGCTGGATGGCGTTCAACATAGTCGCCGGCAGCGTCAAACAAGGACATGACAGCATCGAGATGTCTGTCGGCCATTGACCCCACAGCACCACCACGTAACGATTGATCAACCAACACATCCGACAAGCCCGCGGCATTCCATACTTCCCACAGGATTGTCTCGATGCTCTCACCGTTGCGATAAGCCGTCTGACCAGCTTCAATGACACTGCGTACCCGCATGATCAGATCTTTTTCACGGGCGGTGAGGTTCTTCGTGAGATCGGCAAGCTCACCACCTAAAAGAATGAACCGCAGAGCATCAATCGCGCGGAAAACTCGTCGACCGTCGTCCTCAACATCGGTCCTAATCATGCGTGTCAGACCATCCGCTTTGTCGGGATCATCGAACTCTAATCTCATGAACCCACGCCGAAGCCCGCGCAAAATACGCCGGAATGTTACTGGATCACCACCACCGATGGGGCTGAGCACCATTCGTTCTAGCTCGTCGTTCGTGAGGTTTGTATCAACAGCACCCCGGACAACGAGAAGAAGTGCTCGAACCATCGGTTGCTCAGACAGGACGATCTCGGTCGGATCATCGGCGACCGGCACACCCGCGGACAACAACCCCCGCCTGATTGGGGCGGCCTGACTCTTTGACCGAACAATAACGGCAATACCTTTCCACGGAACATTATCGACGAGGTGAGCACGCCGAACACGATCCACAACCGCGGCAACCTCTGCTGATGGTGTCGTGAGAATGCGGATACCAGCCTCGCCGCGGTCGATACCATCATTTGCCGAGTTCGCGGCAACCTGCTGCCGGATTTCCTTCGCCCACTCATTACTTTCGCGGGTATGCATCGATTTAGCTACACCAGCATCCAGTTCCGCCACCGGAGGGGCCATTCGTCTCGTCCCCGGCAAGTAGATAGTCTTTCCTTTGTCCACTAGCTTCTCCGCGTAAGTCGTGCTGCCACCGCGGAATCCAAACACTGATTCCGATTCCGCGCTAGCGACCATTGTTAGCCGCGCACGAGATCGGAAGCGTTCCACCAGAGCCGAGGACAGCGGATCAAAAAACTGGGAGTCGTCGATAAGGATGACATCGAACTTCAGCGACTCCGATAATTCCTCATCGTTGTCGAGTGCGTCGACGGCGGTACGGATCAGTTCTGAGGCATTAAGAGCGTTCGACCCCATAAGGCGAGCCGTGGAGCGATAGTCATCGTAAAAATCAGCGGCAGCAATCCATTCCTCACGAGAAAATCTCTGGCCCAGCTCACGGAGATCCTCGGACGTAACCCCACGCTCAGTCACACGCAGCAAAAAGTCTCGCAGCTGGCGGGCAAAGCCAAGAGTTGTCAGGGCAGGTTTCAACTTGTCCGGCCATATATCGGAGCCCTGTTCCGCCTGTTCACGGAGCAGGTCTTGGGTCAAAGCATCGTGTTCCGCGCCCGTTAATAGACGCAGTTTCGGTGCTCCAGCGTTGTGCGCCGCTTGGTGCCGCAATACAGCGAATGCGAACGAGTGCACTGACCGGGCGATCGGCTCAGAAAACACTCTCTCTACCGCGTTATCTTTATCAAACTCTTGTTCGATTGCGCTTAAAAGCCACCGATTAGTTTCACCAGCAGCCTCTTTCGACGCAGTAAGAAACAAGATAGAATCCGGATTTGTGCCGGCCATAATCTCTGCCCGGGCAACATCCCGTAAAAACGACGAACGACCGGAACCAGGCCCTCCCTGCACTACAAAAGTGCCTGATGAGGAGCCTGCTGAGCTAATAAGATCAGCCGCTTGTCCTTGCCAATGGAAGTCAGCATGGACGGAAGCTTCTTTAGTCAGTTGAATGTGGAGGGGACTGTGTGAGGGGGTCGATGTCAGCATAGTGCTAATTATTGCACTTGGTTAGGACACGCTAGCTCATTTTCTACTCACATTGTCCAAAAACACACTGCACTGCCACTGTCTCAGGAGGTGCAGCAGGACAGCCACTGCCCTACGACGTGCGCACCCCAGAACCGCGACGAGCGCGCACGACCTCAACCATGCGCCCCAGCCCCACGAGTGAGCTCTCCTTGGCATCGGGATGCAGAGCATGAATGAACAACCGATAGAGCACCGCGCGAACCATCATTTCGTCGAAGTCCGGCAAGTGCGACCACCGCGACGCCAAGCCGTCGTCGGCATTTCCCCAGGCCATACCGTCGACGACGGTCAAAGCGACGGGCCATGCATGTGGGTGAAACACCGGCGGAATCTCGGTCACAACGGCCGGGGAGGACCCATCAAACACCGTCGTCCCGACCATGTCAGAGGACACCACGCGGTTGGGAGCCCGCACCTCGTCGCGCAATGCCGCCACCGAGGACGCCAACTCCAAGGCTTGAGCAACGGTGGAACTCGCCACTGCGGAGACGTCGAGACCCGGCGCGATTACCTGCGATGGATCCTCGGAGAACGCCGCCTGATCGGCTGCGGCGAAGAGGTGTTGCGTCGTCCACGGGCGTTCGTCGAGGTCAATTTGCGGAAGTGGGTTCTCGCTGAAACGGTCGTTTCCGCCTACCCCCATCGCCTGGTCAATGGATTCCGACAGCAGAAGCGATGCGGCGGCGATTTCATCAAACCGAGGAGCAGGGTGGCCCTGTACCCACGTGTCCGCGTGCCACCCTCCAAGAATGTAGCGCCCATCAGAGGAGCTCAGGGGACGGACAACACCGATCCCCGATGGCTTCAACTTGTGCCGCATTTTCGCCGACCAAATTGCCGTATCGGCATGGTGCGCGCGCCGGAGCACTGCGGATTGGACTTTCCACCCGTACCCCCATTCGCGCCCCAAGAGTTCGGGGGTTCCGCGATCCGCCCGGAAGCCCATCAGGATGGGGTCCGATGGTGGGGCCATGTCATGAAGTGGTGTCGGCTCCGCTGAAGTCATGGGTTCCATCCTTAAGTACGTTCTGTCCCTTACGCACTACGATTTCGACGCTTGCGGGTACGGCCATGCATTGTATTTACAGACTTTATTGTCCTCGGGGTACACCTGGGCGGATTCTTTATCCAGCTTATGCAATGGGTTATTAGCCAACCCCAGTGTCTGCTGCATCATGATAGGCGCTAATCCGCCATCGTCTTCACATGCTTTGTGGTGAGCGTAGCCAATTCCGTGCCCGACCTCGTGGTTGATCATGTACTCGCGATACGACCCAAGATCACCATTAAAAGCCCCGGAACCACGAACCCAACGAGCCTCATTGAGAACAACACGATTACCCGCGGCAGTAAAACAGCTGGTTTCAATTTTGATGCTATCGCCACAGGCCTGGCGGGCGGTTTCCGGGCTGGAAATCTGGATGCGCAAATCGGGCGTCTGGGTGGGGTCATCGATATCGATGTGTTCAAATGCGATGTTCTTATCGTGTGTCCAACTCCGCGGATCAGAAAGAGTGCTATCAATCATCGTCGAGACCGCATCGTCCCCACCGTAGCTATTCGTATCAAGCCCGTTTTCAGCCTCGATAACAAATTTCACACGCTTGGTTTTCCCCTCGCCGACCTTCATCCCAGGTCTACCGATCGCCCGGTACGTCCCCTCACCGGCCTCGGTGTACGGACCACCTTTCGGCAACTCCTTCTGCAGGCCTTTTTCCGACTCCGGCGACGACGGAACCGGATTATCGCCCAGCCCATGCGGGCCATCGCCTTGCGCTCCATCACCATCGCCCTGGCTAAAGGGGGAATCTTGCACTGTCGACGCGCGAAACGGGTTCCCCACTCCTGTCGTGGCAGCGACAACCAGCCACAGGACAAGTACCGCGACGACGGGGATAACCAGCGCACCCCAACCCCATCGACGGGCCAGCATCACGGGCGTGGATTCCGCAGGGGCGGCCGCGCCCGGCCGAAGCTTCTTCTTCAACGGGGTACGGGTCATCGGCGCAGGACCGTCGGGGTCGATAGCAGAGTTATTGGCGTGGCCGGCATTGGCGCGGTCACGGTGCACGTCGTTGTTGTGGCTCATTCGATAATGACTCTTTGGGGAAACCTCGTGGGGGCGGACAGGCGAAAGCAGCAGGCGGATATTAAACGGGCGATATTAAAACACGAATACTAAAACACGATTGCTAAAACAGCTGGCGCGTGGTTTACGCGAAGCCGACGGGGCGGGCCGACTCAGAGCCGATCTCTACGTAGGCAATGGCGGCACGGCGAATCAAATGGGTGTGCCCTTTGGCATCGTCGATGCTCAACACAGCACTGGTATCCGTCGGCTTGGACAAGGCGTCGTTAATTGTGGTGGTGATTTCTTCTTTCTTCCCCTTGGCATTAATGACCAGCTCACGGGGGTTATCTGTAAAACCAATCTTGATTTCCATCATCAATCCTTATCATCAACGTCGGGTTGTCTCTATGCCGCCTATGACCTCACCATGATGGCTATATGACGGCACCATAACGGCTATTTTTCGGCAGATGCGAACACGCCTCACCAGCCCAGCACCGGCCATTGTAGGCACCACGATAGGATAACCACCATGACGGACAAGCGGCGTTCGCAGCAAGCACGTACATCATCGCGACGGCGGAGAGCTGTCCGGCGTTCATCACGCTCGGCAGCGCCTCAGACGGCATCGCCTAATCAAGGGACGAACAATACCACTCCCGAGGCCACCTTCGCTCCCAAAGACGCGACTGCCTCCACATATGCGCCCGCCGACGATCATGCGACCGCTTCCGACACGGCACCCCAGCCCGCCGACTCCGCGCAATCCGAAACACCGACATTTGAGGAACTCGGCGTCGCGGCAGAAATCGTCGATGCGCTGGCCGAAAACGGTATCACGCACACATTCGCCATCCAGGAGCTCACTCTACCGCTGGCCCTCGACGGTAAAGATCTCATCGGACAAGCCCGAACCGGCATGGGGAAGACGCTGGCATACGGGGTGCCGCTCCTCGACCGCATTTTTGACGACGCTGCCATCCCCGAGCTCGACGGAACGCCCCGGGCACTAGTCGTCGCCCCCACCCGCGAGCTGGCCTACCAGGTCTCCGATGACCTCACCTTGGCCGCGAAACACCTGGCCAATTTCAACGATGAGCATCGTTCGCTACGCGTGACGACGATTTGCGGCGGCCATCCCTTCGAGAAACAGATTGCGCAGCTCCGCGAGGGAACCGACTGCATCGTCGGCACACCCGGCCGGCTACTGGACTTGTGCAAGAACCGTGAGCTCGACCTCTCCCACGTCGCCGTTCTGGTGCTCGACGAAGCCGACGAAATGCTGGACCTCGGGTTCCTCCCCGATATCGAGAAAATCCTCCAGCAGGTTCCTGAGACGCGCCAAACCATGCTGTTCTCGGCGACGATGCCGGCCCCGATTATGGCGTTGGCCAGGACGTTTATGAACAAACCCGTTCATATCCGCGCCGAAGGTACGGATGATTCGACGACGCACGCCACCACGAAACAAGTGGCGTTCAAGAATCACAAGCTCAACAAGCTCGCCACCTTGTCCGCCATTCTGCAAGCGCATAATCGCGGCCGGACCATCATTTTCACGCGCACCAAACGCTCCGCCGCCGACGTTGCCGACGACCTCGCCCAGCGCGGTTTCCTCGTCGGTGCGGTCCATGGGGATATGGCGCAACCCGCGCGGGAAAAGTCCCTCGACGCCTTCCGCAGCAAGAAGATCGAAGTTCTCGTCGCGACGGATGTTGCCGCCCGCGGTATCGACGTCGACGACGTCACCCACGTCATTAACTATCAAGTGCCCGACGACGCCATGACCTACGTGCACCGCATCGGCAGAACTGGCCGCGCCGGGCACACCGGGACCGCAGTGACCCTCGTCGGATGGGATGAGATCACCAAATGGAAAGTCATTGACGACGAACTCGACCTCAACGTCGGCGAACTCGATGAGTGGTTTTCGACGTCACCTGAGTTGCGTGAGGCGCTAGATATCCCCGATGACGTGGACGAACGTGTCGGAGAATCCCGCCCGGTCTATGGTGGCGCCAAGGTGCTCAGTCCGCAGCGGAAGAGCGCGAAGAGGGCCTCGCGCCCGCGTCGTGATGACCGGCGTCAAGGCGATCCCCATCGACGGTCGGAGTCGCGGTCGCGTCGTTCACGGTCCGGATCGCGTTCGCATTCTCGCTCGCGGTCCCAGCGCCGTAAGTAACGATCCCCACGTCGGGTCCCAACGTCGTAAGCAACAGTGAAGCCCAATGAGGGCGGCGCTGACAACACACGTAAGGTCACAGTGTATGAAGAGATTCAGGCCCCGGGTTCCTGCGGAACGTTCCACGCGCACTGACCGGATTGCAGTAGCTGTTATCACGCTCATTGTGGTCGTGTGGATTTTCGGCGTGTGGGTGACATCTGAGGCGCGCCATTCTCACCTTTCCACCGCGGATGGCACGCCCCAAGCTGAGGATCAGCTTACGAGTGTCCCCGCTCACCTGCAGCAAACGTGGACTCACGAGATTTCCGGCCCGGCCCCCGAAGGGCCTGTTGTCAGTGGCCCGACGGTTCTGGCGACGGGGGAGAAAAAAGTGGAAGGCCTGGACCCCGCCACAGGGGAGGCCCGGTGGTCATACACCCGCAACCAGGACCTGTGCGGGGTCACGGCGTCGTTCTCCCAGTTCGTTTCCGTCTTCAAGGGCCCTGCTGGCTGCGGTGAAGTCAGTTCTCTCGACGAAGCGACCGGCGAATACTCGCACAGCCGCGAGTCGGCGAACTCGAGCCCCGTGTCGATGATCCGCTCCAACGACAACGTCGGCGTCGTCACCCCCACCCGGATGGAATTGTGGCGTAATGATCTCGTGCGCACGGTTGAATTCGGTGATGTCGAGAACCAAGCCGAGCCTGATATGCAGCCCTTCCCCCACTGCACGATCCGTTCTGCGCTGACCCGATCTGACTTGCTCGCCGTCGTCGAAAATTGTCCCGACGACAAAGACAGCGAGGGTCATGCCATGCTTCGGCTGATGAAGGCTGTGCCGGACGATTCCCGCAAGCCCGAGATGATTAAGTCCTACAACTTGGGTGCCGACACCGCGCAAATCGTTGCCATCAGCGAAAACAAGGTTGCTGTGTATGTGGCTGCGAGTGAACCCCGCATTGACGTCGTGGATAAGAAGGGGCACGTGACGTCATCGCAGCGAGTGAAGCCGTCCCCTCTGATCGACGCCCATACCCGGGCGAATGCGGACGCGGCTGAGAAGGGTGAACCTCAGAACACCTTCGAGCCCGCCATTAACGACGGCCCACACAACATGTTCTGGTGGGATGGGGAGCGTCTTTATGCCTTCGATCCCGAGGATCTTTCCGTCCAGTTCGTTGTGGCCGATGCGCTGGGGACTGGGGATGTCGTCGGCGATAATCACCTCTTGCTGCCGGTTAAGGGAGGCATTAGCGTCGTCGACACTAAGAAAGGCGAGGCGGGTAAAACTATCCCCGTCGAGAGGACTTCCCGCGGTGATGCCGTGTCTACCGGTGGGGATGATTCAACAGCCATTGCCGACGCTGTGAGCGTGCGCGTTGCGGGCAAAACCATTGTGGAACGGCAGGGAAATAACCTGGTGGGATATCGTTCCTAGGGCGCGGATTAATGCAGGCTAGTGGCGATCTATTGGCCGTATCGTGATGCCGCCCAGGACACCGCGGCGGGATTAAAAATCAGCCCAAGGCCGACCAGGGACACAAGAAGCGTCGGGATGCCCAGCTCCGGCCGGGACGACGAAAACATATACCAAGCCACCGGCAGCAGAAGCATATTCAGCATTGCCACTGGAGCACGTCCCCACCGCTTACCACGCGTCAACGCCCATCCGGCCGCAGCAACAGCGCCGAAGATGATGACGAACCATAATGCCGTTCCGTAGCCACTACCCCAGCTGGCCAGCACTCCCTCAACCTTCGCGTCGCCATCGCCGTGTCCCCGGGCTGTTTGAATAACCATCACGATCGCGGCAATCAGCCCCACAGCACCTTCAATCATGCCGACGTAGCCCGCCCACTTCACGGTCGACGGGAGCGTTAATTCTGCCTCTCGGCCGTCTTGCTGATGGTCGTGCGCTGGCTGAACATCCTCGCGGGGCTGGCCTAACGACGGCCGCTGGTCAGACTTCCGCCGCACACCACGATTGACCGAACGCTTCTTACGGGAACTAGACACACGCTCACTGTAGCAACCCCGGCACCGACCACGCCCCACGCACGGGTTCGTCGTCGGCAATGAAACCGCAACCAGGCTGATTACCGTACTGCAACCACATCAGGCGGAACATCGGGCTGAAAGATGAGCATATAAGGCCCTGCCACCCCCACAGCTACCCTGTGTTTACCTTGAATTTCCGTGATGTTCACCTGAATATCCAGCGCTTTTAAGGTGACACTCTGTCGCTTTTTAGGCTTAAGGAAGCTATTACAAAAAATCCAAATAATGCTAGAGGTTGACGGCTGGCTGTCAAAAACAGTTCCTGTGACGTTCAACACATTTTACCCCCGAAGCCTAGAAATGCTGGCCAAGCCGTGCCATAGTTTCCAAGTACGCACATCAGCGAGACAAACGTTTCTGCTGACGAGGGTGCTGTTTCGAGGACTAGTTTCGGGATTTCCCCCGGTCATCCTCCCCTAATCCACTGTCGACGCCATGGCCATGGCTGCTTTTGGCGTGCCTGCCGGCCGGAGCATCGGTCGAGTTAGCAATAACCGGACACAGCACCCGCCACACCCACCGCACGTAACAAGGAGAATTTCATGGATTGGCGCCACAAAGCCGTTTGTCGTGACGAAGACCCCGAACTGTTCTTCCCCGTCGGAAACTCCGGCCCCGCACTGGCACAGATCGCTCGTGCAAAGGTCGTCTGCAACCGCTGCCCAGTGACCTCGCAGTGCCTCGCCTGGGCCATCGAGACCGGCCAGGACGCCGGCGTCTGGGGCGGCATGAGCGAAGACGAACGACGCACTCTGAAGCGCCGCCGCAACCGCAACAACTCCCGTCGTCGCGCTACGGTCTAGGGCTCGTTAGCTCACTGACGACGGCTCAGCGCGCGTGAGCTCATCAGGCGATCCGTGGTACATAACTGAACCCCGGGATCAGACCGCGTTAGCTATCACAATGACCATTCGATAAAATCACCTTCCTATGGCGTCGTGACCGCCCGCGCGTGGCCCGGCCCTATAAAAAGACACGACGTGCACTGCACGTCCACTGCCCCCAATCAAGTAAAGGAGAGCCGCGATGAGCAAACGTGGACGCAAGCGCAAGGACCGCCGCAAGAAGAAGGCTAACCACGGCAAGCGGCCCAGCGCATAAAACACCTCGCGTGAAACATTTAGTGCAGCTGCCGAATAGCTGACACAACTCATAACAAAAAGGGTGAACCCACCATGAGGTTCACCCTTTTCTCGTCTATAAATATCGTCGAGACTCCCCGTGACGGACGAGCAACACCCCCACTCACTCGTAGCGAATTTGCTCCGTAATCGCCACGTGAATACGGGCACGCAACTCGCGCGACGCTGGCTCTGAACAGCTACGACGGAGGAGGCTCCGAACGGTTTGCTCAATACCGTAGGCCTCAAAATACTCCGGGCAGCTATTCACCCTCTCCATCAGCGCCTGACGTCGCTCCGGATTGCATGGTTCATCCAGAAGATCGTTCAACTCATCGATAATGTCGTGACAACAACTATCGAGCGCATACCCACCGGCAGATGCTGAGGAGTCTGACGCGCCAGGCTCCTCATCCTTGGGTTCATTCCCGCAGTGATGAGTCATGGGGTCGTTCCTTTCATACATGTGACGGTACTTATTCTTGACGGTACTTTTCGGATTTATTTATGTGTTTCAGCAGATCCGGCAGTTTGGACGCCGCCTATGCCACGTTCCGAGGCCACTTCTTTTAACGCTTCCCGCAGCTTTTTTCTTCCGCGGTGAAGGCGGCTCATCACCGTTCCCACCGGAGTACCCATCACATGAGCGATCTCCTTATACGGCATCCCCTCAACATCGGCATAATAAACAACCATCCGATTATCCTCGGGAAGATCCATGAGAGCATCGCGGATACGCTCGTCGGGAATGTTCTTTAGTGCTTCGACCTCGGTCGACTCCAGCCCCGTCGAGTCATGCTCCGCGTTGGCAGCCAATTGCCAATCGGTGATCTCATCAGTCGGCGATTCCGTCGGCCGGCGCTGTGCCTTGCGGTAAACATTGATGTACGCATTTGTCATGATGCGATACATCCAGGCCTTTAAATTCGTGCCTTCCTTAAAAGACCCGAAATTGCGATACGCCTTCATATAGGTTTCTTGGACAAGGTCTTCCGCGTCCGGTGGATTCCGTGTCATCCGCAGCGCACCCGCATAGAGCTGGTCCAACAGCGGCATTGCTTGCTCTTCGAAATCGGCTTGATTAGCCACAGAGAACCTCCTCACGACGTGCACCTTGAAGACTCTCTTCTGTGCTTAGACTCGCGAACGAGCCGCGTTCCCACGCATCGTGGTTGCCAGCGGAACGGCGCGATCGGTTATTCCCCATCACCAGCCGAGTTCCCGACATCGATCGACACAGAACAGTCGCAACATTCGCAGTCATCGTTCTTCATCGTAACCGACATGATCGTAATCGACATGCCCCACCGTGTATTTACTTTCGGTGACGGTGTACAAATAGCAGCCATGAGTGGCAAGAAGGGTCATGGGAAAGCATCGTCAGGGAAGAAAACAGGTCGAGCCGCAACGCCCGCGCTACAAGTCTGCGCAAATGCCGGCGTCGACCACGAGGTTCGGGAATTCGACCATCACACCACCAATTACGGCGAAGAAGCCGCCGAAATGCTGGCGAGCGAAGGAATCGAGGCCGACCAGATTTTCAAAACCCTGCTCATTGACCTCGCTGCCGGGAAAGAGCCCAAGCCCGACCTGGCGGTAGCGGTTGTCCCCGTCACTGGAAGGCTGTCCCTCAAACACGCCGCCGTCGCCTTGAAAGAACGCGGATACGGGCACGGGAAAGCCAGCATGGCTAAGCCCAAGGACGCAGAGCGCAGCAGCGGATATATCACCGGCGGGATCTCTCCGCTCGGCCAAAAGCATCGCCTTCCTACCGTTATCGACGAAACCGCCCTCCTCTGCGACACCATGTACGTCTCTGGGGGCAAGCGCGGCCTCGATATCGGCTTATCCCCGCAGGACCTCATTTCACTCACCGACGCCACCACCGCCGACATACTCGAAGGCCACTAGGTGTGCTGCTGGGGTCCACGCCATTTTCGGCCTCACGCGTAACCAACCCCCACCATGACGCACTTCTATGCAGTCCCGCGCCGATAATGCAACAATGACAACCGTGAAAGCGCAGTCACCCGACACCCTACTGTGGGAGGCCCCCACTCCCCGACACCCTGTCACCGCCACCGTGACCATCCCCGGTTCCAAATCCATGACCAACCGGGCGCTCATTCTCGCGGCACTGGCGTCGGGCCCCTCCACCATTACAGGTGCGCTGCGCAGCCGGGACACGGACCTCATGATCGCCGCACTGCGAGCCATGGGAGCCACTATTGAGGAGAGCGATTCGTCGTCGGGCTCATCGTCCGGCTCGTCGTCAACGGACAATAATTGCCGACGAACACCACCGGCATCGATTTCCCTCCGCGTCACCCCGACGCCACAACTACACGGAGCAACTGTCGACTGCGGGCTAGCTGGAACAGTCATGCGCTTCCTACCTCCCGTCGCGGCTCTTGCCGACGGGCCAGTTCTTATCGACGGCGACCCGCACGCGCGAAAGCGACCGCTACGAACCATGGCCGACGCGCTGCGTCAATTAGGCGTCACCGTCGAGGGCGACTCGCTTCCGCTGCGGATTGAGGGGGTGGCCTCGTCGGATGCGCACACATCGACGGGTAATCCGCACGCGTCACACGTCGGCACTATTGAAGGACCGCGCGGGGGAGCTATCCGCATTGATGCGTCGTCGAGCTCGCAATTTATTTCGGGCCTGCTGCTCTCGGCGGCGCGCTTCACTCATGGGATTACGGTGACGCACACAGGGACCACGCTCCCCTCGCAGCCGCACATCGAGATGACTATAGACATGCTGCGGGATGCGGGTATTGGTGTCACGATGCCGGAACCGCACACGTGGCAGGTTGCGCCTGGGGATATTCAGCCGAACCGATGGGTCATCGAGCCCGACCTGTCCAACGCCACCCCATTTATGGCCGCCGCGGCAGTCACGAGAGGGCGCGTCGTGATCCCGAACTGGCCGACCAAGACAACTCAACCGGGAGATCAATTCCGCACCATCCTGGAAGAGATGGGGGCTCATTGCGATCTCGTCGATCATGATCTCGTCGTCACTGGTCCTGATGCGCCCGCAGACGGTCGCAGATCCGGTCCCGGCCTGACCGGGATCACGATGGACCTTCACGACATCGGTGAGCTCACCCCCACTATCGCGGCCCTCGCCGCTCTCGCGGACACCCCCTCCCACCTGTACGGAATTGCTCACCTGCGCGGACACGAAACCGACCGCCTTCACGCCCTGGCCACCAACATCAACGCACTCGGCGGTCAGGTCGAGGAAACCGACGACGGCCTCATCATCACCCCGGCCCCACTTCACGGCAACACTTGGCCCACCTACGACGATCACCGCATGGCCACAGCCGGCGCCGTCATCGGTTTGGCCGTGGCCGGGGTTCGCGTCGAAAATATTGGGACCACTTCGAAAACCTTCCCCGACTTTGCACGAACATGGCTGACAGCCACGAATTCTGCAGAAGGCGGCCCTGAATGAGCGCACGACGACGCCCCTCACGCGACTGGGATGAAAGCGATGTCCATATTCGCCCAGGTAAAGGCTCCCGGCCACGCACGAAAGACCGCCCCTCCCACAAGAATGCGCAGTGGGGCATGGTCATCACCAAAGATCGCGGACGGTGGGGAGTTGTCCTGGACGACGCACCCGACGACGCTCGCACCATCGTGTGCATGCGTGCCCGTGAACTCGGTCGAACCGCCATCGTCGTCGGTGACCGTGTGGGCGTGGTCGGCGACACCTCGGGAAACCCGGGAACGCTCGCGCGGATCGTGAAGCTGGCCGACCGGCGCTCCATCCTCCGACGCACCGCGGACGATAACGACCCGTATGAACGCATCGTCGTCGCCAACGCTGATCAGCTGCTCATTGTCTCGTCCGTCGCGGATCCGCCGCCACGGGCGGGGTTCGTGGAGCGTGCCCTCGTGGCCGCTTTCGCCGGCGGTATCTCCCCCATCCTGTGCCTCACCAAGAGCGACCTCACCGATCCCGCGCCCTTTGCGCACGAATTCGAGGATCTCGACATCCGCATCGTTATCGCCGGACAAGATGACGACATTACCGACGTCCGACGCCTGACGCGCGGACATGTCACGGCGCTCATCGGGCACTCGGGCGTCGGCAAATCAACCCTGGTCAACCGCCTCGTGCCGGACGCGGACCGGGCTACAGGGGAAGTCTCCGGCGTCGGCAAGGGAAAGCATACGTCGACGCAATCGGTGGCCCTCCGCTTGCCGACGGGCACTGAACACGCCACGGAAGACGAACCAGCCGACGCCGGGTGGATCATCGACACCCCGGGAATCCGCTCCTTCGGCCTGGCCCACGTCGATCCCGATACGGTCATCGCCGCGTTCGAGGACCTCGCCGAGCTCATCACCGACTGCCCGCGAGGATGCACCCACATGGGGCCGCCCGCAGACCCCGAGTGCGCGCTCGATACCGCCACCGGCGCAACCGCCCGGCGCGTCCACGCGATTCGCTCCGTCTTAGAAACCCTGCGATCCAATGACGAGTGGGACCTCAATCGGGATGACTCGTAGTCGTCGCCTCGCCGTCCTCAGTCTGTGCATTGCCGGGGTGGCTGCGCTCACCGGCGTATCCGCAGCACTCCTCACCATCCTTTTCCTGGCCGTCGAGAAACTCTCTTTCGGTACCGACGAATCCAGCACACCCATTCCTACCGACGCCACATCCCCCGGCCGAATTCTGACCGTGTACATCGCGTCAGGTGTCATCGGAAGTATGTTGTGGTGGGGTCTTCAGCGGTGGGGGCGCCCGCAACCATCGGTACCGCAATCGCTCAACGGACAACCCTCTGTCATCCCCGAGACCAGCGCAAATGTTGCCCTCCAGGTAGCGCAGGTCGGCACCGGCGCGTCCGTGGGTCGGGAAAATGCACCGCGCGTGGCTGGTGCGCTATGGGCCGACCGCGTTGCCGCATGGGCGCGCATGACCCCCGAACTCCGACGACTGCTTATTGCGTCGGCTGCGGGCGCGGGACTTGCCGCCGCCTATCACGTTCCCCTGGCGGGTATCGCGTTCGCCATCGAGTTGTGCGGGGTGAGCATCCGACTCCACAAAATCATCGTCGTGAGCGCGACCTGCGTGATCGCGACCGTCATATCCGCTCTTATCGAGCCCACCGGGCTGCAATACAGCGCGCCGCGAGTGACCTGTTCATGGACAACCTTGCTGTTCGCCATCCTGGTGGGCGTGATCATCGGCCCTTTGGGCAGCGCGTTCCGTCACCTTGCTCGATGGTGTCAACACTGGGCCACCCACGACGCCCGCGTCCTGTATCGCATGCCGGTGGGATTCGCCCTGGTCGGAGTCGCAGCAATGAGCCTTCCCGCTCTTGCCGGCAACGGAAAATACGCGGCGGTGTCGGCATTTGACGCCTCGATAGGGTGGAAAGCTCTTGCGCTACTCTGTGCGCTCAACATCCTCGTCACGCTCATCAGCCTCGCCAGCGGAGCGTTTGGCGGGATCCTGACCCCGAGCTTCTCTATCGGCGTGATGGTGGGAGCATTGGCGGGCGTTGCTCTCGCAGGGGTCATGGGCGCCGTCGGAAATACAGGAAGCACGCCCGACGTCCTCACTGAAAATGTCCACGGGACACCGATCCTCGCCTGCGCGGTCCTTGGTGGGGCAGCCTTCCTCGCTACGGCACAACGCGCTCCCCTCTTCGCCCTCCTCATCACCGTGGAATTCACAGGGCAAGGTCTCTCCAGCATTCCCGCCATCGCCGTCGCGGTGATCGTCGCAAGTCTGCCCCTGATCTACCCCACATTGAGTAAAAAATGTCGCGGGGCAGGCACCTTTTCTTTCTTGACACGCCAGTGAACCCTTAACCTATTTTCATGTGGTGGCGCAGGGCGGTGAACAACTGGCAACAGAGAAACACGCGCGCCACCGACTCGTCGTGCGAACACCCCCTCCGTACCCGATTGCGGTCGTACTCCATCGCGTCGGCCGGCGATGATGACATTTCGCAATTCCCGCCCGTGCCCGCCTCCAGCGTGTCACGGTCCCCCATCGGGCTCGTCGCCGTCTACGCCACCATCATCGGGATTATCGTGGGGGCATTCATCGCCGGAGTGGCCCAACTGATCTTGTTCACCGAGCGGTTGGTGTACGGCTCCGACCATCAACACGAGATATCTCCCCTCGATTCGCTCGGCCCTACCATCAATCTGCTCATTCACCTCGTGGCCGTCGGATTCATCTCCGGGGTCGGGTGGGCCGTGTTGCACTGGCGATCCACCCGGCGCGTCTCTATCCCCCAGGCCATGCAGGGCACCACGATGCCCGTCGGCTCCACGCTCTCCAGCTCATTACTACAGATCATCAGCGTTTCCGCGGGCGTTCCCATCGGCCGCGAGCAGGCTCCCCGTCAGATCGGCGCCCTCATCGCCTCCGCGTTCTCGCGGCTATGGGAAGTAGACCGACGAACCCTCCGTCTCCTCGTTGCGTCGGCAGCCGGGGCCGGCATGGCGGCGTCATTCCACCTACCCTTGGCCGGTGCGTTGTTCACCATCGAGCTGCTCCTGGTATCCGCCTCCGTGCGAGCTGTTGTGACGACGATGACTTGCTCGGTGGTCGCGACGACGGTCTCGGGCCTCCTGGGCGCACCACGAGTCACCTATAACGCGGCACAGTTAAACGAAAGCGCGCTGACCTTGCTCTGCGCTGTTGTCGTCGGCTCGATAGCCGGCCTGGCCGGCGACTATTTCGCGCGCCTGGCTCATCGGGCATCCGCGCGACCCGTGTCGGCGCGCTGGCAATGGCTGGCCACAACAGGCGTGATGGCCATCGTCGGGGTTCTGTCCCTCTTTTTCCTGGGATCCAGCGGTAATGGTGCGTATTCGGCCAACCTTGCGCTCACCGCGCGGGTGACACTCGGCGGGGCCATCGCGGTCTTCATCATCCGCCTGGCGGTGACCTGCGCAAGCTTTTGGGCGGGCGCGGTCGGCGGAATCTTGACGCCGTCCTTCGCCTTGGGCGCGTTACTCGGATGCGTGTTGGGCTACGCGGGGCAATGGATGTTCCCCAGCGTCGACCCGCGTGCGTGCGCACTGTTGGGAGCGGCCGCATTCCTCTCGACGACGATGGCCGCACCGCTATTTGGGCTGGTCGCAGCCGTCGAGTTCACCAATCAGGGTGCCGACGGTTACCTCGCCATGTTCGTCGCTGTCATTGCTGCAGCGCTCGCTGTCCGCGCGACACAGAAGGGCCAAAACTGGCTATTCCGGCGCACTGTCACACCCAATAAGGCCGGCGTCGCCACTGCTCAGCACGGGCCCTTTGCCGACGATATGCGGTCGCAAAAGGCTGCTCGACCGTCACGAAGCACTCACACCACAGAGCCAGGCTGGCATCGGGTTGAAAAGGTGACGGAAGACGGCGCCCAGGATCAGGGCGCGCACTTTCCGTCAGCAGGATCTCCGCCTGCCGGATCGGCGTCGGCAGGATCGGCGTCAGCAGGTTCTACAACAGCTGAGCCACCATCGACAGCTCCTGAGGGTCATACCAGGCGAGATCGTGATCCTCGCAGTTAGCCAGGAGATGTTCCGCATCGTCATCGCCCAGGTCGGCTTCATCAATGACACGTAAAGCCTGCGCGGTGTCATCTTCGGCCTGCTTAACATCGATATGAATGGACGCAAGATCGTCGGCAGATAATGTCGGTGGATCCAATCGCACCGTTGATTCGCCCGCCGTCGGATCCGGAGTCACTGTGGACTCATCCACCTCGAAAGTGAGGATGACACGGCGGTGAGGAAAGCGATCCTCGTCCCCCACCGAGAGCAAGCGCAAGGAGGCCCGGCCTGCATCTAAGTACGCCTGGTAGCCCAGCTCTTCGTCGTCACCCGAGGTGAAGTACTCGCGCAATGCCGGGGTGACGGCAAAAGCTACGCCGCTACGTACCGGCATAGATTTGTTCTCCGCCAGCTCCTGCAACGTACTGAACGTGGCCGGCACGTAAATCCGCATTGTTGCCAACCTAGAAGTCACCATCCAGACCGAACAAGCCCGTCACCTGCACAACCGTCCGGTCAAACTGCTGGTACAGCACCCCGACCATGCCGGATTCGACAGCGCCCTTGACATTCTCGATCGAGTCATCCACCAGAACACAATCATTCAGTGGAAGTTCAATGGCGTCGGCGGCTGCCTGGAAAACTTCCTCCGACGGCTTATCCGCCCCGACTTCGCCGGAAAGGACGACGGCATCGACGGTGCCAGAGCGCTCCCACTCACGGATGGGATCTGCTTGGGGTCCGCCGGGATCATTCGACAAAATAGCGGTGGCCACGCCATTTGCTTTCGCTGCTTGAAGCAGGGCGCGCCACCGGTCCGCGTCCTCCTCGGACACGTCTAAAACGCCACAATAATCCACAATCAAACCTCTCATGTCGCACTATCGTAACCGAACTTCGGGTTCGATGCCCTGTCTCAGGGTGGGCGTGGCATATATGACTGTGGAGTGGCGATATGGCCGGGGCGCCGCATATATGGCAGCGAAGGGAACCATGAGCGCATTTTTACGTCAAACCAAGTATGAACACCGCAACCACCATGAACTCAGCAGCTGAAGAAGCGATAGCCACCGAGTCGAATGCCATTGCTCCCCCTTCGGCCCGACGCTTCACTGAACCAGACTGGTTAGCACCCATCCCCGGGTTCACCTTGTTGCATCACGTCACTAACCGAGCAATTCTGGATGCCAGCAAGTACGTGGATAACGGCGAATACACCAATGATCACGCGGACACCAGCGGGTACGTGGACACCAACGAATACTTGGAGAATCCCCCAGCACAACCTGCTCTACTCAGCCCGCCGCCATCCGAAACCGACTCCTCACCGATTCCTCTGGCAACCCCCACGGCCGTGATCCGAAGACTCGTCACCATCGCACTAGAGGCCGCGAGCGGCCACCGGCCACCATCCAAATTATCCTCCGACGATTTCGCCCCCATGGTTCGGCAATCACTCACGACGCTATCCCGGTTGAGCACCAGCCCCCATGCACCCATCGTGGCGGGGCGGCTCATCATGGTTCACTGCTCGACGAACGAGGCCGAAGGAGAACGCCCACGTTTCGTTGAATTCTGCGGAACGTGGCAAGCACGACTCCCCCGGTCGCACCAGCCAGGACGGGTCCGGATACTGGCTGGTAAAGCGGCCAAAACCCGGACGTCCTACCGGATCACGACACTCCGGTTCATGTGAACATCCGGGCACTCCACGCAGGAAACCCCTCCACGCGGGAGGGCAATCAGTTACCGAGCGTGACGTCCGCTCTTGCGCTGAGCCCGTGCAGCCGCACGACGCTCACGGCGGTTCTTCGGCTGAGCCTCCGCGTCACCCTCGTTCACTGCCGAGGCAGAACCGGTCTCATCTGGCCCGGAGTAGCTCATCTGCACTTCCTGGCGCTCGCCCGCGAAGTCCGTCGCATCGACTTCGCCGTCACCGTTGACGTCGGCATTTTGCTGCATCTTATTCGCTTCGATCTGCTGGCGAACCATGAACAGCTGCCGGACGGCCTCTTCCTTGATGCCGTCCTCCATCTTGCGGAACATGTCGCCACCCTCGCGCTGATACTCAACAAGGGGATCGCGCTGAGCCATCGCACGCAAACCGATACCCTCTTTGAGGTAATCCATCTCGTAGAGGTGTTCGCGCCACTTCTGGTCCACCACGTTCAACAGGGTATAGCGCTCCAGGTTACGCATCTGCTCGTCGCCACCGATGGCCTCGACGACCTTCTCGAGGTCCTCGTACTGGGCCAACGCGTCGTCAATCAATGCCCGACGCAGATCTTCAACAGGAAGCTCACCCGCCGGACCGTATTCAGACGAATCGATAAGAGACTGCCAGCTCATCGTCGGTCCATAGAGGCTCTCGAGGGCGTTCCACAATGCACCCAGGTCCCAATCCTCGACGTACCCGTCGGCGGTCTCTGCATAGACGTACGCGGAAATGGTGTCGTCGATCATGGCGCGAACCTGGTCGCGCAAATCCAGGCCCTCAAGAATCTGACGACGCTCTGCGTAGATGACTTTACGCTGCGAGTTCATGACCTCGTCGTACTTCAAGACGTTCTTGCGCATCTCGAAGTTCTGGCTTTCGACCTGCGTCTGCGCGCTCTTGATGGCGTTGGTCACCATCTTCGCCTCGATCGGGACATCGTCCGGCACGTTGAGGCGATTCATCATGGCTTCCATGGACGGCCCGACGAAGCGCGTCATCAGCTCGTCGCGCATCGACAGGTAGAACCGCGTTTCGCCAGGGTCGCCCTGACGTGCACAACGACCGCGCAACTGGTTATCAATGCGGCGGGACTCGTGACGTTCCGTGCCCAGGACATAGAGGCCACCGGCTTCGCAGACCTCTTTCGCTTCCTTCTTCGAGGCGTCACGCACACGCGCGATCTCCTCATCCCACGCCTGCTCGTACTCTTCGGGGGTCTCCACCGGATCGAGCCCGCGCTGACGCAAGTTAATATCCGCGATAATGTCCGGGTTACCGCCGAGCACGATGTCCGTACCACGGCCAGCCATGTTCGTGGCGACGGTGACCGCACCCAATCGGCCGGCCTGCGCAACAACCTGCGCTTCTTCCTCGTGGTGCTTGGCGTTCAGCACACTGTGCCGGACACCTTTCGACTGCAGCAGGTGCGATAAGTACTCGGAGCGCTCGACTGAGGTCGTACCGACCAGCACCGGCTGCCCCTTCTGCACGCGCTCTTCGATGTCGTCGGCCACAGCGCGGAATTTCGCTTCCTGCGTCTTGTAGACCAGGTCACTCTTGTCGATACGCTGGTTGGGCCGGTTGGTCGGAATCTGGTTCACGTCGAGCTTGTAGATCTGGTGCAGCTCAGACGCCTCAGTCTCCGCGGTACCAGTCATGCCGGCCAGTTTGTCGTACAGGCGGAAGTAATTCTGCAGCGTAATCGTCGCCAAGGTCTGGTTCTCGGCCTGGATCTCTACGCCTTCTTTGGCCTCGATGGCCTGGTGCATGCCCTCGTTGTAGCGGCGGCCCGACAGCACACGGCCGGTGAACTCGTCGACAATAAGGACCTCACCATTGCGGACGATGTAGTCCTTATCGCGAACAAACAGTTCCTTCGCCTTAATTGCGTTGTTCAGGTACCCAACTAATTGCGAATTCTGCGGAGCGTACAAGTTGTCAATGCCTAGCTGATCCTCAACCAGCTCGACACCTTCCTCGCGAATACCGACGGTGCGCTTGCGCTCATCCACTTCGTAGTGAATATCGCGGGTCATCCGCGGCACAATCCGCGCGAAAGCCGTGTACCACTCCGATGTTCCCTCGGCGGGACCGGAGATAATCAGCGGGGTGCGTGCTTCGTCGATAAGAATGGAGTCAACCTCGTCGACGATGGCGTAATGGTGACCACGCTGCACTAACTCGTCCAGGGAGTGGGCCATATTGTCGCGCAGGTAGTCGAAGCCGAACTCGTTGTTCGTGCCATAGGTAATGTCCGCGTTGTAGGCCTGGCGGCGTTCCTCCGGGGTCATGCCGGAGAGAATGACATCAACTTTCAAGCCTAAGAAACGGTGAACACGGCCCATCCACTCCGAGTCACGTTTGGCCAGGTAGTCATTCACCGTCACGACGTGCGCGCCTTTGCCCTCCAGGGCGTTGAGGTATGCGGGAAGCACACAGGTCAAGGTCTTACCTTCACCGGTTTTCATCTCGGCGACGGAACCGAAGTGTAAGGACGCCGCGCCCATCACCTGCACGGGGAAGTGCTTTTGTCCCAGAACTCGCCACGACGCTTCCCGAGCGGTGGCGAAGGCCTCCAAGAGCAGGTCGTTGACCGTTTCGCCATCCTTCAGGCGCTGTTTGAATTCATCGGTCTTCGCGGCCAATTCCGCGTCACTCAACGCTGCATAATCATCTTCAAGGGCGATAACGCGGTCTGCGATGTTCTTCAGCCTTTTGACGGCGCGTCCTTCGCCAACACGGAGGATCGAGGAGAGTCCAAGCACAGGGAATGGTCCTTTAACAACTGTCGATTATGGATGGATAATGCTACCAGCGAGTGTATGCCCCACCAGGTGAGCATAGATAACACGGGCAGTCTACTCGGTTGGCAGTATACGGTGTTGACCACTAACGGGTGAACCACGCCAATTTATCTGGCGACTTATTCCGACTTATCGGCCACCTTAACTGTGGCCAGACATGAGAAAACCGGCCCCACGTGGGAGCCGGATTCGTCAACAGACGTTACTTGTCTGCGTCGGCAGATTCTGCCGCAGCCTCTTCCTCAGAGCCGAGGGTAATCAGGCCGTAGTCAAAAGCGTGACGACGGTACACAACCGACGGCTTGTTGTTTTCCTTATTCACAAAGAGGAAGAAGTCGTGCCCAACCAATTCCATCTCGCTGAGTGCTTCGTCGACACTAATCGGTGTCGACGGGTGAGTCTTGCGACGAACAATCTTGCCCGGCTCGAAGTCCGCTGCGTAGGGATCAACGTCGTACTTGCCAGGCTGCTCTGTCTTCTGCTCATCCTTGGCGTCTTGCACCAGTTGGGCCGTCGCCTCGCCCACGGAGATCGGTGTGCGGTGGCCGGAACGGCTAATCTGCCGGCGCACTTTCACCTTCCGGAGGCTACGTTCCATGCGGCCAATTGCGCTTTCCAATGCCGCGTAGAAGCTATCTTCCTTTGCTTCCGCCCGAGCGATATGACCTTTGCCTGACGCCGTGATCTGAATGCGATCAGCACGGTCAGCGCGGCGCGGGTTAGGTTCATGCAGCAGCTCGACGTGGAAGGAGGTCAACGTAGGATCCAGGCGTTCAATTTTGGCCAATTTCGCGTTAACCCTATCGGCGAAGTGATCGGGAATGTCAACGTTACGGCCAGTGAGGTGTACCTGGGCTTGTGGTGTGACAGCCTCATCTTTCTCAGCAGGTGTGGTCACGAGCTCTACCTCCAACACTAGGGGCGCCAGTGTCGCACGGACTGAATCGCAATAGCCTTATAGGGCTTCTATCCAGCTCTTTTCCTGCGGCACTGTGTATGGCGCCGGTTCCACGGCAACCCAATGGTTGCCTTCAAGGACACTTTCAAGACTACCTGGACGAGCTCGAACTCGGGGGTGGGGGTACCCACAATCACGGCCTTGAGGAGCACTAAACGGACATTATCAAGGGGGTTTAGTGGGCTACGCGCTACACAACGCTACCCCCATCACCGGATGCCACCCATGCGCGCGAAGGACGAGCGCCGATTCAGCGCATGTCGATCCGGTTGTGACGACATCGTCCACGAGGATCACGCGGGGCGAATTAGGGCCGGCCTGCCCCATGTTTGCCCGCATATTCCTGGTGTGCCGCTCCCATTCCCGGGTATCGACGGCTACTGCGCCGGACAGATTCTCCCGCCGGGCGGCGGCTGACAGTCCGACCTGATCTCGCTTGGTTCCTCTGCTTCGCAACACGGGGGCGACGCTGATATCGCCGCATATTCCCTGGGCGGTGTCCTGGCACCACCGCGTCACCAGGTCGCCTCCCCTTTGGCGCGACGCACGAGGTGTCGTCGGGGCGGGAACAAGCACCCACGGCACCACCCTCGGATCAGGCAGGTATCCGTTAGACCACAGCCATCGGAATGTGCCCACCATCAGCGCGCCGCACACATCCCGGGCATCGCGTCGGCCGCGTTCCTTCGCACCCAAAAGCACCTGGCGGTGCACGCCTCCATACGACCCGCTCACCACGATGGGAATACCGGGGTCCAGGCGTGGCGTCGTAAAGAAGGGAGGATCCTGCTGGCACAGGCGCTCGCACCGAATGCACAACCCCGACGGTTCTCCCGGCACCGTGGGGTGCCCGCATCCCGGACAATCTGCGGGGAGAAGAAGATCCATTGTTGCGCGAGCGACCGAACCAATCGTCCACCGCACTGGCACCATCCCCCCGCCGCTTTGTCGCCTGCGTTTTTCCCCCGCGTCATGCTCCAGTCGCGCTACCGGGAGACGATCGGCTGCGCGCGAATGCCCTGCAGGCCAGGCACTTCACGCCAGTTCTGCGTCGCCGTATCCGACGAATTGTTCCGCTCCAGCTGGAGCACAGACCGCGAATCGGTGATGTAGAGCTCGTTGCGCGTGGACGCCACTGCCGACACCGGGGCCTGCACGTTGTTCGAGGTCAGCCTGGTTGCGTCGGCGCCGTCGGGCTGAACACTCCATAGCGGCGCGTCCTGCGACTGCGTGCCAATTAAGAGCGAACCATCTGGTTGCCAATCCAAGCTCGTCGCGGTGTCGCCCACAAAAACCTCTCCCAGCTCGCGGGGCGACATGATGCGGCTCTTACCGCCCTCGCCCGGCGCGATGATCGCGGTGAACACGCGGCCGCCGATGATCATGGCCGCCCGCACGCCGTCGTTGGCGACGCGGAATTCACTGATTTTGTGGTCGTTATTCTCGTCGTCGCCGTCGTCGTCGCTGCGGAGTTGGGCTCGGAGAGCGTCGTTATCCACGATGTATTCATTCTTGACGCTCCCTGACCCGGATTTGCTGTCCGTCCCGGTTTGGTATTCGACGCGGTGGATTTCTTTGCCATCGGCGACGGTCCAGGCCACTGTGCCGTCTTCTGACCAGGACGGCCGGGTGAGCGTTCGACCACGCACAATGGGTTGCGCCGCCCCATCGGCTTCCTCCAGGCTATTCCGGGTGTCGACGTCGGTATCCATCACGTGCCCGATGCGCAAAACACTACTGCCGCTGCCTGACTGGCCACGTCCTTCGTCATCATCGCCGGTGTTGTCGCGTTCCACGACTGCAGCTAGACCACCATTCGGCGTAATCCCGGCAGAGAGGATCTTGCCGTCACGCCCAAATGGGCCACGATCACCAGTAGCGCCCGAAGCCGAGATCGTCTCGATACTTCCATTCGCCACTGCGTGAAGGGTGTTCATCTCCGGCGGTTCGGGGTTGAGGTCTGAAACGTCGGACGCACTCAGCGACTTGTGCGCCTGGTCGAGCAGGGGCGCCCCGTCCGCCATGAGGGTAAACGGTCCGCGCACGTCTGTGTGAATGAGCGTCCACACTACTTGCCCGGCGATCTTTTGGCGATCGTCGCTACTGACTTGGGACAGCCCCTTGATATCGACGGTAGATCCGCCGGCTTTGTCGCTCTTCGCGGTGATCGACGTTCCCGCAGGTAGAGCGGTGCCAATGCCGGGCGCGAGTTCCTGGCGCGGCCCACTGGCAAGGAGCGACATGAGGCTCGACTCAATCGTGTCCTGCTGGGAATAGATCCACCGTCGGTCGGAGACTAAGTACCGGCCGGTGTGGTCCAAGAAGTACACCGAGTAGGCTCGATAGGTCTGTTCGAAGTCGACGCTCTGCAGGATGATGCCCTCGGGTACCGACGAAATCCTCCATTCCCCGTCCACTTTCTTTAGTTTGAATTGTGAACGGTAGGAGCCGCTCCGTGGGGTGAACGTTCCCCCATCGCCCAAGACGCCAATCGTGGAGCCCGACACATCGAATGTCGCTTCATCATCCATCGGTTGACCCGACGAATTGATGTTGAGCTGCTGGACGATGAACGCGTCATTGCCGTCTTTCCATGCATCTGACGACTTGCTGGTCAGGAATGCGCGAGCAGCCTTGTGGCTATGCGACGGATGAGCTGAGGCGGAGAAGAAACCGCGCAGCACTTCGTCGGGGGCGTCGCCCTTTTGGGGCCCGGGAACAGTTGTCCCCGACTCCCCCGGCGCGTAGGAATGGATAGCTTTCGGGTCGCTATGGCTGGGCAAAGTGGCACACCCTGACAATGACGAGGCCACCCCGAGGCAGAGTGCGGTGCTGACGGCGATCAGACGGCCGCGTCGCGACGAGGGCCACGGTTTGTTCATCATTGGTCCTCCTCAGCATCGGTGTGAGCGGTTTCGGTATGGGTGTCAGCATTGCCGGGCGTATCGACGGGCAGCGATCCAGACGGTTCTGGGTCGAAGTCGTCCATTTCAGCCGCCGCACGGAGTTCTTCTTCGCTGATTTCCTCTAACTCCGTACCGTAATAATCATCCTCAGCAGGATAATCATTCCCACGGCCGTCGGCACCTGCACTATCGACGGCTTTCTCGCTGGTGACAGCACTGTTTTCGGCGTCGGAGTCGGCAGCGGATCCGGAGTATACCGTCGGCCACTCTTCACTCGGGGCGATTTCGCCTGAGGTGACTTCGTCCGCAGTTACGGTTGGTTGCGCAGATTCGGCTGATGGTGTGTTCTCAGCAACCGAAGCACTGACCTCACTCGGCTGATCTATATCCGAGGTTTCTGCATGAGCGTTCTGTGCGGATCCGCTCAAAGAAGGTTCCGCCGACGGGGCGAATAACGCCTGTTGGCCATCCGATCGCACCCCGCGTTCATCGGCCACACCAGCGTCGGCCGCACTGGCGCCAGCCGCAGCCGCACCGGCATCACTCGGCTCGCCACCAGCGTGAATATCGGCACCAGCATGAACATCATCACCAGCTGGGGCGTTGTCGCCGGTACTCGCCTCGTCGCCGTCGGTTGGTTCAGTGACAGCGTGGTCCACAGCGCCATACGTCTTCACGACCAGCTCCGGATAGGACGCCAAGGTCGCGTCGGCCTTCTCCCCCACTGCGAGGTCCAAGGCAGCATCGTTCACCGTGACAGGGACGTCGGGATCGATCGGGAGAGTCAGGCGGAAACAGGAGCCGACCTTAATTTCACCGATCGCGTCGAGCTTCCCGCCATGCAACGCAGCGTTCTCGCGGGCAATGGCCAGGCCGAGCCCGGTGCCTCCACGATGGCGCACGCGGGACGGATCAGCACGCCAAAAGCGGTTGAACACGAGGTCTTCTTCGCCCGCTTTCAGCCCGACACCGTGGTCCAACACGATGATCGATACCGCCCGATCATTGCGTCGAACAGCGATATCGACGGGCTTACCTTCGGCATGGTCCAGCGCGTTCTCAATGAGATTGCGGAAAATGCGTTGGACCCGTCGAGTATCAATGGGCATAAACAGTGGCTCGCTGGGCACATGGAAACGCACAAGGACGTTGAGTTTCTTCGCCAGTTGGACGTTCAGCAGCCACGCATCATGCAACGCACCCAGCAAATCAACCTGTTCGAGCGACAACTCCTCAACTCCGGAATCGTGTCGGGAAATGTCCAGAAGGTCGCTGAGCAGCCCCTCGAAACGCCCCAATTCTTTATTCATCAACGACGACGCACGACGCATTACGGGGTCAAGGTTGTCGGCGTTGTCTTCGATGATGTCCGCAGCCATCCGAACCGTCGTCAAGGGTGATCTGAGTTCGTGAGACACATCCGACGTGAACTGTTTTTGCAGGTCACCATACTCTTCGAGCTGTTTAATCTGCTTTGATAACGAGTCCGCCATGGAGTTAAAACTCGTGGCCAGGCGCGCCATCTCGTCGCGACCATTCACCGCCATGCGCTCACTCAAGTGCCCCTGAGAAAACCTTTCAGCAGTACGGCTGGCCGTGCGCACAGGGGTGGTGACCTGCTGAGCGAATGTCCAGACGATGCCGACCAGCACGACGAGCAGAATGATGCCGCCACTGGATATCAGCCCGCGCATCAGTGCCAAGGTGGATTCATCATTATCCATCGGCAAGATCAAATACAGCTCCAGCCCCTGCACATCAGAGGACACCGGGGAGCCAATAATCAAGGCTTTATATCGACTGCCATCGGGGCGTCGCAGCGTATCGAACTGGTACGCGACTTGATTGTCGTGAATAAAATTCCTGAGGCTTTTCGGTATTTGAGCGTTGTCAGGAGAAACGACGTCCTCACCGTTGATATCCGGCGCAATCAGAACCGGCTCATAGGCTGAGTTGACCGGTCCAGATGACGAATCCGACGTCTCGGATCCCCCGCCACGCTCGGTCAGGGCAGTCCTGGCTGCGTTGATACGCACCTGAACTGAGTTAGAGGTATCCGACGCGTCGATCTGCTGCTCCACGGCGCGACGGGCTCTATCGATGCCGTCTTGAGCGGCCTCTACCTTCGATTGGGTGAGCCGAGTCGTCATAAAAGAAATGAGTGTGAAGCACAGAACGAACAGGACGATGGCTGACGCAATAAACATCCGCCCCACGGTCTTTACCTGGGCGGATGTCTGCCACTTGTCTATTATTCGACGCCACACACGCCTGATGCTCAGTGGCCAGTGGCTGTGCCCGTCGGGGTCATTATCGCGCAGCGAAGGGCGGACCAGCGCACTAAGCCCCTCTTGATTCTTCGGATCAAAGAGGGGGTGTCGCAATCGTCCCGGACGGGACTCTGGATTACCGCTACTCACCGATCTTGTAACCCACTCCTCGGACGGCCTGGATCAGCTTCGGATTCTTGTGATCCTTCTCGACCTTGATCCGCAAGCGGTTGATATGAACATTCAACACACGGGTGTCCGTGGGCTGCTTGTATCCCCACACTTCCCGCAGCAGTTCTTCACGCGTGAGCACTTGCTTCGGCCGGCTAGCCAACTGGGTAAGCAGATCGAACTCGATAGGGGTAAGCGGGATTTCCTTCCCATCGCGCTTCACGATGTGCCCCGGAACGTCGATAACCAAATCGCCGACGTGGATGGTGTCCCCCGTGGCCTGTTCACGACGCCGCAACTGCGCACGAACGCGCGCCACCAGCTCTTTCGGCTTAAACGGCTTGTTGATGTAATCATCCGCGCCGGACTCCAAGCCCAGGACAACGTCGACAGTGTCGGTGCGAGCACTCAACATCACGATGGGTACCCCTGACGTCTTCCGGATAGCACGGCACACGTCGACCCCGTTCATGCTGGGCAGCATGACGTCGAGCAAAATGAGATCGGGATCCTCGTTGGATGCGGCGGTCACGGCCTCTGCACCATCACCCACCACGACCGTATCGAACCCTTCACCTTGAAGGACGATCATGAGCATTTCCGCAATGGCCGGGTCATCGTCGACAACGAGGATCTTTGTCTTCATATTTATATATTCTGGCATATGGCTGGGACACAGTCGCAGCAACTTACGATAGCTCCGGGTATTACCCTTCAGCAGATCCTGATAAAAGGAGTGTACGGTGCGGTTTAGCATCAAAATGCGGGCGAGCGCGCGGGTTTCGTCATCGCCCAGCACCAGCGACGGTGCACCATGTGATCACACTGAATCACGTGATCGTGCTGATCGGCATATTTCGGGCGCGGAACGCATCGTGTCGGCGTCGGACATCATGCGGACAGTGACCGAATTAGAGCACCGAGCCTGGACGCACTCGAATGGGCGACCCGATGATGTTGTGGTCAGTGTCCACCGCGTCGATGAGGACGAGATCACACATATTCCCGCTCTCACCCGGGAGACGCGCCATACACAAACTGTCGACGACGCCCACCGCGCGATCACGGAAATCCTTCGCGGCGCGGGAATTCTGACCGCGGAGCACGCACTGGATGCTCTGACGCGTATCCGGGGGATGCGTGGCGCAATGCTTCTTGACGCCGATACTGGCGAACGTCGGGATACGAAAGATATCCGCGGAGTCCGTGTAACGGCCCTGGATAATGACATGCCTACGGGGGCCGACGGTGCCGAAGAAATGTCGTCCTCGGCGGCGGCGAAACCGTATTACTGCGAGGCGCTGACTCTGGCGTCGAAAGTGCAGTACCACCCCGCCGTGTGCGCGGAACTGTGCATTTCTGATGACCCCGACTACACGACGGGATATGTGAGCACACCGGGGCGCTACGTGCGGATCGAGAACATCAAACCCGCGGGCAGCCCACAGGGCGGGCGCGTTTTTCTCGTGCGGGGAACCGACGATGAGATTGCTGACTGCATCGAATATCTGGAAAATACTGCGGTGATTGTGCATGGAATTCCGTGGCCGCCACAGGGCAATCGCTCATCGAACCGTGACGCATCCGACGCCACTGCAAGCGATCCCACAACCAACCTCGCTACTGACCTCACGACGTTCGCCGAACAATCCCTAGCCGCGTGGGAAAACAAGGGTTTGCGCCGCTACCCGCTGGAATTCTCGTCGGCACCTACACCCCACACGACCGTGGCCGGGTCCGACACACTGCTCTTCTCGTCAAGCAACTATCTGGGGCTCAGTGAACATCCCGATGTGATCGCAGCCGCAGCCGAGGCTCTCAACCACTATGGTGCCGGAACTGGTGGTAGCCGCCTGACCACGGGAAACTTCACCATCCACACCAGTACGGAACGAACCCTGGCCGAGTTCACCGGGTACGACGACGCGGTCCTGTTCGGTACCGGGTACCAAGCAAACGGCGCTGTTCTGGCCACGCTGGCTACCGATATTCCCGAGGCCCCCAGCACCGCTCCCGCGAACACACCCGGAATGACCATTTTCTCCGATGAGCTCAACCACGCGAGCCTGATCGATGGCATCCGAATGGCGACCCGGGGAAACGCGGCTGTACACATTTACCCGCACAAGGACATGGAGCACCTCGAGAACGCACTCGCCCAGTGCGCGAGCCCCCGGAAACTCATCGTGTCGGACGGCGTGTTTTCCATGAACGGCGACATCGCCCCGCTCCCCAGCATTATGCGGCTGGCGCGGGCTCATGGTTCATGGGTTCTTATCGACGATGCACATGGCACGGGAACGCTGGGTCGGACAGGTCGCGGCATCGTCGAGTATTGGAGCGACGCTCGACAACAAGATGGTGGCGCGGACAGCTCGCCCGGCGCGGAATTGCCGGATGACTCTGACCTGCGGCCGGATCTTCTCGTCATTACCGCGTCCAAGGCCCTCGGATCAGAGGGCGCGGCTGTGTGCTGTTCCACCCCTGTGGCTGAGTTCTTGCGAAACCGGGCGCGCGGCTACGTGTTTTCTACGTCCTCAGCGCCGGCCTCAGTGGCAGCAACTCAAGCCGCGGTCACGACAATTCTTCGCGAGCCAGAGCGCGTCCACCAACTGCAGGAAAGCTCCCTCTACCTGCGCAATCAGCTGCGCAAACATGATATCCCACTGGTCGATGGGACAAGCGACAGCACCCCCATCATCCCGATTTTTATTGGCGACGAGGCCGACGCCGTTCGCATTTCACATGGGCTATCCGAGCGTGGATTCCACGTTCCCGGGATTCGGTATCCCACGGTCGCTCGCGGCCGGGCGATTCTCCGCGTGACGACGATGGCAACCCACACGCGTGACGATCTTGACCATTTGGTCGACGCTCTACGCGACCTGATGCCTCACTCGGTGTGACGTTTTAACGGCGTTAAAGCTCTCACGCATGTCGCAAGATGGCCTCGACAACCTCCGTGGCTTGCCGGGTGACTTCACCAGGCTCAACAACAACCCACGGCGACTGCCACTGATCACGCGCTAACGCCTCATACGCTGCAGCCGTTCGCTGCTGCAGATCACTATCCTTCTCAAACGCGTCGCGAGCACGGGAAGCATCCTCGCCCTCGCGGGCCACAGCTCGTTCAGAAGCCAGGCGCGGTGGCGTCGATAAGAAAACGTGGAGATCCGGAACTGGAATACCTAGCCGCTCGAACTCGAGCTCAGCAATCCACGACACAGTGGGATTGTCCTGAGAGGGCGATTGCCCATCCCACCCCGAACGCGCTGCAGTGTACGCAGCATTGGATGCGACAAAACGGTCGATGAGCACGAAATATCCGTCTTCCGACAGCTCTGCGATGTCATCGGCGATCTCCGCGCGGTCAAGGGCGAACAGGGTGGCCATCCCGCACGACGAATCGACGAGATCCCCCATCCCCCCGTACAGCGCGGACCGGGCCAACTGCGCATGGACAGAATCGTTATAACGGGGAAAAGACACCAGTGCGACGGGCTTTTCCCTCTCCACCAGATCTTTTTCTATGGCCGTGACCAAGGTGTTCTTGCCCGCGCCATCGATGCCCTCACACGCAACAATCATGCACCGAGCCTACCGCGAGGCCCGGACACGATCGACAGTGAGGGCGAGGGTCCTAGGCGCAGCCCTACACCCGACCAAGAATGCCGAGCGCAGCAGTAGCCGCCTGCTCGGACGAATTATCAACCTCATCAAGGTGTACGGACGTCTCCGACTCCCCAATGACGTCGGTCACGGACCGCACTGAAATAAACGGCGTCCCGTGAAGAACCGCCGTCTGCGCTAGAGCCGAGGATTCCATATCGACGACGGACGCGTCCGGGAAAATCTCGCGAATCGCGGCGGCTTCGGGGATGCCGACGAAGCGATCCACGCTGACGAAGCCCAGCGCTTTCGCGCCAAACGCATCTGCGGCTGCTAAGAGATCCTGGTCGCCGGGGTAGCCCGCGGTGAGGCCGGGGACCTGACCGCGCTCGTAGCCGAACGCTGTGAGGTCAAAGTCGCCCGGGACAACTTTCTCGCTGACCACGACGTCGCCAATTGAGGCACGACCAGGCACAACACCCGCTGTGCCGATTGACATGACGCAGCCGATCTCACCGAGCTGCGCGGGTTGGCTCGCTGTGCCATCCGAATTTCCGTCACGAACAGTTCCGTCGTTAACAACCGAAGGGCCTAAACATAACCCAACAGTGGCAGCATGCGCCGCGTTCACCAAACCGATACCGCTGAGAAGCAGCAGGATGGTCTTGCCACCATGACGGCCTACCACAGCGTCGTGAATACCGGGAAGTTGAACGCTGCGTGCGTCGTCCAAACGCGATTTGAGCGGCTCGAATTCTTCCGGCATCGCGGCAATAAGCAGGGCTATGGATGAATCAGATTCGCCATAGGTACGCCCTGGGCGTGGAACGTCGGACATGACCGATGGTTCGTCACCGCTCACGCGAAAACCTGATTCCACTCATCGCTGCGGGCGTCGAAATCCGCCAGCTCTTTCTTGGCGCCGTCGAGATCGTGATGCTCCGCCCAACCGCACGACTTAATTCCCGCGCCGGGCACGGAATCCCACTTCTCAATATCCTCAATGGCCTTCTTGACAGCGTCGGCAACTTCATCCCAGGTTGGACCGTCGGCAGTCGTGTCTACGGTCAAGTAAAAGCCGGTCTGGCACCCCATCGGACCAAAGTCGATGACTCCCTTTAGGTGATCGCGGAGTGCCTCGGCCATGCTGTGCTCGATCGCGTGCATCGTGGACATCTCGATGTGCGACTTATTCGGCTGGCGGAACCGCAGGTCGTACTTGACGATCGTGTGGCCATCAGCGATCTCGTAATCGGATGCGCGCCGGATATAAGGCGCAGCCACCTTCGTGTGGTCTAATTCAAAGCTTTCAACGTTCTTTGGCACAGTGTTCACTCCTAACAATGTGGGTAGATATCGAGCTACCGTTGTGTTTCGAGACACTTCTTGAAGTGATTTTCATCACTTTATAGTTTATGTCATGCCCCATTTATGGCACTCTACCCACGCTGCAATCCAGGCTATCACTGCTTTGCCTTTACCTTCGTGGCCTGATGGTGCACTAACGCGGCCTGCCAGCGCTACTCACATAAACCAGCACGTCCGTAGCTATTTTGTAACTCTTTTGTTATTCTCTTTCGCAGTTATTGATGCGAGTACCAATTCCCGCGGAAACAAGGGATGACGGCCGTCACTCAAGGGAGGCCACGGATTGACCAACAACAATCCAACCACGGGGAATAATTCCGAGTCCGAACAGCCCGAGGACTCACTACGCGCGAACCCGTCATCACGCTCTGCATCATCCGCCGACGATTCCTCGTTTTCTCATTCCAGTGACACATCTCAGTCGGTGTCGTCGGAACGCGTCGTATATAACGGCACTCCGCCGTCACGCGGTCGCCTTCCCATTTACACATTCGTCGGAACTGGCTTGGTCTTCGCATGCGCTATCGGAGTAGGCGTCTGGAAGCTGTCGTCACCCGAGACGGCTTCCTCAACCCCGAAGCACCCCACCACCGTCGATACAGAATCGGTCTCATCAAACGACAAGACCAACGACGTTGAAGCCGCCGGTTCACAAGGATCGAACGATGGTGGCACGTCCAACTCTGGGCAAGGCAAAAAGAACTCCGGGAACGCTCAGAACAACAGTGACACGCGGTCAGGCAACCAATCCAACAACCGGACTAACAGCGGCGATAAGAGCAACCGACGCTCGAACGAGAACCGCTCACACGAGAGCAACTCACAAGGGAACAATTCACAATCCCATGAGGAGTCGAACTCTAGCGCTCAGTGGGACGAGGATCCCATTTTGCCTCCCGGCACCAAGCGGGGCGAAACACATCTCGGTGCACTCGGTGTTCCGCGGGACAACGGCAACACTTCGATGGGACAGCACAGTGGCACATCTAATGCCAGCGATTCCACGGCGGACTCAGATAACGCGCCGGGGATCGGGCTGTGGTTTACCAACACACCCGACAGTCTGCAACGCGTCTTGAGCAATAGTCAGTTGCACCAAGCTAGGGAAATTATCGACAAGTCGGCCGCACAAGCACAGTCCGAAGCTGTCCACATGCATCGAAACAAAGATGGAGTGTGGATCGCGGACAACAAGGGGGACAACCCCACGGAGATCACAAAGCCCGCCAACCCCTCGGAGCCGCACAGCATCCACCCGTCTAGTAGCGCGAAGCCCACCCCCGCATCAGATGATTCCCACGGTTCGTCGCACGCGCCGACGCCATCCGAACCATCTGCTCAGCCGTCACACGAACCCACTCCGACGGATAATCCAAATGACACGTATTCTGGAGGGGGAGCTGCCCAACCGACGACTACCCACCCGAGTGCGATACAAGCGCCAACTAATCAGGGCAACCAAAACGCTGGCCAGAGCAACGAGGATGGAGTCCCGACGCAGGAGCGTACCGCGACCACTACTGGCACACCTGACACTCAACCACGGTCTGCCGGCAACGCTGCCTCAGCGACTCGCGAGGCGCCCACTCCCACCGTGCCGCACACCTCTGGTGCAAACACCCCTGGGCCGAACAGCGCCGGCGACGGTTCTGAGGAATAAGCTCCCGGGCTAACCTGCGACCGTTGCAACGAAAATTTCAGCGACCTCATCGCTATCATTCGTCACGAGAGTGCTTTCTGCGTCGTCGGGAACCCACGCGGCCTGGCTGGGGGTGAGATCCAGCGGCCCGAAACCATCACCGCGAAGGTGGCCGCCACCCTCCGACGCTGGTACGTCATCAACTGACGGTTGCGAAACATGAACAGTGCCGCGCGTACACAAGACAATCGCAGGCCCAACCAATGTCTCCGACAATGATCGTCCATCAGTGGCCACACTCGAGACCGCAACGGATTGACCCGAATTCAACTCCCAGCGCTGCAAACGGAACTCAGGCGCCGGCGTCGGATAATAAACACCCTGCGCAGAGGCCTGCGAACCTGCAGACTCCCCCGAACCACCCGTCGTCAAGCGATTCGGAGTGATCACAGGATCCGGCAGGGGATCAAACGACAACACGCGAACCAACTCAGGAACATCAATATGCTTCGAGGTCAACCCACCTCGCAGCACATTGTCCGAGTTCGCCATGATCTCCACGCCGAACCCGTGAACGTATGCGTGCAACTGGCCCGCGTTGAGATAAATCCCCTCCCCTGGTTCAAGACGAATGTGATTAAGCAACAACGCACAGAGCACGCCAGGGTCGGACGGGTAACGGTCAGCCAGCTCGATCAGATGGTCGGCCACGATCGCGAATTCCGTCTTACCGGTATCACGGTAGGCCCGAGCTCCCTCCACGACAGCAGCGATCAGTGTTTTGCGCTGGTCAGAGGGGAGAGTAATCCACGTTGTGACCAGGCTGCGCAACCCCTCAGAGGGAAGAATCCCGGAGATCAACACGCGGTAGCGCTCTAATTCCGGGACGGACAATGCGTCGAAAAGCTTGAGGGTCTGCTCAATCGGGCGGAAGCCACACATCGCATCGAACTGAGTGAGTGCCACGATCAATTCGGGCTTGTGATTATCATCGCGATAATTCCGCTCCAACGCATCACGTGCGATACCCAGGGTGTCCTCCCGGGCACACCCCTCCTCTGCCTGCTCTTTCGTCGGATGAGCTTGCAAACTCAATGGCTTATCCGCCGCAAGCAACTTGAGTAAGAACGGCAGCCGTCCCTCGTACGCTCGGGACATGCCAGCACCCAGCGCACTGACGGAATCCGAAGCGATGAGAACATCCAGGGGTTCGCCGTCCACTGTTGCCGGGGCGCCCGGATGGGCACCAAACCACATTTCCGCCTCCGGATGATCCGAGGGCGTTGGCCGGCCAGCCATCTGTGCTATCGCCGTGCGCGACCCCCACGGATACGTACGAATTGCCCCAGTGAGCGGCTGAACCATCTAAACCTCCGTTAAAAATATCTACCGTGCAGCGTGACATGCTGGTAACAACAATGTGCTGGCCACAAAACTCATGCGGACAAGCTACCTACACCGCCATCACTCCTGAGCAACGACATAGGCAGCAGCAGCCGCGCACCGCGCAGCCAACACACAGATATACGCGACCGCGGAATGCAGATCCGAGGCCGTCAGATCCACCACCGTCACCGGCCGCGCATCAAAATACCTCTCGAGTCTACTGAGCTCCTGCTCCGAAGGATATGCCCGCGACACTCCCGTATCAGGCTCATCATTTCTCCCCCGACCTGAATATCCCCCTGGCCCCGGCACCACCACGGCAGCCAGCGGCTGAACCGCGGGAGCATCCAAAAACGGATCATAAAAAATTGACTTATCGACGTCACTAATAGCCCCACTACCCAACCTGGTCATCGTTTCCGACGACGAATCGATCGCCGTATCCATCGACGTCCCCCGGTGAAGGTAGGAATAGAACCGGGCAAGCTCAGCTGTATCGGCGGTAGCAGCGACAATGCCATGCTGGAGCAGCCGCCTTGCCGCGAAAGAGGCAACATGCCGAGTAGCGCCATCGCCTGCAATGACCACCCGGTGATCTTTCATACGCAAACCCAGCTGACGCGCAGGATTCACGGACTCATCGCGCTCGGGACCACTAGCTTCCATCTCACGATCGACGGCATCGGCCGCATAGTCCAACACGCCTTGAATCGGCAGTTGGCCGACAAGGCCACATCCGCCCGTCACCGTGGCCACATACCGCCCCCACGATTCTTCGACGGCACCCGGAATGTCCGGAACAACAAGGCCATACCCGCTGCCCGCCTCCGCAACGGGTCCCGACGTCGGCGCAGCCACCATAACCATCGCACCGACCTGCCGGCACCGCACCACGGCTTCCTCCGCTTCACGGTCCGCAGGATCCGGCGTCAGGACAATCACGCAATCCATTGCTCCCACGTACCGCGGCAGACGGTCCACCACCGCGATGGGGACCGACGGGTCCGGAATCAGCGCGACAGCGGCACGGGCAGCGTGGACTGCGGTATCCGAACACGCCACAATCACAACGCCGCGAGCAACGTCGGGAATACTTTTCGCGAAGGAACGGAGATCCTCAGAGGAATCGTCGGCAGTGTCGTCGGCAATTCCGAAAAAGTCGGAACGGAGACTTTCTATGCTGGGGCCGTCGGGCGTGCTCTCGATCGTCGGGCGATCAAGGACTGACATCACGTCAGATAGTGATCGGGCGACGGAGCGGATGCGCGCGCCTTCTTGAGCTACCGTGACAAGCGTTTCGCGGGGGTACACAACGGCCTATTCTAGGCGCGAATAACCGCTAAAACATCCGAGGTGAGGGCATCGACGGCCTCACGGGTCTTGGCCTCTGCGTTCAACCTGAGGAGCGGTTCCGTATTCGAGGCACGCACATTGAACCACTCACCGTCCCCGAGCTCAACGGTGAGACCGTCGAGTTCATCCATGCTCTCGGCGCGTTCGGCGTACGCGGCACGCACGGCCTCAACCCGCTCCCGCTGAGCCTCGGCGGAATCCAGACGCGAGTTGATTTCACCGGAAGCCTCGTACCGCGAGTAGTGGTCCATCAGCTCCGACAGGGGCTTGTCCTGCGAGCCCAGCGCGGCGAGCACGTGGAGGGCCGCCAACATTCCGGAATCGGCGTTGAAGAACTCCGTGAAGTAGTAGTGAGCGGAGTGCTCGCCACCAAAGATGGCGCCCGTCTCTGCCATCGTCGCCTTAATGAAGGAATGGCCGACGCGGGTACGCACTGGTTTCCCACCGTTCTCCGTGATCATTTCGGGGACGGTGTGGGAGGTGATCAGGTTGTGAATGATGGTCGCGCCGGGCTTCTGGCTCAGGTAGCGCTCGGCGATGAGCGCGCAGATCGCGGATGGCGTGACCGGGTTGCCTTTTTCGTCGACCACGAAGCACCGATCCGCGTCGCCATCGAAAGCCAGTCCGATATCGGCCTTCTGGTCAACCACGAATTTCTGGAGGTCCACGAGGTTCTTCGGCTCGAGGGGGTTGGCCACGTGGTTCGGGAACGTTCCGTCGAGTTCGAAGTACAGCGGGCGAATATCCAGCGGAAGGCCACCCAGAACGGCGGGAACGGTGTACCCACCCATTCCGTTGCCGGCATCCACCGCGACAACGAGGGGACGCGAGGAAGTCAGGTCGACGAGGCTATTGAGGAACTTCGCGTAGCCGGGCAACACATCTTTGTCTGTGGACTCGCCACGGTCACCGTCATACGCCGGCACACCGTGCACGAGGTCATCTTTGATCTCAGCCAAACCGGTCTGCTCCCCCACCGGCCGAGCTCCCGCGCGGCACATCTTGATGCCGTTGTACTGGGACGGGTTGTGAGAGGCGGTGAACATTGCTCCCGCGCACTTCATGCTCCCGGATGCGTAGTACAGCTCATCGGTCGAGCACAGATGGACCTTGACGACGTCGAGCCCCTGATCCATGACTCCCTCGGCGAAAGCGTCGGACAGCGATGGTGAGCTTTCCCGCATATCGTGCCCGACGGCGACTGTGGATTCCCCCTCCGACCGGAGCAGACGAGCAAACGCGGCGCCGACCTCTTTCACAAAAGCTTCATCGATGTGCTCCCCGACGACCCCCCGGACGTCGTAAGCCTTGATAACGGAGTCAACAAATGAGCGATCGCGCGCAGGCACGGGAATCCTTTCGTCTGAATAATGTTCGCAGTTATCTTACACGGGCTTGACTTATCGATGTCACCTATCGCCATCCGGATCCGGGTCCGGAACGGCGTGGAGATGGCCGCGCTTACGCCCCGGAATGTTATGCAACGACGGGTGCCGAACTTCCGACGAGTCCTGTGTCCGCGACCACCCCTGGGCGGGCTCATGTGGTTCTGAGTGGTTCGACGCTCCCCGTCGCATCGTCCTTGCCGACGGTTCCTGCTCGGTCCCGGCGCGGTGGGATTCAGCCCGGTTATGGGGCGCGACGTGTGACGCGTGGTGGTTATCCGGCCGCCGGTGACGGCCCGTTTGGCCCGTCGTGATGAAGGACCTCCCGTAGGAGGACTCCACGGTGGGTTCTTCCCCGCGGCCACGCCACATGCGACGACGACGCTCCCGCTCCTTCGCTGCTTGGAGAAGGGGGGATTCGATCTCCCACTCGGCGTCATCGTCGGAGTCGGTATCGGCGTCGTTGTTGTAGGCGTCGGCTGCGTGGCCGTCGGGTGCGGACCTCATGCTTGACGGTTCCGTCGAGGATGTTCTTTTCTCGTTGTGATGGCGTGTGGCCTCACCGCGGTGTCCGTTTAAGCGCGAAATAGTGTCTTGAATATCGGCAACTGCGCCCTGGGTTGCGTCGGCATGACGAGCGCCAGAACCAGCACCAAACCGAGCACCGGGACCAGCAACAGAACCGGCGTCGAAATGCGCGTCGCCACTGTGAGTGTCATTGACGCTATCCAAGAGCGCTGTCATATCGTCGACACCATCGACGTCGGGCTCGTCGCGAATAACTGTCCACCCCTCGGGCGGGCGGAACTGCGCGGAATGGCGCGCACACAAATCCCAACTGTGGGGATTGTCGTCTAAGGAAAGGGGGCCGACGATGACTGTTTCCTCCGCGTGCGAATACACCAAGGTCGCAGCTGCGGGTCGGCCACAACCGGGGCGGCAGCACAGTCGCTTCTTATTCACGCGCTTTTCGTTCACGTCGCATTAGTCTAGCTGCCCATGTCCTCAACGCCGACGGCGTGGATGATTCATCCTGTCGGCGGCGCCCATTAGGGTTGGTGGCATGGATTATTCCCGCCGAGCTGAGCGCCACGGTCGTGGCATACGTGGGCCGATCTTGCCCCCCGAAGTTCCGCGGTGGACCAGCCGCCCGGCAGAATTCGACCAAGCCGTTTTAGACGCCTATGCCCCGATCCACGAGCAATGGTCGGAAGAGTTAGAACACCTGGACATCGCGCTAGACACTGTGCCACGCATGCGCTCCCGTCAATTGACGACGGTGTGGCCCGACGAAGTGGTGGCCGACGGCGCAGTCCCCCTGGGCCGGCTGATACCTGCCGGTGTCGACGATGATGGCCGTCCGACGCGGCCCCGGATCGTTGTCTTCCGACGCCCCATTGAAATGCGCACACAAAATATGACCGAGCGCTCGGAATTGCTCCACTACATTATCGGGAAGCTGGTGGCGACGTATTTGAACGTCGAGCCACGCATGATCGATCCAGATCTGGAATGAGCCGGCTGCTTTTACCCGGCCGCTTTACCCGATCTGCCTCTTCAAACGACGACGCTCACGTTCGGATAACCCACCCCAAATACCGAAGCGTTCGTCGTGCTCGAGGGCGTATTCAAGGCACTCATCACGAACCGCGCAGGCTTTACAAATGCGTTTTGCCTCGCGGGTTGAACCACCCTTTTCAGGAAAGAAAGCCTCAGGGTCTGTTTCTGCGCAGAGAGCTTGTTCTTGCCACTCTTGCTCCACAGAATCGAAAAGGATATCAAAGTCCTCGGCAAGGTCGGACGAGTAGGAGGCATCGCCAGGCTGGTCCGGCTGTGTAACTTCCTCTCCCATGAGCGCATGGAGGGTAGCGCGAGGGAAGTGCGCGGATGAATCAGCCATGCCTCTCCTTTTTGGTTAAACGACGTGGTCGCGCCGGGGTGGATGGCTACTGGCACGCGTCGCGGTATTCACATCAAGGGTCATTCATGCGGTCAACGGGCCGACAAGCTAGCACTACATCTTGTGGGGTCTTATGTTGTGCAGGCCGGCAAGCTTCTCGCACACTTTCCGCCTGATATGCACCATTCGCCCTGATAGGGGTCAAATACGCCTGGAAAAACCAGGCATTACCACTCCCGCAAGGACAAACCAAGCACATTTTCCGTGTCGGCGGAAAGTCTTTCTACAGGACGATTACACACGTGTAATTCGAATACGTCAAGCCCCGTCACCTGCGTAAACACGCCACATAAACCCCTTTAGTCACATCTGTCACACAGGTTACACAGGGGCGCTGACCCTTTTTCGGAGAAAACACGACATACCCTCATACTTAACCTGCAGACCACTAGATGTTGTGGTCTGCAGGTTCCGAATGATTAATATACGTTTCCTTACCAATTTTTCATCAATGGGTGGGATAGATCCTTCCCGCGGAGGCTAAACGTCGGTAGAAAACCTAATTCCGCTATCTGGGATATTCACTCCGGGCCACACGCGGACACCGTCGATCAGTTCACACCGCGCACCGATCACTGCCCCCTCGCCGATCACCGCGTCGCGAAGAACAGCACGGGCACCAATCCGGGCACCCGCAGCAACGATGCAGCGCTCCAAGGTTGCGCCAGCCTCCACTTCGACACCGTCGAAAAGAACCGTCGTATCTAAGCGGGAGCCGCCGCCGACTTCACAACCGCGGCCCACGTAGGTGCCACCGAGCAAGAGCGCGCCTCCGCCGATCTGCGCCGACGAGTCCACCAGGGCTTCCCCGGTCTTCCCCACCAAAATCGGCGAATACGCAATACCGCGCACCAAGTCCGAACTACCGCGGACGAAGTCAGCCGGCGTACCCATATCACGCCAGTAGGCTTGGTCGACGTGGCCATACACGCGTAGTCCGTCGTCAAGTAGTTTCGGGAACACCTCCCGCTCAACAGACACAACACGGTTCTCTGGGATGCGGCCAATAATCTCGCGCTTAAAGACGTAGCAGCCGGCGTTGATCTGGTCCGTCGGCGGATCCATCGTCTTCTCTAAGAACGCCGTCACCCGGCCGTCCTCATTCGTCGGCACGCAACCAAAAGCACGCGGATCGGGAACGCGCACCAGGTGCATCGTGACGTCCGCATCCTTCGTCGCATGGGTTCCTAACACTGCGCGAAGGTCCGTGCCGCCCAACACGTCACCGTTAAAAACGAGGGCGTTATCGTGGCGGAGCGATGGCAGCACGTTACGAATACCGCCGCCCGTGCCCAGGGCCTCCTCCTCCACGACATACTCGATCTCGAGGCCCAGGTCCGAGCCGTCACCAAAGTGCTCCTGGAACACTTCTGCTTTGAACGACGTCCCCAGCACGACGTGGGTCATCCCGGCCGCTTTGATCCGGCCCAGCAGATGCTGAAGGAAAGGCACCCCCGCCGTCGGCATCATTGGCTTCGGTACAGAATTGGTCAAAGGACGCAGGCGCGTCCCTTTACCCCCCACAAGAATGACGGCATCCGTGTTCTCCGCGAGATGCGCACCGACTTCTAGCTGCTGTTGATCTGCAGAATCCTGTGCCCATCCTTGGGCACCCCTGAAATCAACGACCATTTTTTCATGCCTTTCTAGACGTGCGTGACTCCAAGCCGGGTCAACGGCCTGTGTCACCGCTATCAATGGACGCGCGAAAAGTGGCCGACGCGCGTGCGTACAACGATTCGCGATTAAACTACCACTCCCCTAGGACAAAACTGTGCTCCCGCGCCTAGGGGCGACGACGTGCCCCGTGCTTCCGTCGAGTCCCCCGCACATTCACGACGTTTTAGCTCTGATGCCCTTTGGTATGGCTATCCAGCCCAGCCAAGGCGACGAAAATTCCCGTTCGCGCTTTCAATCCGCACCACAGCGCAACACGCAACGGCAACCACCGCAGCCCCGGGTGCCGATCCGCCTGGAACCGGTAGGCGCTGTCATGATGGGCGGGAAGCATCGTTGATTTGTGCTTATTCGCGGAATGGCCCTGCGCGTGAGTCACCGTCGCCTCGGGAGTGAAGATGTTTTGCCAACCCGCGTGCGTCATGCGATCGCCCAGGTCAACGTCTTCCATATACATGAAGTACCGCTCGTCGAACCCGCCGATGGATTCAAACGCACCCCACCGGACTAACAAGCAGGAACCAGACACCCAACCTGCCTCGCGTTCACGGTCAAGGTCAGCGCCACATCGATACTTCTTTGACCAGGGGTTATTCTTCCAAATCGGCCCCAACAGAGCGTGTCCAATACCGCTAATAACTTCCGGTACTTCCCGCGCGGACGGATACACACTGCCGTCGGGTTCCACAATTTTCGGCCCTACCGCTCCGGCCCGTGGGTGGCGATGCGCAGCCTCAATCATGCGGTCAATCGACCCCGGCGAGAACTCCACATCGGGGTTCACAATCACAAAGAATTCGCTATCCACCGCGTTGTCGTGACCCCGCCGTCGAGCCAACAGACGAGCCGCAATGTTCACCGCAGTTCCGTACCCCACATTTCCGCCCGTGCGGAGCAGCTCCACATTGGGCGCGACAGCTGCTTCCGGAGCGCCGTCGGTCGATCCATTATCAGCCATCACGACGACGAACTCCCGGCTGGTCGCGTCGGCAAGAGAATCGAGGAAACGACGGAGGTGATCCCCTGGCGAATAGGTCACGGTCACGATGGCTAGCGGAGCTCGATCCCCCTTGAGCTGGTGTTCTGCTGGTGACTCTGCCTGTTTATCGCTCACAGGTTCCATACTGTACTCGATCCCGCGATGAATCAGCACACACCGGTGACAGCGCGATGGACACCATCCTCCCAGGCCGGCAGCGGTGTCAGCCCCAGCGCGAGCCACGACGAATTATCGAGAACAGACCAGTGAGGACGCGTTGCCGCCGTCGGATAATCCTGGGTCGAGATCGGGATGACACGATCCGGATCTGCCCCGACCTCTGCGAATACTCGACGCGCCACGTCCCACCAGGTGCACGCGCCCGCACCCGTGCAATGAACGACGCTCCCGGGGGCAAGGATCGCGGGGAAACTGATCGTTGCCGACGACGCGCCCGAGAGCTCCCACAGGCCACGGGCAAGGTCAAACACGTTGGTGGGGCTTCCCCACTGATCATTAACGACGCGGACGTGGGGGCTATCGTCGCCGCGGGACTGCTGCTCCAGGCGCATCATGGTGGAGACAAAATCTTGGTGGTCAGGCAAGGCCGAGCCTGAATAAACCCACGCGGTTCGGACAATGACGGAGGGCACGTCGGTATTCTCGAATGCTGCCTGAACAGCGCGGTCGCCGGCTAACTTGGTACGGCCATAGACCGACTGCGGATAAGTGGGGGTGTCGACGCGTAGCGGTGCGTGTCCGCCGACGAAGGGCTCCGACGTTTCTGTCTGATTGACTGACTCGTCGCCCCCATCCGGTTCTGTGGCGTCGTTCTGGCCGTAGACATAATCCGTCGAGATGTGGATAAACGGTATTTCTGCCTGCGCGGCCGCCTGCGCTAAATACGCGGCCCCATCAGTGTTGACGGCACGTGCAGCGTCCTGGTGAGCAGGTTCTTCGGCGCGGTCCACGGCGGTGTAGGCGGCGGCGTTAATGATCAAGTCGGGCTGTTCCGAATCCAGAACGTCATGAATAACGTCCTGGTTGGTGATGTCCAAATCCGCCCGCCCCACACATGAGATGCGCCCACTCCGTACCGGTGCCGGAGCAGTCATTGCTAACGCGGTTCCTAGTTGGCCTCGCCCTCCGGCGATGAGGATATTCACGGTCTTTACTCTCCTTGTGCCTGTGTACACGGGGCCGGGTCGCACCACCGACGTTTGCCACCCATATGTACTCCCATGCGTGCTCCGTCATAACGGTCATGACGTTCGACATGCCAAACGGTTATCGCGTCTCGCATAAACTACAGCGTAAACTGTATATTCTCGAAAAGCTTCACGGTCATGCCGCCTTAATGTGTAGGCATAGCTATCGACCAAAGGAAATTTTTTGTATGGGTAGGACTGACGATTCTCGAGGCCAGGGCCCGAAGGGGCACTACTGGCGCGGTGACGATTCACATGGACGCTCGTCGCACGAACGCAGCGGCGACGCATCACGGCGGAGTTCCTATCGCCACGAGTCGCCATCTGGAGCCGGGGCCAACGACGCCACCAGCGAACAGTCTGGTGCTGGGCGTCGCGGCTACAACGGATCTACCCGCTATTCCGCCTCACGTCATAATCCTGATGACCATTCTGGTCACGAGAATCTGCGCGACCGCACCCCTCGCGAGCGCGGCAATCACCGCCATCGGTCCACCGACGCGTACCGACGCAGGAACACCTACGCGGAATCCTCCCAACCGTCACGCAATCGGGGCCGCCCTGCGAACCGGGCGGCCGGTGCCAGAGTCATTCAGGCGCCACCGAATGCACGCCCCAGTCACAAACAGGTGGGATCGCGGACAGTCAAGTCGCTCTTAGTAGTCATCGCGTTGGTCTGCGTCATACTGCCCGCCGTCGGCTATAGAGCGATCGGCGGGTTGGGCAATGAAATGGCCTCCGCCGGAAACCTCAAGCTGGGCGAAAAAGGCAAAGCTAAGGACGGCGCCACCGATATCCTCCTCGTCGGCGCGGACTCACGCACCGATGCCAAAGGGAATCCATTAAGTGAGGAAGAGGCGAAAATGCTCCGCGCCGGGGATGACGTCGCAACCCTGAATACCGACACGATCGTCCTCATCCGCGTGCCCAATGATGGGTCGTCGGCAACGGCAATCTCGATTCCCCGCGATTCCTATGTCCACACAAAGGACTTGGGGAACACAAAGATCAACGCGGTGTTCGGGTCAACCAAGTTTGAGAAAGAGAAGGAGCTCCAGGACGAGGGGAAAGACAAGGACGACATAGATAAGGAGTCCACAGAAGCTGGGCGTTCCGCACTGATCGATGCCGTGGCGAACCTCACGGGGATTACGGTCGATCACTACGCGGAGATCGGGCTCCTCGGGTTCGTGCTGCTCACCAACGCTGTCGGTGGCGTGGAGGTCTGTCTGAACAACGACGTTGACGACGACTTCTCCGGGGCGCACTTCAAGAAGGGCGCACAAACGCTTGATGGCGCGGATGCTCTTTCTTTCGTCCGCCAGCGCCATGGTCTTCCTCGTGGCGACCTCGACCGCATCGCGCGGCAGCAGGCGTTCATGGCGTCGTTGGCTCACAAGATTCTCTCGACGGGCACGCTGACGAGCACGTCAAAAATCTCGAAACTCTCCGAGGCTGTTGAACGGTCGGTGGTGTTGGACAACGACTGGGATGTCATGAGCTTTGCGACGCAGATGCAGGATGTTGCCGGCGGGCATGTGTCATTCCAAACCATCCCGACGACCAGCCTGGACGGAACGGGCGACAACGGCGAATCCATCGTTACCGTTGATCCCGACCAGGTGAAGGCGTTCGTCGCGAAGACCGTCGGCGAGGAACCGCCGAAGAAGAGCGAGGATAGACACAAGGATTCGAGTGAATCACCGTCCGAGAGCTCAACTGAGGAAGAACCGGTCGAACGGGACTTCATGGCGTCGCAATACACGGTGACGGTGACGAATGGTTCATCCGTCACGGGCCTGGCCAGCCGGGTCTCGAAGATCGCGACTAGCGAGGGCTACGCGGAAGGGACCACGGCCAATGACACGGAGGGCAGCTCGCAGACCAGCGTCGTAAAGGTTGCCGATCCCGATTCGCACCCCGCGAAGTTCCTGGCCCAGAAGTTGCATCTGAAGGTGGAGCAGGACTCGTCGCTCTCGGATAACGAGATCAACGTGTACCTGACCAATGACTACAACGGGCCGGGCAAGACCGAGGATTCTCTGCAGAAGTACCTTGATGGAGAAGAGTCCGACGACGCCAACAACGCGGATGCGAACGCTGGGGCTGGGGGTGCCAGCGATGCTGGTCCTGGCGAGAAGGGTGAGACCAATACTCAGCCTGGCGAGTCGCCTAAGTTTGATGCTGGTGACAGCCCCAAGTGCGTGAATTAACGGGTGTGTACCGGCGGGGCAACCCGCCTCCGCCCCGCAAACGGCGCGCAACCCAATAACGACGCAACCCTAGAAATGGAGCACCGATGGACCTGCTGAGAGCTGCGCTGAAGCACGACCCCAGTGCGCCCCGCCTGACTGTCTACGTGGATTCCCCCGACCCGCGGAAATCGTCCCGCATGGAGTTCAGCACCATCACCCTGGATAATTGGACGTCCAAGCTCGGGAATTATTTCCTCGACGAAGCCATGATGGAGCCCGGGGACTCGGTGGCCGTGGCTATGCCAGCCCGGTGGCAGACCGCTGCGGTCATCCTTGGAGCAGTTCGAGCTGGCATCACACTTATCGACGACGAGAGTGACGCTGATGCGGAGACCGTTGGCCTTGTTGCGTTTGTTGAATCTCTTCTTGCGCCCTCGGGCGAGGGCACAGATGGCACGGAGGCTTCAAGGGATGCCGGTGCTCGGGCCGGGAACCCGTTTGCGCGCTATACCGACAACGTAACGGCATATTCTGACGCGCCGGTTTATCTCTGCACCGACGACCCCTTCGGACGCTCAGTCGAAGACACCGGGGTTGACCTGGACGAACTCGACGTCGAGGAACCGATGGATCTCTTTGGCGAGGCCCGCCTGTGCCCCGACGCTTTTATGGGCGACGACGCTGCAGCAGACGATCCCGACCACATCGTTCTCCGCGACCACAACGGAACGCTAACCGTCGGCGAACTCCATGAGGCTGGTCAGCGGTGGTACGAGGCGCAACTTCACGACAATGATGCGGTAGCGGAAGCCAGTGAAAACGCACCTCAGCCACACCGTGCGCTTCTGGGCGCGTGGCCAAGCATCCGTGACTTCTTAATCGTCGCCGTCGGCACCTGGGCGAATAATGGCTCGCTCGTCTTTTATTCCGATGAAACCAACCGGAATGACGGCCGATACCGCGATATTGCGGCTTCCGAAAAAGCTGCTATCAGCGATTATCTACAATAACGAGCAATAAGGGCACTATCTGGGGCATCTTCCAGCCCAAGCACCGGCGCCATCATCAACGCATGACAAAAGCGGATGCCTCGTCGGCATCCGCTTCATCTAAAAATTACCAAGCAGAATTTACTTGGAGTGGCACTTCGAGTGGCACTTGGTCAGGAAAGCCAGCTTTCCACCGGTGCGGCCAACTTTCTGCAAGCCACTGCTCTTGGCTGATTCAATCTTGGCCTTACGCTCTGCACGTGCAGCTTTCTTCTCTGCCTTGCGTGCGCGACGGGATTCCTTCTTGGAAACTTCCTTGTGCTTCGTGCGCGGAGCCGCAGCGATGTTCAGCAAACCACCGACGATAGCGGTGTTCAGCGCGAAGCTCAGGGCTTGAGTATTCTTCTTCTCTGGTTCACTTTCCTCCCAGAAGCGGTGGCCGGCGTAAGTCGTCGGAACGAGGGAGCCCACCAAGCCAAGTGCTGCAAGGCGCGGGAAAATGCCAAGGCCCAAGGCGGTTCCCAGGCCCATCATCGAAACACCATTTGCTTGAACAAGAAGGTTGGAGGAAACCGGGAGTTCCTTAATCCCCAGCTTGTCAGCGGCCTGCTCAACAACGCCGGACAGCTGTTCGGAGTTGTCCAAGGCGTTCTTTCCGCCGACGATAAAAACAGGGGCAATGGCCGCGCGGCCAATGAAACGCAGAAGCTTAGACATAAATGTTCACCTCATGAGTCGGATTGGTTCAGTAATGATTCTGGTGAAGGTCAGTTGTCGATTGTAGGCGCATTCAGGACATTAATCACCATCCACGCGCCTGTAGTGAGGTTTTCTTCGCAAACGTGGCCGCTCTGCAGAGACCCCACACTATTAACGGAACAAATTTTTTACATAGTGCATTCCTACCGCGGCATATTCCCTCAACAAGCTATGGTTCTGCACGCTGCGCGGATTCGTCGCCCCCACAACCTCAACATCGCACTCACGGAAAAGCCCGGCACGACGCAACCGCTCCACGATCATGTCAATGCGTATGCAGTGGAAATCCGTGCTCACCACCACGAGCGATTGCGGTTCCCGGCCCAACCGCTGCGTCATAATCGCGTGAGCATGCCGAAGGTTTTCCTCCGTTGTCGTCGAGGTGTCCTCAATCACAATGTGTTGCGGCTGCATGCCTTGTTCGCGCGCATACTCCGCCATCGCCTCCGCCTCGGGGCGCGGCTCGTCGTTCCCCCGCCCACCGCAGAGCACCAACACTGGTTCGTGTTCGAGCCTCTCGTCGCGGCCACTTTCCGACGGATGTGCGCGCTCTGTGTCACGCCAGACTTCTATTCCCTTGTCGACGCGATACGCCAAGACGCGGGATACCCGACCTTGGATCAGCCCGGCGCCACAGACGATGATCCCTTTCGGAACGCCTGCATGATGCCGGCCAGAACTGTCATACTGGCTGTCATACTGGCCCGAACGATGCGACCAAGGCGTTGACCGATGACGCCGCACAGCACGCACAAAACACACGAAGCCAGCGCCCAGCACGACGAACACCAGCGAATACCCACCTGCGACAACCCTGACGAATGGCTGCACACCACTCGGCATCAGCGCAATCCATGCGGCCGGAATAACGGTGGACGTCCACCACGCCGTCGCCGTCACCGCAGCCAGGTGGATAGGCCCTCGGCCGTCGGGCGTGCGAAGGGCTCGGCCCATCTTCCGCGCTGTCCACACCCCCACTGCGCTGGTCACGGCGAGCCCCGCGGGAAGTAAGCGCCACGTTCCCACGTCGATAAGAAAAGAGAGTGACCAACCGATCACCCCAGCTCCGGTCAGGGCAATCGCGGCTGCAGGAGTGCGCGCGGTTTTCTTCACTGGCAGATCACTTTCTGGCAGCTCACTCGGCGTCAGACATGAGCTTCTGGCGGAGCGCAAGGTCCTTCTTCAGGACGCTGGTCTCCATATCTTCCTGGTACTTCACCATTTTCGTGATTAACGACGGATCCCCTGCCGACAGAATTCGCACGGCCAGGAGGCCCGCATTTTTAGCGCCACCAACGCTGACCGTGGCGACGGGAACACCGCTGGGCATCTGGACGATGGAGAGGAGCGAATCAATGCCTTCCAAATTGTCCAGGGGACGGGGAACTCCGATGACTGGGAGCGGCGTCGCTGCGGCCACCATGCCGGGCAAATGCGCTGCCCCACCGGCGCCCGCGATGATGCACGAAATGCCCCGCTTGTGGGCCTGACGTGCGTAATCAAGCATGCGTTGTGGGGTTCGGTGCGCGGAGACCACGCCGACCTCGAAGGGGATCCCGAACTCCTGAAGAATATCGGCGGCCGGCTTCATTATTGGCCAGTCTGAATCCGACCCCATGATGAGGCCCACCTTGGGACCGTTGGGCTGCGAATCAGTGCTGACCTGCCCGGCGCTCGCCGAATCCGTGTATCCACTGTTGTCACTCATGTCAATTGTCCTCTCTTGCCCGGAACTTTTATTGCCTAGTTGCGCCGAACCTAGTCGGCAGTCTCCGGCCAGCGCCCGTGAACCAAGAAATAGGCAGCTTCCTGGGCCTTCTTTCTCACATCATCGGGAGACACAGCATTCGACTGCTCACCGAAAGAGCCAGCTGAGCTAGACGAGTCCCCGGAATCCGACCCCAATGATGCCGAGATGTTCACATGCCCTATCTTCCGCCCAGGCCGGAACCCTTTGCCATAGAAATGGATTTTTGCTTCCGGGAACCGCTTCCACACATGAACCATGCGCTCTGACCAGGCCATATCCGGATCCTCGTCTCCACCCAGTACATTGGCCATCACCGTGCACTCAGCAGTCATCGCGGTGCTACCGAGTGGCATGTCCGCCACCGCCCGCACATGCTGCTCAAATTGGCTGGTCACGCACCCGTCCTGCGTCCAATGGCCGGTGTTGTGCGGTCGCATCGCCAGTTCGTTAACCACCACGGCCGGATCGCCGTCCACATCTGTCGTCTCGAAAAGTTCGACGGCCATCACGCCGGTCACGCCGAGTTCTGTCGCAATGCGCGTAGCGATTCGTTGTGCTTCGTCGTGAAGAGAGGGCTTCAACCCCGGCGCGGGAACGATAGCCAGCCAACAAATGCCATCTTTTTGTACAGATTCGACGACGGGCCATAACGCGGTTTCTCCTGATGGTGTCCGCGCAATCATCGCGGATAGCTCGCGAACCAAGTGAACTTTGCGCTCGGCCATGACCGGGGTGCCGTCATCAAGGAGGGTAGCGACGAGGTCCGCGCACTCGTCTTCGGATTCGGGGAACCAGACGCCGTGTCCGTCGTACCCGCCGCGGCAGGCTTTGATGCACACTTCCCCGTCCATGACATGCCAGAACTGGCGCGCGTCGTCGACCGACTCCATCGCCATGAAGGGAGGCACGGGGAGCCCCATCTCCCGGAGTTTCTTCCGCTGGGCCAGCTTGTCCTGGGCGTAAAGCAGCGCGTCGGGGCCCGGCTCCACATTCACCCCTTCGGATTGCAATGTTCGCAAATGCTCCGGGGGTACGTGCTCGTGATCGAAAGTGACAGCGGTCGCCCCCGATGCCACGCGATGCAAGTCGTCGAGATTCGTGTAATCACCAATGACCACGTCGGGAATGATCTGGGCGGCGGACGCTGAGGTATCTGAGGCGAGCAACCGCAAGGACTGCCCTAATTCCGCCGCGGCAGGCTGCATCATGCGAGCCAATTGCCCGTCGCCGACGACAGCGATCGTGGGCTGGCCTTCGATATGCGAGTCCGACGCGACCCGATCTGCCTTATCTTGATCTGCCTTGTCTACGGTATCTTCCGATCTAGCACTCACCCGGTTAAGTATAGGGGCCGCTACCAGCGGTGGCGCAGGCGTCTGGTGGTCACGCGTTTTACTCTGCGTACTTTTGCAACATTCGGGACCATCAAGGGGGGCATTCGGTAGACGTCGAAAATAAGGGTTGATCGACGACGATGCAGCCCGGTGACCTGGTCTAATGGGATATCAACGATATCGTCTTTAGCGAACCTAGCGACGACGCGATAGTTCGTGACGACGAGGCGATTGCGCCACCACTTCATCACCGGGCGGGCGAAGAACCAGGCCATGGCGACGACCCACGCTATGAGGAGGAACTGGCGCAGTCCGCCGAAGCCACCATCGACGAAAGGGCCGGCGGCGCCATCGATCATGCCGATGATTCCCCACATGATTCCGCTGATGAGGATGGTCTCCAGGACAGGGAAGACGAGGGTACCTCGTTTGGAATGGACGTCAACGAGAACTCTTTCATCGTCCGCGATGCGGTATTCGGGGAAGCCGCCGTTGAAGGGTGGGAGCGGTTCCAACGAATCGTCATCGAGGGGCTCGCCACCGTAATCCTGGCTCCACAGGTCGGAGCCTCCGTAACCTCTGCGGCCATCGCGTTCATCGAGGTCATCCGTCGGTCGGTACGCATGGCTTCGGATGGCCACAGTGAGGCACCTCCCTTCTCAGCGTGAGTCCCTTCGCGACGTGCATTGGTTTTTGGCGTATGTCGTTCTCGACGTGATCGTCGACAAACTACCAGTTTTACCAATTGTCACATGATTAACGTCAGTATCCCAGTGTTATCTCCTGTAACATCATAGTGGGCGACGGAACACGGCCTCGTGGACACAGGCTCATGAGTAGCGCAGATGCGTAATATCGCCGGCCGCCACGGTGTGAATTTGCCCCCGAGCATCGCGAATGAGCAATTCACCCGCGTCGCTAATATCCACCGCCGTGCCGGTCAGTTTTCCGCCATCGGGCAAACCGGCGCTAACCGACTCGTTCAAAGTTGCCGACACCGACTTGTAATCGTCGATAAACGACGATGCCGATCCGCCCGCATTCCGCCATTGCCGCTGCCTCTCAAGCAGTGAGCCCAGGACGGCGATGGTGACCTCTGTCCGATCGACATGCTTGCCTTCCAGGGCAAACGAGGTTGCCTTATCAATGGGTAGTTCCGCCTTCGTGAGATCAATATTGAGCCCGAACCCGACGACCACCGTGGGATTATCAGACATACTGACCGCTTCGGCGAGGATTCCGCACATCTTGTCCCCGCGCACCAAAATGTCGTTCGGCCACTTCACGCGGGCATCAATGCCATACGAGCGAACCGTATCGGCCACCGCCACCCCAGTCAGAAGTGGGAGCAATCCGAGTTTTGTCGGTGGCACTTCCGGGCGGAGCAGCACACTCAACGTGACCTGGCTGTGCCGCGGCGCGCTCCAGGCTCGCCCCAAACGACCGCGTCCGGACACCTGTTCTTCCGCAATCAGAACAGAGAGATCCGGGAGCGTCCTGGCCGCCGCATGAAGATCAGTGTTGGTCGATCCCGTTGACTCAACGATCGCGACATCGTTCCACCCCTGTTCGCGCAGAGCCTTCACCACACGCTCGTGATCTAACGGTGGCCTTACCCCCGCATTTTCACTTTCATTATCATTTGGCGACGTTGTGTCGGTGCGGTTGTCTTGCTCGCCGGAGCTTCCTTGCGAACCCTCAGACCACTTTCCTGGGGGCACTTGCGCACCTTTCGCCGACGCATTACCCGCACCGGACCACGTACCGGGAGGAACTTGTGCCCCCTTCGCGGATGCATCACCCTCACCCGACCATTTACCGGGCGGAACTTGTGCCCCCTTCGCCGACGGATCGCCACCGTCGGACCACTTCCCCGGCGGAACCTGCGCACCCTTCGCAGACGGATCGCCACCCGCGCCCTGCGCGTCCCGTCGGTCGTCGCCTGTGTCGTCGTTATTCCTGTGCTTATCGTCGTGAGTCATGTTTCTTATTCTTCACCATAAGGATTGAGAACCATAAGTATTAATGACGCAGTGAGGTCGCCCAGCAACCGTCGAGAGCTCACACCAGCACCACATGCCTCTTTCCGCCACTTTCCCTCTTTATGGGGGGGCTCATCCGGGGGAATTGCAGACGTTTCAGTCCGTTCCTGTTGGTATTTGGGCCTAGACTTAAGCACATGACAGCCGCCACACTCACCGCGGATACAACCGCACAAGACATCCACACCACCGCCGGCAAGTTGGCCGATCTACGGTCGCGTCTCGCAGAGACTCAGATGCCTATGGGCCAAGCGTCCATCGACAAGATTCACGACCGGGGCAAGCTTTCCGCCCGCGAGCGCATCGAATATCTCCTTGACGACGGTTCCTTCGTCGAAGTTGATTCCCTGGCCAGACACCGGTCCACGAACTTCGGGCTCGACGCTAAACGCCCTCTCACCGACGGTGTTGTCACGGGCTACGGAACGATCGATGGCCGCAAGGTCTGTGTGTTCTCGCAAGACGTCGCCATTTTCGGTGGTGCGCTCGGCGAAGTGTACGGCGAAAAAATCGTCAAGATCATGGACTTGGCCATTAAGACCGGGGTGCCGCTGATCGGCATCAATGAAGGTGCTGGTGCCCGTATTCAAGAGGGCGTTGTGTCCCTGGGCCTGTACTCCAAGATCTTCTTCCGCAACACCCGCGCATCGGGCGTTATCCCGCAGATCTCCCTGATTATGGGTGCGTGCGCAGGTGGCCACGTATACTCGCCAGCGCTGACTGACTTCATCATCATGGTGAATAAGACCTCCAAGATGTTCATTACCGGCCCGGACGTCATCAAGACCGTGACCGGTGAGGAAATCACCCAGGAGGAACTCGGTGGTGCTTCAACCCACATGAGTTCCTCGGGTACATCCCACTACACCGCGGAAAATGACGAAGACGCCCTGGACTTCGTGCAAGAGCTCATCAGCTACCTGCCACAAAATAACCGGGCCGAAACGCCTCGTGTCCCTGCCGATCCATTCGAAGGCTCCATCGAGGACAACATCACCGACGCGGACCGTGAACTGGACACGATCATCCCAGACTCCCCCAACCAGCCGTATGACATGAAAGATGTCATCACCCACATCTCCGACGACGAGGAGTTCCTGGAGATCCAGGAAGGCTACGCCGAAAACGTCATCATCGGTTTTGGCCGGGTCGAGGGACGTGCCGTCGGTTTCGTCGCCAATCAACCCATGCAATACGCAGGGTGTTTGGACATTAAGGCCTCTGAGAAGGCTGCGCGATTTGTCCGTACCTGTGACGCGTTCAACATTCCGATCATTGAGCTTGTCGACGTTCCGGGGTTCCTTCCCGGCACTAACCAAGAGTTCGACGGCATTATCCGTCGTGGTGCTAAGTTGCTGTACGCCTACGCAGAGGCCACCGTCCCGAAGATCACGGTAATCACGCGTAAGGGCTACGGCGGAGCGTACTGCGTCATGGGCTCCAAGGACATGGGCGCGGATATTTCGCTCGCATGGCCCACCGCCCAGATTGCCGTGATGGGTGCTGCCGGCGCCGTCGGATTCGTCTACCGCAAGGAACTGAAGAAAGCGGCTAAAGAAGGCAAGGACGTTGCTGCCCTGCAGAAGTCCTATGAGCAGGAGTACGAAGATACCCTGGTCAACCCCTATGTTGCGGCCGAACGCGGGTTCGTCGACGCCGTTATTCCGCCTAGCGAAACTCGCGGCCAGATCATCGAAGGCTTGCGCCTGCTGGACCGCAAGGTGGAGAACGTCCCAGCAAAGAAGCACGGAAACATTCCGCTGTAACCAACGTGGCCGAGGGGCGACCACCTTCCCCGCCCCTCCGTCGTTAGCAACCGTTATTAACGACGACTATTAACGACGACGGCCTCCACGGGAGAAACAGCGAGAAATGGAGTTTACATGTCTGACGGCTCACACGTGGACGACACCACAACCAGCGCTAGCGACACGGGCGCACCCGGTGACGGAACAGCGACCGAGAAGAAGCCTGTGTTCCTCAAAGTGATCAAGGGAAATCCCACCGCGCCTCAAGTGGCAGCCCTGACGGCTTTGTTTGCAGGTATGTCAGCTAATGCGGGCGACGACGGCGAACCCGAGACACTGAACAACTGGGGACGCTTCGACGAGAAGTTCACGAACACGCACACGTCGAATGCCGGTAGCTTCCCCAACCTGAGGTTCTACTAAGCCCGCTGATCTCATTGTTCCGCGTGTTTTAATGGGACCATGATCATTCTGGCGTCCTCCTCCCCCTCGCGGTTATCCGTCCTCCGCTCTGCTGGCGTCGAGCCAGCCATCGAACCGCCCGAGGTCGACGAGGTCGCCATTTTGCGCACTGTGCGCGACAAATCCCCCGAGGACCAAGTCTGCGCCCTCGCCCACGCAAAAGCCACGGCTATTGCGTCGAGACACCTCACATCGGTCCACCCCGAAGGCGATAATCTCACGCCCCGGGTGGTTATTGGTGCCGATTCGATGCTGTACCTGGATGGCGAACTTCAAGGCAAACCCCACACCGTCGAGGAAACAATCCGTCGCTGGACTAACCAGCGCGGGAAAACTGCGCGACTCATTACCGGGCACTGCATTATCAACCTTGACACCACGGCGACAGATGAGGACACCTTCGTGCGCGCGGCCTCCACGACAGTGCATTATGCACATGCTTCCGACGCCGATATCCGCGCGTACGCAAATTCCGGAGAGCCCTTGAACTGTGCCGGTGCGTTCACACTGGAGGCCATGGGCGGGTGGTTCATCGACCGCATCGAGGGGGATCCGTCGTCCGTCATCGGTCTCTCACTCCCCCTTGTGCGGGAGGCGCTATACAACTTCGGTTACGAGGTTTCTGAGTTCTGGAACCGCTCTGAGCACGCGAATTAAGCCCGCCATCACTGGGAATCACACCCGGTGGTTACGTCGGCTCGGCGGGTGAGAAATATCAAATAAAACCTTATTGACACCCCGGCCCACCTGCCCTATATTTATTAATTGCTTTAATTTTTTATAATGTAGTTAGGGCTAACACATGTGGACGCAATCACGCAGAGGCATACATGCGGATCCACGAACCCGCGCGCGGTAATCCGTCACCAAGGAGAAAACAATGACTTCAGTTACCGCTAACAAATCCACACCATCAACATCGCCACAATCGGCACCAACGGTTGACGCCGAGAGTTACTCGGACAAAAGGAAAGCCAGCCAAGCCGCACTCAAACAGCTCATTAAGCCAGTTCAGAGCCGGCTGCTAGTGTGCAGGATCCTGGCTTTCGCATCGTGCATCGTCGCCGTTGCCCCCTATGTCGCACTCACCCACATCGGTGATCTTCTTCTTAACGACGGTAGCCATGACGACATCAAACGCAGCGCCATCATCCTTGTCTACGCCTTCCTGACGCAGGCGTTCTTGTACACGCTTGCGCTGGCTATTTCGCACTTCGCTGATTTGCGGTTGCGCGACAGGATCCAAAGCGACATGGTGAAAACCCTGGCGCGGGCGCCCTTATCGTGGTTCAGCGACACCTCAACCGGCAAAGTGCGCAAAGCAATTAACGACGACGTCAAACAAGTGCATACGCTCATCGCCCACGCCCCCGTGGAACAAACTGCCGCGGTCGCCGGGCCACTAGTTCTTCTGGCGTACGCGTTCATCGTCGACTGGAGGCTTGGTCTCCTCTCCATCGCCACGTTCCCCATTTACGGCGCGCTGCAAGCGCTCACCATGCGAGGCATGGGCACCAAAACCGCCGAAATGGACGACAAACTGGGCGATATTTCCTCCGCCGCAGTCGAACTGACCGAGGGCATCTACGTCGTCAAGAACTTCGGACGAACCGGAGAAACGCATGCCCGATTTACTCAGGCATGCAAGGACTTTGCCTCCTTCTACTGGGAATGGTGCGGGCCGCTCATCCGTGCCTCGGCTCTGTCGCTTTCGTTCATCTCGGTCTCGACGCTCATGGCCATCAACGTGGGATTCGGGCTGCTGATGGCGAGCACCGGATGGGTCACAGTCCCCGAGGTTCTCACCTGCTCGCTGATCGCGCTGATTCTCCCTCGGACGATTGAGGTTCTGGGATCGACTGCGTGGGCATATCAGCAGGCAGGCAATGCAGCGCTCCGTCTCAAGGGAGTGCTGGATACGGAACAGATTCCTTATCCCGAGGAGCGCAATCCCGAGGACAATGCTTCATCCAGCGCTGGCATTCAGGCCAGCGGCACGAACGGCAACCAGGACATCGTTTTCTCCGACGTGTCCTTTGCCTACTCCACTGCCGACGGCAAAGTCGACGCCCTGCGCGATATCAATCTCCGGCTTCGCCCCAACACGGTGACTGCCCTCGTCGGACCATCGGGTTCCGGAAAATCGACTCTCGCAACAATGCTCGCCCGCTTCCGTGATCCCGATTCCGGAACAATCACCATCGGCGGCACACCGTTAACAGAGTTAACCGAACGGAAACTCTATTCCACAGTGTCATTCGTCCTGCAAAACCCCTACTTGCAGGACCTCCCGATCCGGGACATCATCTCCCTACCTCGCCCCGACGCGTCCGACGAAGCGATACGCGAAGCCGCACGTCAGGCCAATATTCTCGATGACATCGAAGCGCTCCCCCACGGTTTTGATACCACCCTCGGCGGGCAAACGGACTTCTCCGGCGGCCAGAAGCAACGGCTAGCCATCGCCCGCGCTCTCCTTGCCGACGCCCCCGTCCTGGTCCTCGATGAAGCCACCACCGCCACCGACCCGGATTGTGAGGCGGACATCCAACGCGCGCTCGCCCAACTTGCACGCGGCCGGACGGTCCTCGCCATCGGACACCATGCAGAATCCGTCGCCGGTGCTGACCATATTTGCGTCATGGAGCACGGCCGCATCGTCGCCCAAGGCACCGCCGATGAACTGGCCGAGCAACCCTTCTGGAAGCACCTCACACAAGGAGTCGCACAATGAGCTCTGAATCTCAATCCACCCTTGCGTGGGCACGTAACCTCCTTCTCATCAAAGACTTCCGGCACATCCTCACCGCCGAGGGCTACAGAAGGTTTATCCGCAGCCTGTGGTTCGCCGTCGTCCTCGGCATTATCGAAGGCGTGGGCATCTTCGCGGTAATCCCCGCCATCACCGCCTACAGCAATGGCGGCACCTCCATGGGGCTCACATGGCCACAATGGATCCTGGTGCTCGTTGTTCTCGCGGTCGCCGGTGCCATCATGACCTACGCCCAACAAACAACCGGGTATATGGCGGCCATGGACCTGCTGCGCCATTGCACTATTAACGTCGGCAATAAAGTAGCCCGGCTACCACTGGGCTGGTTCGACCGCACGGTGTCGTCGCGGTTATCCATCCTCCTCACTCAGTCCCTCATGCAGATCGGTGAGGGCGCGGCGCACTTCCTCGGCCCACTCGTTCGCGGCTTGACCACCATGATTGTGATGACCATCCTGGCCTGGTTCTGGGCATGGCAACTTGGGCTCGTCTTCTTGATCGCCATTCCGGTCATACTTTTATTAACGACGGCGACCCGCGCTCTGAAACGGGCCGGGGAACGGATGACTATTCCGACCGAAATCGACTTCGCCAGCCGCGTGGTGGAATTCGCGCACACGCAGCCGTCGCTTCGTGCCTCCGGGCGGGCACAATCGTATGAGCCGCTCGACCGCGCACGGTCGGACAACTACCGCAGCCATGCTAAAGACCTGTGGGTGAGCCTGGCCGGCAATGTGATCTCAGGGATCGGCGCGCAAGCTATCACCGTGGCGCTCATTATCGTGGCCGTGGTGTTGGGCACAAGCGGCACGTTGACCCCCATTGCAACGGTGGCGTTCATTGGTGTGTCGCTCCGGTTCTCCAAAATCCTTGAGGAAATCGTCGGCAATACGCTGGCCATTGAAGTTGCGCGTCAACCCATTGGGCAGGTCGACGAGATCATGTCCGCACCCGAATTACCGACGCCCGCCGAGCGTGTGTCCCTCCCCGAACCGGGCACAGTGGCGATGAAGTCAGCCACGTTCGGGTACCACAGCGGCAACCCCGTCATTCACGACGTCTCCTTCACTGCACCTCAACACGGACTCACGGCGATCGTCGGCCCCTCGGGAAGCGGAAAGACCACGCTCTTCCGCCTCATAGCCCGCTTCTGGGATGTCGACTCGGGCAGCGTCAGCGTCGGTGGCGTCGATGTCAAGGACCAGCCCACTGAGCAGCTGATGGAGCAGATTGCCATGGTGTTCCAGGATGTTTATCTTTACGACACCACCCTGTTCGAGAACATCAAAGTCGGGAACGACGATGCCACCGAGGACGACGTGTACCACGCCGGAGGCCTCGCCGGCGTCCATGAAATCGCAGAACGGCTCCCCGGCGGGTGGCACTCCACCGTGGGTGAAGGCGGAAACCGCCTCTCTGGTGGCGAGCGTCAACGCGTTTCCATCGCCCGTGCTCTGCTCAAACGGGCGCCGATCGTGCTCTTCGATGAGGCGACGTCGGCGTTGGACCCCGATAATGAGGCGCACATCGAGCAGGCCATCAATGACCTTCGTGATCGCTCAACGGTGCTGGTTATTGCGCATAAGCTCAACACGATCCGCAATGCTGACAAGATCGTCGTGCTCGGTGAGGATGGTAACGTTGTGCAGGTCGGCACCCACGATGAACTCATTGCATCGAGTGGCATGTATCAACATCTATGGAGTGCCCGCGAAGCAGCACAAGGATGGTCATTAATTTGAGTCCCGGGCCCGGTCGCAAACCCGTCTTCGATAAGGAACAGGCTGTACAAGCCGCGCTCGAGGAAGGCGTCGCTACTTTCAGTCTCCGGGGTGTTGCCGACAAACTCGGAATTAAACCTCCGGCGCTGTACCGCATGTTTTCCTCGCGGGACGAGCTACAAGCAGCGGCGATGCAAAAGCTTGCCGAGCACATTAATGACCCGGCCGTGGCCACGACATGGCAGGACGCGCTGAGGCTGTTTAGCTCGCGATCGTGGGACCTGTTTTCGCGTTACCCCGAGGCACCCACGGTCATTATGACCAAACCCGAGGCGATTATCGGTGTTCTGCCTGGCTTCAGGAGGCTCATTGACCGGCTTGTTCGCCTCAATATTCCCGGCGGATTCCTGTGCGCATCGTTCGCCGTGGACTTCATTGGTGACATCACCATCACAACATTTATTCAGATGCGGTCCTTCACAACAACCGACGACGCTGGAGAAACCCCGCTTGACCGGTACACCACCTCGGCCGACAACAACGACGATGTCTTTGGTATGAAGGACATGCCGGGAACAGGTTTTCTGGACAGCAAAGTGGAATTCATCATTGCCGGTATTGAGCACGGAATCGGCCCGGGGAATAGCGAGCCTGAAGCTAGTTAGCCGACGACGGGGCCGCGGGCGCGTCGAAGGTTGCGCGAAGGGCAGGCAATCCAGTCCCTAGCATTGTTATGTAGGCGCATTTAAACTGGGCTTATGAGTGAGCACCGTGATTTCCTAGCCCCCGCACCCGTCGAACTACCCGCCGATCCCGCGAAAGCGTTGATCGACGAAGGAAAGAACCTCAACGACGTCGTCGTCGCTGTGCCCACAAGTTCACTCGCATGGGCAGAGCTTGCCGAAGATGCATTGCGTTCCATCGACATGACCGCTGCTCACAGTTCCGACGATCACCGCCGCGCGGCCGTTGCCGCCTACGCGTATGCGCGGACCGGTTATCACCGTGGCCTTGACGCTTTGCGTGCGAATGGGTGGAAAGGATGGGGTTCGGTGCCGTGGTCGCATGAGCCGAACCGTGGGGTTCTCCGCGCCATTGCTGCTCTGGCCCTTGCTGCGCGAGCTATAGGGGAAGATAACGAATACGACCGCTGCCGGAAACTCCTCGAGGACTCTGACCCATCATGTGTCTCTGCGCTGATCGACGATCAGCTCGGCGCTAACTAATCCGCGCAGAATAGACGACATAAGGAGTGACAGCCGATGTCAGTTCTACTAGGTGTCTTATTCTTCTTCGGACTTCCGCTGATGGTGTGGTACGTCATCATCCGCGCAACCTATCGGATTGAAACAGCGGGTCGATCGGCTCACAGACGCGGAGCACCGGATACCCACAGCGGCGCCCAGGCGGCAGAGGATGTAGCACGCGGACCAGCAGAAAACGCTGAGGCAGATAGAGCCCCTAATGGCGTCCCCGCAACACGTGAGTTCACCATTTTCTTCTGGTCCATCGTGGCATCCCTCATCTCTGCCGGTGTGTGTTTAACCTGGTCACCGACAACAATGCCGACGTGGCCTCCCCCGACAAACACCGCGCCGTATCAAATCGTTGCCTTCATGATTCTGTTGGTGGTATCCGCGTCGGCACTGTCCTGCCTCACGCCGCGCGTCTACACGGGTGCGTACACCGCTGCGGCGGGAATTTACGCCGGGTTCGCCATCCCGTTCATTTACCTCGCGTACCAGGACCCGACCGGCCAAAGTGGCATCGGCGTCATCATCCTTGACGTCTTTGGCAACATCGCCCTCGTCGTCGTCCTATCCATTTTCGGCGCCGTACGCGTGTGGTGGTTACGTCGCAAAGGTCGTCGTCAGGCCCGCCACACAACAACACTGGAATAACGGCGCATAAAGCGCCATACAAACGCCACACACCAATTACCCCCACCGATCACAGATCGATGGGGGCAGATTGTTATAACAACCGGGTTATAACAACCAGACAGAGCTCTTAGGCGTTGGCTTCCTCAACGCGGCGGATTGCTTCGTCGGCAACCATTTCCTGGATGCCCATGTCCAGCTCAGAGGTGAAGCCCACGCACGAGCAGTTGATCTCGCCCAGGACGTAGGTGTCCTCGCCGTTCTCCCCGTCGTCAAGCATGAAGTCAGCGGTCCAGATCAGCGGCACGTTGCCGTCGCCACCCAGCTTGTCGGCAATAACAGGGCGGACAGCGGCGAATTCGTCGATCAGGTCCTGCCACTCTTCCGGCTTGTCGTAGGTGTACTGCGCGCCAGAGAACAGGGTGGCCGAGAAGTTTTCACCACCGGCGGCTGGCTTCTTGTGAACAACGAAGACCGGCTTGTCGCCGACGAGGAGGATGCGGATTTCACCTTCCACGATGCGGGGCATGAAGCGCATGTCCACGAGCATGCCGTTATCGCCGACGATGTACTGGTCACAGAAGTCCATGAACTCGCCGAGCTTCTTGTGCTCGGTGTGGTTGTCGACGGCTTCCGTGCAGACCAGCATGGTGTCGAGCGGAAGAGCGGTGCCCGGCTCAACGGAGTCAGCGAGTTCCTTGTCCTCGATGCGAACACGCCAGATGCCGGAACCCGTGGATCCGCGGTTCTGCTTGAGCACGCGCTCGCCGTAGGAGAGCGACTTCGGGAAGGTCTCGTGGAAGCTCTCGACGTCGTAGTACGCTGCCGTGTCCGAGGGCACCAGCGACGTGTCGTTGAGCTTCACCAGCGCATCTTTCGCGCCGTAGTCCATCATCTTTTCGGGGCTCGACATGCCGACGAGGCCAGCGTCGCTCAAACGGGTGAGCAACTCGAAGTAGCCCTTTTCACCACCGGGAATGTTGCCGGGGTTCACGCGAGAAATGTAGCCGCCTGAGGACTTGGATACCTTCTCAAAGATTTCGTCGGCCTTGGTGTTGTCGTAGTAGATGACCTCTGAATCCCAGCCGTCGTGAGCTTTAATTGCGTTAACGATGGGCATCGTGTCTTTACGGTGACCATCGGGTCCCTTGTCGTTTCCGCCTTCAACTTCGAACACAACGATGTTCTTCTGCACTGGCTATTCTCCTCGGTATTGCCGTCGGTTGGTGTTATCGACGTAAATCCGGCTCTCCACTGTGGGATATAGGGTAAGCGCTGTCTACGTCTCGCACCCCCATGTGGTGCGGGTGCAGGTCACTACCATCTTCAGAGTCCTCTAATCCCTACTGCACAAGCCCTGAATTAATGGATGTACCAGCTAAAACACTAATAGACCTCCCCTGGTCACGCTGGATATTGAGCTGTGGGAAATAACACCACCCGTTTTCACCCCCGAGTGCGGTTATATTGCACTGCTGTTACTTGCGCAGAAGGGATCGCTACCCACTGACCCCTTCCCCCACCCCATGTTTCTTATAGGATTGGGAACCATGGCCGCGCCACTTGACCCCCACCCCTTACTTCAGGACTACGCCCACCCGGAAAAAGTTGTTACCTCACAATGGTTGGGGGCAAAACTGGGCACCCCGGACGTTCGCGTCGTCGAATCGGACGAAGACAGTTTGCTCTACGATCTCGGCCACATCCCCACGGCCATTCGCATTGATTGGCGACGAGACCTATCCGATCCGATAACCAGAAACGTCATTTCCCCCGAAGCGTTTGCACAGTTAATGCGCGAGAAAGGGATCCGCCGGGAAGACACCGTCGTTATCTATGGCGACCATTCCAACTGGTGGGCGGCCTTCGCGTTCTGGGTTTTCACGCTCTACGGGCACCCGGATGTCCGCCTGCTCAACGGCGGCCGTGATGCGTGGATTAGGGCCGAGCGGGAAACGACATTCGCCGTCCCAGAGAACCCGGAGTCCACCTACCCCGTGCCCAACGTGTGCACCACCGGGCTGATCTCAGTTGGCGACTTACGCGAATCCTACGAATCATCCCAGCTTATCGACGTCCGTACGCCCGAGGAATACCGCGGCGGGACCTCCGATGGTGGCTCGTCGACGGCGAAGTCGACGTTGCGGACGGGCCATATTCCCGGCGCGGTGAACATCCCGTGGGACTCAACGGTGTATCCGAATAGCAATTTCCGCAGCACGGATGAATTGCGCGAGATTTTCGGTGCGCTGGATTCGTCGAACCCTACGGTGACCTATTGCGTGACGGGTGAGCGCAGTGCTCATACGTGGTTCGTGTTGCGGTATTTGTTGGGTTGGGATGATGTGAAGAGCTATTACGGCTCGTGGGCCGAGTGGGGAAATATGGTCGGGATGCCGATCGTGCGTAGCGACCGCCCGCTGTGATGTAGCCCACACCTGTCTACCACCCCCACATTTACCCCTTATTGATTTTCATAGTGAACTTATTTTGCATTTAACGTGGTGCAGTTACGGGCTATTTCCTCATCATTCCCCCCAATGAGGGCAATACAGCCGCTAAAGTTCACAGTTCTTCGTCACCACTGTGCCACAATTGAAGCTGTCCATTGAATATGTGCATCTGGACACGATTACAGCGAGTTCATCCCCGCGTGGCCGGAGTGTGAGCGCCCTTGATCCCTGATGATGGGGCGTTGACGATAGTTAACCAGCCCAGGCCTGCCCGCGTGACCGACTACTGATGCACACCAGCCGAGAGTTGCACAGCGAATACAGGAGGGTTTCGTGTCCGCCGACAGTAAGACAATCGAGACCAAAAAAATCACTAAAGTTCTCGTCGCCAACCGTGGTGAGATCGCGGTGCGTGTGATCCGCGCCGCCAAGGACGCTGGAATCCCCAGCGTTGCGGTCTATGCCGAGCCCGATGCCGAGGCACCGTTCGTCCATCTTGCCGACGAAGCCTTCGCCCTGGGTGGCCAAACATCTGCGGATTCGTACTTGAATTTCGACAAGATTTTGGACGCGGCGAAGAAGTCGGGCGCGAACGCGATCCACCCCGGCTATGGCTTCTTGTCCGAGAACGGTGACTTCGCGGAGGCCGTCGAAAATGCTGGGTTGATCTGGATTGGCCCGTCTCCTGATTCGATCCGGAAGTTGGGCGACAAGGTGACGGCTCGCCACATTGCGTTGGCGGCGAATGCTCCTATGGCTCCGGGGACGGAGGAACCCGTCAAGGACGCGGACGAGGTTGTCGAGTTCGCCAAGGAGCATGGGCTCCCAATTGCGATTAAGGCGGCGTTTGGTGGTGGTGGCCGTGGTATGAAGGTCGCTCACAACCTGGATGAGGTTCGTGATCTCTACGATTCGGCCGTCCGTGAGTCCATGGCAGCGTTCGGCCGGTCGGAGTGCTTCGTCGAGCGGTACCTGGATAAGGCGCGTCACGTGGAATGCCAGGTCGTGGCGGACATGCATGGCAATTATGTAGTGGTTTCTACCCGTGACTGCTCGTTGCAGCGTCGTTTCCAGAAGCTGGTTGAGGAGGCCCCAGCCCCCTTCTTGACCGATGAGCAGAATGAGCGTTTGCACCAGTCGGCGAAGGATATTTGCCGTGAGGCTGGGTACTACGGCGCAGGCACCGTCGAATATATGGTTGCCGACGATGGTCTGATTTCCTTCCTTGAGGTCAACACCCGTCTGCAGGTGGAGCACCCCGTGTCGGAGGAAGTGACCGGGTGGGATCTTGTCCAAGAGCAATTCCGCATCGCTGAGGGTAAGGAACTGTCGCGCAAGGAAGATCCTATTCCGAATGGCCACGCCATTGAGTTCCGTATTAATGGTGAGGATCCGGGCAGCAACTTCATGCCGGCTCCCGGTACGGTCACGAAGTACGTTGAGCCTTCTGGCCCGGGTGTCCGTATGGATTCCGGCATTAATGAGGGCGAAGTCATTGGTGGCCAGTTCGACTCCATGCTGGCCAAACTCATCGTGTGGGGTAAGGATCGCGACCAGGCGCTTGCCCGCTCAGCCCGTGCCCTAGACGAGTACCAGGTTGAAGGCTTGGCGACGGTTATTCCGTTCGACCGCCACATCGTGAAGAACCCCGCCTTCGTGGGCGACGGCTCCTCCTTCGACGTCTACACAAAGTGGATTGAGCAAGAGTGGATGGAGACCAACCCGATCGAGCCGTACGCGGGTGACACCGATGCGGATGAGGACACCACCCCGTCCCAGAAGGTTGTTGTCGAGATCGACGGCCGACGGGTTGAGGTTGCGCTGCCGGGCGATCTGGCGCTGGGTGGCGGCAATGGTGGCGCTAAGAAGAAGAAGTCAAAGAAGCGTCGTGATGGCGGCAAGGCCGTGTCGGGCGATGCCGTTGTGGCCCCGATGCAGGGCACCATCATCAAGGTCAATGTTGAGGAAGGCCAGGAAGTTCAGGAAGGCGAGACCGTCGTCGTCCTGGAGGCCATGAAGATGGAGAACCCTGTGAAGGCCACGAAGTCCGGTACGGTCACCGGACTGGATGTGGAAGAGGGCAAGGGTGTCTCCAAGGGAGATCCGCTGATGGAGCTCAAGTAGGCGGTGCGCGTCGGGCAGTGAACCTTGGCAGGTGATGTACGTCGGCGAGCGGTGCATGACTAACCTAAGTGTGTGTGAGCTCCCCTGCTAACACCACATCACGCTCGGATTCTAACCACTCCCCCAACCCATCGGGCCAGGCAATCGCCGTCGACGCCTGGCCTGGCACAGTCACAGCGCTCGTTCTTGGTTTCCAACACGTGTTGGCAGCCTACGCGGGTGCGGTGGCTGTGCCTCTTTTTGTTGGCTACGCGTTAGTTGATGCCGGCCGGATGTCGTCGTCGGACATTCCACATTTAATTGCTGCCGACCTTTTAGTCGCTGGTATCGCGACAATCGTGCAGTCTGTCGGTCTATGGCGGTTCGGTGTCCGCCTGCCCCTAATCCAAGGGTGCACCTTCTCTGCAGCAATCCCAATGGTGAGTATCGGGTCGCACTATGGTGTGTCCGCCATTTACGGATCGGTGATCGCCTCCGGTCTGTTCATGATCATTTTCGCACCACTGTTCTCTAGCCTATTGAAGCTCTTCCCGCCGCTGGTTACGGGCACTGTGTTGTTAATCATCGGGTCAACCCTCATGCCCGTGGCCGCCGAGTGGGTTGGTGGTGGCTCCGAGGCGAAAGGCACCCACGAGTTCGGCACCGGGAAGAACCTGCTGATCGCGTCGTTCGTGCTGGTGCTCATCCTCGTCATTGAGCGCTGGGGGCCGGCGTGGCTCGCCCGCATTTCCGTGCTAGTCGGAATGCTCTCAGGCCTGGTGGCGTGCATCCCTCAAGGCATGGTGGACTGGCATTCCACCGCCTCATCACACTGGTTCGGCGCCACACAACCGTTCTACTTCGGTACGCCGGAATTCATCCCCTCGGCTATCGGCGCGATGTGCATCGTGTCCCTGGTCACCATGGTGGAGGCCACCGGTGACATCGTCGCCATCGGGGAAATCACCGAATCCCGCATCGATGACAAGAGAATTGCCGACGGCCTACGTGCCGACGGAGCTGCCACCGTGCTCGGCGGGGTTTTCAACACGTTCCAGTACACGGCGTTTGCGCAGAATATCGGCGTGCTGTCGATTACCGGCGTGCGGTCGCGGTGGGTGACGTCGGTCGCCGGCGGGATGCTGATCGTGCTCGGTTTGATCCCGAAGACCGCGTCGGTCGTGGCGGCGATTCCGGCACCGGTGCTGGGTGGCGCTGGGATTGCGCTGTTCGGGATGGTGGCGGCGTCGGGGGTGAGGACGCTCTCCACGGTGCGGTTCAACTCGTCGAACATTTTGGTCGTGGCCATTCCGCTGGCTCTGGCGCTGCTGCCGGCGACGTCGCCGACGTTGTTTGCCCAGATGCCGTCGTGGGCGCAGACGTTCCTGGGGTCCGGCATTTGCATCGGGTCGGTGGCTGCGATTGTGCTGAACCTAATGTTTAACACCGGTACGCGGGCGCCCGCGTCGCACAAAGATGGGACGACGGCTCATGACACGCCTCGCGGGTCGTCGTACGGTCTTGCGGACGATGACCATGACGGCTTCGGAGACAATCCCACTGCGCTATCCTGAGAAATAGAGGGATGCCCGGCGCGTGAGCTCCGGTTTCCTTGCCAGCGACGCCGATGACATTAAGGAGCGCTTCGGATGCCTACCAATACGGGGCCTTTCCCTTCGGGCACCTACCGAGTAAGCGATGACGATCGCCAACATGCCATCGAGTTGTTGGGCATTCACTTCTCACAGGGTCGCTTGACCATCGACGAGTACGACCAGCGGGTGTCGGTGGCCTCTGCCGCGCAGAATAATAATGACCTCAACGCCCTGTTCACGGACTTGCCAGGGCTTCCATCTGCCACTATTGCGAAGGGCTCTCAATCGCTGGTGACGATGACCGATGGCACTGTCCTCCCTCCAGCGTCATATGGGCGGAATATCCGGTTAGGGTTGCTGCTGGGATCATCCACTCTTCTCGCTATGCCCGTCGCGATTAATGCTGCGCTCGCACCCATTTTGTTCTTGATCCCCCTGATTTTCATCCTGCTCTACATCATGAAGGTCGGGCCGGAATCGTGGCACACCGCGTCGCGGATCCGACAAGCGAAGCGTCTGCAGCGCGCTCAGCTGCGGATGGACAAGGAAAAACTGGAGTTGGAGCGACGGAAACTGCAGCTCGAGCAGAAGCAGCGGCGGCGGGAAATTCAACAGGACGCGATGAGTTCGGCCATGAACTTTGCGCACACTGTGGCGAATTCCGCGAAGGGAATCTCTACCCGCCGGCGCCGGTAGGGGTCGCTGGGTTGTAGCGTGCGCTCAATGTCACTCGACGACGCTGGGTTGGGTTTCCCTCGAGCTCCTAAAATTGATTCTCATGGAACCCATGCAATTGAACGGCGGCCGCTTTTATCTGCGTCCTTTGTCCGCCGATGACCGCATTAACGACGTCCACGCCCTGGCGCTAGCCGCCGACTGGGCGGATCATTCCAGCGATAAGTCGGCACACGGTGCCGGTTCTGGCAGCGCGATTGATGAGAGCTTCATCGAACTTCGTCGCAATCAATGGTTGACGGGGACGGCGCTGTCCTGGGCAGTGTGTGAACAAACTCAGGTTGAGATGCTCGCAGAGGCCATTCTCTTTTCCGACGACGGCGTCATCCTGGATCCTTCGGAGGAGAACGAAGCCTCAAGCGACGGTGCACACCGTGCCCCCAAGGCCACACATGCAACTCTCTCCATTCGCCCCGCGGGTGACCCGACTCGCGTCGTTCCTAATGAACCGGACGCAGAGAAGAAAACCGTCGGCGATGCTGTTGAGGAAGCCGAGGGAACAATCAAACGGTGGGCCGAGGGCTATCTCGGGCTCACCGTCACGCTGATTTAACAGCGATTTATGTGGCGCGGGCTCGTTTAACGCGGGCCCGCAAGTACCGTCGTTAATCTAAGTCGTCGTGAGCGACCAAGTGGCGGGCAGCCTCGGTCACCGAACCAGAGAGCGACGGGTACACAGAGAACGTCCGGCTCAGATCCTCCACGGTCAACCGGTTCGTCACCGCAATAGCGATCGGCAAGATCAGCTCAGACGCTGACGGGGCGACCACCACACCACCAATGACGATGCCGGAGTTCTTGCGGCAGAAAACCTTGACAAAGCCGTGGTTCAGGGACCGCATCTTGGCACGCGGATTGCCCTTCAGCGAATAGGTCTCAATTCGCGCGGACACTTCCCCAGATTCAATTTGTTTCTGGGATACACCCACCGTTGCCAGTTCCGGGCGGGTAAACACGGCCGACGCCACCGTCCGCAACCGGATCGGCGTGACGCCCTCACCCAGAGCATGATACATAGCGATACGTCCCTGCATTGCGGCGACGGACGCCAGCGGGAACAAATCAGTACAGTCCCCCGCCGCGTAAATGCCGGGGACCGATGTCCTGGATACGCGGTCAACCTTGATGTGGCCCGAACGTGTGAGGTCAACCCCCACCTTGTCGAGCCCCAGATCACGCGTATTCGGCACAGAGCCGACGGTCATCAACGCGTGAGAACCCTCCACCTCACGCCCGTCGTTAAGAATGACCTTAATCCCGTTATCGGTGTACTCCACAGCTTTACACCGGCCACGCTTGACCAGGTGCACCCCCCTCTCGTCCAGCACATTCTCCAGCACGCGTGCAGCGTCGGAATCCTCATGCGGAAGGATTTGATCCCCCGAGGCCACCATCGTGACCTCTACCCCCAACTCGGTGAACGCCGACACAAACTCCGCGCCCGTCACACCGGACCCGACAACAATGAGGTGCTCCGGTACTTCCTCCAGGTCATAAATCTGACGCCACGTCAGGATGCGGTTCCCATCGGGCTTTGCGCCGGGGAGGATACGAGGCGTGGCCCCCGTCGCCAAGAGAACAAGATCACATTCAATTGTTTCTTCTGAACCATCGGCTTGCTCCACCAAAACTCGGTGAATCGTGCGGCCCGGCTCATAATCGTTCAACCTGGCGGTGCCCGGAATCAGGCGAATTTCCGACGCGATCATCTGCCGCTGCACATCGTCCGACTGGGTCTGAGCCAGGTGCTTGACGCGCTTGTTCACTTCCGCGTACGGCAGCCGTTTACCGTCGTAACCTGCGTGGAAGCCCATCGCGTCCGCCCGACGCATGTCGGTGCGAATACCCGTTGCAGCAATAAAGCTTTTCGACGGTACGCAGTCATGCAGGACGCACGATCCCCCCATGCCCTGATCCTCAACGACCGTGACCTCCGCCCCGTACTTCGCGCCTGCTAATGCGGCTTCATAGCCCGCCGGGCCTCCGCCGATAATCACGATCCGTTTAGCCACCAGTTCGCTCCTCGATGTGGTGATGTTTCAGGGGCATACTCAGCGCCCAGAGACAAGGACCAAACCCGGCACACGGTCACATGCGCGAGGCTCACTACGGCCGTCGTCAAGGCGCAGCTCGTCTCTTTCAGAATAAACTAAACCCCACACATAACCCTGGTTCGGGCTAAAAGCAGACACCCCCGACGCCACAAAGAGGGGTAGGCCGTCGGGACTGAGCGTCTACAGACCGGCCTTATCGCTACAGATCGATATTTCGGGGACCATACAGACGGTCGCCCGCGTCGCCTAGGCCAGGGACAATGTAGGCATCCTCATTCAACGACGGATCGATCGTCGCCGTAACCAACCGCGTGACCGGCAGATCGGCGTCCTTCAATGCTTGCACCCCCGGTTCGGCGGCCACCATGCAGATGCAGGTGATGTCGTCCGCGCCCCGGCTGGCCAGCAGGCGGATCGCGTGAAGCAGCGAGCCGCCCGTCGCCAACATGGGATCGACGAGGAAGACGGGGCGGCCAGAGAGGTCATCCGGCAGCGCCTCCAAGTACGGCACAGGCTTGTGCGTCGTCTCATCACGAGCCAAGCCGATGAATCCCACTTGGGCGTCGGGAATCATGGACAATGCTGGGTCCACCATGCCAAGCCCGGCGCGAATAATCGGGACGATAATGGGGGGCTCGGTCAGGCGGAATCCATCAGCCTGGTCTACCGGGGTAGATACGGGGAAGGTATCCACTGAAAGATCTCGGCTGGCTTCGTACACCAGCATCATGCCTAAATCTGACAACGCCGCGCGGAAAATATCATTTGTGCTGCGCTTATCGCGCATGATGGTCAGCCTCGACGACACCAACGGATGATCAACGACCCTAATCTCCATAAAAACCAGCTTACCTGTGGGGAACCATAACGAAACTCGCGCGTCTAACCCCACCGCACGAGAAATATCACATAGCCCGCCAGGCACGCCTGGCGCACCTGGGACGCCTCTGGCTCGACCAATACACAGGAGGACACCGCAATGATGGAGACCGGCTCGATTACCGCCCAACCTGACGCTCTACGCATCGCTTCAGATCAGCTGACCGACTGTGCAGATACGGTCAGCCGCCTGCGTGATGGTCATGAGGCCAATCCCCCAGGCTTTGCCAGGTGTTCCCCTCACATACCCGCTCTTCAGCACGCTATCGAGTTGCTGGGACAGAACCATGACCGCCTCAGACACGAACTCGGACAGTTCAACGAATCGTTGTTATCGATCTCGCGGGGCACGCGGACCCTGGCCGATGCCGTCGATCACTCTGACACGGTGGCTGCTGTGCGTATGAACACGCTGACCAGCGCAATTACAAGTAACTCCGAGGGAGGGCAACGATAACTCATGCCTTCGTTTATTGGATCGCCCGTATCGTCCGAATCCGCAGCGCTCATTGAAGATACTGTTCACTACATCACGTCGCTGCTCCCGATCACCCCGGAGACGCCCCTGCCAGATTTCACTCACCATTACCCACTTTTCGACGCCACGCAACGCGAACTCGGTGCGATGCTAACCGGGCCGTGGAAAGAGAGCACGGCGACTGTTGATAGTGCGCTGGTCGGTGAGGCGGGAACCGCGTGGCACGACGGACTGGAACGTGCTGGCCAGGGCGCCGAATCGCTCCGGCACTCTGCCGAGGAAGCGTCGCACGCGAGCATCCACATAGCCAGCACCATTATCAAAGGTGCACTCGACATCTCCGGTATTGCTAACCGATATCTCACGATCGCGACGTCACTACTCACGGGGAGTATGAGCATCCCTATTCTTCTGGGTCCGATCCCTGTGAAGCCCGGGACCGGGATCATGCCGGCGTTAAAAAAGGCCTCTGCCGAAGCGCGGAACGAGGCCGATAACGCAGCAGAGCGCATTAACACGGAACTCGAAGGCGATGTTGCAGTACTTCAGCGATTGTTGGAGGAACCGGCACCTGCCTTTCCTCAGTGCGAGGTGGACATACCTCCCGATCCGCCGGCGACAGCGGTAACGACCCCTGCCGTGGCCTCACCACCGGCTATCGTTGCGAATGATGTGGCAGGGGCGCCGGGGGCGGCAGCGCCTACGCCGGGCAACCAAGCACCGGCCGTCCAACCACCTGCCGTTTCGACACCACCTGCTGCACCACCGCCACCATCACATGCGTCGGCCAGCGGAGCCTCACCCCAAGCACTACAAGCGGTAGAAGCCGCGCGCAGTGCCATCGGAACGCCGTACCAATGGGGAGGAAACACCCCCGGCGTCGGTCTTGACTGCTCAGGGCTCACACACTGGGCGTATGCCCAAGCAGGAGTAGACATTCCGCGGCTCGCTGAGGCGCAAACCGTCGGCACACAGGTCACCCAAGACCAACTTCTCCCCGGTGATCTTGTGGTGTGGGATGGGCACGTCGCGATGTACGTCGGCGACGGCATGATGATAGAAGCAGGTGATCCCGTCCAAACCTCGCCGCTACGGACCACCAACATGGGGATGAACTTCCTCGGCTTCTACCGGCCCACGGGGTAACTGCCGGCGCTAACGCACCCAACCTGTTAGCACTAACGATAAAGCACGCTACGATGAGGGGTCATGGCCACCGAGAGCATAATCCCAGTCCAACTGGAACTGACCAGCGGAACGTACTACACCCTATGGGCACCGTCCTGGAAAGAGAACGGTGAAGAATGGCAGGCGTTTCTCGGATCAGACGATAGCCTCTACTTCTTCACCTCACCCGCCGAACTCTTGGCGTATATCAACTCCGACGCACCCATCGACCTCGCCGAGCACCCCAAGTGGCGCGCATTCCTTCATAAGGACGCGGAATCACAGGCTGTCCCCACACCCCGCCACGTCTACGACCTGGTCGCCGTTCCCGCCATGCTGGCAGAAAAACCCAGCTACACCTCCGTCGACAAAGTCGAGCGAAACCTAGCTATGGCGCGCTCCCTCGGGCGAGTGTGCGGAATCGACCGCATCAACGGGTTCTTCAATAGCTACTCGTTGCTCTCCAACCTCAGCCGCGGAGCCGAGCACTTTACTGGCGACGACGGCAATGGCGAATGGTCTGCTATTGGCCAAACGATTCTCTCCAACTGGGGCCCTGTCCTCGACGCCCTGGACAATGAGGCCGTGGACGATGGAGTCTTTGACGACAACGCCAGCACGTCCGGCGATGCCGCGAATGTATCGTCTACCAGCACAAGCGTCCCCATCGGCGCACCGACCGGCGACACGGCAAGCAACGCGGGCGCAACTGGAACGCGCACCGCTCCCGTCTTCGTCACCCCCGCCATTCCCGGGAACAACCCCACGGATTCCATCAATAATGCCCAGCGCAGCATCGACGACGCTATTGCCGCACGTGAGGACCACGAAAAAGAGGTCGCCGCGGAGCGCGCATCCCAGGCAGAGAACGATGAGGCCAGCTCCACGCCGGCCACCGACCCCTATGACTCCACTATCTGGGCGTCCGTCGGCATCGATCCGATCACGATCGTGATGAATGGGCGTACTCTCTACACCCTGCGGTGCTACATCAACGACCGCCCCGTCTTCCTCGGCAAATTCGGCCAGATTTACACGTTCACGTCCGGGCGCGCTCTCAGCCGCTGGATCGTCGACCATAAAGACCACGACCTGGCGACGGTCTCCACCTGGGGAGAACTTGTCGACAAAGCCAACGTCGGTGAGCTCAAAGTAGAGACTCACCCCACGAACAACTACGTCTTCACTAACTTGGCGGAGTCCATCGCCAAAGGGCCCAACGTCGTCGATACCGACCAGCTCGGCCAGGCCTATGAGGTCATTGCCGACGCTTCCGACTGGGCAGAGGACGACGCCGTGAACTCCGTACTCCTCGCCGTGCCCGAGCTGCAGGAATACATCTCGTACATGCTGGGGACGTCGTCGAATTACCTCCCCTCGGCGCCGTACGACACCGAGGCCGACGGATGGCGTCGCCTGGAGGAAACGCTGAGCGAACGGTTCAGCAAGTCCTAGGCACGAGCCTAAAACCCACGCGCGGACTAGGCGCGGACCTGCCCGAGCTCGTGGGATAGGGATTCGAGCTCCTCACCGCCAGCCATTTGCGCAGTGAGCTGCTCCAACGTGATGTCCTGGCGGCCCGCATCCAATTGCATGCGGCCGTGCCCCAGCAACACAAAGTGGTCCCCCACCAAATAGGCGTGATGAGGGTTGTGGGTGATCAAGATAACGCCCAGCCCTCGTTCCTTCGCCTGCTGAACAAACCGCAGCACCATGCCCGATTGCTTCACGCCCAGGGCGGCCGTCGGCTCATCCAGAATGATCGCGCGAGCTCCGAAGTGAACGGCTCGAGCGATCGCCACAACCTGGCGCTGCCCACCGGACAACGTCGAAATCGGGACCGTCACGTCGGGTAGATCAATGCCCATCGACTTCAGCGCACTGTCGGTGGTTTTCTTCATGTGCTCCGCGTCCAAGGGAGCAACCATGCCCAGCCAGTTCGGCCCGCGAACCACCTCGTGCCCGAGATAGAAATTGCGCCACACCGGCATATCCGGCACCACCGCCAAATCCTGGAAGACGGTGGAAATGCCGCGGGCGATCGCGTCCTTCGGGGACTTCAGCGCAACGGTCTCACCGTCGATAAGAACACGCCCCTCGGTGGGTTTGTGCAAGCCCGATAGCGTCTTGATGAGCGTCGACTTGCCAGCACCATTGTCGCCTAGCACGCAGGTCACCTCGCCGGCATAGACCGACAGCGTCATGTGGGAGAGCGCGACATGCGTTCCGTATGCCTTGGTGACGTCGTCAAGCGCGAGAATAGGAGTCCGTGACTCTGCCGACGGCGACGGGGTTGCAGGTGGTGTCATCGTGGTATCAGTCATCGTGTGCTGTTCCTTTTCTCCATGGCTCGGTTCGACAGCACCGCCAGCAGCAGCATGGCCCCGAGGAAGAACTTGAACCAATCGGGGTTCCAGCCCGCGTACACAATGCCCTGATTAATCATGCCGAAAATGAACGCGCCGATAGCCGTGCCGATCGCGGTTCCTTTTCCGCCCTTCATCGACACCCCACCGATGACGGCACCGATAATGTACAAAAACTCATTGCCGACACCCTGCCCAGCCTGGACGGAGTCGAAGGCGAAGAGCGTGTGCATACCGACGAACCACGCAGCGACCGACACCCCGATGAAGAGGAGCACTTTGACCCGGGTGACGGGGATGCCTTGTGCGCGGGCAGAGTTGTGGTCGCCACCGACGGCGAAAATCCAGTTGCCGAAACGAGTGGAGTACAGGACGTAGGTCGCGATGGCGACGAAGACGAGCCACCACAGCACCGTGATCTTCACCGACACCGAGCCGATGGTGATGGACGACGCAAAAACGTCTTTGGCGCTGCCGAAACCCTGCATATCCGAAATAGACGGAGTCGAGACCGCGTTGGTGACCCACTTGGTGATCGCCAAGTTGAGCCCCTGAAGCATGAGGAAGCTGGCCAGGGTGATAAGGAAGCTGTCTAGCCCCGTCTTCATCACCAAGACACCGTTGAACGTGCCGATCGCCACGGCGATCAGCAGTGATAGCACCACACCCGTCCATGAGTTGAGGTGCCAGTTGTAGTTCATCATCGTGGCGGCCAGTGCGCCCGTGGTGACGGCCACACCGGAGGACAGGTCGAACTCGCCGCCGATCATGAGTAAGCCGACGGCCAAGGACATGATGCCGATGGTCGACGACGCATAGAGCACCGTCGAGAATGCGGCGAAAGAGCGGAACGACGGTGCGACCGCCATGAACAGGGCGAAGACAATGACAGCACCCAAGATGGAGGCTGCTTCCGGCCTCATGAGGGTTCGTTGCCACAAGGGTCGCCGCGCCGGCACAGATTCAGACGTCGGTGCGGATTCAGTGGCCGGCACAGATTCAGACGCTGTCGTCATCGCAGACCCTCCTTAGCAGCATCCGCAATGGAATCCACGTTGGAGGAATCGACGAAGGACGGCCCCGAATACACCGGACGTCCACCTCCGATCGATGTTCCGTTACGCTTATGCAGCCACAACGAGTCCACGGCCATGTACCCCTGCAAATACGGTTGCTGATCCACGGCGAACTGAACGTTGCCCGATTTAATGGCGTTGACCAGTTCCGCATTGGTGTCAAAGGTGGCGATTTTGGCCTGAGAACCAGCGTCGCGAGCAGCATCCACCGCGCGGAGTGCGACCGGTGCGACCAGCCCCATCACCCAGTCAATGCTGTGATCCTGCGCGAGTTTCGATTCGATGGTGGCCTGCGCCGAGGGCAAATCTTGCCCATTGACGTAGAGGATCTCCGTATTCACCTTGTCTTTAATGCCACCGCAGCGGGCTTCCTGGCTGGAATTGCCCTGCTCGTGAATGACGCACAAGGTGTGCTGGGCGCCTTGTTCTTTGAGCTTGTCGCCCACCGCTTCCCCAGCGACTTTCTCGTCCTGACCGAAGAACCCTTTCAGCCCATACTTCTGCCAGACGTCCATCCCGGCGTTCAACCCAACTGCCGGGATCTTCGCATCGTCGGCCTTCTTGGCGACGGGCCCGATGGCCTCCGGGTTCGGCATCGTGACAGCGATCCCATCCACCTTGGAGTCGATCGCGTTCTGGACCAGATTCGCCTGGTTCGGCGCTTGAGGGTCGGAAGAATACCGGAAATCAACGTTGTCTTTTTTCGCAGCGTCCTCGGCACCTTTGCGCACGAGGTCCCAGAAGGTATCCCCGGGCGCACCGTGGGTGACCATCGCCACCGTCATACGGGGAGTATCGACGGTTCCTCCCCCGCCGGAGCTTCCGGAGCTCCGGGGCGCTCCGCCGGTGGATGAGCATGCCGCGCCCGCAACAGCTACGGCGCCAACCACGAGGGCGACGGCACACCGTCGAACGGTGTAAGAGACACGGTGGTGCACAGGTATCCCGATCCTTATGAGTGTCACTGGTTAGATCCCGTTACCCGCGGCTGCGAATAACGGACATGTCTGATCAATCTCGCTATTTCACCCTCCTCAGTGGGGGTGGTCAAATCTGTTTCTGCTGGTGTTGAACGATTCAGATAATCTGAACAGGGATAGCTGTGACCGGTTAGCGTCACTTTTTACCCCCTTTTGCCCCCGCGCGCTGTAGCTTGCCTCGGCCCCGCTATTCACGCTTATCTGAACCGAGATCGCCTAAATCTAATCCGTCCAGACCGGCGAGTCCGTCAATGTCGTCGAGGCCTAAATCACCCAGATCGATATTCAATGTGCCCGCGCCCGAGTGGTTATGCCCGTGGGCTCCATGAGCGTGGTCATGCGAGTGCCCCTCAGGATCGTGCTCGTCAGCACCATCGTCGTCGTGGCCGGAACCGTCGTTTCGGCTAGTGCCCCTCATATCGGGATCCCCAACCAGTTCCTCATACGCCGGAATGATCAGATCTCTGGCCAGGCGCTGCCGATCTGGCAGGGGGAGGAATGCTGCATCCATCGCGTTCAGGGTCAGATGCAGCAGCTCGTCGTAACCGAAGTCAAAATGCTCGCCGAGCAGCAGCATCTCGTCGGTCATCGTCGTGCCGGACACCGTCCGATTATCCGTGTTCACGGTGCAGGTAAAACCCAGTTCATACAGAAGCGACAAGGGGTGATCCTCCATCGAGTCGACAAGCCCGGTCTGGCGGTTCGACGTCGGGCACAGTTCCAGGGCAACAGTGCGGTCGCGAACTCGGGCAGCCACAGGACCCAATTCGATCCCGTCGAGGGACGCGCCGAAATCTTCGTAAATGCGAGCACCATGTCCGATACGCGACGCACCCAGGGCTAATGCGTCCTTCATCGACTGCACTCCATCAGCTTCACCCGCGTGAATGGTGAACGGGATGAGGTTTTCACGGAGCAGCTCCAATGCTTCAGCATGCTCACGGACCGAGAACCCTTCTTCCGGGCCTGCCAAATCAAAGCCGACAACATATCCGGACCCATCACCCGCATTATCGACGACGAGGCGTGCGATCTCCGTGGACCGATTGTTATTCCTCATCGCGCACAGAATGAGCCGCGCGACGATCGGATTATCCTCCGCGGCAGCACTCCGTTCACCTGCGCGAACACCGGCGATCGCGGCGTCGACAATATGTTGAAGATCTAACCCCTGCTCCTGGTGCTGTTCCGGCGCGAAACGGAGTTCCGCATACACGACGCCATCGCGGGCAAGGTCTTCGACGGCTTCGCGGGTCACGCGCTCGATGGCCTCGGCTGTTTGCATGACGGCGGTGGTGTGGGCGAATAATTGCAGGTATGAGGGGAGATCCCCCGATTCGGCGGACGTGCGGAACCACTCCTCTAATGCGTCAGCGCGCGCGTCCTCGGGCTGAGACATGATGCTGTCCGGTAACCCGGAGTAGCCAGACTGCTGAGCAAGGTCGAGCAGCGTGGAAGGCCTTAGACCACCATCAATGTGGTCATGAAGCTCCACTTTGGGAAGCTGGGAGACCGTGTCACGATCGAGAGTTTTGTGATCTGGGCTAATCGATGGTCGCGGCCCTATGCTGGCGGAATACGGTGATTTCTGCGCGTTCATTGCCATAGGGTTCAGGCTAGCCGATGGGGAGGACATGTCGTTGAGGCCACAACATTAAGGCACCCCGAAGTGTCATATATGTCCAGGGCCGAATTTTTCCTAAGATTCTGGATTATGGCTTCCCAGCACTTTGCCCACCACATCCAGCGATACGCACCATCGCTAACCACTCTACGTCGAACCATCGAGGCCAGCACGGTGGGCATCGCACTGGGCTACACCTCGTTTTTCCCGGGAACGGCATTAATCACAACATCCGCTACAGCCACAGAATCCGCTGCGGCGTCGGCACCCTCGGTATCCGTCTTAGCCCAGGATGAGACCACCCCAACTCGCCCGGTTGATCCCAACTGGATTCCCCTCGAAGTGCCTTCCGACCAGCCACTGCCCGACGATCCCACTCTCCACACCGATTCGTGCCCCTTCCGCGAGCACACGCCCCCGGCCGTCGATGAATCCGAAACGGTCCAACCCGGCGGCACCAGCCCCACCCCCATCCCGGTCAACAAAAACCCCGAGGGCGGCAAAAAGCTGCAGTCATGCGGCGTCATTGTTCCGGAGGGGTTTAGGGTTCCTGAGCGGCTCACCGTCGGAGCGTGGCTTATTTACGACGTCGACTCGGGCGATGTCATTGCTACCAAGGACCCACATGGGCGGTACCGGCCGGCCTCTATTTTTAAAGTGCTGTTAGCTCGCGAAGCTATTGATCGTTTGCCACTGGATAAGGTGCTCACGGCGACGCAAGAGGATGCCAATATGGAGGGCTCTCGTGCTGGCATTGGCCCGGATGGGAAGTACACCGTGAGGCAGGTCTTGCAGGGGCTGCTGATGCGCTCCGGTAATGACTGCGCACATCTGCTCATGCGGACCTTGGGTGGGGAGAAAAAACTCCTGGCTGACTTGCAAAAACGGGCTGACAAGCTGGGTACGCAGGACACGCGAGTCACGTCATATTCGGGGCTTGACGCGCCGGGGTTACAAACATCCGCATACGATTTGGCGCTGCTGTACCGCGAAGCGTTTCACAACGAGACGTTTAACGAAATAGTCAATACAAAACTCGTTGATTTCCCTGGCTATCAAGAAAATCCTGGTTTCCAAATCTCAAACGATAACGACATGCTCTTCAATTATGAGGGTGCTTTCGGTGGAAAGACCGGATTTACCGACGACGCTCGCCACACATATTCCGGTGGCGCAGAGCGGGACGGGCGGAAACTAGCGGTCATCGAGCTGAACGCCACCAATGCTGCCGGCAAGGGCTGGGATCAAGCGACAAGGCTTCTCGACGCAGCGTGGCCTGTTCACGACTCCGTGGGGTATCTGGTCGGCTCCCCCGCTGCTAAGAAAGCGGGGAAGAATGATGGTCAGTTTGCTGGGGAAACCGTTACTGAAGACCAGTCCGCACCCCATCGTGGAAACGAGCTGCGGCGGCACCCGAAGGCGTTTGCTATCACGTCTGGAATTGCCGTGCTCGTTATTGCCGGCGCAATCTGGAGTGTGCGTCGCGGGCGCCGTCGGAAGTGATAATTACTCTCATACCCGGGATTCACACATCGTAAACAAATCGTTATTTTTATTCTTTTTTTATCACAATTGGTGCATAGTTGAGCATTTTGTTTACGTTGAAACGTCGCAGTGATTAAGTTGTCAGGTATGGATACGAAATCATCGTCCCCTCGTGAAACCGCCACTCCTGGTCATCACGGTGTCTCCACTCGGACGCGTCGCGTAGTGGCTTCGTCAGTAGCCATCATGGCGTCCACAACCTTGGTGCTGGCTAGCGCTAATGTAGCCATGGCACATCCCACTTCGATGCCTGAGCACCCAGCTGACACGGCACTTGCGTCGGCAATTGACGGTGTTCATCATGACGCTCACCGGCTAGTCAAGGCTGAAGCTGCTAAGGAATCCGCAGCTAACGCTGCTCAGGCCGCACGAAAGAATGATCGTATCGACGCTATTCACGGCCATGCTAAAGAGTCCGTCGGGACTATTGTGACGCCGGTTTACGACTCCCTGACCAGCACCTATGACACTGTTGTGCAGGCGAACGCTGATACTGCCACGCGCATTGCGTCCACAGCGAACTCGGTGCGCGAGCGGTCAGAGGCCCACCACAATCCGGTCGGCGCGCGTATCGCGGATACTGTCACGCAACGGACAGCCGCTGCTTCCAATGACTTCGCTGGTGCACAGCTCGCGGCCCACAATGCTGCTGGCTCCGCCGTCGACAACGCTGTCTCTGTTGCTAACCAAACAATCGATGGTGTTGCAGACGGCGCACACGCGTCCGTCGATAACCGCGCTGCACGGAAGCAGGCATCCATCGATGCCGAAGCAGCTCAAGCCAATGAGGTCATCCACCATGTTTCCGACGCAGCGCAGGCAGCCGGTAACCAGTTCGCAACGGCCGTCGGAGCTGCGCAGAACGTTGCTCCAGGAGCTGCCAAGCTCGCCCGCCAGGCCGTCGTATCCACGGTCAATCAGTTCGACCAGGTACTCATCAACACGGGTACGCAGCTTGGTGCACCGAGCGTTGCCCACCAGGGCCCGGCACCGGCACAGTAAAACTATGCAGTAACAACGGAGTGATATTGCAGTGGAGCCATCGGGTAACTACTGCAGCCATATCGCTATAAAACCAGCTAATAAGCTCTACGGGGCGCGATGGTCATAGTCATCGCGCCCCGCAGACATATATAGATTTCAATGTTTCGCGCCCCGACGCATCGACGTCGCCGCCGTGTCGGGCGTAGCCTGCGTCTCGCTCTATTACGCCTCGTCGTTCTTCTTACCGCGCGTTTTCCGCATCGCCGAACCAACTGTCAGAGCCCCAACCAGGGCACCAACGCCAACCAAACCGGCTTTCTTCGTCGTCGATGAATCTTCATCAACCTCTGCCCCGCGGATCGAAATAACCGCAGGCGGCGGGGTATGAACGTCGACCACTTTTCGAGATTCTTGAGTCGTGGCGGCCCACGCCGAGCAATAGAGCACAACGCGCCAGATCAGGTAGAAGAGAACCATGATGGCGATAACGGGCCCGAATGCGGCGGCCGCGGGATTTTTCATCGTGGCAGAAATGAATACCGCACCGAACTGCTTGATCAACTCAAACGCCACTGCCCCGATAATCGCCGCCTGAAGCACCGATTTCCACGGCACTTTTTCCCTCGGCAGGAACTTCAGCAGCCAAACAAACACAATATAGTTGGCGAGCAAACCAACAATGAATGCGATCAACCAGGTCACAAAATGAATTCCTGGCACTGAATCCAGCTCAATGTATTCCAGGAATTTCTTGGTCAGACTGGACGACCCAATAGCGGTCACGACAAAGGCCACCACAAAGGCAACCAACAGTCCGATCAAGCCGATAAGATCTGACAGCTTCCCCTTCACGAAATTGTCCGGGGTGATCTTCACCTTCCACATCTCCGAGACGCCGAGACGAAGGTTGCCCATCCAGCCGAGACCGGTCCAAAGTGCGGTCAAAAGACCAATAACACCGATGGAGCTGCGCCGTTCAACGGCTGTATCCACCAGTGTTTGCAGCGTGTCTTTAAGACCGCTCGTACCCAGATCCAGGATCTGCTGCTCAACTTTGTCCATGGCAGCGTCGTTCCCCGCCAGAACGAAACCGAAGCCGGCGAAGACGATCAACATAATGGGGATGAGGGAGAGAACGGAAAAATACGTGATCCCCGCCGCAAAGTGGTTGCCACCTTGTTCGCTATAGCGGTCTTGCATGCGCATGAGGTGGTCGAACCACGGGAACCGCAGCCGAGCCTTTTCCATTTTGCTCAGTTCGTCGTCGTGCGAACGCTCCATGCCGGTGTATTCGTCCGCGCGCCCGGTATTTTTGTCTGCCGCGTTTTTCGCTGGAGCCACAATAGCCCTTCCTTTATGGTTTCAGCTTGTGATTCAGCCAAAAATGCGGCTGACTCCGCTTCGTATTGTTCTCTCGTATTGTCTCTTAGGGTTATTTGCTTTCTGGCAAAAACCCAATTTTCTTATGCACTTTACGCAAAGTTTTGTGTGCTTCATAGCGGGCACGCTCTGCGCCGTCGGCAAGAATTTTCTCCAATTGCGCCCGATCAGACATGAATTCTTCGTAACGGGCTTTCAGCGGAGTGGTGAAGGCTTCAAGGGCTTCCGCCGTGTCCTTCTTCAATTCGCCATAGCCAACGCCGGACTCTTGGTATTGTGCCGCGAGGTCCTTGGGATTCTTGTCTGTCAATGCACCTTGGATAACAAGGAGGTTCGAGACACCCGGCTTGTTTTCGCGATCGTAGCGGATCTCGGCATCATTATCGGTGACAGCCGAACGGATTCGCTTTGCTGACACTTTTGGATCGTCGAGCAAATTAACAATCCCTTTGGGATTCGACCCAGACTTCGACATTTTCGACGTGGGTTCCTGAAGATCGTAAATCTTCGCCGCCCCCTCCGGAATAAAACCGTCGGGAACAACAAATGTTTCCCCAAACCGAGAATTGAACCGCTGCGCTAAGTTTCGGGTGAGCTCCATGTGCTGGCGCTGATCCTCCCCCACAGGAACCAGCTCCGGCTTGTAGAGCAAAATGTCGGCAGCCATCAACATGGGGTACGCGAACAAGCCAGCGCTCGTCCGCTCCGTGCCCTGCTTAGACGACTTATCCTTGAACTGGGTCATGCGGCTGGCCTCACCGAAACCGGTCAGGCATGTCATGATCCACCCGAGTTGAGCGTGCTCGGGGACGTGAGACTGCACGAATAGCGTCGACCGTTCGGGGTCAATGCCCAAAGCCAACAACTGCGCGACACCGGATAACGTACGCTTCCGCAATTGCTGCGGGTCCTGGTCCACGGTTATGGCGTGAAGATCCGGGATAAAGTAAAAAGCGTCATAGTTGTCCTGCAATTTAATGAACTGCCGGACTGCACCCAGATAATTACCTAAGTGATACGAATCTGACGTTGGTTGCAACCCCGAGACAACGCGAGCCTTATGTTCTTGTGCGCTTTGTTGTTCATTCTCACTAGCCATGGGGTTTACAGTACTTCTTACCGCACGCGTTTCTGCAACCGGCCGTCAGACACCTTCAATAACGGGCGCTCGAAATACATATTTCTATTTAAAACCGACGACGACGGGCGAATGGTCCGACCAGCGAAGATCATAAGTATCAGCGACGTCGGTACGAGCAGCGACCGCCCGATCAGCCAGACTCCGTGTCGCCGCGTGGACGTCGATACGCCATCCAGCGCCCGTGTCAAAGGCCTGCCCACGCCAGGTGTACCAACTGTAGGGGCCTTCTTCGTTCTCGTGGAATGAGCGCTGAACGTCGATCCATTTCGGATCCTTTGCCGGACCCCGCAAACTCGCCGCGGACGGCTTGTAATCCTTCGAGGCAAAGAATTCGCCGATTGCGCCCGCATTCCCCTGGCGTCGCCCGTCACTCAAGGTCACGCCTCTGGGCGCCTCGGTATCGTCGTTAATTTCAGAGACCGTCGCACCAGGCCCCGGGCCGAAGATGGAATCCATAAATGCGCGCTCATCAGGTAAGAACCCCGCCTTCTTGCGGTTGCCTTTCCAGCTCTTCAGGTCCTCACGCCGGTGACAAATGTTCCAGTCCCCGGCGACGAGCATCTTGTCGTACTTCTCGGCCCGCTGCTGCAGCACGGGAGCGAGCGAGTCCAAGAACGCGTACTTTTCGTCCTGCTTTTCGTTCCAGCCGCCACTCGGGAGGTACAGAGAGGCAAGGCGCACATCGTCTAATCCCCCACCGGCGTGAATCGTTCCTTCGATCCAACGGCCGGCGTCCTCAAAATCGGGGATACCGATCTCGACGTCGTCGACGGGGAACGTCGACAAAATCCCCACCCCGGCGCGGCCACGACTTGCCGCCGGCGCAACGGTGAGCGACCACCCGTCGTCAAGGGCAGGTTTGAGAGCATTCTCAGCCTGCTTTTCCGACGCCCGCACCTCTTGGAGGAGCACAACGTCCACGTTGGCATTCTTCAACCACTCATGAAAGCCGAGGTTCTCTTCCGACCGGTGTTTCACCGCTGCGCGAATACCATTCACGTTAATCGACGCGACAGTCAGCGAGGCGTCGGCGAATGATCCGGCGGACGCGGCAAACGAATTGCGGTGCCCAGGGGTGTTGTCATCGTTGGGTTTTATCGGCGCATTGTGGGGAGGCATGTCGGACATCGTAGCGGATGCGCTGGACATGACTTCATCGGGGCAGCCGACGTCGGGGCAATAAGCCTGGTCAGTGGTGGACGCCGGTAGGCGTCGGCAATTATTGGTCTGCTTTTATGCGCCGGTGGAATCAGCGTTTTAACTGGTGTTTTAGCTGACCGGAGCCTTGACATGCTGCACCGAAGCAGTTGATCGCTTACGAACCAACGCGGTGAGTGCCCAGACAATCATCGACAGCAACGCCATGAGGGCTCCGGCCAGCCCGCCACTGGAGTAACCGAAGCCGGCGGACACGACCCAGCCGCCGACGACCGCACCCCCGGCATTCGCCAGGTTCAAGGCAGATTGGTTAAGCGCTGACGCGAGGGTTTGCGCCTCACCGGCCGTGTCCATGAGTCGGGACTGCAGGTTCGGGGTGAGTAGCGATCCTGACATTCCGATCAACGCGAAGTTGATGGTGCCGAGCCACGGGTTGTGGGAGGTGAAGAAGAACGCGGTCAAAATCACCATCATGACGATGAGCGAGAAGAAAATTCCACGCTCCGGGTTGTAGTCCACCAGTTTTCCGCCGAACCAGGTGCCAATAATCATGCCGACGCCGTAGGACATCAACACGATCCACATGAGGCTTGCCGGCAGGCCAGCGACTTCCGTCATCGTCCACGATATGTAGGTGTAGACGGCGAACATGCCACCAAATCCGACAGTGCCCATGAGCAAGGTGAGCAGAACCTGCGGCTTAATGAGCGCGCTGAGCTCGGTCAACGGGTTGGTCGTCAACATGAGCGTCATGTGCGGCAACGCGATCCAAATAGAGACCAAGGTGGCTAACTCGATCAAGGACACCATGGCATAGGCATAATGCCAGCTCATGGACTGGCCGATCGCCTGTGCAAGTGGAACACCAATCAACGTGGCGATAGGCAACCCCAGGTTCACAATGGCGATTGCTTGGCCTCGCTTACCAGGTTTGGACAGGGACACCGCAACCAGCGAGGACACTCCGAAGAAAGCACCATGCGGAATACCGGCGATAAACCGGGCTGCTATCAGGAAGGGATAGTTCGGCGCGAAAACACTCAAACCATTGCCGACGGTGAATGCCCCCATCAATAAGAGGAGGAGCCTTCGACGGGGGATTTTGCCGGTCAGCGCGGTGATCAGCGGCGCGCCGACGACAACGCCCATCGCGTAAGCGGTAACGATACGTCCGGCGGCGCCGTCGGAAATGCCATAGTCGGCGCCGATGTACTTCAACAACCCCATGGAGACGAACTCGGTGGTGCCGATGCCGAACCCTCCGATGGAGAGCGCAACCAGAGCGAAAAGGGCACGTCGTGATCCCATTTCGGTTTGTCGCGGGATCGGTTTGCGCTCTGGCATGCGCTCGACGACGACCTGCTTGCTGCTGTTATAGGCGTGGCGTGAAGCCTGACCAGTTTTTACAGCAGCGGCGCGGGACGTGTGCGCGGTTTTCGCCGCGACGGCACGGGAGGTGTGCGCCGTCTTTGCTGCAGCGGCACGCGACGAGTGGGCAGTTTTCGCGACTGCTTTCTTCGACGCCTGCGTGCTCTTTGCAACGGCCTTCTTGGATGCCTGCGTGCTCTTTGCCACGACCTCTTTGCGCGCCTGGGCGCGGCGGACGCGGTTATTGCGACGCTGCTGCGCTTTCGCAGCCTTGCGGGCCGCTTTGTCCTCTGCGGTGCCGTGCGTGGCAGCGCCGTGCTCGTCGTCACCTGCGTCGTCAAGGGAGTATCCGTTACCGTGGAACTGCGGGTGGTCATCAATGTCGATACTCAGCGACTGGTGGACCAGCGTTGCGTACGGCTCTTGAGGAGCCCCCGACGCGTCGCCAAATTCACGCCCCGATTCACGCTCGTCGGACGCCTCCATGCCCTCCGGCGCATGGGCATCTCCCGTAGCAACAGGCTCGGTCAATGCGCGTGGCGCAATGATGTAGTTGTCTGCGTCCATATAGTCGCGAAAAACGTCGACGGCTCTACGGATAAAGCTCCCCACAGGCATCACACTTTCTCTTCTCTTGACGACGGTGCGTCATGTACTCGTGATCGTGTGTCGATGAAATCGGTGTAAACGTGAATTTATCGGTCTTGCGTCGGTATTAGTTCGGTCGAAATCAGGGGGTTATGCGGACGCGGAATTGACGGAATTGACGGGCGAAGCGACACATTGTCATGTCTCCGGAGGTTTCCTTGTGGTCGCGTTCGAGTTGCCTACATTTGCACATACGTGTGCCATCGTGCAATGCGAAATGGGCATTTTCCCCTGCACAATTCATTACATTCCCGTGCGGAGTGTGATTCGTTTTACTTTGTCGAACTTCGAGACGGGGTAATTTCAGCTCTCCTGGGCGAAGTATCTCAGCTGCAGCCGCGACGGGTCGGCTGGCTCGGCTTTGTCCGACTGTATGGCCCGACCGACGTCGTCCGTCTCTGTGAGGGAAGCCGTGTCCGGTTTTGTCGGGACCGACAGGTAATCTTGACTCTGCATTTAGGCACGACCTCGCGCCTTCATCACGCTGTCATCCCGACGCCCCCAATGCGGCCGCCCCCTCACTAACAGAAGGACCTCCAGTGAGCTCATCTGACGTGCGAACACAGGACACTCGACGCCCCCGCTTTTACCTCACCCCGATGCGCCCGCGTGATCCTGAGCAACCCCATCGCGCTGCGACCGTTCTGGAGCTCTTCTTCGACCTGGTCTTCGTCGTTGCCGTATCGACGGCTGGCGTGCAGTTGCACCATGCCCTCACCGAAGGCCACGCGGGCAAGGGCATTGGCCTATATCTCATGGTGTTCTTCACCATTTGGTGGGCGTGGATGAACTTCACCTGGTTTGCCACCAGTTTCGATAGCGACGACTGGCTCTACCGCTTAAGCACGTTCGTGCAGATGGCGGGCGTGCTGGTTCTCACCGCGGGGATCAGCGACGTGTTTGAAGACCGTAATTTCAGCATCATGGCCATTGGCTATGTCATTATGCGCGTTGCCATGGGAGCCCAGTGGCTTCGCGCTTCACGCGCTAAGGGGCGGGAAGGCCGTTCTGCGTTGACGTACGCCATCGGTATTTTGTCGGCGCAGGTGTTGTGGGTGATCGCGGCGGTGGTCACGTCGGGACGTATTCCCTTGTGGATATTCGTGGTTTTCGTCCTCGTGGAATTGTCGGTTCCTCTGGTCGCCGAGGTCACGGGTGGGACGCCGTGGCACCGGGAGCACATTGCGGAACGGTACGGCCTGTTCACCATCATTGTTTTAGGTGAGTCGCTGCTGGGGTCGGCCAATGCGATTATCGAGGCGCTTGATGAGGGTGAGCACATTGGCCAGCTGATCGATGTGTCGATCATGACCATCGTGATCAGCGCGGGTATTTGGTGGATCTACTTTTATCCGCGGCATACGGAGCGGTTATCGAACTCGTCGATTCTGTTGTCTGTCCGGTGGGGTTATGCACACTACCTGATTTTCGCCTCTGCCGGCGCGTTCTCAGCGGGGATCGAGGCGCTCGTGGACTATGTAACCGGCTCGTCGGAGCTTTCCTATGTCGCTGTGTCACTGACGGTGACTGTGCCGGTGGCTGTTTTCATTCTCGCGATTTGGGCGGTCGCGTACCCTGGGACTCCGCGCATCGTGCGGACCGTGATTCCGATTGGGGCGGTCGTGACGGTTGCGTCCACCTGGGTGCCGGTGCCCGTCGCTGGAGTCGCCGTAGTCATAGTGGCGATGGTCGTGGTGTTGGTGTGTAATCCTGTCGACGGTGGCGACGACGCGGACCATGAGCACGAGGCTGACGAGCAGGCGGTCGGTACGCACAAGGCCGACGAGTAAGCGGCCAACGCGCAAACAGTCAACGAGGTCCGCAACTGAGGAGGTGTTATCGGTGGGGTTTCCGCCGGGCTTGTTTTCCCATCCCGCGGACATTGTCGCCCCGTACGTCTTGGGGTCGACGCTTCGCCGCGGCCCGGTCGCGCTGATGATTACTGAGGTCGAGGCGTACTTGGGGGAAGCCGATCCCGCGTCACATGCTTCTCGGGGGCCGACGCCACGCTGCGCGACGATGTTCGGCCCACCGCTGCACCTTTACGTTTATGCCAGCTACGGCATTCATCGTGCGGGCAACGTTGTGTGTTGCCCCGAGGGCGTCGCGTCGGGACTATTGCTGCGGGCCGGGCGCGTGATTGGTGGTTATGACGTGGTTAGATCCCGACGAGGCGACCGGCCCGAGGACGATGGACTCGCCCGCGGGCCGGGGAATGTGGGATCCGCGCTGGGGTTAGATCTTCATCTCGACGGGATGCCCATCGTCGTCGATGATGGCGGGGTACAAACCGACGTCGGCAATCCCGAAGCTCCGGAGCTACGGCTGAGCCGTGCCCGCGCTGAGGACGACATTGTTCCTTATGTCACGGGCCCGCGGATCGGGATCTCGAAGAACAAAGAGGCACCGCTACGGTTCTGGATTCCTGGCGATCGATCAGTGACTCCGCCTCGAAGCCGTCCACGCAGACCACCCAGCGAGCGCTATTCCTAACAAAGCCCAACAGGTGAGCACGAGGCCGTGGATGCCCCACCCTGCGCCGTCAAAGAATCCGACGGATCGCAGCGCTGAACCGGCCGCACCTAGCGGGAGAAATTGTCCAATCGCTCCCCACGGTGAAGGCAGCCATGTGGGGCCTGTTTGCATTCCGGATAGCGGGTTCGACACGAACATAACAACCACAGCGCCGATGCCTAATCCCGCGTAGCCGAACTTAGACTCCATGCCGAGGACGAACATCGACACCCCGGCGACGGCCAGCGATAACGTTCCGGCCACTTCCCAATAATTTCCGCCGACGACGTCGAAGCCGAAGCGCATCACAGCCGCCAAAATGAATCCAGCGATGATGGCGAATGCCCCGGAGGCGAGGAATCGACGTGCGCGTCCTCCGTGGACCTGGGTAGACAAGATGACCGCTGAGATCATGCCGCCGAACGCCATCGGGAGAGCCAGGGTGGCGAAGGCGGTGCCGTGTTCGTCGCCGGATGCTGGCGGAGCCACATCTGTCGTGGTGACCTGGGCGCCTTGCGTCGTGAGCGCTTGGGTGACCCCATTCATGACCTGGAGATAGGTGGTTCCGGCACCCGTCGCGGTAATCACTTCGGCGGTGGGAACAGGGGTGCCGTTCGGCCCGGCTGTCGGCTGCCCCAGAGCGATGCCTCCGATGGCCTCGCGGTCGTGGACGGCCTGTTTGGCATCGTCAACATGCTTGATCTCGAAAACCCCGGGCTGGTTGTGCTCCATGTTTTGAGTGAGCTGGGTAACCGCCTGATCTGGCCCGCTGACGGCGAGCGGTAGGTCTTTCGCGCCGGAATTCACTGCCGGCGCCAAGAAGGACAGCAGCATGAGTGTGACGACGGCGGCGAGGCCGAGCACAATGCCCACTACTTTTCCACTCGACGTGTGCTCAGTGGTTTTCGACGTGTTTTCTGACGCCTGTTTCGTGCTGTTAGGCGCCTGGTTGGTGGCGGTGTTAGATGCCTCGTTCGTGGAGTTAGTGGCGTGTTCAGTGGCCTGTGTGGTGGCCGAGCTGCGCTGGGTGGTCACCTCCGTGGAAACGCTGTTACTTGCCATAAGGTCTCCCCTTTTCCAATGTGTTTTGCCGTGCAACGCGGCTGTCATCGTTTTCCGCTTGTATTTCGCGGTACGACGTGGCCGTTGACGTGGATGACTGTGGCTAACTAGTAGGCATGACCAGTAGGTACTACCCGTAGGCCTCGCCCAAATAAACGGAACATTCCGCTCCGTATACAAATGGAGCATAGCGCTTCGTTTATTTTGGTGCAAACGTGCCCGACGTGACAGAATGTGACCTCATCAACGGTTTCACTCACTGAGACCCCACCACTAGGAGAAACATCGTGCGTGCAGACGCGACTGCCAGCCGTGCCGCCATCATCGACGCTGCGTGGCAAGGTTTTGCCACCTACGGTCCAGACATTTCACTGCGATCCATCGCCCAGGACGCTGGAGTCGGAATCGCCACTCTCTACCGGCACTTCCCCACGCGCGACGATCTCTTTATAGGTGTCGGCGAAGAAATGTTGGCCCGGCTGACGTCGGTATGTAATCGCTATGTTGATGCGCCGTCCTGGGATGAAGACCCGGCCGGCACGTGGTCAGATTTCATTGCCGACGACTACGGCTTACAAATCGGCACACTGGCAGCAAAAATGGCCGAAAGCATCAATGTGTCTCCCGAGCTTCATGGCCGGATCAAAGCGCTCCGCAAAGAGGCTTTTTCCCAGGTGGAGCCTATCTTGGATCGGGCTAAGAACGCTGGACTGGTTCGCCCGGAGATCACCACAGCACGATTACAGATGGGGATTGGCCTTCTTAGTAGACCCCTCCCGGAGATGGTGGAGAAACTCGAACCCGGCGTTTCAAATTGGCTACTCGATACGTTTGCGCGGGGAATAGCGCCGTAGCGTTCCCCTCTCCAGCCCCAGCTGCGGGGACCAACCGCCACTTCCCTATTTCCCGACGAGCGTATCGCTGCCCCGTCTGTGGGGGTGCTCCGCATCGTAGAGTCGCATTTGTATCGTCGTCACGTACTCTAGAAAAAGGAACTATCCACTATGTTGATAGCTTTGCTACCCAGGCCCTGTCTAGGTGACGATGGCACGCCCGAATCCGCAGATAAACGCTATATCTGCACACCGCCGGCGGCGTTCTAAACCGGACACCGGCCTCGGCACGCACAGCCCGCATAATCCTGAACGATATTTAGCGAGTAAGGGAGTTTTGCCCCACCATGGGAACAATTATCTACACCCGTACCGATGAAGCGCCTTTGATGGCAACGTATTCGTTGAAGCCAGTGGTGGAAGCGTTTGCGTCAACCGCCGGTGTCGACGTCGAAACCCGGGATATTTCATTGGCGGCGCGCACCTTGGCGGCGTTCAATGATGTGCTGCCGGAGGACCAGCGGGTCAATGATGCGCTGGCCGAACTGGGTGCGCTGGCAAAGACTCCGGACGCAAATATTGTGAAGCTGCCGAACATTTCGGCGTCGGTACCCCAGTTGAAGGCGACGATTAAGGAACTTCAGGCCGCTGGATACGAACTCCCGGATTACCCCGAGGAACCGTCGACGGACGAAGAACGCGATGCTCGCGCCCGCTACGACTCGGTCAAGGGCTCTGCGGTTAACCCCGTTTTGCGTGAGGGCAACTCGGACCGTCGCGCGCCGAAGGCCGTGAAGAACTTCGCACGCAAGCACCCGCACACGATGGGTGAATGGAGCAAAGACTCAAAGACCAATGTGTCGACAATGGAGTCGGATGATTTCCGGCACAACGAGCAGTCGGTGGTTCTTGAGAACGACGACGAACTGCGGATTCAGCTGGTCGCGCCGAACGGTGAAACCACCGTTCTTAAGGAATCCCTCCCCGTTCTGAAGGGCGAGATTGTCGACGGCACCGTACTGAGCGCGAAGGCGCTGGACACGTTCCTCCGCGCCCAGGTCAGCCGTGCGAAGGCAGAGGACGTGCTGTTCTCCGTCCACCTGAAGGCAACCATGATGAAGGTGTCGGATCCGGTGATCTTCGGTCACGTGGTCCGCGCCTACTTCCACGACGTGTTCGACAAGTACGGCGAGGAACTGCTGGCAGCCGGGCTCAATGGCGAAAACGGGTTAGGGGCCATCCTCGAAGGCCTGTCGGACCTGGACAACGGCGACGAGATTAAGGACGCGTTTGACCAGGCCCTCAAGAACAACGCTGCTTTGGCGATGGTGAACTCTCACAAGGGCATCACGAACCTTCACGTCCCATCGGACGTCATTATCGATGCTTCCATGCCCGCGATGATCCGCACCTCGGGCCACATGTGGAACGCCGATGATAAAGAACAAGACACCTTGGCAGTCATCCCAGATTCGTCCTATGCCGGTGTTTACCAGGCGGTTATTGACGATTGCCGTGAGAATGGCGCGTTCGATCCGACAACCATGGGCACCGTGCCGAACGTCGGCCTGATGGCTCAGAAGGCGGAAGAGTACGGTTCGCACGACAAAACATTCGTGATGCCAACTGATGGCAAAGTGCAGGTCGTCGACAAGTCCGGCACCGTGCTGATGGAGCACGACGTCGAGGCTAATGATATTTGGCGCGCCTGCCAGACGAAGGACATCCCGGTGCGCAACTGGGTCGGCCTGGCTGTTGAGCGCGCACGCCTGTCGGGGATGCCGGCCGTGTTCTGGCTCGACCCGGAGCGCGCGCACGACAACAACGTGCGTGCCAAGGTCGAGGAATACCTGAAGGACGAGGACACCGACGGCCTGGACATCCAGATCATGGATCCCGTGGCCGCCACGAAGTACTCGATCGACCGCATCCGCAAGGGCGAGGACACCATCTCGGTCACCGGCAACGTGCTGCGTGATTACCTGACCGACCTCTTCCCCATCATGGAGCTGGGCACGTCGGCAAAGATGCTGTCTGTGGTTCCGCTGATCGCTGGTGGCGGGCTCTTCGAGACCGGTGCAGGCGGATCCGCACCGAAGCACGTGCAGCAGCTGCAGGAGGAAAACCACCTCCGTTGGGATTCGCTGGGTGAGTTCCTTGCCCTGGCGGAGTCGTTCCGCTTCTTCGCCCGTAAGGACGGGAACGATCGCGCCGGGATTCTTGCCGATGCGTTGGATAAGGCCACCGAGAGTGTGCTGGAAGAGGGGCATTCTCCGTCGCGTAAGGTTAACGAGATCGATAACCGCGGCTCGCACTTCTACCTCGCGTTGGGGTGGGCGAAGGCGTTGGCTCAGCAGACCGACGATGCCGATTTGGCTGCTGCATTCAAGCCGATTGCCGACGCTCTCGACGAGAAGAAGGATCAGATCGCGGAGGAGCTGCTCTCTGTGCAGGGCTCTGAGGTCGACTTGGGCGGCTACTACTGGCCGTCGGATGACAAGGTGAACGCTGTGATGCGGCCGTCGAAGACGTTCAACACGATCATTGACGATTTGCACCAGTAGGGGTTAGGCGGCAATCCGCGCCGGTAGGTTTCGGTGAGTAGGGCGGGGGTGGCGGCAAGTCCGCGGCCCCCGCCTTCAGCGTATCTCCAGTCTTCAGCGCGTTCCCAGTTTTTGGCGCACCTATGTCGAGCGCACTGTCAGTCTTCCTCGTCCCCGTTGTACAGCTTTCCGTGGAAGCTGGGGTTCAGTAGGTTGTGATGGCTGAGGACGTCGTCAAGGGTGTCCTTATCCAGCAGCCCTTTCTCCAGGACGAGGTCGCGCACGGATCGGCCCGTCCGAGCCGCTTCTTTACCAATCACATCGCCCCAGTGGTGGCCGATCAGCGGGTTCAAATAGGTGATAATTCCGATCGAATTGTCGACGTACCGGCGGCAAACGTCGTCGTTAGCGGTGATTCCGATGACGCAGCGGGTGCGCAGCGTCGTGCAGGCTCGCACGAGGAACCGCACGGATTCGAACGCACATTGCGCGATCACCGGTTCCATCACGTTCAACTGCAATTGTCCGGCTTCCGCAGCCATCGCGACGGTGACGTCGTTTCCAAAGACTTTGAAACAAATTTGATTAACGACTTCCGGAATAACCGGGTTAACCTTCGCCGGCATAATCGACGAACCCGCCTGGCGTTCTGGGAGATTAATTTCGTTTAATCCTGCGCGCGGCCCCGACGATAGAAGACGCAAATCATTGCAAATCTTCGATAGTTTCATTGCCAGACGTTTGACGGCCGAATGTGCATTGACATACGCGCCCGTGTCGCTGGTCGCCTCGATGAGGTCACGTGCAGGCTTAATATCCAGACCGGACACAGTGCTTAGTGCGCGGATCACCGCTGCTTGATACCCCGCAGGGGTGTTCAGGCCGGTGCCGATGGCCGTCGCGCCCATGTTCATTTCACGCAACTGGCTCTGGGCACGTTCCAGCTGACTGCGCTCTTCAGCCAAGTTGTTTCCAAACGCGCGGAATTCTTGTCCTAATGACATGGGGACGGCATCTTGCAATTGCGTCCGCCCCATTTTCATGACGTCGTTGAATTCATTTCCTTTGGCCAGGAATGCGCGTTCCAGGGCGTCGACATGGTTAGCCAATTGTTCAATCGCGAAGTGTAAACCTAAACGGAAACCGGTTGGGTAAGCGTCATTCGTCGATTGGGACATATTGACGTCGTCGTTTGGATTAATAACGTCGTAATTGCCCTTCGGCTCCCCCAAATATTCGAGCGCGAAATTCGCAATAACCTCATTCGTGTTCATATTCACGGACGTGCCCGCGCCGCCCTGGAACACGTCGATAGGAAACTGATCCATCCCGCGGTGTTTGTCGAGAATCTGGTCGCAAGCCCAAATAATTGCCTCTGCCTTTTTGGCTGGCAGAGCATGGACTTCACGGTTCGCGATGGCGGCGGCTTTCTTGACCATCACCATGCCGCGAATGAGCTCCGGAACGTGGTTGATGTTCGTCCGCGAAATCTGGAAATTGTCGACCGCGCGCAGCGTGTGCACACCGTAGTAGGCGTCGGCAGGGACCTGCAGAGTGCCCAGCAGATCGGTTTCCTCACGAAAACTCTGCGCACTCTTCGCTCGCTGCGAGTGCGTTTCCGCCGACGTAATGATGTCCGTCGAGGTCATGACGACCCCGATTCTTTCCGACGACGACCCCGGCGCGGCTACCGGGACGTCCCAGGCTTCGGACGACGAAGTGTAGTGGTCGGCGGATTCCGATGAGGCCACCGTCGGCGATACCTCGTTGTGTTGATCAGTTGGTTCGTTGCCCTGATTGTCGGAGGGCCGGGATGCGGGTTGCTCGGACACTGTAAACCTCGATCTGTCATCGGTGTAACAACATGCTGCATGGGTGGGCAGCGCGTTGACCTGGCTTATTCCCCCTCGATGCGGAAGCTCTCCCCCGAGTGCCGACAATCCATTCGCGCACCCTCGCATTACTAATCAGTTACTGATCACTTGCGTGAGTGTCATCAGGCTACCTTTGCCTCGAGCGAATGTTCACTTGAGACACGTCGAGGATGATCTACCTCAACGACGGGTTATTACCCCACTTTGTAGCAGGGTGTTTATTACAGCCCCACGGTTGGAGGGGCCGACGCCCCACTATCTTCGGGGCGGATGCCTCGATCCCTCGGGTCGCGAGGGTGGCATCATAAACAAGTTCCCGCCGACATAAGGCCACTTCATCGACCCCTTTTCTTAGCGGGGTACCATCTTATTTCACTGCCTTGCCAGCGGGAACTCGCTCTGCAACCAAGAATAGCCGCTCCCCACAGCTAGCGGGAAGAGATATTTGATTCCGAGCCCAAACGGGGGTGGATGGCTCTCGCATCACGGATAGCGAATATGGCGTTCCCCGGTTTGCATCTTGGTGTTCGCTGCCATGTCACAGATACACCGCGCCCACGGACCTCCGGTTGACCCCCGCCCGAACAGACCCCAGCAACGTCGGCAACCTGAACCGCTCTCACGATCCCCAGTGGCAGGCCGGGAATGGGCGGGGTCGGCCACCACACAGCCCCGCGGAATGACGATGCCACCGCGGTCACCAGCGTGAGCTCCAGAGTCAGCAGGCGCAGGCCCGGTGTGACGTCGTCGAAAAGAACTGTCTCGATTGACGCAGGATCAAAGCGCGCCGATGGACTGACTGCCAAACCACGACCCGCCGACGCATCAAAACCCACCGACGACACCTCGAGCGGAGTCCTCACCCGCCTGCGCTCGGCCCGAACCACAAACGTGTCCGCCTCGTCGACGAAATAGCGACACCCGTACAGTTTTCACAACCGACCCTGATATACCCACACAGTTTTCCAGCGCGCGGGCGCAAAGCCTGCGCGACAACATCTCGCTAGCCGAATCGGTCAACGCGTGAGCGTCACCAACGTAAGATTCCCATCCCACTGAACATGAAGGAGAACGTCGTACAGCACACAATCTACATACCGCTTGGTCTAGATTTTTTCATAGCTCTCACCTGAGTGTATATGCGCAAAATAGACAGAGCGGTTTGCACTAGACCGAGCGGTACATTAATCTCGTTTTACGAGTTCGAAAGAGCTCACCGCCGGGCAAGACCGCACCGTTTTCTACAAGCGGTTACGCCGCCTCGGAAGGCAGGAAAACGTTTGGGGCAAACGCCCCGAGAACCGACGGCCACACAAGCTCGGCGGCAACAAAACCACCACACAAAACCAACACAACGAATCACGAGGAAACACCATGACAACCAAGTACGACAACAGCAACGCCGACCAGTGGGGCTTTGAGACCCGCGCCATCCACGCCGGCCAGCCCGTCGATAGTGAGACAAGCTCACGAAACCTCCCCATTTACCTCACGTCCTCATACGTTTTCGACTCGGCCGAGCACGCCAAACAGCGCTTCGGCCTGGAGGACGAGGGCCCGATTTACTCGCGCCTGACAAATCCGACGGTGGCCGCCGTCGAAAATAGGTTGGCTTCGCTTGAGGGTGGAACGCATGCGGTCCTCTTCGCATCCGGCCAGGCGGCGGAGACGGCGGCGTTCCTGAATATCGCGAGGTCAGGGTCGCATATTGTGTCGTCGCCGCGCTTGTACGGCGGCACGGAGACGCTGTTGGCGCACACGTTCCGTCGGCTCGGGATTGAGGTCACGTTCGTGGAGGATCCGGACGATCCGCAGTCGTGGGACGCGGCCGCGAAGGACAACACGGTGGCGTTTTATGGCGAGACGTTCGCCAACCCGCAGGCCGATATCCTGGACATTCCCGCGATCGCGGAGGTTGCTCATAAGCATTCCGTACCGTTGATTGTCGACAATACTGTGGCGACGGCGGCTGCTGTTCGTCCTTTGGAGCTCGGTGCCGACGTTGTTGTGGCGTCGTTGACGAAGTTTTACACCGGCAACGGGTCCGGGCTTGGTGGTGTGCTGATCGACGGCGGAAAGTTCGATTGGACGGTCGAGCGCGACGGCAAGCCGCTGTTCCCCGATTTTGTCGAGCCGGACCCCGCCTACCACGGGTTGAAGTACGCGGACCTGGGGAATGTGGCGTTCGGGTTGAAGGCTCGCGCGGGGTTGCTCCGCGATACGGGTGCGACGCCATCGCCGTTTAACGCGTGGGTCACGGCCCAAGGGTTGGATACCTTATCTCTGCGCATCGCAAAACATAACGAAAATGCGCAAAAAGTCGCTGAATATCTGGAAAGTAATCCGAAGGTCACGAAGGTTAACTTCCCTGGGCTGAAGAGTTCGCCATGGTATTCGGTCAAGGAGAAGCTGGGGCTGAAATACCCGGGCTCGGTGTTCTCATTCGACATCGATGGCGGGCGCGACACGGCGTGGAAGTTCATCGATGCCTTGAAGCTGCACTCGGACCTGGCCAATGTGGGCGACGTGCGGTCGCTGGTTGTCCACCCGGCCTCGACCACGCATTCCCAGTCCGATGAGCCGGCGCTGCGTGCCGCGGGAATCAACGAGTCGACCATCCGACTCTCCGTCGGCATCGAGGACATCGACGACATCATCAACGACCTCAAACAGGCCTTTGAGCAGGTTTAATCTTCTAGGCTAATTTTCTTTGAGGTTAATCTTCTTGCCGACGAAGGGCTGGCCGCGCAACGATGGCCGGCCCTTTGGTTGTGTTTCGTACACCCGTGTGTTGTGCGGGGTGGGGCGCGCCAAACAATAAGGAGGTGTCGGCCGTGGCCGAACAGGTAGAGCTTCCGCCCAATGGGCAGTACGTCGACGTGCCTTTCTCACCGGCCGACGACCCATGGGTGACGGAGGCTGGTGTGCCACTACCTGGTGCGTCACTCCGCATCTACGCTTTTTACACAACCCCGACCAACGCCACACCGGACATAGCACCAGGCGACGTCGCGCCCGACACCAGCGATGCAGCCGACGCGCCCGATCTAACGCCAGACGCCACCCCTCTCCCAAACCCTCTCGACCGCCCGATAATCCTCATCGAGCATGCTCTCACGGGCGATGGCAACGCCGCCGAATGGTGGCAAGGGCTCATCGGCCCAGGCCTCGGCTTCGACACAGACCGCTACCTCATCCTTTGCACGAATGTCCTGGGAGGCTGCAATGGCAGCACGGGCCCGTCGTCGATAAGTCCTGATGGAGCACCGTGGGGGTCGCGCTTCCCGGCCCTATCCATGCGGGACATGGTCGACGCCGAACACTGCGCGCTGGAACAACTCGGCATCCGGCGGCTTCACGCCGTCGTCGGCGCATCGATGGGCGGGGCGCGGGCCCTGGAATGGTGCATCATGTTCCCCGACGTGGTCGCGTCGGCACTGGTTATCGCGGTTTCCGCCCGAGCGAGCGCGTGGCAAATCGGCATTCAGTCTGCGCAAATCCGGTTCATCGAGGCCGACCCCGATTGGCAGGGCGGCGACTATTACGGCACCGGGCGCGCGCCCACTCACGGAATCGGCCAGGCGCGTCGCATTGCACACCTAACTTATCGGGGTGAGCTCGAGCTCGACGAGCGATTCGGCGCCGACCCACAACGCAATGAAGACCCGTACGGCCCCTACCGATCCCGTGACCAGCGCTTTTCCATCGAAAGCTACCTGGATTCGCAGGCTTCCAAGCTTGCCGCGCGGTTCGACGCCGGAAGCTACGTGATCCTCACCGACGCGCTCAACCGCCACGACATCGGACGCGGGCGCGGCGGCATGAACGCCGTCCTCGGCGAATGCACCGTCCCGATCATGGTTGTCGGCGTCGACTCCGACATCCTTTACCCGTTTCACCAGCAGGAACACCTGTCGCGCAACCTTGGTAACTTCATTGGGCTGTCAAAAATCACGACGCCGACCGGGCACGACGGCTTCCTCACCGAGACGCTGCAGACCCGGCGGATCGTTGAAAAGTTCCTAAACAAGATTGCCGACGACGGGGGCCGCGGTGAGATTCGCGATGACGAGGACCATGGGAAACCGTGATGTGAATCGCGACGGTCTGCGGGGAACGGTGATCGAGACAAGTTGGCGAGGAATGTCTAGAGGTTTCTGCGCCTGAGCTCGAAAACTGCGGGGGGATATGCGCCCCAAATAAAAGTGGGGGGTATATGGGCGAAAAATCGCCAAAAATTTGGCCATCCCCCCACAGTTTTCACAACCGACCCCTATATGCCCCCGCAGTTTTCCAACGCGCGTGCACAAGCCCCACAAACTCCGCGCAGAAGCCACACACGCAGATCAGAAGCCCCCCGCGCACGGGCCATATGGGAGCTTCACGGCAGCCACGCGCGACCCCGAACCCCAAACACCATCGCAAAGCAGAGTTAAAGCCCCTCAGGCACAACAAAAGGCGCGCCTACCAGGCTGGTAAACACGCCGTTTGCCTAACTATGAAGGAGAACTAATCCTCCGAGCGCCGTGAACTCATGACATCACGGGCTCATAGCTCGCGGACTAATAGCCCACTTGGACTACTTCTTGCCATCCTTGGTCTCGTCCTGGAACTCGACGCGTTCCTTCTTGAGGTCCTCGGAAACCTTCTGCTTATCGGTGACGGTCTCCTTGTTCAGGTTGACCTTCTCCACCGGTACGGTCTCTTTGTCAACGTTGACCTGTTCCTCGTGAAGCACAACGTCGGCGTTCTCTTCGCCAATGCGGGTGTTGCCCAGCTTCTTGGCTTCCTCAGGCGAGAGCTTCTCGCGCTCGACCTTAACCTCTTCGCGGCTTACCGGAACCTCGACGGTTTCGGTGTCCTCGACGACGTACTTGCGCAGGCGAGCGCGACCGGAGGCCACCTTCTCCTTGTTAACGTTGAGCTGCTCTTCGGAACGGATCACGGAGCCGTCGTCGGAGGTAACAGGCTTCTTGCCAGTGTCAGCGGAGGTCTTCTTGGTCTCAGCGGAGGTCTTCGCAGTTTCCTCACGACGACCCGTCGTACCAGCAGCGGTTCCAGCGGCAGCGCCGGTGCCAGCAGCGGTACCAGCCTGAGCAGCGTTTCCGCGGTCAGAGGTCTGAGTCTGAGCGGAGTCCTGCGTCGTCAAGCCGTAGTGCTTGTACAGGCGCTCTTCTTCCTCGGGCTCCAGACCTTCGTCGGTGTCCGAGATGTTCGGAGCGTCCGAGATCTCATCCTTGGTGTGAGCAACATGGAGTTCCTCGTTGTTCAGCTTGGCGCCAGCCAGCGGGACGAGGGAGCTATTACGACCAAACAGTCCGGTGTTCACGGCTACGAACGTCGGCTCACCGCTATTGCTGTCGACGAAAAGCTGGCCAACTTTGCCAACCTTGTCGCCATTCTTGTCGAAAGCGGTGGACTCGAGCACGGCCTAAATGAACTTCTGATCAGCCACGTAAATCTCCTTTACTGATAGTTACGCAATATATCTAAAAAAACTGTTAAAACAACGCAGTGGGCGTGCTACAAAAACCGAAACCGCAATGGGAGCGCCCTCAGAGAGTAGCACGTCAATCTACGTTAGGTTGCCTGAACGCTTTCGCATCCCGAACACAATTCACACTAGTTGGCTTATCTCAGCTCCGCTACTATATCGCGACAAAAAGGGACATTTTTGCTACCACTCTGCAGCCCCCAACCTAATGCTACAAAGCTTCAAGCTGCGATTATAAGGACTACGTAACGATCAAGTAACAATTAACTGATTTTCCTGTACCCCCGAAAGAATGCTTGCCGACGGGGGATGCACCTCGTCACCTATTTGACCCTGATATCCCTTGCCGACGCTGCGCTAATGCTTGCTATACCAACCCCGTTCTCGGTACCCGATGGCGCAGGGGTGGTCACCGCGTGGTCTTTGACGTCGGGAGCGTCAGAAGCGCCCTCTCTTTTTGCCACCAGCTGAATGTTCATCATCCCGCCGTAAGGGCGTGGCAAAACAGCAACATTAACCCCCGGCACGATTCCCTTCGTCGCTAAATAACGCAAAAGACCCGAGTCACGGTCAGCAATGCGCACAATCCGCACCACGTCACCTTCCTGCGCAGTATCCAGCGGCAAGCCAGGATCGGTTTCGGCGACGTTCCCCTCCTTGTCCGGGATGGGATCGCCATGCGGATCGCGCGTGGGATTGCCCATGAGAGCCGCGATGCGCTCGACAAACGTGTCCGACACGGCATGCTCAAGGTGCTCGGCCTCATCGTGGACTTCATCCCAGCTATAGCCGACACACTCGCACAGGTACATCTCCAACAAGCGGTGCCGACGGACCATTTGCAAAGCCAACGGTCGCCCGGTTGAGGAGAGCTCGATGGGCTTATACGCCTCATGAACGATGAGCCCCTGCTGCACCAGCCGCTTCAACGCCTCTGACACCGTCGACGCTTTCTGCCCTAGGACTTCGCCGATCCGCGTCGACGTGACCGGGCCCGCGTTCCACTCGCCCAGGTCATAAATCACCTTCAGATAGTCCTGGGTGCGGTCCGGCAAATCAGAAACGTGCATGCCCTCATCGTATTAGGTGACCAGCACATCAAGCTAGGGGCTGTCACACGGAGCTATCAAACTAGGGCCACCGAACCAAGGCCCTTGACACGCTCGGCGGGGTGGACATAAGGTTCCCCCAGTTTGAAAATACATTACATTGAACTTTTATAATGAACGTGATGAATTTTTTATTCAGGGGGTTGGTATATTCGGGCTGTAACTCACACTAATTCCCTGATAAACGGACATATCCACGACGTCCCTAATCCCCAAGAACCGACAACCGAAAAAAGAACAACTAACAACCGAACGTAAGGATTCACATGGCTCCCTCACTCGGCCTCTCCTCCCCGACGGATAATCCGCGCTCACGATCCACCGCATCCAAACACCCACGTCGACACGCAAAAATCCTGCCCGCCATCGCCGCCGCGCTCGTCGTCGGGCTCACTGCCAGCGGCTGTAGCGCACTCTCCGACGATGACAACGGGAAGAAAGACGTTTTAGCAACGTTCACGGTTTTGGCCGACATTGCCCGGAACGTCGCCGGCGATCACGTCAACGTCAATTCGCTGACCAAGCCGGGCACCGAAATTCACGGATACGACCCCACACCGTCGGACCTCAAATCGGCAGCAAAAGCAGATCTCATTATCGCCAACGGTCTCGGGCTAGAGCATTGGCTGGACAAGCTCACCAGCAATTCCGATGCCAAACGTGTCGTCGCCACGGATGGGATTGAGCCCCTCCCGATCACCGATGGTGAAGCCAGCGGCGAAGACAACCCCCATGCCTGGATGAGCCCCACCAACGTTAAAAAGTACGCAAGTACCATCGCGAAGGCCCTAGGGGACATCGATCCCGACCACAAAGACGACTACAACGACAACGCGAAGAAATACTCCGCCAAGCTGGACACCATTGGCAACGACCTCCGCGCCGACCTCGAAACCGTCCCCAAGGACAAACGTGCGCTTGTGACCTGCGAAGGGGCGTTCTCCTACCTGGCCAAAGACGCGGGACTCACCGAGCACTACATCTGGCCCGTCAACGCAGAAACCGAAGCCACACCTCAACGCATGAAGGACACCGAAGAGTTCGTGCGCGAACACCAGGTTCCCGCTGTGTTCTGCGAATCGACCGTTGACTCCGGCCCCCGCGAACAAATCGTCCGCGCCACCGGGGCAAAGGACGGTGGCATCCTCTACGTCGATTCACTATCTGATCAAGATGGCCCCGTCCCTACGTATTTGGATCTCATCCGGTACGACGCCGACACCATCAGCAAAGGACTCACCAGCTAATGCAGGACAGAACACCGCAAGAACCCCTGGTTAGCGTCGATAAGCTCGGGGTTACCTACACGCACAACTCCGGAGAGCCAGTGACCGCACTGCGCGACGTGACTGCGTCGTTCTTCCCCGGAACCATGACCGCGATCATCGGGGCGAATGGTGCGGGCAAATCCACGCTTTTCAACGCCATCACCGGCCAACTGCGCCCCACCACGGGCACCATGAACGTCGACGGACGCATCACCTACATGCCGCAAACAGAGGCCGTGAACTGGGACTTCCCCATGACCGTGCGTGACGTTGTCCTCACCGCATTCCGACACCCCACTCGCGACGACAAAGCCACTGCCGACGAAGCCCTGGCCAGCGTAGGAATGACCGCCTACGCCACCCGCTCGATCCGGCAGCTCTCCGGAGGGCAGAAGAAGCGCGTTTTCATCGCTCGTGCACTCGCCACCCAGGCTCCCATTCTTATCTTGGACGAGCCCTTCGCCGGCGTTGATCAGGACACCGAAGAAGTGCTGTTCCGAGTCCTGACCGCCCGGCGCGATCGTGGCGCCCTCATCCTGCTCTCGACGCACCACCTCGGTACGCTCCGCTCGATGGATCGGATCGTTGTCCTACAAAAAACAATCATTAGCGACGGGGCCCCAGATGACACCCTCTTCGCCGCCTCACCCAGCGTTCTGTTGGGCACCGCGCTCATGGAGGACATGAGGAAGGACGGCGACGCAGAATGAACCCCTTTGCGTTAACCGGCGCGTTCCCTGGCGCACCGATCCACGCATCACTTGCATCAGCGTTTATCGAACCCTTCACCTATAGCTTTATGCAGCGCGCTGTCATCGTCACGTCTGTGACGGCACTGTGCACCGGACTTCTCTCCGCCTGGATAATCCTGCTCGGATGGTCGCTCCTCGGCGACGCGATCTCGCACGCCGTCCTCCCCGGCGTCGTCATCTCCTATATCCTGGGCATCCCGTTCTCCATCGGCGCGCTGATCGCCGCACTGCTCACCGTCGGCCTCATCGGGACCATCCGCGGAAAAACGAACCTCAAGGACGACACCGCCATCGGCATCGTCTTCACCACATTTTTCGCATTCGGCCTGGTACTCATCTCCATGACGCCGTCGACAACCGACCTACACTCCATTCTCTTCGGAAATCTCCTGGGTGTGCGGCAATCCGCCCTCATCCAAGTTGTCGTCATCGCGCTACTCGCGTCGGCACTTGTGCTGATCAAACGGCGGGACATTACTCTCTGGAGTTTCGACGCGATCAACGCCCGGTCGCTCGGCATCAATCCCACACTCATGCGCGGGTTCATGCTCACCATGCTCGCGCTCGTCATTGTGGCGTCGATGCAGGCAGTGGGCGTGATCCTTGTGGTCGCCATGCTGATCACACCCGGCGCGATCAGCCTTCTCATCTTCGCCCGGATGCGCAGCACGCTTATCTGGACGCCGGTCATCAGTTGGGTGACTGCCATGACCGGTCTGCTGATCAGCTACTGGACCGACGTGTCCAGCGGAGGAATGATCGTCGTCGTGCAGGGCTGCACATTCATGGTCGTATTTGCGACGAAACACTGGGTTTCGCGTGTGCGGCACCGGGCTCATCAGGGCACGCCACGGGAGGAGAAGAAGCCGCACGAGGAGGGCGCGCAACAACGAGCCGCACAGACCTAACGTCGGCTATTTCTTCTTCCCTTTCTTAGCGGCCTTCCCCTTCTTCCCCTTCTTACGCTTCTCCGGCTGGTGGGCCCTGAGCTCCGCGCGGTCCTGGACCACAATGACCTGCCCACCATCACCCGGATCGGGCTTCGGAATAACATCCGCCGGGTCGATCAGATATACGCGCTTACCGTCCAGAGTTAACCGTCGCGCCACCTCCAGAATCATGCGCCGCGCGACCCCATCCAACGCATGAACATCGGTCAGGTCCAGGGCCACCGCCGGCTCTTTAATCGTCGTGCTTGAGAACTCGCGGACAATCTTCTCCGCACCCGCGAAGCGCAAACTCCCCTGGATCGAATAGACCTTGATCTTCTGCGGCTTCACTCCCTGCGCCTTTTCGTCGTCAGTCAGGTCCTGGACCAGCACCGTCGTGTTGCGGATCACCGTCTGCACCGACGGAGGAACCTCCATGAGGTGGATCCCCATGTCGCGAGACATCCGCTCAAAAAGACGCACACCGCGCACACTATTGCCATGTTCGTCCAGCCGAGGCGAGAACGTCGCCACCCCAATCTGACCAGGCAACGCGCCGATCAAACCACCCGCGACGCCCGACTTAGCCGGGATGCCAACCTGGGTCACCCAGTCGCCCGCAGCGTCATACATGCCGCACGTCGTCATGACGCTCAGAACCTGGCGGACCACGCGACCCGACACCACTTTCTCGCCGGTGATCGGGTTAATGCCCTTGTTCGCCAAGGTCGCGGCCATGATCGCCAGGTCCCGCGTCGATACCAGAAGAGAGCAGGACCGCGTGTAGCCCTCCACGATCACCCGCGGATCCTGGGGGAATATGTCGTAGCTGCGGAGCATGTGGGCGATCGACAAGTTCCGGTGGGCGTGGTCCAGCTCCGAGCCACACACCCGCTCATCAACCTGCAGCCGACGGCCAGCAAACGCCGACAACCCGTCAATGATCCGCTGGAGGCGCTGACCCTGGGTCCAATCGTCACCGCCCACCAAGGAATGCGTCGTCAGCGCGCCAGCATTAATCATGGGGTTGAGCGGGCGACCTTCCTCGTCCAGGGACACCTCGTTGAAAGCCTCACCGGACGGTTCCACGCTGACACGCTTCAAGACATCGCGAAAACCACGGTCTTCCAGGGCAAGCGCATACACAAATGGCTTCGCGATCGACTGAATGGTGAACTCAGTCTCCGTATCGCCGGAGCCGTACACTTTGCCGTCGATCGTCGCTAAGCTGACACCGAATCTCTCGGGATCAACATTGGCTAGTTCCGGAATGTAGCTCGCGGGAGCACCCCGATCACCTGGGCGAACGTCCTCGAGAACCTCGTCCAAATAATCAGTGACCATGGATTTCATAGAGTTTTGCTCCGATCATTCATCAATCATTCATAGGTGTGAACCATCACCTTGTATGTACTACCCTCAGACTCCCTCGTCGTCAGGTAGCGGAAACCAAGTTTCTCATACAAGGCCTGGGCACGGTCATTGCCCTTCTCTACACACAAACTCACTCCCGGGCGCCCATCATCCCGCGCCTGATCCAGAGCCGCCGTCAATAAACGACGGCCGAGACCCCCACCCGTGTGGCCTGGCGCCAATGCAATCGCCACCTCCGGATACTTCTCCTCCACGAAACCGGTCCCCGGATCCTCCGCGGTAAACGTACGCAACCACGCCGCACCAATCGGCTCACCAGCCTGAACCGCAATCACTCCGCCCTGGTCAGGGGTCCACTTGCCGACGTAGTGACGGTCGGATTCGGAAAAGTCCTGCTCCTGGGCAGCGTCCTCATCGCCCCACGTCTCCGTCAAGTGATTCATGCGGATCAGGAAATCCCTATCCTCCTCCTGAGCTCGCCGGATCGTCACATCCTCGTCACCACGGGAAACCGCTGAACCACGTGAAGCACCTGAAACGTGTGAAACCCCTGCCATTCTTCCTTTAACCTCCTCATCGATGAAGCGACGTGCTCGCGGGCCGACCACCTAAGCACAACGCCCCTACCCTAACGCCCGCTCGCGAGCCCTTCCACTACCCACATTCTGGTGCACCGAAACATACACGCGCACAGTACGATAACAACTATGAAAACTCATTCCCCGGGCGCACTCCCCCGCCCGAGCAGCTCCCCCGCGCCACACCGCGCATCGTTTGCAACACGTACCCGCGGGTTGGCGGCAACACATAGTCGCGCACTCTTCGCCATCGTCGCAGCCGCCGTGCTGGTGGCGTCGGCAATGACTCTGATACCACGCACAGCACTCGCCGGAAGCCAACAGGAACCGGCCTCCATCACCGCACGAGGGCACATCGGGCAAAGTGGAAAATGGTACACCGACGGCAGCGGCCGCGCGGTCCTCACCCAAGGCGTCAACATGGTGTACAAACACCCGCCGTACACCGCCGAAGCCGGTGGCTTCAACGAGGACGACGCCGACTGGCTTGCCAAGGAAGGTTTTGACTCCGTCCGCCTGGGCATCATTTGGAAAGCTGTCGAGCCCGAACCGGGACAGTACGACGACGCATACCTAGACTCCATCGCGAACACCGTCAAGATGCTGGGCAAACGCGGCATCATGACGCTGATCGACGCCCACCAGGACATGTACAACGAGAAGTTCGAAGGCGAATTCGCCCCTGACTGGGCGGTTATCGACGACGGCCTGCCGAGCCTTCTGAAAGTCGGCTTCCCGACTAACCAAGCGGTCAATATCGGCCTGATCCGCGCCTATGACAACTTTTTGACGAACAAGCCCGGCCCCGGGGGCGTTGGCCTGCAAGACCGCTACGCCGCCATGTGGAAGCACGTCGCTGAAAAAATGGGCTCACTACCAGGCATGATGGGGTACGACATTATGAATGAGCCGTGGCCCGGCAGCGCGTACCCCTTATGCTACCTCGCCCTCGGTGATTGTGGGGCGGCCACCCAGCACCTCGACGCGTTGCACCAAAAGGCCGCCGATTCCATCACCTCGGTGGACCCCCAGGCAATCGTTCACTACGAGCCGTACTCCATGTGGAATATGGGGTTCAACACTCGGCCGACCGCGCCGCGAGTCCCGGCATCTGCGGGAACCGCGCTCAGCTGGCACGTGTACTGCCCCACCAATGCCATCGCTGGCACCTACACGGGATGCACCATCCCCGACGGCATCACCTTCAACAATGCCGACAACGTATCCGCGGCTAACAATTCGGCAACGCTGCTCTCCGAATTCGGCGCGACCGACGACGCTGACACTCTGCTCGGCGTCACGAACCTGGCCCGCCAGCACCTCACCGGATGGCAATACTGGTCCTACTGCGGATGTGACGATCCGACCACCCAGAACCAGAAAGAACAAGGCATCGTCGCTGATCCCACCGTTGGTGGACCCGTCACTGCCGACGCTGTCAACAAGGACAAGCTCGCCATTGTTGCGGCGCCGCACCTGCGTGCTGCTGCGGGAACTCCGACGTCGACAAACTGGGATCCGAAGGCAAAAACCTATACCGCCAGCTGGACGACGGACCGCGTGGACGGCAAGGGAACGTTCGATAGCGACATCACCAGCGAGATCGTCGTTCCTACCGTGAACTACCCCAATGGGTTCAGCATCAATGTTGAAGGTGGAACGGCGGAGGTCGCCAAGGACGGCACGACAGTGCATGTCACGGCGCACGACAAGAACGTGCGGATCACGATCGCGCCGAAATAGACGGTGCGAGGTCAACGGGCACGGCGGGTCTAGATGACCTGGCCGGCCTACCCGGCCATCGCGTCCATCGACACGGCTAAGTACAGCACCACCAGGCCCACTCCGAAACAAAACGCAACATCAAAGCGACGAGAGCGGACGGAGAGAACGCCGAGCGTTTCCGAATCGCACGTCGCCCGGGCGATGGCCAGCCACACCATGCTGGCCCCCATCACGAACGACCCCCGACGCCAGTGCTCGAACGCGACAAAGAGCGCGGCAACAGACATTCCGACCACAAATAGGGCCACCGCGATACGCTGGTACATCAACGGGATGCGAGAGACGAAATCCCCGTCGTGTGGGTTCGACAGCATCGACTTCTGTGACGTGGTCCCCCGCAGATGGTCCCCCCACTTCACGTATGCGTCGGGAATGGGTGTCTTCCCTGCGCCGCTCATTTAGCTATCCCCGCCAAACGCTCACCGCGTTCCACCACGTTCGCCATCAGGAATGAACGCGTCATGGGCCCGACGCCCCCGGGGTTCGGGCTCACCCACGCTGCTTTGTCCCACACATCGGGCGCGACGTCGCCCGTCAGCTTGCCGTCGACACGAGAAACACCCACATCCAAGACGGCCGCACCGGGCTTAATCATGTCAGCGGTGAGCATGTGTGGTTTACCGGCTGCGGCAATAACGACGTCGGCCGCGCGAGTCTCGGCCGCCACATCCTTTGTCCCCGTGTGGCACAGGGTCACCGTGCTGTTCTCACTTCGACGGGTCAACATCAACCCGAGCGGTCGGCCGACCGTAATCCCCCTGCCGATGATGACGACTTTCGCGCCATTGAGTTCCACACCGAAACGTCGTAACAAATGAATGCAGCCATTGGGTGTACAGGGCAGCGGGGCCGGCTCATTCAGCACCAGCTTCCCTAAGTTCACCGGATGCAGGCCATCGGCGTCTTTCTCCGGGTCAATCTGCTCCAACACGACGTTCTCATCCAGATGCTTCGGCAACGGGAGCTGCACAATATAGCCGGTGCAGGTGTCGTCGGCATTGAGCTCATCGATAACAGCCGATAGGTCCTCCTGGGAAATATCCGACGGGAGGTCCTTACGAATGGAACGGATGCCGATCTGCTCGCAGTCCTTGTGCTTCATGCGGACGTACGCTTGGCTGCCGGGATCATCACCAACCAGTACTGTGCCTAAACCCGGCTGGTAACCAGCATCTTTTAACGCTGCGACACGACGGGTGAGATCCTCGATGATCTCCGAGCGGTACAAACGTCCATCAAGCGAAGAAGCCATGCCGACAGTATAACGAACCCGCTTATTCTCGCTTCCGGGTTCTTTATGGATTTTTCTGGCTTCTTTATGGGATTTTCCGGGTGAAAATTACGGGTACGACGTAGGCGCTCTAGTTTTCCGCAGCGCTCACGAGTTACCTGCAGTGCTACAGCACTTTTGCTACGCGCAGAGTCCGATAGTGATGAGAATGACGGCCAGCAGAGGGAGTGACCCCTGCTTGACGGCTGCACTGCGATTGTCGGGCGACCACACCCACAACACAAGCGCCGCTGCGAGCATCGACCCCACCCCTGCGAGGGCTAAAGCACCGCCGACGGCCGTCGCTCCGGCGACCAAGAAACCGAGGGCCACGAACACCTCGAGGGCGAGAAAGAGGTTATAAAAACCCTGGTTAAACGCTAGTTCTTTTGTGGATACTGCTTCGTCTTCACTCATCCCGAATACTGATCGCGCGCGAGAATGAGTCCACGCCACCGACTCTAAATAAAAGATGAACACGTGGAGGAGGGCCGCAAGAGCAGCAACAACTGCACCTAAGAAGATCATGAGTGGATACTCTACTTAACGTCCCTAGCTAACGTGTCTGCAGATGTGACAGGGCGGTCGTCATACACACCAACAACCCCACTAACACAAACAAGTCTCACGCTGAGCCACTCACCATAAACACGGTGACCAACTAAGTATGAGGACGCCCTTCTCCGTGACCGTGAGGAGGTGCGTCGAAGAAACTAGTCCGAGGGTTGTTACGCGGCTACTAGGTAATTCGCTGCGCGATCTGTCATAGCGCCGGTAGCCTTCATAAAATCGGCAACAGTCGCTGAATCCCTGAGTGGAAGGTTTGCAATTGGCGTCGCGCCCATCGGCTTATCTCCTGCTTCTGTTGTGAAAACCGTCTGCCATTGAATATTGTCTCCAACTGGCATACAGAGGTAGACGCGGTCCACGGTGCCAATCTGATTGAGAACATCGCTGAGCATATTGTCCGGGAGTGCGACAACAGCGATAATATCCCCTGTTGAGGCGTACCCATTATCGAAAGTATGAACATACTCGGGATGCGTGATTAGTTCATTTTTAACTGCATCAACGATATGGCGACGGGTTAGCATCTTGTTTCCATTGCGGTCTTGTCGCGTGCGTACCCATATGTCTGGATATGCGTCGTCAGCCGCACGCACACAGCGTTCGTGAAACTCTTCAAGCTCAATCGAATCTTGTGAGACGTCGCGTAGCAGCGCAAGAGCGGATTTCACATCATTACGCGCTTCGACGAGAGTGTTACCCGAACCGTACGCGGACTAGCTAACTCCATAGGCTTCCCACTGCGGATCCTGGTTTTCGTAGCAACGGAAGACAACTGGTTGAATTGTGGCCATTTGTCCCGCACCCCCCTTTTTTAGCTAGTCCCCTCACTGGACTGTCCCGTGATTTTAAGACTAGCCGGCCAATGGAACATACCTCGTACTGTTCCTGAGTGGGCGTCCCCCGCGCCCACTGTCAAGAAGGCCCTAGCGTGGTTTGGGTATGACGTTGCCCGTCGACTTCAACCCGCTACTTCAGTTCTTTAGAGCTCAGCCCCAGCTCACGGCGAGCAACAACCAACTGCTGGATCTGCTGCGTTCCCTCGAAGATGTCCAGGATCTTAGAATCGCGCGCCCACTTTTCCAGAAGCTCGCGTTCAGAGTAGCCCCACGGTCCAGCCAGTTCCACAGCCTTGAGGGTGATATGCGTGCCGACACGCCCCGCCTTCGCCTTCGCAATCGACGCTTCCTTGGTGTTGGGCTTCTTATTATCCGCCATCCACGCCGCACGCAACGTCAACAAGTACGCGGATTCCCAGTCGCTCTCCAAATCGAGGTATTCCGCGACCGCGGCTGACTGAGCATACTTGGGCTTGTCATAATCAATGACCTCACCAGCATCTTCCAGCACCTCGCGGAGCTTTTCCAACGCGCCACGAGCACACCCGATAGCCATCGCCGCCACCAGCGGGCGCGTGTTATCGAACGTCGCCATTGCACCGGCAAAGCCCTTCTTCGTGCTCACCTCTGGCGAACCCAACAGGTTTTCCTTCGGTACGCGCACATTATCCAGGCGCAATACCGCAGTGTCCGACGCCTTAATACCTAACTTGTGCTCCAAGCGTTCCACTGTGAAGCCGTCGGCTGACTTCGGAACGACGAACGACTTGATAGCCGCCCGACCTTTGGACTTATCCACACTCGCCCACACGACGACGTGGTCGGAGCGCTCACCGGCCGTCACGAAGATCTTTTCACCGTTAATGACGTACTCGTCGCCGTCGAGAGTTGCTGTTGTTGACACGGCAGCGGAATCCGAACCAAAACCAGGCTCGGTGATGGCCATCGACGCCCACACCTTGCCGATGCGCTCCAACTGCTCATCCGTTGCAACGGCCGCGATGGCGGAGTTTCCGAGGCCCTGGTACGGGATGGATAGCGTGAGGGCCACATCGCCCCAGCACAGCTCCAACACGTTCAGCACCGCGGCCATATTTCCGCCATTGCGGATGCCGTCGGACTTTTTCTTCTTATCGCCGCGACCACCCGACGCGCCTGCCATACCGCGGCCAGCGTCGGCCATACCTTCCACCATGCTGGCCATGGTGTCGAGTTCGACGGGGCGCTCGTGCTCGGCGAGGTCGTACTTACGGGAAATGGGTCGGAAGATTTCGGCGGCCGCCTGATGGCCAGGGTTCGCACTCTTCTTCAAGAAGCCAGGAAGTTCTAGGTTAATCATGATTGTGTCCCTCCGGGGTCACATAAGAGCGTTTAACGCTGTGGGTTTTATTCGGTTAACAACATCGTGTTCATGTGTGCGTGCATCGCGGGCCAAGTGCCAGCTCACGCGGGTTCTGGCTAGCCGTTTACAGAACGATCGTTCCTTCAGCGACGCCGATTGCACGCAGATCCCTGTACCACCGCTCCACGGGATGCTCCTTGGTATAACCATGACCACCCAGCAACTGGACTCCGTCTGACCCGATCGCCATGCCCTTCTCAGCCGCCAAGTCACGGGCCAGAGCGGCCTCGCGGTGGAACGTGAGCCCCTGGTCCGCGCGGGAGCAACCACGCAGCGCGACCAAACGCATGCCATCGAGTTCAATGCGGATATTCGCCACCGCGAACGCCACCGCCTGACGGTGAGAAATCGGCTCACCAAACGCCTGACGCTCGTTGACGTACGGCTTCACATAGTCCAGCACCGCCGAACATGCCCCCACAGCCAACGCGGCCCAGCCCAACCGGGACCGTCGAATAATGTTCCGGTAGTCGCTCTCCCTGTCCTCGGCAGAACGATCCGCCCCACCAAGAACGTTCGACGCGGGAACGCGCACGTCGTTCAAGAGCAGCCGGCCCAGTCCTGCCGCGCGCAATCCCATGCTCGGATCGGGCTCAATCACGACGCCATCAGCATCGGATTCGACGATGACCAGCGTCGGAGCGTCGTCAAGCATGGTGGCGACGACGAATAGTTCGCAGTTACCAGCGTCGGGAACCAAGGCCTTGACGCCCTCGATCACCACGTCATCGCCCTCGCGGCGAGCAGTCGTCGACAAGGAGAAAGGATCGAACAGCGGCTGAGGCTCGGCGACGGACACCGCGGAGATCGGAATATCCTCGCCCGCGAACGCCGGCAAATACGTGCGCTGCTGCTCGTCCGAGCCGTACGCGGTCAAGGTCGCGGCGACACCGGCCGGGGCCATCACGGAGAGGGCAATGCCCGGATCGGCGTGGGCTAGCGCCTCCGTGACGAGGAAATTCGTCGTGAGATTGGACCCGGTAGCGATTCCCTCGAATTCCTCCGGAACGTTCACCATCGAAATGCCCAGGCCAAGAGCCTCTTTGCGGAGGTCCTCAGAGACGGCCGCCGCTTCGTCGGCATCGTGGGCCGCGGGGCTAATGCGCTTCTCAGCGAAATCCTTGATCGTCTCGACGATCATCTCCTGGTCCTCATCGGGCGTGAGGTCCCACACGATCTTCTTGGATTCCGCAGCCTTTTCCTCGGCCTCGGCGTCGGGTTTTTCGTCGCCAATCTTCTTATCGTCCCCCAGCCCGAGGAAGGGGAGGCGAATCGGGGACTGCCCGCTGGTGACCCGCTTAAATTCGCGGGTTGCCGCGCCGAGAGACTTCATGCCTGTCTTCGTCGACTCATAGGCAATGCGGTCGATGCGTTCATTGAGGCCATACTTCGCGGCGAAATCGGAGCCGGTGACTCGCGTCAACAGGCGCATCGCCGTGCCCATCGCGTCCCGCTTAATGCTATTTTTCCCGACGGTTGAGTCGTTGCCGTCAGAGTTCTTGCCGCGGGATTTTGCAGCGTTGTCGCGGGCGCCTGCCGCGGAGCCAGAGCCATTGTCGCGTTCATTCGTTGAAGACATTAAAGGCCTTTCGGTCGTTCGTGTCGGCCACGCACCGGTCGACGATGCATTGCCAGGAAGCTTACATAAGCATAACGCACAAGCGCGTGATCGGTATCACAATTACGAAAGAAAACCGGCAAAGCCACGATCAGGGCCCCACTGAAAGCGAGCTCACGAGAAAAGCCCCAGGTGAGTACTCACCCAGGGCCACGGCACGCTAGTTACCGCGTACGGTCTACGGTTCGCAGATTACGACACGCGGATTGCCGCTCCGGCTCTTACCGCTCCGGTTTCACCAAGGGGAACAACACGGTTTCCCGAATCCCCAACCCGGTTAATGCCATCAGCAACCGGTCAATACCCATTCCGGTTCCCGCCGTCGGGGGCATGCCCTGTTCCATCGCCTGGAGGAAGTCCTCGTCCAGGACCATGGCTTCGTCATCGCCACCGGCCGCTAAACGCGCCTGGTCCTCAAAGCGCTGACGCTGGATCACGGGGTCGATCAACTCGGAATAGCCCGTCGCCAACTCAAAACCGCGGACGTACAGATCCCACTTTTCGGTCACACCGGGCTTCGACCGGTGATCGCGCGTCAACGGGGACGTCTCGACCGGGAAGTTGCGGACGAACACCGGCCCATCCAGTTGGTCAGCGCACAGCTCCTCCCAGATTTCCTCGACGAATTTCCCGTGGCCCCATCCGGTGCCCGGTTCCACACCAATCGTCCTCGCGATCGCCTTTAATTCGTCGACGGTCGAATGAATGGTCACCTCGGGCTGGCCGGGGAACTTGCGCTGCAAAGCCTCGTTCAAGCTGTCGTACATGTCGAGCTTCGGCCACTCGCCACCAAAATCGTAGGTGGAACCGTCGGCAAGAGTGACAACCAGCGAGTCCGGGTCCTGCTCCGGGTCCCAGTTGTCGTGAACCAGCTTGTTGACGGCGCGCGCGCAGTGCTGGATCAGGCCCTGCGTCGAGGCAGCGTTGTCGTCATAGGTCGCGTAGGCCTGGTAGGTTTCCAACATGGCGAACTCGGGGCTGTGGGAGGAGTCGATCCCTTCGTTCCGGAAATTCCTGTTAACCTCGAAAACCTTCTCAATACCGCCGACGACGCAGCGCTTCAGGTACAGCTCCGGCGCAATGCGCAGGTAAAGATCCATATCCAAAGCGTTGGAATGCGTCACAAACGGACGCGCGGCCGCGCCACCATGCAGCGTCTGCAACATGGGAGTCTCGACCTCGAGGAAACCCAGGCCCTGGAGGTATTCACGCACGGCACGCACCACGGTCACGCGGGTAATCATCATGCGGCGGGCGTCGTCACGCATAATCAAGTCGGTGTAGCGGTAGCGGATGCGGGTGTCCTCATTCATATCGGCGAAGGACACGGGCAGGGGGCGCAGCGCCTTCGACGCCAGCGTCCACGTCGACGCGAACACCGACAGCTCGCCGCGGCGCGACGAGACCACACGGCCACGAATGGACACGAAGTCGCCCATATCGACGTCGGACTTCCAGCGCTTGAGGGCGTCCTCCCCGACCTCGGCGAGTGACAGCATTGCCTGCAGCTGCGTCCCATCCCCCTCTTGCAGCGTGGCGAAACACAGTTTGCCGGTGTTGCGCATGAAAATCACGCGCCCGGCCACGGCCACCTCAGTGTCCGTTTCATCACCGATACCTAAATAACGACGAACGGTGCCGTCGGCACGTTGTTCGGTGGTCCCCGCTTTGTCCTCATCGACGACGAAGGCGTCGCGAATTTGTTTCAGCGTGTGGGTGCGCTCGACGTCGACTGGGTACGGCGCAGTGCCCTCGGAGAGCAACCGCTCCCTTTTTGCCTTGCGAACTTTAACTTGCTCTGGGACATCCTGGTTTTTCGTCGCTTTACTCACGCGATAAAGAGTAGCTGACCTTGCCTCACAGGCAACCGGTGGGCCGTCCCTAGCGGTAGTAGTGGGCGACGGTGGGCTTAGCGGGCGACGGTGCTGTCGTCGGCTGTGTCGGGGCTGTCGGCGGGAAGCTCCCCCAACATGACGCCGGTGTTATCGATCAACCGCACGCCTCCGACTTTCGCAGCGACGAGCAGACGCCCCTCCCCGTTCTCGGGAGCCGGCCCCAAATCTTTCCCGCGGACGACGGCGTAAAGCACATCAACGCCTTCGCCCTCCATAACCCGCCGCGCTTCCGCCTCGACAGCGTGAGCACCATCTTTCGCTTTGTATAACGCTGCGGTCATCGCGGCCGAGATCGCTGTCGCGGTGACGCGAGCCTCCGGGCCCAGGCGCACGTTACGTGACGAGAGTGCCAGCCCATCGTGTTCCCGCACTATCGGCACCCCATGCACCATGACCTCCATGTTGAGGTCGGTCACCAGCTGCTGGATGATCACCAACTGCTGATAATCCTTCTCCCCCATAATGATGTCCGTGGCGTGGGATAGGTTGAGCAATTTAGAGACCACCGTGGCCACACCAACAAAGTGGCCATCACGGTCCCCCTCGAGCCCCTCGGCGACGGAACCGGGGTGGATCATCGTCCGCGTCCCGTGAGGGTACATGTCCTCAGCCTTGGGCGTGAACGCTAGGGACACACCTTCCTCACGGAAGATATCCAGGTCACGCTGCAGCGTCACGGGGTATTTTTCGAAGTCATCGGGGTTATCGAACTGAGCCGGATTCACGAAAATCGACGACGCCACCACGGCCCCGGGGAGCCTATGCGCTGCGCGGAGGAGAGCACGGTGGCCCGCGTGCAGGGCTCCCATGGTGGGGACAAGAACAATACGCTTCCCTGTTTTACGCAACGCCCTCGTTGTTGCCGCAAATGTCTCAGCGGAATCATGAACACGCAGCTCACCGGCCGCAAACCCGGGATTGGTCAATGTGGACATGGTGGGTTATTACTTCTCGCTATTCTTCTTCAGCTGTTCAAGTAGGGATGCGACGGTGACGTTCTGGCTTGAGTCTCCGTTGTCGGCCCGACGCCGACGGCCGCCCGACGATGAGTCCTGTGGACCTTCATGACGGCCTCGTGGGTCGGAAGTGTTCGACGAGCTTGCCGACGACCCATAACTCTGGCTCCCCGTGAACATGCCTTCATGCGAAGAGTGGCCGCTGGATTGGCTGCCGGATGCAGGTGTGGGCCCTGAGCTGGGTGATTGCGCCCGGAAACCGCCCGTTGTTGGGGCGTGGGTTCGGTCATAGGATGGTGCAGAGGAACGGCCTGAACCGAAAGCAGCGAAGGAACCTGTGTCGGGATCTGTGCTCCGACGAGATCCGCCCGTGGTGCTACTGCTTTGTGCGGTGCTCCGGTTTTGTTTGGAATTAGCGTTCGGGTTAGGCCCACGGTGAGAACCGATATATGGTGTCGATTCCGTTCGAGACGCCTGTGGCTGTGATGATCCGGATGCAGGCTGGGCCGACGATGCTGGCGACGAACCCGCGCCGAATGCAAAGAATTGCGAGTTGTCACGGTCCGCGCCGCGGTACACCGCGCTTCCCTGTGTCGCTGACCGTTGGTTGTTCTGGGCCGCACGGTCAAACTGCTGTTGGGTTGCCTGCCGCGTGGGCTGCTGTTGAGCCTGCTGTTGTTGCTGCGGCCGAGACTGCTGGGTCCGCTGCTGTGAAGGCTGAGATGCCCGCTGCTGCGATGTCCCGTACCCGGTCGACCGCTGAGCCTGCGGGTTCGATTTCTTCTCCACCGAGGGCAACACGGTGGTCTGATCCGCAGAGTATCCAGAGCCTGAACGGCGCGATGGCTGTGCGGTCCACTTCACTGCATTAAATGAACCCGTGCGCAGGGAATTATCACCCTGCTGGGTGGAGGTCGAATCGGCAGCGCGTGATCGAGACGAGGCCTGGTTCGCCCGTCCCGGCTGGTCGGCCGCCGTGTTCCCAGCACCCGATGTCTTCCTTGCACCCTGCGTTTGCCCAGCTCCACCACGGTTCTGCCCACGCTTACCCGATGGCGCGTGTGACGACGCCGGCACAGAGGACGTCCGTGACGTTGACCCGCTCGTGCGCGCTTCCGTCATCGATGATGAATCTTTGCTGTCGCGTTCCAATTCCAGAATGCGCTGTGCCTCGGCTTTGAGGGCCGTGCGCTCGGTGTCCAGATCGGTGCCCATCATGGCGGACAGGTTTTCCCGAAGCACGGTGAGCTCCGCGCGAATATCGGCCAGCGTGTTCTGCTCTTGTTCCTGGAGCGAGTCGTAGTAGTTCTGCTCCAGGATGAGTTCTTGCTCGCGGTGGGTGGCCAGTTCTCGCTCGAGCTCCGTCTGGTGCAGGCGCTCAAGGTTGTCGGTGTCCCGCTGCTGGTTATCCACCTGTTTCCGCAGCCGCGCTACAGCAATGCAACCGACGATGGCGGCCCAGAGGGCGCAGAGAACAGCGATTTTTGTCCATGTTTCGCTGTCCGTAAAGAGCATGAGGATCGTCGCAACAACGGCAAAGACCAGCATGACGACGATGGCCGCGAAGGAAAACTTGCCGCTACCGCCTGTGTTGGCGGGCGGGTAATCGTCGCGATAGTCAGGCGACTGGTCGTCATAGTGTCCCTGGTTGTTGGAGCTGTCGTAACCATCGTGGGATTGCTGTGGGCCGGTCATGAACTCCACACTACATTGCTAGACTGCGTATCTTCATCGTTTGGTGGGGGTGCCCCACAACACCGCTCCAGCCATAAACCTGATGCAGCAACGAGAATGGCGGCAATAAGTCCGACGACCACGGCTGGGGTATCCTCCCGAGCGGCGATCAGCCGGCTGTAATTGATCCAGAGGTAGACGGCGATACCCGCGTACGATCCTGCGCAAATGGACCCAAACCACGCTGTGGACGTTCCCATGACGAAGCATCGGGCGATGGTGAGCGGGTGTATTTGTGACCGGTCTTGCCCGACTTCGTTATCCGCGATGCGCTTTCTGATGATGAACCCCGCGATAGTGCAGATGACCGCGAGGACGATCAGGATGACCGGGAGCGTCAGATTGAACCCCGGGATGGAGCCATAAAAGCGCCAGATCAGCATGAACGCGCCGAAGCCGACGATGAGCGCGGTGGCCACAAGGTAGGTGGGCTTGGTGGAGGTCATTGCGGTTTCACCTCTTCTACCTCGCGGGAATCCAGGCTGTCCAACAGGGCCGCAATGCTCTGTCGCCCTATCCGAGCGTGGGGTTCCACTTCCAACCACGGCTTGAGCACGAAGGCACGTTGGTGCGCCCACGGGTGCGGAAGCGTGAGGTTGTCGGTGTCGTAGTGTTCTTCAGATCCGTTGTTGATACTGGTGATGAGATCAATATCGAGGGTTCTCGGCCCCCAGTGAATATCGCGCGTGCGGTGCGCGTCGCGTTCGAGTTCGTGCGCGTCGTCGAGAATGTCGTGGGGTGTTTTCATAGTTTCGACGACGGCGACGGAGTTCATGAAGTCGTCCTGCTCGACGCCGCCCCAGGCAGGTGTCGCGTACAGCGAGGACGTGGCGATGAGGCGGTAGTCCGCACTAGCCCCAAACCAGTGCATGGCACGTTCTACTCGTTGGCGTGGCGTGATCCCGTCGGCAGTGATGTTGGAGCCGAAGGATAGGACAACGTGGCGGAGGTCTTTTCGGCTTCGACGTGCGACGACGGCGACGTCGGCGAAGGGGTGCGGGATGGGCGCGTCGGGTTTGTGGATGGTGACTTCGACGGCGTGGACGCGGTCGTTGAGGATGAGTGTGTCGGCGATCTCGCTGGCGACGGTTTCGATGAGGTCGCGGCTGGGCCCGCCGACGGTGGTCTGGATGAGGTCGGCAATGTCGGCGTAGCTGATCGTGTGCGTGAGGTCGTCGGTGGCGGCGGCCTGTCGGAAGTCGGTCCACACGGTGACGTCGGTGAGAAAGCGCTGGCCATCGCGTTTTTCGTGCGGGAAGACCCCGTGGTGTCCATATACCTCGACGCCTGTGAGTTCTATTCGGTCAGCCACGTCGTGCTCTCCATCCTTGGGGTACGTCGGGTCCGTGGGCCGTGGCCCAGGCCTGGGCGACTTTGACGGCGTCCACGTTGGGGCGCACGTTGTGTACGCGGACGGCCCATGCCCCGTGGCTGGCGGCCAGTGCGCTGACGGCTGAGGTGGCTGCGTCGGCGTCGGCGGGAGCGGTGGGGATGCCATCGGATCCGGCGATGAGGCTGGTCAGAAAACGTTTTCGGGAAACTCCGATGAGCACAGGGTATCCGAGCTCGGTGAGTTGGTCGAGGCCGTGCAACAGCGACCAGTTGCCGAGCGCCGATTTGGCGAACCCAATTCCGGGGTCGATGATGATTTTTTTCTTGTCGACGCCGTGCTCGCTGGCAAAGGTAGCGCGTTGGCGGAGGAACTCGACGACGCGTCGGACGAACTGCGGGCCGTGGTCGGCTCCTTGGTTGGCTCCGGCTGCGTTGTGGGAGTCGGCGTCGCCGAAGCGGTCGGTTTCCCAGTGCATGAGGCACAGGTAGGCGCCGGTGTCGGCAGCAACGCGGATCATGTCCGGGTCGGCGAGCCCCCCGGATACGTCATTGATGAGTGTCGCCCCTGCTTGGACGGCTTTCTGGGCGACGGCGGCGCGCATGGTGTCGACAGAGAGCATGACGTCGTCATCCGCGAGGGCTTCGACGACGGGGATCACGCGCTGGAGTTCGGTCTGTTCGGTGACGCGAACAGCACCGGGGCGGGTGGATTCGCCGCCGATGTCGATGATGGTGGCTCCGTCGCGGATCATGTCGCGGGCGTGGGTAACGGCGATGTCGGGGCGTGTGAGGTCGGTGGGAAGCCATTGACCACCGTCGGAGAAGGAGTCGTCGGTGATGTTAAGGACACCCATCACGTGTGTGCGCGGTGCATCCATGATGTTTGTTATGGCTCCTTCCGTCTGTTGTGTTGCGTGTGTGCTCCGACGTTGGCGAGGTTAGCCGCGGATGAGGCTGAGTACTTCGGCGCGGCTGGCGGGGTTTGTTTGGAACCCTCCACGAACCGCGGACGTGGTGGTTGTCGCCCCGGGTTTGCGGATGCCACGCATGGCCATGCACAGGTGTTCACATTCGATGACGACGATGACCGCCTGCGGTTGGAGGCGCTTCACCATGGCGTCCGCGACCTGCTTGGTCAGGCGTTCTTGCACTTGTGGTCGTTTGGCGTAGAGGTCAACCAGCCGGGCCAGCTTCGAGAGCCCGGTGACTTTCCCCGATTTCCCCGGGATGTACCCGATGTGGGCTTTCCCGTAGAACGGGACCAGGTGGTGTTCGCAGGTCGAGTACACGGGAATGTCCCGAACGAGCACGAGTTCGCGGTGATCTTCGTTGAAGGTCTTGGTGAGAACTTCCGACGGGTCCTGGTGGAGGCCGGCGAAAATTTCTTCGTAGGCTCGTGCGACGCGCTCGGGTGTGTCGACGAGTCCTTCGCGATCGGGGTCTTCCCCCACGGCGATTAACAGGTCGCGGACGGCTGCCCGCGCCCGTTCATGGTCGACGGCCATTAGTGGTCACCGTCTTCACGGCGGTTGCCCTGCTCGAAGGAACCGTTGTGATCGGACCATTTATCGCCAGACGCATCGTGGTTGTATCCGCTATCGCTCGGCGCATCCGAGTGCTGTCCACTCGCGTTCTGCTCCCCAGTGCTGTGGCGTCCATCGTCCCACGGGTGGTCGGGGCGCTCATTCTCCGGGAATCGGAAACCGTGGAGCCCATTATCAGCGGGTTCACTTGGTTGGCCGACGCCGTAGTTCTGCATCCCTGGGTGCTGGCCTACTTGTCCTGCTGTGGTTTCGCGGTTCTCAGCAGAGTGGCGGGCACCTGCCTGATGAGCACCAGGAGTCTGGGACTCACCTGATTCCGAGTACCGGGGGGCTCGGTCCGACGGTGGCCATCCCGGCGCGGTCCATCCGGCGGGCGGTGGGGTTCCACCGTAGACGGGTGTGCCGTCGTCGTTGGTCGACCCCGGCGTCTGCTGGTTCGTTGGTGTTCCGGCTGGGTAGCTACCGTAATTCGACGATCCATTATTGCGAGGTATGACCGTCGTTTGGCCTTCATATCCAGCGTTGGAGTTGCCATTCGCACCAGTCGTGGCATCGTTCGCCGACCAGCCTCGGACGTCGGAGCCCTGCGCACCAGGCCCCTGCTGCGCCGATCCTTGTTGGCCAGCACCCACTGCGTTATTAGCACCTCCAGCATTTACCGACTGGGCATTTGCCTGGTTGGCAGCAGATTCACGTTCACGCCGTGCCTGACGAGAGGCCTCCAAAAAATCGTGCCGCTTGGGTGGCTCTTCGCCGCGTTCGCGCGCTAATTCCACGGGGGTCTTGACAGGATCCTTGTCATCCTTCGGGTGGAGGACGTCTTCGTTGGTGAAGATTTCCAGCCGCTCGCGCGGTTTCACATTCGTAAAGATCGCTTCGAGGTCAGGGCGTCGCAGAGTTTCTTTCTCCAGCAACTTCTGGGCCAAGAGGTCGAAGGTCTCGCGGTTTTCTTTCAAAATCGCGTAGGCCTCGTCGTGGGCTTTCTCAATGAGGTAGCGCACCTGTTTGTCGATGGTCGCAGCGACATCGTCGGAGTACTCCAACTTTCCGCCACTTCCCCGTCCGGAGAACGGGTCGCCTTGTTCCTCGCCGTATTTAACAGCGCCGAGGTCGGGGCTCATGCCGTATTCGGTCACCATTGCGCGGGCGATCTTCGTGGCCTGCTCGATATCCGCGGAGGCCCCCGTCGTCGGGTTACCGAAAATGAGCTCTTCACCGGACCTGCCGCCCATGGCGAAGACTAACCGCGCGAAAAGCTCTGCTCGGTTGTACATTTCCTTGTCGTCTTCGCTGGCAGTCATGGCGTGGCCACCTGTGCGTCCACGGGCCAGAATGGTCACCTTGTACACGCGTTCGATGTCTTTCATCGCCCATGCAGCAAGCGTGTGCCCACCTTCGTGATAGGCGGTGACTTTCTTCTCGTGCTCGGAGATAATCTTCGAGCTTCGACGCGGTCCACCAACAACACGGTCGGTCGCTTCTTCGAGCGCGTCGGCGGTGATGATGTTGCCGTTCACACGCGCGGTGAGCAGCGCTGCTTCGTTCAGCACATTGGCCAGGTCCGCACCGGACATACCGGCGGTTCGCTTAGCCAACGAGTTGAGGTCTACATCCGGACCCAAGGGCTTGTTCTTAGCGTGAACACGGAGAATCTGCTCACGACCTGCCAAATCAGGGTTAGTCACCGGAATCTGCCGGTCAAAACGCCCCGGGCGAAGCAGCGCGGGGTCCAGAATGTCCGGCCGGTTCGTTGCAGCGATCAGGATGACACCTTGGCGGTCACCAAAGCCATCCATTTCGACCAGCAACTGGTTCAGTGTTTGCTCGCGCTCGTCGTGGCCACCGCCCATTCCCGAGCCACGCTGACGCCCAACGGCGTCGATCTCGTCGATAAAGATAATGCATGGCGAGTTTTCTTTGGCCTGTGTGAACAGGTCACGAACGCGGGATGCACCCACACCGACGAACATTTCAACGAAGTCTGAACCAGAGATGGAATAGAAAGGTACGCCGGCTTCACCTGCGACTGCGCGCGCCAGCAGGGTTTTACCGGTACCGGGAGGTCCGTAGAGCAGAACGCCGCGCGGGATTTTCGCACCGAGCCGTTCATACCGTTCCGGCCCTTGGAGGAAGTCACGGATTTCGGTGAGCTCCTCGACGGCTTCTTCTTCACCGGCGACGTCGCCGAAGTTGGTTTTCGGCATGTCTTTGGTCAGTTCTTTGGCCTTGGATTTACCGAAGCCGAACATGCCGCCCATGCCGGATCCGCCCTGCATGCGGGAGAAGAAGAACATGATCAGCAGGAAGAAGAGGATCATGGGACCGAGGACGGCGAACATCTGGCCCAGCCATGAATCCTGCGTCACCTTGGTTGTGTAGCTCTCAGGATTGGATTTCTGAACCGCATCGAAAACCTGATCCGACGTCCTGGCCGGGTATTTCGCTATGACTTTGTCGACGTCCTTGTGGTCGCCCTCGTCAATTTTCTTCTTCAGGTCTAGCTGGAGCTGTTGCTCCCTGTCGTTAATCTGGGCTTTTTTGACGTTGCTGTCTTTGAGCTGCTTCAGGGCGACGGAGGTATCGACATCTTGATACCCGCGCGTCGAGCTAGAGAACACCGAGAAAGCGAAAATCCCGAGCATGATGATAGCGATGACCGTCGCTATGCGCATGACTTTCTTGCGGTCCATGGAACCTCTCATTGGGAAAAATATGAATACCTGTCGTCGCAGGTACGGTGGCGATTGCTACCAGGGTAGTCGAACCCTAGGACACGTCGGCCAGACGGGCGTTCGCTGTGCGCGAACAGCGCGGATTCGTCCGCCGCTCGCCTGCTCTGGCCTCAACGTCCTCCGGGTGCCGCTTCCTCCGGCGTCGGCATCGTCGTGTTCAGTTGTCCGTGTGTGTTTGTCCTGGGCTACTTCTCGTAGACCTGGGGTTTCAACGTCCCTACCCACGGGATGTCACGATAGCGCTCGGCATAATCCAACCCATATCCGACGACGAACTCGTTGGGGATATCAAAGCCGACGTCGAAGAGATCAATGTCCACTTTGATGGCCTCGGGTTTGCGGAGGAGCGTGACAATGCGCAGCGAGTTGGGCTTCCGGCTCTTCAAGTTCTTGATGAGCCAGTGCAGCGTCAACCCGGAGTCAATGACGTCCTCAATGATGACGACATTGCGCCCGTGGATGTCACGGTCGAGGTCTTTCAGAATGCGCACGACACCCGACGAGCTGGTGGCATTGCCGTAGGACGAGACAGCCATGAACTCTAGCTGCGTCGGGATGCTCATCTGCCGGGAAATGTCGGTGATGAAGTACACCGCGCCTTTGAGCACACACACCAGGATGAGGTCGTCGTCCTCATCGGCGTAGGTTTCGGAGAGGCGATCGGCCATCTCTGCGATGCGGTTATGGAGTTGCTCTTCGGTGATGAGGACGTGGTCAACATCGTCGCCATAGCCGTGTTCGGGGACGGGGACGGGTTGATGGGATTGCATCATTAGCTCTCGATCATGTGGCGTTGTTGTCTGTGTGGTCCGTAAATATATGGTCGCTTATAGGCGCCCGTCTGGCAATTTCCGCTGAACATTAACGGTCACCCGTAGCCTCCGCGGTCAGCTGTAGTTCATCGTGACGACGAACGACGAGCAAGCGCCCTGGCGGGGCGGGCGTGCGCGACCAGGGAATGGCGACTCCCCCCTGCCCATGCCATTGTGTGGCCAGCGCATCGATCGCGGTCACGTGTGCCCTGGTCAGCGGCCCGGCGCGATGATGCAGCCACTGTTTAATAATCCTTCCGCGCAAAGCTTGCGGTTGACGTAGATATGCGGCGATGTCCAGACCGGTGCTATCGGGACTGCCGGAGTTACCTATAGAGGAACCGTGGCGCTCACACTCTTTGAGGGCGTCAGATGCCTGCTGTGCCAGGTAGTCGTCGTCGGTGCGGGTCATGGCCGCGGTGGCAATGGCATTTTCGACGGCGCCCTCCCCCAGGACGGAGCGAATCCGCGGGATGAGCTGCGTGCGGACCCGCGATCGGAGGTTATCCCCGGACGTATTGGTGGGATCGTGCCACGGTGTGATGCCTAGTTCCGCGCACGCTCCGATGGTGTTGTCTCGGCGGGCAGAAAGCAACGGGCGTCCGAGCGCCATGGCTCCGGCGTCGACGACGGGATGGTGGAAGAGAATTGGTGGCATTCCGGCGATGCTTCCCAGTCCGGCACCTCGCGCCAGCCCAAGGAATAAGGATTCTGCCTGGTCATCGCCAGTGTGCGCCACAAGAACGGGAAGACCACCACGAGCGTGCGCTACCTGACCTAAGGCGCGGTAGCGTTCTTCTCGTGCAGCTGCTTCGGTGGCCTCGCGAGGGCTCACTTTTACCACCTGAGAACTCGCACCTAGGGCTTGGCACACGTGCGCGGCTCGCGTTGCTACGTCGGCGGAACCCGCTTGGAGTCCGTGGTCGATAACTACAGCGTGGACTCCCCAGCCTTGCTTGACCGCACAACCCACTAAAGATAAGGAATCAGCACCACCGGAACATCCAATGAGGCATGAAAAACCCATTTCATCGGCCTCAGATTGCTCGGTCGCTGCCAACTGGGAACTCCAGGTTGTGTGCCACGCTTCGAGCGCATGGCGGATGCGCAACACATGGGGCCCGGGTTTGGTTGAGGGTGACGAATAAGACGGCGTGGGTTCGCCGGTGTGGTTCACGCTGTGGTTCGGTTTCATGGCGGTATTCGTCACGGCCGTTTCCTATGACGACATCCTCAGCGCGGACGCAAGATCATCCAAGGCGGAACGGGCAGGCTCAATATCGGAGCCATTGGACATAAACGCGAAGGTCAAGACGCGACCTTGCTGGTTCATCACCGTTCCGACTAGTGCGGAGACTCCGTCCAGGGTTCCTGTTTTCGCCCGAACCCATCCTGCTCCGGGCCCTGATGATGAACCGGGGTTGAACCGGCCGGCCAGGGTCCCGTTACCGCCGGCGACCGGCAGGCCGTCGAGAATGGGGCGGAGATCATGGCTTTGGCTATCTGCCGAGGACGAATCGGAATCGCCTTCGTTGGCTACGGGGGATGAGGCTTTCACCATGATGCGGTCGAGAAGGCGCGGGGTAATGCGGTTATCCGGGCTCATTCCCGAATTGTCTTTGAGGACCACGCTCTCGAGGGGGAAACCGTGCTGGGAGAGGACTTCTTTCGTCGCGGACGTCGCGCCCTCGAAGGTCAAGGGCTTGCCTTCTTTCTTCGCGATTTCTCGGCCGATCGCCTCAGCTTCCATGTTGTCGGAATTCACGAGCATGTCGTGGATCCTGATGTCTAGCGGGGCGGATTCCACAGCGCCGAGTTCGCCATCCTCGGTATCCACAGATTTCTTAGACACGGACACTCCCTGGGAGTTGTCGTCTCCTCCGCCCGAGTTGCCAGACTCATCACCGGCTGCACCAGAGTCGCCAGAATCGCCACCATTGTCAGCGCCGTTACCGTCGTCGGAACCGCTGCTAGAGAGCCCCACGGCATTAGCCAGTGCTTGTCCGGCAGCCAACGCCGGATTGTCCGTTCGCGGAGAATCGGCGTCGCTGGGATCCTGCCGTCCCCCGTTGAGCATAACGGAGTCCACGGAGGTCACATTGCCGCCAGAGATATCCCCGCGGCTCCACGTCGAATTAAAGGTATCGCCCTGGCCGGCACGCGAATTATCGACGACCACGCTCGTCACCGGCTGGCTGCCCATGTTCTTCTTCACTTGGCTCGCCAAGTCCTGGATCGTGGGCGCATTGGTATAAAACGCGTTGTCTTTCGACGCAGCGAGCGTCACGTCACCGCCGCCAACCAGCACGATCTGCCCGGGCTTCGTGCCACGTTTCACCACCGTGCGAACTCGATCCTTCGGGCCAAGAGTTAACAACGCAGCCGCCGTCGTCATCATTTTTGTTGACGACGCCGGAACCATCGCGGTGGACGAATTCTTCTCCCACAATGTCTTCCCGGTGGACGCGTCGGTAACCTGGCCAGCCAACTGGCCCAAAGCACCATTGGATGCCGGCCCCTGGAGGGCTTTCGTAAAGTCGGGAATGGGAGCGTCCGCGTTCGGCCCGGACACGGAGACGCCACTATCAGCGGGCCCCGCCGGGTTGGCGGATGTATATGCGTTGCGCTGCTGGTACATGACCACAGCCCCAACGATCACCGCCGCCACCACGATGATGGTGAGCACGGTGAGGACAGAAGAGACAGCGGAACGTCGAAAAGAGCCAGTACGAACGGCCGTCGACCCACCAGAGTTCTTCTTACCTTTTTTCACGGTGGTGAGTTTAGCGGAGACCCCGGACACAACGCGGAACACTTCACCTTCCGGCCCGATGCGCGGCAGAGGAAAGGTAGGGAAAGGCAGAAATGTGCCAGTTCTCCAGCGTGGCACCCCCGGTTGTGCGGCGGTTCAGTACAGTAGGACCTATGAGTATTGAAGTAACGATCGAAATCCCGAAGGGTTCACGCAACAAGTACGAAGTCGATCACGAAACGGGCAAGGTCTACCTGGATCGGTACCTCTTCACCCCCATGGCTTACCCCGCCGACTACGGCTTTATTGATCACACGCTCGGTGAGGATGGCGATCCGCTCGACGCGCTGGTCATTCTTCCTGAGCCGGTATTCCCCGGCGTGATCGTCGAGGCCCGCCCGGTCGGTGTGTTCAAGATGACCGACGAAGCAGGTGGCGACGACAAGCTGCTCTGCGTCATCGACGATGTCCGCTACGAGCGGTACCAAGACATCAACGACGTTGAGGATCACATTAAGGACGAGGTGGAGCACTTCTTCGTCCACTACAAGGACCTGGAGCCGAACAAGGAAGTCAGTGGCTCTGGCTGGGGCGATAAGGCAGAGGCCGAGCGCATCCTGCAGGAAGCTAAGGATCGCTACGAGGACTAATAGCGTCCTTTCTTTCGCATCGGGGGGCTCCCTGGGGGGTTAGTAAACCGGGGCTTCGTTGGGGCCTTATTAACGTGCAGAGCCAGCGGGGGGATTAATTCGGTTGCCCGTGTCTGGGTCGAAGTAGTGGGTTCGTGTTGCGCAGACAGTGATCACGGACCCGACGGCCACATCGGTAGCCGTGACCTGGCCGTTATTATGAACGACGTCCGACGTGACGTGGTTCCGGCCACTCCCCGCGACACTATCTCGCGGGAGAAGCACGGCGAGGGCGTCCCGACCCGTCATGGGATTGATCTGGACGCCACCTTGGGACCCTCGTGAGCCCGTCGGCGTGCCATAGGCAAATGATTGCGCCCCGAGCTCCTCAATGTGCGTGACAGTGAGGTCGAGCACCGGCGCATCATTCTCCACGCCCACACCCTGCACGTTTTCCTCCCCTGTCGTCGATTCCGCGTTGCCCCCGGATGCCACCGATAGAACCTCCCAGTCCTCCGGGCGCACACCCATAATCGGCCCACCGTCAATGGTGAACAGGCCCATCGTTGGCGATCCAATAAACGACGCTACAAACGTGTTTGCCGGATTCTGATAAACATCGCGAGGCGAGTCAACCTGCTGCAGCACGCCGTCCTTCAGCACGGCCACGCGGTCGCCCATGGTCATCGCTTCAACCTGGTCGTGCGTCACATACACGGTGGTTGTCCGCAGCTTTTTCTGCAAAGACAGGATCTGTGACCGCGTCGAGACTCGAAGTTTCGCATCGAGGTTGGATAGCGGTTCATCCATGCAGAACACCGCGGGGTCCCGGACGATCGCCCGGCCCATCGCGACACGTTGCCGCTGCCCGCCCGACAGCGCTGCAGGTTTGCGGTCCAGCAGATCGGTGAGCTCCAGCATCGCCGCTGCCTCATGGACACGCCGCCGCGTCTCCTTCTTCCCCATCCCACGGTTGCGAAGAGCAAAGCTCATATTCCCCTCAACCGTCATGTTGGGATACAGCGCGTAATTCTGAAACACCATCGCCACGTCGCGCTCGCGCGGGGGCACACCCGTCGCGTCCCTGTCGCCAATAAAAATGGATCCCTCATCAGCAGGTTCCAGGCCCGCGAGCATCCGCAAACTCGTCGACTTGCCGCAGCCGGATGGCCCCACAACAACTAAAAATTCACCATCCGCGATTTCTAAGTTCAGATTATCGACGGCTTTACGGTCGCCATAGATCCGGGAGACATTATTAAAACGTATCGACGCCATTCTTGTGCTCTTTCTTTTGCAGCTACGTTCTATGAACAATTACGTGGTCAACAGGGTGATGACTGAAAGCGGTGCTATGAAAACCCATCACGACGGCAATTTCGGTTTAATTTGCGTCTCATAGGCCCGGCTGATTTCCTTATCGACCTTTTTCATCGTGGACCGTATATCAGCGTTATTCGTGAGGATTGATTCAAAAGCACCCCCAATAACCTGGTCTGCGCCAGGAACAAAGACCCGCGCCGGATCTTGAGTGCGCGTATGCGGGAGCTGATCGATCGCGGTCTGATAATTGGGGTGCTCGTCCAAGAATGCCTTCATTTCCGGATCAGCCGATGCGTCTTTTCGAACCGGCATATACCCCACTTCCCTCGACCAGAAGCATGTATTAGCCGTGTTCGTGATGTAGTTGATAAACGTTGCGGCGTTTTTCTTCCTTTTATCGGAAATGATGGCCGGGATAGCGAGTCCTGCCCCACCGGTCGGGCATCCACCTGTTCCCCGGGGATTAGGCAATGCCGCCGTCCCTACCGGGAATGAGGCGTTAGATACAATCCCGTTCAAATCTCCCGTCGACGCAATCACCGAGGCATATAATCCGGCCGAGAAATCATTGGCCAACGACTGAGAAATCGCAGCGTACCCATCACTCGACACGGTACGTTTGAGCCATTCCACCGCAGCGATTGTTTCGTCGGATGTGAAAGTAAAATCCCACTCTTTCGAGTAAGCACCGCCTTTTGTCCACAAAGGGCCTTCAAAAGTCCATGACAAATAATCGACGGCATTACCCCACCCGTGCCCTTTTTGTCGATCGGTCTGTAAACGCGGACCCCATTCATCCATTTCATCCCACGATTCGGGCCCACGGTCGGGAAGCCCTGCTCTTTTCCACGCGTCCTTGTTGTAAAAGAACAGCGGCGTCGAACGAGCAAAGGGAAGCGCGAAATGCTTACCGTTGAATGCATAGTCCTCATAAAGAGACGTCACATATGTCGACGTATCCAGACCCACTTCGGACGCCACATCTTCAATCGGCGTGATCTGCTCATTCAGTGCAAAGTTGAACCACCACACATCCGAGAGCATGACGATATCGGGAACGGTTCGTCCCGTCAGCGCCGCGTTAAACTTCTGGGCGCATTCTTCGTAATTCTTCCCCGCGTCAATGAGATTGACCGTGAGGTCCGGATGATCCTTTTCAAATCGGCGGATTAATTCTTGTTCCACCGGCTTTGATTGTCCCGGGTGCGACGACCACCACGTGATCGTGTTGTCATCCTGGTGTGCCTGGCCTCCCGGGGAGAATCGTGTTCCCGCGCATCCGCTCAGCGCCGTCGCCGCCAACGCGGTGCCCGCGAGCCCCAAGAAAGAACGACGCGATATGCCCGCGCGCTGTGAATCCGGGCGTTGTCCCCAATCCGAAATGTTCATTAGCCCTTCACTGCCCCCGTCGTTAAGCCTTTAATCATGTATTTCTGTAGGAAAATGAAGAGGAGCAATATCGGGACCATGGTGAGCAGAGTCGCTGCCATCACGGGCCCCCAGTTAGTCACTCCATCGGAGTTTTGGAGTAGTGCCAGGCCGACGGGCAGTGGCGCCACTTTGTCGGTATCTGCCATGACATAGGGCCACAAGTATTGGTTCCATTCGTTGACCACGGTGATCATGGCGAAAGCCACCAATGTGGGGCCTGACACCGGGAGGAGCACTCGGAAGAGCAATTGCATCGGGCCGGCACCATCCATCCGTGCCGCCTCAATGAGCTCTTTTGGCAGGCTCATGAAGTGATTACGCATTAAGAACGTTCCAAAGGCGATTCCGGCGAGCGGGATAATGATGCCTTGGAAAGTGTTTCTCCATCCCAGACCGGCTACCAATGCATAGTTAGAGATCACGGTGATTTCACTGGGAACCATGAGCGCAGAAATGATGATGATAAAAATCAGATTGCGCCCGGGGAATCGGAGGATAGCGAGCGCATACGCACTCAGGACCCCCAGCGTAATTTTTACTGTGCACAGAATGACCGTGATGATGAGCGAGTTTCGTAGGTAATGCCAAAAAGGCACCCGCTGTGTTGCTTCATCATAATTTTGTGGGTGCATCTGATGGGGATACCACGTCACCGGGTTGGTGTAGATCTCTGGATGCGTTTTCAACGATCCGCTGAGAGTCCAATATAAGGGCAGCCCGATAAGCAAAAGAATAAAAATCATTCCGGCGTAGCCCACGGCTTTCTTTCCCATGTCACCTCTTCCTGTCTTGTTATGCCTCTTGTTATGGCCAGATGTATGGCTTTCCTTTACAGTCACCGTCTTTATCTCCCGTTATCCATCTGCCGGTCCATATAGCGAACCTGAACAAGAGTGAGGCACAACAGGATGAGGAAAAGGATGGTGGCGACGGTGGCTCCGTACCCCGCCCGGAAATTCGTGAATGTTTCCTGGTAGACCTGGTACACCAACGTGGTCGTGCCGGTTGTTTGCGGGCCACCCCGGGTCATTACTGAAATAATGTCGAAGACTTGGACAGAGTTGAGTGTTACGGTGATCGATAAGAAAAAGGTGCTCGGCCGCAACTGGGGGAGAATGACTTTCCATAATCGTGTCCACGGGCCGGCACCATCGATGGCCGCTGCTTCATCCAGTTCTTTATTCACGCCCTGCAATGCGGCGAGATAAATGACGAATGTGTATCCCAGGTTCTTCCAGATAAAGGTGAAGGTCACCATAAAAAGGGCCCATGCTGGCTCCGAGTAGAAGTTAGGCACGGGGATGTGAAAACGGCTGAGAATGTCCTGAATCAACCCAAAGTGAGGGTCGAAAATGAACTGAAATGCGACCCCGATGGCAGCCCCGGATAATGCGAAGGGGGCAAAAGCAATAGATCGGACAGCATTACGACCAAACAACTTTTGATCCAATATCAAAGCAAGAATAAGGCCTAAGGCCATGGAGCCGATCACGGCAAAGCCGGTAAACACAAGGGTGTTGAGAACAATGGTTCGGGTGTCATCTCGAGTGAGCCATTCCTTGTAGTTATCGAGCCCCACAAACGTCGCCGAGGGCGACGAAATATTCCACCGAAAGAATGACAAACGGATGTTGTCTATTAACGGCCGATACGTAAACACGGTCAGCAGCAGGAGATTAGGAAAAAGCAGTACTGCAGCTAGCAGCGCTTCTTTCCGTTGAGCCCGCTTGGTGTCTGGTGCGTGAGTTGGTTGACTATCGAGCACCCACACAGGCTAGCTCCCCTAACGAATCTTCCCGTGACCTTAGAGTAAACCGTCGAGAACATTTAGGTGAACAAACAGAAAACACCCACGCCCTTCCGTTTAGGAGAGCCTAGGTTTAGGATTTAAGTATGTTCTCTTGTTCACGCTCCCCACTAGTACTTGTTGCCAGTTCTACCGCCCTCACCGCGGCTCTCGCAGTGGGTGTGCCAGCACTAACGGCACCGGCGCCCGCAACAGCGGCACCGAGCATTCCGGATAATCTCCCCGTCTTCCCTCAGGTTCAGGAGAATCCATCCATCACTGTCACTTTTGAAGATGGAACTCCCGCCGAAGGTGCAACCGTGCACCGTGGTGATGTCCTCCTGGTCCACGGTTCCGGGTTCTCCCCTCAGGCCAACAAGGGCGGCTTCCCACTTCCGGTACCCCCGGGCACGTCCAACGGCGTATTCGTTCTCTACAGCGGGTTCCCCGATCAGTGGAAGCCCAGTGAAAACGCCGATTCCTCCACCCGCAAGCACCCCCACGACCGGATGGCGTGGGTCATGCCCAAGGGCACACTGGACGCAATTCCGCAGCAGCCGATTGACATGCACCGTTCCATCGCCCGCCAGGCTCAACCCATGAACGACGACGGCACCTTCACCGCTCGCCTCGTCGTCGATCCCCCTGAGCAAACACCCGGTACCAACTTCGGCGTGTACACCTACGCCGGTGGCGGATCCGTCAACCCAGCCGAGGAACTCTACGTTCCTATCAACTACTCGCCCGAGCCTGGCCCGAACACTCCGCCAGCACCCACGGAGGACCTCGTCGTTAAGGCAAACGAGCTTTTCACGGCGACCAAACTGGCACAGGGTGGAGTCAACCCCAAGAACGGGGCGGCCAAGCAGGACGATGCCCAGACTGTGTCGTTTAGCCGCGACCGTGCCGCCGAAGAAGCTGCAAACGATGGCATCCGTCGTTACAAAGGTTCCGTCACGGGGTCCGCACGGTTCAATGTTGTCGAGCTGACCGTCGCTAATCCGTGGATCATTACGCTGCCCAATGGCACCGAAATCCTGACTGCGGAGACATCGGACGGTAACGTGGGCCCAGACTCGTTGACTCGACGTCCCATCGGTATCTTATCGCCCGCCAATGAGAATGGTGCAAAGACCTATGGCATCGGGCCATTGCAGTACGGCGAATTGACCGAGCAGCAGTAAGACCGCGCCGGTGGTTGCATCGGCAGGTACACGGAGTACGCCGAGATTGAACACCATATACCCGACAAGGAGCAGTTTTATGGAAAGTGTGACAGTCCACGACATTCCCGACGGCGCGCAATTCGTCGACGTTCGCGAGGCAGATGAATATGCCGACGGCCATGCCGCGGGTGCTATCAACATTCCGCTCAGCGAATTAATGGGTCGCTACCAAGAACTGGACTTCGATCAACCGGCGTACATTATCTGCCTCTCCGGAGGACGGTCTACCCGGGCCTGCCAGTTCCTGGAGCAAAACGGCCTCGACGTCATCAACGTGAAGGACGGCACCTTGGCCTGGCGCGAAGCTGATCTCCCCATGGAAACGGGATCCGGCGACTAAGCTCCGGCGACGGCTAAGTCCAGTGGCTAAGCCCGGGCAACTCGGCTCGGGCACCTCTCATAAACCCCGGTTGAGCACGACAAACTCAGTGGAGTTATGCTCAGCGCCGGGGTTTTCGTCGTCAATAATCGTCATTGAATAACTACGCTGCCGTAACCAATACACATAGTCAATACACAATGGTCGAAGACGATAACGACATCATTTTTGTGGGAAATATCAATTGTTTTTAATACCCCACTTTCGGCTAAGATCAGCAATATGGCGAAGTCGAGCAAGAAAAAGAAATCTGGTCATAAGCCAGATAAATCAAACAAGGATGAGAATAAGGCTGCCCAAGGTGCAGATGGCACCGAAACCGCGCCAGCAACCCTCACCTCGGAAGTCGAAGACTCGCTTTTTTACCAGGTGTACCAGCTGAACAAAATGTTCAGAGAGGTCGCCGATAACACCCTTAATGAATTCGAGCTCTCTCAACGCGCGTACTGGCTTCTCGAATGCGTCCGACGCGACAAGGGCTATTCCCAAAGTGAGCTCGGAGAACTTCTCGGCGTTGACCGTTCCGACATGGTCCGCCTCATCGATTCGTTAGAGGAAGACAACCTGCTCCAGCGGGTACGCTCGACAGAAGACCGTCGAAAACAACTTATTACGATTACGCCAGACGGTATTACTGTTCGGCACAAGATTCGTCACGCGCTAACCGACGCCGAAAATGATCTGCTCGACGAACTCAACGACAAACAAAGTAACCGCCTACGGAAATACACCAGCAAGCTAACCACGGGAGTGTCATTGTGAATTCGCGGAGAGTGTTGGGGAACCATTCGCTCGCTTCACAACCCCACACTCTCACACGGATTTTTGCTGATCAGGCCGACGCCACCCCCGATGCCCTCGCCATCGACACGGGCACCCAAACCATCACATACGCTCGCCTCTCGCAGCGGTACCACGAAATTGCCGACGACCTACGCGCTGTTGCCGGACGTGGCGACCGCGTCGGCATCGCCATTGCCGACCCCATCGAGTACTACGCTGCCCTCCTTGCGACCATGTCTATCGGTGCAGCGTATGTCCCTGTGTCGGCGACTTCCGCACACGGTCAGGGACGCCAGGACGCTGACCTAGCCGTCACGGAACCATCTGCGGACCACACTGCCCACGATTCGCTGAACTCGCGGGACTCGATCGCTCGCCGGTCGGCCGGGGGAGAAAACCGCTCAGCCACTGGAAACAACGGAAGACACCAGTCCCAGGCCCGCGGCGGAACGGTCCCCTATTCGGCATTAACCTCACGCCCGCGCGCCATCCCCCGGTCACCCGAACCGGCCTCCGGATATTCACTCGACGAGGTGAGCGCCGGACTCCGACTCACCGCCGCTGTAACAGACTCAGGCGTTCAATCCCTACGGCCGGCAACACGCCAGGCCCACAAGCCATCACCCTCCGACGCTGCCGCTGTGTTCTTCGGCAGCCGATCATTGGTTCTCCCCCATCGTTGCGCCACCGCCGGGATCAGCGCGGAAACACACCTTTTTGTTCCCGACGACCCCATCGGCGCTGGCGACCGCGTCGGCGCGATAGCGTCCCACACGGATCCACGCAGCGTCGAAGAAATATGGCTGGCCTGGTCCACCGGCGCGTGCCTCGTGCCCTACACGAATGACGCTGTACACGGGTCCGCCCCTACGACCATTGACCGCTGGATCGCAGACCGCAGCATCTCTGTCATCTCAACGACGCCGAGCGACGTCTTGTCCTGGCACACCGACCCCACCGCGTTACGCCTCCTCATCCTGGGCGGCGAGCCCTGCCCGGCTGACATCACGCGCGTCATGGCCGGGCGCGAAGTGTGGAATACGTACCGCACTGAAGCAACCGGGGTCACGTCGGCAGCCAAAATAACCCCGGAGACTCCCCTGTCGCTGATGGGGCAACCGCTGGCCGGTTGGGAAGCAACCGTCATTGACGAAGTGGGGCACCCCGTCGAGCCTGGGCGGGCCGGCGAACTTGTGATCAGCGGTGTTGGGCTCGCCCACTACTTCGACCTCATCCACGATGCGGAGACCTTCGCGCCCGTCTCGCAATTCGGATGGAACCGCGCGTACCGGACCGGCGACCTCGTCACCGTCAGCGAGGACGGTCTGCATTTCGTGCGGCATATCGACGAGCAGGCGCGCATCAGCGGGCACCGCGTGGATCTCATCCATGTCGACGCTGTTCTCCACGACCTCCCGGGTGCCGACGACACCACAGCGGCGCTCACGACGTCGACGCACGGGCCGAAGCTGCTGGGTTACGTCCAAAGTAAGAGTCTGACGGAAAAATCGGCGCAAACGTATCTGGCCCGGCGCGTGCCGCGGGCGCTGATGCCATCTATTTACGTTGTGAATGCGCTGCCCCACCAGCCGGAGATCTCTCATCAGCCGACGTCATCTAGGCAAACGTCTTCTGAGCATGAGTCGCAGAACTCCAACCAGAAAGCCGCCGATACGAAGACGCATGATGCGTCGACGCCAACTCCGTCGACACGTGATACGTCGACACCCCCGACCACGCCTCCGCAGGAAAGCTCCACTACGGCGATCGTGCCAGCTACACAGGACTCGTCGTCGCAACGAAAAATGAGCTTCCGCGGTGGATGGCGGAAGCTCATGGCAACGATCGGTCGCTGGTTCAGAGGGAACTAATCACCAGAAACTCATCACCGGGGACTAGTCACCGATTTGGTCGCGGCCGCGCTTGACAATCTTCGGATCGGGCTGGCCGACAATGTCGTAGTCCTTATCCGTGTACTCGAACTTTGAGAGCACATAGCGCATCGCGTTAATACGTGCGCGCTTCTTGTCATTGGACTTAATCGTGATCCACGGCGACTCATTCGTGTCCGTGTAGCGGAACTGCTCTTCCTTGGCCCGCGTGTAATCGTCCCACTTATCCAGGGACGCCAAGTCCATCGGCGAGAGCTTCCACTGCCGCACGGGGTCAACCTGGCGAATGGCGAAGCGGGTGCGCTGCTCTTTCTGCGTCACCGAGAACCACAGCTTGGTCAAGCTAATTCCGGACCCCATAATCATGTTTTCCAACATGGGGACCTCGCGCAAGAACTCCGCATGCTGCGACTCTGTACAGAACCCCATCACGCGCTCGACGCCGGACCTGTTGTACCAGGAGCGGTCGAAGAACACGATTTCGCCCGCCGCTGGATAGTGCTCGATGTAGCGCTGGAAGTACCAGGACGTGGATTCACGCGGCGACGGCTTTTCCAAAGCGACGGTCCGCGCACCACGGGGATTCAAGTGCTCATTGAAGCGCTTAATCGTGCCACCCTTACCCGCAGCATCGCGCCCTTCGAAGAGAATGATGTGCTTCTGGCCCGTATCCTTCGTCCAGTTCTGCCATTTCAGCAGCTCGATCTGAAGGGCGCGCTTAATATGCTCGTATTCCTTACGAGTCATGCGCTCGTCGTAGGGGTAGTTTTCACGCCATGTATCTACGCGATGCCCATCGGGGGTAATGAGTACTGGGTCATCTTCATCGGAGTCATCGACGATATAGCCTTCGGTATCAGCAAGGTCGACGACGTGGAACTCCTCATCGTTCGAGGTTTTTCCCTCCTTAGCACCGTCCTCGGCGCTAGTGGTGTCCTTTTTCCGATCGTCTTCATCAGCCATATTCAAAGTCTATGACGAACGGGCGTTGAACCGGGCATCAACTAGGCAGGTCGGGGGGTTAATGTGGGGGTTATCTCCCCCACACCGCCGCTATTCGGCACGAATCAGCAGAGCCAACCGACATAACAAAAACAGACCGTTCCGAGATCGGAACAGTCTGTCAGTGCTTGTCAGGCGTCACGGTCATTGGCCACACGGTTAGAAAACCCGCGGGCCAATAAACGCGGGCCAATAACTCAGCCTCTATGTGGTTCTAATTAGAAGCCACCCATGCCGGCCATCTCATCGGCACCCGGTGCAGCTGGAGCAGCAGGCTCAGGCTTGTCCGCAACGACGGCCTCCGTCGTCAAGAACAGGGATGCGATGGAGGATGCGTTCTGCAGTGCGGAACGCGTCACCTTCACCGGATCGTTAATACCAGCGTCCATCAGGTTGACGTACTCGCCGGTGGCTGCGTTCAAGCCGAAGCCTTCGTCGAGGTTAGCAACCTTGTCTGCGACGACGCCGGGCTCGAAGCCAGCGTTGACAGCGATCTGCTTCAACGGAGCTTCCAGGGCGGCACGGAGGATGCGGACACCGATGGCTTCGTCGCCAGCGAATCCGAGGTCATCATCCAAGACGGAGGATGCCTGCAGCAGTGCGGATCCACCACCAGCAACAATGCCTTCCTCGGCGGCGGCCTTAGCGTTGCGCACAGCGTCCTCGATGCGGTGCTTACGCTCCTTCAGCTCAACCTCGGTTGCGGCACCAACCTTCAGCACAGCAACGCCACCGGCCAGCTTGGCCAAGCGCTCCTGCAGCTTCTCACGGTCGTAGTCCGAGTCAGAGTTCTCAATCTCCGCACGGATCTGCTTGACGCGGCCTTCGATCTGCTCCGAGGAGCCAGCACCCTCAACGATGGTGGTCTCATCCTTCGTGACGACGACCTTGCGGGCACGGCCCAGCATCGGGAGGTCAGCGTTCTCCAGGGTGAGGCCAACTTCCTCGGAGATAACCTGGCCACCGGTCAGAATGGCCATATCCTGCAGCTGAGCCTTGCGGCGGTCACCGAAGCCCGGAGCCTTCACAGCAACGGACTTGAAGGTTCCACGAATCTTGTTCACAACGAGGGTGGACAGAGCCTCACCCTCGACGTCCTCAGCGACGATCAGCAACGGTTTGCCGGACTGCATGACCTTTTCAAGCAGCGGGAGGAGGTCTTTCACATTCCCGATCTTGGAGGACACGAGCAGGATGTAGGGATCCTCAAGGACGGCTTCCTGGCGCTCCATGTCGGTCGCGAAGTAGCCGGAGATGTAGCCCTTGTCGAAGCGCATACCTTCGGTGACTTCGAGGTCAACGCCAAAGGTGTTGGACTCCTCAACGGTGATCACGCCGTCTTTGTTGAGCTTGCCGTCGCCCACCTTGTACATGGCCTTGGCGATCAGCTCACCAATGGTCTGGTCGGCGGCAGAAATGCCAGCCGTTGCGGCGATTTCTTCCTCAGTTTCGATGTCCTTAGCGGAATCCAGCAGCTGCTTGGTCACAGCCTTGGTAGCAGCCTGAATACCGCGCTTAATGCCCATCGGGTTGGAGCCAGCAGCGACGTTGCGCAGGCCCTCACGGACGAGCGACTGAGCCAGAACGGTCGCTGTCGTGGTTCCGTCGCCGGCAACGTCGTCGGTCTTCTTCGCAACCTCTTTAACGAGCTCCGCACCGATCTTTTCGTACGGATCCTCGAGTTCGATTTCGCGGGCGATAGTCACACCATCGTTGGTGATCGTGGGAGCGCCCCACTTCTTTTCTAGGACGACGTTGCGGCCCTTTGGCCCTAACGTCACCTTGACTGCATCAGCAAGGGCGTTGAGTCCCTTTTCCAATCCGCGGCGAGCTTCCTCGTCGAAAGCAATGATCTTGGCCATGAGGCTTTCCGATCCTCCGTTTATGTTGACGACACACGATCCGGCAGCGGCGCCCGCGACGGCACGAGAAATATGTGTCTTCTATTTCTCTCACCACAGCCGGTGAACATTTGTTGTAACTCTCTGGCACTCACAGTCCCGGAGTGCTAACTCTTGTTTAGCAGTCTCGGGCTTAGAGTGCAAGGTTTCAGGTTGAGATGGTTGAGATGGTTGAGATGGTTGCAGTCCGACGCTGCCTCTCCCCTCGAGGGCGCTACCCTAGGGAGCATGACTCACGACGCTGCAGACAGCAAAGAAACACACTCTACAGATACAGCGAGCATCTATTCCCCAGAGGAAGCCACCCACTACGTCACCTCACGAATGGATGACGTTCGCTCGTGGTTAACCGAACTCGTGGGCTGCGCTTCTGTCCACGACTTCGCCGGACTCGAAGAGGAGACAACCCGCGCCGCTAACTGGGTGGTCGACGCTTTTACGGCCGCCGGCATCCCCGTCGAAAAGCACCAGACTGCCGACGGTTCTACTGCCGTGATTGGGGTGCGTCAGCCCAGCGAGGGTATGCCGACCGTCATGCTGTACTCGCATTATGACGTCCAGCCGGCCACGGATACTGACGCGTGGGATTCCGACCCGTGGACGCTCACCGAACGCAATGGGCGGTGGTACGGGCGCGGTACCGCAGACTGCAAGGGCAATGTTGTGATGCACCTCGCCGCCTTGCATGGACTCAAAGAGTGGGAGGAACTGCACCCGGAGGCACCGAAGCTCGGCATCCGCGTTGTTGTCGAAGGCTCCGAGGAGCGTGGCGGTGCCGGATTAGACGCACTATTAAAGGAGCGTCCCGAGCTTTTCTCTGCCGACGACATCTTGATCGCCGATTCCGGTTCCGATCGTGTTGGCGAGCCCGCGCTGTGCACGTCGTTACGCGGTAGCGCAGGAGTAAAAGTTACTTTGCAAACGCTGGAAGGACCGGTTCACTCGGGGCAATTCGGCGGAGCTGCGCCCGATGCTCTTCTGGCGATGATCCACCTTCTCGGCACGCTGCACGATGACAATGGTCTGCTCACTGTCGACGGTTTGGACACCTCAGGTCATTGGGATGGTAACCAAGCCGATCCAGAGAATTTCCGTAAAGACGCGTCGGTGCTGGATGGCGTTGAGCTTTACGGAGCGGCCGGCACCACGCATGGCGACGGCCCCAGCGTGACTGACCTCACCGTCGCGCAGCCGGCCATTACGGTCACGGCTCTGGACGCAGTTCCCACCAAGGACGTCATCAATGCCGTGCCGGCCAGCTGCGCTGCGGTGTTGAACCTGCGCGTGCCGTCGACCATGGATCCCGTCAAGGCGCAAGACACACTCGTCAAGCACCTGGAAAACCACGTCCCGTGGGGCACTCACATCACCATCGAGCGCGAGTCGATCGGCGAACCTTTCCGCGCCGACACGTCGGGGCCCCTTCACGCCACTCTCGGCCAAGCCATGACCGACGCTTTCCAGACGGACGTCGTGTACAACGCCTCTGGCGGATCGATCCCGCTCTGCGCGGGCCTTCTCAAGGCGAATCCCAACGCTGAGCTCGCCCTCTTCGGCGTCGAGGAACCCGAAGCGCGGATCCACAGCGCTAATGAGTCGGTTGATCCGTCCGAGGTCAAGCACTTCGCCATCGCGGAACTACTCTTCCTCGCGCGGTTCGGAAGGGACTAGCCACGTCGGAGGGGATTAATCGCGGCCCCTCGTCGAGCCCCTTCCAGTACCCCCGCTATAGCCCCCTCAAGCAGATATTCCACATTTCGAGAATCTGCATGTTCAGGGGGTATTTTTATGCTCTATTTGTTCAGCCACAGCTTAAGCGTGCCGTCGTTTTACCCCCGATCTACAACCGTGTATCCGAACCATGTTGCGTGGGTCACACGACGTCGATACAGTTGCCACCATGCTTAAGGCGAACCTTAAGGGACTTCGCAACCTCAAGCACTCGGCTCTGGCCACCTCGAACACCCTCGAGGTCACCGCAGCGTCGGCCCTCATCGCGGCCCCCGCGCTACGAGTACTTAAGGCTAGCGACCTCGGCGGCGAGCAGGACTGACCTCGTCCGCCCAGGATTGAGCCCAGAACCCCAGGCCCCGTCAGTCCGCCCGCCCGTGATGGCCACCGCGCTATCACCCCGGATACAACTGACGATGGCACCGTCCGATCACGACGGATCCGCTCGATCCTGATGGCCCAACCATACGGCCCCTGATTACACGGAACGGCCCAACACGATGACTGGCCGATCTTCCAGCGTCATCACAGCACCATCGCGGCCCCGTCGACACAGGACAGTGCCGACACAGGACAAAGCTGTAACCAGGGTGAAGCGCCAAAGAAATAAGGATTCCGCCCCCGTGTTTATCTATACCCCCAGCCGACGTCGCACACACTCATTCACCCGGGACACCACCAGAGCTTTCTCCACACCCAACCAGGGCACGAACTTCGAGGCGCAGCCCACCCGTCGCACTTTTGCCGACGACCCCTTCCGCGCCCGATTCGGCCACCGACTGCCCCGCGGATTGCGGGAACAAGCCCACGGCATGGCCTGGCGGACGTTCACGGAAACATTTTGCTCTCCCGGTGGTGCGCTGAGCTTACAATCGCTGAACCACGAGCAGCTGCGCGCCGGACGTCGTCGCTACACCATCACTCTGGCTGACAGCACGCAGCCGCCCTCCCAGCGCACATCCACCCACACCATCACATCGATGGGCGCTATCAGCGCCATGACCCACATCCTGGCTGACGGTGGACGTCGCGTCGAGATCCTGGAATTCCACCAGTTCACGATCTTCGAAGCAACCGTCACCATGATCTATGCAGCCCATGATCGTCGGAAAGTCTGGACCGTCGGATTCGGTTCTAATCCCGACATTTCTGCCGCTAATTCCCTGGTCAACGCTGCTAATCGCCTGTACCCGACGGTTAAATAGGCCGGCCGCTCAGTGAGCCGACCACCGGCCGATCACCACCAGCCAGCGTTACCTCTCGTCCGGGAAGTTCTCTTTCAACTCTTTAATCGACGCGCGCACGGCGGCCTTCCACGCGTCCGGCGTCGCAAACCCATCTAGCGCCCCGGCTTCGCCAGCCAAACGAACGCCGGGTTCGCGGGCAGCACCTGCCGCACGGGCTATCCGCCGCTGACGCTCATAGGACGCCCCCTTTTTCACAATCGTCAGGACATCCTCCAACTCGCGTCGGCACGATAAATCGTCGGCAACGGGCCGGAGCCGCTCAACCCACTCGCGAATATCGTCGCGCACATCCTTTTCATTGGTGTCTCGATCCACAATGACGATCGCATCCAGGCCATACCGCGCCGCACGCCACTTATTTTCGACGATGTGCCACTGCTGCAGGCTCGGCAAGTCCTCCCCGCGGTCGTAGGCGCGGTCGAAATACACCACCGCGCAATGAACAAAAGCAACGATCGCGCTGAGATCGCGCATGTTGGTGGTGGCGTCGGCAAAACGGACTTCAATGGTTCCCCATTTGCCTGCTGGACGGATATCCAAATGCATGGCGTCGGGCTTGTCGATCACCCCACTGCGCAGCTGGTCACGGGTGAATTCCTCCCACTCGGCCCAGGTTGTCATGGGGTACGGGAGCCCGGCCGTCGGCAATTGTTGATACAGGAGCGTCCTATTGCTGGCGTACCCGGTGTCCATCCCCTCCCACGCGGGCGAGGAGGCGGACATTGCCAAAATGTGGGGATACAAGGTGAGCATCGCGTTGATGATCGGCCATACCCGTTCCTTCGAGCGGATTCCCACATGCACATGAATACCCCAGATCAGCATCTGGCGGCCCCACCATTGGGTACGCTCGATGATTTGTTGATAGTTCGTCTTATCCGAGAGTTCCTGATCGCCCCAGTGGGCGAAGGGGTGGGTGCCGACGGACAGCAATTCGACGCCGATATCATCCGCGGCCCGGAGCGCGAGATCGAGGGATTCGCGCAGGTCATCTTCAACATCGGCCACCGTGTTGCACACGGCCGTGACGAATTCAATCGTGTTCGAGAGGAATTCGCGGACAACGCGGTGATTCGGATCCATCGTGGACATCACATGCAGCAACTCCCCTGCACGCGGCGTGAGGTCCAGGGTCGTGGGGTCCACCAAGGCCAATTCCCACTCCACGCCCAATGTCGGCGCGGGGGAGGCGTTAAATGCGACAGTGGGAGGTTTTTCCGATGTCACTATGGTCTACCTTCCGGGCGTAAGACGACGACGCCGGGCCTTTCAGCCAAGCGTCGTAATGTTCATAAGTCGTGCGGTAGAACCGATCGGTCAGCCCGCTACTGATTCATATCAGCCGTCGTAACAACAACCACGGAGCCCGGGTGCTGGCCGGACACCATTTCCGCGTTGGCCAATTGCTGGTTGGTTTGGTCAGTTTTCGGCTGAGCTTTGAGCCCCAACGCCGTAGCTACCTCAGTTGCAGCAGCTTTGCTATCTGCGTTGTCGTCATACAGAACGACCGAGCCAGGGAAAGCCGCAGCTCCGTCGGCAGGCAAGTTACCGAACGAGGTGTTGGTCCAGCTATCGGCGTTGAGGTTTTTGGAAACCTTCTCTGCCAAACCTTGAACTCTCGAGTTGTTCAGAACGGTAACCTGAACTTTACTCTTATCCACCTTTTTATCCGTACTAGCGCCGTTGCTTCCGCTGTTCCCGTCCTGTGCAGCCGAGCCATTATCGGTGGTGTTCTGCGTGCCTTGGTTGCCGGCCGTGTTCTGTCCCTGGTCGGCGGTGCTGTCCGGATTATTGGCGTTATCGCCCGGCTGTTGCTGGCCTGTGGCAGCCCCAGCCCCTGGCGCACCGGTATTCCCCGGGTTCACGGGGGCCGACGACGACGTCGAACTTGCTGCTGAGTTGTCATCGTCCTTATCACCGCTCACCAGGTGGTAGATGCCAAAAGCGATCAGCGCGACGGCCACGACTAACAAGATCACGCCGATCGTGCGCAGCGGAACTTTGGACTTCTGAGTCTTCTTAGGCTGATCCTCTGCCGACGCTGCACGTGCGGGCTCTGATGCGCCGAGGTCCGACGCTAGAGGCGCCGCTGCCTCGTCATAGTTAGTGGGTTCGTCGTATTCCGCGCGGTCGTCATAGTCGAACGGTTCGGCGGGCTCATTGGGTTCGACGGGTTCCGATGCGGCCGCGCGCGACGTTGATGCCCCTCTACTGACGGAACCGTCGTGTGGGGTGGCGTGGCCATCGTGGGCGCCCGCCGCGGATGCGGCCTCTGGGCTGGCGCTTTCGTGATGATGCGGGGTCTCCTCGTACGAACCATAACCGGCGAAACCGGTGTACCCACCCTGAGCAGCACTCTCTCCTGCGGAATAATCGCCCGATTCTCCGGAGGAATATCCAGATTCCCCCTGGTCAGCGAAGGATCCATCGTTAAACGCTTGATCCTCGTAGACGCCATCACGTGCACCGTCGGTGTGCACGTCGTCGTCGAATAAATCATCGTTATCGCGATGATTATCGGCGCGACCATGAGAGCGGTCGCGATGGTTGCGGGGCGATTGTCCAGGTTCGTTATCGAAATTCACAAAACAATAATAACTTATTTCTCATTAGTCACTTTTATTTCATTCCCTGTGTCGGCAATACAGACGCACATTCGCTGCACCGTGTTGGTTAATAGAGCCGGCCGATGGGGACGGTCAGCGCTACCGACGGGGCCGACCAATGGAGCCGGTCATTACGGGCGATCAGTACGGACGGTCAGAATTCGCAATGCGCAGCAACCGGGACACCGTCGTCGGGAACTCCTCAAGAGCTTCTCTACGCTGGATTAACCGGAAAAGACGCTGGTAGTAGCGGATCGGACTCAGATTGAACCGACGGCGAATCAACTCGTCTTTTGCAGAATCTCTCCTCCACACACGCCGCTCAAATTCCAACATGCGTCGCTCGTCGTCAGTGAGTCCACGTTGTGTCTTGTCCTCATTGTGGGAATCATTGTGGGCATCACTAGTGGCGTCATCCGCATCATGCGCGTTGGCGGAATCCTGTGCGCTGTCGGAAGTGTCACCATCGCCATGAGCAGATCCCGCGTCATTCGTCGTCACCCTATTGTTCACCCCGCAATCATTCTTCTCGTCCACTACGTCCATCGATATCCGCAGACGATATCCGCAGTTCAACCACCATGAGCTCGGCAGATAGGGCGCACGCCTTCTCTATCTGACCGTCCGTATCTGACCGTGTCAGGAACTGCCACTACTCTATACCCCATGACTGTGCGCCCAATTGTTATCGCTGGTGATCCTGTCCTCCATAACCCCACCCAGCCTGTTACCGAGTCACCCGAGGAAATTGCCGAACTCGTTGCAGATATGTATGAAACTCTCGAGCTCTCTCATGGAGTCGGCCTCGCCGCAAACCAAATCGGAGTTGCCAAGCGGCTCTTCGTTTACGACTGCCCCGATATCGAAGGACCCGACGGCGATTCCAAGTCAGAGGAAAAACTCAAAGCTCAAGGGGGACCGCGACGTAAAGGATGCGTGGTCAATCCTGTTCTAGAAACTTCCGAGATCCCCGAGACAATGCCGGCTATCGACGGCTCCGACGCCGAGGGCTGTCTCTCTGTACCTGGCTTGGACTTTCCCACAGGACGCGCACACTGGGCTCGCGTCACCGGAACCGACGAACACGGGGAGCCAGTGAGCATCGAGGGCTACGGGTTCTTCGCGCGGTGCTTGCAGCACGAGGTCGGCCACCTGGACGGCTACCTCTACACCGACATGCTCATCGGCCGCTGGGCACGCATGGCGAAGAAGAAAATTAAACGCAACGGGTGGACCGTTCCCGGAAATACCTGGACACCGGGCGTTGATCCCGATCCCTTCGGCGAAGACGATGAGTAAAACGATCAAGACGAGTAAAGAGTGACCGCCCATGGCTGACTCCACACCGGCACATCTCCCGATCTCCCGCTGGTCCGACCCTGCCTCACTCGTCGTCGGAGCGCGCGTTGTCATCCGACGACGACTGACCGACGCCAGCCCGCACGGGGACCACTTCACCGACGTCATCGGGACGCTCATCTCACTCAACCCGCTGGTCGTTCGTCGGCACAACACCGGGATACCCGGCGAAGAGATCACCATCGACCCACAACTTATCGACGTCATTAAGCCCCTGCCCGCGAAACCCGTGCGCAACAGCGATATCCGGGCCGTGGAACATGCCTACGCGCTCGCGTTCCCCGGCGTGATCCACCACGAGTGGGTACATGGGTGGCTGGTTCGCGTCGGCGATGGAGTGACCGAGAGGTCAAACAGCGCTGTCCCCCTGGAACCTCACACGGCGTTTGACGAGGTTCCCGTGGACGCAATTCGTGCCATATATAAGGAATATGGGTTGCCGACGCTGATTGCCGCGCCGGATCGCATCGCGCGGCCCGCGTTCCGCATGCCCGGCGCGTGGACACGCGGGCCCGAAATCATCACGATGACCAAGGACCTGGAGACCGCGCCGGCGTCGGCGGGTGCGTCGGCAAAAGACGGCTCCGCGGAAGGGGGCCCGGCGGAAGACGATTCAGCGATTAGGAACATTGCCACGCACACTGTGTCCGATGACCTTCTCTCGCGGAACATCACGTGGGAGGTTGGCGAGCAACCAAATGATGACTGGCTATCCCTCTACCACTTCCGCGGCCAACCTCTGCCGGAATCAGCCCTGCGCCAACTATCGCACGAAATCGACGGACTCCTCGGCTTCGGACGCATCGTTATTGATGGAGAGACCGTCGCTATCACGAGAGGAACCATCACTCACTCGCCCGATGGCCGCGCATGGCTGGGGTACTCCGCCGTGGAGGTAGCCGAACACTATCGTCGGCACGGATTGGGCACGCTCATGGGTGCCATCATGATGGATTGGGGCCGACAGCACGGCGCGGACACCGCATACCTGCACGTCATCGAATCGAACACTCCCGGACGCAATCTATATCACAAGCTGGGCTTCGGCGAACACCATCGCCATCGCTACCTGTCGAATGCGTCCACCGCGTGCACGGAGAGTGTAGGCACAACCGCGCGCACCACCCCCAACCCGGATACGTCACACACGAAGTAAGCTCACCCCTATGCGATTGGCCACCTGGAACGTCAACTCCGTCCGCACCCGACTCCCACGGATCGTCGATGTACTCAACCGACACGACATCGACGTCCTCGCCATGCAAGAAACAAAATGCAGCGAGGACCAATTTCCCCGCGACGCCTTCACCGACGCCGGTTATGAGGTAGCCGTCAGTGGAACGAACCAGTGGAATGGGGTCGCGATCGCCTCCCGCGTTGGCCTCACAGACGTCCATACACTCCCCCATCAACCCGGATTCTCAAAGGACCTCACCGCGGAGCAAACGGTCGAACCCCGATCGATCGCGGCGACCTGTGGTGGCATTACCGTCATGAGCCTCTACGTCCCCAATGGCCGAGAAATCAGCAACATCCACTTCACCTACAAACTTCGGTTCCTCGATGCGGTCCGCACCTACGCCGCCACGGCCGTCGATAATGACCCCGAATTACGCCTGGCCCTCGTCGGAGATTGGAATATCGCTCCCCATGACACCGATGTATGGGATCCTCACTTCTTCATTGGGCACACCCACGTCACGCCGCGTGAGCGTAACGCTCTCACAGCGCTCGAGGATGAAGGATTTACCGACGTCACCCACAATTCGGGCTACACGTACTGGGACTACACGGCGGGGCGGTTCGGGCGGAACCAAGGCATGCGCATCGACATGCAATGGGCATCACCTGCGCTCGCGGAAGGCGCTGGAGCGGTCAACGTCGATAAGGATGAACGTGCTGCGAAAGGCAGCAGCGATCACGCCCCACTCATCGTCGACTACGACGGGATTTAACCAGGCCAGTGGTCGATCGATGTGCCGGTGACAAATGAGGCCAGCACGTGTCTCAACCAGTGGTCTAAACCAGTGACTGATAGGAAGCGTATCTCGGGGCAGTTCAGATGTGACGACTATACCCCTCACATCGAGGAGATCCGTGGTTAGCTGCTTCGATTAATTTCCTAAGATATAACTCGTGACTTCCGACAGCATGACCGCACCCGTCTCTAGCGCATCACCATCCCCGGCCACCGACCACGACGGCCACGATAAAGAAACGCGCCATGACCAGGACGCGAACATCGCCGGTGGGTACCCCTCACCGCTCAGTAGAGAAGAGATTCACGTCCTCTCCGCCGCGCTGTATAACTTCCTGTCGGCCATGCGGCGGCTAGTGGAACAGCCCCTTCACTCCATGGAGGTCAATCAATCGGAAATCGAAGTCCTCTACTTCGTGCATAACCACCCCGGCGTCGGCGTATCCGACATCGCACGTATGCGTTTCCTGCGAGTATCTAATGTCTCGACAACGGTTCGCGCTCTCATCGCCAACGGCCTTCTTAACCGGGCATCCAACCCCGACGATAAACGCGCTCAAATGCTCCAAGTGACCGAGAAGGGGTCGCAGGTTCTCAACGATATTGCTGAGCGATGGGCCACATTAATCAACAAAATTACCGACGAAATGAACCCCGACAGCGTCCGAATACTTCACGAGGCATCGGAGCGCCTTAACGAAACAGCCTTTGCCACCGAGCACGTCATTGACGTTATGCAAACGCAGTCAGGAGAATAAAGCGAACCCACAGTACGGTCACGCCATGCGGGGCGAGACCATATGGGGCCATACGAAACGTCGCCGTGCTACGCGTCCCGCTTCACGAACACGACCACCCCGATGACGAAGAGCACAAGTGCCCACACCGCGAAGTAAATGACGCCCCCCGTCGTCCCCCACGGTGCACCATCGAGTTTTCCATCGCTCACCCACGCACTGAGGTTAGCGAAAGGCCGATAGCCTTTGATGTGATTGCCCACCTTTGGGATCAAGGTGATCAAGTCCTCGAGGACGAGCTTCCACAGCAGCATGATGGCGATAGCCCCTGCAGTCTGTCGGACAAGGAACGCCACACCAATTGCCATCACGACGACCAGCAAGGCCTCCACGGCCGTCGTCACATACGCCCGTCCTGAGGAGCCGGAGAACACTTCCATCCCGGAGCCATAGTCACCAGCCAACCACTTGAAGACCAACACGCTGGTGATCGTCGAAAAGAAGGACAACACTACTGCGACCAGGCCATAAACGATCGTTTTCGCTATCGCAATGATCGGCCGCTTCGGGGTCATCATGATCGTCTCATTGATGGTCTTGAAGCGGTACTCCGTTGTCACCAAGAGAGTGGCCATGATGATGATCACCATGACACCAAATAGCTCGAACCCCTGAATAGCGGTGATGGCGTCTATCCTCGGCACGTCCGTCATGTCCTCCGGATCCATCGAATCCAGGGCAGTTTTCGAACCCCACCCCATCAGAGCGGCGAACGCCCAGCTCAAAACAACAATTAAGATCGACGTCCACGCAAACGATTTTGTCGACGCTAGCTTCGTCCACTCAGCACGAATCGAGTTAACCATCATCAGTTCTGTCCTCCCTGAGCTGCCGCGCCGTGGTATTCGACGTCATCACCTGTGAGTTGCAAAAACGCGTCTTCCAAAGATCCGTGGTGTTCTTCCAACTGAAGGACAGGGATCCCATAGGAGTAAGCCACCTTGCCGACGTCATCAGTGGATACCCCGGAGACAACGAATACCTCACGGCCGACGTTATCGCGGTCCATCGTGAAGGTGATATTTTCCTGTTTAAGGGCCTGCGCCATGTGCTCGTGGTCGCCAACGCGCAAGCGCGTCGCGCTACCGCCCCGCGATGACGTGAACTCCTCCACCGTCGTATCGGCGACGAGTTTGCCCCGGCCAATGACAACCAAGTTATCCGCAGTCAACGCCATCTCAGAGAGCATGTGCGAGCTAACAAACACCGTGCGCCCCTCGGCAGCAAGATTCTTGAGAAAGGTGCGCACCCAACGGATACCCTCCGGGTCCAAACCGTTGACCGGTTCATCCAGGATCAGAGTCTCGGGATCGCCTAAAAGCGCTCCGGCCAATCCCAGCCGCTGGCTCATACCCAGGGAGAATCCCCCCGCTTTTTTGGAGGCCACATCGGTTAATCCCACTAAACGCAAAACTTCCTCGACACGATCAGTAGAAATGCCACTGGCCTGTGCCATCCACTTCAGGTGAGTGCGGGCGGACCGGTTCGGATGGACCCATTTGGCCTCTAACAGTGCCCCCACTTCCTTGGCAGGCGCCGGAAATGACTGATAATTCTTCCCGTTCACCGTTGCCGTGCCCTTTGTTGGACGATCCAGCCCGGTAATCATCCGCATCGTGGTCGACTTACCAGCCCCATTCGGGCCAAGAAAACCAGTAACAACACCTGGCTTCACCGTGAAGTCGAGCGAATCTACCGCTACCTTGTCCCCATACCTCTTTGTGAGGCCATGTATTTCGATCATAGAAACCAGTTTGGCATATTTTCAGCAACGAAGACAGACTTCAATCACACTCGCGTCCGTGTAACGCTTAGACTAGAGAGACAGATGTGACAATTGTGCTACCGGCGCGCGACCGGCCTCCCCACCAAGCACAACGATCGCGCACACGGCACGAGCACCGATGCCGAGCAACGGTACAGAAACGTTGCAGCGACGGAAACGTACCGCATCGGCAAAGAAGTAGCACAACGGCATACAAACTGGCGACAGGCGCAACACGTAGGGGGCCCGTATGGCACGAGAACGAGGAACAGGGCGCAACCGCGGCCCATCCCACTCCTCCGACGCAAGCCATATCCGGCTCAGCGCCATGGACGATTCCCTCGAACCCGAAGACGCCGATGCACAGCCAAGCCGCTGGCACTTCCTTCACGATGCCCTAGCCCCCGCATTGAAATTCCCTGGCCGAACGTGGGCCTATTTGCGCACATCTCCAGGTCGGCTAACAGCAATGACAACCATCCTGGTCATAGCCATCGTTGCCGCCGGTGGCGCCCTGACCTACGCCTCATCAACCCGACAAGACCAACTAAACAACTTGGTCAAGAACACAGAGCCACTTTCCAACGCCGCGCAACGGCTATACGGGTCACTTTCCGTGGCAGACTCCACCGCCACTATCGGATTCCTTGAAGGTGGCGTCGGGTCCCAATCGGAAGACGAGCGCTACACCACCGCCATTCAGACCGCGTCGACTGCGCTCGTCGAGGCAGGTGCCGGCGCGAACTCCGACGACCACGAAGTCCTCCAGCTCCTCGCGGTGGTCAACCAGCGGCTTCCCATCTACACGGGGCTCATCGCTCAGGCACGCACGAATAACCGGGAAGGCAACCCCATTGGCGCCTCCTACCTCACCGAGGCCAGCGCCATCATGCAGAACTCCATCATTCCCGCCGCGTCGCGCCTGTACACCATCACCTCCGACCGCGTCCGTCACCAAGCCAGATCGCTGACGCGGCCCATGTGGTTCCCCGCGTCGGGCCTCCTTGCAGCCATCATCCTCCTGATCATCGCGCAATTGTGGCTCGCTGCACTCACCAACCGACGCCTCAACGGCGGTCTGCTCTTCGCCACCGTCGCCATGACCATCGCACTGTTCTGGCTGGCGATATCATCGATCGTCATCGTCGCGGTGGGGAACGCGGACTTTAACCGCGCCTCCGACCCCCTCCACGAGCTAACCGCCTCCCGCATCAGTGCACAAAAAGCCCGAACCGACGAAGCCCTCATGCTGGTGCGGCGAAGCGCGGATCAATCGTCAGCGGATTTCTCCACCACGGTAAGCGACGTCCAAAAGACACTGACACAACTGAAAGATGACGGCACGCTCGACGACGCGGACGACAACCAAAACACTGACGCATCGTCGACCACGAAACCATCAGATGCCCTCGACGACGCAATCGTCGCCGCGAATTCGTGGAAAGTGTCGCATCAGGAACTCGCGAACCGAATCGGCCGCGGGGATTACACCGGGGCCGTCAATATCGCCGTCGGTCGCGATGAGTCCACCTTGAATTCGGAGCGGCAATTCATTCAGCTCGATCACTCCCTGAGGGCACTAATCCAAGACACCCGCAGCAACCTGCGGACCTACCTCGAAAATAGCCAGGACACCTCGCAAAATATCACCCGCGCGGTGCTCATCTTGTCCGTCCTTTCTGTCGTTGGTGTCCTCATCGGCGTTCGTCCTCGTATGCAGGAGTACACATGATCCGCCTGCCGCACACCCCACCCCCATTCCGACACCGAGCACACACCTCCGCCTGCCACCGACTACACCTCCACGCTCGGCGCACCCATCACCCCTGGATCGTGGCCGCCGTCATTCCCCTCGCGATTCTTCCGCTTGCGGCATGTTCCAACATCAGCGGTTCGCACCGCGGGCACAACGGCATCGATATCTCCGTCGCACCATTAACCCCCATTCCCGATGGTGCAATGTATGCCGATCCGCCGAACGAAACGCCGACAAGCCAAACACCCACACCACACACCGCCGCCGACGCTGACACGTACGCCACTCTCGCACCCGATAACTCCACCCCCGAGGAGCGCATTCCGGATATCGTCCGACGCGGACGCATCATTGTCGGAGTATCGTCGTCACTCAATTTTCTCGGCTTTCAAGACCCCAGTAGCGGTAATCTCGAAGGCTTCGATGTTTCCCTCGCCCGTGAAATTGCGCGCGACATTTTCGGCGATCCCGAACGAATCGACTTCCGCTTCCTCTCCTCCGCCGAACGCGTAGACGCACTTCAACACGGCAATGTCGACATCGTCGTCCGCACCATGACCATCGACCGCGAACGCCGATCTAAAGTGGCCTTCTCAGCGCCATATCTCCATGCCCAAGCGCGAATTTTGGCGTCAACCAGCTCACCTATTCAATCCGCCAATGACCTGCGGGACGCCACCGTCTGTGTCACCAAAGACTCGACCTTCCAGCACAATGCACAAGTCATTGCTCCACACTCACGATTCCTCTTTACGAATGACTGGTCCGACTGCCTCGTAGCCATGCAGCAGCACCAAGTTCAGGCCATTATTTCCGACGACTCCATCCTCTCCGGGCTGGCGGCGCAAGATTCCAACACACACCTGGTGGGCCAGCCGTATGGGTCCAGCGACTATGCCGTGGGAATCGCGAAATCCACGCCGGGGAAGAACACCGACGGGCTCGTCCGGCAGGTCAATTCGACCCTAATGCGCATCCGATCCGACGGAACATGGCAACGTCTCTATGACAAGTGGTTAGGCAACTATCTAGGGAATTCCGGCGTTCCACCCGAACCCACCTACGTCCAGGAGGAACCACAATGAGAGATTCCGAACCGATCCCCCGCGACGCCAGGCAGGATTCCGAGGACAATGCTCGGGAAGCTGACAATCATCAGCCCAATGACAATGGCCAGCCCACCGGAGCTGCCACGGTTATGGGAACACGGGCTGTCCCCTTTGACCCATTCGCAGACGATGATGACGACGATGAAATCGATATCGACATCAACGACATTGGTTCACTCTTGCAGTCTGACAATCCTGCGAATACACCGTCGTCAGATGATGAGAATGAGATAACGGGTGCCGGCCCCGGCAGCGCCAAAACCGTGGCCCGCCCGCGTGGGAGCGCGAACGATGCCGGACATGACCCCAGCCGGGCGTCCCGGGAGCGCGCGCTCTCCACATTCCGTGAGCGCCGAGCAGCGTCCCGGCGCGGAAAAGTGGTTGCTGATGGGATGGTGTCGTTGCCGTTCATCGTGCCAACGGATCCGCGGGAATCCGTCATGGATTCCGACACGATTAAGGAAACTGATGCCAAGGCACCGTCACTGCACAAGGGGGACATGGTTGCCGGGCAGTATGAGGTGGTGGGGGCACTCGCCAACGGTGGCGTCGGGTGGATTTACCTGGCTATTGACCATTATGTTTCCGATCGGTGGGTTGTCCTCAAGGGGATGAAGGCGACGGCCAATGAGCAGGACCGGGCGGTGGCCGGCGCCGAACGCGCGTTCCTGGCGGACATTACGCACACGGGCATCGTCAAGATCTACAACTTCGTCGATGATGACCGCTCCCCCGGCGGGTTCATCGTGATGGAGTACGTTGGTGGGCCGTCGTTGCGCTCGCAGCGGAAGAAGCAGCGGGACAGCCTTTTCGCGGTCGACGTCGCTATTGGCTACATGCTTGAGGTTCTGGAGGCGCTGGATTATCTGCACTCACGCGGCGTCGTTTATAACGATCTCAAGCCGGACAACATCATCATTACGGAGGAGCAGGTCAAGCTCATCGACCTGGGCGCGGTCACGGGGATCGGCGCGTTCGGGCATATTTACGGCACGCCGGGGTTCCAGGCTCCTGAGATCACGGAGACCGGCCCGACGGTGCGCAGTGACATTTATACGGTTGGCCGTACGTTAGCGTCGCTTATTGTTCATTTGCCGACGGTTGACGGGCGGTATAAGGACGGTTTGCCTACTCCGACTAACGAGCCGGTGTTTCGCCGCTACTTGTCGCTGTATCGTTTGTTGCTGCGGGCGACGGATCCGGATCCGGAGAAGCGTTTTGCGTCGGCGTCGTCGATGGCGAATCAGTTGACTGGTGTGCTGCGTGAAATTCGTGCGGTTCGCGATCAGGTGCATTTCCCGCATTTACATTCACAGTTTGCTCCCCAAAGGACAACGTATGGAACGAAGCACTTGGTTTTCCGTACTGATCAATTAGTCGATGGCATTGAACGGTCCATTGAGATTACGGCCCCGGAGGTGGTGGCAGCGCTGCCCGTCCCCATGGTGGACGCCACGGATCCGGGTGCTTATATTCTCTCTACGATCAGCTATGCCGAGCCCTCGGAGGCTATTGATTCGCTGTACGCGAAGATGAAAATGCCTGAGTATGCGGAGAGCGTGGAAATTCCGCTGTCCATTGTGAGGGCAATGCTCGATCTCGGGCTTGTTGATGAAGCTCATAATTATCTATCGACATTCGAATCGTCTTTCACCCGAGATTGGCGATATGAATGGTATTCCGGAATCACTGCTTTGCTGCTCAATGATTACGAACAGGCACAGCGGCATTTTGAGAAGGTAATTTTCATCCTTCCCGGGGAGCCCGCAGCCAAGCTCGCCATCGCGGCGACGTCGGAATTGTGGCTTCAGGCCAAGGGTTTATCGATGACCTCGGTGCTGGACAAGCAGACGGCAGTGGCGGCGGCCACGTTGGGGCACGCGTCCGCGTTGCCGTCGGATAGCGCTCTTGAAGCCATGGGTGATCGGTGGGATCCCGTCGGCGACGACCCCGTTGCCCTGCGTTTTCACGCCACGCGGTTATACGGCCTGGTGTGGGCGACCAACCCGACCACGGTGTCGTCGGCCTTTGGTTTGTCCCGCCAGTTCATCGCGGAGGGCGATGTTGCGAGGGCTGTGGAGGCGTTGGACCAGGTTCCGCAGGCGTCCCGTCACCACCGATTGGCCCGCTTGACGACAGTTCTTCACCTCATTTCTGGGCCACCGAAGGATCTGACTGAGGAGCGGATTATCGACGCTGCGCAGCGGCTGGATGAGATCCCAACGAATGAGCCACGGATGGCGCAAGTGCGCGTGGCCGTCATGTCCGCTGGGCTTAATTGGCTGCGAGAGACGAATAGGACTCACGCTACTGTGCCGACGTTGTTCGGCCAGCCCTTTGAGGTGCGTGGTTTGCGGCTCGGAGTGGAGGCGGATCTGCGTCGGATGGCGCGAAGTGTGCAGTACCCGAGCCACAGGTATCACCTGGTAGATATGGCGAATGCGATTCGTCCGCGTACGTGGTGGTAGGGCGTAGGTTGTGCGTCACATTTTGTGTTTTCCGGGAACCGATCGGCGTCGGCAATGGGTGGTTTTTCAGGTGTAATTTTGGTAGAGAGTATGCTAGAAAATGCGTTTCAAGTAGGAAAACCCTGTCAAACCGTTTAAAGTAGGGCACTATGTCTAAAGCTCATCGCCGAATTTCCACCCGTATCGGCGTCTCCGCAGCCGCGTCACTAACCGCCATCGCAGCTCTCGCGGGCGGCGCCACAGTTGCTAACCCTGCTCCCGCTCGTGCGGACGACTTGCCGGCTATCTCGGCGACGAACCCGCAGGATTTCCTCAACCAGGCGCGGGATCAGTTCAATGAGTTCGCTCGCACTGCGTCGGACCGCGGCAGGACCATCGCCCTGGATTGGCGCAACAGCGTCTACCAGAACACTGAGCAGCTAGACCCGAACGCTGCTAACTGGATCCGCACGACCGTCGACGGCTGGATCAACGCCATCTGGCCGAACGCAATTGCTGACCAGGAAGCTCAGCAGGCTGCTGCACGCGACGCCGCTGCCCGCGCTGCTGAGGAGCAGGCACGCCAGGCTGCTGAAGCCGAGGCCGCTCAGCGCGCTGCTGAACAGAATGCAGTAACTGCGCCCTGTGAGGATGGCGCAGAGGCTTGCGTAAACCTCGGCGCTCGTCGCTCCTGGTTGACCGATGGCCACAAGAACATCACCTACGGCCCGGTTCCCATCACTGCTGGCGCTCCGGGACAGGAAACGACTCCTGGCTGGCACAAGGTTCTCCGCAAGGTGAAGGACGAAGTGAGCCACGAGTTCAACAACGCTCCGATGCCTTACTCGGTGTACTTCACGAACTCCGGCATGGCCTTCCACGAGGGTTCCCTGAACCGTGAGTCTGCAGGCTGCATCCACCTCTCCCACCAGGATGCTGAGCACTACTTCAATACTCTCCAAGTTGGCGACGACGTCTTCATCTTCTAAACAGCGTCGCCGTTAGTGCCTAGATATCGCTAGCGGATATCTTTAGTGAATATCTCTAGTACCTCGGTGCCGGCTTGTGCATCGACGATGAGCGCAGCCGGCCTGCCACCTGCGACGTGTTCTTATTGGACACCTAGGTGGTTGGTGTAGCACCATATAGTCCCCGTTACGACGGGGACTTTTTGATAACTTCGAACGACGAGAACTGGACGGTGACATGTGACGATGCGGTACAACGACAAAGTCTTCGCAGCCGTCATGTTCTTCGCTGGTGCTCTGTTACTGATCGTTCGCGCACTGGGATACATCGACGAGTCGTGGACTAACCGACTTTTCGCAGGGCTCATCGTCGCGGCGTCTGTTTTCCAATTCGCGCGGTGGACGCTCAACCGGCGGGCTGCTCAGCCCGACGCGGCAGCGGAGACGCCACCGCGGGCGTAGAGGGGGCCATCCGCAGCCCTCGCCCACGGGCCAAAGCTCTCGTCGTCCGCGCCGCTAAGCCCGTCGTCACTAATGGTGGGCGAAGCCCGCGGCATACCGGGCGATGGCTAATTCCTCATTCGTCGGAATGACAAAAACTTTCACGCGGGATTCGTCGGAAGAAATAAGACGCGCTTCGCGGGACGGCGAGTTGTTCCGCTCGTCGTCGATAATGATGCCGAAATTCTCCAGGTCAGCCATGGTGTCACGGCGAATTCCGGCGTGGTTCTCGCCCACCCCCGCCGTGAAGGTGATGGCGTCGAGGCGCCCGAGGATGAGCATGTAGGCGCCCACGAAACGCCTGATGGAATGCACATACATGTTGTAGGCGCTCCACGCGTCCTGGTCTTCGCGGTCAATCTTTTCCTGGAGGGCACGGAAGTCGTTCACGCCGCTCATGCCTTTGAGGCCGGACCGTCGGTTGAGCAGGTCGTCGATCTCGTCGATGGTCATGCCGTTGCGGGCGAGGTGGAAGACGATGCCGGGGTCGATGTCGCCGGAGCGGGTGCCCATCATGATGCCCGCCAATGGGGTCATTCCCATTGAGGTGTCGACGGCGTGGCCACCACGGATGGCGGCTACGGAGGCACCGTTGCCCAGGTGTAGCGTAATTTGGTTCACGTGGTGGGGCGATTTGCCCAGCAGATCGGGCACGTGTTGGGACACGTACTCGTGGCTCGTGCCGTGGAACCCGTACCGGCGGATCGCGTAGTTCATGGCCGTTTCGGCGTCGATCGGGTACAGAGCCGCTGCGGGCGGAAGCGAGTGGAAAAAGGCGGTATCGAAAATCGCGACATGGGGGATGTCGGGGAGGATTTTCCGCGCAACCGTGATGCCATCCACGTTGGCCGGGTTGTGCAGCGGGGCCAGCGGGATAAGGTCCCTAATCAGGCCGACGACCTCGTCGTCGATAAGGACAGGGCTGTTAAACAGGCGCCCGCCGTGGACAACGCGGTGCCCGCACGCCACCAGGTTCAGTGTGGAGAGCCCGACACCGAGTGAGTCCAAGAAGTTCAGCGCTTCATCGAGCCCCTCGGTGTGGTTGAGAATGGGCAGCTCACGGGTGTGCTTCTCCCCTGCGTACTTGATGGTGATGTGCCCAGTTTCCTCACCGATCTGCTCCACGAGCCCGGAGACGAAGGGGTCATCGGTGGCGTGATTAGCCGGGTTGACCAGCTGAAATTTGATCGACGACGAGCCCGAGTTGAGCACCAACACCAGTTCGTCATTGTGGTTTTCCGATGCTTCGGGGGCGGTGGATGTGTCGCTTGTCTTCATCATGTCGCTTCTCTCTGTGGCGGGTCAGGACTGTGCGGAATCGTGGGTGCTGGTCTGTGCGGCCACCTGCACGGCTGTGACGGCCACAGTGTTGATAATGTCCGGCACGGTCGCTCCACGTGAGAGATCATTGACCGGCTTGTTCAGGCCCTGGAGCACCGGCCCCACCGCCAGCGCGTTCGCGGTGCGCTGGACCGCCTTGTACGCAATATTTCCCGCGTCGAGAGTCGGGAAGACGAAGACCGTGGCCTGCCCAGCAACGTCGGAATCAGGCATTTTCTTCTTGCCGACGGAGGGCTCGACGGCGGCGTCGAACTGGATTGGCCCGTCGATAGCGATGGGGCTGCCGTTGCGTGGCGCGTCGGCAGCTTTACTTTGTGCCAGTTCTACGGCGCGGGTAACTTTATCGACGTCATCGCCCGCTCCGGACGATCCCGTCGAGTAGGACAAGAGGGCAACGCGGGGGTCGATCCCGAAGCTGGCGGCGGTATCCGCGGAGGTGACAGCTATTTCTGCCAGCTGTTCGGAGGTGGGGTTGGGGTTCACGGCGCAATCGCCGAAGGCCCAGAGTTTCCCGCGCATGACCATGAGGAAGATGGAGGAGACAACGGACGAGCCCGGCGCGGTTTTGATGATCTGGAGCGCGGGTCGGATGGTGTGCGCGGTGGTGTGCGCGGCGCCGGACACCATGCCGTCGGCTTGACCGTCGTAGATCATCATGGTGGCGTAGTAGGAGATGTCCTTCATTGTCTCCCGAGCGTCGTCGAGGGTGATGCCCTTCTTTTTCCGCAGTTCAGCGAAGGTGGCGGCGAACTTTTCGGCCTGCTCGACAGATTCGTCGTCGGTGCCTTGGGGATCGGCGATGGTGGCATCGCTGAGGTTGAGGCCGAGTTCTTTGGATCGTGCCGCGATGTCGTCGGGGTCGCCGAGGATGGTGAGGTCGCAGACGTGGTGTTCGAGGAGCCAGTCGGCGGCGCGGAGGATGCGGTCGTCGTCGCCTTCGGGGAGGACAATGCGCGCTCCGGAGGCTCGTGCTTGGTCAATGAGGTTGTGTTGGAACACTTCCGGACCGATGACGGGGTCGAGGTGATCGCTCTCCCCTACAGCCGACGACACCGCGGAGTCGAGTGTGGCCTGGTCGGATGCTGCGATGACGGGGATGCTGGACGGGACGCCGTCGATGGCCTGCCCGTCCTGGGTGACGACGGCGGCGACCGTGGCCCCTTCGCCCTCGGCTGTGGAGATGCCGAGTGAGACGCGGAGCGGGTCGGGGGTGGCGTCGGTAAGGAAGAGGAGGACAACGGGGGCACCGATGCTGGCCGCGATGCGCGAATCGACTGTGATGTCCCCAGTGGCAACGAGTGCGCCCTGCTGTTCATCGGAGGTCTTCTGTTCGGAGGCCTTCCCCTGAGAGGTTTTCTCTACTGCCTCGGCAACAAGTGCTGAGGGATCAGCGGGTGATTCTGGCTCTCCGGAAATGATTCGGGTGACATTTCCCTGAAGGAGTGCTGGTAGGGCGTCGCCTGCTGACGGTCCGAAAGCTCCTCCGACGTCGATGTATAGGGCACACGGCATGTGATTAAACCTCCACAATTACTCAGCGTTACGTGATGATGACGCAGTCTGGTTACTCGGCTTACTCGCTGTTCCGGCGCACGTGTGCTGAACCACCGATGATTCACCTTTGTGGGGTTTGGCACATATGCGGATATGCCCTTCATTATTCCGTTTGTGTGTGTCTTTCGCGACTATTTGCCACTTTCGCGGGGATTGACGCGGCATGAATTTGCAGTAACGTACCAACGGGCAGCAGGTGGGGTACCCGACCCCGCGACAAAAGTAGACAGAGTGGTATAGTTTCGGATTCGCGGAGTTCAGTCGTCGTCGAGCGACGGTTCACGATTCCGCGAATTATATAAAGACAACGTCGATGTTCCCCGGCCCTTCGTCGGAAAGAATCCGAATACAAACGCATCGCAATAAAGATAGAAATTACATCGCAATAAAAGGAGAACCTCAGTCCATGGATCGACCTCTACGTGTGGCCGTCATTGGCTCCGGACCAGCTGGTATTTATGCTTCAGATGCCCTCATGAAGAAATACGACGGTGACGTCGCCATTGATCTTTTTGAAAAAATGCCAGCCCCCTTTGGCCTTATCCGTTATGGCGTTGCGCCCGACCACCCGCGCATCAAGGGAATTATTAAGTCGCTCCACAAGGTGATGAACAAACCTGAGCTCCGGTTGATCGGGAATGTGGAATACGGCAAGGACATCACCCTCTCCGAACTCCAGTCTCTTTACGACGCCGTCATCTTCGCGACGGGGGCCACCGGGGATCGTGCCCTCAACGTTCCTGGTGAGGGTGCCGACGGTTCCTGGGGCGCAGGAGAATTCGTCGGTTTTTATGACGGCAACCCCCTTTTCCAGCGCGATTGGGATTTACACGCCGAGAAAGTCGGAGTTGTTGGCGTCGGTAACGTCGCGGTCGATATCGCGCGTGTGCTAGCCAAAACTGCCGACGAGCTGCACGTTACTGAGATCTCCGACAACGTGTACGAAGCACTGAAGAAGAATAAGGCAACGGAAGTCCACATGTTTGGGCGTCGTGGGCCTGCGCAGGCAAAATTCACGCCGATGGAGCTCAAGGAACTGGATAAGTCCCCCACTATCCAGGTGATTGTGGATCCCGAGGACATTCAATACGACGAGGCCTCTGAGGCGACTCGTCGTAGTTCCAAGATCCAGGACATGGTGTGCAGTATTCTGGAGCAGTACGCGATCCGTGAGATCGAGGACCGCCCCCACAAGCTGTATATCCATTTCTTTGAGTCGCCGGTCGAGATTCTGACGAAGGACGGCAAGGTCACCGGGTTGCGCACCGAGCGCACCGAGCTCGACGGCAACGGTGGGATCCGCGGCACCGGGAAATACAAGGATTGGGATTTGGGGGCTGTTTATCACGCCGTCGGGTACCGGTCTGACCCCGCCGAGGAGATCCCCTTCGACGACAAACACCACGTGATTCCCAACATCGCTGGACGCATTGTGCGCGAGGCCGGTTCGGAGGAAACTCTCGACGGTTTGTACACCACGGGCTGGGTTAAGCGTGGGCCGGTCGGCTTGATCGGAAACACGAAGGGCGACGCGAACGAAACCGTCGACTGCCTGCTGGAAGACCTTGATAATGGCGTGCTGACCGAACCAGAGACGACGGATCCCGACGCCGTGCTGGGGTTGCTGCGCGATAAAGGTGTCGAGGTGACCTCCTGGGAGGGCTACCACGCACTCGAGGCGTACGAGCATGAGCTCGGCGAGAAGGAAGATCGCGAGCGGAAGAAGGTTGTTGAGTGGGACGACATGGTGGTTCACTCGCGCGTGAGTGAGTAATGGTAAAGCCCCCAGGCTTCGTACATGATGAAGCACCGGGGGCACATGGGTTGAAGCGCTGGGGCCAGTTCACGTGGGGTTCGGGGGATTTTTACACTGAGCACGCCCGATCTGCGATCATCGGTACTAAATCGACCCCAAGCGGAGACCCGCATCGGAACCTGACGCCCGGGGCGTCGGAAGGTGAAGATGAATGGCTACGCGTCTTGGCAGCATCGCCTCGTCTGAAACTCAGGCGTTGGTGCAAGGGTTGCGTTTCGAGCGACTGAGATTTTCCCTGCCTATGGGCTAGTTCTTTGGTTGCCATCGCCCACAGTTTTCCAGGTGCCACAAACAAGGGCTGGACTACAACTAGAGGATCGACGGATGATGCGCCCAGTTGCGTGGCCGTCGGTAGTGTCGCGAGTTTTCCTTGTTCTGACTCCCCGTGGTTAGTGCCGCCATGGTGGCTCACGATGTGGTCGATAGCGGCGACACCCTTCGGATGTTCACCCGTTGCAGCCACGGAGGTGGCGCCAATACTCGCAGCTAGACGGCTGACTGCATCGTTGGCCGCGGGATCAGAACTGCCCACGGAGTAAAGGACGCGGATTACAGGGGTAGGCGTCACAACCGAGGCTAGCGCACTTTCGGACGCCCGTTTTGATTGCCCACCGAACACCGCCGAAGCCCCGCTATCAGCATTGCGCTCACTCCCCGAGTTCGACTCCTCAGGGACCAACCGGCTAAAACGCTGCTCCAACACTGCAGCCAGATCGCCACCAGTTCCCAGACCTCGCGCGATGGACATCGTCAGTCCAGAGGCGTCCTGCGCTTCCTTCACCTGTGCGGGAACGTCGACACGCGAGTGGAAAGCATCGGTAAACAAAAGTGGCACGACAACAGCGCGATCGTAACCGCGCTCGGCCAGCCGGGTGCTCACCTGCACGAGGTCAGGCTCGGCGTGATCCAAAAACGCCATGTGAACCCCGAAACGGCCGGCAATGCGAGGTTCTCGGGCCACGGCGTCGGTAATATCGCGAAGCGCGTGCGTCACATGGTTATGTCGACTGCCGTGGGCCAACAGAATCAATGCGGAGCGTGTCGGCCCCGGGCGCTTCGTTGCAGAGTGGTTCACTGTGCCCTCTTCCCTCACGATCGTATTTGTCTAACGCCCGTCTACCAGCACGTTCATGGCTCTCATACCGTCGCCCGATCCGCCTGCTCAGCTTCCCGCGGAAGGACTAAGCCGGCGGCCACGGTATCGCCCGTCTGATCGTCGATAAGCAGAAAAGATCCGATTTTGCCGCCAGGCTGGTAGGGCTCGAACGGGATGGCATCGCGCGTTTTGATCGTGACGCGGGCGAGTTCGTTGGATTCCAGCGTCGTCACGGGTTCGTCGTTGAATTCGCTGGGCCGCGTGGGGAGCAATTCGCCGGAATCGACGTCGATAATGCCTTGAATATCTGACAATTGGGCTTTCGTGGTGTGCGCACCGTAGCGCAGCAGCAACCGCCGACGCACGACGAGCGGGCGCTGGCTGGTGTGGACGATGGTGGCCTCGACGGTGTTGGTGGCGGCGGGGTGCGGCGTTCCCGCGATCAGCGCGCCACGCGATAAGTCAATGTCCGTGTCCAGTTCAACGCTCACGGAGCTGCCGGCGACCGCGCGGGCCGGCGCCTCGACCGGATCACCAGCAATACTGAGCGTTGTGATTCGGGCGGTGCGACCACCTGTGACCGTCACTTCGTCACCAACGCCGACGGAACCTGCCGCAATCCGGCCGGCGAAGCCTCGATATTCAGAGTCGTGGTCGCGGATAACGTAGTCCACCATCAAGCGAAGGTCCTGGTCAGCGGCGTTATCGACTGTAGCGGCGTCGTCAATGTTTTCTAATATTTCGACGATGCTGGGGCCGGTGTACCACGGCGTTCGGGCGGACCGTTCCACCACATTGTCGCCCTTGAGCGAGGAGATCGGGACGACACGGACGTCGTTGAGGTGCGCGCGGTCGGCCAGTGCTGCAACCTGGTCCTCGATGGTGCGGAAGGTGGTTTCGTCGTAGTCGACCAGGTCGATTTTGTTGACGGCGACGACGACATGCGGGACGCCGAGCAGGCCCGCGACTGTCGCGTGTCGGTTAGTTTGGCGGACCACCCCGTTGCGCACGTCGATAAGCAAAATGACGACATCCGCGGTGGACATCCCGGTGACGGTGTTGCGCGTGTACTGCTCGTGGCCGGGGCAGTCCGCCAGGATGAATTTGCGCTGGTCAGTAGCGAAATAGCGGTAGGCGACGTCGATGGTGATGCCTTGCTCGCGCTCGGCGCGGAGGCCGTCGACCAAGAGCGAGAGGTCCGCCTCCGCCAAGCCCCGGGCCTCCGACGAGCGCTGAACGGCTTCGTACTGATCGCTAAGGATCGATTTCGTGTCATGAAGCAGGCGGCCGACGAAGGTGGACTTGCCATCGTCAACGGAACCCGCGGTACAGAGCCGGACCGTGGGGAGCTCGTTGTTGGTTGGGGCGGGGGCGGTGGAGGCTTCGGCGCGGGTTTCGTCGGCAACGGTGTCGAGCGTGGCAGTTGTGGTGTGAGACATCAGAAGTACCCATCTTTCTTCCTGTCCTCCATGGAGGATTCGGACAATTTGTCATCTGCGCGGGTGGCGCCGCGTTCGGTCGTGGTGGAGCGGCGGATTTCGTCGATAATGTCGGCGTTGGTGCGGGCGTCGGACTCGACCGCTCCCGTACATGACATGTCACCGACTGTGCGGTACCGGACGGTTTTCGTGACGATCTCTTCGCCGTCGCGCGGGCCACCCCACTCACCGGGTGAGAGCCACATCCCGTTGCGGTTGAACACTTTGCGCTGGTGGGCGTAGTAAATGGGGGCGAGTTTGAGGTGGCGCGCGTCGATGTAGTCCCAGACGTCGGCCTCCGTCCAGTTGGAGATGGGGAAAACGCGGACATTCTCGCCGGGCTGCACTTTTGCGTTGTAGATGCCCCACAGTTCGGGGCGCTGCCGGCGTGGGTCCCACCCGCCGAATGAATCACGGACGGAAAACACACGTTCCTTGGCGCGGGCTTTTTCCTCGTCGCGACGTGCTCCACCGAGGACGACGTCGTAACCCTGGTTTTCAATAGTCTCGACGAGAGGGACGGTTTGGAGCGGGTTGCGTGTGCCGTCGGGACGCTCGTGGAGTTCGCCGCGGTCGATCCAATCTTGAACCTTAGCGACGCGAAGGGTGACGCCGGGGCGAGCGGCGATCGCGTCGCGAAATGCGAGGACCTCGGGGAAGTTGTGGCCGGTGTCGACGTGGAGGAGTTCGAAGGGGATCGACGCCGGGGCGAATGCGCGGCGGGCAAGTTCGAGGACGACGACGGAGTCTTTGCCGCCGGAGAACAAGATTGCGCCGCGGTCGGCTTGGCCGGCGGCTTGTCGGATAATGTCGATGCCTTCTGCTTCAAGTAGCGCTAAATGTGCAGGTAAGGAGGACGCGACGCGCGTCGGGGCGGCTGTTGTCATGGGTTTTCCTAACTGTGGGGTTGTGTGGGGTGTGGGGGTTGTGTGGGGTGCAGTTAGCGGATGTGGAGTCCGAGCGTGATATTCCAGCGCGGGCTACGCGAACGGGCTACACATGCAGACCGCACTCGGTTTTTTCCTTGCCTTGCCAGCGCCCGGACCGCGGATCCTCCCCCGCTTGCACCCGCGCCGTGCACGTTTCGCATCCGATGGAGGGGTACCCCTGCGTCGTTAGGGGGTGCCGAATTAAGTCGTGCTCGACGATGTAGTTTTCGACGTCGTCGTCGGTCCAGGTAATGATGGGGTTGATTTTCAGTCGCCCAGCCTTGTCGATTTCCAGGACGGGAGTGTGCGCGCGGGACGGCGCGTCGACACGCTTGAGCCCCGTGACCCACGCGGGATAGCCCGCCAGCGTTTCCTGGAGCGGCACGACTTTTCGCATGTGGCAGCAGAGGGTGGGATCGGTCGCGTAGAGATCCTTGCCGTAGCGTTGATCCTGCTCACGGCGGGTGAGATGAGGAACCACGCGAAGAAGCCGGTTCGAATACCGCTTCTCCACGGCATCCGCGACATCAAGCGTCTCGGCAAAGTGGTAGCCGGTGTCTAGAAAAACGAGGTCGGCGGCGGGAGCGTACTTCTCCGCGAGATCAGCCAAGACGGTGTCCTGCATAGATAGCGTGACCGCCAGCTTCGGAATATGCTCATGCGCCCACTGCATGATCTCTTCCGCGCTGGCCTTTTCCAGTTCCGCGGAGTAGTCGAGGGCCAAGTTCAGCATCTCAGCCCGATAATCATTATCGACGTCACCGCCGCCAGATGCGTTTTCGCCAGACGTATTTCCGTCACGTGCGTCGACGATGGGATCTTCAATCCCACGGGTGTGCCGGACGATCGGGGCCGGCGTGAGCCTCTCTGACCTCCGGGCGTCAGGCGCGGCGTCCCCTGCGCTGCGGGAATCAGGCGCATCCGTCGTCGATAAATGTTGGCCATGATTCGTTGTCGGGGTGGGCATGGAGAGTCACTCCTTAGTATTCACCGGTATTCACCGCGACGGGGCTCATCGGGATTGGTTTGATGATGAACACCGGCGGCGTGTGGCGGTTACTGCTAGTTTTGTTTGTTTACATTTCTGGGCAGGTATCCATGGAATTTCACGCTGAAAACATGGCAACATTCCCGACATTCCCAGGCATATTCGGTTTGCGTATCAGGGAAGAGCAATTCCGAACCACAATAAGGACAGTTATTAACGACGGCTCGGTTCGGATTCGAATGGCCTTTCTTTCCGGGAACATCGCGATGAAGTTTCGGCGCCTTATCCTCCTCTGGAATATCCGTATTGGCCGTATAAGAATTCCTATGCGAGTCCGTATCGGAATGGTGGCGGACGTCGTTATTGATTGCTGCTGTGCTCATTGCAAATCCTCGTCTGGGGCGCGGAGGACCCATTCGCGAAACTGTTCACCTTTGTTTCGATCGGCTTTATATTTAGTGACAAGCCTTTCGACGTAATCGGCGAGCCCCGCACTCGTGACCTTGTGGCCACGAAGTTTTCGTCCGAAATCGGGGTGGAATCCGAGGGCGCCGCCTAGGTGCACTTGGAATCCTTCAACGCGGTTGCCATCTTGATCGGTCACGATTTGCCCTTTGAGGCCGATGTCCGCCAGTTGCGTCCGCGCGCAGGAGTTGGGGCAGCCGTTAAGACTGATCTTTAAGGGAACGTCGAGATCACCTAAGCGTTCTTCGAGTTCGTCGGCTAACCGAATTGCGCGTTGTTTTGTCACAACGAGGGCAAGTTTGCAGAATTCCAAACCCGTGCATGAAATAATGTCACGCCGAAAACTCGACGGCTTTGCGGAAAGTCCCTCATTATCGAGGGCGTGAAGCAGATGAGGTACACGTCCTGGTTTTACGTCGAGAAATAAAAGTTCTTTATTCGGAGTGGTTCGAATACGACCCGACCCGAATTTGTCGGCGAGCTCAGCCAAGCGAATCAGCTGACGCCCCTCAGTGTGCCCAATCGTCGGTTTCACGCCTACATACTTCAGCCCGTCCTGCTGGTCGTGAACACCGATATGATCCCGATAACCTGGAGCAACCGGAGGCTCCACACCGTCACGGAGCGGATGACCCAGATAGTCGTTTTCCAGAACCGAACGCAGCTTTTCGACGCCCCAATCGGCGACCAAGAACTTCAGCCGCGCGCGGTTACGTAAACGCCGATATCCGTAGTCGCGGAAAATCGAGACAATTCCCTCCCACACGTCAGGAATTTCGTCGAGGGAAACGAAAACGCCGAGACGCTGCGCGAGCATGGGGTTCGTCGATAAGCCACCGCCTACCCATACATCGAAACCGGGCCCATGCTCAGGATGCCTAACACCGATAAACGAGAGATCCTGAATTTCGTGTGTGACATCTTGACGGGAGTTTCCCGAAATTGCAGTCTTAAACTTCCTTGGGAGATTTGAATACTCCGGCTTAGGAAGACGATTGTTTTTAATTTCCTCAATCGCCGGTGTTGCATCAATAATTTCATCAGCAGCGACGCCGGCGACTGGTGATCCCAGAATGACGCGCGGAACATCACCGCAACCAAAATTCGTGGACAACCCCACACTGTTCAGGCGATCCCAAATCTCCGGAACATCCTCGATCCGAATCCAGTGCAACTGCACATTCTGACGATCCGTAAAATCAGCAGTTCCCCGAGCGAAGTCGCGGGAGATTTCCCCGATAACCGCTAACTGCTCCGAATTAACGACGCCACCGTCCAAACGGACCCTCATCATGAAGTAATGGTCCTGGAGTTCAGCATTGCTTTTGATGCTTGTTTGCTCTCCATCCATGTCCTGGCGGCGCTGAGTGTAAAGACCGATCCACTTAAAACGGGGAGCGAGGTCATTCGCCGGGATGGAATCGAAACCCTGAAGAGCGTAAATATCCCGGACACGCTGAGCGACAGCAACGCCAGCGTCTTCGGCCTTGATCTTTTCGTCGTCGTTGAGGGCCTCGTAACCGTCTACAGCCCACTGCCCTTGAGGCTTCGGCTTGCGACGGGGGCGGGAACGTCCTCCCGCGGCGCGGCCACCCCCTGTGCGGCTACCTGTGCGTCCGCCAGCCCTCTGGGTGCGGGAAGCGCGACCCTCCGCAGCGCCTTGACTGGTTCTCTGAGCGCGGGGCGAATCAGTGTTTCGTGCTGCAGACGTATTTTCCGACCGGGCGCGAGTAGCGTCTCTCGTGCGAGACTGGGCGGAATCGTCAACGCCGGTAGCGGAGGAATCGGCCTGAGTTGTTTCGTTACGGGTAGGGGTTGTCATCGTTTTATCCTTCGCTGGGTTGTGGCGAGAAGCCGGATTAATTGGGTTGCGTTGAGAACTCGGGGTTTCACATCACGGGGCTAACGAATCGGATGCCGTTAGCTGGTCGTCTGGCTGGACGGCACTTGGTGGGGCCGCCGTCGGCGAGGAAGTTAGGTGAGCATCGGTTCTTCGTCACTTCCTCGTCGGTTGGAATGGCGCATTGTGTACTCCACCGTCCGTGGCAGGGTGATTGTTTCAGCTTCCCCGTGAAAGGACGATCACAACTCTTTGCTTACGAAGCAGTTATTATGTGCCTCACAAGAGCCTGTTTCACCTGATGAATGGGGTTTTCCCAACCAGCACACTGCCTAACTTCAGAGTCCCAAACGATTCCCTAGTGATAGACCAAGCTGTTTTTGATTGTGTTAAAATTTTAGACCGCTCTGTCTATTTCTTCAACTTTTAAAGACATCGTGCCCCTGACACTGAACTAGATGCCTGCTCAGCTGCAACCTCAGGACCGCCCGCCTTGATCACTTCTGCCCCGCGCACATCTGCACGCTTGCCTGACCGGAGATAACGCGAAGACGAGTCCCTACGCGAACCCCCGTCGTCATACGTCGAAAACCGGTCTGACCTTAATTTTTCCTCTCTGGTCTGGACGTATTGCCGAGCCCAATTGCCTGCAATCATCCCAAAACCAGCAGCCAAGACGACCGCTTCCCACTGAGATGCGTGACTGACGCCGAGTGCGTCGAATAAAACCTTGACATTCAGCCCAACGAGCAGCACGCCGACCGCGCCACCGAGAACCGACGCATTGACTTTCCCGGCGAGCCACGCGGCGAACGGAGCGGTAATAATTCCGCCGATGAACAGGCCTAATGCCGGCGCAGCATGATGTTCAACTTCCCTACTCAGCACGGGAATGAAGCCCAGCGTTGCCGCAGTTGCGACAAGGAATTGCGCGGCCAGGACCGTGCCAACTATCCGCCTCGGCTCCCGTTTCCCGGCCGCCATCAGCGCCGATGTGGTCATTGTTCCCCAGCCACCGCCGCCCGTGGCGTCGAGACCTCCGACTACCAAACCAAGGATGCCGAGGCGCTTTGGCCCCCACACTGTCTTCGCTTGAATTGTGACGAGCCCGATAAATCGCAAAACAATGAAAGTCCCCAAAGCGACGAGAATCGCGGCGGTCAGGGGACGTGCTGCTGAAGCGCTGGCCTGACCCAGAACACGTGCTCCGATAAACGCTCCGAACGCACCCGGGGCACCCAGCGATAGAGCCAGTTTCCAGTCGACATTTCCCATTTTCCAGTGGCTAAGACCCAGCGCAAGGGTGGTGCCCACCTCAACGAGGTGAACGATTGCCGACGCCGTTGCCGCCTGCACACCGGTGAAAACCAGCAGCGTTGTTGAGGTAACCCCGTAGGCCATCCCCATGCTCCCCTTGACCAGCTGCGCACCAACGCCGATCAGGAGAAAAATAATTATTGCTTCCATGGGCTCGCCTTCGCACTACGTTGTCTAAGGACTGCCCGTCTAAAGTAGACCGAGCGGTCTAGGTATTGGAAGCGAAATTACCCCTCCCCGTTCACTACGTCAACATTTCTGCGACACGGTGTCCCCCCGGTTGATTGACCTGGAAGCTCTTCCTTGACTCCGCCGCTTTCTACATCCCCAATACCTCGACATCAATGCCGCAGTGCCAATGCTTCGGGGTTGATCCCAGTAATAGAGATACCGATCCCGAAGTGCCGGTCTCCGACTCACATTCAGACGGAAACGTCTCCGCCGCAAAACTCCGACATGACATATCCCCCGCCAGTCCCGGGCCAACTTCAACGATTCCCGATTCCGCCTAAAAGGCGGGACCTCATATGTTGGCCCGGAGCCCCATCATGCCGGCATCCTAAGCGTCTCCCTTTGAAGCTGCCGCATAGCTACCAGCGTGCGAAGCTTCCTGGTTGTCTGACGCTGACGGCTTCGGGTCCACAGCATAAAGCTCGTCACCCGACGTAATCTCGCTGGGCAGAGACTGAACCAACCGATGCAGAGGGCCTACACGTCGATAGTTACTGACAACGACCGGGGTCGTAACTTCGTACCCGGCTCCAGTAATCCCCTCGATGTCGAATTCGCCCAAAACCTCACCGGCTTCGACAACATCACCCTGTTTTTTGTGAGGCGTGAAGTACTTACCTTTTAAGTTCACCGTATCGAAACCAATATGCATCAAAATGTCCAATGGTTTCCCATCTTCACCTTTACCGCGAACGGCGAAAGCGTGCCCAGTCGGAAAAGCAACAATAATTTTCCCGCTGATCGGGGCAACAAGTTTTCCTATCGATGGCTTAATAGCAACTCCCGGACCAAGTTTTCCTTGTGCGAACATTGGCTCACTAATGGATGAAAGTGGGGATACTTCTCCGGAAAGCGGAGCATAAACCGTTTTTGCATTTTCCGAAGGCGAATCCGCAACATCATCGTCGGCAGCCTCGGAGGCCATCGAACCAGTCGGCACCGCTGCATTATTGGCGGCTCCCACATCGACCCCGTCGGGAACGTCGGGGTCGATTGTCCCTTTCCGGACAAGCGAAAACTTCCCATAACTGAAAGCCGCAATGAACGAAAGCGCGAAGGTGATGACCGCGCATATCAAGAAGTTGCCCCAGTCACCAGCGCGCATCGACACCACACCGACGAAACCAGCAGCACCTAAAGCCATGGCCTTCACGTTGAATAGAGCGATAAGTGCGCCACCGATAGCTCCTGCGCCCATCCCGATATAGAAAGGCCAACGTAAACGTAAATTGACACCGAAAATCGCTGGCTCGGTAATACCGAATACAGCGGAAACTCCCGACGCACCTGCAAGCCCTTTTAATTTTTCATTCTTCGCTAGGAAGAAAACAGCTAACGCGCCTGCACCTTGAGCAATATTTGCCATCGATGCGATAGCAAAGATAAACGATCCGCCTTGGTTCCATAACATCGTCTCCACGGGCGGGAAGCTCTGGTGGAGACCCGTAATAACGATCGGAGAATAAATAAGACCGAAGATGAAACCACCGATCGGACCACCAGCGTCGTAAATATTTTGAAGTCCTACAGCGAGCTCATCACCGACCCACCGCAGCGCAGGGCCGACGGCAATAAAAGTCACGAAACCCGTGATCAACAGGGTAAGAAGGGGTGTGACCATAAAGTCGACGGTGCCTTTAAGTCGCTTATGGAACGCCTTCTCGATGGTTGCCAAAATCCAAGACACCGCAAGCACAGGAAGTACGGTTCCCTGGTAACCCGCTTGAGCAACATGCAACCCGAAAAGATCCCAATATTGCATGGATCCCTTATCAATGGCTTCGGCGACGTCATAGCCATTCACGAGGGTTGGCATCACCATGGCCATACCAATGCCGGCGCCTAAAAACTCGTTGCCCCCGAAGCGTTTGGTCGCGGTAAAGCCAACCAAGACAGGCAAAAATGCGAAAGGAGCGGAGGCGAGGAGGTTTATTATCTCCGAGACTCCGCTGATTTGCGGGTACATCGCGACTAACGAACGAGAACCGAAAAGTCCTTCGGCAGTCAATACATTATTGAGTGCCATGAGCAGACCCCCACCGACCAGGATCGGGATAAGGGGAACAAATATATCGGCGAGGACTTTTACTCCCCGTGTGAACCAGTTGCTTTTCTCAGCCGCAACGCTTTTCAGTTCCTCTGTCGTCACGGAAATATTCTTGGAGGTAAGCTTATCCAGTTCGCTAAATACTTCATTTACATCCCCGGGGCCGACAATAATCTGGAACATTCCCCCGGTCTCAAAGGTTCCTTTTAAGTCGGGGTCATTATCGAGGGCTTGGGAGTCCACTGCCTCGGTATCATTGAGAACCATTCTTAGCCGAGTGGCGCAGTGAGCTGCAGCCACTATGTTGGATTCGCCGCCGATAGCGTTGAGAACCCTTTCGGCAACCGCCTTGTGATCCACTATTTCTCCTATTCATCCCTGCCAAAGCTAGTGACGATCACTATCTGCTAGTAGTACTAAAAAGATATCTACTTGTCTTACTTAAGAGTGTTGAGCTGTCCTTTGCCTAAAAGGAATTTCTTATTATTGTGCTGGATTCAAAAATACAGCCCATACGCAGGCACGAAGGAGCCTGCTAAGAAGTCGCTAACAGGCATTAACAGTAACAGATACCGCAGGAGAAATAGCGATGACCTATGAAGGACATTCTTTTGTTGCACGGGGGACAACTATCCGCACATACAGATCTTGATAAAACCAAGATGTCTCGAAGAGTTTCGCACGACCATGGGATGAATCAACCCGGGAAAACGATAAGATAACAGCCGCACTCACACTGCTATGTAAACCCAATCCCGGTCTTTTTTAATGGTGTAAAACAAGGCGCATTACTTTGATCACAAACACCTGTCGAATGCGTAGTTGGACGAATAAATCCATCCGCGCAACCGATCACATCGGGCTCGTCTCTTCGCGCAATTCACACCAGGTCTCCCCCGCCGAAGGATAAACCATCGACGAGAATGCTATTTGCCCTCCACCAGCCAACACCTCTAACGTGCAGCCGTCGACGATTATCGACGTCGGCCCTTGCATGTATTCCGTATCAATATCAGCCACCCGCACATCACCATTAATCTCGACCGATATCCTGCCGGGCTCAACGTCGACCCGTGCCGCTTGGCTGCCACCCGTGTCGGTAAGTACCACGGAATGCACGACGTCACTACCACTCGGTGCAGCCACCTCATGGTGTTGAACCCAAAACGGACCGTAGTTTTTTAGCTTCGCGGCTTCAGCTGCACACGAACGTATTGTCCCTGCATCCGGCAGGAATGACTGAACCAGCCGATAATCCTGCAGCACCACGCGACGCGGCATCGTTAGCGAGTGAACCCATCCCGCGGCTGACACAGTGGGCGCATCGTCGGCATCGGGAAGCCCCATCCACCCCAGAATGACAGCAGAATTCCACACACCAGAATCCCGCCCTGACCGTCGTCGGCAATAAGAATTTTCTCCCGAGCTCGAATTATCAACTAGATGGTCGTGATCCTTTAGATAATCTTCCGTACCGGGTTCGGTTTCCTCATTGCCTTCCTTATTAACCTTTCGCCGATCAGCAATTCGAGATCCATCTGTAAATTGAGGAGCATAAAAAGTATGACCGTAATCGAGCTCCGAAAACCCTCGAATGACAGAAAATGTCGTGCCTTCGAGCTTGCCGACGATATAGCCGCACTGATCACTGCTAGCGTAATGCCGAACACCATTGATTCGGCGCTCAGAAAGGCCCTGCGGGCACATGACCAAAACGTCCAAATTCTCGCCTGTGCTGCGATCATGCATCCGGAAGAGGTTTGGACACTCCCACATATAGCCACGTGGAAGAATGTCCGGAGCAGAACCGGGCTGCGCATTTTTTACGTCGAAAATAAGCTCGCCCTCGTAAGCCCAGTGAACTAAATCATCAGAACGATACAAAGCAATTCCGCCGGTGAGATCATTCCGCTGTGCACCGATGACCATTCGCCAGCGTCGTTCTCCTCCATAATCTCGCGTTACCATGGGATCACGGAAATGCTCCGTAAACCCCGGGGCAGGTCCATCGATGACCGGGTTTTCTGAGTAATGACGAAACTCCATACCGACAACCGGATCATTCGTCGCGCGAACCAGATTTTGAGTTGTGCGGCGACGGATTTTTCCATCTTCCAGTGGAATTTTGACATTTCCCGTGTAGAAAATCGCTAACGAATCCTTATTGTCTTTACTGTTTCGCTCATTCTCATTAACGACGACGGTATTTCCGGAATAACAACCCTGCATGTCATAGGAATGACTCGGATACAAAGAATCGGGATGATGCGTAATACGCCAGGCATTCTTCCCAGAAATAGGCACGGAAGCATGGCCCCAACCCGTGCGTTTAGGAGTACTAGGGAAGACCGGGTCGTGCTGATAAAAAATGTGGAGGGTGTTACCGACGATGAACAAACCATTCGGGTCATTCAACCGACCCTGGAGGGGCGTGACGTGCAGAAAAGGCCGCATCGAATTGGCTGTCATGCCACTATGGTAGCGGTTTGGCTCTATACGTTGACGTCGCGTTTGGGGGCTAACACTCGGTGGTTGGCTGCGGGTGATGGTGGGTTAGCGTCGGGAAGAGTACTCAGCCTCCCCCGGGTACGGCCGTAAGTGTTAAGCATAAACATGGAGAAGTACCTAATATTTCGCGTTGATCCATTGTTTTTTGCACCTCACTCCTGAAACGCGGCCGAACGTGCATGCCTAAAACGCGGCCGAACGTGCATGAGTTTTCGGGATTACGAGAGCACTTGTAGTTAACGCGTACCTCATCGGGTCAATCTCAAGCCCACATGCCTTCGTCATAGGAAAAACTGCGGGGGAATGTGGGCCGTTACTGAGAGAAATGCGGAGGTATATGGCGGAAAAATGGCCGAAAATTGACCATATCCCCCTGCAGTTTTCTGAGTCTGGCATATACTCCCGCAAAATTCGGGCGCCGATTCGTCCTGGGCGGAACAACGCGCTGCGCACACACCACACACGACACAACACTGAACGAGGTCTCGTGAAACCTGCGTCGAACAACTGCTACATCACACGGACGACCACATCAATCCAGTTCAACAGGCAAAATCGCTGCACGTAGCCTCATCATAACCTCATATCTTGTCGATCATTCCGACTTGCGCGCTCAAGGCCGGAAAACTCCCTCGTTTTATTTCCGGCTTGTTACTAACACGCACCCCATCAGCACAAATGCCACGAAATATTAAGTTATTGTTTCCGATGCTAAGAATCATCCCGGGGAGGTCTAGCGTAACGAGCAATTACTTGTTAACACGAAGGGAGACCGAGATGGCATCGCCTGAGGTCACACCAAAAATGTCGGGGTTCGTTCGCGGCAGCGCCCACAACACCCACGCCCCCACCACACGCCAAGACCACTCATTGCACCGAGGCGTCGGCAGTATTGGCCTACTGTTCGCCAGCGTCGGATCCATCATCGGCTCCGGGTGGTTGTTCGGATCAATGGTCGCTGCTCAAGCGGCCGGCCCGTCGGCAATAATTTCGTGGGCACTGGGCGGGGTCATGATCCTGTTCATTGCCCTGTGCTACGCCGAACTCGGCACCATGTTCCCCTTGTCGGGCGGTGTCGTCCGGTACCCGCACGTCGTGTTCGGCGGTTTCGCGTCATACATGACCGGGTGGATCAACTGGATTGCGGCGCTCGCGCTCCCTCCGATCGAGGTCATGGGCGCGCTGACGTACGCCACGAAATACGGCCCGTTCACGCACGAACACGTGGTCGGCGGACAGACTGTTCACACGCTCACGCCGTTGGGAATTGCGCTTGCGGTACTGCTCATGGCGGTTTTCGTGGTCATCAATTACTTCGGAATTCGTTGGTTCAGTCGTATCAATAACGTATTAGTGTGGTGGAAACTCGGGATTATCAGCCTGGTCGTTGTTTCCTTTGTTGCACTAGGTTTTCACGGCGGCAACTTCACCGCGGGCGAAGGCTTTTTCTCCCACGGTTGGCACGGAGTCTTCACCGCCATCGCAACGTCCGGAATCGTCTTCTCTTTCCTCGGTTTCCGACAAGGCATCGAATTGGCCGGTGAAACAAGTAATCCGCGCCGAAATGTTCCCTTGGCCGTCGTCGGCTCTGTTCTTATTTGTATTTTGATTTACGTTGGGCTTCAGACAGCTTTTCTAGGCGTTCTTCCGCATAGTGTGATCGCGAACATGGGCGGACATTGGTCCAACCTCAACTTCAGCGACTCATTCGGGCCGCTCGCCGCAATTTCCACGATGCTCGGGGCGGGCTGGCTCGCCGTCCTCCTCTACATCGACGCGATCGTGTCGCCCGCCGACACCGGGCTGATCTACGTCACGACCACCGCCCGCATCTCGCACGGCATGGCCCGGAACGGCAACGCCCCAGCTAAACTCGCCACGACGAACCGCCACGGTGCGCCCGTCGTCTCGATGATCGTCGCTTTTGTCGTCGGGCTCGTGCTCTTCCTCCCCTTCCCATCGTGGCAGCAAATGGCCGGGTTTATCTCGTCGGCAACCGTCCTATCTTTTGCTTCAGGCCCGCTAACAATGGCGGCGCTGCGCAGCCGACTCCCCCACCACCAGCGCACATTCAAAGCGCCATTCGGGCACCTCCTGCCCATGCTGGGATTCATGTCGTCGAACCTGCTGGTGTACTGGACCGGGTGGACCACCGACCTCAAACTCTTCATCGCCATGGGGCTGGGGCTGGTGCTGCTCGCGGTCAACAAAGCGTTCAGCCGGCACGAGGCGATGAACCGTTACAACATGGCGTTCCGCGCGGGCTTCTGGTACATCCCGTGGCTCACCGGGCTCGCGATCATTTCGTATCTCGGGGACTACGACGGCGGGATCGGGCTGCTTCACTTCGACACCGCTGTGCCCGTGATTGTCGTGTTCTCGCTGGCGATTTATTGGATGGCGGTTCACTTTTCGTTCCCGGCTAAGAGGGTTGAATTTCTTGCCGACGCTATTACGCGGGAGGCCCGGGGCGACGTAGCGACGGGGGACGGGGAGGATGCTGCGGCCGTGGACGGCGCTGAGCCTGGGGATCCCGGTGAGCCCGAGGAAGATGCTGCCCTCGCTCCGGTAAAGGCTTAGGTTGCTCCGGTAAAGGCTTAGGTTACCTGGGCGATCAGGGATTGGGATCGAGTGTGGGGGCCGAGATGCCCGGAGATTGGCCGAATCTCAGGGCTCGGCGCTGGCACCCGCCAAAACTGCGGGTGGATATGCGCCACTACTGAGAAAAGTGCGGGGGAATGTGCAAGAAAAATGGCCAATAATTGACCACATACCCCGCAGTTTTCGAACACCGTCATATTCCCCTGCAGTTTTCAGGCACCAATCCGTCCCAACCCAGCAAAATCGCCCAACCACACCCCACGAAACAAAACCCCGACGCCCACGTGACCGACACACCTCAACGCTCTACTGTGATAAGTATGCATTCAACGAAACTTGTGGTGATAGGCCTAGGCCACGTGGGCTCGTCCGTGGTCACTTTTGCGATGGCATCGGGGTTGTACTCCGAGATCGCTGTTATTGACACGAAAGAGGGGCTGGCTCTCGGCGAGGGCCTCGACCACTCCCAGTCAACCGGCGTTCCCGGGACAACGAATACGTACATTCATGAGGGCACTTACGACGACACCCGCGACGCCGACGTGATCATTTGCGCAGCTGGGGCGTCGATTGTGCCCGACCCGGATCGCCCGGATTACGTCCCTCCTCGTTCGCTCCTGGCTAAGGTTGGGGCGCAGGCCGCCCGCGACGTCATGAAGAATGTGTCGGAGCGCACCAAGGACCCGGTCATCATTTTCATCACGAATCCTTTGGATGCCGTGGTTCATATCGCGTCGACGGAATTCGATTACCCAGCGTCGAAAGTGTTAGGCACGGGAACCATGCTCGATTCGGCGCGTCTGCGCTGGGCTGTGGCACAGGAGCTCGGCATTGACCCGAAGTCGGTGACCGGCTACATGATGGGTGAACACGGGACGACGGCAGTGCCGATCCTGTCGAACCTCAATGTGCAGGGCGTTTCCTGGTCTGAGCTGGAGCGTTGGAGTGGCAAGGACCTACCGTCGCGCGACGACATTAAGCAGCGGGTCGTTGATTCGGCTTACGACGTTTTCTTTGCGAAGGGCTGGACCGACGCGGGCGTGGCTCGCTCCGCCAACGTGCTGGCCAAGTCTGTGCTGCTTAACGAGCGCTCCGTCCACCCGGTCTGCTCGCGCCTCGATGGCGAGTATGGCCTCGGCGACATCTCCATGTCGGTGCCGGCGGTGTTGGGTTCCGAAGGGCTGATTCGTCGCCTTCCTCCGATTGTCGACGCTTGGGAGCAGGAGAAATTGGAGGAGTCGGCTGATTCTATCCGCGCCGTGTATGCCGAGGCGACCGGCGAGGAGGCCTAGTGAGCATCTATCTCACCGGTAAGCGCCTCATGGACATGACCGTCGCCCAGGTCCATGAGCTGTACAAACTCCGCGTCAATGTTTTTGTCTACGAGCAGGAAAGCCCCTACAGCGAGATCGACGACACCGACATCCACCCCGGGACTCAGCACCTCCTGGCGTACGAGACCGAGGGTGGCGTGCACCTCATCGGGACGGCCCGAGTTTTCGGGAAGCCCGACGAGGGGCAGCACATCGGCCGCGTTTGTGTGGCTAAGGATGCGCGCGGGCACGGGATCGCGACACAGCTGGTGAAGAAGGCCCTCGAGGTGTGTACTGAGCGGGCCGCGGGGATCGACCCCAACAAGGGCGCGCTGGTCGAGGTCGACGCCCAGTCCCACCTCGTCGATTGGTACGAGCGCTTCGGCTTCGTGGTTGATGGCGAGGAATTCGAGGAAGCTGGGCGCCCGCATAAGCACATGAGCATGCGGATTTAGGTCATCGATTGCCGACGATCGACGACGGCGGTTTTCGACGGCCGACGACGATTGCCGGCGCCACGCACCCACGCCACCACACGCCGCCCGCACGCTGCCCACACGCCACTGATCTGCAGCCACACAGCGTCCCGTGTACAACGGAAATATGAACGCTACCGACATTTTCGTTGATTTCGCCTCACGACCCATCGATGCCGCGAAGGGCCTCCCCGACCTCGCCCCGGCCCAGCTCAACGCGCACCCCGGCGGCCACGACAATTCCATCGCGTGGCTCCTCTGGCACGCTGGTCGGGAGGTAGATATGCAATTATCGCAGCTCAACGGCTCCGAACAGATATGGACCACCCAAGGTTTCAAGGAGCGTTTCGCCCTCGACAACGGCGATTCGCTCGGCTACGGGCACTCGGCCGAGGAAGCGCGGTCCATCGTCGTCAATGATCAAGAACTGCTCGTGTCCTACGTCAGCGAGACATTGAGCGCGCTCATCGCGTACGCGGAGTCGGGCGTTGATTGGGATGAGGTCATCGACCGCGATTGGACGCCCGAGGTCACGCGCGGTGTGCGCATGGTTTCGATTGTCGACGACGCTGCTCAGCACGTCGGGCAGGCCGCGTACATCGCGGGGATGCCCGAACTATAGAGCAGAAATACCGGAACTAAAGAGCTATGGCCGTGGTGGCAACGACGAACACCGCTAGCACCCGCCGATCACGGGATGGCACCGGGAGTAAACTCGGGCGACTCTGGAAATAAAGCCAGAAAACGAGCACCTAAAATCCATAAGTTTTTCAAAACGTTTTCGTTTAAGAGGGGTTTAGCGATACTTCCAAAAGTGGTCCAGAGGGGCGTTTCCCCTGATATGAGCGGGCTCTGCAGTACCGTTACTATCCCGATTTCGGTGCAGTCCAATCGCAAGATCTAACGTGTCTGCTGCTGCCAAAGCTTCGCGTGTCCACGTAGCGGCGTCATGGACAACTGCCCGCCAATCGTCCACGGCGAAATTCTTTGTGGGATCAAATCCGATCAGCCCGTCTTTCTCTACTTCATAGGCACGACGAGCAGCATAAGTAGCGAGAGCTGAGCTAAACGTACATCCTGTTCCGTGCGTGTTGGTTGTGTCTACTCTGTCGTGACTCAGAAAGACTGTCTCACCATGGTCAGCGACAACCTCAGTAACCTGCGGTCCGTCGTCACCGAAGCCATTATCTGGCCCACCCGTGACAACAATGACAGTTTTTAGTGCCTCTGCCAGGGAAGATGCCGCTTCTGCAATTGCAGATGTCAATGATTTTTCTTCAGCGGTACTCGTTTCATCGCGACCGACTTCATGAGTTGCACTACTGCCTTCGTCGACTGCACTATTCCGTTCTTCGGTTGTATTGCTGTCCGGTTCGGTGATAACTGAACCAGATTTCTGTTTTTCCTGCCCTGGTGCTTCTCCCACCAATTTCGCGAGATGTTTCCGCAATACGTCGGGCACAGGTACATCCACCATGTCGCAAAGCCCCACAAGTTCACGACCATTCGGAGTTAACGCATCAACGCTACGGGCAAGCTCGACGAAGCCATCTATCACTTCCGAATTACCTTCCACTAACGAGCTACCACTTGACGCCACCATCACCGGATCCCACACCACGGGCACAGAAAAAGGTAAGGACTTCAAGGTGCTAGTAATAGTCTCTGCGGTAGAGGACCGTCCGACCATTCCGATTTTGATCGCGTCAATCGGATAATCGTCTACGACGGATTGAATTTGTTGAGCCACAAATTCTGGATCCATATATTGGGCACCATCGACGCCGCGTGTATTCTGCGCGGTTACCGCTGTAATAGCCACACAGCCAAAACCTCCGAGAGCGGAGATAGTTTTCATATCTGCTTGTATGCCAGCGCCTCCGGACGAGTCCGAGCCAGCGATAGTTAACACCACGGGAATCGGTGATGATAACTGAGCTGATACATATTTCGGGGAGGAAGGAGAAGAAGTCATACCTACACACTAAGCCAGATTCCTCCTGGACAACAGGTTTCGTAGCGTCATACGGGACGCCACGTTAGATTTGTGTGCACAGTAAATTTTTCTATGAAACCCCATCAAATAGTTAGCTCGCCTACCATAACGGTATGGCCTCTGAAAAAGCTCACACTGCGAACTACTCTGCTCAGCACCCCGAACGTCGAATACTAGTCACCGGTGCCACTGGCTACGTTGGCGGTCGCGTCATACCCGAACTACTCCGTGCCGGCTTCACTGTTCGGGCCTCATCACGGAAACAAGACAGCCTACAACGATTCGACTGGTTCGATGACGTCGAACCAGTCGAAGCCGACCTCATGGAGCCCGACGATGTTCGCGATGCCATGGAAGATGTCGACGTCGTCTTATATCTCGTCCATTCCATGGGCGGCAAAGATCAAGACTTCGAGGAAGCTGAAAAGAAAACAGCCGAAACCATCGCCGCAGCGGCCGCCAACGCCTCTGTACGACAAATCATTTATCTTTCCGGGCTTCACCCCCGTGACAAACAACCGCATGAACTATCAAAACATATGCGGTCTAGAGAGAACGTCGCCACGATTCTTCACGAAAGTCCAGTTCCCACCATGACTCTTCGTGCAGCCACGCTGATCGGATCCGGCTCTGCATCTTTTGAAATCATCCGCCACCTGGTTGAACGGCTCCCTATCATGGTGACTCCCCAGTGGATCACTAACCGGATTGAGCCCCTGGCGATCCGCGACGCCCTCTACTACCTCGTTCGGGCATCGGACTTGAGCGATACCGTTAATGATGGCTTTGACATCGGCAGCGGCGATGTCCTCCGGTTCAAAGACCTCATGAAGATTTATGCCCACGAGCGCCATCTACAACGAATCATTATTTCCTCCCCCATCTCGCTTCCCGTGGACAAGCTCTCCGGCAAATGGATTGGCTTCGTCACTCCTGTCCCCGCTTCTATCGCGGAACCCCTGGCAGAATCGATGGCAGAAGATGCGATCACCAACGAACATCGCATTGCTCAGTGCATCCCCGATCCTGAAGAAGGGCTCACACCATACACCGAGGCAGTGCGACTAGCTATCTCGCACGATCTCAACGGAGGAGTGCCCACATCATGGGATTCCAGCTGGAATGTTCCCAAAGCTACTTCAGAGGCCGCTCCGCAGGATTCTCAATCTCATAACGCGGACACACGGAACTCAGCTCCGAACCACACCCTCCCCGCCGAGATCTCTCCCACAGACCCATCGTGGGCAGGAAACAATGTCTACCAAGACACTCGATCGGTCGAATCTGATCTTTCTCCGGAACAAATTTGGCCCGTCGTCGAGGGGATTGGCGGTGACAACGGATGGTACTCAGCACCACTGCTATGGCACATTCGTGGAATCATGGACAAGCTTTTCGGTGGACCGGGGCTAGGGGGACGTCGTGATCCTTTCGCTCTACGACGAGGCGACCGCGTGGACTGGTGGCGTGTAGAAAAAATCATCCCTAACCGATTACTAGCGCTCAAAGCTGAAATGAAGCTGCGCGGGGAGGCGTGGCTAATACTGGAAATTGAACCTTCCGACGACCACGAAACAGATCCAGACAGTCCTCGAAGCCGCTACCGCCAACGAGCAATCTACGAACCCGACGGATTATTAGGCCGACTGTACTGGTGGGGGGTCTACCCATTTCACGCTGTGATTTTTCCCGTCATGGCCAAAAATATTCTGAAGAGAGCACAAGAAGAAAGTGAGGGTAGAACAACTAACCCGCGGTAACCATACAAACCATGACAAATGGCACTATCCCATGCCACCGCCGTCGGCTGTACTTGGTTTATGACCAGTTCACGCACCGCCATCGATGTCCACGACGTCACTCGCACTTTCGGGAAAACCACCGCGGTCGACGGTGTCTCACTATCCATTGATGCCGGCGAAGTCGTTGCCATACTCGGCCCCAACGGCGCAGGTAAATCCACACTTCTTGACCTCATCCTGGGGCTGACGCAACCGGACACCGGCACGATCTCCGTGCACGGTTGCGCCCCAGCGAGTGCAGTGCGCGCCGGGCTTGTCGGCGCCGCACTCCAAGACGGCGGCCTGCCCAGCACCATGACCGTCGAGAGAATGGTACGAACCCTTATCTCCGTTCACCCCCAACGCCTGAGCCCCAGCGCGGTCCTGCGCGATCCCGCCCTCGAGCGGCTGAGAAGGCAGAAAATCGGGAAGCTCTCGGGTGGTCAGCGCCAACGACTACGGCTGGCTTTAGCAACCATGTCGGCCCCGCGGGTTCTTATTCTCGACGAGCCCAGCTCGGGGCTAGATGTCACGACACGGTCTGAGATGTGGAGCACCATCCAATCCATGGCCGATGACGGCATTACCGTGCTCTTCGCCACGCATGACCTCACGGAGGCAGAACGATATGCCGGCCGCGTTATCGTCCTGAACAACGGAAAAATTGTCGCCGACGGGACACCCGAGCAACTGACCTCCCACTACCCCACCATTATTCGTGCTTCGCTAGCAACTGCCGGCGACGAGAGCGTGCGGAATAGTTCTGCGCGCGGGTTCACGCCCGGCGCGTCCGAGGTGACGGTGCCCGGCGCGACGCAAACCGGCGCGACACAGCCTAGCGCTGCTATGACCGCCGATGATCATATTGACGATCGAATTAAGGCTTGTCTCTCGGCAAACGACACCTATGAGCGGCACGGCGGCGAGGTCACTATCCACACCACTCGCTCTGACCAGGTGTTACTCGACACATTACAGCAGAAATTGCTCGTTCATCCCACGGTGAACCGCGCTGCGCTCGACGATGCGTTCAGCGAACTTACGCGGTGAACCCACCCCTCGACCAACGCTTACACAAGGAGTTACAGATGAATTCCACGCGCCCAATATCAAACACGCCCCCAACTCCAAGCACACCATCACCCACCACACCACTACAGGCCACGCACACTCATACCCACTCACCACAGCGCCAGAAGAACACGACAACGCCCCGAACTCGCTCAAGGTTAACGTCGACAATGTTGTATAGCTGGCACTATTTCACGGAGCTGCTTCGTCGGCCAGAAACACTGATATTCTGCCTGCTTCTCCCCGCCGCCCTGTACCTGATGTTCGGGACGGCCACGGAGAACTCGGGCGCCGTACTGAGGGAGGGCAACGTGTCGGCGTTCATCATGACGGGGATGGGGCTCTACGGATCCGCCATCGCCATGACCTCGATTTCTGGTAGCGCGACGCAGGCTCGGCAGGAGGGGTGGAACCGCCAACTTCATCTCGCGGGGCTCACCACGACACAGTCCGTAGCTGGGGCGATTGTCGCTATGCTCGCGTTCGCTGCTCTTCCCATCGTGGTGACGTTCGGCGCCGCGATCGCAACAGGTTCCCAGTTCGACCATGTATGGCAGTGGATAGCAACAGGTGTTCTGAGCTGGCTCGTTACACTCCCCTTCGCCGTTTATGGGCTCGCTGCTGCACTCTGGCTGCGCACAGAAACCGCGACGGGAATCTCGTCGGGATCACTGGTCATTCTGGCTTTCTTCGGTGGAGTATTCATGCCATTACAGGGCACGCTTTTCGACATTTCGCGTTTCACACCCTTCTACGGACCGATCACCATCGCGCACTGGCCGCAGATGGCAGGCGATCAATTCGGTAGCAACGGGAACCTCATAATGACTGAATCCCCGGTTTTCGCGCTCTCCATTACACTCATGTGGACCGCAATTTTCGCCCTCCTGTGCGTCGTAGGGGCACGAAGAGCCATTAAAAAATAAGCGCCGAAACCACAGCCCACCACACAATTCATACGGAGACAGCAATCATGGCCCGACCGCACCCCCGCACCTGGAGGAACACCGAGCTCCTGTATCCGGCCGTGTGGCTCATCTATCTGACCTTCCCTCTTGGGACATGTCTCACTGCCGACGCCGGCGTCTTTGCTCGGATTATCGCGTCAGTACTGGTTATTGCCTTCGGTGGGATATACCTCAGCGTCTACCGGTATGCACACATATTCGAGGACAATCGCGTGCTCAAACTATGGGGTGTCACCGGGATCCTTGTTGCCATCGGTGCGGTCACTTACCCCGTCACTGGCCTATCTTCCGTGTGTTTCATTCCATATATCTGCGCGCTGTGGGTCTTTATCCGGTCCGGTCGGCAAGGGATAATAACGGGGATTCTCGTATCGACGGTTCTCGTCATCTGTGTCCTTTTCGCCTCCCCACAACTTCACGGTCAGACAATGCCGATCGTCCTTGCCGTCGGAGTGGGTGTCGCGATCGTCATTGGAGTAGGCGTTGCCCATGCCGATGAAGAACGACGCCAGGAACTCGAGCGCCGGCTCGACCGCGCGCATCAACGCGAGGCCTACGCCACCGCCATGCATGACGTGTTAAGCCACAGCCTCACCGTCATTGCGGTCAAGGCGCAGCTCGCATCGCGCCTCGTCGATGCCGATGCGGACAATGCCGAAGCGGAAAATGCCCGTAAAACTAGAGCTCGCCGGGAAATTGACGACATCTACGAGCTATCCCATTCCGCGCTCAACGATATGCGATCGGCACTCGACGAGTTATCACCGCCATCATTGATGGAGACTATCGACGAAGCGCAAGCGGTGTGCACCTCCGCGGGGATTTCTCTCGCCGTACACATGGACGAGGACCTTCCGTCCGCCACAGCTTCGCTCTACGCAGCAATAGTGAAGGAAGCGACGACCAATATTCTTCGACACTCCGGGGCCCAATCCGCGTCCATCACCGCGACGTCCACCAGGCTCACCATTACCGACGACGGACGCGGTTTTGACCAGGACAAACGCCTCCGTGTCAAAGAGTCACACACCGCGGAAAACGGCGCTCAGCAACACGAGCTCAACAATGTGAAACAACACGGGCTCGAAGGTATGAAACGCCGAGCGAACAACATCGGCGCTTCGTTCTCGATTCGCTCAGCGCCGGGTAAAGGGACGACAGTCACCGTCGAGCCCATACCAAAGGAGGCAACGACTCAGGAGGGAGAGCCATGAGCACCGGCCATGCCGACGGAAACGCCATCCGCGTCTTTATCGTGGACGATCAATCACTCATTCTGAGTGCTCTCGAGTCACTTCTCACTCTGGAAGGCGACATCGACGTCGTAGGGACTGCAACGGACGCGCATGACCTCACACATCGCATTGCTGACAGCCAGGCCGACGTTGCGCTCATCGACATAGAAATGCCTGGTATCGACGGTATTCAAGCGACCACGGACCTTACTGGGCACAGCCACTGCCATGTCATTATCGTCACGACCTTCGGCCGGCCCGGATACCTACAGCGGGCACTCGACGCGGGCGCGCGCGGTTTCGTCGTCAAGGACTCACCCGTCGAAACGCTAACCAGTGCGATCCGGGACGTCTTCGCAGGGAAAACCATCATTCCCCTGCAGCTTCATGACAAAGTGCGCGCCACCGGGGACAACCCACTCACCGCACGAGAGCGCGATGTGCTCCGCGAAGCGCTCACCGGAGCAACGATCGCGAGCATAGCGTCGACGCTGTTCCTCTCCCCTGGCACCGTTCGCAATCACATATCCCGAGCCATCGCGAAAACTCACACCACGACGCGCGCCGAAGCAGCTGCCGTCGCACGCGATGCTGGCTGGTTGTGATCGTCACGAAGCGCTCCCCCTACCCCCGGTTGCAACAATTTGTCGCGAACGATCTGACTACTCCACCCACCTGGCATACACTGAGCCACGACCCCACGGGAGCCCACGGCACGGGCTGAGAGGGAGCTGACGCCGCTCCGACCGTCCGAACCTGTCCGGATCATGCCGGCGAAGGAAGAGAGGACCTTAGGCATGTCTGCACCCACCGATTCATCACCACGCCCACACACCGTTCACGGCGAAAACCACCCCAAGCACCACGAAAAATTCGTGGAAAAAGATGGACTCCGCGTGCCCTACACCGAAGTCAGTCTCGACGATTCACCCACCGGCCCTAACGAACCGGCCCGCATCTACCGCACGATGGGACCCGAGGTCGACCCCACTCGTGGACTCCCCGACCTGCGAACACCCTGGATAACCGACCGAAACGACACCACCACCTACGAAGCACGCGGCAAGAAACTGGAGGATGACGGGCGCTCCGCCGTCAAACGTGGAGCATCGTCACAGGAATGGCACGGCACTACGCGCCGACCCGTTCGGGCAAAGAGCGGCCACCGCGTCACACAAATGCACTACGCCCGGCGCGGCATCATCACTCCCGAAATGAAGTACGTCGCGCTGCGCGAACAATGCTCCCCCGAGCTTGTTCGGGACGAGGTCGCAGCCGGACGTGCAATCATTCCCGCTAACGTCAACCACCCCGAGTCCGAGCCGATGATCATCGGGCGTCGGTTCCTCACCAAGGTCAACGCCAATATCGGGAACTCGGCGGTGACGTCGTCGATCAACGAAGAAGTCGAGAAGCTACGGTGGGCGACGAAGTGGGGCGCGGACACTGTCATGGACCTCTCAACTGGCGACGACATCCACACCACGCGCGAGTGGATTATCCGGAATTCGCCTGTGCCTATCGGTACCGTTCCTATTTATCAGGCGCTGGAGAAGGTCAATGGTGAAGCCAACGCTCTGACCTGGGAGATCTTCCGAGATACGGTGATTGAGCAGGCCGAGCAGGGCGTCGACTATATGACCATTCACGCCGGGGTACTGCTGCCCTATGTGCCACTCACGGCGGATCGCGTCACCGGCATCGTGTCCCGCGGCGGTTCCATCATGGCCGGGTGGTGCCTGGCACACCACAAGGAAAGTTTCCTCTACGAGCACTACGACGAGCTCTGCGAAATTTTCTCCCACTACGATGTTGCGTTTTCTCTTGGCGACGGGCTGCGTCCGGGGTCCATTGCCGACGCCAACGACAAGGCGCAGTTCGCTGAGCTGCGCACGCTCGCCGAGCTGACGCGGCGGGCCTGGGACTACGACGTTCAGGTCATGGTTGAGGGGCCGGGTCACATTCCGCTGAACCTCGTCGAGCAGAACATCCGCGTTGAGCAGGATTGGTGCCACGGGGCGCCGTTCTATACGTTGGGGCCACTGGTGACCGACATTGCCCCTGGGTATGACCACATCACGTCCGCTATCGGTGCGGCCACTATCGCGATGGGCGGGACGGCGATGCTGTGTTATGTCACGCCGAAAGAGCACCTGGGCTTGCCCAACCGTGACGACGTCAAAACGGGCGTGATTACGTATAAGATTGCGGCCCACTCGGCGGACGTGGCCAAGGGGCATCCGGGTGCGCAGGCCTGGGACGATGCCATGAGTAAGGCACGGTTTGAGTTCCGGTGGAACGATCAGTTCGCGCTCTCGCTCGACCCCGACACCGCGCAGGCCTACCACGACGAAACATTGCCCGCCGAACCGGCGAAGACCGCCCATTTCTGTTCCATGTGCGGGCCGAAGTTCTGCTCCATGCGGATTAGCCAGGATATTCGCGACGCTTATGGCGAGACGATGCTCGGCATGCCTGAGGTTGGTGACCCGATGGGTGAGACGGCCGGTGACCGGGCAGATGTGGAAGCGGGCATGGCGAAAATGGCTGAAGAGTTCCGTGCCCACGGATCCGAGCTCTACATGCAAGAATCCAAAGCGAAAGACACCGCTGAGGACATCGACCATGATCTCGCGGACATGAGCGCACACCGCCAGTAGCATCGCGGATAGCAACCGCCCCGAAGCGTTGGCACCTTCGTCGGTCCACAGCACTGGCACACGACGAATAGGACGATAGGACACGAATGGCCTCCACTGACACGGATTTCCGCCTCTACCTGGTCACGTCTGGGACCGACCGGCACACTGTTGACACCGCGGCGAAGGTCGCGGCGGCTGGGGCCGGCGTCGTCCAAGTGCGCGCGAAGGACCTCTCCACGCGGGACTTGCTCAGTCTTGTGACGGAATGTGCCACCGCTGTTTACCGGGCAAATCCTCACACGAAAGTCGTCGTCGACGACCGAGCCGACGTGGCCTACGCTGCTCGACGCGCCGGGGTCCCTGTCAATGGCGTTCACCTGGGACAAGATGATCTTCCCCCGGATGCGGCCCGCGACATGCTCGGTCCGGATGCTCTCATTGGGTTAACGACCGGAACCCTGCCGCTTGTCGAGGCCGCGGAAGAGTTCCACAGCTCGCACCCAGGAGTTATTGACTACATCGGTGCGGGCCCTTTCCGGCCGACGCCAACGAAGGATTCGGGCCGCGCGCCCATCGGTGTTGACGGTTATCGGCCGCTCGTCGCGGCGACAACCTTGCCCATTGTCGCCATCGGGGACGTGACACCCGACGACGTTGCGGCTCTGAGCGCTACCGGTATCGCCGGGTGCGCGATGGTGCGAGCACTGATGCACTCTGATAACCCCGGCGAGTTAGCCCGACGTGCGTTGGACAGTTTTCGTAGCGAGTGAGCGCGGAAATGGGACGATTTAGCTACCGAGGTGTTTTAGACCCCTAGTTGCGCCCCTCGTCGGAACTGGTCATTGGCCGTCATTGTCCAGGCGTTGTTTCATCGCATCTATTTGTGAAATGACTTCATTATCGGTGGGCCCGTTATTCGGGCGGAAAGCAGAGAGCACCTGATCAGTGTCAAAATTCGCTCGCTGCCCATTATGGGAAGAACTGCCCAAATAAATGTATGACAGCGACTGATTGATATCCCTGAATATTTTTTCCTTGTCAAGTGAACGAGGTGCTACTACATGACGTTGGTCCTGTAAGCCCACAGATAAAACATCATCGTGTTTCACATCGAACACGGAGTTCACCATTACAAATTTACGAGGAAGATCGTCCCGGTATGACGTTTCTTGGTATCTATCATCCAGAGTTGCCGCCATGGGCTTAAGGTAACCGGAATTTGGGGCCGAACCACACACTTCAATCGCGAATTTTTCGGATGTTGAACACGATGAAAAACCATATTCTTCATCCCAAGCACGATCGACGCTCGTGGAAGAGCCCACAGGAACTGATATAAAGAACACCACACCAAGGAATAAACACAGTGGTGCAATCCAGATGCCTCTGAACAGAGAGCCTAGAACGGTGCCAATCACGCAGGACACCAGTAAGAACCCAACAATCATCAAGAAGGTTGGGGTACCCGCCCAGAGTTGCCTAAAAGTAACGCTATAGGAAACCCCGGATAGAGTAGCGCCAATAAAAGAGATCGCGATCAGCACTAATACCAGAATGACGAGGGGAATAAACGTGCTTAACGCGGATATGCGAAAAGCGCTAGCTAGTCTCTCTATACGACTTCTGGGGGACGTATCCTCCCAGTCGGCCGTTCCACTTCGCCACCGTGCCTGACTAGATATCACACCGGCGCATAGAGTCGCCGGAGAGAAAAAGAGTATTAAGACGGTTAGCTCTTGCACCATCAAAATTTGTGGACTAGCCAGCCAAGACGATGCACTCGCCAGAGGAGCCACGATCGAGAAGACGATGAGAATCAGCGCAATCGGAATTGCGTATGACGCTCTCAGTTTTCCTTTCAGCACTATCGAGGAGTAATTCTTGGTGCTGCGGAAACCCGTTAGGGAACGAGATTCCTTGTCTTTTCGCCTCTTCGACCATCCTTGAACATAGATAACAGACCCCAGGGCCCATATCACGATAACAAGTAGCGCACTGAGGTTCGGCTGTCCACCAGGCATAACAAAACTGCACGGTGCACGTAGAGCACCCCAGAGACCGTGCCCGATAGACGGCTCTAATGGCCAACTAAACGTGAGAGACCCAAGAACCGCGGATACTGGAAGTACCCAGATAAACGTCTTTTTCAGGACGTAGGTGGATACTAACCCCAGGCCAATAAGGCCGATGTCGTTCCTTATGACCGTAAGAGAGCCATAGTCTGAGAAATCTCCCCAAAAACACAGCAACCCTACTAGAGCAGCCCATACGGTTACTAGGGCCAGGAGTATTAGCCGTCTATTTCGAATGGGCCGCGGGGAGACACGATCAAAGTCATCCTCATGAGTGAATATAAAAAGGAGTGGAATCGATGTCAGAGCAGAAACCCACACAGTGTCGATGTCGACAGAATTCCCGTTCTGCTCTAGCAATATCCACGTGGCAGTTTTTACAAGAAGCGAAAGTATAAGGGACGTCAGAAAGAAGTAATGAACTCTATTATGACGTAGCCACAGACCTGTTCCGGAATTCATGATTCCAGCAGATCTAGATACATCGTGTTGAGTTTGTTGATGTCTCTTCCTGCTCCGAATTTTTCCCATGGCCCCGAGTATTCTTTTACCCCGTTTTTCATAATCGTCAGGGTGTCTGCATTTTCAATGACGTCTTCGACTATGTGTGTCGAAATAATTACTGTAGAGGACTCCGACGAGTGATGAAGTATTCTCTTGCACGCCGCCCGTTGCGATAAATCCAGACCTGCCGTTGGTTCGTCGAGCAGGATTACCGGTGGCGATGAAACGAGAGCGGATGATATTCCAACCCTTCGTCGCATACCACCAGACAAATGCTTGATGAGTGAATCGGCTTTATCCGACAGACCTGCGAGTTCTATCAGCCTATCGACCTCATGGGGGACCTTATGCTGTGAGACTTTCCTCAGCCAGCACATGTACGCAAGGTGTTCCCGCACGGTAAAGCGTGATTTTTCGAGATTGTCCTGAGGGAGGTAGCCGACCAAACCACTACGCGGGTCATTTACCCGGCCATCTATATACACGCTGCCGCTGCTCGGTTGAGTAAGCCCAGCTATTGCCCTGAGCAGAGATGATTTCCCTGCGCCGTTGGGGCCGAGTAAAGCATGAAATCCGGTATCGACATTTAAGCTGATGTGATCAACCGCGATATGCGAACCGTATTTCACAGTTAATTGATCAGTTGTAAGTTTCAACCAGATTTCCTCCTCAGCTATTTTAGCCAGGCCGTCCTTCAAAAAATGGTTATAGTTAAAATAGAGGTTTATATTTCGCTTCGGAAGCCTAACATTGGAACGCAGCTCTTACTGCTGCTCCCAATAAAAAACCTGCTCGTCATCGACGGTTACCACTGCACGATCCGGGTCCCGGCTAATCATCGTCCGCAACGTCTGATGCTCCGGCTCTTGGCGCTCCGGCGTCTGGTCACCCTCCGGCTGCCCCGTCACAGCAAATGTGATCGTGTGATCTTCAACGTTTTCCACTTCAAGGTCGCCATGTGCAATCCACGGATGGTCCCGACGAATCCCAATTAACCGCTGATAAATCTCATGCAGCCATTCCCCCGTCGGCAATAAATCTGCTGGGGAAGCCGGCAGGGGCGGTCGAATGTCGGCGTCGGCATACAAGCCATCCTGCTTTTCACCCCGCAAGCCCTGCTCATCGCCGTAATAAATGCTTGGCATACCGGGCAGCGTCAACTGCGCGACGGCAGCGAGCACCGCGCCGTTATCCCCCACCACCGAAGCAATGCGCGATACATCGTGGTTGCCAATGAACGTCAACGGAAGGATCGGCCGCTTGTCGGGCTGATTATTAGCGACGGCTGCGCCCTGCTCCACAAAGGTCTGGTGGCGGCCAAGCGCGTGGTCCAGCTCCCACATGTTCGCGTTTTTAATGCTGCTCCAGATGGCCTGCCACACCTCATATTGTGTGATCGAATCCATGTGGGACTGAGCGGCGAACTCGATGTACCCGCCCTGTTCCTCGCCGTGGATGATTTCACCGAGGAACACGGCATCGGGATAGTGGGCGCGCACGCGGTCGATAACGGTCCGCCAAAATTCGGTGGGCACAGAGTACGCGGCATCAAGCCGCCACCCGGTGATCCCGCGATCCAACCAATACTCCATGATCTCCACGACCATGTCGGCTACGCGCGGGTCGGAATGGTCCAGCTCAGCCAGGTCAAGGTTCCCCTCCCACGGGACCGACACGATCTCCCCGTCGTGCGTGTGCGTTTTCACCGGAGTCTGCTCGGCCCCCGCACGCGCGCGCTCAATCGACTCGGCCACCAGCGGATGATGCGTCCCCACGTGGTTAAACACACCATCCAGCATCACCTTGAGGCCGCGCTTCGAGCACTCCCCCATCAGGTGGTCAAAATCGTCCAGCGAACCTAACCGTGGGTCGATCCGCAGGTGATTCGTGGTGTCATATCCGTGCGCCGTCGACTCGAAAATAGGCCCGAGCAAGATCCCCGAACAGCCCAGCTCAATGGCATAATCCAGCCAGGCTTCTAGTCGCCGTAATTTTCCAGGCTTATCGACGTTGTGCTCGGAGTTGGCCGCGGATGGAGCGTGGTCGGGCGTCGGCGCGTCGGACCGTTCGTTGTCCGGTGTTTCTCCGTCGGATTGGGGGCTGAACATGTCCGTTCCGCACGCTCCGAGGGGGTAGATCTGCCACCAAAGCGCGTAATCAAGCGTGTCCATCGAGCCCTGCCTGCCTATCCGACTGCATTACCAACGAGTGCGGACGGGGTGCCGACCCTACGTCCCACTACTCTTCGAGCTTACGTCAGATACCGGACATACTTCGGCGCTTAATGCTCACTTGTCGTCCCTTGGCTTATCACCACTTGTCATCCCCATCGACGACGATTGACGCAAGCTTTGACGACGATTGACGCGCGGTGTCGCAACCTATTTCGCTACCGCTTTCATTGCTGTGATACCTCCGGCCAGTGAATACACCGGAATACTCAGCGTTTCCCGCAGAATGTCGGCCGCTTGCTGACTACGTGCCCCACGGGCGCAGTACACGGCCACCGCCGTCGCTGATTCAGGAATAGGAATACGCACCGACGCCGCATCGGCTTTCACTACACCCAGGGGAACATGGATATCGCGAGGGTTGACATCAGCGGGCGCAGTACCACCCGATTCGACGTCACCATCCAGCGTGATGCGCTCAATTAAACGCTCGTGAGCTTCGCGAACGTCCAGGAGCACGTGGGTGTCGTCGGCAAGAAAACCGGGAAGATCCGACGGTGCGATGTCCCCAGGGGCGTCGGGCTGATCCTGGGGTTGGTCACGACGGTTCCGATGCTCTCCTTCTACCGAGCCTTCTACCAAGGGATTTCGGGTTGCCACTTCACACGCCGCCCCTTGGTTAGATGACGCAGCCGTGCGACGAATCCTCGTCGCCGGTTCACGCGACGGATCACGACGCAACCGCAGCGTGCGCGTCGACGCTGACGTGGCGTTATACGTCAAAACTCTCCCCACGAGGGGCTCACCGATACCGCCCAGGACCTTCAGCGCCTCGGTGGCCATGAGGTTGCCGATCACGGCCGTCGTCGCACCCAAAACGCCTGCTTCCGCACAGGTCAGCACCGGTTTCGTCGGCGGGCCGTCGAAAAGATCGCGAAGTCCGGGGCCGTGAGGAGCCCAGAACACCGAGACCTGTCCCTCGTAGCGCAGAACAGCACCCCAGACCAGCGGCGTTTCCGTCATTTCCGCCGCGTCGGCCACCACGAATCGGGTGGCGAAGTTGTCGCTGCCGTCGATCAGGAGGTCGTGCTCGCGGCACAACTGCTCCGCGTTATCGGGGCCGAACCGCCCTTCCGTGCGAATGCTCATGGAGGGGTTGAGCGCGTGCATGCGTTCGCGGGCAACGTCGGCTTTCGGGCGTCCCACGTCGTCGACACCGAAAAGTGTTTGCCGCTGAAGGTTAGTAAGGTCAACGACGTCATCATCGCAGACGGTGATATGCCCATTCGTGCCGACGCCCGCCGCTGCCAGCGCGTACAGCAGCGGAGACCCCAATCCACCTGCGCCGATCACGCACACGCGCGCGGCGGCGAAGCGCTGCTGGACGGCTTCATCGAAGAGTGCCAGATGACGTGCGGTACGGACGCGTTCATTATGCGGGAGAGGCGTGAGTCGTTCGTCGGGAATTAGTCGGGGCAGCTCGGCACCGGAGCTAGACGGCCCATCGTGGGACGGACTGGAGCTAGCTGGGCCCGTACTAGATGACGGCATCGGCCCACGCCCTCCCCTCCAGCGGCGAGGACGCCACCGCGTGATGCCGCTTCGGAATCCTCCCCGCCTGATGCGCCCAATAACCAGCGCGAACACCGCTAGCCATCGCCTTCGCCATCGCTTCCGGATCGTGGCTGCGCGTGACGGAACTGGCCACCAGCACGGCGGAGCATCCCAGCTCCATGGCCAGCGCCGCCTCCGACGCCGTCCCCACACCTGCATCCAACACCACCGGGATATCGCCGGCTTCTTTCACAATCATTTCGATGTTGTGCGGGTTGAGAATCCCCAGGCCCGTGCCAATCGGCGAGCCACCAGGCATCACGGCGTCCACCCCCGCGTTCACCAGCCGGCGCGCAACAATGGGGTCGTCGTTCGTGTACGACAGCACGTGGAATCCGTCGTTAACCAGCTGTTCTGCGGCGTCGACAAGTTCGACAGCATCAGGCAGAAGAGTGTCGTCATCGGCGACAACCTCGAGCTTGATCCAGTCCGTATCCAGCGCTTCCCGCGCCATTTTCGCGGTCAGCACGGCGTCTCGCGCCGTTTTGCAGCCGGCCGTGTTGGGCAGGATGTGGACATTGTGCCGGCGAAGCATCCCGAAAACGTCCGCTTTTCCTGCTTGGTGCCGACGCATCGCGACCGTCGCCACGTTGCTTTCCGACGCCACCAGCGCTTTTTCCATGATATCCAGCGACGTCATTCCGCCCGTGCCGAGGAACAGTCGCGAGGTGAGGTCCCGATCGGCCAGTGTCCAGTGATCGGGGTCGCCTACGTGGGCGTCGGGGGATGGGGCGTCGTCTACATCCGTCGGTGTGATGTTCGTAGGATCATCGTCCCTGGTTGCGTTGTGTGTCATTGCCTAACCTCCTTGAACAGCGGTGAGAAGTTCGATGCGATCGCCGTCGCTAATGGTGACGGTCTGCCAAGTGGATTTCGGAACGATCTCGTCATTAATGGCGACGGCATAACCGTCGAAATCATCATCGCTAGCGGCGTCATTGCTGGTGGGCGAGTGTTTCGCGGTGTTGGCGAGAGCAGTGAGGTCGGCGTTATCGCCGTCCTGTGACACGGCTTTCACGAGCGACCGGACAGTGAGACCGCTTGTCGCCCGGTGCGATGTGCCGTTCAGTTCGATGGTGATCGTTGGACTGGAGGTGTCTGTCATTATTTCCTCTGGGGTTCCTCTGGTTTGTTCGACTTCGTTCATGACCTGTGGTGTCTGGTTGGCGGGCTGAGTTCACTGCGCTCGACGCTGCGTGACGTGCGTAATTTTCCTACGCAATGTTCCTACAAATCACGATGAATATCCGTAGCAGCAAGAATGTCGTTCAAGGTCAGTTCCGGAGTATCGTCATCATCCGCCCTGGTGAGGAGTTCGTCACCGTCTGCTAAGCGCTTTTCTAAGGAGCCGTATTCGTCCGTCATCGAATCCGCAGCTGCCACTAAGGCTTGCCCATCCACGGCACCGGACTCACTAGCAGCCGTTTCCCTGCCAGCAATGGCAAGCGCCGCCCCCACCCGGGCGCCCAGCGCAGTCAACAGAATGCCGTGGCGGAAATAGCCCGTGGAAACAACAGCGCCGGTACCGTCGTCGATGCCAATATAAGGCAGGTCATCCGGCGTGCCCGGCCGAGCACCCGCCGTGATCTCCTCGATCGTGCATTCGCGAATCCCCGGGCAGATAGTGTCAGCATCGCGCATGAGGTCCAGCGCGCCACCCACCAGCGGCTGACCGCGGCCGTCCTCCCGGCTCGTGGCCCCCAATACCAAACCGCCATCGATGCGCGGCACCACGTACACCGGCCGATCCCGGACAAATCCCCGAATTACCGACGTGACCAGCGGGTCGAGTTCCGCCGGCACGCGCAAACGGAGAACGTCGCCCCACACTGGGCGGAGCTGTAAATACGGAAGGAACTCGGACGCGCCGAGTCCATTGGCGACGATGGTGACGTCGTCGGGATTCACGTCGAAAGGAGTGGCCGATCTCTTCACGATCTCCACGCCACGATTCTTCAACGCACCGATAATAAGGTCACCGAAGACACGTGGATCGATTTGGTGATCGCCCGGGATATGCACGGCACCGGACAGGTTCGGGCTGAGCGCCGGCTCAGATTTCCGCAGCTGACGAACCGTCACCTGGGTGGCCTCCATTCCAAACGATTCCTGGAAATCTCGCGTCTCGGCGAGATGCACCCGATCGGCAGAATCGGCGGCGACGACGTAGGTTCCGTCGCGGCGAAAACCAGTCATGTGAGGATCGTCGGGGTCGGAATGAGCTGCGAGGGCGACACGTCGGACGAAACTCGGATACCACAGCGCGGATTGACGCATAAGGGGCACCAACGCATCCTGCTGATACTGCATCTCTGCGGCCGGGGCTAACATGCCCGCGGCGTGGTGGCTCGCCCCCGACAGCGGAGCAGGATCGAGAATCGATACCGAGCACTCCGGATCGAGTTCAGTCAGTTCAAACGCGGTGGCCAGCCCCACAAGACCAGCGCCGATAATAGTGATGTGCCGGGACATAGGCTCCTTCCCTCCGGCGGCATTATCCGCATCAGGTTTACGGTCGGCGGCGATGCCCGCCCTCTCAGCCCACATCACTGGGCTCCCGTAGGTCGACGATGTCGATGTTAAGTTTTCTATGGTTAGTGTCCATGTGTTTTCGGCGGATACTGCTTGAGCATCCACGTGACTCGATTATATTCCCCGGTGGGACATCGTGAGTTTGTAGATGAGAATCGCCGGTTCGGGGGTGGCGATCATAACCTGATTGGTGTTTTCCGGTCGGGAGTACATAACCTGCACAATGCTTATCAGAATAATGAAGCAAATCTGGGTAGTCTTGGATGTAGCCGAACCTACTCATTTCTTATCTTTCGATAACGCTCCGGTTTGATGGTGGAGCTTTCGGCGGGCTTTTCGGCGGGGCTGAAGAAAACACGTCGCAATATCAGTCAACGTGAGCATGGTGATGAAATGATGTACGTAAAGAAATTTTCTTCGCGTCAACGTGGCGCAGTAGCTTCTTTATTCGTCACTGTTGCCGCTGCAACTATGCTCGCCGGATGCTCTTCGTCGTCAGATTCACCACATACAGAGAATGCAGAAAGCGCTATTCCAGCAACAAGCGCAGGGCAATCGTCTAGCGAAGTGTCACATTCTGATAGCTCGAGCACTGCACCTCCGAATTCTACGCACTCCTCCACCGAGCATTTTGTTAATAGTGATGGGACGTGTAACCCCGACGTCATCGATATCAATCACGAGAAAAACACAGCGGAGACGCACTACCACGGCCTCCCCGATGATCAGGTGGCGATGAAGTTTTACGACATTAACGGAAATAATATGGAAGACGTGGGCAGTGGCTTCTCAGCAGGTAAAACGGGTGAGGGGCCACTTTTCGCCACCGGAGTTGCCAATGCCGATATCAGCTATATCGGCGTAAAAATTGAGCACAAAAATGGGGAATCTCAGGAATGCAAAATCCTGGTGGACTAACACTGGTGGAGCAACCCTAGTGGGGTAACAATCGTTACCGTTGCTCTCGATTTTTCTGGAAATAGCGGACTAGCGCCCCCACACCCCGAATCACAAAAATAAGAGCCACGAAAACTATGACCCTAAGAACCGGACTTTGATCCGCCATGGCCGTGGTCATGAAGACCGCCACCGCCACGCACCCAATAATGATGGTAAAAAACGCACTCAAACTGGGGACACCAAAGAACTGCCGAAGTTTCTCGCCCACCGGAATCCCTCCTTGTTATTTACGTTAGGTCCACCCTATAGACATAGATTTATCGTGACAATAGGATTCAGGGCAGAAGGACGTTTCTCTAGAAGAAATACCGGCGCCTACGAAGGGACACATCATGGCGACACCCTCATCGTCCAACCGAACCTCCCCTCCCCTCTCTGAGCAGGTCGTTTTGGTCACCGGCGGTGCTAGAGGACTCGGACGAGCAATTACCGAAGCGTTCCTCCGCGAAGGCGCCCGCGTTGTCGTTAATTATTTTTCCAGCAAAGCCGCTGCATACGACATCGAAGCAACCCATCCCGATCGTGTCCTCGCAATACACGGTGATGTGCGTGAAAGAGATGACATGAATACCATCTTTACTACAGCGCACCAAAAATTCGGACAACCAATAAGTACCGTGGTCAATAATGCACTCACGAGCTTCTCATTCAACGGAGAAGCCCGGCCAAAAGCTGACCAAATAAACTACGAGTCATTTCAATCGCAATTTTCAAGTGCAGTCCAGGGAGCAATCAACGTCATCCAAGCCGCGCTACCCAGTTTCGAACAAGCCCACTGTGGTCGCGTCGTCAACATAGGAACTAATCTTTTCCAGAACCCCGTCGTGCCCTATCACGATTACACAGCTGCCAAGGCCGCCCTGCTGTCACTTACTCGGACTTTCTCAAGCGACCTCGGCCCTCTGGGAATTACCGTCAACATGGTTAGTGGCGGGCTTCTACGCACCACCGATGCCAGCGCCGCGACACCCGAGAAAGTCTTCGACGCAATCGCAGCAACTACGCCGCTACAGTCCGTAACAACCCCGGAGGAGCTTGCCGACGCCGTACTCTTCTTCGCCTCGCCGTGGGCTCGGGCGATCACAGGCCAAAACCTCATCGTCGACGGCGGACTCGTCAAAGACTAAGCCCGCCTACTCCCCACGGTCCTCGGCCCCGCGCGGGCTATCATCCCTGCCGTCTTCCACTTCAGGCACGAAAGGATGCACCGTGGATGCTGCCTGCGTCGCCCGTGACCGCGCTGTCTCAATATCCTCAGCAGTCGCGGTCACAACACCCATACGTCGGTGAGGGAAAGCCTCAGGCTTGCCAAATAGGCGCAGGTCAGTCTCCGGCACAGCGAGGGCCTCCTTCACACCCGAGAAGGCCACGCCGTCGCCCCTCACGCCACCGTAAATCACGGCCGACGCACCGGGCGACACCAGCGTGACGTCGACAGGCAATCCCAAAATCGCGCGAGCGTGCAGCTCAAACTCGGACAGGCGCTGAGTCCCCATCGTCACCATGCCCGTATCGTGCGGGCGCGGGCTGACCTCGGAGAAATACACATCATCGCCCTTGACGAACAGCTCGACACCGAAGACGCCGCGCCCACCAAGAGCGTTGGTCACGCGCGCCGCAATGGACCGTGCATTCTCCGCGGCCGCGTCGCTCATCGGTGCGGGCTGCCACGACTCCACATAATCGCCGGAATGCTGACGATGCCCCACCGGCTCACAGAACCACGTGGCCACTTTCCCCGTCGAGGGATCCACCGCGCGCACCGTCAAAAGCGTGATCTCATAATCGAAATCAACAAACTGCTCGACGATCACGCGCGCCTGGTTCACGCGGGCGCCGCTCATCGCGTAATCCCACGCCTCGTCGAGGTCCTCCGGACCGTTGAGCACGCTCTGCCCCTTGCCAGAGGAGCTCATCACCGGCTTCACCACGCACGGGAAACCCATGGCATCCACGGCGTCGTCGAACTCGTCGCGGGTCGACGCGAACGCGTAGCCACTCGTCGGCAAGCCAAGATCTTCCCCCGCCAACCGACGAACTTCCTCGCGATTCATCGTGACGCGCGTCGCCTCGGCCGTGGGAATCACCGTGTAATCCGACTCCAAATCGCGCAACGCGTCCGTCGCGATCGCCTCAATCTCCGGCACAATGAAATCCGGGCGGACATCGTCGACAAGGTTTTTAATGGCATCCGGGTCCGTCATGTCGATGACATAGTGAAACTGCGCCACGTGATGAGCAGGCGCGCCGTCATACCGATCGACCGCGTGAACTTCCACCCCCAAACGCTGGAAAGCTATTGCGACCTCTTTGCCCAACTCCCCCGAACCAAGCAACATGACCTTGGTCGCGCTGGAGGATAAGGGCGTTCCGATTGCATCTGGTGTGTACACGCTGGTCAGAGTACCAGCCGATAGTCCGAAAGCTCGGAATACGGCCCGTTGTGGCACGTCCACACCACCGATTTAGGCTCGCCTAATGTGCTGCCGCCGTGGGCACGCAGCACATCATGAATCTCACCGGCGACGAACCCGCGCATGATCCGCTCCAAGGTGCGATACCCGTGAACGTCCAGGCCAACCGTGGGCTCGTCCAGGAAAAGGAACTCCGGGCCGCGGGCCAGCGCGCATGCCACCGACACAATTCTTCTTGCCGACGACGCTACGTCCAGCGGGTGGATGCCCGCGACATCCTGCAAGCCGCAATACTCGATGAGCGCGTCGGCGTTGCGGAGGGTCGAGCCGATCGCGATTTCATCTTTTACTGTTTTCGCCGAAAACGATGTGTCCATTGATGTGGGGGCCCAACCGTAGTTGAGGGGGTGGGGTGAGCCGACAACCTGCTGCGATCCGCCACTGTGCTTAATCAAGTCCGCCAAAGCAAGAAGGAGCGTGGTCTTCCCCGTGCCGTTCGGTCCCGCGATATGAGTAATCCCACGCGGAATGCCCGCCGACAAGGGCCCCAGCGTAAAAGCATGGCGCTCGACCAAGAGGTCGTTGATCACCAGGGCCGGCGCAGGGGCAGGAACGGGCGAAGGAGCATATGCGGACTCAGCGGATTCGGCGTCGGAGCCACCGGCGGAGTCGTCGTCAGAAATCTGACTCAATTCGACCGGCGAATCATATTCCGCCCCCGCAACAGGATTCAGCCCAACGCCCTCGGGGTAACGCGATTCAACGTCGCACAGATCAGCTAAGTGGTTCCACGTCCGATCAAAAATCGTGACGTCGCCCGGAAAACTGTCCACGACCTGCACCAAAGCTCGCGTCGCATCCATGTCACACCCATCCAGCGGGCAGTCCAGCACCAGATTGTCAGGATTGCGTAGAAGGGCGGACGCGATCGCCACCCGGCGCGTCTGACCCGTCGACAATTTCGACGGGTCGCGCTGAAGGAGCGTCGTCAAGCCCCATTGACCAGCAACATCCTGGATCCGCGAGCGCATGTCCGCCACGGGCACGCCCATCTGCTCCATGCCGAACGCAAGCTCTTGCTCCACCGTGCTCCGCAGCAACGTGATGTGAGCCGCCGCATCATTACCCACCCACGCGGCACCTGACTCCTCCGCGAGGGCCCACGCCTCTTCGCTCATTCCCGAACCGCTCGGGGCGCACACAAACTTCTTCATCTCTACCCTGCTCCCGCTCTACCCTGCTCTACCCCGCGACTCCCCACACACAGGCCGCGCACATCACCGCGACCATCCCGTAACGGACCACACGCTCCCACGCGCGATCTCGGACGGGGTACAGCACGGTCCTCTGCCCTGGCTGGGCAATTCCCGTTCGCGATAACGGCCGGGAGCGCTGCGCCGCATCCGTCACCAGGCCAACAACCAGCGGAATGACCAGTTTCCTCCGTTGCGGCTTCACGCCCCGCGAGCGCTGAATCTGTTGGATGGTTCTCATTCGCGACGTCGCCAACGGGATCAGCCGAACGACCGAGCCCACCACATACACGATCGGCGCCGGCAGCCACGTTTGCAGGGCGCGCATGAGCGCATCCGGATTGACTAGCGAACCGAACATCACGCCGCAGCCCACCACCGCGGCGAAGCGCAGGCTCAGCGCGGCGGCCGTCGACCATGAACCAAAAAGGCCGTACATCAGAGAAAATGACACACACGCTGGGATGATGATGGTTACGGCGGCTAAGGTCGCTGCCTTATTCCGAATAATTAGCGACGCCACCACGGCAACAGCTACGCCGATAGCCGACGCCCACGGCGCGTTGAGCACCGTGACGCTCACCATTAGGCACGCGGCAGTCACGAGCGGTGTGTACGGGTGGATGTTGGGCTCCTTAGGGTGTTGCGGTGATGGTCGGATTGGGGTTGACGTGGAGGTTTTGTTGGGCGCTGGGCCCCCTTTTCGCTGGCAAATGTTCGGGTGCTGGCCCCACGGCGTCGGCAATTACGAGGCTAGACGGCAACGCTAACCCGGGACCACCAAAACTGCGGGGGTATATGGGAGGCCAGAAAAAGTGCGGGGGTATATGGTCAAAAATTGGGCGAAAAAGCCCCATATTCCCCCGCAGTTTTGGTGGGAGGCGTCAATATACCCCGCAAAATTCCGGCACGAACCTCTGGCGCACAATCGGCGCCCTGGCTCACTACCACACACGAGATTCACCAGGGCCTTTTCGCCGAGCTACCAAGCCAGGATTTCCCGTCGGAGGGGCCACCAAACCCTACGACTTCTTGGTCGAAAATGAGCGAATGGTTCGAAGCGGAAGAGCCGCAATAATCGCCGCCACCAGCGTAAACACGATCACCTTGTCGATCGGATCCGACGTCAGTGACTGCAAATAAACTGCCGTCATCGGGCTGAAACCAAGCCCGCGATACGCCGTCACCAACAGGCCCGTGCCCGTGCCAGCCGTTCCGCCGAAAATGAACGACGCCACCGGCGCAGCCATCAATGCTGACAATAAACCAACGAACACACCGGCAATCGGCGGAACCCATCGTTTCGTCCACGGCACCAGCCCCGCGAGTAAACCGATCATGGCGTAATCCGCCGCGAATGGGACGACGGTCGGGTTGAACGTCCCCCAAATCAGGGCCGACAGCACCCCCGTCGCCATACCTGCCTGCGGACCGGCGAGGGCGGCGATCAGCACAGTCCCAATGGAATCCAGATACAGGGGAACCGGCAACGGCATCGTCCCGATCACCTGCCCGACCACAATGTTGATGACCAACGCCGCAGGCAGCAGGGCCAGCGACCGCGGCGGCAACTTAGGCACAATCCCGATCAGCGCGATCAGCGCACTCACACCGAAACCAGCCAGCGCGATGATCGACCCCTTACCATCAGCAAGCGACTCCCAGGGATCGTCCGGCTGCATCAGAACCAGCGTCAACCAGGTGCCCGCCATAATGAGAATCGCGATAGCGGTGCACACATTCGCGGAATTGACGATGCGTCGGTTAGGTGTATTCGACGCTGTTCGGTCTTTGTGGCCAGTGTGGTCAGGTGATGTGGTGGGCTCGACGGGGCCGTTGGTGCTCATAGGTTCTCCGTATCCGGCACATTCTCGGACTGATTATGCACGTGCGGTACGCGACAACGCAGCGCAACTGTGCAGGCAAAACGCACTTCCATGGGTTAAGCACGTTTTCGGCAGTGTTCCACGCGTTTCCGCGCGATCTACTAATAAGACGCTCTATGTCACCTCGAGCTGTCAATACTCTAACCTATCGGAACGCCGACCCCGGAAGCCCGTGTTGACCTCGGGACTCGGCCATGGGCGACGAGTAGCCGACGGCCACACGCGGGACGCACGATCATATCGCCCTGCGCCACCACCTACGGCACGTCACCCCACCGTTTACGATAGGTAATGCGATAAGTTTTCTGCCACGCGATTGGCCCGCCGGCCTTAGCCTTGGTCCTAGCCTTGGTCCTCTCGCGGAGCAGAAATACCAGGGAATCCGGTGAGAATCCGGAACTGTCCCGCAGCGGTATGTGAGAAAGCCAAACGACGCAATAATGCACTGGTGGCTCTCCCCCAACCCGGAGGAGCACTGGGAAGCAGTGTCAATCAGGTTTCGCCGCCGGATGATCACCCCCCACGGTCATCCGGAACAGCGCACCAAATCACGCGCCAGCGGAGTGCTCACGAGTCCGAATACCTGCTTATCGTCGCGGAGCCCGCCGGGCCCGTGTGTCCACCACTGACGAGGATCAGAAATGACATTCACGACACTTGGCGTGCCACGTATCGGCCCACGCCGCGAACTCAAACGCGCTTGCGAAAAATACTGGAAATCAGGTTCTGCACCTAACGACCGCGGGGCCCAAGAACATGCTTCCCACCTAGCCCGTACTGCGTGGGAACTCACGACGACCTACACACAGAATCTCGCCTCAGCCGGCATGGAATCCGTCCCCACCCTGGGACGCAGCTACTACGACGCCGTGCTCGACATGAGCGCCTACCTCGGCGTCCTTCCTGCACGATTCAACACAATCCCGGATCACACAACCACCGACCACGAGCCAGCAACGTCAATACATGATCGACTACCACGCGATATCGATCGTCGCTTCGCCACCGCCCGCGGGACGTCGGATCTTGCTCCGTCGGCCATGACCAAGTGGTATGACACCAACTACCACTACATCGTTCCCGAGCTCACCGGCGACACACAGTTTGATCTGACTATCGACGACTTTCTTGCCGACATCACCGAACTACAGAGCATTGCAAATGTGCGGCCTGTATTAGTAGGTCCGTTCACTTACCTGACCTTGGCTGACCAAGCATCCGACGATGACCTCGATGGCCTGTGGGAACCGCTGATCGATGCCTATGCAGAATTCATCACGCGCTTAGGTACCACCGGAGTGGGATGGGTGCAGCTGGACGAGCCTCAATTGACCTGCGACGTCACCGACACCGATATCAATCGCGTGCATTCCGCCTACACAAAGCTCGCCGAAGCAGCCGGAAAAGCCGACGTCAAACTACTAGCCGCCACGTACTTTGGCCCTGGCGATCATGCTCTTGCTGCACTGAACGGGACCGGCGTCAACGGCATCGCTGTCGACCTCATACCGAGTCAACAAACCACCACCCGAAGTGGCACCCACGACACCACCCCCCACGACGACGTCGTTCCATCGTGGCTCGACGCATGGACGGGCGATGAGACACTCGTCGCGGGAATTGTCAACGGCCGCAACGTTTGGCGCACCAATATCGACCAATCATTGCGCGCGCTCAAAAAACTAGCCGAGCGTGGGCCGGTGGTGGCCTCAACATCGTGTTCCCTCCTCCATGTCCCGTATCGCTTGGGGCGCAACGCCGACGGCACCGACGACCACGAGGGCAGCTCCGAACCGGGACTGCCCGTCGATGTCCGCAATCGATTAGCGTTCGGCGAGGAGAAAATACAAGAACTAGCGGTCCTCCACCGCGCTCTAGCGTCGGCAAGCACCCCGGACGACGAGCAATACATTGCCGCCTCGAGCACAGCATTATCCGAGGGTCTGCCCACTAATGACAGTGTTCAACGGCGGCTGAGCTCGATCACCGACGACGACCGACACCGCGTTCCGTTCAGCGACAGAACAGGCCCGTCGCTACCCGTGCTTCCCACCACGACGATCGGCTCATTCCCGCAAACATCCGCCATCCGGCGAGCGCGGAAAGATAAACGCGACGGCACCATTACCCAGGACGAATACACCGCACGGATGGAAGACGAAGTGCGGTCCACCATCAAGGCCCAGGAAGAACTCGGCCTCGATGTTCTCGTTCACGGCGAGCCTGAACGAAATGACATGGTGCAGTACTTCTCTGAACAACTGGAGGGATACTGCTCTACGACGAATGGCTGGGTTCAGTCCTACGGGTCGAGGTGCGTCCGCCCACCCATTGTGACCGGCGACGTGTCCCGGCCGTCACCACTAACGACGCATTGGTATCGCGTTGCCCAGGACGCCACCGACAAACCGGTGAAAGGCATGCTCACGGGGCCGGTAACGATGCTTGCGTGGTCGTTCGTTCGTGAAGATCAACCCATGTCGGTTACTGCCGACCAGGTGGCGTTAGCGCTGCGGGATGAGATCGATGATCTTATTCAGGCTGGAGCGCGCATTATTCAGGTCGACGAACCTGCCATTCGTGAACTCCTCCCCCTCCGCAAATCTGACCATGAGGCCTATACGGCGTGGGCGACCCAGGCCTTCCGATTGGCTACGTCGAGTGCTGGCCCGGATATCCACATCCATACTCATATGTGTTACTCACAGTTCAATGAGCTCATCGACACCATCATCGACTTGGATGCCGACGTCACCACCATCGAATCGGCCCGCAACGGCATGAAGGTACTCACAGCTCTCCGCGACGCCGGGTTCTCCCTCGGCATTGGCCCCGGCGTGTGGGATATTCACTCACCGCGGGTGCCGTCAGTCGAGGAAATCACGACACTTATTCGCGACGCTATCGATGCCGTCGGGGTCGAACCTTTGTGGGTCAATCCCGACTGTGGGCTGAAGACGCGGGCCTGGCCGGAGACGACTGCGTCGCTGCGCAACATGGTTGACGCTACCCGGAGTATTCGGGAACAATTGGGTAGCTGACCTGCAACTATGTAGCAATGAGTGCGTGATAAAGGTATAGCCCGACGGGTGCGCCATCAGGATCCGCTATCGAAAGCCGCTAGCGCGATGGGTTGAGAATGGCGAACACGCGTTCCGTTTCGGCCCTCACGTCATCAGGATCGACGGAATCGAGAACGTGGACCATGGCGCACTTGTCCGGGGCCACATCTTCCCGATTGGCCTGCCCCCGAGCATCACCGTCCGACCCCACCGCCGTTATCGCACCCCGGTCATCGGGCACGGCGACCAGCGCTTTATCAGCCGTCCCGTAGTTGACCGCATCAAGGGCCACCATGACGGCGAGTAAGTCATGGACCTGGGCACAATAACCGATCCCCTCGTTGTCGTGGAACTCGAAGTAAAAACGCAGTGCATCCTTCACAAGCGTGCCCAACTCACCCGGCAGACCCCACCGCGCGACGTCGTCCGGCGTGACCATGATTGTTTCCGTCACACCCAAGTGACACAGCGTGACATCCCAACCGCGCTGCCGAGCTTCCTTCAACGTCATTGCCACCGCGTCGGGGTCAACCCAGAAATTCCACTCCGCCGTGGGGGTCGTATTTCCCCGATAATCGACGGCGCCGCCCATGATCGTCAGCGAATTGAACCGCGATACCAGCTCGGGATTCATCGCTACCGACGTCAGCGGACCTGTCGCGACGAGATCGGCTGAGCCGTCCTGAAGAGCGGCTTCCCACACGTCAGTCGTGCTCAAGATACGGGAGGTAGATTCGCCACCATCCACTGACAGCCGCTCGCTCACCTCACGAGGCGGACGGGCGTATCCGAGACCGTAGTCGCCGTGAGTTTCGGGAGTCGTGGTCAACGGGATCGAGACCGGCGCGGCTGGCCCCACCCCCACGGGAATGTCAGAGCATCCACACAGGTCAAGCACCCAACGCGTGTTCACCGCGACATTATCGACGGTCGTGTTTCCCGCGACGGTGGTCACTCCCGCTAACTCAATTTCCCCAGCACGGTGCCGTGCCGCGAGGTAGATCAGAGCGAGCATGTCGTCGATACCCGTATCAACATCCGCTACAAGTCTGCGCATAATAACCCCTTTTTTAACTCACAACCCTTTTAGTCCGTGGCTAGAACCACCATGGCATATTCCGCTAAGCCCATGTCACCATGCGGGCCTACATACCTAGTTAAGCAACCAAAGAAAATGCCTATGCGCAGGGATGTCATAGCTCATTGCCCTCTTGCCATTTCGGAACCGCGTCCGCTACTTTTAACGGCAACAGTTCAGCCCGCCTTGTGAAGCTATCACGCTCACAGGAGTGGGCTGGATCTCTATTACAACGGGGGACATACGTAGGGCTACAAACACACTTTAAAGAGAGAATACGAACGCCATAGAGCGATAGAATGTGGCTAGGTTTTGCAATCCCAATCTTTCCATCAACCCAGTCTCTACACCTACGGAGTACCACCATGGCTCTCAAAGCTGCATTTATGTTCGTCGACACCGGCGCCGACCCGGACACAAACCGGTCGACCGTCACAACTCCGGGCGTCGAACTCCTCACGGTAGCGGTCAACGATTACACCCAAGCTGAGGACGTCGCATCGAAACTCGCCGACGAAGGGTACGTCGCTATCGAGTTATGTGGCGGATTCGGCATCGAAGGCGTCGCGCGCGTCAAGAAGGCCGTTCCCGACACGGTGGCCGTCGGGGTTGTACGCTTCGATCACCACCCCGGCCTCGGACACAAGAGCGGGGACGAGCTTTACTAACCTCGAAACTCTAGAACTAGCTCTTTCCCTCGTACCATCTCCGGCTCTAGCTCCCGAGATAGCCCCCCCCCCGCTCTGCCCCTGTGATCACCTCATCATGTTCACAACGACCCTATGGCGCCTCACCAGCCACGATCCACTCCATAACCTCGCTTTCGAACGCTATCTGTTCAGCTCGCTAGGGAAGAAAGAAGCGGCCGTCGTCATATGGCGTAATAGCCCCGCCGTTATGGTCGGCCGGGCACAAAACCCCTGGTACGAAGCAAATACCGAGTTCCTTCACAGCCACCACATCCCACTATTCCGACGGATCAGTGGTGGCGGAACCGTCTACCACGACCTAGGAAACCTGAACTTCACGTTCATGGCATCCAAACCGTACTTCTCGCGGGACCTCCCCATCATCATCGCACGCGACGCCCTACGGTCACTGGGCTGCGATGTGTATGCCGATCCCCGTCGGTCACTTTTTCTCCGGCACAACGGCAGCGCGTACAAGATCACGGGATCCGCGATTCGTGAAACTCTCACCCACGGTCTTCTCCACGGGACAGTCCTTGTCCACGCCGACCTCGCCGTGCTTAATGAAGCCCTCCGGGCCCATGACCCGCATGTGCACGTCAATGGAATACCGTCGGTCCCCTCCCCCGTCACTAACCTGCCCGAGGTGACTATCGACGCCGTGCAGGCAACGGTTCACGAGCATTTTGCCGCACACATGAAGCGCGAGGGCGTTGTCATGTACCGAACCGCCCATGCTGACGATTACGCGCACCAACTACGCCCCCACCTTGACACGCAACGCAGCTGGGAATGGAATTACGGCCGAACACCGCATTTCAGCTACCGAGATGGCACCGTCAGCGCTGAAATTTGCCACGGAATAATCACGGACAGCAGCGTCGCCAGCATCGTCGGCAAGCGGTACAGTCCACGCCTCATGGCTGGCCCCCTAGCCCCCGATAAAAGGGCCAGCCATAAAGCGACGTCTACAGCAGGACTCGATAGGGCTCCGCCAACACGTCGGCCAAGGTACTGAGGAATTCCGCACCCGTACGGCCGTCGACAGTTTGGTGGTCAATAGTCAAGCTCAAGGGCAACTCGACTACTTTCTCAATCTCACCCTCACTGTTTAAGGTCAGCCGCGTGCTCTGCGCGCCAACCCCCAGGATCGCGACCTCTGGGACGTTAAGCACCGGGGTGAAATACTCAATCCCGTCGGTCCCCAGGTTCGTAATGGTGAACGTTCCGGGGGCAAGGGTGTCGATATCGCCATTCCGCGCGCGATCAACACGATCGTGAAACACGGTCTTCAACTGCGATAACGATTGGCCAACGACGTTGGGAACCGTCGGTACGGCCAAACCATCATCCAAAGCCACGGCCACACCGATGTTCACGTCGTCACACTGCTCGTACTCGTGGCCGTCGTAGTGGGCATTCAGCGAAGGATGCTCCTGCAAGGCGATAGCCACTGCCTTAATGAGCAGCACGTTCATGCTGAGTGCCTTGGCTTCATCGCCGGGGCCGAGGTTGCCCTTGATCTCAGACACCGTGGCAAGCAGATCGGTCACATTCACCTTCCGGTGCAGTGTCAACTGCGCAGTGGAATGCAAACTATGCATCATATTCTGCGCAATAATCTTGCGCATACCGGTCAGGCCTTCACCAGCCGTCACCGGGGCAACTGCCTCACTTGCCGACGCAGCTGCCGAGGCGCCTGCTGAAGCCGCCCCATCGGAGGGTTCCTGCGAGTCCGCGTCGCCCGACGGGTGAGACTCTATATAGGCCTTCATATCACGCTTCGTGATCCGACCGTGACCACCCGTGCCCGTGACTTTCGAATAGTCAATGCCGTGCTTTTTGGCCATCTTTTCTGCGACTTTAGAGATAAAGATGCGCTTGCCATCGCCGCTCGTGTCGCGATTCGCCCGCCGAGCACCATCCTCAGAGTCATCCTCACCGGGGCTGTTAGCGTCACCAGCGCCAGAATCACCAGAATCACCAGAGGCGCGAGACCCTTCAACGCGATCGCCACGTTGAACATCTTCCGCACCAGCAGGGCCCGTCGCTGCTGCAGAAATGGTCTCATCAGCGGCGCCCACATAGGCAATAGGCGTTTTCACCGCTGTCGAATCCCCTGCCGCCACGACGATTTTCAGCAGCGTGCCGTCGTCGTCGGCTTCAACATCTCCAGACAGCTTCTCCGAGCTAATCGAGCACAGAGCTTCGCCCTTCTTGACGGCGTCACCTTCGTTTTTATACCACTCGTCAACTAGGCCTTCCGTCATGGTAAGGCCGAGCTTAGGCATCAATACTTCTGTTGCCATGATCGTTTCCTTACTTCTTGAGGTCGAAGATCAGCTCGTCGGCTTCCTCCATGATGCGCGTGGCATCGGGGATATAGAGCTGTTCCAAATTGGAGGCAAACGGCACCGGAGTATTGGGCGCGGTCACTCTCTTAACAGGGCCATCCAAGTAGTCGTAGGCCTCGTCGGACACGACCGCAGCGATGTCAGTTGCCGTGTTGTTATGCGGGTTCGCCTCATCGACGACGATCAACCGCCCAGTCTTCCGGACGGACTCCAGCACAGTTTCTTGATCCCACGGCGCCACCGTCAGCAGATCAATAAGCTCAACACTTATTCCCGACGACGCCAGCTGGTCGGCGACCTCAATGCCCTGGTACAGCATCTTCCCGATAGTGACAATGGTGAGGTCCTCGCCTTCGCGAACAATGTCGGCCTTGCCCAGCGGGATCGTGTAGTAGTCTTCCGGGACGTCGCCTTTCTGCGCATACAGCGTCTTGTCCTCGGAAAACACCACAACGTTGTCTTCCTCGATACTCGACAGCAACAGCCCTTTGGCGTTGTACGGCGTCGACGGGACAACGACCTTGATACCGGGGATAGCGCCCAACAGGCCGTAATACGAACCCGAGTGCTGGGCCGCGGCGGAGGCGCCTGCACCATGCATCGTGCGCACCGTCAGCGGCAGCTTTGCTTTGCCGCCGAACATGTATCGCATTTTCGACGCCTGCCCCAGCAGCGTGTCGAAGCAGAAGCCTAGGAAATCATTGAACATGAGCTCAGGGATGGGGCGAAGCCCTGTGGCCGCCGCACCGACCGCGATGCCCATATATCCCATCTCTGAGATAGGCGTATCCTTGACGCGTTTTTCACCGAACTCCTCAATGAGTCCTTTGGTGACGCCCATCACGCCACCCCACGCGCCATCACCATTCAAATGTTCCACACCGTGGCCACCTGCAAGGTCTTCGCCTAACAGCATCACACGATCGTCTGCGCGCATTGCCTGAGCGAGCGCTTCATTAATGGCCTTCATGAAGCTAATTTCACGTGCCATGACTATGTACTCCTCTCTTAGTTAATCGGCTCTAGTGAGTTAGGCGAAGACGTTGCTTAGCAGGTCTTCAGGGTCAGGAATGGGGCTCTTCTCTGCGAATTCGATCGCATCGTCGATGCGTTTTTCGCTGGCCTTTTCAATCTCGTCAGCCTTCTTCTTGCTGAGCCACCCCTTCTCAATCGCGTCCTCACGGAAGCGCGGGATCGGATCCAGATCGGCGAACTCCTTCTCAGCGCCTTCCGTGGCTTTATAGGCTTGCTCGTCGCCTTCGAAGTGGCCGTACTTGCGGTAGGTGCGGCATTCGATCAGGCTAGGGCCACCTCCCTTACGAGCGCGCTTGATAGCGTCCCCAACTTCGTCATAGACCTCGATGACGTTCTTACCGTCGACGACTTTGCCGGGCATGTCGTAGGCCGCCGCCCGCTGCGCAATCGTTTCACTAGCGCACGCGTAATTTTGCGGGGTGGCTTCGCCGAACATGTTGTTTTCACAGACGAAGACAACCGGAAGTTTCCAAATTCCGGCCATATTCAACGCCTCGTGGAACACCCCTTCGTTTGATGCTCCGTCGCCGAAGAAGCACACGGCGACCGCGTCGGTACCCAAATATTGGTTCCGCAAGGCGGCTCCGGTGGCGAGTGCGAACCCACCACCGACCATGCCGTTCGCGCCGAGCATGCCGGTGTCGATGTCAGCGATGTGCATCGATCCGCCTTTGCCGCCGCATAGACCATCCTTGCGGCCGAAAATCTCGGCCATCATGCGGTTCAGGTCACACCCCTTGGCGACGCAATGCCCGTGTCCACGGTGCGTCGAGGTAATGGAATCCTCTTCCGTCAGGTGTGCGCACACACCCACCGCAACAGCTTCCTCACCTGCGTAAAGGTGAACAAAGCCAGGGATCTCCCCTTTTGCGAAAAGTCCGTGAACTCGATCCTCAAAATTGCGGATGTCGTTCATCTTGTTATAGATCCACTCTGCAGTCGATCTCTTCATTACGCCCTCCTCTAGGCCGGTTAGCATGATTTCTCACGCCACACCACGTAGTGCTCTGTATTGACTTATAACGACGTTCGTTTGTGGCGACGTTGATATGGACGCCGCCTTACGACGACGCTGCTATGCATCGACGCTGCTCCGTGATGTCCTGTCTGAACGGTTCGGAACACCGCGTCGTTACAGTGATCGCTGCCGCACGGATCACCACGTGATGACGTCGAAAAGCAGGCAACTTTTCTCGCTCCACGCAGAGAACACCAACTATGTGCTAGATCACATTCATAGGGTGAATATGATCTATCTCTACGTGCGAGACTAGTGCGGATCAGCCCCCGTGCGCAGAAAAAATATTGGCTTCACTTCTGATAAAGGCACGTTTTGAACACTTTTCAACCCCTAAAGGGTGTGGTTTGTGGGCTGACTCATAATTAAAAGCTGAACAGTGTACGTCCATACCCCCGCACTTACACCACACACATAATCCACACACAGCCAACCCACATTGCCCACACACAGCCAACCCACATTGCCCACACACAGCCAACCCACCACATAGCCAACCCACCACGCAGGAAAACTGGAGCACGCGAAAGACGTCTGGCCCCACACGTACAAAAAGCGCCCGCGGAACAACATGGTCCACGGGCGCTTATCACCCCACGTAGCACGTCACCGCGCCACAACTCAGGGCACTAGCCGCCTTATTTCTCAGGCTTCAGAACGTCGTTAATAACGATGGTTTCGTCACGACCGGGGCCGACACCGATGTACGAGATTCGGCAGCCAGACAGTTCTTCCAACCGCTCTAAGTAATCCTGGGCCTTCTGCGGCAAATCAGACACTGACCGCGCACCACTGATGTCCTCTTCCCACGCGGGCATCGTCTCATAGATCGGGACGGCGTGGTGGAAGTCCGATTGCGTCAACGGCATTTCATCGTGGCGCACGCCATCAACGTCGTAACCAACGCAGATCGGGATCTCACCAATACCACCGAGAACATCCAACTTAGTAATGAACAAGTCCGTGAAGCCATTGACCCGAGCTGCATATCGCGCGACGACCGAGTCATACCACCCACACCGACGCGGACGGCCGGTGTTCACACCAAACTCGTGTCCCGTATCGCGCAGGTAATCGCCCCATTTATCGAACAGCTCCGTGGGGAAGGGGCCCGCACCGACGCGCGTCGTATAGGCCTTAGAAATTCCCAATACCGATGTAATTCTCGCCGGGCCAATACCCGATCCCACCGAAGCACCACCGGCCGTAGGGTTCGAACTGGTCACGAACGGATAGGTCCCGTGGTCAACGTCGAGCATCGTGGCCTGGCCACCCTCCATAAGGACCGATTTACCCTCATCGAGACCTTTATTCAGCACAGTCGCCGTGTCGATCAACATGGGCTTCAACCGATCCGCGTACGACATGAAGTAATCGAAGACCTCGTCCGGATCAATCGCTTTCCGGTTGTAGATCTTGACCAGCACCTGGTTCTTAAAGTCCAAGGCTGACTCGATCTTTTGACGGAGAATCGACGGATCGAGAACATCCTGGGCACGGATCCCCACTCGGGCAACCTTGTCGGAATAGGTAGGTCCAATACCCCGGCCCGTTGTGCCGATGGCTCGCTTGCCCAGGAACCGCTCGCCGACGCGGTCAAGGGTTTGGTGATAAGGGGCAACGAGATGCGCGTTTGCCGAAATACGCAGACGCGACGCGTCAGCACCGCGAGCCTCAAGGCCGTCAATCTCAGAGAACAGTGCCTCCAGATTGATCACCACGCCATTGCCCAACACCGGAGTGGCGTTCGGGGACAGCACTCCCGCAGGGAGCAGCTTGAGTTCATATTTCTCGCCACCCACAACCACCGTGTGACCAGCGTTGTTACCACCATTGGGCTTGACGACGTAGTCAACTTTGCCGCCCAGAATGTCGGTAGCTTTACCTTTGCCTTCATCGCCCCACTGAGCACCCACGACAACGATCGCAGCAGCAGTCACGAAAACTCCCACGGTCCCATGGATTGCCGACGAGCCGGGACCACAAGCCTTACGTCGGAGTGCCAATCGGGGCACAAACCACGTCAAGTGTAACGGGTGAGCGTGCGCGCACGTGCAGAAGGGCCAAACAGCTAGGTAAATCGGCAAAACCCCGCGCACCGACGACGAAAACCCGCGCAGCTACGATGGGCTGTGACACCGTACACCGCTGGTTGGTGGCATGGGCTACCGGGCTTTCGTTTAAGGTACGACGACGTGCCGCCACCAACTTCCGCCACCAGCGGTTTTTGCAGCGTTCATTGTCGAAGGATCACCGTACCTCATGCCCATTCACATCGTCCGTTGCGGTGATGCACCGCTTCCCCAGGACCTCCCCCTGCCCGTGCATACCGTCCCCACCTGCCCGGGCCGTAAGGATCTGCCCTTCATTGATGAGCTGGTGGCACGGTACCTTCCTCACGATCCGACGCCGAGCCTGGACGAGATCGCCGCACAGCCGGATGTTGACCATCTTGGGGCACCCGGCCCGGATCCGCGCACGCCCATCGACACCGTTCGGCTAGTTGTTGTCGGCACCGATGCCGATCTTGATGCTGTGGCCACGCGATTAATGCGCATCGACGCTACGTGGATGGAGCTCGCTTACGTCCCTGTTCTGGCCGGGGGTGGCGTTTTATCGAAAGCCTATGCTTCACCGGGCGAGTCGAGCGTCGAAGCGAAGTCGGTGATTGCGACAAGCTGGGGTGTGGCCGATAAACCCTGGTCAATAGCTTTGTCGGGATCGGTTCGTCCAGTGCCCCTTATCCGCGATGATTCCGGCAGGGTAACTCTGGGCGCCGCCGAAATTTGTTCAACGGATGGCTCGCCGTTTGTCGGCGAAATCATTATCGACGACACCACCGTCGGAGCTCCTGAGGGGAGCGATTTTTATGGCACGCGGTTGGTATCCACCCTGGATGCGCCGGGAATTGCTGCCGTTGCCATGACTGGGCCGTCGGCCTACAGCGGTGACCGAACGAAATCCACACGATCCAATTCCACCAAACGGAGCGGATTTCTGGGGCGATTCTTCCACCATGGCCCTGAGACCGGCGCTGTTGATAGCACAGTGCTCACCGGGCGTGCCGTTCAAGCTGGTGGGGAGCCCTTTATGGTGTATCGCGATGGTGTTGCTCACCCACGCGCGTTGACTCGTGTGACGTTCTACCGGCACTTGCGCGATATGCAGGTTGTTCGTCCTTAATTACGAATAACAAAACGGGGCCCACTCCGATAAGAGTGAGCCCCGTCGTTTCAGCTGTTATTTAGGACGCAGAGGTTGACGCAATGCACGATCGCGTTTCCGCGCACGCACCTAGCGACCAGGCCTGGCCCGCGCGCTCGGCATCGACCTCACGCATGCTCGTCGCCACCTTTAGTGATGGTGATGATGGCCTTCTGCCTCAGGCTTTTCTTCCTCTGGCTTATCCACCACAGCGGTCTCGGTGGTCAGAACCATCCGCGCCACCGATGTGGCATTGTCCACAGCGGAGTGGGTGACCTTCACAGGGTCGATAATCCCCTGTTCGATCAGGTTGCCGTACTCCAAGGTGTCAGCATTGAGGCCTTCACCGTTCGGCAGATCCTTGATCCGGTTAACCACAACAGCGCCATCAAGACCAGCGTTGTGAGCAATCCAGAACGCGGGCTTGGTCAACGCGTCAGCCATGGCCTTTACGCCGACTTTCTCGTCGCCCTCGAATTGGTCGGCAAATTCCTCGAGCTCCCGAGAAATCTGAACCAACACGGATCCGCCACCAGCAACAACGCCTTCTTGCGCGGCAGCACGGGCCGAGTTGATCGCGTCCTCGATACGCAGCTTGCGCTCCGAAACCTCGGTCTCAGTGGCACCGCCGGCCTTCACCACGGCCACACCGCCGGAGAGCTTAGCCAAACGCTCTTCCAGCTTCTCGCGATCCCACGTCGAATCCGTCTCATCAATCTGGCGACGGAGCAAGTCACGTCGGGACTGAAGATCTTCCTTGGTGCCGCCACCGTCGACAATGATGGTCTCATCCTTGGTCACGGTGATGCGGCGAGCGGAACCGAAGTAGGACTCGTCGGCCTCGCTCAGGCTGAGCCCAACTTCCTTATCGATGACAGTTGCACCCGTCACCACAGCAAGGTCGTCCATGAAGGCCTTGCGACGGTCGCCGAAGTATGGCGACTTCACGGCGCACACGTTCAAGCTCTTGCGGATGGAGTTTACGACCAGCATCGAGAGCGGTTCGCCCTCAACATCTTCGGCAACGATCAGAACCTGCTTGCCGGAATTAGCGATTTTCTCCAACACCGGGAGGAAATCCGGCAGTGACGAGATCTTCTCACGAACCAACAGAACCAGGGCGTCATTCAGAACCGCTTCCCCGGTCTCCGTGTCGGTGACGAAGTACGGCGACAAGTAGCCCTTATCGAAGGACACGCCCTCGGTGACAGCCAACTCATCGTTGAGCGACTGCGATTCCTCAACGGACACAACGCCGTCCTTGCCGACCTTTTCCATAGCCGACGCAACCATCGCGCCGATTTCGGCGTCGCGGGAGGACACCGTACCGACGTTGGCGATCTCGTCGGTGCTGGATACCTCAGTGGCGCGGGCACGGAGCAGCTCGACGGCTTTCTCCGCTGCGGCCTTGATACCGACGTTGAGTGCGAGCGGGTTAGCGCCAGCGGCGACGTTGCGCAGGCCGGCGTCGACAAGAGCCTGAGCCAGCAACGTTGCTGTTGTGGTGCCGTCACCGGCGATATCGTTAGTTTTGACGGCGACGGACTTCACCAGCTGGGCGCCGAGGTTCTCGAAAGGATCCTCAACGTCGATATCGCGGGCGATCGTCACACCGTCGTTCGTGACGAGGGGGCTACCAAAAGCCTTGTCAAGCACCACATTGCGACCGCGTGGGCCGAGGGTGACTTTGACGGCGTCGGCAAGAGTGTCAACGCCTGATTGCAGGCCACGGCGGGCTTCCTCGTCGAATGCAATAAGCTTCGACATACTGTGCCTCTACCTCTCCTGAACGATTACTTTTCGACGACAGCGAGAACGTCGCGCTGCGAGAGAATCAAGTATTCCTCGCCAGCGTACTTAATCTCAGTTCCGCCGTACTTGGAGAAGATGACGACGTCGCCCTCGGCAACGTCCATGGGCACGCGCTTGCCGTTTTCATCGGTACGGCCGGGCCCAACAGCGACGACGGTAGCTTCCTGCGGCTTTTCTTTAGCGGTATCCGGGATAACCAGTCCGGATGCGGTGGTGGTCTCAGCTTCGACGATCTGAACGAGGAGCTTATCCTCAAGAGGCTTGATGTTGACCTTAGCCACGATTACTTCCTCCAGTGAATGGAAAGTGAATGGAAAATTGTGCTCTTGACAGGTTTTTCCACAGCCGTCGTCGCGGGTGAACAACTGTGATTCACAACCTGATTGGCACTCTACCCGTGTGAGTGCCAGCTCTCAACCACCGGGAGTGCTAAATATCCAAACGCGCTCGTGGAGGCCTATATACGAGCGCTGATACGAGCCCAATACGAGAACTTTTGAACGCACTCAGACAACGGGAATAGCGACGTCAAGACCTGGATTTGTGGCAGCGCCGAGACCCGAGGGCCCCACACCACGTGCTATCGAATAGGCCGCGGCCGCGGCAATCATGAGGCCGTTGTCCGTGCACAACTTCATCTCTGGGACGCATAGGTTGATCCCCGCGCTTTGGCACCGCGCGGTGGCAAGGCGACACAAACCAGAGTTCGCCGCGACCCCACCGCCGAGCAGCAGCGTCGTCGCTTCTGTATCGGTGCAAGCCAACAACGCCTTCTTGGTCAGCACGTCCGCCACTGCTGCTTGAAACGAGGCACACACATCGGGCAACGACACCGTCTGGTGGTTCCGCTCGGCTGCCTCAATATAACGGGCGACGGAGGTCTTTAGGCCAGAGAACGAAAAATCGTACCGGTGCGGGCCGCGGAGATCCTGCGGACGCATCACGCCACGCGGGAAACGAATGGCCTTCGAATTCCCCTCAGCAGCCAGCTTGTCGATAATCGGTCCACCCGGGTACCCCAACCCCAGGAGACGCGACACCTTGTCATAGGCCTCGCCGGCAGCGTCGTCAAGGGTTGACCCCAGCTCCTGCATGGGCTTCCCCAGGCCGTTAACCTTCAGAATCTGAGTGTGGCCGCCGGATACGAGGAGCGCGATGGCGTGGTCGAGGTCCAGGTCCGCGTCGGCCAGAGCCCCCACCGCGATGTGCCCGGCCAGGTGGTTCATCCCATAGAACGGAACACCCCAGGCAGCGGCGTACGCCTTCGCCGCCGATGAACCGACGAGGAGCGCACCGGCCAAACCTGGGCCAACCGTCGCGGCCACATAATCTGGCTTATCGACGTCGGGACGCGCGGCTTTCAGGTCAGCGAGGGCTGCCCGCACGACCGGCCCCATGGCCTCCAAGTGGGCGCGGGAGGCGACCTCCGGGACGACGCCACCGAACCGGGCGTGCTGTTCCATCGAACTGGCGACGCGGTTGGCCAAGACGGTCACGGTAGGGTCGGCATCGTCGTGCGTGGTGACTTCGACAATGCCCACGGCGGTTTCATCACATGAACTCTCCACACCCATCACGATTGCGCGCATGGTGACAAGAGTAGACACCTGGGCGGGATGACTGAAAACACGTGGTGGGAGGGGTTGTGTGGGGCTAGTCCGGCCTGGGACCCCTTTTCATGGTGAACGCGTCTGCGCCCGACGGCTGGTAATAGTTCTTTCGAGTACCTAACACCGTGAAGCCTTCTGACTCGTACAAACCGATGGCTGGCTTATTGTCGGTGCGCACTTCTAAGAACACCGGGCCGGGCGCGTTATCGGCGACATAGAGGATTGTCCCCAACAGCACTCGCCCTAGGCCGTGGCCACGCCATGCGGGATCTAGCCCAATGGTTCGGACTTCAAACTCTGGGTCATCCTCCGGGCCTAAGACTCCTAGGCCGGCATAGCCGACGAGGGCCATCGCGTCACGCGATCCCTGCATATTCCGACGCGGGTTTTCCCCTTGTTCATCGCTGTGCCCGGCGCGGGCAACTGCTGACGTGACAAGGCCGACGTACACCGATCTCGGGTCGCGGAGCTCTGCGAGGAATCCTTCGTAGGGCCATGGCGAGTCGTCCGGGAAAATTTCTGCTTCCAGTTCCGCGCAGGCAGCGGCGGCGGTGGCGTCTAGCTGGACGAGCCTCATTCCGTCAGGGAGATTCTCTGGCGGAGCACTAGCGTGCTGGCCATCACTCATCGCGGTCTGCCGTCATCTGTTCACGGAGCTGACGCGCGCGAGTAATCGCTTCCTCGCTGATAGCGGGGCTCACCGGCTTTGCTTTCGGTGGCACGGCGTCGGGCCGTCGTAAATAAAGGGGGCGGAGGGGTTGAAGATCTGACTGTCGCGGGAAGAGCGCGTTGCGGTCATGATCAGATTCAGTGTCGTCAGAATCGTCGACGTTCGTCGCGCGGTCGAGATTCATGGGGTGGTCGAGGGCTGCGCGAACAAAGTTCACGATGTCCGGTTGCGCGTCCACCGACTGGTTAACACTGGTCACACTGGCCAGAAGAGCGTCGGCCACGGAATCGGACACCACCGCAAAACTCGGCTGCTGCGCAGGAACGTCTGCATCACCGGACACATGGACGTCCGTTGGACGCGTGACCTCGGGTTCCGTGACGCGCACGGGGTGCCCGTCGGATATGCGGTACGTAGCCCAATAAACTTCTCGACGGCGAGCATCCGTCGCAACGATAATCGTCTCACCCTCATGCTGTGGGGCGTCCGCGATGGCATTCCACGCCAGACCATCCAGCGAGCACACCCCGATGACGGGAATATCTAACGCGTCCCCGAACGCCGCAGCAGTCGCCATACCGACACGCAACCCCGTAAACGGGCCGGGCCCCACGCCCACAACAACGGCGTCGAGGTCGCTCGGAGTGACTCCAACTTCGTCGCAGCACTCCATAATGAAGGGCGTCAACACCTCATTGTGCGCGCGGGAATCCCGAACACTCCTGTTAAACCGCGCGCGGATCGTGTCCCGCGAGGTGACGTCGACAAGCCCAGCGGTGACATACGGTGTCGCAGTATCAATAACCAGCACGAGCATGATGGATAGATTACCGCCGGACCCACGTCCACGAAATGACTCGTGGTTCGTCCTCATCGAAATCGACGGGATTTGCTGGTGCTGATGTGTCGCCCCCAGCAGAGGCGTCGTTGCCAGCGGACGTTTCATTTCCAGCGGGCTTCTCGCTGCCACCCGTCGCGCGCTCAAGACGGATCAACAGATAATCCTGTTCCAACGCGTCTGCCATATCCGCGGCCCATTCCGCCACGACGATGCTATCGGGAATGCGCGTATCCAAATCCAGCGAATCGAGGGCGCCGATCGGATCCGTCGTGGTATCGCCCAGAAGGCGATACGCGTCAACGTGGATGAGCGGCACCGGGCCGGGATGTTCGCGGGCGATAGTAAACGTCGGCGACGTTACACGGCCTGATACATGCAAACCTCTGGCCAGCCCCTGCGTAAACGTGGTTTTCCCCGCACCCAGTGGCCCGTCCAACACGACGACGTCGCCCGGCCGCAAAGCGTGAGCAATCGATTCTGCCAGAGTTTGCGTCGCCTCCGCATTACGGACGCGAACACGGCCGTCGACAAGACCGCGGCCAACATACCGTCGGTGGACGCGCGTATGCGGACTGGTCAGGATCTCGTAATGAATGGTGCCGAGGGTTTCGGCCAATTCCGTGGCCGTCGGCAAAGAGGCGGGCTTGCCGTCTGACCCGATGCACTCGCCGGGTGGACCAAAAATAATTGCCTCATCGCCCTGGTGAACTGCGCTGGCCTGCTCTGAGCCCGCCGGACCCAAGGCCACAACGATCTGGTCCATGCACACGCGTCCGATTTGCGGATACCGACGCCCGTTGATCGCGACCTCCATACGGCCGGACAGCGCCCGTGGGATCCCATCGGCATAACCGGCGGGAACAACGCCAGTCACTGTGTCGACGTCCGCTGTCCACGTCCCCCCATAACTCACCGATTCCCCAGCTTTGACCAACCGCTTCGCGACAATCGGCGCAGATAAAGTCATCGCCGGCTTGAGCTGTGAGGTAAGAGAAGAACCCGTGGACGAAGAACGATCCGCTGGTTCCTCCAACGGATCCATCCCGTACAGCGCAACACCCGGCCGCACCATCTGGTAAAACATGTCCGGCCTGGTCACCGAGGCTGGCGAATTACACATGTGGTTAATGCGAACGGGAATTCCGGCCGCCTGCAGCTCCTCAATCGCGGCATCAAACTGAGCCTTTTGGCGATTATTCGACGGGTTATCCGCGGCATCCGCGCTGGCCAGGTGGGTAAATGCGCCGGTGACGTCGATAATGGAATCACTACTTGCTGCGCTCAGTTCCTTCAGCGCCTCATCCCATTGGTCTGGAGAGATCCCCGAACGGCTCAGGCCCGAATCCACCATCACCGTCACCCGTGGGGGGACAAATTCCCAGTCTTCTTGGGATCTCTTGCGCTCGGTCGCTTCGTCGACAATGGCTCTGATATGCGCCAGCGTCGGAACGCCCAGGTCGATCCCGTAATCCAGGGCTGCTTTAACAGAGACGGGGCCGTCGGCGTTCCAAATCCAGGCCAGAATGGGTGCTGAAATCCCAGCACGGCGAAGCTCCACCCCCTCGCTGATGGTTGCCACGCCCAACTGGGTGGCGCCATTGGCCAAGAACACCCGTGCAGCTTCCACCGCCCCGTGGTTGTACCCATTCGCTTTCACCACAGCCATCAACTCCGCTGGGTGATCTGGATTCACCAATTGCGCGTTTCGCGCCACGACATGCACATTGTGCGCCAACGCGTCGCGGTCGATGGTCATGGTCAAAAGGCCGGGCAGGGCCGCGTCGCTACCGTCCGCGGATAAATGGTCACCAGATACAGCGTGGGATGAAGACTGGATGGGCATAGACATCATTGTGCCACCCGCCTAGGACACGCCCGACGGAGATTCTCGAAACAGCCTATAACCAGCGACAACGGGGGTTGAGCGGCCTACCTCTGAAGGCGCGCGCGTGCACGCGGAATTGCCTCCGCAATAACCGACGCCGACGTCGGCGCGTACCCGTCGTCGGTCTCTGCTGCGATATCGGCCGCCGATGCATGGATCACAGTAGCTCGGACGACGGTCGCCATGAGGGCGGACAAAGGCAACTCGGCATCCCGACCGGCGTGGCCGACGCTCTCTGCAACCAAAGCCCCAGCTAGGCCCGACAAGACATCGCCGGAGCCCGGCGTCGCCGCCCACGAACATCCGGCATCGACAACGCACACTTTTACCTGCGACGAGGTATCCGCCGGAGTGCTAGACGATGTATCCGCCGGGGCCGCGACCACCGTGGACCGACCTTTAAGCAACACCACACAATGCAACGCTCTCGCGACCGCCGATACCGCGGGGATACGCGGATAGTCGCTCTCCGGGTTAAGGACGTCCGTCAAGGCGTCGCGTTCCTCAGAGGAAAGGTCCATCGACGGCTCCGCCAAAACAGCCTTCACGACACGTCGAAACTCACCCTGGTGCGGAGTCAAAATAACGGCGCCGTCATAGTTTTTTACCGCGCAGATCAGCGGAAACGCGTCGGACCCCGAGTCGTTTCCGTCCGATTGACACAGAGCGGTCAACCCGTCGGCGTCGATAAGAATGGGGCATGCTCCTGAAGTCTCTGAGCCACACAGAAGACCGTGGAGGTCATCATAATTTCTCTCGACGCCACCGCCGGGGCCAACAACCCACGCCTGAACACGCCCTGACGAGGCAATATTGTCAGCCGCCACAATCTCAGGATGAGCGGCGACAACGGCGTCACGGCTCTTGCCAGCGAACCGAACCATCGCGCTCGTGGCGCGAACTGCAGCCGTCGTGCACAGCACGGCAGCGCCGGGGAACTCGGGGGATCCGGCCCGAATACCCACTACCCCACCGGTGTACTTGTCATCATGAGCCCCTGGTTCTAACGCCATCGCCGGCCACAGTGGTGACGACGCCATGTGAGGCTTCGCCACATCAGGCGCCAGCGTCACCATCCCATCGGGCACAGCGATCTGCCGAATATCCGGCGGGGTCACCGCCCTCACGCCGGAGGCAACCAGCTCGCCATCCGCCTCGCGCTTCTCGCACTCGCTGCGGCAGGCATCGCGCAATCCACAATCCGCCTGAAGAACAACCCCGCAATCGGAATTCATGGCGTGGGCACGTCGAAAAGCACCAAAAGTCACGGTCGCTGCAGCCACTACATGCGGGGCGTGGGCAATCCCGGTATCCGCATCAATCCCGGACGGAATATCCACCGCCACCACCGGAATCTCCGCGTTCGCAGCCGCAGCGATCCACCTGGCCGGCTCATCACGAAGAGGCCCATGGCCACCAATCCCCGTTATTCCGTCGATAAGAAAACACGACGAAAAACGGGCGCGGTACTGCGCTAATTCCTCAGGACTCAGGTCAGTCTCCTCGGACTCCCCAGCCTCCCCGTTCTTTCCGACGACAACCCCGCCCGACTTCTCAAACGCCCGGCGCGCCCGCCCATGAACGGACGATCCCACGCACACGGCCACCGCGTGCCATCCGCGCTGGACGAGCACAGCTCCGGCGTAGAGCGCGTCGCCCCCATTGCCGCCGCTACCTGCGACAATAATCACCGCCGGGGAAGAAGGTTTCTCCTGGGGCAGCCCAGAAAGTCCATGTGCACCATTATCATCCGGACCCGCTGCCCGATCATTGCCGGGCACTCCCGGCACGGTCGACAGCCACTGCACGGTATCCGCCACTGCCGTGGCCGCTTTCTGCATCGTTTCGTCGGGGAACGAATCGGACGCAATCACCCCCTCCTCCGCAGCTCGAATTGCTTCGACGGGGAGAAGGGGGTGGAACACGATGCACTCCTTAGACGGCTTGCACAGCCTTCATACGGCCTACAAATCCGATGGACCAACGGCGAATAAATCAATCATTAACATCGTCCACCGTACTCCGAATACCGTGCTCACGTGCTTATTCGACGGTCACCGACTTCGCCAAGTTGCGTGGCTTGTCGATGTCCTCGTTCCCGCACTCGCGGGCAATCTGAGCCGCCAAGAACTGCAGAGGAACCGTCGACAATAAGGGCTGCAGAAGTGTTGATGTCTGCGGAATCTCGATCAGGTAGTTCGCGAACGGCTTGACGGCGTCATCGCCTTCCTCAGCAATAACGATGGTTTTTGCACCGCGCGCGCGGATTTCCTGAATGTTCGACACAATCTTGGAGTGCAGCACTGCCCTGCCACGCGGGCTCGGCACCACCACCGTCACCGGGAGATCGTCTTCGATCAGCGCGATCGGCCCGTGCTTCAACTCGCCAGCCGGGAACCCTTCGGCATGAATATATGCCAGCTCCTTGAGCTTCAAGGCCCCCTCCAGGGACACTGGGAAGCCCACGTGCCGGCCGAGGAACAGCATCGTCCGGATCGCGCCCATCTCTCGGGCAATGTTCGTGATGTGTTCCTCCTGGTCCAGGACCTGCTGGATTTTCTCCGGAATCTGTTCGAGCTCCTGGTAGATGGCGGTGACCTCGTCGGGGTACTTCGTGCCGCGCGCCTGCGCCAGGGCCAAGCCCACAATATAGTTCGCCGCAATTTGCGCCAAGAAGGCCTTTGTCGAAGCCACACCGATCTCGGGGCCGGCGTGGGTGTACAGCACAGCGTCGGCTTCGCGCGGGATTTGGGCACCGTTGGTGTTGCACACAGCCAGGACGCGCGCATTCTGCATCTTCGCGTGGCGGACGGCCTCTAAGGTGTCCGCGGTTTCACCCGACTGGGATACCGCAACCACCAGCGTCCGGGAGTCGAGCACGGGGTCGCGATAGCGGAACTCGCTGGCTACCTCGATCTCGACGGGGATGCGAACCCAGTGCTCAATGGCGTATTTCGCCAGCAACCCGGAGTGGTACGCAGACCCACAGGCGACGACGAACACTTTCTGCACTTCACGAAGCTCATCCTCGGACAACCGCTGTTCGTCCAGGACAATCCGACCGTCCTGAAGGTGCCCCGCGAGGGTGTCGCGGATAGCGGACGGCTGCTCATTGATCTCCTTCTCCATGAAGGAGTCATAGCCGCCCTTTTCCGCGGCCGCCAGATCCCAGTCAATGGTGAAGGGCTTGCCTTCTTGCTGGTTACCGTAGAAGTCCGTGAGAGTGTAGCCATCTTTTGTGATGGTCACCGCGGTGTCCTGGCCGATCTCCACCGCCTTGTTCGTGTATTCAATGAACGCGGCGACGTCGGAACCCAAGAACATTTCGTCCTCGCCGATGCCAATAATCAACGGCGAGGACCGTCGGGCAGCAATAATGCGATCCGGGTAGTCAGCGTGTGTGAATAATAGGCTGAAAGCCCCTTCTAGCCGACGCAACACTGCCAGGACAGAGGCGTCAAAATCCCCCTTGTTCTGGCCTTGGTTGTATTCCAAAGCAACCAGGTGGGCTGCGACTTCCGAGTCGGTTTCGGACTTCAGTTCAATGCCCGTGTTTTCAACTTCTTCCCTAAGGGCGGCGAAGTTTTCAATGATGCCGTTGTGGACGATGGCGACTTTGCCGTCGTAAGACACGTGCGGGTGAGCATTAACATCGTTGGGCCGGCCGTGCGTTGCCCAGCGGGTGTGCCCAATTCCTGTGGTGCCGGTGAGGTGATCCGTACCGATGTGGTCGATAGCGTTGCGCAGGTTATCCAGCTTTCCTGCTTTTTTCTCTATGTTGATGGCTCCCTGGCCGTCGAGGACGGCGATCCCCGCGGAGTCATACCCCCGGTATTCCATCCGCTCAAGAGCCGCAAGGGCGATATTGAGGGCCTGTTTACGGCCAACGTAACCGACAATTCCACACATGGGCACGATGATACTAATTTTTGCCGATACGGGCTGCTTCATCCACCCCATTCCGGTCGATATGTGGTGTCATCTCGACGTTTACCCCGCCCGTCGGTTACTGTTTTCTTGTGGCTGACAAACTTTCATCGCTCGTAGCTCATCTTGATAAACGTGGCCCGCACCGGGTTTTAGTGGGAGACCTCGATTATGTCGGGATTCCTGGCAAGGTATATCTCCCCGCGAACGGCAATAACGTCCCCGGTGTCGTCTTCGGTCACGACTGGATGACCGATATTTCCGCATACCACGGCACTCTTCGCCATTTGGCGAGTTGGGGCATCGCCGTCGCTGCACCGGATTCCGAAACTGGTTTCAAGCCGAACCCCGGTGCCTTTGCCAATGACCTAATGACCTGCATGTCTGTGATCTCGGGTGTCCAGATGGGACAAGGTTCTATTACTGTTCACCCGGAGAAACTTGTGCTGGCCGGGCATGGTTTCGGGGCGAGTGCGGCTGTTCTTGCCGCGGCCGGTGAGTGGAGTTCCTCGTCGTCCTCGGATTCGGAGGTGTCCGCGCGTTCGGTGTCGGTGGGATCCGGATCGGTGACCGCGTCTAATACCCCGGGCCCGAAGGGGTTGACCGGTGTAGCTGCTATTTTCCCGCGCAGTACGTCTCCGCGGGCATCGGACGCTGCTTCCAATATCGAGGTTCCCGGTCTTATTTTGGCCCCTGGCCAGGATTCTGTTCTTGTTGGCGACGAGTCCCTCCGCATTGCTGCGAAGTGGAAGGGCGATTCCTATTACCGACGCGTGAATAAGGCGTCGCAATCGGTGATGTCGGAAAAGGTTGTGAAGAATATGGTGCTGGGGCTGGGGTCGCCCGGCTTTTCGCAGCGTGCCGCACTTCGCGGACTGCTTGTCGCTTTTGTCCGCGCGACGGCGGAAGGCGACAAGAAGTACAACGGCGTTTTGTCCGATGAGGACCTCAAGGGCACGGAGTTCTGGGATCGCGATGATATTGCGAATGAGCTCCCTGAGAACGCTGATGTGATGGAGCGCCTCCGCGACGCGCTGTAGTTGAGGCGCGCGGGACGGGCGATGGTGGCCGGGGGGCCACGCACAGCGCCAGCCACGCGCGGTGTCGGCCGAACGCGGTGTCAGCTACGTACTGCCCGAATGCCTCCACCGCGAGAAGTGCCTTGCGTTCGTGGCGTATGAGAGCTGCGAGAATTGGTTGCCTGCGAGCCACGGGAGTCGTCAGCCTTATCCCCGTTGGTCGTCGTGGTACGCCCGAACGTGAAAGTTGAGTGGCCATCAGGAGCCTGATGCCGGCCTTTGCGCGTGGTCGCAAACGTGGTTTCTTTGCTGATGGTGCTGCTGGCCCCGTCCGTCTTCTGAGCCTGCTGAATAATTTCTTCGAGTTTCTTCACCCGTTCACCGTATTGACGGTGAAACTCTGCGAGGTTTTTATCCATTTCTGCCCGATGGGCGTCCACGATGGCCTGATACGCCGCACGGTAATTCTCGGTATTACTCACCATGCCCCTGCTTTCTCTACGGTGATGCCTAAGTGTGATGTTGTGTCGTCTGCTGTAGTGCCCGGCGCCGGTTCCTCTGGCCGATCGACGTGCGCTTCTTCCTCCGCGACAGCCTCCAGTGGCTGCTGCACCGAGACGTCCATTCGGATAGAAAAAGGCCCTCTAGTCCCTTCCACTGAGCCAGACTCCCCACCCGAAAGGGCAGAGCTCTCCTGTGTTTTTTGATTCCAGTCCGGCGCCCCTTGAGTGCTTTCAATGGTGAGACCACTGGCCATCTGCGTACATGTTCGTCCCGACGACGACGCGTCCGACAGCTTCGGAGTCACTTTTTGCGCAGAGTCAGCCTGCGACTGGTTCGAGGGCGAACACTGGGTCGCGGACAGCTCACACGAGGACGGTGGCTTCGATGTCCCTGGCGAAACCGGCGTCGACGGTGAAGGACAAACACTCCCTAGTGGTGACGATTCGTTCCTCGGCACAACACTCGGCACCGCATCCCCACCCCATGATGTCACGACATCACAGTGTTGCAGCGGTTTCGGCGGTTCGACCGGGCATGCACCACACACGCTGACCTGTTCCGAGCAATGTGTCGATAGCGTCCCCAAGGCTTCACCAATCGCACGATCACGCGCTTTCACCTGGTTCAAAAGGAGCAATCCCGCCGCGTTCCCCACCTGCGTCAGCGCATGCATAGCGATCTTTTTCGCCGGCGGAGGCAAAGGCAAGATCAAGGGCAATCCCGTCTCCACCACCGTCGTAAATAAATCGACAACGTCCTCCATTGCCGAATCGGTATCTTCCATCACGGACTGCAACGCATCCGCACACGCGTCACTGGATTCGGCTGTGGCCGAGTGACCGTCGGCAAGAGAAATGAGCCACTCGCCGACCTTGTCCACCGCCTCGCTAATCAACCCCTCGGCGACGTCGACAAGTGAATCAGATGCCCGGCCACCACTGCTGCGCACGGCCATAAAATACGGAATCATGCGCCGTAAGGTGTCGGCACTCTCCCGCAAAGGATCCCATTCCACGCCCGACGCGCGCATGACATTAATCTTTAATTGGTTCCCAGACACCACCGGGTGATACAGCACTCCGGAAAAAGCGGCTCCCAGCATCAGCGCATGGCTTGCTGCCGAATACTCTGCCGCACTCTCAACTTGCTGGGACAGGGTGCTCATCGCTCCACCGCCGCTTCCACCGAGGGCTCCAAGTTCGCGAACGCAGCAGTATTGGCATCATCGGCACCGACAATCTGGGACACAACACTATCCGCTGACAGCCCCTGAGCAGCGGCAACCTCACACGCCCGACGGGACAACTCGTGGAGTGCGTCCAGCTCACCCGCAATAGCCAGCCCCTCCTGCACCCACGAAAACCAGTATGCACGGGCATAAATGGCACTGGCGAGCCAACGATCACTGATTCGACATCCTGCCCCGCGCTCGCATACAACGACGAACGCGCGGACGCCTCTGGTGCAGAGACAACAAGCTCCCCCATTACATCCCCCCTGAAATTCGTAGCGATTATTTCATGGCTGACGCCATGATCCCCACCGCAAAATTATGCCAGACTGCTGCGACATCGCCCACCCCTCACATCATCCGCACATAGTGCTATAGATCACACGTTCGCGGTGTGCGCACTAGTTACACACTTGCGACGACGGCAGCCAACCGACCAGCGATTTTCCGCGCCGTGGCACCGTCGCCAGCTTCCACCATCACGCGGAAAAGTTCCTCCGTGCCGGATGGACGCAAAAGCACCCGGCCCGATTCGCCCAGTTCCTCTTCGGCCTCAGTGATCGCCGTCCGAACAGCCTCGTCATTGGTAATGGCTGCTTTGTCAGTGACCGGCACGTTGATCAACGTCTGCGGGAGAACCCTCATCACCGACGCCAACTCGGATAGCGTCTTCCCCGTTTGAGCCATCCGGGCCATCACGCTCAGGCCGGTAAGCGTGCCGTCGCCCGTCGTCCCATGTTCGGGGATGACGATGTGCCCGGACTGTTCGCCGCCCAGGCTGTAATCGCCAGCATTCAGGTCTGCGAGCACATAGCGGTCGCCGACCTTCGTCGTCCGGACCTCAATGCCCTGCTCTTTCATCGCAAGTTTGAGACCAAGGTTCGACATCACCGTTGCGACGAGGGTCGACTTCTTCAGTTCCCCGCCTTCTTTCATCGCGATCGCGAGGATCGCCATGATCTGATCGCCGTCGACAACATTACCTTCGGAATCGACGGCCAAACAGCGGTCCGCATCGCCGTCGTGCGCGAGCCCCAGGTCAGCGTGGTGTTCCAGAACAGCACGCTGCAGGACATCAATATGCGTCGAACCGCAATTTTCGTTGATGTTGAACGCGTTGGGTTTGTTAAAAATGGGGACGACATCGGCGCCAGCGGCCTGATACGCCATGGGCGCAGCCGTCGACGCGGCACCATTAGCGCAATCCACCACAACACGAATTCCATCCAAGGGCGTCGGCACAGCCCCTGCGAGATGGAACAAATAGCGCTCCAAGGCGTCGGGGGATTCCTCGACAATACGACCAATCCCCGCCCCCGTCGGGCCAGTCTCGGACAACTCCAACATGGTCGCTTCGATCTCCGCCTCGACCGCGTCGTCAAGTTTGAGACCACCCGCCGCGAAGAACTTAATTCCATTATCGGGCATAGGATTATGGCTTGCGGAAATGACAACGCCCATGTCAGCACCATAATCATCGGTCAGAAACGCCACAGCGGGGGTCGGAATGACGCCCACGCGAAGGACGTCGACACCCTGGCTTGCCATCCCTGCCGACAACGCGGCAGACAACATTTCCCCCGACACACGCGGGTCACGCCCCACAACAGCGACAGGCCGACGGCCACCCTTCCGGTTGGCGGTCAGCACCTTTGCCGCAGCGGACCCCAACTTCATTGCCAACGGCGCAGTTAACGTCTTATTTGCAAGACCACGAACACCATCAGTGCCGAAGTAACGTCGTCCCATCTGGTCTACCCTTTCCCACTGTTCAGCATTGGCGTTTCGGTGTGTGCACTTCACAACCCTAGCTACCGCAATCCGGCAGCCCGAGTTGAAGCGCTTACGCCCGGGATGCTTTATAACTGAGCCAACAGTCTAATAGGACGGGCCTCGTAACACCGCACTGCGCAGAAACAGAGTATGCATAAGTGATTGTGCAACGGTGGGCTGTGGATAAGTCGACTATTGATGAGCGGTGTGCCAGACGCCCCATATCGATTCGGTGTCGATCCACTACCAATATGTAGCCGGTGACCCGATATCCGTGACTAGATATGTAGCTAGTTCCCCGTTATCGCGCGCCACGATATACGCTATGTCATCGGCGCCGCTGTACTGTTGCGGATCCGCCTTGCTCGACCACGGGAATTTAGCGAAGCGAGGTTGGGAAGCACTGTCCGCACTGTTCTATTACAACAACTGGTATGAAATCGTCGCCGGTGACTCGTACTTCGACATGTTTGGTGGGCCTCAACCACTGAGCCACATGTGGTCACTAGCGGTGGAAGAACAGTTCTACCTTGTGTGGCCTTTTGTGTTCACCGCAATCACATTCCTGTGGCAGCGTCGTAAACATTCGCACGGTTACGCTGCGATTACGTGCTTGATCCTCGCCGCCATATCGGGTGTGTGGATGGCCTACTTGGTGAAGCCAGGCGTCGATCACACTCGCGTTTACGAAGGAACGGATACTCGCGCATTAGGGCTGCTCATCGGCGCGTCCCTGGCTTTCGTGTGGAAACCCGGGGTCGCCGCTTCCAACGCTTCGGGGTCCGACAGTACACAAGCTTCACGGTCCTGGCGTTCCAACGCACTCGCCCGTCATCTTCTTGACCTGGTCGGGCTGGCCGGTTTGGCCGTCGTGATCTTCATGATGGTTCGTACCGACGATAACGCCATGTGGCTCTACCAGGGAGGATTCGCCGTTCTCGCCCTGGCTACTGCGACGGCTCTGTTGCCTCTTGCCGACGAGCACTCGTGGATGACCCGCATCGTTGGTCTTCCGCCTCTGCGCTGGTTGGGCGAGCGCTCCTACGGTATTTACCTCTGGCATATGCCTGTTATCGCTTTTGCGCCCGATGGGTTCGTCGAAAATCACCTGATTATTGCAGGCCCTGTTCTGTCCGCGATTTCTATCATTCTGGCTGCTCTGTCCTGGACATTGATCGAGGACCCAATCCGTCGGCATGGAGTTGTTGCACTGGCACGTAAGTGGTGGTCAGGCAGGGTTTCGGAAAACGCATCAGGCACCGCTACGAGCCCGGCAGTCTCTCGCCGACGGGGGACGCCACCGGTCCTCACCGGGGTTGCCTCGGTCATCCTTCTCGCGATTCTCGCCGCCGGGTTGCCTAAAGCTCTTGCCGACGGGTCTAATGGCTCCTCGTCCAATGACCCGATGGCTGCGATCGGCGGGAGTGGAACCGACGGGGCGGTCAAAGTCGGTGGAGACAACGGTAATAGGCAGAGAAACGGTGCCGACAACCCCGACGCAGCGTCGGCAAGCGATAAAGATGGTAAGGACACCGCTGCTCAAGGGCGGAATGCTGGGATTGACTGCTCAACGGTGATCCAACATTGGCGATTCCACCTCTATCGCGCTTAATTCGCCCGACTACCTGCCGGATCCGGCCGACCGTGTCGGCGCGCAGTACAAGCGTGTGGGCGCGAAGGATGTGTACCTGGACATCAAGGGCGCGCGGGCCGTTATTGAGCGATACAAAGATGATCCGAACGCCACGGAGGTCGTCACCAACATGGAGAGCCATCACTATAAAGATGCGTGCTGGGTGATGGCGATTGGAACGAACGACGCCGCTAACGTCACCGCTGGCAATCAGACGTCGGCGGAAGACCGTGTCCGCACGATTATGGACATTGTCAAGGACGAGAAGCACGTGCTGTGGCCGACGGTGAAAACTGTGAACGCTGCCCAGTCCGCCTATGCCAACTCGGGTATGCAGCATTATGACGAAGCGCTGCGGAAGATGTGCAAGGAGTACCCCAACCTGCGTCTTTACGATTGGGCCGGTGAGGTTGAAGATGACTGGTTCATTGACGACGGGATCCATCCGAATACCGTGGGCGCCAAGGAAAAGGGTCGACGTTTTGCCGACGCCCTGACCCAGGCGTTCCCGAAGGGGAAGAAGCCCGCCAGCCAGTGCACGGTCGGTAGCGGCGACTGAGAAGTGTGAAGGCGCTGGCTTCACACTGTCGCCGGCGCATACACCGTCGGGTTCATACGCCGTCGTCGATATATATAAAGGAAAACCCCTTGCTCTGCCGAATTGTGTGGCAGGACAAGGGGTTTCGCGCGTCCAACGCAGCCCGGCAAGACGGGTAAAGCGATATTTAACGCTTGGAGTACTGCGGAGCGCGACGAGCTTTGTGCAGACCAGCCTTCTTGCGCTCAACCTCGCGAGCATCGCGGGTGAGGAAGCCGGCCTTCTTGAGGGCGCTGCGATCAGCCGGGTTGTAGGCGTTCAGCGCACGGGCGATCGCCAGGCGGAAAGCGCCAGCCTGGCCCGAGGGGCCACCGCCCTTGAGGTTCGCCTTGATGTCGAACTGGCTCTCACGCTCAATGAGGGTGAGGGGAGCCTTAATGAGCTGCTGGTGCAGCTTGTTCGGGAAGTAATCTTCCAGGGCGCGGCCGTTACAGGTGAACTCGCCGGAGCCAGCGGTCATCACGACGCGCACAACGGCGCGCTTGCGGCGTCCCACGGTCTGGATCGGGAAGTCGCGCTGCTCGGGCTCAACAACTGCTTCTTCTTCAACCTCAGTGGCGACGGAATCGCCGATGGTGGAAACGAACTCTTCGCTCGCTGCCTGGGCGGCGATGAAGTCGGCCTCGTTAGCCTCGTCCTGAATCTGGTTTTCGGTGTTCTCGCTCACTACTGTGCCACCTGCTTGATCTCGTAGTTCTCGGGCTTCTGGGCAGCGTGACGGTGCTCGCTACCTGCGTACACGTGAAGCTTCTTGATAGATGCGCGGGAAAGCTTGTTGTGCGGCATCATACCGGCGATAGCTTCTTCGATGACGCGCTCCGGGTGCACCTCGAGCGAACGCCCCAGGGTCATGGTGGTCAGACCACCCGGGTATCCGGAGTGACGGTAACGGAACTCACGCTCGCGCTTGTTTGCGGAAACGCGAACCTTGTCGGCGTTGATGATGATGACGTGGTCACCACAGTCAACGTTCGGTGCAAAAATCGGCTTACGCTTGCCCCGCAGCAGGTCAGCAGCCTCAACAGCGAGGCGGCCGAGCACCACGTCGGCGGCGTCGATGACGTACCACTTACGGGTAATGTCACCGCTCTTCGGGTGGAAAGTAGACAACATGACTCCTTGAAAGTCTGTCTGGAACTGCCAGCCACAAAATTGAACAGGCTAACTACCGTCAGTCTGCTGCCGCGGCGGCCGGTGGAGACCCGCGACTCGTGTCACATTGCCAATGTGGCGTTGTATCAGCGTCAACAGCGCGGAAATCGTAGTTCCTATCACTGAATCAACGCTGCATCGACAACTCGACACACAAATAGTTGAGAGTACCGGAATAGGTGCGAGCAGTTCAAGTGAGCGGGCGTTATCCGTGGCCGTGCGTTATGTGGGTTGGCCGACGCTCGTTATGTAAGGAGTCCGCTCTCCCCCTCGCGCGGTGTTTGCTCTCCCCTTCTCTCCCTTAACGCAAAGCTTCCTGCAGAACTGTGGCAAACCGCTCCATCCCCGTCTTCATCACCGGAATACTGTTTCCCGCGAAGGAAAACCGTATGGAGAGCTGCCCTTCCAGTTTCGTGTCCGCGTTGATCGTCGTACTGTCTTTTCTTTCGACGTTCCGATAGACCGAAGTCGGCTGGGAGTCGTGTGGGAAAAATTCCGTGCCCGGGACGAAAGCGATCTCGTGTTCTATTGCGTCGTCGATCAGCGACAGCGTATTCACCTGTGGACGTAATTCCTCCGGAAAATCTATCCACACAAACATGCCGCCATCGGGGTCGGTGATGTGCGTTCCGTCAGGAACGATGTCGAGTAATTGTGTGCGCAGGGCTTTGCATCGGGCCTGGTAGGTTGCCCGCATCGTGTTCAGGGCGCGGTCGCGGGAGGAGACGCCGTCCGGTTCTACCCTGTCGAGCCACAGTGCGGCAGCGCACTGGTCAATCACGGATCCGTGGAGCGTCGATACTTGTTTGGCGACCACCATTGGTTGGAGTAGCCAATCTGGTATCAGGGCGGCCCCAATACGGAACGCTGGTGACAGGAATTTCGACAAGCTGGCCAAGTAGACCGCGCCGGATTCGGACTCGTAGGTGTGACAGAGCGGTTCGCGCGCGTTCCCGTCGAAGGCTAAAGGTGAATATGCGTCGTCCTCAACTAATAAACTGCGGTGGCCTGTGAGAACACGCCGCACTTCATCCTTCCGACGCTCGCTCATTGAGCGGCCGGTGGGGTTTTGGAAGACCGGAATGAGGTAGGTGATGACGGGGTCGTAGTCCTGTAGTGCGCGCTCGAGTTCGGAGGGGATTATGCCGTTATCGTCGCACGGCACGGGGATAACCCGCGCTCCGGCCATGGTGAATGCTTGGATGGCCGCGGGGTAGGTGGGGGCTTCGACCAGGACCGTGTCCCCTGGGTTGATGATGACGCGGGCGAGTAAAAACAGTATTTCTTGGCTGCCGGTGGAGATGAGGATGTTGTCCGCGGGGGCGGACAGGTGCCGACGTTGCATTTCCCGCGCCATTGCTTGCCGAAGTTCGGGTTCGCCTTCTGTGACGGAGTATTGGAAGACGTCGGGCCCGCTGTCGTCTAGCACCGTTCGGACGCATTCCGTGATGCCCGATGTGTCCAGGAGTGTGGGGTCGGGGGCTCCGCCGGCGAAGCTGATGAAGTCGTCGTGGCTGATGTATCCGAGGAGGTCTCTGGTCATGGAGCGGGCGACGTGGGAGAATTCGCGGTTGAGCGGTAGCAATGGGCTCCTCTGGGTCGGTCGGTCTGTCGTCAAAGTGTCAGGAGGACACGGGCGGGTTTATTTGGGCTTCGGGGATTCCTGATCCTTTGTTGGCCCACGCGTCCATGATTGTTTTCATGGTGCCGTTATCAATGAGCTCTTGTGTGGCAGCTCGAATGGCTTCTGCCAGGGGGCGATTGTTTTGCGCAACGATCGCTGCCTTGGGCGCACGGTTCACGATAGTGCCGACGGTATCGAGGCGCCCTTGGGATTGGTTCACTGCGTAAGACACTATCGGCGAGTCTGCCACCATGACGTCGGCTTTTCTTCCCACGACTGCCGTGGACGCGTCGGTTTGGTTTTTGTAGCTTTGGATGGTCAGCTTTTCGTCGCTTCCGCAGTGGGACGCTTCTTCGGTCATGACTTCTTCGTGCAAGGACCCTGTTTGCACAGCTACGGAGTGCCCGCACAGATGCTCCGGGTCAACGTTTTTGGGGTTACCTTTGGCGACGCCGAATGCTCGCCCGGAGTCATACAAGCTGACCATGTTCACTTGTTTCATTCGCTCTTTATTGATGGTGAATGCGGAGATTCCCGCGTCGAACTTCGTGCCGACGGAGGGGACGATGCTGTCGAATGTTGAGTTGCGAATATCTGCGTCGAGCCCCATCACGCGCGCGAGTGCCCGCGTGAGGTCTATTTCGAATCCTTCGAGGGTCTTACCATCGGAGCCGACGAACTCTGCGGGTGCGTAGTCGGCCGAGGTGCCTACGATGAGCGTTCCGCGAGACTTGATTGGGTCCGGCACTATCTTCGCGATGTTATCGTTGGTGGTGAGGGCATCGATTGTGGACTCTATTGCGTTATTTCCGGTTGGACTTTCTTCGGATTTATATGTGCAGCCGGACAGCACTCCCGCGACAACGAGCGTCAGTGCTGCAGCGATGGTGGCGCGGTGGCTGGCGTAGCGGCTCGTAGTCGTGCGCTGTCTGGCGCGCTTGGGTTTATGCGTCATCATCTGGCTTGGGGTTGAGTTGTGATTCGGAGATAAAGGAATCTTCGGTTCCCCATTTGGCCAGGATTTTCTTCATCGTCCCGTCGTCGATGAGCTTTTGAATCGCCGCATGGATGGCGTCGGCAAGTTGGGTGTCATTCTTGGCGACGATCGCGGATTTGGGAGTGGAGTCGACGACTTTTCCGATCGGCTGGACGCGCCCTTTGGATTGCTTTTCTGCATAGTCGACGACGGGCGAGTCGGAGAACCAGAGGTCAGCTTTCCCTCCGGCGACGGCGGTGGCAACGTCTGCGGAGTTTTTGTACGACTGGATCGTGACTCCCTTTTTGCCGTTGTGCTTGCACTCGTCGTTCTTGTCGTTGGCCATTTCTTCGTAGACGGACCCGGTGAGGACGGCGACGGAGTCACCACAAATATCGCTGGGGTCGATGTCCCGTGGGTTATCTTTGAGGACGGAGTATTTTGTCCCCGATGTGTACAGGGTGACCATGTTGGTGTGCTCGAGGCGTTCGGGTTTCACATCGAACGATGAGAATCCTGCGTCGTATTTGGTACCGACGGATGCCACGAGGCTGTCGAAGCTTGCGTTGGTGAATTGCGTGGTGAGTCCGAAGAGGTCTCCGACGGCTTTGGCCATGTCGATTTCGGCGCCTTCAATGGTTTTCCCATCGTTTCCGATGAATTCGAGTGGGGCGAAATCCGCCGACGTTCCCACGGTGAAGGTGCCTTTTTGCTTCAGCGCTGCGGGTAGGGAGTCAGCAATGGCTTCGTCTTTAGGAACTGAGATCGTTTCGGTGGGGTCGTCGGATGTTCCTGCTCCTTCGGAGTTGTAGGTACATCCGGCAACACTGACGCCGACGAAGGTTGCCCACGTTCCCAGTGTGGCGACAGTGCGGGCCAGCGTGTTGGGCCGTTGTGTGCCCGCGGCTGACTGTCCCGGTGCCGTTGACCGGCGGTGGGTCGCTGTGCGCGGGAAGCTGGACCGCACTGAACGCAGAAAATTCATTCCTTGAATTTTATTTACCGTTTTCGTGCAGTTCAACTGTGCGGATGAATAATCCCTGCATGAATTGGTGAATTTCTCCATTGGCGGCTTCCACGCTGCCCCTCGTCAACCCACCTGTGCGTCCTTGGGATTTACGCTAACTCCAGGATGCCGCAGCCGAGCGGTTGATGTCACTCCTGGAATCATTGCTGTCTGCCACTGCCCGCGCGATGGTGGCGAGAACTTGGTTGAGGTCGGCTGCGGCGGTGTCCCATTGTTGCTGGGCTGCCTGATATGCGGAGGCAGATTCACCGGTCCAGGTGCTAACCATGGGCGCTAGTTGGCTTTTGAGGTCATCGAGTAAGCCGTTAATCCGTGCAGATGTTTGGGTGATGTCTCCGCTGGCTGCCGCGATGTCGCCGAAGCTGTAGTGGATCATGTCGGTGCTCATAGTGCTGTTCTCTTCCTTATGTCTTTCGTGGTTGGTCAGGGTGCTGGCGCGAAGGTTTTATAGAGACAGGCCGCCTAGCTGGGTGAATGATGCGGCGTTCTGTTCTTCGGTGGTGGCGAATGCCGAGGCGTTCGCGCGAATGTTGTCTGATATGGAGCTCAGCGCTTCACGGAGACGGAGCGCGGCGTCGTTCCATTGGACCATGAGTTCTCCGAAGGCGACGCTGGCGTTTCCTTTCCACGCTCCCGCTACGCCGTCGACGGTGCCTTGTAGGCGTTGAAGTTCTGCTTGGACTTGGTCATTGACGGCATCCACTTTCCCAGCCGTCGTGGTCATCAGTTCGTGTTCGGTAGCAAAAAGCCCGCTCATTGGTTTTCCCGTCTTAGTGAAATGTGTTGATATCGAATCCCGCCCCACCACGGCCTCGTTACAATCCCGAGATTTTCCGTGGTGTTGTGGCAGTGTATGAGTACAGACTCATCAGTCGTCGATCGGTTCCCGGCTATTTAATATTTTTTCTGGCGAGTACCTTTTCGCACCCACGATTAACTGCCTTGACCCCATATGCTGGGTAAATACGCCTACTGGCATGGATTTCCGCATCATGAGGGCATGACTTCTGCACTGCGCGCGGCGGTCGAGCATGCCGCTGTGCGTTTCGCGGTGAGTTCCCCTTTCCATTGGCATCCGACGCTGACTTGTTTTCCTTCTTGCAAAAATGTCGTCCACTGAACCACCGATCCGCCTTCTGGGCGTTCTTCGTAGCTCACGGCACCTTGTCGCCACGCAGATTCGGGCGCGTAGTTGGAAAACTCGGCTCGAGTTTGGACCATTGATTCCACGTGTTCACGGAGGTGTGCGTCGGTCACGTCTGGTTGAACGGGATGACCTGAGACCAGGATCCGTATGTCTTCATCCGCAGGATCTTCCAAAATGAGGCGCTCGGGCGTCGACGAGTGAGACCTTATCCATCCAGAGGTCAAGGCCGCCCGGACAATTCCGTTATCGACGATTCCGCCTGGCTGATCATGGTGGTCGCTACTTGCTGGCGTGGCGGATAGTGCTGTTTGTCCCCCGGTTGCGTCATTACCCTCTGTCCGTTCGTCGCCATCAATGTGTTGAGAGTTGGCTTCTGCTTGATTCGTCTGCTCATGATTTCCGCCGCTGCGCAGCGTGACGGCGAGAGCTGTCCCTATGAGAACAAGGGTGCACATGGTGACTGCGAGTGCATTGCGATGGCGGAGTAGAAACCCTCCACGGCGATAATCCCGGCGCGGCGGACGAAGGTCGGTTGCCTTTCGTTTCGTGGGGTTTGGTGAAACATCCTTATCCGTCCGTACCCTGTTGTGTGGATTCTGTTGGGTTCGCCCTCCCCGGGGCAACGCGGTGTCATCCCCGCTGCGATGCGTTTCGTTCCCTGCGCGGTGGGCCTCGTTGCCCATAGGGCGAACATCGTTGTGCGAATCGCGCGAGAGAACTCCGGCCATACGTGCCGAAATCTCTATCTCTTCGATGCCGACCCGCATCGCCGGAATGGACGCCTCGTTCAGCTTCTCCAGGGCATATTCAACGAGTTCAGCGCCCCGACCGGGCTTATTCGTAGCCTTGTCTGCAGCAACGACAAGGACTTCGACGCCCTCGGGTCCGATCAGGTCTCGCTCACGCGAACTTGGGACTCGGCCGGTCTCCACGGCAGATTCAATTTCTGCGCTCACGACGGCGATTAGGGGATCCATAAAGGACTTTCCGTCACCGATGGGGACGAGGTCGGTCATTGCTTCGTCGGCGGGAAGTGTCAGTGCTGTCAGTCCCGCGTATTGCCCTGCGATGTGGAGAACGAACGAAATAGGCCGAAGAGCAGGTTCAATGCGGCAGAGCGCGTCGGACATCGGAAGAATGGTGGGGCGTTCTCTGTTAACGCCGAGCGCGCGAAGGAAGGATCAGTATCAGCGTGCTGATACCGCTGTGCATCATCGTCGACGTAGTTATCAGCCCACCGTTTCCGACGAAGTAGCCCCCACCATGACGGACACAAAACAATGCGTTGTTCGGTTCGGCTGTTACGCCCGATGGATACAACGTCCGGGACGCTCTGGCCTCGGCTGGACTCAGTGTGTCTTTTTATACGAGCCTGATGATTATCTGGAGGCATCGTCGGCGTAAAGCTTGGTGACGCGTAGTTCCTTGTCGTCGTACTCACAGTCACGTAGTTCCCCCTTGTGTCTCAACCCCGTTTAGATTTTCGGTGCTATTTCTGTTCGGTGTTATTACTGTGTGCCGTGGTGTCGTCGGCTAAGTCCGTATCATCCGCGTTCGTGTCATCCGTGTCAGTGCCGGCAGGACTACATTTCTTGTCCTCATCCTCGGTACTGCCCTCGGGTGAAAGCTGCGCACGCGCGAAATGAATTTCGCTGGTCGCTCCGTTGACAATGATGTGCGCACGGCCTGGAAGAGCTGGCCGCAATGGCACCCCGAATAATGGGCCATCGTCTTTGTCCGCGGATAGCAGCGCGACCACGCCGTTGATGGCACGCATTCCTGCGAGCAGAGGATCGTGAGCTGCGCGCATCATTCCTGATGCTCGTCGCGCCACGACAATATGCACCCCGATGTCGCGAGCATGGGGAAGCACACTGACAAATCCGCTCATGACGGTTGGCGAAATCGTGAGAAGATCGTAATCGTCAATAAGAAGAAAAATCTCTGGGCCGGACCACCACGATCTGTCCTTCAGCTCCTGCGGGGTGATCGAATCACCAGGTAAGCGCATGTTCATGGTGGTGGTCAGCTGGGCAATCACAGTGTCTGCGGCGGAGGGTGTCGAGGCATATCCGGCGTCATAATCGCTCGGGACTTCTGCCAGCAAGGTTCGTCGTGGATCAATGACGACGATGGCCGCGGTTGGCACGTTATCCGTGCTTGTTGCATCAACAGTGCTCGTCGCATCAGCTGCGGAATCATCGGCTTTCGCGTCTTCATCCGTCGCCGGTTTCTTTCCGAAATTCTTCGGTTTATACGCGCTTGTAATGCCGTGAATGAGTGAGCGAAGCGTCGTTGTTCGTCCACTCTCCCCTTTTCCGACGATGAGCATGGCCGGGTTTGCCACCGTTGACCACGACCACGTTGATAGACGCACGCTCTCGCGGCCCATCGCGATCACTGGAGGAAGAACGGGGTCGAGTTCCTCACGTGTGAGGGCTTCTGGAAGGACCCGTAGCGCGGGGAACTCGAGTATCTCCTCGTTGCGCTGCTATGCGCGTCACCTCGGCAATGTCTTGGTTCGTTGAGTGAACAACCAAGGCATGAAGGCTGGTCCCTTTCCATTTCACGATTGCGCGACCTGGGCAGCTGGGTATCCGTTCAGATAATTTCCTATCAATCAGTGACTCCAGGGGGTCTCCCAGCGATAATTCAATTCTCGTTCCGAGTAAGTCACGGATCTGGGGCCGCAGTGCGGACCATCTATTGGCCGTAATAATGACATGAATTCCTACCGAGAGACCGTCTGCAATGAGGAGCCCGAGAGCATCGGCCACGTCGGGGAAATCTGTCGTTATGACGTGCCACCCGTCGATGACCACGAAGATGTCGCTGACCCCATGCTCGCGGGCAGCATCGACGCTGGCCCACCCCTGCCGGAGCCATTCCTCCCGACGGTCCTCGGCTAACACAGCGACTTCATTGACCAGACGAAGGATGCGGTCATGTTCATGACGATGAACCACGGCAACCGTGTGCGGCAATCGTTCCAGAGTTCCTAGGCCGGATCCGCCCATGTCCAGGACGTAGAACTGCGCCTGATCACTGGTACGGGACAAAGCCAACGTCGTGACCACACTTCTTGCCGCGGTTGTTGTTCCTGACTGCGGTCCGCCAATAATGCCGACATGTCCGGCTGATCCCCGCAGGTCAATAGTCCATGGGATCTGACGTTGGGTACGTGGCGCATCGATTAAACCGATCGTTATCTGAAGACCGTCGTTGGAACAGGTATGGTCACGCGTGAGACGACGAGTCCGAGTATTTAATTCGGAGGTGCTGTTGCAACTTGGGGCGGGAGCCAAGAAAGCTCCGTTTTTATTGTGTGATCAACGCTATGTGCCTGTGTTGTCAGGCCGTCTCGAATACCCGGCTAACAATCACTGCATCCGGATTCGGGTGACCATAGGCAAACATCGTGCCCTGCCCCTTCCGCAATGAGTGCATCGCTTCCATCCCTTTCAACGTCCGGTAGGCAGACGTTTGGTTTTTGAATGCTCCTTTCGGCCCCAGGATCCGCTTTAACCGGCCATGATCGCCTTCAATGACGTTGTTGAGGTATTTCACCCGACGATGCTCGACCGTCGATGGACAGACGCCTTCCGCCTTCAGCTCAGAGATTGCCCTGGCGAGTGAGGGGGCCTTGTCGGTGCTGATCACCCGCGGATAGCCTGCCGATTTATTCGACCGCAGCGTCTTCGCCAGGAAACGCTTCGCTGCCGCGACGTTGCGTTTTGGTGAGAGGTAGAAGTCCAGGGTCTGGCCACCTGCGGTGATTGCCCGATAGAGGTAGCACCACTTTCCCCCGACCCGGATATAGGTCTCATCCACCCGCCAGGACCTGGCCTGCCAGTCAGGAACTTGCCGATACCACCGGGTCTTCTTATCCAGCTCAGGAGCATATTTCTGGACCCAGCGGTAGATCGTGGTGTGATCGACCGGCACTCCCCGCTCGGTCATCATCTCTTCGAGGTCGCGATAGCTCACGCCGTAGCGGCAGTACCACCGCACCGCCCACAGGATGATTTCACGAGGGAACTGCCGACCGGAGAAGATGCCCATGGACCTGATTATTCCACGCCGGTCTTCCTACTGCCCCAACTTTGCAACAGCACCGCCTCAAGACTCCAAACTCTTTCATCTCGCTCTGAATAGTCAGCCACCCACCTATCTCCGCTTCTGCTTGAATAAACCAACCCGCGATAGTCAGCCGGACACTCCTCGCAGCTTTTGCGCGTTTCTTACTGGCGGTTTTCAGTTTGTCGCGCTGTACCCTAATGTCCACTAATGATGTCTTGTGTTTTGAGGCATTCCCTATTAACTACTCAATGTGAACGCAATAACCCTGGAATAAGAATCCAGTTCTCGTCTCAATAAGGTGCAGTAAGTCTTATTTAGTACGGAGTCTTCCGTTTTATTAATAGGGTGTACCACACTGATACACCCTCTGCCTTAATCAAGAGGTGACGGCATTTATCATATGGATATTCCGTTGAATTTCCGGATCACAATCAAGCACAAATAGATCCCAGAGGGAACCCTCTGCCATCGCTCGACACATTAACGGCTTTTACATGACTGGTAAATTCCCTAGGTACTGTCTCTTCACCTAATGCCAAATCACGCCATAGCCGAGAGACACCAGCCCCTTCCATCGCGGGTTCGTCAACGTCTTTAGCCACACATGAAAGGCTATACAAACCCCATTCAGATTCATCAAATGGGTAAGTGCCAAAGTCTCGCATATCCCTACGGAAATCTTGCATCATGACTTCGCGAATTACTCCGTCTCCCCCACGTGTAATTTCGTCAGTTACATAGAGTATCTCTGTGATATCTCGAGCCTTATCCACTCTTTTTAAATACTGTTTATGGAATTGTTCAAGGTCAGACTCTCGAGCGAGGAAGTAAGTTGTAAAAAGAAGAGTTTCGCCCAACATATTAAATCGGATCACCTTTTACTGTGAAAGCTCCAGAATTTGCATACCTAGGCTGAGGGTAGCAGTGTCTTTTATGCACATTTTCCGAATTTGTTCATGTACAAATCCGCATCTTTCTCCGCCTTTGATGGAAGTGCGCAATTTACTACCGCCAATCTTCCCGCCATCGCTGTTGGCAGGAGGTCGAGAATGTAACTCCACTGTAGCGGAGAAGTGTAACCCAATTAAAAAATTAACGATATCAGACAGTTAAGATATTCTTTCCAGCGCTCGACATGCGAGGCTGCGAGAGTCGTGTCTAATTTTTCCCAAACGCTACGGTTGAGCGGTGTCGCCCCCGAGGAACGTGGACAGATTGGTTGCCAGCTCTCGCAGCACTCCCTCGGAGAAGCGCTTCACAGACAGCTACTGTAGCCAGGTGATCTTCACGCGGTGCGGGTCGAATTTCTTAGCGCCAGGCTTGCCAGGCAGGATGCGAATTTCCATTAGCAGCCGAGTCAGCCGTCGCTTATCCTCAACAGAGGCACCGCCCCACCACTTGGCAAAGTCCGGCACGTCGACAAGTTCTACAGCAAGGGGGTCAGCAGCATGACTGGTCGTTAGTTCACGCATTTTTCCATCAAGACCTGCAATCTGAGCTTCAATTTTCTTTGACATTCGCACGAATGTTGGCATGTCAATCTCTTCATCGATAGCAGAATTTTCAATCTGCTCACGCTTGGCCAACAGCGCGTTTCGCCGTCCTGAAAGTTCTTGGAGTCGTTCGGTAAGGGTGTTGTTCTCTGGTGCCAAGGCCTTACGCAACGCATCCACGGCGTCAGGTTGCTCCATGCGTTTAAGAATGACAGCTTCGATAAGATCATCAACCTCAGCACCGATAGAGACATGGGTACCGCCCGGCTCAGAGCGCTTGCAGGTATAGAAACGACGAGGTTTACCATCCGTGTTCCGCCGACTACGCGAATACATCGGTTCTCCGCAGGTGCAGGTCAGGACAGAAGCGAGGAAATAGCGCGGTGCGTTACCGCTATGTGAGAGCCGCCGCGACGGGTCGCGCAAGATTGCATCGAGCTTTTCACCTGTAACCTCGTCGATAATCGCAGACCAGTTGCCTTTACCAATGATTTTGCGATCTTTAACAAGACGTTTCCCCGTATCCGGGTCAGTTGGGTTGAACGTACTCAAGCCGCGCACGCGTGGGTTGAGTAAAATGTCTCGCAGCGTTGGCGCCGACATAGGCCTGCCTGAAGTCGCAGTAAGACTGCGTGCATGAAAGACCTCGCGCACGGTTTCGCGCAGAGTCTTTCCAGCAATGACCATCGCGGCGGCGTCGAGAATAGCCTTGGCCTCTTCGTCGATGATGGTCTCAGCGTCAGCCTCGTAGCCGAACATACGCCGCCCGCCTGTCTTAGGCCGCCCTGTCCGGGCCCGGTCTTCGTAGGCAGCTCGGATACGTGCAGCACGATCAATAGACTCCTGCTCAGCAATCAGACCAAGAATCACGATAGTGAGCCGCGATGCAGGGTCTGAAGGGTCAATGTTGTAGCCACGGTTCGCTTTGACGGTGACGTTGTACTTCTCGCACAACTCAAAGAGCGCCAATGTGTCTTTGGTGCGACGGGTCAGCCTATCGAGTGCGTAGACGTAAACAACGTCAATCTCGTGGTTCTCGATGGCGTGAATAAGCTTGTTGTAATCAGGGCGAGGGTCGCCAGAGAAGGCGGAGATGTTGTTGTCCACGTAGGTGGCGACCACCTTAGCCTCGTCAGCCTCAGCCTGCTTAGTGGCGAGGTGAATTTGCCGTTTCACACCGGCTTCTTCCTGCTTATCCAACGAAATACGTGCGTAAATCGCCGCACGCTGTGATGTAGTCGCTGTCATATGCCCTATTGTACCCCAAACCCACATTCCTTATTGCCTGAGCCGGTCGCGCCGACGCATAAACCATGCGGCCCCGACCCGCCCTCGGCGGATTCTTTGATGTCCAGGTAGAACGGGTCACCGTCACTGTTAAGACCCAATGGGATGCGAAGACGCTCCGCACCCCGCTTTTCAGTCCATGCGGCCGAGGGTGAGACCAGAAGAGGTGTCGCCACACCGAGCACAAGTTCTACTTCGTCGATCCCTTCCGTGGAGTGCTCAGCGAGCACGGCATCTGTCGGCCGCGTGTACCGCGCCATCGAGCGGGCGAGAACATCAAGTTCCTGCTCAGAAAGCGTATCGGCCTGGGCAAATGTATCCAAGCCCGACGTCGTTAATGCGGAAATCATCCCATGATCAGCCCGAAGCGCGATGCCTTCCTCCGCCGCGTGAGCCTCCCACTGGTCCATCACATGCCAACGCTGCTGGCGCTGGATTTCCGGCATCACATCCTCGTCAGGCGTGCCGACGACAATCACGCTGGTCACCGCCGGGTGATGGGCAACGGTGAGAGGCGCAGCACCGTCGATGATGAGAACAACTTGAGGCCCGGAGTCATCGCGCGAGGTAGAGGCTCCAGACCTATCCGACCACAATTCGTCCAAAGCCGTCACGACTGCCTCAGGATCGGGAAACGCCTCCTGGCCATCCGAATGTGGAATCCATGGCAGCCACGGCCACGATCGCGGATGGCCGCACACGATAATCCGAATAGCCTCCGGACCATGCAGCGTGATTAATTGGGCCAGCAGCGAACGAACAACTTTCCGCCCGTCGGCCCCACCGATATACACCGTCGAAAAGTCACCCAAAGCCAGGCACACAGGAACATCCGAAAGCACCAAGGATTCTCTGAGCGCGCGGCGCAAGGCCAAGGCACAAATCGGATCAATATCTTCCACCGCATTGGTTTCCCCAATGCTCACATGGGTTCGCGCTCGTTGGGACGCTGTTCCGATGCGCACATGAGCAAAGTCGTCATCGTACCGACTCCGCTCCCACATGCGGTCACTTCCCGCAAAAAGCATCAAGGCATGGGGATCGGGATCCACAAATTCCATCATGGAGCGCTGTTGTTCAGCGTGTTCCCTGGATTCCCGCCGACATCGGTCAATGTGCCTCAGGTACACACGGCGTCGTTCGTCGACAGACTGTCCCTGATTTCCCGTCACCATCCCCACCATGGACGCAACCATGATCAGCGGAAAAAGGTAGGTCATGGGGTTGGCCGCGTTTCCGGAAACAACCATGATGGCGACCATCCCCAGCACCGTGACCACCATCACTAAGGGTAAGAGCCGACGAAAAAGCGGCTGCTGAGGGGAACGCGAAGCCTCTGGCGGTTGATCGACCGGGATTTCACGAGGTTCTGGTAGCTCCGGGCACCATCTGTCGGTATAAGGAACGACTGTCTGCATCGACATTGCTGTGGAGGAGTCATTGTTCCCGTCGGCATGCTCAGGTGAACGACGCACCACCGACTGCGCGGATGAACTACCCACTGAATGCCCCCTAGCCACCTGCGGCTGATAACGATATACACAGCATGGATCCCCTCAGACTGTGCAATGTGGGTAGTATATGCGAAACTTGTTATCCGGCATAGCATTCGGGGAAAAGGGGGATACATGCCACACACGAACACACGCGATTTTCGCAGGTCAACCACATATCAAGAGGAGAAAGACAACGAATTTACGACGGGCCCGCGACTAGATCTATCAAGAACACGAATACGCATCATTCTTGAGCTGCCCGATGAATCATTCGCCAGTTTGGGATTTCAGCAAAGCGATAACGTTGAAAGAAATGAAGCGGCAAGCAATGATCACCGTGAATTATCTGTTTACCCTACAGACTTTTCACACAATAACTCTTTACTTAGTGAAATTTTATTCGACGACGATATCCACGAACCCCTCCACCGGCAGTGTCTTGATGTCACGGTGCTTACCCACCAGCCCGCCACAGAATTAATTAGTGACCTGGTGGATTCTCTCCGAGAACACCGTGTTCTCGACACCACTGCCCCACCAACGACACCGTGGCGGCTTATAACCAGCAGCGGCCGCACTATCCGGTATGAAGCGTCATTGACAGATTATGGCGTTCAACCTGGCGATACACTCTTACTAACCACTCGTCCGTGGGGCGGACACGACATTCACATCACCACAGCGGAAGCTCTATCTCAATCCCGCGATAATCATTTTTTGGCCATATTATTAACCGTGGAATCTTACCCATTACGATTATGACGTTGGTGGCATTGTCACTCATTCCCCAACTGGTCAATGTTATTTCCAAGAATTGGGGACTCTGGGACGAAATCACGTCGATCACACGGCATAATCCACCCTTAGACTCCCCGGATGGGCATGGGTACTTCTTAACACTCTTCGCTTATTCGTCGCTATTCCCGTGGTGGTGTCTCGTCGCTGTTGCTTTACTCTCCTCTTCTTTTTGCGTATTTCTTGCTTATATTAAGACTCACCACACAATAAAGCCCTCAGATATCAATGGGAGCGAAGAAAAGGATACAAACTATCCATCACAACCTAATGTGCAATACGCATCCTTGTGGGTTCGGAATTCTCCCCCGCATAGTTCCTACGTCCTTGAGTCAACAGCATTGTGGTGGGCGGCTGCATGGGCGCTGGGCGCTCTGAGCTGGTCATCTCCCTGGATGGCGGTATCCCTCGGCTGTCTCTGCACAGCATTGGTATGCGGAGCAGTAACTTTCTTCCACCTCAGTGTTTTTAAGAAAAACTCCACAACAGACGCAAAAAACTCAGTTGCGAGAATTCCCGGCGCGATTAATACATCATCGGACATCGTTTCCGCCATTGCCCTCCTTACTTTTTCGGGCATCATGGTTCTTCCGCTGGGTTTAACTTTCTTCTCCTTTGTGACCCCTCAAGTCGTGTTTTGCGTCTGGCTGCTGCTCGCACTTTTCATCCATTCTTGGACCGGGATGCTCGCACTTCGCTGCGCTGGAGTTCGTCCCGACCCTGTCCCGTCGACAGGGAGTGAACTCGACGAGGCCGACAGTCCGCCTCTCCCCGATCGTCCTCAACGCGTCCGCCTGGCGCACGACATTCATACGGGCATGTCCGCGGGCTGCGCGGTACTCATCATCCTCGCTGCTCTGTGCCTCGCGTGGTCATCTCCGTCGGCGGGAACAGCATCGCTTATCCTCGTCATTGCCATCGCCGAGGGGCTTCGCGCACGCCTGCAAGCTCGGTATTCCGTTCAAGCATTGGCTCGGGCAACGTCGCTCGCGTGCCTCGCTATCACATCGCTGACTCTGTTCCTTGCGGATTATCCCGTCGGCACGATGAATACAGTGGCTCTAGCAGCAGGAACATCTGTTTTCGCCTTGCTGTTAGTTATTCCCGTCCTGCCGCAATGGAGAGTAACGGACCCCACAATTCAGAAGGCGATTGAGATTATGGAAGCCATCATGACGGCGGCGGCGATCCCCCTGGCTTTGTGGGTGGCAGGGATTTTCACCGTTATTCGTGGGCTGGGGTAATCGCCATGCCACACTCTTTGAAGGCCACTACCTCGGCCCATCTCTCTTACATCACCGCCCCATCTACCAGCCAGAATGTTGGTTCTTCTTCTCGACGTGCCCTCGCGTCCGTATGCGTCACGATCGGGGTTTTGTCGTCGACGATCATCGATTCTCCCTGGTCGTGCGGTCCCCCGCGGTCACACGCTGCCGACGTCGGCGCTCATGAGAATCAATGTTCGCGCGGTTTGACGGAGATCGAGTTATCCCGGCGCGGTTTCGCCACGGATATGCTCACTCCCGTGGATTCCTTGCCTTCGTTGGCCGAGGCTCAGCGCTTAGCAACGGGCCGGGGAATCACGGTGGCCGTCATTGATACTGGGGTGAATCGTCATGTCGATCTCCCGACTCTGATAGGCGGCGGGGATCTTTTGGGCGACACCGACGGCACTGAGGATTGCGATCTGCATGGAACAATCGTCGGCACTATTATCGCTGGTCACGGACGTGCGCGTGGGGTAGCTCCGGACGTTGATTTGTTGTCGATACGACAAACGAGTGCACACGCCCAGCCACGTCATCGCTCTGGCAATGATGGGAGCGGGCAGCCTGCGTCTCCTTCGACGGGGTCTCCGAAAACGGGCACCTTAACTGGTGTTGCGGACGCTATTAATAGGAGTGTCGACGCGCACGCACGCGTGATCAATATTTCGGTCGCTGCCTGCACAGATCCACGGATGGAGCCCGAGGGGATCGAGCATCTTCGCGGTTCGCTGGATCGTGCCGAGAGCGCCGGGGCGACGGTGGTCGCGGCGGCGGGGAATTCCACGGGCCCGTGCCACGATGGGATGAATGCCTACCCTGCCCATGAGCCAACAGTGATTTCGGTGGGGGCGGTTGGTGGCGATCGTCATCGTCGGGCGGATTATGCCCTCGCCGGCGGTGATATTACGGCCCCGGGTGGTCCTGTGATGGGTCCTGAGCTGGGGTCATCACCGATTATGGCGGCCACCGATCCTGCGGAGATTCAGCGGAATCCTGCCATGGCGGAGGAACCAACGCCTCAGCCTTTTGTCGGGACGAGTTTTTCTGCACCGCTCGTGTCGGGCACGGTGGCCTTGATGCTGGAGGTTGCTCCGCATTTGAGTCCGTCTGATGTTCGCCAAATCCTTGCGGCGACGGCAACGCCAGGGGCTGGGTCTCAGGCGGGGATGGTTCATCCTGCTCGAGCGGTGGGAATGGCGCGTCGACACGCGGAGGCTGGCGGCGTGATCCCCACGGAGTCTCGGGAAGCATCCGATCCTGACATCACCGTTCCCGCCACTGCTACTCATCGTTCCCACCGACGCATGGTGATAACCGTGATTGCGGTCCCGTTCACGATTCTGTGTGCGGTAAGTGCCGCGGTCATGGCTGCTCGGCGCCGACAATAATTTTTGACGCGCGATCGCGGGAAAGGTTTTCTCCCTCAGCGAGATGCCGGACTACCGACCACGGTGCCACTGTGGGAGTACGAAATCCCAGGATCTGCAGCGTTTCCAATGAATCCACCGCGAAGCGTCGGCCGTCCGAACTCACGATCGCATACCCCGAGCCAGTGTCAACGGCCACCGCGTGGGCCGGCCCGGAGTAATAATCGGCAGTTCGTGGCGTGAGCCGCTCTTCTTCTCTCTTGCCGACGGCCACCGCCTGCTCCGCCTGCACGACAGGCACTGCACCATGCGGGAAGGTTGTCGCCTCCGACCACGTGAGGATATCGGCGTCGCCCACCTCTGCGGATTCGGCATCGGTTGCGGGTCGCTGCTTCTCGCGTGGGCTTGCTACCGTCCCCGCACAAAGGCGCCCCTCTCGCGGAGCCCACTCAGGCTTCTCCCCCGGTATAGTCCCCCAGTTCAGTTCGTCGGCCGTCGGTATGTCTGAGATGTCTGCGGGGCTCACCCGCTCTACCACCACGCCTGGTCGTGAAAGCAGCAAACGAGCATGCACGGGAGCTAAAGGAGCAATTCCGTGGTCACGAACGACGTAGACGTCGCCGTCATCGGCAGATGCGTCGTCGCGTGTGGTTGCCCCGGATTCATGGGATGGGCGATTATCGACGGTCTGTCGGTGCGTCGATGAAGGGTCTGCCGAGCGCCCCACAGACGAACCGTGCTGGTCAGCGATGATGACGGTACCGATGGTGTTGAAGGGTCGCCGTAAGCCAGACTCGCCGCCGGCCGGCATGGATGATCGAATAGTACGAACATCATCGACGCGGGGTATCGCTTCGACGAAAGAATCCGGGACATCCCGAATGATCGATGACGAAATGCCCAGTGCCCGCGATACTGCCGGCTCGGGAATTGAACCGCGCTTGGCAAGGAGTGAGCGCCGATACGGATGCCCGTCAGATGAATCCGGGCTGATCAACCACATCCCACTCTCTGCACGAAGAATCGCCGAGCGAGCGTCGAGTGGCATTGACTCGGCCACCGCCACTGATAACGTGCCGCGGCTATTCTGACCAGGTTTTACGTCATTCTCGACGTCGTCGGCCCCCTCGTCATCAGCACTCTTACCCTCGTTGTAGGCAGCTTTCTTCACCAAGGAGGATGCGCCTGGAGCGCGGGAAGGCATCTTCTGCGCCCCAGATTTATCCGCGGACCGAAGACCATCTGCCGACCGAGATTTATTCGATGCCCGTGGGTTATCCGGCGCATGGCATACTCCCCATGATCTCTCCGTCGATTCCGCATTGCCCTGCGGTGGCAAATCCGAAGGCCCGCGGAGCCCGATAAACTCCCCGCGCGACAGAGACGCTAAATTTTTGCTCGATACTCGGTGAGCTTCTTCCGCTTTGCCCACCACGAGCCGCGCCGACGCCAGATCCGTCACCGGATGGAGCGTATCGTTAACGCGCACGAACATTTGGCCGGTATCTGCAGCAATGAGGATCGTGTGGTCTCCAATCGCGGGGTCGGGCCGCATCATCGCCATAATCCCAGCACCGGCGATACCGAGAACGCTCAGCACAACACCGATCGCCAGGGCTCGGCGTCGGCTCCCGGGAACGTCGTGAACCATGCGGGTATCCGCACAAACCAGGGCTTGTTCCAGCTGCTTCCGAACAAATCGGTATCCGGCTAACTGTGCACTGGACGTCGGTTGCTGATAGTCCTTACCGCCACCGGCAGATGCACGTCCCCGCTGGTGGTCGTCGTGACCCGACCCATCGTGGTTCGAACTTGCCATGATTCCCCCGTAACCCCCATATTCTGCAGATCCTGCATAGTCGGCAGGTTTCGCTGCGCACTCCATAACCTACATCATTGCCAGGACAGAACTTCATCATCAGCTAATGTGGCTGGCATGGAGAATCTACCGGATAACGACACCGCTTCCGATACCCCTACCTCATCACCTCATGCACCCCATGTCGCGCCGCTCGCCGATGATCCGACATCGTGTGCTATGGCATTTCGTAACCTCTACAAAGCTTTCCGTGGAAAACCAGCTGTTAATCAATTGAATTTGGATATTCCTCGCGGGAGTTTTTATGGCCTCGTCGGCCCTAATGGCGCGGGAAAGACCACAGCGATCACGATGTCCACCGGTCTCCTCCGCCCGGACCAGGGTTCCGTATGGGTTAATGGAATCAATGTGTGGGATAAACCCGCAACAGCAAAAGCGACGTTCGGGCTCTTGGCTGACGGGTTACCCACTTTTGATCGTTTGTCAGGAAAAGAACTTCTCCAATTTTCTGGTGCCCTACGCGGTATGGATGAGGGAATCGTCGAAAAACGCGCTAACGAATTACTCGATGTTCTCGATCTCAAAGACTCCGCAAATAAAATTGTCGCTGATTATTCCGCCGGCATGACAAAGAAGATTCTTCTAGCTCAAGCCCTTATTCACCGCCCCGAACTTCTTATTCTCGACGAGCCACTAGAAGCTGTTGATCCCGTGTCGGCTCAAATTATCCGGTCAATTTTGACGACGTATGTCAAAGCCGGGGGAACTGTCATTATGAGTTCGCATGTAATGGAAGTTGTTGAGGGGCTCTGCGACCACGTAGCCATTATGCAAAATGGCAGGGTTTTGGCTAGCGGAACCACCGATGAGGTGCGAAATGGATCAAGTTTGACCGATACATTCCTCAACCTCGTCGGTGGCGGGCGACTCGCTGAGGGAAGTTTGGGGTGGTTAGCATCATGAGCCAGCCGATTAATCCGAATAACACGGAGCCTGTATCGGGTTCTCCATCGACACGTGCTCAATCCACATCGCCGTCTCAACCATTTCACGCTAGCGATAAGGAAATACGTTCGGCGGTTTTCCGCTTGCATATGCGGTTATGGAAAAAGTCCTGGTATGAGGGCGCGAGTCAATGGATTCTTGTCATTATGACGACGCTGTACGCGATAGGGGGAGTCGCGTTTACGGCTAGCTCTTGCGTCGATATTGCCCGTAAAACGGGCCGTTTTTCAGCGGCTGCGGTCGGTGCACACTCGGCGGGCGATATGAGTGGACCTATCGCCGACAATCCATGGACCGCTTTCGCAGCACTCGGAGCCACGACACTGCTTGTGTTGGCTTTCATATGGCCAGCTGGGGAAAATACGGTTCAGCCAGCTAAGTTAGCGCAATTCCCTCTTAAACCGTCGTCACTGGTGAGAGCGTTACTGCCCACCATCATTGTTCAAAGTCGTGCGATTATTGCTATCGGTGTCACTATAGCCACCATGGTCGCGGTCATTATGTCAGGTAATGAGACAGGACAATGGTTCACCGCGTCGGTCGGAATCGTCGGGTTGATTTTGGGAATTTCGTGTCTCCTCGTTATTAATCAAGCACTGATTGTGACGTCGAGTTCTAGTGGAGGTAACCGTTCACGCCGAAACTGGCTGTATTTCATTGGCACATTTCTGTTCTTCTTTGTTTTCATTGTTATTCAGGTTTTCGCTTCTGGCTTCGCCTCCTCAATCACTGACACTATTCTGAAGTGGGTCATTCGTATTGCAGGATGGACACCTCTCGCATCAGGCCCGGCGATGATAGACGACGCCGCCCAGCATGCATGGATTAGCCTCGTTATCCGCGCCGTCATCACAGTTGTTTTCATTATTGCCGGCCTATATCTGTGGTCGCGGTCAGTCGATCGTGATTTCGCGTCTGCCGCCAATACGTCGGGAGAATCTGAAGATGTTTCGGCTCGAGACTCTTTTTATCTCCGTGGCGTTCCCCACAGTGTCGTCGGCGCATTATTCTCACGTCAGTTGAAATATTGGGTAAGAGATATCCGATTTAAATACGCCATATTGAGTTTTCCGATCATGGCACTCATATTCTTGATTATGGGGATTGCCACCGGAAACAACAGTTTAATTATCGGTGCTCTCTATATTGCAATTATCGGTAGCTCTAACTTCGCGTCGAATGATTTCGGTATGGATGGGCCAGCTAACTGGGTTCATATGGCAGCTGGAACACGGGGTAAAGACATCGTTACGGCTCGCGCTATTGCGGTCATTATCTTCAATGTTCTGTTGCTGGTTCCCTGCCTGATCATCATGGTGCTTTTCGCGGACTTCACCACTAACCAAAAAGCGATTATGGCGGGCGCGTGCCTCGGTGGGGTTTTTGCTGGTCCGGCGGTCGGATTATTCCTCTCCGCCTATAACCCCTTTCCCGCTGTCAAACCCGGCGTTAACACAATGAGGAACAACGGACGACAATCCGGCCCAGCCTTCGTGGCCATGCTTATTGCCCTGGTCGCATTCACCATTATTCTTGGACCGGCCGTTGCTATTCCACTTATCGGCCTCACCGGTGCTTGGTTCGCCGCCGTGTACTCCCTGAGTGTGGGCATGGCGATGCTCGCTGGCTCCATTGCCCTGTCCGCAAAACGAATTGATTCGCACTATCCCGAAATTTTCGCGAAAGTCCGAAAATTCTTATAGTCTTTCCGCTTTCCAGAATCTCTTATAAGATTGCTCTGGCCGCTCAACGGCGGCCACCTTTCTTATTTTTAAGGGGTATCTATGGGGGATTTTTTCGTCGTCATCGCCTGCGTCGGCCCGATATTTATCGGATTATTTTGGCGATGGCCGTGGGGCTTAACTACAGGATCGACGCGTGCAGGCTACGGTGCATCTAACGCTGCCGGCCAGAGCTCAGCGATCATCGAGCTCTATCCCCTCACTCATGCGTATTCCGCTCCCGTGATGCTCGCAGTCCTCCACCGTGTTGTCCGTTGCCCGATCATGCTGAGCTCGACGGCACATACCGGTGCCGACGTTATCGCCGGCTGGGACAACCACTCTTCCACGCAGGCGACAACCACGTGGAGGCTTTTTGTGGAGCTACCCACCGCGGGTTCTTCGCAGGTCATCTCATATATTCACGGTTGCGGGTGGCAAGCATGGGTTTCTCCCGACGCTGGCCAGGAACCTGGATGGGATAGCTACCTTCGCGACGTTCGCACACTAGCTGAGGATGATCAGAACAGTCCAGACAGCCAGCCTCTCCACAGCCCGGCTAGGGTTGCGACTGGTTCCGTCGCCCTTCCGGATTCATCTGGCCGTATCGCTATCGTCTCGAGCAGTGCCGAACCGGCTGGCGATCGCTCTTTACAGTGTAGGGCTGCCCAACGTTTGGCCGACTTTGTTCGAGCAGCTGGTCGTCGTGTCACTGTCATCACTGATTCGCCCGGCGAATGGGTATCAACCAAATTCACGATCGTCGTTCCTCCTGATGGTGGAGCAACGTCCGATAGCAAAATCGCAAGATTGGGTGTCGATTCGATTTTCGACGCCGCGCAGCGTCAATCGTCGACACGAACGGGCTTTCGTCACGCCCAACGCGACGCTGACCTGGAGATTTGGGACTGCAGCGACGCCTCTATCACGTGGGCGATCACGCACGGTTCGGCGGAGACGATTATCGATATTGTCCGACGGCCGGATTCGCAGCGGTGGCGGGAGGCCCACACCGTCATGGACGCGTCCGACCTCTTGCGGCTAATCGAGCGATCGGATACCCCGAGTCTGCTCCGCACGGGCAGCTAACTCATCGTCAGCAGGGTAATCGACGCCGGTTAGCGTCAGTCCGTGCGCCGGAGCGACAGGAACCATGGGGTGTCGCGAATCGTGGTTCAGCATGTCCTCCATGAAGCCATCCGGCCGTTTCCCCTCCCCCACGGCTAACGACGCTCCGACGATGGAGCGCACCATGTTCCAGCAAAACGCGTCGGCCGTCACGTGTGCCTCATAGACGTCCGGTTCAGCTACCGTGGACACTTCATGCCATGAGAAATGCTGCAGGTCACGGATGGTTGTGGCATGGGGACGTGCACGGCAGAACGCAGCGAAATCGTGAAGGCCAACGAGTACCTCAGCCGCGTTGTTCATCGCATCTATATCCACTGGTCTGCCCCACACGGCGGTGTCGCGGGCCCGCGTCGGCAAGGCCCCGGCGCGATTCGTCGTCACGCGATACACGTAATGGCGACGGAGTGCGGAAAAACGCGCGTCGAAACCGTCGGGCGCAAAGGAACACGCGCGGATGCGAACGTCGGGACGCAGCAACCGGGCGAAGCGTGAAACCAATGTCGACGGATCGTTGTGGATGCTCCGTGTGTTCAGGATGTCGCGCGGAATATCAACATGCGCCACCTGGCCCGAGGCATGGACCCCCGCATCCGTCCGACCAGCGACAACGAGCTGGACCGGCTGGCGCACCACCGTCTCGAAAGCCTGCTCAATGTCCCCCTGAACCGAGCGCACATCATTTTGACGAGCCCACCCATGAAAGTCGGTGCCGTCATAGGCAATGTCGAGGCGAAGACGAACCAGGGCGTTCGTGGTGTCGGTATGGTCCGGTCCCGGTTGTGCGGTCGCATTGTCATTCGGAATCACGCTGACACTGTATCTGTTTGAGGCCGCAATCTGTTAGATGCTTCATAAACCAGCGCGGATGAGGCATGGCAATGAGCCTTCATGCCCGAACTCATATTTCCTATTCCTTCACATCTGCTGACCCAGTGAGTAATGATAAACCTATGAATTCCCCCTCGTTACTCCCCGAATCAAAGCCCCCTGCTCGTAAAGCGTTCGGCACGCGTAAACAAGTCGCTATGCTCTGTTTGGGCGCTGCCCTGGGCACAGTACTCGTCGGCTGTAACTCGAATGGTGACGATAACAACAGCTCATCAACAACAACGTCGACCACCACGTCGACAAAGACAACTTCTGCTCCATCGAGTACCCGCAGCAGTACTGCTAGTAAGTCGATGGTTCCGACTACTGACAACTCCGAGGACGATCAGCCCTATCCCGATGTTAATAACGCAGAGGCTGACTCGCAGGCAGAAGAAAATAACGCGGACGCTGAGAATCAAGCGACCGTTGATGTCCCTTCATGGGTGGTTGGTCGCTGGGAGGGACACCGACGACTCCTGGAAATAAATCCGGATGGCTCTGGAAAACTAGTAGCCGATCCCCCCACGGGAGTGGGAGCTACTAAGGAAACTCTTCAACTCATCGATTCCTCCGGAGATGGTGGAAAAGGGACCATAACTGTGAAGGTGGTTAGTAGCCAGAATGCCGGCGGGGATACTACCGGAAAGATCTACTCCTTCGAAGTAGAAAACGGTATAGCGAGTGAGCGAGGATCGGAGCCCTTCTGCAACTCGAAACTACCTGAATATAGGGCAGCGTACGGGACAATGCCCGAGTGTGGTGCTTAACGGTCGAATTACCAGTGCACAAGGTGCGCGGCGGGGGGCACTACACCACTCGACCCCTCCCCTGCTCCCCATTTGTGATCGGATTGTGACCTCGACAAAGCCCCCACGATGCCATAATTAACAGAACATAGTATTCAACTTGCCATGGACATCACCCAGACTAAACCAATAGCCGAGGCTATGTGACTGTGTGATGTCTTGTCCCATCTCTGCTAGGTCTTCCAAGGAGGACACAGATCCATGCCCACCGCCCATCGCCACGTAACGGGGTTCAAACGTTTCGCCGTTATCGGCGTCGTCGCTGCCGCTGGTTTTACCCTGGCAGCATGTTCAGATGACGGGTCTTCGTCCACTGACTCCAGTTCTGTCTCATCGTCGAGTAGCTCGTCGTCATCTTCATCGAGTTCCTCGTCCAGTACTTCGTCGTCATCATCGACGGCGACGTCGACAAGTGCCGAGCCAACGCCCGACGAGCGTGCCGACAATCCACAAAGACAGCAACCTCCTATTGCGAATGAGGCGGGAGGCGACGCGGGTGGAGCCGCTGCCGCTACTGGCGAAGGGATCGGATGGGCTGTTGGCAGTTGGGTTGGGCATGGTCGCAGCCTAAAGATTCAGCCGGATGGGACTGGCCGATTTATCGGTCGCGACGGGGCTGTCGCGAAGGATTTCGACGCAACAGTGACCGTGAATTCGGCGACAGGTGATCCGTCAAACGGCACCATCACTGCCACAGTGGATAACAGTGAACCCCAAGGAACCCGATACGACGACATGCTCAAGCCCGGGACGCCGATAACGTTCACGGTGAAGGACGGCGTTGCGACAGATTCAGTGTTCCAGACGACAGTCTGCAACTATGACTCGCCCGCATATACGTCGACACACAGCGATCAAAGTGAATGCGGAGTGTAGGCGAACGTACTTCTGACGGCTGATGCGCGCGTTCAATCATGCGCCCAGCCCCGATCCCGATCTCATTGCACCCGTGCTCATTGCGCCCGACCTCATTGTGATCGGATTGTGATCCTGGAGCCCCCTCCACGATGCCATAATTGACGCGGGACAGTACTGAACTCCAATGGCATCACCAAAAGCTAGCCCAATAACCCTGGCTATCACGCCTATGTGGTGCCCTATCCCATCACTGCTATTTTTCCAAGGGGGACACATCTTCATGCACAATACTCATCGCCGTCGTTCAGGCTTCACGCGTTGTGCCGCCATCGGCGTCATCGCTGCCGCGGGCTTTAGCCTGGCAGCATGTTCGAGCGACGGGTCTTCATCCACTGACTCCAGCTCAGTAACATCTTCATCGACGACGTCGACCAGCGCCGAACCATCGTCCGACGACAAAGCCGCAACTCCGAGCGAAGAGGATTCCCAGGCCGCGGATAAGGCGGCCGGCGGACCCGCTGGATGGGCTGCCGGCGATTGGTCTGGACATGGCCGTAGCCTGAAGATTCAGCCTGATGGGACGGGAAAGTTCGTCGGTTACTACGGGGCGATGGGTAAGGATTACGACGCAACCGTCACGGTGGACTCGGTAAACGGCGACGCGTCCAACGGGACGATCATGGCGACGGTGAAGAGCATCGAGCCCCAAGGCAATAAATACGATGACATGTTGAAGCCCGGGACACCGATAACATTCACCGTCGAGGACGGCGTGGCAACCGATTCAGTGATCAAGACGGCGGTCTGCGACTATGACTCGCCCGCATATAAGGCAACACACAGTGATCGGACTGAATGTGGAGCATAAGCGCACGTTAAACGGAGACAAGTCTGACTAATCGGTCTGAAACCAGACACCCTAGATATAGCAAAATGACCTGCGTGGAATCGTATCCATGCAGGTCACTGCTGTATATAGCGCTGGATTAGACTCACCGCAAACACGTCACGGAGAGCTCTTTGCGCGTTTTACTCCGCCTCGGAAGCTGCTTCTTCTTCAGCTTTCTTGGAAGCTGCAGCGCGGGTTGCGCGGCTGGCTTCGCTGGAGGCGAGTTCCTCGGTCACCAGGGAGATCTGCGACATGGGGGCGTTGTCGCCCTTGCGGTTCTCCAGCTTGATGATGCGGGTGTAGCCACCGTTGCGGTCGGCAACCTTCGGCGCGATGTCGTCGAAAAGTACGGAGATGATCTCTTTGTTCGGGATCAACTTCGCGACGTTGCGACGATCAGCGAGGGTTCCGGACTTCGCCTTGGTGATGAGCTTCTCGGCGTAGGGCCGCAGCAACTTAGCTTTGGCGTCTGTCGTGCGGATAGCGCCGTGTTCGAAAAGTTGGGCTGCCAGGTTGGAGAGGATCTTCCGCTGGTGGGATGGGGATCCTCCGAGCCGGGCTCCCTTCTTAGGGGTAGGCATGGAATATTCTCCTCGTGACGATAAATTGTGAGCGACTTTTCTACTCGTCCGCCTCAGGCAAAAGTCCTTCCGGGACTAACCCGGGATCAGGCGACTTCGCCAATGCTGCGGAGGTCAGAGTAGGCGATACCGCTAGTTACTCGGCGATGTCTTCGCCTTCGGTGTCTATCCACTCGCCTGTTTCGGCATCATAGCCTTCGATTTCCGACACATCGTAGCCTTCGGGCGCATCCTTCAGCGCGAGGCCCAGGCCAGCAAGTTTGACCTTGACTTCGTTGATGGATTTCTGTCCGAAGTTGCGGATGTCCAGAAGATCGGACTCGGTGCGCGATGCCAATTCACCGACCGTGTGGATTTCTTCGCGCTTCAAGCAGTTGTAGCTGCGCACGGAGAAGTTCAGGTCCTCAATGGGCATGCCGTAGGCCTGGATGTGCTCGCTCTCCTGCGGGGAGGGGCCAATCTCGATGCCTTCAGCAGCGGTGTTCAGTTCGCGGGCGAGTCCGAAGAGCTCAACCAGGGTTCCGCCAGCGGATGCCATCGCATCGCGGGCAGTGATGGAATTCTTGGTCTCGACGTCGATAACCAGACGGTCGAAGTCGGTGCGCTGTTCAACACGCGTTGCTTCAACCTTGTAGCTCACCTTGAGAACAGGTGAGTAAATCTGGTCGACGGGAATACGCCCGATCTCGCCGGTCGCCTGAGCAGCGGGAACGTATCCGCGCCCCCGCTCAACGACGAGCTCGATGTCGAGTTTGCCCTGCTCATTCAGCGTGGCGATGTGCATGTCCGGGTTGTGGATCTCCACACCGGCCGGAGGCATGATGTCACCCGCGGTGACCTCGCCCGGTCCTTCTTTGCGAATGTACATGGTTACGGGGTCGTCGGAATCCGACGAAAGAACCAAACCCTTGATGTTCAGGATGATGTCGGAGACATCTTCGGTCACGCCGGGAACCGTCGTGAATTCGTGAAGGACGCCCTCGATGCGGACGCTAGTGACCGCCGCACCCGGGATGGATGACAGCAGCGTACGACGCAACGAGTTGCCAAGGGTGTAACCAAAACCTGGCTCGAGCGGCTCGATGACGAACCGTGAGCGCGAGGAGTCAATGTATTCCTCGGTCAACTGTGGACGCTGTGAAATGAGCATGGATGTAATTCCTCCTGGTGGCGACCGCTATATGACGCCTGGAAGGGACAAGTGGAATAAACCGTGGCGACGATGAACGCTGCAACCGATACAGGCCACAGCGACATTGCCGACAGCGGCGATGCTGTTACTTCGAGTAGAACTCGACGATCAGCTGTTCCTGGATCGGAACCTCGATCTGAGCGCGCTCGGGCAGCTGGTGCACGAGGATGCGCAGGGTTGACGGAACAACCTGAAGCCATGCGGGCACAACGGCGTCGGCAAGAGCTTCTTGTGCTTCGTCGAACCAGACCATCTTCCGGGACTTCTCGCGCACGTCGATGATGTCGTACTGAGAAACCTGGAAGGACGGAACGTTGACCTTCTTGCCGTTAACGGTGAAGTGACCGTGGGAAACCAACTGGCGTGCCTGCCGACGCGTGCGGGCAAGACCAGCACGGTAGACGACGTTGTCCAGGCGGGACTCCAGGAGAACCATCAGGTTGTCACCGGTTTTGCCGGGGCGACGGTGCGCTTCGGCGTAGTAACGGCGGAACTGCTTTTCCATGATGCCGTAGGTGAAGCGTGCCTTCTGCTTCTCCTGCAGCTGGAGCAGGTATTCGGATTCTTTGATCCGGGCGCGGCCAGCCTGTCCCGGAGGGTAGGGGCGGCGCTCGAAGTTTGCGTCTCCACCGACGAGGTCGACGCGGAGACGGCGGGATTTACGTGTTGCGGGACCGGTATAACGGGCCATTGTTTATCTCTCCTCTTCCCTTAAACGCGGCGACGCTTCGGCGGACGGCAGCCGTTGTGCGGCTGAGGCGTGACGTCGGAGATGGAATTGACTTCCAAGCCGGCTGCTTGCAGGGAACGGATGGCGGTCTCACGACCTGACCCCGGGCCCTTGACGAAAACTTCAACCTTCTTCAGGCCATGCTCCTGAGCCTTGCGAGCTGCGGATTCTGCGGCCATCTGTGCGGCGAAGGGGGTGGACTTACGGGATCCTTTGAATCCGACGTGTCCGGAGGAAGCCCAAGAGATAACAGCACCGTTGGGGTCCGTGATGGACACGATGGTGTTGTTGAAAGTGGACTTGATGTAGGCGTGGCCGTTGGCCACGTTCTTCTTGACGACGCGACGGCCAGAACGGCGTGCGCCGGAACGAGTCTTCGGAGGCATAAATTACTTCTTCTTTCCTGCGATCGTCTTCTTCGGGCCTTTACGGGTACGAGCGTTCGTCTTGGTGCGCTGACCGCGAACGGGCAGGCCACGACGGTGGCGGAGACCCTGGTAGCTGCCGATTTCAATCTTCCGACGAATGTCAGCTTGAACCTGGCGGCGGAGGTCACCTTCGACGGTGTACTCGGCCTCGATAGCGTCACGAAGCTTCGCGACCTGATCGTCGGTCAGAGCGTCGGTACGCAGGTCAGGAGAGATTTCTGTCTTCTCAAGAAGCTGCTTAGCACTGGTTGGTCCAATGCCATAGATGTAAGTGAGAGCGACTTCCATGCGCTTGTTGCGCGGGAGGTCAACTCCTGCAAGGCGTGCCATATGGCAAAATCCTTCCGGTTGTCACGGTGGTTTTCTCCCCATTCATCCTTGACGATTGGTCAATGGTGCTCGGTCGGCGCCGAGTAGCGCACTGAAGCTTGTGACAAGGCTCCGGCCACCGTGGCCAGAGGCTGTATCGTGGGGCGGAAACAAGCTGGTTAAACACGCTGTTAACCAGGCAATTGTCTTTCGAACTGTGCGGTGGCCGCTGAATTTCGGGCCGCGGAAGCTCTACCGCCCTACGGAGATGAGGAGGCTGATAGGTTTAAATCTGCTTACTTGTAGCGGTAGACGATACGTCCACGGGACAGGTCATAGGGAGAGAGCTCCACCACGACGCGGTCCTCGGGAAGAATACGGATGTAGTGTTGCCGCATTTTGCCGGAAATGTGAGCGAGCACCTTGTGCCCATTGTCCAGCTCTACACGGAACATCGCGTTGGGCAAAGGCTCGACAATGCGGCCTTCGACCTCGATGGCGCCTTCCTTCTTGGCCATATCCTCCACGTTTCCCGATGCTTCGGCAAGCATCTGGTTGACTACGTTTATGCAGGTAAAACCGCCTTGTCAGGCCTTTTAAAACCGGCTGACGAGGCAGACTTCAGCGTCTCTCATGTCGTTGAAAGACACCGTTCAGAAATAATACACATCACCTGCGAAAACGTCTAGTTCAGGGACGCTCACCACGACCCCTCCCCCAAGTCCCGCCGAGGAGCCCGCCATCAAACGGAGATACCGCTCAAATAAAGAGAACAGACTAAATTTTTGTGTTCTGCAACACATTCCTTGTAGCGCTGTGAGGCATGTGGCACTCTAGGAGCATAGATCCACAGGATTGTTACCCCAGGGGATATTGGGGGCAAGACCTGAGACGGATGCAACGTCGACGCGTTGTGGCCCGTCTCGGGTCTTTTTTCATGCGCGAAAGAAGAAGCACCTTACGGAAGGAAACACCATGCGGAAGGACAATCATGGTCACAAAAACTGATTTTGCGCCTCTAGCCGAGCACGTTATTCCAGCACTCGGCGGACCCGACAACATCCGAAGCGTCACCCATTGTGCAACACGGCTCCGGTTCAAAATCCGCGATGCGGAGAAAGTAGACAAGCGCGCCGTCGAAGCCGCACCTGGTGTCGTGACATTGGTTGTTGCCGGCGGTCAGCATCAGGTCGTCGTCGGCAATGAAGTTCCACTTGCGTACCAAGCAGTAATTGCACAACCCAACATGCAGGCAAAAGGCGTCAAGGGAGATACTGACCCGAGTGACACCGACGGCTCCGCCGCAGAGATCGATGACGAGAATTCTGAGAAGAAAAACCCGGTCAACGCCTTCATGGATCTCATTTCTGCGCTGTTTAGCCCCATCGTCTGGTGCCTAGCAGGGTTAGGTCTTGGCAAGGCCTTTTTGACCTTGTTCACAACCTTAGATGTGTTATCGAAAAGCTCCGATACGTATCGCGTGTTCAACGCTGCCTTCGACGGCTTCTTCTACTTCCTGCCCTTGTTCTTGGCTGTCACAGCAGCCCGAAAATTCAAAGCAGACATATTCATCGCGATGGCTACGGTCGCCCCGTTGGTTTATCCAGCCATTGTCGAAATTGGGACCCGGAATGACGTGCATTTCTTGGGCATTCCACTAAAAACGGCGACGTACACGTCGTCAGTTTTGGCCCCCATTGTCGCGGTATGGATTGCAGCATATCTTCAACACTGGTTGGAGAGCACACTCCCCGGCGCGATCCGCAACTTCTTTACGCCACTCCTTGTTGTGGCCGTCATGGTGCCATTGACGCTGCTCACCATTGGTCCTGCCATGGGGTGGTTATCAGAAATCATTGCCCAGGGCGTGAATAGTGTTTTCCAGGCCGTTCCATGGGTTGGCGGGGCCATTATGGGCGCATTCTGGCAGGTCCTCGTTATTTTCGGATTGCATTGGGCTTTTCAGCCAATCTTCCTCAATGAGCTTGCAGTCAGCAATCAAAGTATATTGATGGCTCCATTGATGGCGGCTGTGCTTGCCCAGGCAGCCGCAGCAGCTGCGGTGTGGGTTCGCTCTAAAAACTCCGCGCGAAGGAAAATCGCCGGAGCCGGAACAATTTCGGGTTTTCTCGCGGGGGTCACTGAACCCATCATTTACGGCGTGAACCTGCCGTTAAAATACCCCTTCTACGCAGGTTGTGTCGGTGGCGCAATCGGTGGGGCCATCATTGCACAGGGTAAGAACGCATTTAGCGCGTATGTATTTCCATCCATGTTGGCTTTACCTGCCACCACGAGTATCGGTTCATTCGCGGCTCAGCTCATCGGTTCTGGAACGGCAATCGCGATTGCGTTCATCGCCAGCTGGTTCCTTGTACCCTACGGGGAAAAGAAAGCCGATCAAGCCATCGCAATCCCGGGACATGAAACACAGTCGGATTCCCAAAAACATGACACAAACTCATTTGCCACGGTGGAGAACGACACAGAACCGACGGAGCACCCGAGCTCCGCAGTTTCTCCCGTGGCTTCCACAGAGTCATCCACTACCGACGTAGCAACGTCGGCGGCCGTGGTGTCCCCCATCGAAGGAACTGTCATTGATCTCAAGGATGTTCCGGACAAAGTATTCGCCTCGGGCGCGATGGGAATGGGTGTGGGTATTAAGCCGTCTTCCGGCGTCATCACTTCTCCCGTGGAGGGGACCGTGATTGCCGCCCCTCGTTCAGGTCACGCGTACGGAATCCGGTCGGCATCAGGCGTCGAGGTTCTTATCCACGTGGGCGTCGATACTGTAAAAATGAACGGAGAAGGTTTCACGACATCCGTGTCGAGGGGGGATCATGTGACAACCGGGCAGCCTCTGGGAACGGCAGATCTTGGGGCCATCTCTGCATCCGGCTACGACGACACGACGGTGGTTGTGGTCACCAACTCACAAAAGCTTGCCGACGTTTTACTCGACGTTTCCGCTGGTCGTTCCGTGAGCCACGATGTGCTGTTTACCGTCACGCCGTAGGCCGACGGCGGAATGACCGCAGCAGTAAAAATGCATCATCCACACCTTTGAGACACAGCATCGAAAGGAAAACACATGTCTCTATCCCACGAAAACCAATCCGCTTTTCCCAAAGATTTCCTATGGGGTGGGGCCACAGCGGCTAACCAAATTGAAGGAGCATATAACGAAGGTGGCAAAGGACTATCCATTCAAGATGTCCTGCCACAGGGTCTGATGGCTCCTCCCACCAAGGAACCTACCGACGATAATCTCAAACTCAATTCGATTGATTTTTATCATCGTTATGCTGACGATATTGCTCTGTTCGCCGAAATGGGATTTAAAGTCTTTCGTTTCTCTATCGCGTGGTCTCGCATTTTCCCCAACGGCGACGACGATACGCCAAACGAAGAAGGACTCGCTTTCTATGACAAGGTACTGGACGAATTAGAAAAGCACGGCATCGAGCCATTAATCACCCTTTCTCATTACGAAACGCCCCTCAATCTGGCACGCTCCTATGGTGGGTGGAAGAACCGCCAGCTCATTGACTTCTACGAAAAATATGCGCGGACTGTTTTCAACCGATACAAGGGCCGCGTGAAGTACTGGCTCACTTTCAATGAGGTCAACTCCATCCTGCACCAGCCATTCATCGGTGGAGCCATCGAAGCCTCCCGCGAGGATGTCCCCGATACCGATATCTACCAGGCCGTTCACAACATTTTGGTGGCCTCCGCGCGGGCCACGAAGGCCGGGCACGAGATCGATCCGAATAACCAGATCGGCTGCATGGTGCTCAGCATTCCCCGCTACCCGCTGACACCCAAGCCTGCCGACGCCCTAAAAGCACAGTACGAAACACAGCTCGACTCCTGCTTCGGCGATATCCACGTCTTCGGCGAATACCCGCACACGCTTAAGCGCCTGTTCAGGGAAAACAACATCAACCTGAACACCACCGACGACGATTTCAACGTCATGAAGAACAACACGGTCGATTTCGTCTCCTTCTCTTACTACATGTCGGTGGCGGAAAGCGCTGATCCCAACGCTGAACGCGGGGAAGGCAACATCATGGGTGGCGTCGTCAATCCCGAGCTGGAAGTCAGCGAGTGGGGCTGGGCTATCGACCCCGAAGGCCTGCGTTACGCGCTGAACTCAATGTGGGACCGCTGGCACAAACCGCTGTTCATCGTGGAAAACGGCCTCGGTGCCGTCGATAAACTAGTCGATGATCCTTCCGCTCCTGATGGAAAAACGGTTCATGATCAGTACCGCATCGACTACATGAACGACCACCTCGTCCAGGTCGAGGAAGCGATTAAAGATGACATTCCCGTCATGGGATATACGTCTTGGGGTTGTATTGATCTGATTTCTGCGTCCACTGCCGAGATTCGTAAACGGTATGGGTTTATTTATGTCGATCTCAATTCCGACGGTTCAGGATCCTTACAGCGGTACCGCAAAGATTCCTTTGACTGGTATAAGAACGTCATTGCAACCAATGGTGAGAGCCTCAAACGATAAAACGACAGCACCACTAAGGAGACAGGTCCACTGAAGAAATAACGCACGCCAGGTGCAGGAGCTACCGTGAAAATCGTAAGGGTACTGAACAACAACGTCGTGCTGGCCACGCGCGACGACGGCGGGGAGGTTGTTCTCACCGGGTGGGGTCTGGGGTTCGGGAAGAAAGCCGGGCAGCCCGTCGATAAGTCGAAGGTAAAACAGGTTTTTGTTCCCGAACACGGCCGCAATGTCGACAACATGGGTAGCCTGCTGGCGTCGCTGAATCTGGACTACGTGGATCTCGCCACCAATCTGGTCGATGGGGTGGCGGGTTCCCTCGTTCCACATCCGGAGTCAGCCACGGTCATTGCCCTGGCGGATCACATTCAGATGTCGGTCACAAGGCAAGGTCTAGCCGACGCGCCCGCGAATGATGGTCATCCACTGGAAGCCGAAGTCCGGCACTTATACCCGGACGAATACAGCGTCGCCGAACGAATGCTCGCTGAAACTAACGCATGGTTAGCCCGTCGGCACCAACCTCCACTCCCCCATGCCGAAGCCACGGCAATAACGCTGCATTTGGTTAACGCAGCTTTCCATACCGATGACCTCAGCGATACTTACACGATGACCGGGCTGTTTTCTCAGCTTTTCGACATCGTGGACTCCTCGCTGGGGATAACGATGGATCGGACCTCCGTCAACGCAGCTAGGTTCATCACCCACATGCGTTATTTCTTCGTCCGCGTCCGTAATGGCAATCAGCTCAACGAGGGAATGTCAGTTCTTCACGACAGCCTTGGACAGTCACACCCCGACGCCGTGTTGTGCGCGGACCGGCTGGCCAGCGTCCTAGAATTGCGGCTGGACACAGAGCTTACCGACGATGAACGAGCGTACCTCGCACTCCACGTCGCTCGGCTCAGCGCGGAAATTGGCAACGCTCACCCCTGAATCCCCCATGCCCCCATAACCGAGCGGCAATGCTGAGCGATATACCCGGCTACACTGGCCTCCACTAGTGCGGAAACAGCCACACGAAAACCCGCGCCCACAAAACATATCCACGCACAACGACGAGGTGAGAGCCCATGACAACCAACCGCGAAAAGATGATCGCCGGGCAGGATTATGATGCCAGCGACCCTGAACTCGTCCAGGCCCACTTCGACTGTTTGCGCAAACTCGCCGAAATAAATGACCAAAGCCTGCTCGACATCACGCAGCGCCACGGCCTCTACAGCAACCTGTTCAAAAGCTTCGGAAAGTCCTTTATCCAACACCCGTTTTGGTGCGATTACGGCTTCAACATCACCATCGGCGACGGGTGCTTCATCAACTTTGACGCCATATTTCTTGACCCCGCCCCCATCACGCTGGGCGATCACGTTCAAATCGGGCCACGCTGCCAGTTGCTCACCCCGCTTCACCCCATGGAGGATCACGACGCGCGGAAGGCCGGCGTCGAAAGTGCTGGGCCCATCACAATAGGGAATAACGTGTGGCTCGGCGGCGGCGTTATCGTCTGCCCCAATGTCACGATCGGCGACAATGCTGTTATCGGCGCGGGTTCCGTCGTCACGCGGGATATCCCCTCGCACACGTTCGCCGCGGGGAATCCGGCTCGCATCAAACGCGAAATCTAGAAGTATCCGGGAACCCTCGCTAGGGCCTTCCCCTGCTAGGAGTCTAATACTCCACGGGATCGCGCAGAATCGGACACGTCATGCAATGTCCTCCGCCTCGCCCCCTGCCGAGCTCCGCGGAATTGATCGTCAGCACTTCGACGCCGGCTTCACGCAGGAGGGCGTTGGTGTGGACGTTCCTGTCGTATCCCATAACAACACCCGGCTCCAGGGCCACCACGTTATTGCCGTCGTCCCACTGCTCGCGCTCGGCGGCGAAAGCCTCACCACCCGTCGGCACGATGCGAAGCTCATCCAACCCTAAAGCGCTGGTCACGGTGTCAATAAATGACCGCTCCTCGCGGTAAATCTGGAAGCCGCGGGGCTTATCCGACGGCAGCAGGGTGAATGGCCGAATCGCCTCCACCACATTCATAAATGCTGTCGCGACGTCGCGGTCGCAAAAAGTAAAGACCGTATCCAAGTGCATGCTGGCGCGGGCGGGAGCCATCTCCGCCACGATAATCCGCTCTGCGGCACCCTGGAGGAATAAACTGCGCGCAAGCTGCGAAATCGCTTGCCACGACGACCGCTCCCCCATGCCAATGAGAACTATGCCCGACCCTAGCGGCATAATGTCGCCACCTTCCAGGGTGGCCAATGCGTTTTTCTCGTCCGGATCGCCGTACCACACGGTGAAATCTCGTGACACAAAGCGCGGATGGAAACGATAAATCGCGGTCAGGAGGATCGTCTCGCGCTCACGGACCGCCCAATGCATCGGGTTAATAGACACACCGCCGTAAATCCAGGCCGTCGTATCCCGTGTGAACTGGGTATTCGGCAGCGGTGGCAGAATAAATTCCAGCTCCCCACGATGCCCAAACAGCGCACTAGTCACTGACCGGTTAAATTCCTTCGGCAAGTCCGTGAACGCAAGCCCGCCGATTAATAGAGTGGCTAGCCTCTCTGCGGGGAGCGACGAAAACCACCCGCGTAGTTCTTCGGCCAGCCCCAGACCCACCGAGTTCGGTGTCAACCATCGCTCCAGAATCCACTCCCTGGCCTCATTGATCTCCACGGTTTCACGCAGCAAATCATGAAGCTCTAAGACGGTGACGCCACGGTCGCGCATTTGCTCCACAAAGTCGTGGTGGTCGTGGCGAGCACGATCTACCCACAACATCTCGTCGAAAAGGAGGTCGTGGCAATTTCGTGGTGTCAGCCGTTGATGAGCAAGGCCGGGTGCGCATACGAGTACCTCACGGAGAGTACCGACCTCCGACCATGCACCGATTGTTGGTTTTCCGTCCGACCGGTCCTCTGCTGCGGGGATGCCCTTTGTCGTGGTTGTGGCCGTTCCGAGGGCATGATGAACGCTGCGGTTGGGTTCTTCACGGTTGGACTCTTCAGATAATGATAAATGCGAGGACATTAAGTTTTCCTCCTCCGCGGGCACGGACTATGTGAGGACAAAGGCTTTGTCAGGGGTGATCGGCCTTCGATTCTCTATCAGTGTGCCCACTTGTATGGGTGCGCCACGATCACTTCCGGGCGTTCTATTCCGGGCGCTCTACTCCGGCCGTGGTGTCAAGATCCGTGGTCCGCCCGCCGTGGCTGCCACTGTGTGTTCCCAGTGTGAGGACCATGTTCCGTCGGTGGTGATCACTGTCCAATCGTCGTCAAGGACGGCAGTGTCATAAGTCCCTAATGTCAGCATCGGCTCGATCGCCAATACGGATCCCTCTTGGATTAGTGGGCCGCGGCCTGCTGGGCCCTCGTTCGCGAGATAAGGATCTTCATGCATTTCGTGGCCGATTCCGTGCCCGCCATAGCCATCGACAATCCCAAGTGAGACGCCGTATTTCTTTTCAGCCTCGCGTGTGGCCATTTCCAGGGCGTGAGATACGTCTGTGAGATGGGCTCCCGGCACCATGGCGCGTATGCCTGCAGCAAGTACGTCCTGGGTGGCTTTATCCAAGGAGCGTAGCGAGCCACCCGCAGCGGATTCGGGGTCGTCCGGCAACTCGTCGCCCTGCAACGCACCATTTTCGCCGATACCGAATGACCAGGCACTGTCGCCGACCCAGCCGTTGAGGGTGGCGCCACAGTCGATAGAGATGTAATCCCCTGCTTCCACTATTTCCTCGGAAGTGGGGATTCCGTGGACAACGACGTCGTTGCGCGACGCGCAAATAGACGCGGGGAAGCCCCCGTATCCTAAGAAGGTGGGTGTGGCTCCTGCTTTCCTGATAACCCGTTCGGCCACCGCATTGAGCTCGAGCAAGCTGACTCCCGGTTTAGCCGCCTCTTTCACGGCAACGAGAGCATTGCCGACGATCGCGCCGGCGCGTTCCATCTGGTCGAGTTCTTCCGGTGTTTTTGCAGCGATTTTCTTCTTCCGGCGACGAAAAGCCATGGTGTTGCCTTTACGATGTGGGGACAGATATAACAAAACTCCCCGTGGTGTACTGCTCCAGGCAGTTAAACCGACGGGGAGGGAAGCAAATTAGGAATCCAAAGCCTTAAGGGCTTCCATGGTCCGCTGATTAATGTCTTCGACGGATCCTTCGGCCACGATGCGGATAATGGAGTCCTTGTAGTACTCCAGCAGCGGCGCGGTTTCGTCGCGGTACACCTTCAAGCGGGTACGGATCACTTCTTCGGTGTCGTCCGCACGGCCACGGGCCAACATGCGTTCCACAACGACGTCTTCGGAGACGTCGAACTGGACAACCGCGTCGAGCTTGGTCCCCAAGCCGTCAAGGATGTTCTTGAGTTCATCGCCCTGTTCCACGGTCCGGGGGAATCCGTCGAGGAGGAATCCGTCGGCAGCGTCGTCCTGGCTGAGCCGGTCCTTCACCATGTTGACGGTGACAGACGTCGGCACAAGCTTACCTGCGTCGATGTAGCTTTTTGCTTCCTGACCTAATTCGGTGTTGTTACCGATGTTTTCCCGGAATAGGTCGCCGGTGGACACGTGGGGAACGCCGAGTTTGTCGGAAAGAATGGCTGCCTGGGTGCCTTTACCAGCACCGGGAGGGCCAAGTAGAACGAGGCGCATATTACTTCAAGAACCCTTCGTAGTTGCTCTGCATCAATTGTGATTCGATCTGCTGAACTGTTGTCAGGCCGACGCTCACGAGAATCAGGATCGCGGTACCACCGAACGGAAGCGAACCGTGGGTTCCTCCGGACGAGGAAATTCCCATGTCGATCAAGATATTCGGTAACACGGCGATAACACCGAGGTAGAGCGAACCGACGAACAGCAGACGATTCATTACGTACCCAAGATACTCCGCTGTCGGCCGGCCCGGGCGAACGCCGGGAATGAAGCCGCCGTATTTCTTCATGTTGTCCGCCTGCTCATACGGGTCGTACTGGATGGACACGTAGAAGAAGCTGAAGAAAATGATGAGCGCGAAGTACAGGATGATGTACTGCCAGCTGGCCGGGTTCTGCAGGTACTGGATCACATCGCGCTGCCACCAGTTGTTCTTAACGTTCGTCTGCGACGAGTTCACAATCTGCGTAATCAGAACCGGCACATAAATCAGTGACGACGCGAAGATGACCGGAATAACACCCGCCTGGTTCACCTTCAGCGGCAGGTAGGTGGATGTCTCACCATATTGGCGACGCCCGACCATGCGCTTGGCGTACTGCACCGGGATGCGTCGCTGCCCCTGCTCGATGAAGATCACGCCGATGACCAGGATGAGGACACCCACGACGACGAGGGCGAAAGCCAGCCCGCCGGAGCCACGGAGGATGGCGGCGCCGTCGGCAGGAAGCCTGGTAGCGATACCGGCGAAAATGAGCAGTGACATGCCGTTGCCGATGCCCTTATCCGTGATGAGTTCACCGAGCCACATAACGAGCACCGCACCTGCTGTCATGACGAGAACCATCATGGTGACGCCGAAGGTGCCGACGTTGGAGTCCAGGACCTGGACGCCTTCGCCCAAGAGTTGCTGGCGGTCAGCCAGGGCAACGATGCCAGCGGACTGGAGGAGGGCCAACCCTACTGTCAGATAGCGGGTGTATTCGGTCATTTTGGCCTGACCGGACTGGCCTTCCTTCTTCAACTGCTCGAACTTCGGGATCACTACGGTGAGCAGCTGAACGATAATCGACGCCGTAATGTACGGCATGATGCCGATGGCGAAGATCGATAGTTGAAGGAGCGCCCCGCCCGAGAACAGGTTGATCATCGAGTACACGGAGCTTTGATCTTGGTTCAGATCATGTAAGCGATCACTAATACTCGAGTAATCGACTCCTGGTGTGGGAATTTGGGAACCGATCCTGTACAAGATGATCATTGTTATGGTGAACAAGATCTTCTTGCGAAGGTCAGGGTCCCGGAATACCGAGAGGAAAGCGGACACATATCCTCCTGAGACAGTAAGGCATAAATTTTTAGGCGCAGGCCAACGACTAACACACTCTAGCAGCACCGGCGGGTGAAGGCCTATCCGTTCGGACTTGGAAAAGGCCTGTTCGAGCGAAAAGGGGCGACCCTTTCACCTACTCAGGTGAAGGCCGCCCTCTTTTCCTATCAGTTCAGGCTTGTCCGGCCGCGTTGACTGTGATTTCCGTTACGACGCCACATGTGGGGCCATTCTCACAGTCACGAACAGTCACGAGCCGGAGCCCAGCGATGATGATCGCGTAATTACTTGGTTTCGGTGACGGATCCACCGGCAGCCTCGATCTTCTGCTTGGCAGAGGCCGAGAACTTCGTTGCGGTCACGTTGACCGACGCGGTGATCTCGCCGTCGCCAAGAACCTTGACCGGCTGCTTTGCGCGGACCAGGCCGGCAGAGGCGAGGTCGGCGATGGTGACGTCGCCACCGTTTTCGAAGTGCTTCTGGAGGTCCGCAACGTTGACCACCTGGTAGGTGACCTTGTTGGGGTTCTTGAAGCCCTTCAACTTAGGCAGACGCATGTGGATCGGCATCTGGCCACCTTCGAACGCAGCAGAGACCTGCTTGCGTGCCTTGGTGCCCTTCGTACCGCGACCAGCGGTCTTACCTTTCGATGCCTCACCGCGGCCGACGCGGGTCTTGGGCTTGTTCGCGCCCTTCGCTGGGCGCAGGTCATGAAGCTTGATGGGTTCGCTCATATTTTCCTACTCCCCCGCCACTTCTTCGACCGTGACCAAGTGGCGAACCACGTTGACCATCCCGCGCACCTGAGGGGTGTCGGGCTGGACGACTGAGTGACGAATGCGCTTGAGGCCGAGGGACCGAAGATTGTCCTTCTGCTTCTTTCTGGTACCGACGGTGCCTTTAACCTGTGTGATTTTCAGTGCCATGGGTTACGCCCCCTGCCCTGCGCGAGCGCGCAGCATACGAGTCGGGGTGACCTCTTCGACAGACTTGCCACGACGGGCGGCGACCTCTTCGGGGCGCACGAGCTGCTTGAGGGCATCCACGGTTGCATGGACAACGTTGATGGCGTTGTCGGAGCCGAGGGACTTCGACAGAACGTCCTGGATTCCCGCGCATTCGAGAACCGGACGGGTGGCGCCACCAGCGATCACACCGGTACCGGGGGCGGCCGGGCGGAGCATCACGATGCCCGCGGCAGCCTCGCCCTGGACCGGGTGGGTGATGGTTCCGGCAATCATGGGCACGCGGAAGAAGTTCTTGCGAGCCTCTTCGGCACCCTTCTGGATTGCGGCGGGAACCTCTTTGGCTTTGCCGTAGCCGACGCCAACCATGCCCTGTCCGTCACCGACGATGACGAGGGCGGTGAAGCTGAAGCGACGACCACCTTTCACAACCTTGGAGACGCGGTTGATGGTGACGACGCGCTCGATGTACTGGTTGCGGTCGTCGTCACGGCCGCGTCCGCGGCGGTTGTTGCGATCATTGCGGCCGCGATCGTTGCGGCCCTTGTTGTTGTCGTTCTTGTCGGCGGAGCGTCCGCCGTCACGCCGTTCACGTCCCGGCATTACGCGATCCTTCCGTTGTTGAGTGCGGTGCTATGCGTGGCCATTAGAATTTCAGACCACCTTCACGTGCGGCGTCGGCCAGTGCGGCGACGCGACCGTGGTACTTGTAGCCACCGCGGTCAAACTTGACAGTCTCAATGCCCTTCGCCTTGGCGCGCTCGGCGATCAACTCGCCAACCTTTGCGCCACGAGCTTTCTTGTCGCCTTCCATGGCGCGGACTTCAGGCTCGATGGACGACGCAGCGGCCAGGGTGTGGCCAATGGTGTCGTCGATAACCTGGACGTGCATGTGCCGTGAGGTCCGGTGCACGACGAGGCGCGGGGTCTCAGCGGTGCCACGAAGGTTCTTGCGAATGCGGAAGTGGCGAGCCTTACGAGCCACGCGACGGCGAGTGGCAATGTCTTTACCGATAGGGAGACGCTTGTTGTCGTTGCTCATTACTTACCCGTCTTTCCGACCTTGCGGCGGATCTGCTCACCTTCGTAGCGGATACCCTTGCCCTTGTAGGGGTCGTCCTTGCGCAGACGACGGATATTCGCGGCGAGCTGCCCCACCTGCTGTTTGTCGATACCACTGATAGAGAACTTGGTCTGTCCGTCCACGGCGAAGGTGATGCCTTCCGGTGCCTTGATCAGGATCGGGTGGCTGTAGCCGAGGGAGAATTCCAAGTCGCTGCCCTTAGCCAGCACACGGTAGCCAACACCGAAGATTTCCATCTTGATGGTGTAGCCCTCAGTCACGCCGACAACCATGTTGTTGATCAGCGAGCGCGACAGGCCGTGCAGAGAGCGGCTCTTGCGGTGATCGTCGGGGCGGGAGACGACGATTTCGTCGCCTTCCTGAGCGATGGTGATGGGCTCCGGAACGTCGATAGCCAGGGTGCCCTTCGGGCCCTTGACCTCAACGTTCTGCCCATTGATGGTGACGGTGACGTTGGATGGGACCGCCACTGGTGAGTTACCAATACGCGACATGTGTGTTCACTCCTCCCCTACCAGACGTAGGCGAGAACTTCTCCGCCTACGCCCTTCTCAGAAGCCTGACGGTCAGTGAGCAGACCCTGGGACGTGGAAATGATAGCCACGCCCAGGCCACCCAGGACCTGAGGCAGGTTGGTAGACTTTGCATAGACGCGCAGACCAGGGCTGGACACGCGGCGCACACCGGACAGCGAGCGCTGGCGGGTGGAGCCATACTTCAGCTCGATGGTCAGGGTCTTACCGACTTTGGCGTCCTCAACGGTGAAGTCAGCAATGTAGCCTTCTTGCTTCAAGATCTCTGCGATGTGGACCTTGAGGTTTGACGAAGGCATCGAGACAGTGTCGTGGTACGCATTACTTGCGTTGCGTACGCGCGACAGCATGTCGGCGATAGGATCTGTCATGGTCATGGATGTGACCTAGTGCCTTTCTCGCTGCGGTTCCCTTCCACCACGCGTTATCCCCGTTTCGGGCAAGCGACTGATGGGTTACCGCAGAAAATCCCCCGGCAATGTCACTGTCTCCATCCGCGAACTAGCTGTTCCACGCTTTCGTGCGCGCAACTAGCCCATCTAGCTGGGGTTTTGGCAGGATTATTGCCGAGGGTTCAGGTGAACCACTCAGGGGCGCCGAACCAGCTCAGTAACTGAACGGCTCGCTGCTTGTCTTCGAGGGACGCTGTGAGGCGGGTGGGCCTACAACAAAGTAGATGTACAAAGACTCAAGCAGTCTAACAACCAGGGTATTTCTTTCAAAATCGCTTGCCGACGCCGGTCAACGCAGTGCTTTCGTCTGTGCGTCGCGCTGTGTTGTCGCGCTGTTTTTATGCACCCCAGAAGGGGCTGCCCCTCCTGCACGCTCAGAGTTACGATGAGGTCACCAGATCATCATCGGATAGAAGGAAGAGCCAGGTCATGCCCTTCACACCACATGCTCCATTTGTTCTCAATATTAACGACGAGGCTCCGGCCGCGAAGGAGGGCGATTTCCCCGCCGCGCAACGCTTAGCCACTGCCGACGGGGCGACGATCGTGGCATTCCGCTTCGCACCAGGTCAGCGCCTGGATTCGCATCATGCACCGCACCCGATCTCCGTCCAGGTGATCGAAGGGGAGGTTGAGTTCGCCGTCGCCAGGAAGGCGTCTGACCCGTCGGAAGTCGATGAAAATGAGTTCACGGCGACCACGTTGACGCCGGGGATGGTGCAATATGTTCCGGCGTTCGTGGTCCACCATGTGACGTCGAAGGATGGGGCGATCATGCAGCTCACGCTGCACACCGGCGACCATGAGGGGTATCAGGGGCACTCCGGGAAGCCCGAGAAGCTCCCGTTCGAAAAGTAGCGCTGGCCCACGCCGGGGCGGGCTACTTCCCTGCTAGATAAATCCCCTGCTAAATAGCCTTGTCGAACTGTTCAATCGCCCACGGAATGGTCAGCGGGTTGGGCAGGCTCATGGCCGTCGCGGTGTCCTGAGAAATCTCCCGCATGTTCCCTTCTTTAACAGCCTTAATGTTCTGGAACAGCGGGTTTTTCTTTGCTTCCTCATTACTCCCGGCGTAATCGAGTAGGAAGAGGTAGTCGAGTTCGTCGAGCTGCGAGAGGTTCTCGGAGGAGAGATATTTGTAGAACTGGCCGTTATCTCCCTTATTAAGGTCGTCCGGAATGACGAATCCCAGGTCCTTAATAAACTGTCCGCGGCCATCGCCACTGGTATAGACCGCGAATTGGCCTTGCATGGCAATAACTGTGGCGGCTTTCTTACCTTTTAGGTCCGGGTGGGATGACGAGAAATCATCAAATTTCTTCTTAGTGTCGCTGACGAGTTTGTCGCCGTCGGATTCCTTGCCTACCGCCTTGGCAATTTCTTTGACCTGAGCGTCCCACGGCACCTGGTAGTCGGCGTACTTATCGGGGTGAACGATGGTCGGCGCAATATCGTTGAGCCGCTTCTTCTCATCATCTTTCAGCCCGGAGTTCACGGCAATAATCTTCGACGGCTTTGCAGCGGCAATTTTTTCCAGAACGTCGTTGCCGATTTCCTGGGACGTCGCTGCCATGACGGTGATGTCTTTGCCCTTGACTTTGTCGCTCGCCCAGGGGCCGACGCCGTTGTCTTTCTTCTCATCCATTCCCATCGGGGTCAAGATGAAGGTTGGCGTGATGTTCATCGCCAGAAGCGTGCAGTAATCCCCCCATCCGATAGCGGCGATGCGGTCGTTCTTGCTTGAGTTATCGCTGTTCTTGTCATCATCGTCGTTGCTACATGCGCTGACAACGCCGGCCGTGGTGGCCAATGCAGCAATAGCGAGGGAAGATTTCAAGAAGTTACGACGACTGGTTGGCACGGATACCCCTTTCACTGCGGGATGAGGCGGTCGAAATCCCACGTGGGCCTCATTCACGCATTGTGTTGACCACATACGTAGGTCTCGGTCAAAGAACACGTATCACTTTAGCTAAGCCTTACAGTGGGAGTCTAGGGATATCCATCTGTGGTTACACACACTCGTTATTTTAAAACCTAGGCATTCGTATGTACGCCGGGCTTATCTTTATATGCCGTACACTTCCGAGCGGACCTAAACGGAGTGTTCGGAGAAAGAACATTATCGACGTGCAACCACTCGCACGACACAGCGTCGGGAGAGACGCTCACTGCCATATATCCGTGGTGAATAAAGTCTATCCACTTAAACCACGCATTAGTCTTCTGAAGAACGTCGGCAGCGGCGGTAGAAACCTGCCGTGCTGCCTGGTCTAATGCCCGTGATTTCGCAACAGTATCGAAAAGACCGTTAGCGGTAATAGACGGCGTCACAAACTCTGTGGCAACAACATCTTTGGATGCTCCGCTACGATACTTTTGAATGTCTCGCGGAATGTCATTGGCCCACGACGAGTGAATATCCCCGGTCAAGAACACCACGTTTTTCTTAGTGTCGGCGATGAGGTCAATAATCTTTTGCCGTTCGGCCATGTAGCCATCCCACTGGTCAGTGTTGAGGGGGATACCCTGGTCCGGCAGCCCAATTTGTGTGACTAACCAATCATGGGTGCGCTGGTCAAGGCCGTCGGGAAGAGTCATGGGCGCGAACATCACTTCATTGGCAACTATCTGCCACGTGGTCGGAGAACTGGACAGTACGTTCCCGAACCACTCAAACTGGGTCTGCCCCATCATGGAGCGATCATCCTTGCCGGCGGCGCGGATGAAATCCGGATCCGTCTTAAGGAACATCTTTTTATTGGTATAAACCAATTCATAATCGCGGTACGTGCGCAAATCCGGGATGATGAATTCCATCAGGTTTCCGTATTGCAGCTTCCGGTACAGATGTGAGCCTTGGTTCCCCGCGCTCACTCGCACTGGTAGCCATTCAAAATAGGCCTGCATCGCGGCGGCTTTAATGGCTTGATAGTTGTCATCGGGTTCAGCTGAGTTTCCCGCGGCCCCCTCACGCCAGTTGTTGTCGGCAAATTCGTGATCATCCCAAATGCAGATGAAGGGCTTGGCTGCGTGGCAATCGGCCAGGTCAGGGTCTTCGTGGTAGCATCCCTGGCGGATTCGATAGTCCTGCAAAGTCGTGGTGCGTTCCGCCGGCTGCACCACGCGAACTTGCGAATCATAAGCGCCGTTGTACCCGCCCGTCTCGTATTCGTAAGTGTAATCGCCCAGGTGGAGGACAAATTCGAGGTCGTCCCGCCCAGCAATATCCCGGTAGGAGCGGAAGTACCCGGCCTCGTAATTACTGCATGAGACCACACCGAAATTGACCGTCCGCTCCCCACCACTGCCAAGCGCAGTCCGAGTCCGGCCAACGCGCGAATAGTGTGGTTTCCCGTCGCGCTCAACAGCAAACCGATAGAAGTATTGAGTGTCGGGCTGCAGATCTTTCACATCAACTTTGATCGTGTGATCTTTGCTTGCCGACGAGGTTTCGTAACCACTCCGAACGATTTTCCTGAAATCAGGCGACGTGGATACCTCCCAGTTGACCTGTGTGTCTGCGCCCTTCTCCGACCCCGGTGTGGCCTCAGGCGAGGGGGTCACACGTGTCCAGATGATGACGCTGTCCGGTTGTGGATCTCCCGACGCGACGGAGTGGCGGAAGAGATCGGTGTCGACGGATTCTTCCTGCGGGGCTGTGTCTGGTCCCGGCACATCCCCTGCGTAGGCACGAGGGTACCGTCCGGCGAGGGCACTACCAGCAGCGATGGTTCCGCCCGCCGCTAACGACGATCGCAAGAAACTGCGGCGCGTGTACGAGTGCCGGCCAGCGGGCCGTTTGGCTTCGCGATAAGGGCCCTCCGGCTTCGTCGATTCGGACGACGTGGTTACTTGTCGCTGTGTGTTCTTACGTTCCTTGTTCGTCATAACGGTCCTCTCCTCTACCGTGCTTTTCTGTTCTTCGGCCGTTGTGTTCTTCGGCCGTTTCATGAGGTGGTCATCCTCACTGGGCAACCAGGGGCACGCAGACTTAATTCACATGAACGCTGCCGTCGTCGTTGACGGTCACGTCGGCTTTCATGGCCGCCGCAAGGTTGATTCGCTCCCAGGATCCGCGTGGCGATTGGTCATCAAGCGGCATCCCTGCGGGACCCGCGGTTTGTTCAATCACTTGGGCGCGCTGCTCATAGGTGAGGTTGGGGAAGGCATTAATCAGGAGGTCGGGAGCAGCCTGGGGCACGATCATCGCGGCATTGGGGTCACTGACCGGCGCGAAGTCGTAGTTCATTCGGTAGGCGTAGTTGCCGAGCGCGTTGTCGTCGTATTTGCTATCCGCGGCCACACAGTTGACTAAGGTGTCGCCGCACCTCCACTCCAGCTCAGCACGGATTTCCTGCGCTGCCGCCATGAGGTTATTCCTCATGCGCGGGTCATTCCACCGGTCCGCCGCCGCGGCCAACCCTGTCATCCGGCCACCCATCACATCGAGGGGATAGTGAACACCGAGGACCACGCGGTTGTATCCGGCCTCGGATCCGCGGGCGAGCAGCTGGTCCGAGAGTTCGGGCAGCATGGCCGCGAGCAGCGTCGTCGTCCATGTTGCTTGATTTGTGTGACCGGACGGGAATGCTTTGGAATGCCCGTACAAATCCTCGCCGGGGACCTCGTATTTGTTGATCTGGTCGGGGTGGTCGTCATACGGGCGGGTCTCATTGAAACCAATCTTTTCGACGATGGTGCTGCTCGCGAGGCCACCCGCCCGCGCGGTAATCCCACCGAAGAGCATCACCGTCTTGGGGAGGCGATTCTCGTTGAGAGCCTGGCGGAATTCTTCGCCTAACCGGCCACCGAATGCATCGGAGAACAGCTGGAGGACGCCCTCTTTGTCGGCGCGTGCATCGTTTTGTGCCCGCGAGATCGCGGTCGGATTCGTCGCGGCGTCGTGATTAATGCGGGTGAGCGTCGCAAGGTTCGTGTCTTGAACCTCGGGATGGTGGGCTTTGAGGTCCGGGTACGAACCGATGACATCCGCGTAGATACCGAAGGGGTGAGAGCTGAGGTCAGAGAGGTACCAGTTGTATTCCTCGGGTGGGAATGCCTGGGGTGTGGGGGCTCCCTCGTGCTGAACAGGTGGGTGAAGGTACGGGATGGTGGCGGTGATGTCCGTGGCGGCTGCGGCCTGGGGAACTGTGTTCGACGGCGTAATTCCACCGGTGGAGACGGTGGCTCCGAGAACAAGCGAGGCGACGGCGACACGTGAGAATCGTCGCGCGGTTATCCCGCGGTCGCGTGGGGGTTTCTGCGGGGAGCGAACCGATTGTGGGCGGGAGGAAAACAATTCAGGCTGGGGCATCCAGGCGTACCTTTCAAAACGTGTGGTAAGCGCTCGCTGGTCCAATGACGCGGGTAGAGGTCACTGGTAGCTCCATTTATCGTGTGTGACCATAGCGACGTGGTGTCGACACTCAGGTGTCGCCCGCACCAACACTGTGTGAACTTTGGGTGAACGGACCCGCCACAGAAGCCCAGTCGTGGACACATCACAAGCCCGCAACCAGCACGTAATACGATGGAGTGCATTGTCGTCACACAGAAAGGTCACCCTGTAGGTACATCGAGTGAGCACTGATCCGAACTCATCATCCTCGAATCCTCCGTCATCCTCGTCCCCTGACCGGGGGCGTTCGTCGTCAGTGGGCAAGGTCGAACGTGTCGACGTCCACTCGGCGGATCCCAACGCCGCGTCCGCTACATCCTCTGCCACGGGTACGTCTTCCACCACGGTGCCGAAGAAAAACCAGCTCACCGCTGCGGTTCTCACGTCGCTCGCGCTACTTTCCGCGGCGGGGCCGCTGGGCACCGACATGTATTTGCCCACGTTTATCGACATCGCGAAGGATCTGTCAACGACGGCCTCGTCGGTGCAGCTCACGCTATCTGCGTTCATGATCGGCTTAGCCGTGGGCCAGTTGTTCGCGGGTCCTATTTCTGACGGGGTGGGGCGGCGTCGGCCCCTGGTGATCGGCTCGTTATTGTTCTTCGTTTTCTCCGCCGGGTGTGCCCTCACCCCGTCGATCGGTTTACTGATTGCCTTCCGATTGCTTCAAGGCATAGCGGGCGGGACTACCGTCGTCGTCGCTCGTTCCGTCATTCCTGACGTCGCGCATGGCAGGGCTGCGGCGTCTGCGTTCTCCGCGCTGATGGCGATCCAGGGGCTCGCGCCGGCGATTGCTCCGCTGCTGGGTGGTTTTCTTTCTCCTCTCATCGGGTGGCGTGGCATTTTCTGGGTGCTCGCCGCGTTTAACGTGATTATGGTCGTGGTGTCCCGCTTCGTGGTGCCCGAAAGCCTGCCGGCTGACCGTCGCACTCCGGGCGCCATCCGCAACCTTTTGCCCACCATTTTCCGTTGTTTCGGCCGCCCGGCTTTCATCGGCTACTGCTTCGCTTTCGCGGTCGGGTTCGGCACGTTCTTTTCCTACATCTCGGCCTCACCGTTTGTTCTCCAAGACCAACTTGGATTACCGACGCATGTCTACTCGATTACCTTCGCTATCAACTCGCTCGCGATCGCGGGAATGTCGGCCCTCAATGGCACACTCGTCGGGCGGTTTGAGGTGCGCTCTGTACTGGTCTTTGGGCTCATCCTCTACGTCGCGACCTCCGCAATTTTGCTTATCGACGCTCTGCTGGGCCCGTGGCTCTGGCCGACGCTCATTTGTCTCTTTGTCATGACGTCAGCGACGGGGCTGTTGCTGGGTAATGCGACTGCCTTGGGTGTTGAGGCCGTCCGCGATATCGGCGCGGGTGCGGGCTCTGGTGCGATGGGCGCTCTGCAGTTCCTAGCGGCCGGGATTGTGTCTCCTCTCGTGGGGATCGGCTCTGACCCGTCGCTGTCCATGGCGTTGTGCATGCTGGTGTGTTCGATTATCGCCATCGTGGGGTGTGTCACGCTCACGCGCTCGTCGGATAGGGCTTAGCTCGGTCTACCATCCCGACGAAACCCAGGCTCACCAAAAACTCACGAAAGCACGGTTAGCTTTGTGTGGTTATACTTTTCAATATGCACGCGGGCGACCGCGATCTATATGATTCGGTCGGCCGACAAGGCCCACGACCTTTAGGCCCTTCGGTCGGCCCCGAGATCCAAAAAGGCCACAAGCCTTCCTTTGAGCGAGTATTGGAGTAAAACACGAGTGCTTTCTTCGATGCGCACACCCCATCGCGCTACCACCGCCACACCGTCCAACGAATCACGACCCACATCGCGTGCCAGGGAAAACACACGTCCTCGGTCGCGACGGCTTGGCACGTGGGTTGCAATCACTATGTCCGGCGTCGTCTTCTTACAGGGCTGCACGATTTCTCATCATGATGAAAAGGAGTCGGAGTCCGAGAAGCAAATGTCAGAGTTCAAGGAGCGCAATGCCAAGTATTCTGCGCATAACAATGACGGCTCCGGGCCCAATGATTCGATTCGGTGGGTAGACCGCACAAAGACTTCTCCCCTAGTCCTCGTGGCCCCGCACGCGACGAATCACCACCGCAGGGGTCAACCTAAGGTTGCTGATTTATACACCGGTGGGATCACTGAGATGGTGGCCGATAAACTCAACGTGTCTGCGCTCACCACAACGGGGAAAGTGTCAGACTGGCACGATAATTGGAAAACGCGCGATGACAAGTTCACGCGCGTCCTCAAGGGCCTCCCAGACAACGCCATCATCGTCGAGCTGCATGGTATGGATGATTCCTCATCCGAAGAGCCTGTTTCTGTCGGAACGGGTGATCGTCCATCGCCTATGACCGACGATATTGTCCGGCGTTTATCGGAAACTCTCCACGGACAGGTGGATATTGATGCTGGATTTAACGCCCAGGCTTCCTACACGGTGACCGATTTTATGCAGAAGCGGGGGCATTCCGCGATGCAGATTGAGATGAATCACGCGATTCGGGATCCCAAACAGGGGCAGACTCCGACCACCATTGCCCGATTATCAACGGCTTTCCGTGAGGCATTGACTGATTTGCCAACGTTGGATACGAAGCCGACTCGTGAACAGGACGCACCGGCGCCGAATATTGACAAGGTTCGTGAGTCCGAGAAGGAAAAGCCGTCGAGTAAAAAGAATTCGACGAGCCTGGAGCCTGAGCCAGAGAGCTCGTCGTCTCAGCGGTCGACGTCGAAGTCGTCACGACGATCGTCAACGTCGACGAAGAAGAAGTCTAAGAGTTCACGCGCGTCGGACCACGCGGACCCTGATCGGGAGCCTTCGCGGCGCTCATCCGATGAGGACTAGAGCGGGACTCTGAAGGGCCCACGCCTTACACGGCGGAGCCCCTCACGGTCGCCTCTGGCTAGGCGACTCTTCTACAGGAAAGCCACGAGGGGCGCTGCTACCAGGCTGGTGCCGATAAGAGAAATCCTCATTCCTCCACCGGTACGTTTGAACCCGTACTGGATCAGGTCATTGGCGATAATCGCGGGGAGGACGCAGAGAACGATATTCTGTGGCCCCGCGAGTTTCGCGCCTTCAACCAGCGAGAATATGTATTCAATCATGATCGTGACCGCGAAGGACGTGAAGATCAACACCACGAACCGGTCTTTGCCGAAGAGTGGCACACGCGCTTCGTACGCGTGATAGATCAGGTACACGGCCGCCACGGACAAGCCAAGGATCAGGAGATACCAGGTGTTCGCCGCTGCCGCCGCCCACAGGAAGCCGACGGTCACGTACCCGCCAGTGCGGAGTTTGAACGTACGAACAGTTTGTTCCTGAATGATCAGCGCCATCAGCACAGAGGTGGCCGATAGGGCGAACACGAGGGGAAGACGTTCGATGGACGCGTCGAAAAGCTGATCAGATATCGAGATGTTTAGCCACTTGACGGTCACGTACGTCAGCGCCCACCCGACAGCGCCTGCGAGGGGCACCATCCACAGCATGGGCAATAGGGTCTTCTTGAGCCCTTGTTTATTCAGCGAGTTGGTGATCATACCGGGGACGATCACGCCGACGAGGGCCAGGCCGTACTGTTCCTTGGTCCTGTAAAACAGGAACTCGGAAAGCCCCAGCCAGGCCAATCCGCAGATCACACCGATACCGAGACCGATGGCGAAAATTTGTCGCGGGCGGGGAAGGAAGATTTTGAGGACGACGAACCTGATGAGTACGAAGGCGAACATGGACACAAGGACTGTGACCAAGGAGTTCAATGGCGCATAAAGGGATGCTGCCAAATACCCAACGGCCAGCGTTCCGCCGATCGATACGCGATACTTACGGAAGTACAGATAGCTGACCATCACCCCAATGAGGAAGGTGAGGTGAATGTAGTCGCAGAGGAAACTATATCCCTGAGATTCCAGCAGGTTCACTACGCCATGACCTCTACATGCTCGTCTTTACGTGATACTGCGCCGATTTCGTTATCGATATCGGCGTCTTTGCCTCGCGCAGCCACGTCCGTGTTGGTGGTCGTCACAGCCTCTTCAGGGGCGGTAACTTCCACGGAGCCCGTCAGCTCTTCCACGGGAGCGAGCGCGTTTTCAGACTTCAGCGTGGAGATGTACTTCTCCATGGACTGAACGTGCTGTGTGTGGATGTTGACCATACCGTAGACGGCAACCTCGGCGTCATCGTCGAAGGACTCGCGGGCACGGCCACCAGCGCTTTGCCGTCGGTTTCCTCGATGTCTGTCGTGGTCAAAATGTTGCTTTCGTGCACGCCGCCAGCGACCAGCTTCTGATACACGGCGTCTTGGATATCTCCGTAGAGCACGATCTTGTCGAACTGCTCCTTGAGGTCCTTGGTGATCACGTCGACAAACATGGACGCGCGGTCGGTGCGGTCAGCACGGTTGTTCATCGCGATGACGTGCTTGGTGCCCTCCGGCAGGCGGCCGTCGTGAACGGAATTGTAGACCTTGGTGGTGGATTCCCAGTCGTTGACCGCGAACATGGGCACCCAGTAGAGGGAGTTGTTTTCTTCCTCCACCTTGATGACCTTGGTCGTGCCCGGGTCGGGCTCTGCCTTGAGCATGCCGCGCACAGCGACGTCGGTGTCGATATCGAGGGCTTCAGCCAGGGTCAACACAACAGCGACGTTCTCTTCGAACTGCTGGTACGCGAACTTGTCGACGAGGCTCCGGGAAAGCTCACTCTCTTCAGCGACGATCAACCGGGAGTTCCGAGCCTCGCAGTTCTTCCGGATGACTTTGAGGACGCTTTCATTGCGCTCACCGGTGATAACCAGCCCGTGTTCGGGGACAGTGTTACACAGGGAGTCGGCGATTTCCTCGACCGTGTCCCCCATTTCTTCCTGGTGGTCCAGTCGGACGTTCGTGATCACGGAAATAGGCGAACGGAGAATGACGTTCTGGCACAGATTCTGGTATTTTGGCTTGACCGCCATGCATTCGACGACGAGGCCGTTGACGGAGCCGTCGAGCCATTCTTTCAAGAAGTCGTACTGCTCGTTGATATTCGCGGGGCCGGTGCGCTGAATGGGGTGTTCGCCCGCTTGGGGGTCGATGACGCACGCGTAGGTACCCGTGGTTTTTGACACTGTGGATACCCCGGCTTCGCGGAGGACACTACCCAGCATGCGGGTGATGGTGGATTTACCGCGGATACCGTTGACGTGGATGTTGTAGTCAAGTTTGGACATGCGCGAACGGTGCGCATTTTCTTTACGACGGAACGCGTACATTCCGGCGATCCCAGCCGTTCCTGCAAGCGCGGCGAAGGTAATCATGAAAAAATCACTCCTGGCAGAGCGTGATGAGAGATGAAGGCACTGTTACGACACGTGAAAAGCGGCCCTAACCCAATAACACCCCCTCAACCGTGACAAACGGACACCGTTGACGCCATAAACCGACCACATACGAAGTGGGCACATGTATGTGATGGAGGGCCATCAGCGTTCCCCGGGCATTAACTTCGGGCACATCACCGGGAATGGCATGAAAACAACGTGTTACCGCTACGTTTGCATGTGCTATTCACGGAGGAAGTAGGAACCCAGCACGGGGGTGTGCTTGTTGCTAGAACTCGCAGTTCCAATGTCAAAATAACCAGTGGTGAAGCTTACAGAGAACTCTAAACTCTGGCTAATGGAAATCACACAATTATCAAACACATAGGGCTTCATTTGTGCGTTTTTATGGGTAGATGGCGAGTATTTTTGTTTCCATGTCCGCTTAGCACCCCCGATGAACGCCATCACTCGCACACTGGAAACGCATCATCTTCACTGGACAACGAACTAGTTATGACATCACAAATGGATGTCAGACCAGCTGATTATTACCCTCTTGAGACATAAACTTAAAAATTTCGTAATAATTAAGGTGATATCGATCACATTTATATCTGGGTAGTTGAATATGCCAGCAGGTATAAGAAAGTGCGGGTGCTTACACACCCGCACTTTCATCTCTCATCACACCGCGTCAAGTGGCCACGGAGCTGTGCCCTAGCTCGCCTTGCCGACTCCGCACGTTGTGACACCTATGTAATCGTTGGATAGCGACAAAGCGTTACACCATCAACGCCTACATCTTATATTTACTCAAAAATTAATAACGCGGAGCCTATGCAGAATAATCGGGGAAGGACCGCGTGGTCGTTACCGCCGTGGTGTCGTTATCGTCTTGAAGGGCAGCCTGAATATCAGTCGCCTGAGGGGCTGGCGGCTGCTGATAATCCGATATTGCATGCATTAAGTCTCCAGGACACCCATGCTTTAGCCCCACCAGGTGGCCAAATTCATGAGCGATCGTTCCCTGACGAGCACTCTGTGACATTCCATCCAAATAATCAGCATTCAGTAACACGCGGTACGGATCGTGTCGTGTCCAACCCACCCACGTAGCGTCATCACGCTTGACGTCAAAAACGCGAACCGAATTCGTCGTTTCCTTATCCACGACGTCAAACGTGATTGCCCCATTTGTAGCTTTGGTCCACGAACTGGCTGCGGCCTTAATTTCATCCGAATACCGCGCACTATCGTCGAAAATAACGACTTTCCCATCGTGCACGGCCCCGTGGCCTTTACGGAAAAGCTCCAGCTTCGGAAGGGGCTGGCCCTGTTCAACTGCCTGATGAGCTTCCTCGCATTGTTCGGCCGAATTATTCTGCCCATTTTGTTCATTAGCGTGAGCGGATGGGCTAGTACCAGGAGCAACAAGCAGAGCTGCCGACGCCGCCATAGACATCACGGCCGTCGCAAATCGTCGATGGTTACGATGCAGGTCTGTTCGAGTCCCCGATACTTGAGTGTTCTGAGATACGTGGGCGTGAGGCATAAAGCGCATTGTGGATCACTTTCTGTGGTCGAGTTTCACGTGGGCACGTGCACTTCATGCTCACCACGCACTACGCGGTGCGAGGGTGTGTGGTTGTCCTTTCACATAGTGACGTGCCCCGGGCACTGTGATAACTTGCACAGTTTTGTACATCAGTATAAAAGCACCCCGGCATACGATGACGGAAATCCACCAGATGCCGGGGTGATTGGATGGAATTGAAATTTTGCTCCACACTGCGAAGTTGTCCACGGATAGGCCAGTAGCCTTTCTCCGGCGATAACTCAACTGTCTAAAGCCGATTCCAACTCCTGTATTTGTCTAGCGCTAAAGCTGCTTAGCAATTAGCGCGACAGTACCATTCTTGAGGTCAAGAATGACTCCACTATTGAAGTCGCTCGACTGATCCTTCAAATTTTGGGCGGTTAGAACCTTCTTATCCTTAACACCTTTAGCAACCTGGTCGGCGAACTTATCAATGCCAGGGATTGCTTTCACAATCTCTTTCTTGACGTCATCGCCCTTACCGAGATCGCTGATCAAGTTGGCTAGCTTCTCTGCATCGCAGCTACTGAGATAAACGAATTGCTGCACATTGCGCTTATTCGAAATAGTTATCTCTTTACCATCGGCCGTGAAAATGCGATCGAGAGGCTCGGCCATCGAGGCCAACGCAGTCTGACCTTCACACGAAGGCTTTGCACTTGCTGCTGGCGCAACACCTGCCGATACAGTTGCTATACCACACGCGATAGCTCCGCTAAGCGCTAGGGCACCAATTTTTTTGGTGAGTCCCATTGATTTGTCTCCTATTGGTAATGGCCATATGGGGAACGGTGACATTCACGCGACCTCATAGCACACTCCTTACTGTGTGCCACCAGGCTCGCGCGACGTTCACCATCCCTCGGAGCCTTCAAAGAAATGCTGTCGCTCACAAATGAGGACGAGGAAAAGGGTTCCCGACCACACGAAATTTGCTGAGAGCTTGGTCTCATAGCCCAGCTCTAAGCCATTTTTACGTCACTATGACGCCAAGTCACTGTGACGCCGAATTCACCGCCCTCGTGTTCCACATAGGGAACCATTGAGGACGAAAATTCGCGTTGGTGGTCAGGAAAGTCTGAGGGTTAGGTGTTCTGGGTTTGGACCTAGAACCGCGGGCTACGGTGGCCCCCTAAAGGGGCCGACCGTTCATACCGCGTAATGCCTATCCTTCCTGGGAGCGGCGACGGTTCCAGAGAACAACGCCTGCGCCCGTGGCTATCAAGGCCATAGCCAGCAGTGCCAACCAGATCACGTTTGCACCGGTGGAAGCTAGCGCTCCACCTACTCCGTGGCTGGAGCCGCTGCCAGATCCGTTACCGGAACCGTTGTCGGACCCGTTACCGGAGCCGTTATCGGACCCGCTGCTAGATCCGTTATCAGAGCCGTGGCCAGCACCATTGGAGCCGTTATCTGATCCGTTTGAGCCGTTACCGGAACCATTGTCGGAACCATTACCGGAACCGTTGTCGGGACCTTCAGAGTCGCCAGGCTTGCCATTGTCCGTAGACGGGGCCGGGGACTCAGATGAAGTGGTACCACTCTGACCAGGCTTGCCCGGGGTTTCACTCGAGTTGTCCGAACCAGGCTTACCGGGGGTCGGGTGGGTTCCGGATTCACCAGGCTGGCGAGAGTCAGCCGGAACCGGCTTACCTTCTGGCGACGTTACGAACGTCTGCGCAGAGTCATTGGCGTCTTCGTGCTTGACGGTCTCGCGATCATCCTTGCTCGGATTCTTCGGCGTCCCATCATCCTTGACCGTCGGGTTTCCGTTGTCATCAACAGGAATAGCCTTCTCGAAAACAACGTACTTGGTACCCGGCTTCATGCGGGTCAAGGTACCGAAATCGACGGTTGCTGTGCCCTTACCACTGCCATCAACGTTCTCAAGGACAGAGGCAGGTTCAACGCCAGAGACCGGGGTGGCCTTTCCGTTCTCCACCTTCATGAGCGTACCGGTGAAGCGGTACGTGGTGTTCGGCTCCAGGCCTTGGTAATCAATGTGATCCTTCACAGTGATGCCCTTAAGAGCCTTAGCGGAGTCAACCTGAACCGGGTTTCCTTCGGACGCGCGCTCACCGTCAACATCCACTGTTGTCGAGATCTTCGGCGTGCCGTTTGGAGTTTCATCCGGCTTATCCGCCGACGTCGACGGCTTAGTCGGCTCGACTGGCGCAACCGGCTTCGGAGCCGAGGTCGACGATGTCGTGGACTGCTTAATATCCGCAGGCTTCGGAGCCGAGGTCGATGACGTCGTGGACTGCTTAATATCCGCAGGCTTCGGAGCAGAGGTCGACGACGGCGACGGCGTACTCGACGCATCCTCATCATCCGGCTCAGTCACAAACGTCTGCGCCATATCGTTAGAATCCTCGTGCTTGACGGTCTCGCGATCATCCTTGCTCGGATTCTTCGGCGTCCCATCATCCTTGACCGTCGGCTTTCCATTGTCATCAACAGGAATAGCCTTCTCAAAGACAACGTACTGCGTATCAGCCTTCATGTTGGTCAACGTACCGAAGTCAACAACCGCAGTGCCCTTACCGCTATCACCAATGGTCTCAACAACCGAAGCAGGCTTCACGTTAGACACAGGAGCCGGCTGGCCATCCTCAATCTTCATCAAGGTACCAACGAACTTGTACTTCGTACCCGGCTTCATGCCCTGGTAGTCAATATTGTCCTTGACCGAGATACCATCCTTAGCCTTCTGAGCATCAACCATCAACGGATCAACATCATTCGACTTCTTACCGTCAACCTCAACCGTGGTCGAAATCTTCGGGTTATCACTCGAAACCTCAGACGTCGACGTCGTGGAAGACTCGGATTCCTTGATCTCAGCCGGAACAGGCTTGGAGGTGGACTCGCTGGAGGTCGACGACGGCTTCACAGAAGAGGTCGAGCTGCTCGAGGTGCTCGACGGAGCCGGAGCAGTTGACGACGTGGGCTCCTCACCAGTGGTGAAGGTCTGGGAATCATCGTCAGCATCCTCGTGAGTTACGGTCTCCCGCTTATCCTCACTCGGGTTCTTCGGAGTTCCGTTGTCATCAACAGACGGGTTCTCGCTCTTGTCGAGCGGAACAGCCTTCTCGAACACAACGTACTGCGTATCCGGCTTCAGATCCGTGATCTTGCCGAAGTCAACAGTGGCCGTGCCCTTGCCATCCTTGCCGATGGTCTCAACCTTGGAGGCAGGCTTCACACCGGAAACCGGGCTGGCCTTGCCGTTTTCGACCTTCATCAACGTACCGGTGAACTCGTACTTCGTGTTCGGAGCAAGGCCCTCGTAGTCGATGTGGTCCTTAACGTTAATGCCCTCATGGAGCTTGGACGCATCAACCTTAACCGGGTTACCCTCAGACGACTTCTTGCCGTCAACATCAACCGTGGTCGAAATCTTCGGGTTGTCGTTAGCCGGAACCTTGGTGGACGAGGAAGCGCTGGTCGAAGAAGACTCAGAAGCAGTCGAAGACGGCTTCTCACTAGAGGTCGACGAGCTAGTCGACGTCACACGAGAGGATGACGTCGTAGAAGACTCTGAACCGGACGAGGTCGGAACGACCGGCTTCGGGGTAGAGCTGCTAGCAGAGGTCGAGGACGTAGCAGACGACGAAGAGGAAGAGGAGGAAGACGACGGGGTCTCCTTATCCCACTTCACGTTAATGCCAGCAGTAGCGTTCGACGGAACGTTTTTGCCGGGCTTAACCGTCATAATGTTTTGGGCAACATCAACGTCCGGTTTCAACAACGTCCCTGCCGGGAGCTTGGATGTTTTTTGCGTAGATGCAGAGATCTTTGCCTGACCAGCGTCAGTTCCGCTGGGGATAGTGAGTTTAAGCTCAGACGGAATAGAAACCTCGTCACCATTATTCACGGTGTTTCCACTCGCGTCGGTGAGTTTTGCCCCAGAGGGCAGGTTTTCAACCTTAATCGTTGCTTTATCACTATCGGAATCACCGGATATCGAGATAGGAATAACGGTGCCGTCACCGTTTTCAGTTCGATCTCCCTGAGCGATCTTAACGGTTGCAGGTTCCGCAGCGTCTTCTACCGAACCGGAGTAGTTCTGCGCTTCCTTAACCATGTAGTGCGCAATTTGGCGCGCCTGCTTAGTTTCTTCAGGCAGGTCTCGGCTACCTAGCCTTGAATGACGCTGAATTGTCGCGTCGTCTATGTTGCGACCCTGCAGAACCCAAGCTGCCATGGCAACCCCACCTTGGAGAGCTTCGCGGCTCGGATTGGAAACACCAGCTTCTTGAGCTATTTGCTGGAAGTTCTGGCTTTCATAAGCATCACCCCAACGAGCGGCGAATTTTTTACCCAACTCCGGATTGAAAGTGGTGTTACGGATCTTATTGTCAGTTGCAACGGTGTAGCTATTCGCTTGACCTGGCGACCCACCAAAAGCATCCACACAAACAGCTGGTGTATCGCCGTTTACGACAATGCTATTTTCCGGTTCACGCTGCAAATTAGGGTATTTGACGTAATAGTTAGTACCGTTACCGGTCGCATTATTGGGTGCGGTTAATTCACCAACATCCTTGGGGTCGATCTTGCCAGTCGCGCTTGCACTGGGATCGCCAATATCGGACGCTCCGTAAGCGGTTGGTGTCATGTCGGATGGTGCAAACCGTGCGACTCCCAACAGCAGGGCCATTGCGCCGATGATGGCGTAGACCACGCGTGCGCGCGACTCACCTCCCCCGGTTATTACGGCGCTTCCGCGCCTGTGGTTATGCATCTCAAAACTCCATAGAGGTAAAACAACAGTACCTATGGCCCCTATGTTGCGGAGCAGCGGTGACGTATCCACCCGTCGCCACGCTCCGGTGAAAGCTTCCTAAACATAGAGAAACTTCTACAACATAAGTGACATGTTCACCGAAAATAGTGGCTACTGGTCCGTAAACCAAATGCTGCAGACGGCATAAAAGTACCTACGTATGCGGTATTAATTCAGGACTGCAGTCTTTTTTGTTTGATCACTACCACACCGCGTTACCCCCATTAGCGGAAGTCAGACACCCGCAAATACGCACATGCGCTGCACATAAAGTTTGCAGCTTTCGCTAACGTTGCTTCAAAGTTGAGTTTTTAGATACGAACCGCCCACCCCCAATTGGTTCTCAGTGTTAACGGATTGTTATACAAATTATTTTTATAGGGCACACGAAAAGGGGCGAGCAATGGTTATCAACCACCACTCGCCCCTATGCAGAGACAATAAGAGGTACTACTTAGAGTCCTCTATTTCTTGAATGGGAAGCCCAGCTCGCGCAGCAGCACGCGGCCCTCTTCGTTATTTGTTGCGGACGTCACCACAGTGATATTCATACCGCGGGGACGGTCAATCTTGTCTACGTCCAGCTCGTAGAACATGGACTGCTCGGCCAGACCGAAGGTGTAGTTACCGTGTCCATCGAACTGCTTATCCGACAGTCCACGGAAGTCACGAATACGCGGGAGAGCAACCGTCAAGAGACGATCGAGGAATTCCCACATACGGTCGCCACGTAGGGTGACGCGAGCACCAATCGGCATGCCCTCGCGCAGCTTGAAGTTAGCAATAGCCTTCTTCGCGCGGCGGATCTGTGGCTTCTGACCCGTGATCAAAGTGAGGTCGTTCAGTGCGCCGTTGATCAACTTGGAGTCACGAGCGGCGTCGCCAACACCCATGTTGACAACGACCTTGGTGATACCCGGGATCTGCATGACATTCTCGTACTCGAACTCTTTGTTCAGAGTCTCGCGAATCTCGCTGCGGTACCGAGTTTTCAAACGGGGGGTGTAGTTCTCGCTCATGGTTAAATGTCCTTCCCGGTACGTCGGGAGATACGGACCTTCTTGCCGTTCTCGTCGAAACGGTACCCAACACGCGTCGGGTTACCGTCAGCATCGATGATCATCACGTTAGAGACGTGGATGGGAGCTTCCTGGGTGACAATTCCACCCGACTCCGCGCCACGCTCCGGTGCTGAATTAGCGACATGCTTCTTGATGCGGTTAACACCCTCAACCAGGACTTTCTCGCGCTTCGGGTAAGCCTCAATGACCTTACCCTTCGCGCCTTTGTCCGGGCCAGAGATGACGATGACGGTATCGCCCTTATGGATCTTCATTTAGAGCACCTCCGGGGCGAGCGAGACAATCTTCATGAACTTCTTGTCGCGCAACTCGCGGGCAACAGGCCCGAAAATACGCGTACCACGTGGCTCATTGTCGTTACGGATAAGAACGGCAGCGTTCTCGTCGAAACGAATGTACGAGCCATCCGGGCGGCGGGTTTCCTTCTTCGCGCGGACGATAACAGCCTTGACGATGTCGCCGGCCTTAACATTTCCGCCGGGGGTTGCTTCCTTCACGGTGGCAACGATGACATCACCAATACCAGCGAAGCGGCGTGTGGAACCACCGAGCACACGGATGCACAGGATTTCCCGCGCACCCGTGTTATCGGCGACTCGCAAACGCGATTCCTGCTGAATCACTAGAGTCTCCTAGACCTGGGGTTGTTGCTTCGTGCGCCGGATTTCCGACCCGAACGCACCTGGTCTTGTCTGTTTTGAGATGGTTGGCCCGATCCTTCAGCACTCATCCTCACCCAAAACCAGGGCGACATGAGCACTGAACAGCTGGTGGTAACTGCACCCCGCCACACGCAATTAGTGCGCTGACCAGGTGAGAATCACGCCTTCCGCTTGCTATATCGCAAAAAAGGATAGCGACGTTACCACATTCGGGCAGGTTAACCACTTGCCTCAGACAACCCGAACAGTATTGCATACATCGGGGCAATCATCCAACCCTGCGAGCAACAAAACGGATAGGCCCCCATCCCACCGGCTGCCGGCTCTCCACTTCAAAGCCAGCATCGCGTAACGCAACCCGAACGTCCCGCTCAGTCGGAATCGACGCACCCGAGACAAGCATGCGTTGGATGTCCGCCTCGTAGTCTTCTTCATCACCGGAGCCGTCGTCGGCCAGAACCTGGGTAACAATGACGATTAACGACACAGTGTCTGAAAGATGATCTATAACACCAGCACCGCTGACTGAACCATCGGAACTGGAATCGGGACTTCCCGAACCCATATTCGAGTCCATTCCGGCCACGGCACCGCCCCACGGATCGTGAACGACGGCAACATCAGCCCGAGGGATATCGAACTGATCCGACGAGACAGACGCAGGATCCGACGCGTGGACATGGGAGACCCAAGGGCGTCGAGAATCATTGACTTCCGCCATGTTGAGCTCTTCATGCTCCGGACGATCCACAATCGTAACCGACAAGGAAGGATTGGTGCGGGTGAGCTCATCGGCGAGAACAGCGGCACCAGGGCCCAGCGTCAGCGCCGAGGAGGCACCACCTAGGTCCAAGCCCGCCACCACAGCGGGCGCAACCCACCCCATGCGGAGGTTCGCGCCCACCGCCATATGGCTATCCAGCTCCGGCTTCGCGTCCTGCCACTCAGACATTGTGCGGCCGGATGTGCCTAGCTGGACGGGATTCCCGGTACGCAAACCGCGGCCCACGTGGATAAAGGACATGGCGGGCATGGAACCGAAGCCCGATAGGTAGCCACCCGCTGGGGAGGTCGGGTCCGCCAACTCCATACCCACCGGAGTGAGCCCATACGTCACCGCGCCGTCGGAAGGCTGATCTGAGGACGGGCTTTCTTCATGCTCGATAGTCACCAGCTCCAAGGCGGCTAGATACCGCATAAACCTCACCAAGCGATCAGAGGCAATACCAGTCTTCTCGGCCAGGGGCTCCGGGGTGGTCAAGCCGGCGTCGATGGCTGCGAATATGCCGGCCTCGGCGCCAGCTCGGACGGCGAAGGCCGGGGCAATATCTGCCATCTCCGCCAAGCGGTTGTAGGCGGCGATGGTGCTGGTGGCCTTGCTGGTGGAGGCGTTGCCGTCACGCCAATAGCCCACGATCTGGGTGTTCTCCGGCTTCACGCCGCGTTCCTTAACCAGCTTGCGAATGCCGCGGAGCTGGCCGGCCTCCCCAGCGCACCAGACGTACGGCGTGCCCTCGGGCCAGTCCAGGGATTCGAGCGCGCTGCCAAGAGACTGACCCTGGGACCTCACCACCCAATGCAGTTCCACGTCGGGGGATGGAATATTCAACTTCTGAATACGGTCCGGCGTGGTGACCTCAATGACCGCGACCGCTTTTAATGAAGGGTAGCTCTCCACGCACCGGCCGATGGCCGGCAACGCGGTCTCGTCCCCCGCCAGGAGCAAACAATCCACCCCCTCGGGAAGAGCGCCACAATTCTTCGGACCAGCCATATAAATACTGTCGCCAGGAGCCGCGGACTCCGACCAGGATTCGGCCAAGCCAGACCCATGACGGGCGAAATCAATATCCACTTCACCGGTCCCGGCATCCCATCGGCGCACTGTGTACGTGCGGAACAACTCGTTGATTTCCGCAGTCCACTCCAAACGACCATCACCCAACGCCCTGGGGGCCGGCCGCTCCCCTGTCTCCGGGTGGGGGAAAATCAAACGCACGTCGTCGTCAAAACCTGTGCTTATCATCTCGGGGACCTGCACGTCGCCCTGTTGGTGGGCGTCAAATTCGTCACTGGTGAACGTGATGCGTCGCATTCCCGGGGTGATGTCTACAACACGACTCACCGTAATCTCGCGCAGAGAAATCGGGAAAATGTCGTGGTGACGGCTATTGCGTTTCATATGCTCATTCCTTTAAATATTTGGGTTTAACGTTCCACGGGCACCCATCCCGCCCGTACGGTACAAGAAAACCCGGGTATGCCACACAGCACACCCGGGAAACCATCATCCGATACGCCACCCCACAGCCACAGAGCAGCGTCGGCAATGAAGTAAGTAAACAGCCTTACTTATCGGAGTCATCCTTCGAATCAGACTTGTTATCCGACACCTTCTTCAACTCCGGCTTGATTTCCTTCAACGCCCACTCACGGGACAATGAGGACGGAACATACAGCGCCGAGGACACAGCCTTATTATCCTCAACCGTGGCACCGCTCTTGACCTGCTTCAGATCGTTGTAACCCGGAACAGCGCGCACCGCGTCCATCCCATCGGCAGCGAACAGAACCATGAAGTCCGCAGTCAACTTGTCAATGTTCTCCGGAGAAATCATGGCCCGGCCCTGCTGAGTCGGAATCGAACCATCCGTGTACCCGGCAGGCAGCTTCATCCCCAGGTCGGTGAAGAACTGGTTGGCCGGGTTGACCTCATCGGTAATCACACCGAAGTTCCCGCTGCGGTGCTGAACCACCAACGCCGACTTACCTTCCAGCCCCTTCAAGTCCTTCTTCGCGTTCTCGAAGGCTTCCGAGTCCTTCTTCTCGACGTCCTTGACCTTGTCCTCATCCTGGTAAATCTTGCCCAAGGCCTCCAGCTGTGGCTTCCAGCCGATCAGCTGCGGATCCTGGCCCATACCCGGAAGGGTCGGCGCAACGTCCTTCAGCTTGTTGTAAGCATCCTCATTAATACGGTAGAAGTCACCAACGATAAAGTCGGGCTTCTCGGCCGCGATCTTCTCTACCGGCAGTTCGCGAGGATCGGCGTCAATCTTCTTGACGTCTTTCAGCTTGTCGTTCTTCCACGTGGCGTTTTGGGCATCATCCGGGCTCTGAACAACAACATCGGGGGTAATGCCCAAGGCAAGGAGGTTATCAACCGACGTACCCATCGCCACAACCTTCTTCGGCTTCACCGGGTACGTATCTTCACCCCACGCGTGCTTAATCGTGACTTCCTTGGCATCCGACGAATCCTTCGCACCCTCAGACGCGCTCTGGCTGGTTGAATCTGCGGCAGTGGAATCGCTGGAACTGTCGTCATCATTCGAGCACGCACCCAGAACCAACGAACCGGCTAACGTCAGAGCGATCAAGGGCATTGGGCGAACAAGTGAACGCTTCACGGAAACTCCAATACAAAAGTATGAACAATGCAGGCCACAGGGTTATGGCAGAGGTTGAATGTCAGCTAGTCCGGGGCCAGGATGACCACCAACCCGCGACGCATCTACCATTCAGTATGGCTAGCCTAATTGACTGACACGATAGCGTGCGGAACTTCCCTAGACAACACCTATAAGGGAACGTCCCCCACAATTCACCCCCAAGGAGAACTTACCAGTGACAATCCCACCCATCGCGCCGTACACCATCCCCACCCTTTCGGCGAAACCCACTGTCAACTGGGCACTTCATGCCGATCGCGCGGCTCTCTTGGTTCACGACATGCAGAACTACTTCATCTCTGCGTATACCCCCGACAAAGAGCCAGCGTCCGCGATGGTGGCCAACATTCAACAACTCGTTGCTCGTGCCGACAAGGCCAACATCCCCGTTTTCTACACGGCCCAGCCGCCGGAGCAAAAGGAGTACCGACGAGGGCTGCTCCGCGAACTGTGGGGGCAAGGTATTCAAACCGACGCGGACGCGGACATTATCCCGGAGCTGACGCCGCGGAAGCACCACCATGTGATCACCAAGTGGAGGTACTCGGCGTTCGCCCGAACAGACCTTCGAGAATCCTTAGCGTTTGCACAGCGCGACCAACTGATCATCACCGGGGTTTACGGCCACATGGGATGCGGGGTGAGCGCGGTGGACGCGTTTATGAACGACATCCAGCCGTTTCTTGTGCGCGATGCCATCGCCGACTTCACCCGCGACGACCACGCCGCGACGATCAATTGGGTGGCGCGACGGTGTGGGCGCGTGGTTGACACCGAAGAGGTGATGGGCGTCTTGGTTTAGCGTCCGCAATCCGGACGCGACAGGAGCGACTTGCGCTATCGGTCGTTACATCTGTGGCGCTTCGGTGAGCGGAGGAACCAAGCTATCGACAGTAGGCAAGCCCTCTGGAGCAGGAATGGAACATTCCATCTTCAGAGGCCCTCCCTCAAGGGCGGAAGCGACCAAGCTTTGAACCGAGGGCAGCAGCGTCATCCCAAGGTGAGGCACAACGTCATTGGGGCACAAATCCTGGGTGATGACGTTCTGGTAATCACCAGGTCCATCCATGAGGTTGATCTGGTACGGCGCAGCATCATACTCCTGCCGCGTTGTGATGTTGACATAGCGGATACCCGGCAAAGCCTCAGTTGGCGTATTCAAGCGAGTAACTTCTTCCCCACCCTCAGCCATTTCGAGACAAGCATCGGTCGGATTCTTCTTAAACCCAGGTGGAACTAGCGCATCTGCACTAGCTGGCGGACACTGTCCCTTTTCCAAAGCCTGCGTCTGATACGGCGATCCCTTTATCAAACCGGACAAGGACACGACAGTGCGCACGTCTTTTGCGCCATCAAAGTCCTTCAGCCAATACCGAGTGACGAGGCCACCCTGCGAATAGGTGACTACGTCGACCTTGTCTGAACCGGTCTCTTTCTTTACCTTCTCGATGAACTCGGGAATTCGTGCGGAATTTCCCTTCACCGTGACATAGGGGCTTGTTTCGGGACGAGTTGGCTCCCACACCATGAAGGGATGGACATCAAATCCTCGTTTGCTCATCATCGAGGCAAATAAGTCAGCAGTTGGCCGGAGCTCATTCGATCCCGAAATATAGACGACCGGTAATTTTTCTTTGGGGTTGTTATCCTGCGGAGCCTGCGCTGGAGTATCTGACGCTACTGGAGGTTGGGCATCACCGGCGAAGGCTTGGCCCCCGAGCGGAGAAAGAAGTGTGGCCACGGTAACGCCACAAGCTAAAGCTACGCGGGCAGATAAACGGGAACCCTTTTTCCGAGAGATACCTGAAAGAAGCATAGACAAACCTTAACGCAGTTAAGTTAGCCACAGCTTTTTTATTTGCGTAAATTCTATTTCACTACCCCAATTAAGGGTAAGGAACGGATTCCGCGATGCCACAATATATAAGTGGTTTAGAAGCCGGCATGTTCTACCCGTTACTGAAGCACCGTCCCCTTCCCGGAATCCCCTCTTGAGCGCTCCATCCGAAGTCAATTCCCCCAGGTGAAATAGGTTGACACCATACATGTGTCACTGGTCTTTCTTACTCACCTTGCCGACGCCTGTCAGTGGAAATTCATCAACGAATTCGACGACATCAGGCACGGCGAAGCGTGATAATCCTGATTCGCGGACGAACTTCTTAATCTGCATCGCCGTCGGGGGTTGGTGGGAAGCCTGTCTGCCCTGGAATTCCCCGGCATCCGTGGCAGCCGGCTTGTAATCGTCGCGAAGAATAATGAGCGCACGAATTTTCTCGCCCATCACATCGTCGGGGATACCTACCACCGATACGTCGTGAATAGCGGGGTGCTTCAGTAAGCAATTCTCCACCGACTCCGGGGCGATCTTCTCCCCACCGCGATTGATCTGGTCTTTAGCGCGGCCGGTCACCGTGATCGCACCGTCGGCAGATACCGTGACGATATCGCCCGTGATGTAGAAACCGTCGTTCGTGAATGACGACGCGTTGGCCGTCGGGTTCCGGTGATAGCGGCGGATAGTGTACGGCCCGCGGGTATGCAGGTGGCCTGGGGTGCCACGGTCAACCGGGGCGCCTTCGTCATTAACAACGCAGACCTCGTCGGCCGGGCTCATGGGCACACCCTGAGTATTCACGATCTCATCAATATTGCCGCCCAATTCGGTGTAATTCACGAGCCCCTCCGCCATGCCAAAGACTTGCTGGAGGTTAATCCCTAGCTCCGGGGCGACGCGTTCCGCGGCGGAGGCGCTGAGTTTCGCGCCACCGACCCACACCGTTTTCATCGTCTCCATCGTGGGATCGGGGGTCTGGCCCTCGTCGCGGCTGTTGAGCAGGCTAATGAGCAGCGGCGGGACCAGCGCCATGTGCGTGCCGCGGTGCGCGTGAATGTAGCGGCGGATGGTCGTGGGCGAAGGATCAGGAACGTACACCACCGTGGCGCCGATGTGGAGCGCTCCTAAGATGCCGGGCGAGCTCATCGTGAAATTGTGCGACGCCGGCATGACCACGAGCAACACATCGCCGCGCTGCATATCGCACACCTCATCGGAGCGGCGCACCGAATACAGATAGTCATCGTGACTGCGAGGGATCAGCTTCGGGGTGCCCGTGGTTCCCCCGGAAAGCTGAAGAAAGGCAAGAGCTTGCGGGTCGCGTTCAGGGGATGGCCAGGGGGTGGGGTCTGCGTCGGCGTCTAGGTTGGCGTTGACTTCGGTGCCATTGATTACGGGGGCGCCCCACGGGTCGTCGGCACGAGGGTCGATCTGAATGGTCGTGAGCTCTGGGCACTCCTCCTGAAGGCCTTTCTCAACCCGCTTGGCGTGTTTATCGCGCGGAACTGCAGCGATCCGAACACCGGCAGGCGTGGTCCGAGCGAAATGGGCGACGTCGTCGGCACCGTGTGCGGGGAGGGCGAAGACGGGAACGGCGCCAATGCTCCAGATGCCAAAAATCGCTTCCATGTGGACAGCAGCATTGGGCAGTTGAACGATGACGGCGTCCCCCTCCGCGATACCTAAACCGCGCAGTAAGTTGCCGACTTTGTGGGCAGAGTGGCGAACATCACTCCAGGTCAGTGAGCGGTAGCGGTCCACCGCGACGGGAGCATCTCCATACAGATCCCGGGCACGCTCAAATAATGCCCAGTGCGTATCACCCGTGTAAATCCCCAGCTCCCGGTACCGCTGCACGTCCTCCCACGGGCAGCCGTTGGCCGCACCCCCTTCACGCTGAGCGTATTCCTTCGCGTTCGGCGATGGAATTGTCGTATGTGTCATAACCCTCATCCTTCGTGGTGTGTTCGTGCTGGTGTGGTGTGTGTGGCGTTCGCGTGGTTTTGGCGTCAGCGTTTATTCCAGTTCCTCCCCGATGGTGGGAGCGCTCGATTTCCACCCCGCCAATGAGGCCAGCCCGCCATGGTCCAGAGGAACCGAGTGCGTACGTAACTCAACGCCGGTGTTTTCCCAAGCCTCTGCCGGGTTCCACTGAGCTTGCTGATCAGGTTTCGGGCGCTCAACTACTCCCGACGTGTTCCGCACGATCGGCGCCTTCTCTGCCGTGATAAGAACAACTTTCTTCACGATGCCACGCACAGGGGTGTCGCTGACCTCCCCCATCCATCGCGCGCACGCCCGAACGGAGCGTTCTGACCGGTCGCGGAGGGGGTCGTCGGCACGCAGATCGTGGGCACTGAACCCGGTGATATCAGAAAGAAGGTCCACATTGAGATCGTTCGGGATCGGGGGCGGCGTCAACCCGGCGCGGGCTGGATAGGCATCCAGAACCACGAGGAGATCGACGACGGGACTGGTGGCGGTGTCGCGCTGTTGGTTTAGGCGTGCGCTAACGGCATGGGCAATCGTCGCCCCGAAGGAAAACCCAACGAAGGTGTAGGACCCCTCGGGCTGGTAGTCATGGATTGCGGACGCGTAGAGATCGACTGCCTTATTCCAGCTAAGGGGATCAGAGATGTCCGCCGGGAATTGAATGCCGATGATGGGGCGGCCAGTGGTGAGGTACTCGGCCAGCCCCTGGTAGGAGAACACCGAACCGTCAATTGCGTGGAAGCAGAAGAGGGGGCGGCCTTTGCCTTCCTTCAAAGTGACCATCCACGGAGGGCGAGAATCGTTATCGCGCGTGTCGGTGGGGATGGTCGGCTGGGGTGCCGGTGCCTGGGGTGAATCACTGCCGATCGCGCGGACGATGCCCCGAGGAGAACCAGCCTCCACAATCGTCTGAATGTCCAGCTTATGGCCACGTTTCCGCAGCTTACCCATAAGGCGAACAGCCATGAGCGAGTGAACCCCTAGATCCTCAAAGGCAACATCGGGATCCACCTCCGGGCGGTTAAGCAAACCAGCAATGTCGTCGCAGATATCGCGCAGCAGCTGGCTGTTCGGGTCAGGGCGCTCATTGTCCGCGTTCGGCTGGTTCGAGTTGGTGAGGCTCGAGATGGTGGGTTCCGACGCTGGCTCGACCGCGTGGTCTTGGGTGGCTAGGCCGTCCGCGTTCTGCACTGGTTGGCGTCGAATGTTGTCAAGCATCGAGGCGATGTCATCGCGAATCACACGCAACGAGTCGGGCGATTCGACGTCGTCAATAGCGGCACACCGTGACAACGTGGCACGAAGGGCGTCGGCAAGAGTATCGGCCACCTGCTGCGGAACCACTCCAAGCTGGTAGGCCAGGGCCAGATCGAAGGGGCCTCCCGGCGGATGGATCACCGTCAACGGGTACTGGGTTTCGCCACGAGTGGTCAGTCCCGTGATGCGGATACCGCGGGATGCAGGGGCGCGATCGTAGGAGTCAGGCAGAGGGCCGGGCTGCGTGTCTGTCTCCGAGAACTCGTCGGGGAAATTGTCGTACACCACCAAGGAGTCGAAGAGCGGTCCCGACAGCGGAGCCTCACCACGAGAATCGTCCACTCGGCGCTCGATATCGGCCAGGGAGGCAGAGGTGTGGTCCGCCAACTCGGCCTGGGCGCGCGCGTGGGCACGCAGGATCGAGGCCAACGAATCCCCGCGCAGGTTCACCCGCACGGGAAGCGTGTTGATAAAGAGGCCGATCGTGTTATCGATGCCGTCGAGCTCACTGGGCCGGCCCGAAGTGACCACGCCGAAGACGGCATCATCATGGCCAGTCAGTGCCGCAACGACACACGCCCACGCGGTCTGAATAAGCGTATTAGGGGTGACGCCGACAGTGCGCGCACACCGGGAAAGATCAGCTTTCTGCTGGTCAGAGAGCTCTACGATGCAATGTTCTTCGCCGGAATCGGCATCAGTGTTCGCGGAGTCGGGTGCTAAGGCATCCGGTTCGGCAGTGGACGTGAGGACATCCATGACTCGGCTTGTATGGTCAAGACCTGCTACGTGGTCAATCCACAGCTCGGTATCAGCCTTCACTCGAGGCTGCATGTCCTCAACAAATTGGCCGTACGGGTATCTCGGTGGCAACTCAGCGATGGCAGATGCAATGGCGTGTGAAAGCGTGGACTCCGCGGACTCCAAGGGGTTGGCTTTCACACCCACATCACCAGCATTCCCGCTGGCCAGAAGCTCAGCAGCGCGGTTGTACACGTGCATCAACTCACGCAAGAGGATCGTCGTGGACCACCCGTCGGTAAGAATATGGTGATTCCCCAACACCAACTGGCTGCGCCGATCACCCAACCTCACCAGGGTCGACGCGACCATATTCCCGCGCGTCACATCAAGCTGGCGGGAAGCCATCCGGTCCAGAACGTCGTCGATAAGCGACGATTGCACGCGCGAAGGGAGCCCGCGAGCATCGATGACCGACCACTGCCATCGCGGGGTGCGTGGAATGACGTGGACCGGGCGGTCGAGCGTTTCGTAATCGAACGCTGCCTTGAGCACATCTTGGCGGTTCATCACGGCCTCGAAGCTGAAGCGTAGGAGCTCAGGGTTTGCCGTGCCTTCGACGGTCATCGACGCCGCGATCACATAATGGTCGCGCTCGCGGGAATCCAGCGCCTGGTACAGCAGGCCCTCTTGCAGGGGTGAGAGCCCGTACACGTTTTGAAGCGGGCCGAACCGGCGCTGCCAGTGCTCGATATCCGCGCTGGTCACTGGTGCTAAACAATCCGAGGGTGACGCACTGGCCTCCGCACTCAACCCGAAAACGGCCAAATCTGTCAGGGCATTGACGACGCCATCCGCGAGCTGTTCCGCGCGGTCATCCGTTTCTGCATCAACGGTCATACTGATCGACGGTTCACCTGGTTCATTGCCGACAGGTGCTGTGTGGTGGTCGGGTGTGTCTGGGTCTGTGCCCGTGCCCGTTCCCGCGCCCGTGATCCACGCCGTGATGTGCGGGATGCCTGGGAAACCGGGGCGGAGGGTGTGGTGGGTTGGGATGAGCGTGGGGTGCTTGCCTGCGGTGGGGCCAGGTATGTGGCCTAGCTCGAGTGTGACTGCTGGAGTACTCGCTGATGTATCGGTGGAATTGGTAGCCCGGAAGTTGGCGCGTTGTTCTTTCACGCTGAGCAGGAGCGCCTCAATCTGGGCCCGCGACTCCGACGGCGAAACAGTGACATAGCCCGGCGCGGCGAAGCGCCCCACAGCATCACGCGCAACCGCATTCCCGGAGTTCAACGACTGACCGGCGGCGGGAGCGGACGGTTGACGTAGCACGCGGCTCAACACCATCGCGGTGAGAGTTTCGTCGTGATCACCCGCCGACGCTATCAGAGCAGCTGCGGTCAAAATGTTCTGGTCAGACAGGCCAAATTTCGTCCCAAGGTTACTGAGTAGAGCCTTCGTGAGTGACGGCTCGATCGTTGCGGTGGCCCGAGCACAACTGTGCGCCCACGGGAGCGCCGAAGCGGAGTGTCCACGCCACGAAGCATAGCGGTGTTGACGACCGTCACTATGTCCGTCACCGTGACCCGACCGCTGCACGAGCGCCTCAACAATGCCGATGAGCTGCGCAAACCCGTCGGCATCCACCACCGCACTATGCACACTCAGGCGCACACCACCGTCGACAAGCTCAAACGCGAATGGCCGTCCCGCGGCAAGATCGACGGGCGCGAGGAAATCGTCATCCTCGGCAGGGTGGCGTCGGATAATGAGCTGCTCAGAGCCTGGATTATCTGCGTCCCACGTCGCAATGCTACGAAGAGCCGGGACATCCTCAGCCAGCCTTGTCGCACAAACTCGACACTCGTCGGTGTCCATGCCCGAAGCGCACGGAATCACGACCGACATGACCGGCTGGTTGGGACCAGTGAAGGCCGATCGATCCATTCCCGACGGGGCGTCCACCACACCAAAGTCCGTCAGAATATTCTGTCGAGGCTCTGGATTAATGTGGCCATCTGTACCGGTCTCGGGGGTCTGGAAGATAGCCGACGACGCACTGGTCGGCTCACCTGACGACGAACGACGCAAGGACGCGACGATCTCGCCCAGGGAACGCCCGGACAAAATATCTGCCGGGCGGATCTCAAAGCCTTGTTGCTGCAACCGACCGGCCACCACCAGCGCGGTAATGGAATCACCACCCTGATTGATGAAATCCACGTCAAGGTCGGCGGGCTGCCCCATGACGTCCTGGATCACTCGAGAAACAGCAAGCTCACGCGGTGTTTCGGGAGCTCGGAGGTCCGCGTCCGAACCCTGGTGGTCCCCGTTCCCCTGGTGTTCGGGCGCGCGATCATTCAACAGAGACGACTGCTCAATGAGTTCGCGGAGTGCCCGTCGGTCAATCTTTTCGGTTGACGTTCGCGGTATCTGGGCAACCGCAACAAGAGTGGACGGGACCATGTAGTCCGGAAGTATTCGCGAGAGGTGCTGACGTAACTCGGAAAGCCGCTGCCTAACGTCATCAGTGTTCAGTTGGGGATCACCGGAATTGTCATTGGACGCGGGAGTATTCCCGGCAAGCCCTTCGAGAACAATTCCTGCTCGTATATTCACCGAAGCCGCGCCTACATGCGTGTGGCCAGCCCCTGTTGACGCGGAGTCTTTATCATCGGGACGAGATGCATCGCCGGCGTTACGAGCAACCGCGACCGTACCAGCTGCACGAACGCCCGGAAGGGCAGCGAGCGCGCCGTCGATTTCCTCGAGTTCTACGCGATGCCCCCGCACCTCGATCTGGTTATCCGCGCGACCGATAAACGCCACCCCACGGCCAGGCACCCACCGCACCCGGTCGCCCGTCCGATACGCGGGAACGAGCACTTGGGCGTCGGTTGAGACGTCGGCACGGGGACGGCTGGCGGTGACGTCGGCACGGAAAAATGCGTGGGCGGTCGCGTCCGGGTTATTCCTGTACCCCTGGGCGATCTGCTCCCCCATCAGCCACAATTCGCCTTCTTCACCTGGGGGAACGACCTCGCCTGACGCGTCGCAAATGCGAATTGACATGCCGGGCACGGGCCAACCGACCGTCACCGCGCCAGGCGTGATTCGTGCGCACAATGCGTCGACGGTCGCTTCCGACGGGCCATACATGTTCCATCCGATGACGTGCGACGCTGCGGCCACCTGGTCCCACAGCTGCTGCGACATGGGTTCTCCGCCGAGCAACACGGCCCTGATCTGCGATTTTTGCGCGTCGAGCAGGGGAACGCCCGAGGCGAGCAGCGCGCCGAAGAGCGAGGGGGTGGCGTCGATCATCGTGATGTCGTCGCGGCGAAGGCTCTGATAAAAAGCCTCTCCATCGGCAACAGTGGAACGGTTATAAATCACGACGCGCACGCCAGCAAAGATCCACGAGAGCTGGTCGATGGCGGCATCGAACGCGAACGACGCCGTGTGGGCGAGCGCGGCGGACGCCTGAGGCTGGTTTTTCGCAACATGGTCCAGCGTCTGTGGGAAAAACTGTGCCCGGTGGCCCGCGATCAAGTGCTCCACGGCTCGCCTACTGACGTTCACGCCTTTCGGTCGGCCCGTCGTGCCAGAGGTGTAGACGATGTATGCCAACTCGTCGGATTCGTGTGTGTGGTCCTGAGCAGCGACCTTTTCGCCATCCCCGCGCTCTACAGGCTGAACGTCATCGAGCCCCGTCACCACAGCAGCCGCGCCACTATCTTTCATGATGAAGGAACGCCGTTCCTGCGGGGCATCGTCGTCAATGACCACGAACGCGCGGTGCGCGCGCAACGAAGCCAGAACCGCAACGGCTTGGGCTGGACTCTTCGGCATCTCGATGGCAACGACGCCGCCCGCGGGACACACCGACGCGATAGAATCTGCCAGCTGATCACACTGTTTCACTAGTTCGGAGCCGGTATAGCTGGCCGTTGTTCCCAACGCTTCCGGCAAACCATCGGCCAGTACAACACGATCGCCCCACCGCTGCGCAAGCGAATTGATCAGACTATCCAGCGGCTCAATCGAATCGCGAGATGGATCATCGGACGAAGAGTCGGACAGCAACTCCCCGTCCCACTGTTCACGAAGGCCGGTCGGGATCCGTTCAGGACGGATACGTATCTCAGACGCAACAGGCAAGGCGCTCTCAGCCTGCGACCGCCGGTCCAACCCCAGCCCCACGTTCACCACAGCCCGAATATCGGATAACCACTGGTGAACAACCTGAGGCGGAACATCGGCAACCGTCTCGAAACTCAGGTCCACGCCACCGGACCGGCCCGGCGCGGCCACCAGCACGAGGTTTTCCGGCGGACCTCCCGCCACATTGCGGAGGTACCCTCGCGTCTTCCCAAACTTGAGGGCAGCGTCGAAAACCTTCAAGTTGGCGCCGATCCCGCGCAAAATCGAGGAATCCCCATACGCCGTCGCCACCTCGGCCCCCGGGAACCGCTGGTGCTCACGCACGGTCCGCATTGTTTTCTCGACGGCGTGCGCGTTTTGGGGGAGGGTCGCGGTGAGGTCGATGGGCAACTGCACGGGCAGCATGTTGACCATCATCGCCGGAGTACGCCGCTGAGCTGCGGTTTCTCGCGCCGCGAACGGCATCGCGACCACCAGTTCGTCCGCCTCGACCCCCTGCACGCGCCGCAAGTACACGCCGTATGCCGCTAACAAGGAATCCACCCACGTCGTTCCGTGCTGCTGGGACGCCGCTTTCCACGCGTCCAGTTCGTCGGCGTCCACCGTGAGCACCGTTGTCCGGCTGGAACTCTCCGACCCGCCGATGAGCTCGTCCCGCCACTGTGTGCTGCCCACCCCCGCCAACGACTCCTGCCACCACTGCGCATCGCGGTCCCGGTTGTCCGACTCGTGGTACTCGCGATCTTCCTTAACGACGCTGCGCAGTCCGCTAAATTTCGCCGGGCGTGCTTTTTTACCGCCCGTGAGCTCGGTGTAGTGGGCGGCGGTGCGCCTGGCCAGGATCATGGACGCGTAGCCGTCGACAATGAGGTGGTGATACAGCTGGATGATCCACACGCGGCGGTGATCTAACCGGAGGACCTCGAAATGGCACAGTGGGCGATCGACAAGACCCGACCACGCCTCCGCGCAGCGTGCTTTTGCAGCGTCAACATAGGCGTTCGCGGCCGCCTCTGGCGCTGGGTGAGCACGTAGGTCGTGGACAGGGATCGTGATGTACTCTCCCGGCGCGGCGTCGATAACTCTTTGACGCGGGGAGTCGTCGGCACGAACAGCGTCAGCATCCTCCCCCGCGGAGTCGTCGGCACGAATATCCGTCGCGTCCTCCTGACGGAACTGAAGGCGAAGCGTTTCCGCTTCTGCGACCGTCTGATGCAGCGCCTGAACAACGTCGGCAACCGAAATATCCGGCTGAGAATCCGTCGGATCGAGCTCCATCACCTCGCCCACGACGTAATACGGCGAACTCGGATCCAGTGACTGCGCGTTCCAAATCCCCATCTGCGCTGCGGTCAGAGGGAACCAGTCCGGGGAGGTCGGATTATCAGGGTCACTCGCACGCACCGAATCAAAGGTCATAGCGTTAGGCTACACTGCTCAAAAGACAAACAAACAAGCAGCTAGAGAGAAGAAAATGAGGAGCCAACCATGAGTGCAGCTAACCCACCGCTGAGCCCCCAAATCTTTGCCGACGAACTCCACACCCGCGTTGCCTCGGCGGTCGGTATCCCCGCTGACAGGCTTGAAACCGACGCTGACCTCACCGATCTGGGGCTGGATTCGGTGCGCATTATTGACATTGTCGAGTGGGCTCGACGCCAAGGGTGGGATGCCGAATTTGCCGACCTTATCGAGGATCCCACTCTCGACGCGTGGGTGGAGGCCTTCGAGGAGAGCGACGAGTAATGGCGACAATGAGTACGTCCGGCAAGAGCGGGGCGGGCAAAGACGCTCCCGGTGAGAGCGCTCCCCGACATTGTGTGGTCACGGGAGCGCTCGGCGGCATCGGCGCTGCCGTCGTCACCGCCGCCAAGGACGCGGGGTATCGTGTGACCTCCGTGGACCAAGCGCCTCACAGACACAGCGCGGGCGCGAAAGATGGCGGGCGGATCGGTGACGGAAAGAGAAACGGTGCCCCAGCTGGCGTCGATAAAATACCCGCTGACCTGCCCGTTGATTATATTCTCGACGTTACCGACGCGGAGGCCGCGCGTACCACGATCGACCGCATCGAGGCCGACCGGGGACCCATCGATGTGCTAATCCACACGGCCGGAATTTTGCGTGCCGACGCCGCCCTCGACGGCGACACCGACGCCATGCGCGCAAGCTTCGAGGTCAATATGTTCGGCGCTGTCCACGTGTGCGCCCCCGTTTCTCGGCGCATGTGTGAGAGAAAACGCGGCGCCATTGTTGTTGTCTCCTCTAACGCGGGGACGACTCCGCGAGCGGGCATGGGATCCTACGGAGCATCGAAAGCGGCGATCACCGCGTGGGCCCGCAACCTCGGCCTGGAGTGCGCGCCACACGGCGTGCGCGTGAATATCGTCTCCCCCGGTTCCACCGACACACCCATGTTGCGCGGAATGTGGCCGGCCGGGGAGGACCGCTCGGCTGACGTTATCGCAGGCACGCCCGACCAGTATCGGCTCGGGATCCCCCTGCAGCGGCTGGCGCAGCCGGAGGACATCGCCGGGGCCTGTCTGTATCTCGCCTCCGACAACGCCCGCCACATCGTGATGCATGACCTTCGTGTCGACGGCGGAGCAACGCTGGATAGCTAGGCGTTCGCTACGACGGACCCGAGCTCACCGCATTCACGTGGGCAATAAGCGCCCGCCTGTCGATCTTCCCGTGATCATTGTGCGGAAGTTCCGTCATGACGACGAGGACGCTGGGCACCATGTACTCAGGCACCAGCGCGCCCAATTCGGCTTTCACCTGTTGCGGAATCGTGGCGTGACCAGCGTCGTCACTCCCGTCACCGGCGGTTGCGCTCTCTGAAACAACGATCCCGCCGACAAGTGTCGCTTCTCCCCCGGCGCGATCCACAGCCACCGCGGCGTCGTTCACCGCGTCGAGGCGTCGCAAATGAGTTTCGACATCGCCCAGCTCAACTCGGTTGCCGCGAATTTTCACCTGGTCGCCAATGCGGCCCTCAAAACGGAGCATCCCACGCGCATCTCGCGACATGACGTCGCCCGTGCGGTACATGGTCCCACCGTCGCGGTCCGGATGCAGGCTGGGCACGAACGCCTCCGCCGTGACCTCCGGATTGTTGAAATACCCCGCGCCCACCTGGGCACCAGCGATGCAAAGCTCGCCGGACTGGCCATCGGGAACCTCGTTCAAGTTCTCATCGACGACGTAAAACACGACGTTATCCTCCGGCCAGCCGACCCGAGTTCCGCCTGAGGATGCTTCTTCATTCGTCGGGTTATCCGGCGCGGGCTGATCCATCCCGGCGCGGGAATTATCGTCGTGTGTGCTTGGGTCCGCCCATGCTTCGGCGGCTGAGATGACTCGGGCGTGGTTGCTATCAGCGGTGGGCTCGCTGTTGGGAGTACCCGCGCTGTCAGTAGCAGCCCCCGAATACGGACGAGAGAAATCCACCCACGCCACATCCATTGCCGTTTCCGAAGGACCGTATAGCCCCAACAGCCGACTCGGAAGCACCGCCCGCGCACGTTCTACCAGGTCATTCGGCACGGCCTCGCCTCCTAACAACACGTGCCGCAGACTAGCGAACTGGTCGTAGCCCAGACCGACGTCGTCAAGGACATCGAACATCACCCTGAGCATGCTCGGAACCATCGACAGCGTCGTCACGGAGTACGTTTCGATCATGTCGCCCAGAGCGAAGGGATCACCGGGGAACCAGTCCGGGCCGGGGATGACTATCCGGCCGGCACAGGCCAACGGGCACAGCAGCTCTGCGACGCCGACGTCGAAACCGATCGGCGCTTTGTGCAGCATCCGCAATTCGCCAGCGCTTGCCGACGAATCTGCGTCCTGTCCGAGCGTGCGGACCACCCACTGCAAGTGTGAGGCCACCGCGCGGTGAGGGTTCACCGCCCCCTTCGGATTACCGGTCGTGCCCGACGTGTAGATCAGGTAACACGGATCATCCGGAAGGAGTTCGCGTGTGCGGTCACTAGCACGAAACTCTTGCCTGTGGGCAATGCCGTCCGAAGCAAAATACTCGTCCGGGTGGCGAAGCTCCCAGTTCGCAGCGTTATTCGTCGGCGTTATTCTCGTCGAAGTGTCAGTCGTCGGCACGGATACTTCGCCGAGCCCGATCACGACGTCGGGCTGGCAATCATTCACGATGTAGCTAATGCGCTCCGCGGGGTAGCTCGCATCTACCGGCACATAGGCGGCCCCCGCGCGGAGAATCCCCACCATAACGCTGGGGAGCCAAGGGCTCCGGCCAGAGAGCACCACGACGTGGTCGCCGGGGCCCACGCCGCGATGGCGAAGTTCCCACGCCACCGCATTCGCGTGGCTATCGACGTCGTCGTAGGTCAAAGTCAGTTCGCTGCCGTCGTCGCGGAAACCGTGAACGGCGGGCTGTTCGCGGTGGTGGCGAATGGCCTGGTCAATCATCACATCAACCGTCAAGGGGTCGATCTCTACCGACGGACCGAACGCCCAAGGTGAACTAGCCGACATGAATCTCACCCCTCACTTCCCCTCCGGTCTGGTGCTCACTTCCGGACTCGCTATCAGCAGACCCGCTATCGATGTAACACGCCAGAATCCGGTCCGACACCTCACCCAAGCAACTCAGGTTCGCAAACCCCGGCCCCTGAGCCAGGGCGGACAGCGTCGGGAGAAATAGCCATGGGCCTTTGTCAACCGTTAAGGTCCACTCTGCGGGGATCATCGCCGGCCAATCGGGGGTCGGGAGGTGCGGTTTAAGCTGCAAGAAAATCCCGATGTTGTGCGCAATGTCCGCCTCGGAGCACGTCGTCACAATTCTTTCTGCATAAAAATCAGACTCCGTGTTTGGGAACAGATCCCTGAACCACAACAGATCGCCGCCGCGGGCATCAATCACCACATCCGCTGTCGACACCGCATCCGGAACCCCCTCGTACGACACGTAAAGATCCAGCGCGCCATCGCGAGGGGCGATGTCGACGACGCGACCCCGCTCATGAGTGATGTGCCCATAATTCTTCACGGTCTGCTGCACACGCTGGGAAAACACGCCGCGGTCTGTTCGGCGGATAAAGTCCTTCCGCTCCTTCATGCTGAGCATGAACCATTTTTCCGGGTCGGTGTAGAGGCTGTTTTCAAACACGCTCTCGCCGCGCGAATACACCGTCGGGGAGGGCGAGAAGATCGCGATGGATTCACACGGCATGTGCGCTAACTGGTCAACGACGCTGGCCGCGGACTCCCCGCCGCCGATTACTGCCACCCGTTTGCGCATCGGGAACGTGCCGTTGTCCACCTGATCCCACAGCTCGGCAATGGAGAGCACACCGGGAACGTCGGCAAGTCGACGCGTCGAGGGGCCCGGGCCGGTAATCATGACTCCGTCGGAACTCAAGATCGTGGATCCGCCGTCGTTGAGCTCGACGTCACATTCCCACCCCCAGTTGTAGTCGTTATCGTTGTCACCGTCGCTGTTGCCCCCGCCGTTCTTATCAACGGCGTTCTTATCAACGGCCCGAATCGCTGTGATCCGGCCAGGCGTCACCCGCATATCCACCGCGCGAGCAACCCAGCGCAAATACTCGGCCCACTCCTCATGCGTCGGACAAGGATGCCCGCGATCGATCCACTGAGCGTACTTGTCCCGAGAGACCAGGTAACTCATCCAGCTATATTTCATGAGCGCGGCGTCGACACGTGTGTTGTCCTGCGCTGACTCGTTGGCAATCCGGGTCCGATACGGAAATCCGACATCCTTATCCGGCGGGGTGCCCAGCAAATGATGGCCATTCGTCCAGCCACCGCCGGAAACCCAGTTTCCCCCCACCCCCAATGGGTCCACCGTGACGATTGTGGGGACTTCATACCCCAACGATTTCAGCACGTGTGCCTTCGCCGCCACGGCCACAGCTTTCGGCCCTGCACCCAGGATAACCAGCGTTTTCACTATCGATGATGTTCTTCCTGCTCGAGTACGTTGTGTTACGGTTAGCCTACCTTTTAGTAACGATCGCGCGAAACGCTGGAGAACCACCCGAGGATGACAAACACTCCCGAAAGCCAACCCAACAGCCCCAGTAATCACACGTCCACTAACTGTATCGACGACGTACGCAAAGATTCCGCGGGCCGCGGCCCGTTTGACCTCTCCGAGCAGGAGATTTACGAGCGTCTACATCGCCTACGCCGCGACGTACCGTCGTCGGCAATTCTCGACGATCCCCCGCGTATCCCTGAACTAACCGGACGACTAACCCTGCGGACGGCGGATCCCACGACCGAGGATCCAGAGACGGTGTCGCGGTGGATGAATCGGCCGCACCTCGTCGAAACGTGGGAACAACCATGGCCCGCTGACCGGTGGAAACGGGATTGGGAAGCCAAGCTTTCCGGCACGTATTCGGTGCCGCTGATCATGCTTCTCGACGGGGAGGAGTGCGGCTATATGGAGATTTACCGGCCGCACCGAGATGAGATTGGGCGTGTGTACGATTCGCAGCCTCATGACCTGGGGTTTCACGTTGCGGTGGGCGATGCGGCGAAGACCGGGCATGGGGTGTTCCCACCGCTCCTGATGAATTTGTGCGATGAGCTGATTGCCGCCAACCCGCCGAGTGACCTTATTGTCGTGGAGCCCGATTACCGAAACACACGGCTGCCGCGGATCGCGCTCATGAATGACTGGGTTGATGGTGGCGAGCGGCAACAGCGCGCTGACCGGCGGGTTCATTTGCTGGGGTATGCGAAAACGGGTGAAACTCGGGAGCGGGTGCTGGCGGACAAGGAGTAGGGGCGTCGGTAGGGGACTGAGGGGCCCGCGCCGAACTGAAAGGCTGGCACAACCACCCTCAACGGGTCACTATCCCCTAACGGCGCACTCTCCCCCGTTTTTGCTCAATTTCTTAAGTGGTTTAATTATTGGGTCGCGTGAACTAGCATTGGCTTAACAGGTATTACTTCACTAGACAGGCCAACCTATGTCACGATCGCGTTCCCTCCACCCCAGAACAGCCGCACCTGAGGGCACTCAGCCACAGGGCGACTCCTCCGCACATCCCCGCGGCAACTACCTTGCTTTAGACGTGCGGGACCTCCACTGCCACCTCGGCAGCGGCAAAAACAAGAAAGAGATCCTCAAGGGCATCACGCTCTCAATTCCGCGCGGGAAGGTTCTCGCCGTACTGGGAGCCAATGGCGCAGGTAAAACCACACTTATTAACGCGCTATCCACCCTCATCCCGATCAGCGGCGGCAGCGCCACGATCAACGGCTACGACGTCACCTCAGACCCCGCCGGGGTGCGGTCCTCTATCTCACTGACCGGCCAATATGCCGCCGTCGACAATATGCTCACCGGGCACGAAAACCTCACCTTCTTCGGAACGCTCGCCGGGCTTTCCACGCGCGAAGCCAAAGACAGGGCCACCGAACTGCTCACCCGGTTCGGCCTCGAACGAGCCGCAGACAGCCGCGTCGCCGACTACTCCGGCGGAATGCGTCGTCGATTAGATATTGCGTCGTCACTGACCGTGCAACCACCGCTGCTCTTCCTCGACGAACCCACGACCGGGCTCGACCCCGCCAGCCGGAACGACGTGTGGGACATGGTCCACCACCTGCAAGCCGACGGCACCTCGATCCTGTTGACCACCCAATACCTCGACGAAGCCGACCACCTAGCCGATCGGATCGTCGTGCTGGGGGGCGGGCGCGTCCTGGACGAAGGCACCTCCGCCGAGCTCAAGTCGCGCTACGGATCGTCCGCCGTGACCGTGACATTCCGCGATCCCGCGCTGGCCGAACACTTCGCCGGCATCGCCGCCGACCACGGATTTACTGCCTCTCAGGAGAACACCATTGTCCGGCTCGACGCGCCCGACGGGCACCGGTCGCTCGTGCGCGCGCTATCGCTCTGGGACGGTTCCGAGGACGACATCACCGACGCCGCGCTGATCCCGCCGACGCTCGAGGACGTGTACATGGCGGTCGCGGACTCAGGCGATGTGGCACGTACGGAAGCCCATACCCCGGGAGGCGGCCAGCAATGAACAGCGGAAACACGAGCCCGTCGATGAGCGCCTCAGCGGCGATCACGTCGGTGTGGTCCCGCGACTTCAAACGCGTGATCCGAAACAAATCGGTGCTCCCCTCAATTTTTGTGATCCCCGCGATCTTCATCGCCATCTTCTACGGCGCATTCTCGCGGGCCACCGACGGCTTCGGCATCAGCTACGCCACATTCCTCCTCCCCGCGGGTGTCCTCCAAGGGCTCATTTTCACCGCCGGGGGATCGTCGCTAGCCGTCGCCCAAGACGCCGAGGACGGGATACACGCACGAATCCGCACCATGCCCGCGCCCAACTGGTCGCTCGTCGCCGGCCGGTTGCTTGCTGACCTCACCCGCGGCGCAATCTCCATCGTCCCCGTCATCGTGCTCACCGTCCTCATCGGCGCGCGATTCCACGGAGGTGCCGTCGACCTGCTACTTCTTATCCTCCTGACGGTCGGTGCCGCGGTGTCCATCAGTGCGATTGCCGACGGTCTCTGCCTTCTGGCGCATCAACCAGTCAGCACATCGCTGATGTTCCAGGGGCTAACAATTCCCATCGTGATGCTATCCACCGCATTTGTGCCGGCAGTGGCGCTGCCGAGTAGCGTGCGCCCGGTCATTGAGCACCTACCACTCTCCACCATGGTCGACACGGCTCGGCTACTCATCAACGGTGACTCCCCCGGCTCCACCGGTATCGAGGCACTCTGCTGGATCATCGTCTTCTTAGTCGCGGGAATATACGGTTTTCTCGCAGCAATATCGAGGAAGTCCCATGTCTAACACACCTGCTGCCCCCTACTCGTCGGCAACGTCTACCGCACGGCCTACCCCGCGGGCCACGAAGCCGTCCCCGCGACGGGCGCACGCCAGCTGGGCCCACACCACGCGCCTTTTCCGACGCTTCGTCCGCACCCGCGCATCCCTGCTGAGCACTATCTTCACCCCGATGATCATGATCGTATTCCAGTGGGCGCTGTTCGGCGACCTCATCGCCAAAGTCCAGGGGCTCGAGAAAATCGACCTGCTGCCCCTGTGTCTCATGCTTATCCTGGGGTCCCAGTGGCTCTACATTCCGGCCAATAGCGCAGAGATCGTGCGCGAACGCCAATCCGGAATCGTCGCGCGAGTCTCCACGAGCGCCAGTGGGATTCGGCCACTCATCGCCGGCGAGTGGTTATTCAGTTTCTTGCGCACCATCCTCGCCAGCATCCCCGCACTCGTGGCCTCGTTCGTGTTCGGAATGCGGATCCACACCTGGTCGGCGGCCCTCTGGCTCGTCGTCGCCGTGATCGGTGGGGCAATATTCACCGCGACGCTGGTCCTCGCACTCGGATTCGGAGCGGCCAGCCCCGACGCCACCATGATCGTCACACCCCTCTTCATGGTCGCGCTATTTCTCTCTGCGGGGTTTGTACCCGCGACCGCGTTCATCTCGGGCCTGCAGTGGTTCGCGCGAAACAACCCGGTGACCCACGTCATCGAGGCCGAAATAGCGCTCAATGGAGGCGCACTGGCCAACAATCTCTCGCTTACCGACGCTACCTCCGCGATGACGATGTCCGGAATATGGTTCATCGGCGTGATGGTGGTGGCAGGGTTACTCGCCATATTCGCGACGACCCGCCACTCGCGGAACACGGCGTAACGGGGGGAATTGCTCACTCAGCGGTGGCGGGTTTGGCTCATGCCCAACCGGGCAGCGGCGTTATAGTTCGCGGCTCTAGGCGGCGCAACGCTCCAATTCGGCGCTCTAGCGCCGCGCCACGCTAACGAGCGCTTGGTACGCGTCGGCAGCCGCCGCTTCCGGATCGTCATGGTCGAGCGAGTCGTTGAAGATCTCCAACGACACGGGCCCGCTGTACCCCACGTTGAGAGCCTTAGCCAAGCATTCCTTCACGGGCAGATCGCCGTGCCCTGGCCACTGGCGATGGTGGCGTGACAGTTCCTTGACGGGTATGTCCAGGCGTGGGGCGTCGGCAAGCTGAACAAAGAACAGTTTGGAAGGATCCACCGAATCGATCACCGACGGATCCTCGCAGAGAGCCAGCATGTGGAAACTGTCCAGGCAGACGCCAACATTGGGCAAATCCACGTGGCGAACGATGTCGTAGGCGTGGGCGAACGTGGAGACGAACCGGCCCCATGCCAGGGCCTCGAAGGCAACGCGCATGCCCTGGTCTGCCGCGAGCTTCCCGATCTGGCGGAGCTGGTCCACGCGGACCTCGTCGCTATCAACCGACGCGGAGTCCGTGTTGGAACAGACCAGGATCGTGTTCGTGCCGAGCTGCTTAGCGTGGGCGAGCGCGGTTTCGCACCGTCGGAGCCCGTGCTGGAACTCCTTGTCTTTGACGCTCAGGAGGTTCTTGACCGGCTGATAAAGTTCACACGAAAGGCCCAATTCCTTCATCAACGACGTGATGTCGTTCAAGGTCATCGGGCTTTCTTCAATATCCGGGACGAAGAGTTCGACGCCGTCGAAGCCGGCATTGGCGGCGGCGCGAAGTTTGGCGTCGAGGGTTCCGGGAAGGCTAACGGTTGCGATGCTGAAATGCATGAGTTGTTGACTAATTCTCCTTGTTGATGTGACAGCGTGTTTGAACTAAAAGCTTGTCTACGAGTCCATGCTAGGCCGGAAACCGCAGCGGGGTCGCCGGGGAATTGAGGCCGCGAAGTGGGGCCGCAGACAGGGTCGCCGTCGAAACCCAACCGTGCCCAAAAGACGAAAAACCGCGCCTGCATAACGCAGACGCGGTGATACCCAGGGCAATATGCCCTTGCGGGAAGACTACTTGGCCTTCTCCAGGATTTCGACGAGACGGAAGTGCTTGTTCGCCGACAGCGGGCGGCACTCTTCGATGCGGACGCGGTCGCCCACGCCAGCGGTCTCGTTTTCGTCGTGCACTTTCACCTTGGAGGTGGTGCGGATGGTCTTGCCGTAAAGGGCGTGCTGGTTGCGGTCCTCGAGCTCAACCACGATGGTCTTCTGCATTTTGTCAGAGACGACGTAGCCGATGCGGACCTTCTGGATGCCCTTTTTCTTCTTGTCGTTCACGGTTGCCTCACTCATTACGCCTCATCTCCCGGAGCGCTGGACAGGCCCAGTTCGCGTTCGCGGATGACGGTGTGGATGCGAGCGATGTCGCGCTTCACCGTTCCGAGGCGGCGGTTGTTGGTCAGCTGGCCAGTTGCGTTCTGGAAGCGAAGGTTGAACAGTTCTTCCTTCGCCTCGTGGAGGCGCGTGGTGAGTTCTTCAGCAGAGAGCTCACGGAGCTCATGGGCCGGTGTTCCGGTAGCCATTAGAACTGGTCCTCCTTCTTGACGATGCGTACCTTGCACGGGAGCTTCGCACCTGCGCGACGGAGTGCCTCGAGGGCGACCTCTTCGCTGGGGTAGCTCATTTCGAACAAGATGCGGCCTGGCTTGACGTTGGCAATCCACTTTTCGACGGGGCCTTTACCGGAACCCATGCGCACACCGAGTGGCTTCTGGGTCAGGGGGCGGTCCGGGAAAATGTTGATCCATACCTTGCCACCACGCTTGACGTGGCGGTTGATAGCGATACGGGCTGCCTCGATCTGGCGGTTGGTGATGTAGGCGGGCTCGAGGGCCTGAACACCGTAATCACCGAAGGTCACGCGGTTGCCACCTTTCGACACACCACGTCGAGTGGGCCGGTGCTGGCGGCGGTACTTAACGCGCTTAGGGATAAGCATGTTTAGCCCTCCTGCTTCTGCTCTGCGGCGCGGCGACGGCGTCCGCCACCACGACGCGGGCGGTCGTTGCGGCCACGGCGGCTGCCACGATCGTCGCGAGCGTTGATCAAGCTTTCACGGCGCCCACCGACAACGTCACCCTTGTAGATCCACACCTTGACGCCGATGCGTCCGAAGGTGGTGTGGGCTTCGAAGGTTCCGTAGTCGATCTCGGCGCGCAGGGTGTGCAGCGGAACGCGTCCCTCGTGGTAGCGCTCGGTGCGGCCCATTTCGGCACCACCCAGGCGGCCGGAGCACACAACCTTGATGCCCTTGACCTGCGGCTGGCGCATTGCGCCCTGGATGGCTTTACGCATGGCGCGACGGAACGCGACACGGTTGGACAGCTGCTCAGCGATGGACTGCGCAACCAACTGTGCGGAGGCGTCCACATTCTTGACTTCAAGAATGTTCAGCTGAACCTGCTTGCCGGTAAGCTTTTCCAGCTTCCCGCGGATGCGGTCAGCTTCGGCTCCACGGCGGCCGATCACGATGCCGGGGCGCGCGGTGTGGATGTCTACACGGACGCGGTCACGGGTGCGCTCGATGACAACATCGGCGATGCCGGCGCGCTCGAGTCCCTTGGACAGGAAGTCGCGGATCTTGATGTCTTCAGCGAGGTAATCGGCGTACTGCTTGTCGGCGTACCAGCGTGAGCGCCACTCAGAGGTGATTCCCAGCCGGAGGCCGTAGGGGTGAATTTTCTGTCCCACTACTGAGCACTTCCCTTCTGGCTTTCGACGACCACGGTGATGTGGCTGGTGCGCTTGCGGACATGGAATGCGCGTCCTTGTGCGCGTGGGCGGAAACGCCGCATGGTCGGTCCTTCGTCGGCCCAAGCCTGCGCGATGACGAGGCTGTTCCGGTCCAGGCCGAAGTTGTTTTCCGCGTTCGCTGCGGCGGAGGCCACAACTTTGTACACCGGTTCGGAGGCCGACTGAGGAGCGTACTTGAGGATGTCAAGTGCTTCCTCGACGGACTTTCCGCGCACGGTGTCGATAACGCGGCGAGCCTTCATCGGGGTGACGCGGACGTAGCGGGCGGTGGCGCGTGCTGACGTTACGGTATCAGCCATTGCTTATCGACGTCCCTTCTTATCGTCCTTGACGTGACCCTTGAAGGTCTTGGTTGGGGCGAACTCGCCGAGCTTGTGACCCACCATGGAGTCGTCGATGAACACCGGCACGTGCTTGCGTCCGTCGTGGACGGCGAAGGTGTGGCCGATGAAATCGGGAAGGATGGTGGAACGGCGAGACCATGTCTTGATGACTTGCTTGGTGCCCTTGTCGTTCTGTGCGTCCACCTTCGAAAGGAGGTGTTCGTCGACGAAGGGGCCTTTCTTGAGGCTACGTGGCATTCTCAACTACCTCCTTTTAGCGCTTCTTGTTCTTGTTGCTGCGGCGGCGGCGCACGATCAGGCCATCGCTCGGGCGGTTTGGCTTGCGGGTACGTCCCTCTGGCTGGCCCCACGGGGAAACGGGGTGGCGTCCACCGGAGGACTTACCCTCGCCACCACCGTGCGGGTGGTCGACGGGGTTCATGACGACACCACGGACGGTCGGGCGGACGCCCTTCCAGCGCATACGGCCGGCTTTGCCCCAGCGGATGTTGATCTGGTCAGCGTTTCCGACCTCACCGACGGTGGCGCGGCAGCGCGCGTCAACGCGACGGATTTCGGTGGACGGCATACGCAGGATGGCGTACTTGCCTTCCTTACCCAGCAGCTGAATGGAGGAGCCAGCGGAGCGGGCGAGCTTGGCGCCGCCACCCGGCTTGAGCTCCACGGCGTGGATGGTTGTACCGGTCGGGATGTTGCGCAGCGGCAGGTTGTTACCCACCTTGATGTCAGCGTTGGCGCCGGACTCAACAACGGTGCCCTGCTTCAGGTTGCGAGGCGCGATGATGTAGCGCTTCTCGCCATCGAAGTAGTGCAGCAGCGCGATGTTGGCCGTGCGGTTCGGGTCGTACTCGATGTGAGCGACCTTGGCTGGCACACCGTCTTTGTCGTTACGACGGAAGTCGATCAGACGGTACTGGCGTTTGTGTCCACCGCCCTTGTGGCGTGTGGTGATGTGGCCGTGTACGTTGCGGCCACCGGTCTTGTGCAGCGGGCGCAGCAGAGACTTCTCAGGGGTAGAGCGAGTGAGCTCATCGAACCCGGAGACAGAGCTCTGGCGGCGACCCGGCGTAGTCGGCTTGTATTTACGAATAGCCATGACTTAGTCCTAACTGTCCGCCTTAGGAGGCAGAACCGCCGAAGATGTCGATGGGATCACTACCGGCTGCCAGCGTCACCATTGCGCGCTTGGTTGACTTGCGACGACCGTAGCCGAAGCGGGTGCGCTTGGTCTTGCCCTCACGGTTGAGGGTGTTGACGCTGGAAACCTTCACGCCGAAGATCTTTTCCACGGCGATCTTGATTTGTGTCTTGTTGGAGTCCGGGCGGACGAGGAAGGTGTAAGTGCCTTGCTCCATCAGGCCGTAGGACTTCTCGGAGACAACCGGTGCGATGATGATGTCGCGGGGGTTATTTAAGTCGCTCACTTGCTCTCCTCCTTCGTCTCGGCGCCGGTAGCGCGCTCAATGAAGGCGTTGAGGGCCTCGACAGAGAACACGAGGTCGTCCGAGTTGAGGACGTCGTAGGTGTTCAGCTGGTCGCTCGGCAGGATGTGAACGTTCGGGAGGTTACGTGCACTCTTGATGGAGTTGACGTCCTCGCGACCGAGCACAACGAGTACCGACTTGCGGTCTGTGAGGCGCTCGATGAAAGTACGAGCGGCTTTCGTTGAGGGGGTCTGCCCTGGGACGAGGTCCTCGACCACGTGAATGCGGTCGTGACGAGCCCGGTCGGACAGAGCGCCGCGCAGTGCGGCTGCCTTCATTTTCTTAGGCGTGCGCTGGTCATAGTCACGCGGCTGCGGACCGTGAACAGTGCCACCGCCGGTGAACTGGGGCGCACGGATGGACCCTTGGCGGGCACGACCCGTTCCCTTCTGACGGTAAGGCTTGCGGCCACCACCGCGGACCTGACCGCGGGTCTTGGTGGCGTGGGTGCCCTGCCGACGTGCTGCCAACTGTGCGGTGACAACTTGGTGCAGCAGCGGGGTGCTGACCTCGACGTCGAACACGGACGACGGCAGCTCAACGGTGCCGTTGGTCGATCCGTCAGCGGTGTGGACATCTAGCGTTAGATTGCTCATGCGTGTGCACCGCCCTTCACTGCGGTCTTGACGGTAACGAGGCCACCACGGATGCCGGGAACTGCGCCCTTGATGAGCAGCAGGTTCGAGTCAGCATCCACCTTGAACAGCTTGAGGTTCTGTGTGGTGACGCGGTTATTACCCATGCGGCCAGCCATGCGGGTGCCCTTGAAGACGCGACCCGGGGTGGCGCAGGCGCCGATGCCGCCGACGCGGCGGTGGGCAGCCTGGTTACCGTGGGCAGCGCCCTGGCCGGCGAAGCCGTGGCGCTTCATTGCGCCGGCGAAGCCGTGGCCGCGGGTGGTGCCGGTGACGTCGACAAACTTGACATCGCCGAAAAGCTCGACGGTGACGTCCTGTCCGACTTCGTAGTCGGAGACGTCATCCATGCGGATTTCGGTGACGTAGCGACGTGGTGTCACTCCGGCTTTTGCGAAGTGGCCGCTTTGTGGCTTGTTTACTTTACGGGGGTCAATATCGCCATAGGCGATCTGGATGGCGCTGTAGCCATCCTTTTCTTCGGTGCGAATCTGGGTCACGACGCACGGCCCTGCTTCGACGACGGTGACCGGCACAACGCGGTTGTCTTCGTCGAAGACCTGGGTCATGCCGAGCTTGGTGCCCAGAATGCCCTTGATCTGATTTTCACTCATTGATTCTTCTCCGCTACGGTCCAGGCTCACTGAATGTTCACGTCGACGCTTGCCGGAAGGTCGATGCGCATAAGTGCGTCAACGGTCTTCGGGGTGGGGTCGATGATGTCGATCAGGCGCTTGTGCGTGCGCATCTCGAAGTGCTCACGCGAGTCCTTATATTTGTGCGGAGAACGAATAACACAGTAAACGTTCTTTTCTGTCGGCAGCGGTACCGGGCCAACTACAGTTGCGCCGGTACGAGTGACCGTCTCCACGATCTTGCGCGCCGAGGCATCAATTGCCTCGTGGTCGTAGGCCTTGAGCCTAATGCGGATTTTTTGTCCCGCCACGCTTGTCCTCATTCCTAGCATCAATCCTTCCTGGTGCAGCGTGTACTGCGTCATTCCGGATCTGCTTGTCTTTACTTACATTGTCCGTCAGCGCTGACGCCCGCTTGGAAGCCGGCACAGTGCCAGTATGTGCATGTGATGACGATCCCCCCACTGAGCGGTGCGAACGCACGGCTACACGTGGCTCGCTCCGTCGCTTTTCACGCTGACCGACATGTCTTTATGCCGTGACCGCGTGAGGATCAGGATCGGATCAATGCAGGGAAAGAGGCTCCGCTACCCGCTTTTCATCAATATTGTCGACGAATGGGCTGCGGTCTTTTTCCTACTGCCGCTGTGTATTTGCCATGCTCCCGGCTCGGTTCTGTGGAGGGCGTGTCGCCTTCTCATCTAGTCAGCACCGCGGTCTAATCCCGCCGGTTACGCTTCCTCAGATTCTCTGCGACATCACATGTTGTCGTAGTAGCGGGTCATGAGACCCATGCGAATCCGAGCGCACTACGGAGGAGTTTGACCACCGTGGATCATGCTCACTTCACCAGCGATGCCTTACCGGTCATCGGTAGTTTCCTTCGCTCTGCGCCGTAACACACGCTGGCTGACATACGTCGATAATGCGTATGAACAGGTTATTGCGTGGTTTTCACTGCAGACGATGGACTCTCCGGTGTTGCGGGGTGCATCGTGTTAAAGCAACCCGAGTATTAAAACACGTTTACGGACCATGCGCAAACTCTCTTTTCCCAGGCGGGGAAAACATAATCACAGGTAGAGCTCTCTGCGGTTAGCTGACAATCAGCGTCAAAAAATCCGGGTGTGGCGACGCTTTTCACGCGGTCCGCTGTCAGCGGGTTATACGACAAACGGGTTTTACGGCGAAAGTGTGTCCGCGTGCCGGAAAACTGTGGGGGGATATAGGGGTCGGTGGTGAAAACTGTGGGGGAATATGGGCGAAAAATAGCCGAAAATTGACCATATTCCCCCGCACTTTTCGGACTCCAGGTGAAGCTTCCCTGCAGTTTTCTGTGTACCGGCTCCTGATTCCGCGCGTCGATGCTTCGCGCCCCAGGATTCTGTCCGCACCGCCTTCTGTCGCATTACTCACGCCACCGCCACCACGCTCCCCTCGCGGGCGTCAAACGTCGGCAATAAGAACGCGGCTCAACGCTGGCTATATTCGCCGGCCAAAACCACCCAGACCAACGTCGGCAATAGTCCCACTCTACCCCAGGGAGGGCATTATCAATAAGGGGATCAGCGCGGGATTAGCATGGGTGCTGCAAAAGTTGGGAAAGAAATTAAATAACGTTCCGATTACAACTGCAGGTTCGAAGCTATTTTGTCGTTCCGCGGGACCAAACTTCGCTAGAAAATCTACATTTTGGCTGGACAAGGCCTAAAAACATATTTATACTAACAACGTTGAGATGATCTCAATAGGCAAACTAAGGCTTAGTACTTTGTCGGTACTTTTCGGCCGATCATCCCATCTTGTTAGAAGCTAACCATCCTTTAAGGAGATTTTCGTGAGCGACTCGTCCAACAAACAGAACAACGGCAGCAAGGGCTCCAAGGATCTCGCTAAGTCACAGTCCTCATCCGTGGCTCAGAGCGACAACTCCTCCGCCCTCCAGACCGAGCACGGTCAGACCGTCGTTGCAGACACAGTTGTCTCCAAGATCGCCGGCATGGCAGCCCGCGAAGTTTCCGGCGTTCACGACCTCGGTGGTGGCACCGCTCGCATGGTCGGCGCACTGCGTGAGCGCATCCCGGGTGGCCGCGTCAACGTCCAGCAGGGTATTTCGGTAGAGGTCGGCGACCGCCAGGCAGCCGTCGACATCTCCATCGTCGCTGAGTACGGTGTTGCCATCCACGAGCTCGCAGAGGCCATCCGCAAGAACATCATCGTTTCCGTCGAAGCCATGACCGGCCTCGAGGTCACCGAAGTCAACGTCACCGTTCACGACGTCCACCTGGACATCGATGACGACGACGAGGACGACGACGAGCAAGAGCAGCCCCGCGTCCAGTAGGAATCGCTACTGACCTTTTATGGATGCTCCGGTATAGGTAGCCTTATCCGGCAGCAGCCGTACACGCGCAGGCAAAATAGTGCAGCCATAACAGTGCAGACATAGCAATGGAAAGGATCCTGTGAGCACTTCCCGCTCCTCACAACAAGGCCACCGCACGTCCGCTGGCTCACGCGAGGGCAAGGATTACACGCACGATCCCGCCTATATATCGCAACGTCGCACACTGATCCGTCGCTATCACCCCGATCGCGGCGGCGATGCACAGTTGTTCATCCGTAAACTCGACGAACTCGACCGCGAATGGGCGGATCGGTACGCTCCCACTCCTCGTCCGACGACGTCGATGGGGGCGAACTGGGATCGAGCACAAGATATCGCCCGTCGACACACCGACGCCGACGGCCATCTTGATGCTGGAGCTGCAGCCGCAGCGGCTGTGGCGGTCTCCGCACCCACCGCTCGACGCGTGGTCAAGCGCATTCGTCGGGTGACTCGACGGACGACACGCGCGGTACGGACTCACTTGCCGAAAGGTATGCCGGGCGCGGTGAGGTACGCCTCCACTAGCACGCGGCCCCGGTAACGGCGCTCCGGTAGCACTCCACAGAAGGCGCAGATTGCGAGTCCACCCAACCCTCCTATCCTTCATGGAAGGATCTTCACCAGGAAGGTGAAATCATGAAATACGCAACTCCCATTGGTGTCGTCGTCGGCTTCATGCTGGCGCTCGCCATCATGCTCCAGGGATTTTCCGGCTTCCTCCTTGTGCTCGTATTCTGCGCTATCGGAGGCCTAGCCGGAGCACAATATGACGGTCTCATAGACCTGCGTTCGCTGCTTCGTAGTGGCGGACGAGGCAGGGGCTAAATATGCCTCAACCCTCCACAGTTATCTCCGAGAAAGCCGTGGGCCGGATTGTTGAGCAAGCACTAGCATCCGTTCCCGGGTGCATCCATCACGCAAGTGGACTGGACAAAGTCACGGGGCGCGAACTCCCCCGCTGGGAGATCGACCTCGACTCCGAGAACCGCGCCATGTCCATCGTGGCGCAGATCGCCGTTCGGTGGCCGTCGCCGGTCACGGAAGTTGCTGCCTCCGCGCGGCAAGCGCTGCACTCCTGGGTCGAGCGGTACACGGACATTCCCGTTATCAAGGCCGACGTGTCCGTCGCAGCGGTTGTTCCGGGTGACGTTGATAACGCCCAGCCGACGCGCGTGACCTCTGAGGACATTGCGGCACGCCAACACGAGCCCAGCATTGAGGCCGTGACGGCGTCGCCACTAGAGACGCGGGAAGTCACGACGAACAGGCAAGTGACGTCGCTTCTCCATCCGAAGCCGTTTGGAGATGTCACCCTCACGCCCGTGCACGTCAATCGGACTGCTACCGAGCTCATCCATCCGCAGCACACGCGGATCGAACCGTTCAAGGACGTCGTTGCGCATCGCACGCCGGTTATGCCGGTGCCGCCGGTGCACACGCGGAAGGAACTGACTCCGATCTCGGTGAACAGCACCGATGTTCAGTCTCCGGTGACACCTGAGCCGATTAGGCCCACTATTTATCCGTCGGTTGATCGCACGCCCGTTGTGCATGTGGATACCTCCGCTAAGCCACGGAAGACCGAGCGCATTGTTACGCATTCGCGCCCGGTGGAGCCTCCGCTGACGCCGACGCCGATCACGCCGAGCATCACCCCGACCGCGAAGCGCATTCCGGTCATCCACTTGGTGGGAGAGATCGGGCCTCGACGCACCGACCCCATCGTGGTGGAGTCCTTGCCCGTGGAATCGGTTCGCGCGTACCCGCTGAAGCCATCCCCGGTCACCGTCGATAAGACCGAGGTCACCCACCCGAAGGCCCCTGAAACACCTGTTGACCAGCACAAGGTCATGCAGGCTTTGGAGGACGACGAAAAGCAGGCTGTTGCCCATGCTCGGGCAGGTTGGCCGCAGCCATTCGCGGAGTCCGATGCGACGAAGAAGCGGAAGGCTAAGGAAGCCGAGCGTGCTGCCCGAGCGCGGCGCCGTCGTGAGCGCGACGCGCGGAAGATCCAGACGGTTGTGTCTCCCGGGACTATTTATCCGTCGACAGTCGGTACCCCAGGGGGCAAAATTCCGAGCTCAGACCGCAGCATTCCTGTGTTACGACGCGACGCTGAAGATGGTTCGAGGAAGGGACAGAAGTAATGGCTAAACACCAACTGAAACCCGAACACGAACCGACCCCTGGCAACGCTCAGGCCGGAATTGGCCAATCTCGGGCCGACAACCCTGCCGGAAAAGCGGCGAAGCCCGCGGACGGGAAGGGTGCCACGTCCGGGAAGGTCGAAACGAAGGCTGACAGCAAGGTGGCTGAGACGAAGGCCGACGCAAGGAACGCGGATGTGAAGGCGGACGCTAAAGCTGACGCTAACAAGGCTGGCGCGAAGAACGCTGATGCGAACAACACCGCTACGACGCCTGACAGCCACAAGCAGAGCGCAACTCCTAGCTGGAAGAAGCTGAGCTTCCGCCCAGCGAAGGAACCTCGGAAGTCGCCGAGGGCGCGTGGCTGGATGTTCATCCTTGGGCTGGTCTTCCTCGCCGGTGGTGCCGTCGGTATCCGCGAACTCCTTCTGGAAACCGACACGATCAGTGGACCGTCGTGGCTACAGCCGATCATCGATTGGCTCAGCCATGCTCACTGGGTTCAGATGTTCCTGATCATCGCGGTTATCGCGCTGATCCTGGGCCTCATCATTCTCATTGCTAGCCTTCGTCCGCGGACCAAGACACACATCTTGATCGACAACGAAGCCTCCTTGTGGATGCGCCCGGTGGACATTGCCCGCGCTTGCAGCGCTCGTGCGAAAGACCAGCGTGGCGTGCTCAATGCCACCACCGTGGCAACTGCGAAGCGCGTCACCGTCACTGTCACCGGCGACCCGGACGACCCCGGTCTGTCCGACCGCGTGCACAAGGCATGTCGCCCCGTCGTTCAAGCGGTGTCTTCACAGCCGGATCTCAAGGTTCGACTTGCCCGACCAAGGAGTGATCAATGAGCCACGGAAAGTCAATATTCCTCCGGATCATTATGATCCTGGTCGCCGCCATCCTCATCGCAGGCGGTCTATGGGGCATCGGCCTAGCCTTGCACCTCACACCAGCCGAAAAGCTCGGTGAGTACGCAGACACCAGCTTCTGGGGCACGTTGACCGATAAGTCCTGGTACCCGACGGTCCTCGGTGTGGCGTCGGCCATCCTGATTCTTCTTGGCCTCTGGTTCTGGTGGTTGATTATCGATCGCCGCCGCGTCACCAAAGTCGAAGCAAAAGAATCTGCCGACAACGGACGAGTCACCGTTCGGCTGGACGATATTGCGTCCGCTGTGTCGCAGGATCTCACCCGGTACGACGGTATTGCGGACTGCAAATACCGCTCTGAGGTGGACCGTGGCCAGAAGGTGCTGACGATGACGTTGCGGTGCGACCCGCATGCCGATCTGGATCATGTGCGGGGCGAGTGCCGCCAAGCAGCGTCGGATATCGTTTCTGCGCTCCCCCAGGAAGATGTGGATACGCGATTCCTCATCCACCTGGATAAAGCGAGCTAGCGTTGCCTGAAGTGCTTGTCGGGCTTTTTTCGGCCCCCGGCACACAGGTTTTCGACGTAACGCCGGCTGAACCACTTACTTGGTAGGTGGTCAGCCGGTTTTTTCATGTGCGCTTGTGGATCGACGACGACCACGCTAGGGCGAGCGTCGGCTGTGACCAACGGCGTCAACGTCGGCGAAATCAGCGGGAGACCGGCGTCGGCAGTAAATGCGCATTTAATATGTGAGTTATTTCTCTCCCCGCTACCACGGGTTTTCCTCACCACCGTGGAACAATAAAGTCAAGGTCGCCTTCCTTAGCGTGGCCTGAAGCGTGACCTGAGCGTATACAGACGAACAAAACACGGCCAGCACAAGGAGAAGAAATGCCACGGCTTCCTATGAGTGATCGTCCCGTCGAAAACCAGTCTGGGCACTGGCTCTTGGCGCAAGTGGGTAAGAAGGTCCTTCGCCCCGGCGGGCGCGAGTTGACCGAAAAGATGCTCAGCGCGCTGCCCATTCACAACCATGATGTCGTGGAGCTGGCCCCTGGGCTCGGGAAAACTGCGGAAAAGATCGTGGCGAAAGAGCCATCCTCCTACACAGGGGTCGACGAAGACCCGGATGCGGCTCACCTGGCTGCGGCGGCTGCTCACCAGGCGGCGTCGGGACACATGCCGGCCAACGCTATTCGGGTTCTCCAGGGGCGGGCGAACAACACCACCTTGGACGACGAGTCCGTCGATGTGGCCGTCGGCGAAGCGATGCTGACCATGCAGGGTGATAAGGGCAAAGCGGCCATCATTGAGGAGGTTCACCGGATTCTGCGGCCCGGCGGGCGGTACGCCATCCACGAGCTCGGCCTGCAGCCCAATGACCTCTCCGATGACACGAAAACCGAAGTGCGGAAGGCACTGGCCCGGTCAATTAAGGTCAATGCCCGTCCCCTCACCGAGCATGAGTGGCAGGATCTCCTGACCTCGCACGGCTTCGAGGTTGAGACGACGCACTTCGCCCCCATGGCGTTGCTGGAGCCCAAGCGGATCATTAGCGACGAGGGCATCCTGCGCACCCTCAAGATCGCGTTTAACATTGCGACGAAGCCGAAAGTGCGCAAGCGCGTGATGGGGATGCGGCAGACGTTCCAGAAATACGAGAGCGAATTGACCGCTATCGCCATCGTCGCCAACAAGAAGTAGGGTGATTAGCAGGGTGCCGGGTCTGCCCGGCTTTACTCGGGTTTACTGGGCGGCCGGGGCCGGAGGGAGGAACGGCACGACCGCGCTCGGGACCGGAACACTCTCCGGTACAGCGTTGACGATCGGCTGGCCGATGTTTGCTAGGGCCTCGTCGCGCACGGCATTAACCGTCGGCCAGAAGGGCGAAGAATTGCCTATAGGGCCAAAGGTGTTCGGAGCATAGCGATCCTGGAAGTCCTTAAAAGCGGCGTTCCTATACGTCTCGAACGCGGATTGCGCGACCGCGCGGGCGGGATAGGAGGTCAACGCGACGGGTGCAGATTCGTTGGCTGCAGGGGCGGGGGCTCCGGACGCGGGGATGCCCACACCGTCCAGCGCTAAGGGGTTCCACGGCTGGTTGGTGAACGCACCCTGCACATCGTCGGTCAACTGCTGCGACGGGCCGTTAGTGCTGGCGGATACGGAGAAGAACGGGCCAAACGACGCCGACGCGTTCACGGAGCTGCGATCATCGGACCAGCCCCACTTGGTCCCCAACACACCGGGAAGCGTGGCGGTACCGTAGTCCTGCTTGTAGCCGTCGGCAGCCACGGGAGATGCCGTCGCTAAGGCAGAGAGGACAGGACCAAACGGGTTCTCGCGCTTCTTCGCTTCCAAATAAGTGACCGAATCCGCCGTGGACGTCGTGCTGTTCCCCCAATGAGGAGCACCGTGGGTATCCGCCAGGTGGTACTTCGCCGCGCGGTCGTTGATGCTATTCGGGTACTTGGCGTAGAGCTCGCTCGCTATATTGTCGTCCGAGAACCGGAGCATCTGAGTGGCTTTGGCCTGGTCCTCCGGCGTGCCGTGCTCGAAAACGTAATCGGCGATATACATCTTCACCAGCGACAAACCTGGGCGCGACTCGTGCTCGTTCGCAGTTCCCACGTGGTGACCGGTCAACGTGCTCTGGAACGAAATCTGGGTCCGCCCCGGTGCAGCGATATTTCCATTCTGGTCGACGTTGGGCATCGGCGCTGCTGAGGCATTACTTGGCGACGCAACCGTCGGTGCGAACAATGCTGCAGCTGCAATGACAGCGCCTGAGAGAACGCGAATCCGGCGGCGTGAGGATGTGGGGGCACGGTGCCGGCCAGTGTGCAGATATTGGGAAACGATGGTCATGGGAATCCTTAGGGAAATGAGGGAACTGTCTAGGTCTACTCTATATATCCCCAGCGCCTTGTAGAACTGTTTCTCATCTGTTTCAGAGCACACGCGAATGGGGTGGAGTGGCTACTCGCCGGTTAGGCCCCGCGATTTAGGGTTATACGACAAAAATGTGTCCGCATGCCGGAAAACTGCGGGGGAATATCGGGGTCTCTTGTGAAAACTACGGGGGAATATGGTCGAAAAATGGCCGAAAATTGACCATATTCCTTTGCACTTTTATTTAAGGGCGCATATTCCCCCACACTTTTGGGCTCCAGGGTTCTGTCCGCACTGCCTTTTGCTACTTTTCCCCCAGCAAACGTATCAAAATAAAACCACCGCTCCACGGAGGTTGAAACGGTGACTCGAGGGCACGAATGGCTTAGTCTTTCTTAAAGCTTCCTTTAATACCAATCCCAGTAGCTAAGACTATGAGAGCAACCATGGTCACGTCTGAGGCAAGATCGCTAATAGTGCCACTCTTGCGCAAGAGGATAACGGAGATCGCGACGAAGAGAAGAACTATGGCTATGCCCAGACGTTTCATGGTTTAAAGACTTTCGATTGTGCGGAGCATGAAGTATATATCCCATTGATTTCCTTTATTTTTACGCTGGTTCCATCGCTGGCACAATCCTTAAGCACCTTCTGATTGTTCCAAGCCCATGCGAAAGCCGAGACAGACGCTGGGCGGATGACGGGTGGCGGGTCGGCGCATAAAGAAAACCCCGCTGCGCGGAGCAACGGGGTGACCTCTTAGCACCCGGCTACTAGCCGGGGACGCTTGTCAGAGGTTATTACTTGTTGATCTTGGTCACACGGCCAGCGCCAACGGTGCGGCCACCTTCGCGGATAGCGAAGCGGAGGCCTTCGTCCATGGCGACCGGCTGGATCAAGGTGACGGACATGTCGACGTTGTCGCCAGGCATAACCATCTCGGTGCCCTCAGGGAGCTTCACAACACCGGTAACGTCGGTGGTGCGGAAGTAGAACTGCGGGCGGTAGTTGTCGAAGAACGGGGTGTGACGGCCACCCTCGTCCTTGGACAGGACGTAGACGGAACCCTCGAACTCGGTGTGAGGGGTGTATGCGCCGGGCTTAGCCACGATCTGGCCACGCTCAACGTCCTCACGCTTGGTACCACGGAGAAGCAGACCACAGTTGTCGCCAGCCTCTGCGTAGTCGAGCTGTTTGCGGAACATCTCGATACCGGTGACGGTGGTGTTCTGGCTCTTCTCCTTGATGCCCAGAATCTCAACGTCATCGTTGATGTTCAGCTTGCCGCGCTCCACACGACCGGTGACGACGGTGCCGCGACCGGTAATGGTGAAGATGTCCTCAATCGGCATGAGGAAGGGCTTGTCGGTTTCACGAACCGGATCCGGGATGGACTCGTCGCAGGCGTCCATGAGGTCGAGGATGGACTGCTCCCACTTTTCGTCGCCCTCAAGAGCCTTCAGAGCGGAGATGTGAACGATAGGTGCATCTTCGTCGAAGTCCTGCTCAGCGAGGAGTTCACGAACTTCCATTTCGACGAGCTCGATGAGGTCCTCATCATCAACCATGTCGCACTTGTTCAGAGCGACGAGGATGTAAGGAACGCCCACCTGGCGAGCAAGAAGAACGTGCTCGCGGGTCTGAGGCATCGGGCCGTCGGTAGCAGCGACGACGAGGATTGCGCCGTCCATCTGGGCAGCACCGGTGATCATGTTCTTGATGTAGTCGGCGTGGCCCGGAGCATCCACGTGAGCGTAGTGACGCTTCGGGGTGGAGTACTCGACGTGAGCGATGTTAATGGTAATACCGCGCTCTTTCTCCTCCGGCGCCTTATCGATGGCGTCGAAAGCGAAAGCCTGGTTCTCTTCGGGGTACTTCTCCGACAGAACCTTGGTGATAGCAGCGGTAGTGGTGGTCTTACCGTGGTCAACGTGACCGATGGTACCGATGTTTACGTGCGGCTTGCTCCGATCGAACTTAGCCTTCGCCACTGTTTGTCCTCCTGGACTTCTCGGTGGCTACGACGTTCGCAGCCACGGGTGGTGTTACCTTTCGCAGAAACACTTTCACCTTGTTAACCCTGGTCATCATCGATCATAAATTGGTGTCAACACTGGTCAGGGTCAATAGAAAGTGACTCTACGAAGGTGATTTAAATATTGCCAGTTACAGCATAATAAAGGGGTAAGGCAACGTATTTCAAGCTGCCTCCGACCTTGATTCTATGGTAACGGCCACCACACACTATTCACATCACACACTCTTATGATGTGCTGCGCATTAACAGTCATTGTTTTGCCAGCAATTTGTGGATAGTGCCTGGCTGGCCCTTACCATGCGGTGCCCTTCGTCGACCCTGTAACCCGATCGACGAGGGGCTGTAATGGTGAGGGTGCGCGGATTACTTGTTACCCGTGCGCTCCGCGATGATCTCCTGCGCGACGTTCGTCGGAACTTCCGCGTAGGAATCGAAGATCATGGTGTAGTTTGCACGACCCTGCGTCTTCGAGCGGAGGTCACCAACGTAGCCGAACATGGACGACAGCGGAACCGTGGCCTTAACGACCTTGGCACCGGAGCGGTCCTCCATGGAGTGGACCTGGCCACGACGTGCGTTGACGTCGCCGATGACCTCGCCCATGTACTCCTCAGGAGTGATGACGTCCACAGCCATCATCGGCTCCAACAGAACCGGCTTCGCCTTCTGAACGGCTTCCTTGAGCGCCTGAGCACCGGCGATCTTGAAGGCCATTTCAGAGGAGTCAACCTCGTGGTACTGGCCGTCGACAAGCGTGGCCTTGATGTTGACCAGCGGGAATCCGGCCAGCGTACCGTACTGCATGGCGTCCTGGATACCGGCGTCGACAGAAGGAATGTATTCCTTCGGCACGCGGCCACCGGTAACGGCGTTCTCGAACTTGTAGGTCGCGGACTCGCCCTCTTCCAGCTCATCCGGGTTGGGCGCGTAAGGCTCCAGCGAGATGATGACCTTCGCGAACTGACCCGAACCACCGGTCTGCTTCTTGTGGGTGTATTCGTACTTCTCGACGGGCTTGCGGATGGTCTCGCGGTACGCAACCTGCGGGGCACCCACGTTGGCCTCGACCTTGAATTCGCGCTTCATGCGGTCCACAAGGACGTCGAGGTGGAGCTCGCCCATACCGCCGATGACGGTCTGGCCGGTCTCTTCGTCGAGCTTGACGGTGAATGTCGGGTCCTCTTCAGCGAGGCGCTGAATAGCGATACCGAGCTTTTCCTGATCAGCCTTCGACTTCGGCTCGATGGCCACCTCAATAACCGGATCCGGGAAGTCCATGGACTCCAGGATGATCTGGTCATTGGCGTCACACAGGGTGTCGCCGGTGGTGGTGTCTTTCAGGCCGATGAAAGCGTAAATGTTTCCGGCCTTGGCGACGTCCATCGGGTTCTCTTTGTTCGCGTGCATCTGGAACAGCTTGCCGATGCGTTCCTTGTGGCCCTTGGTCGAGTTCATGACCTGCTGGCCAGGCTCGACGGAACCGGAGTACACGCGAACGAACGTCAGCTTACCGAAGAACGGGTGGGCGGCGATCTTGAACGCCAGAGCCGAGAACGGTGCGTCCACGGAGGGGTGGCGTGTCAGCTCGACGGACTCGTCGCCGACCTTGTGGCCGTGGACCTCTCCGACGTCGAGAGGCGTCGGCAGGTACCAGTTAATGGCGTCGAGGAGCGGCTGGACACCCTTGTTCTTGTAGGCGGACCCACAGAACACGGGGAAGATCTCGGAGTTCACAACCATCTTGCGGATGGCCTCGTGGATCTCGTCGGTGGTGAGTTCCTCACCGGCGAAGTACTTCTCCATGAGCTCTTCGTCGGACTCGGCGACGGCCTCGAGCAGCTTCTCGTGGTACTCGTCGGCCTTGTCCTTGAGGTCGTCCGGGATTTCCTCGATGGTGGGCTCTGCTCCGACGTCGACCTTGCCGCGCCAGGTGATGGCGTTCATGTTGATCAGGTCAACGACGCCGTCGAAGTCATCTTCAGCACCGATGGGCAGCTGCATGACCAGCGGCTTTGCGTGCAGGCGGTCGACGATGGTGTCGACGGTGTAGTAGAAGTCCGCGCCCAGCTTGTCCATCTTGTTGACGAAGCAAATACGTGGGACGTCGTACTTAGCGGCCTGGCGCCACACCTGCTCGGACTGCGGCTCGACACCTTCCTTACCGTCGAACACGGCGACGGCTCCGTCGAGGACGCGAAGTGAACGCTCAACCTCGACGGTGAAGTCGACGTGGCCGGGGGTGTCGATGATGTTGATCTGGTTGTCTTTCCAGAAACAGGTGACCGCGGCGGACGTAATCGTGATGCCGCGCTCTTTCTCCTGCTCCATCCAGTCAGTGGTGGAAGCACCATCGTGGGTCTCACCGACTTTGCGGTTGATACCCGTGTAGTAGAGGATTCGTTCGGTTACGGTGGTCTTTCCGGCATCGATGTGGGCCATGATGCCGATGTTGCGGACCTTATGAAGGTCAGAAAGCACTTTTTGTGCCACTGTGTACCCCAACTCGTAGTTTGGTGGCCCACTCACCGGAACCAGTCGATCGTGGCGATCCGATGGTGGCGGGCCTGCGTGTAATTCTTGGTCTGGCTACGCCGGAGAGGTGATTACCAGCGGTAGTGCGCGAATGCGCGGTTGGCTTCAGCCATCTTGTGAGTGTCTTCACGACGCTTCACGGATGCGCCGAGGCCGTTGGATGCGTCCAGGATCTCTGCGGCGAGACGCTCGGTCATGGTGTTTTCGCGACGCTGGCGGGTGAACATAACCAGCCAACGCAATGCCAGGGTGGTTGCACGGCCAGGGCGAACCTCGACCGGGACCTGGTAGGTTGCGCCACCAACGCGGCGTGAACGCACTTCGAGGGTGGGTTTGACGTTGTCAAGAGCCTTCTTCAGGGTGAGAACCGGGTCGGTGCCGGTCTTCTCACGGCAGGATTCGAGGGCTCCGTAGACGATGCGCTCGGCGGTGGACTTCTTGCCATCGACGAGGACCTTGTTGATCAGCTGTGAGACGATGGTATCGCCGTATACCGGGTCTTTCGGAAGCTGACGTGCGGGTGCTGGACCTTTACGTGGCATGAATTACTTCTCCTTCTTCGCGCCGTAGCGAGAACGTGCCTGCTTACGATCCTTAACTCCCTGGGTGTCGAGGGAGCCGCGGATGATGCGGTAGCGGACACCTGGGAGGTCCTTCACACGGCCACCGCGAACAAGCACCATGGAGTGCTCCTGGAGGTTGTGGCCCTCACCGGGGATGTAAGCGGAAACCTCAATACCAGAGGTCAGACGAACACGCGCAACCTTACGGAGAGCGGAGTTCGGCTTCTTCGGGGTCGTGGTGTAGACACGGGTGCACACACCGCGGCGCTGCGGTGATCCCTTGAGGGCCGCGGTCTTCACCTTGGCCTTCTTGTCCTTGCGGCCCTTGCGGACCAGCTGCTGAATAGTAGGCATGTACCGACTTTCTATGTTTCTTGACGCGTTTGCGGTTCATTCCCGGGGTGCTGTTTCCCGATCCTCGCGGAGCCGATCCGGATAGATCTACCCTCAGATAATCCACGCGAAGTGTGATGGAAATTACAACAAAACCGGGTTTTTCACTCGCTCACTGGCATAGTGCCCGTGCAGGCGGGGTGCTTACTTGCCGCTCGCACCTGCCTTTGCAAGCTCATTCCGTGGTGCTAAAAACTTCTTTCCGACGTTGCGCTAGGCAACTTTTCGGAAGAAATTTTTAACGCCGTAACCAGCATTTTTTGAGCGTACGTGAACGAGTCAGCCGCTCTCGCTGGCCTACGGTGGACGTTTGTCCCGCCCGCACGTGGCGGACACAGCGCTCCAGTTTAAGCGATAACCTGGATTTTTCCCAAACTTGTGGTGGGAAACCGGTGGGATTTGGGCGTGGGTGGCGGGCGTTCGTTAGCCAGGCGCCCGTCGCGCGTCGGCTATTAGGTGGCCGGGCGTCCGCGGAACGCGACTAACCCCAATCCGGCTCCCGAGTTGCCACTCCGTCAAACACGGAGGAAGAAACGGTCTTACCGTTCTGCACAACATTCAAGGTGGATCCGTCGATGTTGATCACGGTTCCACCGCTCTTCATCGAGTACGACCTCCCATCGGAGCCGCGGCTCGTCACATCTCGCTCGAGCGCGCCGCCGTGGTACCAACCGCGGTAATAGAACCCGTCGGTGTCCCCTACCTGGCAGATGACAACCTTGTCGCCGTCCTCATTAATTCCCGCATACACCCATTCGTCGTCGGCATTACAGGTTGCAGCACTGTTATCGGTAAATCCTTGGCGACCCAACCCCGGGATGTCGGTCCCGGTGTGGTTACTCGATGTTGTCGTGGTTGTCGTCGTTGTCCGCTCGGTGGTGGTGTCTTCCGTGGTGGTTTCGGTGTCCTCGGGCTCCGTCGTCGTTTCTTCTATGGGCTCGTTGCTCGGTTCTTGAGGAATTGCCGACGATTCGCTGCCAGGCGCGCCATCGTCGTTACTGAGCTTTTCCCACGGCTTCCACATCAGCGCTCCGATCAGCGCGGCGACCACGACAAGAATGAGAATGATAGGAAGCAGAACCTTCCAGATCGACGAGCTCGACTGGCCGGCCTCCCCCTGCGATCCGACGGCACTCGAACCGCCCGACTGGCTCTGACCATATTGAGCGTTTTGGGCGTACTGAGGTTGCTGGTTTTGCTGCCCGTACTGCGGCTGCTGGTTGTACTGCCCCTGTCCGTATTGCCCTTGCTGGCCATATTGACCCGGCTGCCTCTGGGGATTATTCCACTGGCCTGCCCCATTCTGAGCAGCACCGTACTGGCCACCGTATTGTTGGCCGCCGTATTGACCCTGGCCCGGCTGACCGTTCCCACCGCCCGGGGCGCCTCCATTCCACTGCTGGCTACCCCCGTTGTTCCAGCCGGTGTTGGCGGCGTTATTCCAGCCACTTCCTCCACCGTTGCCAGCGTTGTTCCATTGCTGGGAATTGCTCCACGAGTCGCCCGACCGAGGAGACACACTCCCGTCGGGGTTCCGCACTTCACTCCACGCTTGGACTGGCTGCCATTCGCGGGTTTCAAAATCCTCTTCCGACGAGGGACTCCCGGCGGATTGAGCGTCGGACGTTCCTGCCGATGAATCACTGCCTTCCGTGGCTTGGGTGTCCTCACCAGCAGCGTCGTTGCCTTGGCCACCGTCGTGTTGGTTTTCGTTGGCGGCGCCGTCGTCGGCACTTTGATTCTGGCGATGTGCGTCGTCAGCCGAATTATCATGCGTAGGGTCGCCCGAGCCGTCACTGCCCCCGCCGCCGTCAGAGCGGTCGTTGCTTGAATGCTTCCAGGAGTTGTCGTCGGGAGTCATGGTGAGCCTTACCTGTTAGGTTGATCGCATTCCGGGTAATATTCTAATCGACCCTCGAGCACCTCACAGACTCACCGCACCTCCGTTCGGTTGCGTTTTACGCGTTCCGGTTAATGGAGCGCTCGCGTTCCGATTGATGGAGCATTCGTGTTCTGGATAACACGTCGTTTTCGTCGGCACGCTTCGGCGGAAAATTGCCTCCCGAACACTCCGGTTTTAACGAACAGGCACGCCGTTGGCATCGGTAGCGAAACGCGCCGAACCAGCGAGGATCATGATGAATTCGACCAAAACCCAGATGGAGAGGGCCGCGTCGGTAAAGAAACCGACAACAACGAACATCAAAGGAACGCTAATCAACAGGATTGCGAGCTGGGCGCAGGCGACCCCGATATACCCGAGGTAGAAATTGTGTGCGCCGAAGCCGCCCAGGAAAAACGCGAGCACCGCGGCGACTACTTTGCTCTTCTGCCGACCCTGCGGAACCGAGCCCATGCCGTTCATACCGTTGCCGAACTGCGGCGCACCCTGATTCCACTGGTTGGGCTGCGCATATTGGCCCGCGGGACTGCCATACTGGCCGCCGCCAAATGCCGAGTCGACCTGGCCGCTTTCATAGGTGGCCGGCATTCCGCCCTCCCCGGAACCGGATGCACCGAAACCGGCGGGGGATCCCGAGTAAGGGTCGCTGGATCCCTGATATGGGCTGCTCGGGTTGTTGGGGTAAGTCATGACGATTCCTTCGGGGTCTTCGGGACGGTTTTAGTGCGATGGCCGAGTGCGGTGTCCGTTGCGAACCGTTTGTCGTTGTTGCCGTTCTTATTCGGCTTGTCGACGCTCGCTCTCGGCCTCTAATTGATGTGTTCCGCTGAAGCCCGAAATGTTCCCTGATACGAAGAATTCTCGACGGGGGTGGTGTGTGCGGCGATGGGTGACCGTCGAGCTCGCCCATCAATCGTCCTGTCGATCAGCTCTGTGTTTACTAGTTCGCTGGGTCGAGTTTGAGCTGGTCCGCGAGTTCGTCGGCCGAAAAATATGAACTTTGAGCGCCCTGCTTGGTCGCAGCGCGAGATGCAACGAACGTCGCTAACCCGGCGGAATCCAGCAGACTTCGTCCGGAGGCTATCGATGCGGCGACCGTCCCCATAAAGCAATCGCCACACCCGGTTGAATCGACTGCATCGACTGGATATCCCTGCACATACACGCCATTAGTAGTGAGGGCGGTGGGGTTGGCGCGATCGCTCCGGTTCACGTCACTCGTCGGATTACCGTCACCGCTATCTAAGGAATCCTCAGACTCCACGACAAAACAGCCCTTCGGACCGAGCGTCACAATCAAGCCTCTAAGGCCCATTGTGGCTACTAGCCGCGTCGCTGTCGTGAACAGGCCATTTTCGCTGGCACCATCTTCTTTAGCCATGCTGCTTGCGGAGTCGCGAACAGTAGGAGCGTCCGCGGGCTTTGCGTCGGCATGCTCGTCGACCTTAGATCCGGCTACGTTAGCCAATCCCCCTCGTTCCTGCGTCGGCAATTGGGCGAATTCATACCGCTCCCCTAGAGCTCGCAGCTCAATCTCATTCACGACCACAATATCGACCCCACTCAACAGCGCCGGGTCGACGTCGATAATTGGAGAATAATTCAAAATAATCTGCGGTGCACGGCGAGTTCCTCGTTCATCGCGACCATTATTCCGGTGTTGATGGGGCGCATAGTGTTGGTCGACGTATGCCCTTGTTTCAGTATTTGCGTCGAAAGCAGAGCGAGCCACATCGATCGCGGCCGCAACCACACTCGCGGGAGATTCAAAGCCGAGCGCGACAACATCCGCGGACTGCAGAACATCCGCAGCCGCCTGCAGGTCCGCCCGCGACACGCTCCGATTCGCGCCCGCCGAGTACACGATCGTGTTCTCACCAGCCGCATTCACCGTGATCAGCGCGGTCCCGGTGGGCAAATCGCGAGCCACAACCCTCGACGTATCGACCCCCGCATCCCCCAAACTTCGCAGCACAAAACTCCCATAAGCATCATGGCCAACCGCGCCCACCATCGCGACATCCGCCCCAATCTTCGACGCCGCGACCGCCTGATTCGAGGACTTACCGCCGGGACCATACCTCAGGTCAGCGGCCGGGACCGTTGCCCCGGGAGCTGGGAATTCCTCGACCCGCGCAGTCAGATCGGCGTTGAGCGAGCCGACGACGGTGACTTTTCCCGGCGACGACATTACGGATGTGAGGATTTCTTTGACGTTCGAGAGGTCTGGATTGCTTTTCATAGTTCGTTTATAGGTCTGGTGAGGTTAGGTGAGTGCTTACGTATGAGCGTGGAGCTTACCCGGCACGATTTGCAAGGCTTACCGCGCAAGATGGGTGTGGTCTCTTATGTAGGACCGGTATAAGTAGCATACGGAACGAATTTCCCCTTCGATGCACGAGAAACTAGGCCTTCGCTCTCTCCGACGGCAAATGTGCGGGGAAATATCGGGTGCCCAACTAAAAAGTGCGGGGGTATAGGGGCGAAAAATGACCGAAAATCGACCATATATCCCCGCAGTTTTCCCTGAGGTCGAACAAAGTGGGCTATTCCCCCGCAGTTTTCGGCTGGAACGTTTACGCATGCCCGCGCTTCCCCGCGATCACACGCGTTCGCACTACACAACTCACATGAGAACCTAAACGCCCTTCCCCACACACCTCTCTCAGCCACGAAAACCTAGCAAGCGCCGACAGAATCCAATTAAAAATAGAAAATGCCCGGGTGCGAGATAACTCGCACCCGGGCATTTGCCGATAAATCATTTTTGAGAGGCAGCACGCCGGCGGCACGCTGGCCGGCTAACCGGCCCGCCAGCAACGAATCACCCCTCAAAGGCTCACCTAGCTGATATCGCCGAAGCCTCCATCAAAGCCCTGGTCATCCAGGCGAACGGCCGCACCGGTGAATTCGCCGTATGCACCATCTTCGCCGTAGAAGCCGTCGCCGTAGCTGGTGTTCATGGAGAACGCCTGCGCACGGGCCTCCTCGGTGGGCTCAACCGAGATGTTCCGGTAGCGGGAGATGCCCGTACCAGCCGGAATGAGCTTACCGATGATCACGTTCTCTTTCAGCCCGATGAGCTTATCGGACCGCTTGTTGATCGCCGCATCGGTCAGGACACGCGTGGTCTCCTGGAACGATGCTGCCGACAACCAGGATTCCGTGGCCAACGACGCCTTGGTGATGCCCATGATCTCCTGACGGAAGGAGGCACCCTGACCACCATTCGTCGCGACGGCTTTGTTAATAGCTCGCGCTTCGTTCCGGTCAACCAGACTGCCCGGCAGGAACTCGGTGTCTCCTGACTCGACGACAGTCACGCGACGCAGCATCTGGCGGACGATAATCTCGATGTGTTTGTCGTGAATCGCCACGCCCTGGTCACGGTAGACCTTCTGCACCTGTTCGATGAGGTGCTTCTGCACACCCTGCACACCCTCGACCTGAAGGACTTCGTGCGGATCGGGGGCACCACGCAACAGCGGCTGGCCTGCGACAACATGGTCGCCAGTACGCAGCTGGTGTTCGAATCCACCGGGTTCCTGGGTCACTGCCAAACCCTGGCGCTTCGACAGCTTCTCGTACACGACCTCGTCCTGGCCTTCGTCAGGCGTGATGGTCAGCGTGTAGAAGTTGCCGTCGTCCTCAAGCTTGATCGTTCCGTCGGCCGAAGCGATCGGCGCCTGGTTCTTGGGCACACGAGCCTCGAACAGCTCCTGAACACGCGGCAGACCACCGGTGATGTCGCCACCGACACCACCTTGGTGGAACGTACGCATGGTCAGCTGCGTGCCGGGCTCACCAATGGACTGCGCGGCGACGATACCGACGGCTTCTCCGATGTCCACCTTCTGGCCGGTGGCCATGGAACGTCCGTAGCAGGTCGCGCACACGCCGGTGGCGGTTTGGCACATCATGACTGTCCGGACAGTAGCTGTTCGCACGCCCTCGGCAACCATCTTCTTGGCTTCGGCATCGCCGACGAAAGCGCCACGCTCGTAAATAACGTCGCCCTTGTCGTTGACAGCGTCTTTGGCCAGATAACGGCCGACCAACGCGGTCTCCAAGAAGTCAGCGCGGGTGAATTCTCCCGTTTCGTTGCCCTCGGCGTCCAACACCGGCTTCGCGACGTCGACATCCAGGCCCTTATCGGTGCCGCAGTCGTCTTCGCGCACGATGACGTCCTGAGCAACGTCGACAAGACGACGGGTGAGGTAACCGGAGTCGGCGGTACGCAGAGCGGTGTCGGCCAGGCCCTTACGGGAGCCGTGCGAGTTGTTGAAGTACTCCAGCACCGAGAGGCCCTCGCGGAAGGAGGTCTTGATCGGGCGGGTGATGTAGTCACCGCGCGAGTTCGTGACCATGCCCTTCATACCGGCCAGCGTCCAGATCTGGCGCATGTTACCGGCGGCACCGGACTTCACGATCATCGGGATCGGGTTGTCGTCGGGGTAGATCTTCTCAACGGACTCACCAACGAAGTCGGTGCATTCCTTCCAGAGGTCAACGAGGGAGCGGTAACGCTCTTCGTTGTTGATCTTGCCTCGAGCGAGCTTCTTCTCGATGGTCGCGGCCTGCTTCTCGTACCGCTGCAGGATTTCTTCCTTGTTGGGAAGAACGAGCACGTCGTCCATGGAGATGGTGACGCAGGACCGGGTTGCCCAGTAGAAACCGGCGTCCTTCATCTTGTCGACGGTCTGCGCGACGGTGATCATTGGGTACCGCGCGGCGAGGTCGTTGATGATGACGGCCTGCGCCTTCTTCGCCATGACACCGTTGACGAACGGGTAGTTCCACGGCAGCAGCTCGTTGAACATGATGCGTCCGAGGGTCGTGTGGGCGGTCCACTTCTGGCCGCGCTGCCATCCGTCGGGGAACAGTTCTGCCTCGATGTCCTCCGGCGGGCGGAGGTGGCTGATGCGCACCTCGATCGGCGCCTGGAGCCCAAGCACTCCGCGGTCGCGCGCCATGAGGGCCTCGGCGAAGGACGAGTAGGTACCCCTCTTCGGGCCGTTCTCGTCGGCTTCGTGGTAGGCGCCTTCACCACCGAGCTGGTCCTCGCCCTTTTCCAGGGTGAGGAAGTACAGGCCGGTCACCATGTCCAAACGTGGCATGGCCAGTGGTTTACCGGATGCCGGGGACAGAATGTTGTTGGAGGCGAGCATGAGCACGCGGGCCTCAGCCTGAGCTTCTGCGGATAGCGGCAGGTGGACAGCCATCTGGTCACCGTCGAAGTCAGCGTTGAAGGCCTCACAGGCCAAGGGGTGCAGCTGGATAGCTTTACCCTCGACGAGAACTGGCTCGAACGCCTGAATACCCAAGCGGTGCAGCGTCGGTGCACGGTTGAGCATGACGGGGTGTTCCGCGATGGCTTCTTCGAGGACGTCCCACACTTCGGGGCGCTGACGCTCCACCATCCGCTTCGCGGAGCGAATGTTCTGAGCATAGGACTTCTCGACCAGGCGCTTCATGACGAATGGCTTGAACAGCTCCAACGCCATGAGCTTCGGCAGACCGCATTGGTGCAGTTTCAGCTGCGGGCCGACGATAATAACCGAACGGCCGGAGTAGTCCACACGCTTACCCAGCAGGTTCTGACGGAAGCGTCCTTGCTTACCTTTCAGCAGGTCAGAGAGGGACTTCAGTGGGCGGTTGCCGGGGCCCGTGACCGGGCGTCCGCGACGGCCGTTATCGAATAGCGCGTCGACGGATTCCTGAAGCATGCGCTTTTCGTTGTTCACGATGATCTCGGGCGCGCCGAGGTCAATCATGCGCTTCAAGCGGTTGTTGCGGTTGATGACGCGACGGTACAGGTCGTTGAGGTCCGACGTCGCAAAGCGGCCACCGTCGAGCTGAACCATTGGGCGGAGCTCGGGCGGGATCACCGGGATGGCGTCCAAGACCATCGCTGCCGGGTCATTACCGGAGCGCAAGAAGGCGGCGACAACGCGCAGGCGCTTGAGTGCGCGAACCTGCTTTTGTCCCTTGCCGTCACGAATAACCTCGCGGAGTTTCTCCGCTTCTTCTTCGAGGTCAAAGTTCTTAATCAGCGTCTGGATGGCTTCTGCACCCATGCCGCCGGTGAAGTAGTCCTCGTAGCGGTCGACGAGTTCGGAGTAGATGGTTTCGTCGACGATCATCTGCTTGGGGGCAAGCTTGATGAACGTGTTCCAGATCTCGTCGAGCCGGTCGATTTCACGCTCAGCACGCTCACGGATGTGGCGCATTTCACGCTCAGCGGCATTCTGAACCTTGCGCTTGGCATCGGCTTTCGCACCGTTGGATTCAAGCTCTTTGAGGTCTTCTTCCAGCTTTTGCTGGCGCTCCGCGAGCTCTTCGTCGCGGTCGGCTTCGACCTCTTTCTTCTCCATGAACATGTCGGCTTCGAGGGTTTCCTGGTCCGTGTGACGGGCCTCCTCATCCACCGAGGTGATGATGTTCGCGGCGAAGTAGATGATCTTTTCCAGATCTTTTGGCGCGAGGTCAAGCAGGTACCCCAAGCGTGAGGGCACGCCCTTGAAGTACCAGATGTGCGTGACGGGCGCGGCCAGCTCGATGTGGCCCATGCGCTCGCGGCGGACCTTGGATTTGGTCACTTCCACGCCGCAGCGTTCACAGACGATGCCCTTGTACCGGACACGCTTGTATTTACCGCAGGCACATTCCCAGTCGCGGGTTGGCCCGAAGATACGTTCGCAGAACAGGCCGTCCTTCTCGGGTTTGAGCGTGCGGTAGTTAATGGTCTCGGGCTTTTTGACCTCGCCGTGTGACCAGCGACGGATGTCATCGGCCGTGGCGAGACCGATGCGGAGCTCGTCGAAAAGATTGACGTCGAGCACGTAACGTCCTTTCCCCTCGTTCACGAGGGTTGTTCGGATGATTACTGGTTACTAGTTGGGAGGTCTCTACACCGCGTCGGCGTCGAAGCGTTCGTCGCGGGAGAGGTTAATACCCAAGGATGCGTTGGCTTGGTCGAGGTCGTCATCGTCGGCACCCAGATCAACCGGGGTTCCGTCGGCGGACAAGACCTCAACGTTGAGGCACAGAGACTGCAGCTCTTTGAGCAACACTTTGAAGGACTCCGGAATTCCCGGATCCGGGATGTTGTCGCCCTTCACGATGGCTTCGTACACCTTGACACGTCCGACGACGTCGTCGGACTTGATGGTCAGGAGTTCCTGCAGCGTGTAGGCGGCGCCGTAGGCCTGCATGGCCCAGACTTCCATCTCACCGAAGCGCTGACCACCGAACTGTGCCTTACCACCGAGCGGCTGCTGGGTGATCATGGAGTACGGGCCGGTGGACCGGGCGTGGATCTTCTCGTCGACCAGGTGGTGCAGCTTCAGCATGTACATGTAGCCCACGGAGATCGGCTGCTGGAAGGGCTCGCCCGTCCGGCCGTCGATCAGGGTGGATTTGCCGAATTCGTTGACCATTTGGTCGCCGTCGCGGTTAGGCCGCGAGGAACGCATCAGTCCGGACAGCTCTTCGTTGGTCGTGCCGTCGAACACCGGGGTGGCAACGCGGGAATCGGCGGGGACGTCGTAGAGGTCCTCGGGCAGCGTTTCCAGCATGGCCTTGACCGCCGGGTCCTGTGACTCCGGGTCAACCTTCCACCCGGATTTCGCCAGCATACCGAGGTGAACTTCCAGCACCTGGCCGATGTTCATACGACGTGGCACACCGTGCGTGTTCAGAATGATGTCGACTGGCGTTCCGTCGGGCAGGAACGGCATGTCCTCGGCAGGCAAGATCTTGCCGACGACACCCTTGTTGCCGTGGCGGCCGGAGAGCTTATCGCCGTCCTGGATCTTGCGCTTCTGGGCGACGTACACGCGGACCATCTGGTTAACGCCAGGCGCGAGGTCGTCGTCGTCTTCGCGGGAGAACACGCGAACGCCGATGACCTTGCCTGTTTCACCGTGCGGAACCTTCATCGAGGTGTCGCGAACTTCGCGGGCCTTCTCGCCGAAGATGGCGCGGAGGAGGCGCTCTTCCGGCGTCAGCTCGGTTTCACCCTTCGGGGTGACCTTGCCGACGAGGATATCGCCGTCGCGAACGTCAGCGCCGATGCGGACGATACCGCGTTCGTCGAGGTCAGCGAGGATATCTTCCGAAGCGTTCGGGATATCGCGCGTGATTTCCTCCGGCCCCAGCTTGGTGTCGCGGGCGTCGATCTCATGTTCCTCAATGTGGATTGAGGTGAGGACATCTTCCTCGACAATCCGCTGGTTGAGGATGATGGCGTCCTCGTAGTTGTGGCCTTCCCATGGCATGAACGCCACGAGCAGGTTACGGCCCAGAGCCATCTCACCGTTCTCGGTGCCGGGGCCGTCGGCGAGGGCTTGTCCCTCTTCGATGCGGTCGCCGGCCTCAACGAGGGGCTTCTGGTTATAGCAGGTCCCCTGGTTGGTGCGCTCGAATTTACGCAGGAGGAAGGTGTCGCGCTGGCCGTCGTCGCCAAGGGTGGTGATGAAGTCTGCACACACAGTTTCGACGACACCCGGGCGGCGGGCGATCACAACATCGCCGGCGTCGTGGGCGGCGCGCAGTTCCATACCAGTGCCGACGAAGGGCGCTTCGTTGCGCAGCAGCGGCACAGCCTGACGCTGCATGTTCGCACCCATGAGGGCACGGTTGGCGTCGTCGTGCTCCAGGAACGGAATCATGGCGGTAGCCACAGACACCATCTGGCGCGGGGACACATCCATGTAGTCCACTTCGCTTGCGGGGACGACCTCGACGTTCCCGCCTTTCATTCGGACCGCGACGGTGTCCTCAACGAAGCGGCCTTCGGAGTCCATCTTCGTGTTGGCCTGAGCGACGATGTGCCGGTCTTCCTCATCAGCGGTGAGGTAGTCAACAACGTCAGTGGCCTGACCGTCTTCGACGCGACGGTACGGCGTCTCGATGAAACCGAACGGGTTAACGCGTGCGTAGGACGCGAGGGAGCCGATCAAACCAATGTTCGGACCCTCAGGCGTCTCAATCGGGCACATGCGGCCGTAGTGCGAGGCGTGGACGTCACGAACATCCAGGCCGGCACGTTCACGCGACAGACCGCCAGGCCCAAGAGCGGATAGACGACGCTTGTGCGTCAGGCCAGACAGGGAGTTGTTCTGGTCCATGAACTGCGACAACTGCGACGTTCCGAAGAACTCGCGGATCGCGGCCGACACGGGACGCACGTTGATCAGCGAGGTCGGCGTGATGGATTCCGCATCCTGCGTGGTCATGCGTTCACGCACGACACGCTCCATACGCGACAAGCCGACGCGAACCTGGTTCTGAACCAGCTCGCCGACAGTGCGCAGGCGGCGGTTACCGAAGTGATCGATATCGTCCGTGCTGATCATCAGCTCGGTGCCGTCGGGCGATTCCATCGTCCGCTCACCGGCGTGCAGACGCACCAAGTATTCAATGGTGGTCAGGATGTCTTCTTCAGTCAGGGTGTGCTCGCCAGTGGTGGAGCCGCCGCCCAAACCGAGCTTGCGGTTCACCTTGTAGCGGCCAACCTTCGCCAAGTCGTACCGCTTCGGGTTGAAGAAGCTGTTGTCCAGCAAAGCCTGAGCGGAATCGCGCGTGGGTGATTCACCCGGGCGCTGCTTGCGGTAAATCTCCAGGAGAGCTTCGTCGGTATTAGCGACGCCATCATGCTCGAGGGTGGACATCATGAGTTCGGAGAAACCGAAACGATCCGTGATGTCCTGCGTCGACAAGCCCAAAGCTTTCAACAGCACAGTGACAGGCTGGCGACGTTTACGGTCGATGCGGACGCCGACGGTGTCGCGCTTGTCGATGTCGAACTCCAACCATGCACCGCGGGAAGGGATAACCTTGACGGAGTGCAGCGGGCGCTCGGTCGACTTGTCGATGGACTCGTCGAAGTACACGCCAGGAGAGCGAACCAACTGGGACACGATGACACGCTCGGTACCGTTGATGATGAACGTGCCTTTGTCCGTCATCATTGGGAAATCACCAATGAAGACGGTCTGGCTTTTGATTTCGCCAGACATCGCGTTGGTGAATTCCGCCGTCACATAAAGCGGGGCGGAGTAGTTAATGTCCTTATCCTTGGCTTCATCGATCGTGTTCTTGACGTCGTCGAAGCGGGGCTCGGATAGGGTGAGGGACATGTTGCCGGAGTAGTCCTCAATAGGAGACAACTCCTCTAGGATGTCCTCCAGGCCGCTGGTAATACGCGCGCCTTCTTCGGACTCAGCCTGCTTCTTAGCGCGCCATTCGGGTGCGCCAATAAGCCACGCGAACGAGTCGCGCTGCAGATCGAGGAGGCCAGGGACCTCGATCGGCTCTTTAATCTTCGCGAACGAGTAGCGTTTCGTCGCGCCGGGGATTCCGGACGTTAAACTGGTCTGGCGGGAGACTGCCAAGATGGGTCCTTCCAGCACCTCACGCGGGGTGACCGTGCTCGCTGTGGTTTGCCTGCGTGAAAAGAGTGAGTGTCTTCTTCCAAAAAGCGGATCATCCGTGGTTGGATATCACTAAAGGACCTTGTCAAATCCTGTTTTTGAAGGAATTGGTACAAGGCCTAAAAAGAAATCTGTGCACGGGGATCCAGCGCAACGGACTATCTTATACTAGTTATGGCACCATGTCTAATGGTTTTTTATCACTCTGCGGTGGGGCGCGCGGAGCTTTGCGTACAGCTCCGCGGTGAGGCGTCTGCGAAGTAACACTCTCCTACACCACCACCCTAGCGCCAACACCCTAATACATATGACAAAACAGGGACCTTCCGTGGTGGGAAGCCCCTGTTCGCTGTATTTACGCTGCGCACCGTTCCTGCACCGTTGAGGTGGGAATCGGATGCGCGGCGCGGTGCGCTGAGTTAATCGCGCATATCCCTGTCTTACTTGAGGGAAACCTTTGCGCCAGCCTCTTCGAGCTTGGTCTTGGCAGCCTCGGCGTCGTCCTTGGAGGCACCTTCGAGGATAGCCTTCGGAGCGGACTCAACGAGGTCCTTAGCTTCCTTCAGACCCAGGCCGGAGACGACCTCGCGGACGACCTTAATAACGCCGATCTTCTTGGCGCCAGCGTCCTCGAGCACGACGTCGAACTCGTCCTTCTCTTCCTCAGCAGCAGCTTCGCCACCGGCAGCGCCTGCAGCAGCAACTGCAACCGGAGCAGCAGCGGTGACGTCGAAGGTCTCTTCGAAGAGGTTCTTGAACTCAGTGAGCTCAACGAGGGTCATTTCCTTGAAAGCTTCGATGAGCTCTTCGTTGGTGTACTTAGCCATGATATGGCTTCCTTTCTACGCGTCTTCGTGTGGGAGGTTCCGTACCCGCCTGTCGGCGGCGAACCGACAGTGTTTACTTCTTCTCCTCGAGGGCCGCGGCCAGGCGTGCCATCTCGGAATGCGGTGCGCCCAGCAAGGACGCAACGTTTGCCAGAACGCCGTTGAATCCACCGGCGATCTTGGACAGTGTGGTCTCGCGGTTGTCCATATCCGCGAGCTGCTGGACCTGCTCGGCCGTGAGAGCCGAACCATCCATTGTTCCGCCTTTAACCACGAAAGCGTCGTGGTCTGCGCCGAACTTCTTCATTGCCTTCGCGGCATCGACCGCTTCGCCATTGATGAATGCAATAGCGGTGGGGCCGTTAAGAAGTTCTTCGTCAAGACCTTCGACGCCAGCTTCGCGTGCGGCGAGCTTGATCATGGTGTTCTTGGCGACGGAGTATTCAACCTCAGCGCCAAGTTCCTTACGCAGCTCTGTCATCTCAGTAACGGACAGACCGCGGTATTCCGTCAGGATTGCACTGCTTGCGTTCTGGAAACGCGCAGTGAGCTCCTTGACAGCTGCAGTGTTCTTCGGGTTGGCCATGTACTCTCGCCTCCTTCCTTCGGTAAGTTTCACCGTCGGGGAGGCCCAATGAGTAACGCCCCGCACAGGAGGCGGGGCGCGCAATTCGTTCATCACCCTCTATTTCGTGTCAGGGCCTTACGACGTTCACGTCGGTAATGCTCTGAACTTCGCACCGCCCGGCTGAAACCTTGTGTCCGGTTCGAACCTGGAGCGTGGTGATGAATACTTTGCGTTCGCGTTGTCTCCTGCGTGGGCCGTCACTCGGATGAGCAACACTTCGCTCAGATTTCCCTGAGGACCGACGGTCTGTGGTGAAACGTGAACTATCCTAAAGTTCCTCGGTGGAGACTACACACCAAGTGCACATTTTCAAAATCGACGACGTTTGGGCGGGGTTTAGGTCGGCGCAGTTCCGATGTTCGAGACGACGCTCGAACGTCGCAGCCTCGTCGTCGGCAATTAGGCCTGCCGCCGGCTTGCCATCGACCCTAAATGCTTCGATTTACAAAAAGAAGGATTGTCATACATGTGCGTCTATAGTAGAAAAGCATAATCGGCACAGTTTTCGGCGTGCGTTTTGCCTGCGCAAAATTGGTGCGCATTCTTCGCGCGCGGTTGTGCCTGCACCACATGACCATGTGTAATGCATGTGACCCCGTGTGATGCACATTTGAAGTTTTACTGCCTCATTGAAGGAGCTATCAATGATCGTTCTTCCCCCACCCGCTGATATGTCCAATGTCGACATCGTCGAGTCGCACGTCCACAGCGGTTCCAGCACCAGCGAAGCTGCACTGAAGCAGTGGATTGAGGGTGGCGACTACGTCAAGCCGACCTTTGAGACTCGCGACAACGTGCAGTTCCAGCTTCCCGACGGGGAAACAGTGAGTGCGGGCGACACGGTCGCTAAGGCCACCGACGGCACCTTCTTCGTGAAGCCGCAGCCGAAGGACTTCACCCAGAACCTGATTGATCAGGTCAGCCAGGGGCTGTAAACGTCGGCAATAAGAGCCCGTCCAGCGCTGGATAAAGAGGCCCTGCGGAACTCGATGCAGTTCCGTCTCATGCTGATTTAAACGAATTCGGGATCACTGTTACTATCCGACGGTGGTCCCGTCGTTTCATGGTTGCGTGATTTCGGGGCCGCACTTCCGGGGACGTCGGCGCAGAGCGTCATTCCGTAAGCCGTCGTCGCAGATCGGGAGCTTCGTCAGCCGAACGTTTCACGACCCCGCGAAACAAGCGTCGGCACTAAACCCCCGATACCCCCGCATACGCAATTCCCATACATATTCCGTCTTCGTACAGGACAATAATTCCTGTAAAAATAGTCCTCGTACGAACCCTTGTACACGACACGAATCCGGCAATGAAGGAGCGGTCAGCTTCACTGTGAGTGGCCAAGACAACACCAAATCGCATTCCGCTGCCACCGGCCGCAGCCATGGGAACAGCTATCGGAGCAGCAATACGGGACTTTTCGGTTCTGAGGCCCGCTCGGCAACTGATGTGGCCATGCAGTCGATTGTCGCCTACATCCGGGACAACCACCTCAAAGTCGGTGACCCGCTGCCCAGCGAGCTCACGATTGTGGAATCGCTGAAACTGTCGCGGTCATCGGTAAGGGAAGCGATCCGAACCCTCGTGAGCCTGGACATCCTCGAGGTCCGACGCGGCTTCGGCACGTTCGTCGCTGATATGTCTCTTGAGCCCCTGGTCAATGGCCTTACCCTGCGTATTACTCTCGACGACGATCACGCGCGGTCGCGGCTGATCGATGTGGTCGATACGCGGCAGGCATTGGATTTGCAGATCTCGCGCGACGTGATTGAGCATCGCGACGACATCGACGGCGTATTCCTGGGGCGCCTGATTAACCAGATGAAATCCGCGGTCATGCGAAATGAGCCATTCATGGAATCTGACTCCATGTTTCACGATCACATTCTGTCCGTGACCAGCAACGGGCTCATCCAGGAGCTGTCCAAAGCACTGTGGCGTGTGCATATGGTGGCGGTACCGAAACTGCATCTGACCACGAAAGATAATCTGGAACAGACCGTGGATGCTCACCAAAAAATTGTCGACGCCATTGTTGCCGGAGACGAGGACGCCTACCGGCAAGCCGTCGTCGACCATTACGAACCGCTCCGCGAAGCGCTCGGGGTTAAGTAGGTAGCGGCACGGCCTTATTAGGTGCGCGCTTGCCGACGAGCTACTTCCCGATTTCGCTGCGATAGAACCCCGTGAGCCACCGCGGATCGGTGATGGCGGACCCGATAATGACGGCGTTGGCTCCACGCTGGAGCGCGTCCTTTACCGCGTCGGGGGAATGATAATGTCCTTCCGCGATCAGCAGCGGCTCCTCCCCCACCTCGTTCCGAACAGTGGAAATAAAGTCCAGGTCAGGGCCCTCGAGGTCCTCTGTCGCCGGGGTGTATCCCGACAATGTTGAGGACACAATGTCCGCGCCGGCTTCGTACGCTGCTATCCCGTTGGCCGCGGTGTCACAATCCGCCATGAACAGCGCGCCGGACTCGTGGGCGGCCTTCACCAGGTCTTCGGTGGAGGACCCGTCGGGACGTGGGCGGCCGGTGGCGTCGGCACAGACGACCGCGGCACCTGCGTCGGCAACTGCCTTGACCGACGCGACCGTCGGAGTGATGTACACGCCGGAGTCGCCTTCCTTTGTTAGGCCGAAAATGGGGACATCGACGGCGTCCCCGATGGACGTGATGTCGGCGATTCCGCCATAGCCGCCGCAGCGAATCGCGGGGGTGCCAGCGGCGACGCAGGCCTTCGCGCTCAACGTTAACGCGTGAGTGTCGCGGAGTGGGTGCCCGTCGGGGGCTTGGGCGGACACGATGATGTCGCCCGCGATGATCGAGCGCAGCTCCTGGCGTTGGTCGGCGGGGGTGGAGGCGGAAAATGAGAAGGGCATGGGGATCTCCTTTGTTCGGTTGGTGTGTGAGGAGGGCGGTTACGAGCGTTTATGTCGCGCTCGAGCATAAACCGCGGCGGCGACAAGGGGGCCTTCGCGCAGGGCACTATCGCGGATGTCGCAGGGGCGAACACTGTAAGCCAGGTGGCTGCGCACGCCATCACGGATTCGCCGCGTGATGGCTTCGCCCAGCCCCGACACTCCTCCACCGAGGATGATCGCGTCGAGGTCAATCCCCATCGCGAGCGTTCCCAGCATCTGGCCGAAACCGTGCAGATTCCGGTCGAGGACCTCCGTCGCTAATGAGTTCCCTTGTCGTTCCAGTTCCAATAGGTCAGTCACTGTCGACGGGGATGCAGGGTTAACATCGCGGCCTGAACCGGACTGACCGTCGCGCTCCGAAATCGCTTCGTGATACGTCGCAACGAGTTTCGGACCGGACGCCACGTCTTCGCACCGGGCCACGCCGCTGCCGTAATGAGGGCAATAAAGTTCGGAAATCTCACCGGCCGTGCCGCGATTACCAGCGGCGAGATCGTCGTTAATAACGAACGCTCCCCCAACCCCCGTGCCCAGACTGACGTAAAGCAGGCGGGCGTGCGGATACTCGTCGCGCCAACACAGCGTGTGCTCGCCAAAGGCCCACACGCGGACGTCGTTGTGCGCGAACACGGGAGCGTCGATATGGCGAGCGATGCGGGCAGCAATGTCGGTACCCTCCCAGCCGGGCATCGTGGCCCCGGCGCGGGTGACCGTCGCGGTGATGGGATCGATGACACCGGCGGCTGCCACCCCGACTCGCGCGATCGTATTTTCGCTTGTCGACGACGATGTTCGGGCTGATGCAACGTTGCCGGCTGCTAACTCCGGCGATGATAGTGCTGGTGCTGCTAGCGCTTCGGTGACGGCGACTTCCAGCTGGTCGGCGGTGTTCCCGCCAGCGGGTTGGCTGGGTACGCGCCCGTGGGCGATTACTGTGCGGGGGGCGTCGTCGTCGATAAGCCCCCAGGCGATCTTGGTGCCGCCAATGTCTAGTGCGAGTGTGAGTGCCACAGTGGTTCTACCCTTCTGCGCTGTCGCCGGTAATTGTCATGAGCCGTGGACGTCAGACGTCTTACAACCTATACTAACAGTCACAATAGTTGTGGCGGGCGAGCAGTCGCGAGCGATCGTATTCTTCATGGCAGCACAGTCACACGACCATAGTTAGGAGCACGTAAGGCTATGAGCCATCCGGATTTCACGGTGGAAGGGCGCGTCATTGACGCTGCGGGCATCACGGAACATGCGCGCATCGAGGTCACGGGGTCGCGCATTTCGTCGGTTACTCCATTGGATAGCGGAACTACACATGCGTCGAATGAAGGGTTGGATGAGGCGTCGGGCCAAACGTCGGCTAGCGGCCCGTCGGCAATGTGGAGTGCATCCGATATGCCGACAATCATTCCGGGGTTTGTCGATCTCCACAATCACGGTGGCGATGGCGGGGCGTTCCCGACGGGCGATGAGGAGAGCTGCCGCCGGGCCGCGCTGTTCCACCGTCGGCACGGAACGACGACCCTGCTGGCCAGCCTCGTTAGCGCCAATGAGCAGGAGATTGTGCGACAGCTGGACATACTGAAGCCGCTAGCGGACGAGGGGCTGATCGCGGGGGTACACCTGGAGGGGCCGTTTGTGAACGCGCACAAGTGCGGCGCGCAGAACCCTGATCGGATCGTGCCCGCCGACGCCGATATGTTCGCGCGCGCGACCTCCCGCCGCCCCGGCCTGATCCGACAGATCACGCTGGCCCCCGAAAGCCCGGGTGCCGAGGCCTGCCTGGACGTGTGCGCGCGTGAGGGGATCATTTTGTCGCTCGGGCACACCGATGCGGATTACGACACCACTATGAACTTCGTCAGCAAAGCTGTAGACCGGGGCATCATGGTGACCGCCACGCACCTGTTCAACGCGATGCCACCCCTGCACCATCGGGCACCCGGCGCGGCGGCCGCCATGATCACGGCCGCGAAAAAGTTCCCCGGGCGCGTGTTTGCCGAGCTCATTGCCGACGGCATCCACCTCCACAACGGGACCGTCGATATGGTCACGGAATCGCTGCCCAACTCGGCGTTCTTTATTACCGACGCGATGGAAGCCGCCGGGAAGGCCGACGGGTCCTACGTGCTGGGGGCATTGGCCGTGACGGTGGCCAATGGCGTGGCTCGACTAACGACGACTGACGGGTCGGCGGGGTCGATCGCCGGCGGGACCTCGACACTGTTCGACCAGTTCGTTCGGGCGGTTCGGCGCGGGTTCGACCCGGTGGATGCGGTGAGGTTCACGAGCGCGACGGCTGGACGCGTGCTCGAGTTTGGGCGTGAGGAGTCTGGTGGTGGTTCCCTTGACGCCAGCAGTGATGCCTCCTCCTCGGCCGCCGGCACCGGGGCTGGTCACTTAGTGGTCGGAGCTCCCGCCGATTTTGTCGTCCTGGATCCGAACTTCCAGCTCCGCGAGGTCTACGCCGCTGGGCAAGCGCTACACGTGCGCGAGGGTGAAACCGAGTCGGCGCGCTAGTCCTCTGACCCGGCGCGTTTCTACGCGGGCGACTTCACCGGCCGGACGTTGGGCATCGAACGTCGGCACGAAAACCCGGCGTCAGACGTCGGCAAGAAAATAAAGCGAGAAACCATTCACATCATTAAGAAAAACAACCAACGAGAAAGGGATAGCAAAGAGTCATGGAAATTGTCATTCGCAAAACACCCGAGCAGGTAAGCCTTCAAGCTGCCGATATCCTTGAACCCTACGTCTCGGAAGGCGCCACACTCGGATTGGCAACAGGGTCGACGCCACTAGGAACGTACCAAGAATTGATTCGTCGACATAACGAATCCGGTCTATCTTTTGCTAACAACCAAGCTTTTCTTCTCGACGAATATGTCGGGCTCCCCCGCGACCACGAACAGTCGTACTACCGGACAATTCGTCGCGAATTCACCGAGCACATCGACATCAAAGATGAAGCGGTGTCATCGCCGGACGGCCTGGCCGACAACATCGACGAAGCCGGGCGCGCCTACGACGAGCGCATTCGCAACGCGGGCGGCGTCGATATTCAAATTCTCGGGATCGGGACCGACGGGCACATCGGGTTCAACGAACCCGGCAGTTCGCTTAACTCACCAACGAGGTTGAAAACGCTGCACCCGCAAACCGTGAGCGACAACGCGCGATTCTTCGACAGCGAGGCCGACGTGCCGCGGCACGTGCTCACCCAGGGCCTCGGGACGATCCAACACGCGCGCCACCTGCTGCTTCTGGCCACGGGCAAAAACAAGGCCGCCGCCGTTCAAGCGCTGGCGGAGGGGCCGGTGAGCGCGTCGTGCCCCGCGAGTGTTCTGCAGCTTCACCCGCATGCGACCGTCATTATCGACGAAGCGGCCGCTACCTGCCTCGAGCACAAGGAGTACTACATCTTCGCGGAGAAGAATAAGCCTGAGTGGCAGCGATACTAGGAGTGGGGGTTGATCCTCCGACCTGGGGAATAGACCCTCGCCTGAAGTGAGCGTAGGTAGGCGGGGCGAGTGTGGATGGTTCCGTGAATGTGCGGGAGTTGGATGCCCTGAAGGGATCGGGCGGATCCGGGCAGATTCGGGGGGGACCCGAATAAATTCGGGCGCCGATCAGACGTCGGCGGTTCGCTCATGGGGCAGCACGAGTGATAACAGGTGGCCATGTATGGGCCCTGGCCTGGAAAACAGCGGGGGAATATGGGTGCCGCCGAAAACTGCGGGGGTATATGGGCGAAAATGGCCAAAAATTGACCATTTCCCCCACACTTTTCCTGGGTACCGCGGTTGCGCCGTCGAGACAGCTCCCGAACATGCCCTACCGTGGCAAAACCCCACGTCACGGGAGCACGCCAGATCACTGGGGAAAGCGGGTGCACGGCAAAAGCAGTGCACCCCCAAGACGCACCACCCCTTACAGCATCCCCACGTCTTTCAGCACTTTTTCGATGGCTTTCACATTGTCGCCCTCGAGCGCCGCGACCGGGTTCGGCATCTGGTTGCTCTCGAACACGCCGAGCAGCTTCATCGCCGTCTTGAACGCCCCAACCCCGGCACCGAAACCACTCACGCCATCGGTCACCATAACGATGCGCATCAGACGCGCGGCCTCTTCCTGTGCCTCGCGAACACCCTTCCAATCGTCGTTCTGGAACGCCTTCCATTGCCGCACGTAAACCTCGGGATTCACGTTGGCCAATCCGGGGACGGAACCGTCGGCACCCGCAAGATAGGCGCCATCGACAACCACTTCATGCCCGGTGAGCAGCTGGAGGGGGTGCCCGGCGTCCTCGTTGTCTTGAATGAGGAATCGGAAGCTGACGTCGTCGCCCGACGAGTCCTTCACTCCGGCCAGCACGCCGTCCTTGCCCAGGCGGACCAGCATGTCGACGGGGAGCTTGGTGTGAACGCACACCGGGATGTCGTAGGCGAATAGCGGCAGGTCGACGGCCTCGTGGATGAGGCGGAAGTGCTGCTCGACCTCGGTCATCCCGCCGAGTGCGTAGAACGGGGCAGTGGCGACGATCGCGTCGGCGCCGAGTTTTTGGGCGCGCCGGGCGTGCTCGATGACGCGCTCGGTTTCGGTGTCAATGCAGCCGACGAGGACGGGGACGCGGCCGGCGACCTGCTCGATCGCGGCTTTGACAATTTCGTCTCGACGCTCGTCGGTAGAGAAGGCGACCTCGCCGGAGGAACCGAGGAAGAACAGGCCGTTGACGCCGGCGTCGATGAGGCGCTCGATGTTGCGGTTGAAGCTGGGGCGGTCGAAGCTGCGGTCCTCGGTCAGTGGCGTGACGACCGGTGGGATAACTCCGCGGAATGTCGAATTCATGGGAAACTCCTTACAAATAACAAGTGTTTTTGATTCGTTGAATGTTTGGTTGGTGTGGTGCGGGGCCGGGGTGCGGGACGCGCCATGTGCAGCACGGTGCGCGACGGCCACGTTGTGTACCTATCACGCCCAAGCCCCTCCCGCTTACCTAGCTAATCAACATGTGCGCTACCACCGTGCTTCTGGAGCTCGGGGCCAAACCAACTGAGCGGAATCTGCGTCAGATACAACCCCTGCCACTCGTTTTCCCAGAGCAACCCGATTTTCCCGCTGGGAAGGTACGTCATGGACTGGTACACGTAGTGGCCTGGGCTGAATGTGCGCGCTATCGGCCATGTCTTGCCCTCGTCCGTCGAGACGCGGAGCACCCCGTTCCCACGGTAAGGCATCAATTGAGAAGCATTGGCGAACACATAAAGTGGCGCGCCACCACTCCCCGCACCCCCACCACGACCACCAATCGCGATCGCATTAGGCTGCGAGAAAATCTCCGGGATATCCGGGTGGTAGGTGACCTCTCCCCAGGTTTCCCCACCATCCTCGGATATCGCCGTGGCCACGCGCCCGGACGGGTGCTGGTTCCGCATGAGAACCATGAGCCTTCCGTCCTCGAGTTCCACCAATGTGGACTCGTGCGTGGACGCTTCGTCGTCGGCAAGTGTGCGCGAGTCGATAGTTGCACCTTTGAACAGCCGCCCATCATTCGGTGAAGCACCGCGGTGCCACGTCTCGCCATGGTCATCGGAGTAGATCACCGCGCAGGAAAAGTGCTTCGGGTTGTCGCCGGAGTAGTACACCGGGATCACGAGCCTGCCAGCGCGCGCACCGTGATGGAGCTGCACGCCAGTACCGGGCGAGGTCCCGAGGAACGCCATCCATTCCTCTTTGACCTGGTGGTTGATCAACTCGGGCGCGGACCACGTTTCACCTTCATCATCGCTGGTCACATGCACGATGTACGAGGTTCGGAGAGTCAACAGCGTCTGATTCGGATCTTCGCCATCAGCCAGGTAAATATTTCCCGCTGGTTGTCCGGCGCGGGTTATCCACCCTTCCTTGTCGACGCTGAACTCGGTGACCTTCCCATCTTCAGTGACGACGGAACCGTCGGCATTGAGCACGTACGTCGCGGGCGAGGACTCCGTGTCCGACGCACCACCAGCGCTAGTGTCCGTCAGAATCAGCCGGCCTTCGGAATCCTGGCCGACGCCGTGAACGTTATTGGGCTGACCAATCGCGCCCGGGAAGTGGTCGATCAGCAGGTGGACTGTGCCGGTGTCCTCGTCGTACACGGTGCACGAATCGATCACGCTCGCCCCGGTAGCGCCCGACCCCGGATAAGTCAGGATGGTTTGCATGTCTTCCCAGTGGTCGCCACCATCGAGGGACCTCCGAATGACAAAGTTAATGTCATTGGGCGCATCGTTCGCGATGGTCGTCCGCTGATCCGCGCCGGCAATCACCGTGCCACTCGGCAGCGTCAAGAGCGACGGGATCCTGTAGCTCACGGCGCCATGCATTCCACGGTCGAATAATGCCTGCGTGTGGACGGGATCGACATGCGACAGCCGCTTAATCGCCCCGTCGGTCAGCGGGGTGGGATAAATCGCGGCGCGCGCGACCTCACCGAATAGCCGACGACCATGGATATCCTGCCCGATCGTAATGGTGTTGACCGGGCTGGCGTCGGCGAAAAATGCCTGCCCGGGGATCCGAGCTTCACGGAACCCGTCGACGTAGAGGTCGACGGCGCCTTCTCCTGCGCGGATGACGACGTCATGCCATGTGCCGTCCGCCCAGTGCCCATCGACGGCGAAGGTGCGCCACTCGTCTTCGCTGGTCAGGACCTCATAGGTGAGCCCCGTGTCCGAGACCGACAGGCGCAGCCTTTCGACGCTCGAAGACTCCTCCCCGCCCGCATCAACATATCCGGCCGACAAGATCGTTCCGCCCTGGCCGACGCCACGCACGCGGAACCGCGTCAACGTCGTCCCTGCTCCGAGGCGCGCGACCCGGCGCGTGTCGTAGTCAGCCAAGTGGTTAGCCGCGAACTGGACCATGGGTTGGGGTGGCGTCGCGTGCGCAAGGACGTCGTTATCGGACAACACACTCCCAGTACAAACAACGTCGGCAACGTCGACGGGGGCGTCGGCAATAGTGAGTTCCTCCGCCTGAACGTCGGCAAGAAATGCCGTCGCCGTGCCGCAAAAGGCCTGGTACCCGTCGAGATAAAACTTGGTGCCTTCGGGGCCGACGGTCAGGGCGATGCTGTGCCATTGGCCGTCAGTGATGGTGGTGGCGTCTTCAACGTCGAGGTCCTGCACCCGATCGGGGGTACGCGTTGTAATGTGAGGATGATCATCTTCGATCCTGATCGACAACTCACCCGCGGAGGTGTGGGCCTCAATGAGCGGGCCGTCGATGGTGGTTCGAACGCGGGCGAGTATCGAACCTGCAGGATATGGGGTGGTCCGTAGCGTAGACATATGCGCTCCTGTTTGCCATGCGAATTACCATTCGTCCGGAAGCTCGCACGATGCACATGAGATAACCGTCAGCCCGGGCTCATTACATGCCGGACTGAGGGCAACTTTCGGTAACGGCCCCGATCGTACCACATGTCAGATGTCTGATGTCTGATACGCTGAGGGCAAAACGCGGTCCCAACTCCCCCACCCGCGCCCACACCCCAGGCACACGAGGAGGCCACTATGGTCACTAGCACTTCACCCACCAGTCACCCTCCCGCACAACGGTGGTGGACATACCTCACCAAAGAAGATTGGAAAGCTTTCTTCGCGGCGTGGATCGGCGTCCTCCTCGACGGCTACGATTTCGTCCTCATCGCCTTCGCCCTACCCCTGATAACCAAATCGTTCGACCTCACCTTGGTTGAATCCGCCGCCCTCATTTCCGCGGCCTTCGTCTCGCGGTGGCTCGGCGGATTGATCCTCGGCGCAGCCGGCGACAAATGGGGACGCAAACCCGCAATGGTCCTCTCGATCCTCATGTTCGCGTTCGGCTCCATCGCCTGCGCCTTCGCGCCGGGGTACTGGTTCCTCTTCCTCTTCCGCCTCATCATCGGCTTCGCCATGGCCGGCGAATACTCCGCCTCCGCGGCCTATGTCATTGAATCGTGGCCGGTCCACATGCGTAACAAAGCATCTGGTTTCCTCCTCTCCGGCTACGCCTTCGGCGTTCTCCTAGCTGCCCAGGTCGATAAATACTTGGTCAGCTGGGTGGAATCCTGGCACCCGGGGTGGGGTTGGCGCGCGCTGTTCCTCACTGGCATTATCCCCGTCTTCGTCGCCGTCTATATGCGACGCCGCCTCCCGGAAGCCAGCGACTGGAAAGAAACTCAAAAAGACGACCAGCGCGACGACGATATGCTGGACATTCTCTTCGGCAGCCAGCGTCGCGTTCCGAACATCCTTGCCGTCGTCGTCGCCTTCATCGCCCTGATGGTGATCTTCACCGAGGCGACGTCGAGCGCAGCGATCCTCATCCTCTGCGGTGTTGCAGCAGCCGCTGTGTTCATCACCTTCATCGTCCAGTTCGATCCGAGCCGGTGGGTGATCGGGATCCTCATCATGATCACGATCTTCGCGTCATTCATGTACACCTGGCCGATTCAAGGACTATTGCCGACGTACCTCCACGGCATTGGCATGGACCCCGGCGTGGTGGCCAACGTAGTTTCGTTCGCGGCGGTGGGGAACGCGTGTGGTTATATCCTCGCCGGCTTCGCTGGTGACGCGATGGGGATGCGTCGGTGGTATGCGATCAGCATTATCCTCTCGCAGATCATCGTTATCCCGTTGTTTGTGCAAACGAGCGGAATCGTGGTGCTGGTCGCCGCACTGTTGTTCTTCCAGCAAATGTTCGGGCAGGGCGTATCCGGACTGCTGCCCAAGTGGGTGTCGTCCTACTTCCCCGTCGAGAAACGAGCCGCTGGCCTGGGCTTTTACTACAACGTCGGCGCGCTGGGCGGTGCCGTCGGCCCTGTGCTGGGTGCCTCGATCGCGGCGAAAACGTCGCTGGGTGTGGCTCTGGCGATCATGTCCGTGGGCTTCGCGCTCATCGTGGTGGTCTCGATTGGGCTGAACCTGCCGAAGGTGCTGCAAAAGGCGGTTAATCCCGACGCCGTTCGCCCCGAAGATGGTGATGACGAAACCATCGCGGCCATCGCAGCCGGTGACGAGCATCCCAACAGCGACGTGGCCGACGAGGCACCAGACAAAGGCGGCGTGGAAGTCACGCCCGCCAACACCACCTCTCCCGCACCGAAACCACAAGGAATGTAAACATGAACACCCTGAAAACGACTTCACCTGACTTCATCGTCGGCGCCTACGCTAGCCTCCCCTTCGACCGCCGCGACCAGGAAACGTACTACTCACTCCTCGCCGAGCAGAACTGGATCAACGGGCTAGAGATCCCCTTCCCCGGCGACCTCACCGAAAGCCTCCCGTGGCTCAGCCGCCAGATCGCAGACCGCTGGAATTCCAACACCATCACCGCTATTCCGGGCACGATGGTCAACGTCGGCAAGAACCCTAAATTCGGCCTGGCTAGTGCGGATGAGGACGGCCGAGCTGCCGCCCTCGAATTCACCGATCGAATCTGCACAGCCGTCCAGGAACTGGCTAGTCGAACCGGGCGCAGCGTCATTAAATACGTCCAGCTCCATTCCGCCCCGACGCGAGGGGCCCACTCGGATGCCTTCGCACGTAGTCTCGACGAGATCGCCACGTGGGATTGGTCCGGCGCGCGCATCGTCATTGAGCATTGCGACGCACCTCGCGAGGATCATGAACCCGAGAAGGGTTTCCTCGAGCTAGCCGACGAATGCACCATAGCCGCAGAACACGACGTGAAGCTGCACATCAACTGGGGTCGGAGCTGCCTCAAAAACCGCGACGCGACCACTCCCCTGCGGCACATCACGACGGCCCGCGACAAAGGCGTGCTGGCTGGCGTCATGTTTAGCGGTGCGGGCGATAAAGATACTCAGTACGGCTACCCGTGGGTCGACGGCCACCTACCTGCTTATCCCGACGAGCCGACGTCATGGATGACACCCGACCGGATCCGCGAGTGCGCCCGCGCAGCGCTTCACACGCCCGGCGTTTATCTGGGAGCCAAAGTGTGTGTACCGAGCGATTCGTCCCTCAACGACCGCGTCGCGATGCTCAAAAACATTTACGACACGGCGCTCGGGGAATAAGCAGTGTTCAACGAAGACGCAGCGCTCGAGGAACCTGGAGCACTAAAAAGCTAATCGCTGGGGGCTGGGGCCTCCTGGGGAGGCCCCGTCGGGGGATCATCTGGTGGTTTCATGGGGGCGAAGAGTTTGTCTGAATCACACAAACGTAGCGTAGAAATTACGCCCCGCGGGGGAAGTGGCGGCCTGTTAAATCCCTGGACATAGGCCAAAATGGTGTCGCATTCAGCTATCTATCTCACTCAGCAGCCGCCAGTTCAATGTCGGTGACATTACCCACGTCGGTGCCCTCTTTCATCTCCTATGCAGAAAAGATCTTTCGCGCACTCCCCTCTCCGTTGAGACCGCACCGGCCCAGAGATCCTTATCCGCTATTCAAAAACCAACCGTCGGCTCAGACCGACTTCCCCGACTGCTATTGAGAGGCTCGTAGGCCCCCAGTCCAATCTCAATCCCCCACGCCGCATGATCGATTGGTGGTTGTGTCTGACAACGCACCTGCCTGACGACCCCATACAGATCGCCAAGCAGTGCAATTTCGGCCAGGATCAACTCGCCAAAGTAACCACCCTGACCTGCAACGAGAACCAAGCCGTCCACCAAATAGGACGACCAGCTCTCTACGACAAGGCTATCCCAACCAAGTACACACACTCAATCGGCATCCAAAAAGGACAAATCTAACCCCCGGGAGGCGACACGCCGAGGAGACACACTTTTTGTCGTATAACCCACAAAAATGAAGGGCCCTCGGGCCCTTCACATTCTCAATTTTCATTCGTAGGTTTCCCACGTAGCTTGAGGCAGTGCCCCACGTACTCAGGGCACCCCTCCCCCAGCATCATTAAACCTGAGCCACAGACTTGGGTTCAGTGGGGTCATCAGTATCGGGAATAACAGAGGCTGCTTCATCTTTCAGAGCCTCGCGACGAACAGACTTCCGTTCGTAGCTCAAGTCTTTACCGTGGATCGTCAGCGGTAGAGTCTCGGTCCGCGTGGCCTTCGAAGCACCTGCGAGCGGGATTGACAGCAGGTACCCAGCCACGAGCGTGACGGCGAACGCAACGATGGAAATCATGAACGGCCCCAAATCAGTTTGGTTCATGAAGTAGCCAGACACCGCTCCCAAAAGGAGGCCAGCTAGCACGCCAAACCGGTTCGCCCGCACGGTGAAAATCCCCAGCGCAAAGACCGCGGCAATCGGGATACCAAACAGACCGGTAAGCGTCAGGAACAGATCCCACAGCTCACCCTTCTCCGAGGCGATGAGCCACAAGGCGATACCCGTCGAAAAGAGGCCCGTAATCACAATAATCATGCGGCTAAACAGGACTGATGCCTCACCACGGCCCGGCATAAGGCGGTTACGAATATCAACCGTGATGCACGCGGAGATGGAGTTCAACGACGACGAAATGGTCGATTGTGCTGCGGCCAAAATACCACCGATGATCAAACCGGCCACGCCACCCGGAAGCTCCGTCAAGATGTAGTAAGGGACAATCGCCGACGTGTTCACGTCGTCCGGAAAACCACCATTACCCTGGTAATAGGTGTATAGCGCGGTGCCCATGCCGTAGAAAATCGGGATGGTAATAAGCGCGAGACACCCGTTCACATACAGGGAGCCCTTCGTCGCCTGAACGGATGGCGTGGTCTGATAACGCTGAACAACATCCTGGCTGGCCGTGTAGGACTGCAAATTATTGAGCACACTACCCAAGAAAATAATCGGGATCGACAACGACAAATCACTGAAGGTGAAGTTTTGGCCAGAATAGAACTTCCCCTCCGACGCGGCTTCCGACAACGTATGGGAAATCGAACCGGGACTATTCACCAACGCAACGACAATTACAATCACTGCACCCGAGAGAAGGATGATGCCCTGGATAACGTCGGACCAGATCACGCCCTCCATGCCACCGAGGAATGTGTAAATCACACACGCGACCCCCACCAACCCAGCGATTAGATAGGGGTTGATATCACTGACAGCGGTGAGAGCCAGCGTCGGCAAGTAAATGACAATAGCAATACGCCCGATGTGGAAAAGGACGAAGAATAGGGAGCCGAAGACGCGGAGGACAACGTCAAAGCGTTCTTCCAGGTATTCATAGGCCGTCGTTACGTCCAGCTTGCGGAAGAACGGGACGTAGTAATAAACGAGGATCGGGACGATGGCGAAAATCGCGATATTTCCCGCGGAGTATGCCCAGTCCGTCAAGTACGCCTTTTCCGGAATCGACATAAAGGTAATGGCGGAAAGTGTGGTGGCGTAAATGGAAAAGCCCGCGGCCCATGCGGGAATGCGACCACCAGCTTTGAAGTAATCATCGCTGCTGGCACCGGCACGTTTCGAGAAATAGACGCCCACTGCCAACATGGCGAGAATATAGATCGCAATGGCTAGCCAGTTCAGTGTCCCAAATTGCTGATGCATGGAGGATCGCTCCTAACGTGTTGTCAACAACCCGCTCACTGTGACTCACCGCCGTGCGGGTCGAACCCCACACTACCGACCTGTCAGATGTCCGACAAGTGCGGTAAGGGGTGGCTACTACCCCCGGCGACAACACTCCCGACGAAAACCGTGTGTTGTTGACCCCCTGAGTGAGGTTCGTTACGTGTTGTTTGGGGCTTGGCTTGGTGGTTGCGTGGTTTTGTGTTTTCGCGGCTTCGTTGGTGCTAGCCGGCGGTTATGGGCGGTGGCTGGCCGGCACTCATTGGTGCTAGCCACGGTGGCAATTGCGCCAAAAAATTGATCGAGAAAAGGCCGCTGAAAAGCAGAAACACCTCAATCAGCGCGTCGAAACGGAGCTAGAAATCAGCTTCAGCAACTCACCGAGAAAAAGACAACGACTTCGAGATGGGCTTCTAAACAGCTCTCTAAGCCGTTGGAAGCCCCTCGGCTAGGCATACTCACCCTGTCTGTCAGCAGCTAAGACCAACCTTTTTTAAGGTTACGAGCGATCCGTCGGAGCGATCGCCAACCAGAAGGAGTCAAGACGGCTCCGGCAATAAGTCCACACATAACCCCAAGGTATATGGCAGAGGGCCAAGCCTCTTCAACGAAAAAGCGGAACACAAGTAAGGCCACCACAAAACCCAAGATCGTTACTAGTAAGCGCATGGTCTACCACCCCATATAGGTAGCGAGAGCGCCCCCCGCACCTGCAATACAGCTGATTGCAAGACCTGGACCGACATTTTTCCCTACGCTTTCAGCTTTATATTGGGATGTTCTTTTAGACAAAGAACTCCCCCTCCCTACCAACTCAATATTTTTATTATGTTGAGCAACCCCACCTTTCGAAACGGTTCGTCGCTCAGCAGTGGAGATAGAGGACCCCTGGTGAGCTGCTGCGCAACGTTGTTCTTGTGGAGTAGGAGAAGCGCTAGCCGAGGCACCTGGGATCGAGACTAAAGGCATCGAAGCAGCGAACGAAAGTGCCAATTTCTTCTCCCAGTGCATAAATATGTCCTTACGGACAGAAATAGATAGATTAACCTCTTAGAAAAGGACTATCTCAGACGAGACTAATATTCGCAAGGGTCTTGTCCATTGATTCAAATAATTAATAATTGTTCAATGAAAGATAGGAGCTAAGGGGCGCGTGTTTGGGGGTTTGGGGCCAAGTTCACCGGAGACAGTGAGAGAGGGAAGTTAGCGGGGAATTTCTAGGGTTTTCTACGTCTGGGCTCGAAAGCTGCGGGGGATATGTACCCCGGACAAAAGTGCGGGGGTATATGGGCGAAAAACCGTCAATAAATTGACCATATCCCCCCGCAATTTTCATAACCGACCCCGATATACCCCCGCAGTTTTCCAGCACGCGGGCACAAACCCCGCAGCCCCCCGAACAAAAGTTACGCAAGAAGATCGGAAGCGCCCGCGCATGGACCACACAAAAGCCACGTACGACCCGAACCTCCCCAAAATCCAACGCAAAACAGGGGGTAAGTCGCAAAGAGGCGGTGCGGACACTTTTCGCTACTTACCTCGCTACTTATCCAGGGAATGTGCCACACCATATGCAAAAAGGCAGATCCACAAAATGTGAATCTGCCTCTCATTTGACTAGCCCAACCAAGCTACATGCAACCAACCGAGCTAGCCGGGCTAGCCGAGCCAACCGCTGTACTACGGCTACAGAAAACTACTCAGCCTCGCCGGTGTAGTTCTTCACGACGGTGTTGTCGACGGGCACAGCCGGACCGTTGGTGCAGGACACAGTGACCTTCTTCAGGTAACGGCCCTTCGCAGCGGACGGCTTCACGCGAAGAAGTTCGTCGATCAGCGCACCGTAATTCTCAGCGAGCTGCTCGGCGGAGAACGAAGCCTTGCCCAGCACAGCGTGCAGGTTGGCGGCCTTGTCCACGCGGAACGAGATCTTACCGCCCTTAATTTCCTTCACAGCCTTGGTGACGTCGGTGGTCACCGTGCCGGTCTTCGGGTTAGGCATCAGACCGCGGGGGCCCAACACGCGTGCAACACGACCAACCTTGGCCATCTGATCCGGCGTCGCGATCGCAGCGTCGAAGTCGGTCCAGCCACCCTGGATACGCTCAACCAGTTCCGCGGTACCAACGACGTCGGCGCCAGCTTCCTCAGCGGCGGTAGCGTTCGGGCCCTCAGCGAAGACCACAACGCGGACCTCTTTACCCGTGCCGTTCGGCAAGGAAACGGTGCCACGAACCAGCTGGTCAGCCTTGCGCGGGTCAACACCCAGGCGGATAGCAACGTCCACCGTCGGGTCGTATGAGGAGTATGCGGTCTCCTTGACGGTCTTCATCGCGTCGATAGGAGCGTAGATACGGCCAGCGTCGATCTTCTCCAACGCAGCCTTGTAAGCCTTCGAGTTCTTGCTCATAAAAGTCCAATCCTTAAACGTTTGGAGTAGTGGTCGCGGGCCAGCAAGAGGCCCTCCCACTGAAAAGTGAATTACGCGAAACGCGGGCACAAAACCCGCACTATGCAGAACGCAAACTACGCGGTAGCGCCCTTGACCTCGATGCCCATGGAGCGTGCGGTACCAGCGATGATGCGCGCACCCATGTCCAGGTCATTCGCGTTCAGGTCTTCCATCTTGGTCTGTGCAATCTCCTTGCACTGATCCCAGGTGACGGACCCGACCTTGTTGGTGTTCGGCTCGCCCGAACCCTTCTGCAGGTTCGCGGCCTTCAGGAGCAGCTTCGCAGCCGGCGGAGTCTTCAGCTTGAACGTGAACGAGCGGTCCTCGTACACGGTGATCTCAACCGGAACGACGTTGCCGCGCTGGTCTTCCGTCGCAGCGTTGTAGGCCTTGCAGAACTCCATGATGTTGACACCATGAGCACCCAACGCAGGACCAACCGGCGGAGCAGGGTTAGCCTGACCAGCCTGAATCTGCAGCTTAATGAAGCCCGAAACCTTCTTCTTCGGAGCCATTGTTACAACCTCTTTCTGTTACCAAACAACGCGGCTCTGACCTCCACAGTGAACTTCCACCATGAGCATCAGAACCCGCATCATTCGACCGGATGCCTGAATTCCCAGGCCACCGGAAAGATGACAGTGACATTCGTGTGTCCACTCAGCGGCATCCACCGTTGCGGTATTTCACCATCGCGATGTACACCACCAAGGCTCAGACACATACGAAGGACCAAGATACCGGAGCTCGGCACCTTAGCCCAAATCCACCAAGGTGGCTTTAGTTGATCTTCTCCACCTGGTCAAAGTCCAATTCGACCGGGGTCTCACGCCCGAAGATGGACACCAGAGCTTTCAGCTTGCTGTTCTCGGCATCGATCTCGGAAATCGTGGCGGAGACCGACGCAAACGGGCCGGAGAGGACCGTCACAGCTTCGCCGACCTCGTAGTCCACCTTGACCTTATCCGCAGCAGGACGCGGCGGTGCAGCCACACCAGTGCTGGACACGTCCACAGCAGCAGGCTCCTCGCCTTCCTGCTCGGCCTTCTGCGTCGCCGTCTCGGGCGGCAACAGGAACTTCGCGACCTCACGAATCTTCACCGGCGTGGGGTGCCCCTCATTCCCGACGAAGCTCGTGATCCCCGGCGTGTCGCGAATGACCGACCAGGATGCGTCATCAAGCTCAACACGCATCAACACGTACCCCGGAAGCAGCTTGTGCTTGACAACCTTCCGCTTCCCGTCCTTGACCTCGACTTCTTCCTCAATAGGGACGACGACTTCGTGGATCTGCTCGTCGACACCCAGGGTCTGCGAGCGAACCTCGAGGTCCGTCTTCACTTTGTTTTCGTAACCTGAGTAACACTGGACGATGTACCACTCACCCGGCAGTTTCTTCAGCTCACGCATGAACTTGCGCAGACGCACCTTGTAGGCCTGCATCGCGGCCGCCTCGGGGTCCTGCTCTGCCTCGTCCGCAGCAGAGGGCTGATCGGCGGCTCCTTCACTTGCCGACGCTGACCCGTCCGCGTCGCTTTCCGTGGTCACAGAGGGCGATGCCGCAGTGTTATCGCTTTCCGACGCCGTTTCCGTGGCGACGGCGCCTTCGGCGTCCATATCGCGAGCTTGATCGGCCTCATTGTCCTGTGAGCCAGCAGCGTCGGCCTTATTACCTGCGTCGGATGAGCTCTGTGCGGTACCCGCGGAGAACTGGGGCTGCTGAGCCTTGCGAGCAGCCTCTTGGACATCAGCGGCTGCCTGTGCTGCTAAATCCGCGGCACTCTGCGGCTTGTCGGACTCGGTGGATGAATTCGTTGTGTCACTCATGAATAATGTCAGTCCTTCTCTGCGGTGTTTCCAAAGGAAAATCCCGCCTCCCCTTTCGGGTTGGCGGGACAATATGGGAGCGATTATACACAGCTGACCGGGCTATTCCCAACTACACTTTGCGCTGCTCGGGACCTCGGCCGACGTGAGTTGTTAATGCGTATTTAGTGGGTGAGGGTCCACTCGACGCCTTTGCCGGCGAGGAAATCGACGCCCGACACAATGCCGATCACGACGACCAGGAAAAGCAGGACAACGCCGGTGTAGACGCCCATCTGACGCCACGTCGGCCAAATGACTTTCCGCATCTCGGCAATAACACCGCGGAAATAATCGACGATCTGAGTGAAGATATTTCCACGGCCACCCACTGTCTCTGGGCCCGATTGGGCGCTACGAGCGCGGGATTTTGACACAGTGGAGGATCCTGTGATCTGGCGTTTACCGGACGGACGCAATGCTCCCGTAGAGCTTCGTTCCTCGCTCACGCGCACTCTCCTCGACTGAGATGAAAATGTACACACGCCAGTTCCGCGGGAAACTGGCTTAATACGTTTTTGCAGGGGCGACAGGACTTGAACCTGCAACCTGCGGTTTTGGAGACCGCTGCTCTGCCAATTGAGCCACGCCCCTATGTTTCCCTACCGCTACCGTACAGCAACGGATCCACACCATCACTGATGCGAACTCACATTTCTGCACCTGCACCGGTCAGGCAACACACCAACCATAGCAGAGAAGCCTCACGCCTAAACCAGGCGATAGTGGGCTCCACTTTCGACGGCGGTGCGTAGTGGGAGAAAAAGGGCCACCCGTCAGGGCGACCCCTAATTTATCTCCCAGTAGCGATGGAGGGACTCGAACCCTCGACCTCACGATTATGAGTCGTGCGCTCTCACCATCTGAGCTACATCGCCACAGTTACAACACATAATCCCGGTGGACCTACCGGAGCACCGTCAGTCCACCGGGAATTGGTGTAACGGAGCCCCCTGACAGAATCGAACTGTCGACCTTTTCCTTACCATGGAAACGCTCTGCCGACTGAGCTAAGGGGGCAACAACTCGCTGGAATCACACATAACAGCGCAAACGTGATCTTGCGAAGCCTCACACAATGTAACCGACCAGAATGGAACTCACAAATCACCAGGTCAGAAGGTGTGGCGGATCGAAACCGAACTGCCCGCTGGAGAAAACCTGCTAAAGAGTCCCGCCGGCAGGAAGCTCCCCTCAGGAGACCCAGGTAAGAAAACCGGCCAGCAACGACAAAACCCGCCGGGCTGCAAAACTCTGCAACCCTGGCGGGATCATGGGTGCCAGATGATGGATTCGAACCAACGTAGGCAAAGCCGACGGATTTACAATCCGCTCCCTTTGGCCGCTCGGGCAATCTGGCGTGCGCTCAGTTGAACGCGCTGCATACTCTACTACGAATACAGGCCTAGACAGCAAATCATCCCTTCACGCAGGGACTTTGTAGACACTAACGACGCGGTCCGCGGGGATTCACACTCCGCACATCACCCGGCATCAGCACACACTGTCGTCGCTACCCCACACGCGCCATCGTGAAGCCCAGCAGCGCGCGCAAAGCATTCGTCGTCGAGTTATCCGGCAGCGCCTCAAGCGCCTTCAAGGCAGCGTCGGCGTGCTCCTCCACTTTCGCCACCGTCCGCGCTCGCGCGTCCGTCGCAGCGATCAAAGCGAGCGCTTCTTCAACGTCGGCATCCGTCGACAAGGGGGAACGCAGCATCTCACGGAGCCGCTTATTCTCTTTCCTGTCGCCTTCCATTGCGTAGAGCATCGGCAAGGTATGCACGCCCTCGCGCAAATCCGTGCCCGGCGTCTTCCCCGATTCGCTCGTGTCGGAAAAAATGTCGATCATGTCGTCGACAATTTGGAACACCATGCCCAGGTGCTCCCCAAAGGTGGCCAGTGCCTGCTGGATCGGGGCCGGGGTTCCGGCGTGCATTGCCCCAAGGAAGCCCGCAGAACGGATAAGGACCGCGGTTTTCTCGTGGATGACGTTTAAGTAGTGTTCAATCTCGTCGCCCGAGGTCGCGCCGATGGTTTCGCGCATTTGCCCCGTGACTAGGTCCCCGAAGGCCTCCGAGAAGTGCTTCACCGTCTTCACACCCAGCGACGCCATCAACCGGGACGCGGCCGACAGGATGAAGTCCCCCGCCAAGATGGCTACCGAGTTATTCCACCGAAAGTTCGCGCTATCAGCACCGCGACGTTTCTCGGCTTCGTCCATCACATCGTCGTGGTAGAGCGTCGCCAAGTGGGTCATCTCGACAACGATGGCGGCCTTGATGACGTCGTCGCACCCCGGTCTCTCGCCGTAACGGGACGCAAGCAGCGCGAACATGGGGCGTACGCGCTTCCCCCCGGCCAGTGCCAAGTGCTTGACCTTGTCGGTCACGAACGATGCGCCCTGATCCAACTCACGGATAAGCAGTTTCTCGCATTTTTCCATCCCGTCGGCCACAAAGGAATTCAATTCGTCGTCGCCGAGGTCAATACTGGACTCCACACTACGGGAATCCAGGCCGGTAAACTCGCCACTCACGGCGTCGACACTGGAGTCCACAGCACTGCTCTGTCCGCTGGTCATCGCACGATCCTCGTTCGTTGGGCATGGGTAGATGGTCACGAGCACGCGTCGCATGTAGAGCCCCGCAATCGGGTACGACGCAGCACGTATGAGCACGATGGTGGCTCGCAGCCGTCTAAAACAACGTGCCTAGCCTATCGCACAAAAACAAACCCACAGATATGGGCCGTCGGCACCACAGGGTTTCACTGGGGTTTTGTCGCGCTGTGGAGTGCCACGATGCCGCCGGTCAGGTTCCTCCAGCCGACCTCTTTCCAGCCCGCAGACTGGACGATGCGCGCTAAAGTCTCCTGGTCAGGCCATGCGCGGATGGACTCCGCCAGGTACACGTACGACTCCGGGTCCGATGACACAATTTTTGCCACCGCCGGAAGCGCCCGCATCAGGTATTCCGTGTAGATCGTCGAGAACACGGGGATCACCGGCGTCGAAAACTCACACACCGTTAAGCGTCCACCAGGTTTGACGACGCGGGCCATCTCGCGGAGCCCAGCGGCCGTGTCCCCGAAGTTCCTGAGGCCGAAAGAGATGGTGGCAGCGTCGAAAGTGTTATCGGCGAAGGGCAAGTTAAGCCCGTCACCTGCGACTAAGGGCACATCCCGATGGCGTCCGGCTTTCAACATTCCGAGGGAAAAGTCACACCCCACGACGAGGGCGCCGGACTTGGATAGTTCCGCCGTGGAGACGCCCGTCCCGGCGGCGAGGTCCACGACTTTCTCGCCGGGCTTCGGGTCGAGCCGCTTGCGCGTTGCTTTTCGCCACAGCGTGTCGATCCCGCCGGTCAGCACGGTGTTAGTTAGGTCATATTTCTTGCCGACGGCATCGAACATGCGCGCCACTTCACGGGGTTTCTTTTCCAACGTCGCTCTAGCCACGAGGCCCCAGAGTACCCGGTGAGTCCGTCTACGCGTACCGGTGCTCGCGCTCTGCGCGCCACCTCTCCAGGAGTGTCGGCCGGATTTCTTGCCCCATCGGGGACTCAATCGCCGCCTCATAGTGGCTCATCAACTCGTCACCAAGGCACTCCCACGTGCGCTTTTTCACGGAGTTTCGAGCAGCGACACATCGGTCGTGATAGCCATCCGGTTCGAGCAAGCGATCAACCGCCGCATTAAGGTCCTGTTCGAAGGACTCCACCGGCAATAATTCACCATCGACGCCGTCGTCAATGAGGTCAATGGGGCCACCGGCTCTCGGCCCGATGGTAGGCACACCCGACGCTAACGACTCTTGAACAGCCTGGCAGAACGTCTCGTATTCGCCTGGGTGGACGAAGAGGTCCAAGGAGGCATACACCTCCGCCAGGTCCTCCCCGTATTTCGCGCCGGTGAAGATCGCGCGTGGTAGCAACTCGCGCAATTCTTGGCTGTCCGGCCCATCCCCGGTGATCACGAGTTGGATGTCGTCGCGGTCCTGCAGGGCAGCCAATCGGTACACGGATTTTTCTGCCGCCAAGCGCCCGACGTAGCCGACGATTTTCTGCCCGTTGGGGGCCCATTGCCGACGCAGCGCATCCGATCTCTTCGTCGGGGAGAAAAGCTCAATATCGACGCCACGCGCCCAGTGGTACACGTCTCTGATTTTGTGATGGCGGAGTTCCTCAATGGTTACCGACGACGGCGCAAGGGTCCGTGAGCAGGCGTTATGTATTGTCCGTGTCCACTGCCACGCGGCCGAGGCCAGTGGTTTCATGTGGTAATTATTCGCAAACCCGGCCACGTCCGTCTGATAAACGGCAACCGTCGGAATCCCTAGTTGAGCTGCACCGAACGCGCCCGCGGCACCGAGCACGAACGGGCTCGCTGCATGAACGACATCTGGCTTGTATTTGCGTAGTGCCCGCTTCACGGTCGGCGTCGGGACGCCGATGGGGAGCGAGTCGATCAGTGGCACCTGAACGGTGGGAACGCGAGCGATGGGGAAACCTGCGTAGTCCGGGCATTCATCTTGAACTTCACGAGCGCCCGGCGCGATGACTAGTGCGTCGTGGCCGTGGCGGTCGCAGTATTCCAAGACCCGGAGAATTGAGTTAGTGACACCGTTGATGTTTGGAAGAAATGATTCTGCAACAATTGCAATGCGCATACGACTTCTTCTCTTCCTCAATTCCCCGCGATAATGCGGTTATTTTTGCCGATAAGAAATGCTGTTTTATGCTGCCGATCATCTATCTCGGTGGCCATTGTATAAATTTTTCTTCCGTTCGGCGCGTCGGTTAATCAACGCTATTGCTCCCATCGACAGCGCGACCGTCACGATAAATGTTGAAACCGCTGGTAGAAGGGATAACGTCCAGGTTCTACCTTGGACTCGGACAATGTCGGGGTGGCTGCGGGAATACTCCACCCACACTTTCTGGCCATCGTGCAATCCGCCGGGATATAAAACTCCTGTGTTGGGGGAATGGAATTCTCCGGAGCTATCCCGAAATGAAATTGCTGTGCGCAACAGGCCGACGTGGTTCACCGTGGCGATGGCGGTTTCTTTATCTTTGTGCAGCTTAATGTCGTTATAGACTGGCCCGGCGACGAGCGTGGCGCAGACCAGAGTCATCAGTAATGCGATTAATGCGACGACCTGGCGGCATCGGCGGGCGACGGTGTCGATCCGCGCTTCAGCATCATCACGAGACAATGGCCGACGGGTGCTCCGCGGCTTGTCGTCGTGAGGTGATTTGTCGGTCTGGGGCGTCTGATCCCCGTGAGGTGTGGGTTCGTTACCCGCGTTCATGTCGTGGGTTGCAGTCGCGTTCACTCCGATACTCACCTCCCCGCCGTCGTGCCCTGATCATTATCCGCTTTCGTATGGTCATCGTTGCGCTGTTCCGCCGCCGCGCTTGGCATCGCTGCTGCGCATTACTGCGCTTGACTCCTGTGCAGAACAGCAACGCGTCCTTCCAGGGATTCTACGGTCTGACGCCGATGCGCACGGTCACACACAGCTTCAATCACCGTAATCCCCTCGTACGGTTCATATTGATCGCGTGCTTGATCAGGTAGACCGCCACTCTCTGAACGAGTGGCCCCAACATCAGTGAGCGGCATCCCCTCGGCATGGCTTTCCAGCAGGGTAACGAGCTCTTCCGCAGTGTCAGCCCTCCGGTACGCCATGCCGAAAGCGTCGCAAATCGACTTAATATCCACCTCGTGGTGAGTCGCCATGACGCGCTCAAAATGGCTGCGGAGCTCCGGCTTCCCAGGCTCCAGGGCCTCGAAAATGCCTCCACCCTGGTCATTTGCCACAACGATCAGCAGGTTCGATGGCCGCGGTTCCGACGCCGCCACGTTCAGGCCGGTCGCGTCGTGAAGGAAGGTCAGGTCTCCGGCCAGCGCCACGGTTCGCGGTGCACTCACGCTGTCGGGCTGGGCGGCTTGGTGTGAGAGCGCGACGCCGATAGCCGTCGATAAGAAACCATCAATTCCCGACGCCCCACGGTTGGAGTACATCTCGACCCCATCAAATGGAGCCCCGACGAGCGACAGGTCGCGCACCGGATTCGAGGCCCCCACCACGAGCGCATCGCCGACGTGAACAGAATCTGCGACGGCAGCGGCGACCGTCAGCCCGGTCATCCGATGGAGAGTGGACGGCTCCGAGGGGGCGGAGGGCTGCGCATCGGCGGGTGGCGTGGAGGGCTCCACTGAAGAGGCCTCCGCGGAGGAATCCTCCACAGGTTCGGCAACCTCAGATGGCACAGCGAGGTCGTCCAGGAGAATCACCTCGCGCACGGCGTCGGCAGCAGCTTGATCCACCGACCGGCAGTGATCCACCCATTGCCGGCTTTGTGGCGCAAGGTCGATCGTCGTCGCGACTTCCCCAGCCATGTGAGCGACATCCGGGTAATCGCCGGGGTTATCCGCGATGACTGTGATCGGAATATCCGGCCTGGCCAGGAGTTTTGAGACATCCCGATGCAGGGTCGGCCGGCCCGTCACCACCACGTGATCGGGCGACAACAGCGACAACGCCAGTGGATGAATAGGAACATCAGGCACTGCAGCGGTGGGCTCGGCGATCGTGGGTACACCGCGGAGCGCGTCAACATGCGGCGCATTATGGCCAGCAATGTGAAGAACTCGCGGCGAGGTCACCGTCGCCCGACCAACGAATCGCGTCCAACTCCCTCCATCCGGACGGCCCAACCGGTGCGCAGACTGAGCTGCCTCACGGAGCTGGTCATCGTCCGTCGGCACTAATGGGTTATCGAAAGGCACATCAATATGCACCGGGCCGCGGAAGGGCAGCTCCACAGCATTGGCGGGGGGAGCATCCTCGGGGGTCGCAGCCTGCACCTGCATGCGCACGCCCGCAGCCGTCGCCGCGACCACCGCCCGATCAACGGCAGCGCGGACCTCACGATGCATCACATGCCAGGCGTCGCTGCGTCGAGTAGCGGTGTCGATCCCCTCTGTGCGCACGGCGGTATCTCGGAAAGCCGACCGCTGATCCACCGTCTGGTTCGCCCCCGTTCCCCACAATGGCCAGGGACGATTCGCAGACAACACCATGAGCGGACGATGCGACATCTGTGCTTCCACCATCGCGGGTGCGCAATGGGCCACCGCACTTCCCGACGTCATCACCACCGGGACAACATGGTGGCCGCCTGGGATCCCCGATCGGTTCCGCCGCGGACCGCCCTCGGCCTGCGCTAAGCCCAACGCCAAGAACGCCGCGGTTCGCTCGTCGGTACGCATGTGAAGAGTGATCTCCCCACGTGCCGCGGCGTCAGAAAAGGCCAGCGCCAACGGTGCCGAACGCGATCCCGGGCACACAACCACGTCCTGCACGCCGCAACGGATCAGCTCGTCGACAATAATCGCCGCCGTCATGATGGAGGCAGGAACACCACCGGAACTACTCATGGAGAACGATCTTTCCACCTTGTTACCCAGCCTTAACCATCAGCCTTAATCAGCCGCATTTCCCGGCATGTCCGACGCACCCGGCACATGTTTCCACGCCGCCGCCAGGCGCTCTTTCCACCACTGCACCCTATCTTCCGGGGCGCGATACCTCGCCAGCGCATCCGGATCCGGAGTTCGCGGCTCCACAGCCATCATTCCGTCGACAATGGGTCGTGAATCACCCACATCACCAGCCATCAGCGCACCCGTCGCCAGGCCTGCCGGCTGACTATCCACCGCCGAGGCCGCACACAAACCCGCATACATGCCGACAACCGAATCAATTGCCGACGACACCGTCACATCCACACCATGTTTGCGCGCCTCCTCTGCCACCGCGATCAAGGCGCGCGGACCGCCGAGCGGCGCGGCTTTCACCACGGCCACATCGACAGCTCCCATGCGTATAGCACGGTATGGATCCGACGCTTTACGTATGGACTCATCCGCAGCGATGCGAGCACTCAGCCCATCATCAGCCAAAGTTTTCCGCAGTTCAGCGAGGTCCTCAAGCCGAGGACACGGCTGTTCGACGTAATCCAAGGGCCCATCGCGGAGGAATCGACGCACGGCCTCATGGGCCTCCGCCACGGTCCACCCACCATTCGCGTCGACGCGGATATTGATGTCAGGGCGGGCCTCGCGAACAGCGCGAACTCGGGCGCAATCATCGTCGAGAGTCTGTCCCTTTTCTGCCACCTTCACTTTGACCGTCGATATTCCCGAATATCGATTAAGGAGATCGGGAACGCGATCCGGCTCGCACGCGGGAATAGTCCCGTTGACCGGCACCCATCCTTGCAATGATCGAGGTGGGCCCACCCATCCCATTTCCAGCGCTGAGGCCAGCCACATCGCAGATTCCACCGAACCATATTCCAGGAAAGCTCCCCACTCTGACCAGCCTTGGGGGCCGTCGATAAGCATGACCTCGCGTTGCATAATCCCACGGAACCGAATGTTCATCGGCAACTGGACAACATGTGCACGCTCCCACACTTCGTTGAGCGACGGACATGTCACATCACCCGGCCAACGACCGAGCCCGTATTGGCGAGGGAGCCCAGGTGACAACGCAGGTCGAGAATCAGAATCCGGCAGGTCCATGTGAGACATGACTTCTACCCTAACCACCAACCGGACATAACCACGTCGCCATAGCGACGCGTGGGCCGCCATGGCCACGCGTGTGCTGATTGTCAGTATCCTCATCGGTATGTCAGATGAACACTCCGCCAACCATTCCGATACTGGCCAGCCGTTCAACCCCGAGCTATGGAAGCCAGTTCCCGGATTCACCGATCTCACCGACATCACGTATCACCGCCACGTCGGAACCGAGCGCGCCGACGGTATCGTCCGGATCGCTTTCGATCGGCCAGAAGTACGCAATGCTTTCCGCCCCCATACCGTCGATGAGTTGTACCAAGCGCTCGACCATGCGCGCCGCAGTCCCGACGTCGGCACTGTTTTGTTAACGGGCAATGGTCCGTCGCCGAAGGACGGTGGGTGGGCGTTCTGCTCGGGCGGAGATCAGCGCATTCGCGGCCGCTCCGGGTACCAGTACGCCACCGAGCACAATTCTGATGTCGAGCACGCCGACGCGTCGAGCGTCGATACTGCTCGCGCCAAAGCAGAAGGCGGGCGGCTCCACATTCTTGAGGTTCAGCGGCTGATCCGCACGATGCCGAAGGTGGTAATCGCGCTGGTCAATGGTTGGGCGGCCGGTGGCGGGCATTCCTTGCACGTGGTCTGTGATCTCACGTTGGCCTCGCGCGAGCACGGTTTATTCAAGCAGACCGACGCCGACGTGGGATCGTTTGACGCTGGGTACGGCTCTGCGTACCTGGCCCAGCAGGTCGGGCAAAAATTTGCACGTGAGATCTTTTTCCTCGGCCGGACCTACGATGCCGAGACTATGCACCGGATGGGTGCGGTGAACGAGGTCGTCGACCACGCTGAGCTGGAGAATGTTGCCATCGAGTGGGCGCGCGCGATCAATTCCAAGTCTCCGACCGCACAGCGGATGCTCAAGTTTGCATTCAATCTCGCCGACGACGGCCTCATGGGACAACAGGTGTTCGCCGGAGAGGCCACGCGATTGGCCTATATGACCGACGAAGCGCTGGAAGGGAGAAACTCCTTCCTTGAGAAGCGACCTCCGCGGTGGGACGAGTTCCCTTACTATTACTAACCGAACCTCCCCCATTAGCTACCCCCGGAAAGTTAACGGAATCTTAACGCTGCCGCCACAGTTTGGCTGCTACATAGTCCGGGGAGGATACTTTCGCTGTGACCGAACTGATCATCCTCGTCATAGTGATCGCTACCGCGCTCGCGTTCGACTTCACAAATGGTTTTCACGACACCGCAAATGCAATGGCGACGTCTATTGCCACCGGTGCTCTCACACCAAAAGTAGCAGTCACATTGTCAGCGATTCTCAACCTCATCGGCGCATTCCTCTCCGTCGAGGTGGCAAAAACAGTCGGTAAAGGGATCGTCAATCTCGATCAGTTCAACCTCGATAGCGATACCGACGCGCACAAACTTCTGCTTGTCGTCTTTGCAGGCCTTATCGGCGGAATCGTATGGAACCTGCTGACCTGGCTGCTCGGGATCCCCTCCAGTTCCTCCCACGCCCTTTTCGGCGGGCTGATCGGGGCCGCGTTTGTCTCCCTGGGAATCGGTGGCGTGGCCTGGGCAAACATCCTCGGCAAGATCATCATCCCCGCATTGGCCGCGCCCTTCGTCGCCGGCGTGGTGTCCGCGTGCGGCACCTGGCTGATTTACCGCATCACCGATAGCGTCGAGGAACACAACAAGAACAATCACTTCCGCATCGGGCAGATCGCAACAGCCTCGCTCGTGTCGCTTGCTCACGGCACTGGTGACGCTCAGAAAACGATGGGTGTCATCTTCTTGGCCCTGGTCGCGTACGGCGAAATCGATGCCGACACCCACATGCCTCTATGGATCATCGCGGCATGTGCCTCCGCCATCGCCTTGGGCACCTACACCGGTGGCTGGCGAGTGATCCGTACCTTAGGCAAGGGGCTCGTCGAAATCGACTCTCCGCAGGGCATGGCGGCAGAAGCCTCTTCAGCTGCAATTATTCTTACTTCCTCACACGCCGGCATGGCCTTATCGACGACGCACGTCGCGACCGGATCAATCCTGGGTACAGGCCTAGGACGTCGTGGCGCTGAAGTCCGCTGGGGAGTGGCCGGCCGCATGGCGACCGCCTGGGTCATCACTCTCCCCTGTGCCGCTGTCGTCGGCGCCCTGACATGGTTGGTGGCGCATCTTGTCGGCCTAGCCACCACCGACTTCATCGGCGTTATAGCGGCTTTCGCCATCCTGGTGACCTTGGCTGGCTACATCTATCAGCAGTCCCGAAAGAACAAAGTGTCATCCCACAATGTCAACGCAGAGTGGGATGAAGACTCCAACTCCGTTATCCCCGCTGAAGAGCGAAAGGTCGCTCGGTAATGTCTACCCTCCATTCACTCCTCACCGTTCTCGTTGTCGCACTGGTTTTAGGAGCCGGGCTCCCCACACTGTTCTCCCTCGGTGTTCGCCTCGATGCTGCCGGCTCTGCTGAAGGACAACACACTAAGGGAATAAGCCACATTTTGGCTTGGGTGATCTACGCGCTATGCCTGGCAGTCATCATCGCCGGCGTGCTGTGGATCACCAACGCAATGATCGCTCACTACACAGGTATCAACATTTACGGCACGTCCGGCGGACACTAAAGGACCCCTAGAGATGAGCACTGGTTCACACCCCACCTCAGAATCCACCCCGAACCGAAGATCCACCACCAACCCCGACGCATCCGACAGAAGCGCCACCGACAGCGGTTCCACCAAGAAAGACCCCACTCCAACTGGGACTTTTTCAGCGGCCACCCAACGAGCCATCGACGAACAACGAGAGCTGGAACATAAACACTGGCTACTACGTTTCATTGAGTGGTTACGGGTTGGCTATCCAGCAGCTGTTCCCGACGGCGACGCCGGTGCGATCATGTACGTCCTCAAGCAAGATCTGCGCGAAGAGGACATTGACCGGATAGCTGCGACCATCGTCGCTAAGCAAGATGTTCATCGTGACCAGGGAGAACCTATAACCGAGCAGGAAATTAATCGGTACATTGAGACGACGATGTCCCAAACGCCGACCGAGGATGATCTTGCCCGAGTGAGGACAAAACTTCGTGATGGAGGCTTTGACGTCGCTGGTGCGTAAGGCGCGAATCCAGGGACGCATGTGACTGAAGTCCATTTTTGTCTATCACAGTGACAGGATTTCCTACGAAATTTGAGGGTATAGTCAATGCTTGACTAGCCCAACAATTTCATCTAGAGTGCTTTTTATCTAATTTCACACGTAGGGCACCTTCACCCGACGGTTCCAACCGGAAGTCTTAGCTGACGGCTTCACTTGATACCTTCAAGCGACGTTTTCGGCAGACGCACCAAGCAGCGTTTGGGCCGGTAACGCCGGATAAAGAGGCTCGCGTACCACGCTTTTGGGAACCCGCATACGACCTCATAAAGGAGGGGAAGAAAATGGCAAGCAGCATCATGCGTTTCATCAACTGGCTTCGCATCAGCGACCAACAATTCACCCCTGTGGACGTCGTTGGCCGTGTACATTCGGAGCATGACGGCCGTTCAGCGGTTGCACTTGCTGAGCCCGTTACCAAGACGAAGACCGCCGACGTGGTCAATCTCCTCGTCACCGAAGGGCACATTCCATCAACGGCTGCAGATGCAGCGCAGGCTTTCTACGCTGTTCACCAGCGCAAAGCCACCCGCGAAGAGATTCACACCATCTTCGTCACGCTTGATAGCCTCGGCTTCATCGCCGACTAACACTTCACCCAGCCACTGGTTCACCCCGGTGGCTGGGTTTTATCTTGCCCCTTACTACACTGCCTTACCGTGAATACTCGGCCACTGGTACCACTGCCCATCCCGGCAAATACCACAGTTGCCGACCTATATCCCCAGCTAGAGCAAGCTTTACGCGGTGAGGCTTCGCTGCTGCCTCTCCCTGCTAAGGATCCTGACCGGGCGACGCTCCTGCGCGATGTCATGCGGGCCGGCGAACCCATCGACGCCACCATCGCATTCATTCTGTCCACCTCAGGATCCACCGGTGTTCCCAAGGGAGCCCAACTCAGCGCAACCGCGCTCGCCGCGTCGGCGTCGGCAACCGAAAAAGTCCTCGGTGGACCCGGCCAATGGCTACTCGCCCTACCTCCCGACCACGTCGCCGGACTACAAGTCCTCCTGCGGTCACTAGCAGCGGGCTACGAACCGGTGCTGATGGACGTCACCCAACCGTTTACGCCGGGTGCTCTTGTCGACGCGATCCACCGAATGACCGGGCCACGACGATACTGTTCTCTGGTCCCGACGCAGGTCAGAAGGTTAGTCCAGGCGCTTGACGGTGATAATACGAGCGGGACGGGCAGCGCTGATAGTACAGGCGGCTACTCCCCGGCGGCGATTATTGAAGCGGTCGGGAGTTTGGACGGCATCCTCGTCGGCGGAGCACCCCTGAGTTCTGCTCTGCGGAAAAAGTGCGCAGACATGGGGTGGACGATAGTCACCACCTACGGATCCTCGGAAACCGCTGGTGGGATCGTGTACGACGGAACACCTCTGCCGGGTACGTCGGTGAAAATCCAGCCTCTTGGGACTGGTGATGAAGGCCGGGTACTTCTCGGCGGGCCAACACTGGCCACGGGGTATCGCAACGCTGAAGACCTTTTCGGACCGTCGGTTCACGCTGCATCATCGGACAAGCGCAAGGGCACGGCCAACCCCTTCATCGATGGGTGGTTTGTGACAGATGACATCGGGACGATACGCAATGGAAAGCTAGAGATTCTGGGTCGCTACGACCAAGCCATCAATACGGGAGGGCTGAAGGTCCTGCCGGAGATCGTTGAATCCGCAGCTCGGCGGGCTGGTTACGCTGACTGCGCTGTGCTGGGCATCCCCTCGGCGGAATGGGGAGAAAGCGTGTGTTTAGTAATCGAACGAGCGCGGGAGAGCACCCCATACTTCCTCGACCGCGAGGGAATGCAACACATTCGCGAGCAACTTGATCTTCCCTCCTACGCCCTACCAACCTCAATCGCGATTGTTGGGCAAATTCCACTGCGTGGACCAGGGAAAACAGACCGCCACGCACTGCGGCACATACTCGCCGCCGCGCAACACCGCTGAGTGCCCCGCACCAATAATGCGTTATAGCGCCCTAGCCTGCTTCAGCGCCGCGATGTCGTCGTCGGTGTACACACGGCTGGCCTGCACATCATTGCCGCCCATCCACACATTACGAACAACGAGTGCCGCGTTGAACTGCGTCGTCGGGACAACCGCGAAATTCCGCTGCTGGCCGAAAACTTGCCTCACCTTGGTACCCGACCGCACCGCGCAGGCGTGCAGCCAAATGTCGTCAGCCTTCGGCGCGAGGCGTCGGAAAGAATCGCCCTGATCCACCACGAACGCCATAAAAGGCAGCGGGTAGAGCACCCCGGACACGCCCGTCGCCATATTCGCAATCGACGCCCGGCAGGACTTCACCGCAGGCCAGCGGGCATACGGCGCCAGAGCCCCCTTCTTCACGCAGACCCGGTGCGCCCGATAAGCGATCACATCATGGGGGCTCACGTCGGCGCACTCCAGCAAGCGCTCCAGCCACCACTCCGGATAGATAATGTCGTCATCGGCCGTGGCGATACGCAGCGTCAGCAAATCCTCGCTGGCCAGATCCGGTATTTCCGAATCGCGTGCCGACGTAGCACTATCCGGGTCGTATGCGACACGCTCCCGTGCCGACGCGACACGCTCCCGTGCCGACGCGACACGCTCGCGGAAGAGCGGCCAATACTTCGTGTGAGGTCCAAAGCTGCCGTCTGAACAGCGGATTTGCAGACCCCGGTCCACCAGCCGCTGGAGCCGCTCCGGCAGGGGTCGCTCGTAGTCTTCCTTATCAAGCCACAACACGATGGGCGCCGACACTGTCCCCCGGGCCAGCGACTCCAGGGTGTACCACACTTTATTCAACCGCGGACCGTGGGTGGTCACCGAAATGGTCACCGGGCCGGATTGCGGAATCGGCTTACCGTCGAACTCATTGTGGACGCGCAGCGGAATTAGCCGGGCGAGCGTCAGGAAAAAACTGACCACTTGGCCTAAAAAATAAATGACCTGCTGCACGCATAATCCTTCCATGGCGGTACGAAACGAAAAATTCCCGACACACGAGCCTACCCGGCTCTCCTCCTCAAGCCCGCGATGCGTCACAATAGAACCATGCCCCACACTCCTGACCAGCCCAGCACACCGGATTCATCGCCCTCCGACAACAGCTCCGAGTTCGACGCCCACACGTCGTCACGACGCACACCTCCGCGCACACCTCCACGCACGGTGACCGCCCACGATTGGCTCGAGGCCGCCCGCCCGCACACCTGGGCCAACGGCTTTGCCCCCGTCATCGCAGGTACGGGGGCCGCAGCACTCACGGGGCAAGCGTCGATAATACGAGCGATCCTTGCGGCGATCGTTGGCTGGTTCCTGGTTATTGGGGTGAATTATGCCAATGACTACTCGGACGGCATCCGTGGTACCGACGACGACCGCTCCGGACCATTCCGGTTGACCGCATCTGGCCTGGTGCAGCCCTACGGCGTCAAGCACGCAGCGGTTGTGGCGTTCGGCGTGGCGGGCGTGGCGGGCCTGATTTTGTGCGCGATCAGTGGGCACTGGTGGCTGATCCTGGTAGGCGCTGCCTGCGTCGTGGCCGCATGGTTCTACACCGGCGGCAAACACCCCTACGGCTACCGGGGATTGGGCGAAGTGGCCGTCTTCGTCTTCTTCGGGCTGGTCGCCGTATTAGGTACGCAATACACACAAGCCGATCACGTTACCTGGGCAGGACTAGCAATTGCGGTCGCCATCGGCTCGGTCTCTGCGGCAGTGAACCTGGCAAACAACCTACGCGACATACCCAGCGACGAGGCCACGGGCAAGATCACCCTCGCGGTGCGACTAGGAGACCGAGGGAGCCGAACCCTGTGGTGCATACTCGCGGCCATGCCTGTTGTGGCGTCGGTACTGCTGGCCTTTATTGCTACACCTTGGGCCCTGATTGGACTGGTAGCAGCACCGATTCTAGGCCTGGCTGCGCGACCGATCGTTTCCCACGCCGAGGGGAAAGACCTCATTCCTGTGCTCGGGATGACCGGGCGCGCCATGGTGGTGTGGGCCCTTGTCACCACGCTCGCGCTCTGGTTGGGGTAGGTGCGTTAATTCCTATTCCCGGTCTTCGAGCTGACTCTTGATGTATTCCTTGTGGGCGCGGCGTTGCTCATTCCACGAGGCCATTTCCGTGGTCACGCGCCTACGCAGCCCCTTAAACAAGAACATGGACAGCGGTAGCGCCACGATCAGAGCCAGAAGGGCGCTAATCATGAGGGGCATCGGCGCGCCCACCAGGTAAGCGCCGTACGCTATCACCACCGTCAGGACGAAGAACAATAACAGCCGGGCCAGCCCATACAGCAGAATATCCTTCCACGGGCGGGTCGGTTTCTCGGTTGGCTGCGTCGTGTCCTCATTCACGTATGCCAGACTAGCGGTTCAGCCCGGCGCGAGGTCAACTAGACTCGACTCGACGTTATTCATCGCGCGGTTACCGTCGGCAATTAAACGTCGTTTTACTCCGTGTCGACGCCGGCTTCGCTGTTCGCTAATGCCCACCCGTTACGTAATTCGTCCTCGAAATGTTTACAGTCCTCCCAGGTGGGAAGCCGGTCGTCAACGTCGGCAAGCAGAGGAGCGACGCGATCCTTCTCTGAAAAAATCGGGTCGACTGTGGCGGAGTTCTGATCTGAGGACTCGTCGGAGTTGAGAAGCGACTGGCAATCAATGCCAAGGGCGGGATCCGTTATCCGAACCCCGAACTCGCGCGAGGGATCGTACGCGGTGCTAGTCAGATACGTGGCGACCGTATTGTCCTCGTGCGCGACAAACCCGTGCCCGATGCCTACGGGGAGATACACCACGGCGTGATTGTCCTGGTTGAGCGGGACGACGATGTGCTTGCCATAAGTGCTGGAACCCTTGCGCAGGTCCACAATGATGTCGCTGAGTGCCCCCGCGGGACAGGTCACCATCTTCGCCTGACCCGGTGGGACCTCGGCCAGGTGGATGCCGCGCACGACGCCGCGGGCCGACACACTCATGTTCGCCTGCTCCGGGAAGAACGGGTAGCCGAGGGCCTCGGCGAAATCATCCGCCTTGTACCACTCGTGGAAACTACCCCTCTGATCAGCGTGAACAGTGGGATAGAAGATGAACACTCCCGGGATCGGGGTGGCGACGTACGTTGCGTGCTGGTCGGGTTCCTGAACTTCGAGTCGGGACGTCATGCTCACCAGCCTAGTGGCGTGGCGAGGTGGGCGCGGGCGGCATGGGTGCCGGGTGGTGGCTTGGTGGATTGGGTGCCGGTTTTATGTGCCCAGTGCAGATGGGTCATCCGTCACGTCCGCCACGCGTGGTGAACGCGCTATCGGCAAGCAACTGACGACCGCCGCTGCGACCAAGAGGACAGACAGGATAACCGCGGACATGTGTGGGTGGCCAGAGAGCGCAGCGAACAAGAGCATGCCCAGCGGGGTTCCAGCAGTGAAAACCAGCTGGTCTTTGGTGGCAAACTGGTGCACGAGTTCGTCTTTCCCTAGGGACTGCCCCAACGAGTCCCAAGAGACGCCTGCGGAGGTCATGAGCAAAGACGCGACACCGCCGACTAGGGCAATAACGATAAACACTGGAGAGAAAGCCAACGCCAATAACTGCCCTGCCAAGAACAGCAGCATCAGGAATTGCAAGGTCGTGAAACGGACTCGATCCAGTTTCCTTAAGATCGTGGCGGCTGAGCCTAGCAATGAACCGATTGCCAGGGCGGTAGCCATGAAGCCCCAGGTTTTCTCGTCGAACGAGTTCATGATCCATGTCGGGCCAGCGCTTCCGAGGAAACCGTTGACAAGGGAGGCCACTAGCCAGGTACCCAGCCCCACCTGTACCCAGCGGGGCAACACCGCGGTGGGCTTTTTTGCACTGTTTACCTTGGTTTGAGCCGACGCTGCGTCGGTGCTTGCGGAGTCGGCGTTGTTGGCAAGGTCAACGTTGTCAGCGGGGTCAGCATGGGAAGCCTGTGGAGCTTCCTCAGCTTCATCAGTTCCGGGAGCATCGTCGGTCGCCGAATTTCTGCGCACTCTAAAGAATGGCAATACGAACAGCATTGCTATCAGAAACGTAGCTCCTTCGATAAGTAGTACCGTGCGAAAACCCAATGTGATCACGGCTGCGGTGCCGATTAGTGGGCCGGCGATATATAAAACATCACCGAGGATCGACAAGGTCCCGTTGACGCGCGTGCGCTGCGAATCCGTGAACAACAGCGCCAGTAACCCGAAGCGAGCCGGGGTAAAAAATGAGGAGGCGCATCCGTACACGAAACTTGAGACGGCAAACGAGGCAATCGAATCACCCTGGACAAGCACCCAGGCAACTAGCCCCCACTGAGCCAGTAAACGAACAAAGTCGCTACTTAACATCCAGCCCACAGGACGAATTGGCGGCGGCAGTTTGCGCACTACCACGGAACTGATAAATCGGCCTGACCATAAAGCAATGAGCACCATCGTCAAGCCCCGACCGGAAGAATCTACTCGGTGGGCCTGAAGCGCAAAAGCAATAGGAATCAGCCCGTCGCCTATTCCAGAGATTAATGCGGCTAAAAAGAGGAGCGATAAAGTTGATTTAAACGATAGTTTATTCATCACGCTCCGTAATTCTCATTGAATACGGGGGGTGGACAGCAGTCCTTGTTCGAATCCGAACTGCCAAACAATAAGCTCATTAAGTGGTTACCTCACTAGAAAAAGTATGACAACACGCTACTGAGAAGGCTGAGCACGGATTCTCCACAAGGCTGTTTACAAAGCACAAAAGTCCCTTAAAAAAGGGGATGGCACTATACTCACATCATTTTTAAAAGACTCAGCTTTATGGTGACCGTTAAACTCCTTGCCCCTCTTAAGAATGGTATTAATACATCTAGCACGGAAGATGCGCTACCTAAACGAAGGAAACAAAGTATTAACAAAATATCACCCTAATTAGGGTTGTTAATTACCTTCGCGCGGCGCACAGGACAAGGTGCCACGAAATACCTGGTCGCGCCCGGCCTACCCGACCTCCCTCTCGGTGAGCGCATACTTTTCCTCAGCAGCCTTGGCGGCAACCTCCCACCACGTGTGATTGCTCCGATACCACTCAATCGTCTCGCGCAGACCGTCGGCAAGAGAATGAGTTGGCTCCCACCCCAGCTCCGTGCGGAGCCGCGTCGGGTCGATCGCGTACCGACGATCATGGCCCGGCCGATCCGTGACATGCACGAAATCATCACGCGGCCGGCCAAATGCCTCGAGAAGATCCCCCACGATCTCCAAGTTGGACCGCTCCCCATCGGCGCCGATGAGGAACGTGCGGCCGTACAGCGCCGGATCGCGCCGGGCAGCGTCGATAATGGTCCACACGGCACTGTTGTGATCGTCCACATGGATCCAATCGCGCACATTCTCGCCCGTGCCATACACGCGCGGCCGCCGCCCGCCAATCAGCCCGATGATCTGCCGCGGGATGAGCTTCTCCGGGTGCTGCCGGGGCCCGTAGTTATTCGAACAATTCGAAATCGTGGCCTTCAGCCCGAAACTGCGCACCCACGCGCGGACCATATGATCCGCCGACGCCTTCGACGCCGAATATGGCGACGACGGGCGATACGGCGACCTCTCCGTGAAGCGCTCACCTGAACCGATCGGAAGATCCCCGAACACCTCGTCCGTCGAAATGTGGTGGAGCGGAACGTCATACTTCACGCACGCCGACGCCACTGTCACCGTACCCTCGATATTGGTTGTGAGGAACGGCGCCGGATCCCGCAGAGAGTTATCGTTGTGGCTTTCCGCGGCGAAGTGCACAACTTGATCGGCCGACTTCACCAGCTTGTCGACGAGTGGCTGGTCACACACGTCGCCGACGACCAGTTCGCAGAGGTCGGTGGAGTCTGTGGCGTCGGGCTTTAAGCTCTCCGGATTACCGGCGTAGGTCAACGCGTCGAGGACGACGATCTTCACGTTGGGATAGTGCGCCCGCGTGTAATGAACAAAATTCGAGCCGATGAAACCAGCCCCGCCGGTAACCAAGACAGTGCGCATGGCAAACACCGTACCTCAGCGTTCGGCCCAAGTGGTCAGGATGGGCTAGCGTCCGGCGCGGCTACTGCATTGCAGCTTCGCGAGCCTCCGCTTCCGCAATTGCATCCTCATACGTCGGCGTGTCCTCGAGTTCCTTGCGGCTAATGCCCTTATCCCCCACCATGCGGTTGATAATCAGAGCGATGGCACCATCGCCAGTAACATTGCACGCCGTGCCAAAGGAGTCGATCGCGATATACGCCGCAATCATGATCGCAACCTCAGAATCAGAAAAGCCCAGCATCGACGAGAGCAACCCCGACGCCGCCATGATCGCGCCCCCCGGCACGCCCGGCGCAGCAATCATCGTGATGCCCAGCATCAGCACGAAGCCGATCATTTTCGCCGGCGTCGTGTCGATGTTCGCCATCTGCACAATCGCGAACGCGAACAGCGAAATTTTCATCATCGACCCAGCCAGGTGAATTGTCGCGCACAACGGCACCGTGAAACCGGCGACCGTCGGATTCACGCCATTCTTCTTCGAGCACTCGTACGTGACCGGGATGGTCGCAGCCGACGAGGACGTCCCCAGCGCGGTGATATACGCCGGGATCATGTTCTTGAACACGCGCCACGGGTTGACCTTCGCGATCCCCCCGGTCACCGAAAACTGCAACAGCAGTAAAACCCCCGTCATCGCGATGGCCAGCACGATGACCTTGGCAAACGACACCAGCGTGTTCGTCAAATTGCCGTTCATGCCCATCGACAAGAACATGCCGAAAATGAACGGCGGCAACAGGGGGATCACGAACTTGCTGATCACGCGCATAATCACGCGCTCGAGGTCCTTCGCGCCCGCGTACAGCGTGTCGCTCTTCACCGCCGTCATGGCCACGCCGACGGTGAACGCCAGCAGGAGGGCCGTCATCACCTCGAACGGTGGCTTCATCTCAATTTCGAAGAACGGCTTTAGCGCACCGTCGTCGACAGTTTTTGCCTTAAAAAGATCGTCGCCCTTCAGCAACCACGGATACACTACCGACGCCGTGCCAAAGGCGATCAGGCCCGAGAAAATAGTCGAGCCGTACGCGACGCCCGTTGTAATCGCTAGCCACTTGCCGGCGCCGCGGCCTAGGCCGGAGATCGCCGGGGTGATCAGCGCGAAAATGAGCACCGGGATGAAGAAGCTCAGGAAGTTGCTGAACAGGCTGTTGTACGTGACGAACACGCGGGCAAGCCAATCAGGGAAAAACAACGAACAGACGATGCCCGCGATGATGGCGATGATGATCTGCCACAAAAGGTTACCGCGAATGCGCTGGCCGATGGACTTTTTAGGGTGGGTGGTGGTGTCCTCTGGGGTGCTGGCCTTGTTGGCCGCGTCGTTTTCCGTGGCTCCCTTAGTCGCGCTGGTCCCGCTCGTTTCGCCGTGCGACGCCCACGTTGTCGCAGATGATTGAGCTGTGCTGGCCGGGCGGGAACTATTCTCTGCCGATCCCTCCATAGGGGGTTCGTTCGCTGGCTGCTCAGGTGGGACCGACTTGGGCATAAGGGATCTTCCTCTTCATGTGACCTTTTATCCCCAATGAGATTATTAGGAGGTCGGCCCCTTTTCCAAAGCCTCGCCCGTGATTTAACTTCCTGGAAATAATCGAAGGAGTTGGTTACCGCCCAAGACCTCTTGGAGATCCAGGTCTGCTGGAAAACCGGAGACCATTGGCCTCATGCCTGTGGGAAATGAGGATTACTAATTCCTAACGACGCTTGTGTCGGCCGATTTCTCTAATTCTGCGGGGGTATATGGTCATCGGAAAAAACTGCGGGGGTATATGGGCGAAAAATGGCCAAAAATTGACCATATCCCCCCGCACTTTCCCCACCAGGTCAGATATACCCCCGCAGTTTTGGTTCACACCGAGCTACCTGCCCTCTTGGGCGCGTTTCACCCCTGCATATTCGCCTAAAGGCTTCCTCAATCCCGCGGAACTAATTCAACCCGGCGTACGAGTGCAGCCCCGATACTACGAGGTTGATGAAGAACAGATTGAACACCATAATTCCGAAGGCAACCACGTTGATCCACGCTGCTCGCTGGTCTTTCCACCCCGTCGTGGCTCGAGCATGCAGATAAGCTGCGTACAAGATCCACGTGACGAACGACATGGTCTCCTTGGGGTCCCAGTTCCAGAAGCGCCCCCACGCCGATTCAGCCCAGATCGCGCCAAAAATCACGCCGAGCCCGAAAATCGGGAACGCCACGACGGCTGTGCGGTATGCCAGCCGGTCAAGTCTCTTGGCACTCGGCAGTGGTCCCGCGATTTTTCCCATGAAACCATGCTCTTGCCCCACCGGCTGAAACATCCTCACGATGTACGCCAAGCTACACATTCCGGATATCAGGCCGAAACCAGCACCAATGGACACCGTCGATACGTGAATCGGGAACCAGTATGACTGCAACGCGGGTACCACCGGTGCCGATGCCGCGTACAGCTTCATGCCGCCATAGAACAGCAGCGCAACCACGGGGGTCAGCACCCAGGGCCACATGATGCGGTTCTCGCGCTTAGTCAGGACCACCGTGGCGACGATCATCGCGACCAGCGACACCAAGGCGACATATTCGTACAAATTGCCCCACGGGAAGCGGTGCGCCGACAACCCGCGCAAAATGACGCACGCCGCATGGAACAGCAGCCCGAGGAAAATGACGCCCTGTCCGAACGTCCCCAAGCGATCAACACTGTCTTGGCGAGCGTCGAGTTCAGCTTGGCTCATGACCGGCCGGTCGTGGGCAACGCGCCCCCACAATGAGGCGGCCCGCGAGCCTCCGCGATTCGACGAATCAGCAGAGGTTGTGGAGGCAGCATCATCTGTGCCAGTACCTGCACCCACGCTTACCGACGCGACACCGGATTCCGACGCCTCCGAGGCAACGCCCGATTTCGTCGCGCTAGCTCCAACCAGCTCCTTGTCCGAGGCACCCTGGCCTACAGACCGGTTTCCGGACTGGCTTTCCTCACGACGACTAGCGTCCTCATATGCCTCTTGAAGCATCCGCTCGCGCACGTAATAGGCCAACATCACGATCAGCCCGATGACGTACACGGCGAAAGCCACTTTGAACGAAAAGTCTGAAAACGAGGCGAGAGTCTTATTAACCGGCATAGTTCTCCTCTTGATCTGTGCCCAGGCTATTCCACGTCACACTTTGGAGCAATAAACACGCCATACGCCCAGGACGCACGCCACGGCCCGCTCATGAATAATCGCCATCAATCGTCCCCATCAATTATCATCAATCCTCCTCGTCATCCTCGTATTCATCGTCGTCTGGTTCCTGCAGGATAGCCCGGGCATATTTGCTAAACTCCCGGCCCCATCCGGCCCTGTCCGTACGTGCAAGCCCGGCGGTCTCGACAAGCGCGCTGCCGTCGTCTTGCGGTGTGACGCGCACCCACATGCGTCGCCGTTTAATAGACACGGACTCAACCAACCCGGCGAGCATGATAAGCGTGATTCCCAGCAGGTATCCCTGCGTCGGATCGTGGCTGACTTGCAGGTTCACGAACGGCTTTGCGCCATTAAAGGTGATTTCAGTCCCGTCGTTAAGGGTGGTTTTCTCGCCTTTCCGCAGATTCACGCGATCAATTTTCGACAAAAGCCCCTGGTGGATCAGGCTCGTGTCCAGGGTGAATATGCTCTGCCCCACGCCCGTATCCAATCCGGCATCGCCGCGGAACACGTCGATCGCAACAGCCTCATCGTCCTGCGTGGGAAAGCGCGACGCCGAGAGCACATTGTTGTTTTCGCCGGTAAATACGGCCGTCGGCGCATACATGCCCTGGATCGCTAACTGGTTTTTCCGTCGTTCTTGCAGGTCAGGATACATCCCCGCAGGCGGGTCGAACCGCATCGCACCGGCCGACAAGAAGTTCGTCATGTCGGTCGGCTGCCATTGAATCTCTCCGGTGCGCGTCTCGCCGTCGGGCCACTTGACCGTGAACGACGGCGCATAACCATGTCCCTGCAGGTACACGCGGTCACCAGCGATCCGCAACGGGTGGTTGACCTTCAGCGTGTACTTTGTCCACTCCGACGTGGGCTTATCGACGTCGTCCTTCGCGGCGTACCGAATGTCGGACGTAAACATTTTCGCCTGTCCGTTGGATAAGTAGTCCGCTTTGAAGTCCTCGATCTGCAGGCAGTATGGGGACAGTCGCGTTCCGTCGACAAGAGCCCCGTGGCGGAAGGAATCGAAATTAGCGACGGCTGAGTTGCAAAACTGCGAGTTCTCATTACCGGCGATGACGATGACCTGGCCTTCGTAATACATCAGGCGTCCGGCCGCGATGAAAACCAGCATGACGGTGAGACCGATGTGGAAAACCAGGTTGCAGAATTCGCGGGCGTATCCGCGTTCCGCGCTGAACGACCATTGCCCGGCGCGATCCTCATGTGCCGACGTTTCACGCGTGTGCCATTTTTTGAACCTCGGGGTGATGTGGGTGCGCGCGAAGGTGTCGGTGTCGGAAAAATCGCTGGCTGGGATGGTGCGGGCGCGGTAATGGGGCAGCCGGTTGAGGTTTTTGGGCGCTCGGACGGGCTGGGAGCGCATCGCTGTGTAGTGTTCCCATGTGCGGGGGATGATGCAGCCTACTAGCGATATGAACAGCAGGACGTAGATGGCGGTGAACCACGTGGAGGAGAAGACGTCGAAGAGCTGGAGCTTGTCGTAGATCTGCCCGAGCTTGCCGTTGTCGGCGATGTAGGTGTCTACTTTCTCTTGGTTCAGGGAGCGCTGCGGAAGGATGGCCCCTGGGATTGCGCCGAGGGCCAGGAGGAATAGCAAAATCAGCGCGGTCCGCATGCTGGTCAACCAGCGCCAGGGGATACGCCACAGTGAAGAAAATTGTTTGCGCGCCAAATCGTCTGCCTTTCTTTTGCTATCCGATTATGGTCTATGCGGCAGATCAATGGTGAAGTGCGTCCACCGAATCCGATCATCGGTCGGGCCCAACCACGGTCGTGGGCTAAGGATCTAGATGGGTGTCACCGTGCTGGTCACTGCCCACTGCCGGATCCACGACACAAAGACCGCCCATTGGCCTGTGACCAGGGCAATCCCTACGACGATCAAGGCGACGCCACCGGCGATTTGAACCCCGCGACTGTGGCGACGCAACCACGATACGCTCGATAACGCTTTGGAAGAGCCCAATGCCACGATGACGAAGGGTAACCCCAGCCCCAAGCAGTAGAAGATGATGAGGATAACTCCGCGCAGGGCCGTCGTCCCTTCGGTTCCCGCAGCAATGCTAATAATCCCGGCGAGAGTGGGGCCTAAACATGGCGTCCACCCGAGGGCGAACACCGCCCCCAGAAGCGGAGCCCCCATTAACGTGGACCAATGCTTCGGAGCCATACGGCGTTCATTCTGCAGAAACGGTATGAACCCCAGGAATACGACGCCCATCACAATGGTGACAACGCCCCCGACGCGTTGGAGAAGCTCGTTGTTCATCTGGAGGGCGGAGATAGCGCCAAAGATGGATGCCGTCGCTAAAACGAAGACCACCGTAAAACCGGCGACGAAAAGCAGCGCAGCCCCAGCCACGCGGCCACGGTGGGAGCGAACTTTTGTCCCCTCGGCTGTGATGTCACTTTCCGCGCCGACGACACCGGCAAGGTAGGAAATATAGCCAGGCACCAGCGGGATGACGCATGGGCTTGCGAAAGAGACAAGGCCTGCCAGCGCGGCAGCGCCTAACGCAAGGAGTAGCGGGCCCGACGCGGCGGTGTTCGCAAAAACGGAACCGACATCAACATGAACCTGGGCGGGGATCATTATTCCTTCTCCAGGGTGTTCACAACGTCCATGATTTCTTTCACATTGACTTCGCGGAGGAATACCGCCGCTGGCCGGTGTTGTTTATCGAGGACAATCGTCGTCGGCACGACGGATGCGGGGATTCCGCCTAGAGAGATAGCAGATTTGAACGAGGGATCGTAGATGCTCGGGTAGGTGATGTCGTTATCTTTGACGAAATCCTGCGCGGCCTGCTTGTTGAAATCACGGACGTTGATCCCGAGAACAGTGCCGGCTGGTTTGCTTTTCGACGTGCCGGAATCATCCGAACCGTCAGCCCCGTTCCCCGGCCCTTTTTGCAGGTCATCCTGAATTTCTTGCAGGTCATCGACCTCAGTGCGGCACGGGGCACACCACTGCCCCCAGGCGTTCAGCACCACGATTTGGTTATCGAAATCCGACAACTTAATTGTCTTATCCGGCTCCATTAACGACGAACCGGATAGGTCTTTTACTGGCTTGCGATCTTTCTGGTCGTACTTAATGACCAACTGGCCACCCGGGGAGACGAAGCTGAAATTTCCGCCGACGGCGACCGCGTCTTTACCAGCCGTTTCGTCAGAACCACAGGCGGTCAGTGTGGTAGCCCCCACCGCAGCCACGGCACAGGCCACAAGTGCCGACACTACAGTGTGACGTACGGATCGCGCCCAAGCCTGACGATGGGTCATTCTGTGCGTACGTGCCGGCCGGCCACCGTAGGCAGCCACCTTTGGGCTAGCGGATGTCGTCTTCTTCATCACTCACACCACCTCACACTGACTTCGGCCCATATCGTCATCACCTATACGCCACGTGCCGGACCTATACGCCATGTGCTGGCTCGCTATAGACCACATCACTCACTTGGGCACGAATCCTCGAGGCCTTGTCCGCCGCACGAGCATCCGCCGACGCACGCGACGTCGTTTCACGTGTCACACCCGGCGCGCCCACTTGTGCAACCGAGCTGACCTGCGCGGGGTTGCCCACCTGCGCAGCGGAACCCGCCAGCGCAGCATCGTCATCGTCGAAAATAAGGCTGGTCACGCTGGCCAGTGAACACTGACGAACCGCCGGATTATGGGCCAACGCTTTGCCAGCGTAATCACGCTGCAGCATCACGATAGGAAGCTGGTGGGAAACCAGCACAGCCTCGTGGCCACGAGCTTCTTCACGCGCTCGTCCGACTGCAATCCACATCCGGTCACAAATGTCCTGGTAAGGCTCGCCCCAACTGGGCTGCATCGGTTCTGTCAGATGATGCCACAATTTAGGGTTCCACAGCTGGGAGCGCCATCCCTTGATCCGGTGCCCTTCTAGCTCATTTCCAGCCTCGATGAGGTCATCATCAATCTCGATATCCACACCGGTCACCTTCTTGAAGGGCTCGGCAGTTTCCTGAGCGCGCACCAAAGGCGATGCTTTCACCACTGTCACATCATGATCCCTGAAGGCGCGAGCACACATCGACGCCATGACGCGTCCACGATCGCTCAAGTGATAGCCGGGTAAGCGGCCATACAGAATGCGATCCGGGTTGAAGACCTCGCCATGACGGACGAGGTGGACAATCGTGGACACGTACTTAGCCCTCCTTGGTGGCCGCTGCGGCCGCCTTCGCGGCAGGACGCAATGCAGATTCAATGCGAGAGAAATCTTCGTCGGTCAACGCCGTAGATACAAACCAGGTCTCAAACGGCGACGGAGCCGTGTACACACCATTGTCTAACAGCTCGTGGAAGAACGGGGCGTAACGGAACGTGTCCGCGGCTTGCATATCCGCGAAATTATGCCCCTCACCCTCGGCAAACCGCACCGACAGGAACGTCGACGCGCGCTGGATGTGGTGGGCAACGCTCTCACGCTCCAGAGCCTCGTGCAGCAAGTTCTCCAACCGGTCAGCATTCGCGCGGATCGTCGCGTAACACTTCTCATCTGCCAGACGCAATGACGCTAACCCAGCAGCCATCGCTACGGGGTTACCCGACAAAGTCCCCGCCTGGTACACAGGGCCCTCCGGCGCAAGGTACGACATGATGTCGCGTCGGCCACCAAATGCTGCAGCTGGCAGCCCGCCCGAGACAACCTTGCCGAAGGTGACGAGGTCGCCCGCCACACCATCGACGCCGTACCAGCCCTCATGCGATGTGCGGAAACCCGTCATAACCTCGTCGAGAATAAGAAGAGCACCATACTCGTGGGCGATGTCCTTAAGTCCGGCATTGAAACCCTCATGGGGCGCGACGGTCCCCATATTCCCGGCCGCAGCCTCCGCGATCACGCAGGCGATGTCGTCGGGGTGTTGCTCGAAGGCGTCACGAACCGCGTCGAGATCGTTGTAGGGGACCACGATGGTGTCACTCTGGGTCACGCCTGGTGAATCCGGCAAACCGAAGGTCGCCACACCACTGCCCGCCGAGACCAAGAGGGAATCGACGTGCCCGTGATAGCACCCCGCAAACTTCACGACCGTTGACCGGCCGGTGAAGCCGCGCGCCAACCGCACCGCGGACATGGTTGCCTCGGTTCCGGAGTTGACCATACGCACTTCGTCCACTGCGGTGCGGTCGATAATTTCCTTAGCCAGGCTATTTTCTGCAGCAGTGGGTGCGCCGAACGATAAGCCCTTCGTCGCCGCTTCCTGGACGGCCTCCACAATCGCGGGATGGGCGTTGCCGTGCAGCATCGGACCCCACGATGACACTAAATCCACGTACTCGTTTCCATCGACATCCCGCAGGTGGCTCCCCCTCGCGGAGTCAATGAACAGTGGCGTACCCCCCACGGAGCCGAATGCCCGCACCGGGGAATTCACCCCACCCGGGATTAATTCACGAGCTTGTGAGAATAAATCACTACTACGAGTCATAGTTTTCATGGTAGGGAACTCCACCGCTAACTGCCCACACTCATCGGTGGAGGACGTCGCCTTGCGCGAATACCCCGGCCCCCGCTCTGGTTCTTGCCGACGCTTATACGCCATCGCTGCCGCATTCGCGCGGCTATCAGCAGCCTCGTTGAGTTCATGCCCGGCGTGCCCCTTAACCCACCGGAATGTCACCTCAGCCCCATTCTTCCGACGACGTGTAAGCAGTTCGTCGATCTCCTTGATTTGCTCCAGGTTCAGGACGGGTTTCCCATTCGACGTTTTCCAGCCTTTTTTCTTCCACCCATGAACCCACTTGGTTACCGAATTAATGACGTACTGGGAGTCGCAGAAAATCTCCAATTTCTCCGGAATGCCATCTCTATCGCACATATATTCGGTTACACGTAACAACTGACGGACAGCCTCAAGCTCGCCCTTGTTATTCGTTCCGTGTGCCCATCCCCCAGCAGCCCAATGAGCGTCATCAATGTACCAGGCCCACCCCGACGGGCCTGGATTTCCAATCGCCGATCCATCAACCGCAGCCGTAATTGTCATGACGCTCAGTGTAAACGGCACCTAGGACACGGGACCATAAGTGCCGTTATCCACGGCCAACGCGGCGACGCGGGTTACACACCATTCCGCGCAGCCCACACCTCACACAGCTGACGCGGCGATGCCTACAGGCGCGACCCCCAAGCGCTACGCCCGCCGCAACGTCAGGGTGCGCATCTCAATCACGGTTGAGCCCAAAAGCATCAAGAACGTAGACACCAAGGGGTTAATAATTGACAACGCCCCGCCCACCAGCGCAAAGGTGTTATATGCACGCGAAAAGTTCATATTGCCCTTACCAACACGCCGCACCTTCGTCGCCAAGTTCACCGCGTCAGGAACGGCGCGCACCTCGTCGCGAAGGATAACGACCGACGCATCAACCGTGTCCAAGCAATCTGCAGCACCGACGAGAATGCCGACGTCGGCCACCGCCAGGTACTTCATCAAGTCGCGGTCACCAACGAGGGCGACGCTGTAGCCTTCGCGGTGCATGGATCGCACGGCCGCCCCTTTACGCGATGGCGCGATCCCGGCCAGAACCAAGCTCATGCCCAAACTATCCGCGGATTTCTTGGCCACTGGGTAGGTATCACGGGATAACATTCCCGTCTCAATACCCATATCTTCCAGCTGCTCGATGGCCTCCGCCGCGTCGTCCTTCGTCGCGTCGATCACGGTAATAACGCCACGGTTCTTGTTCTTCCAGGACACCACCAAGGGGGTGCCACCAGAGATCGCCGCCATTGCAAGGCGATCATCTTTCAGTTCAGACAAGTCGCGGGGCCGCCATAGCGCAGCTTTCACAGAACTCATCTCGCCGCGAATCGGAATATCCACGGTGCCAATAAAGGACCCGTTGTCGGTGATCTGCTCGCCCGTCACCTCAATCCAGTGAGGAACACTGTTCCCTCCGGCTCCCAGGTCACGAGATTCACGGGCAGCTTTCACCAATGCACGAGAGACCCCATGATCGCTCTCCATGGCCAGGGCACCCGCCACACGAAGGATCAAGTCAGCGTTTTCGCCTTCCGCCGCAGTCACGCTCTCCACTTTCATGTTTCCGGTGGTCAACGTACCGACGCGGTTGAAAAGCAGCATGTCACATTCGCCCAGATCCCACATCACTTGCTCGTCGCGGAATAAGATGCCACGGCTAATCGCTCGGGCCAGCCCTAACCGCGAGGCCAACGTCGTGGAGATAGCCAGGGACACCGGCCCCACCCCCGTGAGCACCGCCAAACTTGTCGCCAGGGCACCCGCCGCGTCCTTCATAATGAGGAACCAGTTCAGGAAGCACATCACGGCCAGCACTATCGCCCAGGGGACAAGGAGCGATGCTGACCGGGTCGCGGTGCGGGTCGCCATATGCTCCGCATAATCGCACTCCTCGACCCAACGGTGCATGGCCGCCAGACGCGTCGTATGTCCGGACCGATCGACACGGATCTTGAGAGTATCCCCCATATTGCGCCCACCAGCGTAAATATGGGAATTAACCTTGACGACGGTTCGGTTACTGTGCCCCGACACCGGCCCCGGACTAATTAACGACGATCCGCCAACAACAACTCCGTCGACGGGAATAATGTCGCCCGGCCCGACCAGAATGTCCTCACCAGGGTGGAGCTCTGCTGCGCTGACAGACTGCTTCCGTGGCCCATCGGCAGTCCGACGAATGACGGTGACCATCATCCCCGAATCCACGTTGTGTGTGGACAGTAGCTCCATGCTGTGCAAGCGATTGCGTCGTGACAGTAGCCGCCCCAGAAGAACCAGGGTGGTTGCTCCACAGGCGACGTCGAAAAAGACTTGCGGTTGGTGCTGGAAGACAAGCCATTTGGGTGCCGACGTCCAATCACCCTGCGGCCGCATAAAAACGACGGTGCCCACAGACCACACATATGCGACGGTCACGGCCAGTGATGTTGCAGAATCAAGCGCGGCCATCTTTCTGCGAAGACCGCCGACGGCTGCCCGGTGGAAGGGCCACGCACAGTAGGACACGACGGGCAACGCCAATCCCGCCGACACCCACTGCCAGTACGGAAACTGAAGCCGCGGGAAAAGGGCGATGGCGACGACCGGCACCGACAGCGCCACCGCCACAATAAGCCGAAGCTTCGTGATTAAAGCGCGCGCGGTAAACAGCGCCTCCATGTTGTCCGGTTTCTTCACCCGGAATGGATGGCGAGACAAGAACGACTCGTTGTGCCGACGATGCCGACGTCGCTTCCGTTCTCTTCTTTCCTTCTCGGCCTCGGATTCAATGACCTGACGGTACACTGACCCCAATTTTTTGACGGCACTCACGCCGCTGGCCTGGAGGATCGAAATGATGTGATCCACCGACATCGAACTCGGTGCAGAAATCCATGCCGTCGATGGGTTTCCGTAGACAATGCGGGCAGTCACACCGTCGACATCCGAGAGCATCTTTTCGATATCACCCGCGTGGACGGCGTCCTCAAGCCCGTCCAACTCCAAGGTGAACGAGTGGTATGACTGCTCTTCATCCTCGTCATTCAGCAGACCCGCGTGGCGACGCTCGACCCCCAAATCGCGGGCAGCGTCGACCGCCGCTTTGATAGCGGTTTCAGACTTTTCCAGGGACTCCGGGTCAGCGGGAAGTAGCGAACCATCCGCCGCGCGTCGGTTATTCCGGGGTGAGTACTTCCCCGAGTGGGAACCATAGGGGCGACGGTGCCGCGGAAAATCTGTCGTGGGCTCGCCCGGTGTGGGCTTCTTGGGTGAGCTATCTGGCATTTGGTCTTCTACAGCCGATTTTTTTACTGCCATAGCGAGCGAACTCCGAAATACGATCGTGCGGACGGCTGGACCATACACATCACAGCGATGGCCAGAAGAACAGCGATGAGGGCTAGGACAAAACCGCCGACGTGGATAACGAAAGCCATGATATTAAGAGCAATTCCGCCGGCCGTCAATGCAATCAGCACGCCCCGGGCACGTCGGCTACCTGCCGACATGGGGGCCACTGCGAAACCGATGGCACACCCCAGAAGAACATTGGCAATACCGACTATTCGCATATTCCGTTCCCACGCGTGAATGAAGTCAGAGTTCTCATGGCCGGTGTAGTTGGCGCTAGCTAAAATCAGGCCGGCCAGAACCATCAGCAACGCAGCGATAATAAACACCCACCGGGCTACCGTAACCGCAGGTGGGCGTGGTTGATCTCCTGATGAGGAGGTGGATTCACTATCGGTGCTGGACATCGGCATACTTGTACCTTACGTGCCGATACCTTTTCTGTACTATTTTCGAGTGTTCCGATCGCCGGAGTGACCGGAAGTGTTGGAGTCTCCAGGGTCCCCAGAATCGTCCTTAGAGGATGTTCCCCGCAGATAATCGGATGCTGGCGGCCGGGTAGAAAACCAAATACCTACCGCCGACAACACGGCCGAGACAATACCCAGCGAGCCTGTTGCCCATACAAACACATTCGAACCGACGTCCGGCACCGCGAATGCACCGCTTACACCATTAATAATTAGGTAGGCGGATCCCACGATCAAGAGGAATCGCGTCCACTTCTTTCCCTTCACGAATTGTCTGATCAGGAGAACTGCGACCAAGCTAGCGACGATGTAAAACACGGCGATCATCACGCCACTGACAGAGGCGATGGCCGAATTACTGACATTATCTGCCGACATGCCATACGTATCTTCAGCCTGTTTGATGGCACTATCCAGAATCGACGGGTTCGCGATGACTTCAATTCCCGTCAGCACACCAAGAATCGCCTGTAGGAGTGCGGTCCACATCCACGCTGTCCGCGCATCCTTAATATCTTGAAGTGGTTCAGGCTTCGTTTTCTTATCACCGTCATTGTTCGACGACGGAGACCCGGTCACCGCCTGCGGCGCCACCCCGTACCCACGATTCGCGTCATCCGGGCTGTATCCGCCATCCGTACTGTCCGGGCCGTACCCACGGTTGGAGTTTCCCGGGTTCTGCGCTCCTCCTAGGGCCGGTTCACCTCCGGGAAGTGGATCGCCACTGACACCTGGTTCTCCTGGGGCTGGTTCACCTAAACCCGACGACCCTGACTGTCCTGGTGTCGACGGCGGAGCAGGAGTCGGCTGCCCTGGCGTCGGCCCCGAACCGGGTGTAGGCCCGGATCCCGGCGCGGGCGAGGGTTCCGGTGCGGGTGATCCGCCGGGGGCAGATGCCATTCGCAGCGTGGGGGACGGATGTGTGTGCTCAGGTGAAGCCATAAATTCCTCCAATACGGGGTGGCAGACTACCGCAGCGGGGGCTCAGTCTAGCTCGGTTCGGTAGTGTGGTCAGCGTCGTGACCGGGTGTGACTCATTCCACGGCCCTGAACCGCGTGACTTAGTTGTCCTTCAACCAGTGGGCTACTTCAGTGGCATAGTACGTGAAGATCATGTCCGCCCCGGCCCGCCGGATAGAGGTCAATGATTCAAGCACGATGCGTCGCCTATCAATCCACCCATTCTGCGCGGCCGCCTCAATCATGGAGTACTCACCGCTGACCTGATACGCGGCCACGGGAACGGGCGAGAAGTCCGCTACCTCACGAACCACATCCAAGTACGCCATGGCCGGCTTGACCATCACCATGTCCGCGCCTTCGTCGATATCCAGCTGCACTTCGAGCAACGATTCACGCCGATTCGCAGGATCCTGCTGGTAGGCCTTCCTATCACCCTGCAATGAGCAGCCCACGGCATCACGGAATGGCCCGAAGAATGCTGACGCGTACTTCGCCGAATACGCCATGATGGACACGTCCTCATAGCCAGCATCGTCGAGGCCACGTCGGATCTCCGCGACTTGCCCATCCATCATCCCTGATGGGCTGACAATGTGCGCCCCCGCCTTGGCCTGCGATACCGCCATCTTCACGTAGAGCGGCACGGTCTCGTCATTATTCACAACGACGGTCCCATGCTTGTCTTCCGTCAGCACTCCGCAGTGCCCGTGATCGGTGAATTCGTCCAGGCAGGTATCGGCCATGACCAGGATGCTGTCGCCGAATTCTTTGCGTACCGCGGCGATTCCGCGGTTAAGGATGCCGTCGGGGTTCCATGCCTCGGACCCTTGGGCGTCTTTCTCCTCCTCGAGGGGAATGCCGAAGAGGTCAACGCACCGAACGCCGGCGTCACGAGCTTCGCGAACGGCGTCGATAAGAGAGGACACCGTGTGCTGGTACTGCCCCGGCATGGAGGGGATTTCTTCCGGCTGGTCAATGCCATCGCGGACAAATAAAACCTGAATCAGGTTGGCCGGATCTAAACGAGTCTCGGCAACGAAGTCCCGCATTGTCGCCGACGTCCGCAACCGACGGGGGCGGCGTTGAAGACCTAAGCTATCGCGGGATGTGCGGTTCGTGCTCTGAGAGAATTCGTTAGTTTGTGACATGCGCCCCAGGGTACTACGTGGTCCCACAGTGCTACTTACGAGGACTTTTTCTTCTTCCGCACTTTCCGGGGAGGCGGCAGTTGCCCCGCCGCACGCAAACCTGCCACGTGTTCGGCGAGCGCGTCCACGAGTTCGGGGACCCCGGCTTCTTCTGGCACGACGTCAACGCGCAGACCGCATTCTTTCGCTGTTGCCGCCGCCATCGGGCCGATGCAGGCAATAATCGTGCGCTGGTGGGGTTTTCCAGCGATTCCAACGAGGTTTTTCACGGTCGACGATGACGTAAAGCACACCGCATCGAATCCGCCCGACTTGATCATGTGGCGAATATCAGCACTGGGCGGGGCCGCGCGTACGGTGCGGTAGGCCACGACGTCGTCCACGTCCCAGCCCAAGTCAATGAGGCCGTCGACCAAAACGTCGGTGGCGATATCCGCACGCGGAAGAAAAACCCTGTTCACGGGGTCAATATCGCTATCGTAGGGTGGGAAAACATCCACTAGTCCCGACGCGGACCGGGCATTGGCCGGGGGCATGAGTTCGGGGTTAATGCCTAGGTCCGTCACGGCTTTCGCGGTTTTCTTCCCGACGGTCGCGATACTCACTCCGGCGAAAGCACGGGCATCCAAACCGATCGCTGTCAGCTTTTCCCACACGGCTTTCACCGCGTTCACCGACGTGAAAACGATCCACTGGTAGCGCCCATCAACCAGGCCTTTAATCGCACGTTCCATTTGGGCCGGGCTGCGCGGTGGTTCCACAGATATCGTCGGTACTTCCCACGGGATAGCACCGTGCTGAGCTAAACGGGTACTCATTGGTCCTGCCTGCGACTTCGCGCGGGGCACCAAGACGGACCAGCCGTACAATGCCCGGTTTTCCCACCACGAATACTTGTTGCGCGCACCGACCTCAACACCAATGGTGACCACCAGGTGCCCTGGTAGGTCCCCTTCGCACGATGTCAAGGTACCTAAGGTAACGTCGCAGGTTTTCTGCAAGCGAGTGGTACCGTTCACCGTGACGGTGGCCGGCGTGCTCTCGGGCAGACCACGATCCACCAGCCGAGACTCGATGACAGGAAGGTCCTGCGCCTCCGCCTGAAGAACCAGCGGCTGGGGCGCCTGGGCAAGCCGATCCCACGTCGCCGTGTCATCGCTACCCGTCACATCGGTTTCGGTAAAACTTGAGCCGACGGCAATTCCAGCGAATGACGGAACCGTCGAGGGAACCGACATTCCTGGCACGACCTGGAAATCGGCATCCTGAGCAGCCACGGCGCTAATCTCAGCTAAGACTGAAGTGTTGCCCAGGGGGTTGCCCGCTACCAGACGAATAACATCGGTTCCCGTCGCGGCCTGAGCCAACATGGCGTCGGCCGTTGCCTGGGGGTCGCCTTCGGGGCTGCGTATATTCGCCGCCGTTGGGGGCGGAGGGGGCGTTGGCCGCCGACGCGACCCTTTTGCTTTCGCTTCCTCCACCATCCGGGCAAACTCTTGCTCGGCTTCCTCTACTTTCTCGCGAGGGACGGGGACATCATGTCCCACGAGACGGCAAATAGATTCACCGACGCCGTCGTCCACCCATGCGTCCGCAATAGATGTCAGAACTTCTCGTGCGCGCACCGTTAAGAGGTCGGGGTTACCGGGGCCGGCACCGACGAACAGGATGCGCCCTGGAGTCGAGTTGGTCATGGAGATCCTTTAAAGCGGGGTCGAACCGCGGCTAATTTTGACTAAAAGAGAATAAATCCTACTACGTGCTCAATCCAAAACGACGACACCCTCCGACATCACAGACAGGGGCTAGTACCCGCCCGACGGAGGGCCCCACACCGGCGCACTCACATCAAATCCATCGCTCCATGCACCCGTAAATACTCCGCTGCTTGGTGGCCGATGTCCTCAGTTGGTTTGCCTTCAGAACTCCACGTCACACGCTCAGAGCCGTCGACCGCGAACACGCCCGCACGGAACGAATCTTCTGTCGCGTAGGCCCCCACGGGGGCGGTACATCCCGCGTTCAGGGAGGCCAAGACCGCACGCTCCGCAATAGCCCGACGGTGCGAGATCTCGTGATCAAGCACACAAATCGCGTACAGGGCTTCCTCGGAACAATTCTCGTTCCCCTCAGCGACGGCCTCCACCGCCAGCGCACCCTGCGCCGGAGCGGGCAGCACCACGTCCACGTCCAGCGTTTCCGTCGCCTCCCCCAGGCGACCAAGACGCTCCACACCAGCACGCGCCAGGATCACAGCGTCCAGGTCTTTCTCCAGCCGCCCGATGCGCGTATCGACATTGCCGCGGATAGGCACGACGGTGCAATCCGGCCTCAGCGCCCGAAGCTGGCCCATGCGCCGCGGGGCACCAGTTCCAATCGATGATCCTGCCGGCAAGTCCGCCAGCGGAATCCTGTCGCGGGAGAACACCACGTCACGGGCGTCGACCCTGGGCGGTACGGCCAAACGAAAACGCGGGTCGGGTGCCGTCGGCAAGTCTTTAAAGGAATGCACAGCCAACGAGCACTCACCCGCGGCGAGTGCCGTGCGAAGTGTTTGTGTGAACACCCCGACACCGATCCGAGCAACAGGAGTACCAGCACCCTGTGACGCATCCCCCGGTGTATGAACTGTGAAGAGTTCAGCTTCTAATCCGGCGGAGATCAGTGCGTCCCGGACGTGCCCAGCTTGGGTTAATGCAAGCGCGGAACCCCTGGTGCCAATACGAATCATGAATGCCCTTTCTTCACATCCGATCCATCGTGTCGTAGCCCCATGATCGCACCCACCCCTCGAGGGTCGGCCGGATCAGGCAAGGCCATAGGAACAGCGTAGTTGGTCAATGAAGAATCTGGCTGTGGCACGGAGGGTTCTGGTCGCCCTTCTGCGGCCGACGGGTACTCCACATCGTCCAGACCGAACAAGTCCCGGATCGCGTCTGAATAGGTCATATCGGTGTGGCCAGCCAGCTTCTTGAGCTGAACTGTCGGCGTATGCATGAGCTTGTCCACCACACGCTTCATGGCGCTGTGGACTTCTTTGCGCTCTTTCTCGCTCAGGTCCGGGGTGCGGGAATCAATCCGGTCCAACTCACTGCGCAAAATGTCCGCACCGCGACGGCGCAACGCCTTGACCGTCGGAACCACATCTTGGCTACGAATTCGCTCGACGTACGACCGCAGTTCCTCGGCGACGATGGACCGTGCCAATGCAGCTGCATCATCAGAAACGACGCTGGGCTGGGCGCTTTCTGGCAACCCCTGATTGTGCTTGACGACGTCGCTCTGGTCCTCGAGGGCAGCGCGGCGCTGTTTCTGCATCGTGTCGATATTTAAAACGGTGACGCCGGGGCGAGGGGCACACACGACGTCGCGAGGAAGAGACAAATCGCAAATGACGAGGTCGGCCGGCGTATGTGAGCGAGCATCAGAAGAAGCGCCGTGGTGCTGTTCCGCGCGAGCCGCGAGTGCCTGGTCCACCATCGGAGTATCGATTAACGGGTCCAAGGCGCCGGTAGCGGTGACGACGATGTCCGCGCGGGACATCTCTGTCACCAGGTCGGAGAGGTCCGTGGCATCCGCAGATACGCCCACCTCGCGGGCATGGGACGCCACATTTCGCGCGCGGCCTAGCGTGCGGTTAGCGATGGTCATTGACGCGCCTAGCCGGCCAAGATGCGTCGACGCTAATGAGGCCATCGCTCCCGCCCCTACCACGAGGGCGTGACAGCCGTCGAGGTTGTCAACCCCCATCGCGTCCAGGGCCTGGCGAACGGCGAACGACACCATCGACGGGCCTTCGTCGTCAATATCGGTCTCGGCATGAACGCGCTTGCCTGTGCGCAACGCACGATGTGCCAATTCATGTAGGCCATGTCCGATGGTGCCATCTTCTGTGGCGCTTGCGTAGGCATCGCGAATCTGGCCGATAATCTGCTGCTCCCCCACAACCATGGAGTCCAAACCAGCAGCAACGCGGAGCATATGCTCCACAGCGGACTCTGCATATCGCACGTATAAGTGCGGGAACAGCTCCGACACTGACGCGCCCGAATACCGCGAAATGGTATCGACGATATGCTCCACCGTGGGGTGGAAACCCTCACACACCACGTAGAACTCTGTGCGGTTGCACGTGGAAACGATCAGTGCCTCAGAAATAAACGGCTCGGTTAGAAGGTCCGCCGCCACCTTAGGGCGGTCCTCCGCACTTACCGTAGCCCGTTCCAACAAGGAAACAGGTGCACATCGATACGACATGCCTACGAGCACAATGCTCACGAAAGAACCTCCTCGCAGGGGATCCCCGCTCTTCTCTGTGCGGGTGCCGGACTGTCCACCAGCGCAGACGCCACCGGAAGGGTCGTCATCCTTACGGAACGTCCTGAGCTAGCTGAGCGCCCCACTCGACCCGTTCGACAGGTCAACCAGAGCACCCCGGGAGTCTCTACTAGCAGCTGCAGTAACAGGGGTAACACAGCTGATCCCACATATTCGATTAAACACCGTATCCGCTTTACCCCTTCCATGACAAAGAAAGGGGCCGACTGCGGCGTGTGGGTACCACAAGAGGGGGTAAACGCTCAGATTTTGGAGGTATTCCACAACAATTCGGACAACCCCGGTAAGGACAGGCAAAAGTTTCATAAAACCGGTCAAGATCGGGCGGTGCTCATCACCGACGGTGCCGCTCACGACTCCAGAGCTGCAATAAGATCCTCATCGTCAATTTCCCAACAGGCGATTTCATCGTCGTCAACGAGGACAACGGGAACGCGATCCCCGAATTCCATCGCCAAGCTGGTGTTGGAATCAACGTCCGTCACCACGAGCTCAGCACCCCAGCGTTGACAAATCGGGCGAATCTGATCCGCAACTCGTCGGCACGATCCGCACGATTGCCTCACCATCAGCTCAACCTGATGCATATATACCTGTCCTCATAACCAGACCTACTGCTGCGCCTTCCCAGAAGGGACGTCACCCACCTCAGATACGACAAGAGCCGGCCCCGGAGGCGAAAACCCGCGCAGTCGCGGTTCCACCTCGCCCGACAGGTCGGCTTTGGCGAGAGCTCCTCACGGAGCCCGGTTTTACTTACCGAGCTTCCTACGCTGAACGCGGGTGCGGCGCAGAAGCTTACGGTGCTTCTTCTTGGACATACGCTTGCGGCGCTTCTTAATGACAGAACCCATGAGGAATCCTTTATCGATAGTGAACAGTTTCTCGCCTACGCACGAGGCAGACACGAATGGGCACCACTCTACCGGCCACGACGTGCTAAAACCAAAAGTGAAACGTAGGGCGTATCTGCCACGCAGTGTCCGTCACAGACAAATTCGCTGGTGGGGGTGAGACTTTCTCGCCTCACCCCTCGCAACCAACGAGGAGATCGTGTGCGACTAGATCGCTTTGTAGTGCGACTCTTTGAGGTACTCATCCACCGCAGACTCGTGCACCCGGAAGGAACGCCCTACGCGAACAGCCGGAAGCTCACCGGCGTGGACCAGGCGGTACACGGTCATCTTGGAGACTCGCATAATGTCTGCAACTTCAGCGACCGTCAGAAACGATCCGTTTTCTGCATGGCTCATACTCAGTTTTCTACCTTTCGGCACGCCGCGCTGCAGGCTTCCCCTCCCGCAGGGTGACACGCACGTGCTTAGACCAGCTTAGCGTGAATGATGTGTCATAGCGATCATAGGGGGACCCAACGTGTTAATTGTGCAGTTAAGAACACCTATGGAACCGATGAGAACCCCTGAGCTTCATGGGACGAGTGTGAAAAACTTACTCCTTTTAGTTCTCACCCGAATTATCCGATTTCGACGCTGGCTTCCCCAGCTCCTCAGACTTCTTCGCGCATGCTTCCATAGCCCGATAAAAGGCGGTACGCAACCCGTTCTCATCGAGGGCTCGAGTTGCTGCACTCGTCGTCCCACCTGGCGACGACACATTCGCGCGGAGCTGCACAGGGTCGGCGTCCTCCTGCGTGGCCATCGTGGACGCACCCAGTGCTGTTTGTGAGGCCAATTCCTTAGCAAGTTCACGGGGTAGCCCCAGGTTGACGCCGGCATCCGTCATGGCTTCCAGAACGAGGAAGAAATAGGCCGGGCCTGATCCGGACACTGCGGTCGCCGCGTCCATTTGTGATTCTTTGACTTCCGCGGTGTAGCCCAGCAGTCCGAGCAGGTCAGATACCGTTTCCAGTTGCTCGTCAGAGACGAAGCGACCCCGGGCTATGACATTGACGCCCTTGCCCACCAGCATGGGAGTGTTGGGCATTACGCGCACAATGGCAGTCCCCGCGGAGGCAATCCCCTCCAGCGAGGACAAGGTGATTCCTGCTGCCATGGACACCAGAATCGTATCCGTGTCATTGTGGTCAACAACATCTGCAATGCTTTCCACCACGCCGAGCGTGTCGTAGGGCTTCACGCATAGGAAAGCAATGTCCGCGTTTTCTACCGCAGTGGCATCGTCGTCAACGGCGGTAACTCCATAGCGCTCTTTGAGCTCGTCGCTGCGCTCTGGGCGTCGATTAGCTACGACAATGTCTGTCGGGTCGTAATCGCCAGACAGCAGGCCGCCGATCAGGGCCTCGCCGATTTTTCCTCCACCAATTACCGCGATTTTAGTCATGCACCCAGGGTGCCAGAGTCAACCATGTACGTCCACCGACCCCGACGACGCGGGTTCGCTACATGACGACGAGATACGGCCCGAAGGTCAGCGCGAGCCCCACAACCGCGGCAAGAAGCATGATGAGCTTGTCTTTTTCCCGCAGAAGAGCGTGAACCACCCCGACGAACACAAGAGTCATGACGATGGCCAGCAATGCCGTCAGCGGCACCGAGAACCTGTTCCACAAAATGGTGAACCCTTTGAACACGGCCACGCCAGCAGCCAAGGCGACGATGATCTGGACGATCATCAAGCCAATGTTCATTTTGTCCGAGGACTCGCCTTTGTCAGAGGAGGCACTCTTACCCGAGGACGTGGCCCTAGCCGCAGCCTCGTCCCGGTCTGAGAACTCATCGTCCTCATCGGAGTACTCCGACAAGTGATCCGAATCGTCGTACTCTTCCTCCGGCAGAATCCCTGCCTGCTCATCGTGCCGGTACGCGGGCTCATCATCGATGCCAGCGCTGTCATCAGAGGGGTAGCCGTCACGCACTAACCCCTGGTTGTCGGGATGTTCGTCGGCGGCCGCGAGGTCCTCGTCGGTAATCTGTTGCAGATTCCGAGTCTCTTCCGTCGACGGAGTTGATGTACGCGAGGTCGCCGCCGAAACGGAGCCACGCGACTGATCATCGTCAGCAATGTCGCTGCTAGCGGCCGAATCGTCAGCATCATCCGCACTCACAGCCCACGTATCTTCATTCCAAACGGTGCCTGCGGCATCCTCAGCTTCGACGTCGGCTGCATCAGCGTCACTGTCAACGTCAGCTTCGTCGTCAATTACGCGCGTATCGTCGGCACTTTGATCAACCGGCTCGACATCGTCGGCACTCTGATCATCATGTGCATCGTTCTGTGCAGCTCGGGCCCAGGTTTCGTCGGACCACGACGAGTCGCTGTCCACCGAGCCACTATCTGCAGACTCACTATTCACGGACGCTGAGGATTCGGCCTCTACTTCATCGACGTCGTCAACATCGACGTCCGTCGGCTCCTCGTCTCCGCCGTTCTCAAGGTGTTCGTCAGTGACTTTTGGAATGGAGCCCGTCAGCTCTGCAACGGACACGCCCCCCTGTTCAATGTTCCGGTGCCGTCGAGGAGCAACATCGGCATCGTCAGCCGGTTCCCCAGCTACGTCGGCACTCTTCCGGCTCGCGGCGCGACGAGCAAGAAGTTCTGCCACAGTTATTTGGTCGCCAGCCATACCGTCCTCTCGACCATCAATGGAGAATGGCCCATTATTCACGGGCCGGACATTAACGCCCTCAACCCTACCCAAGCGCAGGCCAACAATGAACATATGGCCACATTTTTGGGCCACAAACTAGTTTCACTCTTAGGTGTATAAGCCAAAGAATCCCGACAATCAAACGATTACCGACGTCGCGGCGACCGCAAATCCAGCCGTCGCGCGGCCACACGTTCCGGCCACACCACTATGGCAACTACGCCCAAGCGCACCTATTGATAATCCGCCACGAAGTCTGGCGAATCGGTGTACCGCATAATGACGCCTTCACGCAGCGCCCACGGGCAAATGTTGATCTCTTCCAGGTCCAGCGCGCGCATGGCCCCCTCAGCCACCAGCGCACCGGCCACAATCTGCGGCGCCCGATCCGCACTGACTCCCTCAAGCTCCGCGCGGTCCTCCGCCGTCATCCGAGAAATAAATGCAATCAACTGCCGAACACCCGCGCGCGTCAACGTCCGTTTCACCCTCGGGCCAGCCGAACTGGGGGCGGCACCCGTCAGTCGGGCCAATGTTCTAAAGGTTTTCGACGTTCCCACGGCAAGATCGGGGACCCCGTGGTTTTTAATCGTCGCTGCTGGGGTGGCCAATTCCGCGTCGATGTAATCGCGCAGCGCTTTAATCTTCTTCTTCGACGGCGGGTCTTGGTCCAGCCAATCGTGGGTCAACCGGTTCGCACCCAACTGCACGGAGAACGCGTCTTCCGGGTCTTCATCCGGCCCGGCGCTGATCTCCAGGGATCCGCCACCGATGTCGAGGTCAATGATTCGCCCGGCCGACCATCCGTACCACCGTCGGACAGCAAGAAATGTCAGGCGGGCTTCGTCCTCGCCGGACAGAATTTTGAGTTCGACGCCGGTCTGGTCTTTCACTTCCGCCAGGACGTCGTCGGAGTTGGTGGCGGACCGCACCGCGGACGTAGCGAAGGGGATCATGTCATCGCAACCGAACGTTTCCGCCAAGTCAGAGGCCTCTTTGACCCCTTTGACGAGCTTGTGGCGGCCTTTCGAGTTCAACTCGCCATGCTTATTAATGTGCTCCATGAGCCGCATGGTGGTTTTCCAGTCGCTCATCGCCGACGGTTGACCACCCTGACGGGCATCAACCACCACGAGATGAACGGTGTTGCTTCCTACGTCTAGTACACCGAGTCGCACGGAACATAACTGTATCAGTGCGATAAACGAACCAACGTGGGTGGCGGGCGGAGTGACGTAACCCGCTCGGTTGTTTAGTCCTTTACTTAGTCCTTCTCAGGCAGGCCGCCAGCCCACAGTGCAGCAGCGATCAATCCCGGCTGACCGAAGAGACGCAGGAGGCGTTTGCCGTCGGTATCCAGGTTAAATCCGCCGTTCTTCTCGGCATACTGCCCCACATTGCCCGGGAAAATAGCAATGTAGAAAGCTGCCAACGCGACCCCGACTTTGCGACGCTCCTTGGGCAAAGCTAAGAGGCCTAAGCCGAGGCCAATTTCTGCCAAACCAGAGCCGACGACGACCGAGTCCTCGGAGAACGGCGCCCAGGACGGGACCTGGTCCTGGAATGTTTTGCGGTTCCACGCGAGGTGTGACACACCCGCCATCGTCATAAATCCGCCGAGAGCGAGCCGCGTAACCTTCTGCGAAACTGGCTCTTTCTTAGGCGCATGCCCTGCGTACAGCTTCTTTGCGCGGGACAGCCGACGCTGAAGTGATTTCTTAGTCATGATGGCTCCTTCGTTGGACCGAAAATTCATTGGACCAGTAAACGTTTTACCCATCATACGTCCGTCGAAACACCGCGACAGATCCGCGAAGTGACACGAAACAAAAGAACGAAATATAAGGACCGGCCCCAAGGTAATCTGCATAATGTCAGAAATATCTATGGTGAAGGGTGAGCTTAAGCCGATGGGTGACATGACGAGAAGTAGAAAATACGTTTCCCTCCTCAGTGTTATGCCTGTGGTCTGTCTTTGTCTGCCCGGATGTGACCAGCGCAATGACGAGACATCTCAGGGCTCACCATCGGCAGTTTCCCCGTCGGCTGCCTCACCCTCGAGCCCCCGCGACACATCAAACAACCACGCGAACATTCGGCCCTCTCTCGACTCCCAGGCAGAGTCCGATCAACATAGAGATGGCGACGCCACCGAGAGTGACAGTCGTCGGCAAGAGGACGCACCATCCACGTTGCACGGGACGAGCAATTACATCCCCAATCCCAATCAAATCGGCGGATATTGTGGCACAACCTACGACGGCGATGAGATTAAGGCAGAGGCGAGAACATCCTGCGGTTTTGCAGGAGCAATATTCACCTCCGCGATGCAGCAGACGTACTCCAAGTGGACTCCTGACCCGACTGTGACTCCCATAATGCGCGCTGACTTCACACAAAAGAGCCCGACGACGGGACAGGAATACACCGTCGTCTGCATTATCAGCACCGCGCAGGACACCCTTTCCTGTCGTGAAAAAATCAGCGCCACCGGGAATGATTACGGCAGTTTCAAGGTTGATTACCATCGAGGACCTGCCGGAATCTTCGGCCCCCGGGTCAGCAAGGAATAAAAACACCCGCCCATTTTCCTCATCGAAAACAGGGTTAGCGTCTCGTGAATCAGTCGTATATTAGGGGGCTACTTAGGACTACAGCTAGGTTAATTAACTGTGATCATAGTGGTCTACGACGAATAACCCGAGGTATTCGAGCGGGGCCAGTAATCCACACTTCTGCATCTGGCCACAGAGCCTTGACGGTACGGCTAGCGACCCGGTGCCAATGATGTAACGCATCAACGTCTAATAGTGGTTCGAGATGCGAGGCACGATTTCTCGCATATAACAATGTTGAACACCAGTAGTAGGCTGCTCCTGCTGAAGCGTTAAACCCTTTACCATCATTGCAGATATTTGTTTCCAGATTTATCGCATCTTCCCAGATATGGACCTGCGGCCCGGCAGATCGGCCACCCAAAGAAACAGGCTTTGGAATAAGATGCCGCCATGTTCCAAAGGATAGCGACGCCACCAGATCGTCATGGCAAGGAGTTCGATTTGTGCGGTTGCCTAAAGCATCTTTCATGGCCCCTAAAGCTCTGGCTTCCCACCAGTTCCCGTACAGCTCTCCTGTTCGGCGTTTTCGAGAGTTTGACCACCTTGAGGGCGGGGTTGGACGAACAATATGAGCAAGGGGCACTCTCGGTTGGGTAATCCATTGATCAGTTCCCCCCCTCAATGGTGTTCCATTTCCGGAGCTGTTGATCAATCGTGTCACGGAGAGCGATTTCAACGATGGCTAAAGTGCTGGTTACCGCAGCTGCTACTTCAATATTCCATTGATACAGGGCGAAAGCCTTGTCTGGATCTTGTTGCGCCGCGTCAAGGTAGGTCTGGAATCTTGGGGCGGGAATGTTGTTGATTAGATGTTGGCGAGTTGACGGTCTCATGATGGCTTCGTGTCCCGACTTCGATGGTGTCTATGCTTGCATTTAATAGAGGTGGACAGTAAGATCAACTTTACCGAGCAGGAATCACCTGCATATTAAAAAGAAATTCAGGTCTCGAGCATCAGCTCGAGGCCGTTTTTCATTTCAGGAAAGCGTTTATCTTCAGTCGTAAGATCTCATTTTGTTTCTGACTCCAGCTCCCACCAGCTTTCCGCTATTTAGGTGACCGCTGAAAGCGGTTAATAGCGCACAACTATTTTTCAAAACGACCATTTCTGCTAGTTCCCGTGAGCTTCTTCTGTCCCACCGAACAGCCGGTGTTAACGGGGTTAACGCCGTAGTCACCAAGCTTGAACTTAAGAATGGATCGATAATCGCACTCGTGGAACAAGACGGGGTGCTCAGCATTGATAGCACAGGCCTGTCCCCGTCCGTATTCGCCTAGCTCCCAGATCTGACGGCTAGTTACTGAGCGTTCCTTCTTTGGCGTCCGTGTCCTCCTCGATAGGCTCCTTGAGCTCATTCGGGATACGGTGGTTATAGATCTCATGGCCCCCCAAATTTTCAACGCAATCGCGTCTTCCATTTGAGTAATACGTGCTTGCACTCAGGCCGTCAAGCTCCCGTTCGCCCGCACAAAAATTGAGGATCGGTATCAGACGATCGCGCCATCAACGGCCAATCACCCGTCTGGCACAAGTAAAATGTTCGATGGGCATCTCTCCATCTCGGTGCCGCATTGGCCCACTATTCCAATTTCGCCCGGTCAGCATCTATGCTGAGTGCGCAATGCCCACTCCTAAACCCACCCATTCCACAGCGCGCACCCATCCCATGCGCACCGGCTACCCCGAGGGCACCCTCGCGGACCGCTCCATCCGCGCCGGCGTGGAAGTCCCCGCAGACTTCCCGCGCGAATGGTTCTCCTTCCTCAACCCGGACGACGAGGATCACCTCATCACCGTCGATCTCACCTGGCTGCTCTCCGGCTATTCCTGCCGGTTCGGCACCGACGCATGCCCGGGAATTGAATCGTCGATGCCCAATGCTGGCTGCTGTGTTCACGGGGCATTTCTTGCCGACGAAGACGATCACGACGCTCTCACGGATTGCGTATCCCGCATGCCCGCGAAGTATTGGCAGCTTCGCCCGGAGGGGACGGACGAGTGGCTGAGCACCCGCGATCCGGCGGAGTTGGAGCCTTGGCTGGTGTGGGATGAGCTAGACAATGACGACGGCGAACCAGAACCAGCACTCAAAACGCCCATTGTGGATGGTGCCTGCATTTTCGCGAACCGACCGGGATGGCCGACGGGCACGGGGTGCGCTCTCCACCAGTGGGCCATGGACACTGGCGAACGGCTGGAATACGCCAAACCCGAGGTCTGCTGGCAACTACCTCTGCACCGCACGGAGGACTGGGAAACCCGCCCCGACGGCCACGAAATACTGCACACCACGATTGGCGAATACGAACGCCGCGGGTGGGGCGACGGCGGAGAGGACTTCGACTGGTACTGCAGCGGCGCTCCGGGCTGCCATACGCCGATGCCTTTCCTCCACAGGAAATCCCTGTGGCGCACGCATAAAGATGAGTTGACCGAGATGCTCGGCGAGAGCGCTTACGAGGTCATCGCGGAGCATTGTGAGGCGTTAGAGGAACGGGCTCGGATCGTGATGGAGGCCGAGGGGCAGACCAACGTCACGCAACAAACCGAAGCTGCGCAGAATTCACGTCGTCCTGTGTCGTTGGGAATGCCGATTGTTGCGATGCATCCGGCAACGGTCGCCGGCACACACCCGGCCAACTAAAACCGCGCGGCACCACGCCGCTAAAAACGGGCGGGAAGCACAAACCTCACCACGCCGCTAAAACCGCCGGGGCCCGCCCTTACTCGAATTTGTATCCAAGCCCCCGGACCGTAATCAGGTGGTGCGGGTGCGAGGGATCATCCTCCACTTTGGACCGCAACCGCTTTACGTGAACATCCAGCGTTTTCGTGTCCCCCACGTAGTCCAGCCCCCACACTCGGTCAATCAGCTGGCCACGTGTCAGCACGCGCCCTTCATTCCGCATCAGGTATTCCAGCAGGTCAAATTCCTTCAAGGGCATGTTGATTTCTTTGCCGTCCACCCATACCGAGTGGCGTTCCACGTCCATCCGCACGTTCCCGACCTCAAGGATTTCGTCGTCAAACTGGTCAGGCCCAGAAGTCCCGCGGCCACGTCGAAGCACTGCCCGAATTCTCGCGATCAGTTCGCGGGCCGAATACGGTTTCGTGACGTAATCGTCGGCACCCAATTCGAGACCAACAATCTTGTCCATCTCAGTATCTCGTGCCGTGACCATGATGATGGGGACGGTAGAGCTTTGCCTCAGTTTTTTACAGACCTCGGTGCCGGACATCCCCGGGAGCATAAGGTCGAGGAGAACAATGCTGATCTCGTGCTGGCTGAACTCGCGCAGACCCGTCGGCCCGTCGGGGGCGATAATGACATCAAATCCCTCCTTGCGCAGGAGGAATGCAAGCGGCTCGGATAACGTTTCCTGATCTTCGACAATAAGAACACTAGTCATGCGTCGGGAGCTCCAAAGTGAATGTTGATCCGGTTTCCGGCTTACTCCATAGCTTAATGTCGCCGTCGTGGTTTGCTGCCACATGCTTCACAATCGCCAATCCCAAACCGGTACCCCCTGTTCGTCGAGACCGCCCCTTGTCGACGCGGAAGAACCGCTCGAAGACGCGTTTTTGGTCTTCGGGGGCAATGCCGATTCCGCGATCTGTCACGCGAACATCGACGACCTGCCGACCTTTGTCACGGTCAGAGAGCACTTCCCTGGTGACGGTGACCGGTGTTGCTTCCGGCGAGTAGTTGATGGCGTTCATGATGAGGTTGCTCACGGCGGTGACCAGTGAGTTCGTGTCCCCTAGCACGGTGGCCCCGCAGGGAGCGTCGGTGGAGAGTGAGATGTCGTGTGCTTCGGCGGCAAATCGGCATCGTTCCATTGCTTCGTCAACCACATCGTCGATGCTCAGGACTTCGAAATCAGGTAATGGCTCCGCACCTTGTAGCTTGGTTAAGGAAATTAGTTCGGTGATCAATTGGCCCAGTCTTTGGGTTTCTTTCATCACTTTTCCGCCGAAATATTCGACAGAATCGGGATCATCTTTGGCCTCAAGCAGGGCTTCCACCATTAACGACACCGCTCCGACCGGCGATTTCAATTCATGTGACACATTCGCGACGAAATCCCTCCGCGCAGTTTCCATGCGCACATTCTCTGAGTCATCAATCGCATATATAACGATGAAGCGACTGTCGCTGTCAGAAAGTAAGCGAACGGCGGCTTTCACCGAAAAAATAGGACGTTCGCGGGTCTCACGAGCAGACCGCTCCGGGCGGAACACGATCTCGCGCGGCTCACCGTCCGCAAAGACTTTCAGCGCAGCTCCCCAGGCCGCCCGGTTGATGTGCGTCTTATCCACAATGCCCAGTACCCGGGAAGCATCGTTGGCTAGCACAATGTCTTCATGCTTATCGACGACGACCACCGCGATGGGGGAATTATCGACGGCCACATTGAGCACGTCGGCGTAGGTCACCAGCTTACTCGGCGCCTTAGCTTTGGGCTGGCGAGCTTTGGCCTGGCGCGATGGCGAAGCTGGTTTCTGAACACGGGCCGTCGGTTCGCGACCGGGCGCGTCCCCACCTGCGCGGGGTTTCAGCCGCGGGTGGAGTAATTGCACACCAGAGAGAACACGGTGCAATTTGGCCACCGTGAAACCAATGGCTCCCCCGACGAACACACTGACTGCGATGATGATGCCGATTGTCGCGGACACATCATTAAGCGTAGTCGGTCACGCGGGGCGGGCTCCCCCATGCCTCAGAACCCCACTCGGATTAGCTGCAACCCCTCCAGGAACCACACTGCAATCCGAAGCCGCCGCGTCTTACCTTGCTGTTCTCTTCGGAGAATGCTTTTTCTAGATCCTTTTTAGTTCGTTTTGTGCGTAGTCGCCGTGGGGCTAGTCTTCCAGCGCTCGGCGGCTTTCTGTCTGCCTCTGTGACCCATCGTGGCCAGGGCTTTGCGTTCAGGAGCGGTAGCCCGCTGCGGTGTAGTGGATAGGCCCGGGCGTGTCTTTGAGTGGGTAACGTAGCCGCGCACACGGCGGGCCATTGTTTGCCGGTCACGCATAGGCGGCATCATCTCAGCCGTACGCCAATTGGCGCCTTCAGAGTGCCCTGACGGTCATCCTACTCGGTAGACGACTGCGCCAGTGAAATCACCACGTATCGCCTTGTAACAGCTGAAAACCTGAACAAGTAAGCCCCACCGACACGATCAGTTGGATTCATACAATGTCACACAGCATGGCATGACTTCACATAACGTGGCATAATGAAATCAGAGCTTCACAGCATGCGTGTTGTGAAGAAGTAAATCTCGGGACATCCCACCGGACGATGGGGCCCGAGATTTGCGTTTTCTAGATCACATACACCGTGGTTTTCTCTTCAATGTACGAATAAAACACTGGTGTTCCGCATCTTTTCTCCACAACCGCGCCACAACAAGCATCTGGTACCCATAGCATTGGATCACTCGGGCCGGTTTTATGATGCATACGAATGTTTGACACTATCTGCTGAGTACGCAGGTGGCTCAGCATCTCCATATCCAACTTATCCTGATGCTTTCCCCTCGATTCAAGCACCATGGCAGTAACTTCTAGGGATTCAAGCTCCATGATCAGCCGTTCCAAGCATTTACGCCGACGGCGCTCCGGCTTATCGCAGACGTCCGGATATGAACGGACAACAACAATGTTCTCTAACGGAAAACCCGAAATTGTTTCAATAATTGTTAGACGGCGCTCCGCGCTCTCATCTATCCAGTGTAACTTTCGCTGTCCCTTTTTAAGCAGCAGACGTGTTGCCTGCCGGGTTTCTTCGATGTCTTCCGCAAAACACACCGCAGCACTCAGGATGTAAGTTCCTGGATCTTTAATCGAATTTGAACCTGATTCATCTACCCAAGCGATAGTGTCCTCAAGCTGATAATCCGAAAACGGCCCCCTCTTGTCTGTCAAAATAGCCGCACCCAGTTAGTACTCATCTGCTCTACCGCTCCATAAATAAGCTCAACTCTAGTAACGACGTTGAGGGCAACCTGCACTGAATTATTTACGCCAGCATTCCTAGAAAAATCCACTGGTGTCGCTGGGAGAACAACCGCTCAAAGAGTGACTGCCAAAAGAGGTAGGGGAACCGTGTATTGCTTACGGCTTTGGCGGTTTTTATACGGTCCCTCGGTAGCGTGATCCCGGCCTCTTGAACAGCACTTCGCACTGTTCGCTCAGGCACTTGGAAGTTGGCAGTTGCCTCCGCCACCGTGGGCCATCCTACTGTCTCTGCAATCCCCCCCGTGTACTGCAAGATCAGGCGTTACTGCGCGCTCGCTATAACTGCACGCTCAGGCGCTCAAGCGTTTACTTCGAGCCCTGGTTGGCAACGGCGGCAGCTCCGGCGGCAGCAGCCTCCGGATCCAAGTAGGTTCCGCCGGGGTTCACAACGGAGCCGTCCTCGGCGATCTCGTAGACCAGCGGGATACCGGTCGGGATGTTCAAGCCGGCGATGTCGTCGTCGGAAATGTTGTCCAGGTGCTTGACCAGCGCACGCAGGGAGTTACCGTGAGCAGCGATGAGGACGGTTTGTCCCTTCTGTGCGCGCGGAAGAATTTCTTCCTTGAAGTACGGGACGAAGCGAGCGACGACGTCCTTCAAGCACTCCGTCTTCGGGACCGAGTCAAGGTTGGCGTAACGCGGGTCGTCGGACTGCGAGTACTCCGCGCCGTCCTCGAGCTCTGGCGGGCGGGTGTCGTAGGAACGACGCCATGCCATGAACTTTTCGTTGCCGTACTTTTCCTTGGTATCGGCTTTGTTCAAGCCCTGCAGCGCACCGTAGTGACGCTCGTTCAAGCGCCAATCGCGGATAACCGGGATCCACAGCCGGTCGGCAGCGTTGAGGGCAATGTCAGCGGTGCGGATAGCCCGTCGTAACAGGGAGGTGTAGAGCACCTCGGGATGAAGGCCCTTTTCCTTGATGAGCTCGCCACCGCGCTTGGCTTCTGCCTCGCCCTTTTCAGTGAGATCAACGTCGACCCAACCCGTAAATTGGTTCGTGGAATTCCACTGGCTCTGGCCATGACGAAGAAGAATAAGTTTTCCGTTACTCATGCCCTCTATCGTGCCACGAATGGCAACACCTTGCCTAGTGCGCCTGAATGACCATCCCCAGTGCACTGGGCGGTGGCTGCTCATCGGCTGCTTCCCGGCTACTCGTCGGCAGGTCGAAGAGCCTCGAAGGCTTCCAGATTTCTCGTTGACTCACCGCGGCTTAATCGCCAGGCCCATTCTTTGCGGATGGATCCCTCAAATCCCATCTCAAGCATCCGGTTGAAATCGTTATCCGCCCGATCCAGTAGCTGCCCCAGAGCCCGATCCAGGTCCTGCGGGCTTAGATTCGCTGGTAGATATCCAGCCAGATAGATGTCGTTATTGGCGTCGAGCGTATAGGCAACACCGAATGTCTTGTTGTTCTTCTGCAACAGGAACCGGTACACGTCGGCCTGTTTTTCTTCGACGGCACGGCACACAAACGCTTCAATGCGTAGGTAATTCTGGCCCGGGATCAGCAGCGCGACGGTTTTCAGCCGCCGGGTTCCCGGCAGGATAACGGCCACAAAGTCCTTGCCGTCGGGGGCGTCATAATCAATGTCCGCCTCGTCGAGGAGTGCGATCAGGTCGTTTTTGGTCATACTCCCCATTGTGGCCTCTATGACGCCCCGGCGCGGTCACTTCCGCAACGAACGTGGGGGCCTTTCTTGATTGCATCCTCATAAATGTCACTGAGGTGGCGTGCCGAGCTGGCCCAGGAGAACCTGGAGGCGTGGGCGGTGGCGTTTTCGCCCATGGCGATTCGACGATCGTCGTCATCGCACAAGGCTTGCAACGCGGCGGCCCAATCGGATGGGTTATGGCCGTCGACGAGGATTCCGCTGGTGCCGTCGTCGATGGTGATGGGCAGTCCACCGGCACGCGCTGCAACGACAGGGGTGCCGGATGCTTGGGCTTCTACGGCGACGAGCCCGAAGGATTCGTTGTAGCTAGGGATGGCGACGATGTCGGCGGCGCGGTAGACGCTGGCGAGGTCCTCTGGCGGGCGGGGTGCAAGGAATCGCACCAGGGAGTCGATGCCGAGGTCCCGCGCGAGGTCTTCAAATTCGGTGGGGCGCGCGAGCCCGTTGCCGGATGGTCCGCCGCACATAAGCACGCGTAGTTCCTGGTCCGGGCGCTTTTTCATCATATCGGCGACGGCCCGCAGGAGGACGTGCGGGCCTTTCAATCGCTGCATGCGTCCGACGAAGGCGATGACCGTGGCATGCAGAGGGACGCCGAGTTCACGTCGGCTGCGTTCTGTTGCCCGGTCGGATCCCGGCGAGAATTGTGTAACATCTGCCCCGGGGAGGACGACGTCGATGTGCTCGGGGTTGGCATCGTAGTGGAAGACTAGGTTATCTTTTCCTGCTTCGGTATTGACGACGAGGCGATCCGCGTTGTCCACGATTTGTTGTTCACAGATGCGCCGTGATTCGGGTTCGGGGCGGTCGCCCGTGGCCAGCGCACTGTTCTTGACAAGCGCGAGGGTGTGCGCGGTGTGAATCTGTGGGACTTGCCATAGGTCGCGGAGAAGCCACCCCACCTGTCCACTCATCCAATAGTGTGAGTGGATGAGCGAGTAGGACACTTTTTCACAATGGGCGAATTCGATGATGCCGCCGGTGAAGGCGACCATTTGTGTGGGGAGTTCCTCTTTGGTGAGCCCTTCGTAGGGACCGGCAATGATGTTAATGAGCCGAACATTCGGCGCGAGCTGCACGATTTTCCCCTGGCTAGAGCGTGTGGCGCGGGTGAAGATATCGACCTTGTACCCCAATGCACCCAGTTCTAATGAGGTGGATCGGATGTAGACGTTCATTCCTCCGGCATCACCGACCCCCGGTTGCTCAATGGGAGAGGTGTGCATCGAGATCACGGCGATCCGACCGCGAGGAGAAGTTGTCATGCCACCAAGGGTGGATGAATCGGGCGATCCTTGCAAGCGTTGCACTCTGACATCCCGGGGGAGTTTCGGGGTTGGCCATAGGGCGGAGCGATTCGGCGTCCGACAATGTAGCAAATATGTAGTTGCCGAATTACCACTATTTTTATTTTTTTGCCTACAAAAATTTCATATGGAGAGTCGTTAGCGTTAGGGTGAAAAACGCCTCAGTTCCCCGTCGCTGCCTAGGTCTATCCCAAGAGGTCTTAACGATAAGAGGCCTAAGCTCCACTCGGAATTGAGGCGTACTATCGCTTCACATCAATCACGCCCACGGCACACCCCTTCGAGAGTGTCCCTTCCACCTATCGCTACGACAGAAAGTGCAAACATGGGAGCAACCGACGATAAAGCATGGTTACAGTATTACCCCGAATGGACTGACCATGAGCTGGATTATGAGGGCATAACGCTGTCCACCATTTACCGCGACAACCTGGCCAAATTTGGCAATCGACCAGGCCTTTCCTTCTTTGGAGCTAAACAATCTTGGAAGGATGTCGATCGCGAGGTACGTCGGGCCGCAGCCGGACTCTATGCCCTTGGAGTGCGCCAAGGCGATCGCGTCGCACTCCTCATGCCTAATTGTCCTCAGCACATTCATGCTTTTTTCGCCTGCGTCATGCTAGGCGCGGTACCCGTCGAACATAACCCTCTCTATACCGCTCCTGAGCTCAAAGGCCCCTTTGCAGACCATGGAGCGCGTATCGCGATCGCGTGGGACAAATCGGTCGAGATGGTCGAAAAGCTTCGTGCCGACCCCAATACTGCTTTAGACACCATTGTTTCGGTGGATATGACAAAAGCTATGCCTCTGCACTATCGGCTAGCTCTCCGGATCCCTCTTCCTCCCCTTTCCAAGATGAGGGGCCAGCTCACCACCTCAGTCGATGGGACAATTCCTTGGGAAACTCTCATTTCCGACGGCCTCGGTGGGGATGGATCCACCATCGAACCTTATGACGCCGATCCCGATGACCCGACACTTATCCTGTACACCTCCGGCACGACGGGAGCGCCCAAAGGCGCAGAATTGCGCCACCGCAACCTTGTGGCCAATGTTGTTCAGGGCAAAGCGTGGGTTCCTGACTTACGCCCAGGCAAAGAGACTTTCCTTACTGCGCTGCCTATGTTCCACGCCTACGGCATCGTGATGACCATGCTATTTGGGCCCTTCATCGGCGGTGCAGAACTCATTCTGCTGCCCTCACCGGATATGAAGCTCATCATGTCGATTATGAAGAAAGAGACTCCTACATGGCTGCCCGGAGTCCCTACGTTGTATGAGCGTATTGCCGCTGAGGCGACAAAGAAGGGCATTGATATCCATGGCGTCCGTAACTCATTCTCCGGCGCATCATCCCTGCCCGCCTCTACCGTCGAAAAGTGGGAAGCACTGACCAAAGGACATCTCATCGAAGGCTATGGGCTGACGGAAACCTCCCCCATCATTGCCGGGAACCCCATGACCGATAACCGACGTCCCGGATACGTCGGCATCCCGTTCCCCGACACCATTATTCGCATTGCGGACAAAGATAATCTAGATCGCACCATGCCCGATGGGGAACCAGGAGAACTCTTGGTCAAAGGCCCTCAGGTCTTCTCTGGATACATCAATGCCCCCGAAGCCAACGCAAAAAGCTTCCATAACGGCTGGTACATCACCGGCGACGTCGGGATCATGGAGCCCGATGGCTTCATTCGCTTAGTCGCGCGGACCAAAGAAATCATTATCACTGGCGGATTCAATGTGTACCCGCAAGAGGTCGAAGACGTCCTCACCCGGCACCCCGATATTGAAGCCGCAACAGTTGTCGGTCTCCCCCGTGAAGATGGTTCTGAAACAGTCGTCGCAGGTATTAGCTTGGAACCCGGAGCAGCCCTCGACCCTGATGGATTAAAGGACTTCTGTAGGGAATCCCTAGCCCGATACAAGGTTCCCCGCACGTTCTATCACTTCGACGATTTACCCCGCGACCACATGGGAAAGGTCCGCCGACGTGATGTCCGCGACGACATCATCGAGCGCACAAAGAAAAACTAGCGCCAATGGCTCCACAGCCGGCCTAAAACCCCACCCACACTGGTTCGGGTTCCAACGTCACCCCGAAGACCTCCCGAACATGGTTTTGCACGGCGTGGGCCAACTCGACGATATCCGCGCTGTTGGCCCCGCCGCGGTTGGTCAAGGCCAGCGTATGTTTCGTTGACAATGACGCCGGTGCGTGAGCATGAACCTTCCATCCCTTCGTCAGCCCCGACTTATCGATCAACCACGCTGCCGATAACTTCACACGATTGCCGACGGGGAACGCTGGCATCGACTCCGCGACATCATCACCACACCGCTGGCGGACAGCCTCACGGATAAGAGGGAGGGCGTCGGCGTCGATAATGGGATTAGTGAAGAACGAACCCGCTGACCAGGTGTCATGATCGTTCGCGTCGAGAACCATTCCCTTACCGTGCCGCAGCTGGAGGACCGCCTCACGCACCGCCGCGGCTGGTCGTCGAGCGCCACCCTCCTGGGCTGATTCTTCCGGGGTCACCCCCAAGCGCCGGGCCAACTCGCCATAGCGAAGCGGGGCCGACACTCCCCCGGGCGTCAATTGGAACTCCACGGCCGTCACCACGGCCCGCCGGGTGAACTTGATGTTCGAGTAGCGGTAGGCCAGGTCGAGGGCGTCGGGAGTGACCCATTCCTGCGCACCCGGCTCGTGCTCGCCATCGCCGCAATAAGTCAACAGCACGCGCTGCAGCACCGAGGACACCTCAACGCCATACGCGCCCACATTCTGCACCGGCGTCGCACCGACCGACCCCGGAATCCCCGACAGGCACTCCAATCCGCCCAAACCCGATGTCACGGTCGCGGCCACAAGGGCATCCCACTCGACGCCACCGAAACAGCTCACCGTGCCTTCGTGAACGTCCATCATGACGGGTGCTAGCTGCGATTCGTCATCGTCGGGATCGTCCAAAATAGGCCGGCGAACCATCAGATGAACGGCAATCAGCTCCTCCACCGACGGGCTCTCCGCGACCACCAAGTTCGATCCACCGCCGACGACGATCCACGGCACCTGGGCATCAACGACCGCCTTGACCACTGTGGCGACAGCGCCGGGGGTTGTTACCTCGACGACAGCGCGCGGAGTACCGCCGATGCGCAACGTCGTTAAGTCCGCGAATGACTTCCCGCGGACGACGGACACACCAACGGTCGCGTCCAGGCGCTCCAGGAGGTCATCGGTAGAATCCTGCTGCGGACTCGTCGGTAAAGAACTCATCTGCTCAGCCTTAGTGTCGGATTGGCGGGCTGCCGTTCAGCCCCGGTTGACTCGTGACAGTACGGCACCTCAGTCTACGATCACTATCGACGAGTGGGTAGTACCACATCCACACCACCGCTAACGACGCTTCAAACGCACTCCCTGCTGAACCGCACCCCCTATGGACAAACCCTCGACCCCACATGGGAATCGCCGCCACCCCGACGCTGGGACGCGGAATCTGCGCGCCCATAATGTCCGCACACCATCGTGGAGTGGGAATGGGCCCGTCGGCACCGTGACACGCGGAACGACGGGGATTAACCGGCTGCGGCGGTGCGACCGGTGGGTTGTTCATAACGCGGACCTGCGCCACGCGCTCCTCCATGAGGACAGGCCCCTGGCCGTGGATGTGGGTTACGGCGCGAGCTGGACGACGACCTGCGAGTGGGCCGCCCGTTTGCGCACCATTCGCCCTACTATCGACGTCACTGGCCTGGAGATCGACCCCGAGCGCGTCCTCCCCGACCGCGATGGGGTTCATTTCGCGCTCGGCGGTTTTGAGCTGGCCGGGCTGCGGCCGCATTTAGTCCGCGCGTTCAATGTGCTGCGGCAATACGATGTCGCGGATGTTCATGCCGCGTGGGAAACGATGCAATCGCGGCTCGCGACGGGTGGGCACATCATCGAAGGGACCTGCGACGAACTCGGCCGCCGGTGTTCCTGGATCCTCCTCGACGCCGACGGGCCGCGCACGCTGACCCTCGCATGGGATCCTTTCGACGTTGACAAACCCTCTGACCTGGCCGAACGTCTGCCTAAAGTTCTGATCCACCGCAATGTTCCGGGCGACCCCGTCCACGATCTTTTTAGTACGCTCGACGACGCGTGGAACAGAACAGCACCGTTCGATGTGTACGGCCCCCGCGTTCGGTGGCGGGAAGCGCTGACCTACCTGCACCGATCTGGATTTCCTGTCGACGCTCCGCGGCGACGAATCCGCGATAACGTCATTACCGTTCCATGGGATGTTGTTGCGGAGGGGTGACGTATCCCCGAGCTAGCCGTCTGTAGCCTCTGCTCAGTCCAGCCGCTCGAGTTGCATATATGCTGGTAAGAGTCCAGAAACTGGATGGTATCCAAGAGCTGTGACCCACTGGCGGATATCGACGCATTCGTCCCCATCAACGATCTCGCACACGATGTGTATATCAGGGAAATGGGCGGAGCAGGTCTGGTTCACTGCATCGTTGCCCCTTCAATTAGTGCGTCGTGCTCTGGTTTTTCTGTATCGTCATCCCTACGCGCGATAGCTACCGTAATGCAGTGCTCGGCAGCAGACCCCGCTACCCGCGAATGCTTGACGCCAACCCACGAGACAGCGTGTGGAGCACAATCCTGGAGAGCTAAACGCACCGCAGCCAGTGCAATGGCCTGATCTGTGACGGCATCGCTTCGAGCCCCGAGCGCTAATGGCCATAAGCACGGTAAGGCGTCCGAGTGAGATGCCCGGCGCGGATTACCTGGAGAAATGTCGCGCGAACTTACGCTCTCCGTCGCTGTGCGAGTTTGGCTAGTAACTGGGGTTTTCGACCGCGCTGTCTCAGCCCGCACTATCTCGACGGGAAAGTCCATCGATGGAGTAACTCCGAGTTCGTCCAACACATCGCACACATCATGAGCCACGCTACCGAGTGAAGCAGTAGCGTCGACCTCCACGGTGAGAAGCGGTCGATCCACCGAGTCACGCATTAATGACACAACATTGGGGTGGACCGCGCGCACGGTTGTTGTTGGGCTGGACGTGTGTGGTTCGCGATCCACAGAAATATCGTCGAGCTCAGACATGCCGGTCATTCCAACTCGGACATCCCCCGACAGTCCCCACGTCGCCACTGATTCCCACATCAACGTCGGCGTCGCGTGAGCCCCAAGACAATCAGGATCAGCCAAGGAACACTCGCGCTGTAACTGGTCAATAACCTCAGCCGGCCGGAGATAATCACCCCATTGAATACGACGATCAATGAGAGTCCGACCTGGTGTAAACGGACGAGCCTGAATAAAGCCGCTATCCGGATCACGATGCAGGACAACAGGCTCACACTCGTGATTGACCTGTGGCTCTGCTCCGAGTGGTGGGGTGACAGCCTCGGTCACAGAGGAAGCGAAGCAATCGTCCCGCAGAATTCCTGTGTCCAGCGGAATTTTGTACAGAATGACAGGAGTTTCTTCAGCGTCAGGTTCGTGAACCGTGGAAGGAAAAGAAGAGTGGCGTCGGACATTGTGAAAGACTGCTCGACAATCGACGGTACTCCCGAAGGTGATCGCGAACGCCTGAGCACGGTCTATGAGCCGCTCAACTACCCGGTCAGTGAAAATCGGATCCTCTGCGTGGACGTGCAGCGTGATGGGAGTAACGGGAGACGCTAATTTGCTATCAGGATGACGAGCAATGCTGTAGGCAAGACGACCAAAGGCCATCGGGCTACCAACATGGTTGCCACTACCGGTCTGACGGCTCCCCTCACTCCAACGGTGCACGTAGTCGCGGGTGAGTTCCTGGATAGTGGAACCAGTGAAGTACTCCCGCACAACCAAAGCGAGCAACCCCAGTGGTTCAGCCAGGTTCCAAGCAGGGATGTGTCCTGATAGTGCTGAACCAGCTGCGGTTGTACTGACCTCACGTGCCACCGCCAGCGACGCCTCCGGGCTGTAATCACGGGGAGCATCACCGAAATCAACAACAGCGAAAGCGCGGTTCATGAGGGCACCGGCTGCTATACGCAGATCCTGCTGGTAGACGTAGTCCAGCGTCGTTTCGTCGAGAGGTGAACCACCGAGAAGCCACTGAATATGCGTGTATTCCCGTTCGATGGTCTCTAATGTCCGGGCACAACCTCCCGCACTCTCGATCGAAATATGCCGTGCGGAACTCCCCGGCTTGATTGCCAGCCCGCGCGAGTGTCGGGGAATGGCCAGCCCACCGGTTCAGGCAGCAATTCCCATCCACCGGACATAATCGATAACCTTCATTACCTAAAAACCTAGTCCGCGAGCCCCCAGAAGCCCCGTAAACGCCCCTACTCTGTGAATTTGCTGAATAGTTTTCTACAACATTCCTAAATACGGCATTTTCCCTTGCCGAGCCCCCACGATCTCCGGTTTACTTGTCCGCGTGAATCGCTCTAAGTCTTCTTTGGGAAAAATCATGGTGGTCGTCATCGTGCTGGCCATCGTGGTACTCGTGGTCGCCGAATTTGCCGCGCGGGCCTACGTGTCCTCTCACATTAAAAAGGAGCTCTCAGAGCACGCGGATGGTTCGTCGTCCTCCGCACAGGTCTCGTTCGGCACGCACCCGGTTCTACCTGCGGTAATCACGCGCAAGCTCAGCCATGTGAAGGTGGATATTCCTAATTCACTCGACGTGACCTACCCCGACGGCACCACATCGGCCCCCGACGTCAGCGGGTACCCGCCGTCGACAATCACGATTGATAACCTCAACATGAACTCTCACAAGGCGGGCACGCTCACGCTGGATACCACGCTGTCCACCGATTACATCGAAGCCGCGGCACAGGGTGGGGTGACGCGAAAGAGCAGTTCAGGCACCAATTCGCAAAACGCCAGTAGTCAGGCCTACCGCCAAGCTGCCTACTCCCCCGCGGCGCAATCTATTGCCGATCGCGCCATCAAAGTCACGGCCGTCAACCCCAACCCATCGAAGGGCACCTTCAGCCTCGAGCTATCCGGTGGCCTGGCCGATCTAGAGATCAAGCCCACTATCGACGACGGCGACCTCACCATGAAGGTGACCAACGCGAAGTTGCTCGGTATGTCGCTTCCGCAGTCTGTGGCCGACGTTCTGACGTCGCAAATTGAAGATGCCGCCAATGTCAGCAATAAGGAGCTGAAGGCGACCCACGTGGAGGTCACCAGCCGGGGTATGCGCGTGACGGAGGAAGGTCACGACGTCGATCTGAAAGCGCTGTCGGATAATGCCAATCAGATCCTGGGGACGCGGAACGATGGCTCGACCAGTGATTCAGCCGCTGGTCGCGTTAATGGCCGTCAGTAGTATTCGCCGTTTTGGATGCTCTTGAGCTGCGGGTGTACGTCAAACCAGTACACGCCGATGGCCACGATGCCGAAGAGCCAGATGAAGCTCCTAGTGAACAGCACGAGGAGCGTCGATACCACTAGGATTCCGAACCACTGCCACTTGGGGCGGCGGTCCCCGGCCTCGAACGCGTCGGAGCGGGTGGATGCCACAACGACGGCACCCACAACCCCCACGACCGTGATGGCTAATTTCATGGCCACCATGACCCAGCCGAGGACCATGAAAATTGTCATCATGACATGCATCGCGGACTCTCCCACTACGTAGTTTTCAAGGGTGGCGGATTCGCTGCCAGACTACAGGCACCCACCAGGCTACAGACTCAGCACCAGCTGCGAGAGCGTGTAAATCAGTAGCCCGGCCAAGGATCCCACAATGGTGCCATTAAAGCGAATGTATTGCAGGTCCTTCCCCACCATGAGTTCGATCTTGTCGCTGGCTTCGTCGGCATCCCAGCGCTCCACGGTTTCGGAAATAATGCTGGTCACCTCGCCCGAGAAGTTCTGCGCGATATACCGCGCGGTTCCCGTGACGCGCTCTCCCCATCGCGCGCGGAGTTCCGGATCCGTCAAGAGCCGGTTGGCATACAGAGAGACTTCCTCGGCAATTCTGCGTCGCACATGTGATTGCGGATCCGACGCCATGCGAACGATTTGTTCTTTCATATTGCGCCATACGGTCCCGGGTGCAGCTTGCACGGGTGCGGAGGACAGCACGTCGTGTTTAAATTCCTCGACCCTACTGATCATCTTCGGATCATGCTGCAGGTCCGACGCCCATTGATTGACCACCCGACGCAACGCCTGGCGGGCCTCGTGGTCCGGCTCCGTCTTCACCTTGTACGCAAAATCGACGACTTCCCGGTACACGCGTTCGCCAACCAGATCGTTGATGAACCCTGGTGCCCACGACGGTGCCCGCTGGTTGAGCAACCGCGTAATGAGCTCCTCGGAAGTGCGCGCGCGGTCATACGCCCAGGAAATAATCGTGTCGACGACCGGCTCGGCTTTTCCCTCCGCAATGAATTGCTCCATGAGCGCGCCTGCGGGCGGCCCCCAGTCTGGTTCCGCGATGCGGTCGATCACCATCGTGCGGATCATCTCGGCGGCTTCGTCATCGTCGATGCCCTCAACAATGGCGATCGTCGCGTTGCCGACCTCTTCGGACACGCGCGCCGCATTGGCCGGTTCCGACGCCCATTGCCCCACTCTGGCGGGAATGTCGGCCTTCTGAACCTTGTCCGTAATGAGCTCAGCATTGAGGAAGTTGTCCCCCACGAACCCCGATAATGCCTCGCCGACCTGGTCTTTTTTGCGCCGGATGATCGCCGTGTGAGGAATGGGCAAGTGCATGGGCCGCCGGAATAGTGCCGTCACGGCGAACCAGTCCGCGAGCGCACCGACCATGCCCGCTTCGGAGGCGGCGCGCACATAACCGATCCATGCTGCGTCGGAGTCCTGCTCCAACCACCGGCACACGAGGTAGATCACCGTCGCGAAAACTAAGAGCTCTGTCGCGATGGCCTTATATTTCTTCAATTCTCGACGGCGGCCTGCCTCATCGCTGACCGGCGGAAGGGTTTCCGACGACGGCGAGGATGGCGAGGGAGCCGACGACGAGGCGGAGGACGACGAGGCCGAGGACACAGTTCCCCGTGGTGTGGACGCCTGAGTGGCGACCTGTCCACGGTGGTTAACGGCTACGGGAGCTACCGTGGCTGCGTGTTCTCCGCGGCGGGATGTGTCGTGCCTGACTACAGGCGTGCCGGAAGGTGTGGGGTGTGCCAGGTTATCTCCAGAGGAGGCACGAGTGGGTGAATCGTTATCAGGGGAATTATCCGCAGGAAGGGCATGACGGGGTCCAGAATCAGTCACGGTTCTATTGTGCCAGGGCGGTAGGACATGACACGCATGCGCTAACACGTGCTGCACAAGCATTGCGTTCGAGCCAAAGTTTTACTGGATCCCCCGACCCTGCAAACATAAAACAAGGGTTATACGACACAAGGCGGTGCGGACAGAATCCTAGAGCCGAAAACTGCGGACACATTTTTCGTCGTACACCCATAAAACAACGCCACCCCATGTTCACAGGGGTGGCGTTGCTGGAGGTGCTCAGGATCTGGTTTCACCTAAGCGCGTTATTGATACATTCACGCATGCACAAATCATGCGGGACCGTGCTGAACAGCGCTATATCGCTCAAAACAGCACAGCCATGCGCAACGTAGTGTCTTTTAGTGGAGGCGTCCGGTGCGCTTCTTGTACTCACGGTAGGGGGCACGGCCAGCGTGGATGAGGCCGAAGCCGACAATGAGGCACACGAACCCGCTAATGAGTCCGCCGATTAGCAAGTAGGTAGACCAGCCTTGCCCGCCATAAATTTCGGTGGCAAGACCGAAGATGAAAATGCCGAAGAAGGCGAGTGAGGAGAGGACAAATCCCATCCCCGACCATGTCTTGCTACTGTGCAGCGATGAATGCGGTGACGCGAGGGATACGGGGACATAGCCCTCGATGTAGTGCGGTTCGCCTTCAAATCGAACCTCAGACGAAGACATAACTTTACCTTTCACGACCTGAATCAGGGTGGGTCATAGAGTGTGACCCTTAGTGTAGTGGCTTATGAGGAAAAGACTACCCATAAGCCAACGTGGGGGTCACCCCTGAACTGCCACCCTGCAGTGTCTTCGCAGGCCAACAGAACGTAGGAGTGACAGGTATGACCTATTTGTCCTTGTTCCGCAGTGCGGAGCGAGTACGCTCCTTCGTCACGGCTGCCACAGCGGTCAACGGAATGCCGGCCGGGCAGACGTCGGCACATTCACCGAACAACGAGCATGGGCCGAAGGTGGTTTCCAGGTTGTCCACCATCTTGCGGGCACGCTTACCGCGCTCTTGCTTACCCAGCGGCATGAGCTTCAAGTGCTCCAACTTCGCGCCGGTGAACAGGTGCGCTGCACCGTTCGGGCATGCCGCAACGCAAGCGCCGCAACCGATACATGCCGCGAAGTCAAGGGCTTTCTCGGCGTCCGCGTGGTTCATGGGCAGGAAGTCCGCATCGGGGGCGGTACCAGCCATGACGGAGATAAATCCGCCTTGTTCCAGGACGCGATCCAGTGCGGAGCGGTCCACGATCATGTCTTTGATCACGGGGTATGCCGCAGAGCGCAAAGGCTCGATCTTGATGCTGTCCCCATCTTTGAAGTTGAACAGACGCTGCTGGCAGGCCGGCTTGTTCTTGTCCGGGCCGTGCGGGCGGCCGTTGATGGTCAAGCCGCAGGTGCCGCAAATACCTTCACGGCAGTCAGAGGCGAAAGCGAAAGGCTCTTTGCCTTGCTCGATGTAGCCTTCGTTGACGTGGTCCAGCAGCTCGAGGATGGACATTTGCTCGACGGCGTCATCGACATCGACAGACTCGAAGTGTCCTTCGGATTCCGGGCCCGCCTGACGCCAGATCTCTAGATGCAGTTTCATTACTTGTAGTTCCTTGTCATCAGAGGGATGCGGTCGAAGTACAGGGGCTCGGCGTGGCGGATGAACTTGCCATCGCCGTTGTGTTCCCACGCAGAGACGAAGCACCACTTGGAGTCATCGCGCTCTGCCTCACCGTCTTCAGAGAGGTGGTCGTCGCGATAGTGGGCACCACAGGATTCGTCGCGGTCCATTGCGTCAACGCACATGAGCTCGGCGAGGTCCATGTAGTCAGCAACACGGTTCGCGTATTCCAAAACCTGGTTGAGGTTATCGACGTCACCCGGGATGTGCAGGTTCTGCCAGAAATCATCGCGCAGTTCGCGGATGTCCTTGATACCCTTTTCCAGATTTTCGACGTTACGGGACACGCCGCAAGAGAAGTACAGGATGTCTCCCAGCTTGCGGTGGAAGTATTCCGGCCCGTGCGGGTCCTTCGCCTGGATGTTCATCAACTTCTCGATGCGCTTCTTGGAGCGTTCCAGGGCTTCCTGGGCGGCCGGAGAATCGGCCGGGAGCACCTTCGTGCCCAGCAGTGGCGCCAGGTAGTTCGGAATCGTGAACGGCAAGGTAAACCAACCGTCAATCGACGCCGACAGCAGCGAGTTAGCACCCAAGCGGTTCGCACCGTGGTACATCCAGGATGCCTCGCCGGCGGCGAAGAGGCCGGGGATGTTCGTCATATCGTTGAAGTCGGTCCACAGGCCACCCATCACGTAGTGGCAGGTCGGAGCGATACGCATTGGTGTCTCGTAGGCGGATTCACCAATGGTTTCTTCATACATCTGGATCAAGTTGCCGTAACGTTCCTTGATCACGTCCTTGCCCAGACGCTGGATAGCGTCGCGCAGATCCAGGTACACGGAGTTGTGCAATGGCCCGACGCCGTATCCACCGTTGATCTGCTGCGAGTTCGCACGGGAGGCGATATCGCGGGGGACGAGGTTACCGAATGCCGGGTAGCGACGTTCCAGGAAGTAGTCGCGCTCGTCTTCGGGAATGTCGTTGGGGTCGCGGTCGTCGGCCTTCTTCTTCGGCGTCCAGACGCGGGCGTCGTTACGCAGCGATTCCGACATCAGAATCGTCTTGGACTGCCAGTCCGAGTTCACCGGGATACCCGTCGGGTGGAACTGCACGAACGACGGCGATGCCATGTAGGCGCCTTGGTCGTAGGCACGCATGATGGCCGACGCGTTGGAGTTCTTCGCCAACGTGGACATGTAGTAGACGTTGCCGTAGCCGCCGGTTCCGAGGATCACGGCGTGGCCGGTGTGGGCGGTCAGCTCGCCCGTAATGAGGTTACGGGTGACGATGCCCTGGCAGCGGCCGTCGTCGATAATGAGATCCATCATCTCGTTGTGGGTGAAGATCTCAACCGAGCCGGCACCAATCTGGCGCTGCAGCGCGGAGGTCGTCGCCAGCTGGAGCTGCTGACCTGTCTGACCACGGGTGTAATAGGTACGGGACACCTGGACACCACCGAATGAACGGGTGGCCAGCGTTCCACCATATTCGCGGGAGAACGGTGCGCCCACGGCATTCATGTGGTCAATGACGCGGGGGGACTCTTCTGCTAGACGCCAACAGTCGTTCTCGCGGCAGCGGTAGTCGCCACCCTTCACCGTGTCTTTGGTGTGGTTGTAGGTGGAGTCATTGTCCAGCTTCTTGGAGCGAGAGGAGTTCACACCACCCTGCGCGGCAATCGAGTGAGCACGGCGGGGAGCGTCATGGTACGTGAACACCTTGACGTCATAGCCCAGCTCACCCAACGCTGCTGCGGCGGCACCGCCGGCCAAACCAGTGCCAACGACGAGGACCGTAAACTTCTTCCGGTTCAGAGGCGAGACCAGCTTGAAGTGTTGCTTAGCGTAATCCCACTCATCGGCCTGCGAGAGCCCCTTCATGTGAGGAGCGTTGTCCTTTAACTTGGAGCCCAGGGTCACTCCAGGGACGCAGGAATCAGGCGCGGTGAAATTCTCAACAGCGGTGTCGTAGTCGAAGTCCGGCCCCTGATTGTGGGGGTTCTGAATAACTGCACTCATGTTTTGTAACCTCCGCCTACAGTGATATCGCGCCGGTCAGAACAGCGAGGGGAATCGAAATGTTGCCGATCATGATGATGGCCGGAACTATGTAGGCGACCAGCAGCATCACCTGACGCCACCGGTGTCCGGTAATTCCGAGATCGGAAATGGCCGTCCAAATGCCGTGTGACAGGTGGACGAACAGAATCACCATGGCGAGGATGTAGAAGATGGCAACGCCGGGACGATCAAAGCTGTGAATGAGGTTGGCATAAGCATGTGCATGACCGGCGGTGTTCTCCTCAAACTCACTCGATCCGATCGGCCGCACACCCAACGTCAAATCCAAAATGTGGAAGATGATGAACAGCAGCAGGACCAGGCCCGTCACAACCATGGACCGTGCTGCAAAGGTGTTCATTCCCGACACAAGCCCGGTCCGGCGGAACTTACCCCGTGACCGCCGTGCGCGCCCGTGCAGCGCTAAGCCGCAGTACACGTGCAGAACTAAGCAGACGAGAAGAACAATACGTGCGATCCACAGAACACCCTCACGCGGGAACAAGGGTTCGAGCGCCGTACGCAGGAATTCCGCGTAGTCGTTGAGGTGCTCTTCCCCCATGTAGATCTTTAAGTTACCGATCATATGGACGAGCACGAACAGCCCGAAGATAAGGCCCGTGATCGCCATCGTCATTTTCATAGCCCACGACGGGAACGCCGGCTTGTCGCGGAGCGGATCCGTCGTTATTTTACCGTGAACAATGGCGTCACGGTTCGCGTTTTTTACAGTCATGGCACCTCCAGTGTCAGCCTTACTGTACGACGACGAGGGAGGTGCACTCCACTTACACTGCTACCGCATGATACACATCACTAGTGGTCAAGATGGGTTTTTCGCAACTACGTCTTTGCGTAATTCTTTACCCCCACTGACCATTCAGATAAATAGGTGGAATTTTTCGTCCATGACCTGCAATGTTAATGCTGTTTTCTTCACGCGAAGCAGCCCGTTAGCGTAGCCTCAACAGGCCAGTTTAGATAGAAACACGGACATTTCCTGACAACTCGCTGCCCCCGGTTGGGGGCTGGCGGTGTCAGTCCGGTATGAGCCCGACGTTAGTCGTCGTCAAGGTTGCGCTCACCAGGCAAAGCGATGGTCATCGGCTCGTGAGTCACAACAACTTCGCGGCCACCGACCTCGATCGGGCCGACGTCGTGAAGCCCCTCTTCCACCACGAGTTCGACGGAGTGACGTCGGATAGCGACTCGAATGCGGCAACCGTGAAGGGTGATCCGGTAAATGAGCTCTTCCCACTCATCGGGCAGCCGCGGGTTGATGCTGTAGCGGCCCTCATAATCGCGGAAACCGCCGAAGCCGTACACGAGCGCGGACCACACACCACCGGTGGACGCAATGTGGACACCATCTTTCGTGTTCCCATGCAAGTTACCCAGGTCCACGAACAGGCCACGGAGGAAGAAATCCATCGCCTTGTCTTTCAGGTCCAGCTCCGCCGCAACAATGGACTGGACAACGGCAGACAGGGTCGAATCGCCCGTGGTTAACTCGTCGTAGTAGTTGTAGTCGGCCAGCTTCTCTTCCCGCGTGAACCGGTTACCCCGCAGGAACAATGCCAACACAACGTCGGCCTGCTTAATGATCTGGTAGCGGTAGATGGTGAGCGGGTGATAGTGCAGTAAGAGCGGACGCTTCGGACCCACGGCCGGGTCGTCGAGGTTCCAGCGCTCACGCTCCAAGAACTGGTCATCCTGCGGGTGAATCCCCAACTTCGGGTCCAGCAGGATGTGCATGTGCTCGGCTGCTTTATCCCACAGCTCTATTTCTTCCTCATCCAGGCCATACTGTTTCGCTAGGTCGGCGTAGTCGTTTGGGCGGTCAGCCTTCATCTGGCGAACAACATCGGCCGCCACGCGCAAGTTATACTCCGCCATGACATTGGTGTAGAGGTTGTTATTCACCACGGTGGTGTATTCGTCGGGCCCCGTGACGGAGTGAATGTTGAATTCGCCATCTCGGTCAAAGAAGCCCAGGGACATCCAGAAGCGCGCTGTGCCCACCAAAATGTGGATCCCTTCGCGCAACAAGAAATCTGTATCGCCCGACGCATACACGTACTTCATGAGGGCGTACGCGATATCCGCATCGATGTGGTACTGAGCGGTCCCCGCCGCGTAATACGCGCTTGATTCCAGGCCGTTAATGGTGCGCCACGGGAACAGTGCACCGTCATGGGAGAGCTCCCGGGCACGGTCCTCGGCAGCGGGAAGCATCAAGAAACGGAACCGCATCGCATTCCTGGCAAATGACGGATTGGTGTAGCTAAGGAATGGCATGACATAAATTTCCGTATCCCAGAAATAGTGCCCGCCGTAACCAGATCCGGTCATTCCTTTTGCAGGAACCCCATGGCCATCGGCCCGTGCCGACGCCTGCACAAGCTGGAAGAGGTTCCACCGGACCGCCTGTTGGACTGCTGGCTGGCCGGTAATTTCCACGTCGGATCGTTGCCAGAACGCATCGAGCCATTCCCGCTGGTTCTGCTGCAAGGCCGGGAACCCTACCTGTACCGCGCGGTTAATCGTGCGCGCGCAGCGGAAGGCTAGCTCCTCAGCCGCCACATGCCGGGAGGAGTGGTAGGACACGAACTTTTCCAGCCGTATCGTCATTCCTTGTTTGCCGTTGAGGTGGTGGACGACGCGGGCGTTATCGTCCCGCACGCGTGCATCCACTTCCACGCCTGCCTCTTCACGCGTGTTCAGCGATTCCGCACCCGGCATGTCCACCGTCAATTTGTGGTCCATGCTGCAAGTCACGGTCATGCCGGACTCGGCACACCGGTATCCCAAAGTGGCGCGCTCGGGTGCCGGATGGGCCCGGAATGTCGGGATCAGGACACGTTCTTCAATGGTCTCGCCCTGGCGGGGGTCCTTTTCCGCGGCACTGTTGGCGCTATTCCCGTTGCCGCCACCGTGGTATTCATCCTCACCGTCCTGGCGGTTGAGGATTTGCGACGAAATAACGACGGCGGCGTCAGAATCGAGAAGCTCTACCTCCAAGCTCATGATGGCCAGGTGTTTCTCCTGGAAAGAGATCATCCTCTCGGAGGTCACCCGCACGCGTTTGCCCGAGGGAGTGCGCCAAATGAGGTTGCGACGAAGGATGCCTTCGCGGAAGTCCAGGACGCGCTCATAATCTTCGAGGTCGGCGCTGCCCAAGCGGAGGGGTTCGTCGTCAATATATAGGCGCATCGGCTTGGCATCGGGTGCCGAGACCAAGGTCTGCCCCTTGCGGGCTAGGCCGTAGGCGTCCTCCGCGTGGCGGATGTTCCATGTTTCGTGGAGGCCGTTGATGTAGGTGCCATGGTAGGCGGAGTCCCGACCTTCGGAGGGGTTCGCGCGCATGCCCATGTATCCGTTGGAGAGGGCGAAGATGGATTCCGATACCCCCAGGTCCATGCGGTTGGGGACGCGCTCAATGAGCCGCCACGGGTCGACGGGATTGTTTTCACGGTCGATGGTGGACTCAGGGTCAACACCGTGGTGGTGGCCGTCTGCGCGGGCCAGTAATCCGTCCTGGCGGCCGTCATCGATCGAGCCCTTTTGGTCCTTATGTCCATGGCGACGGGCAGCAAGAAAAGCTTCCGACGTCGCTTGCGATGCTTTCGGGCTCATTCACTCTCCTAGGGGTCCTTGTGGTGACGTTAACGGCATGAGCTGCTGCAGACACAGCCTATCGATCAGGCTACCGATCCGTAGGTTGTGGGTTGGCTGGCAGGGGGCCTTTTTTACACCAGCTCGCCGAGGTCGTCAACGACAGCATCGGCCCCGGCCTTGATCAGCGCATCTTTTCCTGCACCACGATTGACACCCAGGACGTACCCAAATTCACCAGCACGCCCCGCGGCCACACCGCTAGTGGCGTCCTCAACAACGACGGCGTCGGCAGGGGTGAAGCCGAACAATTCGGCACCGTACACATAGGTATCAGGTGCAGGTTTCCCTTTCAGCCTTTTCTCTTCAGCGATTTTCCCATCGACGACGTGAGGGAAGTAATCAGTGAGCCCGGCTGATTCCAGGACCCTCGGCGTGTTCTTTGACGACGACACCACACCCATCTGGATGGCATCCGACGCGTGGGCCTCGTTGTAGTCCTTCATCGCGTGGAGCAGCTGCAATGATCCAGGGTACGGGTCCATTCCACGTGTGAGGAGGTCAAGGAAGTCGCGGTTTTTACGCAGTCCTAACCCGGTGATGGTGTTATCGGTAGGTTCGTCGTCTCCCTCATGACCTGCGTCACCACGATCATAGGGAAGGGAGATGCCGCGTGATTCTAAGAGCGCTTGAATGGCCTCATCCCGACGACGCCCGTCCAGGTAATCGAAATAGTCCTGGTCCGTGTAAGCCCGCTCGCCACGCTCTGCCAAGAAAGCCTGGAACATCGTCGCCCACGCCTGCTGGTGGAGTGTTGCCGTGGGCGTGAGAACCCCATCAAGGTCGAAGAGCACGACCTTAAATTTCAGAAGATCCTGAAGCGTTGGTGTATCTGCTGACTGCGTCACCACAAGTTACCTTTCTGCTCGACCTTCACCGTCTACGTATGAGGTTACCCATCACTTGTGACAGACGCAGCAGTTATAGCACCAACGCGGCAGGATCGGCGCGGAACCTTCAGCCGCGGGCGGAACCGACGCGCAACCCCGCCCGCGGAACCTTATGCAATCCCTTCGCGTTCCTTGAATTCGCGGCGACGGCGATGCAGGATCGGCTCGGTGTAGCCAGATGGCGACGTTGTTCCATCCAAAATCAGGTCCTTCGCCGCCTGCCAGCCGATTGACTTGTCATAATCGGCCGACATGGGGCGGTATGCCGGGTCTCCTTCATTCTGCTTATCGACGACTTTCGCCATGCGCTTCAACGCCTCGATCACATAATCCTCGGTGATGATGCCGTGACGCAGCCAATTGGCCAGCAACTGGGAGGAAATACGCAGTGTCGCGCGGTCTTCCATGAGATCAATGTCGTGAATATCCGGGATCTTGGAGCAGCCCACACCCTGCTCCACCCATCGGATGACGTACCCCAGGATGGACTGGCAGTTGTTGTCTACCTCTTCCTTAATGTCCTCATCGCTCCATTTTCCGTCGGGCGATACGGGGAGGGTCAAACGGTCGCGGTAGTTATCACGACGGCCCGCGGCGCGGAGTTTCTCGTCGACGGTGAACACGTCTACCTGGTGGTAGTGCGTGGCGTGCAACGTCGCTGCGGTCGGCGAAGGAACCCACGCGGTGGTGGCACCTTGTTCTGGCTGGCTGATCTTTTCAGCCAGCATGTCGGCCATGAGCTCGGTCTTCGCCCACATGCCCTTACCGATTTGAGCCTTTCCGGGCAGGCCGTGGGCAATGCCAGCGTCCACATTGTTGTCCTCATAGCCCTGCATCCACGGGGCGGATTTCATTTCACCCTTGCGGATCATGGGGCCGGCCTCCATGGAGGTGTGGATTTCGTCGCCGGTGCGGTCCAAGAAGCCCGTGTTAATGAAGGCGAGTCGCTTGGACACAGCCTTAATACACGCGTCAAGGTTCAGCGTGGTCCGGCGCTCTTCATCCATCACTCCCACCTTGATGGTGTTCTCCGGGAGGCCCAGGAGCTTCTCGGTGGCACCCAGCAGGTCATTGGTGAATTCCACTTCCTCCGGCCCGTGCTGCTTGGGTTTCACGATGTAGATCGACCCGTTGCTGGAGTTGTACATGGGGTTGTTCTTGTCAATCCCCGGGATCCCGCATACCGCGGTCATGACGGTGTCCATGATGCCTTCGAATACCTCAGACCCGTCCTCCAACAAGATCGCCGGGTTGGTCATGAGGTGGCCGACATTGCGGGTAAACATCAGTGTTCGGCCATGCACGGTGAAGGATTCGCCGTCCGGGCTGGTGTATTCACGGTCGGGGTTTAGCCGACGGGTGAACGTCTTATCCCCCTTTGTCACTTCTTCTTCCAGCTCACCGGTGTTTAGCTGGAACCAGTTGCTATATCCCAGGGTTTTATCTGTCGCGTCGACGGCCGCGACGGAATCTTCAAAGTCAATCAACGTGCTGACGGCGGCGTCGAGAATAATGTCCTTGACTCCGGCCTTGTCCGTGGATCCGATGGGGGATTCGGGATCGATCAAAATGTCGATGTACAGGCCGTTGTGCCGCAGCAAAACCGACGTCGGGTTGGATTGGTCACCGGCGTAGCCGGCGTAGACCTCCGGTTCACGCAGCTCGTGCTTCTCGTCGTTGACATAGCCGACGAAGGAGCCGTCGGAAATGTCGTATCGGGTGACATCGTGGTGGGATGCGTCGACCAGGGGAACTGCCTTGTCGAGGAAGTCACGCGACCATGCGATGACCTTATCGCCGCGGAGTTTGTTGTAGCCGCCGTTGTCCTTTTCTGCCCCGCCATCTTCGGGGATGGCGTCGGTGCCATAGAGAGCGTCGTATAACGAACCCCACCGCGCGTTCGCAGCGTTTAGCGCGAAGCGGGCGTTGAGCACGGGAACGACCAGCTGAGGGCCGCTGGTTTCCGAGATTTCGGGATCGATATTGACGGGGTCGATCTGGAAGTCATCGTCATTGTCCACCACGTAGCCGATCTCGTGGAGGAAGGCGTCGTAATCGTCGATATTTTGTTCGCCGGGGTGCTGGGTGTACCACTCGTTGAGCTTGGTTTGCAGTTCCTCGCGGCGGGCTAAGAGTTCCTTATTGCGAGGCGTATAGGTTTTCACGATGTCCGCGAAGCCGGACCAGAAGGCGTCGGGGTCCTGGCCGGTGCGGGGAAGGACCGAGCCGGTAATGAAGTCATAAAGAGTGGTGGCCACCTGGAGGCCAGCGACTTTGGTGCGGGGTGTGGTGTCGGACGTGGCGGTTGTCTGCGATGTACTAGTTGTGTCGGTCATAGTTTCTCCTTCGGAACGACAACTGTTCTCGGTGGTGTGGCTAACACTAAGGGAGTTCGGCGTGTGGTGGAACACTTTTTAGCTAATCAGTGCCAGATATCCTGTCAGCTCCCCCCGCTCTTTTTCGCTGTGACGCACAAAACACTTTAAAGTGACGCGAAACACAGCACGCAGTTATCTAGATCATATTTTGTATTAATGCAGCTCATTGCCGGTTGTCGATTTTGTGATCTAAAACATACGGTGGCGTAAGTTTGCAAACTTTGCAAAATCCCCCACTACCCCCGCACAAGAATACGATCTTAAAAGTCATTGACGTGCGTTTTCTCATCGGTAAAGGTTAAGACCACGCCAACGAGGCCACCACGGCCACCGGCTACACAGACATTCACCAAAGTCGTATTTTCCGTTTTTCTACGGATTTAGCCCGATATGTGGGTGTCAATGTCTCTAGAACTTAGACCTCATAGGAGTGAACGAAATGTCTACGGTTGGACAGGCCCGTACCGCTGAAGAAATCAAGAAGGATTGGGAGACCAACCCTCGGTGGAAGGGCGTCACCCGCAACTACACGGCGGAGGATGTGGAGGCGCTCCAGGGTACCGTCGTTGAGGAAAACACCCTTGCCCGCCGCGGCGCAGAAATCCTTTTTGACTCCATTCACGAAGACGGCGACGGCTACATCAACGCCCTCGGCGCCCTCACCGGTAACCAGGCTGTCCAGCAGGTTCGGGCGGGGCTCAAGGCCGTGTACCTGTCCGGTTGGCAGGTTGCGGGCGACGCCAACTTGGCTGCTCAAACCTACCCCGACCAGTCCCTCTACCCCGCTAACTCTGTCCCACAGATCGTGCGCCGCATCAACAACGCACTTCTTCGTGCCGACGAGGTTGCGCGTATCGAGGGCGACACCAGCGTCGATAACTGGCTGGTCCCCATCGTTGCCGACGCCGAGGCCGGCTTCGGTGGCGCTCTTAACGTCTTCGAGCTGCAGAAGGCCATGATTCAGGCCGGTGCGGCTGGTACCCACTGGGAGGACCAGCTGGCCTCAGAGAAGAAGTGTGGTCACCTGGGCGGCAAGGTGCTGATCCCCACGCAGCAGCACATTCGTACGCTGTCGTCGGCACGGTTGGCGGCGGACGTTTTGAACACGCCGACCGTGATCGTTGCCCGCACCGACGCCGAGGCCGCCACACTCATCACCTCGGACGTGGACGAGCGCGACCAGAAGTTCATTACGGGCGACCGCACCGCGGAGGGCTACTACCACGTTCAGAACGGGATCGAGCCCTGTATTGCTCGTGCAAAGTCCTATGCCCCCTACGCGGACCTCATCTGGATGGAGACCGGCACACCGGACCTGGAGCTGGCCAAGAAGTTCGCCGACGGTGTCCACGAGGAGTTCCCCGACCAGCTGCTGGCCTACAACTGCTCGCCGTCGTTCAACTGGTCCTCGCACCTGGAGAAGGACGAGATCGCGAAGTTCCAGAACGAGTTGGGCAAGATGGGCTTCAAGTTCCAGTTCATCACCTTGGCTGGTTTCCACTCACTGAACTACTCCATGTTCGACCTGGCTTACGGCTACGCCCGCGAGCAGATGACGGCCTTCGTGGACCTGCAGAACCGCGAGTTCCAGGCTGCCAAGGAGCGCGGATTCACCGCCGTCAAGCACCAGCGCGAAGTCGGTGCCGGCTACTTCGACCGCGTTGCCACCACCGTGGACCCCAACTCCTCCACGGTTGCATTGAAGGGCTCCACCGAGGAAGGCCAGTTCCACTAGGCCTCCACTAGGTCGCGTCGAGGAATCTACGCAAAACCCCTCAATTGCCCTTGACGACGCTCTATTGTTGTCGCATGAGCACTGGAGCTGACAAGGAGGGTTCGTCCTCGCGGGTTTTCGTGGGGGCGCGGCTCAAGCAGCTCCGAAAAGAACGAGAGTTAAGCCAAGCAACCCTTGCGCATTCTCTCGGGCTCTCTGCCAGTTACGTTAACCAAATTGAAAATGACAGTCGCCCACTAACCTCGTCGGTTCTTCGGAAGATCACCCATGTTTTCGGAATCGACGAGGCTTTCTTTTCGCGCGAAGACGATTCCCGTCTCGTCGCCGAGGTTCACGACGTCACCCTGGACCGCGAGGTATGCCCCACCAGCATCGATGTGCACGAGGTGGCGGATCTTGTCCGCTCTCACCCGGAGCTTGCCCGCGCATTGGTGGATATTCACCGTCGCTATCGCAATGTCTCGGACAAGTTGTCGCTGGTCACGGAGGAGCGAAACCGGTCGGATGTGGAGGATTCGTCGACGGGATCCGACGCGCTCACTATGCCTCACGAAGAGGTTCGTGATTTCTTTTATGCCCGCCAGAACTATATTGATTCGCTTGATGGGGCGGCCGAGGAGCTTGCCGGAACGCTGGGCCTGGGCGTTCCCAATATCAACCACGTCGAAGATTGCGTCGCAACGCGGCTGAACTCGAAATATGGGGTCGAGGTTCGCTACATTTCGCACCTGGATAGCGCGGGGCATGGGCACACGGATACCGCCGAGGACATGGTGCAGCACCGGTTTTCCCCCGACACCGGCGTGCTCACCATCGATGCCCACCTCACGTCTGGACAGAAGGCTTTCCGGATGGCTACGGAGCTTGCCTATTTGGAGGTCGGCGATCAGCTCCATTCTCTTGTCGACGAGGACCCGCGGTTTACATCCGACGAATCCCGGCAACTCGCGGTGCGGGGCGCGGCGACGTACTACGCAGCAGCGCTGGTGTTGCCGTACACCAATTTCCATGCTCAGGCAGAGCGCGCCGGCTACGACATCGAGTACCTGTCGACGGCCTACGGCATGGGGTACGAGACGATTTGCCACCGCTTATCTACCCTGCAACGCCCGAAGCTGCGGGGAATACCGTGGACCTTTGTTCGCGTGGACCGCGCTGGGAATGTGTCCAAGCGGCAATCGGCGACGGGCTTTCATTTCACACATTCCGGTGGCACTTGCCCGTTGTGGAACGTGTACGAAACGTTCTCCTACCCAGGGAAAGTGATGCGCCAGCTAGCGCAGATGCCGGATGGGCGTACGTACATGTGGGTAGCGCGGACGGTGAAACACTATCGACGACGGTTCGGCCAGCCGGGAAAAGTGTTCGCCATCGGCCTGGGGTGCGAGGCGCGTCATGCGGAACGCACGGTGTATGCCGAAGGCTTAGATCTCTCGGACTTGGCGGCCGCAACTCCGATCGGGCCTGGGTGCCGTGTCTGCAGCCGTACTGAGTGTCCCCAACGGGCATTTCCCTCGATCCTCCATGACATACGAATTAATACGCATAGTTCGTCGGTCAACCCGTATTAGCTCGTACGAGCGAACTCACACTCATGGCGTGGCGACGAGTGTCGGCTGAGCGCGGGGTGTCGGCCAGGCGACGGTGGTCACGCCGATGAGTGATATGTCACGTCAGGAATAGTTGCCCACAGTCGCAGGTTGGAACCAGGGACGTCACCACGTAATATGTGCGTCGGTTATAAATAGACAGACCAGTCTGCACGGGCTCCGGCTTGACCAGCCATAACACCTCCCGCCGTCCCGCACGCAGTTCCCACAGCGAAGGAGACACATGGCCGATTCAGCTGACACGAAAACCGACACAAAACTCAACAACACCGTCGATGAGAAAAAGAAGTTCCTCCCCGGGTGGATGACCGGGTTCGGCGCCCAAGTGATCGCCGGCCTTATTATTGGCCTCATCCTCGGTTTTATCGCCCGCGCTCAAAGCAACGGACTCGACGGCGACAAGGAAGGATGGCTAGGCTCGCTGCTCGACGGAGTCGGCACTGCCTACGTGCAGCTTCTGAAAGTGATGATCCCACCGCTGGTCGTCACCGCGGTCATTACCTCTGTGGCAAACCTGCGGAAAGTGACTAACGCGGCGCGGCTCGCGATCAGCACGCTCGTGTGGTTCGCCATCACCGCGTTCTTCTCTGTCCTCGCGGGAATCATTGTCGCGCTGGTTATGAAACCTGGTGAAGGTACCAGCGTCGACGCCTCCACGGCTGCGGACCCATCGCATACCGGCAGCTGGCTGGCCTTCATCGAGGGAATCGTCCCATCGAATATCTTGGGGCTGGGTGCATCAACCGCATCAAGTGGCGATGGCATTGACCTGTCCTTCAATGTGCTCCAGCTGCTGGTTATTTCGCTGGCCATCGGCATTGCAGCCGTGAAAACTGGGCACGCGGCGGAACCGTTCCTGCGGTTTAACGAATCCGTCCTCAAGATCGTGCAAACCGTGCTGTGGTGGATTATTCGCCTAGCACCGATTGGCACGGCCGCGCTGATCGGGCATGCCGTGTCGAACTACGGGTGGGACGCGCTCGGTTCGCTCGGCAAATTTGTGCTTGCTATTTACGTTGGCTTGGCCATTGTTCTGGGCATTATCTATCCCACGGTGCTCGCCACCAATGATCTTTCCGTGTCGGGTTTCTACCGCCGCGTCTGGCCTGTGACCAGCTTGGGCTTCGTCACGCGCTCGTCGATGGGAGTTATGCCTGTCACCCAGCGCGTCACCGAGCAGCGCATGGGTGTGCCATCGGAGTATGCGTCCTTCGCTATCCCGCTGGGTGCGACCACCAAAATGGACGGGTGCGCATCGGTCTACCCCGCGGTCGCCGCGATTTTCGTCGCCCAGTTCTATGGCACTCCCCTAAACTTCACTGATTACCTACTCATTATCTTCGTTTCGGTTATTGGTTCCGCGGCGACGGCTGGCACGACCGGTGCAACGGTCATGTTGACATTGACATTATCGACGCTGGGCCTCCCGCTATCCGGTGTCGGCTTGCTGCTGGCTATCGAGCCGATTATCGACATGGGACGCACGGCTGTAAACGTGACCGGGCAGTCCCTGGCCACAACGGTGGTGGCGAAGCGCGCCGGAATTTTGGACATGCCCACGTGGGACGCTGGCGACCATGACTGGGAGGATGCCCAGAAATCCGAAACGGGCGAGGAGCCCTCGCCGGTTCACACGCCGTATAATTCACCGTGACGTGAAGCAACATGGGGCTGCTTCGGGTTACTACGGCTTCGGGCGATTTTCGGGTGGAGGGAGGTGCCTGTGACTCAAGCGTTTGTTGTGGGCAGTGGCCCGAACGGACTCGCGGCGGCCGTCACTCTCGCGCTCGCTGGGTGTGACGTCACTGTCATTGAGGCTCAGAGCACCATCGGCGGAGGTGCCCGTTCCACCGAACTGACCCTGCCCGGACTCATCCACGATCACTGCGCGGCGATTCACCCACTCGCGCTAGAGAATCCGCTCCTGCAGTCTTTAACCAGTGACGATAATGCGAGCCTGGAGTGGTTATGGCCGGCAGTGCAATGCGCGCATCCGCTCATCCAAACCGCACGGGGTGGAGCCGCGCCCGGCTCCGGCGGTGCTGCCGCTGCCTCCGCTGGCGCCGCGCTCTATCGCGATGTCCACGCGACGGCCCAACAGTTTCCCACTGCACACGATCGGTTCTGGTGGGAGCGACTATTCCACCCTCTGGCCAGCAACTTTGCAGAACTCGCGCCAGATATTCTTCAGCCGCCCTTACGACTATTCCGGCGGCGGGCACGGCATACAGATAAGACAGTCGGACGCCGATGGGGAAATCTTCTCCGCTTCGGCGTTCCCGCAGGACTCCCCGCTGTGGCTACTTCCCACTTATGGCAATCCCCAGAGGCCCGCGCGCTCTTCGCCGCCGTCGCTGCGCACGGTTTTCGGCCGTTGACGGGCCTTGGCTCGTCCGCCATCGGGATGATGCTCACCACCGCCGCCCATGCACGCGGCTGGCCCGTCGCCAAGGGTGGTTCGCAGGCCATCACCGATGCTTTTGTTCACGCTCTGCAGCGATCCGGCGGACACGTCACAACCGGCAGCGCTATCAGGTCTCTTGACGACCTTCCTGCCGGCGCTAACGACATCGTCATGCTGGACACGACACCGCAAGCCGCCCTAAACATCATCGGCGCTAGCCGACGTCCTCCGCAGGTGCCCGCTCATGTGCGCGCGGCTCTGTCGCGGTACAGGTACGGTCCGGGCGTTGCCGTTGTGAATTTCGCCATCGACGGAGATATTCCGTGGACGTACCAGCCGGCCCGGCGCGCGGGAACTGTGCATCTGGGTGGTTCAGTGCGCGATATTCACGCCGCTGAGCGGGAGATCAACCGTGGTCGCCTACCGGAGCGACCTTTCGTGTTGGTGACCCAACAGTACGTTGCCGATCCGTCGCGGAGCAGCGAAAGCCTCCACCCCATCGACGCCTACGCTCACGTTCCGGCGGGATACACAGGGAATCGCTCCGAGCAGTACGACGCGTCCGCACTGTGCGCCTCCATCGAGAGACAAATTGAGCAGTACGCGCCGGGATTTCGCGAGAGAATCGTCGCTAAGAAAATCAGGACTCCCGCGGATGTTGAGCGCGACAATGCCAATTTTGTGGGTGGCAACATTACAACCGGGGCGAACACACTCGGCGGGTTACTGGGCAGGCCGCGATTATCGACGAACCCGTACACGATCTCCGCTCATGGCGATGGACCGCGTGTGTACTTGTGTTCGGCGGCGACTCCTCCGGGCGCGGGGGCGCACGGGTTGTGCGGCCTTTACGCTGCTCAGGCTGCACTGTCACGCTAGCGACTGCACTGTCACGCTAGCGACTGCACTGTCACGCTAGCCGACAAGCACAGCGCGGTGTGAACCGCGGGCTCCTACTACGCTATTTCGATCCGACGTTCGCGAAGTCCACGCTCGACCACGCCTCACGCATGTCGTGGCGCGGATCGTTCACGGTCGTTTCGCCGTCGTCGCCAAAGATGTGCGTTGATCGGTCGTCGGAGTAGGGGGTGAAACCGGGGGCTCCGTCGTGAATGAAGTCCCGCCACCGGCGTTGCATCGCTGCCGTCGTTGCTTTGATGCGATCCAGGCCGCCGATAGTAAACGCTTTCGAAGCAATCCCTGAGTCATACCGGCCGAAAAGGAGCGGGAGATCCCAAGTATGTGTCGCCCCCAGTCCTAATGCTTTGAAGAAAGGTGTGGAGGCGTCGAGGCGGTACATCCACACGTTGCTGGGCGACCACCGTTCTGCCAGTGCGATCGACGGAGCCCAGAACAGGCAATCACCAAAGAGGTCAGCGCACTCTGTGCGTGATTGGCCATTGCGATACATCTGTCGGAACACGTCAGCGGCGTCTGGCCCAATAGATTCGGCAAAACGCTGGGCCCGGTGACGTTGCGTTGCCGTCGTGACTCTCCTGAGCCGCATGAAGTAGTATTCGTGGCTCACTGTTCCGATCAGCAGCGGAACTTTGCCACCAACCCCGGGGGCAGTTGGCGTGATCTCCAGCGGGTGACGCGGAAGGAGGTCACCGTCGATAACGGGGGCAAAAGGCCCACCGAACTCCACGTTTTTCACGTTTTCCTGAAGCAGCGCTCCACTTAGCGCCCCTATTGTCCGCGAATCCACCGTCAACGGATTGTCGCATCTGTCAAACAGGCGGTTGGCCCACAGTGCGGCTAAGTCCGGGTGGTGCACCATCGCCAGTGGCGGCGAGAGCATGATGACACCGGCTATTACCTTTTCCAGCTGGGGCACGGCGGTTAGGGATGCAACCAGCCCACCTCCCGACGATTGCCCCATCGCGATAATCCGATGTGGATCCCCACCAAATACTTCCGCGTTGTCACGGATCCACGTCACGGCCATCACGGCGTCGGAGAGCTGCGTGTTGGTATCGAAACGGTCAGCGGGGAGGTCGGGCTGCGGTGTTCCATAGCTCAGCGACAGTCCTCCTGCCACCCCGATACGGTAATTCACAGCGACGACGACGGCGTCGAGTGCCGTCGCCAAGTACTGGGCGGAATATAGCCTTTTGGCGGCGGATCCGAATGCGTTTGATCCGCCGTGGAAAAAGACCACGACAGGCCGACGGGCTGTCGGATCGACAGCTGATCGTGATGACGGGTCGCGAGGAACGACGACGTCGAGCCACAAGCAGTTTTCTGACCCGATGACACCGTGGTCAGCGTTGCGGATTTGTATGCAGGGGCTTCCGGACTGGGTTGCTAAGAGGGGTGTTGACCAGGGCTCTTTGGGGCGGGCACGACGAAAGCGTAGATCACCGGTGGGTGGTTCGGCATAGGGGATGCCCCGAAACGCGGCCACGCCCGTTTCTGCGTGGCCAACGACCGGGCCGGTGGTGGTTTTCACGGTCCAGTTATCGCGAAATGCCCACTTATGTGGTGAAGCTCGATGAGAAGAATCATTAACAGGAATTGACACATTTATAATTGTAGTAAATACAGCGAAATAAATATTCCTTATTTGACGAGATTAATTCGTCAGATCGACGTCTGACCAGGCCCGACGCAGGTCACCAGACGGATCTTCTGCTGTACGCTCGCCCGCACTAAAAATCTGGGTCGCAAAGCCGTCACTGAGTGGCGGGAACCCTGGATTGCCAGAATGGATAAAATTCTTCCACCGAAGTTGCATCACGGCACTGGTAGCCCGCATCTGATCGTGGCCACCCAAATACAGCGCGTCGGGGCCTTTTCCGGAATCATAGCGTTCAAATAAGAGCGGCAAATCTAGAGCGTGCGTCGCGCCCAACCCGGACAGCCGAAGCGAGGGTGTCACCATATCGAGTCGATACATCCAGGCTTTCCCTTGTGGCCACCGGGACGCTAATTGCAGTGATGACGCTAAGAACAAGGCATCGCCGGCAAATCTCCCACACTCCGCACGGGAGCGGCCTCCGCGATAAAACTCTGCCAAGATTTCCGGGGCACTCCCACCAATGGATTGAGCCAACCGACGAACGCGCGCGCGTTGGGCGCGAGTCGACATGCGTTCCCACCGCATAACCAGGTATTCATCGGCGTTCGTCCCAATCAGGAGCGGGATGTCCATGCCCGGGGTGCCGTCGTCAACAGGTACTTCTTGGCGTTCATCCCGTGATTTTTTGTGCGGTTCGTCATGCGGAGACGATGAGCGAATAGCCAGGGGATGCCGAGTCATAAGGTCCCCGTCGACAGTCGGTGCGAAAGGGCCGGAAAACTCGAGGTAGTCGTCGTTAATGACGTTCAAGCGTTCGGTGAGGTGCGCGAGTTGCATGGCAGAGATGCCGTTGAGGTCTGGATTTTCGGCTCTCGCACGGTCTGCCCACCGGCCTGCGGCTGCGGGTGAATGAACCATCGCGACGGGTGGGGATTGCGCGATAGCTCCAGCGATGATTCCGCGGAGCTCCGGTACGGCGGTGAGGGCAGTCACCATTGCGCCACCCGAGGATTCACCCATGATCGTGATGCGGGCGGGGTCTCCGCCGAATGCCTCAGCATTATCATGAACCCACCGTACGGCCGTGACGAGATCCGATAGACCCGGGTTGGAGTCTGCCCTGGTGACGGGCTCTGTGACGACGTCCTTTAAGCGGTTGGCCTTCAGCGCCTGCGCTGATTCATGCGCTGAGTAATTTAACGACAGCTGCCCCAGGATTCCCACACGATAGTTGACCGCCACGACCACCGCATCCATGGCTTGAGCGAAGTACTGCCCGGTGAGCAGCGGTTCGTTGGCGGAGCCATGGACGTTCGACCCACCATGAAAGTACACGACGATGGGACGGCGAGCATCCCGATCAATCATATGGCGCTGGCGTGCGGTCGTGCCCCCGTTGCCCGGGCGTCGTCCACCCGAGCGAGTGGCCGTTAAGGGAACGACAACATTGAGCCACAAACAGTCTTCCGACCCCACCCACCCCACGGACTTATTGCGATACTGGGCGCAATAGTCGCCGGGGTGGTCCGCGATCAGCGGTTCTGTCCATGGTTCCACTGGTTGGGCACGCCGGAATCGCATGTCGCCTCGGGGCGGTTGGGCGTACGGTATTCCGCGGAAAGCAACGACGCCTGTTTCGGCATGCCCTTTGATGGGGCCAGTGGTGGTGTCAACAATCCAGGCGCCGCGGAAGCTGTGATTGCGTCGCGACGATGTACGGGCGTGTGTGTCAGCGTTCATGGCTCCGGTCATGGTGTGGGCCAGTGTAGAGGAATTGTGATTGATGATGTCGAGGGCACGTGCCGACGTCGGGGGTCCGACGATTACTTGCCGACGTCGCTACCCACGCGGGATACCAAGCGCGCTTGCCGCTGCCGCATCAGTTTCCTGCAACATCAGCGGGTCAGTACCTGGCATTGGCGAAATGGTGGTATCCGCCCGCATCTCTTGGAGCGGAATTCCCAACATGTGGATGCGCGGATCGGTTGCGCCGTCGGAATGGATAATCCGACATGTAGTCATGTCGACTTCGGGTGCTCGGGTTGGGATGAGGTGCCGTTTGGAACTCTCACCGTCACGTGTTGCGCTGTCCTCATGTGGTGTATGCAGTGCAAATGGCCTCATTCTTCCCGACGCCACCAGCGCTCGCGTTAGCGGATCCGCACTCCTCGTAACGTTCGGTTTGTGTTGCCACGCATCGATCAGCGTCGTGGAATACACGGGGTGTGCGCCCGTGGTGGGCGAGGTCAGCACGAACTGTGGTTCGTCGTCGTGGTCGGTGGTCACGCCGACGATCGGATCGGCGCCTGCAAAAACGACCAGTCCAGCGTCGATAAGAGCGATCAGCTCCGCGGTGCGGAACGCGGGCGGCCCGGAGCCGACGTTGGCACCGATCCGGACGAATTCGGCATAGTCGCGCCTGCGTGACTCGGGGGTGAATTGTCCTGGTTCATCAGCAATGGCGACGGTTTTGCGCGCGGCTCCGATGACCTGCAATCCCGCCTTGACCGCTGATTCCCGGCCTCGGCGCGCTTCGGCCAAGTCATTCTTCAACGCTTCTTTGACCGCCTTGGTGAGGGCGCGGATGGCGGATTCGGTGTCTGGCACATCGGAATCTGTCGCCTCCGGTAGCTCGGCCGCGATCCTGGACATCGGATCGGCGTAATAGGGCAGGTCAAAGCGGTCCGGGGGAACAACCAGACCATCGAGCCGTGGATCATTGTGAAGCGACCAGGGGTCTGTGGTTGGGTCGTCGATAATACGGAGAATCTGGCTGAGTGCCTCGTCGGAGCCGCGAAGGAGCACGCGATAGTAGGCAGCTTGTGCGTCGCGCAGGATCGCCGGCCACAGGGTGGTGGAGAAATCGATACTGCCTGCAGGTGAATCACTGGGTAGCGCCTGGATCGCGGACTTCAGCCGAGGCATCGGTGCCGCCGGCGGGAGCGAGCCAAACACGGGTTTCGGCTGGTAAGGGTACCCGTGGTGGGATGTCACGATGAGCCGCGGTTCCCGGCCAGAGAGCTTATAGCTCTAGCTCAGGTCAAACGGGGAGGACGATGTGCGTTGGTACTCTCCGCCACGATCGATTGTCAGCCTTGCCATGAGGTCAAAGAAACCCATGCCCAGGCCCCGCACGATGACGTCGGGCCGGTGTGCTTGTGAATCGTTTGGTGCCGCATTCTTACTAGTGCCGTGCCCGTCGGCAACGGAGTCAAGATCCTGATCAGCCGGGTGGCCGGGGTGGATCCAGGTCAGGTTCGGGTGCGCGGCGACACTCGCGCCCAGTACCGATTCAGCGGTGTTCGCGGTGGTGTCGGTCCAGCCGAGCGCCAATATGGTGGCGTCTGCGTCGACGGATGTTCCGTCGGACAGCGTGACGGTGTCCCGAGAACTCGTCTGTGCAGCGCGTGTTTTTTGCTTGCCGACGGGACCATCATCGCCTCCATGTACACCCGTGCCCGCGTCGCCATCAGCCCCTTCATCGCTTAGGCGGATATTGACGGCCCTGGCCTTATGAATATGCACAGTCACGCCAGGAATTGTCCGAAGTCGGTCCACGGCGATGCCGAATACCCACCGCAGGTAATGCCCATACAATGCGCGCGAAGGGTGCGATTCAGGACGTGCTTGGCGGATCTCTGCCTCGTAATCCACTGGCATGGTGGGAGGGAATTCACGAAACAGGTCCGTTTTCTTGCGTGCGCGAGAGGAATCAGTGTCAGTTGGCCGAGGATGCACAGCATCGCCGCGGAGCAATTGAAACCACTCGTACAGGGTTGGGCCTTCCAGGACGGGGCCGCGCACGGTCGATCCCGGCTCAGTGAAGAGCGTCACTGCGTCTGCCAGAGTGTTCATGCATAGTGTGGGTGATTGGTCAGTCCTCCACACGCGGCCCGCGCCGGGTTCGACGTCGTCAATAAGGTGAATAGTAACCCCGACAGAGAACGACATAGCGTTGCCGTCGGCCGCAGCCTGATCTGACGAGTCCTGCAGTAAACTTCCGAGCCGCTCCAAGACTGAGATCCCGCGTGGTCCGCCACCAACAATCGCTATCGTTCGCATAATGCCACGGTAGCGCCCGCCCCTCGGCAAGAAAAGACAGGGCTGTCTAGTCCCCCTCCATATAGTCAGCGACAATATGGGCAGCGTCATCAAAGTCATTAACCAACACACCGTGGCTGTAACCCGAGTACGTGTGGAGTTCCCCGCCCATCGCATCACGCATCTCGGGTGCTCCCGTTCCGGTGACCGCGGTGTCATTGTCGTAACTGAGGTGCAGCGGCTTAACTTTCAGCTTGTCCCCGGACACCTTCTTAAACGGTTTGTTCGTAGGCCAACCATCGCAATACGCGCCACTGGCCAGCATGTCCTCGTTCAAATCTATGGCATCCCCCGGGACAATAACGGACGCGTAATAGGGGATCAGCTTGGACCGGTCCGGAGGCGTCGCATTCTCATTACACGTAACGACGTTGCTCTGAATGGCCATGACCTGCGCAAGTTTTTGCTGGATTTCCTGCTGTTGCTGTTCCTCCGGCGTCGGCTCGCCGCCGTTATCATCCTCATCCGACGACTTCCCTGAGTTGGTGCTTGGATCCTCCAGGTGAGTCTTCATCGTACTCAAGTGTTCCGCCAGTTTAGGCCACGACTTTTGGCTATACAGCGCCCCCATCACCATTGAGTTCGGCGTCGTGTATTGAACCGGCGAAATCGCGTCGGTATAGAGCTTGACCGCATCGACCACCCTGCCAGTGCGCCACGCAACAAGGTCGGCCGCGTTCACGAGGGCTACTGCTGCCTCGGCGTAATCGTCGGGAATTGCCGCGACATCGCGACGGTCCGCCGATTGCGGGCGGACAGGAGCTGACACCCCATATTCGTCATGAATCACTGCGGCGAAGGATTGATACACCTCACGCGGGGTCGTCCCTAAGTGGTACTCGCTATCGCGCTCAGCCCCCCAGGAGAAGAATTCATGTATAGCTTCATGGCGGATAGCTTGTCGTTTTTCTGCGAGACGGAAAACAAGATCATTGGGTGAAGCGCTTGAATCAAAAATCGCTTTATTCGTATGCTCCGGAAATAAGGTTGCATATGTCCCCATAAGCGGCCCTCCATAGGAAAGCCCATAAAGATTGAGCTGATTTTCGCCCAAGAGTTTTCGAGCTTCTTCTAAATCGCGGGCCGTATTTTCTGTATTGACTGTTTTTGTATACCCAGGATTATGCGATTCGCAGGCATCATAAAGCATTCCTGCCGTCATATGCGGCGTGGTGATCTCTGGTTGGCAATTCAGCGGCGTTCCCCACGTTAGCCCGCGGGGCTCCACCGCAATGAGGTCGTAATTCTTGCCGACGCTCTCAGGCAGATGAACCGGCTGCGCTCCTTCGCCTGTATCACTGGGGTCGCTAAACATGCCCAGCGCGTCGCCACCTGGACCGCCCGGATTACCCGCAATAACGCCTTTCTTCTCCCCGCTAGCAGGGATTTTGCTCATGGTGAGTTCGATAGTCCCCGCCGAAGGATCCTCATAGTCTTTCGGAACCATAAAAGTTGCGCACGTCGCCCGGTCGGCTACTCCCGACCCTTCTGGGCACGGCCCCCATTTCAGTTGAGATGACGGTTGTTGCGCATCCCCGGCATGTGCTGGAACCGCGGCGGAAAAGATCAACAATGTACTGGCTAGAAAAGCTGCGCCGTGTTTTTTCATGATTCAACTTTCTTCGGTGGAATTGAGGGGCTTCGTCGGCTTCAGTGGTGCCGGGGGTCATGGGGGGGCATCGGTCGATTAACGAAATCGATGAAAACCAAAGGGATGACACCGATTAAGGGGTACCGTCCATGTATATCAATAGATAGAGCGCACGCATATCAATAACACGCGTGGACAGGACATCATAGAGGACGCTCGACAGGCTTTTTCGCTGCTCATCTACGCATTTCACCTTCTATAGAAAATGTGTTTTACTTTCATTGAATGTTTTTCTGGAGGTTCACCGAACCGCTCCCTGCTATCGATCACCCCTGTATAGATTTCGCCAAGGAATCACGTGAATAACGGTTGTACATCGTCACCACCCCGCATGCCGTCGCGGCGACGGACCAGCGGGGTTTCCTTTGGGTGTCGCTCCCGCCGGGACCAGTCCGGATCCAAGTTCCGCCGGGCTCCGTCCGAGCGAACGTCTCATCGGGCTCCGCTCTGGGTATTCATGCTTATCGGAATGTCTGCACTGGTCATCAGCCTTATTGCGTCGACGACGTTTGGTTCAGCTCAGTACGGCGTCAGCCAAGTGTGGTCTGTCATCCGTGCGCATCTCGAAGGCACGGCCGCACCAGACGCATCGTTGGATTCCGTGGTGTGGGATTTACGCGCTCCCCGGGGGGTATTAGCCGCCATCGTCGGCGCCGGCCTGGCGCTGGCGGGGGTCGCTATCCAAACGCTGGTCCGCAACCCGCTGGCTGACCCGTATTTGTTGGGTATTTCGTCGGGTGCCAGTGTGGGGGCAACGTCGGTCATCACCTTGGGGTGGTTTTCGTCGTTCGGACTTTTCGCGCTCACCGGCGGGGCTTTGGCCGGGGCGATAGCCGCTACCCTCACGGTGTACTTCGTAGCTATGGGGCAAGGTGGGCTAACGCCATTGCGCCTTGTTCTCTCCGGAGTGGTGATCAGCGCCGCGTTCAGCGCGATCGCCAACTTCATGATTTTTAAGTCGCCCTATGGGCAGGCGGCGCAGGGCGTCATGTTTTGGATGCTGGGTTCCGTTGCGGGCGCTACGTGGTCCAAGCTGTGGATCCCGTCGGTTATTGTGGCTGTGACTTTTGTGCTCCTCATGGCGGTATCGTCGCAGCTAGACGCGTTATCTGCTGGCCCAGATACTGCTGCCGCGCTGGGAATTAATGTTGCTGTTCTCCGTCAGTGCTTGTTCTTCCTCCAAGCAATTCTGGTGGGTGCGCTGGTGGCGGTGTCGGGCGGAATTGGTTTTGTGGGTCTGGTGATTCCTCACATTGCTCGGCTCCTTGTTGGCCCTCAGCATCGCCGGCTGGTTCCGGCAGTCATGCTCTGCGGCGCTATTTTCCTGGTGTGGGTGGATGTTCTGGCACGTGTCGCCGCCATCCCGCAGGAGATCCCGCTGGGTGTGGTGACCGGCATCATCGGCGCTCCCGTGTTCCTGATCCTCATGGGGCGCTCGCATTACAGGTTCGGGGGCCAAGAGTGATGTTTGGGGGCAGCCGATGACCACACTGGAGGCACGCAACGTCTCATGCTCAATTGCCCATTCGGGCAGGGTTATCCTCCAGGACGTGTCGTTTACCGTTCCGTCTGGCAGCATGACGGCCATCGTCGGCATTAATGGCGTTGGTAAATCAACTCTCCTTCGTGTTCTCGCTGGTATTCACCGGCCGCATTCTGGTTCTGTTCTTATCGACGACGGTACCGACCTCCACTCTCTTCGCCCGCGTTACCGGGCCCAGCGCATTGCGTTCATCGGCCAAGAGGAAGCGCCACCGGATGATCTCCTGCTCGGCGAAATGGTGGCCTTGGGGCGGATTCCGCATCTGAAGCCGTGGCAAACCGGTGGGAAGAAGGAACGCGACGTTGTGACGGCATCGCTGGAGGTCGTTGGCCTCGCGGACAAAATCGATCACCGTTGCGACCAGCTCTCCGGCGGGGAGCGTCGTCGAGCCATGTTGGCCCGCGGATTGGCCCAGGATACGGACCTTGTTCTGTTGGACGAACCCACCAACCACCTGGATGTTCGGTATCAGCTGCTGCTTCTCGACGTGATGCGAGCGTCGGGGCGCACGATCTGCGCCACCATTCACGACCTGGATTTAGCGTTTACGCACTTCGACCACGTCATCGTGCTTGGCGACGGTGGTGTTCTTGCGGCCGGTCCGCCTGAAGAAACGTTGACGGAGAGCACCGTTGCGCACGGCTTTTCCGTGAATTCCACCCATATTTCTACCGCGAACAGTTCTCTCCATCTCGTGGTGGAAAGCTTACGAAAGGATACTGCACCGTGAAGCAGAACACTGTGGACGGCACTACCGTGCACCACATTAAGGGGTTAAAACTCAACGGCTGGGGCCGGCGTCGTCATTCTGCGGGGACCATGGCGACCTCGGCGCTCATGGCCAGCCTGATTATGATTCCGCTGGCAGCGTGCTCCAGCTCGGACAATTCCACCAGCGCTACAGGAGGAAATGGGGGCGGCAACTCGGGGTCGGTCACAGTCAAGAATTGCGGCAAGGACGCCACCTACCCGTCGACGGCAAAACACATGTACGTCAACGACGGGAACATGATTGCCACCACGCTGGCTGTGGGCGCAGCGGACAATATCGCGAATGTCAGCAGCCTGCAGGATGACAAGGCAATCCTTGAGGCCAAATATGGCAAGGATGTCGTCGACAAGCTGAAGGTGGATGCGCCGGAATCTCCGTCGCTAGAGCGAATTATCGCGACCAAGCCGGATCTTGTGTTCGCGGGTTGGAACTACGGGTTTTCTGAATCCAAGAACTTGACGCCGGATGCCCTGAAGGATCACGGGATTGAGTCCTATATTCTTTCCGAGTCCTGCCGGCAGGGCGGGTCCGACAAGCGCGGAACGATGGATCCGTGGGATGCTGCTAAAGCGGACCTCACCAATATTGGGAAGCTGACAGGCCATGAGGATACGGCGAAGGACGTGGTCAACGATGTGGATAAACGCCTGGACGCGTTGAAGCAGGCTCCCGCGGCTAAGGGTGCGGATAACGCTGAGGGTTCCGGTAAGCCACCGGTGACGTTCGTCTTCGACTCCGCGAAGGACACAATTTTTACGTCCGGCAAGTTCGGTGGACCCCAGGCAATTATCGAGGCAGCCGGCGGGAAGAACGCCACCGATGACGTCGATGACACGTGGACGACGGTGGGGTGGGAGAAAATCGCCTCTGCCCAGCCGGATGTGATCGCTTTCGTGGATTACCCGTCACAAACTTTCGAGGAGAAAGTGAAAATCCTGGAATCCAACCCGGCGACGAAGAACTTAGAGGCGGTGAAGCAGAAGCGTTTTGTTAACCTTCCGTACGCCATGTGGACGTCCGGTCCTCTGAATATCGACGCGGCCGAGTACATGCGGAAAGCGTATGAGAAGTTTGGGTTGGTGCCGAAGAGCGATATCCACACCGACGTTGACCTTCCGGATTCTCTGGCCGGACGGGAATACTTCGTGGAGAAGTAGTAGAGAAGTAACCACACGCAGGCGGGCACCGATTACCGCGGTTTGCGTGACGTGGTTTAGGACGTGTGCCGGTGCGCCAGGTTCATCTGACGCATGCGTTCCATAAGTTCGGGATCCATGCGCACCATTTGCACGAGCTGGCAGTCGGCCGGCCCGCTGGTTCCGGGTTGGCACGCAGTGCAGGGTTCGCCGAACCGTATTGGGCAGCGCGCATCGGGGTGGCTCTTTTTTCGCCGACGCGGGTTGCGTTTAGGTCGCGGGCGTTTCCGCTGGTCATCACGTGCAGCTCCGCTACTCCGCGTCGCTGAGCGGAGTCCCGCGTGGGACCGGGGGATTCCCTGGGCACGGGGTTTTCTCTGTGGAGGGGCATCTTCCTGAGTGTCCTGCCGGGACGCGGCAGGCCCGCCTCAGAGGTTGATCATGTGGCCCAGTGTGCCCTCTGCTGCTTCCTTAATGGCCTCAGATAGTGTCGGGTGGGTGTGAACGTTGCGCCCGATTTCCTCAGCGGTCAGATCGTAACGGGCCGCGAGGGTCAATTCCGGCAGCATCTCGGAGACGTTGGAGCCAACCATGTGGGCGCCGAGAATCTCCCCATATTCGCCGTCGGTCACGATCTTGACGAAGCCAGCGGGTTCGCCGAGGCCTTGTGCTTTACCGTTCGCGGTGAAGGGGAAGCTGGCCACCTTAATGTCGCGGTCGGAGAACTTCTCTTTCGCGGCGGCTTCCGTGTAGCCCATCGACGCAACTTGTGGGTTACAGAACGTCGCACGGGGCATCATCATGTAGTCGCCCAGGGTTTCGGTCTCTGCGCCGGCGATGGTTTCGGCGGCCACGACGCCTTGTGCTTCGGCCACGTGCGCGAGCTGCAGCTTCGCGGTGACGTCGCCAATGGCGTAGATCCCGTCGACGTTGGTGCGCATGAAGTCATCGATAGCAATAGCGCCACGGTCGGTGAGCTCGACGCCGGTCTTGTCCAGGCCGTAGCCCTCGACGCGGGGGGCGAACCCGACCGAGACGAGAACGCGGTCCACGGTCAGCGTCTGCTGCTTCGACCCGTCCTTCTTCTCAATGTCAACCTCCACAGAGTCACCCTTGTCACGCACTGCTGTGGTCTTGTGCCCGGTCAAGACGGTCACGCCCAGCTTCTTGTACTGCTTGGCGATCTCCTTGGAGACGTCCTTGTCCTCATTGGGCAGGACGGAGTCCATGAACTCGACGATGGTGACGTCCACACCGTAGTTGGCCAGGACGTAGGCGAACTCCATGCCGATCGCGCCCGCGCCGACGATAACCATGGACTCGGGGAGTTCGTCGTTAAGGATTTGTTCCTCATAAGAGACGACGTTGCTGCTGAGCTCGATACCCGGGAGCGTCTTCACGACGGAACCCGTCGCAATGATGCAGTTATCGAATGTGAGGGTTTTTCCGGCGTCGTCCCCGTCGGACACCTCGATGGTGTGGGCGTCGGTGAAGGTGCCCTGACCGTGGACTTCGGTGATTTTGTTCTTCTTCATTAGGAAGTGGACGCCCTTCACGATGTTGGAGGACACCTTCCTGGAGCGCTTGTGAGCAGCACCGAAGTCGAACGACACGTCGCCTGAGATGCCGAATGTCTTCGCGTCGTGCGTGAATGTGTGCGCTAATTCAGCGTTACGAAGGAGCGCTTTGGATGGGATGCAGCCCACATTCAGGCACACACCGCCCCAATACTTCTTCTCTACAATCGCAACTTTTTTGCCCAACTGAGCGGCGCGAATAGCCGCCACATATCCGCCGGGACCTGCACCAAGGATAACTACGTCATAATGTTCAGCCACGGTTTTTAGGATACGACGCTGCCTCCGAGATTTCAGGTAATGGGGGCAATAGCCGTGGGGGGAATCGCTCAGACGGCTTTTAGCCCGCGTGTGGTTCCCTCCCCCACCTTCTTGTTCAGGCACAGAAGCGGATTGGTGCGGGGGTGCTGAAAGCGCAGATTGCTCAACGTTTGAGTATTAGTCACACCACGCTCTGTTCATGAAGGCATGATTCGCGCAAATGGGGATGTGCTCTCGACTGAATGAGTGACCCTGCTTAGATCAGCGACGATTATCGCATCGTCTTTTGTAACGTGAAGTGGACTTCTTCTTAAGAGAAGCCCACAAATTAATCACAAGGGGTCGCTAGCGGATTTAAGCCAATTCTGATAACTCGGAACAGCTATGAATGCGCCAAGCATACATGCTGGGAAAAGAAGCGTCGATAAAGGTAGTCCGCTGATCAAGACCGCTATTACGTAAATAGCTGTGAAACTCAATATGGATACGCGATTGAACTTCACAGGGGAGCGTTTACGTTGAAACATAGCTACCAAAATTATGGAAACGACGGCAACTGAGACCAATAGGAGGCTATTGATAATAACCTTCACAGTGTTCTCATTAATATTCTCAACAAGCTGAGAGCCTGCAGTCATTGCGGTGCATATTGCATAAAAAACTGCCAATAAAAAGGTGAAAGCGTATTTCTTATTCATAAGCATCCATCAGTGTGTTCAGCTGACGAAGTGGCGGTAGATCCTGCGGTAACGCCTATGTAGGAATACAGCGTGCGCTGTAGGAGAGAGAACCGTTCCCGCGCTTATTAACAGATCGAGAGATCTCCGACTTCTATGAAAAATTAAACTTCTTCCTATAGAGAGGTTAGTTAGGTAAACCTCAGTTTAGCACACCAGGGCCTTCTAAGGATTTTCAGCTGCTTTATATCGGATTCGATACGCCCGAAAGTGGGTATCAAAACATCCTCAAGAAGCCTATAGGGGTCACTCAGTGAGCTTCTGGATCGCGCGCAGTTCCTTCCCCCACCTTATATTTCGTTCATTTCGGCTAGTTCCTTTATTTCGCTTATTCGATAAGTTGTCTCCATGGCGATCAACAACGCGCAGCAAAAACACGACGCCACTGCCGAGCAATCGGAGGTCACTGTCTCACGCGACGCACTTCGCAAGCTCAACCACGTGCTAGATAACTCTCCTCAACAATTTATCGACGTCGCTCTTGAACCATCGGGAGAAAGCATCACTTTGCCCCGCCCTGTCGCTCTAGCCCTGCGCGAGGTGCTCGAGAATGCGGCCGCTGGTCAATCGATCTCCATTGTTCCTGAGCATACGGAAATAACGACGCAACAAGCTGCCGATCTCCTCAATGTTTCCCGCCCGTATGTCGTGAAACTTATCGACGAAGGGGCGCTTCCCGGGCACAAAGTGGGCGCTCACCGACGCGTCTACGCAAGCGACGTGGAAGAGTACAAGCGCGCACGAGAAATCACTACGCGCAAGGCTGCCGACGAGTTAGCAGCGCTCACGGAAGAAATGGGCTTGTACTCCCTCGAACGGTCGACGACGTCCTAGACGCTCCTTGTCGTTGTGAAGCGCGGGTTGCGCTAGAACTACTCCGTCGATAAACGCGTCCGGTAAATACGTCGGTAATTGAGCAGCGGGTAGCGTATCAGCGTGTGACATTCACTATGTTCGCCTACATCGGGGCCGTGTGCGCCGCGATTGCCTACGGCGGGGCCACGATTGTGCAGGCTATCGCGGTAAGACGGCTCGCCGTACTTCCGGCCGGCTCTTCGTGGAGTCGCCGTATTCGCGCCGGATGGTTGTACGGTCTCGGCTTGGTGTGCGACTTCCTCGGCTTCCTCATGTCAGCCCTGGCGTTGCACTCGTTGCCTCTTTTTCTTGTCGAGTCGACGGTGGCGTCATCGGTCGCGGTGACCGCTGTGCTGGCGGTGGTAGTGCTGCATCAGCGCCTCACCGTGCATGAGGTCATAGCCGTTGGTGTGCTGGTGGCGGGCCTGATTGTGCTGGGGGTAACGGCCGAGGAAGGCCCGGCGCGGACTGTTGCATGGTGGGTTGGTTGGGGGTTGTGTGCTCTAGCGATTCCCCTCGCTGCTATGGCGTCGGCGTGCGTCGTCGCGTCTCAGCCCCGGTGGACAATGGCGACCGGGATTGTTCTCTCGGTCATCTCGGGCCTGGGCTTCGGGTTCGTCGGCGTCGCCGCCCGTTTGGTGATGGTGCATTCGTCGATACTCGGCTGGCTCAGCGACGCATTCGTCTGGGCGATGGTGCTGATGGGCGGTCTTGCTGTGGTTGCTTATGGCTATGCGTTAGATAGATTGCCGACGACGACGGTGGCGGCACTGTCTTTTTCATGCGAGACCATTGTCCCGTCGGCGATCGGGTTGGTCTGGCTGGGTGATGAAGTTCGGCCAGGGTTGATGTGGTTAGCGGTGGTCGGCTTCGTGGCGGTGCTGGGGGCGTGCGTGCAGCTGTCCAGCAAGGCGGAAGTGGAGGCGTAAAGGCCGTATCTGCCTCGGTCCGGGCCGATGGGGTGCTGCCGTCAGGCTGTTTATTTCCTCGCAGCGACCGCATTTGTCTCACCTTATTTGTGGTGGCGGCTCAGGAAGTTCCACACCACGTCGGTGGTCTGGAGCGTGTGGTTATACGGGCCTTCCCCACTCTCCTTCAGATACGGCGATCCAGGCCAATTGTGCCCACCATCAGCCACGGCAAGATGCTCGACATCGACTCCCGGGTGGCACCCTCCCCATGTCATGCGGGTGACGTTGGCCGCCGACGTCGGCGATGTGGTGGGTTCCGATGTGCATCCCTCTAGCTGCGCGAATGTGCCTGCCAATTCGGGTGCTGCCACGTAGTGTTCGCCGTAGCTTGAGCCTCCGTCGTAATGCATGGTTCCGTCCTTGACGCCGTGTATTTCCATGACGGACACGTTGCTGTTCGGCCTCGACCCGGTGGCGCATGATGTGTGCGTCGCGGGATAGTAGGCACCGGCGACAGGCGCCACGGCGGCGAAAGTCTCCGGCATCGTGCAGGCGAGTTTGGCGGCGAACCCCCCGCCGTTGGATTTGCCCGTCGCGTAAATCCGGGTGTGGTCGACACGGTATTTCCGGACGAGTTGGGCGAGGATATCGCGAACGAGTTGTGAGTCTTTGTCCCCGTCGTTAGTGGTGGCATAGGGGGCGGATTCCCATGCCCGCTGGGTGCCGCTTGTGTCTTTTTCTCCTTGAGGGTAGACGACGAGCGCTGGGAGCCGGTCGAGATCGGTGTATTTCTCCATGAGAGCGGCATTTTGGCTGTGCCCGTGGAAAGCGAAAATCACCGGGAGCGCCGTGGCGGTGGCGCCGGTACTAGGTACGGATAAGCGGTATGAGCGGGTGAGTCCACCCGACGTGATAGTGATTGGTCCGTTGAGTTCTTCATCTTCGCTGGGCGACGATGATCGTCGCCGGGTCACAATGACGGTGAAGAGGGCTGCGACAATAAGGCTGATAAGAACCGCGGTAGCGATGGCTCGGCGGCGTGGTGAGTGAATCACCACCCCAACAGTATGCTTCCCTAAACGTCACGGTCAAGGGTTGGCGGTCAAGGGTTGGCGCACACGAGCCACCCCGCCGACTACTCCTCAGCGGTCACGTCATCCAGGTTTTTGCGCGACACCATAAACAGGAGAATCAGGGTCAGCGTGGCCTCGATGGCGCCGAAAGCGAGCATATCGACGTAATCAAAGTTCCCGGAGAGCTTGGTCAAAATCATGGGGAAAAAGAACCCGACGTACGTCAGCACATAGAACGCCGAGGTCAAACCGGCGAGGTCATCCGGTCCAGCGAGCCGCTGGACCTCCGTCAGGCCAGAGATCAACACAAGCCCATACCCGAGGCCCAGCAAAGCAGCCACAGAAATAGATCCGACAATGGAGAGTCGTGTCGATACGAAAGCTGCTAATGCCATCCCGAAGGCGACAAATACGATGCCCAGTATGGGCCCGCGCGCGCTGTAGTCAGTGTTGATACGGTCTCCGACTTGTTGGATGCCGAAACCGAATGCCAAGCACACCACCGTGAGAAGTGCAGAGTAGGCAACGGGGGCTTTGACGTGGGAGGACATGAGTGCGGGTGTCACCGCGTAGGCAACCCCGGCTGCCCCGAAGACCCACGGTGCGATCGGCACGGCGACCGTCAAGAATCGCGGGTGTTTGGCAGTGGGAACGGCCAGGTCGGACCAAAAGCTGCCATGAACTTTTAAGTGTGCGGACTGCCGAGTTTCCGGTATTTTCACCAGGAAGATCAGGGTGGGAATAGACAGGATGATCTGCAAAATGTAAGACAACTGTCCTGGTATTGGCCCCCATTGCGCAAGAAGACCAGCAACGCCGGCACCTATCCCGAAGCCACCCGTGAGAGCCATGGCTGCTCGGCCCGCGCCAGCCGACTTTTTCGCATGAGGGTCAAAAGGTACCTGTGAGAGCTCTTTCACCCACGATCCACCTACAGTCATGGCAATTCCAACGGCAAGGCCGGCTAGCAATCGGCCGATAAACATCGGGATCTCAGACTTTTCTCCTATGGCAATCAAGATCGAGCCAACGATGGCAGCGAGAGGCCCCCATAGCATCACTGGCTTGCGTCCGTAGCGGTCTGAGAGGGGTCCTAAGAAAACCAGGCCTACCATAATCCCGATGGCATAGGCGCCCAACAAGGAATCCACGAAGACCGGCGAGAAGACACTTTCACCACGGTAAAAAATGAGGAGCGGTGTGAATTCGTTGCCACCCCAGGCGATTACGAACATCGCCATGACGACGAAAACCCATGCATAGCGATCCGAGGCATTCGCGGTAGTGGGCGTGGCGGCCCGGAGCTCATGGGGTGTGACGTCGGCAAACTGATCCTGTTGCGTGCTACTTCGCGCGCTCGTTGTCGTGGAAGAGACGCTGCTATCGGCAGTATGTGTGCTGCTGGCAGCTGTATGTGGGGGAACGGGGTCAACGTGTGCGTCTGAGCTGTCGCTCTCAGACGATTTCGGGGAGGACATGGCCTTATCGTAGGAGTGCCCAGTTTTCCAATGAAATGAAATCGCGATTTTAGGCCGAAATTGCGCAACTCTCACATAAACGACCAATATGTGGTATACGTCATGTTTTCTACGCATCGCCCAGATCGTCTATATCGCCTGAATCACCGGAGAGGTAGGACAACGATGGCTCGCACGAATCCCGAGACAGCTCATGACAAGAAGGTTGCTTTGGTGACCGGGGCGACGTCGGGTATCGGAAAATCGACCGCGCTCAAGCTGCTCAAGAAGGGTTTTGTGGTTTACGGAGCAGCCCGGCGCGAGGACCGTTTGCGCGAGCTGGTGCGCGACGGGGTGCGCACTCTGCGGATGGATGTGACTGATGAAGACTCCATGCGAGAGGGGATCAACACCATTATCGACGACGCTGGCCGCATTGATGTTCTGATCAATTGTGCTGGATATGGCGTTGTGGGCGCTATTGAGGACGTTGACCCCGGTAATGCCCGCCGACAGTTTGAGGTTAACGTGTTCGGCCCAATGGCGTTGGTGCGGTTGGTTGCTCCGCATATGCGCGAGCAGGGTGAGGGCCGGATTGTGAATGTGTCATCGATCGCGGGGAAGGTTCCTGCCCTGCTCGGCGGTTGGTACCACGGGTCGAAATTTGCTCTGGAGGGGCTGAGCGATTGTCTGCGTTTGGAGTTGGAACCGTGGGGTATCGATGTGTCGGTGGTGGAGCCGGGCCCGGTGAAGACGGAGTGGCCGCATATTGCTCAGGAATCGATGGAGGAAACCAGTGATGGTGGGGCGTATGCGGAGATGGCGCACGCGGTGGCGGAGTCTGTTGAGTTTAAGCACCGCCCGGGGATGGTGTCTCGGCCGGGGACTGTGGCGCGTGTTGTGGTGAAGGCCGCGACGGCTGAGCGGCCCCGCACGCGGTACGCGGTGGGGCCGTTAGCGAAACTCACGGTGCTGTTACGCCGCCTACTCCCCGATCGAACCATGGATTTCTTTATCCGTAAGAGCTACAAGCTCGGATAGGCGGGATGTGGAGCCGCCTGTCAGAATTGAACTGGCGATATTCCCATGACGGGTGTTTGTCGACGCAGTGCGCCTACCAACGCTTCTTACGCTTGCGAGAATTATCTTTCTCGTCCTTCAAGAAGTCGAATCGCGTCCGAGGGTACTTGGCGAAGTACTCCTCCGGGTTCGTCTCAAGGAGCTTGATGCGCTCCGAATAGGTTGCATCGAATGTGATGTTCTTTGGGCTGGTCACTTCGGCTCACCTCCATGGCGTAGGTCAGAAACAACTCTACCCGCGCGGTCGAAAGAATCCATGTTGATTTTCGGCACTCCTCCCTGCGCCACAAACGTCGTGGCCAACGACGAGCCGTACTTCATCAGAAGTTTCTGGTCAAAACTCGTGAGCCCATCAACCGGCTTAGCATCAACGGTGAGCAAGCCAAAAAGGCTATTACCTGCGTAAACAGGGGCCACTGCGAACGATCCGTACTCGAGCTCCTCATCCGCTTCCGGCCCCGTGAGCTGACGGGTATCATGCACAAGTCGTCCTCTACCTGTCAGGGCGAGCATGAGTGTCGGCGATTCGGGGGTAAACACTCGGCTAGACACACGCCCCATTTCGCCGATCCTTCCCCATGATGCTGCAGTAAGGGTCGCACGTTCTGGCGAGGTTACTTCGAAATAGTTCACCGACACCCCAACGTCGGGCCCCAACCTGTTGCTAACGACCCTCAGCACTATGTGCCGTGCGCCTGACAGTTGTTCCTTTCGATCCCTGGCCCCGAGCTCAGGGTCCGAAGCTCTCAATATCAAGGCATCGAGCATGTTGATCTCCGAGAGCAGCTCTTGGACCGTGTCGCGCTGTTCGCCTTGTTTGTGCTCCGTGAGTTCCTTCCGGTGTCGCTCTCTGAAGGCTCGAAACCCGATTGCAGTCACCGCGACAACAACTCCGCCCGCCAGCACCCATCCTCTCGTAGCGCCCTCGAAGGCGAACGCTGCACCAGCGGCCGTCGTGCCTCCGAAGGAGAGTATCTCGGAGAGGAACGTCCCTCGTGTACCCAGCCATGTGAGGACCTTTGGCTCTGGCAAGACTAGGTCGTCCCCATTAGCAATCTGCATCACGTGTATACCCCCTTATCCCACCCGTGATGTGTTCGGGAATTATTACGGAAAGATCCCGAACGCCGCCGCAAAACCACGCACGATGCCTCGCGTCCCCCCGGTCCGCGAAAATGCGTGAAGCCCCAGGCAGAACCAGATTGTGCCTGGGGCTAGGTGGAGCCGCCTGTCAGAATCGAACTGACGACCTTCTCATTACGAGTGAGATGCTCTACCGACTGAGCTAAGGCGGCATGAAGTACCTCGACGCATATTACCTGAACCAGTCGCGGGACCAAAACGTAGCCCTCACCTCGAGGCTCGTGCGATAAATTCCCGGCCCCGCCGCGACTTCCCTCGCCCTACCCAACAGGCCCAGTCACGCATATTTGCCGCAACCTACCCACCATCGCGTCGAGCGCTCCCTCTTGCCGGACCCCTGAAGCGAGTAGGTCGCGCCCCATCCGGACGGCATCGACGCACTGTAGCAGCTGCTCAGGCGTGTTTCGCCGGGCTAGTTCGGCTGCGGTATTCGCGTGGTCGGGGTGGATAGCAGGCACACCTCCGCCACCAGCATTCACGCTCACCATAAGCGCATCGCGGTAAAGCCCCGCAATATCCATCAGCGAGAGATCCAACAGGTCAATAACCATTCGCGTTCGGCGGTTTTTCTGCTTCGTTTCCAGCTCTTTCATCGCGCCCGCACTCCCCCGCTGTGCCTTCGCCGCGCCACGCCCTTTCGCACCAACCCCCAGGGCCTCCCGCAACTTCCCCAGCTCAGCCTCGTCGCGTTCAGCGGTGGCCGCTTCGGCTTCTTTTTTCGCCGACGCCACCAGCTCCCCGGTGTATAGGTAGGCGTCCCCGTCCTGGTACACCTTTTCCGGGACACGTAGCGCCCGTTGCCGCTGAGTCCGCGCCTGTTCGTCCGACGCCAGCCGCTTAGCCCGTCCAACATGCCCGCCCGACACAGACGCCGCCCAATCAATCTGCCGTTCGGTGAGTTCCAGGGCTGTGTCGTCGGCAAGAATATGTTTGACCTCGTCTATTGACGGCGTAGGGATGTAGACGTGCCGGCATCGGGAACGAATCGTGACGTGGACGTCATCCGGGTCGGTGGACGGTGCGCACAGGATAAACACCGTCCGCGGCGGGGGCTCCTCGATGGATTTCAGCAGGGCATTGGCGCCGGCATCGTTGAGCCGGTCGGCGTCTTCGACGATAACGACGCGCCACTGCGCGGTGGTGGGCATGCGCGAGGCGGCTTCGATCATGTCGCGCACCTGCTTCACCGGGATAACGACGCCCTCGGGCACGATGGTGACGATGTCCGCGTGCGTTCCGGCCAGGGCGGTTCGGCAGGCTTCGCATTGCCCGCAACCAGGTGTTTCTTCTTTGCACATTAACGACGCGGCGAATGCATTTGCGGCGACGGACCGGCCCGCGCCAGGCGGTCCGGTGAAGAGCCAGGCGTGGGTCATGTGGGCGGATCGGTGTGCCGACGCAGGCTGGCGGGCGGGCGTGGCGTCATCTATTTCAGGTGTAGTGGTTCCGCTATCCACGCCAGCCCCACTACCCAACTCACTCCCGCGAGCAGCGATCTCGCGGGCGGCATAAACAGCGTTGGTGAGCGTTTCGCGCACAGTGGGGGATCCCACCATCTGCCGCAGCAGTGGTGGTTCGGGGCGGTCGGTGGCGCGGGAATCCATGGGAATAGTGTACGTTGCGCCCCTGACATGCCATGCCGGCGATATGCGTGGCCACAACACCGCCCGTCGTCCCGATTGACCAGTTATCCTATTGATTATGACTATTCAGGAGTATCTGCGGTGGCTTCGGGGCACCTCGTGGCCTTTATATGCGGCATCGGTGCTTCTGGCTAATGTGGTCGGCGCCCTAGCGGTGGGCGCTTTTCTCCGGTTTTTGTTGCCACTGGGTGAGCGCGACGATCTCACGGATTTTTCCAGTTCAGTGGGCGTGCTTTACGCGGTGTACTTCGTGGCAGCCGTGGTGGCAGGTATCGGCTGTACCGTTTTTCTGTTTCAGTCGGTATTGAGGTGGCAGCGCCATCCTGACCGCTTCGACCCCATCATGATCCGCCACCTGGTGCTGCGCATCCCCGCTTTCCAAGCGTTCCTGGGCGCGGCTCTGTGGCTGATTGGTGTGGTTATTTTTACGGCTGTGGCCGCTACTCGTTCCGCGAGCCTCGCTGTGTCGGTGTGCGTGACGGCTCTTCTGGGCGGTGCGATGGTCACGATGCTCACGTATTTCATTGCGGAGCGTCGTGTTCGCCCGATCGCGATCACTGCCCTGACGGTGAACGCGGATCGGACCTTCCTGGAGCCGTCGATTAGCGGGCGCATCCGCCAAGTATGGGTAACGACGACGGCCATCCCCGTGGTGGGAATCGTGCTGTTGGCGGTGGGCGCTCGCCAGGGTTTTTTCTCCAGCGACGCGGCGAGTCTGATGCCCGCGGTGGTGGCCCTCGCGGTGACGTCGTTAGTGACGGGCTGGGCCGGTGCTGCGCTGCTCTCGATGAGCATCGCGGACCCCATTGATGAGCTTCAGGACGCTATCCTCCGCGTGCGTCGCGGTGAGACGGATACGGACGTCCCGATTTATGACGGCTCGGAAATTGGTGTTCTGCAGGCGGGTTTTAACGAGATGATGCGTGGTTTGCGGGATCGCCAGCGTGTGCGCGATGTGTTCGGTCAGTACGTGGGCATCGAGGTTGCGCGCCAGGCGATGGAGGAGAACCCGGTGTTGGGGGGTGAAGACCGCCTGGTCGCGGTGCTGTTCGTCGACGTGATTGGTTCAACGACGTTCGCGGTGAATCATTCGCCGGAAGATGTTGTGGAGACGCTGAATCAGTACTTTGATCGCGTCGTGGAGATCGTGCACAAACACCGCGGGATTATCAACAAGTTTGAGGGCGACGCTGCGCTGGCTGTTTTCGGGGCTCCGCTCCCGCTTGACGACATCGCTGGCCACGCGTTGGCGGCGGCGCGTGAGCTTCGAGCAGAGCTGCGCGGTCTGCGCCTGCAATCGGGTATTGGTGTGGCTGCCGGGCACGTTGTGGCTGGTCACATTGGTGCCCATGACCGTTTTGAGTACACGGTCATCGGCGACGCGGTGAACCAGGCCGCTCGGTTGACGGATTTGGCTAAGGACACTCCTGGCCGTGTTTTAACCTCTGCTGCGACGTTGCGTCGCGCAAATGAGGCGGAGCAGGCGCGGTGGACTGTGCTGAAGTCCGTGGAGCTGCGCGGGCGCAAGGAGATGACTCAGCTGGCACGTCCTATTCGCCCGACGCTGGCTGACCGCTCGGAGAGGTAGCGGGTGGCACCTACTCGGTGGTCCCCGACGCTCGTTGCTGCTAGCTTTACTCGACGGCGGAGTGTCCGGGAAGTTCCTTACGAATAGCTCTGGCCATGAGGTTGCGGGGGAAGTCAGACTTTCGACACGCCTAAAAAAATATTTTCTACTTTCACTAAAAATTCCAAGAGGGGTTAAATCTCGTGCACGAGAAAGAGAATGGTGAGAAGACGGTCTCTCGCCTTCTTGAAAAAAGTCAAGAGGCATTCGTACTCGCTGTCGAGCTGTACAACAGGCCAAGCCTGAAATACGGCGCGGAAAGTTGTTCGATATTACTATGCAACGCCTGGGAGCTAATGCTTAAAGCTCACATCATAAATAAATGGGGAATCGAGTCGATATATTACAAGTCTGACCCAACAAAAACTTTAACGCTATCTGATTGTTTGAAGAAAGTATTCACAAACGAAAAAAGTCCGTTACGCTCCAATATGAACGCAGTAATGAGATTTCGGAATACCAACACTCATTATATAACTGACGAATATGAGATATTCTACGGCCCTTTTCTCCAGGCGTCCGTCGAAAACTATGCAGACACACTCATGGAGTTCCATAGCCTTTCTGTCTCAGATCTCATCCCAGAGAATCGACTAGCTCTTGCCATACGAAAGGGAGATATTACGCCGGAGACCATCCGCGCGAAATATGATCCTGCTGTTGCCCAGCACCTTCTCACCAGCGAGGAAGCCGTTGCTAGAGAAGTAAGCTCAAAAGGAGACCCTCGCATCGCAGCAATTTACGAGACGACCCTTCGACTCGTAAAGAAAAAGAATGATGCCGACCTGAATGTACACGTTCAAAAAGATGCCAAGGGTAAAATATCAATAGTACGTGACATTAAAGACCCAACAAGCTATTATCCCTATACCGCGAAACGAGCCATAGAAAAAATTGATAAACTCCTCAAGAAGCGTGGAGTGACCTTCTATTTTAACGGAGAAGTAAAGGAAAAGTTTACGGGCCATTCTTTCCAATTATTCGTGAAGTTTTACGATATGAAAGGAAATGACCGCTTCGCCTACGACCGTAAAACTCCTGGAGAAAAGAACCACAGCTGGATTTACTCGGAACAGACTATTGTATTCATCTCCGACAAAGTGGAGAAAAATCCCCATAGTTGTCTTGATCACTTGAATATATACTCTAAAAAGAACTGTGGATATAGCTAAAACACCAACCCTCGGAGCAAAGGAATTCTCGAACCATAAGGCCCTACTCCCATTCGGGAACCCAGCTTAATCCTTATCGGGTTGGTGTCTTACCGACCAGGTTACCCAACGCCCTTCTTTTGAGCAAGAGGTAGTGGCCGGGCTAAAAACACAAACATGTTTGGCTTGATCAGAGCCTTTTCAGAGAGGACTAACAGCCGGCATCAGATATCCGGTTCTTACACGGATGGACGTTGGCACCCTTTCCAGCTCAAACCACGAATGGGACATCTTCGACTACACCAAAACCTGTATACGAAAGCGGTGAGTAGGTACGTCTCCGTCACGCCGATATGGCGTGCAGTAGCAATCGGAGGTGGAAACGTACGCTACAACCGCTTCTCAAAAACCGCTGACGCTCCCCGGTGTTAGTCCTACTCGACGGTGGAGTGCCCGGGGAGCTTCTTGCGGATGACTTTGCCCATGGGGTTGCGGGGGAATTCGTCAACGAAGAAGACGTCCCGGGGGCGGTGCCCCTCGGAGAGTTCATTGACAACGTGCTCGCGGACTTCGTCTGCGGTGATCGGGTCGGTGCCTTCTTCCCTAATGATGTAGGCGCGAATGGCCTGACCATACTGGTCGTCCGCGACGCCGTGGACATAGGAGTCGTGGATCCGCGAGTGCGAAACAAGGGCGTTTTCAATCTCGATGGGGAAGATTTTTTCGGCGTATTGGGTAATGATGAGGTCATCCCCACGGCCGAGCACGTGGAGCATGTTGCCATCGGTGATGTACCCGCGGTCGTGCATGCAGATCGCACCGTTGATGGTGGGGATGTCGATGTCTTGGTCGGTGTACCCAGCGAAGAGGTCGTACACGGCAACCCAGATAAGGCCAATTTCGCCTTCAGGTACCGGGTTGCCGTCCTCGTCGCGGATGTCGACGATTTCGCCGGGGTAGATGCGGCCACTGAGTGCGGTGTCCGCGGCGAGTTCTTCGGGCCGTGCGACGGCGATCGGGCCGGATTCTGAGCTTCCGTAGAGGTTGCACAGGACGGGTTGCGCTTCTGGGCCACCTTCTAGGCGACCAAATTTTTCGTTGGTTTTTTCGATTTCATGCGCAGCCAAGGGGCTACCTGCTGAGACGATGAAACGAAGCCCGTCAACGTGGTCAATTCCTTCGTTATCCATATAGGAGACGATGGAACGGAGCCGCGATGCAGCCGAGCACATCGCCGTGGCGTTGTAGTGCTGGATGTCGCGCAGTGTTTCTTCCGGAGAGAAGCCCCGTCGAGCAATGATGGTGGATTGCGTAAATAAGGATAAGACGAGGTTGGCCCACCCATAGTCGTGGAAGAGAACACTAGTGAGGATGACAGTGAGGCCCCGCTTCCAGGGAATCCCTGAAACTAATGGTGCCGCCCCTTGCGGCGACTTGAAAGCCCCACGGATCACGCCCTTCGGCATTCCGGTGGTTCCCGACGTCATAACAACGTGGAAGCCACGTTTCGGACTTAAGGGTAGCGAGTCTGTTACTCGGGCCTGCCTGATGATGTCATCCATGGTCTCATGACGTTCAGCAATGTCGGAGTTATCGACGTGGCCGAGGATGATGTCATATTTATCTGTGGCGTCGTCTGCGAGCATGGGGAGGAATTCATCGTCCAGGATGAAGACGTCAATGTGGTTGAATGCCAGGACGTGCTCGAGCTGTTTTGCCGACGTGTTGGCGTTGATCATAAAGATGTTGAAGCCCAGCATGTGGCGGCACGTAAGGGGGAGTATGGCTGCCCTACCATTGCGGGCTAAAACAGCGACGTTGGTGCCGGCCTTGACTCCGCGAGCCTGCAGGCCAAGGGCGAGGCGGTTGGTGCACTCCCAAAATTCGGCGTAAGTGAGCTCGCCATCGTCGTCAACGAGCCCTAATCGGTCCGGATTCATCCGGGCAGCCATGGATAGCATGGTCGTTTCCAGTGCTCCCCAGCGGTAGAAGCTTTTCGCTGCGGCGGCGATGTCGCCAGGCCTCATGGGCTCAAGGACCTCAAGGTCCTTGAGAATACGCAAAAAGTAGCCAAACTGCTGAAGTTTGACCTTAGCAGGTGCTCCGTGGTTGATCCGCGGAGTGAGCGTGAAATTTGACAAATCTACATTCCTTTAAGCGTTAACTACAGACAAACTAGGGTAACAGCTGCAGTTTCAAAATCGGAATGAGCCTATCAAGCGTTACTTTTTACGGAAAAACTACCATAATGCCAGGTAAAGCAACCCCGGACACTTCACACTTTCTACAAACAGAATCAGCCTAACGAATACTGAGTAAGTTAGTTAGTTACTTTAAATGTTCTACCTAATCGCTGTATTCTTCCCCATAGTGTGGTAGCGCCCGCTTGATAACTTTCCCCGCTGGACCGCGGGTGAAGTTGTCCACGAAGACAACATCTCGTGGAACGTGCGCTTTAGAAAGGTGCTCTTCCACCCATTTCCTCACATCATCGGCATCCGGCCCCTGTGAATCAGCAGCTCGAATGACGTACGCGCGGAGCGCTTGTCCGGTTGTTTTGTCGTCAGCGGCGAGGACAGAAACATCCTGCACGCCCGGCATTCCCATGATGCTTTCTTCGAGCTCGATGGGATATACCTTTTCACCGTACTGTGTGATCACTAGGTCATCAGCCCGGCCACGCACATAGAGCTTCCCATCACAAACAACTCCACGATCCCCCATCGGCCAATAACCGTTGATGGACGGGATTGAGGTATTGGGGTCGGTGTACCCAGCGAAGAGGTCAAAGCAGGAGATGGCAACGAGGCCTTCTTCCCCTTCCGGAAGTTCGTTTCCGTCCTGATCGAAAATCTTGACGACGCATCCGGGGTAGATTTTTCCAGTCAGCTCCGGGTCTTTTACCAGCTCATCTGCTGGCGCGACAGCAACGGCAGATGTTTCGCTACTCCCATACATCGAGTACAGCACAGGGCCAAACTTCTCATCTGCCCGCTTGATTTCATAAGGAATGAGGGGGCTCCCGGAGTTCGTGATGATCTTCAGCCCGTCATACCGATCCATCCCCTGTTCATCCATGTAGCCAATGACTTCCCGAATACGCGTCGCGGCTGTAACCCACATCGTGACGTCATACTTTTTGAAGTCGTTGAGGACCTGGCTTCCAGAAAAATGCCGGCGAGCTATGACGGTGGACTGGGTGAAGAAGGCAAACCCCATGTAGGCCCAGCCATAGGCGTGGAACAGGACCGCTGTTAAGAGAAGGGTCATACCACGTTCTAGTGGCATAGCATCTGCGACCGACGCGAACCCCTGGGGTGAATTTAATGGCCGGCGTACCACGCCCTTGGGCATGCCAGTGGTTCCCGACGTCATCACCACATGCATACCCTTATGTGGCTTTTCAGGCAGCTCGTAATCCGAAGGAGCGGTTTGGATAAGCTGGCTAATCGATATGTAACTATCGCCATCGTCATTGTTACTAGCCGATGGGTTGTCGCGATGGGCTACGAACACGGTGCGGTCCCGAGATTTATCTGTGAGCAGCGGAATGAATTCTTCGTCCACGACGAGGGCGTCTACCTGGTGAAAATCGAGATAGTGCTCGATTTGGGGTGCCGACGCGTTCGCGTTGATCATGAAAATGTTGTAGCCAGCCATCTGACGTGCGCAGAGTGGAAGAATCGAACCGCGCCCGTTGAGGGCCATAACCGCAACATTAGCGCCGTCACCCAACCCACGGGAGTGCAGCGCCTGAGCTAATTTATATGCGGCGTCATAGAGCTCTTTGTACGTCAGGGTCCCGTCATCATCGATCAATGCAGGGCGGTTAGGAACTTGCCGGGCTCCCCGGGCAATAATAAAGCCCTCTAGACCACCCCAACGTTTAAGATCCTTCAGATCTTTTCTGAGGTCAGCCCACCCATTGGACTTAACAAACCCTTTTTGGTGCGAACGCTTAAGCAGCAGGACAAGCTGCTTGAAAATTTCCTTTTTAGAAAGTATCCGAGGCACCCGCGTTTCAAAAGTATAAGGTTTAGTATTCATTAGCTGAAGATCTCTTCCCGTGTCAAAAAGAACCTCACGGACAAAACTACGCTCAAAACTTATATTCTGATCCAATATTTAAAATCGAAAAGGAACCGCCTGTCATTACAACAGGACGGTTCCTTTTCTAAATTATCCTAAGACTTCCTACCAGAACCTCTAATCAACTAGGTATCACGACGGACGATCCATCCGAAAAACCAGCTCGTCAAAACCTACTGGAGAAGCACGTTCGACACTGCAGTCAGCAACCTGAATCAAAATCGGACTTGACTCTAAGATTCTGGAGCTGTCGAGTGATCAGGCAGCTCGTGTCGAATAACTTTACCCATCGGGTTCCTAGGAAAACTCTCGACGAAGAAGACGTCTCTCGGGACGTGAGCCTCGGAAAGATGAGCCTTCGCGGTAGCGCGAATGTCATCTGCGGTTAATTCGCTTGGTGCTACCCCTTCGTTGCGAATCACGTAAGCCACGAGGGCTTGCCCATACTTCGGGTCTTTGACCCCATGTACGTGAATGTCATCAATCCGGTCGTCTCGTACGAGGAGATCTTCAATTTCAGATGGGAAAATTTTCTCACCATACTGCGTAATGACCAGGTCATCCGCGCGGCCAAGCACGTACAGCTTACCGTCTTTAAAGTAGCCCTTGTCTCCCATTCGCAGCATGCCGTCAACTGTTCTCATTTTGATTTTCGGATCTGTGTACCCTGCGAACATGTCATACGTTGAAGCACAGACCTCACCAGACTCCCCCTCCGGAACCGGATTACCGTCTTCATCACGAATCTCGACGCGAACTCCGGGGTAAACGGTCCCTGTCAACGTGGGATCCTTTGCTAGCTCTTCAGCACTGGAGCCCGCCAAAATAGAGGTTTCAGTGCTTCCATAGCCGTTAGCAAGGATACGTCCGAACTTAGAATTAACCTCTTCAACCTCATACGGCATTAGGGGACTACCGGAGGAAATTATGAAATCTAGCCCATTGACTCGTTCGATGCCAGCATTGTCGAGGTAAGTGCAGGTTTCCCTCAACCTAGACGCGGCACTAGCCCAACTATCAATGTTGTACTTATCGATTTCCTTGATGACTCTTTCCGGATCAAACTTCCGCTGAGTGATGATCGTGGACGTTGTTAGCAGGCAAAGTACGAGTATTCCCCAGCCGTAGAAGTGGAACAGTACAGAGGTCAGAAGGAGACGCATGTTGCGGTGTAGAGGATATGCCGCCAATGCCGGGGCGACCCCTTGAGGCGACTTGAGCATCCTTCGCACCACGCCCTTCGGCATGCCAGTGGTTCCCGACGTCATCACCACGTGAACTGACCTCGGAGGATTCTTGGGAAGGTTGTCCTCGCCAAAGCGATAGGCTGTTTCTGGGACCGAAGCACCGTCGATGATATTTTGTAGCGTTTTCAGACCCTCATCCGCGGCGCTAAAGCCATCTTCTTCGTATCCAATAATCACCTGGACCGTAGCTTTAGTTTTGTCCGTGAGACGATCGTAAAAATTACTATCAACAATAATTGTCGTGATCTCGTGAAACTCAAGAACTTTTTCGATTTGCTGCCCCGAGCTATTCGCGTTGATCATGAAAATATGATATCCGACCATTTGCCGTGCAAATAGGGGGAGAAGGACATCCCGTCCATTTAATGCCAGTACTGCTACATTCTGTCCCGCAACGACGCCATTATCCTGGAAACCATGTGCCAACCTTAGAGTTTCGTCGTAAAGCTCCTTGTACGTGAACTGACCTTTATCGTCGATGAGTGCCGTTCGGTCGGGATCCTTGCGGGCGCTTATCGCAAGATTTCCTGCTTCTAGGGCACCCCAGCGCTTTAGGAACTTCGCGTTTTCGCGTATTCCTCTTATGCCACCTAATTCGAAAACGTCAGTACGCTTTACCTGTTTGAGGAAAAATAAAAACTGCTGAACTAACTGCTTTTTTGACACATGCAGATCAGTCTTCGGGTGCAGGGTGTAGTCGGCCATAGGACCTTCTCCTTTAATGGTGCGTGCAAATCGACTAGCTGAAGACATCACAAACGTAAGTGAAGTCTTCACGCTCCATCGATTCAACCTTTTCCTGGGCAGTGGTGATATCTGAACCGTCTTTATCAGCAATAATCTTCGTTATTGTTGCTCTTACGGCCGGGGCGAGGTGTTCGGCATCACCACACACATAAATTCGTGCCTCTTGCTCAAGTAGTTCAATCACATCAGCACGGTCTACCCACAACCTGTCCTGAACATGCTTAACCTCGACGTTCTCGGCTCCCATCGTCTCCGGGTGACGCGAAAAGGCTTCGCGTACGTCGACGGCACCAGTTTCTTCCCACTTCATGAGTTCGTCTTTATACAAGTAGTCCGAGGACGCACCGTGGCAACCATAGAAAAAGAGACTCCGACCCAAGTGGTCATCACTATTCTTCGCACGGACAACATTTTCTTCGAGAAAAGCACGCATGGGAGCAATTCCGGTGCCGGCCGCAACCATTATCATTGGTCGCTCGATCGACTTTTCAGGACGGAAGTGCGCATTCCCCGGCGTTACCGATACTGAGATCCGGGAACCTACCGGTTTATTGGCCAGCCATGTGGTAGCAACCCCTCTATACCTCCCAGAACCAGACCACGCTGGTGCATCAATTTGGGAAATAGTAAGTTCTGCCAACTGCGGATCCCTGAGGGCCGAAGACGAGATCGAATACTTCCGAGGCTTCATGGGTTGCAACATACCGAGAAATGCCTCGAATGTTGTATCGATGGATTTAAACTCGGTTAGCAAGTCTAGAACCGATCGGCGTTTGTCTTGGATTTCCCGTTGATAGTTTTTGTCGTCAGCGAGTTCCTCTAACTTGGCTTTTTCAGGAGGACATACGCATTCGCTAGCCAGTTCGCGAACTTGACGGACAGAAGCTGGCGTGTTGAGCTCCACGTAGCCTCCAATTAACTCACTCACCGTGACGGGGACGTCGAGGGGGAGAAAGCTTGACCTGCCGTCTAAGCGGACTTGCTGGTCGGCGGACAGATCGAATTTAGATAGCACCCGCTCTACCTGTTCAGCCGGGTTCCTCGGCACAAATTCAAGATAATCGCCGGTCTTGTACTCCGTCCCCTCAGGCAGGCGAATCGCCATCTTCCGCTTGTGGTTAATCGGGCCATCAGCTTCGGTGCTCAAAACCTCGTTTTCTTCTATGACAGCGTTAACAAAACCGTTTTCAGGTTCGTCGCGAAGCACGGTATTCCTGTCGCCAGAAATCATGGAGACAGAAACCTGATCACCAATCTCGCCTGCATCCAGATCAACTCCGGTCAGGGTCGAGATCCGGTCCCATAGCTCTTGGGACCAGTCTTCGAAGGCACCAGCATAATCCGACCGGACGTCAGCCACACCGCGGTCCAGAATTCTTTCTGCACCCAGGGCTTCTAGCTGCTCATCGATCAAGGTTGGGATCCGTTGGAACGTGTTTGCCCATTCACTGTTGCCAACGCCAAGAACAGCGTATTTGACCCCGGAAAGATCCGCATCAACGGTGGAGGTGAGCCAATTAACGAACTTGCGCGCGTTGTCGGTAGGAAGCCCCTCATATGAAGCTGTACAGATTAATACTGGCTGATCGGTAGGAAGGTTTTGCCCAACTACCTCATTTAACTCCTTAAAGACTACATCAAAACCTTGGGCCTGGCCGAAGGTAGCTAGCTGGCGCGCAAAGTTTTTACTCGTCCCAGCATTAGAGCCATACAAAATGGTTAGACCGTAACCATTTGGCTCTTTCTGCTGAAGGCTCTGACCAAGATTTCTGTTACCCGCCTTCTCCTCTTGGTGCTTTTTCGGAGTACCCGTCATACCGAGATAGGGTCGCCCCTCCCTCGGTTTGATATGTACGAAGAAGTCTTTTGGTTTACGGGTTAGACCATCAAGGAAATGGAGCTGATAATTCGTGTCTTCAAACTCGAATTCAAAGTGCTGGAGCGCCAGGGCCAACGTCAGAGTGGCTTCCTGGAGGGCGAAGAACCGGCCGATACATGAACGTTGTCCGTTCCCAAATGGTTTCCAAGCGTTATGCGGAATTTCCGTTGCACGTTCGTTGCTAAACCGATCTGGGTCAAATTTTTCAGGTTCTGGCCAGACACTTGGGTCGCGATGCAACAGGCTGAGTTCTATGAACAGGACATCACCGGGTTCAACTCGAACACCCTCCGGCAACACTTTTGACCCTTTCCCAACGACCGTGGGTTCAAGAGGCGTTACAGCATATCCAGGCGCCGGTGGATACTTTCGTAGCGTTTCACGCAATATTTGATCAAGGTAGCCGAGATCTTTAATGTCGTCGTACTCCGGGAACCGGCCATCGAGGACATTGTCAACGACCTCACGAGCTCTTGCCATAACATCAGGGTTTTTCAAAAGCTCATAAAGGGTGAAACTAAGAAGTCCTGAGGTAGTTTCGTGACCAGCAATCAAGAAGGTAATTAGTTGGTAACGAAGATTTCGATCGCTAAGTCCCTTTCCGGAGGAGGGATCTTTTGCAGACAGCATAAGATCCAGAACGTCCTCTTCACCTTCGGGAGAAGGGTTTTGTTTGCGTTCAGCGATGAGGAAGTCAACGAGGTCCTCCATCACCGTAACATCGTTATGGAACCGACGGTCAGCGAGGACGTTCATCTTCTTAGCGAAATCGGGGAGGTGTGCGCGCTTCCCGGACTCATCGAGACCATCCGCCATCGCGCCAATGAACGGATGAAGTTTCTCGGAATAGAACGAATTGAAGCGGTAACTAAACGATGTCAGCGCGATAGTATCCAACGTCAGACGTGTGAAGTCACTCGGTAGATCAACCCTGGCATCACTCCGGACTCGCGACCATTTGTACATTAACTGGTCAGCTATATCCGCCATCCCCTCGTACATCCCCTTTAAAGCGACGGGTGTAAAAGCGGGCATCAATATCCTGTGAGCACGTTCCCACTCCGGATCATCCTGGTCCGCTGTGAAGAGACCATTTCCGGCGAAGGCGCGAATCTCGGCTAGCGAATCATGGATATCCTTCTGAAACCTAGATTCGTCAGACAACTCGTTCGCGAGTTCGAAGGAAGTGATCACGTATAGCGGTGCCTTATTCGGCAGGTGGTGAACATAAATACCACCATATTGGTGAGCCAACTTCTGCGCGGATTCAACCACTTTGGCTGGATTAATCGCGTACAAGGTCCCAATGCCGGGTAACGGTCGCGGTCCGGGAACCTGGGTATTCATTGAAATCCAATCCTAATATAGAAGTTCGAGGCACCGCCTCCATTCGAAGTGTGACGATGCACAGCGGAACGGGGTTTAGAGCCGTTTGCTATCACGTTCTCCGGCGCTTAAAGACCCATAATATTCCATAGGGTAACAAAACTATATTGCCCAAAAGCGATCACAATGGCCATCAGATAATCGATCTAATAGTTTTTGAAAGCTTCTAATGCTCAACGGGAATTACAAGCCCTGTCGAGCGTGCGCGGAAAACTTAACGAGCGCCCGGACCGAAGCCAAATGCCGATTTAATGAACTGAATCAGCTTCTCAACACCTTAACCTCAACAATTAATCGAGCCAATCCGAGCGGTCTGTCACCTAAGGCTATTTAAAGAAGTACATAATATCGGGAGCTGCGTTCATTAATCGCGTTGCCCAATCTTCAAAATTCCAGGTACCCGTGGTGAAAAATAGCGGGCCTTTGGGTGCGTATGTTTCCCAAAAACTTTGAAAATCCATTTCAACCTTTCAAATGAACAGGAAAATCCGATTTTACTATTTACGACAGCTTCAGTGTAATTACCTACACGCAGTTAAGCCATATAGCTACGGACTTTGTCCGCATAGAACTGGTTACCATCCGCCGTCAGGTGTGCCCATAGGTTGTGCTCCTGATCATCCACTAAGGAAGCCGACAAGCGATGGGGATTATCAGTGCAACCATTATTATTGTTAGCAGCGTTGATTTCGGCCATCATGTCAAGATATGGAACACCAGCTTTTTCTGCAGCTGATCGCTGCCAATCACGGACGAAGTCCTGTACAGGCGACCAGCCTCCGCCATAGACATGGCTTGCAACCCCAAAAAGATTGGTGGGACAGATGTTATTGTTTCCGTCGGTCAGATCGGGGTATCCGCCGACTACAATTCTGGCGTTGGGAGCCGCTTCGCGAACCCGGTTAATCTGGTCTGCAATAGTGTTAACGAACAAAGCCTTGTGCTCTTCAAACGGTAGGTCGCCGTTCTGATAAACGTCATTGAACCCAAAAATCACGCTAACTAACCGCGTTTTGTTGTTCAATTTACCTTCATGAATTGCCGTATCTACCTGCGAACGGAAGTTGTGCGGATGCTCGGCCGCGGCCGGAGAAGCGGCACATGCATAGTTGTTTGTCTCAATTCCAGTATCATGTGCAATCCGATTTGGGAAGTTATCCTTGCCCAGTGCGCAGTGCCCCGGTGCCAGCTCAGGAATATTCAGTTGGGACCTAAGCTGTTCATTGGCTTGTGCGGAAAGCTGAATCTGCGTTGGGTTTGATGGAATTGAATCACCAAAGCTGACGTAATTTCCGTCTTCAGCTTTTGCCTCAAAGTTGCCCGAGGTCACAACGCCACCAACTGCTGCAGTGGCAGACACTATCGCAGTGGCAGCGATCATTTTAACGCGGGTTTTGAGTCTAGTCACAATTTTTACCTCTTCGGAGCGGACGGTTTCGGTTAGCGCGCACTACGCCTCCTTTACGAAGTGAATCGGCAAGCGAATCACATCTGTTACACCGCGGTAAACGTCGACATAGATAAGTTGCAGGCCCCAAGGACCTGGTTGGCTTTGACAATACGCTAGGCTTACTACCCTTACAACACGATCAGCAGTGCGTAAGGCTTTCTGGATCGCTTGTGCAGCAGACTATGGACTTTTCCGATGGTGAGTCGCCCAGTGGGAGTCCGATTCGTTGCGCGTTATAGCGCGTTATAGAACCTTAGACATTCATCGACTAGGACAGGGAGCTTAATCTTGCGCTCCCAACAGTCCCCTACACCAAGTTTCTTGGCCTCTGACCAGTCGGAAGTGAACTGCTCCCCGTTAGTTGGACTGAGAAATCAGACCCCGACTAGCAAGGAGCAGCCCTATGAGACGACAAAGTTCTCTGAGCGAAGACCAACGTGAACAGCTTGTTGAACTATTTGAACACGGCCTGGGCTACACGGCCGCGGCACGACGACTGGGTGTTGGCGTGAACGCAGCAAAAATACTTCAGCGACGGTTCATCCTTCATGGCAGACTATGCCTCATGGAGCCCACCAAGCAGCGCTATTCCTTCGAAGTAAAAAAGGAAGTCGTCAAACGCTTCAACGCAGGCCAGTCCAAGATGGAACTGGCCGAAGAATTCGGCTTGTCCTCCGACCACACCGTCAAAACCTGGGTGAGAGCATGGCGCCACGGTGGCGATGAGGCACTGCGCCCCAAACGCAGAGGCCGACCACACGGTCCGGCGACCCCAGTAAGCCACGAAGCCCAGCTGCGCCGTAGGGTTGAACAGTTGGAAGCTGAGAACGCTTACTTAAAAAAACTGAGGGACTTGAGAAGCGGGCGGCGAGGATAAAAACCCAGATCATCGCCATTGGCAAGTCAAAACACCGCCTGGGCGATCTCCTGCGGGCAGCCGGTCTTGCCCGTTCCACCTACTTCTACCACCTGCAGCGTCTGAACCGCCCCGATAAACACGCCGATCTTAAAGCGGCGATACAGGCCATATTCACGGCCAACCAGCAGTGCTACGGCTACCACCGTGTCGTAGGGGATAAATAGCGAAAAGGCGGTGCGGACTCTTTTTGGACAGGCTATGCCGTCATCATACGGCGGCGTTCTTCAATAGTCAGTCCGCCTAGCGTGTTAGTGATGCGCCCGGTGTTGTAGAACTTCAGATAGTCTTCCACCGCGGCGGCGAGCTTAATCTTGCTTTTCCAGCGGTAATCGTGGAACATCTCAACCTTCATCCAGCCAAAAAACGCCTCACATACAGCATTATTCGGACTGCACCCTCTCCTCGACATCCATTTTCTAAAACCGACTGTGGTGGCAGCATCACACCAGTTCCGACTGCGATACTGACAGCCCCGATCAGAATGAATCACCAGCTGTGATGGATCATCAGGCGGGTCGTTGGTCAGTACATGCTGAAGGCTGGCATCCACGAGCTCCTGGTTCAGGTTGAAGCCGATAGACCATCCCACCACCGTAGAATCAAAACAATCAATCAGCGCTGACAAATAGACTTTCCCATCGTCAGCAGCCATGTCGGCAACATCCGTTAACCACAACCGCCCCGGATAGTCCGCGTGAAAATTCGGCTTGACCAGATCAGGGGCCGCCGGTGAAACCTCTCCTTTATAACTTGAATACCGAGCCTTGGTTCGTTTGTACCGCACCACGATGCCGTCTTCTTTCACAATGCGTCGGATAACTTCCTCACTGACAACGACACCGTCGCGGGCCAGTTAGTACTTCAGCCTGCGGTACCCGTAGGTAAACCGGGATCGACGAGCATGGTCAGCCACGGTCTGACGTAGCCCGGCATACTTATCCAGCCGGTGGGATGCCTGGAGTTGATAGTAGAAACTCGACGGCGCCAGACCCCCGGCGTCCAGCAGCATCGCCAGTGGTAACTGTGTGCGTAACGCGTCGAGTGGCCCGCGTTGTATGCCGATTACTCAGCTCGCCGCGAGTGAGACCCGCATCTTTTTTACCAGTTCCAGCTCCTTGTCAACCAAAGCTTTCTCAACAGTGAGCGTGGCTAGTGTCCGTTTAAGTTCGTCGACATCAACAGGAAAGGATGCTTCCAGGCTCGCCCGGGTGGGGAAACCGGCTCGGGTCTCTCGTTCGCGTTTACACGTTGAGGCCCACTCTCCCTTATCACAATAGGTCTGGGCCCAACTATAAACACTCACCTTCGAGCGCAGGCCGAACTTCTCCGCGACACATTGCGGGCGGTAGCCTTCTTCATACATTTTTGCCGCGGCCAACTTGGTGGCAAACGGGTAGTGGGTCAACTTCTCATGACGAAACGGTTTCGACTTTGTGGTATTCCGTTCCCGCAGCCACTTATGCAGCGTCCAACGACCCGGGTAGCCCAGGGCCCGCACCGTCTTCGTCGCCGACTGCGTCTGGTCAAACTTCTGTAAAGCAGCCTTTTTCTCTTCCGGGGTGTATCTACGGTTAGCCACGGGATCAAATCCTCCAGGATTCTGTCCGCGCCGCCGCCTGACGTATAACCTGAAAGCGAATTAAGTACACTCTAAATTGGACTGCCCAAGGCAAGCACGAACAAAAACCTTACACAGGTTAGGACACTTACCAACCTAAATCAGTCTTTACGCCGACGGCCGTGCGGGATGTGTTCCGTTCATTTAAGTACAGCATATTTCGGTCCAGAAGGCTAGCAGTCCCGGCAAAGATCCCTATCCTATGCTTCCTCAATATCGATCTTTCTCTAAACGGTTTATCTCTGACAATTCCCGAAATACCCAAGGACCAGAAGAAAACAAACGCAATAACAACACCGAACTTACTACCCCATCCGGATACGACAGTGCTCAATACTAATTGATACAATATTGACAAGGACCCGGCCGTGAATAAAATAAAACCGAGCATTTTATAGAAGGTAATATTCGAGCATTTATCACCGGTTGGATAATACCATCCCCTCAAACCACGAACACGAAACCGGATCACCCCCCTGTTTAACTCAATAGTAACGAGTATGCGAATAATTAGTTGCATCAGGGAGAGACCCAAAATGCTAAAAGCGCCAAACTTGACGATCGAACTGATGAAGGTTAAGGAGTTCGAAGTCAGGTAAGTGTACGTTAAGTAGAGTACGATAGCCATAGCTACACTTTTCGCACTACCCACCATCGCTAGTCGAATAATTACCGAGCTCATATTCATCGACTTTTCTTTTTTCCGGAAAAATCTTCTATCAAGTTTGAGTAAATGTTTAATTGTAAAAACATAATTCTCATCGAGAACACCCCTGGTCACTAAACGGTTTTCTTCGTCGGTTTTTAGATTTTCTCTTTCTTGCGCCATTGCTCCCCACCCGGTACGAACCTCCTCTCTACCCCCGTTCTTGGATAGCTGCCAAGTTATCGGAGCGCAACCGCTCCTGCAAATCGACAGCTTCATTGACCTGCAGAAATATCCATAAAAGCAAAGAACTAGTAATTAGCCCTCTTAAGTTATTGACATTTATCGCACCTGGTAGATATGTGGAATAAAATCCTTCAACGCCAATTTGAATGAGATATAAAACTACGTAAAGTCCGCTCAAGAACTGTATTGTAGTAGTGAACGTCGCGAATAGACGTATCTTGTTTAACCCAATTCGCCTCGACTTCGCGTTTTCAACCGTGAATCTAGTGTGCTTGTACTTTGTTGTATTCATATTTTCATTTACAAAGGGCAACCCGAGGGTTAGGCCAAGTGCCATACCAATTGCCCACTGGTCTACTATTTCAGGGCGGAGCGCAACCATTATCGTTTTCAGGAAATGGTTGATACTTCCCTTGGTCGTTCCACCGTCCTGCCCGCTTAAAAACCAGCCAAAACAAAACGAAAAAACGGTGAGAATAAACAAAAGAGTTGCGCCCATTAGGAGGTCGGTGAATTGTTTATTGATATATTCTTTTAACATCATACTACTACCCTTTTCCTCACCGCACCCAGCTCAGGAACGCTAAGCTTCTCTTACGCTGTAAGTTTACACCCGTTTGCCGTACGCTAAATTTCCTTCAGTTTTTCTACAATTTCAACCCGAACGTTTCTCAATCTGAATTTTACGTGTTCACCGGGTTTGCGTGAGCTTTATATTAAGCTCTCCTAATTCTAACATGTTCGTTTGGGTCAGCGGCTCACCTCCCAGCGGTCGGCCTCACCCCCACATGATTGGCTTAGGCAGGAAATTTAATGCGTCCCCCCTACAGCGGGCTAGTCCAACTCCCTTTATCCGTAGCTAAAAAGGGTAACGTCATACCTCATGCGATTAACATAGCTGTCTCGCCCGGTTACCCGTGCTTTTCCGAGACTCTAAAAACTCGGCCGATCACATCTAATACGGGGTTCCGTCCCACTATCATTTTGAGTATAGCAATTTCGGCGTTAAAGACTTCCCGAAAGCAATAATTCTTGTTAGTTAAAACATCTAGCGCTAGAAGTTCCGAAGACTTCCGTGTAATGATCGCCTTCCGACCTACCAGCACGCAGTAACCGCTCCGCCAATCTCAATGTGGGTTTTCCTCGGAATCAGGGTTGTACGACAAAAATATTGCCGGTCGGCATGTAGCCCGAGGTTAGACCTGCCTCTTTTGGATGCCGATTGAGTGTGTGCAGGCGGCGTCGAGGGCGTTGTCATAGAAGGCCAGTCATCCTGTTTCACGGTCGGCTTAGTTCGCCGGCCCACGTCACGGCGCTCCGCAATGGCAGGGTTGTCGATTCTTCGGCGTGGGACCACGACATTATTCCATTACCGTTTTAGGTGATCCTCTTACCCGGGTTGTGGAAATAGAATGAGTCTTGCTGCCCTCCCGGTGGGAAGGGGGTTAGTCGCTGGATCCGGTATGGCTCTTTTATATTCTGTCCGTGATGATCCGCGGGGTGTTGCCGCCGGAGTTCAGTGGCGTCCGAGGTTTGCTGATAGGAGCTTGGCCCCTGCCCGCCGCGCAGTGAGGTCTCATCGTAATGTGGTAGCCAGTTCTCGGCTCGCCCAGACATATCCAGCGGCGGATTCCACACACACCTCGACGATGGGAAACACGATGCCCTGCTACGACGTGTTCCTAGGCATCGACGTAGGTAAATACTTTCACTACGCCTACGCAATGGACGCCTGTGGGAACAAACTTTTTGCAACAGTCACCGCTCAAACCAATCAGGCACTGCGACGCCTGTTTCAACGAGCACGCCACTATGGACGAGTCCTGGCAGTAGTCGACCAACCGAACAATATCGGAAAACTCGTCGTCACCATCGCACGAGACATGCAGATAGACATCGCCTATCTTCCCGGACTGGCCATGCGAAATCTGGCGCGGACCTATACGGGAAACTGCACAACTGATAAGCGAGATGCCTACATCATCGCCGATGCTGCACGGACCAGACCCGATGCGCTACGGCCCGTCGATCGTGATCACGAAATCTTCACCCAGCTGAAGTACCTCAACGGCCTGGACAATGACCTACGCCGCCACTACACCACTCACGTTAATCAGCTGCGATCGACTCTGCTGAGCTGCTACCCGGAATTGGAATGCGCCCTACGAGGCCAAAAACTACATTTCACCTGGGTGTTATCCCTGCTGGCCCACTACCAGAACCCAGAACGTCTACGCCGAGTCGAACCCAGTCGACTTGCTAGCTTTGCTCGCCGCCGTGGCGCCCGATCACCCGAATCACTCATCGGTGCCATGTGTCAATCAATACGGCAACCAAGCGTAGCCATGGGCGCCACAGATCAACTCAGCCTAGGCATAGGGCTGCATGCCAACTATATGCTGCGCCTGGCCGAGGACCGTCAGGCCATCCTCGCGCACGTTGACGCTCTCTGCGGTCAACTGCCTCACACTGAAATTCTGCTATCTATTCCGGGAATAGGGATCCGGACAGCGGCACGGATACTCATGTGTGTCGGTGATCTCAGCGCTTTCGCCACGCCAGCGCACCTGGCCTCCTACGCCGGCATCTGTCCCCAACAACGACTGTCGGGAGTGTCGATCAACAGCTCGGGGCCTAACCGAGGGGTAAGTAGCAGGAAGTGTGTCCCGATGTGGCCATTACTGCTGGCCAGAGGGCATAAAAACACCAATAATAATGCCGCCGGTGTTATTATCGGCCTCCCAATGGTCAATACACGGACAACGCGCCCACCTGTGGTATCGGGGCTGCTGGTTTACTTTCCCCGGTGACAACAAACCGACCACGATGCCCCGTATGTACTGGGCCGATGAAGAAAAACGGAACAACAACAGCCGGCACACCACGATGGCGATGCACCAACCCCCACTGCGGAAGCTCACTATCCCGCCGCCGCACCGACAAAGCCCGCACCCGCGATGTCCGCGCCTTCCACACCTACGTCACCGGCACCACATCGCTGTCGGATATCGCCCGCCAGCACGGAGTGAGCCGATGGACAGTCACCCGCCGGTTCCGCACCTTCTGGCTTATCGACATCCCCAACCAGCCCGACCCCGACCGCATCTACGACCACATATTTATCGACGGCACCTACACCCAAGCCGGATGCCTCCGCATCGCCGCCAGCCTCGACCACGTCATCGCCTGGCACTGGGCACCCACCGAATCAACACAGGCCTACACACAACTATTAGCCAGCATCGCCCCACCCCTGTGCGTCGTCCTCGACGGCGGGCAAGGAGCCTTAAGCGCGATCAAACACTGCTGGCCTGAGACACAAATCCAGCGCTGCCTCGTCCACGCCCAACGCGTCGTCCGCCGCTACACCACCAGCCGGCCCCGCACCGATGCCGGGCGCACCCTCTACCGGTTGGCGCTGACACTCACCGGCATCCGCACCCAAGAGCAAGCAGCACAATGGATCGTTCACCTGCATGAATTCGGGCAGGTCTACAAAAAATTCCTCAATCAAAAAACGGAGCTGCCCACCGAACGGGCCACTCTCAACCGCACCTGGGAATGGACACACCTGCGCGTGCGGAAAGCCTACAACTCACTGCTGAATCTCGTGGGCAACCAAGGGCTATTCGCCTACCTTGACCCACCACCACAGGCCATCGAACCCCACCGCTGGGTAGCAACCACCAACAGTCTGGAAGGAGGGATCAACACCCAACTCAAACGCCGAACAGATGCCCACCGAGGCCGATCCGGACAACACCAACGAAAAATGCTGGAATGGTGGCTTTATACACACACGCACCTGCCTGACGACCCACTCGAGATCGCCAGGCAGTGCACTTTCGGCCAGGATCAACTCGCCAAAGTAACCACCCTGACCTATAACGAGAACCACGCCGACCACCACACAGGACGACCAGCCCTCTACGACAAGGGTATCCCAACCGAATACACACACTCCATAGGCATCCGAAAAGGACCCATGCGCTAACAAAAACAGCCCGGCCCGCGACACGCCGACCAGACACACTTTTTGCTACTTAACCCACAAATAAATAATGAATAAACCCTTAGATAAAAAACCGAAATCCGCTTTGAACACTTTGAAAAAGCAGCGAAACCGGACGGAAAATCCAAGATTAAGAATAAAATTGGAAAACACCGCAATAATGAGCGAGCCTACCCTAGAAATCTGGACCACAAAACAGGGCCGACGACTCATGCTCAACAAGTCGCAAAAACTATAGGGGTAGAGATCACGACGGTAATACGAATCACATATAAAAAGAACACGCTTACTATTGTGATACAAAACAACAGTGCGCCCATTTAGATAAAGAACAGTCGGGAACCACTTCCGAACCACCAAATAATAGAATTGGAAGTATTAGGAGCGCCAAACGAGACCGCGCCGCACACCCCTAAGGAAAGATTTACCCACGATAGCAACCGACTCGACGTGTTCACTTTGACAGATATCGCAAAACCTAGTTTCAGATGCAGGAGACTTTAATAAAGAACCTTGACGATGTGCTGCATCGTGACGGAAAGTCAGGACATCCTCAAACTCGTTCCTGACCGTTTTGTAAGAAGCGACATGCGTCAGATTTGAAGTGGAGTAGGCATCGGAGCTCAAATACCCCTCGATAAGTTCCCGGAGTTTAAAACCAACGCCTAGATCACGAAGTAACGAACAAATGGCTTCCCAGTTTTGGTAGCTCCGGCGTTCAAAACCCTTGTATATCTTAAAATAGCGAAGGCCATGGGGAGTATATTGCTGTGGGTCAATGAAGTCTGATAAGAACGCCTTGAATGCAGAAGCGGCCAGGTTCAACTTAACTTCACTTTGAGGACGATAACATCCCTCTAAGTAACCAATAACAACACACGGCGCTACTTCTTTCAAAAAACTGTCCAACGATGATATGAGGTGTACCGGCACCAGCATATCCATTTCCTGAAAGAATTCTTCAGAAAGCAGGAATTCACTTTTTCGCGACTCCCGGATGGTCCGAACTCTTTGGATACTATGCTGATCGGATAACTCTTTAATTAACCCGAGGCCTTTTTTTAAATTCGCATCGAAGACCGACTCAAGTAAATTGAGTCTATAAGCTAAGTCAGAGACATCCATTGCACTATTCCCGGCTATCATATTGCTTCAATTGTTCCCGTAATTTGTTTGGCGAGGTTGGTAAAGATTTCATTGAACTTTAAAACGTTTTCCATTTGCCCCTTCGCAGCCGCTCCGCTAGTGGTTAATTCTGACTCAGCTAACTGATAGATTGGTTTTCCGCACGTCTGCGCTGTAGCGATTAGCGAATTAAAGTTTGGTATTTCGGCAAGTTCATACTTGACGTCATATTGGGAGTAAACATTATCATTCAATACCATACCGGCATCACTTAAGGCTGGAATCAGAGTTTCCACAACGGCATTCTGTAGTGATTCCATATAACGCCTAAATGATTGTGTGGGCAACTTATTTCTTACGTTATAATTTTGCACCACGGTACCCAAAAATTTGGGTGTGCTCGGAGTGAATTTATAGATCATATCACGATCGTCAAAAAGCTCTAACCTATTAATCTTTTCCGCCCACCTAGCCCAATCCGGAAGGACTCTCGACAAGCTATCAATAGCCATCACCGAAAAAATATCCGGCATCATAGGAACGATGAAATAGTCAGAAAGAAGAAGATTAACTTGATTTAAAGCCCCCAAACTGGGACTTAGGTCAAGTAGTATGTAGTCTAATTTATATTTTTTATTTAATAGTGTGTACAGATTGCCAAACGAGCCGGGAACGTTTTGCATTGCAGGCATCACCGCTCCCATATTCATCGCGGTTGCCAACTGTGTTTCAACTTCAGCCATTCGCACATTACCCGGGAGTATCCAGAGCCTTTCTTGATTTCGCACCTTAATGACATCCGGTGTTTTTATTTTTTCTCCGGTCCCTTTCATTGCAGGCTTCAAAGCTGAATGTAAGTTTGATTGGGCGTATGACTGATAATCTTTAGGCAATAAGCCACTTTGCCCTACTTCTAAAGCAGATCCTGTGAGATTGCACTGGGGGTCTAAATCAATCATCAGGACGTTTTTTCCTAATTGAGCCATTTTCCATCCGACATTGAAACATGTGGTGGTCTTACTTACTCCACCTTTGTTATTGAAAAATGCTATGATTTTCATCATTTTCACCAATCTAATCTCGATCTTGCTACACCGAACAGCGACGGGTGTCAGCTTTCCTACTACTGCCGATTACCAAGGGCATGGTTTTGCGACCGATAGTTTTATGTTAGGTTGGTCGCTGGCGCATAGCAACCCTTTTTGCACATTTCTCTCCTTTAGGAGTTTCGAATCGGGGGGGGGAGTTCGGTGCAGCCGGGTGCTTCATCGATTCCTACGAGCTTTCCAGATACAACTAGTAGCCTTCACCTGTTACCATCGCCAAGTCTCTTAAGGTTAGCCGTAGGTTGTAACGCGCGCCCGTAGCGTAAATGCTGCCTTCTTATGAGGGTACGGTTGTTGCCCTCTTACTAGGGTGCAATTGGAGCTGTACCGGCCGCGTTGATCACTCGTTGCCCTAGCCACCGTCCAGCCGTTACTGCTACAATCTCTGCACGCACGGGTTATATTTCCCTCACAGGGTCATTTTATTTCAGAAACTGCGCCCCATCACTCGTTCCTTTAGCCATAAAACGAATCACTGGTCTACAAAACCGCTACAAAGGGGATTACTACAGCGTCGGCATTCGCTCTGGAAACCGTCTATACTGCGCGACACTCTAGAACCCCATACTGACCGCGATGCACGGGCCGCATCTAGTGAGTCCCCCCCCGGTATGCTTGCAGCCTGACCGGTAACGGTAATCAGCCCGGTCGAGACTTCGGGAAAGAAGTACCCAAATGTCTGTGACAGTGCCAAAAGCCCTTCGACTCGGCGCTGGAGGATACGCCTTACTGAAGTGTTGAGCCTACGCTACGCTGTCCCCCCTATGGCAAGAGCCTTAGTTTCAGTTTGCCTTACCCTTTTACCGACACTTAAATGAGCTCTTTGAGCTTGTCAGCGTAAAACTGGTTGCCAGCGGCGGTTAATTGACCTCACAGGTTATGCTCTTGATCATCGATATCTGCAGCAGCTAATCTTTCGCCTGTACCACAACTATTATTGTTTTTCGCTGCATTTATATTAGCAAACTTATCTAGGAAGATAGCTCCGTTTTGCTGAGCTAGTTTTCGCTGTGATTCCCTCACGCTAGCCTGAGTCTGATCAAACCCTTTTACGAAAACACGAGACACGTTACCCGCAAAGTTAATCGGACAAAGGTTGCTGTGCCCATCCGACAAGTCAGGATAGCCCACGACGACGATCTTTGTATTCGGGGCTAAGGAGCGAACTCGTGCTATCTGAGACGACATCCCCTCAAGATAACTAGCCTCACGAGCCTCTGGTGATTTTTGTGCATCAGGTTCAAGATAAATATCGTTCATTCCGAAAACGATAGTCACCAGTCGAGTACCACCATTTAGAGAATGGTCCCCCTCAGCCTGATCGACTTGCGCTTGGAAATTAAAAGGATGTGCCACTACACCTGGGCACCTGAACACGCGTAATTCTTTACAGGAACTCCAGTATCATTCCCCATACGGTTTGCGTAAATGTCCTGCCCAGTCGCGCAATAACCTGCGGGGATTTTTGGAGTCTTGAAAACTTCTCCTAATACAGGGTTCCGGCCCGCCAAGATTTGAAGCATATTTGGATTAGCAGCTAAAGAGTCACCGAAGCTGACATAATCTCCCTGATCATCAGCCCGAACATTCGATGCATTAGAAGCTGCCAGTCCTACTCCTGTAAGCAGTCCCATTGCCAGCAGACAAGCAGGGAGGGAAAGCTTCATTGAGCTGATTTTCATTCGTAGAGACCTTTCAAAAGAGATCATGCTATCGCAAGGAATAAAGATAGGCCATTGTATAAATCCTAATTTTCTAAGAACGTATTACATACCCGACAGGCCATCCTCAATGACAATAAAGAACCGGCGTCACCAGCTAGAGCCTCTGGCATGCTCAGGCTCTAAAGGTGTGGAGACACCATGCCAACCACGGCTTGGTTCCACGTCATCAGACTATGCCGGCCCATAGCGAGAACGTTATCAAAGGCACCATCCCGTAATACAGCTGAGACAATATCCTTTCTTCCAGCGCATACTGATGTGAACCACCTGCCCACTACAAGTTAACTGTTTGCGCCCTTAGGAATGATGTTCTCGTAGTAGGTGTTCTTCAAGAACTTCCTCAGGAGCTTTTCACCTGGCAGTTTGCCGTCGTTCATCGCGGAAGCTGAATGTAGCAGGGCGCGAATGTCGTATTGCACCGGGTAGATCGGCGGAATATCACGCTTGAGGTTCAACAACCCATAAACAGCCATTTGCCCTGTTCGCGCCGACCCCTCAGTGGTGAATACGCAGTCATCCGGAGTTTCGACAAACTGACCAGTAAAGCCCAGGTTGGTGGAGCCCGCAGGCACAGGATCAGGCCGGTCCCCCGCACCACGCGGAACAAATTCGGACGTGATGTACGGCATCACGGCAAGGCGGACTTTGGTATGTTTGATGGTTTTCTCCACATCGTCAACACCGAAGTGGTAGCAAAACTCGCGGAGAATCTCCTCCCCCGCGCATTCCAGCATGGGCTTTCCGGTTACAGTGCCCTTCTTCCACCAATGAAGACCATAGGCCCACGCGACACACAGCCCGTCCTGCTGGCCAGGGAATTGGGGCTGACGGTGGACGGTGAGGGAGCACAACCAGGGTGAATCCTGTGCTGTGATGATCCCAGCCGTCACTGCTCGCCCGTTAAAAACGTCGCGGTGGGTCAGTTCCTTAAGCTTCTGAGTAAACGGGTTGTCATAGCCGTCGTAGAAGTTGAAGCTAATCGACTCCCACACCGTGGATTCTGGGTCCGAGCAGAACCGCTCTGGACGACCACAATTCGGAGCTTTAGCAGCAATGTTCTTCCACAGGCTCCACGCCGGGCCAGGGGTCTTCTTAAACTCCGGTACCGTGTTCATGTCCCCGTAGCCGGTGGATTCCGTCAGTGAACCATTGGTGACGATCCCGATGTCTTGAGGGCGCGTCGGAATTGTCTCCTTATTCGTGACAATGCCCGTGACAGTGAAGCTGCTTCCTTTGACGTCGATATCGAGGTCCTTGACGCAGGTTCCATATTGGAACTTCACGCCTTTGTCCTTCAGGAAGTTACGAAGGGGCTCAATGAAGCTGGTGAACTGGTTGTACTTCGAGAACCGGAGGCAGCTGAAGTCGCTGAATCCTGGCAGATACTGCAGGAAGCGGTGGAAGTACCGCTTCATCTCTGTCAGCGACTGATAGTCCTGGAAGGCGAACATGGACCGCCACAAAGTGTAGAAGTTGGACGCGAGGAAGTCTTTGCCAAACCAATCCTCGATTGTCTTGTAATAGGTGTCTTCCTCTTTAGCGAGCAGTAGTTTGACGATCTGCAATTGAGCTTTCTTGCTCAGCTCCAGCTTGGGATTCTTCAGCCGGGTTTGGGCTTGGTTGCTGATGATCCGGCAGTTGGAGATGTTCGGGTCTTCTTCATTGACCTTGTTGAACTCATCCAACACCGTGTGGGGAGCGGGCATCTCGATGGCCGGCACATCTTTCATGATGTCCCAGAAACACTCAAAGTGCTGTCCCATCTCGCGCCCGCCGCGAGCGATGAAACCATCCTGGTTATTACCAGCACCATCGAAGGAGCCACCGGCAACATCGAGCTGTTCCAAGAAAGTGATGTTCTCCCCCGGCATTTGCCCATCACGAAGCAGATAACCGGCAGCAATGAGGTTACCGATACCACTACCGACGAAGTAGGCCTTGCGGTCTTTAACCTCCTGAGGCACTTCAGGACGCGTTTCGATGTACTTGCCCATGTCATTTTGGACGAAACGATTGCCAAACTGATCGGTGGGGTACGTCGACTGGTAAATACTCATGAGCGAACTGCCTCCATAACCAACAATGACAGACAACGTTTCTCAACTTTTCGGAAAGTACGTCGATCTGTCTGAAGATAAACTTTACGTTAATTCGGAGGTACCAAACTGTCAATAAAATTATATGTTTTAATCAAAAACAAAATGAAATAATGGATCGCGATTAGTTATATTTTCTGCGGCCCCTATTTTTCACGATTTTCACGTTCGCTGAGCCTAAATTTATGTGAATTACAGCCACGATTCGGACAATGAAAGGCGGCGATGACTAACCGTTCATCTCGAACGTCTCGGCCCAGTCAGCCGCATCCCCGAAATCTTGCCTCCGTTGTTGAGTAAACACGACGTGATGCCCATCCGGATCAATAACATGAAGATCGCGAGTAAACCACGGTGTGTCCTCGGAGTCACTAATCGACACCAAGGGCGAGTCTTCCGCACGGGCAACCAGCGATTGCCGTAGCGCTTCAATGTCCTCCCCGTGCACAGCGATGGATAGCAAACTCGCATCAGGGTTCGGCCGGGCACTTCCCGCAGCAGCTCGCACCAACAAAATATCTTGATGCCGTAACCGTCGTAGGTGAACAACGGCAGGTTCACCACCGGGATCAGCCCCTGGAACGCGCGCCAAGGTGATAAAACCCGCGGTCTGATAGAAGCGTTCACTCCGCTCGAAGTCTTCGACGGCGAACGTGGCAAACATGGGCATCGGATAGATTGTCCGGTCTGGTGACATACTCATGGAAGCAGTATCACAACCTCACGCAGCGTCACTGCAAAACTGCGGGCAGTCGTCGGCAGTGAAACACCCTCTCTACTCCCACTGAGCCGAGTCCGCATTCACGCCATAACAGGCAGAGTTGGCGTCGATAATTTTCCGCATCCACACAGATAAACCGTCACCATACCTGTCAAAATGGGCGGCAAAACGAGGATCATCGGTATAAAACCGCGCGATAAGCACATGTTTAGACGGTGTCACCGGGAAATGTCGCGATAACAGCTTTCTATGTCGTTCGGCCAAAGAATTCGCCTCTGGGCAGCCGGGGATAACGCCGGAACGCATCGCATAGGCACACGCTTGCTCAAGCTCCTGCATTTCCGAAGCAAAACTGCGCCACTCTGCTCTGCCCATATATTTTTGGTTTGCTATCGACTGCGCCCAGTCTTCCATATCTCCCCAGGTCGCTTCGGCCTCCTCGGCATAGACTCGATATTTCGGCTCGCCAACAATAGTGGCTATCTCATCCAGCGAAACCGGCCCACGTGGACGACATTGTTCCAACAACCGATCGACAAGCTCCAATTTGCGGGCTACATCGTCTCGATCCTTCACGAGGGCCCGGCGCTGCTGCTCAAGGTTCCGAACCAATACCGAAATCTGGCGGGCATCCATATCCTGTTGAGCCTCCACAGATGGCGATGTTTTTGGCGACGTCTCCTTCAAACCTTCGGAAACGTCATCGTCGTGAGCAGCAGGCCCTTCCCCCAAAATCTCTTTCACCTGGCGTAACGGCATCCCCGTCGATCTATACACCAGGACCAACTGAGCCCGCTTCATATCAGCGGTTGAGTACACCCGATGACCTGCCCATGTCCGTGTCGACGGGCACAGGACTCCCCTCTCCTCCCAATAGTGGAGAGTCCGGACCGATACCCCCAGACGTTCCGCGAGCTCCCCCACCGTGAACACGTGGGCACTGTCTCCATCATTATCAGCCGTCATATATCAAGTATTTCCCCTCACGTCGCGTCAGGTTCCAGTCAGACGTGGCGGGGGCCCTGGTGTTCACCAGGACGCCGGGGCCCAGGGGGAATTATTCGCCCCGGATATCCACTACAACCTTGCCACGGACACCGTTGCCCGACAGGTTTTCCAGCTCATGCGGAATATCGACATAACTAATTGTGCGGCCCACCGACGGCTTCAGCACGCCGTCCTCGCAGAGCTTCGCAAGATGCGCCAACTGGTCACCGGACGGGTGCATCAGCAAAAACTCATACCTCACACCAGCTTTCTCCGCCGCGCGTCGCGTCGACAAGCTAGCAGCTCCGAAGAGCAGGCGGAGCACAGGATTCAATTCCTGCTCCCTTGCCAGCTGCGGAGTCGGATCCGTTGAAATCCCCACAACGATGCCACCCGGCTTCAGCACCGAGATCGACCGCTTGAGCTGAGGACCCCCGATCGGATCAAACACCACATCGAGGCCGCTCACATGCTCCTCGAAACGCTGCGTACGGTAATCAATCACCTCATCCGCACCCAAGGACCGAACGAAGTCCGCGTTCTTGCCCGACGCCGTCGCAACAACATAGGCACCCAAATGATGGGCCATCTGGACAGCCACGCTGCCCACCCCGCCCGAGCCAGCGTGAATTAAAACGCGATCGCCCGGCTTAACATCCGCTTTCTCCGTCAGCGCCTGCCAGGCCGTCAACCCGACCAAGGGCAAACTCGCGGCATCGGTAAACGACATCCCCTGCGGTGCCAACGCCACCGTATCCTCATGGGTAGCGAAGAACGGAGCAAACGCCCCCAACCGGTCCGACTGGGAACGGAAAAACACGCGATCCCCCGGTTTAAAGAGGGTCACCTCGGAGCCGACCTGACAAACCACACCGGCACCATCGCTACCCGGGATCAACGGAAAATCAAAGGACAACAAGGCCCGCATCTTCCCATCCAAGATCTTCTGATCAACCGGGTTGAGCGATGCTGCCCGAACGCTAATCACCACGTCATGCGGATCCGGCTGCGGAACAGGCATATCTTTCAGTGTCAGCTGCTTGTTATAACCAGTGGCAACCCAGACGTCGTGCATGACGTCGGATTCGGGGGTATTGGCGGCGGGGATATTAGAGTCGGAAATCTTTGAATTATTAACAGAATCGTTCATTCCTCCACCATAGACACAGAAGCGACGAACGCGATGTGGGAGAGCCGGCGCCACGTGACTATCCCCACAAGACAAACGGAGGAAACACGATGCCCTGCTTTGCTCAGCGGTGAGGAAGGTAACAGGAAAGAGGACCACCACGAACTGTCCATAAAGTCAACACCAGGCCAAAGGTGTGAACACTGCACACTAACACTACACATAACACTCATCATGTGGAGTGTTCATGTGGTATGTATGTGTAGTGTTACGTCAAAAGCGGTAGTGATGGAGCGTCAAGCCAGCAAGCGATAGCGTTGTTTGGGGCTGCGTGCTGGTTCGGTACGCTCCACAAGCTCCTCCTGTAAGAGCTCAGTGAGTACCCGACGCACTGTTCCCAGAGAATACCCTGAAGCAGCTGCTAAATCGCGGGAACTAGCAGAGGAATGTTCTTGTAAGTATGAGATGATAGCGGAGCGAGCAGTCCTTCCCGTTTTAGCCTGGCTTTCTGCCTTAGTAGCGTTACGCTGGAGGAATTCTAGGGAGAAGCGCTCCAAGGAGCTGCGGGGGATTGGTGGAGGAAAAAGTTCTCGGTGTAAGGTATCGACAATTTCTTGATAGCCAGAGCCCCGGTTTTCTACTACGAAGCCTCCGCCAGGATATGGGGTTGAAGCAAGAATTCTGGCTAATGCTTCATTGCGAGAACTGCTAATACCACTCGTTCCCAAGGTTCGCAGAGTCACGGCACCGTAAAGCCCACCAGGGTTGATAACTTCCATTCGATCGGTGTACACATTCACTTGCACTTGAGTGCCGCGAGCTTCAGGTGAGTAGTCCCGATGGAGAAGCGCATTAGCAACCGCTTCTCGCACTGCTACTGGGGGGAAATCGAAAAGATCATAGCGACGATTGCCGTGGATTATTCCGCCTCGCGCAGATACGCTTTGAACTTTTTGGATAGTTTCTTCCAACATCACGGGGATGGGGCCTTCGGCAGAATGACTATCTAAATATCTAACGCCACGATGGTCACTAGATTTGCGGTCGCCAGTGTAGTGAGTAAACACCACCGAAAGCTGGGGGAAGAATTGCTGGGGGTACTCTCCACAACTCAAAAGTCCTGCTAGTGTGGGGCGCAATACATCTTGGCTATCTTTTTTCGCAATGTTGAGCCGTTGGAGTGCGGTATCATCATCGGCCTTGCCGAAAAGTCGTGGGTGTAGGGTGCGTTCACGCTCAAGTAGTTGTTGCAGAATGTCTTGATCTAAGTCGGCAATAGTTGCTTCCGCGACTATCTCTTGATCCCATGTTGGTTGGTGAGACTGCTCAATAAGTCGATCAATTTCATAGCGTTCAAGCTTGTGATCGCCATCAGCGACACGCACGTAAGAACCTTGGTATTTTCCCTTATTTTTGAGGTAAACGGGCTTGTTTCGCTCGTCTGCTTCAGGGATCGAAGCTACTACCACAGAACTTTCTTCGAAAGGGATGATATCCAGGAAAGTTGGGCGAATAGCCGGGACGATAGTCTGGCTGCACATGTTTTCGAACGCGTCTCGAATCCGTTGTGCCGGGAATTTTTGATGCGCGCTAAAGCCGGAATTTTCATCCAAGCCCAAAATTACTGTGCCACCGCGAGTATTCGCGAAAGCAACGATCGAAGCAGCCAGATCTCTGGGGAGTCTACACTGTGCGGACTTCACCTCAATAGTGGCGGTGTCGGTGCCGGTTTTGCGTAGCTTCGCCACAACCTCTTTGAGCTCTTGCTCTTGCATAGAGAGCCCCCATTCACGAATCGAGACTGAACACTGCACACTAACACTACACATAACACTCATCATGTGGAGTGTTCATGTGGTATGTATGTGTAGTGTTACGCCAAAATCAGTAGTGGTGGAGCGTGTTAGCGCGGGATGCCTGCGAATTCTTGGAGGGCCTGTTTGCGTTTGATCCCACTGGCGTATCTACGGGGCTGTTAGCGACATCGCCACGTGACTATTCCCACAACACGAACACACAACATGCACCCCCAAAAGTGAGCCAAAAACAGATAATCTGAAACCATGTTCTCTGGTTTTTACGGCTCCCCCGTTTCACGCAGGCGATTCCTCACCACAACAGCTGCCGCCGTCCTCGCAGTCGGAACGCTCGCCGGCACCACACTCGTCACCGGAACAGGCACTGCAGCCGCCGGAGACGCACCACACCCGAAGACATTCCTCCGCACCGGGCAACCCGGTGAACAAGGTCTCTTCCACTGGGGCGTCGCCACCTCTGGTTTCCAGGTTGAAGGCGATAACCGCGACAGCAACTGGAGCCGCTACGCCACCGATCCGAAAGATCCCGACGTAGATCCCGTCGGCAATGCAGCAGACTTCCGCCACCGCTACAAAGAAGACATCGCCAATGCCGCGTCGCTCGGCGTCAACACGTTCCGGTTCGGTGTCGAGTGGGCGCGCATCGAACCCCAACCCGGGCACTTCGACCAGAAAGAAATCGCGTACTACGACGACGTCGTCAAGGAAATCCGGTCCCACGGCATGGTGCCCATGATCACCATGATGCACTACGTCTACCCCGGCTGGGTCGAGGACAACGGCGGCATCACCAGCAACTACGCCGCCGAACACTTCCAGAAATATGCCGATCTCATCACCGACCGGTGGGGAGGCAACAACACCATCTGGGTTACCCTCAACGAACCCTTCGTATTCTTCGGGCATGACGTCGAAATCGGGCTCGCCAAACCCACCGACCTTCCCAAATACATGGACACCATCGTCCGGCTCAACAAAATTGGCCACGACGCGGCGCACAAAGCCGACCCCAACGCCCAGACCGGCACCAACTACGCATTCCTGCCCACCATCGCCCCTGTGCAGCGCGAAATCCTGCAGAAACGCGTTGAGCCCGACGTCGACTTCGTCGGCATCGACTTCTACTACAGTGTCTCCGCCTCCAACCTCAGCGCGATTAACGCCGCGTTCGGAGACTTCGCCAAGGTCACCCCGGAGCCCGAAGGCATCTATTACGCGCTCCGCCAATACCACGAACTGTTCCCGACGAAACCGCTGTACATCGTCGAAAACGGTATGCCAACCGACAACGGCGCGCCGCGGGCCGACGGGTACGAGCGCGGAGACTACCTGCACGACACCGTGTACTGGCTCCAGCGCGCCAAGGCCGACGGCATACCGCTCATCGGGTATAACCACTGGTCACTCGTCGACAACTACGAATGGGGCGACTATAGCTCACGCTTCGGCCTATGGACCGTCAACATCAAAGACGACCCCACTCTGAAGCGCACACCAACCCCCGCCGTCGACACCTACCGCGACATCACCGCCAACGACGGGGTTCGGCCCGACGCGAAACTCAACCACGCCCCCGCCGTGTGCTCCTTCGACGCGCTCCCCTCGTCATGCACCAAGCCCGCCGACCCGAACGGGCCGCGGGAACCGCTACTAGCTAAATAACCGCCGACCAGGTGTTGGTCCTGGCTGCACCGGCCGAGCCTCCCATCCTCCCATTCTCCTGAAAGCGACAAACCCCATGTCACTCACGCATGCCCTTGCGACCAGTGTCGCAGGCGCCCTCGCCGCAGCGTTAATTTCTGTATCTCCGGCACCTGCACTCGCCGGTGACGCGCAGACCACAACGCCAGAACCATCCCACTACCTGGGCAGCGCGCCCACCGTCGAAAAGTTCGACTGGGGGAACGACCCCACCTGTGTGCCCGCACCCGAGCACCCCAACCCGGTCGTCCTCGTCCCCGGAACGTGGGCCGGAGCGCACGATATGGCACCACTAGGAACCTACCTGCACGACCGCGGTTACTGCGTCTACTCCCTCACCTACGGCATAGATAACAGCTCGATCAGCGGGAAAGCCATGAAGATCAAGGGCGCGGTTACCTCGCACCCCGCCGGTGGGCTGGGAGACATGTATGCCTCCACTGATCAGCTTCACGACTTCGTGCACAACGTCGCCACCAATACCGACGCCGGAGCGGCCGCCGGGAAAGTCGATGTTGTCGCCCACTCACAAGGCGGGGCCATCACCCGCATGATGCTCAACGAATACGGGGCCGAGGAGGTCTCGCACGTCGTTACCCTATCCGGCACCAACCACGGAACGACGGAACTTGGTGTTTCCGCTCTCCAGCCGAACCGCGACCCACTACTGAGCACCGCAGGCAACAACATTCTGGGTACCGCCCCCATGCAGCAAGTGACCGACTCTGACGTCGTTGCGCACCTGAACAGCATTCCGGATACCGAGCCCGGGGTCGATTACACAGTTATTGCCACCGAAACCGACATTGCGTCAACGCCACCGCGGGCCGGCTACCTCACCGCCGGGCCCGGGGCGACCGTGCAGAACGTCATGATCCAAGACGTGTGCCGCGTCGGCCTCTACTACAGCCACGACGACATGCGGGACAATGCTCCGAGCCACGAGCTTGTCGACCATGCGCTCTCCGGGCGTGCCGTGCAGTGCACGTCATAGAGATTTCACCATGTCGTTAGCGTTGGTTAGCGTCAGCCGCGGGTAACGCTCCCGCAGAGCTTTCACCGCTGCGACATGGTCTTTCTTCTCCCGCACCTTGGTGATATACGCAATATCGTCGGCGGTGAGATCAGGTTTGAAGTCTGGGTCGGCGCCCCACCGGGAGCCCCAGAACCCCAGTACGAGGTAGGCTACGAAAAACGCGAAGCTAACATACACCAACCATGCTGTGCCGGACGTCCAGCTATCGGTGCCCGCCAACGTCACGCACGCGAGGACGAGATAAAATATCACGAAGATGAGCTTCTTCATGCGGTGCGTCATGGAGTTCCCTTCCCTGGCCGACGACACGGGGTGTTCACCTTAGCGGTTGCGGATCTACGACTTCACCGTTTTCTTGGTCGTTGATTTCTTCGCGGTCGACTTCTTCGACGTTTTCTTGGACGCCTTAGAGGTGGACTTCCGGCCCGACTTCTTCGTCGACTTCCTCGTGCCTTTCTTCGAAGACTTCTTCTTCGCGCCACCATTAGCGGCTTCCTTGGCACGTCGCTCCGACAACAACTCGCATGCCCGGGCGTCCGTCATGGCCTCGGGCGTATCCCCACGGCGCAAGCTTGCGTTGGTCTCGCCATCCGTCACATACGGGCCAAAACGGCCCTCCTTGACGGTCATCGGCTTGCCCGACACGTCATTATCGCCCAGCTGCTTCAGCGGAGGTTTCGCCGCGGCACGCCCACGGCGCTTCGGCTCGGCATAAATACGGCGCGCCTCGTCGAGAGTAACAGTGAAAATCTGCTCCTCATCAGCCAAGGAACGCGAATCTGTCCCCTTCTTCAAGTACGGACCGTACCGCCCATTCTGAGCAGTAATAACCTCACCGTCCGACGGATCCACACCGACTTCGCGGGGCAAACTCATCAGTTTCAAAGCCTCATCCAGCGTCACCGTGGAGGGCTCCATGCCACTAAACAACGACGCCGTCTTCGGCTTCAGCATCTCCGTGACCAGTTCGTTGACGCGCTTCTCGCGCTTCTTCGCCGCCGTTTTCGTCTCACGGTTCAGCGGCTTCTTGCCCTCCGCCTTGCGGGCCTCGTCGTCGGCATCCCACTCGGCGTCCACGGTCTCCAAGGCTTTCGCCTCGGCCTTCTCCCGCTCATCATCGCGAACAAGTTCCGTGACGTACGGACCATACCGGCCCTCTTTCGCCACAACCATCCGGCCATTATCGGGGTTCTCCCCGAGCTCACGCCCCGTCGGTGGCGTCGCTAAAAGCTTTTCTGCCAACGCAAGGTCCAGCTCATCCGGGGTCACTGTGTCAGGCAGATTAGCCCGCTGGGGCTCATCACTACCCGCGCGCGTGCGCTCCAAGTACGGCCCATAACGGCCTACGCGCACAACAATGGGATTGCCATCCTCGTCATCAAACATATGAAGCGAGTTCACCGCGCGGGCATCAATGGTCTCCAGGTTGCCGCCGACAAGGTGCTTCAAACCACCCAGGCGGGCAATCGTCTCTGCCTTCGCGCTCGACGCACCGTCGTCGCCATAATAGAAGCCCTCTAACCAGTGCGAACGATCCTCAGAACCATTCGCGATAGAGTCCAACACATCCTCCATTGACGACGTGAAATCGTAATCAATCAGCGAGCCAAAATTCTGCTCCAGGAGCCCGACGACGGCGAACGCCACCCACGACGGCACCAGCGCGTTACCACGCGAATACACGTAGCCGCGATCCTGGATCGTCTTAATAATCGACGCATACGTCGACGGGCGGCCGATCCCCAGGTCCTCCATCTTCTTCACCAAGCTCGCCTCAGTGTAACGAGCCGGCGGAGTGGTCGAGTGGCCATCGGCCTCAACGTCGGTGGCGGTCAGACCCTGGCCCTCAGACAAGACAGGCAACCGCTTCTCCGCGTCGTCGGCAACATTGCGGCCGTCGGCAGTGCGAGATACCTCCACGTAGGCCTTCAAGAAACCGGGGAAAGTGATGGTGCGGCCCGTCGCCGTGAAGACGCAATCGCGGCCGTCCGTGGACTCGCCCGCGACGAACACCTTCATCGACGTGCCTTTCGCGTCGGCCATTTGCGACGCGACCGTCCGCTGCCAAATCAGCTCGTAGAGCTTGAATTCCTCCGCGTCCAGCTGACCGCCCAACTGGCCCGGAGTGGCGAAAGACTCACCAGCAGGGCGAATAGCCTCGTGAGCCTCCTGCGAGTTCTTCACTTTGCGGGAATACTGACGCGGGGCACTCGCGACGTACTTCGCACCGTACAGCTCTCTGGCCTGCGCGCGAGCAGCATTAATGCCGGACTCCGACAATGTCGTCGAGTCCGTACGCATATACGTAATGTGGCCGTTCTCATACAAGCGCTGCGCGATGCGCATCGTCCGCTCAGAGGTGTAATGCAGCTTGCGGCCGGCCTCCTGCTGGAGCGTCGACGTCATAAACGGAGGATACGGGCGGCGCGTGTACGGTTTCTCCTCGACGGATCGCACCGACATCGCCGCGCCCGACAGCTGGCCGGCCAGATCCTTGGCGGCTTTTTCGTCGAGAGCGACGGCCTTCGACGTCAGCTGGCCGTCGTCGTTAAAGTCCCGGCCCTGGGCGACGCGCTGACCATCGATTTCAGCCAACCGAGCGGGGAAGGAGCGCGGTTCGCCGGACGCGGTGTCGGTGCCCGCGGTGGAGGAACCCGGCGTACCAGCGTCGGCACCCGAACGAAGAGCAAACGTCCCCGTCAAATCCCAATAATCGGCGGAGGTAAAAGCGATACGATCCCGCTCACGCTCCACAATGACGCGCGTAGCCACCGACTGCACGCGGCCGGCGGACAGGCGCGGCATGACCTTCTTCCACAACACCGGCGAGATCTCGTACCCATACAACCGGTCCAACACACGGCGGGTTTCCTGAGCATTGACCAGGTTCTGATCCAGCTCACGGGTATGTTTGGCCGCTTCCAGGATCGCCGGCTTCGTGATCTCGTGGAACACCATGCGGCGGACCGGCACCTTGGGCTTCAGCACCTGCAGAAGGTGCCAGGCAATGGCTTCGCCCTCGCGGTCGGGGTCTGTGGCCAGGTACAGCTCATCAACCTGCTTCAGCTTGGCCTTGAGGTCGGCAACCTTCTTCTTTTTGTCCTGGTTAACCACATAAAGGGGAGCGAAGTCGTTCTCGACGTCGACACCCAACCGAGCCCACGGTTTCTTCTTATACTTCGCGGGCACATCGGCTGCACCCCTCGGCAGGTCGCGGATATGGCCCACGGAGGCCTCCACGATGTAATCCGAACCGAGGTACGGCTGTATCTTCCGAGCCTTCGTCGCCGACTCCACAATGACCAGCCGTTTCACACCGTCTCCTTCGGCGCTACCAGATGCTGCCACGTTGGGTTCTCGCCTTCCCTTCACACAAGCCCATCACAATGCTCCGAACCAAAGCTAGGCCACATAACTCACCATGAGCTGACCACGATCGCAACTGGGCGTTTCCGTGCCACCTTAGACCATGCACTATAGACAAACGCAAAATTACATATGCAAACCACGTAAAGGGGGTAAAAAAGCCCTTCCACCGATGACAACCAGTGGAAGGGCTGATTTTTATAGTCGACATCGCACGCCATCAGTCATGGCAGTGATCCGATGAGGACTTACTAGTGAGTTCTTAGAGAGCGCGAACCTGCTGAGCCTGAGGGCCCTTAGCACCTTCACCAATCTCGAACTCGACCTTCTGATTCTCCTCCAAGGTGCGGAAGCCGCTTCCCTGGATCTCCGTGTAGTGGACGAAGACGTCCTGCGAGCCGTCTTCCGGAGCGATGAAGCCGAAGCCCTTCTCCGCGTTGAACCACTTCACAGTTCCCTGTGCCATACCTTGTACCCAATTTCTATCGTGCAGCAAAACGACAACCAAACTCAACGATTATCGTCGAAGACCAAGCGTACTCGATCTATTTCAATGCAGCCACGTGTGGATCCCGGTGGTCCTCATTGCCGACGAAATAGGCAGGTCACGGGGTGGGTGTTGTGTTCATTGGGGACGGATCTACCCGCAGACCCTCCCCATTGACCATTATTTTTACTATGCTCAAAGGAGCTTAATGTAGCCATACTGAGTAAATGGCTCTGGCGCTCTCCCCGTCCGCTCCTCCCCCCCCCTTATCCGAAAGCTCCCCTATGACAACGCACCGCAGCCCGTACGCACGCTTTAACCAGCGACGGTCCACGCACCGGAAACCTGGTTTTCCTGGTTTTCCCGGCACCGTCCCATCCAAAACAATCGCCGCCACCGTGATGGCTGCGACGCTCACTCTTTCCGCGCCCGGCCTCGCGCACGCTGGCCCGTACCCGCATCCCACACCGCAGGATTCCGCAACCGAGCCGGCTATGCCGTCGGATGCGCCGTCGTCGGATGGAACGTCGGATACGGCGAAGCCCGAGGACAATCACGAAGCTCAAAAGCTGAAGTGGGGGCCGTGCCCGCCCGGCAGCATGACAGTCGAGCGAGCACAATGCGCCACCATCACCGTCCCCAAGGACTACGCCCACCCCGACGTCGGAAAGATCGAGCTCACGATGAGCAAAATCCCGGCGAAGGGAACCAAAAAGGGCACTATCGCGGGAAACATTGGTGGACCGGGGCTCGACGCGCTCGCGATGTTCACTGACAAGGCGCCGCAAAACAAGAGTGCCGGGCATATTCAGATGCCTACCGACGTGCTTGAGCACTATGACCTGGTTGCCGTCGAACCACGAGGGCTGACCTTTGGCACCCCACTCGAATGTGACGAAGGCTTACTGGAATCGCTCGTTCCCGGTGGGGGCAACCTGTACCGGGCGTGCCAGCGTACGCAGCCCGGGTATGTCGATACCATCACCACGGAAAACACGGCGCGCGACCTGGAGGAAGCGCGGAAAGCCCTGGGCGAGGACAAGCTCAATCTTTACGGGGTGTCATACGGGGGCCTTCTCATGGCGACCTTCGCCACATTGTTCCCCGAGCACACCAACAAAATGGTGCTCGATTCCAGCATGTCGCCTAATGACGCATGGTTCGGGCTCGGTGGGAGCCGCATCAAAATCCGAAAAGAAGCGATGAATGCTTTCTTCGATTGGATTGCTCAGAATGACGATAAATATCACTTAGGAAAGACGCCTCGCGAGGTGTACAAATCTTTCACTCGGGTGATTAAAGCGACATACAACGTGACTCCTCCGCTGACGCCGCCGCCAGCCCACCGCGACGACGTGAGCGCCGTGCCCGACGACTACGCCGACAGTGCCGTCAAGCTGTTGAGTGCCGTCGACTATGTCTACTGGAGATCGCACACATTCACCGAGTCGTTTGACCTTTTGAAGCGATTCGGCGCTCAGCAAGCACTTTCTCCGCTGGGTGAAGCTCTGTATTCGCAGCAATCGTGGCCAGATACCGCGGCTGCAATTGCAGAAAGCGCTTCCTCAGACCCCATCAAGCCGCTCGATGAAATCTTGGTGGAGAAGGAAAAGGAGCGAACACCTGAACTGGCCAAGTTAGAGGAAATGGCCAAGAAGAAGGCAGAGGAAGCGGATGACTCTGATTCAGAAGAAAGCGATGCCGAGGATGAGATGCTAAAGAACATCTTTATGCAGCAAATCCAAATGGGGTTGGTGAACCAAACCATCATGTGCAATGAAAATGCCAACCCTCCGGCTCGGAGTGAATATATTCCTTCGCTGATTAACCAGTACACCGGTGGGGATCAATTCGTCGCCGTGGACCAAATGATCGCCAGCGGGCAGGAATGCGACGGGTGGCCCCATAACAAACCGATCATGAAGGTCAATGGGGATAAATTGGCCGTCAAACCGCTCAACCTGGGCTACGACAAGGACACGGCGGTGACACCTCACGGCGCTCCCGAGATGCGTGACGCCATGGGCGGCACTTTGCACACCTTCAAGGGTTACAGCCACGGTGTCCTGGGCGGGAACGCGGCCGACGCTGCGGACATCGTATCCGAGTATTTCAAGGACTAGTGGTCGAAAGGCTTGAGGCCGCACGGTTTCCCTAGCGGGGCTGCTACGCCACGGCCCCATGAAACAAAGTGGTCGCTTCGTAGCACTAAGATGTAGCTCGAACATCGGTGCAGCGTGCGTCGATGTCATGCGCGCATCGGTGTAGTCCACATCATCGTGCCGCAGTTCAACGACGATTGTCGTGCTAATGAAAGGTAGTCCCTTGCTCCCCTCGCTCAGGCGGATTGCAGTCTCGGTCACATCAGTAGCCATTACGGGTCTTGCAGTCATTTCTGCATCCTCAGCCACCGCAGCTGCTCAGCCCACCCTCCCGACCTCGCTGTCGAATTCATGTCCCGCGAACGCAACTATCTACATGGCGCCCATGGGTTCAAACTCCAGCCTGTATCCGGCAGAGCTTCCTCATTACACGGATATTCCGCAGTATTTCGGGCTATCACATGCGAATAACAAGGTGTATACGCTGCCCTACGATTCCGTCTTAACCACCAATCTGGAGACCTACCGGGAAACGCGAGATAGCGGAATATCGCAGGCGAAGAAGCTTATTAAAAAAATTGACTCCCAATGCCCGCACACGCGCTTCCATTTCTACGGATATTCTGAGGGGGCCGATGTTGCTGCTCACCTCGTCAATTCCATTGCGCAGGGGAATGGCCCCATTAGCAAAGAACAGCTTGGGTCCTCAGTCATGCAAGGTAACCCCGTTCGGCAAACTCATGGGGTTACTAACATTGGAACCGCTCCGCTAAACGACAAACCTCTTTTCAAGCCACTAGATTATGGCGACCAATCAAGCAAAGTCATGGAAATCTGTGATGCCAAGGACTTTGCGTGCGATACGTCAGCATCGGCGCCTGAATTACTCCACCACGTTCTGGGTGACCAAGCGGCGGACGTCGCCCTGCTTAGAGGACAGATAGATATCCCCGCGATCATTTCTAAGCTCGATCCCCCGACGATCGCCAACGTTATTGCCCAGGAACCCAGCCGCAGCGAGGGTGGATCGGTCCATAGTTACAACTACTACTTCCCCCACAACCTGATTCCGGCCATTAGCTTCATCAAGCAGCACGAGGCGTAGCGCACAGCAGTGGTAACACACCCTAAAAGTTTCGGCGAGGAGCTCCTGGAGAGTATCCGCACAACGTTTCCTCGCTTCGAGATCCTACACACCGAGACGCTTCCGGCACGTAAGGGCCGGCATGGGGTTTGGCCGTCGTGGCTGCCCCGGGATTTCCGCGACCACCTCGTTGACCAGGGCATTGCGCAGCCGTGGGCCCACCAGGTGCGCGTCGCCAATGCTTTGTGGGAGGGCCATGACACGGTGATAGCCACGGGAACCTCGTCGGGAAAGTCTCTGGGCTACCAGATGCCGATTCTGACCACTCTTGCTGAGGAAAAGAACGCGACCGCCCTATATTTGACCCCGACGAAGGCGCTTGCGAATGATCAGCTGGCTCATGTGGCGGGGATGACGCGCGAGGTTGGTTCCCTCCGCGGTGTCAGTGTCGGTGGGTATGACGGCGATACCCCGCCCGAGGCCCGGCGCGCGATTCGAGATAGTGTGAAGTGGGTTTTCACCAACCCGGATATGGTGCAGCTGTCGGTGCTGGGTGCGCATGCGCGGTGGGGGCGATTGTTGCGCAACCTACGGTACATCGTAGTGGATGAGTGTCATGCGTATCGCGGGATGTTTGGCGCCCATGTTTCTCTTGTTTTGCGACGTCTTGACCGCCTGGCCAGGGCGTATGGCGCTTCTCCAGTGTTTGTGATGGCTAGTGCGACGGCGTCGCGACCGGCGGTTCATGCGTCTCGGCTGTGTGGTCATAATGCTGATGGTTTCGTGGAGGTCACTGACGACGCTTCTCCCGCCGGCGAGCGGACGGTGGTGTTGTGGGAGCCGAGTTTCCTTCCCGACATAGAGGGCGAACATGGAGCGCCCGTCCGCAAACCCGCGACTCAGGAGGCTGCGGATGTGATGGCGAACCTGGTTGCGCAGGGTGCGCGGACCTTGACATTTGTGCGGTCGCGTCGGTCGGCTGAGACGGTCGCTGCCCGGGCGTCGGAGGCACTGGGGCGGTTGGGACGCCCCGAGGATGGTGCGAGGATAGCTGCTTATCGTGCTGGCTACCTCGCGGAGGACCGCAGGAAGCTGGAACACGATTTGGACAATGGAAAGCTGCTGGGGGTGGCGACCACCAATGCCTTGGAGCTCGGGGTGGACATTGGTGGCTTAGATTGTGTCGTAGCCTGCGGTTATCCGGGGACGATCGCGTCGTTTTGGCAGCAGGCGGGGCGTGCTGGGCGGCGCGGGCAGGGGTCGCTGGTCACGCTGATTGCCCGCGATGAGCCGATGGATACGTATCTTGTTCATCATCCTGAGGTGTTGTTGGGGTCTCCGGTGGAGCAAACGGTGTTTAACCCGCACAATCCGTATGTGATGGTGCCTCATTTGTATTGCGCGGCGGTGGAACGTCCGCTGACCGATGAGGAGATTGATCAGTGGGGTGCCTGGTCGAGCGCCGAGTATTTGTGCGACGCTGGCCTGTTGCGCCGGCGGCGGCGTGGCTGGTTTGCGGTGGAGAGACCGATTGAGGCGTTGAGCTCGCCGGATGACGCTGAGACCCGTGGGGCTGAGACAGCCGGTTTGGGCGCTCTCCTCCCTCCCGATATTTCGCCGGTGAACGCGCATTCGGTGGTGAGTATCCGCGGCGACGATGGGGGTGACGTCGCCATTGTGGAGGGCGATACCGGTCGGCTGGTGGGCGTGATCGACCAGGGCCGAGCCATGAGCCAGACGCACACCGGCGCTGTGTATTTGCACCAGGGCGATAGTTATGTCGTCGATGATCTCAGTGTGGACGATGGTCTGGCTCTGGTTCACCGCGAGGCTCCCGCGTGGACGACCTGGGCTCGAGAGAACACCAACATTCGCGTTCTTTCTACTCTTTCTTCCCACGAGTTGGGTGATGGCGTGTGGTTGGCTTTTGTCGAGGTTGAGGTCACTCACCAGGTTGTTGACTACATGCGGCGGATGCCCAGTGGTGAGGTCCTCGATGTCGTATCCCTTGATCTGCCTGAACAAACATTGACGACGACGGCCGTCGCGTACACGGTGGAGCCATCCACACTTCGGCGGTGGGGTGTGGAGGAACGGGACTGGCCGGGGTCATTGCATGCCGCCGAACACGCTGCCATCGGAATGTTGCCTTTGATCGCGACGTGCGACCGGTGGGACATCGGTGGCGTGTCCACTGCGCTGCACCAAGACACAGGCTTGCCGACGGTGTTCGTGTACGACGGCTACCCGGGCGGGGCGGGTTTCGCCGAGTGCGGGTACCGACGCTTCCACGAGTGGATTACAGCAACAGCGGAGGCTGTCGCCCATTGTGAGTGTGAAAATGGGTGTCCTTCCTGCGTTCAGTCGCCCAAATGTGGGAATGGAAACGAGCCTCTGGATAAGACCGGCGCTGTGCGGGTGCTCCGAGGATTGGAGTCGCTGGGGTGAGTGAGGGTGCTAGCGAGAACCCGTCGCCATGGGCGTGCGAACGCCAGCCGGTGAGTATGCGCCTTACCACGCCCCTGCTTCTGCGGGCATCCTGCTTATGCTGGCCCGGCGCGGGCACTCGCGGTGGCCGTGAATGGTGAGTGCGCTCCCGATACCTCGACAGACACGATGACGCCTTCGCCCTCAAGCGTGCATGAGCGCAGCGAGGCGTCATTTTCTGCGGCGACCTGCTTGGCCAATGCACAGGCCCCAGAGGACTCTGGCAATGGGGCCACCGCGGACGGCGTTGACGTTGTACTCGCTGTTGAGAATTCGGGTGCCACGTTTTCCGGGCCGGGATTCGATGCCACGTCTTCCGGATCGGGGTTTATCGGTGCTGCGGTGGCGATGGCGTGGTAACCGTCAGCAATAGTTTCTTGTAATACATAAGCCGCCGCGAGTGCGGATAAATCCGCTGCCCTATCAGCTTTTCTGGAATCGACTACTTTGGCCCCAACAGCGACCAGCGTCCCGAAAACACCGATGATTAGTGTGCACACCACCGCTCCCACGATGGTCATCGACCCCCGACACCAGAATTCACTCGTACCCACGTTGCCTTCCCCCTCCATGTTGTGCCTGTCGTTAAGGCCCTAGTTATTCGCACTCACGCATCTAGTACGCCCACTGACCGCGATCAGTTGCGCTTAACCGGATTAGCCGGCGTCACCGGAGCTTCCGATGTTCTCTTCGTTCACGGCTACCGACGTCGACTCCGCATCTTTCAGCGGGTTCTTCACTGTCACCGTTACTTTCACGAAGCCAGGCTGGCCTCCCGCACCTGGTGTCGTCGTCACCGTCATGGTCGAGTTTTTCACCACGCTAGTCATGTGTTATTCGACTTCAGAACGGTTTTCTCCTCGTGCGATGGCACGTGCCGCATTTGCCGACGCTTCCGTTGCAGCTACCTGATTCGTCACGGCCATGACCCCCACGATGACCATTCCCACGACGACGAGCACCATGGAGATCGCGAACGCGGCTTCGATAGTGACGCTTCCCCTCGCCCACCACGACGCCGTGGCGTTGGGTGGAGGAGCGTCAGAATCAGTGTCGTTGTTCTCCACGATGCATGGGCCGGAGGAGACCGACATAGTGTCGTCGGCAAGCCGTGAACTTAACGATGCCCGGTTCACTTCTTTTTGCTGTTCAGAGCATCTTCGATGATTCCTTTGAGGGCATTTTCTACCTCGCCGCCTGAGACGATGACGTAGAGCAGCCCGGCAAATGCGGCAGCAGCCACGCACACCAAGGCGTATTCCAAGGTGGCCATGCCACGCTCGTTAAACAGCGCCGCGCGGGCCCGGTCCCACCACCTCATGGGCGAGGGCTCGGATGTGTTCTTGTTATCCGAGATAGAAATGTCATCCGCGGGAGAAGTATCGACGGATCGTGAGGAGAGCTGAGCGTCAGTGTCCGTTGATGTGTGCTGCTCAGCAATCGGATTAGTAGGTACTGCGTGGGTAGGTACTGCACAAGTCATGATGAGTCCTTTCGAAAAGATGGCGGATGACAGGCCACACCACAACAGTGAGGCCTAAAACGCCAGGTCAATGAATATGGAGAAATAAACCTTGATTGAGAAATAACCTCAAGAAATAAAACAGAGGAGAACCAGCAGATGAAATACTGCGGTGGACTACGGCCACCTATCGCCACCTGAATTATGAAGCTCCCCGTCGTCATGACAACCCCGATAACAGTCCGATAGCAATAGGAACTAGCCCCACCGCTATAAAGGCCGGAAGGAAACAGAAGCTCAACGGCAGCGCCACATACACGCTGGCTTTCTCCGCCTCCGCTACCGCCTGATCCGTCGCCCGATGCCGCATCTGCATCGACAACGCACCGATATCGGCCGCTAACCGAGTACCCGACCGGGCACTTCGACGCACACGCCGAGCAAAATCACCGAGCACCTCATTCTCAGCACACAATGCCCAGGTGAGGTCGGAATCCACCCCCATCGTTAACCGGTTTGCCGTGCCCTTCCAGACGTCAACAAATTGGGACCCGCCATCGGCCACCGCCCCCACCGCTGCGCCTACCGGAAGACCACACGACAAACACGCTTTCACCAGGTCCAAATCGGCGGCCGCATTTAACATGGCCCCCGCAGGGCCCGCACTCCCGACGTTCTTCTTCGCCGCCGTCACACCGCCACCGCCTTCGCCATGAGCGCGCGGGACCACTCCAGCCCCACGACCTCCAAAACAACCCCCACCAGGAGCAACAGGCCGCCGAGCTGCGTCGTCAATAAAAACTGAATGGAACCCGCACCCATCGACTGGCCCATTGTCACTCCGACGAGCGGTAGAAACATCAGCACGCGGGTCGATGCTCGAGGGCCCGCCAACGATGCTTCGGCCCGCTCCTGGTGATGGAGCTTCGCCTGGAGATCTGCCGCCGTGGCCTGCATGACCTCCGCTAAAGGCACCCCAGTGCGGTGAGATACCAACCATGCCCGGGCGATCGCCTGCCGCCCGACCTGATCCGGCTCGCAGGACCACGTGCTCAACGGAGCGCACGGAGCGCCCAACCAGGCACAATGGTTCACCATCGCGCGAAGCTCGCACGCGACCTGGCCTTCCATGCCATCCACGCCGTCCATTTCGTCGGCAACGTGACGAACCGCTACCAAGGGCCTTGCACCGGCCAGGAGCTCACTCGCGATCATGCTGCTGGCCTGCGCCCAGTGAGCAACCGTCCGACGCTGGTTGGTACGACCTCGCTTATCACTGCGGGCTCGCTGGCCCTCCACCACCGCGATCACACACGACAGCGGCACACCCAACGGGATCATCGCGCACCACCTCGCACGACGCGCTCCCACCATGGCCATGCATCGGTGCGGCCACCATCCGCAGTCCACACCATCACCACTCCAGACGATGAAACACCTGGATACAGCGGTTGTTTGTCGTTCTCCTTCCCGTCGGTTGGGGAGGAATTCATCCCTACTGGCGGCACCACTCCCACGCTCGCGAGACGACGCGACGGGGCCCGCTCAACGTGGACAACAACCCGAATCGCGGCGCGGAATTGTGTTCTTACCGACTCCGGAGACATCCCCGCCATCGCCCCCAGGGCCTCGCAGCGCGCCGGAATTTCCTCCGGCCCGTTCGCATGAATCGTTCCGCAACCCCCGTCGTGGCCAGTGTTTAAAGCCGCGAAAAGTTCCTGAATCTCGGCGCCGCGGATCTCACCCACCACGATCCGATCCGGCCTCATCCGCAACGTCTGCTTGACCACGTCGCGCAACGTGATCTCCCCCTGCCCTTCCACATTGGGCGATGTCGTCGTCAACGCGACAACATGCGGATGCAGGGGATGCAGCTCACGGGTGTCCTCCACGCACACGATCCGCTCGTCCGGCGAGACTTCCGCAAGCAGGGCGGACAGCAGCGTCGTCTTGCCTGCGCCCGTCCCGCCAGAGACCACAAACGCCTGACGGCTGCGCACCAACGAGCGCAACTCGTCGGCCATATCGGGCGGCACGCTGCCACTGCGCACAAGATCATCCAGGCTGGTTGAGGCCGTCCCCAACACGCGCAGCGACAAACACGGATGTTCAACGACAGGCGGTAAGACGGCATGAACGCGAACGCTCCCGCCGGCAGCGTCGCGTCGATAAAAACCATCCGCATATGGCGACGCGTCATCCAGGCGGCGCCCACACGCGGCTGCTAAACGAACGGCTGTCGCCCGCACGTGGTCGTCGTCGAGGAAGGGGGAATCCACACGACACAAACCGGCTGGGCCATCAACCCACACCTCCGAGGCCCCGTTGACCAGTACGTCTGTCACATCCGGCAGATCCAGCAGCGGCTCCACCGGCCCGGCACCGTGGATCTCCCCACGAATCCGACGAACCTCTTGCACGACGCCCGACATCCCGATGCCCGGATATTCCGCCCGTACCGCCGAGGCAATTGCCGACGTGGACGTATCGCCATTGCCCTGCGCAAGCCTCATGCGGATTCGGTCACTCACTGCTCCTGCCTGCGCCGAGGCTCCTGTCTGTGCCGACGCCCCTGCGTGTGCCAGGACGTCGTCGGTGTGAGCAGCCGAATTATCCGCGCCCGAATGACATGACTGCACAAAACTTCGAACCCTGCTCATGCTGCCAACTTCCCCATATTCGCGGCACGGCTGTGAGCACTACTTATGGCGCACTGATCGACTGGCAACGATGGCATGCCGTTCTTTATGTAGCCATCCGCGATCTCACGTAGCCCAGACACCATGCGCGCGAAACTCGACCGCCCACACAGCCGAAGCCCCGTCTCCTCGATTTCCTTCGCGATCTTTTTCTCGGACGTGAACTCAGCCACCACCGGCATCGACGTCACAGATTCAACGTCTTTGACCCCCACCGACGAGACCACCTCATGCTTCACCACAGCCACCGGGTCCGCACCGCCCTGGCGCGCCACCCTCGACCAGCGCACTGCCCCGCCTAAACCACGCAATGTCGCAGGGACGACCACAAAAACACAATCGCAGCCAGTGAAGTCTGCAGCGTCCCACCACGTCGCGCCCGACACATCCACCACCACTGATAGGCCCTCACGAACGAGCGAAGCGGCCACACGCTGCACCAATGCCCCTCGCTGATTCCACTCCACGGCCGCCGGAGCACCGCGCCCCACCGACAACACACCCACACCCACTGGGGTCGCGGGGATATTCGCCGCCACCGCACGCCCATCGACCCCACCGTTTTCCCACCCTCGCACGCTCACATCACCCCACCTCATGCCCGGCTCACTTTCTACGCCGAGGAGGACGTCGTCCGCACCGGACACACAATTAGCGTCCACCAGCACGGAACCACGCCCTGATCGAGCCCACGACAACGCCAGACCGGCCGCAACAGTGCTTCCACCTGCGCCACCGACGGCCGAGACCACCGCTGTACAACCGCCCGACCCGGCACCTCGGGAGCATCGCGTCGACAATGCCTCCACCAAGTCGCCCGACCGCGCGGGCAACACCATGACGTCCTCGGCACCCACCTGCACACCTCGCTCCCAAGGTGGAGTGCCCGCGCACACCACAAACACACCACGCCGGGGAGGGAGCGCTAATGACGACACCTCGTCCAGGCCCACGCAATCCGCCACCACTGCGTCGGCACTGCGCCATCGGGACGCCAACGACGCGTCCATCAGGCCGTCGATAAGCGAAAAGCCCAGAACAGCCGCACATTGTTCGACTTCTGATAACAAGTGGGGGTCCGCCACCAAGGACACAAGTTCTTTCGAGGACATGGGGCAATCGTGGCAAAAACGGTGACGAAACGTCTTGGAAAAGAGGCTGCACACCACCGTCATTGTGGATAAAAAAAGTTATCCACAGTTTTAGCGCGCACACTACAGAGCACCGGTTCAACGAGGAGCAGCGACCCACAAAAATGCGTAACAGCCGCCTACGGGAATCCCATGCCCACGGCCTACAGATATAGAGCGACGGCCCGCATCAGGGGGGATCGATGCGGGCCGTCTTACCCGGCTCGGGGGGATGGCCGGGGCGGGCCACGCTCCTCACCCTTCAAGGGAGGGGGCCCTGCGCTCACAATTTTGGCACATCAAAGGCGCAGAATGCAACACCTTTTCTAAATACCCCCGCCCTGATGCGGAAAATCGCGCTCACCACTGACAATGCCCCCGTTTACCCTCCACCCGGACATGAAGAAAACAATCGCCACCCCTGTCTGGAAATTCGTCCCCACAGACGTCGAATCAAACAATGCCCGTTTCATCAGTCACTATTGCCTCGATCCACCCCCGTTAGAGCTATTAAATCCTTTAACAAGCCCAACAATGTACAAACTTTTCTGTTCAGGATTTCTTAATACGGCCTCAATCGCTATTTTCCCTAGCGCATGGCACAATTGGGTGAGAAAGTTTTGATTTCCCCATGTTTTAATGCGCAGGAGGATGCCCGTGAGCTCCACGAACAAAAATGGCTTGTACACCGATAGCTCAGACTCGGTTTTCCCCGAGGTAGGCAGTATCCCTCTCCGCGATGCCGATACTCACGCAGCAGGCCAAGGTAGCATTAATCGCCTGGTCAAGGACGCGTCCGGCCAGATCACCACCCTCGTCCGCACCGAAATTGAGCTCGCCAAAGCAGAACTCACGCAGTCGGTAAAGAAGGGCGCCATCGGTGGAGCAATGTTCGCCGTGGCCGGCATTATCGCTTTCTTCAGCGCGTTCTTCCTCTTCTTCACCCTGGCAGAGGTGCTTGACATCTGGCTCTACCGCTGGGCAGCATTCACCATCGTCTTCGCCGGAATGCTCCTGCTCGCGGGCATTTTCGCGCTCATCGGGCTCAAGCAGGTCAAGCAGGTGAAGAAGCCAGAAGCAACCATCGACTCCTTCGGCAAACTCCCCGAGGTGGTCCCCAGCGGTTCATCCAACTCGGGTTCCTCCAAGACTGCGAGCTCAAAGAACGTCGAAACTGCTGAAGGCCTCTACAGCTAAACGCTAGAAACACTCAGCACCGACGTGGGTCCATCCACGTCGACACCACCCCGCCGACGATGCCCCGCTGCATTGTCGGTTTTTGGTTCCGTCTACCGTCGAACCTCATGATTTGGTAAACCTGGTGTGTGCCTCAACGCCCGACGAACCCCTCCGCCATTGAACTCGATGGCCCGTGGACCCATCACCTGTACCACAGCCGGGGAGTTCGCATTCACTGCGCAGACAGCGGAAGCCCCGACGCCCCATTAGTGCTGCTAGTTCACGGTTTCGCTGGCGGATGGTTCGACTGGCAATCTGCCCCCCCCTTGCTCGCGGAGGATCACCACGCCGTCGCCATGGATCTCCGCGGCTATGGGCTCTCTGACAAACCCCCTCACGGCTACGACCTGGGCACAACGGCGCTAGACATCGCCGGCCTAGTCCTTGCGCTGGGTCATACGTCGGCAACTGTGGTCGCCCACGGAGAGAGCGTGCCTGCAGCGGTGATCGCTGGCCTGACCGAGCCGCAGCGCATTAAGCGTGTGGTGGCCCTCAACCCGTCGCATCCGCGTCAAAACGTCGACGTCGTCACCCGCCACCCGATCCGGCACCGTGACCGCATCACGCTGGGCATGGCCACTCGTTTCCCGCGGCTGGGTGAGCGCTGGTTGAAAGCCGACCACAGCTTGTTCCTTGAGCAGATCGTCGCCCATCTAGCCGGCTCCGCGTTCCGGTACTCCGACAGTTTCGACGAGTATCTTGCGATTCGACGCTTCGCGATGGGCGTCGAGCGCGTCGCTTATTACGCGTGCCTGCGCCACCGGAAGGCCGCGGTGGCGACAATGCCCCGCGGAACAGCGCAAACCGTTCTGGCCGATTGGTCCGGCTGGAATGAAATTGAGTGCTCGACACCCCCGGCTGTGCGCGTTCTCCACGGTGCCGAGGATCCTCTGATCACGGCGTCGAAGACAGCTCGCGAGACTATTGCCGACGCCGACCACGTCACCGTCGTTCCCGGCGCGGGGCATTATGTCCACATGGAGGCGCCCCACGCGGTGCGCGATGCTGTGCTGGCCGTGGAGAAAGCGTAACCTACTTAGCCACGCACGACTTCGTGTCCACCGCGGACCGCAAGTTCTGTACGTTTTCCACCGATCCCAACGATTCCATAAGCTCATGGTTGGTCAGCGCGTATCCGGTGTCTTGATCATCCACCCCGGCGCCGAAGATAAGCCCGAGGACTTCACCATCGCCATCGACAACGGGCCCACCAGAGTTACCCTCGCGGACCAATCCGCGCAGCGTATAGGCTTCGCGCTGAACCCGATCGGTGGAATAAATATTGGGCCCGTCGATGGTCAAACGGTCACGGACGCGCGCGTTTTCCACATCGAACGGCCCGCCCAAGGGGTACCCGAGGACTGCCGCATCTGACCCCGTGGTGGCGGGCACGTTGTCTAGCGCCAGGGGGTTTAATCCCAAATCCACGGCGTGCAGGACCGCGATATCTTTATCAGGGTTGAAATACGTGACGGTGGCCACGTCCTCACCGTTGACTGTCCGCAGTTTGACCTCATTCGATCCGGCAACCACGTGGGCGTTGGTCACCACAGTGTCCGGAGCGATAACAAAACCACTGCCTTCCAGCATTTTTCGGCACTGCTGTGCCGTCGATAAGACTTGAACAATCGACGGCCGGATTTCGTTCAAGCGTTGAGTGGACAAGACTGAATCCGCCGGTGCGGGAACATCCTTGTTCGGTAGCTCACCGAACGGATCGGTCAGCGTCGGCATGCCGTTCTGGTTGAGGAACATGCCTACCCGGCTGCCCCAGTTGTTCACCTGTTGCGGTGCCAGGGAGTCCACCGCCCCCAAAACCTTGGAGTTGCGGAGCGCTTTGGAGAAGTCCCCCGTGGACACGGACACCACGGGCACAGCAATCATCCACACGACGACGATCGCGGTGAAGACCTGCACAACGGCCCCGACGGCCGCGTCGGCCTTGTACACGGCCCGGGTGCGGATCATGTTGCGCAGCGCAATGCCAATGGAGGATCCTATGGCGTATCCAATAATGACGGCGAGAACCGCAATGCCTAGGGCGAAGAGGAATCGGGTGTTGTTGTCGTCAGTTTGGGCCATCGCGTACGGCGCGGCCCACATGCCGACCATGCCGCCGATGAGAACGCCTATGACCGCGGCGATGGAGGATACGCCGCCTTGTCTCCATCCGGAATGCATCGCCGATAGTGCGATGAGCACAATGACGATGTCCACAATGGTGGATCCGCTCATTCAGTGTCTCTCAGTTCTTGTGGTTGGGGGTTGTCGGCGTTGATGGTTTCTGGGGGTTTCTCCGCCACCGAGTCACCGGTTCATTGTTCGCCGACCGAGCAAGCGTCTCTGCAAGATCGTACACAGGTGAAGCGTTCCATGGTTTCTCCCAACCCGCTTCGCGGAGGAGGCCATCCACTAACCCGCCGGTAAAACCCCAAAGTAGGAGGTCCCCTATCCAAAAGGCGGGCCCGGTCCACCCTTGCCTTCCGACGGTTATTCGTATCGACGGATCCGCCAGATGTCCCAAGGGTATGGCGACGACGTCGGCCACTTCGGCGGGGCTGGCGGGGTAAACGTGGGTGGGGTTGTTCCAGTACGCTAACACGGGCGAGACGACGTTTCCCGTGCGGGGGATGAGTATTGGGTGGAGGACCGCCAGGGCCGACATTGTGTCCGGGCGCACTGCTGTTTCCTCCTGGGCTTCCCGTACGGCGGTGTCGATGGGCGTAGCGTCCTCGGGGTCCTTCCGCCCGCCGGGAAACGCCATTTGGCCCGAGTGCGACCGCAACGTGGGCGCGCGGTGGGTCAGGAGCAGCCGGGCATCCTCGGGGTAGGGTGTGCCCGGTGTGGGCTCGTACGTGGGGTCGCCAGCCACAAGCATCAGCACTGCCGACGGGCGGGTCGCGTCGGCGTCGTCAAGCCGCGGTGTCCGTCGAGATAAATCAGAAAGTTGACGACGAATACCACCGTCGCGAGCCCGCTGTGTGATCGCGCGAAGCCATGGCGGGACCGCATCAGGCAGCGGCGGCTGGGTGGGGTCTGAGAACGACGTGGGGAACTCTTCTGTCACCTGTGGCCTCCTACAACTCGCAACGCCTCAGATCAGGATACGGCCTGACGGTAGCGTTCGGTGGGAAATACCGAGCTAGCCGACCGGCCACAAGCCTGCTAACTGAGCACCGCGGTGACCGCCGACTCTAAATCGCCGGTGCTCGTGAACGTTTGCGGGTACACCTTGGCGACCTCCCCATTGGGTTTAAGAACCACCGTGATCGGAATAACCGACGGCAAGCGCAACGCTCGTGCGACGTCTCCACCCGAGTCTTGGAAGCTTGACAGGTGGTCCACATGTAAGTCGGAGAGGACGCCTACACCTGCGTCACCATTTTTATCGGCGTGGACGCCGACGACGTTCCATTCCGGGTGGGACTGGGCCACTTTGTCAACAATCGGAAGTTCCTTCTTGCATGGCTGGCACCAGAAGGCCCATAAATTAATAACGGTCGGTTTGCCTGCGAGGTTGCGGCTTAATGGTTGGGAGTCAGCCTTGCTTGCTGAGTTGCCCAAACATGGCAGTGTCACCGACCCCAGGGGCGAATCGTCATCCTTTTGCGAACCATCGTGACTGCCCACCGCGGCCTCAGCGGACGCAGTGGGGCACGCTGGCCGGCCAGTGGTGGGGTTGGACGCAGGGGAATTTTCGCCCTCCGATCCATCCGTTCCATCGCCCCGGCCAGCGTCACCCTCACCCGCACTGCCTTGGCCCGCGGGGTTATCGGATATCGCCGCTCCCGAATGCGCGTCATTGTGACTGGATGTAGACCGGAGCATGAGAGGAACCGCGCAGATCACCAAGCCCGTGAGCACGGCGATAATAAGGATGGTCCAGCGTTGTTGTCGCCCCATCAGTGGCCCCCTAGTGCTAAATCAAGAATGCGGTCACGCTCTGGGCCCTTAACCAGCTTTTCTGCCTCGTCGGGATTTGTGGGACCCCACACACCGAAACCATGACAGTCCTTCGCTAGGAAGCACGCACCACACGCTGCCTTCCGGGAGTGGCACACACGTCGACCATGAATAATCACTTCATGGGAAAACGGCGTCCACCGTTTTTTCTCAATTAATTGGGCCACGTCCTGCTCGACTTTTTTCGGATCCGTCGCGTCCGTTAAACCGAACCGACGCATCAAGCGACCCACATGGGTATCTACCGTTATTCCCGGCTTGCCAAACGCATTCCCCAAGACCGTGTTTGCCGTCTTACGACCCACCCCGGGCAGCGACACTAACTCCGCCATCGTGTCCGGTACGGTACCGTCGAAACGAGTGACGAGCTCATGCCCCAGAGCAACCAAATTCCGCGCTTTGTTGTGATAAAACCCCGTCGAGCGGATAAATCCTTCCACTTCCTCGACGCTGGCGTTGTCTAAATCCTCCGGGCCGGGAAACCGCTTAAACAACGCTGGCGTCACCATGTTAACGCGACGATCCGTGCACTGAGCAGACAAAATCGTGGCGACGACCATCTGATACGGATTGTCAAAGTTCAGTTCCGCTTTAGCGTCCGGATACGCACGATGTAGCGCGCGGGAGATCCTGCGAGCACGACGGACTTTTGCAAGCGGAGTCTCGGTAGTGGCCATGCCAACACCATAGCGGGCGCCCTGGACATAACGTCGGTATGGTAGACCGCATGGCCGGTTTATTTGCCCTACTCGCACCATTCATTCTGATGGGATTCGCCATTGGCATGGAACGCTACGAACTCTTCGCGAAGAACGCCGGAAGGAAAAAGGCGTCGAACCCCGGTGTCGAGGCACACTAGAGAAAGCGCAAAGTTCCTACCGCAATTCGTTGGTTCCGTCGACAAAAAATAGTGTGTTTTTCACCACTATAAAAAGCTACGATAACGTAGCATACGTTATCAACGGGAGTTCGCTTCCGAAAACGTGACCAACGGCACAAGCAGCGGTTTTGTCAATTCATCCCCGAATATGGGCATTCTTGACAAACTTTTCGCCTTTTTATTGATTATTCCTCTCTATAAAACTCCCGCGTAAGCCTATTCCTAAATCGGACAAAGCTCTCACTTTTCGCCTGCCACGTAGTAATGTGAGGTGCGATACAGCGACGGGTGCGGTATTTAGTATCTAACACAGACAGCCGCGCACCGTGGCACTCGACCCTACTGCGAGAAGTGGAGACTACGTTGAGCGACGTCACCGAGATCCTCTCCCGTGCCGGCATTTTCCAAGGTGTTGACCCTGTTGCCGTCCGGAACCTCATCCATGATCTTGAGACGGTGCGATTTCCGCGCGGCACCACCATTTTCGACGAGGGGGAGCCCGGCGACCGCCTCTATATCATCACTGAGGGCAAAGTGAAGTTAGCCCGCCACGCAGCTGACGGTCGTGAAAACCTTCTCACCATTATGGGCCCCTCGGATATGTTCGGTGAACTATCCATCTTCGATCCGAACCCGCGCACATCGTCGGCTATTTGCGTCACTGAAGTGTCCGCCGCCACGATGAACTCGGAGAAGCTCCACCAGTGGATCAACGACCACCCGGCCATCTCTGAACAGCTGCTTCGTGTGCTCGCGCGTCGCCTACGTCGCACCAATAATTCCCTGGCAGACCTTATTTTTACCGACGTCCCCGGGCGCGTAGCGAAGGCGCTTCTCCAGCTAGCCAACCGGTTCGGCGTTCAGGACAATGGCAACTGGCGAGTTCACCACGACCTCACTCAAGAGGAAATCGCGCAGCTTGTTGGTGCATCGCGAGAAACTGTCAACAAAGCGCTCGCCGAATTTGCCCACCGCGGATGGATCCGACTCGAAGGCAAAACCGTCGTTATTTGCGACAGTGAACGCCTGGCACGTCGCGCTCGGTAAAACGGTACGACGCACCGTAGTTCGGTGGGCGATAGCCACGACGCCGGGCAGCGCAGGGCAGCCCGAGCCCGCAAACTGCAGGGAGGCTACACCTGGAGCCCGAAACTGCGGGGGATATGCGCCCCGAATAAAAGTGCGGGGGTATATGGTCAATTTTCGGCCATTTTCTGACCATATTCCCCCGCAGTTTGGCCACCACCCCGGATATACCCCCGCAGTTTTCCGGCACGCGGACACATTAGTTGTCGTAAAACCCACAAACGCGCAGAACTCAACCAAACACGCAAAGCAGCCCGAGACTCCCGGGCTGCTTATTTCTATTGCACGCGACTTTTTTAAGCGACTTCTCCCCAGCGCTACTTCCTGAGCACTACTTCTCTTCAGCGCTTAAATACCGCAGCGCCACGCGCGTCGACTGCTCAGCAGCCCCACGCAATACCGGGTCCACGTCTGTGTAAATCTCATCGACCAACTGGTCCACCGAAGCATCATCCCCCAGCTTCTTCCGAGCCTCACGGATCTGGTCAAGGCGATGGTGACGTCGATCAAGATATTTCTTGGCAAACGGCTCCAGGTCCGGGTGATCCGGCCCATGTGCGGGCAGCAAAGGAACACCGGCGCCCCGCTTTTTCAGCATCTCCAATGTCTCTAGGTATTGCCCCAGATCACCATCGGTCTCGGAGATCATGGTCGTGTGCTTGCCGGCGATCGTATCGCCCGTCAAAATCGCCTCAGGCTTCGTATCGCCCGAACCATCATCGGCCCGAGCAGCGTCGGCACTCGGATAAAGGAAGAAACTCACCGAATCCGCGGTGTGGCCAGGAGTGGCGACAACTTTTACAGCCGGAGTGACACCCTCGACGGTGATGACTTCCCCGTCCTCGAGCGGATCACCCATTTTGCAGAAACGCTTATCGACGGACCGGACAGGCGCCCCCGTAATCTGCGATAACCGGTTGGCCCCATCAGCATGATCCGGATGCCGGTGAGTCAAAAGAATCATCGCGATTTCCGACGCATGATGGTTAAGAACATTCAGGTGGCCTTCATCCTGAGGGCCCGGATCCACAACGATCGACCGCGGATCACCGTCAGCTCTAATAACCCAACTATTGGTGCCCTCTAGCGAGCCATAGCTGGGATTGGGACATAAAACAACGCCCGCGTTGGGGGTAACGGGACGCAACTGGCTATACGCAGGATGCTCCATGCATGTCAGTGTACGTCCTCGCGCGGTCTGTCAAAATCTCATCGGGCCAGAGACGACCGAAAAAATGCCGAAACGGGGGCAATTCCAAGCATGACTTAGCACACGTTCGGCAAACCCCGGAGTACGAGCCGCTTTCTTCCGGCTTCCGTCGTAGCGTTATTGCACTCCTGTATTTCGTCGCGCGATGACTTCAACCTCCACCGGCGCATCCAAGGGCAACTCCGAAACCCCCACAGCAGACCGCGCATGGGCTGTACCGAAGACGTCGCCGAAAAGATCCGATGCACCATTTATTACCCCAGGTTGACCACCAAATCCGGATGCCGACGCCACAAAACCCGTGACTTTCACAATCGACACCGAATCAATGTCGACGAGGGAATTGATGGCGGCCAAAGCGTTGAGTGCCGCCTGGCGGGCGTAACTGGTCGCGTCCTCCGCGGACACGCCTGCACCAACCTTGCCCGTCGCCGGCAGTTCTCCGTTCTTGAATGGAAGCTGACCCGACACATAAATCGTGTCCCCCGAGATCACGGCCGGTGCATAAGAAGCCACCGGCGCTGCCACCTCTGGGAGTTCAATCCCTAAGTCGGCAAGATTCTTCCTGGGGCTCTGAGTGGACTGTCCACTGGTCGTCATAAAACTAGTCTTCCTTCGGGCGCTTCATGTAGGCAATGTGCTGCTCGCCTGTTGGGCCGGGCATGACTGCCACCAGCTCCCAACCGTCGGCCCCCCATGTGTCCAAAATCTGCTTCGTCGCGTGCGTCAACAGCGGAACTGTTGAATATTCCCAGGTTGTCATGAACCTAGCCTAACAAGAATCAACTGCACCGGGCTCATTCAGCTGCGCTGGGCTTAATCCCCATCGCCGGCTCAATCAACCGTGCGGACGGGATGGCCCGTTACGACCGACCGGCATACCCCGCGTAAAAGTCAGCCCAGCTTTCCACTTCGGGGTGCTCCCGCAACAATGCCCGACGCTGCCGCTCAGTCATGCCACCCCACACGCCGAACTCCACACGGTTATCCAAGGCGTCGGCACGGCACTGCAACACAACGGGGCAATGTCTGCAAATCGCTGCAGCTTGTCGCTGCTTCGACCCCTTGACAAACAACTCCTCAGGATCAATGTCACGACACTTGGCGTGAGTGATCCACTGGCCACGCTCCGTGAACGACGACGGATCCGTAAGCGAATCCACCTTCTGCTGGATTCGTCCGTCCTTGGTTGTGGCCAACGATGTATCAGCCGGTCGGGTCAGCGATGCAGTCATTGTGCACTCCTCTCCGTGGTCACGTTTGCATGGTCGCGAAGCTGTGAGCGTCACCCTGGTATATCGAGATACCGTGTTTTTGTGGATATTCACCCTGCTTAGCTGACTGTAAGTCTATTCACACGCCAAACAAACTGTCGACTACATCACATTTCGGGGGTAGTCGCGTTAACTACTTAACGGAAGAGTAAGTTTTTGTCTATCTGTGTTTTCCCAGAACACATGCCCATAATCGGTGAGACTCACTTCACACGGCCAATCACTGGGTAGGGTGTAAGCGTGAACCGACGATCTGATGCTCCGGCACCTAGCCTGATCCTTTTCGGCGCAATACTCATCTCCACCCTGCTAGTGGCGCTCAGTGCGCTGCCCGTCGCCCTGGCAGCCGGAGCCACGATCAACCGTGGCCACAACGCCATGGACTCCAATTACCACGACATCGCCAGCGCCAAGTTCCCGCAGGTCTCCACCATGACCGACCGGGACGGCAACCCCCTGGCCACCTTCTACACGCAGCGCAGACAAGAAGTCGCGTCGGATCAGATCTCAGAGCCGATGAAGAAAGCGATAGTCGCCATCGAAGACCGACGGTTCTACGACCACCACGGGGTTGACCTGCGCGGAACCGCTCGAGCGGTCGTAGCCAACATCACTCACGGCGGGGTCGCCCAGGGCGCGTCCACCCTGGACCAGCAATACGTCAAGAACTACCTCATGCTGGTCAAAGCCAAGACCGACGACGAACGCGCTGCCGCCAACGAAGACACCGCCGCGCGGAAACTCCGCGAAATGAAACTCGCGTCTGACCTGGATAAAGACCTCTCCAAGGACGAGATTCTGACCCGGTATCTCAACCTCGTGGAATTCGGCAACGGTGCGTACGGCGTACAGACCGCGGCGCAGACGTATTTCCACGTCGACGCCAAGGACCTCACCGTGCCGCAGGCCGCGCTGCTGGCGGGGATGGTTCAATCCACGTCCGCCTATAACCCGTTCACCCACCCCGACGCCGCGCTGCAGCGCCGCAACACGGTCATTAACGCCATGACCAGCACGGGGGCGCTCTCCACCGCCGACGCCGACGCGGCGAAGAACTCGCCGTTGGGTGTCGTCGATAAGCCTGAAGCCCCCACCAACGGATGTATCGGGGCCGACGAGGCCGGCTTCTTCTGCGATTACGCGCTGCGGTACCTGGCCTCGCACGGGATCTCGAGGGACGACTTCATTTCGGGTGGCTACACGCTGACCACCACGCTCGACCCGAACGCGTTGAATTCCGTCAATGCTTCGCTTGAACAATACGCCCCCGCCACTACCCCCGGGGTTGCCGGCGCGATGAACCTCATCAAACCCGACGGCCACGAAGTGCTCGCTATGGGGGCCTCACGGCACTACGGGCTCGACGCCAGCAATTCCCAGTCCGTCCTGCCCTTGGCATCGCACCCCGTCGGGAATGGAGCTGGTTCCATCTTCAAAGTCTTCGCTGCAGCCGCGGGCCTGGAAAAGGGGATGGGGATCGACACGGTGATGGACGTGCCGTCGCGGATCGAGGTCTCCGACATGGGCCACGGTGGCGCTCCGGGGTGCCCCGCCGCCAAATACTGCGTGGAAAATGTCGGCGCGTATCCGTCGAAAATGACGCTCAAGCAGGCGCTTGCCGAATCGCCGAACACGCCGTTTATCGAGCTTGAAAAGCGACTGGGTGTGGGCACCGTTGTTGATACCGCCGTCAAGATGGGGCTACGCAGCTTGGCTGACAAACCCAGTTCCGATAACGGCGACAACAAGGACGAGAAATCCCAGGCCGACACGATTAAAGAGACCAACCAAGGGTCATTCGTGCTCGGACCTGTCGCCGTCGATCCCCTCGAGCTGAGCAATGTGGCGGCAACCATCGCCAACGGCGGAACGTGGTGCGAACCCAACCCCGTCCTGAAGGTGACCGACCACGACGGCAAAGACGTCCCCGTCACACCGCCGAAGTGCGAACAAGCCATCCCCACCGACGTTGCGAACGCGCTGGCCAACGGCCTATCCGACGACGTCAGCACCGGCACGGCCCACGAAGCCGCCGAGCTGACCGGGTGGGACGGCACGCTGGCGTCAAAGACCGGTACCACGGAAACCAACCAATCCGCCGCATTCCTGGGGCTCACCAGTGGTCTTGCCGGAGCCGTGTACATCTTCAACGACGGCAGCACCAGCTCACCGCTCTGCACCGGCCCCCTGCGTCAATGCCCCGATGGCAACCTCTTCGGTGGCAAGGAGCCCGCTGATATCTACCTCACCGCGGCCAAGCCCCTTATCGACGCCTACGGCGGGCACACACTTCCCCCCATGAACCCCTCCTACCAGGCTGGAACCAACCCCGAGGCGATCGGATACTCACGCGCAGTACTCCCCCAACCCACTAATTCCGGTTCGACGGGAGGCACCGGCGGAGGCACCACCGGCGGTGGTGGCGGTACCGGCGGCGGAGGAGGCGGAGTACCCGCTCCAGCGCCGGCGCCCGCACTGCCCGACATACCCGGCATGATTAACGACTTCCTGCACACCTACGTCCCACCCCAGCTGCAGGGATTCCTCCCGTAGCGACGGGGCCGGCGCGTGGAGAAGTGGCCGGCTCGTGGAGCCACCGGCCAAAGGCGTTACCCCTGAAGCCGCGCGCGAACAGCCGTCGATAAGCGTTTACCGTCGGCAGTGCCCTTGGCCTCTGCGGTGGCAGCCTTCATGATCTGCCCCATCGCCTTCATGGAGACCTCGCCGCCGTCGGCTTCATGCTGCTTGATCACCCGGTCTACCAGCGCATTCAGTTCCTCATCCGAGAGCTGCTTCGGCTGGTAGCGCTCCAGAACGGCAATCTCGGCGCGCTCAGAGTCCGCGAGTTCATCGCGACCCGCCTTCGCGTACACATCAGCGGACTCATGCCGCTTCTTAATTTCACGAGCAATCACGCGGAGAATGTCCTGGTCCGACGCCTCATGCGCCTTCCCCGACGTTTCCTCCTCCTGGATCGCGGCCAACAACATACGCAATGTGCTGGTCGTTTCCTTGTCGCGGTTCTTCATCGACTGCTTGAGATCCTCGCGGATCGTTGCTTTCATACCCATGCCCTTGAGGATAGCGCCCGCCCGGACACTGACCAGCCGAATCGGAAAAGCGTCCCTCCACCTTTACCATGGGCGTGTGAGTATTTTTCCCCGGTCCTTTGGCAAGAAAATTGCGGCCACCGCGGGTGCTGCGGGAGCTGCAGGGGCCGCTGCTGCGCTACTTGGTGCCAGCCGGTTCCGCCTCGCCGTCACAACCATCCCCATGCTGGATAAAGGCACTTTTCGGGGGCGTCGTAATGAATTCCGCATTCTGCACATCTCGGACCTTCACATGCTGCCCCACCAGCAGCTCAAGCAGCTGTGGGTCAGTGAGCCCGCCGAGCTGGAGCCGGACCTCGTTGTCAATACCGGGGATAACCTGGGCGATCCGAAGGCCGTGCCGGCCGTCGTCCAGACTCTTTCTCCTCTCTTGACGACGCCGGGTCTGTTCTGTTTTGGCACCAACGATTATTGGGCTCCGACGGCCCCCAACCCGCTGCGCTACCTCACGGGCAAGAAGCAGAAGCACAGCGACCAGAGCATGCCGTGGAAGAATCTGCGCGCGGTGTTCAAGGAGCACGGATGGGAAGATTGCACACATCAGCGGCATGATTTCGCCGTCGATGGGTTCCGGCTGGCGGTTGCTGGTGTCGACGATCCGCACGGTGATTTGGATGATTATTCGATGATCGCTGGGGAGCCGAATAAGGACGCGGACTTGTCCATCGGGTTGACGCACTCACCTGAGCCGCGGGTGCTGGATGCCTTCGCCAAGGATGGATATCAGTTGATCCTCGCTGGTCACACGCATGGTGGGCAGTTGTGTCTGCCGGGTGGAAAGCCCATCGTGACGAACTCCGGTATCGACCGCGAGCATGCGTCCGGCGTGTCCGAGTGGAAGGAATCCATTCTCAACGTTTCGCCCGGGCTGGGAACGTCCAAGTTTGCGCCGGTGCGGACATTCTGCCCGCCGACCGCACAGCTGCTGCGCATCGTCGAAAAGGGTGGTGGGGGAGCCGACGACCTCCCCGAACCCACTGTCGACGAGATTGCGGTGGGAGACGGCTTTGTCGAGCGAGAAATTGTGCTGAAGGGACTGTAGGCAGCGCGACTGCGTAGTGATGTGGCAGGACGAATCGGTGATTTGGCAGTACGAAAGAGCGTGCGCTAGCCTTAGTCGAGTTGCACCGGGGTATGGCGCAGCTTGGTAGCGCGCTTCGTTCGGGACGAAGAGGCCGTGGGTTCAAATCCCGCTACCCCGACAAATAAATGACCTCCGCCACTTTCGTTAAGAAAGCAGCGGAGGTTTTGCTGTATGCGCTGGTGGTTCTGGGTGGGGTTGTCGTGTGCGCGCGTTACCGCGTCAACTACTCAGCAGCGTCCTTGGTCAGCATGACGTCATAGTTTCGGACGACGGAGTTCATCGAACCGTGCGGTGGCCTCTTCGCTTCTTCCTCCTTGCTGGATTCGCGCTCACGCCAGCCGTGGTCTTCACGGAACTTGCGGGAATTGCGCCATCCCAGGAAGGCCTCCTGGTCGCGCCACCGAGTGATCACGATCCATCGGTCGTCGGCAGGTTCGGTCGGCTTGCACAGCTCGAAACCTTCGAACCCATCGAACGTGTCCAGGGACTGCATGTTCTGCGAGAAGCGGGAGACAACTTCATCCGCGCGATCTGACGTAATGGTCAGCTGGTTGGTAACTACGATGCTCATGGACTCATATTAAGCATTGGCTGGCTTATAAATAAAGCGACAGAGCGTCGCAAGCCAATATATCCAGCCTAACTTACCCCTTAAATAACAGGTGAGACTGTCGCAAAAACGACGCGAGCGGAGAAAGTGCTGGTCAAAGGGGTGAAAAGCGCGGACGTCTAGTCTCTGACAGAGACCGTGACACCCCCACGCCTGCCGTCGGAAATAAGGCATAAATAGAGCCGACGCTGCCTCACTCGGGGCAGATCAACAGTCACGGCACGATCACATGCCAACAGAAAGCATCACTCAAACGCGATAAACCTCCCCACCGTCGCCAATTTTGAGTAACCTAGCTCACATGAATGTTCGCGCTGCAGCCCTCCTCGTCAAACGTGTTCTCCGGTCACCGCACCTCTTCGCCGCCGCTATGAGCGCATACCCACCTCTTTTTGCTGCAGGCGTGAGAATCCGGGATATTCCCGACGATTGGTCGTCGGCACACCTCATCCTCAAGGTCAACCGGTTCAACGGCAATGCACACGGAGCCGCGTTCGGCGGATCGCTGTTTTCCATGACCGACGCCATGTTCGGCATGCTCGTTATGCAACGCCTCGGGCGGGAGTACGAAGCCTGGACGCGCACCGGTACATTCCAATACATCAACCCCGGCCGCAATAATGCCCACGCCACGGTCCGGGTCACGGACGCCATGGTCGAGCAAATTAAACACGAAATCGCCTCCGACGGCTTCTGCAATATCCCATACACCACGGTCATTACTAACGACGACGGCTCCACCGTCGGCATTGGCCAGCAAGAACTCCACTGCCGGCTGCGCAAGAGTAAAGAAGCGCAGCGCTCGCACCGCGAGCAGGAGCATGGAGGTTCGTCCCCTCGTGTGGTCGACCGCCGCATCGAGCCCCACGAAGCTCGCGGAATCACACTTCTTTCATTAGCGACGGCGGTCGCGTGGCGTGCTTTCGGCCCGGCGTCCTCCTCCGACGAGCAACACGACACCAAGGCATCGAACAACGCCGCCACCCTAACCACCCTCCTCAGCGCGGCCCGACGAATCCCCGACCCGGAAGACCGCGCGCGGTTCGTCGTCAAGAAAGTGTTAGAAGAAGAAGCACTCACGCCCCAGGAAATAGAAGAGATGGGAATTCCACCGCGGCTCATTCCCAACGAATAGGACCACGACCACGCCCCAACACCGTTAACCGCTCTGCACCTGCGTCGTTACACTGGAAACTATGAGTAGCGCACATTATCCGAACGTGTACCGAGCTGCAGATGACCGCTACGAACCCGAGGCGCACTCCCCCATGCCTTACAACCGCTGCGGGGATAGCGGCCTGAAACTTCCCGCGATCACCCTGGGATTGTGGCACAACTTCGGTGGGGATCGCCCCCTGGAGACGCAACGCGCAATCCTCCGGCGTGCTTTTGATCGTGGCATCACCCACTTCGACCTAGCCAACAACTATGGGCCACCACCCGGATCCGCGGAATCCAATTTCGGCCGCATTTTTGCCCAAGACTTCCGCCCATACCGGGAAGAAATGGTGATTAGCTCCAAGGCCGGCTGGTATATGAATAGCAGCCCATACGGCTTCGGGGGCAGCAGAAAATACCTGGTAGGAAGCCTGGATGCCTCATTAAAGCGGATGGGCTTGGACTATGTAGACATCTTCTACCACCACCGCCCGGACCCCGACACGCCACTGGAAGAGACAATGAGCGCGCTCGACCACATCGCTAGGTCGGGGCGTGCGCTCTACGTGGGCATCAGCTCGTACTCGCCCGAACTCACGCGGCAGGCACAGAGCATTGCCCGCGACCTGGGCACTCCGCTCACCATCATGCAGCCCAGCTATTCCATGTTTAACCGGTGGATCGAGGGCCCCGACGGTCCCACCGACCCATCCGTATCTCCCGCCGCGAAGACATCATTGCTAAAAACGTGCGCCGAAAACGGTATGGGAGTCATTGCGTTCTCTGTCCTGGCCCAAGGCCTTCTGACCAGCAAATATCTCAATGGTATCCCGGATGATTCACGCCTGGGCAACCACAAGATGAACTCCACATTCCTCAACGACGACACTCTCGAGGGCATCCGCGCCCTCAATGCCATCGCCGAAGAGCGTGGACAATCACTGGCGCAAATGGCGATCGCCTGGGCACTTCGACGGCCAGAGGTGACGTCGGCACTGATCGGGGCAAGCTCAGTTGAGCAACTCGACGACAGCCTCGGCGCACTAGACAACCTGTCATTTACCGACGAGGAACTGCGGAAGATTGATCGCTACGCGGTTGACCGCAATATCAACCAATGGCAAGTAGCGACGGACTCCCGTGACTAACTCCGAGCACGACACTAACGGCCTCACTGTGAGTGGCGACGTCAGTGACGATGTGAGTAACGACGCGAAGCCGACGGCCAGTGGCCAGCCCCTCACCCGGCGCGAACGCCTCATCCGAGTGCTAACTGGCTATCACAGCCTGGAGTGGTGGAATGAGGCCAAGGGGAGACCATCAATGTCGATGGTTCCTCTGACCATTACCGCCATCATGGTGGGGTTAGGTACTGGCATCATTGCGTCCCTTTTCCGCGTGTGTCTTGAGCACGCGGAAGCATGGCGGACCACAGTGTTCGGGTGGTCACAGGGGCATGGGGTCGTCGGCGTGCTCGTCGCCATTGTTGCTCCGGCAGTATTGGCCATGGTGGGGGCGGCGATGGTTCGCCATCTGGAGCCGGTGGCGGAGGGATCCGGCATTCCCCGCGTCGAGGCCATCGTGAAGGGCAACGCCAACCCCACTCACATGCGCTTGCTGCCCATCAAGTTCGTCGGCGGGCTGATGTCCATCGGTGGCGGTTTGGCGCTAGGGCGCGAAGGCCCGTCAGTGCACCTTGGTGCGTCGGTGGCGACAATCCTGGGCCGGACCTATCGCAACAACCGCGCCGACCTGCGCTTACTGATCGCCGCAGGAGCGGCCGCCGGACTCACGACCGCCTTTTCCGCACCCCTGGCCGGTGCCGTGTTTGTGCTTGAGGAATTGGTTAAGCGCTTCGAGGCCAGGATGACAGTTGCGGTTCTATCAGCTTCTGGGGCGGCGTATTCGATGGCGCATGTGATCGTTGGAGATGATCACGTGTTTCCCCTTCCTGAACCTCAACCGCCCACGCTGGATAATGGGCCATTTTTCCTGCTTGTGGGGCTGGTCGCCGGGTTCGCTGGGCTGCTGTACAACCGCATGCTCATGCGAACCCTGGCGGTAGTCGACGCGTCAACGTTCCCCGTGGAACTCCGTGCGGGCATGATCGGGGCGGCCATCGGTGTCGTCGGTTATCTCGGCCCGAATCTGGTGGGTGGCGGAGATTCGTTGACGATGGATGCTCTGATGGGTCGCGGCACCGTCATGGTTCTCCTCGGCCTGCTGACCTTGCGTTTCATCATGGCGATCGGTTCGTATGTCGCGCTCACGCCGGGCGGTTTGTTCGCCCCCATGCTTGTGTTGGGCGCTGAACTCGGGCTGATCATTGGGCTCGTGTGCCATGCGCTGTTCCCGCAGGTCGCGCCGGATCCGTCGGCAATGGCAATCGTCGGCATGGCAGCATTATTTGCCGCGAGTGTGGGTGCGCCAGTGACCGGGCTTGTTTTGACCACCGAGATGACGGGCGCCGTGGTGCTCCTCCCGCCACTTTTAGGTGCGTGTGCGGTCGCGATGTTCATCGCCGTGATATTTAAATGCCGTCCTATTTACGACGCTTTGGGTCTGCGGTCAGCACGAAACGTTGCGAAGAATGCTGCGGCCATTGAGCAACGGACGCAACGGGCGATGAAAGCGGAGCATGAGCGGTAGGGAGTGAGTGGCCACCACCGAAAGATAGGTTTTGCAAAGTTTTTACTTTGTTTCCTATCGACGTTGATGTGCTGGGACTATCGTTCTCAAAAAGCTCAATTCCTAGGAGGAGGTCCCATGCCCCGCACTGTTCCCCAAACTTCTCAACCCGATCGGTTCTCTCGCGCGCACACGGCGAGACGTCGACGCTCCGTTCTTGCAAGCCTAAGCCTCAGCGCTTCTCTAGGAATCGCCTCGACACTCTCTATTCCCACTGGGATCGCGTATGCCGGTGATGCCCAAGGCACCGTGAGTCAGCCCACCGAATCCATACCCGGAAGCAATGATCCGCACCTGATGGATACTGCGCCCGGTGACACGACCGAGCCTGGCACACTCACGAAAGTCGAGCCACTGAATCCGGCTATTGCTGTGCCCCATGCGGGAGCGTCGTATCGAATCACGTACTGGACGGTGAATTCCCAAGGTCAGCCAGCGCTGTCTACCGCAGCCGTTTACTTTCCCCAAGGCAAGGCGCCTGAAGGCGGATGGCCGGTTATGGCTTGGGCACATGGCACAGTCGGCCTCAACGACGTGTGCGCCTACTCTACAAATGGTCCAGCCGCATGGGAGAGAGATTGGGATTATCTAAATTCGTGGATGGACCAGGGCTACGCAATTGTTGCGAGCGACTACGTCGGCCTCGGAACGCCCGGCAGCCATCCTTATTTGGACGGAAAAGTAGAAGCCCACAGTGTTGTTGACGCGATTAAGGCGTCCACAACACACTTCGAGGAGTTAGCCAAAAAGTGGTTCGTCGCCGGACAGTCACAAGGCGGCGGCGCTGCAATGTTCACGGCACGATACGCAGAAGAATACGGTGGCAACAGCGACGGATTATCCTACCGCGGTGCCGTCGCCACCGGAGTTCCTGCTTACATTGAAGACTTACTACCAGTGGTGTTCCGTCCGGGCGTGGTCCCACCAGGAAAATTGGGTGAACAAAACGTGCTGCCGACCCTCACCACCTATCTTCTCTACATTGTTTCCGGGCTTCGTACCGCGCACCCGGAGTGGGACGTCAATTCCTATCTCACCGATTACGGGAAGAAATGGGTGGACTATGCTGAGGGACCAATATGCGACACCTTGTCGACTCCATCGCATCCTGCCCCTGAAGGAATTACGGATGTCGTTAAAAAGGAAAACATCCGCATTGAAGAGGTGTTTTCCAAGCCTTTAGACACTATCCCAGGATTCAAACAGGCCCTCAAGGACTACATGGGAATACCTGAATCGGGATATAACCAACCTGTTTTTATCGGCCAAGGAGGATTGGACACCGACATATTTATGCCCGGAGCTGTAACTCTTGCGGAGAAGATGAAGGCTAGCGGCCAGCCAGTCACGTTCAAGTTCTATCCCGATAAAGATCACAGCGGAACGGTGAACAGGTCTAAAGAGGACAGCATCCCGTTCGTTAAAAATGTGATGAGCTAGTTGCTCAACGGCGGACTATTTATGCCGCGCCGTGGTGTAAGCGCTCGTGCCCGCTGTGGTCCTTCGCTTCCAACTGGAATGTGGTGTGCTTGATGGCCACCGGGAAGTGCTGGGCCGTGCAATCTTCCAGGGTGTGAAGAATCCGGTGGTGCTCGGCCGCGGAGAGACCACTATCCACCGCCACGTGCGCGGTTAACGCCACCACACCCGTGCTGATGGTGTTGATGTGGAGGTCATGGCAATCCTTCACCCCATCGACGCCGCAAATATGTTCGCGCACATCATCGAGGTCAATTTCGTCGGGGGTGGCCTCCATCAGGATTCGGATCGCTGTGCGGAGGAGGGTGAACGCGCGCGGAACCATCAGCGCAACGATAAACAGGGACGCGATCGAGTCCGCGCGAACCCACCCCGTCGCTAGTCCGATAATGGCGGCAAGAATGACAGCCAGCGAGCCCAAAGCGTCGTTAACTACCTCTAGAAATGCGGCGCGCATATTGAGCGAACTTTCGCGCCCACCTGCCAAAATGATAATCGACGCGGCGTTGGCCACCAGGCCAATAGTTCCGATGATGAGCATGGGCAACGGTTCAACATCAGGTTGGTTAATGAGGTGGGATATGCCCTCCACCGCGACGACTCCGCAGATAATGATCAGCATCCCTGCCTGCAATGCGGCGGCAAGTACTTCCGCCCGCGACCATCCCCACGTGAAGCGGTTATTGCGTGGCCGCTGCGACAAATGCACAGCGATCAGGGCGATAACCAGGCCCGACGAGTCAACCAACATATGGCCGGCATCGGCCGCGAGGGCCAGCGACCCGGAGATCCACGCACCGATAAGCTCTGCGAGCAGGATTGTTGCCGTGACCGCGAGGGCGGCAATCAAGCGCCCCCGTGACGAAGCACCGTGATCGTGCGTGTGCCCGTGAGAGTGCCCGTGGCTGTGGCTATGAATGTGGCTGTGGCCCGGCCCGTGCTCATGACCGTGCTCAACCCCATGATCGTGATGGTTTGCCTCCACGTGGTCGTGTCCGGGGGGCATGTTGTGAGCCATGATCGTCTCCAAAGAAGTATTCGGGCACCAGAAGAGGTATTCAAGCAATAGTGAGCGCTATGACATGGCAGCCGTCATCGGCCATAGCGCTCGACACCGTCACGCTCTCCGCCGCGGCCATAGTCACCACGCGAGTTTGTTTTCAATAGTGCCATCGTCATTTTCAATAATTTTGACCCTAACACCTACTCACCCGCTTCAACAAGGTATTTTTCTAAATTAGCTTTAGCTCACACTCTCTCTGTATCGCCACGACTATGCCACCATATTTTCATTAAGCAATCGCGGCCACTCCATCACAGGCCAACCCACTCCGATATTCCCCACTCCAAGGCCAATTCCCGCAGCGTGGAATTCTGACCTGCAACTGATACCCTGGGAAACTGTTTATTGTCTGTTTATGTCCACTTAAACCCACAGGTGTTGATGCTTCGTGGAGCTTGTAGCGATCCCCTTGTTCGTGGTGCTCGCCCTCATCCTGGTTCCCCTGTTCGTTCGGTTACTTGACCGCAACGCAGGGTGGCCCCTAGCCCTTATTTTCATCGCGTCCGCCACCCCGCTCCTCCGGAAGTTGCCCGACATTATCGACGGCAATCCCTGGACCTGGAAGGTCACATGGATTAAGGACTTCCTACCCAACGGCGCCGACGTGATCTTCTCACTCCGCGCCGACGCCTTATCTACATTCTTCGCCCTGCTCGCGTTGGGCATCGGCGCAGCCGTGTTCATTTACTCAACGCGGTATTTACATGGCGGCCATGGATCCATGAGCTTCTACCTGCTCATGACAGCTTTCATGGCCGCCGTCGTCACCCTTGTTCTTGCCGACGACGTCATCCTGATGTTTATCTCGTGGGAGCTCGTGTCACTGGCGTCGTTCTTCCTGATCGCGCGGTCTGGCCCCGGCGGCGAGCTGAGATCGATGCGCACGATCATTCTGACGTTCTTTGGTGGGCTCACGCTGCTGACCAGTTTGGGTATTAGCGCTGGTGTGACGGGAACGACCAGCCTGTCGGGGATTATTCATTCGCCGGAATGGGCACATCACCCCGCGTTGCTGTCAGTCATTGCCGTGTTGATTGCGACGTCGGCGTGCACGAAGTCGGCGCAGTTCCCCTTCCACTTCTGGCTCCCCGAGGCGATGGCGGCAGATACTCCGGTGTCCGCCTTCCTCCACGCGGCAGCCGTCGTGAAAGCGGGTATTTACCTGCTCCTACGCTTTTCCGCTCTCTTCCATGACGACGCGTGGTGGCGCGGTGTGCTCATTATCGTCGGCATGTTCACCGCGATTATGGCAGCGCTTTTTGCCCTGCAGAAGAATGATCTGAAGAAACTGACCGCGTACTCAACGGTGTCTCAGCTGGGCTGGATTGTGTGCACCATTGGTATTGGTACACCGCTCGCCATGGCCGCCGCGGTGGTTCACACGCTGGCACACGCATTGTTCAAATCCAGCCTGTTCATGCTGATTGGTGTGGTAGACCACCAAACCGGGACGCGCGATATTCGCCGGTTGGGGCCGATCTGGCGCGTCATGCCGTGGACATTCGGCATGGCACTCATCGCCGCGACGTCCATGGCCGCGGTCCCGCCACTGTTCGGCTTCATCTCCAAAGAGGGCATGTTGGATGCCATGCTGGAAGGTGAACTGGCCACCCCGGCCACCGCGCTCCTGCTCGTCTGCGCTGCTGTGGGTGCGATCCTGACCTTCGCCTACTCCTACCGCTACATTTTCGGCGGTTTCGTCGACGGAAAACGCGACGTCAGCGACGTCCACGAAGCACCCCTGTCCTTGTGGCTCCCCGCGGCGATCCCCGGTTTCCTGTCCCTACCGCTGGGCTTTGTCCCCGGCTTCATGGATTCCTTCGTGGATGCCGCCGCGGATTCCGCGCTGAGCACACACCACGCGACGCACACTCACCTCGCCTTGTTCCACGGCATCAACGTGCCACTGGTGATCAGCGTCGTCGTCATCGTCGTTGGTATCACCTGTGTCGTGTTCCGTAAGGCTATTGCGCGGGTTCTCGTCGGCAAGGAACTATCCCCTTTCACAGGAGCTCACGTGCTCCAGGGGATCATCACCGGCGGTTCTCGCTGGGGCAAACTGGGTGGTTCCATGGCGGATTCCGTGTCCCCGACGCGCCACCTGGCCCTGCCGTTCTTAGCGGTCATTACTCTCGCGGGTTCCGTGGCTATCGGGGCGCTGTTTAACGGTGGTGCCATTGATGGTGTCGATATGGGCTCCCGGGTGGGCGGAATTGACCGCCCGCTGGATTACGTTGCCCTGGTGACGGTCATTATTGGTGTGGCCACCGCGGTCCTGGCCCGACGTCGTCTGTCGGCTGTGATTGCGGTCAGCGCTGCCGGTGTCGGTGTTACCCTGCAGATTCTGACCCTGGGCAGCCCAGATGTGGCGCTCACCCAGATTTTGGTTGAGCTGCTCACGACCGTGGTCCTCATGCTGGTCATCCGGCTGCAACCGCGCGATTTCACGGAGCGGTCCGCACGTCGTGATCGCTGGGCCGGAACGATCGCGGTTCTCATGGGATTAACGACGACGGTCGGCGTGGTCGCGCTGGTCGGCTACCACGGAAAACCATTGATTTCGCAGTGGTACCTCACCAATGGGCCCACAATTTCGCACGGAAATAACGTCGTGAACACCATCCTGGTGGAGTTCCGTGCTTTCGATACCATGGGCGAGCTTTCCGTGCTTGGTATGTGTGGTGTGGCGATCGCCGCGGTGGTGCTTTCCGTGCCGCGTGTTCGCGATGACATCCGCGGATCCTTGGCCGCCATCCCGCGCCCAGAATTGAACTCGTTACCGATGAGGTGGATGGCGAAACTCCTTATCCCCGTCCTCATCCTGATCAGCGCAGCGGTGTTCTGGCGCGGGCACAATCACCCCGGCGGCGGGTTCATCGCAGCCCTAATCGGTGGCGGTGCGCTCATGTTCTACTACCTGTCGCGCCCGGCAGATAAGGCCCCAACGAACAATCGGCTTCCCTACATCCTGGTGGGCTCGGGTATTTCCTTGGCGGTCCTCGCAGGCCTGGCCGGTTACCTCGGCCACGCCTCCGGTGAGGAAGGCGGGCACGGTTCCCGCGGGTCCTTCCTCCAGCCTCTCAATGCTCACGTTGGTGGCGAACTCTTGACGACGGCCCAGATTTTCGATGCCGGTGTCTACCTGGCCGTTCTCGGTTTGGTGGCCATCGCGCTCTTGCAGTTGGGCGGCTCCATCCGGCCCGGCGCGGAAAACCCACTAGGGCCCGTACGCGCCCACGGAGGGTTCTCTCCAGTCAACCCCACTGAGCCGGACTATGCACCGTCTACTGCGGGCACCGACCGCGATACCGTCTCTGAATCGACATCCGATAGTGGTGGCGATACGTCCGGCCGGAAACCCGTCGACACCGTGGAGGTGGAAGAATGATTATCGCAATAACGATTGGTGTACTCACCGCCGGCGGTGTGTTCCTGGTTCTCCAACGGGGAATGGTCCGGTTGATCCTCGGGATGACGCTCATTGGCCACGCCACCAACTTGACTCTCCTGGCTGCCGGTATCGGCGCGTGGCGGTCAGAGCCCATCATGAGCGGCACGAATCCCCAGGACGCAGCCGATCCTTTGCCGCAGGCTTTCGTGCTGACGGCGATTGTTATTTCGATGGCCACCACCGCGTTCATGCTGGCCTTGGCCGCGTTGGGCCGCTCCGATGACACCTTGACCGATCCAGTCAAGGAGTTCCCAGATTTGTTCGCAGCGTTTAAGGACTCGGTGTGGAGCACCGAGGAAAAGTCCGTGCCCGCTAAGAAGAAGGTGGCACACGGCCAGTCGGCAGATGCGGATGAAGAGGAGCAGGCTACTCCTACCGACGACGCTTATGTTTTGCCTGATCACGTCACCCATGAGGTGACAGCGCTGCAGACGATGGGCCGCAGTGCACGTCGAATTTCCACCGACTCGAACCAATATCAGCGACGCCAACAGCGCGAGGAGGGCATCGAATAGATGGCAACGTCAACGATTGCGGCGCTGCTGCCGCTCTTCCTTGCTGGGCCTCTGGCGGCCGCGGCTCTTGCGGCCATGTCGCCGTGGAAAGTGCTCCGCATTGCTTTGGCTTTCGTGGTGCCCATCGTCGGTTTCGCCGCGGGCTTAAGCCTCATGATCTACCACTGGAATCATCCCGCGATCGCGGAGAACGTCGGCGGGTACGCTGCGGGTATCGCGATTCCGTTCGCGTCGGATTCGTTCTCGTCGCTCATGATCACGATGACCTCGATCGTGTGCCTGGTCTCTGTGTGGTTCGCGACGGCTGTCGGAGAGATGAATGCGCGCTTCTACCCTGCCCTGGTGTGCATGCTGATGGGCGGCGTGTACGGGGCGATGAGCACGGCGGATCTGTTCAACCTGTTCGTGTGTATTGAGGTCATGCTTCTGCCGTCGTACGCGTTGCTTGCCATGACGGGTACATTGCAGCGCCTCCGTGCTGGCAGGTTATTTGTGCTGGTGAACTTGATTACATCGGCTGTGTTGGTCGTTGGTGTCACGCTGACCTACGCGACGGCGGGGACGTCGAACCTGCCGGCCCTGGCCAGCGCGGCCCGGGGCAACGGTCCGGTGGTGGTGACCGGCGGTCTGATTCTTCTGGCGCTGGCTATTAAAGCTGGTCTGTTCCCTGTTCACACGTGGTTGCCGCGCACCTATCCGAATACGTCGCCGGCCGTCATGGCTTTGTTCTCTGGCCTGCACACCAAGGTGGCGTTCTATGCGATCTTCCGCATTTATGCCGTCATGTTTGGCCTGGATGATCGCTGGTCGTGGCTCATTCTGGTGATTTGTGTGGCTGCCATGCTTGTTGGTTCCTGGGCTGGCTTGGGTGAGCGTACGATGCGTTCGGTCCTGGCTTACCAGATGGTCAACGGTATGCCATTCATGCTGGTTGGTCTGGCCTTCGTGGGCCATGATCCCCGACGGATGCTGGCCGCGGGCGTGTTCTACGCGGTTCACCACATGACGGTGATTGCGTCGCTGGCCCTGTCCATCGGCTCGATTGAGGAAACGTACGGAACTGGCCGTTTGCAGCGCCTGTCCGGTTTGATGCGTCGTGACCCGTTGGTCGCGGCCGTGTTCGTCGCCGGCGCTTTGTCGATCGTCGGGTTGCCGCCGTTCTCCGGTGTTATCGGTAAATTGGGTGTTGTGATGGCTGTGGCCAGCGACTACTCGGTGAAATCGTGGATTGTGTTGGCGGCCATCGTCATCGCCGGCATGGGCGCTCTGCTCTCTATGCTCCGGCTGTGGCGCGAGGTGTTCTGGGGCAAACCCATGAACCCGCAGTACGTTGACCGCCAACTGGCTGTTCCGGTGCGGTTCATTTTGCCGTCCGCGGTGATGGCCCTGTTGTCGGCCGCGCTGCTGGTTGGCGCTGGGCCCGCGATTTCGGCGACGAACCACGCGGCGGATTCGCTGCTCAACGTCAAGGCCTACCAGAGCGCCGTTCTTGGCGACGACGCGGTGGGCGTGGCGAACACCGGTGGCGCTGGCCTGACTGGCGATTCCCATGATCCAGCCGATGTCCCCGACGACATGATTGTTCATCACGACGATGAGGACGAGCACGCTGGCGACGACCACGGTGTCGGCGAGGACAACCACGCGATGGGTGATGGCCACGCCACTGAAAGCGGTCACCACGCCGATTCACATCAGCGTCAAGCGTCGGCAATGATTGCAGGTACCACAGGAGGGCAAGAATGAAAACGCTTCGTCTAACTCTGCATGCCCTACGGTACGGTGCGTGGCTCATTGAGCAGGTGTTACTGGCAACGTGGTCCATCATCGTGGATGCCAACAAGCGCCGGTCGGAGATCGATCCGATCATCGTGGCGTACCCGTTGCGTGTGCAAACGGACCGTGAGGTCGGTCTATTTACGACGTCGATCACAATGACCCCGGGCACGTTATCGTTGGGGCTCCTTGAGGTGGGTGATGCCCTGCCCCAGGATGTGTCCGATTATCCGGGCCCGCATGAGCCGATGCCGGCCGACGATGCCCCTGATGGGCGGATTCTCCTGGTTCATGCTGCGTTTGGTAGCGATCCGGAGGCCATCATGCAGGAGCTGGCAGAGATGGAACAGCGCCTTGCCCCGCAGGTCTGCCAGCGCACGCATCCTCGGTGCGCTAATGGCTACACCAGCAAGTTGTATTACTCAGATGGCGCACCCAATGGTGGCCCCGGGCCGAAATCCTTCACCAAACCCGGAGGACCGAGCATTCCCCCTGGTTACGCCGGTGGGAATACGGAAGCTACCGGGTTCTCAGTTGAGTCCATTGTTCCGGGGTCTACCGAGCAGTCGCAGGCGGGAGGTGCGACCTCCAGGTCCGCCGAGCCGTCGCGTCGGAACGCTTCACAGGAGGAGAGCTAACTATGACATTCGTCTTAATTCTTGTGAGCGCGGTCATCATTGCCGCCTTATTAGCGGCATTGTTGCTGATGGCACGGTGTGATGACTTGTCCCGTACAGTGTTGTCCGACGTTATTTTCTTCGGCGCTGTCGGATTATTCCTGGTGTACTCACTGGGAAACCGAACAACCATTACCTACGAGGTCGCCGTCTTCGCCGGGGTGCTGAGCGTCCTGAGCTCAGTTGCGAACTCACGCATTATGGTGGGAGGCCAACGATGATCGTCAACATCATTATTTCCGTACTGATCGTGATCGCCGCCATCGCCTTCATCGACGAGGTCATCGAGATGTGGCGGGCGCCCGATGCACTCACCCGCGTCAACCTCACGGGCCCCATCACAGGCGTCGGAGTCCCCCTGCTCATCATTGCGAACATGATTCGTTCTATTGCCGACGGCGACGAATGGTACGTCGTGCTAGTGAAGTCCGTGATCGCAATCGTCGCGTGCCTGATGGTGGCGTCCGTGGGATCGTTCGTGATGGGACGTTCCGTCCACGCCGAGCAAATTCGTCGCGGGCAGAGCGCCACGATGGGCAAAGGCGCAGGTTACACGGGCAAAGTCACAACAACGACGGGAACTCCCCTGGACGGCAAAGCCGGTGGAGACAAAGATTAAGTAGAGAGTTAAACATTAAGCAGGGCTACACCTAGGCGCCTAAGCGTCGAGGGGTGGTCTTGTTTCTTTTTGATAACATCCCCCAACAAAGGGGGGATATTTCGCCCTTAAAAGTTTCGATTATATTTCGGTTACTGAAGTATCTCAGAACCATTGCTACCGTTGGCCCCGGACACGGAAACCACTTTCTACCCAGGTGGTCAGCCCTCGAGGGCACCACTACCAACTTCAGAGAAAGGACTATCCATGCCAGCCAACATCACGTCCGATTCCATCGATCGCGACAACACAATCCGCAGCGCCCGATCACACGTCGGGCGTATTGCCGCCGGAGCCGCCGCCATCGTGGCCGGTGCCGGCCTCATGGGGGCAACCGCCGCCCAGGCTGAAGAAGCACCAGCACCGGCACCCGCTCCAGCTCCAGCCCCGGAAGATGCCGCTCAGACTGTTCACCACGTCGTCTTCAATACCCCCGACGTCGACTGCGAGGTCACTGAGAACCCTGATTCCATCGCATGTGGAAGCAGCACGGCTGCGGCACAGAGTCAGAACTCGCAACAAGCCGGCGACGGAGCTGTTTGCGGACCTGATCTCAATGTCGATCGCCCCGCCTTCGAGACCAAAGAGGGCGACCCCAACTCCGTGAAGCTCTCGTGCACTCACCAAGGGTTCGCGGGAGACACCACCGTACTTGACGGGACCAGCCCTCAAACTGTCGGCCACTACACCTTCTCCTTTGAGACGGATGGCACCATCCACGTCACTGCCGACGACGGTGACAAGGTTGTCGACATCACCCCAGCAGGAACTTTCGACGCTGCCTAAATACAGCGCCGATTCTGTGCATGAGGCGCCACTGTGCTTGATGCGCATCTGACGCAGCAATCACAGTGGAGCAATTCCGCCGGGACCATGTCCCCAGACTGAGACGGCCGGATTTAATCAGCGAACGAAGGCCGAGACGACGAAGCCCCCGCCACCAGGGCGGGGGCTCGATAGTCTGTGGTTACCAGACGGGCCTTAAGGAGTTGATGAAGCGTCGCCACAGTGGCGCGGGTTGGTATTCGTCGGTGGCGTTGTCTGGTACTGGTAGTCCGGCGGCGATGTAGGCGCTTTTCTTGGGTGTTTCTCCGAGGCTTTCAGAGTGGCGAATGGCCTTGCGGAGGGTAGGAGTCCAGTCAGTCATTGTTCTCACCATCCTTTCCTTCAATATTATCGGTTTTCTCGTAGAAATCTACGATTAACCTTCGTTCTGTTTGACCCGCAAGAGTACCGTCATAGAGTTCACGAAGCTCAATGCGTGCTGCCTCACACGTATCTTCAGTCGCAGTGGTGCTGTGTGCATTTTCTACTGACCAGGTGAATCGTTTCCACCACTCGGCCCGGTTATCACTAAGCCATTTTTGCCATAGTGTAAGGAATACGGCCACAAGGCCGCCAGCGGCGATGAATAGTTGCACGAGCCGAAGCCACGCTTCTGTATCCATGCTGTTTACCCCCTATCTATTCGGTGATTGTCATCGACAAGAGGTATTGACGCGTTTTTACAGCGATGGTTCCCCAGTGTGGCCGTAGTCAGTCACTGTGCGACCACCGACGCTCGGCGATGGGAGAAGAGGGTGCGTGGATACTGCGCTGGCGTGCATGTCTCCATTTTCCTGGTTACTAGTTATCGCCTTTCGATCGATCTAAAGACCTCTAGAACATATTTGGACGATATGCTTACAACTACCCATTGCGTTAAGGAGAATAGTGAAGTCACAAATTATAACTCTCGCGTTAATTATCGTATGTGCATCAACTGCTACAATCTCTCTGCTCCTCGTTCCTTCGGAATTTAAGGAACCAAGCGTCGATAAAATAATTTATATTTTGCTGCTCTTCTCAGCTTCAATTGCCAGCGGTATTATCGCTAATAAAGTAGCTCACGATTCACGGTAAGACTTAATTGTGTGACCGGTGTAGTAGTTGTCCGCAGACATAGCTCTCGGCGTGTGTGAAGCACTGATGCTTGTCATTAAATAGGGAGATCATTTCTATGGCAGAAGATTCAGAGAAGATTGCCGATTTGGAACAGAGGATCGAATACCTATCTACCCAAATCGAACGCCTCATCGACCTGCAGAACCCTTTCCCATCACCGATGACGGCGTTCCGAAAAACAGCCATGCTAGATGCCCTCACTTTCGAACAAGAGGCGCTAGCTATCAAGCTCTTAGGAGCGGTAACCGCTTTCCACGAAGGCGAAAAGATTGACATCAATCAGGGTTTACTGCCATTTCCTGACGAAACCGTAGCGCTGTTTAATGACTATGCAGACAAAGGAACAATCGGAGCCGATCAAGTGAAGAACATGCTAAAAACGTTCATTCCAGGTGGCGATGCTTCGGCCCACAACCTGGTTGGGGCGTGGGAGGCAGTTCAGAATAAAATTCGACGCAATAACGGCGAACGCCAGTGATCGGCTGGGTAACCATCACGTCAACCGTGCCCGTAAGAAGCACGGTCATAATTTGCCCTGGGCTGTGCTGATGGGCGTTTACCCTATCTTCTCCTCTTTCCGAGGCTCCGTCTTAAACCCACAATGTCGACGTCATAAAACGTTCAGGCTGATGCCAGCTTGATATTAATCAGCGCATTCAGTGAAACACCCTGTGTTTGAGCCTCAATAGCAAGCTGACGATGTAAAAAGGGTGGAATACGGACGTTGAACTTGCCTGAATACCGTCGCCCGCCGAGAGGCTCAGGAGCCTTTTCCCCGGACGACTCCATGTCGGAAACAGCTTCAGTGACAAGGTTAAATAGTCCAGCTTGAGCCTTCTGCAGATCAGTGTCGAGCCAAGATAACGAAGGAAACTCAGCAACAGTGGCCACATACTCTTGGTCACTCTCCGACCACGACACTTGATAGGTGTACTTGCTGATATCCATCTTGGCTACTCCTGTTCCTCGACGCTTGGACCTTTGGTGGAAGCCAGTTTGTCAATTACACACAGAACTTAGCTTTTCTCTTGGGGTATTTGAACAGTCACGCGTGGATCTCAAGCCACGGTGTTTTCCCGAACTCACCTCATAAAGCGGTACCGTATATGGTACTGGAAAGGAACTAAGAGTCGCATAAACAGGGAAAACGCACATGGACGCGCGGATTTTTCTCCAGAACCCAAAACTTTGGGCATAAGGCACGCCCCATGCTCAAGGGGTTAGATCGTTCGCTGAGTATGGGCCCCTGTCATAAAGCTCGAAAAGTAATGCTATTTTCCCTCGGTCTTTTCTCTGCCGCTTTGGAAAAAGGCTTTAAATCCTTTTTCTTTAAGCTCAGGGTTCTCACGCATCCTTATCCTGAGACCGAGAATCCTCCCGATAACAGATCCTAATAAAACACTTATGGAAATGACATATAAAGGCATGGTCCGCTCCTTAATCTCTCGTGAATTTTGATCAATACAGGCTTACTGCTCACTCTCGCGAGACCGCTTCCCCAAAGACGTGCAGAAGGGCCCCACATCGCTCCGGCATCTCAATTCTTTACTGCGCGGGGAGCTCTCTGTAAATAAGCTCGGATCGTAGGACGATTGTCACTCGGACTGGCCGTCGTCCTTCTGGAACAATATTTTTAGACCTTTTCCTTGAAGCTCGGGGTTGTCTCTCATTCTTTTGATGAGACCAAGGGCGTACCCGATACTTCCTCCTGCTAAGACCACGATGAAGACGACGAATAGTGGCATGTTCCGCTCCTTAATCTCTCGTGAGGACTTTAATGGGAGTGGCTTGCTACCCACGTCTAATAGAAGGTTTCTTCGAAGGCAGCCAATTCCGCCATGACCAAGTGAACGACAGCGAGAGATAAAACGTCCTCCCAAAACAGCTTATGTACGGCGTCAACCGCGGGGATTACATTGGAACAGCCGTTTCTTTCGATGCATTGAGGAACGCAAGCATGAGGCAGTCGTAGTCCATGATGCCCTCCCACTCGTCGGAGGCACCGGACTGAACGTCAGCTTGGAGCCACTGTGCGATCTATCGAAGTCGTAAGCACTCGGACACTGCCCAGCTTAAGGGTAGGTTTACTTAGCTACCATTACTTAGATGAGATTTTTCACCTATACAGGGGTAATTCGGGGAGCTAATTTGTCTGATATCGGACTATTTCCACAGGGTAGCGCTTTTAGAGTGGTGCCCCCTCGAGTTCTTTGACTCTAAAATGGCTAAATACTTAACACCACTGAGAGAGTGAGTCATACGAAGGGTGGCTACACGCCGATCGAACATAGCCTCTGTCGACGCTCATTCCTAACAGTAACAACTAAGTCTGAGAGGGCCCCGACGTTCTGTCTGCCCCGGTGTGGCGGAGGACAGTCTTCACCTGGAGGCCCCTGCAGGTCGGAAGTAACTAAATATTCTATGGGCGCGAAAACCGGGTGTTGGGGACACGAGAGTGCTGCGTGATCAACTGAGACGCTACGGGATCACGATGGTGAGCATATGTGCATATACATGGGCGGGAAGACCACTGCTCACGATCGTTGAAGCTCACGCATTTCATCGTGCTACAGTTTTTGACGAAAGCCCCGGAACGATCCCTGAACCTGAAACACGGTTACATCGCCGGGGCTACCGTTTTGCCGTAAAAAACATGCGGGTATGCGCGAAAACATCTCTGGGTTAAAAGCCAAAAGCCGCTGCGGATTTTTACACGGAACAGTTCGAAAATGATGTACATTAAAGGCATTGTGGCACCCCGGCGCGGTAAAATAATTCTGAAGCTTTCAGGGTAGGTGGTGATCCGATTTATGTTGGGCGAGACTCTTCTTTTTACAACTTACTTCCTCGCTCGAGAGTCAGATCTTGAACGATTTCATAAACAGTATTTAAAAAGGATAGATAAGGCTCGAGAGATCACCGAGATACTCTATGTAACTGACGAAATCACACATGGAGGAGATCCATTAATTCGCGAAGTCCTGATGCAAGATTTCCGTAGGGATATGCGAGACTTTGGCACTTACCCATTTGATGAAGATGAATGGGGTTTGTATAGCCTTTCATGCGTGGCTAAAGACGTTGACGAACCCGCCAGTGAGGGGTCTAACATGTCTAGGCTATGGTATGACCTAGCTTTGGGTGAAGAGACGGTCCCGAGGGAATTTACCAGTCAAGTAGAAGCCGTTAATGTGTCGAGCGATGGCCGGGGGTTCCCTCTGGGATCCATTGGCGACTGATCATGATCCGGAACCTCAGCAAATAACACCTAAGAAAATGCTGGAATGGTGACTGCACACACAACCGCAACTGCCTGATAATCCACTCACCATCGCCAGGCAATGCCATGTTGGCTGGGCGAGTTGTTGGATGAGTCGTCCGTTCTTCTATGCGCAATTGCACGATCTCACCGGTGAGGGTAAATGCCACAAGACCCGCCTATTAAAACGTCACAGTCTTTAACTGCTTCGAGTCGCGAGAGACTTTACGCCTCTTTCTATCGACTGCGAGATTGAAGAGAATCGCGACGATAGACCCGACTGTAACCCCTAAGAGAAGAACTCGGCTCCTATAGCTTTCTTCTATGTCAGCAGCGTTGACGATAATATAAGCGGCCAGCAAGCTTCCGAGGATCAGAAGGACTTGAATTGGGTACTGAACCTTGGGAGACATTGTTTTGGGGCTCCTGTCACGGTCTGATCTACTCGGACTCTTCCCCAGTTTACTATCCAGGTTGTTTTGCCCCGCTAACCAAGCTCGACATGCGTCTTGCGTCTTTCTGTCTAAAAGGGTGCGAGTAGCTGCTCAAACGGTAGTAGCCGATCCGACGAACCTGCTCTTCAGCTCGGGATATGTCATTTATGACGAGACCACGGTCGGATAATTCCTGAACTTGCTCTTCGAGATTGAACCCAGGTTTGTAATAACACGCCATCATGATTCTCCCCAGAATGAAAATCAGCCCGAGCCACTAACGCGGCGAGCGGGCTAAACATGATGAGGGTCGGGTGACACAAAACATCCCCAGCGACGAGGCCGACATCGGCCCGCACGCTGGGGATCACTGCGGAGGTAGAGGGATTTGAACCCCCGGTCCGTGTTAGGGACGCTCGCTTTCAAGGCGAGTGCATTCGGCCGCTCTGCCATACCTCCAAGCGGTTATGTATGTGCTGTACGTTAGCTCCCTTCACCGTCGACAGCGCCGATCAACGACATCAACCGTCGAAGACGACAAGAAATGGCGGAGTGCTCTCAGCACAACGTGACCATGCTAGCCCATCTGGAGCGGCAACACCAAGCTCGGGGAAGGCTCCTTCCCGGCGCGATACGCAGAGAAGTTACTTGCCACACTGAGCGGGTGTGAACTCTTTCTGGTGCGCTTTCACCACAGCAGCAAGGTCGTTCAAAGCAGATTGTCCCGTCTCATACGTTCCATCCGAAGGGTGAGCTGCTAAGGCAACGGCTATTCGTCCCGTTGGGCCGTCGAAAAACCCTATCTGCCTGACCAAATAGGCGCCATCTTCATCTGGTCCCCATCCGCCTTTAAAGCGAGCGCCGGGGATCGTGCCCAGGCCCCAACGCTGGTCGGAATTAATCTCGCCCATTTGGTCGATGACGAATTCTGCGCCCGGCATGCAGGGAAGATTCGCCGCAAACAAGGCAGAGTCCTCCACGGGCCACTGTGTTTGGCCAAAGCCTGAATAGTGGGGGCGAATTGCGTCGATCTGTACCTTCGTGTTGGGGTTACCACCGTCAGCTAAAACCTGGTGGACCGCTTGCCCGGAGGCGTCTCCGCCGCCCAAGGATCGCCATAGAGCGTCGGCGGCGTCGTTGTCGGAAGAACGAATAGCGTCGCGAACATTCGCCTGGATGTCGTCGGAATTGTTATTGCGGAGGGCAGCGATAGCCAGCGGCACCTTGATGGACGACCACGCGGGATAGGGATCGACGTGCCCGAAACGTCGGACCTGCTTGCCATCGGAGACGGCCAACTCCGCCATTCCTCCGTATTTCTTAATGACCTGGTCAACGGCTTCTTGCATGGGCGCGTCGGCTTTACCCGATAGCTCCGGGGTGCCTGCCTCCGTATTTTCGATGGATGGGTGCGGGCCGGGCACGCTGGGCGGCAACGTATCGGCGTTCTCCGGCACCGATGATGGTGTGGAATCGGCTCGGTCCGGGTTGCCGATTGTGCAGGATGACAGCATCACTCCCGACGCGACCAGACCGGCGACACACATGCGAAACCGGCGACGACGGTGCGAGCGTGACGCATTCGTTCCAGGTAAGTTGCCCATCATTGAATGTAAACCCTTTCGTCGTCCGGACCCTCACAAGTAACAAAGCCACCATTATCGCGGCAGTTCATCGCGATATTCCGCCCACTGACTGGGCTTTTCACGTCCACCGTCATATTTGTGTTCAGCGTTTTGACGTATTGCTGGGCGAAAACCCTCCGCGTTGCCACTGCAAACGCTGCGGGTGTGCTATCGGACCCGGTGTACGCCAGGTTTAGCTGCCCCGCCTCGTCATCCTGGATGGCGGCCGCGTTGGCGGGGATAGCGTCGTCGGGGAGCGGTGCTGTTGTCGGCCGGTTCTTAATGGTGGACAGCCGCACCTCCTGATCGCCCTTCGGTTCGCCATCGCCCTGATGGTGTGTGGAACCACCTTGTTTGTTCCCATCGCCACCGTGGCCGGTCTCTTGGGTGTTCTGGTCATTCGCAGTGTTTGAAGCCGTGTTGTGGCTATCCGAGGAGCCAGGAACACCTAAAACACCTGATTGCCATGCGGCGAACGTCCCACCGAATAAGGCACAGGCAATAACTCCAACACCAATGGACGCGGTAACAACCGAGTGCCGACGCCGACGTTTCGACGGACCCACCGGGACGGACGATTTGGCTGGCCTCGAACCAGAAGGCCGACGGGAGACGCGCGAATCGGAAGTGTCCGGCTTTTTCGATGGCGCGGGTTTTTTCGGACCGGGTGGAGTTGGTGCCCGTTTGTCCGATTCCGTTGTGGCGGCCGGCCTTTTTGTGGCGGCCGGGTTCTTCGTGGAGGTTGGGCTCTTCGTGGGAGACGGGCGCGTCGAGACCGAGCGTGTTGTCGACGCCGAACGGGCCCGTTCCGGAATGTAGCGCTGCGGTGCCCCTAATTCCTCAGGAGACAATGTGCGTGGAGTGTGGGGGGCGGGCTTGCTGCCCTGCGTCTTCTGGCTACCGCGAGCGTCCGCGTCCTGTTTGCCACTCGTCCTCGTGGTAGACGATGTGCTGGGGGCCTCGGAGCCCTGCCTACCACGGGCCAAAAGTTCCGCTACAGTAACCTGCTTGCCACCACGCGAGGTGCTCTGATGCGCGGAATACCGTCGGCTATTTTTCTGTCCTTCGCCCTCGCCAGCGTCGTTTCGTGACGCGGAATCCGCCTGCTCAATGCGGTTGGTGAACCACCGTTGGCTAGATTCGTCACGAGCAGAACGTGCGTGCTTGTTCGCATGTCTACCCATGGTTCACCTATGCCCTACGCGGTTGTCACCTTTCCCGAAAGCTTCATTATGCGCAATCTACAGCAATTTATACAATGCAGACGCGCATTAGCATTCCAAACAAGCGTATACCCAGGCGAAGTACGCGCTCCAAACACATGCTCTACGCGCGGACTTTAAGCGCGCACCGCCGGCGGTATCGCCAGCATCAATAATGATGATGTTTTAGGAGATAATGACGATCGCATTCCTGCCGCCGTCACACCGCACAAACTGGCCGTTATCAACACAATTCATGTCATACGTGCGGTGAAGATCTGGGCTATACACATCCTTTAGCGAGGCATTCAGTTCGCCCGTCTTATTATAATTCTGTACGAATGCATCCCGAACGTTCCGAGCAAAAGGTAACGTTGTGACTCCACCCATCACATACACATTGTTTAAATTCCCGGCTGGTTCATTGTTTGCTGCCGATTCATTTGCGGGAGAGACTCCCGACGGCAAATCGGGGTATTGAGGGCGTCCCGTCGAATCGTCCCCTCCGTTAGACGAGTCTCCGTGTGTGTCTCTACCCGACGTTTGGCCGTCGTTACCATTGCTGCCGTTCTGACCGGCGGTGGTGTTTTGGCCCTGATTGCCGGGATTCTGAGCATTGCCATTATCTTGTCCAACCTCGCGCGATTGAGAAGAGCTGGCCTCATTATTCGACGTATTAAACCAACCTTGTTCCCGTCCGAAGAAGAACAGGCCCACCACGGCCACGAGCGCCACCACCGCAGCGACGAGGGCTAAGACTTTCCCCAGCGGAAATCCTGATGAACCCGAACTCGCCCCCACCGACGCGGAACCGGCGCGAGATCCATACGCAGCACTACCGGGGTACTGCTGCTGATCGTATTGTTGCTGGCCATATTGCTGGCCCTGGGAATATTGCTGCCCGTACTGTTGGCCTTGACCATATTGCGTCGAATACTGGTTCGGCTGCTGGTACTGGCCTTGTTGCGACGCACCATACCCCTGCGCGTAGCCCTGTCCATATCCCTGGGCACCATTCTGGGACTGCCCATACGTCTGCCCATATTGCCCTTGCTGAGCAGCAGATGCCCCCGGAGGTGATGGCTGAAACTCCGTCGTTTCGGTCACGTCATAGTTCGCATCCTTGGCGGCTGCACTACCGCTACCCGACTGTTGGGAGTTGTCATTTGGTTGGTAGCCGTATTTCAGCGGGACGCCTCCGTTGGAGCGCTCCCCCGCATCACCCCACGCGTCGCCACCCCCATCTGACGAGTGCGAATACCCGAAACCGTCCGAATCAGACGTCGACTTATCGTTATTCCAGTTATCCGAGGAGCGAGGCATGGGCTTTCCTTCTGTTCATCGCTGTACCGGTTGCCGGAAGCAACACAGTGAGCTCTTAGCACGACTTACCTATAGCGTATCGAAATATACGCCTGCGCACGACGAACCCACGCCTCTACACTCGACGTCATGAAGGCAATTATTCAACAAGACACCGCTGACCCCACCTCATTAGAGTGGACCGACACCGACGATCCCACCCCCGGCCCGGGAGAAGCGCTCGTCCGTATCCATGCCGCCGGTGTCAACCGCGGCGATGTTCTCCAAGCCGCCGGACATTACCCACCTCCGCCCGGCGCGTCGGACATCATTGGGCTGGAAGCTGCGGGAACGATCGAAGCGTTCGGGCCTCCCGTGGAGTCAGGCTCGACGTCGGGTAGCGAATCCAGCGAACAATCCGGCGAGCAACCTGCCAAACAGTGGAGCGTCGGCGATCAATGTGGAATGCTCCTGGCTGGTGGCGGATATGCGGAACGTGTTGCCGTGCCCATTACCCAACTCTTTCCCGTGCCGCGCGGATGGTCGCTCACCGACACGGCGGGGGTGATTGAGGTTGCCGCAACGGTGTGGTCGAACCTGGGCATGGTCGCTGACATGCAGAAAGGCCAGACCGTGCTGATCCACGGCGGGTCGGGCGGCATCGGCACCTTCGCCATTCAGCTGGCTCACGCGATGGGGCTGACCGTCGCCACCACCGCGGGCAACGCCGACAACCTGGAGCTATGTCGTTCGCTGGGCGCGGATATCCTCATCAATTACAGGGACGACGACTTCGTCGCGGTGATGAAAGAACACGGTGGCGCCGACATCATCCTGGATATCATGGGCGCGAAATACCTGGATAGCAACGTGAAAGCGTTGGGTGAGAAAGGCCACCTTGTCATCATCGGTATGCAGGGCGGTGTCAAGGGCGAGCTGAACATCGGGCGGCTGCTATCCAAGAGAGGGTCGATCACGGCGACGAATGTGCGCGGCCGCTCCCTCGACGACAAAGCCGCCGTCGTGGCGGACACGATCAAACACGTCTGGCCGCTTCTGGAGGATGCAACCGTGTCCGCGCAGGTGACGAAAACACTTCCTATTGCCGACGCGGCCGAGGCTCACCGGCTGCTGAAGTCTCGTGAGGTCACCGGGAAAATCGTGCTGACCGTGGAATAGGCCCGGCCAGACCCGATCAGCGGAGAACCGAGACCGATCTCAACAAGTGATCGACGTCGTGGGCGGTGTTGTACGGCGCTAACCCCACGGTCAGCGCCCCGCCGGACTCCGTGACCCCCATAGCGTCGAAGAGCGAATCACTCTCCGCCACGCCCACGATCACTCCGTTATCGGCCAGGCGCGCCTGAGCGGCCTCCGCCGACATCCCGGGGATGATGAAACTGATGCGCGGCACGCGTTCCACATGCGAGGACTCGTCATCGAAACCGATGACATAGACACCCAAATCCTTCAATCCGTAAACCAAATGCGCTGCGAGAGCCGTGAGATAGGTGTCGATCTTCGGCATGGTGGACTGCAGCCGTCGGCGCCGCGTACCCGTCGCGGAATCGTCGAGACCTGCCCAATGATCAACCAGCGCCGCCACGGAACCACACAATGCCGCCTGCGGGGGATCCCACTCCACCACACCGGCACCGGCATGGCGGCCACGCGCCTGACCAGCCGAGACCCCCAGTACGGACGAGGAGACGGACGAGGAAGAACTCCATCCCCGACGCCGTGGCGGACGCAGACGATCAAACATCGCCTCATCGCGGAACACCAGCGCACCGAGCTCAGGCCCGCCCAGCGGAGCCAAATCCAGCGCCACCACGTCGGCACCCCACGACTGAATCTCCACATGCCGGTAAGGCAGCACATCGGTGGCGTCGACAATGGTCCAGGCTCGCGGCGAAATGCGGTGCACCGAGCTGGAAATAGCCTCAACATCCGTCACCGCACCCACTAACGCATGGGCGGCAGGCAAGGCCACAATCGCCGTCGACGGCGATACCAGCGACGTAAACTGCCAGGCAGGAAGCGCACCGGAGGCGAGATCGGCCTCCGCCCACTTCACCGTCGCCCCGTACAAATGAGCGGACCGCACCCACGGATCAATCGCGGAATCAGCATTGCTGCGGGCCAGCACAACCTCGGTGCCAATGCCGACGCGGTGGCTCAGGCAGTCCGCCAAGTTACGGAGCAGCGCCGCGCGGGACGGACCCAGCACCACCTGGTTGGCCCGGGCCCCGACCAGGTCGGCAACAGCCCGGCGCGCCGAGGCCACATAGGAATCGCCAATCGGCGCCCCCGACTTCTGACTTTGAGAATGACTGCCCGACGTTGCCTCAACGGCCGTGCGCAAATGGGCGTTCCTGAACGAATACGTCGCCGCTGTGTTCACTCGCTCCGGAATCTGCGCCTGTTCCTGCGCGTTTAAGTACACCCAGCCCTCGCCTAACCAAACATAGAGTCCACGCGCGTGGGCGACGTCGAACATGGCACACCTTTCCTTAGACGAACTGGGGACACGGTTCATGCAGGCCTCTACCGCTATTCGCTTGTCATTGCGACGCGTCATGATCACTGACCCACCGCACACAATAACGGTTTAGTAGCTCCAGGGTAATCTACCCGTCGCTGCTGACACGATGAACATCAGCAAGGCACACCACTGGGATTAATAACTGCTTGTCCCATCACACAGGTAGGGTACGGATTATGGCTGACATAGAACCAACTGAGGGCACGGCCGCGAACAACGCCGGCGCGGGTTCCGATGAAGCCGGGGGAATTGCGCTTCACCGAGCCCCTCAGGCCGACATCGATCGGATGATTAAAGAGCCCACCAGCTCTATACCGCCGTCACAGTCGCAGACCCTCCGAGCAGCATGGGTCGACCTTGTGCGCGGCTTCCAGTCGTACGAGCTGTGGCTGTCGCTGGGGTTGCAAGACATCAAACAGCGCTACCGTCGCTCAGTCCTTGGCCCACTGTGGATCACGATCGCTACTGGTGTCATGGCCTTAGCGCTCGGACTGCTCTATTCATTGCTGTTCAACATTCCGCTGCACGATTTCCTCCCGCACGTCACCGTCGGGCTCATTATCTGGGGTTTTATCTCCGGGTGCGTGATCGAAGGGGCACAAACATTCATTGCGAATGAGGGATTAATTAAGCAGCTACCAGCGTCGTTATCGGTTCACGTCTACCGGTTGGTGTGGCGACAGTTCCTCTTCTTGCTGCACAACCTCGTGATCTATGTTCTGCTGATGATCATTTTCCCGCGCCCATTGGGATGGGATTGGTTTCTATCCATACCCGCGCTTGCGCTGATTGTCATTAACGGTGTGTGGGTTGGCATGTTCTTCGGGATTATCTCAACGCGCTTCCGTGACATTGCGCCACTCCTGGAATCACTCATTCAGCTGGCGTTTTATGTCACGCCGATCGTGTGGACGATGCAAACACTGCGCGATCGTGGCGGTGCCGCCGGTGAGCGCGCCCGCATTGCCGAGCTCAACCCCCTCATGCACTACCTCGAAATCGTCCGCGGCCCGCTCACCGGTGTTCCGGTCATGTGGTACAGCTGGGTGATCGTCGGTCTGTGTACCGTCGTGGGCCTGCTCATCACGACGATTGCGATGCGGCAATGGCGCGGACGCGTGAGCTACTGGGTGTAAACGCGATGTCCGATACACGCACAACCACCTCCGCGGTACAGGCGGTTGGTTCCGCCACGGTCGCCTCCGCGGCACACACAACGGATCATGGGGACAGGAGAAGCCACAATCATGGTCAGTATTGATACCTACAATGCGTGCGTCGATTTCCCCATTTTCGACGCCAAATCACGATCGCTGAAGAAAGCGTTCCTCGGAGCTGCCGGCGGAGCCATCGGCCGGAACGCCGACAACGTCGTCGTTGTGGAAGCGCTAAAAAACGTCAACCTTCACCTTCAGGACGGCGACCGCGTGGGGCTCGTCGGCCATAATGGTGCTGGTAAGTCCACGCTGCTGCGCTTGCTGTCGGGAATCTACGAACCTACCCGCGGGTCTGCGGAGGTTCGCGGGCGCGTGGCCCCGGTTTTTGATCTGGGCGTCGGCATGGACCCCGAGATCTCCGGCTACGAAAACATCATTATCCGCGGCCTGTTCCTGGGGCAGACGCGCAAGAAAATGCAGGCCAAGATGGATGAGATCGCCGAGTTCACCGAGCTGGGCGACTACCTCGACATGCCGCTGCGCACCTATTCCACCGGTATGCGCGTGCGCCTCGCGCTGGGGGTTGTGACGTCCATTGAGCCGGAAATACTTCTTCTCGACGAGGGCATCGGCGCTGTTGACGCCGCGTTCATGGCGAAAGCGCGTGACCGGCTCCGCGAAATGGTGGAACGCTCCGGAATTTTGGTGTTCGCCTCCCACTCGGACGAATTCCTGGCGCAATTGTGCACGTCCGCATTGTGGGTGGACCACGGGGAAATACGCCAGGCCGGGCAGGTGGACGATATCGTCGAACAATACGAGGGTCCCGAGGCCGCTGAGCAGGTGCGGCACGTGATGCGCGATATGGCCATTGAACACGCGCAAAAGAACGGTAGCGTGCCGGTGTCCGAGCAGAGCCCGTCGTCGAAAACTGCCCTATAACCCGTTATCCGGCTCCCAATTCTGCGGGCTTTTTAGCGGGTTATTGTGCAGCCTGTCCTTGCCCGCGCAGGCATGTGCGATACTAACCGCATGCCTCTTTCTTCGTCGGACCGCATTGCCGCTGTCATCGTGACGCATAAACGCCGTGACCTGCTGGCCAACTCACTGCACATTGTCGCAAGCCAAACTCTGGCACCAGAGTGGGTTGTCGTGGTGGATAACGGCAATGAGCCCGAAGTCGAAGATCTCGTGGAAAGCGTCTGTGCCAACAGTCCTACCTCGCCGACACCCGTCTACCTTCCCTCGCGGCACAACCTCGGTGGGGCCGGTGGTTTCGCCTACGGATTCTTAACCGCACTCGCTCTCGGTGCCGACGCCATATTCTGCGCCGATGACGACGGCCGGCCGGAAAACACCGAGGTCCTAGCGACATTAATGCGCGTTGCGGACAAGCACGGACTTGAGGAAGTCAGCCCCGTGGTTGCAGGGATTGAGAATCCCGACCAGCTGGCGTTCCCGGTTCGTCTCCCTGGCACCGTCGAATGGAAACGGAAGCGAAGCGAACTGGAAGGGACCGATAACGGGACTTTTATCCCCGGCATCGCGTCACTGTTCAACGGAGCGCTGTTCAGCGCGAATGCCGTCGACCAGCTGGGAGTACCCGACCTCCGGCTGTTTATCCGCGGCGACGAAGTCGAATACAACCGCCGGCTCAACCGATCCGGCCTGCCTTATGGGACGACACTGGAGGCTGCCTACCTGCATCCAACGGGGGCCGACGAGTTCAAACCCATTTTCTTCGGGAAAATGCACACCCAATACCCCGATAACGAAAACAAGCGGTATTTCACGTACCGCAACCGTGGTTACCTGATGAACCAACCCGGGATGAGGAAACTCAAACCCCAGGAATATGCGCGTTTCGCCTGGTTCTTCCTTATTCAGCGGAAAGATCCCAAAGGTTTTTTCTCCTGGTTGAGGCTTCATCGCCAAGGGCGTCACGAACGCTTTACTCGCCCTTAGGGCGAAGGGCGGGGGGTACATAGTCCCCTCCGCGCGCTATAAGCATTGTCTGACCTACATTGCCCGAGTACATTAACCATGCACGGACAAAAAAGGAACGTCATGCTTATAGCGAATCTCCTGCTTGCTCTCCGAGAAGGCTTTGAGGCAACCCTTATAGCGGGAATCCTTTTCGCCTACCTTAAAAAGGCTGGTCGGCAGGATGTTTATCCCAAACTATGGCTAGGTATCGGACTGGCAGCCCTCGTTCCCCTCACATTCGGCGCCATTTTGACGTGGGGGCCGAAAACACTCACCTTCCAGGCACAAGAGATCATCGGCGGAGGCCTCTCTCTCGTCGCCGTGGCTCTGGTCACCTGGATGATTTTTTGGATGGGGAAAAACTCCCGCCAGATGAAAGGTGAACTCGAAGGCTCCATGGCGAAAACCCTAGGAGAACACGAGTCTGGCTGGGGCGTCGTATGGATCGCCGTCCTAGCCGTCGGCCGCGAAGGCATGGAGACTGCGCTATTCATCTGGGCCACCGTGAGGTCGTCGATCGAAAACAACGTGGCGGCCACCACGACGGGCGTCGTGCTAGGGCTGGTTATTGCCATCATTCTCGGGTGGGCAGTGTACAAAGGTGCAGCTCGCATCAATATGCGCATGTTCTTCGCCGTCACCGGCATTTTCCTCATCTTCGTCGCCGCTGGTATTTGCTCCTACGGCATCGGAGACCTCCAAGAGGCCGGGGTCATTCCCGGTGTCATGAACCACGCATGGAATATGTCCCACCTTCTCCCCGAAAACACGTCCCCGCTGTACTGGGTTTATGTGGTGGGGCAAGCGATGTTCCAAATCAACGTGCAGCCCACCGTCGGCCAAGTCATCGCCTGGTGGGTGTACCTGGTGCCTGTCCTCGTGCTGTTCATCCTGCAGATCAGGGGCAAGGTCTTTGCCCCTTCAGCCCCAGCACGGCCTGCAGCACCTGCCACTAGCCAATAACTCTGTTCACTCCGCATTCCATCAACCCTCGTTCTTCCTATTCACCATTTCCCACTCCCCGAGAGAAAGCCATCATGACATCTCACTCGCGCTCCCCACGCATCATCGCAGCAACCATTGCATCCGTCGCCACTGCTCTCACGCTCGGCGCGTGCACGGACAATCCTCAGAACTCGGCCAGCGATGACAACACCAAAGCCGACCAGACGATTCAGGTCACCATCACGGACGATTCGTGCGAACTGTCCACGTCAGAGGTGCCGTCGGGCGTCGTCAAGTTTGAAATTACTAATAACGGCACAAAGCCCAATGAGCTCGAGATTCTGGCCGAAAACAAACTCCAGATTGAATCAGAGCAAGAAAATATTGGCCCCGGGACCACAGCAAACCTGACGACCGCGCTGAAGCAGGGGTCGTACCACACGGCGTGCAAGCCAAACATGGTTGGCGATTTTGTTGGGCTCAAGGATTTCACGGTCACCAAGGGCAAAGAAGTCACGCTGACTGACGACGAAAAAGAGGCAGAGGACCGGGCGATCACCAACTACACCGCGTACGTGAAGGATCAAGTCGGGCAGCTACTCACCGGGACGCAGGCGTTCACCGAGGCCTACACCAGCGGAGATACCGAGAAGGCCAAGCAACTATTCCCGCTCGCCCGCGCGAACTATGAGCGAATCGAACCCACTGCGGAGTCCTTCGGCATCAAGGAAGCGGGCGACCTCGACACCGCGCTCGATGCCCGCATCCAGGACCTTGCCGCGGACGCCGGCAAAGATGTCACTGATAAAGATGTGCTCAAGAAGTGGACCGGCTGGCACCGCATCGAGGCTGACCTGTGGGGCGGGGACGACTTCCACTTCGCCACTGACGAGGACCGGAAGAAGGCCGCTGACCAGCTCAATGAGGACACGAAGAAACTGTACGACCTGGTCTACGGCAACCTTGAGGGAACCGACGGCAAGTTCAAACTCGACCTTTCCGACGTCGTTGATGGCGCATCCAGCTTGATGGAGGAAGTAGCGACCTCGAAGATCGTCGGGGAAGAGGACACGTTCTCGCACACCGACCTCTACGATTTCAAGGCGAATGTTGAGGGTGCCACGGTTGCCTACGGCAACGTTGCTGACCTGGTGAAGAAAAAGGACGCGGACCTGGACAAGAAGATCACCCGCGCCTTCGACAAGGTCAATAAGCTTATCGACGAACAGAAGACCGGCGAGGTCACCGGCCTCGGTGACGGATTCGATGGCGACCCGACCTACAAACCGTATGACGAGATCGCCACCGTTCAGAAGGACGCGGGCGAGGCCCCCAAGGAGTCGGATTACACCGACACGCAGCGCGACTTCTCTGACGCGATCAACGGTTTGTCGGAGCCATTGTCGCAGGTTGCGGGAACGATTCTGCACTAGCAGGCGTGCAGGCTTTTCTGAACGCGAGTGGACGCGCGGAAGCGGATTCTGCTCAGCGGAAGCATGTGAGCGGGCGCGGATACCCCTGACAAGGGTTATAGGTACACGATGAGGAGGAAATGGTGTCACCCCACAAGGACAACCCTGAGCACAGGTCGAACCGCGGTGGTTACGGCGAACCGGGCCGCGATGCCGCTGGACAAGGACACGGTGACGTCGGCAAGCCGGATAGTTCGGCGCATGAACCGACGGGGTCGGCTGACGCGTCAAGCGGCACGTCGGGCGCCGAGGAACAGGGCCGTACGCGGGGTATTTCACGACGCCGACTCTTCACCACTGCCGGATTCGCTGGCCTTGCCGGGATAGCCGGCGCGGGCATCGGCGGTTTTGCTGTTCATGCTGCGGAAAACAAGGACACATCTGACCCAACTTCGCTCATTTACCCGTTCCGTGGCGAACATCAGCAGGGAATTACAACGCCGGCGCAAGACAATATGTACACCGCCGCATTCGACATCACGACCGATGATCTGGACGAGCTCAAGGACATGCTGACCTCGTGGACGTCCGCCTCGGAACAAATGTGCGCGGGTGAATTGATTGGTGGCGAACCGAACGCTAACCCCAAGGCCGTACCTCGGGACACTGGTGAGGCGTGGAATTACCCCGTCGGCGGTTTGACCATTACTTTTGGCTTCGGGAAGGGGCTTTTTGTCGACGGAGACGGCAAGGACCGCTTTGGTCTGAAAGCGAAAATGCCGGACGTCATCAAGGAAGGGATGCCCAAGTTCGCCAATGAGGCGCTTCGGTCTGAACAGAGCGATGGTGATCTGTTGGTTCAGGTGTGCTCCAATGATGCTCAGGTGTGCGTGCATGCGATTCGGAATCTGACGCGGATCGGATTCGGCACTGTGCGGCTGCGGTGGGGGCAAATCGGGTACGGGCGAACGTCGTCAACCAGTACTGACCAGGACACTCCCCGGAACTTGTTTGGCTTTAAAGACGGCACCCAGAACATCAAGAGCGATGAAACCGACGCTCTGGATAAAGATGTGTGGGTGACGGATGGGTGGATGTCCGGCGGCAGTTTCTTCGTCGCCCGGAAGATTCACATGTATCTCGAGGTGTGGGATCGCGTTATTTTGGAGGAACAAGAGGATGTGATCGGGCGTGATAAGCGCTACGGTGCCCCTTTGTCCGTTGAGGACCCCTCCGACGATCGCGAGTTTGACGATGTTGATTACACTGCCCGGCGCGGCGGAAAGCTGGCTGTACCAGCGGATTCTCATGTGGCTGTTGTTGCCCCGGAACATAATCAGGGTCATAGGATGCTTCGGCGTGGGTACAACTACACCGATGGAAATGACTCCTTGGGCCGGTTAAACGCCGGACTGTTCTTTATTGCGTATTCGAAGGATCCGCGGGAAGGGTTCTATCCGATATTGAAGAAAATGACGGAAAAAGACGCTATGCCTGAGTACCTTCAGCATCAGGCGTCTGCCTTGTTTGCTGTCCCCGGCGGTGTTCGAGAGGGCGATACTATGGTCGGCCAGCGGTTATTCGAATAATCCGCATCTCTTTGCCTCGCTCTATGCGGTGAGAGGAGCCGATCGATGGTTCCACCGGCTCTGGCATGACATTAGGACTTCACTAATCGGGCAATAGCTTGTGATGCCTCGTGAAGTTTTTGTTCGGCTTCATCGCCCCCAGCTTGGGCTGCATTAAGGACGCAGTGATTTAAGTGGTCATCAAGTAAGCCCAATCCAACGGCCTGTAAGGCCTTTGTTAACGCGCTGATCTGCGTCAGAATGTCGACACAGTATTTTTCGTCCTCAATCATCTTGGTGATGCCACGAGCTTGTCCTTCGATCCGCTTCATCCGGTGGAGGTACCGTTCCTTTTCCGAAATATAGCCATGGGGGGCGTGGGTTTCATGGCATGCATGACATAATTCCTGTTCAGCCGTGCTATCCACGGTAGTTGGTGTGGTCATTTCACCCATTCCTCCTCATCAGTGCGAGTACGCGTGCTCGTATTACGGCGGACGTCAATACCCCTACCAGTGTGGATACCGATGTTCCCATTAACGCTGGTAAACCCACGCAGCCGGAGGCTGTTGCCCACCACAAAGACGCTAGAAAACGCCATCGCTGCTCCCGCGATCATGGGATTAAGAAGCCCCAGAGCAGCTATTGGAATAGCGGCGACGTTATACGCGAAAGCCCAAAACAGGTTTGTCTTAATGGTCGCGAGCGTTGCGTGGGAGAGGCGCACTGCGTCAACGGCGCTGGATAGGTCTCCGCGAACTAGTGTGATGTCGGCTGCTTCGATGGCCACATCTGCGCCAGTTCCCATCGCAAGGCCGAGGTCTGCTTGAGCCAACGCAGGGGCATCATTGACGCCGTCGCCCACCATGGCCACGGTTTTTCCTCGGCTCTGAAGTCCACGGATGACCTGTACTTTATCGGCGGGAAGGACATCTGCTTTGACATCGGCAATGCCAACTTCATCGGCAATGCGCTGGGCAACAACTCTATTGTCTCCTGTTAGCAAGACAGGGTTGAGCCCTAGCTCTTTGAGTTGTTTTATTGCTGTGGCACTCGTTGTTTTCACAGTGTCTGCGATAACAAGAATCCCTCGGGCTTCGCCATCCCAAGCGATAGCGACTGCTGTTTTTCCAGCTTGTTCGGCATCATTTTTCGCGCACCGAAGTTCGTCGTCTAGAGGAATTCCGACGTCATTGAGCAGAGATTCCTTACCGACGTACACGTCGTGGCCGTCCACGGCCGCATGTACCCCGAGGCCCTCATGGTTCCGGAAGTCGGTGACCGTGTGAACCCCGAGACCTTGAGCGTTCGCTGCCTGCGCTATGGCGTGCGCAATGGGGTGTTCTGATGACGACTCCACTGCTCCCGCGATGGCTAGAACTTCATCACGGGATGAGGTGGCGGCAGCATGAACACTAGTTAGCGCCATGGTGCCCGTAGTCACCGTGCCTGTTTTATCCAACACGATGGTGTCAATGCCCCGAGTGGATTCTAAAACTTCTGGCCCCTTGATCAGCACACCCATTTGTGCACCGCGGCCTGTGCCAACTAAAAGTGCTGTTGGCGTGGCAAGCCCCAAGGCGCAGGGGCACGCTACAACAAGAATCGCGACCGCAGCTGTCATAGCGGTGGCGAATCCGTGGCCTAAAGCAAGCCAGACGATCAGGGTCAGTAGGGCAATGCCAATGACGGCGGGGACAAAAACACCGGAAATGCGATCGGCTAGGCGCTGAACCTGAGCTTTTCCGGTTTGGGCGTCTTCAACCATGCGCGCCATCTGGGCGAGCTGAGTATCTGCACCAACGCGGGTTGCCTGGACGACCAACCGGCCACTGGTGTTGACTGTTGCCCCGGTGACGTGATCCCCGGAGCCAACTTCTGCGGGGACAGATTCGCCCGTCAACATGGATTCGTCGATTGCTGAGGATCCACTCACTATAACGCCGTCGGTGGCAATCTTTTCGCCGGGTCGAACAACAAAGGTGTTTCCTACCTCGAGTTGCTCAACGGGAATGCGGATTTCTTGGCCGCCGTCGAGAAGGGTGACTTCTTTGGCTCCCATGTCCAGTAGCGCGCGAAGAGCAGCCCCGGATTCTCGTTTGGACTTTTTCTCGAAGTAACGTCCTGCCAGGATAAATAACGTGACACCGGAGGCGACTTCTAAGTAGATATTGGCCGACGCATCGGTGTGCGACGCCATCATGGTGAACGTATGTTTGAGCCCTGGTTCACCGGCGTGTCCGAAGAAAAGGGCGTATAAGGACCACGCAAATGCCACCAGTGTTCCCATTGAAATGAGCGTATCCATGGTGGTTGCGCCGTGTTTGAGGTTCGTCCAGGCTGCCTTATGGAAGGGAAGCGCGCCCCACACGATAACGGGAGACGCCAATGTCAGGGACAGCCACTGCCAGTTACGGAACTGCAGCGCCGGGATCATCGCCATGGCGATAACGGGGATAGCCAGCCATGCGGAGACAATAAGGCGTTGCCGAAAACGTGCTGTCTCCTGCTCGATAGGACTTGCGTCCTGCTTAGAGCCAACAGCGCTACCGCGCTGGGTCTGACTTTTCGAAGCACTGCTGGTCGTGCGCTCCCCAGGAGCGGAGGTACGTGGTTCACTGAGAGTGGCCGAGTATCCTGCTTTTTCCACTGTTTGGATGAGGTCGTCGGTCGATACTGTCGACGGCACCGTAACTTTGGCTTTTTCAGTTGCCAAATTCACTGTGGCCTGCACTCCATCGAGTTTGTTGAGCTTACGCTCTACCCGGTTAGCACACGATGCACAGGTCATCCCACCGATGTCGAGCTCAATGGTTGAGCCTTCGGCTGTGGCCACACCGCCGGTGGCAATCGGTGTCATGGAATCAGGGTTCGTCGCCGCTGTGTGTGGCACTTCTCTCGCTTCCCTTTACTTCAGCCGGTTGATTTACAGGCGGGTACCTGTGTAACCCGCTTCCTCTACGGCCTCAAGAACCTTCATATCTTTGATGTCGCCATCTGAGCTGACGGTCAACATTCCCGTTTCCAAGCTGACCTCATCAACATGGATACCGGGTAGTTCGCTGACTTCGTCACGAATTGCACGTTCGCAGTGGCTGCAGGTCATGCCCGAAATCTTGTACTTGTGGGTGTTCATGGCGATCTCCTTGTCGTCGCTGTTGCTGCTGGCGTCCGCGTGTTTATAGTCCACACGAATGCACGTGTCCGAGTCAGGGGCTCATAATTCCGCATTACCGGAATACACGCAGGCGATCACATACCCTCCGGGGGTATCTGATACACCCAACGCTATACCCCCCTTGGGTATTCCGCAACGATATTGTCGTCGCACCACACCCGCCCCGACGTAACTCGCCACAACATACCCCCACCAGGTACTCCCTACGCTTGTCTGTCCATCATGTCTATCCATCACGACACGTCACCCACTCTCCGTATCGGCCACGCGTGTCGGAGGTTTCTGCAACAATGGGCCACATACCGTCCATGATCCGATTACCAAGGAGGACGAAGAGAATTATGACTATCGAGTATTCACATACCGCACGGATCCCCTTTCCCCGGCGCGACGTCGTGGAGTATTACGAATCCGCTGGAGGCGCTGCGCGTTTATGCCCTGATTTTTCAACAACGTTGACTTCGGGCCCCAGCAAAGGTCTAGCGGAGGGCTCCGAGACTGAGTTAGAAATGGGCTTGCCCTGGCTAGAGGGCCTGGCGCCAGTGTCGACGACAGTAAAATGGAAGGCGCGTCATACTGCGTACACCCAAGGCGAGTCGTTTACGGACATGATGGTGCAGGGGCCTCTCGATTCATGGGAGCATACCCACACATTTTTGGACGATAAGTTTTCCGATTCCAATGGTGGTTCCTCACTAGTTCAGGATCAGGTAACAGCGGAGCTTCCGGGCAAGACGTCAGCACTGGGTAAGAATTGGCTGGTCAAGAAAAAGATTGACAAAGAGCTGGAGCGGACGTTTGATTTCCGCACACGCCAGACGGTGGCTGACTTAGCCTTTAAACAGCAATTACGTGATATCGGCAGCACGGATAGGGCTACTGATCCCACAACTCCTCAAACTTTTGTCATCGCAGGCGAAACCGGATTAGTCGGGCAAGCAATTTCGGCGCTCCTCCGTTCACTAGGCCACAGTGTTATCGCCCTAACCCGCAGTTCTCGCACGTCGCAAGTTCCCGGTGTCACATACAAGCGCTGGGATCCCAGCAACGGCACCCTTGACCCGTCTCTTCTGAAAGGTGCGACGGCTGTCATCAACTTGGCAGGGACGTCGATTATGGGGCGTTTTACTGATGACCACAAGAAATCAATTCTTCATTCGCGTCTCGACGCCACTACGACTCTTGTCGAGGCAATGAAAAAGGCCGCGCCGGATGGTGGACCGACTACGCTAATTAATGCCTCAGCCAGCGGGTATTACGGAGCTGATGCGGGTTCGGTGACGGAAGAGTCTCCAGCGGGCGACGATTTCCTTGCCGACGTATGCCAGCGCTGGGAGGACGCTGCGCTACAGGCGGAAGAGGCTGGTATTCGGGTGGCACTCATCCGGACTGGCCTGGTGTTATCCGCCCGTGGGGGCCTCCTAGGCGCCCAGCTCCCGCTGTATCTCATGGGTGGGGGCGGCCCACTGAACGGCGGTGAGATGTGGCAGCCGTGGATTGGTATTGATGACCTTGCCCAGATCTATATTTGGTCGGCGTTTAACCCCGAGGTATCAGGGCCGGTTAATGCCGCTGCTCCCAACCCGGTAAAGCAAAAAGAATTCGCGTCCATACTGGCGAAAGTTCTTCGTCGCCCGTCTGTCATTCCGACGCCACGTCTGGGACCGGATGCTCTGATGGGTAAGGAGGGCGCAGATCAGCTTGCTCTCTCGTCGGTCAAGATGGAACCCGAGGTGTTAAAGAAGAACAAATACACGTTCCGCTTCACTGATTTGGAAGAGGCGTTGCGCCACACGCTGGGGAAATGAGGTGAAAGCCCCCTAGCTGGTCCCGCTAGTTGGTTTTGAAGATGACCCACCGCTGGACAACGAAGTTTACGGCGGTGGCCACGCCCTGGCCAATGACATAACCGACGGTGCCGGCAATGAAAGCGCTGGCCCCGGCATTAAGCAAGAGATGGTTCACTGAGACCGCAAGGCCCCACTGGACGGCGAACATCAGTGCGTAGAGGGACATCGTCTGAACAAATTTCTTTGCCGATGCTTCAGCCTCAAAAGTCCAGCGACGGTTGATGATGTAAGCCGTGATGGTGCCGAAGATAAAGCCAATGGCCTTCGCGAGTGGGTACGACTGCCCAAACGCATGCTGGATGATCATGGTCAGGCCGTAGTCCACAACAGCGGAGATTCCGCCTGCGATCACGAATTTATAGAGGTGAGTGAGGACGCTCGCTCCCTGCGGAGCGGGGGCATCGACGCCGGCGGTGCCGGATGTGGTGGCACTGTCGTGCGACGCTGGGGTTCCATTCTGTGCAGCCGCGTCACTTACCGTTGCGACGTTTTCCGCCATACCGTTGTCTGTTACAGCATCGGAGTTATCCATTGCGGCACTCTCAGCAGCTAATGCCCCCGATAGGTTGGGTGTCAGTAGTTCCGGCTCGGCGTGATCATCGGTTGGGTGGTCAGGCTTGGTTTCACTCACGTCCTGGCAGCTTACTCTTCACCGCGCTTCACGGTCCTCCCCCGGGCTCATGTCCGCTATCGGCCGACCGGTCACCGTCATACCTAGTCCGCGCCGTTACCTAGTCCGCACGGATTATTGCGCGGCACAATTCAAGACGTTCCAGTGAAGACAATCGCTTGTCCCCCGTGAGCCCTATGTGCTCGAAGGCCTGCAAAGTTTCGCTGGCCAGTTGATCAATCTCAGGAAGTTTCAGTTCCGAACCGTCGTCAGCTACCCAGCCAATTGCTTCCATCATCGTTTCAATGATGTCTGCTCGCAGGGGGCCTTCAACCAGGGCTGCTTGGGCCAAGATTTCAGCAACTGCTGCATCACGGCCGGCCGGATCCTTTTCTTTCGGGAGGGAGCGGCAGACATCTAAAGTGTCGGGGTCTACGTTAATTTCTCTGCCTAAATCCAGCGCTTGAAGCAGCGGAATGAAGTCAAATATGCCACTGCGTTCAATAGCCAAGCGGATCATCGGTTTCGTCGCGCACAGAATGTGCTGCGTTGTCGCTGCACCGGTTAGCTCTGCATTGATGCTGTCTAAATCTGCGTGTTCGTCCCCACCGACACACAACGCGTCGGGAGTCCCGTGATCACGGAGATAGCACTCGGCAACGTCGATATGAAACTGCAGGTCATCGTGTTCATCAACATTCTTATCGACAACATCCTGATCAGCGCTCCCCTCCCCAGGTTTAGAGTTCCCAGCCGCATGTTGGTGGCGGGTCACATCGAGAGTGTCGCCGGGGGCATTGAGCAGCTCGTATAACGGCCAATCCTCAACGACATGCTCGCTTTCTCCAGCTATCCCGTCGATTTCGCCGACCCCATCGTTCCCGTCTGTACCGTGAAGGATCCATTCTGCGTCACCATCACACCCGAAGCATGTGTCCAACACAGTGAAGAGATCAGTGATGTGAAGGGCATCGTTAATCCCGATGATTCGGTATTGGGGTCCGTCTCCACCGCTTTGGTGCACAGAGATCACGAGGCTGGCGGGTTCTCTCGCGACGGATTCGCTGTCATCTGGTGCGGGTTCGCTTTGGCTCTGGGGAAAATGGCTGCTGTCACCGCTGCGCGCGCGATTCGCATAATCGCTCAGTTCGATGACGTTGTCATCGTCGCGGGCGGTGTTTGTGCTCATAAAACCCAGGGTAGACACAAATCCCGGGGCTGGTGCGCCAATTGTTCCCTACTTTGGGTTTGTGGGACCGTCTGCTAGCCCTCAGTTGTGCGCGTGACCAGGGGAATCGGCTGCGGCTCTTTGCTGCCAAAGTGCTGCAAATAATCGGTGGCTTTGGCCCGGCGCTGAGCGTCGATGCCGTTCCACGTGTCCACTAACCGCCGCATTCCCTCCGCCCAGGCCCAGCACTCTTTAGCCAGCGGGTTATCGACACCCAACGCGTCTGCGGCATCATAGGCAGGCTCCACATCCACAACGTCGGGATACGCTTGCCCCTTCAAGGTGCTCTTCCCGTCCGCTTTCCGACGCGCATTTTCGTCCTTCAGCGCCTCTTTATATGAGGCCACTGCTTCCTTGATCGCTACGACGGTGTCATCAACATTGACGACGCTCCACGTCGCACTCCCCTTATCGGACGTCGCGCTTCCTTCGTCATCGGCTTCAATCGCGGCAAGTACCTTCCTGCCGCTATCAGTCGCCACAACAGGATGCCCGTCGATAAGCATGGGAAGAACGGATTGATCGAGTTTCGCACCCGCCCAGGATAAATTGTTCGTTTCACCAGGCTGGATGCTTGTTTTCCCCGTGCCGACGATCCACGCGCCGACGAACTGCCCTGTTTTGGCTAGCGGATCGGTGTCGATATGCCACACTGCGGTGGGCCCTTCACCGGCTACCACTGCAATGACGGGGTAGTTGCCGTCGGATTCAGCAGACGTCATGTGGTCCTCTTTCTTGCCTCTGTTCGTTGAGTACCGCGAGGCGTTGTGTACCGCGAGTTATCGTGCGTACCACTTTATGACGTTCACCGTGCGAGCATCTCATTCAAGCACCTAGCCTTATGGCTTAAGCCCAGCACCCAGGTCATGGTCGCTGCATTTCAGATGGGCTGTTCGCGTCATTAGTCGCAGCCATACTGGCAAGCAAACGCAGTCCATCGCGCGTGGCTGGGTGGTCTGGTTCGGGGGCATAGCCCAGGAGTTGGAGACCAGGACTACCCGCCACATCAAGGGCCTCGTAGCGTAGCCAGAGTTCGCCAACCTCGGCGTCGTGCACGACCTTGGTTCCCCGTCGGTGATCAGCGACGTCACGCGCGGACCAGCGCGCATCGAAGGCCTCGCTCTGCTGGGACAATTCAGCGATCAGTGCATCGATGACCCGGCTAGGTGTGCGTGCCTGCTCAAGGCGGAGCATGGCGACCGCTTCATCAGCGATAGCATCCCAGTCGTCGAAGAAACGCAGCGAATCCTCGTCAAGGAACACGTAGCGCGCAAGGTTCGGGCGTGGCCAGTTCTCAAACACTGGGCGATACAATGCGCGACCAAGCTTGTTCGCAGCAACAATGTCGAGCGAACCATTCTGGACAAGTGCTGGGGCATCGACCATGGCATCCAGCAGCTGCTCTAACCCGAGCGGCAGGCGCGTCGCAGTCGGCTTGGCACGATGATGGGAGGGACTAGGCCGATGAGAGGGACGTTCGCCGGCCAACTCGAATAAGTATGTGCGTTCGGCATTGTTCAGTCGGAGGGCACGCGCAATCGCGGTCAGCACATCATCGGAAACGCCTTTTGCCAAGCCACGTTCAACCTGGACGTAGTAGTCAACGCTGATAGCCGCGAGTGAGGCCACCTCTTCACGCCGGAGCCCCGGCACCCTACGACGGGTACCCCGCGGTAAGCCGACTTCCTCCGGCTGTAGCTTGTCGCGACGTGAAATAAGAAACTCGCGCAGTTCGGTGTTGGCAGACACAACCTCAAGAGTAATGAGGAGCCCACTCCGTAGCCATAGGTTATGGGTACTCCCCAACAGCTCCCCTGCGACGACGAAACCCCAGTCATCGGCGCTCCCCGTATGGTGGAGGGTCAACGGCTGGGGTTGATGGAGTTAAAGATACGGCTCTTCGAACAGGCACTGACAACCCCTGGATGGCATGGGGAACCGTCGATACTCTCGGACATGTTGACGTTAATAGTCAGCGTTGTTATGTCACAACAAAGCAAGACAACAAAGGAGTTAGCATGACCAACGTTATCGTTCTAGGCGCCAGCGGCCAGATCGCCCGCCACGCCATCCCCATGATCGCAAACCAGGCCGGCCACGGGGACAGCCTCACACTGTTTGCCCGCAATGCTTCCAAAGTCGATGCGCCCGACGGGGCCCGCGTCGTCGAAGGTGATGTGCTCGACGCGGACGCTCTCGGTGCAGCGCTCGAGGGGCAGGACATTGTTTATGCCAACCTTGCAGGAAACCTCGACGAGCAGGCACGCGCACTTATCGATGCCATGAAGGCGGCCGGAGTAGCGCGCCTGATTTTCGTCGACGCGCTAGGAATTTACGATGAGCTGCCCGAGAAATTTAACACCTGGAACCGAGAGGCCATCGGCAACGAGGCGTTGACGATTTACCGCCGTGCAGCAGACATTATTGAGGACTCGGACCTGGACTACACGATCGTCCGCCCAGCGTGGCTGACTAATAAGGACGAGACCGATTACGAACTCACCCAACGTGATGAGCAGTTCAAGGGGACCGAGGTGTCACGCAAGGCCGTCGCTGCGTTCATCGCGTCCGTCGTTGCCGACCCAACCGAACACTCGCGCGCCAACGTCGGGATCGACAAGCCGGGTACCGACGGCGACAAGCCTGCCTGGTACTGAGAACCCCTGGTTGAGGATTCCGCTCGTCCATATCGTGGGTGGCGTAAGTCACTACCGGCTCATTTCAAGAAAAGAAGTTTCAAGGAAGGAACCTGTAATGCAGACTGACGTTAAGTTTTCCAGCGGAAACCAAACCATCGCGGGCACGTTGTTCATTCCCGACGACGCGCAGGGTGCAAGTCCCGCGATTGTCATTAGCCACCCATTCGGCAGTGTCCGCCAACAATCACCGATCAATTACGCAACACGGCTATCCAAGGAAGGCTTCGTCACATTAACGTTCGACGCCGCCTACCAGGGAGAAAGCACCGGCGAACCCCGTCAGCTCGAAGACCCCTTCATTCGTGTCGAAAACATCAAGGACGCCGTTAGTTACCTAGCGACGTGTAAGGAGGTCGACGCCGACCGGATTGGTGCTCTCGGCATCTGCGCCTCCGGAGGGTTCGTACCGTTCGCCGCGTCCAGTGATATTCGGATCAAGGCGGTCGCCACTGTCAGCGGGGCCGACCTGGGTGACGTGTACCGGTCCCAGGCTGAGACGCTGCCGAAATTCCTCGAAGCCTCGGTACAAGCTCGCACCGACCGTGCAGCGGGTAAGGACGTCGAAGCACAACCAATGATCCCGATGACCCAGGATCAGGCAAACGAGTACCCCGATCGTTCGATGTACAAGGAAGCCTACGACTACTACCGCACGGACCGTGCCAAGGATGACCGAGCACCGAATACGGTCGATCCGACGAGCTTCGACCGCATTGCTGTGTTCGACGCCTACGGTTTCATCGATCAGATCTCGCCCCGTCCGCTGCTCATGATTGCCGGAAGTGATGCGGACACGCTGCCGTATTCGCAGAACGCGATTGAGAAGGCTCAAGAACCAAAGGAATTGTTCATTATCGACGGCGCGTCACACGTCGACCTCTACGACAAGCCCGACTACGTCGACCCGGCTGTTGCCAAGATGAGCTCCTTCTTTCGCGAGAACCTCGCGGGCAACTAATTATTTAACGAACTGATTCCTCAAGGCGAACTGACCAGCGACCTGTAAAGGAACAAACATGAGCAAAAACATCAATATCAAGACTCTCAACGGTTATGGCACAACACTCTCTGCAGTAATCAACTTCCCTCCAGAGTTCGAGGCCTCACAGACCTATCCCGCCATCGTCGTTTCCCATCCCGGTGGTGGCGTGAAGGAGCAAACCGCAGGCCTCTACGCCAAAAAAGTCGCCGAATACGGATTTGTCACCGTCGTCTACGACGCGTCCTTCCAGGGCGCCAGTTCTGGTGAACCCCGTCAACTGGAGAATCCACATATCAGGACCGAGGATGTCAGCGCTGTCGTCGACTACCTCACCACTCTGGACTACGTCGATAACGAACGAATAGGCGCCATGGGAATTTGCGCCGGCGCTGGTTATACCGCCAACGCCGCGATCAATGACCCGCGGATCAAAGCCGTGGGCACCGTGAGCATGGTTAATATCGGGCAGATGTTCCGCAACGGGTGGGACGGATCGGTTACCGACGCCGAGGCGGCACCGATTCTCGAGCAGGCAGCACAAGCGCGGACCACTGATGCCGCCGGTAAAGACAACGAGTTCCCCCTCGCACCGATGAACGAGGACGATGCTCCCAATGAGGAGCTACGCCAGGCGTGGGAGTACTACCACACCCCGCGTTGCGAGCACCCCAACGCTCCAGGTTGGATGACTACGCGTAGCCTGTCGCAAATCATCACATACGATGCTTTCCACAAGGCCGAGGCTTATCTCACTCAACCGCTGCTGATCGTCGCCGGGAGCGAAGCAGGGTCGAAGTGGATGAGCGATGATCTCTACGAACGAGCCGCCAGCACCGACAAATCCCAACACGTGGTTGACGGCGCAAACCATATGGACCTCTACGACGGTGAGAAAGAAGTAGCTGAGGCCGTCAGTAAGCTCGGGCCATTCTTCAGCGACAGGCTCTAAGTCCCCAGGCTATAAGACCCCGGAGGGAATAGCACCGCAACCAGCGGAAACCTAAGCGCGCGCCCTCAGTGCGCTCAATCTGTCACCGAGGTTGGCGGTGTGCTTATCCTCCTGGAAGCTCAACGCAAAGCAAACAATGCCGACGAGCACCCCATACACTGTCCACGGCCGTGACTCAGTGATGTGCGCGCGGATGAACGCCAGCGCTTTTCTCCTGATGAACCGGGAAAAATAAAACGACCCCACGAAGTAGCCCACCACAGCGCTGATGGCCATACCCAATCGTGCCCAGCCCCACGGGCTTGGGGCTCTATTTTCATCATTTTTCGACGGTGTGGCCTGCGGTGATTCACTTTCCGACGACGAAGTTCCCGGCCCCTCGGCGGTTTCCAACCTCGTGGTCTCAGACGCAGCGGCCTCAAGCGATGTATCTTTTCCTGGGCTGGATAATTCCTTTGCCCCAACCCTCGGAGAATTATTATCCGCGCTTGCCAGATCTTCCGACGACTGTGTCGTCATCCATATCACCGCGAACGCGGATCCTAGTAGCCCGACCTTCGTCGCCACCCGGCGCGGCTTCGACTCGATGCCACCTGAGGCATACCAGCCACCGATCAGGGAAGATACCAATACACGTTCAACAAGGCGGGAAACACCTCGTTCGTCTGGAGGCAGTGCGTTGATACGGTCTCTCGCTTCGTTGAGACGTCGTGTGACTCCGTGGGGAAACTGATCTCTCCTGCTTAGGTGCATGGCACCAAGACTAACAAGGCTTTACTCATTGCCTCTTTTGCTTTTGCACCGGAATAAAGCTGCGCAGTCATCCGACCACCGATAAGCGCAGAGACCTGCCGTGCCACCGCACTAGGGCTCAGGACTTCCAAGCACGCTAAAGCGCCAGTAATAACGTCGTGCAGATCGCTCGCCATCTGTGCAGCAGATGATGCAAAGACTGGTTGCGTCCGGGATGCACGAATAAGTTCGAGCACGACGATAGCTTCTACCGCCACTTTCCTCTCGTACCAAACCAACACCCGGGATGACTCTTCTCTCGGCAGACCCCGCCTGCGTTCGTTTCCACGATGCAATATCGAAAAAGAGTGTGGGGGAAATAAACAACAACTAAACTTCCAGCGAACCTTCCGCAAAATTCTGCAGCGGTATAGCGAGCGACCACCATCACTACGCATGCCACCTGTTTTCATAGTGGGTGTGAAAATACGTACTCGCTCCAATCACAACCGGAAGATCACCCCTCTGATTGCTCCCCCACTTATTCTCACCACGCTCATTACGGGGTCCGCAGCCGCCATCTCAGCAACCCCAACCACCGCAGATTCGGCTGTCCCATCTTCTAGCGCTCCGAGCCCAGGCGCGACAAACCAATCCCGTTATAACGGCATGTTCGACCTCGGCAAGGCGACTCAAGATCCTAGTGTCGGCGGATTATCCGGACTGGCCTCTCTTGCTGATGGTTCCTATCTAGCCATCTCAGATGACAAAGGCGATTATGGTCCCACCCGCGCATACCGATTGAACATCGATAACAGTGGGCAGGCACAAGTCATCGGCCGGGTCGTTTTCACCAACCCAGATGGAAGTGCGTACGATCCTAAGGAATTCGACGCGGAAGAGATCCGCCAATTGCCCAACGGGCACCTGTTGTGGACGACAGAGGGTGGGTCACAAGGTGCAGAGAATCGTTCCCCCCTTGTCATCGAATCCGATAAAACCGGGCGTGAGATTCGCCGTATTCATCCCCCGCAGTACCACGTCCCCAACTATGAAGATGTGCCGGACACTAAAGAAGCTAAAGGCATAAGCCCCAATAAGGGGCCAGAAGGGATGACCATTTCTCCTGATGGAAAAACCTTTTACACGATCAACGAAAACTCTCTGGTGCAGGATGGACCAAGCAATACTCCCCAGTCGGGATCCAAAACGCGACTAACCGTCTACGACACTGCGACGGGGAAGCCCAGCGCGGAATACGTGGTTGACGTAGATCCCACGTATGCCCCCAAAGCCGACCGCGGATATGCTTCCCTGGCTACATCCCCGGATGGAAACCTTTACGCCCTACAACGCGGATATATCCCCAAACAAGGAAACCGCGCAGAGATCTACCGATTAGATGTAAACGGAGCTACCAACGTTCTCGGCCGGGAGCGCCTCACCGGTACCGAAGTAGCAGTCAAGCGCGAGAAAGCCTTCGATTTCGTTGATTCGAAACTCGGTAATAGCGCACATCCGGGTGGCAGAGGCGTTCCGGAGTCTCCCGAAAACGTGGAAGGCATGACCTTCGCAGCCCCGCCAGCAGGAACCTCGGCTACCAATTCCCTGTCCGCTGGCTCCCGTTCCAACGGCCGAGGCACTGGAGTATCTAAAACTCCAGTGGGAAACAATCGTGTTTACCTCATCTCGGACAATAACTTCAGCGATTCGCAACGCACGGTAGTCCATTCCCTGGACATCGCTCCTCGCTAGTGGCCCGCCACCAGCGGATACTCATTCGTGACACTGCTGCTAACACCCGACGATCGTAGGAGATAAACAGCACTCCACGATCTCGCCGCACAGTCTCGCGCAGCATCTCCACTACCTTCGCCGTGGCGATGGGATCGATCATCGCGGTCGGTTCGCCCGGCTCATAACCGATAAAAGGAACGTTCACAGTGAAACCATGACCGCAACTACGAGGTCCTCTATCATAAGTCCATGGCAGAGAACGTGGTTGAAAGGCACCTCGCGGTAATACTTTTCGACGGATTCGAGTTGCTTGATGCGTTCGGCCCTATAGAGTTCTTCAGCGCAATCCCCGATGTAAAAATTGAACTGGTAGCTCAGAGGAGCGGCCCCGTCCGAAGCGCTCAAGGCGTTGAGGTAATTGCGGAATTAGAGTGCGGCGCGCTTAACGATCCAGATATCATTTTGGTCCCCGGAGGTATGGGAACACGGACGTTGGCTCACGACGAATCGTTCTTGTCTTGGCTAACGGATATTGGAAACCGATCGGAGATAGTGGCATCAGTTTGTACGGGATCGGCGCTCTTGGCCGCGGCTGGTCTGCTCGAAGGCCATCGAGCGACGAGCAACAAACTAGCTTTTGAATGGGCGTCCTCATTTGGCGACGATATTTCTTGGGAGTATCAAGCGCGGTGGGTGCACGACGGTTGTCGATGGACATCCTCGGGTGTTGCAGCCGGCATGGATATGGCCGCCACGCTGATTGGACACCTGTTTGGGCGAAAAGTTCAAACGGAAGTAACCAAGCGCATTGAATACCAACCGCAGACCGATAGCACCACCGATCCCTTTGTACGCTTCCAGGGCCCGCGTTAAGCAACCGTTACGCGATTCGACCAGAGCAAAAGCACCGAAAAGACCCCAGCCCAGCGTCGATAATGAAATCCCGGTCACAGCAACGCTGAAATTTCAGCGTCACCCCGTACACTAGGGAACATGTTCGGACGAAAATCAGCGGCTGACAAAGCTGCGGCCGCCACTTATGAAGCTGCGGAACGCACCACAGTCCCGCTGGACGTGCCCATGACGCGGATGATGGCCCAAGAGCTACCTATCTTGGATAGTTCATCACGGCAACGGGTCAATGACCTGCTCAGAGAATATGATGGGCCGCTCATTACCAGCGTGGACATGTTGCCCGAAGAGATACGCGACATCATGAACCTCTACTAAAGCCCGTCTCCCCGGTGTAGGCTCCCATCGAGTCGATACTCGCCTATCACTGCGACAGGCGTACAGCTATGGCGTAGAACTATACGGGTGGTAGCGCGGGAGGCTTCGTGGCCACTCACGGCTCCGATGGTGGCTCCGACGGAGACTCCCACGCTCGTATGATCGCGCACAACCAATCTGACGTACCAAGGAGAAAGAGTTAGAAGTGAGCTCAACCACGACAGATCAACTACCGCTAGAGCACCGTCGTCTCACAGGGTGGGGGCGCACTCAGCCGGCTTCCAGTGAAGTCCTGTCCACACCCGACCTAGACCTGATCGCCCGCGCGGTGCGGGAGGTTGCCGAGCAGAACGAGGGTAAGCCCGACTACCTCAAGCGCGGCGTCATCGCCCGTGGTCTGGGCCGTTCCTACGGCGATCCGGCCCAGAACAGCGGTGGACTTGTTATCGACATGGCTGCGCTCAATGAAATTCACTCCATCGACCCGGACACGGCTATTGCCGACGTCGACGGTGGCGTCACCCTCGACCAACTCATGAAAGCCGCACTGCCTTACGGCCTATGGGTTCCGGTACTCCCCGGCACCCGGCAAGTCACCATCGGCGGTGCCATCGGCCCAGATATCCACGGCAAGAACCACCACTCAGCCGGGTCCTTCGGTAACCACGTCGCCTCCATGGAACTGCTGGTTGCCGATGGCCGCATCCTGCACCTCGAGCCAGAGGGCAGCGCCGATGACCCCGATGGCGAACTCTTCTGGGCAACCGTTGGTGGCATGGGCCTCACCGGCATCATTGTGCGCGCACGCATCGCGATGACTCGCACCGAAACCGCCTACTTCATTGCCGACGGCGACATGACCGCGTCGCTGGACGAAACCATCGAATTCCACTCTGACGGGTCGGAGAAAAACTACACCTACTCCTCGGCCTGGTTCGACGCTATTTCTCCCGAACCGAAGCTGGGCCGTGCCGCTATTTCCCGCGGATCCCTGGCCACCTTGGACCAGTTGAAGGAATACGCCCCCAAGCTGGCGAAAAAGCCGTTGAAGTTCAACGCGCCTCAGTTGATGACCGTCCCGGACATCTTCCCGAACTTCACGATGAACAAGCTGACCATGATGTCCATCGGTGAGCTATGGTGGCTGAAGTCCGGAACGTACCGAAATAAAGTGCAGAACCTGACGCAGTTCTACCAGCCACTTGACCTCATCGGTGAGTGGAACCGCGGGTACGGCTCCAAGGGCTTCCTGCAGTACCAGTTTGTGGTCCCGCGCGAAGCCGTCGACCCATTCAAAGAAATCGTCCGCGACATTCAGCGCTCCGGGCACTACTCCGCCCTCAACGTCTTCAAGCTGTTCGGTGAAGGCAACCGCGCACCTCTCTCCTACCCGATGCCCGGCTGGAACGTCTGCGTCGACTTCCCCATCAAGCCTGGCCTCGGTGAGTTCCTGGACGACCTTGACAAACGAGTCATGGAATTCGGTGGACGCCTCTACCTAGCGAAGGAATCGCGCACTTCGGCCGAAAACTTCCACAAGATGTACCCCGAGATGGACAGCTGGCTGAAAACCCGCAACACCATCGACCCCAGCGGCGTGTTCGCCTCGGACATGTCCCGTCGCCTGGAACTGCACTAATCCAATCCCACCGCACGAATTGCATCACTCCGCCGGGCCCTGTGACGGGCTCGGTACACAGAAAGGGTTCTTTCTTTATGCTTAACGCCGTTGGGCACGCACAATCCATCCTTCTCCTCGGGGGAACGTCGGACATGGGCCTCGCCATCGTCGAGGAATTCCTCTCCCGAGGCTCCGCCTCCGTCACCCTCGCAGCCAGGAAGAACAGCAAAGATCTCCCCGCCGCGATTGACCGGATGAAGAAAGCAGGGGCGTCCGAGGTCCGCACGATCGACTTCGATGCTCTCGACACCAAGTCACACAAGGCCGTCATCGACGAGGCCTTCAGCCACGGCGATATCGACCTCGCCATCGTCGCATTCGGTATCTTGGGCGACCAAGAAGAACTGTGGCAGAACCAAGAAAAAGCTGTTCAAGCTGCAGAGATCAACTACACCGGCTCGGTCTCCGTCGGTGTACTGCTCGGCCAGGCAATGAAAAAGCAGGGCCACGGGCAGATCGTGGCCATCTCGTCCGTCGCCGGTGAGGTCGTCCGACGCTCCAACTTCGTGTACGGCTCCACCAAGGCCGGGTTCGACGGCTTCTACCGCCAGCTGGGCGAGGCGCTGCGTGACAGTGGCGTCCGCGTCCTCGCCGTTCGGCCTGGCCAAGTGCGCACACAGATGACCGAAAACCTTGATGACGCGCCACTGACCGTCAATAAGGAAGACGTCGCGGCGGCCGTCGCGAAAGCTGTCGATGACAACAAGTCCGTGATCTGGGTCCACCCGCTGTTCCGCTACGTCATGATGGCCCTGGCTCACACACCGGCCGCTATCCTGCGGAAACTGCCTATCTAAGGCGCGCTAGCGACGCAGGTCCCGGCGCGAATAGACGCTGGCCTCAGTGCGAATAGCCGCAGGTCCCGGCGCGAATAACCGGGATCGGGCGTCAGTGCGGCTACTTTGAGTTGGCGTCGTTAATGGCCTTCCCGATTTTCTTCAGCAACTTCGGGTAGTCCTTCGGCGCGGTGCACACCTCAATGAGCACCAGCCGATCCTGATTCTCCTGCGCCGTCTCAAAGACGTCATTAAGTTCTGCGCGCGTGGTGGCCTTCAGCGTCACCACTTTATCGTCGGTGCCGCCGAGGGCCTGCGGAATCATCCGCCAATCCCACGCCGTGATGTCGTTGTAGTCGGCGTCCTCGCCGTGAATCGAGCGTTCCACAGCGTAGCCGTCGTTGTTCACCACAATGACGACCCCGTTGACTCCTTCCCGCATCCAGGTGCCTAGCTCCTGGACGGTCAGCTGCGCAGAACCGTCGCCGATAACGAGCACTGGGCGTCGCCCCGGGCAGGCGAGACCGGCGCCCATTGCAGCAGGGAGCGTATATCCGATGGACCCCCACAACGGCTGGCCAATGAAGGTCGTGTCCGCCGGGAAACGCATCTTCGCCAGGCCGAAGAAACTGGTCCCCTGATCAGCAACAACGATGTTTCCCTCAGTCAGCACCCCAGCTAACGTCGGCCATACATCGTCTTGTACCAAGGGCTCATCAGCACCCGCAACCCAGTGGTGCGGCTCCGGTTCTGGAACTGCCCCCGGGGTACGGTCCGCGAAGGACGGAGCAAGCTCAGCAAGTGCGTCCAACGCATCAGCAATGTTCAGCGGAGCAAAGGTTTTATCGCCCACCTTCGCGTAATTAGTGGCGATATCCACACAGCGTGCCGGGTCGATCTTCTGGCTGAAGCTGGCCGTCGTCGTATCGGTAAAGCGAACACCGGCCATAACCAGGCGATCAGCCCCCTCCACAGCTTTGCGAACATCAGGCTCGGAGGCTGCGCCCGCATACACGCCCAAGAAGAACGGGTCTTCCTCATTAACCAGCGTTTTGCCCCACATCAAGGTGGCATGAGGAATACCGGCGCTGAGCAGCCGGTTCAGGTTCTCCGTCGCCCCCATCCGGTGAACCAGGAGATCCGCCAACACCGTCACGTCGCGCCCCTCCAAGAATTCAGAGGCAGCCGCGCGGAACTCCGCCAGAGCACGGTTGGAGGTGTAGGACCGGGCACCGCCCAAAGGAGACGATGGCGGCTCAACCTCGACGCGGGCGACGTCGGTAGGCACCACAATGTATCCGGGCCGCCGATGTGTCTGCACCGCGCGGAGAACGCGATCCACCTCATCGACCGCATCGGCCGGGGTCAGATCAGCGACGGCACACGTCACTTCGCTAGCCATGCGTCGGAAATGGGAAAAGTCACCATCACCAAGGCTGTGGTGCAACAACCGTCGGGACGCCTGCGCATCCTTCGACGGGGCGCCGACAATGTGCACCACCGGAACGTTCTCCGAAAAAGACCCAGCGATCGCGTTGATAGCCGAGAGCTCGCCCACCCCGAATGTGGTGACCAGGGCACCGATGCCATTCATGCGTGCGTAGCCATCGGCCACGTAGCCCGCGTTCAGCTCATTGGCGTTGCCGACCCAATGCAGCGCATCATGCCCCGTAATGTGATCCAGGAATTCCAGGTTGAAATCACCCGGAACCCCAAAAACATCCTTAATGTGCAGTTCAGCTAAGCGATCTGCAATGTAATCAGCAACCGTATACATAGTTCTCCTTCGCAAGGCTCGGTGGAGCCTGCATCGTATGGCGAGGGGTTCATCACGTGTGCTCGACGTGGCAGGTTGGCCACGTGTACACGTGACGACGTCGATGTCGCTGGGTTCGCGACACCCCACCCATACTGTCAGGAAAACGTATTAAACAGGTTGCGGGGAGGTAAAAAATGTCGATGAATCATTTGCCCTGAGTAGTATTCGACCCCCCGGTGTCACCGGAATCGAGCTCACCCTGCCGCGTATCTCCCGCGTCTAAGGAACGGTTACCAGCCTGTCCACCATGTATCTGGGCCCTAATCTCTTCCAACCGAGCCGAAGCCTTGATATCACGACCAGCGGTTTCAATCTCCGCCATGCGGGTATCCACCGAACTCTCCGTGAGCTCCTGCTTACCAAGAGCATCCGCGTAGCGACGCTCGATCTTGTCGCGTACCGAATCCAAGCTAGGAACAGAATCATCCGTGGTACTCAGCGCGTTCATTGACTCAGCAGCTTTTGCGGACTCTTCTTGCATCTTCGTCTGGTTAACCTGCGCCCGTAGCTGATCGATCTGCCCCAACTGCTCCTTCAGATGGGCCTCCGACTTCTTCACCTGGGCCTTAGCCTGCTCCGCGGCCTGAGCATTACTGTGGTGAAGCTGCTTTGTCTCCTCAATCTGCTGTTCGACGCTGACCAGTTGCGATGCCACCACCTCAGCTGTGCTGTTCCACTCGCTCGCCTGCTGGGCATCCCCCTCCTGCGACGCTTTATCCGCAAGCTGCACTGCTTTCTGAGCCTGAGACTGAAGGTTTTCTTGATCCTTAATCAGCCGGTTGAGCTTCATCTCAAGCTGCCGCTGATTTCCCAAGACAGACGACGCTTGCTCCACAACAGCCTGGTGCTGTTTCTTCGCCGCCTCTGTGGCCTGCCGGATCTGCACCATGGGGTCTGCTTTTTCATCGATGGTGCTATCAAATTTAGCCATCGCGTATTTCCACCCTTTTGAAAAGGGGTTAGCCATCACAATCTCCTTAGCGTCTGTCAGCATCGGTCGACCCTACTGTGCGGTTCACGCGCGCTCTGCAGTTCAGGCGTACAGTGCACTATGGACAACATTGATCGCAATCGTAAACAATCCTGAAGCACGTGTCCGTGTCAGATGGCGAGTCCACCACACAATCCATACCGACATTACCCATCGAGCCCAAAACACAGTGAGTTTTAGGCGATATAGCGTCGGCAGGACCGGCATCTCCCCCACAGCCGTGCCAAGGAAGGAATGGAGTACTCATGGACGTTCTGAACAGCATCCTCGCACTTGCCGAGCACCTTCTGGCAATCTCCGGCAACCCCGGACCCGTCATTCCCGACGGCACCACCATCAAGTAGGTAACGACGTCGCGAGTCTGCTCTCGCTGACAAGTCTGCGACTACGAGTAGCTCTGTGACGTGCGAATACGCGCCCCACCGATACACCGACGGTTGGGGCGCGTCGTGCTATGTGCATGATATGTAGCCGGTTGTACATTTACGTCGCTACTCCCCCGATAGCGTCGATGAGGCTACTCCCCCGATTCTTTAGCTTCCTGCTCCGCAATCTGCTTCCGAACCTCATCCATGTCCAGGTTCTTAGTCTGCTCAATGACGTCCTTAACCTGACCAGCAGAATGGACGCCCGCATGACGGTAAACCAAAACGTTGTCCCTAAACACCATGAGCGTCGGGATGGACTGGATACCCAGCGAACCCGCGATCTCCTGGTTGGATTCCGTATCTACCTTGCCAAAAGTCACATCAGGGAACTGCTCAGAGACTTCCTCGAAAATCGGTCCGAACATGCGACAGGGGCCACACCATTCAGCCCAAAAGTCCAGCGCAACAACACCATGAGAGACGGTATCGGTGAAATTATCCTTCGTCACAGTAACTGTAGCCATAAATTCCTTTCACTAAGTTTAAAAAGACGGCGCTCCTGGCCACTTTAACTAGGCCACTTTAAGGGGCCGACGCACACGGTCATCACGCCGTCTACCTGCACTATATGAAGCAGAGACCTTTAGGCGGCCCATCATAGACCAGACAGTCTACAACTGCAGCGGGGATGGGTGCCTTCACATGCGAACGTGGATATTGCGGATACAGAAATGACGAAACCGAGGACACCTATTCATTCAGTTCTAAGTAGATGCTCTCCAATGACCTACTTTCCTTAGTGAGGCCTTCAATCTTGACACCATGCCGAACCGCTACTTCCGCGATCGTCGCTGTGTCTAATCCACTAATAGAAAGTGTATGCCCAGACACACCATCAATATGACCACCATTGGTGACCATGGCACGTTGAGCAGACTCAGTATCCCCTCGGACTGTTAAAAGAACGCTATTCGTCGTTCGCAGCTGGTCAAGTGGCTTTTGAACTATCGTTCGCCCATTTTTAATCATGACCACATAGTCAGAAAAGTGCTGTACCTCATTCAGTAAATGCGATGAAATCAAGGCTGTTCCGCCGGAACTAATATATTCCTTCAACTTATTCTGGAAGGCGATCGAGCCATCTGCGTCCACCCCATTATGCGGTTCGTCCAAAATCACGATCTCAGGATCGTTAAGAAATGCCACCGCGAGGCAGACACGTTGCCTCATACCCAGCGACACTTTCGCAAGCTTACGGTTACGAGCATGAGCGAGACCGTATTCGTCGAGAATGTCGGTGGCTTTCTTCTTAGTATCTGAAATGCCCTTCAATAGCATTTGACTGCGAAGGAAGGTAAGTATCGACACCCGTGTATCTATCCATTCGGGATCAAGAAGATAGCCAATCGATGCCCGGCAGTGATCAATCCCGACGACGTGCTCAGAAGAGTCAGGACGTCCTAGATCGATCGTGACCTTGCCAGAATCGGCATGGGTCAGCCCCGCAATAATCTTCATTATCGTCGATTTACCCGACCCATTTGGCCCCAATAACCCCGTGACCTTGCCCCTCGGCACATCGAACGTCATATTCTCCAAAACCGGGACCCGTTTACCAAACGACTTATTAATCCGGTCAACCGAAATTGCCGACGAACTCATGCCTCATACCTCCACAAACGTGCTGCACCACATGCGACGGCCACGACACACCACAACCCGACTTCAAGCAGACCCCTCGCCGAGGCCGCATTAGCTTGCGTCAGTTTATCCACGGCGAACGGGAGACTGTGATTGAGCAATAGTTCACCCTGGTCGTGGCCCATCGCCATCAAAACTGCGCCTGCCATCGGGAGAATCAGCATGATAATAACGATCACGGAGAATCCCAGGGTTACATTTCGAGCCAGATGAGAGATCCCACCAGTGATCACTCCAATGGCCACCACGCACACCGCCCATGACAGCCCACGGATACATTCCCTAGAGACAGAATCAGTGGTGACGTTAAAACTGGTTACAACAGATAAGGCTATTAAAAGTAAGCCAAAAAATAAGATAAACACTAGCCAAAAAGCCAGGGAAATAATAGCGCAAGTAAGCAGGCTAGCGACATAAGTGCGAGAACGGAAGGGAATGGAAAGAAGGGTGTAGTTTACTGATCCCTTCGTGTAATTACCAGCAATATACAGGGATAATATGAAGGCAACGAAGAAAAAAGCTAGCTCCGAGACATTAGCTAAGCCCCCCGTAAAGCCGATCGGCTTGTTGTTATGTCGCGACACCCCTACGGCTAAGCCGACCGTGGGGATGGCCATCACAACCAGCGAGACTTTCAGCGAAGTGGTGTGTATGAACGTCGTCAATTCGGACTTAATGCCATTGAGTACTAAGCCGGTTTTACTATATGACTCACTCGGTCTCATGTGCCGCCTCTTTCTCCACCCGTTTTTTCTTTTCTATTCCCTGACCCCAAACACCCATTAAACCAAAAAAGCCAGCGAGCGGCATAATAAAGTCCCTAAAGCCATGCAAGCCAACCGTAAACACAATGAAGACGACTACAGCTACATAAGGAACGAGGATAAAAAGCCCCGTCCAGTTGGGAAGATACCGGGGTAATAAATACTGGAGTGCGATGCACGCTACCGCTATGGCGGTGAATATAAGGCCGCCCACTTATTTCTCCCCTCTGCCCTCTGAGTTTCCCGTCGTGGTGCGCTGCGTGGCGTATTTAGCATGGCTCAATAGGGTACCGTTACCTTAACATGAGGGAGCGTCTCTGAGCTCGTCAGATTAACTGAAAAAGCTACCCCAAGCCCACTACAAGGCCTATGCGACGAACGAGCACCCCTAAATACCCCTAAACATGTGCAATATAGAAATTGTCACTAGTGCAAACTAACAACAATAACTAAAGTTTCGTTCCACACGGGGCTATTTCGCGCCCCACGCTATAGCCTATGGAGCACACACCCGCCTGTGAGGCACCAGCTAGCACTGGCCAACCATCAGTGGCCATCAACCCGACAGTACCCCACAAGGAGATACCCCAATGATGAAGAACTACACCATCACCGGCATGAGCTCCAACGAAGGAGCCGCCACCATCAAAAACGCGGTATCTCAGGCACGAGGAGTACAAAACGTCACCATCTACAACGACGGACATATGACCGTCGAAGGTGAAGACTTCGGCGACGCCGACATCAACGAGGCCGTCACTGAAGCTGGATACGCCCTCGAGCCCAAGTAGGCCTCGGCTTCTCCGCGTGGCGTCGTCGATAGCGAAGCGGTCGTGTAAAGGGCCCGGCGCGACTTACGCGATGCGCCTTACCCGGCGATGACCAGCCCAAGCCACGCCGCGAAAACCGCCACCCCCAGCGTCGATAATGCATATATAGCGCCACGGCGAGCGCTACCTTGAGTGACAGCCTCGACAGACGCCGTGGAGAACGTGGTGTATCCGCCCATCATCCCGGTCCCCAGGAAGCCCAACAGCGCTCCCCCGGACAGCCCGGCCACACAGAGGCCGAGGACAAACGAACCGGTCACGTTAATCACAAACGTGGCCCACGGGAATTCCGCCGGCCACCGCTCGCGGATCCACGCATCCACCGCGTACCGCAGGCACGCACCAAGTCCACCGCCAAGCGCCACAAGCACCATCATCGTTGCGCCACCTCACTACGGCCGACGCGTTCCCACCACGCCCCGGCAAACGCCGCGATCGCGCCGCAGATAACGCTGAATAACGCGTAGTACACCGCGAAACTCATGCCCATCAGGGACCCCGTTCCCTGCACACCGGCAGCACCTACCCCGGGGAACCACCGCGCAATGTCCACGGCAAGCGTCGAATAGGTGGTTAAACCGCCACAGAAACCGGTCCCCAGCAGTAATTTCGCGTTCACTCGGCCCAGGCGGGCGAACCGGGCGCCCAAGAAGCCGAGCAGAGCTGCCCCCACCACGTTCACCGCGAACACCCACCACATTGTGGGCACCACGGCGCTCACCACGGGGCTCGAGGTCAGCACATCACGCACCAACGTCCCCACGGCGCCACCAACAAAAACCAGCGCAGCCGACCTGGCAAAGTGCTTCGGCACCACAGGCCTTCTCACACGAGACACGACACGCCTACCTTTCCCGAAGCCCCATCACAGAATTTTCGCCACTCGCCAGCGTCATGCGGTCCAATTGCGCCAGCACTTCGTCGATAATGAACGGATCCGCACCCGGCTCGAACCGAGCCGACATGACCTCGACCTGGGCAGCCTCGATGGCCTCCAGGCGGACCGCCGTCACCTTCCGACGTACCTCGCGCAGGCGACGCACCGCATCCTCATAATTCTCCGGCTCATCGTCCTTCGGGACGCCCGTCATGTCGCGGAAACGGCGCGCGATCGCCTGGATAGCCTCCGGCGGGAGATCCTCGCCCTTCGACTGCAGCACATCCATCGCCGCATTATGCGCACGGCGCAACAGACGGTCCATCGTGGCGTCGGCAATCGCATCATTGCCCTCATTGACATTCAGCTTCTGCATGATCCACGGCAGCGTCAAACCGGGGACGACCATCGTGCAGAAGAGCACGGTGATCGCGATCAGCGGCATTTCGTTATAGACATTGATATAGCCCGCGGGGACGGACAGCACCAAGGCCAGCGTGACCAAACCGCGCATCCCGGACCACGTCAACACCAGCACTTCCTGCAGCCGGAGCGGGGACACGTTTTTCTTCTTGCCGTGCTTGTTCAGCAAATACTGGTCGTACATCCACACGAAACGCACCGCGAAGAGGACGCCGGAAATGACCAAACCCCAGACAATACCTTCGCCGATACGGGTCGAGGTCTGCTCCACCGCGTTACGCACCGACAAACCGATCAGGCCGAATGCCAGACCCGTCACCAGCAACTCTGCGGTCTCCCAGAACGCCGAGCCGGTCAGACGATCCTCCGCCGCCGTCGCCGACACACGCGACGTCATCTCCACAGCGGCCACCACCACCGCAATAACTCCCGACGCGTGAATCTCCTCCGCGGCGATATACACCGCGAACGGAACGACCCAGCTCAGGGCGTTGACCGTGTTCGATCCCGCGGTGTACTCCAACGCCCGGCCGGCAACGTGGCCGATCAGCCAGCCCAAGGCAATCGACGCCAGCGTAGTGTACACAAACCGCAACAGCGCCGGACCGACGTGGATCGAATCGTCGTTATACAGCGAGTTGAGCGCTAACTGGAAGGCAACCAGCGCGACGGCGTCGTTAAACAGGCCCTCGGTCTGCAGGGTGCCGATCACGCGCCGAGGAATTCCCGCCGGTTCCGCAACGGCCTCCACGGCCACCGGGTCCGACGGAGCTACCGCCGCGCCCAGCGCGATCGCGCCCGCCACGGACAAACCGGGGATCAACACCATCGACGTCCCCGCCACCGCCAGGATCGTCACCACGACCAGCAGCACGGATAACGACAACAGCGTCCGCCACTGGGAGCGGATTAGTGGCCACGACAAACGCCGAGCCATCGCCCAAATCAACGGCGGGAGGAATAACGGCAGAATCAGATCAGGCGGTAATGAAATATCCGGAATCGCGGGGAACACCATCGTGGCCGTCGTTAAGAGGGTTAACAACACGGGCCACGGGAGGTTGGTTCGCTCGCCGATGGACACGACGATGACCGTCGCAAACATCAGACCCACAATCACAATGAGGGTCTCCATGCCCGCCACCTTTCATTACTGCCTACATGCTGCCCCGGCCAATCCCGCGTGTACGGGTGCTTAACCGCTACGTGTACCGCGTACGTAGACGGGTCCGGGGCCAGCTCACCGATTGCCGAATGAGCACCAGGGGCACTTCACACGCGGGTATGAAACAGATGAGCATCCGCGTGGGCGCATCATTCAGCGATCGGGAACTACTACTCGCTATCCAAAATAGAGGAAAATGTCGGCCCGGCGCGATTTCGCGACACTGCAGGTACCGCGCTGGCCGGTGTGCGGGCACCGAGGACGGCCCGGAAAACCGCCTGTGAGCGGTATTCTCCTGGCCTTACGAGAAGTTGTCGGTGGCCAGGTTAGCGAACCTCGAGTACTTCAATTGCTCGGCAATCGGGATGGTGCCCACCGGTCCCCCGCGGTGTTTAGCCAAAATAATGTCTGCTTCTCCCTCGCGGGCGTTATCCAACGCACCCGGCTGAGAGTCCGGCCGGTACAGCAGCATCACCATGTCCGCATCCTGCTCGAGGGATCCCGATTCACGAAGGTCCGCCAGCTGCGGCTTCTTGTCGGTACGGGACTCCGGACCACGGTTGAGCTGCGAAATAGCGATCAGCGGAACTTCCACTTCCTTCGCCAACAGCTTCAGTTGACGAGAAAACTCCGAGACTTCCTGCTGGCGCGACTCCACCTTGCGGCCCGACGTCATGAGCTGCAGATAATCCACAACAATCAGCCCGAGGCCGTGCTTCTGTTTGATCTGCCGGGCTTTGGTCCGGATTTCCATCATCGTCAGGTTGGGAGAATCGTCGATAAAAATGGGCGCTTTCTCGAGCTTCCCCATCGTTTGAGCCAGCCGGGTCCACTCGGACTCGTCCATTTTGCCGCTGCGCATATTGGTGAGTTTCACCTCGGCCTCGGCCGATAGCAGCCTCAGAACGATCTCCATTTTGGACATCTCGAGGCTAAAAAGTGCCGACGGTGTCTCATTTTCTACCGACGCAGACCGCATGAAATCCATCGCCAAGGTGGACTTTCCCACGCCCGGACGAGCGGCGATGATAACCATCTGCCCAGGGTGAAGGCCGTTAATCGTTTTGTCGAGGTCAAGGAAGCCCGTTGGCACACCACTGGCTGCCCCACCGTGCATTTCGTACTCGTTGAGAAGATCGTTGACCTCCTCAAACGTGTCGGCCAACTCAACATAATCCGTGCTGGCGTCACGACGTCCGACCCCGAACACCTGAGACTGGGCGTAATCGACCACCTTGTCCACGTCCTGGCCGTCGATGCCGTTGTACCCCAGCTTGGCGATCTCCGTCCCCACCGAGACCAGCCCACGAAGCACCGCTTTTTCGGCAACGATCCGCGCATAGTAACTCGCGTTGGCCGCCGTCGGCACTTTAGTCATAAGGGTGTGGATGTATGGCGCACCACCCACGCGCTCCAAGTCGCCGTCCCTATTAAGGCGGTTGCTCACCAGCACCGGGTCGATTTGCAGCTGGGCGTCCGCGGATTCGCTATAAAGATCGAGAATGGCGTTAAAAATGGTTTGATGGCGCGGGTCATAGAAATCGTCCGCGCGGAGAATCTCTACGACATCCGTAATGGCGTCCTGGGACTGCAGCATACCGCCCAAAACAGCCTGCTCAGCCTCAATATCCTGGGGAGACTTCCGGCCGAATTCCTCATAATCCCGCGGATCGGGGCCGCCGGAAGGTCCAAACGACGCATCCTCATAGTCCCCACCCGAACCAAAACCAGACTCATACGAGTCATACGAATTATCAAAAGAAGACGCTGATACCGCTGAACGTGATGCCATGGGAATACCCTATCGTCTGCCGCCGACATAAACACTGAGCACAATTCTGAGAGGTACGCGGGGGTTCGAACGCTCCGCTCTAAACCGCTCTATCCCTCACTCGACCTCGCTAGCCCTGCTGGGCCCACCGGATCTCGCTGGATCTCACCGGAAGGAGTTGCTCAGAGTGACTCTTTACTGCTTTTCATAAAGCCCCGACGGCTAGGATGCAAATCTCAATAGCTCCTCCCCGACGGAGTTATCCACAGGTTTCGCACACCGCCTGTGGATAAAATGTGGAGAATTCAACGTTTCCCACGTCGGCTTGTGGAATTTGCTGTGGACAAGTTTTTATAGCGACCTGCAGAAATGAGCGTTTGCGCAGGTCAGCCCTGTGAAATTTTGATTTGACGAATCTCACAGTACCGGTGGAAAACCGCTCCTACGCTGGGCCTTTTTATCGTGAACTGGGGAAATATCCGAGCAAATTGGGGTAAAAAGCCGGTTGTCAAGCACCTAACCTGTGCGTGTTATCCCCAGCCCCATCCACGACATCCGACAACATCTCTATCACCATTAACAGAAGGTGAACGACGATGCTCTTGGGCGAATGACGGACTTCGCGTAGACGGTCCGCGCATACGAAAAACGGGTCCGGCATAGCCTGCCAGACCCGTCGTTATTTCACGCAGGGCGTGGTGTCGAAACACACCCAGCGTGGAGTGAAGAACACGGCGCGGTGTCGAGTCGCGCCTTATGTATCACGGAATGGCCACACAACGCGGCACATCCCTTATCAAGCCCCAACAACCACTGAGTTACCCGTCTTATACGGCAATAACCCGCGGCCGGGGCCTACACGCTGTTGTCGACCGGGGGTGTCGAGTCCCCGGAAGGAATTCAAAAAAGTGTAAAACCAGAAACTACTGGGATACGACCTCGAAGTTAATGGTGCCGTGGATATCCTCGTGGAGCTTAACGTCCACCGAGTACTTACCCGTCGACTTCACAAAACCCTTGGTCATGTCAATGCTGTGCTTATCCAGCTCCGGACCACCAGCAGCTACGACGGCTTGAGCAACGTCGTTAGGCTTAACAGACCCGAACAGCTTGCCATTGTTGGCAGTGCGGACGGCGACAGAGACGCCTTCCAGGTTTGCCAACTGCTCTTTGACCTCGCGAGCGCGGTCGGCGTCGCGAATAGCGCGCGCTTCCTGCGCACGCTTCAAATCTTGAACCTGCTTCTCGGCGCCACGAGTAGCGGGGACCGCGTACCCGCGCGGGAGCAGGTAGTTTCTTCCATAGCCGGCCTTGACCTCGACGATGTCACCAGGAACACCGAGATTGTCAATGGCGGCGGTGAGGATCAGCTTCATGATCCCTAGCCTTTCTTACGTTGATTAGTTAGAAGGGTGGCTCATCATCTGCCCCACCAAACCCTTGGCTGGAGCCCTGGCTGGGAGCGGAATTCCACGGATCCTGATCCGCGCCCGAGTTCCCTCCGGAACCGCCGAAGCCCTGGTTGCCTTGAGACTGCTGGCCACGATTGGAGTTAAAGCCTCCGCCTCGGTTTCCACCGAAGCCACCGCCGCCTTGGTTGAATCCGTTGCCTCCACCACTCGTCTTTTCGACGTTTGCCGTGGCGTACTTCAACGACGGGCCGACCTCGTCGACCTCGATTTCAAACACGCGACGCTGTTCGCCGTCCCGAGTCTCAAAACTCCGTTGGCGCAAGCGGCCATTGACGATCACGCGCATGCCTTTTTTAAGTGATTCGGCAGCGTTCTCGGCGGCCTGGCGCCACACATTGCAGGTGAGGAACATCGCATCCCCATCAACCCACTGGTTGGTTTGGGAATCGTAGCGGCGTGGCGTCGATGCCACACGGAAATTAGCCACAGGAGCACCCGACGGGGTGTAACGAAGTTCTGGGTCAGCAACAAGATTGCCGACGACCGTGATAGGTGTCTCTCCTTGTGCCATGATGAATCCTCTCTCTGCAGGACAACCGGTTTGATGGTCAGATAAAACCTGACACTGGTGTTTCTACCAGTGTGCCTTTTTAGGCGTCGGTCCGCAGAACTTTCGTACGCAACACCGAATCATTCAGGTTGAGCAGACGGTCGACTTCCAGCACAGTTGCGGACTCACAGGTGAAGTCCACGACAACGTAGATGCCTTCCTCTTTCTTCTGAATGGGATAGGCCAAACGGCGCTTGCCCCAAATATCAACCTTGTCAACGTTGCCCTTCTCTTTGCGGACAACATCGAGATACTTATCCAGGGACGGGGCTACAGTGCGCTCATCCTGCGCGGGATCGAGAATGATCATGATTTCGTAGTGACGCACGGACCTCATCACCTCCTATGGTCTAGTCGTATTTCGGCCGCGCCATCGTTAGCGCGACAGGAGGGTTCGTTGCGTCAAGCAACCCCCCGAGACTACCAAACCGCTGGCCAGAGGCAAAACCCGGAACCCCATAAAAAGAGCCGCCTGACAACACGGCCAGTTGGCTAATTGATGAACAGTCCGCCTAATTCATGAGCGTTGCCCAAAAGACCGCAACGGTCACTGGCACAACGGTGATGAAGAAAACGGCGATGCCGAAGAGCCACCACGTCACTTTTGCCGGCTTCTTGTACATGAAACTGGCAAACGAGGCCGTGAATAAGAAGAACCCGATAAAAACGCTAATGATCGTCAACGTTACTTGCGGAGTCATGCTGTAGTCCCCACATTCGATCGTCTACCGACGGCGCCCGGCCGGGTAGTTACCGCATCGCTAGTTACCGTCCGGCTACTCATTTCCGACGACAGACCGCGCCGCGACGCTACCGGATCCGATTCCTCCTGCCCAGGGACCTCAGCCTGGACCATCGTTCGTGGAGCGTCGGGACGTGTGCCACGCATCTGCTGGATCACCAGCACAAGGATGGCCACAACAAGCGCATCCCGCGCGATCACGAAGGAGTTAAAAAGCCAGTCCGGAGCGCCTTTATTGTCCGCACCCGTGAACCACCACATGCGTACGAACCAGTAAATAGCTTCCACCCACATCCAAGCGAATACCAGACGCCAGCGGGGGAGAGACAGCGCGACGAGGGGCACAAGCCACAACGAGTATTGCGGGCTCCACACCTTACTGGTCAGCACAAACGCGGCGATGATCAACAACGACAGTTCCCACACTGCAGGCTCACGTTTCACCTTCAGTCCGAGAATCAAAATTCCGACGCAACACAGTCCAAACAGCACAAATGAGATGATCGACTGCGCCTTCACCGGAACAGTGGTGAAGTAACTAAAGCCAGTCAGCCATGAAAGCACGCTGTAGATCGTCGAATCTTCAGCTGCTCGCTTCCCATTCCGGGTGAAGAATTCCGCCCATCCAGCAGGCGAGGCGATCATGATCGGGATATTCACCACAAGCCAGGTGACCACAGCCGAGACCACGGTGTTAATGAATTCGGTGCGCTCCCGCCAACGGTGACGGATGACCAGAACCAGGAAAGCGCCCAGGATATACGCTGGCCAGAGCTTCGCGGCCGTGCCTAAACCAATGAGCACCCCAGCTCCTGCGTACTTCTTCCGGGTCCACAGGAAAATGGCACCCATCGCGCACACTGTCGCTAAAGAGTCGAAGTTAGTGAAGATGTGCACACCCACGATGGGGCTGGCAGCAACCAAAATGACGTCCCACACGCGGTGACCGGCCAGCTGGTAGGTGAACCACAGCGTCCCGATCCACGCAATCGCGAGGAACACAGCGTTCACACCGAAATAGAAATCGACGCGAGGCACCGACCATCCGACGAGGTCAGCAAGCCAGTGCAAGGGAGCGGCCAACTGTGCGCATAACCACTGGTACAGACCGGTGAGAACCGGGTACTCCATATGGCGGGTGCCACCATCGCCGGCCCAGGAGTAGACATACGGAAAGTGCCCGTCCTTCAGGCCTTCAATGCTGTACAGCGGGATGGAATCCGCGTAGCACCCCGAGATGTACTGACGGTTCGCGGTCCAATTCACACCGTCACCGTCGCCACGAAGACAATTCGCCTTCGACAGCCAGCCCAGCGACATCATGCCCAGGGCCAGGCCCATCAGGACGCGGAGGGGAGTGGCCCATACTGCTCGCCCGACGAGACCGTGGCGCGCGATAGGCCCTCCAAGGAAATGAGTCCACCGTTGCGCTGCGGGCTCCGTTAGGCTCGGCTGAACCCTCAACACGTCGGTGTCCTGCTGTTCTTTTCCTCTACCTGCACCCAACGCCACTATGTCCTTCTTCACTCTGTACGGGCCGACTCGTCGATGAACTACGGAGCTGGCTGATCGTTATTACCCAAGTCCGGAACGGGAACCTCCACACCGGGGACAATTTCCTGCGTCCGCGTCGGAATATTCAGACCACCATTGTCGGGCGCTTGCGGCGTCGGGGCGGGAGTCTCCTGCGTCTCGGGCGCGTACTGCTGCTGTGGCGCCTGCGTCTGGGGTGCACGAGTACGCTGCGGCTGCTGCTGTTGAACCGTCGTCGTTTGGGTATAGGTCTTCTTCGACCCGCCCGAGTTCGTATTCGCCTGCTTGGAGCCCGACGAACCTGAATCACCAAAGGCCATGTAGTCTTCGCCCTGCAAAGCACTATCCATGGTCTGCTTCCAAATGTCGGCGGGGAGTCCAGCACCATACATCGGGCGGCCCGAGTAGAAAATGGGCTGGCCGTCGTTCGTGCCGACCCAGACCGCCGTCGCTAATTGCGGGGTTGCACCAACAAACCATGCATCCTTGTTATTGCCAGTATCGCCCAACTGAGCCGTACCGGATTTGGCTGCCGAGGTCCGGCCTCCAGCCAAGCCGTGGTTACGCGAGTACGACGCGATCGGCTTCATCGCGGAGATGACGTTATTGGCGACATCCTTATCAATCCGCTGGTCACCCTCAACATCCGACCGGTCCAGCAGCACCTTGCCTGACGACGTCTCCACCTTCTGAACAAAGTGCGTCTGGTGGTACATGCCGTTATTCGCCAACGTGGACAAGCCAGTCGCCATGTCAATTGGGCGGGTTAAGTACTGGCCCAAGATGACGCCGTCGTAAACCTGACCATCTTTTTCCTGCAATGTCTTTTCGCCATTGACCTCAGTGGGGATACCCAAGCGGTGGGCCATATCCGCTGTGTCCTTTGAACCGTGCTTCAAATCGTGCTGCATACGCACAAAGCTCGTGTTCAGCGACATCTTCAGTGCCGTGGCCAAACTACACGAACCACAGGATTCGCCCTCAGAGTTCTGAATAGTCAGGTTATTGATAGTCACTGGGGCCGAGGAGTACACGCGGGACAGCGACATTCCCTGCTCAAGGCCTGCGGCTAAACCGAAAATTTTGAACGTCGATCCGGTCTGAAGGCCGGTGTTGGCGAAATCCCAACCATTAGGATCATCGCCTCCGTAATACCCCTTCACCGCGCCATTGCGGGGATCAACCGACACCACTGCGGTCCGGTAATCATCCGGGTAGCCCTGCATGCGGTTCTTGACCGTCTCCGTCACGGACTTCTGAACCTTAGGGTCAATCGTCGTCGTGATCTTCAGACCCTGGGTGTTGACATCCTGCTCACTAATGCCGGATGCCTCGAGCTCGGACATGACCTGCGACTTAATCAAGCCATTCGTGCCCTCAACTTCGGACCCTGTATCGATCGTGTTCGGATCAATAACTTCCGGGTATGCCGCGTGTGCGCGCTCTTCGCCGTTAACAGCGCCCATTTCGGCCATACCGTCCATGACGTAATTCCATCGCTCTTCGGCAGCCTGGCGGTTAGTCCACGGGTCTAATTCCGAGGGACGCTGGATGGAGGCGGCCAGCACAGCGCCTTCCTCCGGCGTGAGGTCCTTCACGTCCTTGTTGAAATACGCCTTCGACGCCGCGGCGATACCATACGCGTTACGTCCAAAATAAATAGTGTTCAGATACGCGCCGAGGATTTCGTCTTTCGACCACTCGCGTGCCATCTTCGCGGAAATAACGAGCTCCTTCGCCTTACGCGTGTACGAGTGCTCGTTGCCCACCAGGGCGTTCTTCACATACTGCTGGGTGATCGTGGAACCACCACCAGAAGATTCCTTGCCCGTCACAAGCCCCAGCGCGGCGCGTCCGAAACCTTTAACGGAGAAGCCGGGGTTGGAATAGAAGGAGCGGTCCTCCGCGGCCAACACGGCTTGTCGCACCGGTTGAGGGATCTCGGAGAGATCAATGTCCGTGCGGTTACCGTCGGGCGGGACGATGCGCGCCAACTGGGTGGAGGAATCCGACGCGTAAATCGTCGCAATCTGATTAGTTTGTAGCTCTTGAGGCTCCGGAACCTTCGTCACCGCGTAGGCGGAAAAGAATGCCACAACAGGCGCAAGAATGAGGACAAGGAGGATCACACCTGTCCATAGCAGCACCTTTTTCCAGGTAGACATCTTGGCCTGCCTTTGTGGTTGTTTATTACTCACTATTCCTATTTCTCCTCTACGCGAGGTTTGGACGTACCACTTCCTACGCGAACAAGCATCTCACGAAGCAGCACGTTCCACCGGCAATGCACGCATACCTCCACGATGTGGGCGGTAATGTCGCCATAGGTTTCCGCCAGGGCCTCAACCTCTCGACGACTACGCGCGGTCCCTGCTATTTTCCCCAAGTTATCGCCGAATATCCAGATGACATTTTTTAACGTCCTTTTTCCACATAGCGGACGCGGACGATCTTGTGGTTCACCATGAAAATCAGCTGCATCGATCAGCCGGCGCGACGACTGCCGCAATTCCGCCGCAGAGATCTCTCCGCGGCGGTATTCAGCCAGCAACCGTTGACGATCAAGCTGATGATTCCTCGTCTCTGTCCAGCTCACCCCGGTCACTATAGGCACAATAGCCTCACGTGTATAGCCCTGACACCGTCGGCTCGCATAACTCTTCGCTGCACGCAAGCAGCTTTAGCGCGGGTGAGAATCACCATATAATAGGTGGAGTCCACTTCTGACTAACGCACCTGGTGACAATGACCTCAACTGACAAGTCCATCAATAAAAATTCAGGCGACGCCGCTCCGGTCGACGCCACTTCTGACCACGCCACCACGCAATCCTCGACACAATCCTCTGAGGACATTTCTATCGAAGACATTGCGGCACGGCTCCGACCACTTCTCAACAGGCTCGTCTTAATTTATTACCGTCAGTCGGTTCACACCGCTCTTACCGCTAGCCAAATCTCCATACTTTCCGTGCTGGAACACCACGGTTCCATGCGGATTAGCGACATCGCCAAATTCGAGTCCATCCGCATGCCCACCGCATCGAACGCGATTCACCGTCTCGAGTTCGACGGACTTGTTGTGCGAGAGCGCGATAAACACGACCGCCGCGGAGTAACCGTCGCCCTGACGGACCACGGTAGGGAAGAGCTCGAGCGAGTCAATTCACAACGCAACCTTGAGTTCGCGCGGTTTATCGCTCAATACACTGAAGACGGCAAAGAGCTCGCACTTGAACTTACCGACGTCCTCGAACGCATCCTTAATGATCATGAGGGTGGCCCCGACGACGAACACCCAGCACACGACTAACACACGTCCTTCTCACGTCCCAACCCCAGCCTTCCGACCAACGGAGCACCACCGTGACTAACGAATCCCCGGTTCGCATCCTCATCGCCCGACGCCCCCATCCCACCGAATCCAGTGCCGAGGAATTCGCCGCATGGTTCGCCCGTACCTCGCCGGCCATCATTCGGACCGTCACCGTCCTACCATCGATATGGCCATCCGGCGCTCCCGACGAACTGGGGGAGGACTACCAACGCTGGATCCGCAAGGAAACGAAAAAGTGCGAACGCGCTGCTCTTGAGGCACTCAAAGAAGCCCGAGTTCCCGACGATTCCCTGGATGCCACCCCCTTCGAGTTCGTCACCGCCACCTCCGAAACCGACGCTCTCAGCACGGCTGCCACCGATTTCAACGCGACGATTGTTCTGCTCGGATCCCACGCTTCTGCGCCCGAGGGCCGATTTGTCGCGGGATCCACAGCAGATGCTCTGCTTCACTGCGCACCTGTATCCCTGGGGCTGGCCCCGCGTGACCTGCGCGCATCCAAGAAAGGCGTCACACGGGTCAACTGCGCCTACGTCGATACTGAACAATCACAAGAGGCGCTGCGGAAAGCGTGCGACTATGCACACCGCTGGGATGTTCCCCTCCGCCTGGTGGCATTCACGCCTCACGGTCCGTCGATGTATCCCACCGAAACGCCGTACAAGCACGCCAAAGAGGCCACCCGGCAATGGCGCGACCAGGCCCAGAGCATCCTCGAGCGTGGACAAGAACGGGCCCTCGCGCGCTTCGACGATCTCCGCGTCGATCTCGCCATCGGATCCGGCGAGGACTGGGAAAGTTCCATCACCGACCTAGATTGGAAGAAAGGGGACCTCCTGGTCGTGGGCAGTTCCACGCTGGGCGTGTTCGGGCATACCTTCCTAGGTTCGTCGACAAACCAGATTGTGCGGAATTCGCCCGTCCCCACTGTTATTGTTCCCGTCTAAACCAACATTTTCGCTGTAGAGGAGGTTCGAGTGGATAGCCACGGGAAATCTCATTCTCACCGCTCCGATGACCCCGACCAGCACGTCACCGTCGATAAAGCAGACTCCACACCATCCAAACCATCCCAGCTGGATTACGAACTCGACCCATTATTGCGCCTCGAACAACACACACGGTCCACGCACCAAGCCATCGTGTATGTCATCGTGGTGCCGCTGATTACGCTGCTCGCGGCCGGGATCATCCTGTTCATTTCCCACAACCAGGGTGGCCCCGATTGCGACGCGGGGGAGTCGGCATGGATATGTTCGCGTACCTACGAAATCCTCTTCCCTGTGGTGCCGGGGGCGATCGCCCTCATCGGCGCGCTCGGGGCAGTGTGGACCACCTATATCAAGTGGGCACGGTATGACCGCTGGCGCCCATGGCTCGCCATTTGCTGGGTACTCATTCCCTTCGCGCTCGGGTGGATCACCAGCACCGGGTGGATGGCTATCGCCGGGCTTGATTACCGGTAGGGGCGCCGGGCGGTAGGCGCGGCGGTGATATGCCGCCCGCACTACCGGCAACGCGCCGGTTAGTCCTTCTGAATATCCGGGTGACCCACAGTACCGATCCGATTGAACGGCAGAATACGGGCATCCACCCGGCCAATAATGTTCTTCTCAGGCACTGTGCCCTGGTACTGGTCTTCCATGTGGTAGCGAGAATCCGCAGAATTCGTACGGTTATCGCCCATCAACCACACATTCCCATCGGGCACAGTGATCGGGCCAAAGTACCCGCCACCACAGGCTTCTGAGCCATGCTCAGTATCGACCTCCCGCTGCGGGGGCTGCAGAGTGTACGACGAATCGATCGTCTTCCCATTCACCTTGATGCCGTCGTCTCCGGGTTTGCACTCAACAGTTTGCCCGCCCGTCGCGATAACTCGCTTCACGACGTCATTCTCCGGGGGAGTAGCCAGCCCGATATAGGACGCACCAGTACGCAGTACCTTGCTGAAGCCACTGCTCTCATCCGACGTGCTCTCACCGAACTCCCCTTCGTCCCAAGACTCGGGGCCTCGGAACACGACGACGTCGCCCGGCTTGGGAGAAGTGAAATCGTAGGCAAGCTTATTGACGAAAACGCGGTCGTTATTACAGCCCGTGCACCCATTGAGCGTCGGCTCCATGGATTCCGAGGGAATAACGTAGACGCGTCCGATAAAGACCTGGAACAGCACAGCCACGAGGAGCGCGCAGAGGATAATGATCGGGATTTCGATATACCAGGGGCGTTCCTTCTTCACCGTGGCCGCAGCGGGGGTTGACCCCTTTGATTTTCCAAACATGCTGTTTTCCGTTCCGGGTCGGGCCTAGATCACCACGTTGACCATACGGCCAGGGACAACGATCACTTTCTTAATCTCATGATCGCCCACGTACTCTTTCACCTTGGCGTCATCAAGCGCCGCAGCTTCAATATCTTCGCGCGAGGCGTCCGTCGCTACATTAATACGGCTACGGACTTTCCCCTGCACCTGAACAGGAATCTCGACGGTGTCGTCGACAAGCCACTTCTCCTCGAACGTCGGGAAGGGGCCGTGAGCCAAGGACTCGGTGTGGCCCAACCGCGACCACAGCTCTTCCGCGATGTGCGGGGCCAGCGGGGCAACAAGCAGCACAACCGGTTCGACGATCTCGCGGGGAGCGCCGCCCGCATAGGTTTTCGTCACATAGTTGACGTACTCGATGAGTTTCGCCACCGCGGTGTTATCCATCAACTGGGCATAGTCCTCGCGGACAGCGGCAATCGTGCGGTGCAGGGCGCGGCGATCATCATCGGTGGGGGTCGCATCCGTGACGACGAGGTCCCCGGTGGATTCGTCGACCACCAACCGCCACAGACGCTGCAAGAAGCGCTGCGAACCCACGACGTCCTTCGTCGCCCAGGGGCGAGATGTATCCAGCGGGCCCATCGACATTTCGTAAATGCGCAGCGTATCCGCGCCGTAGTTGTCGCAAATGTCTTCGGGGGAGACGGCGTTCTTCAGGGACTTACCCATCTTGCCGTACTCCTGGTGGACCTGGATTTCGCCGTGCTTATTGGTCTGAACACCGTCCATGTTCCGCCCGTCGCTGGGGACCCACCAGAAGGAACCGTCGCGCTCAACGACCTCCGCGGCGGGGATGTACACGCCACGGTCGTCGGTGTACGCGAAGGCCTGGATATAGCCCTGGTTGAAAAGGCGATGGTACGGCTCGCAGGAGGACACGTAGCCGAGGTCGAACAGCACCTTGTGCCAGAACCGCGAGTACAGCAAGTGCAGCACGGCGTGCTCGACACCGCCGACATACAGGTCCACACCGCCGGATTTCTTCTGATCCGTGGGGCCCATCCAGTACTTTTCGTTCTCGGGATCGCAGAGCGCGTCCTGGTTGGTGGGATCCACATAGCGGAGCTCGTACCAGGAACTTCCCGCCCATTGCGGCATCACGTTTGTATCGCGTCGGTACTTCTTGGGGCCATCGCCCAAATCCAGCTCGACATTGACCCAGTCCGTCGCCTTGGCCAACGGCGGGTGCGGCTCGGATTCCGCGTCATCGGGATCGAAGGACACCGGCCGGTAGTCGTCCACATCCGGAAGCACAACGGGCAACATGGACTCCGGGAGCGGGTGAGCGACGTCGTTCTCGTCGTACACAATGGGGAAGGGCTCACCCCAGTACCGCTGCCGAGCGAAGAGCCAATCACGCAGCTTGTACTGGATTTTTTCCTTGCCGACGCCACGCTGAGCGAGCCAATCGATGGTGCGGGCTTTCGCGTCCTCCAAGTGGAGGCCGTTGATGTCTAGGCCGTCGTCGTTGGCAGAGTTCACTGCGGTGCCAGCGCCCGTGAAAGCCTCGACGGTGACGTCGCCGCCGGAAATGACCTCGGTGATGGGCAATTCGAAGACGCGCGCGAAGTCATAGTCGCGCTCATCGTGCGCGGGAACAGCCATGATCGCGCCCGTGCCGTAGCCGGACAGGACATAGTCGGCGATAAACACGGGGATGCGGCGGCCATTCACCGGGTTCGTGGCGTACACGCCCAGGAACACACCGGTCTTTTCCTTGTTCTCTTGGCGCTCCAAATCGGACTTCGCGACGATGGACGCGCGGTACTCCTTCACCGCCTCGGCAGGAGTGGCCGCGCCGCCGGTCCAGCGGGCGATGGCGTCGTCGGACAGCGAGCGCTCGGCGCGGAGATCCGGCCACTGATCTGCGACGACCTCGTCGACAAGCTCATGTTCTGGCGCCAAGACAAGGTATTCCGCACCGAAGAGGGTGTCGGGGCGGGTGGTGAACACGGGGCACGTGGCGTCGGTGTGGTCGGGGCCGTTCGTCGGGATGGTGAAGGTTACTTCCGCACCCCGGGACCTGCCGATCCAGTTGCGCTGCATGGACTTCACTTTGTCGGGCCAGTCCAGCAGGTCGAGGTCGTCAAGCAGACGATCCGAGTACTGAGTGATCCGCATCATCCACTGGGTCAGTTTCTTGCGGAAAACGGGGAAATTGCCACGTTCCGAGCGGCCGTCGGCAGTGACTTCTTCATTGGCCAAGACCGTGCCGAGCCCGGGAGCCCAATTCACCGTTGACCTGGACCGATAGACCAAACGGAAGGTTTCCACGATGTGTTCACGCTGAGCATCATCCAGCGATTCCCATATTTCGGCGGAGCTCTTGCCGGCTTGTTCAGCGGCTTCTACTGCCGCACCCGTGTCGGGATCGACACTCTGGTAGCCGGGGCCGGAGGTCACATCGACCGCGCCCGAGGCCAGCTTTTCCCGCAATTCCGAAACCGGCCGGGCTGCGTTGGCCTCGGGGTCAAACCACGAGTTGAAAATCTGGAGGAAAATCCACTGGGTCCAGCGGTAGAAATCTTGGTCAGTCGTAGCAAATGACCGACGAGGATCGTGCCCCAGCCCCAGGCGCCCCAGCTGGCGCTTCATGTTTGCGATATTCGCCTCGGTGGTGGTCCGCGGGTGCGTCCCAGTCTGGACCGCGTACTGTTCGGCAGGGAGACCATAGGCGTCATATCCCAGGGTGTGCAGCACGTTCTTGCCCAACATGCGGTGAAAACGTGCGTAGACGTCCGTCGCAATATAGCCCAAGGGGTGGCCAACATGCAGACCCACGCCCGATGGATACGGGAACATATCTTGGACAAAGATCCGATCGTCGGGAAGATCCGAACCTCCATCGCGGGGGGCTAAATCCCCGGTGGGGTTGGGGGCGTTGAACGTGCCCTCGTGGGACCAACGCTCATGCCAGGCGTTTTCGATCTCCGCAGCCAGCCCGGCGGTGTAGCGGAAACGTGGTTCGTCGTGATGAGCCGACGACGCACTCGACCGCGAAGAAAGAGAGCCTGACGAAGTATTGTGGGAGGAGGACACTGATGTAGTGGGATGACCAGTTGACTGGCCCCCATTCGGGCTCTTTTCTCTCGGATTTGTCATGGTCACATAGTCTAGTTGGGCCCATGATGAGGGCAACTACAACGGTCACCGCTGACAAACCCGGTCATCAACCCGCTCGTCTCGAACACACGAATCCTGACGAAAACAAGGAGCATGTATGCCGAACACCACTGTTTTTTCTGACTTCGTCAATTTCTACCGCGAGATGTATTCGCCGGAGACACTGTCCGCATCCGACATCTTCGCCAAAAAGACTGAATCCTTTTCTATCGACGACGTTGTTCACCCTGCTGACCAAAAGTGGTTTTCCGAGCACAACAAAGAAGCAACGATTAAGAAAGGTTCCGTCGTTTACCTGGGGGATGAACCTTTTTACGGCCTTCTCTCTGAGGTCGACGACGGGATTATCAACCGCACCTTCCCGCACATCGTCGACCGCCCTGCCTCGAACCACATCAAACTCATGGTTCTTGGCGATAACGCAATCTTTAAAAACAAGGTTTCTGGATACTTAGCTGACGGGTTAATCCAAGTTAAAAATACGGAAGGCCATCAAGGCTCCGCCGAAGAACCTATTAAGTACTTCGATGCTCTTCTTCAAAAAATTGACCACTCCTTGCCGCTGGTTCGACGTCAACGCGGCGAGCAGCTTGGCCATTCACTGACCCGCACAGCGCAAGCGCTGGCAGAGATTCTGGACCTCAATGACCAGCAGAATGCGATGATGACCGGCCGCGAAGATCTCTCCGTAAGGGACAACGAGTTCCCGCTTATTCCAGCGTGGGAGCTTCGCCACGCACTCATGGACAAGTGGCCAGGGAACCGGATGACCACCGATGGCGTATTGCATATTTCCGGGGATGACCTGCCTAAGTCCAGTGAAATCGGCCGGCTAGAGCTCTACCCGTGGCGTAGCCTCCAGCGGGGTGTCATTCCGGAGTGGATTAAAGAGGCGATCGCTTCGGGCGACGTACCACCGTCGGTAAGCAAAGCTGCGTCTGTGATCATTAGCATTCTTGATCGCCTGGACGATGACGCGAATGATCTTCTTTTCGTTGTGGCTAATCCTGAAGAATGGGCAGACGCTATTCGCGGGACCGCAACGGCCGCGGGCCACGACAATGTTGACCAGCTGATTGATCGTTTCACGAAGAAGCAATTGCTGTATTCCGACACCCGAGATCTCTCCATCGACAACCTTCTCGACGCCTGCATCGGCGACGGAGCTCAATCGCAGCAATCCGCCGACAAACGCCTCCACGGTTTGAGTGGCGTCGATATCACCACTAGCTAAAACCCAGATCAGCGGCCTATTTTGGCCGCATACCACTGAGGAGCTACACCCCATGACCACACCGCCCACCACATCCTCCGAACGCCCCGTCGCCCTCATCACGGGAGGGACCCGCGGTATCGGGCTAGCCATCGCCCACGACCTCGCCACCACACACACCGTCTACATCGGCGGGACCAGCGAAGAGAGCGTCAAGAAGGCCCAAGAGACCGTTCCCGATGCGCGACCATTCATCGCGGATCTCACCGACCCGTCATCCGTCGGCAAGGCTCTCGAAGCTTTCCCCGAACCGGCGCTGGATGTGCTTGTTCTCAGTGCCGGGATATCGGTCGGTGGCACTATTGCCGATGTCTCCCGCGAAGACTGGGTTCGGGTGCTTGACCTCAACGTTATTGCACAGGTAGACCTCATCCGGCAGCTGTTGCCCAAGTTACGCGCCACGCACGGCGACATTGTGGCCATTAATTCCGGCTCCGGGCACAGGTCACGCCCCGGGAGCGCCCCGTACTGCGCCTCGAAGTTCGCTCTCCGCGCTATTACCGACGCACTACGCGAAGAAGAGCGCGGTGTTGTGCGTGTGACCTCGGTCCACCCAGGTCGCGTCGATACTGATATGCAACGCGAAATCCAGGCAGAGAAGGGAATGGCGCCCGAGGATTACGACGGAGCCATTTATGTGCAACCGGAATCTATCGCGGCCGCGGTGCGCACAGCCATCGATGCCACACCCGAATGCACCGTGGAGGAGATCCGCGTCCGGCCTGTGATCGCGTAACGCGGCGGGCTTACACTAGAACCATGATTGTCGGCATCATTCTGGTTATTCTCGCTATTGCACTGGGTGTCGTGGGCCTGGCCGCATGGGGAGGCAAACTTCCCGGGAACAGCTGGGTGGGCATTCGTGTCCCCGAGGTTCGACGCGATCCCGCCATGTGGGAACTTGCGCACAAAGTGGCCGCGCCGAGCTGGACAGTCAGCGCGTTGGCTCTGCTGCTCGGGGGAGTCGTCGCTTTTGGGGCTTCCGGATGGGCATGGCTGTGGGTTGCAGTCGCTGTGATCGCATCGGTGGCGCTCATCGGTGTGGGTGCTGCGATGGGCGCGCACACTGTCGCGGTGCTTGACGCTCAACAACAAGCCGAAGAGAGCAATACGTCCTGCTCCTGCGGTGGTGGTGGGGCTTCACAACAACCCAGTAAGCCCGTGGCCGTCGATATCGATGCCGCTCGACGTGCCGCACAGGCTGCGGATTCCTAGGCCGATGGCTACACCGCCCTTCATCATTCATCTTCGCTCAAAAATTGGCCACGACCCTTTGTGGCTGCCCGGGGTCACCGTCGTCATTCTTCGCGACGGTTCTGCTCCCGGTGCGGATGGTTCCGCGCCCGGCGGGCGTGAAGTTCTGCTGGTCCGTCGCGTCGATAATGGGCAGTGGACCCCTGTGACGGGCATCGTTGACCCAGGTGAGCACCCCCATGTTGCGGCTGTTCGGGAAGCCCAAGAGGAAACGCGGGCGCTCATCAAGATCGAATCTCTTTTGAATGTCCAGGCGGTCGGGCCGGTGACGTACCCGAATGGCGACGTGACGTCCTACGTGGACACAGCATTTCGTGCCTCGCTTCGGGACGATTCGCCCGAGGTCGGTATTGGCGACGACGAATCCCAAGCTGTTGCCTGGTGTGATGTGAACGAATTGCCCGATATGAAACCGCGATTCCGGGCCATTATTGCTCGGGCGTGCGACGACGCAGATCACGGTGGGGCAGCGTCATGGGGGCCGCTTCCCGGGGCGGAGTAAGTCCGACGTGATGCCGTCGAGCCCCGCTTAACCAGGCATGAACATAGAAAAATCCTCCCAATCCGAGCAGGACTGGGAGGATTACAGCGCTAGGGCTGAGAGTTAGTCCCTCGCCCCGCTAGCCCCTTACACCACCGCCGGGTGCAGGGTAGACATCGTGTACACCCGCTTGCGGGATACTCCCCAGACCAGGAAGACCATGGTGAGCACCGCAACGAAGGCCAACACGAGCGCGGAATTCCAGAATTGAGCGTTCAATTCACCGACCCCGGCTTGTCTCATTCCTTCGACGAGCCAACTAAATGGCATGAATGGGTGAAGTATCTGGAAGAACTTGGGCGATGTTTCGATGGGGTACAGCCCGCCCGCGGACGCGAGCTGCACCACCAAGGCAACGATGCCCAACAACTGCCCCTTTCCTTCACCGAACCAGATAATCAGCGCCTGCTGGAAGATCAAGAATCCGAAGCCGCCCAGCAACATGAGAGCAGTCCAGGCAAGGAGGTTTTGGGGGCGAATATCCAACGTGAACCAGCTGATGCCAACCAGCAGCGCGACCTGCAAAACGCTGATCAACAGCGCTGGAGTGGTGGTGCGGATAGCCAACCGCAGCGAGGACACCGACGCAGCAAGGTTCCGTCGGGGGAGTGGACGAACAACCTGCCACACGAACAATCCGCCCAAGAAAATACCGAAGCCAGCCAGGAACGGGGCTAGGCCTTCGCCCATCGACGACACCTTGTGTACCCAGCTCTCGTTCAGTTCCGACGGACCAGCCATGGTGTCGGCGTTATGAGCGACCATCTGCGTCGTAAAGGCTGGTACGCGATCCTGCGAGGATGCCAAACTATCGTGCAGCGTGCCCGCACCCTCTGACAGCTTGCCGGTTCCTCCGGCTAGCTGCGTCGTTCCGTTCTTCAGGTCCTTTTGGCCATTATTCAGCGTGGTCGCGCCATCCTGGAGCCGGCTCGCGCCACCCTGCAACTGGCTCAGACCGTTGCTGAGCTGCCCTGCACCTGCGTGAGCTTCACCCAGCTTCGAGGCGATGGTCTGGCTACCATCCTGGAATTGCTGGAGCGCGCCACTGATCTGAGTGCTGCCGTCGGCCACTCGTCGGGAACCATCGGAAGCCTTCTGAGCACCCTCGGCGAGCTGGTGAGCAGCTGAATTGGCCTGATTAACGCCGTCGAGAAGTTGACGCACCTGAGGCAGCTGGTTGATACCGGGGATTCCCTCAATCGCGGCCAGCTTGCCTTTCATCTCATCGAGCCCAGCGGCCAGTTGAGCATTGCCCTGCGCCAGTTTGGCGTTACCGTCGGCAACCTGCTGAGCACCGCTCACAAGTTCCGTCGATTTCTCGTGGGCAAGACCTAACTTGTCAGTGAGCTGCTGGGCACCCGCTTGGAGCTGCGCAGACCCATCATCCAGCTTCTTCGCACCCGCGTGAGCTTCACCCAGTTTCGACGTGAGCGTCCCGGCGCCGTTCTTCAACTGCGAGGATCCATTGAGAAGCTTACTGGCACCGTTGTCCAGCTGGGTCGCGCCGCTATTGGCGGTCTTCGCACCATTAGCCAACTGGCCGGAACCGTCGGCAGCCTTACCCATTCCTTCGTGGATTTCATTCAGCGACGAGAACACCTTGGCGCTAGCTGTGTTAGTGATCGACTCATTAATCGTCGAGTGCAGGCGCTCAGCTGCGGCTTTCAGCAGGACAGACGCCGATTTCCCGTTCGCGTCGTTATAGTCGAAGTTCAGCACAGCCTGGTGCGGATTCTCAGTACCAATGGACGCCACGGACGATGAAAAATCCTGGGGAATCACAACGGTAGCGAAGTACTTACCGTCCTCCAGACCTTTCCTGGCCTCCGATTCCGAGGGGAATTGCCAATCGAAGGTGGGGTTGGCCTTAACATTCTGAATGATTTCCGGGCCAACATTGACCGGTTGTCCGTCTTTTTCTGCCGGACGGTCATTATTGACGACGGCGACCTTCATGTCGCTGAGGTTTTCCGTCGGATTCTGGTTAGCCCAGAGGAAGAACGCGCCGACGAGCAGCGGGATGGTTGCCAGAATGGCGAGCGCGACGGGGAAGATGCGTAGGCGGTGAATTTCCGAGTTCCGCCCGATCAACATGCGCGGCATGATGCGTTCGCGGTAGGCCGACGCGCCTTTCCCGCGCGCGGTGAGGCCTCGTCGTTTCGGCCGAGCAGGCGAGGAACCCGCGTCTTTACTGTGGTTGGGCTTGTTATTCGCCATGGTTGGCCTCCTCGGCGGCGAGAGCATGGGTGTGCTGATACGCAGGTGTGCTGCCCGTTCTGCGGCGGGCCGTGTTATCCAGTGAGGTGTCGAACGTGCCCCCGAGGCTGGCGTCGTCCTGAGAAGACGTCATGGGGGAGCGGGGGATATCGACGCGCGTTTCCTCATTCGCAAGTTCATCTGCAGATTGATCTGCGGATTCGTCGATGATGCGGCTTTCATCCCGGTTGTCGGGGCGCTCGGCGAAGATCTGTCGTACGCCGTCCGGGATGGCGCCGACGTTGGCGGTGTTCGCGACGATCGTGATTCCTAGAGCAGCGGCACGCTGCAGCGATTCCCATAATGCAGCCTGGTCGTTCGGATTGCGGAGGGAATCGACATCGTTATAGCTGATCACGGAGGGGCGACACACGAGCGCGACGAAGAGCCTCGCCTGCGCCTGCCCCAACACGGTGAGGTCTTCAATGGGAACGTCGGGCCCCGGGGGCTCGGTTCCAAAAGCTGCGTGGAGGCATGAGGTCATATGCTCGCCCTCCCACCCGGGCCGACGAGCAATGATCGGCGATTCGAGTGAGATCCGCTCGTAGGCTGTTTCCGCGATGGTCAGTGCGGGATCCAAATCATCCAGGTCGTCGAACCCAGCGAATGTCGCGATCTTTTGGACTTTCCGCATGTGTTGGGGAATCGTGATTCCACCCACGGTGACTGTTCCGCCCGAGGGCTTCATGCGGCCCACCAGGGTGAGTAGCAGGCTCGACAGTCCGTTGGACTGGCCGGCGACGAGCGCAACCGTTTCTCCCGGTTGAACAGTGAAACTTAGCGGCCCGTACACCGGACCCCTCTTTGTCGACAGCTCGACGTCCTGTGCCGAAATGTCCACAGGCATGAAGCTACTTCGCACCACGCAGCTCCTTATCATCTCAAGATTTACTTTTGTACTGAAAAGCTTGTGAGCGAAATAATAACACAACGGTTTCCACCCACTAATTATTTTTCGTTTAAAAGTGTGATGGAGTTTCATGCGCGGCTTCCCGCTCACGCGTGACGTAGACCTGAGATACCTAGACGAATCGCCTCTTTCGCCACCTTTACGCAGGTAGTAGCCCCTTGAGCGCCGGCGGTGTTTCCTCCAGCGTTTGCGGCGCTTTTCCTACATGCCCCCGCCCCAGCGCGAAGGTTTTTAGAATAGTGACGTGAATATTCGCAAAATTGCCTCCTGGCGGCCCGATCCGTTGATCGTCATGATCCTCTCAGCAGTGACGATCGCCATCCTTTTCCCTGCTCGCGGGTCTTTCGCCAGCGCGTGGGATACCGTCACCACCGGGGCAATTGCATTTCTGTTTTTCCTCTACGGCGCGCGCCTCTCACCCGCCGAGGCGTTCGAGGGTCTCAAGCACTGGCGCCTTCACACCCTCATTCTGGCTTTTACCTACGTCGTCTTCCCGATCATCGGTATCGCACTCTTCCCACTTCAGCACCTGGTGGGCCACAACCTGTATGCCGGCTTTTTGTTCCTCTGCCTCGTGCCGTCGACGGTCCAGTCGTCGGTGGCGTTCACGTCCGTTGCCAGGGGGAACGTGGCGGGCGCCATCGTTAGTGCGTCGACGTCGAATCTGTTAGGTGTCGTAATCACGCCTGTTCTCGTGATGTTCTTCATGTCGGGGTCGGGTTTCCACGTATCCGGCAGCGTGTTTATCGACGTTGCGCTGCAGCTACTTGTGCCATTCATGCTTGGCCAGATTGCACGTTTGTGGCGTCCAATCGCGAAAATGTCGGCAAGCCCGGTGACGAAGAATGTGGACCGGCTGTCCATCGCTTTCGTGGTGTACGGGGCGTTTTCGGAGGGAATCGTGTTGGGCGTGTGGACGTCGATCGCGTGGTGGCAGCTGGTGATCGTCGTCCTGCTGTCCCTTATTTTGGTCGAGCTGATGCTGTGGTTGACCTGGACCGCCGCGAATCGTTTCGGCTTCGATTACGGCGACCGCGTGGCCATTCAATTCTGCGGGACTAAAAAGTCCTTAGCGACGGGCCTCCCCATGGCCGCCGTCATTTTCCCCCAGAGCGCTGCGGTGATCATTTTGCCGCTGATGGTGTTCCACCAGATTCAGCTGATGGTGTGCTCGGTGCGCGCGAGCCGATACGCGCGCCAGTTGGACGAGCATGCCAGCTAGACGAACACGCCAGTTAAACGAATCGGCCAGGACAAACGCCGCTACGCCACAACGTTGAGAAGCACAACGTAGAGTGCGGTTCCACCGAAAATTGAGAGCGTCACACTGTGCCGCCACACGTGGAGCAAACACGTTCCCGCGATGGCTACAAGGACAGGCCACCATCCACCGCTGTCATGCGACGTTTCCACAGCGGTGTAGACAATGAGCACCATGGTTACGCCCACGGGCATGGTTCGGCTGAGGTGGGCCACGAAATCCGATCCCCGCAAACGCGCAATAAACGGAAATGGGAATGCGCGCAAAGCAACAGTGACGACACCGATCACGAACAGCATCGCGAGCGTGTGAGACAGTGACACACCTTCGGGTAGCCCATAGTCACCATAAGCCAGCGTTTGAGTCATCGTTGTGTTTCCCCTTCACCATCGATGGGTTCAAACTGGTCACGGCTAGACCGCAGCGTGAGGGTGTCGTCAACAGTTGGAGACCAAAAGCGCACGAGAAGCACCGCAAGGTAGAGCCCTAACCCGATAACCATGAGAGATTGTTCTGACACTAGCCATCCGACGGCCGCGCAGATCAGGGCGAGGCCGGGTAGTGACCAGTCGGGATTCGCGGAAAATGACTCCATGGTGAGCACAATGAATAGGGCGACGAGAGCGAAGGACATCCCGTCGATGGTGGGAATGTACTGGCCGACAAGAGCACCAACTATTCCCGACGCCAACCATAGGGCTTGCACAACGACCTGGATTGTCAGGACGTGAACGCCGCTGATCGAGCTGTTCTTCGCCATGGACGTCGACGCGATGGCATAGGACTCATCAGTCAATGCGTAGGTGGAGTAGGCGCGCCAGGCGCGGCTCTTAATCGCGTGGCGGGGGAAGGTCAGGCCGTAGAACGCGTGACGGAAGTTCACCATCAATGTTGTTAACCCGGCAGAAAACAGCCCAATTCCGCTGCTAATCAAGCTGATGGTCAGGAACTCCATGGATCCCGCGTAAATGATGGTGGAGAGTATTGGTGCCCACCACCAGGCAAAACCTGATTGCACGACCAGAAGGCCAAAGGAAAGCCCTAGCGGAATCAGCCCCAGCCCAATTGCCCAGGTTTCAGCTAAACCTTGCCGGAAGTCGGGACCTAAAGAACCGCCGTGTGCGGGGTTGTTCTGCGGTGATCCGCGGTGTGGTGGTGTGTCCATAACGTGTTCTCTACGGGTGCGAGGTGACGGTTAATTCTCGGTTTAATTCTCGTTCGGGTCGATAGGGTAGGTCGCGAAGAGGGGGAGTGGTTGCTCTTGACGACGCATCACCTGCCCCCAGACATCGACATTGGCGGGAGCGAGGACGTCTTCGGTTAATGCCGGCGCCACGTACCAGTTCCCGCGCTCAATTTCGGCGTTAAGTTGGCCTGGCCCCCACCCGGCGTACCCGCCGAACATGCGAAGACCGTGCAGCTTCCCTTTCACCTCGTCGGGGTCGGCGTCTAAGTTAACCGTCACAAATCGGTGCGCCGTGGTGGAGAACAACGTGGTGTCGTCGATGACGGTATCTGGCTTCGCTACGCCGACGGCGAGAACAGTGTTGTGACCCACGGGTCCGCCGAGATAAATCACCTGAGGTGCGGTAATAAGCGGCGTCCACTGGGGCAGGACATTGTGTGTTGCCATCTCTGTGCGTTCTGTCAGATCGACGCCGACGGCACCGTCGGGACCAACGTCGAGAAGGAAAATGACGGAGCGAGTCAGCTCGGCAGATACCGTTCCGGGTGCAGAGACCAGCAACATTCCCGCCTCAGGCGGGGTTTTACTCAGCCCATTGAACAGGCGATCACTGTAGATATCACTCATGAATGTTGCTCCTCTGACTCCTGTTCCTCAGTCCACCATTTCTTCAGCTCTAAGATGGCGTCTTCGCGCTCTAAAGGCCCCTGATCCAGGCGAACATCTTTCATGTGCTTCCAGGCTTTTCCTACCATCGGTCCTGGTTCAATATCTAGGATCGTCATAATGTCGTTTCCGTCAAGATCTGGACGGATGCGAGCGAGATCCTCTTTATGCTGAATCTCCTCAATACGACGTTCGAGATCGTCGTACAAGCGTTGTAAACGCCGGGCTTTCGCCTTGTTCCTGGTTGTGCAGTCGGCCCGCACGAGCCGGTGAAGCCGGGGCAAAAGGGGTCCCGCATCGGTGACATAGCGACGAACAGCGGAATCATTCCACGCCTTCTCGGTATAGCCGTGGAAGCGCTGGTGCAGATAAATCAGTCCCGAGACGTCTTTGATGAACTGCTTACTGTATTTCAAGGCCCTGAAGCGCTTGCGGGCCATTTTCGCCCCCACCACGTCGTGGTGATAAAACGTGACGCCTCCGCCGGGTTTCGGGGCCCGCGTGCTGGGCTTTCCGCAGTCATGGAGCAACGCCGCCCACCGCAGGACTAAGTCCGGACCATCTGGTTCACGGTCAATAGCTTGGCGCAGCACCTGCAGCGAATGGGCATACACATCTTTGTGTTGCATGTGCTCATCACGGGTCATGCGCATGGCCGGGATTTCGGGAATGATGTAGTCCGCCAATCCGGTGTCGACCATGAGTTCAATCCCGTCGGTTGGGTGGTCCCCGAGGATTAATTTGTCCAGCTCAGCGTGGATCCGCTCCGCTGTGATCCGTTGAATGTCCCCCGCCATCCTCTCCATGGCCTCACGCACACGTGGAGCAACGCGCAACCCCAGTTGGGACACAAAACGGCAGGCTCGGAGCATGCGGAGGGGGTCGTCGTGAAACGAAATCGCGGGATCGTCCGGTGTGTCGAGATAACCGCGGACGAGGTCGGTTAATCCGTGAAGCGGGTCATGAAACACCTGCGAACCGTCGCCACGGACCTCAACAGCCATCGCGTTAACGGTAAAATCCCTGCGGGTTAGGTCCTTGTCTAAGGAATCACCGAAGGTGACCTCTGGGTTTCGTGATTCACCGTCATAAGTGTCGGCGCGAAAGGTCGTCACCTCTATATCTTGGCCACTGTGTTGGCCCGAAACTGTGCCGTAGTCAATGCCCGTATCCCACACGGCATCGCATGTGCTCTCCAAAAGCCGGTGGATATCATGCGGCCTGGCATTCGTCGTAAAGTCAAGATCACTGCTCAAACGCCCTAAAAGAGCGTCTCGGACGGAACCACCGACCAAGTAGAGGTCGCAATCATCATCATTAAAAGCCTGGGCAAGCGGTGTCATCACGGGGATTAAAGAGGCTAAGTCTCTGTGCGCTCGTGCCAAATATTCTGCCTCCATAACGGACGTGTCATGTGAGGAGCTCGAATCGGACGGACGCGAATGGGAGAGTGAGGACGAACCAGCCATGTCAGATATCGTACCGGTCGCCAAGACGTGTCTAGTCCCCACCGATCGTTATGACGCGAGTTATCCACAAGTGACCATTTATCCACAGGGAACGCGCAATGTGACTGGCCTATCTACCCACATGCGTTCGTCGGCCTCTATCCTGAAAAGAATGAGTAGGAGCACACGGCCACAGTCAGCGAGTCAAGACTCGTCCGACGCTGGCCACACGGGGGGCGCCGGATCGCCACGGCGCACGCGGCGCACAAACGGGGGCCGACGCCGGCGCAGCACCTCTAGCTCGAAAAATAACCGCCAGGGTGGCGATAAGAAGAAGGGTAACCACGCTCAGGGGAGCGGTTCATCGAGGGATAAAAATAAGCCACATCAGAAGCGTTCGGCGACATCGCGACGAAACAGCTCGCGGAATGCTGGTTCACGCAACAACTCACGCAACGGTGGGAAGCGTTCGAGGCCTGGTAGGCCACGTGACCAGCGCTCCGGCCGGGGGTCGTCCCGAAACTCGCGGCGGAATAAATCCCGCGCCCTCGCTTCCGTGTACATGCCTACTTCGGAAGAAACCTCCGCCGGTGGACTCGTCGTCTCTGGATTAGCTGAAGCCGTTGACGATGCCGGGATCGTGAATATGGATCGCATTTATGTATGCCTGATCGGGCGGCTTGACCGTCGTGGGCGGCTCCTGTGGTCCATTCCCAAAGGCCACGTTGAGCAGGGCGAAGACCATACCACGACCGCCGAGCGTGAAGTGTGGGAAGAAACCGGGCTCACCGGGCGCGTTTTCGAGGACTTGGGGACCATTGATTATTGGTTCGTGTCCGACGGAATCCGCATCCATAAAACGGTCCATCACCATCTGTTGGAATATGTTGACGGCATATTTAATGATGATGATCCTGAAGTCACCGAGGTCACGTGGGCTCCTGCCTCTGAGCTCGTCGAAAGGCTAGCCTACGGGGATGAGCGGAAATTGGCCCGGCGCGCGCACGAGATTCTGCCGGATCTGGCACGTCAAGCCCATGCGGAGGGGAGGATGACGCCATGGTGAAACCGTGGAGAACACGCATCCTAGGCATGTGCAGCGCTAGTGCTGTAGCTTGTGCCGTCGGAATTCTCCCGGCGACGATGACCAATACGGGATCTCAGGGCCCTACGGCTCAGGCAGCGGAATCGACTCAATGGACCAACCCCTCGGCGCGGGATGGTCACTCCAAGAACGATATTGATGTCTCGATTTCGCAGATCAACCCGACGATTGCCACGATCGATGGGCATGTTGCGTTCACGGTGAAGCTGACGAACTCAACATCAAGCACGCTCGACTCGATTACGTATTCTTTGTCGCGTTCCGACGCCGTCGTCGACACCGCATCTGCCCGTCTCCGGCTGGCGGATAATAAAGATGTCTTTAATCACGATCTGATCAACGGGTCTGTGGACCACGATCAAGCCAATGATTCGCAATCCACGGGGTCAACGTCGGCACGCGAATCGGGCAAGAAAAGCACGTCGGCCAAGAACAGTAAAACCACCACGTCCTCGGGTGATAACTCCGCTGTCACTCTCAAACCGGGTGAGTCCACCACGTTGACTTTTGATCTTCCGGTCACGGACGGGAATGGCAAGGCCACGCCGTTGGGCATTACTGATCCGGGGACCTATCCCATCGTGATCAGTGCTCAGGCGGGGTCATATGAGGGTTCGTCCAGGTTCTTGCTTCCTGTCCGGGATAAAGCCAAACCGGAGGCTGACAATAAACAGGCCAGTGAGAATCAGCCTGTACCGCTTACTTTTTTGTGGCCTCTGGCCAGCCGGTCGGCCATCGTCCCAGGTGAAACTGGTGAAGCTCCTGACTCAGCTCCCCTCCTGCTCAGCGACGAAACACTCGCCCATGAGCTTGCTCGGGGAGGGCGGCTCGACGGCCTGTTGTCGGCCTACGCCAACGCAGCCAGCAAGAATAACGGCATTAAAGAGGCGAGCTGCCTGGCCATCGACCCCGACCTGCTCACCACTGTGGAGAGAATGACTCACGGGTACTCGGTGACCAATGAGAGGCCGAGCGCCGTGAGCGAAACGACTCGCCTGCGGGATAGTTGGGGATCCTCCAAGGGAACGAAAACGCGCGATGGCAAGGGCACGGTCGATGCCGAGAGGTGGCTGAAGAAACTCAAAGACACGGCATCCGGGGGATGTGTCGTGTCGCTGCCCACCTCGGGGGCCAACCTCAATGCCGTTGCAGCCACCAAAGACCCGTGGCTAGCTGCGCAAACGCTCTCAACCGGGGATACGAACATTCAAGCCATTCTTGGCACCAGCACGCTCAGCAACATCGCCATTCCCGGCGCGGGGTACCTCAACCAGGACGCCATACCGTCGTTGGCCAACGCCTATACCAATGGGGAGCCCATCGACTTGAACTCGCAGTTCGAGGAGGGCGTGGCCAATACCGATAAATCTGCCGGCACTCCCACTACTGAGGAACCGCAGGTCAATCCGGTTACTCTCACGTCCGACGAGGCATCGACTAATACAGTGCGGCCGGCCTCGTGGCCTCCTCAGGATCCGCACGTTACGACGCTCGTCGCGGATAACTCACTGTCTACCAGCACTGAAACCGACAACAAGGAAAAGTCTGATACAGCTGCTGGCGATGGTTCGTCCTTTGACAAGGATGATTCCGCTGGCGGGGACTCTACGGCCCGTTCCCGCGATGACGACTCAGCCGCACATGACCAATCCGCGTGGGAAAACAAACTTGTCGACGTTGGCCACGGTGTGACAGCCATTCCGTTTAATGCGGATGTGGGGGCCACCCTTGCGGCAACCGGGGGGACTCCGGAGACGGCGGCGTATTCCACACCGCTGACGCGCTATCACGAGATGCTTGATTCCTCGCACGCGCGAATGCAGGACGCCATTGCCGTCATGTGGCAGACGATTCAATCACGCACTCCCGTCCTTGCCACGCCCCCCGCGCAGTGGACCGTCAGCAGCGAGGACGCCACCGCATTTTTAGACGCCGTTGGCACACTCCTTGGTGGGGAGGCCACACCGACCGCGCTATCCGCTATTACCTCCCAAACCCCACACTCCACGGGAAGCGTGAACCGCCCGTATGAGGATCCCGGCGCGTTGAACAGCGACGATGTGCATCGGGTGGCGACGCAGGCGTCGTCGATCACACGGTTGACCACCATGATGAGCAATGATGACCGGATTGAGCTCACGCGGTTTAACTTCACGGCGCCATTGCGTACGGATCTCCTTCGGGCACTGACTGACGACGGCCGACGGAGTGAGAAGAAATACGACACTGTCACCCAGTATTCGGACACGCTGTTGGACAAGAGCCAGGCGATGCTCCACAACCTTTTGACCTCGGTGAAGCTAGTCCCTCCGGGCAATGTGTACACGCGGACGTCGGATTCATCGCCCATCCTGATCGTGGCGCGCAATGGTTTACCGCTCCCGGTCAAGGCGTCGCTCCAATGGCAAGGTCCATCGAACGTTCAGCTCGACGAGCTGAAACAAACGTTGCCTGCTCGTGGTTCAGTGACGCTCCAGGTTCATGCTGATATTGCGGCACGGAATAAACAAACGAAACTCAAACTGTGGCTAGCCGGCGACCATAATCAGGCACTGTCTGAACCCACCACGGTCGCCATTCAATCTGCCCCAGGTATCTCCTGGAAAGGTGTTCTGACTGTGGGGGGAATCCTGGTTACGATCGCCGGAATCGGCCTTATCCTGCGGGAACGGCGAACACGCATGTAGGTTGCCGGCGTTACGATCTGCCCGATGAACTCCCTGTTTTCCCAGCACTAAGTGCCGCCCCACCGCCTTAGTATTCCCAATTCACAACGCTAACGGGCATGTCGATTCCACTTCGTTAAGCAAGTCGGCAACAATGGGCAAGGTGAGTTCAACCGACGAGAACCCAAGCTCCCCAGAGCAGCCCGAGCACCAACCGCGTCACACCGCGGCGTCCCCTCGGGCACGTGCTGGACAACGTGGCCGGATCGTCACCCCCAGGCCCCCTGCTCCAGTACCGGAGCCGAGGAAGAAACCGACCCAGCAGTCTGGCCCCGACCTCTCTGCACTCAGCGAGCGGCCACGCGCCGACCGGTCCGGTGAGCAAGGAGCACGGGGAAGCGCAGAAGCATCCCCCGATCGCGCCTCGTCATCGACGGCGACGGCCACCGCGGTGAAGCCCAAGCAGGGTCAGGGCGGAAGTGGGGACACATCGTCCCAGCCAAGCACCAGCGATGGTGAGGACAAGCCGCCTACGAGTACCGACACCGAGGTTGTCCGGGCCGGCGGGACGATGGCCGTCGCCACGTTGCTGTCCCGCATCACGGGGTTCTTCCGTAACCTCCTCATCGGCTCCACCATGGGCGCCGGGGTCGCGTCGGCTTACACGAGCGCGAACACTCTGCCGAACCTCATTACGGAAATCGTCCTGGGCGCAATTTTGACGTCTCTAGTCATTCCCGTTCTTGTGCGCGCAGAGAAAGAGGATGCGGACCACGGTGCCGCATTCATTCGACGCTTGCTAACGGTCGCGTCGGCACTGTTGGTGGGTGTGACCGTGCTCGCCGTCCTTGGGGCGCCGTGGCTTGTGCAGTTGTCCTTGGACGCGAACGGCAAAGTCAATGTCACGATGGCAACGGTTTTTGCCTATCTCCTGTTGCCACAGATCCTGTTCTACGGCCTCTTTGCGCTGCTCATGGCGGTGCTGAATACGAAGGGGATTTTCGGGCCCGGCGCGTGGGCTCCGGTGATCAATAACGTCATTGTGCTGGTCGTCCTTCTGGCGTACTGGTTCCTCCCGGGGTCGTTGGACCCAACCCAGCACGTGGCGATCACCGATCCTCACATCCTTTTGTTGGGCGCGGGCACGACGCTTGGTGTCGTGGTTCAGGCACTCATGCTGTTCCCGTATCTCCGGATGGCCGGGGTTGACCTTCGCCCGCTGTGGGGCATTGACGATCGAGTCAAGCAGTTCGCCGGCATGGGTTTGGCGATCGTCGTTTATGTCGCCATTTCCCAGGCAGGGTATTTCTTCACGAACCGTATTGCGTCGGCGGCCGATCCCGGTGCGTTGTTCATCTATCAGCAGCATTGGTTGTTGCTGCAGGTGCCCTATGGCGTGATCGGTGTGACTTTGTTGACGGCGATTATGCCGCGTTTGTCGCGCAATGCCGCCGATGGCGACAATCAGGGCGTTGTCCGTGATTTAACGATGGCCACGAAGATCACGCTGATGGCGTTGATCCCGGTCATCGTCTATTTCACGGTGTTTGGCACGACCATTTCGAGCGCCCTGTTCGCATGGGGTCGTTTCGACGCGGCGTCGGCGGAAACGTTGGGGTGGACGCTGAGTTTCGGTGCGTTCACGCTGGTTCCCTACTCGATCGTTCTTCTGCACCTTCGCGTGTTTTATGCCCGTGAGCAGGCGTGGACCCCGACGTTCATCATCATCGCGATCACCCTGACCAAGGTCATTCTGTCCTACTTGGCGCCGTTCCTGGCCACGCGCTCTGATTTCGTCGTCGTGTTGTTGGCGGCCGCTAACGGGTTCGGCTTCATCACGGGTGCGATCGTCGGCGCGGTGTTGCTGCATCGTTCCTTGGGGTCTTTGCGCGGCCGTGAAGTTATGCGGTCGACGACGTGGGTGCTCGCTGCGTCCCTGGCCGGTGCTCTCGCCGGCTGGCTGCTGGATCTGGTGCTGCGCGGGGATTGGCTCATGCAGTTCCCGAAGTTGGCCACCTTGATGCGCACTGGTTTGGACGGCATCGTTTTGGTGGCTGTCGCGGGCTTGATTCTGGCGAAGTCTGGCCTGGAGGAGATCGCGATTTTCGGTCGCGCGTTGGCGCGCATTCCGGGGCTGCGTCGGTTCGTATCGGTGCGGCAGTCCGCACCGGAGGACATGGTCGGTGTTCCGAACGCGGCCGATGCTGCGGATACGTACAACGTGACCGCCTTGTCGACGGCGTCGCCTGGTCTTCCTCCGATGTCGGCGGGTTTTGTGCGCGGGCCTAAGCTCGTGCCGGGCGCGGCCGTCGCGAATGGCCGCTACCGCTTGTTGGCCGACCATGGCGGCACGAATGCCATGCGCTTGTGGCACGCCCGCGAGCAGGCGTCGGGCAGGGAAGTCGCGCTGACGATCATCGATACCATGCGCATTCCGGGTATCGACGACTACCGCACTGCTCGCGATACGACGGACCACATTATTGACCGCACGTCCGCCCTGTACGAGGCGAAATGCGCTGGTCTGGCGCAGATCCGCCACATTATCCGTGACTCTGCGGGGGCGATTGTGGTGGCGGATTGGACGCCGGGTTCCGCGTTGGCTGCTGTGGGTCAAGGGCGTCCGGATCCGTATGCCGCGGCATTTGCGTGTGCCGGTCTGGCTGAGGCGGCGGTGACGGCGCATCGGCTGGACACGGCGTTGGGGATTGATCACCGTGACCGCTTGCGGATTAGTTCATCGGGTGAGGCCGTGCTGGCTTTCCCTGGGGTCATGCCGCATAACTCGTACGGCCAGGATGTGCATGGCGTCGGCGTTGCCCTGAGTCTGCTACTGGAGAACGTGGATCCGGTGCCGACGGAGATCGCGGAGCTGCAGGATGAGGCTTTGCACGCCCGGTCGGCGGATGCGGAGACGCTGGCGGACCGGCTGCGTCGTACCGGTTTGGGCGATGCGGAGCTTCATGCTGCCGACGAGTCCACTCCGAATCCGGAGGCTCGTCCTGGTTTCGGTGAGGCATCGCGCCGGCCCACGGGCATTGCGGGCATCGGCGCGCTGGCCATTGTCGTGGTTCTGGCAGCCGCGTTGATCGCCACGTATGTGGTGGGCAAGATCAACCGCAGCGATAATGGGCCCCTGAACTCGGGTTCGTTGGGGCGCGCTGGTTCGTCGATTACTCAGGGCGATGGTGCGAAACCGATTACCCCGACGGCGGCCGCGTATTGGGCTCCGGAGAATGGGCGGGGCACTCCTGATAACCCCGACATGGTTCCGTTGGTTATCGACGGAAATGGGACGACGGAGTGGCGTTCCGATGAATACGAGGCGCAGTTGGGCTCCTCCGCCACGTCGGTGAAGTCCGGCATGGGAATCATGATGACGTTGCCCGAACCTGCGACGGTGACCTCGCTGCGTATCGATGGCGCGAAGAGCGGGACACACGTGGAGATTCGTGCCGCTGGTTCAGCGACGCCGGCGACCGTGGACGAGACAACGGAACTGGCGTCGGCCGACCTTGAGGATGGTTCCACAACGATTGATATTCCCAAGGCTGCACGGCAGTCTGCCGCGCCGGGTGCGGAGGGCTCGGCGTCGACGGTTCCCGCCCACACGCAATATGTATTGGTCTGGATTACGGCCTTGCCGGTCCCGGATGCTGCGGAGATCTCGGAGATCGGCGTGACTGGCGTGGTGGATAAGCCCCAGTCCAGCACGGTGAAGCCGACGACGGCGCGGTCGATGGCACGGGCTGCGGCCCACGCTGTGGCGTGATCGGTAGCGTGATCTGTTCGCTACCAGGGGTGACGACGTAGGCCTCGGGTGCTCTAGCGCCCGGGGTCTACATAGAGGCATACATGTGGGGCCTGTCGGGCCTCGATACCGCGCCGGGTGGTGACATCGGGCGCCGGATATGAGAATCTAGTGTGGTGCTCATCGGGGGGAGGGCGCGGATTTCGTCGGGGGACGGTCCGCTGCCAAATCAATCTCAGAATACTGTCGCGCTGGGGGATGCTGACGGCTCTTGTAGCGAAGATCGCTATGTCGCCGATACTCATCACGCAGCGGATACTCACGCGGCGAACACTCATGCCGATGACGGTCCTGACCGCGGTTATGACTCACGACGCACCCGTCCCCGCGAGCTAGAGGCGATGAGCGACCGAGAGCTCTTCGCCGCGGTCAGCGCAGGTCAGGCGGATGCGATGGCGGTGCTGGCCCGTCGTCACGAAAAATCGATCCGCTTCGCTATTTCGCGCTGGGTGGATTGCCCGGAGGACGTGGACGATCTGTGGCAGGACACGCTGTTCAAGGCTCAGCGCGCGGCCACGATGTTTCGCGGGCGCTGTGCCCCGGGCACGTGGCTCCACCGGATCGCGGTGAATACGGCGAAGGACTATCTCCGTCGACGGGGGAATGCTCGGATGGTCGTTCTTGACGACGCCACACTTCCCGCGGAATTCTTTCACGCCAATGAAGGTGGGTTGCGAGCTGCGTTGAAGACTGCGCTGGCCGGCCTGGACGAGCCGTTCCGGACGACGTTTTTGCTTGTTGATCTCTACGGGTTCTCGGTGAAGGAGACCGCGGCGAAGCTGGACATCTCGCCAGGGACCGTGAAGTCGCGGTGCTCACGAGCACGTCAAGCTCTTCGGAGTGCGTTGAGCGAGGAGGCGTGACTAATCCGGAGCACGATCCGCAACGCCGAGAGCTTTTGTACCTAGGGGTTGCCTTATAGCGCTGCCGTACGTCCCAGCCTCCCAAAACCCACGCTGACCTGCGAGGAACCTGCAGCCCGATTGCGCGTCTAATTCACTAACCGCCCACCTGTTGAAACCACTGGAGTGTGTCATGCCTACGTTTTCTCATGAGCCGGAGCCTTCGGCTTGGCCACCCCTTCCACCTACTGTCTCTGATCTTTCCGACGATGACCTGGACTTTTTGGTCTCCCATTTACTGTCTTCCGACGACGAGCTGGGCGAGGATTCTTCCAACATCGCTCCAGCGTCTGACGGATCGGGTGAGGTGATTCCTTTCCCCACTCGATACTCCTGGTGGCGAATGGCTGCAGTAGTGGCGCTGATCGTGGGTGGCGTGGGATCGTCGTTCTTCATTCCAGGCCTGTTCGGAAAAACATCCACGCCTAACTCGAATTCAGCCCACCCGGGCGCGAATCACTCGGACACCGCGGCGATTCCGCGCTCGCAACCACCCAGCACCAAGCGGTCGAACGTGGACTTGATCGCTATGACAAGCGAGCAACAAGCGGCGGCGAAGAAAGCTTTTACGGGGTCAACAGACCTCAGCAATCTTGATGTTCCCGTCGCGCAATGTTTGTCCACGATCAACATGGCTCATTCACCGGTACTCGGGGCCGCTCCCGTCGAAACTACCCAGCCAGCATCGCCCCGCACCGAATCTCAGCTGCTCATCCTTGGTGCGCCATTGCGCATTGTCGTCGTAGAGCACACGTGTTCTCACGGGGAATCGAGCGTCCTCTTCCGCTCGACCCTGAGTCACGGGGAGAGGACAGGTTAGGCTTTGACATGCCATGTAGCATTGCTCGCATGAGTGTTCACGATGTCATCATTGTCGGATCTGGCCCTGCCGGCTACACCGCAGCCATTTATGCTGCTCGGGCAAATCTCAAGCCCCTTGTGTTCGAAGGCATCGAATACGGTGGTCTACTCATGCAGACCACCGAGGTCGAAAATTATCCAGGCTTCCACGATGGAATTATGGGCCCATCACTCATGGAGGAGATGCGCCAGCAGGCCGAGCGCTTCGGTGCCGAACTCAAACAAGACATGGTCGAGAGCATGGATCTGACCGGCGACATCAAGATCGTCCGGTCCGAGGGGGAGGAATACCAAGCGCGGGCAGTCATTATCGCGACGGGTGCAGCCCCTCGCTACCTTGGCGTCAAGGGTGAACAAGAGCACCTGGGTCTTGGTGTGTCCGCCTGCGCCACCTGCGACGGCTTCTTCTTCAAAGACAAACCCATCGTTGTCGTCGGGGGAGGGGACTCCGCCATGGAGGAGGCAGACTTCCTCACCAAGTTTGGTTCCTCGGTCACCATCGTTCACCGACGTGGCGAATTCCGCGCCTCAAACATCATGGTTCAGCGCGCGAAGGACAATCCGAAGATTAATTTCGAGATGAACGCCGTCGTCACCGAAGTGTGCGGCGACGGTCCCGTCGACCACCTCATTCTCGAAGACACACAGACGGGTGAACAGCGCACGCTAACTGCGTCAGCTCTGTTTGTGGCTATCGGCCACGATCCTCGTTCTGAGATGGTTCGCGATGTAATCGACACGGACGATAAGGGATACATCCTGGTCCAGGAGCCCTCCACACGGACGTCGATTCCGGGCGTGTTCGCCGCCGGCGACGTCGTCGATAGCCACTACCAGCAGGCTATTACTGCTGCGGGATCGGGTTGTCGCGCTGCGCTCGATGTCGAACATTATCTCGTTGACCTGCGCGGATAAGATGACTGCGGACCCTCACCCCACCCTTAGGACCACGACATATGCGGGATAGTGAATAGAAAACCTGCATCCCGCGTTCTACGTCAATAGAGGGTCACATAGAGAACCCTCGCATCGACGCGTGGTGATAGCTCTCGCTTCTTGATGGGTCATCATGCGTCACGCAGCGTGTAGCTACACCAATATTTCCAGTCAGAATTAACTCCAGCCGGAAAGGATTTCACACTCCCATGACTTCCCCAGTAAACGTCACCACGGACTCGTTCCGTTCCACCGTCGTGGACTCCGACAAGCCTGTTCTCGTCGATTTCTGGGCAACCTGGTGTGGTCCATGTCGGAAAATGAATCCCGTCCTGGAAGAAATCGCCGACGAGTACGACGGCAAAGCTGTGATCGCCAAGGTGAATGTCGACGAGAATGCACCCTTGGCATCCATGTTCCAGGTCATGTCCATCCCTACGATGCTGCTGTTCAAGGATGGCAAGAAAGTTGAAGAAATCCATGGGGCACAGCCCAAATCTCACATCACGACCGCACTCGAGAAACTTCTTTAACTCTATTCACTAACACAACACTGTTCACTGATAGACTGACTCACGGACATTGTTCTAACGGCAGAAATTGGGTTAAAGGGGCTGAGACGATCGTGGAGGAAAACCTGCAAGTGGGGGATAAGAGCCCTCGCGTCGCGGAGGTTCGCACGATCCTCACGAAGGTTGGTCTTCTTAAGCACCCGGTGTCGGAGCACACCAGCACCGACCAGTGGGCTGATGGTGACGATGACTTCGACTATGAACTCCAATCGGCGTTGCGAGCATTTCAGCAGCAGCGAGGAGTTCTTGCCGACGGGGTCATCAACGACCACACCCTTCGCCTCTTGCGCGAGGCTACCTATTCGCTGGGGGCTCGCGTTCTGCTGTATGACCCATCATCGCCGATGCAGGGTGATGATGTTGCCCAGCTGCAATCTCACCTGCAGGAACTTGGTTTCTATTCCTCCCAGATTGATGGACAGTTTTCCCATGACACGTATAGCGCACTGAAAAATTATCAGCGTGATTATGGGCTTACTGTCGACGGTGTCTGTGGACCGGACACATTGAAGGCGCTGTCTTACCTGGGGCGGAGCATTACGGGTGGCTCGCGGGCTGCAATCCAGGAGCGTGAGACCGTCCGTGCTGCAGGTCCGCAGTTGTCGGGTAAGCGCATTGTGATTGATCCGGGGCTGGGGCTTTCCACGCCTGGTCATGTTGTGCGTGGCCCTTATGGTGAGCTGACCGAAGAAGAGATTTTGTGGGACATCGCGACGCGGCTAGAGGGTCGCATGGTCGCGACGGGTATCGAGACGATTATTTCGCGCCCGCGCCAGGCTAATTCGACTGATTCGGAGCGGGCCGACATTGCTAATGCTTTCGGTGCGGATCTAGTCATCAGCCTGCGATGTGATTGGTATCACAATGAGCGTGCGGAGGGCTGTGCGTCGTTTTATTTCGGCTCACCGCGCGGCCATTCGTCGATTACCGGCGAGTTATTGTCGGGCTATATTCAGCGAGAAATTGTAGCCCGGACGCCGCTACAGAATTGTCGTAACCATGCTCGTACGTGGGATGTATTGCGCCTCACGTCCATGCCGACGGTGGAAATCGTTTTGGGTTATCTTTCCAATCCACACGATACTGCTGTGCTAGTAGATCCGAACTACCGTGATGTCATCACAGAGGCCATGTTGATCGCGGTGAAGCGGTTGTACCTTGCTGATAATGATGATCAGCCGACGGGGACCTTTACATTTTCCGAACTACTCGAACTCGAATCACAGGGTTAACGACGCAGCGCTAACCTTTTAGCCACGGTGACGTAAATGGGCGGTGACACCCGTCTGTCATATGCCAGGTAATTTCTAGTTTGTCTTCAGTACCGTCAGGCAGGCCCTCGGCCAGCTCGATAGCCTCACGGACGTAAAAATCGAGTTGCCTGAAATTAGGAGCCCCCGTGGAGACCCCATCGAGGTTGGTTACGGTGGCTAGCCAGTTCTTCCCTCGCGGGTGATATTAGCGGTGTAGGTCATAGTAACCATCCTTTTCCGCGTGCTGGTTCCAACTGTTTTCAATACTTCGTAACGTTCCCACGGGTAGGTCAAATCTTTATGACATTGGTGAATGACTCGTTCCCCGTCATTCGCGACAACCACGACGGTTTCAAGGAAACGGGCGTGAGGATCGAACCCCCTGCTTAGTCGCCGAGAGCATTACCTCATGCATCGGGATTTGAATGGGTAATGGCGTACCGAATGGCCTCAGAGCGGTTCATTTCAAGTCGGTCGGCGAGCTGATCGAGTGCGGCTAACTCCGCAGCCGTCAGATGCACCGTTACGACGTGGGTGGGTCGGATGCCTTGGCCAGGGTAGCTGCGACCACGAGTTATGAGTCTATCGACGTTGTAACCGTCTTTCGCCTCGGCGACGTAAGTGGCTAATTGGTCATCAGTGAGACGGACAGGCATGCAGATATCGTAATACAAAAGCGGTGTCATTTAGTTTCGGTTTTTAGTACTTACCTTCAATCGTGGTCCTTATCTTTTGGGTATGGGGAGGTACGTGAAGCCGAAGCCTCAATGGGCGTCCAACTCCATCTACTCAACTCTGTGACTGTGCTAGTGGGCTCCCATGCCGACTTTGATCCGGAATCCCATGGTGACAGTCGCTTCCCACAGACTCTCTTCAACAGCCGCGAAAAGGTTTCCCGTGTCGGGGAGTTCCATGCGATATCGCGGGAAAGCCGGATCGTCGGCAGCGACCTCAAAACCCCGCTCTTCCAGCACGTCGGAACACAAGATCGGAGCATGTCGGGGAATAAGTGGACTGGTCGCCTTATCGGCTGGTGACGCGGTTGGGCGAACGGCAAAGCATTCCACGGCTCGTACTCCGCGGCGGGATAATTCGTCGACGGCAGCGTCGATAAGTCGGTGTTCTAAGAAGAGTCCCTGGTAGGGCGGTGGAACATGCACTGTAGAAATGAGCACTGCGTCATCGCTGACTGGCCCTGTTGGGAAAGCTAGGCGCCCGGGAAGGCTGGCCGGTGGTGCGAAGACCACGGTGGCAGCAGGGACCGCTAAGTCCGCGTTTGCTCCGGACGTCACGTACGCGGTGAAGGCGCAGGGCCCCCACGTGGTGAGGGTGTTGTGCATCCACAATTCTTTATCCAGCCGAGGGTTCCCGGAATCCACGTTTTTCGGTTGACCAGCTGGTCCTGAGGACTGCGACGCGGTGTCATCGTGATTTTGCGCGCCAGGCTGGGTTGTCCAAAAAGTGTTGGTCGCGGCTGTCCCGGCAAGGTCCCCCAGGGTGTCAAGGGTGAGCGGGTGTACAACTATTCGCATGGGTCTAGTGGCGTTCTTCCTCCGTACGAGAAGCATCGTGATGTCCACTAGGGGAGTGCGGGCCACTATCTACCCCATTGCTGGGTTCCTGGGCCTTTAGCATTGCGATAATGCGGTCGAAGTCCTCCATACCCGCGAACTCGACAACAATCTTGCCTTTCTTAGCCCCCATCTGCACTTTCACGTTGGTATCCAAGTAATCGCCGAACGTGTCTGCCCAGTGAGTCATTTTTTCGGGCTGTGGGCGGGGAGCACGTGGCTCCTTCTTCTTTGGTTCGTTTTCTCCTCGGTTGATAAGGGTGACAGCTTCTTCTGTCGCACGCACCGACAGGCCTTCCGCCACAATGCGTTCAGCGAGCTTGATTTGAGCATCAGGACCCTGCGTTACTCCCATGAGAGCGCGAGCATGCCCCGCGGACAACACTCCTGCAGCTACTCGACGTTGCACGGGTAGCGGAAGTTGGAGAAGACGAATGGTGTTTGAGATAACTGGCCGGGAACGACCGAGTCGAGTGGCTAACTCTGCCTGGGTGACGCCAAATTCCTCGAGTAGCTGCTGGTAGGCCGCACCTTCCTCCAAGGGGTTGAGCTGCACACGGTGGATATTTTCCAGAAGCGCATCCCTCAACATGGTGTCATCGTCGGCTTCGCGAACGATAGAGGGGATAGCTTCTAGATCTGCTAGTTGGGCGGCACGCAGGCGGCGTTCGCCCATGATGAGTTCAAATTTTCCAGGTTCCGACGCCTGACGCACGACGATGGGCTGGAGGAGACCGAACTCACGGATCGAATGGGCTAATTCACGCAGTGCTTCTTGGTCGAAGTCCTGGCGCGGATTTTTTTCGTTCCTGATGATCGCGTTGATCGGGAGCTCGCGATATGTTGCGGCCTCGTCGCTAATGAGCGGTTCCTGCGGTGTATTTTCACTCTGCTGTTCAGCTTGGGCGGCTGATGCTGAATCAGAAGCTCCCTGAGCCTTTGCCTTTTTAGCAGTCGACGATGCGGTCCGGTTCCTATCGCGTGCGGCTTCTTTTCTCTCCGCCGCTGCACGCTGTCCTAAACTCGACCGGTTTTTCGGCAGCCCTGCTTTCGTTCGTCCATGGTGGGTGTCTGCCGTAGCCGCGCCCTTATTATCGGCACTCTTACCGCTCTTCCCGCTACTACTTGTCTGAGCATTTGCATCCTCCGATGACGAAACGCTATCTGATTTCGTGTCGTCGGCTGAGCGGTCCACATTCTGACCACGACGCGGGCTTTTCGTCAGGGAGTACCAGGACGGTTCCGGAGCGCTGTTGCTACCTCGGTTCGCTCCAAAGATGACGTCGGCTGCGTCGTTGCCAATCTGTGGTTTTGCCGGTCCCGTGGGGATCAAGGAGGCGAGTCCTTTACCGAGGCCACTCTTGCGTTTGGCTTCTGCCATGACGTTCATCCTTATCGTTGTGGAGAATCTGCGCCGGGATCCGGGGGACCACCGAGTGCAGGTTCGTCGATCGATCGTCGATTATGAGGAAATTATTAAATAGTGAGGGTTACAGGCGTCTAGTGGCCCAATTACATTGTGCCCCGTAGCCTAGTCAGTTTTTCATCGTCGTAGGGAAACTCTGCGGAACGTGTACGGCCCGATCCGAGTGCAACCCGAATGTTTCACGTGAAACATTGTGGAACCACGCTCATCGATTCTTCCCGACGTGACACCCGCGAATTTCGGGCACCGAGTTCCAAACTCCGAATCTCCGGCGCCGAGTGTTACGCAGTATGACGGCCACGGCGGGGGTCCGCGTTTTGCAATGGGGACTCCGGCTCTCGACGGGCAAGCTCCTCGACAGCAGCCATATACGCCGCCGACCCAGGGGAGCCCGCATCGTGCTCGATCACGGTCTGCCCGTAGCTCGGCGCTTCAGACACGCGAACATTCCGGGGGATAACACGATCAAACACCAGCGACCCGAACGACTCGCGGACATCGTTCTCCACATCATGCGAGAGATTCGTTCGGCTGTCGTACATGGTCAGCAACACACCGGTGATATCGAGATTCGGGTTGAGAGCCTCACGAATCAGGCGGACGTTTTCGGTCAGCTGCGTCACGCCCTCAAGAGCGTAAAACTCGCACTGAATCGGAATGATAATTTCATTCGCGCCGGTCAGCCCGTTAATCGTCAGAAGGCCCAATGATGGGGGACAGTCAATGAAGATGTAATCAAACCCCATATCGTCGATACCCTCGTCACCGAGCATTTGCGCTACGCGATACTCACGGTTGTACCCGTTAGCCAGTTCCATTTCCGCACCGGCGAGATCAATGGTGGCCGGAATAGTGAACATATTGGGGTTCGACGGGTGAGCTTGAACGGCATCCTTCGGCTCAATTTCCCCAATAATGACTTCATAGGTGGATGGAGTACCTTCCGCCCGGTGCTCGGCACTGAGGGCTGTGGACGCATTTCCCTGTGGATCAAGGTCCACCACCAGCACTTTTTGACCCCGCAGCGACAGTGCCCACGCTAAATTAACAGTCGACGTGGTCTTCCCGACGCCACCTTTCTGGTTCGCCAACGCAATTTTCCGCGTATGGCGAGGTCGTGGAAGGGGCTTCATCGTCCCTGATTGAAACCGCGCGGCCCGTCGGGCTTGTTCTTCTATGCTGTTGTCGTCGTCATAGTCATACCCGTCCGACGAAACCCTGCCCATGTTCCCGTCCTTTGTGTCCGTGTTGTACAACTTCCGTGTGGCTGTCCGCCGTTTTCGTAACCTGGCTTATCCTAGCCGGATTCGCGGGAACAAACTAGCGTTCCTGGTCGAGCAATCGGCGGCTCATGCCGAGTATCAGCGACGTTCGCAACGCACGACGATGGTTGCCTCGGGCAAGACGCCTGCCCCCGCCTCGACGACTGAACATTTTCCGCCCCCGGCTGAGCTGATAGCCCTCTGGTCTCGCTCGATCTCTTCGTGAGCGCTTGCACCCTTCATCGCCAACACCAAGCCATGCTGCCTGGTCAATGGCAGCGACCATCCCATGAGTTTCCCCAGTGGCGCGACTGCTCTGCTCGTCACGTAGTCGGCCCCGCGATTCTGTCGCTTGATCGTCTTTTCTTCGGCACGGCCACGAACCACTGACACATTATCCAATTCAAGCTTGCCGACGATTTCCTTAAGGTAATTCACGCGTCGTAGCTGTGGCTCAATAAGCGTGATGTCTAAGTCTGGCCGCGCGATGGCGAGGGGAATGCCCGGAAGCCCGGCGCCGCTTCCGATGTCGACGACGCGCGAATCGCGGTGCATCAGTTCGCCAATCACAGCGCAGTTGAGAATGTGGCGTTCCCACAGACGTGGTGCTTCGCGAGGTCCGATGAGTCCGCGGACGGTCGCGTCGCTGCGTAACGACTCGTGGTAGGCAACGGCGAGAGAGAGGCGATCACCAAAAACAGTCGCCGCCTCCGGGGGAGTGGCCGGGGCTTCATTGGCGCGGGGATCGTTATCTACGCCCTGAGCGTTATCGGCATCCGGAACATCGCTCATACCCCGAGCGCGATCGTCGCCACCGTGCTCGATGGATGTTTCACGTGAAACATTGTGTCGGTCAGTCATTACCTGTTGTTACTACCTTGCTACTGGGTGCTTTGCTGTTCAGTACTCTGCTTCTGGATCGGATCTAATCGCTCACCGATGCTAGCGTACAGCGCCGTCAGATGTTTCACGTGAAACCACGACAGAGCGCATCGGCGGTAGCCCGGCACTCTCAGAGGTAAAGCCTTCCTCTTCCGCCACCCGGCTATGCACAGCAGCGCGCTCAAACGGATTCATCGGCCGGAGGACCACGGGCTCGCCCGTTTCACGCACTCGATCTAACGCTTCTTCTGCCTCGGCGAAAAGACCCTGACGCTGAGCATCGCGATAACCGTCGATATCGAGAACAACCCCCGGAACGTCCTTAAACCCTGAAGCGCGAACTGCCAATCGCGTCAACATCTGCAAAGCATCGATGCCCTCGCCATGCCGGCCAATAAGTTGCGCGCAATCGCCGCCCGGAAGTTCCACAAATGGTCGACCTTGAGTGACTCCATAGTCAATATCGCCATCGAGATCGGCGGCGTCTAAAAGCTCTTCGATGTAATCAGCAGCTGACTCTGCAGCACGGTCGGTATTGTTCACAGGGCCTTCGTTCATGCCTCAATTATGCGCGCCGAAAGGGGAGTGCGGTAGGGGTAAGGGCGTTTTCAACCCCCATAATCACGTGTCCGAGAGTTCACATGACACGCCGACGACGGCGTCGATAATTGAAGCACACCACTACGTGAAGCACGCTGCTACGTGAAGTAAGCCGCCGCATTAACCTCCCCACCACATGAAAAAAGGAGGGCCGGCAAGCCCTCCTTCACGCCTCACGGCACATAGCGTCCCTTCGCGCGACGCCCGGTGCGGTTGTTATTTCTTCTTCTTGCCGCCCTTTTTCTTATTATTCTTCGGCTTCTGGCCAACCTTCGGTGCAGTGGCCCGCTGAGCTTCGGCCTTTGCCTTCTTTTCCTCTTCTTCTTCGCGGTCCATCTTGTTGAAGAGTACAATTTGCTGGCCCAGGGTCCAGACGTTATTGGCCAGCATGTAGGTCAACAGTCCGATCTGCCAGAACATACCGGTGATCAGAATCATGGCCGGGAACAGCCACAGCATCATGTTGTTCATCATGTTGGCTTGCATAGCCATCTGCGGGTTCTGAGCATTCTTCTTCGGATCGGCCGCCTGGCGCGCCTTATTCCTCCGCACCATATTCCGGGCGTTGAAGTGTGTAGCCAACGCAGAAATAATCATCAGCGGGATGGCCACCACGAGAATGTTAGTCCGCGTGAAATCAACGCTTCCGCTCGCGGAGAACGCGTCGAACGCTTTTTCCGGCATCCGAATGTAGGCCGACAGGGGAGCACCGAACAGCCGAGCGTCGAGGAAGGACTGCACCTCGGTGGCACCAAACCCGTAGTTAGGAGTGTTGCGGGTCTGTTCGACGGTCATTCCTAGTTCGCCGTGGCCGGTACCCGTTCGGTTGAAGGACCGGAGTACGTGGTACAGCGAAATAAAGATCGGCATCTGAACCAGAGCCGGTAGACACGAAGCCAAGGGATTGACGCCCATCTCCTTTTGGAGCTTGCGCATCTCAATAGCTTGAGTCTGCTGGTCGTTCTTATATTTAGCCCGAATTTCCTGCATTTTCGGCTGCAGTTCCTGCATCTTCCGACCCGACCGCATTTGGTTCGCCATCGGCTTGAACAAGAAAATGCGGATGGTGAAGACCAGGAAGATAATGGACAACGCCCATGTCACGCCGGAATCCGGATTAAGGAATAATCCGAAGAATTTGTACCAGGCCAGCATGACCCAGGACACGGGGTAGTAGATGAAGTTAAGCACGGGGGTGCGTCGCTCCTAATCGTTTACGTTTTGGGACTGTGGGGCCGTGACTGTTCCGTGGACATCGCCATGATTGCACTCCATACCAAGTCACTGGCGGCTGTGTCGCCCACCAGCAGTATCGGTTGTGCCCTCACGATGGTTTCTGTCATCGTGCCCGTGCGCATCGTGTACACGTTCACGAGGTGTTCGTCGCGGGGGAACAGGATCCCACCCACCTGGATGCCATGGTCCACATTTCGACAATCGAACCGCGGCCATGAGCACACCTCGTACAACACCGTACCTGCGGATGGCCGTCAGAGCGTAATTGCTACACGTAGGCTCAAATCGACACGAGGGTCCAGGTTTTAGCGGGCTTATTCCATATTGGTAAAAGAGTATCGCTTTTTCAGCCCACGATTGCCGACGACGATGCTCACGGCTATCTTTATCCTGGTCTGTCGAGCCAATGTCACGCTGGTCTATCGAGCCCACGCCACGGTCGTTGTGGAGTGGAGGAGGAGAAGGATGACGGTCAGCTGAACTCGTCGAGGCACCACGAACGCGACTGCCCTGAGGTGGCAGTTCCGAATGTTTCACGTGAAACATCTGCATCCCGTGCCTGTCTACCATGTGAGGTTATTAACGTCGGCGGCATTGTTCATGATTGATCATGCTGGTGTGCGCGATCGTTCTCGAATTCCAGCCGTCTCAGCTTTCTGACTTCTTAGCTTTTGCCTTCTTAGCTTCCCGGCGTCGCGCTTTACCGTAAGCCTTATTAGTACAGTATGTCACTGCTTCGGCTAAAGCAGAGTGCGAAGCGTTTGCAGCGGCCGGACGAGCTCGAATAACTAAATCCACATTCCGCGGAAGATCGTCCACCAGATTTTTAGCGACGTGGCGCAGATGCCGTGCCACTGTGTGCCGAACAACCGAATTCCCCACACTTTTCGAGCACACGACACCAACGCGCGGACCATTGATGAGATCAGCCGTGGCAGGATCACTAGAGCGAATAACGACGTGAACCACGACCAGCTTGCTACCCGACGTGGCGCCTCGAATGGCCGCACGAAAATCCGACCTGTGACGCAACCGTTGCGATGCCGGGAACACGTGATTCACATCCTCTACTAGGCCAAGTGGGGATTTGCCCCAAAAGTGGATTCTGTCGCTACGAAATGGATAAGCCCATCCAAACGGATCGCCCTACACAGATGGCCTCATACATAGACGTACATAGACATGTATAGACAAAAGTGGAGCTTCCCCGGACGACATTTGCCGAGAACCGAGGAAACTCCACCACGTTCGCAAAACGACACCAGCCTTACAACCAGCTGGGGAAGTACGTAGAGCTACGCACTTACGCCGTCAGCGACTTACGTCCTTTACGACGACGTGCCGACACAATGGCACGACCGGCCCGCGTGCTCATGCGGCTACGGAAGCCGTGAACACGAGAACGACGGCGGTTGTTCGGCTGAAAAGTCCGCTTGCCTTTGGCCACGGTACTCAACTCCTCAATACACTCGGGCTCGCTACACCCGGCGATGCCGTAGCAGGTTGCACCAACCTTGTACCGACATCCCGAGAGCTTGCCATGTAACAGATTATTTCAACGGCAATACAGAAATCCGCTAGGACATCTCGATTACTACGCGGTACTTCCAGACCCGCTAGTACTTCCCATGCGACGAACACGGGTCGAGCAGCTTTTCGACGGCAACAGCATGGAGCCAAAGCCAGAATCGCTGTGTATTGCCATGCTCGTGAAAGATCGGACGCCACCGAAAAGCGCAGGCATCACGGATCTATTACGAATGACCTTATAAGACTACGGGTTTTACCACACGGGTCACAAATCAGCGATCGGTGTGTTCACTTTACCCCTAAATTGCACGGTTGTAATTCATCTATAAACTCCACAAAAACTCCACAGTGGTTAAAGACACATCAATGAGCCTGTGAATAAACCTGTCAGAATAGAAAGTCCAGGTCGCATCGCGTGTCCCTCCACATTCCACAGGGGGTGTGGATAAGTTGTCCACATCTGTGACCTCAACCTTTACTTGAGGTTAATTTCCCCAGGTCACGGCCAAATCTTCCCCAACACGATTAATCCACAGGTTCAAGACACCCTGGGGATAAACTCAAGCCCTGTTTATCCCCAGGTTGTGGATAACATTGTGGAAAACGCTTCTGACGTCTGTATTATGTTATTCACAGCTTATTCACAAGTAAGCGAATCTCTGGGGAGAACGTAAATTACAAATGTGGAATTATGCTCTGCCCAATTTAGTAACAAAATCTGACCATCAACCCACACTAGAGACCGCCACAATGTCATTTTTCATGAGCGATACCCCGCATTACGGTGTAAAGCTCAAACACACATGACCACGAACGCCGGTGTTTTCCACGTTCGCTACGGGTACCCGTGCACAACACAGCAGCAATACGACAACAGCAACACAAAGGATGACCGATGGACCTTGGGGGCAGCCCTCACCAATTTGGACAGGCGAGCGAGGACTTTTTCAACACGTGGAATAACGTTGTCGCACAGCTGATGGCCATGAATCCACGCGAGGATATCCCAGGTCAAGCGCCTGAAACGCGAATTACTCCTCAAGATAAGGCCTGGTTAAAGCAAGCTGCCCCCGTCGGCCTTATCGGCGGTGTTGCCGTTATCTCCACCCCTAACCGAACGGCCAAAAGCGTCTTCGAGCGCAAACTCGGCGATATCATCTCCGCCGAACTCACCGCAGCTATTGGTGAGCCAATAAAACTGGCTATCTCGATTAACTCTGCTGCTACGGAAACCGACGATTCCTCTGCAGAACCACATCGCACAGAGCCGCCTCGTGCGGAAACACCTCCCGCACAACCACGCCTCACGCAGTCTCGTCCCACGGAAACTCGCCCTGCGGAGTCGTACCGCGATTTTTCACAACTCAACACGGGCCCCAAAACCGGCACACCCAGCGAAAACGTCGCACAAGAGAACACGCAACCGTCGCGTGAGATGCCCCGGCCCACCTCATATGAGGACGATCCCTACGTTCTTCAGTACCCCGATAGCTCCCCACAGGAGGAGCGTCCATCCACCTATCCCGACGCCACCCCCACCGAACCCGCTTACTCCAACAGCGGAGACGCCCACGTCGGCAATTCCTATGACACACCTGCGGAAACAGCCCCGCAGCCGTGGAACGAGGGGTACATCAACAATGCGCGACCCCAGCGTCGGCAAGAACAAAAACCTGACTCCGAGCGATCATGGTTAAACGAGAACTACACCTTCGATAATCTCGTCGCTGGTGAGGGGAACCGAGTAGTCCGGGCTGCAGCCATCGCCGTGGCAGAAAACCCAGCTCAGGCCTATAATCCACTCTTTATTTGGGGTGGATCGGGGCTGGGGAAGACTCACATTCTTCACGCCATCGGGCATCGAGCTCTTGAACTGCGGCCCAATCTGCGTGTCCGGTATGTGTCGATCGAGGAATACACGAATGAGTGGATCAACTCGATCCGCAACAACCGAGGTGAGGACTTCAAACGGAAGTACCGGAGCTTCGACATCCTGCTGGTGGACGATATCCAATTCCTGGCCGGTAAACCCGAGACTCAGATTGAGTTCTTCCACAACTTCAATGCCCTCCATGGGGCACAAAAGCAGATTGTCCTGTGCTCGGATCGGTCGCCCAAGGAGCTGACGGAGCTAGAACCTCGGCTCCGGACCCGCTTCCAGTGGGGGTTCACGCAGGACATTCAGAAGCCTGACCTGGAAACGCGCATTGCCATCCTGCGACTCAAAGCGGAGCGGGAAAACGCGCAGGTCCCCAGCGAAGTGTTGTCGTTTATCGCGGAACAGAAGGCCGAATCGGTGCGTGAGCTAGAGGGCGCGCTGAATAAGGTGCTCATTGTCTCATCGATCCAGCACACCCCCGTCACCCTCGAGATGGCCCGCGATCAACTTCAAGACCTGGTCGCCCCTGAGGTAGTAGAGATTACGGCACCGACGATCATCTCCGTGACTGCGGAATACTTTAACTTGACGACGGCTGACCTGACCGGTCCTGGTAAAGCGCGGCCCATTGCCCACGCGCGGCAGGTCGCGATGTACCTGTGTAGGGAGTTGACGGACCTATCGCTGCCCAAGGTGGGCAACAAGTTCGGTGGACGTGACCACACCACTGCGATGTATGCCGAGCGCAAGATTCGGAAAGAAATGAGCGAGAAGCGCTCGACGAATGAGGCCATCCAAGAAATCACCGCGCGCATCAAAGATCAGGCTCGGTAGCTTCCTGGTGTTTTAGGCCTGTTGTGGATAACTTGGCACGCTGACCTGCGCGTTTGTCGAAATTTCGTCTTATCCACAATGTTATCCACACCTGTGTAATTACAACTTTGTTATTCCATGATTTCGGTCACAACTCACTTTGTAGCACTGTTGCTAAAATAAGGTCGGTGGCCACAAATTTTTGGCACATGCTCCTGTGGATAACTGCCCCAAAACGGTGGATATAACAGGGGATAACTAACCCGCGATTGTGAATAAAATGATCCCCACCCCGGTTATCCACAGACCACCCCAATTTATCCACAGCATTATCCCCAATTTATCCACAACCCAATATCGACAATGACAAGCGACAATCCTGGTTATCCACTGTTTCCACAACCCCTACTGCTACTATCGCTTTTTCTTTCAGGGAAATGAGTTAAAGAAATAGGGCCCGGCCTTGTGTGGGGATAACCCAGACCAAAGCACATTTACAGCCCTACGCCGAGAGTACTTAACAGCAGATTCGCTACTGACATGAAGAATCAATTGCGGGCTGAAATAACAAAAAGTGACTCGGGTTTGTCACCAGGAGTAGGTAACATCCAAACGTGCATCACTCCACGATGACGACAACGATCACAACCACGACTGACTCAATGAACACGGAGTAACAATGGAAGCCAATGGTGTTTCTTTTCGGGTAGCGAAAGATGACTTATCCGTAGCCCTCAGCTGGGTAGCGCGTAGTTTAGCGAGCAAACCAACTCAGCCGATTCTTCGCGGTGTCATGATGACCGCCGACGACGAGGGCTTGCTCCTTGCCGGATTCGACTACGAAGTTTCCACTCGCGTGCGAATTTCAGCCGAGGTTCTTGAACCAGGGCAGGTCCTCGTCGCCGGTAAATTAGCGAATGACATTATTGGGTCACTTCCACACAAAGATGTCGCTATCTCCGTCGACGGCACCAAAGTTCATGTGACATGCGGGCAATCGAACTTCGAATTACCTGCCATGACCATTGAGGATTATCCGGAACTCCCGTCATTACCGGAGGAGACCGGGCATATTGATCCGCATGTTTTCACTGCTGCCATTGGTCAGGTTGCGTCGGCAGCGGGCAAAGATGACTCCATGCCTATGCTCACGGGCATAAAAATGGAAGTTAAAGGGGATAATGTCGTTCTCGCTGCGACCGACCGATTCCGTTTAGCCGTTCGTGAGTTCACCTGGGAACCGTCGTCACCCGACGTCGACGCGGAGATCCTTATCCCGGCACGTACCTTGGCCGATTCTGCCCGTACCCTCGATACTCGCCTGAACGATCCGATCCAGCTCGCTATGGGCGCTGCCCAGGACGTCGGCAAAGATGGACTTTTGGGCATTGTGTCGGAGAATCGGCAAACAACAACACGATTGATCGACGCCGACTTCCCCAAGTTCCGGCCGTTGTTACCGAAGAGCCACTCATCCATGGCGATCGTGGAAATAGCGCCATTATTGGACGCTATCCGACGCGTCAGCCTGGTCGCTGAACGAAATGCCCAGGTCAAACTGGAGTTTTCAGAAGATCAGCTCATTTTGTCTGCTGGCGGTTCGGAGGCAGGAACCGCGGAGGAGACCCTGCCCGCTCAATTTGCCGGCGAGCCACTTCTTATCGCGTTCAACGCGAATTATCTGAAAGAGGGCTTGGCCTCGATCGATACAAAGAATGTGGTGTTTGGGTTTACTCAACCCTCCCGCCCGGCGATCTTGATCCCAGAGCCAGAAACCATGCCCGAGCAGGACAGTGATGGCCAATTCCCGACACCATCGACATACTTCACATACCTCCTGATGCCAGTCCGGCTACCGGGCTAAAAACATATTTTTGTTCGACGCTGTTCCCATCCCCACGAGGCATCCCACCTGTGTATATCCGTGCGCTGCAATTACGTAATTTCCGGTCGTGGCCAGAGTTGGATCTTCAGCTCGGCCCGGGAATTACTGTGTTTTCAGGGCCGAATGGTCATGGAAAGACCAACGTGGTGGAAGCGCTTGATTATGTCGCCCACCTGGGTTCGCACCGCGTATCGACGGATGCTCCGCTGGTTCGCGAGAGACACGAATACACGACGGTGTCTGCAACGGCCATCAATAGTGGCCGGGAACTGACCGCCCATATGCTTATCAAGGCACGTGGATCGAATAAAGCCCAAATAAACCGCGCTCCCTGTAAAAGCCCACGTCAGCTGATTGGAATTGTCAAAACTGTTCTTTTTTCACCAGAAGATTTAGCCCTAGTACGTGGTGAACCCGAACACCGGCGGCGTTTTCTTGACGATCTCCTCATCGGGCGTTTTCCCCGCTGGGCAGGCACCCGTTCCGACTACGATAAGATCCTTCGCCAACGCAATACGCTGCTCAAACGGGCCTCGAGACCCCTCCGACAAGGATATGGCGGAGGAAATGACTCCGATTCCGCCCTGGACACACTGGATACATGGGATTCGCACCTGGCAGCGGCCGGCGCACATGTCATGGCGCAGCGGATTGTCTTGGCACACGTGCTCTCGCCCTACATAAAAAACGCGTACCAGCGTCTGGCGCCAGAATCTCGACCTGCCCAGATCACCTACCGGTCCACCGTCGACAAGGCCCTCGTTGAGGCCGGGATCACGCCGGAGACCGTCGCCAATGATGTCGCAGGAGCAACACCTGTCATTGAAGCAGTGTTGTTATCGGAGCTGGCTCGCCGGCGTGATACTGATATTCAGCGGGGGACAAGCACGTGTGGTCCTCACCGCGATGACGTCGAATTGTTGTTGGGGACCCAGCCGGCGCGAGGTTATGCCAGTCACGGCGAATCTTGGTCATTTGCGCTGGCACTGCGCTTGGCTTCCTTTGAATGGCAGCGTGAGCAGGGTACGGACCCCATTCTTATTCTCGACGATGTTTTCGCGGAGTTAGATGCTGCCCGACGACGCGCGCTGGCCAGTGTTGCTAAGGATGCTGAGCAAACGTTGGTTACCGCGGCCGTGGGGGATGATTTGCCGCAGGACCTGGTGAATAGTGACATTCGCGTTCTGACAGTGGAAGCGTCGACGGTTGAGGATTCAGACATCCGATCGTCCCGGATCACTCATGATTCCGCTGACAGTGGAGTGACGAAGACGAACGACGAAGGAGGCGACGCTCATGAATGATCCCGTCGCCGAAGCGCTTGCCCGCGTTTACTCGCACGGTCGCGTGCCCATGCCTCCCAACATGCGGAAAGTCCTCCAGTCCACTACACCGACAGGACATAACGCTGCCCAGGACAGTGCGACCCGTAAAAACGGCGTTTCTCGCACAAACGGTGCTTCCAACAAAGACGGTGTAAACAACAAGACCACCGATAAATCCGGCGAAGGAAACGTCGGCAAGAAAGTCGATAAGGACAAGAATCCGAAGAAATCTCAGGGCTTATCACGAGCGAAAACTACCAGCGCAACGTCGGTTTTCCGTGAGTTTTCGCGCACATCTCGGGTGTATCCGACGGGGCCGGATGGTCACCGTCGGAAAAATACTCGTCGGTACGAATCTTTGGGCAGCATTGTCAATCGGGAAGTCGTGCGGCGCGGGTGGACGGAAAAAATTTCCCACGGGTGGATTACTGCTAACTGGTCGACGGTCGCAGGTGATTACTTAGGGGAGCACTCCAGGATAAGGATGATCAAAGACACGACACTGTTTCTTGAGTGTGATTCCACCGCCAAGGCCTCTGAACTGCGATATTTACAGACAGAATTGCTGAGCAGAATTGCACACTACGTGGGTCCCGACGTCATAACTGCGGTGAAAATCTTTGGTCCGCGGCCACCGTCGTGGCGGCATGGACCGCTACATGTCAAGGGTCGGGGACCACGCGATACCTATGGATAGTGGGACACACGCGCGGGAAATCCCACTTGTAAGGGACTTCCGGAATAGTCCCCGCGACATATGAGCCCGAAAATCGCGTCATACGGGCCCTACACGCCCGGTAGGCGTTCAACTGAGGGGGGATACCGGGTATGATGGTGGGCAACTGTGAAAAGTAAAGGAGCGCTGCTACATCGTGGCCGAAAATGCTGCCGAAAATAACACAAGGCACGACTACGACGCCTCATCGATCACCATTCTCGAGGGGCTCGAAGCCGTCCGCAAGCGACCCGGAATGTACATCGGCTCGACCGGAGAAAGAGGCCTACACCACCTCGTGTGGGAGGTCGTCGATAACTCCGTCGATGAAGCCATGGCCGGGTACGCCACGCATGTCGATGTCACCATTATGAAAGATGGGGGCATCGAAGTTGTCGATGACGGACGTGGCATCCCCGTTTCGATGCATCCCTCGGGAGCACCCACCGTCCAAGTGGTCATGACGCAGCTCCACGCCGGCGGTAAGTTCGACAACGACTCGTACGCTGTGTCTGGTGGTCTGCACGGCGTCGGTATTTCCGTCGTCAATGCCCTGTCCACCCGGGTTGAAGCGGAAATCAAACGTGATGGCTACCGCTGGTACCAGAACTTCACCGACGCGATTCCTGACGAACTAGTCCAAGGCAAAAAAGCCCGCGGAACAGGGACGACGATCCGATTCTGGCCGGATCCGGACGTTTTCGAAACAACAGAGTTTAAGTTCGAGACAATCGCTCGGCGCCTGCAGGAGATGGCCTTCCTTAATAAGGGCCTCTACATCACGCTGACCGACAAGCGTAGCCAGGCGACCGAGACGCCCGAGGATGCCGACGACACTGTCGAGGAAGCAGCTGCGGCGAAATCCGCTGAGGAAGCGGCTGCCGATGCTGAGCAAAAAGCCAAGAAGCCCAAAGAGCGGACGGAGACGTTCCATTACCCGGACGGGTTAAAGGACTACGTTGCCTCCATCAACAAGACCAAGACCGCGATACACCCGACGATCATCACGTTCGACGCCAAGGGTGACGAGCACGAGGTCGAGGTTGCGTTGCAGTGGAACTCTGGCTACGCCCAAAGCGTCCACACCTTCGCTAACACGATTAACACCATTGAAGGCGGAACCCACGAGGAAGGTTTCCGCGCAGCGCTGACGTCGTTAATGAACAGGTACGCGCGCGAGCACAAGCTACTCAAGGACAAAGAACCTAACTTGAGTGGCGACGATTGCCGCGAAGGTCTCGCCGCTGTTATTTCTGTTCGGGTGGCCGACCCGCAGTTCGAGGGCCAGACGAAGACGAAACTGGGAAACACCGAGGTCAAGAGCTTCGTCCAGAAGCAGGTCTTTGAGAACGTCAGCCACTGGTTTGAATCAAACCCGGCCGAAGCGAAGATTATTGTCAACAAAGCGGTGTCGTCGTCGCAGGCGCGCGTGGCGGCCCGCAAAGCCCGTGACTTGGTCCGTCGTAAGTCCGCAACGGACCTGGGCGGTTTACCAGGTAAGTTAGCTGATTGCCGATCCAAAGACCCGACGCTGTCTGAGCTCTACATCGTGGAGGGTGACTCCGCTGGTGGTTCGGCGAAGTCTGGCCGTGATTCGATGTACCAAGCCATTCTTCCTCTCCGCGGAAAGATCCTGAACGTGGAGAAGGCACGCCTGGATCGTGTGCTGAAGAACAACGAGGTTCAGGCGATTATTACCGCGTTGGGCACCGGAATTCACGACGAGTTCGACATCAAGAAACTGCGCTATCACAAGATCATCCTGATGGCCGATGCTGATGTTGACGGTTCGCACATCGCAACCCTGCTGTTGACCTTGCTTTTCCGGTTTATGCGTCCGCTGGTGGAAGAGGGCCACGTTTATCTGGCGCAGCCACCGCTGTACAAGCTGAAGTGGGGCAAAGGTGCTCCCGGCTTCGCCTATTCCGACGCCGAACGTGATGAACTGTTGGCGGAAGGCCTGGAGCAAGGCCGGAAGATCAACAAAGACGACGGCATCCAGCGGTACAAGGGTTTGGGCGAGATGAACCCCAAGGAGCTGTGGGAGACGACGATGGATCCCTCGATCCGTATTCTTCGTCAGGTTCAGTTGGAGGATGCGGCTAAGGCGGACGAGATTTTCTCGGTCCTCATGGGTGACGACGTCATCGCCCGCCGCAGCTTCATTACGCGTAACGCGAAGGATGTTCGTTTCTTGGATATTTAGTCCGTGGGTCGGACTCGGCTCCGGAGACGAAAATATCGAACTTAAGCGGCTGATTGTAATGATCAGCCGCTTTGGTGTATTTAAGTCAGTGTGACGAAATAATTTACGTGGGAGTGGTTCGGCGTTTTTCGGTCGGGTAGGGGGTTTGGATGTTTCACGTGAAACATCGTCCATTCGCTGGATGAAATTCAAGAAAGTCTACTGCGTAACAGTAAAGGATTTTTATGTATGGGCAGTAACGCAAAAACAGAAACGTCATCATCCGGTGATAAAGGATTAAAAAGAGGGCTGAGCGCTCGGCACGTTCACTTCATCGCGCTAGGATCTGCCATTGGTACAGGTCTGTTTTATGGCTCGGCTGATGCCATTCAATCAGCAGGACCCGCTGTACTTTTGGTTTATCTTCTGGGCGGCGCGGTGGTGTATTTCATGTTGCGCGCCCTAGGTGAAATGGCAGTGCGAATGCCTGTGTCAGGATCTTTCGCCGAATATTGCCGCATCTTCCTCGGTCCGTGGTCGGGATACATCACAGGGTGGATGTACGCCTTTGAAATGGTGATCGTGTGTCTCGCGGACCTCACCGCTATCGGCACATATATGAGATTCTGGTTCCCTGATTCCCCCCAATGGGTATGGGTGGCAGTGACCTTGCTCATCGTCGGTGCCGTCAACGTAACGAGTTCACGGCTTTTTGGGGAGCTAGAATTCGGCCTCACAATCATCAAGGTTTCCGCCGTGGTAGCCATGATCGCCGGTGGCGCGATCATCCTAATCTTCGGTTTAGGCAACCATGCTGATTCCGGGGTCCATAACTTATGGTCACATGGTGGGTTTTTCCCTCACGGGCCGTGGGGGATGGCGATGGCGCTAGTGGTCGTCATGTTCGCATTCGGCGGTTCAGAGATCATCGGGGTAACCGCCGGCGACGCCGAAGATCCCGCAAAAACAATTCCAAAGGCTATTCACTCAGTGCCGATCCGTATCCTTCTGTTCTACGTGTTGGCCATCGCGGTGATTGTCACCATTAACCCGTGGTCGGCAATTAACGGCGAGTCGTCCCCGTTCGTACAAATCTTCAACGATCTCGGTGTGAATTGGGCCGCAGCCCTGCTCAACGTGGTGGTTATCACCGCAGCACTGTCTGCCATTAATTCCGATCTTTTCGGCGCAGGCCGAGTAGTTCACGGAATGGCGGCCGAGGGATTGGCTCCGCGCTCGTTTGCCCGTACGTCGGCCAAGGGTGTGCCCATCTTTACAACCACGGTAATGCTCGGGGTTCTCGTCATAGGGGTGGTCATCAACTTCTTGATCCCAGAGCGCGTGTTCCTCGTGATTGCTGCTCTAGCGACCTTCGCGACGGTCTTCGTGTGGCTCATGATTTTGTTGGCTCACCTCGCCAGCCGAACAGGGGACCAGGCACCATCCAACAAAGACCTGACCTACCCGGTTCCGCTGTGGCCATGGGGTCAGTACTTCGCTCTCGCCATGGTCGTTATCACGATTATCATGATGATGTTTTCCGACGATACACGGCTGGCACTCGTTGTCGGCGTGGCGTGGACGGCCTTAATGAGTGTCGTGTGGGTAGTTCGAGGCCGGCAAACCTATGAGGACTATCTCGCTACACGTGACGCGGAGAAATCTCACGCTTAACGTGGTCGGGGCGTCGGGTGTTCATTGATGTCACATCATTCCCCACGTCCCAACCGCTCGACGTGGCCAGCGTCGGCACTAGGGGTTGCCATCTGCTCCCCACCGAGCTGACTAGGAGTAAATGTTTCACGTGAAACATTGCGGAGCCGTCGAGCCCTGCCGAGGCTGCTGAACCCATTCACTTCCACAGGATTAAGTACATAAAAATAACCCAGCCAATCCAGAACGGAAACGGCTGGGTTTTAATTTTCTGGCGCTCATAAACACTGTGACGCCTTTAGAAACCGTAGCCCCTAAGCAGTGTTCATTTTATTAACGCCAGTATTATCCCGGACGGTGGTGAACCGATGCGAAGAACTGCTCTTAAGAAGCGTGCTTTTCAATAATGTCGCCGAGGTCGGGGAGACCCTTCTCGACAATCCCTTCGAGCTTCCCGCGGAAGGTTTTGTAGATTTTCTGAGCACCTGAGTTATTGATGCTTCCCATGCGCTCATCACTTAGGTCCGCTAAATCCTTGGTGACTTCATCCGACCGCGTCTCCAGGTACTTACCAAAGCCACCTTCCGGCTGACCGTTCTGGTAGGCCTGCCAGTAAGGGTTCAGACGATCAGCAAGGTGAGGCAAAAGACGATCGGTCATGTCCTTGACCAGATTCGGGCGGGCTTTAACTGCGCCGCTGAAAGCCGTCTTGATCGCTTTACCGGAGAGCCCGGAAAGGTTGTTGATGGAATTCTCGGTGGATTCCGCCAGGTCAGAGACCACGGGCTCCCGAGTGCCATCCTTCGTCAAAATATCGGAAAGTTCAGACATAGGCTCTAAGAGTAGCCAAAAAACCGCCAAGTTGTGGCATCGCGCTAAACGGGGAGGTCAACCTCGGCTGCACAGATGAACCTACGCGTTTAGCGCGCGTCGTCACCCCCGGGCTTATGATCGTCATATGTCTTCATCCCACTCAGACCAATACATCAACGCCTACATGAATTTCATGGATCAATCGCCGACGAGCTACCACGCGGTTGCGGTGATGGCCGACGAGCTCCGTCGAGCGGGATTTCACCCTCAGAAGGAAACCGACCCGTGGGATGTTAGGCCTGGGGGACATTATATTGTCCGTGACGGTGCGATGATCGCTTATGTCATTCCTACGCAGGCCGCGTCGGCTAGTACTACGGACCGTGAAAGCGTCGATAAGAACAACGAGAATAACAAAGACGACAACGATTCACGTCACCCCGCCTATCGCATTATCGGCGCCCACACGGATTCCCCTGCACTCGCTCTCAAGCCGACGCCACAGTCCACCACGTCCGATGGATGGGGACAGTTAGCCGTCGAGGTCTACGGTGGAGCTTTATTAAATTCGTGGCTCGATCGTGAGCTTTGTGTAGCCGGGCGGATTGTCGACAAAACCGGCGCCACCCATCTGGTGCGCACGAAACCGATCGCGCGCGTCCCGCAATTGGCCATCCACCTCGATCGCAAGGTCAATGAAAGGTTAGAGCTCAACCCTCAGAAGCATATTCATCCCGTGTGGACGGTCGACGACGATAGCGCCGACATTATGGACGTCATCGCGGAGTCCGCCGGGCTGTCGAGCAAATGCGAGATCTTCGGGTGGGATCTCAAGCTGGTTCCGACGCAGGAGGCGGAAACATTTGGCGCTCACTCGCAGTTCATTGCGTCGGGCCGTCAGGATAATCTGTCATCGGTATTCGCGGCGTTTCACGTTTTACAGCACTTGGATACCGACGCGATTCCTGGCGATGACATCCTAGTCTTCGTCGCGAATGACCATGAAGAGGTCGGTTCTGGAACTCGATCGGGCGCAGCGGGTCCGTTCCTTGAGGATGTGTTGCATCGGACGGCCGTCGCTTTGGGCTACGACGCCGACGACGAGGCGCGAATTATGGCTCGTTCCGTGTGTATATCGTCGGATGCGGGGCACTCGGTGCACCCGAATTACGCGGAACGTCACGATCCGGACACTCGCCCAATGATGGGGCGTGGGCCGATGGTGAAGTTTAATGCTAACCAGCGTTATGTTTCCGACGCCGTGGGCGAGGCTATCTGGCAGCGCGCGTGTGAGACCGCGGGTATCCAGCACCAAGCGTTTGTTTCGCATAACGCGATGCCATGTGGATCGACAATCGGGCCGATCACGGCGACCCGGCTGGGAATGGTCACGGTCGACGTCGGCATTCCGCTGCTCTCTATGCATTCCGCGCGAGAAATGAGCCACGAATACGATTGTTGGGCGCTTTCGAAGGTGATGGGTGCCTTGTGGACGATGGAATTACTGGAATATGGACAGTGATTGGAGTGTCGTGTGAAGACGTTCCTCATCAAACGGTAAGTACTCGGCGATCGTGAGCCCGTCTATTGAACCTGCAGAGTCGATGGCTGTCAGGATGGTCTGGAGCTGATCCATGGTCATCGAACCGCCTCCGGAACCATCACCTGTGAGGTCGGGGTTCGCGAAGTAGGTGGAATGGAAATCCCGTGGGGTAAGAACGTCGATGTCAAAGTGAACAGCAAGGTGGTCAAACTGGCGGGCAAAGTCGGAAATAGCCTGGGTAGACAAGAATTGGCCACTCTGAACCGTATAGGGCACCTTGTAGTTCTCTAATACGGAGCGTTGGTAATCGAAGATATCTTGCAAGCCGACGTAGAGGATGTGATCACCGGGGAACGGTTTATTCCGAAGTTCGGCGCTCAGTGGAACAGAATCGTCACCGAGGAGAGTCGATAATGCCATCGCGTGGGCATACGGATAGTCATCGGCCGGTGAGGATACGTCAGGGTGAGCGTCGATCCAGACGATTCCGACGTCGTCGTAGAGGCCATGAAGATAATCGAAGGGAGCGACAGAAACTAGGCAGCTTCCGCCGATGGTGATGACCCGGTCAGGGCGATTATCGTCCAGGATTGATTGGGCTGAGTGAATTCCTTGGGTCAGTGTCTCGAGCCCGTAAATACCATCCTTTGTGGGTAATTGTTGGTTATGACCGGGCGGATCGATGGGTACTGTCTTCCAAGGCTGATTGTCATTCTTTGGAAGTAAATGTTTCAGTAGTTCAGCACCAAAGTAATAAGTGTCTAGTCCGCCGCTAACAAAATCTGGGTATAGGAGTCGAAGTGTGTTCATGACGTCCTCCATATTTATTGGATTTATTGCTTGGCAGCGATTGTAGTTCGAAAACTAGGGCGCAGGAGCGCCTAGGTAAGGTTGACTTAATTAATAATCCTTGGTAATTTCAGCCCATGCTACCTAAAACAATAAAAGCTGCGGTTGCGGCTGCTGGAATCTCGTGCGCTGGCGTGTGCGGTGTGCTTGTCGCACCAGCTGCTCAGGCGGGGGATGCGAGGGACGCTCTTCCGGCGGCCACCGACGTGCATGGTGAGAATTCTCGCCCGGTTGTTTTTATTCTTCCTGGTCAGTCGGTGGGCACCTTGCCGTACGGAAAAATGAAGTCGAACCTCGAGGCGGGTGGCTACGATGCTCGCGTTCTTGACCTCAAAGGCACCGACGTTGTTGCCGACGCCCATCTCATTGCCGACGAAGTTCACCGCGTCCGTGAGAACAATCCCGATGCAGAGATTTCGCTGGTTGGGCACAGTGCAGGGGGTATTAGTGCCCGTGAGTATCTGAAGCATCAGGGAGGGACCGAGGACATCGCTCGGTATATCGCAATCGGGTCGCCTCAGTATGGGAGTCCGGGAGCGTGTGTGCAGAGTGGTACTGCGAAGGATTTGTGTCCAGGCTCGGACTACATGAACCGGTTGAATGCTGGGGACGATACTCCTGGTCCGACGGAATATTACGCGATTCGCGGTGAACATGAGTGGGCGGATGGCCGCTTGGATGGCGGTCAATGCAGGATGAAGCCGGTGGCGTCTCCGTCGCCATTAATTAATGGTGGTTTCCACCACTCGATAGAACCTTTGCAGTCTGAGATTTCAGCTACGGTCCTAGCCGCGTTGAATGGCACGTGCACTGGTGAGTTTGTCGACGAGCCGATTGGTTCTATTCAGGCGAAAGACACGATTTTCCAGGATGGGCTGTAACCTAGCCGGTCGTTTAACGTGAAACCGGTGCAGATGGGGTGGTGCATGGGTGCACCGCAGGGGTTGTGGTGCACCGAGCACGTGTGTTTAACGTAGTTCAGAATCGACTACGTTCCACGGGATGTAGGCACCATATTTCCCGGTGTAGTTCTCCAGGTAACCGACGTTAATTCCGATGACGCGGTTGTAGCGATCGACCATCGCTCCACCCGACGTACCGGGCCTGGAGTTTAGAGGTGAAACGAGGGCTACGGTGTTCGGGCGACCGTTCCAACCCATGAGGGGATGATCGGTCACGCGAGACTCGTTGAAACGCTGGCCGAGTCCGAGGACGTGGACAGGTTCTCCCACGTTAAGTGTGTTGTAGTCACGCTTTTCCCAGCGACCGTCGACGCGAACAGACGGGTCAAGGTTAATTTTTACGGCATCGAGACCACGGCTCATTGCCGCAACCCGCCCGATGCGGTGGTTGGATTGGTCGAAAATCTCTGTGCCACGAGTCCAGCGACCGTGCGAGCAGTGTTCTGCCGTGTATCCGGTGCGGTCTCCGATCAACGTGATACTGCAGGTTCCGCCGCTACCGGAGCGAATAGTAGCTCCTTGGTGAACGGTGATGGTGCGGTTGTTCGGAGTAGTGAAGACGCCTTTGGTTTTGAAGTCCTTTGAGGCGTCGGGCCATGGGTGATGCGAGTACGTTGGGTGCTCAACGGCGTGAGCTTCATTGGCTGCCATGGGCATACCAACGGCAGCAAGTGTGATTGATAATGCGGCAATAGATGCGCGAAGTAGACGGCGCACTTTCCCCCCAAAAAGTATGATGTGCAGATTATATAAATCTGGCGATGTCGGACGCTGGAGTTTCTCTCGCAGCTAATGAATGAGGATACGCCATAAAGGGCGTGTCTGTGAAATGAATGTGAGTGTGATATTGGTCTGTGGGGAAAAACAGTAGTTTAAAACATCTGCTGCTTTTAATTGGGTAGAAATTCGCCGACGATGCGGCCTCGAGCGCGTACGAGATAAGCTTCAGATGCACTGTGAACAGCATGTTTACAGTTATTGAAAACGAATTATCAACTCTTCTTGAATTCAACCGAGATTGTTGAGTTGGGTAAAACGATTGAGGGGATAGGGAGCACTATTTAAACCTAGAACATTTGATGCGCTGTCTATGAGTTCACTTTTAACTTCACACCGAGAATAGGAGACGACACTAAAAAGAAAATATGCGAGCTACTAATGCATAATCGGTGAAGCACATAGCATCTGGACACTAGCAAGGAATTTATTCTCAAATGCTTCACCCCCAGTTCACTACTGGAGTCACGCGATATTTTTGAGGTCTAGGGTAATACCCCCGTATGCGGGTAGATATCGCAACTTTTTCTCATTATCATTTATGATAACCTCGCCTTAACCAAACTATGTATGCGAGGCGAGCTTCATGGCTGACCAGAATGTCGTCCGTAATAAGCAGCGTGGGCACAAATCGCGCCCTACACCACGAGATCTTCTGATGGCCGTCGCTATCGGTATTGCGGGTAGTGTCGTGACCGTTTCTGTTTCCTATCTTCAGCTTGCCGCCAGCGCAGTTCACGTCTATCTTGTCGCCGCCACCCTAGGATTATGGGCACTCATATGTGTCTTACCCCTTCTCATCGTGAGAGTGCCCGGTGCGAGTGTGGTCGCGTGTCTCGCCATGGGCATCGTCTGTGCCGTCACAACACCCTTCGGTCCCGCTGCCATTGGAACACTGTTGCTAGAGGGCATCATCGTTGAATTGCCATTCTTGGTAACTCGATATCGGCAGTGGTCCGCCGGGCTTTTCGCCTTGTCCAGTGTCATCGTCGCGGCATTCCTTGGTTGGTTAGCACCACAAGCCGTGGGGGTACAGGGTCCCAGCGCGGGAATGTGCTTGATATGCGCAGTGATCGCAGCGGTCGGTTCAGTGGTATTTCTGGCCGGTGGCTTCTGGTTGGATCGCAGGCTTGTTGCAGCCGGCGTTGTGGAACGGAGCGCGTAGCGTGTCGGGCAAACGGGTCGCCGTCGATTCTCTAGGTGTTCGGCGGGAAGGGAGAACATCCTGGCGTCCCGAATCTGTCAATCTCACGGTCGATTCCGGTGACCTACGCGTTTTAGCTGGTCCGTGTGGGAGTGGCAAAAGTACAACGGCGAGGGTTTTAACGGGTCTTGCCGCTGCCGATGCTGGTCTGTCATTTCGGGGATCAGCAGTTATTGCTGGTCATGACGCGGTCTCCGAGGGAGAACGAGTATCGTGGCCCGATTTTGTGAGTGCTGTAGGACAAGATCCCGATGCTCAGGTTACGTGCCGAACTGTTGCGGAAGAAGTGGCATCTGGTCTCGAGTTCCGCGGGATCGCATCCCAAGAGATTGAGAAGCGGACTCATGAGGCCCTTGCGAAAGTGGGCCTCTCTTCATTGGCTGGTGAAGAGCCATTTCGACTATCCGGTGGACAAAGGCAACGACTCGCTGTCGCTTGTGCCTTGGCAGCTGCCACGCCTGTCACCGTATTAGACGAACCCGTTGCCAACCTTGATCCCGACGGAGCACAAGACGTCGCTGCGGCAGCAGCAGAATTGCGATCTAATCATGCAGCGGTCTTAGTCATTGATCACGGTTCGACGGCATTCCAGGATGGAAAATACCCGGTCACAGTGCTGGCTCGCGATGGTAACACCGCTGGAGACGGTCCATGGAGCCCTCACATTCCCGTCATCCATACAAATCACACGCCGGGGGCGGTAGTGGCGCGCGTGCAGGGAGCGCATCTGCGCACTGCTGGTAAAACCCGGTTGCATGATGCGAGCATTACCCTGAGGGCTGGAGAAATCCATGCGCTCGTCGGTGACAATGGTGCCGGAAAGTCCAGCCTTTTCGGAGTAATTGCGGGCTCCTTCCGTCACAAACCGGTGCCCGACGGCATAGTGGACTGGGCCTTCCAAAACCCCGAACACCAATTCTCAGCGCTAACTGTCGACGAGGAATTACGACGAGCCCGACTGCGTGGTGTCGACCAAACCGATGACGGCAGCACTAGGCCATTAAATGCTGAAACTCTGGATAATCTCGTATCCGGTCTGACGGCAGAACTCCCGACAGACCAACCCCCACACCAACTCTCCGGTGGTCAAAAGCGGCTGCTTGGTGTTGCCTGTGCCATGCTGAGCAACCGACCGCTCCTCTTGTTAGACGAGCCCACCGCGCACCTTGATGAGCTGGGACTGACTGCTCTAGCACATGCACTCGAAGGGTGGGCCCAAGCCGGTGGCGCAGTTCTATTTACCTGTCACGACGAACGAGTCGTGCGCGCATGGGCAGACCGAGTAACGGTCTTACGCCATGGCACGTCAGTGTGGGAAGGCGACATAGCTGAGTGGTCAGGCATGCAAGACGGTGAGTCTCAGAAAGAGTCTGATACCACAGCTGAGGTATCACCATCATCGACATCTATGTCCCGGCCCGCACACGATGTGCGGACCGTCCGTCCGATGCCATTCGCAGGGCTTAACCCACTCACCTGTTTTCCTATCATGGTGGCCTTAATCGCCTTAGCACTCGTTGTACCAGGTGCGACAGGCCGCCTATACGCATTGATGGTGTCGCTTGGAATTCTCACCGTTATCACCCCGCTACGAACAGGACCGGGGTTACCGCGCCGGGTGGCCGGTGTTGCTCTGCGTTGGGCGATTGTCGCGATCGTCACCGTGGTGTTTGGGTTACTGGCACTACGTGGCACCGCATATTCATCGGGTAGTGGAGAAAGCCCCTGGGAGCATGTGGCAAGCCATGGTCTGTTGTTGGGTACGGTGTGTGCCGCAACACTGGTGGCTGGATGTATCGCTGATGCTACTGACATTGTTAATGCCGCAGCGCAGCGCCTCCGCTTACCAGCGACGTGGGCTGCGGTTGCCAATTCCGGACTGGCAATAGCCCGTTACCTTAGGCACACCGGTCCGATCGCACGAGACGCAGCTAGGTTACGTGCAGTTCGTCCAAGCCACCGATTCCACAATGGATTAGTTCGTTTAATTTCTCCTTTTGCAGCACTATTTCCAATTTTTGTGGATGCTATCCGCTTCTCCCGACGTTTGGCTGACACCCTTACGCTGCGTGGACTGGGCCTGTCGCGGCCTCGGACCTATCTCCGGGCTTTTCCTTGGAAAATACGGGACACCATAGTCACCGCTGTATGCATCATTCTTCCCCTAGTCATTGCGGAGCTTCTGCTATGACCGCATATTCAAGCACTAATCACGCTAGGAATTTCAAAAGCTTTAAAAGTGGAGGCGAAATGAGTGGGCGCTTCATAGACACAATCATCAAAAGGGCGCATGAGGAAACAGAAGGGATAACTTTCCTTGATCCGGCGGGGGAGACGACCTTGACCTATGGTGCATTGTGTCGTACTGCCCAAGAATGGGCGGGATCGTTGATGAACCGTGGTGTGCGCCAAGGTAGCCATGTCGTTCTTCAAATCGTCGACAATAAAGCCCTTGTACCAGCTTTTTGGGCGGCCTTGTGGATCGGAGCAATTCCCGTTCCGATGCCTCCTGCCCGAAGTCCTGAAGATAATGCAAAGCTAGTTCGGGTTATCGATCTGCTTGATAATCCCGTTGTACTGAGTGACCATGTCGACGCATTTACGCCGAAAGTTCAGCAGATCACCATCGATACCGCATCACTGTCGCAGGACAGCAGTGGAGAGGCTTTTCTACCCGAACCGGCTGACGTGTCTGCTGAGGACACGAGGATTATCCAGTTCTCGTCCGGGTCTACAGGATCGCCCAAGGGAATTATCGTTACAGAATCTGTGATTGTCCGCGGGCTTGAAGCAATTGTTCCTCGTCGTCCTGCCAAGGTGAAAAACTCTATGCTCACCTGGCTTCCGCTCACTCATAATTTGTCCCTTCTAGGCTTCCACGTCTACGCAATTCTCCAGAACTATTCACAGGTACTGATGCCTACGGCTAGCTTTGTTGCTAATCCCCTTTCCTGGTTGCGTGCGATAAATGACTACCGGCCGACTGTTACGGCGTGCGTAAACTTTGCGTTCCGACACTTGCTCCGATACATCACGACGCATCAGAGTGAATTAGAGGGAATTGACTTATCGAGCGTGCACAAGATTCTCTGCGGATCAGAACCCATAGATCCAGAACTAGCCGCTAAAGTTCAATCCGAGTTGCACAAATATGGGTTACGGCCTAACGCAATTAATGCTGGTTATGGTCTTTCAGAAGCGTGCCTCCTCGTATCCGTATCGGATATTTACGAGCCACTTCACGTGATCTACCTCAATAGATCTGAGCTTCTTCCTGGGAATAAGTTAGCCGAAGTTGGACCGACTGATGGTTCTCCGTTCGTTTCCGTGGGACATGAAGCTCCGGGTATTACTGTGTCCATTCGTGACGATGAAGGACAAGACCTCGGCAACGAGGTTATTGGTGAGATCTATATCTCGGGACCTTCAGTAACTAGCAAAGTCCTAACGGACAATGGGGTGCAGGATCAACCCTTCACCGATGATGGCGCACTCGGTACGGGTGATATAGGAGTTCTTCATAAGGATGAGCTTTATGTCGTTGGTCGACGGAAAGACATCATTTTTATAGGTGGTAAAAACTACTATTCGAATGACCTGGAATCTTTGCTTGAAAAGAATACCGGTATTCAATGTGCAGTCTTAGGTGCAATGGATCCCAAGACTAAGACCGAGGCGGTGTATGTCTTCGGTGTACGTAAAGAGGGACTTGCTGAGAAGGCTGGCACAGCACGTTTGAAACAGACTGCCATGCAACAGTTGGCAATACCCATTCACCATGTCGCGTGGGTGGACGAACTTCCCACCACCCCAAATGGGAAGATATGCCGACACAGGTTGGAGGCGACGATCTAGATGTCCTCGCACCAAAGTATCCTTTCCCGGGAACAGATCAGTGCCAATGTCGTGGCAGTGATTGAGAATTATTGTGGCGTTGCTCCGCTGAACTCGTCGGCCCCACTCCGGGAAACCATTGTCCATTCGCTCACATTTCTTCAAGTCATCATGGACATAGAAGAATGTTGTAAGCGGTCCTTGGATTACTCCTCATTCGACGTGAATACGAGCTTGGATGAACTGATTGACATAGTCGTATCTGCTAAGGCGATCAATTCACCGGAATCTCAAAGTTCACCTGAAACTCTTCGTGCGCAAAAGCTTCCTTCGGCAAAGGACGAAGAATTCGAAGGTGTTCAAAAGCCTAAACGAACTAATTCTAAACAAACTCTTGAGGAAGAGATCCCCCTCAACCCTATGCAGATTGCATACCTCATGGGGGATGATCCTGATTTAGAACTCGGTGGACAAGCAACCTTAATTTATCTAGAGACTCATCATTCGCAGCCGTCTTCTGAAGTGTACAAAGCTGTGTTTGATGTTCTGAGTCGACATGACATTTTCCGTTACCGGCCCGACATTATGACCGGCACACTTCAGCCTGATCCGTCCTTTGGGCCAAAGATAACCACGGATCAAGACGTTCCAGATCTTGATCGCGAATCGATGATTGCTGAAGGGTCGAAAGCGCATCACAGTAAACATCTTGTACATGCTCACGTCGTTGCCGAACTAGATGGTGGAACCAGGGTTCAGTGGGTATTTGCAATGGTTGTTGTTGATGCGGGCTCACTCTATGTCATCCTTGATGAGCTTGCTGAGCGCCTTGCTGGCCACAACCTACCGACCCCACCCCGGGCGAAGGACGCTGCGTGCCGACTTGCTACACGATGGTCATCTGAGGACCGCGCCGTCGCACGCACCTACTGGAGGGATGTTGCTCACCATCTACCCCAATGCCCCGAGTTTCCGGTATGTGTCATTGGAGATCATCCGTGGCGCACCAAACGGTTGTCCACGCTTTTTAGCCCGGATACCGTTGCTTTGGCTGAACAACGTGCTAAGCAGTACGGCACCACACTAAATGCTCTCATACTTGCCCTCCACACAAGTGTCCTTTGTCGGTGGTTATCGGTGCCAGATGTGACCTTTAACGTCACCGTCACAGATCGGCCTTTTGCCGGGGGCGAACAGGGTGCCGGGGTGGGCGATTACACGTCTTCAATTCTCGTTGGTGCCTTTCCGTCCCGAACCCAGTCATTGGAAGAATGCGCACAACAGATTGACCACGCTTTGACTGAGGGGCTCCGCTACCGGGCGATGAGTGGGGTTGAAGTTCTACAAGAATTTTTTAAAGAAAGTCGAAGTGACGGAAAAGCAACAGCGCCTTTCGTATTCACGAGTTACTTAGGCGCCAACGGCGGTGCTGGTCAGTCGGTCCCTAATCCATTCGATATTGACAATATTTATACCCACACATCTCAGGTATGCCTCGATATTCAGCTCATGCCCAGCTACAAAGGGCTTCTCCTCTCGTGGGATTACGTTCCCGAATACTGGCCATACATCAACGCCATGTTTTCCTGCGTGAGGGACGCTTTTCACGCCGTCATCAATGGTGATGAAACCTGGCCTGTAGTAGATGAACAAACGAATAAGAAAATTCAGGACTTTAACAACACAGGCCCTTCTCCTTGGGAAGGAAGGACCTTGATTGATTTCGTTCGAGAGAATAGTGAAGCGCATCCAGGTGCCCTTGCAATTCGAGATATTGACGAGACAATGTCCTACCAGCAGCTATGGGATAATGCCGGCAAAGTAGCTAATTATCTCCAACGAGAAGGCTGTTCAAAGGGAGACCTTGTAGCAGTCGAGTACTCTCGTCGTTCTGCCGATATCGTAGCAATGGTGGGAGCGCTGCGTGCTGGGGCCGCGTGGGTACCTATTGATAGCCAGTTACCTGATCGTCGCAAGGAATCTATTCTTCGTCGGAGTAATGCGGTAACAGTTTTACGCTCGTCGGTTGAAGAGATCTGGCAATCTTTTCCCGAAAATCCGAAAGAAGTAGTCCTCGATCCAGATGACCTCGCCTATGTCATATTCACTTCAGGGACAACAGGAGAGCCCAAGGGAGTAGAAATTACCCACCGTGGTGTTGTGGGAACTATTGGAGATATTTCCGAACGTTTTGAGGTGAACCAGAAAGATAGGTTAATCGCTTTATCGTCTTATGGGTTCGACTTGTCGGTATATGACATATTCGGAGCCTTCGCTACGGGTGCCTCGGTGTCTTTGGTGCGTGATGAAAGAGACGCTGACGAGATCATCGAAGTTCTCCGCAACGATGAAACAACCATATGGAACACGGCACCAGCTTTATTGGAGCTTCTCTTCTTGAGAATTGCGGAAAACAACGTTTTCCCCGATATAAGAGTAGTGATGCTTAGTGGTGATCGGATTCCCGCTACTTTAGTGGCTCGGGCACGGGACGTATTCCCGAACGCTAGAATCATCAGCCTAGGTGGCGCCACAGAAGCAAGCATTTGGTCCATCTGTATAGAGGTAGACGAGAATAGCTTCGACGGAGCAATCCCTTACGGATATCCTCTCAGAGGACAACGTGTTCACGTCCTTGGTCCTGATCGGCGCCCTTGTCCCTTAGGAGTTCCGGGAGATATATGGATTTCCGGAAATGGAATCGCACGAGGATACATCGGCGATCCTAAGCGGACTGCCGCGGCATTTGTAGAGTTACCGAATATCGGTCGTAGTTACGATACAGGTGACCGGGGTGTGATGGGGGATAACGGTTCTATCGAGTTCCTTGGTCGGAGGGATCGTCAAGTCAAGGTAGCTGGTCACCGGATCGAATTGGGAGAAATTGAGGCCACAGCGACGCAGGTCGCTGGGGTTACTCGGGCTGTGGCCGGTGTTTTTTCCACTCGTCAAGATACCCGGGCGCTTTATTGTGTGGTAGTTCAAAGCGCGACGGGAAATGGCGAGACGCTTGCGGATGCTGTACGTAATCGTCTCCGTCAGAGTTTGCCAACATACATGGTGCCTACGGTTATTGAAGTACGTACAGAGCTTCCCGTAACTAGTAACGGCAAAGTAGATTACCGACGGCTTGAACAGCAAGTTAAAGAAGGCCAAGTCAGTAACGGAGACGCCCTGCTCGGCGCGAAATTTAACCATGATGAACCGATTCCTGAGATTCTTCGTGAAATTTGGACTGACTCACTCGGAGGAGTAACAGAATCTGAATCTTTGGGCTTTTTTGAAGCTGGCGGCGATTCCCTAGGCTTCCAACGAATGCTGAGGAAAGTAGAGGAAAGAACCGGAATTCGTCCTCGTTTCCGAGACATCATCGTCGAACCTACGCTGCCTACCCTTGCAAAAGTAGTGGCCAAAGGGATCAAAGTATCCAGCCAGCGCATTGACGAACACCGCGAGGATTTGAATGAAATAGGTCCGTATGACCCGTTCCCCCTCACAGAAATGCAGCAGGCCTACCTCATCGGACGCCGTGCTGGGTTCCAATACAGCGGAATGGGTGAGCACTACTATCTAGAAAGCCTCACCGACGTTGACCTTGCACGTCTCGAAGGCGCCCTTAACAAGGTTATTTGGGCTCATCCTATGCTCCGCGCGGTAATTGTGGGAGATGATCAGCAGCGTGTTCTCGCAGATGTTGATTACTACAACATCCCGGTGACAGATCTTCGGCACGCAACAGAAGGTGAAATTGAGGAACAAATTAGCCGACATCGCGCGCGGTTAAGCCACGAAGTGTTCGATCCTCAACAATGGCCACTTTTCCGACTCGAAGCGTTGCGGTTACCGGACGAGCACCTGCGTCTCTTTTTCTCCATTGATTTAATGATCGGCGACGGGGCAAGTCAACAAATCTTTATCGAAGATCTCGGCCGTGCATACCGAGGAGAACCTCTTGTTGAACAAAACGGAACTTTCCAGGAATATGCAATAGAGTTACAAAAGAGAAATCTGGCGACTACTCCACAGCAGTTATTAGGGTCTGAAGAATATAACAAGGTGATATCGACGTTCCCTGCGGGGTCTACGCTTGTGCTCTCCGAGCCGGTTGACGAGGACCCGGCGATGGAGCGGTTAAGTCGCCGTTTTAATGCTTCTGAAGTACATCGATTGCAGGTTACTGCAGCACAGCTGGGATGCTCTCTTTCAGCGCTCTTCCTAGCCGCTTACGCTGCAGCATTGACGAGTTTTAGCCGAGGGAACAGAGTCGGGCTAAATATCACCACATACAATCGTGATCCTGAGATCGGGGCTCACCACAATGTCATCGGGGATTTCACCGGTGTTGTGTTACTTCCGTTCGAGAATGCTGATATCGCTGACTTGGCTGATACCGCACGGGAAGCGCAAAACGCTCTCCTGACCCATCTCACGGCGCGTTACCCGGGTACGCAGGTGCTCGCAGAAATAGCCCGTCAGAAGAAGTCCTTTGGGAGTGCGGTCGCTCCGTTCGTGTTTACATCGCTGCTGTTTGACTCAGATGTCAGTTCAGCTTTACCCCACAGCTCAGAGAGCATTGTAAAGAGTACTTCTAGCGGTGGATTTAGTGCAGATCGACGGATCGAGTCGGATCGTAACGTGTTGGGAACTGTGGAATGGGCCGTATCCCAAACACCGCAAGTACTTATCGATAACCAAGTCATTGCAGTAGGCAACGAGATCTCCTTGGCGTGGGACTACCGTTCCGGAGCTCTCGATAAACAGCTCGTAGAGGACGTTTTTGATGTCTACTGCCGCACTATTGATAGCTGTATTATGGGTCAGCCCGACGTAGCGAGACTTGAAAAAACGCAGGCAAGTCGACTGCGGTGCCTTCTTTCTGGTTCGGCATCAAACACGTCGGGTGCTTCGAATAAGGACCCAGTAGCCGGGCAGCCTTCTGCCACTGCTCTTCGACGGGTCAGTGAGGCACTACAAAGCTTCGGTATAAGTTGCGACAATATCGACGACAACCTGTTTGAACACGGGATAGATTCCTTGAGTTTTGTCTCCCTCGTGCAGCGTATTGAAGAAATCGCTGGGCACGATATTGCACTTGCCGATGCCCTAGAGACCCCGACGCAGCGTGGTTTAGCTGCTCTAGTTCACGAAACCGATCTTCTGCAGCCCCACCGGCGGTGCCTCAGTCTCTTACGGAAGGGCGACCCGACCAAAGTACTTCTGTTTGTTCACGGTGGCTTTGGAACCGTGGATATTTACCAGCAGCTAGCCCGGTCGATGCCCGGAAATTACGAAATATGGGGACTAAGTTTTGCCGAACATTTCATGGTCTATCCCCAATACCTGTCCATTGAAGAATTAGCGGCGGACTATGTGGCAGCTATTCGGGACAGAATCAGTCCACATTCGAGTGTTGCCGTGGCGGGCTGGAGCGTTGGTGGAACCTTGGCCGTTGAACTTGCCCATCAGCTGGGTGATCGGTGCCAGGCACTTGTTTTACTCGACAGCCTTGCCCCAGGCCCCATAGTTGATGTCGGTGATTTCACCGAGCATTCTGAGCGAGAGCTTCTCGAAAGCATACCGGGATTCGGAATCTCGGCAGAAAAACCTATCTCTGATGGTGTTGAAGGACTATGGATCGAAGCTCAGTGCGCCATTGAGAGTGCCCACAATTCGGGAGCCATACGGGAATTAGCCCGCTCACTCTCTCCGACACTTCTTGAAGATCTCGGTATGAGTGGAGATCGGGTGACCCTAACAGACCTGAACACCCTACGCACCTTGGTAGCTGCGCGTAACGCTTATCAGCCTCGTAGTTACCGATATGACGAGGCCTTGCTCGTCCTCCCCGATGATGGAGAGGCAGAAAACAGCAGGAATTGGTCCAAGTATGGCGTCAAAAACGTACGCAGTGCCGAAGTTATTGGAAACCACTATTCATTTGTGATGGAGCAGCAAGCGCCGGCAACGGCCCAAATTATTGCTTCTTATATTGAAGGGAGGGGAATGTAAATGTCATCCCCTAACAAACCAAAATCCCAGGAGCGTCTACCGGTTATTGTTATTGGTGGCACCGGAGTCACTGGCCGTATGGTGAGGAGAATTCTTAAGCGATACGGCATTGAATCGCATTACACCTCGCGTAAAGGTGGGCCCGAAGCCGAGCACCATGCGCTCGAATTGAACGACAGTGATTCAGGTTTTTCGGAAGCCGTTCGATTGCTAAGCCGTTTCACCTGGGCCGTTATATGCGTAGGCCCCTTTGAGGTTGTTGAAGATAATTTCCATCAGGCATGTCTTTCGGCTGGAACAAACGTCGTCGACGTTAATGACTACCCCGAACTGGCCATCCAGCTGGGGCGGGAACAAAGTCAGGCTGAAGGTAAGGAAGTCCGTGTACTGACCGGTTGGGGACTGAGCCCAGGGATAAGTACAGCTGTTGTGCTTCGCCTTGCCAAGCAGTGGCCCGTTTCCATCGACGATACATACGTGACCACGGACCTATCCATCGGGCGTGGGCAAGAAAGTGGTGCTGCGGCTGTGAGGTCGATGTTCCGAACGTTGCGTTCGCCGCATACTGCAGTGCGAGAAGGAAACTTGGTTGAGATGTCGCGTCCTCGTCCCTCCGACGATGGTTACATTGCTTATGAAACGCCGGACGTTCATTACATTCCTTTAGTACTTAAGATGATCCGGAGCTATGAATATCGCGTTCGGTTTGCTGCACTGACAGCCAGCGATATCCGCACGTTAAGTAAGCGTCGAATATTCACCTCCCAGCGTTGGGAAGAGCGGCTGGCTTCCTTCTTCGCCCGGATGGCTTCTAAGAAAGCCCGTAAAGCCGAAGCTGATGCCCAAGAGGATAGCTCGGCCGAATTGACCACCACTTTTTATGGGGAGGGTCAGAAGTTGGTGGCGCGATTAGTAGGCCAAGGGTCGTATGCCTTAACCGCAGCATTTGCTGCAACTGCAGTTGCCGAAGCGATGTCTCGGGATCTTTCCCCTGGAGTGATTGATCCGGTGACCGATCCCGAATTTACGGATCGCGTATTAGCGCGAATCCTCGGCGGTGAAGAGGTGAGGAGCTTCAATGTCGATCGAGAAAGATGACAACATGGCTAGTGAAAAAATAGGTTCCAAGACGGCGATCGACGTGGTGGACCTTCATAAATCTTTCGCTAAGGGCAAAAAAGCGGACGACGAGGTTCGTGTTCTTGATGGCGTGAGCTTTGCAGTACCCTCCGGATCAATTGTGGCTTTCCTCGGGCACAATGGTGCCGGCAAAACTACGTTGGTTCGAATTTTATCGACGCTCATTACCAAGGATTCCGGGACAGTCACGGTTTTCGGTAATGATGTCGAGAAAGATATTGACGCCGTTCGGCAGTGTATTGCTACGACTGGCCAGTATGCTGCGGTTGATGAGCATCTGACCGGAAAAGAGAACCTCGTTTTCTTCGGACGACTACGAGGTTTGAATAAGAAGTCTGCCACTCAGCGGGCCACCGAGCTCCTGGACCAATTTGATCTGACTGAGGCAGGTGGGCGAACGGTGTCCACTTACTCGGGCGGCATGCGCCGACGCCTGGACATTGCCATATCCCTGGTCGTGGTTCCGCAGCTTCTCTTCCTCGATGAGCCCACCACGGGGCTGGATCCGGTTAGTCGCAAGCAATTATGGCAATTGATTCATACACTGCGTGACAACGGAATGACAGTTGTTCTGACAACGCAGTATTTAGAAGAAGCCGAAGAACTTGCCGACACCATATATTTGCTCCACCAGCACCAGATCGTCGCTAGTGGTTCTCCCACCGAGATGCGACGAAGCATAGGCGGCGAAACCGCCGTCGTCGAGTTTAGTAGCGAGGATGAAGCGTCACGTTTCGCCTCGACCTTGTCTGATAAAGCAAATGTGTCGGGGCGGACGGTACAGCTGCTCGTTGAGGATACATCCCAGGTACTCGTCCGTATCAGTAAGGCTTTGGCAGATGCAGGTTTAACTACCACGTCGATCTCTGTTGCTCCGCCGACGCTCGATGATGTCTTCTTCCGGTTGGGTACAAGCTGCCCTGGGGAGGGTGAACAATGAGTCGGTTATCGCAGACCGTCGCTTCATTTGTCGGCCGGGATTTAACCCTCCTCCGACGCAATACGGCGTCGCTTATCTCAATGTTTGTTGTTCCGCCGTTGTTCCTGGTCTGCTTGTGGGCCGTATTCGGCTATGCGGCAGAGCATAGTTCGATGGATTTCGATTACGTCACCTTCGCTCTAGCTGGCTGTTTGTTCCAAGCCGCGATGTTTACCGCTGCAGCCTCATCCATGGTGGTGGCACATGACGCTTCAGAGGGTTTTATTGATCGTATCCGTATCCTGCCTGGGTCGACGCTGGGGTTCATCGTCGGGCGAGCGGTAACGGACGTCGTACGCATGGCTGGATCGACCATTACGCTTTTGCTCGTTGCCGCTCTTTTGGGTGCGGATCCGTGGGCCCTGCCCTTGGGATGGCTAAGCCTTTGGCTTCTTGTCACGACTATCGCTTTGACTCTCTTTGCGAATGGGCTCGTCCTTGCTAGTAAAAACCCAATTGAAGCGGCGGGGAGTATTCAGTCTTTAGAAATGCTGTTGTTGATGTTCTCGACCGCATTCATTCCCCAGTGGGCTTTAACTTCCCACCTGAAGAACGTGGTCGCGCATGTGCCGTTCTCTCCCATTATTGAAATGTTTCGCGATCCCAACCTCTCGGATGGATCAACAACTGGAGTGTGGGAAGCGGTCTTGTGGATTATCGTCGCAGCGGCTCTGGGCAGCGTCGTTATTGCGGTACGACTTGCCGGAAGGAGAAAGGCATGATCGCCAGCACTAATCCCGCACTAAGCTCTGGTCCTTCGTTATTTGTCCGTTCTCTGGGAGTCCATGTCACTCGTCTCTTGCGGATCTGGTCCCGCGAACCCTCGAGCTTGATCATGGTGATTATTGCTCCACTGGCTTACCTGTTCATCATGGTGAAGCTGTTCGGCGCCTTAGCAGAGTCATTAACTGGCCACTTCGACGCTAATGCTGGAGTAATTCTCGTGGTTTTTTCGTGGGCGTTCATTCTGGCTGTCACTGGAACAGGTCAGGTTTATGAAGAGCGGCTCCACGGTTTTCATGATCGCTTGCAAACAATGCCGTCTCGATATGCGGTTGTGTTGCTAGCCCGTGCCATCGGCGAATTCCTCCGGATCTTCGTTATGTGCATTGTTGTGACCGCCGTTGCTGACTTGTGTACGTCATCATCGGTCTTAACCGACGCACCACTAAAAGCAGTCTTTGTTTTCGTACTGGGGTCCTTGGCTGCGGGAGCGTTTGGAACCTACGTCGGTTTTTCAATTACTTCTCCGCAAGGATCGGTGGTCTTTATGCCATTGATCATGGTGATGATGTTCATCAATACAGCGCTTTTACCAGCATCAATGTACCGGCCCGGGTTAGCCGCTATCGCCCGCAACGCACCCATCACGGCCGCTTCACAGGCTCTGTCGGGCGAAGCGATACTTCCCATCATTCTCTGGTGTGGGGGAATCTTCGTCGTTTGCTTAGCCGGGCTGGTGGCACTATCACGACGACGTCAGCGAGGGGTGGTGGGAGCATGAGTTCTTTTGCTCAACGTATCGGTGGGTTGAAGGTGTACTTAGCAGCCTATGAGAACCTGATCTACCCCCGCTTTCTCCGTAAATACGGTGGCCGGAAACTCAGCCAAGAGGACGTCTGGGGCGTGCTGAGTAGTTCGACGAAGCTGCTTGCAGAGGCAGGCCCCATCCTTGACCTTGGATGTGGCACGGGCTGGTTCTCGCGGCGACTTGCCGAGCATCACGGCGCGGCTGGTCCCGTCGTTATTGGTGTCGACCAGTCTGAACACGCTATTGACCGTGCGAAGGAATTGCAGAAGCAGGCCGGTATTTCCTCGGAGCGGTTGAGCTTCGTCGTCGAGGACATTGAAAAATCCAAGCTTGCTTTAGCGGATTTAGGGTGCCAGAACTATGAGCTCGCCAGCGAGGTGTGGTTATGCGGTTGCCTGCACCAACTCCAGGAGCCTGAGGACATGCTTCGTCGGATTCGAAGGTTGCTCGCTCCCGGTGGACGACTGTGTATCCAAACCCTGGAGGAACCTTCGCAGCATAACCAGCGAGTAGATGTCGCGGTGATGCGAAAAATGGGCCAAAAGATATTTCGTCCCGGTGAGGTCGAGAAAGTGCTTTCTCTTACCGGTTATGACGTGATTCGGATGGAAGCAATTGGCTTCATCAAGTTAGTGGTGGCAACTAATCAGGCTGCCCAAGTCGAAAGGAAAAATGATGAGTGAAAACTACGATAACAATGGTTCCCAGAACGTTGATTTTTCAGCGTTGCATGAGGACTCACGGACCGAAGAATTTCGCCGACCGGTCCCGAAAGACCAGCAGGATTCTCCTGAGAACACACCCGAGGAGATCCCAGAGCCTGCACCTGAAGAAAGACCTTTGTTCTCTCGAGGCCTCGGTAGAGCGATAGGTGCTGGTGCCGTGATGGTGGGCATTTCCGCCCTGGTCATGGCTGGTGCGTCGGTGCATTACGTGACGCACCGATCGGATAATGCTGATGTCGTGGCTGTCTCGGATGAAGGCGACGGCAATGGGACCTCGGTGAAAGCAGGGAAGCGGGTCCCGGCTAGTACTGCCAAGTCCGGTCAGAAATCTACGAAGTCGACCTCTGGTAAAGGTGCGGTTGCTGGTGGCAGTGGAGGAAATGTTGCTGCCGGTGGAGAAAGGAGCAGTGGAAACTCTGGGTCATCCTCTGGTTCGGGAGGATCGTCATCGGGTGGCGGCCAAGTTCAAGGGGGAGGAGATTCTGCCCAGCCTGCTGACAGCGATGATCAGGGCGGGTCAGATGACTCCGCGGACGCTTCCGGTCCGGAATGGGTTGATGGTGTTTTGGTTCTCCGCATGGCGGAACCCACGGTGGAAGACTTTGCAGCTCAGTTCACGTATCTCATCGACCCAAATACCTCTGATGCGGGAATTAAAGCGAACATGGATGCCGGTGCAGCCACTGTTCCCGCTGGTCGGCTGCTACAAAAGTCCGTTCAGATGAACCGGACGAATAACTGGCAGTGGTCCTTCCGCGGTCCGGTGACTGTTGATGGTGATCTAGCGACTGTTCACTTTGTGAATTCCGCTAATGGTTGGCCGGAGACGGACAAGGAATTGGTATTCAAGAAGGTTGACGGCAACTGGAAGTACTCGCGTGAGACTATCTGCTCCTACTTGGCTGCCAGCGGTGGAGCCGCTAAGTGCAAGGGCTAGCTCATGATTGACGTTCATCGAATATCAAAAAGTTACGGTTCTAAATCCGTTGTACGAGGAATGAGCGTGCGCCTTCGCGATGGCGAGGTGACGTGCTTGTTAGGTCCCAATGGTGCCGGTAAATCGACATTATTATCTGCGATGGCGGGTTTAATTCCGGTGGATTCGGGCAGAATTTTGGTTGATGGTGCCTCACTTCGAGCATCGCGTAATCCACTTCGGTCAGTATCTTCTGTTCTTGACCGAGACGCGGTACACCCCGCCCGTACTGCCCGCGCGCACCTCCGCTGGGTGGCCCGCTGTTGTGGGATGCCCCTAGCCCGTGCCGACGCACTCCTATCTCTCGTTGGGTTGCAGGATGTAGCAGGTAAACGGGCAGATTCGTTTTCGCTGGGTATGCGTCAGCGCCTCGCAGTGGCAGCCGCTTTGATGCCCGATGCTCAGAATCTTCTCCTTGATGAGCCGATTAACGGGCTCGACGTCGACGGCATTATGTGGATGCGTGAGCTCTTTTCCCATTTAGCCTCTATGGGACGTTGCGTAGTGGTGTCCAGTCACTTGTTGAGTGAGGTGGAAAAGGTAGCGGATCGGGTGCTCGTCATCGGCAGAGGGCAAGTATTGGCTGATGGCGGGGTAGGGGAGCTGAACAGCGAATATGGAGATCTGGAGAAGGCTTATGTAGCGCTCACTCGAAGCGCTGTGAAGTACGGTAAGGTGGCAAGCTCATGTTTCTGATGGCCAAGAGACAGTGTGAAGCAGAGTGGTCGAAGCTGGCTTCTTTGCGTTCCACGTGGGTTATTCTTCCGTTGGCTGTCGTGTTGGGGATTGCCGCGTCATTGGTGATGTGTGCAGAGGCCGTTATCGCGCGCGAGGTTCTAGGTGGCGGTGTTCGCCAGTGGGAACCTATCCAGGTGGCCCATTGGATTCGCATGATGACGTGTACCTTGTTTTCCCTATGGGCCGTTGGCTCCGTGACGGGGGAATATCGGGTTGGCACGATGCCCCTGAGCTACCGAGCTTGTCAGCGCCCAGGACTTTTATTGGGTTCGAAATGGCTGGTCACGGGTGTTATAGCTGCCGTGCTTAGTGGTGTGACAGTAGCGATATCTATAGCTGCCGACAAAGTGGCTTTTCCCTCTGTGACAGAGAACTGGAGCTTCGGTAGTTCCGACGTTGTGCATCTTATGTGGAGCCTACCGGCATATAGCTTCCTCGTATGTGGCCTAGGCGTGGGCGTCGGTGCGCTATTCCGCACGGCATCCGCGTCGGTGGGAATGCTGTTATTGTGGCAATTCGTTGTGGAGCCTTTTAGCGTGGTTTTGCCCAACGGTGGCAAAGCGTTCGCGTTCTTGCCCTTTAGTAATGGGTCCGTCTTCATCGGTGAGGAGACGCAGTTTCCGTTGCCGATAGAAGGCTGGCAAATGGCAGGTGTCCTCTTTGCCGTGTGGGTGCTCGCTGCGTGCGCCGGGGGCTGGTATCGAGTTGTAAAGCGATACGCATAACCGCGGGTCTATTAGGCTGGAGGGCGGTGCATGTAGGTCGTCGGTAGCCGTTCGGAGGTCAAATGGTCACTACTCCGGATGGCGGTGCCGATTCTGCGTCGGGTAGCAATGCACCACACACCTACGTGTCGCTCGTTACCAAAAGTGCGGTTGTTCTTTTAGGAATGACCGCACTTCTCAACCTCTATTCGACGCAGCCGATTCTGGGGGAGATCGCCTCGTGGGCGCATATCCCGACCACCGATGCAGCATGGACGATTAGTACGACGACGGCGGGCGTCGCCATAACAGCTCCCTTTGCGGGAATGTTGTCCGATCGGATTGGCCGTCGGCGGGTAATCCTGGCCGCTGTGGCCGCGATGGCGGCCCTGACCGTGGCGGCGTTGACGTCGTGGTCCTATCCGGCCCTCTTAGCGTTCCGCTGCGCCCAGGGAATGTGTTGCCCGTTCGTCTTCGCCGTCGTCGTGGCGTATATCGGGGAGGAATTTGAACCCCCGACGGCCTCCACTCTAAATGCTTTATATGTCGCTGGCACCGCATTGGGTGGTTTTTCGGGTCGGATGGTCGCTGCCGTGCTCTCCGATTGGGCTGGCGGTTGGCGTTTATCGTTCCTGGGTAATGCGGTTATCTTGGCCGTGACACTGGCTGTAACGTACTGGGGTCTCCCGCCGGAGCGGCACTTCATCCGAACGGCGGACCGCGGCGTCGGTGGGTTCTTTCTTAATGCTGGCCGGTTCTTACGCAAACCACGCATTGTCATGACTGTCTTGGTGGGCTTCGCCTTGCTGTTCCAACAGGTTGCGTCGTTTACCTTTGCCTCCCTGGCGTTGGCGCACCCGCCGTTCAGCCTTTCTACCAGCGCCATTGGCCTGATTTTTGTCGTGTTCCTCATCCCGACGGTAACGACGCCACGTTTCGGAGCGCTGATGGACAAGTGGGGTCCGCGCCGGGCGTTTCTCGCGTCGCAAAGTGTGAGCGTCGGCGGTCTCGTCCTCACTCTCTTTCCGACGATTCCTACCGTGATTATTGGCCTCGCGCTGTCCTGCGTCGGCGTGTTTGCTGGTCAGGCGGCTGGAACGCTCATGGTGGGGAAATTGGCCGCGGGTGCGCGGTCGACCGGCGTCGGCTTGTATCTGACTGGCTACTACGTCGGCGGTGCGATCGGTGGGGTAGCGCCGATTTCGTTTTATTCGGCTGCTGGGTGGAGCGCCGTCGTGGCGGTCGTTCTCAGTGTAGTGCTGTGCGCGACGGCGATCGGCTGGTGGGCATGGCGTCCGTGCGAAACGAACACCATCGAAGCCACCCACGCCCTCAAATAAGCAGGCTTGTTAAGTAATTATGGCCACGCTTGGTGCGTAGCCCACTATTAATGCAGTTAGCCTACCCCCGCATGGTTACACCTACTGTTAATGCATTCACCAATTGTTTAGGCTCAATGTAGTTAGCGCAATCTCGTGTGCCTCACCCGTTTGCCGTGGGCTTTTATTGCGACGACATCGGTGTCAGGTTAGTGAGCCTTGCGCATGTCTATATTTACGTCCTGTGAATAGGAGTCCCCGTGGTTCAGCGTCAATTCCCGAATCCGAAAGAAATTAGGGAATATCTGCACTTTAAAAAGCCCGAGCTGAATTTGAAGAAGCGTCGCCTGGAAAACGCTCTGACAATTTATGACTTGCGGAAGATTGCGAAGCGTCGCACTCCAGCATCGGCGTTCGATTACACGGATGGTGCTGCAGAAGGGGAGATTTCTATCGCCCGTGCCCGCAAGGCATTTGAGGACGTGGAATTCCACCCGTCCATCCTCAAGGATGCGTCGGAGATCGATATGAGCACCTCGATTCTCGGCGGTCCCTCCTCCCTGCCATTCGGTATCGCTCCGACGGGGTTCACCCGCCTCATGCAGACTGAAGGTGAGGTTGCGGGCGCAGGTGCAGCCGGTGCAGCGGGTATTCCTTTCTGCTTGTCGACGCTGGGCACCACCTCGATTGAAGACGTGAAGGCCACCAACCCCACGGGGCGCAACTGGTTCCAGCTGTACGTGATGCGCAAGCGCGAAATCTCCTACGGGCTGGTTGAACGCGCAGCACAAGCCGGCTTCGATACCTTGTTCTTCACCGTCGACACACCGGTGGCCGGCAACCGTATGCGCGATGTCCGCCACGGTTTTTCCATTCCTCCTCAGTTGACGGTGAAGACCGTCGTCGACGCGATCCCTCGCCCCTGGTGGTGGATCGACTTCTTAACGACGCCTCCGCTGGAGTTCGCTTCCTTGAGCTCGACCGGCGGCACCGTGGGCGAACTGCTCAACAACGCCATGGACCCCACGATCAGCTTCGATGACTTGAAGACGATTCGTGAGATGTGGCCCGGCAAGCTCGCCGTCAAGGGCGTCCAGAACCTTGAGGACTCCAAGAAGCTCGCCGACCTCGGTGTCGACGCCATTGTGTTGTCCAACCACGGTGGACGCCAGCTCGACCGCGCTCCGGTGCCATTCTTGCTGCTCCCCGAGGTGGCGCGCGAAGTCGGCAAGGACGTGGAGATCATGGTCGACACCGGCATCATGAACGGTGCTGATATCGTTGCCGCGCTGGCCTTGGGTGCAGACTTCACCCTGATCGGCCGCGCTTACCTGTACGGCTTGATGGCAGGTGGCCGTGCCGGCGTGGACCGGACCATCGAAATCTTGCGGTCGCAGATTGAACGGACCATGAAGTTGTTGCAGGTCACGAGCATTGAGGAGCTAGGCCCTCAGCACGTCACCCAGCTCACTCGGTTTAACCGTGTGGACTCGTCTCGCGACGATGCAACTGTGTAACTCGCAGCGGGAGGGCTAGTTCTCCCACCATTCCTTCACCGGGGTGAGGGCTAGCCTCCAGTGCCGCCACGGGTGCAATTGGTCGCGCCGGGCGCCTGGCTCCCAGTGAATATGATCGACGCCACGGTGAACCGTTTGCGTCTTTAGGGTCCCATTTGGGGGTAAAAATTGGGACCTGTCTGACGTATTCCTGCGGTTTACCGTGGTTTTTAGTTGTCTCATTATCACGATTTTTGACCCGTTTAGGGTGATCGTAGATGATGTGACTAATACGGTGGTTTAACCACGTAAGTGCTTTACATCACTATTTTCTGCTGGTGTGTGAGAAGCAGTCTGGGTGATGCGTAGTTTGTCCCTCGGCATCCCCCAGTGATGCCCCTGAAAAGTGAGAATAACCGGTGTCATGAGTTCCACCTATCAGCCTGATTTGGCTCCGCTGGCAGACAATTTATTTGTCTCCGCGTTGGTAGCTTTCCTCCCCTTGGCCACAATCTTTGTCACACTTGGAGTACTGCGGTGGAAGGCCCATTGGGCGGGCCTCACCGCCCTGGCCGTCTCTTTCGTCATCGCCATCGCAGCGTATGGAATGCCCGCCCACCTCGCGGGCCTAGCCGCCACCCAGGGTGCGGTGTTCGGCATCTTCCCAATCATGTGGATCGTCATCGCCGCGATCTGGTTCTACGAGATCACCGTTCGTTCGGGCCGCTTCCAGGATCTACGAGCCCTCATCGATCGACTTTCCGACGATCCCCGCGTGCAAGCAATTCTTATCGCATTCTGCTTCGGTGGCATGTTGGAAGCGTTGGCCGGATTCGGTGCGCCCCTGGCCATCACCGGTGTCATGCTCTTGACCATCGGATTCTCCCGCATGCGTGCTGCGGTGTCGGTCATGGTGGCCAATACTGCTCCGGTTGCCTTCGGTGCTGTGGCAACGCCGATCATTACCGCTGGTGCGTTGTCGGGAATTGATTACCAGCACATCGGTGCCATCGTTGGCCGTCAGACTCCTATTTTGTCAGTCTTTATCCCACTCTTCCTGTGCATTCTGGTTGACGGGAAGCGTGGTTTGAAAGAGTGCTGGCCGATCGCTTTCGTCATTGGCCTCGTGTTTTCGCTGACCAAATTCGTGTTCTCCAACTACATCTCGGTGGAACTGACCGATATTGCGGCGGCTCTGATGGGTGTCGCTGCCACCGTGATCATGTTGCGCGTCTGGAAGCCGAAGGGAACGGAAGAAGCCCGCGAGCGATTGTTTGTAGAACGGCAAAAGGAGGACCAGGAAGCTGGTACTCAAGACGTCGCAGGTGCAGAGACGGTTGCACAGGAAACGGAAGAGCGTGAGCTCACCGCGGGCCGGACGTTCATGGCGCTCTTCCCGTATCTCCTCGTTCTCGTAGTCTTCTCCTTGGCCGAGTTGTGCGATCCGGTGAAACACTTCCTGAAGAGCACAGACGTCACGATTCACTGGCCGGGTTCGGACGGCCACATTCTGACCGCAGACGGCAAGGTGTCGGGAGCAACCATCTTTGAATTCACCTGGCTATCGTCGCCAGGAACTCTACTGATCATCTCGGGGTTCATTGTTGCCGCTGTGTACCGGGTGTCGTTGAAGGTATTAGGGCAGGCCTATTGGGAGAACTTGGTGAAGATGAAATTCTCCATTTTGACCGTTGCCTCCGTGGTCGCCCTGGCCTATGTCATGAACCAGTCGGGTCAGACGATCACAATGGGTACATGGATTGCTGGAGTGGGGGCAGCATTTGCGTTCTTTGCCCCGATTCTCGGTTGGTTGGGTACTGCCGTGACTGGTTCTGACACCAGTGCGAACGCTTTGTTCTCGACGCTACAGCAGGCAGCGGCTGAAAAAGCGAATGTTGACCCTGCCCTCATGGTTGCATCGAATACGTCCGGTGGTGTTGTCGGTAAGCTGGTGAGCCCCCAGAACTTAACCATTGTGGCGACAGCAGTTGGCTTGGTTGGCCGTGAGTCCGAGATTCTCCGGAAGGTGATCCTTTGGAGCGTGGGGCTTCTGATCGCGCTATGTATCATCAACGGGTTGCAGGCAACAGTGTTGAGCTGGATGATTCCGTAGTCTCAGAGTCGTCACCGTAAGACTCGTCAACCTCAGATTCGGCGGTTGGGAAATTCATGAGGGGAGTGGGGGCACGCCCAGCCGTCGGGTTCATTGACCCGGTCATTAAACGCGATAGTCGGGGTCATCGCTATCAAGAAGTTCCCCGGCATGCGCACCGATCATTAACGTATAGATCTGCTGAACATGGATTAAAACACCCGCCTTGGGTGGGGCGTAACCGTGAACCTCCGCATAAGCAAGGCAGGCGTCCCACACCGGCCCGGTGCGGTGGATTTCCGCAGGACCAATAAACCTGTATCCATCGAGTTCAGCCCAGTCCACCACCGCAACGGCAGCCAGTGAGCCCTCGCGTAGATTTTCGTAATGCTGACGGCCGGTGTTCTCGTTGTACACCAAGGTATGGTCGTCCCACACGCGTAACGACCGCTTCGGTCCGAGATTAGGCCGAAGGGTCTCAGCGTCAGTCACCGTCGCCAAAAACGGAAGTTGCTGACTGATCATTTCCTTCATTGGATTTGTCAGTGTTGCCATCATGCGTCCTTTCATCAGAAGACATTCGCGCCCTCAGTCGGCGCTTGCCGACGAAACTTCCACGCTGTAGCGCCGAAGTCGCTGAAGTTGCTCCTTATGCGCTAGCCCCGCGAGCGAGTCTCCGCGCGTGAGTTCGTCGTAGAGGCTGTTATTTCATCATAATGAATGATAAAGTTCAACTCATTGAGTAATGGGGATTTTACGAGACCCCTGAGATCTATCCGCCTCCACGTGGGAGAACTATGCCGAGTTCATCTAGTACGCCTGGAACCCACCTTGTCTACTTTTCGTCTGCCTCGGGTAACACTGCGCGTTTCGTGGACAAACTACACATCCCCGCGGCCCGAATCCCGATGAAATTGAAAGCTCCCGAGCTCCATGTGTCGGAACCGTATGTGCTTATCACTCCAACGTATGGGGGAGGGGATATCGCCCGAGCGGTTCCGCGTCAGGTTATTCGCTTTCTCAACGACGAACAGAACCGACGCCTGTTACGCGGAGTAATAACCAGCGGGAACACAAACTTCGGAGCCGCGTTTTGTTGCGCAGGCCCTGTGATCGCGTCGAAATGCCATGTTCCGGAGCTCTATCGATTCGAGTTATTAGGGACGAGTCGTGACGTTGAAAAAGTTCGGAATGGATTGACGGAGTTCTGGAAGCGCATTAAAGAAAAAGAAACCCTTTAGAGAGGAAAATGGTTTGTCTTATATCGATGATTCGATAACCCCGGCTGAATGGCCCAAATGTGCCAAAAAGCCATTGCGGCCGGTGAATTGGAATCGCCTACAAGATCCGAAGGACTTGGAAGTGTGGCAGCGGTTGACGGGAAACTTTTGGCTTCCTGAAAAGGTGCCTTTGTCTAATGATATTTCCAGTTGGAATTCGCTACCTGACGATCTACGCCAACTTACCGTGAAAATCTTTACCGGGTTAACGTTGCTTGACACGGTTCAGGCGACGGTGGGTGAGGTGAGTCAGATACCGGATGGCAGAACCGAGCATGAACAGGCGGTATATACCAACATCGCGTTCATGCAGTCCGTACATGCCAGGAGTTATAGCAGTGTTTTTAGTACGTTGTGCAGTACTCCCGAGATCACGGAAGCCTACCGGTGGGCAACTCAAAACACTGTCCTCCAACAACGTGCCACGACGGTGATGAAACACTACTATGGTCGGGATCCTTTAAAGCGGAAAGTAGCGGCCACGCTGTTGAGTTCACTGCTCTTATACGCAGGGTTTTATTTGCCATTGTGGTTGAGCTGTCGAGCTAAACTCATGAACACTGCTGACATGATTCGTCTTATCCTTCGCGACAAAGCTGTTCACGGTTATTATTCCGGGTATAAATTTCAGCGGGGGCTCGATGCCCATCTGGAGAGGAAAAATGAGCTCCAAGAGTTTACGTATTCCCTTGTGGATGAGCTTTTAAGTTTGGAAAAAGCTTACTCTGGTGAGTTGTATGGTGGCATCAATGTGCCCGATGACTCTCACCGGAGTTCAGAATCCTCATTCACCTCGCGTCCGAAATTTGCGGGTGTTATGGCTTTTGTCTATTACAACGCGAACAAAGCTCTCATGAATCTTGGTTATCCAGCCCTGTACGAGGATGAAGCGGAGCGGACGGAACCAGATATTTTGGCTGCACTCACGCCTGAGGCATCAGAAACTCATGATTTCTTCAGCGGTTCCGGGGCCTCCTATGTGATTGGGAAAACCGAAGCGACAGAGGAATCTGACTGGGATTTTTAGCAGACTCGCCGGGCGTGACCGAAGGGCAGTACATTGTCTATTTTCAATTATTTTTAGTGAAAGTGCTCTAGACTCACGTTGTATGTGAGCCGTCACGGAGAGGATTTTTTGGGGGGCTTTCATCGTTCGATCGAAGAAACCAGTGTTTAACGGATTTTTCTACCTTGTAGATATTTACCTTTTGTCACGTTAAGGCTAGCCTTAACGTAGGTAAACTCAGGTAGCACTGGTCAGCACGCAATGGGCAACAGAATACTTGTGGGCGAGCAAAATTTTCCAAGGAGAACGATGAAAATTCAACGTTTCACATCATTTGGTCATTATAAGCGTAAGTACACTTTCGGGCTTGCAGTGCTTACGTCTGCCTCGCTTCTGTTTGTTGGTTGCTCTAGTGATAGTAGTGACGCTTCGAACCGCAAAAGTCAGACTTCGTCCTCCGAAGCCACGCAGACTGGCGAGATCACACTGAAGAACTCGTGGGGCGAAGCGAACTACCCGGTGAAACCTGAACGTGTAGTTGCGACAGGCACGGCTGTGGATAACTTGCTCGCTCTAGGAATTAAACCAACTGCCGTTATTCACACCCCTACTGACAAAGAACGGCCATGGCAAAAAGATAAGCTTGACGGGGTTGAAGTCATCGATGCAACAAATGATGGTGAGTTGCCCGTCGAGAAGATCGCAGCTGTACACCCAGATTTCATTGTCGGTGATTACTGGCGAATTACCGAACAAAGTTACGGGGTTTTGAAGGACATTGCGCCTACTTTAGGTGCCACCGGTACCCAGGGTGAAGAAATAGGTTGGGCTTCACAATTAAAGCAGCTGGGTAAGCTCTACGGTAAGGAAGAAAAAGCCAAAGAGATTATTGATGCCGATCACAAGCGCTTTGAGGAAATGAAAAAAGCTATCCCGGGTTTGAAAGGAAAGACTGGGATTGTGGCTCAGTTCGTTGGGGATAGTCATCAGTTCGGCGTCGTGACAGATCCGAAGGAACCGGGCAACGCTTTCGTCTATGACTTGGGAATGTCTGTTCCTGAATCAGTCCAAAAGCTACCGTCAAACAGCTCAGGGCGTGCAATGGTGGCAAGTGAAAACATCAGCGCTTTAAATGCAGACTTCATGGCAATTTACGCCCAGTCTGGTTCAGATGAGGAGATGCGACAGATTCCCGGGTACATCGACTTGACCCAGGTTAAGAAAAAGGCGACGAAAGTCGGGGATAGCGCTCTTGTGCAGGGACTTAACGTCCCGAGTTCATTAAGTCGTGAATGGTTGCTCAAAGAGCTACGGCCAGAGTTAGAAAACGCCGCTAAGTAGTCCGCCTCACCCAACCTCTTATAGCGGGGTGCAAAACAAAATCCGATAGGCGATGGCTCTATCCTCAGTTGAGGGTAGAGCCATCGCAGTAAGGACAAGGAACATCTGCCCAGCTTGCAGGCCCTTAAACCAGGATGAGAATCTGTGCCCCAAAGCGAACTAGCGATCATTCCGAGATTTGATTAACGGATGTATAACGCACATGATCACTAGACCCAGAGCTGGATACACCAGAAGCGCTGGAGAAAAGATCTCTGGCGAGTCTTGTTGCTGGTCCATCACCGACTGACAAAAAAGCGTTGCGGCTAACCCCACAATACCTAGCACTGATTTAACTTGTGCTGATGTTTTTCGAAAGATGCCGGCAAAGATAGCGCCGAAAATGGCGCCCACACCCCCGACAAAGAGCATGTCTAACAAGGTAGAAGATGCAGTCGTAGCGTTATCTGTGCCGATGATTGCGCCTACTACAAAAGCCACAATAATCATGAGAATTCCGGCCACGCCTACGCTCAGAATTCGTTTTGTCGCTGAACTCACGAATTAAACTCCTGTCCTTGGGTTGGGGAAAATGATTTTTCCTTGTCGCCACACCTGTGTGAGTGCATTAGCCATGTAGCCGCTCTCTACGAAGGTCGTAAATATGCCGGGTGGAACCTGGACTCTTCCTACATAGGGAAACGAATATCGATAGTGTTAAGAACACTGAACATAGTTCACCATGTTCAATTCCAGATGTCTATAGAAAAAGAAAAGTTACCCTTATAGAGGTAGGTAGTAGGATGACGTGTGTGAGTAGTAGAAGGTGTTTTCTGAGAGTTTCAGCTGGGTCCTTTAGACTTGGCCACTTAGCGTCGCCTTTTAATCATCGTTGATGGCATCACTGTCTTTAGCTGCATGCATCAACTGCCTGAGGACCCGCGTGAGACTGCCAGGCAGTGCAATTTCAGCAACGACCATTTACCTCCGGGCGTGCATACATGTCGGTAAGAAAAGGAATCCCCGCCGTGGTGGCGGGGATTGGTGGGGCGTGTGGTTACCAGACGGGTCGCCAGAAGTTAATCATTTTTCTCCACAGTGGTGGCTGCTGGTATTCGTCCGTGGCTTTCTCGGGCACGGGCAGGTTGGCGCGTTTATAGGCCGTCCGTGATGGGATTATTCCCATCTTTTCACAACCTCTGATTGCTTTTTTGAGGTTGCGTATATTGCGGGCTCGCGGTGTTTCGTCAGTCCACGTTGTTGTCATCATTCCCACCATCCTTTTCCCCAATAATATTGGATTCATTATCATCCATCTCGTAGAACTGTGCAATCAGACTCTGTTCCGATGACCTGGCTAGCGGGCTTTCTGATAAGCAGTCTAATTGAATTTCCGCCGCTCTCCGGCACTGTTCGGTGGCCTTATCGTTGTCTACGGTCTCTACCGCCCAGGTGAATCGTCTCCACCATTCACTGCGGTTGTCACTGTTTGTCTTTTGTTGCAGCGTCAAGATAACAGCAATCAGGCCGCCACCGGCAATGATCAGTTGCACTAGTCGAAGCCACGCTTCTGTATCCATGCCGTTTACCCCCTGTCTACTCGGTGAGTGTTGTTGGACATGGAGTACTGACGCGTTTTTAGAGCGATGGTTCCGGAGTGGCCACACAATTCCGCGGTTATCGTCTACGCCTTGGTGTACTGCGGCAAGTCGTCGAGATCCGTCGTCCCCAACTTTCCGCTGTTTTCATCCGGGTGCTTGGTTAAGTGAATTGCAGCAATGATTAACAATCCCCACACCAGAGCTAAATAGAGGATCATAACGATGATAGTGACAGCATCCATGTCTTAGACCTCCTTCAGACCGGCAGCCTCAAGCCGACGCTCACGGTCGCGAATAGATTCATAGGGGTTATCCAGATGCTGGCCGAAGGGCGCTCCCTTCCCAGTCAGCGGCACTCCATAATCGCTGACCGGTGGGCCGTCGAGAATCGTTCTGCGTGGCCACGGCACCAGCGACATCAGGAGAGCGCCACCATAGAAGAGCACGGCCAAGCCCCAGCCAAAGATAGCCACCTTGGCCGTCGGATAGCCTTCGTATCCATCTCGCACCAATGTGATGATCTCCAGCACAAACGTCGTCCCCAATACCAGCGGGGTAAGCACCAAAAGGCAGAAATCCCACCATCGCCCAAGCTGCAGGCTGCTGATCTGGTTGACGTGTTGCCGCAGCTCCGGCAAGCGGCGAAGCACCCAGCCGATGACAATGATCGCCACCACGGCGATGACCACAATGCCGATGACGTTCACGAACTTATCGACGATATCCAGCGTGGCAAGGCCCGTCGACACTGGGAAAAATACGAGCGACGGGACTGAGCAGGCCACACAGACATAAACGGCAGCGCGACGTCGGGAAAGTGCGAATTTTTCCTGCACTGAGGACAACACAACTTCCACGATGGTGACTAGCGACGTAAAGCCCGCGATCAACAGCGAACCGAAGAAGAGGACGCCGAAGATCGGGCCACCGGTCATGTTGTTGATGATCGTCGGGAAGGCGATAAATGCCAGGCCGATGCCGTTGGTGGCAACATCTGCGACGGCCACATGCTGGGTGACAGCCATAAAACCCAAGGTTGCGAACACGCCGATGCTGGCGAGAACCTCAAAGGCGCTATTGGATAGGCCGACCACAGCGCCGAGACCCGAAAGGTTTGCTCGTTTCTGCAGGTAGGAAGCCTGGGTCATCATGATGCCGAAGGCGATAGCCAGGGAATAGAAGATCTGACCATAGGCGGCAATCCAGACTTGGGGATCGAGCAGAGCGCTCCACTGCGGGGTGAAGAAGGCCTCGAGCCCCTCAGCCGCACCCGGCAAAAACAAGGCACGAATAACCAAAATGATGAACATGATGATGAGCAGCGGGACGAAGATCGAAGAGAGCAGCCCGGTGCCTTTACGAACACCCAGCACCATGACCGCCGTGATCGCTGCCCATACCAGGGCTAGCACGATCGCGATCGGCCACACCACATTCGCGCTGGTCAAGCTTGTGGTATCAGCGTGCAGGAACTCACCGGTAAAGAACTTCTCCGGGTCTGTTCCCCATGCCAGTTTCAACGAAAACCAGGTGTACATGGCCGCCCAGGCGAGGATCACGCAATAGTAGACGGCGATGATGTAGGTAATGCCGGTCTGCACCCAGCCGATGGCCTCGGTTTTCCGGGAGATGCGGCGCCACACCAGCGGTGCGGAGCCGCGGAAGCGGTGGCCGAGGACGTAATCGAGAATCAGGACCGGCACCCCTGCGGTCAGCAGGGCGATGACGTACGGGAAGAGGAAGGCTCCTCCGCCATTATCGTAGGAAATGTAGGGGAATCGCCAGATGTTGCCGAGCCCGATGGCGGAACCGATGGCAGCGGAGATAAACATGGTCCGGCCACCGAAGGTCGCTCTTTTTGCTGGTTTGTTTGCCGGGGCCACACCGCCGTGTCTGGGCGCGGGTCCCGCAGGGGAGTTAGCAGCAGAGGTGGGTTCGTCCCCGCTGGATACTGATGTCTTCTGGGGCATGGGTTGCTCCGTGATGTTCGTGCCTGCTCCTCGGGGTTTCCGGTGGCCGCAGGCGAGGGTTTTCGATTTTCCTTTCCGACGCCAACCGGGCCTGTGAAACCTGGATGTAGGCTGCGGCCCTCTGTTAGCGGGTCTGAATAGCAGAAGTCCCCGGTGCGGTTTTTCCGCAGGCCGGGGCAGCGTCTGGTTTAGGGTAGCCAGACGCTCAGTTAATAATTCGGTTGAAGTTTACTTGTGCGCTCACGGGTACAGAGCATACCGCATGGTCTAGGAGAGACTCCCATGGGATGGGTCATGCAGGAGTACCTGCGGGATGATGGTGGGAGATACGACAAAATCCCTGGCCACTAAAGTGTAACCAGGGATTTCCTGTGGAGCGTACGAGAATCGAACTCGTGACCTCTTGCTTGCAAAGCAAGTGCTCTACCAATTGAGCTAACGCCCCCTGTGGTTTTCACCACCCGAACCCCACCGGAGTGGTTTTCGTGGTGGGCCTAGGAGGACTTGAACCTCCGACCCCTTCGTTATCAGCGAAGTGCTCTAACCGCCTGAGCTATAGGCCCATGAACCGTGCAGAACTTTACCCAGGAAAACGGGGTTTACCAAATCTGCAGGTCACAGTGTGAATAGGTCGAATAAAAGTCGGCCCGCTGGGATTGATGTGGGGTCCGAGTGATGCGCACACGGGCCCAGGTCGTACGGACCGCGGATCGTTAGTCCCGTATCACCATTCTCACTCCACCAACGGCGCTCATCCGAGCTAACCCGTTGTAAATGGCTGCGGCAACAACGCCCAATAGTGTGCCGATGATGGCTTCGAAGACAGCGAGCGCGATGATCGCAATAATCACCATGCCCGTCGGAACTGAGGTGTCTGCGACGTCGTTAAGGGCGTCGTTCATGTTTCCCCATGCCCCCATCCCCGCCAAGAGGCAGAACATGAGAAGGGCAGCGAGTATCCAGACGAGGGCGATTATCGCGCTGACCGCCCCCGAGATCCGGGCAGCTCGGTGGAGATCAATATGGGTCACCTCCACAACGCGCTCGCCTTGAGGCGCGCCGGGCGTGCTGGGAGAGCTGGGCGCCGGACTGGCGGTCGGCTCGTCGGCTAAGTTGCCCGTCCAGCGGCGCGTGCCCAGATCCTGGTTAGCCTGGTTTCCCTCGGGCGTCAGCCCGTGTGGTCCCGGCCCCGTCATTACTTCCCATCCTTAGCGTCGGAGGAGCCGTCACCGTTGGAGCCGTCCTTGGAGTCAGTCGTGGACGGGTCGTTTGGAGCCGGTTCGGCGGGATCGGTGGGGGCGTTCCCCTTCTCCGCAGTTTTCGCCGCGTGCTCTTCGCCTTCGTCTTCCACGTTGCGGTCGATGGCGAGCAGCTCAGAGCCCTTGTCCAGGTGGACCAGCCGCACGCCCATCGTCTGCCGCGAGCTAGGCCGGATGTCCTTCACGTTGGACCGGACGACGGAACCGTCGGTAGTAATGCAGAAGATTTCGTCATCTTGGTCGACGACAAGGGCGCCGATCAACTTGCCGCGCTTCTTGTTGTACTTGAACGTGGCGACGCCGAGCCCACCGCGTCCCTTCGCCGGGTATTCCTCCATCTTTGTGCGCTTGGCGTAGCCACCGGAGGTGGCGACCATGAGGTAGGAATCCTCGCGGACGACGGTCAGCGCTAGCAGCGCGTCCTCGCCGCGGAAGCGCATGCCCTTGACGCCGGCGGTGGCGCGGCCCATCGGGCGCAGCGTGTCGTCGTCGGCAGTAAAGCGCATGGCCTGGCCCTCTTCGGAAACCAGCAGGAGGTCATCGTCGGCGGAGCAGAGCTGTGCGCCGATCAGCGAGTCGCCCTCGTTGAGGTTGATGGCGATCAGCCCACCAGACCGGGCGGAGTCATAGTCGGTCAGCTTCGACTTCTTCACGCGGCCTTGCTTAGTGGCCAGGACCAGGTAGGGCGCGTCTTCGTAGGTCTGCAGCTGGATCACCTGGGCGATGTGTTCGCCAGGCTGGAACTCTAGGAGGTTGGCGACGTGCTGCCCGCGCGCGGTCCGGGACGCTTCGGGCAACTCGTAGGCCTTGAGGCGATATACGCGCCCGAAGTTGGTGAAGAACAGGATCCAGTCGTGCGTCGAGGTCACGAAGAAGTGCCGGACGACGTCGTCCTGCTTGAGCTCAGCCCCGCGGACACCCTTCCCACCGCGCTTCTGGTTGCGGTAGAGGTCCACCTTGGTCCGCTTGGCGTAACCGGTGGACGTAATGGTGGCGACGACGTTCTCCCGCGCGATGAGGTCCTCTTCGGTGACATCCCCGGTGGCCGCGATGATCTGCGTTCGGCGGTCATCGCCGTAGTTGTTGACGATCTCCTCGAGCTCCTCGCACACAATCTGCCGCTGGCGCTCCGGCCGGGCCAGGATGTCCTTGAGGTCGGCGATGGTGAGTTCGAGTTCCTTCAACTCGTCGATAATCTTCTGCCGCTCCAGCGCAGCGAGTTGGCGCAGCCGCATCCGCAGAATGGCGTCGGCCTGGAGCTCGTCGATATCCAGGAGGTCCATCAGTCCGGTTCGTGCGATCTCCGGGGTCTGGGATGCGCGAATCAGCGCGATGACCTCGTCGAGCATATCCAGCGCTTTGACCAATCCGCGCAGGATGTGGGCGCGCTTTTCGGCCTCATCCAGGCGGTGCTGGGTCCGTCGGACGATGACGTCGATTTGGTGATCAACGTATAGACGCAGCAGCTGGTCCAGGCGTAGGGTGCGGGGGACGCCGTCGACAATGGACAGCATGTTCGCGCCGAAGCTGGTCTGCAGTTGAGAGTGCTTGTAGAGGTTATTGAGCACAACACGCGGCACGGCGTCGCGTTTCAGTGTGACGACGATGCGCATGCCAACACGGTCGGAGGATTCGTCGTCGATCTTGGAGATGCCTGCGATCTTGCCGTCGCGCACTTGTTCAGCAATGCTGGAGACAAGGTTATCGGGGTTGACCTGGTACGGAAGCTCGGTGATAACTATGATGGTGCGCCCGCGCTCCTCCTCAATGGACGTCACGCCCCGCATTTTGATGGAGCCGCGGCCGGTGGTGTAGGCGTCCTTAATACCTTTATCGCCGACGATGAGCCCGGCCGTGGGGAAATCGGGGCCCTTCACCCGCTCCATGACGGCCTCGAGCGTGGTGGCCTCGTCCGCGTCGTAATGGTCGAGGCACCAGAAAATCGCCTGGGCCAGCTCGGTGAGGTTGTGCGGCGGAATATTCGTCGCCATACCGACGGCAATACCGCCGGAACCGTTCATCAGCAGGTTGGGAACACGCGACGGGAGAATCGTCGGCTCTAGTGTTTTGCCGTCATAGTTGGGCTCAAAGTCGACGGTATTTTCGCGGATATCGCGAACCATCTCCATGGCCAACGGCGTGAGGCGACACTCCGTATAACGCATGGCGGCAGGGCCGTCATTGCCGCGGGAGCCGAAGTTACCCTGGCCATCGACCAGCGGATAGCGCATGGACCACGGCTGAGCCATGCGGACCAACGTGTCATAAATGGCGCTATCGCCGTGGGGGTGGAAGTGGCCCATCGTGTCCGCGACTGGTCGGGCGGACTTGACGTAGCTGCGCTCCGGGCGATAGCCGTTGTCGTACATCGCGTAGATGATGCGGCGGTGGACGGGTTTCATGCCGTCGCGAACCTCGGGGAGAGCACGTCCAACGATGACGCTCATGGCGTAATCGATGTAGCTCGATTGCATTTCTTCTTGGATGTCGATCGGGCTGATGCGATCGAAAAGGTCATTGCCCCCGGTATTTCCGCTGTCATCACTCATGCGCTCTACCTTACCTCACAGGGCGGACATGGGAGCTGTGCGTCGGCGGGTTGTTCGGGACCGATCTTTTCGACGGAGTACTTCTGCGGGGTTGCTGAGGCGTTTTATTGAGGACGTCGCCTAGTTGGTGGTATCGCGGTGGTATCACTCGAGGGCGGATAAATGGTTGAATAGTGAGTATGACAATGACCCTACGGCTCACGGAGAACCAAGACCGCGCCTTGACGCTGCTGGCAGAAATGACAGGCACCTCGAAGCATGAAGCTGTCGTCCGCGCGATCGTCTCGACGGCGGCGCGGACGGTGGACAACGAAGAAGTGCGGGAGCTGGCCAGATCCCGAGTTCCCGAATATGCGGAACTAGTTAAGAAGGTCCGGACTAAGAAGGTTCGACGATGACTGCGCCGGGAGTAGGCGAACCCCATGGGGTGGATGATGAACTAAATGCTCGGGCCGGTTTTGGCTCCCAGCCACTAACCGCCGAACAACTCCTTATTATTATCGACGAATTTCGCGCGGCGGCTGGGTCCGGCGTGTATCTCGTACGTCCGTGGGCGTGTGCGGCGATCGCTGCGGCCGGGCAAGGGCGTATCGGCGGAATACCGACGCACCGGAATGAAAGGGAGATGCTCGATGCCGTGGGTGAGGCGATTACGCGGCTGAAACCATTGAATAAGGCCAACGGAAAACTAGCTGAGCTAGTGATCGACATTATGACGATGCGACGCTGAGGCGGGGGTGCCCTTGCTGCTGGCTGTGCGAGCTGCGGTTTTGCGACTTGTGGCCGTCATTTCCATGAGCGAACGAAGTAAGCCACGTAGCAGGCGATTGTGATAGCCGAGAATATTGCTGCAGCGCCATTCCCTAAATGTGACTTACTGGTTAGACCGAATATGGCGATGATGACGGGAATCATGACTAGCAGCCCGTCCAAGGTGCCTACCCTAGCTCTACCTTTTACGTTGGCGTGGAAGGTTATCCACGCTGCTAGCAGGACAAAAGAGAGCACCACAAAAGCGACTGAGGATATCTGCCCTTTGAGGGAGAGAAATGACACCACTGCCAGTAATAATGTGGAGAACACCCCGGCGAGACTTTCAATAAATGCGGGGGAAGTTGGTTTAGAGGAATTGCTGGCTTCATTAGGTGACATTCGTAGACCTTAGCTGTCGTAGTTATTTACGGGAGCTGTGAAGGTGGGTCGTTAAGGTGCGCGTTCAGCGCGGGTACTCGGACCAACCTGACCCGGTAATTGGGCGTGGGCGCTGCTACTATGCGACGCTGGCCCGCTGGCTCCCTGACTGCTGGTTTCCAGAATCGTGGCTAACTTTCAGCCAAACTGCGTACAGGGCGCACCCAATGAAGAGCCCAATTCCGGCAGGCAGGATATAGACGTCTAAAAATCCCACCGGGCCCACGACGAAGTCGATAATGCCAACAACAGTAACGACGCCAGCTAATGCAATCCACACAGCTAAGTGCTGGACCTTAAAGAGCGCGAGCATGAAGTGATAAATCATTGCAGGCAAGACTGCTGCGAAAACGAATGCAGCTGCTCCGGAGGAGCGCGCTAAGAAAACAAAAGAGATAACAGTAATAATTGCTTCGATTAAGGGGAACTTGAAGAGAAGTGTGGACATGGTCGCGACCTTCCAGATTTATTCTCCGTCGCCGAGTGTTCCTCGCCGAGTGTTCCGCCCTTGAAAACACTGAAAACACTTCGGTTAGGTTTAAAATATACACGACAAACCAGTTACTCCGGGCTCGATTAGCCTCCTGGAGCCAGCGATAAAAGCCCTGTGCCAGCTGGAGCGTCGTCGTCGATAAGAAACGAGGACTACCCTGATTCGTGGTAGAGTAGCAGCGTTTGCCGTTGGCCACACTCGGCCGAGCCACGCCCGATGGGGTCCATGCCCAATGGGCTTTGCCCGACGGGATCTGAGGAGGTTTGTCGGGTGCTGTAGTTAAGGTGGAGCGACGGCAGGGTTTGATTCATTCCGTATAGGAGCACTGGTGCAGCCACTGAGACATTCCGACGCAGACGTTATTACTTCCTCGCGTCGCAGCGAGGCTCCCGATTATGCACGTTTGAATGAGAGTCAACGGTATAAACAACCTGCGGAAGGGCCTCATTACTCCGCGTTAGCGGACGAGGCCAGGGGGTTCGGTCGCGCTCACGCCAAGATCATTCTGTTTGGCGAGCACGCCGTTGTTTTTGGGGAGCCGGCCATCGCGTTCCCCATGCAGTGCCTGACCCTGCGCGCCACGGCTGAGCCGTGTGATGGGGAATTGTGGCTGACCGCCAACAATTACGACGGTCCTCTTGCCGACGCGCCGACGTTCCTGTCCCCAGTCGGCGCCACGATTAAAGCCTGCCTGGACCTGCTTGAATACCCGCAGTCGGGGATGCACATTTCGTGCCAAGGCAATGTCCCGCCGGCGCGCGGGCTCGGCTCCAGCGCAGCGGCGTCGGCAGCAATGGTGGATTCCATTATCGATTTCAGCGGCAAGGACGTCGATTACCACAGCCGATATGAACTTGTGCAGATCGGAGAGCGCGTTGCTCACGGCAGCGCCAGCGGCCTCGACGCCCACACTGTGCTGAACACCCACCCTGTGCTATTCCAGGGCGGACGCAGCGAACCCATCACCGTCAGCCTCGGATCGCCACTCGTCGTCGCTGATACCGGACAACCAGGCGATACGCTCTCGGCCGTCCGAGGTGTCGACGAAATACGCCGCACCCATAAGAAGCGTTTCACCAGAAATGTCGACGCCATCCGCCATCACACCGTCGAAGCGCGGATTGACCTCGCTCTCGACGACCGGGCCTCCCTGGGTGAACGGATGAACGCCGTCCACGAACACCTCGCTGACCTCGGCGTATCCAGTCCAGAGCTCGAAAATCTTATCTCGGCAGCGCGGAATGAGGGGGCGCTTGGCGCGAAGCTCACCGGCGGTGGGCGAGGTGGCTGCATCATCGCGCTATCCAAAGACGAAAACCACGCGATCGCCCTGTCCGACGCACTCCGCGCCGCGGGTGCACGTCGCACATGGCTCATGCACCCCTCGGAGTTCCAACGGTGACCACCACGCACCCCAGCATGGGCGATATCGGATCGATCACTCCGCACACCGCGCGAGCAACCGCTCACCCCAACATCGCGCTGGTCAAATACTGGGGTAAGCGCAATGCCGACTTAGTTCTGCCCGCAACCGGTAGTTTGTCACTAACGCTCGATATCTATCCCACGGATACCGTCGTCAACCCTGATCCGAGTCTGACCAGCGATATTTTCACGCTCAATGGTGAGCCAGCACCTGGTACGCCAACGCACAGGGTCAGCGCATTCCTTGACTTGGTGCGCAAGCGCAGTGCGGAACAGAACTCCGGACAACAGAACTCTGAGCTCGCGCACACGTACGCGCGGGTCAACTCCATCAACTCCGTACCCACCGGGGCAGGGCTAGCATCCTCGGCATCAGGATTTGCTGCACTCGCCACCGCGGCATCGAAAGCCTACGGACTCCCCGGCGACCCGCGATCGCTCTCACGGCTAGCCCGCCGCGGCTCTGGATCCGCCACACGATCCATCCTGGGCAACCTCGTCATCTGGCACCCAGGCGACGGTGACGACGACCACGCCGACCTCACCTCGTACGCGGAAAGTGTCCCCGGACCCGACCTCACCATGGTCATCTGCGTCGTCTCGGGCGCGCAAAAAGCCGTGTCCTCCCGCGTCGCCATGGCAGACACCATCCGGACATCGCCCTTCTTCGACGGGTGGGTGAGCAGCACACAGCGCGATCTTGTCGACATGCAACAAGCGCTGGCCGAGGGTGACTACACCCGAGTCGGCGAAATAACAGAATCCAACGCACTCCGCATGCACGCGGCGATTAACGGAAACCGTCCACCCGTCCGCTACCTAGCGCCCACATCCGTCGCCATTTTCGACGCTATCGCGCAACTACGGAACGACGGGCTAGAGGTGTACGGCACCGCGGACGCCGGGCCTAACGTCGTTGCGCTCTGCCAGTCCAAGGACCTCGACGCCACCCACGCAGCCCTCCATGAACGGTTCCCGGACCTCGAGCTCATCCCTGCTCGCGCCGGGGCGGGCGCTCGCCTGACGCCCATCGCGGAGACCAGCCCAGATGAGCAGACCAATGGAAATGGAGAGGACCCCGCACAGACTCCCGACGAATCGAACCGTCAGGAGTAACAGCCGTGACACAGACCTCCGTCCACGCCTCGGCACCCGGAAAGCTGTACATCGCCGGAGAATACGCTGTTGTTCACCCCGGGCATGCCGCGTTACTCATCGCTGTCGACAGGTATGTGCACGTCACGCTCACGCCCACCGGCACCGAAACCGGAACGCTACGATCCGACACGAGCGACCCCACCAAACCCGACGAAGCCCCGGTCCGGTGGGAAGCTAGCACCGACCCGACGGCAGCCGCGCGGTTCCACACCGACGAGACCGGATTCCACAAATATGTAGTGGCCGCAATCCTCACCGTCGAACGCTGGCGAGCAGAAAAAAACCTTCCCGCCAGCGGATACGATATCGACATCTCGAGCCACCTCGATGACGCCACGAGCGGCGCGAAATTCGGGCTCGGATCGTCAGCCGCAGTCACCGTCGCGACCATCGCCGTCGCTGCCCGCCACCACGGGCTACAGCCCAGGCCCGAACAGATCTACCGACTCGCAGCCATCGCAACAGTGCGGGTCACCGCAAAAACATCGGGAGGCGACGTCGCCGTCAGCGCACTCGGCGGATGGGTCGAATACCACTCGCCCGACCGAGCATGGCTAGAAGACCGCGCCTGGGGTTCTCGCTCCCGCACGACAACAATCAGCGAGCTGCTGACAGAGGAGTGGCCGGGATTATCACTCCGCCGCATCACGCCCGCCGCGCCGGGAATCCAACTCAGCGTCGGCTGGACAGGAACCCCCGCCGACACCACCGAGCTCGTCGGGCACGTCGTGAAGAAAACCGCGCTACCCGACGACCTTCTCCGGCGAAGCGACGCAGCCGTCGGTAATCTTGTTGAAGCGCTGACCAGCGACAACGGTGGGTGTGAAGCTGATCCGGGTGAAGTTAATCGGAGCGACGCCGATTCAGACGACTCGGCGACGTCTGCGACCGGGAACGCCCTCGCACAAGCCCGGCAGGTCTTGGGAGAGATCGCAACGCAACGAGGGGTGGCTATCGAAACCCCGGCGCTGCGAACCTTGATCACCACCGCGCTCGAGGAGGGGTGGTGGGCGAAATCATCAGGAGCAGGAGGCGGCGACTGCGGAATCGCGCTCGCCGCGCCGGGCGTCAACCCCCGTGCACTCCACGAGCGATGGACGGCGGCAGGAATTCGCCCTCTGAACTTGCATGTTTCGCCCATGGGAGCGGATACAGCTCCACATGACACACCAACGGAAGGAGATGGGAAATGAGTGGCAGCCGGAAAGACGACCACCTGGCCCTAGCCGCCAGGCAACAACGCGAGGCCCACGGCGAACCTCCACAGCCCGCCGACGCCACAACCCCAGCTCCCGATAACGCTTCCTCCGTACCCTCACCCCGCCCCGCCGGGAGTGGCTCGACATATTGTGCGTGGGACGACGTCCGCATCCTCCACCACTCGCTGGCCGGCATAGACCCAGGTCAAGCTGATATTTCCACCACCATCCAGACGGATCCAAGTGGCGGAGAAAACGCGAACGCTGGAACAAACGCGAGCGCCAACGCACATACAGCACCGACGCTGCACTGGGGGCTGCCGTTCTACATCAACGGCATGACCGGAGGATCCGAACTCACCGCAGGAGTCAACCGCGTCCTCGCCGAAACCGCGGCACGCACAGGAATCGCCGTCGCCACCGGCTCCATGTCCATCTTCCTGCGCGAACCCGACACTCTCCCCACATTCAGCATCCTCCGTGACCGCAACCCCCACGGCACCGTGTGGGCCAACCTCAGCGCCGACGCCACACCCGACGATGCCGCCCGAGTCGTCGACGCCCTCCACGCCGATGCCCTCCAAATCCACGTCAACGCCGTGCAAGAAACCGTCATGCCGGAAGGCTCGCGCGGGTACGCCTCCTGGCGACGCAACATCGAAGCCATCGTTAATGCGCTCCAGGCCACCCACACGCCCGTCATCGTTAAAGAAGTCGGCTTCGGCATGACCCGGAACACACTCCAGCAGCTCCACGACCTGGGTGTATCCATCGCCGACGTCTCCGGCCGCGGAGGAACCAACTTCGCGCGAATCGAAAATGACCGACGAACCGACCGCGACTTCTCCTACCTCACCGGGTTCGGACAATCCGCCGCATTCTCCCTGCTCGACGCGACCACCGCTGACCCCGACACGTTGCCCACACTCTTCGCTTCAGGCGGAGTTCGACAACCCTATGACGTCCTACGAGGCCTCGCCCTAGGGGCTGGCGCCGTGGGAGTCGCTGGAACATTCCTCCACACCGCATTGAGCACCGGCGTGGGGGACGCCACCCGCTCACCACAGGAACGCGCCCAAGGGATCGACGCCGCAGTCGACGCGTTGACCAGCCAAATCAACCGGTGGGCCGAGCATCTCCAGGCACTCTACGAAATGGTGGGCGCCACCAGCACGAGCGACTTGCACAACACCGATGCCCTCATCACCGGGTCCCTGGCGGAGTCGGCTCGCGCGCGGGGGATTGATCTCACTGCCGTCGCCAACCGTCGTCGATAAAACGAATAATCGGTACGCACGTTTTTCGTCAGGCTCCCTCGAGGGCAAAAATTTAAAAAACAATTCACGAATAAGGGCTCAGATAAAGCCCGATAAATAAACACCTGACAACACAATTACGAATAAGAAAAGGAAACGTTATGAGCGACAATTTATATGCACCCATCCCCATGTCATGGATCGGCCCCGTCCACATCTCAGGCAACGTTGTGTCGGGAGAGACCGCGGGTTGGGACTCCGCGGACGGCGCGCAAACCCAGCAACCCGGCACCAGTTACGAAGCTATCTCCATCCCCATGGCGACCTACGAAACGCCACTGTGGCCATCCGTCGGCCGCGGGGCAAAAGTATCACGCTACGTCGAAGGCGGAATCCGAGCCACACTCGTCGACGAGCGGATGACACGATCCGTATACTTCGAAGCTCCCAACGCCGGGGTTGCCCTCCGCGTCGCCACCGAACTCGACCGTCGCCGCGACGAACTGCAGGCCGTCGTCGCCCAGGCATCCCGGTATGCCAAACTCATCGATCTGCACGTCCAATACGCCGGAAATCTCCTCTTTGTGCGATTCGAATTCACCACTGGCGACGCCTCCGGCCACAACATGGTCACCCTCGCCTCCGACAACCTCATGCCGTGGATCCTCCAGCAGTACCCGGAACTGCGCTACGGATCCATCTCCGGAAACTACTGCTCCGACAAGAAAGCCACCGCAGTCAATGGCATCCTGGGACGCGGGAAGAACGTCGTCACTGAAATGCTCATCCCGCGGAACGTCGTTGAAGAACGACTCAAAACCACGCCGGAACAGATCGCGGACCTCAACGTCCGGAAGAACCTGGTCGGTACCACCTTGGCTGGCGGGTTGCGCACCGCGAACGCGCACTATGCCAATATGCTCCTGGGCTTTTACCTGGCAACCGGGCAAGACGCGGCCAACATTGTCGAGGGATCCCAAGGCATCACGCATGCTGAAGTGCGTGACGGAGACCTCTATTTCTCATGCAACCTCCCCAACCTCATTGTGGGTACAGTAGGGAACGGCAAAGGCCAGGGCTTGGAGGTTGTCGAAGAAAACTTGCGACGCCTCGGATGCCGTGAAGACCGCCCAGCGGGGGATAACGCACGCCGACTTGCAGTACTGTGTGCGGCATCTGTTTTCTGCGGCGAACTATCACTGCTGGCCGCACAAACGAATCCGGGCGAACTGATGGCCGCCCACGTGAAAATTGAAAGGAAAGGCGAGTGAACGCACCCGTGAACACAGCTGTGAACCCCATTGGCATCCATGACATCACCTTCGCCACGGGACACCACAGCTTCGCCCTCGAAACCCTAGCCGACAAACACGGGATCGACGTGGGCAAGTTCCACAAAGGCATCGGCCAAGAAGTCATGAGCCAGCCCGCTGCCGACGAAGACATCGTCACCATAGCAGCCACCGCCGCCAAGCGGATCATCGACCGCAACGGAACCGACGGAATCCGCACCCTTCTCTTCTCCACCGAATCTGGCGTTGACCAGTCAAAATCCGCCGGGGTGTACGTTCACGGGCTCCTCGGTCTGCCCTCCCAGGTGCGGACCATCGAAATGAAACAGGCGTGCTACTCCGGGGTCGGCGCGCTACAGGTCGCGCTGGGTATCGTCGCCCGCAACCCACAGGAAAAAGTGCTGGTTGTTGCCTCCGACGTTGCCCGCTACGACCTCAACTCAGGCGGGGAGCCGACTCAGGGCGCGGCAGCGGCTGCGTCCCTGGTCCAGGCCAACCCCGGCATCCTGGCCGTCGAGCCGGCATCCGGCGTGTACACCTACGATGTACAGGACTTTTGGCGGCCCAACGACCGGCACACCGCCCTGGTTGACGGCAAACTCTCCATCGACGCCTACCTCAACGCCGTTCGCGGAGCCTACGACGATTTCATCGATCACGGTGGGGCCGACTTCGCCGCGATCGACCGCTTCTGCTACCACCAGCCATTCACGAAAATGGCGGTGAAAGCGCACATGGCGTTGCGCGAACACGTGGGGCTGTCCGCAGATAAAGCCGAAACCGCCGCCGAGCTCGAGACCACCATGCACTACAACCGCATGATTGGTAACTCCTACACGGCATCCGTGTTCCTGGCATTAACGTCGCTGCTCGAGACCGAATCCGACGACCTCGCCGGAAAACGCGTCGGCGTCCTGTCCTACGGCTCCGGTGCGGTTGCCGAGTTCTTCACCGGCACCATTGTCGACGGGTACCAAAAGCTGCTCCACGCCGATGAGCACAAGAAAGCGCTGGATTCACGCGAACCGCTCACCTACGACGCTTACCGCGATCTTCATCCCGGAACGCGCGTCGCCGACATTACGGATTACGACACACCGGAGGTCACCGATGCGCCATTCCGTTTTGCCGGCGTGAAAGATCACTCGCGGATTTACCAGCGTCGCTAAGAAGTGCGAACCGGCGTACCAGCGTCGTTAGTAATGGTCGTGGAATTCAACCGGCTGGCAACCCACGTCGTCAACCACAATCCGACCAAAATGAGGCCGTAGGTCAGGATGAAACTGGCGACCGTGTCAGTAGCCCAGTGGGCACCGATGATCACGCGGCTGGCAGCCATGAGAATTCCCCACACCGTTCCGACCCACAGCGCAATCCGCCAGGCTTTGCCACCGAGCGGGCGCAACACGATAGCCAGGGCTGCAAGAGTGGTGCCCTCTTGAGTGTGGCCGGACGGGAATGAGCGGTGCCCATTAGGCAAATTGATGTGATACCACGGCTGATAGGGGCCTTTTCCGGCATCAACCTCATAGGGGCGGAACCGACCCCACAAATCCTTCATTTGGTCATTGATTCCATGCCCAGCCCACACTATTGCGAGCATAACGACAGCCGAGATGGCGATAAGGCGCAAGGTCTCATCTGACAGATTTCGAATGAGCAACCACGCAACCATCGAAACGATAATAAGAAGGACAATAGCCATAAACAGTGCAGGGGCGAACTGAGACCAGCTCATCGTGTCAGAATCATCATTATTGGCCACGCCGATGGGCGTTCCGGCTGAAAGGTTTGCACTCCATGAACGACGATATGATTCAGCCTGCTCAGACCAGCCAAGAATCGATAAGAAACTAGCCCACGTGAGCAAAATGCTTCCGAGCCCTCGCGCGATTTCTGGAAGAGAGGAGCGGAGGAGACATCCCGCAAGAACCTGCATAGCCAGAGCGCTCAGCACCGCCGGTGGGAACTCGCCGTAGGACTGGAAGAGCGTGCCAAATACGCTGTCATGGTTGATGACAGCATCACTGACCTGCTTGTCAGTGAAAGTGAAGATAATCAGCAAAACGGCGGCCACGCCGAGTAACGCGGTGACCGCCGTGGCATTGACACCACCCCCGTCGTGTTGACGACGTGGGGTCGTGCCCGGGTTTTCGCTCGGCGGGGGAGTAGTGCGAGCCGCATCCGGCTGCGATTCTGATGCCCAGGCCTGGCTGTCATGGGCCTGGTGAGTGGGGATACTAGGTGCTTGTGCCATACGTATGGTGTACCAAGCTTCTTTAACGTCCCACTGACGTAAACATGAACACTAAGTGAAGCTCGGGGGAACCAATGGCGGGTGGTGGTGTGCCGCACCGCCGACACACTTTTGTCGTAAAACCCAAAAACCCGCCATACGCCGGAGCGATATGGCGGGAACCCGACCACCTAGGAAAGCTTCCTAGACGGTGGATCGGGGGTTAGACCGGGCATTGGATCGGGGGTTGGACCCGACCGTGAAGATAGCCCTATTTCTTGTCGTCCTTGAGGGCGTGGCGGCCAGCTCCATTCTGGGAGTTGCCCTTACCATTGTTGCCCTTCTTCTGGCCACCGTTGTTCTTTGGTGCGCCGGGCTTCTGAGCACCGTTGTTCTTGGTCGCATTGCCCTTGCCAGAACCCTTACCAGCTTTAGCCTTGGCACTCGGTGCCTGAGGAGCGCTGTTCTTGGGGGCGCTGTTCTTGGGAGCGGACTTCTTTCCGTCTGACTTCTTAGCGTCCTTGGCCTTCTTCTCCGCCTGAGCCTTGACGTCCTTAGCTTCCTTCTTCAGGTCTTCAGCTTTATCCTGAGCGGCTTTCTTAACCTCGTCGGCCTTATCGTCGGCGCGGGAAGCAGCGTCCTTGGCATCAGCTTTAGCCTGCTCTGCCTCATCCGCGGCCCGGTCGGCAACGTCGGAAGCCGCAGCCTTAAGGTCTTCCGCCTTGTCTTTGGCGGCGTCCTTCAGCTCTTCAGCCTTGCTCTGGGCAGCTTTCTTAACGTCGTCGGTCTTCTCCTTGGCCTGGTCGGCCTTCTCAGCCGCCGCGGCCTGAGCGTCGTCCTTAGCTTCGGCGGCCTTCTCCTTGGCATCCTCCACTTTGTCCTCTTTGCTGTCGGCAGAGGAGTTCGACGTCGGGGTTTCCGTCTTGTACACCAAGCGGGGCTCGTCGTTGTTCTTCGGCGGTTCCGTCGATACGTTCTTGGAGGAACGAGACTTGTACGTTGCCCACCCGCCGGCAACGAGTGCAACGAACAGGACGATAAATAAAGGCTTCTTGCTGCGCTTCGTCTTCTTCCCAGCCGCTTGATCCAGTGAATCGGTCACGGAATCGGGCAGGCGATCGCTGACGGAATCAGGTAGGTTGTTCGACGCAGCGGCTGCAACATTGCTGGCGGTCTCTGCAGCTTTGCCCCGAACGTCGGACGCGGTGTCCTGGGCTTTTCCGGCGAACTCGCTCGCTTTGTCCGAAGCCTTGTCCGCGAACTCGCTGGCCTTATCAGTGGCCTTGTCCGCAAACGCTGCGGCCTTCTTCTGGAAAGCCTCAGCGCGCTTCTGAAGAGCATCAGCCTTCTTTGCGTTCTGCTTGCGGGCCTTGGAGGCCTTTTTATCCGCCTTCTTCTGAACTTTCTTAGCCTTCTTCTCTGCCTTGGCGCGGGCCTTATCTAACTTCTTTCCAGCTTTATCCGCTTTGTCGGATGCAAGGTCATAAGCGCGTTCGCTCTCTTCGCGGATGCGATCAACGACAGCCACGGCAGTGGGGTTTGCTGAAGCGCGCATCTGCTCCAGAGTGGACTTCTTCTTTGACATGGCTGAGTTCTCCTTGGATGAGCTTTCGGAGGACGCTTTCTTGTCCTTCTTCCCCTTAGCCTCGGAGGAATTATCGGAGGACGAATCGTTGGCGTTCTTATCTACCTTACCGTTATCGCCCTGACCACGCGGTTTCCCGGGGTTAGATTCCCTCGCTTTTGCGTATTCAACGAGCCGCTCAACGGGATCGAAGTCGCGAGCTTCCTTATTCTCTTTTCGCTGTTTGCGGGCGTCGGAGAGGTTGCGTGCCGCGCGCAAAAACATGGTTGTGTCCGAGGAGTTCATGGTTCTTCCTTACCGGTTTCTTGGTTAGAGGCGGATCTTTATAACGTGTCTTTTACTACTGTAGTGGGGTGAGGGGGCGGTTCGTCTAGTAACTACGTACAATGAGTGTCGTGAGTACGCAGAAGACAGCAACCGCGATTTTGCACACTAATCGTGGCGATATTTCTATCGACCTCTTCGGTAATCATGCTCCCCAGACCGTCGATAATTTTGTCGGGTTGGCTAAGGGCACGAAGGATTACTCGGAGCGCAATGCTTCGGGTGGAGAAGAGGGCCCGTTCTACGATGGCGCAATTTTCCACCGCGTCATCGACGGTTTCATGATCCAGGGTGGGGATCCGACGGGAACAGGCCGTGGTGGTCCCGGTTACCGCTTTGGTGACGAATTCCACCCCGAACTGCAGTTTGACCGCCCGTACTTGTTGGCCATGGCGAATGCTGGCCCGGGCACCAACGGTTCTCAGTTCTTCATCACCGTCGCCCCGACGCCGCACCTGAACAACCACCACACCATTTTTGGTGAGGTCACCGATGCGGATTCTCAGAAGGTCGTCGACACGATCGCGGAAACTAAGACGGATCGCTTCGATCGTCCCTTGGACGACATTGTGATTGATTCCGTGGAGATCGTCGAGAACTAGTTCGAGCCGTCGGCTTTGTGTCGTCGGCGGTGTACTATCGCGACGACTAACGACGAGTAACGCGACGGCCGTGTCAGTGCGTGTAGCGTCTCGGTACGTGTACTGCGTTGGTACGTGTAACGTGTGATGACGTGCTGACACGGACGATTCGCCAAACCCCTGTGACCTCGGGCGCGCTGATTGCCTGCATTGTTGTGTACCTGGTGACGGTTGTGCAATCCGGGTCCCTGGAAGGCAACACGCATGAGTCGTCCTTGGCGGCGTCGTGGTGGTTGTATTTACCCGCGCTGACGCCCGACAACGAAGCTCTCCTCCGCGGGCTAACTTTCAGTTTTCTTCACTCCGGTGTGACGCACCTCCTGTTCAATGGGGTCATGCTGTGGGTGTTCGGGGTCGGTATTGAACGCACCTACGGTTCGCTGGCGATGGCGATCATTTTTGCAGGCACAAGCTACGGGTCGGCTGCCATGATCCAGTGGCGCGACCCACTGTCACTGACTGTGGGGGCATCGGGAGTGATTTATGGCCTGATGGCTGTTGCCGCAGGCATGTACGTGAACAATAAACCGCAAATGAGAGCTCTTATTGTCCTCATTGTGGTGAACTTGGGGTATTCATTAATAACTCCAGGCATCTCATTGTGGGGCCATATTGGGGGATTGTTGACGGGTGCACTGATGGCCGTTGCGATCTACGGCGCTCACATCATGACGGGCGTTCGCGGGCCAGGCCACCGTGTAGGGCGGTTCGTCGCTGCTGGTCTAGGAACCGCTGGTATGGCGCACGGTGCTGGCTCGATGTCGAGTGGCACCTCATTGCTCGGAGGTGCTGGAGGTGCCATGTGGGGTGGCTCCGGTGGATTGCAACGAAGGCTCCTTGCGCGGCTGTCCGCCTCGGTGGCTGTATTTGTGGTCGGGTGTGGAGCGATGGTGGTCTACCTCGCACAGGTTCATTCCGCTTTGGGGGCGTAAGCGCGCTGGGCGTGTAACCGGGGGCATGACCGTGGGGGGATAATCGCTCGAATTGGGTGTATTTCCCGATGAAAATCGGCGTCTGGGCTACCAAAAGGCGGGGATGAGGTCTACAGTTGTTGTGTACAAGACGATGAGGAACCCGGTGAGAATCCGGGGCGGTCGCGCCACTGTGACTTCGTTAGCAGTCGGGTAGTACGCCTGGTCAACCTGGTCGTTCCAGGCAGGAACTATCCGAATATTGGATCCGCTGAGGTGAAAACCCCAGGTTGTGAGCATGCTTAACGAAGCAGCCAGATACTCGCGTTTTGTATTTACTTTCTTTGTTACGCGTCATATCAAAAGGAGTTGCTGCTGTTGGCTGAACTATATTCTTTTCTCTTGTGAAAGTAGGCGGAGGTTAACTCACGCCCATCACAATTTCTCAAACTAGGAAAATTCTTTTCTTCTAGTGTTGTTACTCCATAACGAAACGCCCAGGCAGGCGCGTGGTCTCGTATGCCAGGGCGTTTCTTCACTTTCATTGTTGAGGTCTACACTCGCGTAGGAATACGTATTGTTTATTTTCCGGAAGAGGAAGTGTTCATTATGACCGATTCATCACTTCGTGCGGCCCAGCCCGCATCCCCATCGCGTTCGTCGGCACGTGCGCTTGCAGAAGCGATTGATGTCCCGTCATCATTTGTGTGGTTGTTCTCTGCACTGGTTATTGGCTTGTTGGTGTACTACTTCATTGGTATCGATCAGGGCGCTACCAGTGTCTTCGGTAATGACATGCACATCCACGAGTGGGTGCACGATTCCCGCCACTTCTTGGGATTCCCCTGCCATTAATCTTCGCGTCGGTATCAGGTTTGACCTGGTGGACGCCCATATTTGGAGTTAAAAATGGAACGCCAATTCGTTCTACGCTGCGGGGGCTTTGGTTTACTGGCCGGACTGTTGTCCTTCATCTTTGCCAGGTTGTGGGCAGAGCCCATCATCAGCCGGGCCATTGATTACGAGGAAGGGCGTGACGAGGCGCAAGATGCCCTCGATAAAGCCGCTGGTATTGCCACCGATGGTGGCGATGAAACCGAACTGTTCAGCCGCACAATTCAATCGACCGTGGGTATCGGTACTGGCATGGTTCTCATGGGACTAGCGCTAGGTTTGCTGTACGCGGTTGTGTTCAGCTTGTACCTCCGGTACGCCAAGCCAACTAACATTCGTGGTGCGGCCATCGGTGTTGCAGCTGCAATGTTCGCCTGTCTCTACATCGTTCCCTGCTTAAAGTATCCGTCGAATCCGCCCGCTATCGGTAACCCGGACACAATTAAACAGCGCACGTGGCTCTTCCTCACGATGATTATCGTGTCTGTGATCGTCATGATTGGGGTTGTTTTCCTGCACAAGGCTTTGTCCGCGCGCATGGACTCATGGATTGCTTTCCTCATTTCGGCAGCCGTTTTTGCTGTCATCATGTACGCGTTTAGTCGGCTGCTCCCACCCCTAGGGCATTTGCAGGCTAGCGTCGACGAGTTTGGTCGGCATAATTCTGAGACACCTCGCCCGCTGACAGATCCGGACGGGAAGATCGTCTACCCAGGGTTCCCTGCAGATGATCTTTACTATTTCCGCGTCTATTCATTCATGGCCCAGTGCATCTTTTGGGGTGTGATCGGATTTGGTACCGCGTTGGTGTCCAAGAAGGCCATCCACAAAGCCGCTGTTCAGGCTGAGAAAGAAAAAGTCGCGGCCTAAATTCTGGCCCTACAACCGTTCGGCGTAGCTATGTAGTGCAATACGTAGCTACGCGTTGCCATATTGGTGGACATATCGTGTGTGCCGGTAGATATCCGTGGGATCATCGGGATAGGTGAACTGTCTGTACCGACACCGGCTGACACACAACTAATTAGTTGTCAACATAGCTTGCAGACAACCAACGAAGACCTTATTGTGAGAAGCAGCACCACCGTATGGTGGTGATGTAAGGAAATAAAAAAGTAGGCCACCGTGCGGCTACACGTTGACCTACTCGGGGCAAACCCCTCTTAGCAGAGTTTCTCGATCAGATCGAGTAAAGCTGCTAAGTGGCCAGCCAAAGGCCCATATTTCAAAGCCAGGGCGAGGATCCGGACGATCACGGCCCTGGCTTTGCTTATGCCTTTCAGCCAGCCTTTACGGCCCCTGGGGATAGCTTTCCTATCCATACCATCACCTCCTTCCGTTAAATTTGGAGGTCCCCTTCATCGCTGATAGGAGGCCCCACGTGCTTCACGCGGGACAGCCGCGCAGCAACGAAAGGGGGCTTGACATCACGTCAAGGCCGAAAGTAACCATAGCAAATTCGAACGCTCCATGGCCGGCCATGAGAAGTGGGGTTGAACAGCAATGAACACAGCGCACGTGTGTGCCCATACGCCTTCACACGCCCCACTAATCAGCTCGCTAACATGCGCTGAGCTGCGGTACGCCGAAGATCACTTTCCGTTCTTGGGGTGAAGGAATCTCACTGCACCCCTACGGGCCACGAGGCCGGCAACAAAGTTGTAGAGAGCACGCAGTGATTGAGTGACCATGCCACAATCACAATGTGCCAAGAAGGCAATGCGTTGCATTAATGGAAAAGCCGCCTCGTGGTGGGACGATCTCAGTGGGATAATCTCAGCATGAGGCGTTTTCATCGGCAGAGCCGCACCCCTATCCACGTGGTGCGGCTCATCGTTGTCTCGGCACCGCTCGCGAGCGCGCATCTGCCGCGATTCGCGTCGTCAGAAGATGCAGTTCGGTGGGCAGATTATCGGCACACGCTGCGTCGTTACGAGGAATTCAGTGATATTAACGACGCGGGTTCGTGTAAAGAAGACGCGGACGGCCCCACCCCTTCGCGCGTTTTCGTCGGCAACCCGGGCCCGTGGGACGTGGGGGAGTGGGCGGGAAAGCCTTTGCCTCTCGTGTCGCCAATGAAGATTGCGCAGTGGAGGACAAACCCGGACTATGTCGGGCATGGTGGGGAATCCCTACGCACCTATATCGACCGCGTGGCGAAGTGGGCTGACGAGCTAGAACCAGGGGAGTACGTCACGGTCAGCGACCAATCCTTGGGGCGCGCACTACTCGTCCATGCCCTGGGCGCCCAGCCCGACGCCTTTTGGCGCTGCGATATTCCCCCCGAGTGGCAGATGCGATTCCACCGTCGGCACAGCGGGGACAAAGAAATGTGGACTCTTCGCGGCCTAGCACCCGTCGATCCGGCGTCGTCGGGAATGCTGCGATAATGCTGCGATAAGGCGGTTAGGGCCCGTTAGGCAGTTGTGCTTATTTCCACCCCATAGTCATTAAGAGCCCGACGACGAAAAGCCCGAAACCGATGGCGTAGTTCCATGCATTGAGGTTCTGCATGAACGGGATTTGCGGCCCAGCAATGTAGTTGACCACCAGCCATAAAAGTCCAGCAATGATGAAGCCGAACATGATGATGCGGTACCACAGCGGGGTGGACGCATTGTTGAGCTTGACGGGGGTACGGGTGGACGTCGATGACGACGCGGGCCTCGACTCTGAGGACTCAGTTACCTTTGACTTCGGCATATCAACCTTTCTGACTCCGCGTGGCAGTGCGTGAATGATGGTTTTGTCTGCCATGCAAGGTTAAGGGCAGCGCATACATCGGCGGTATGTGGCCCTGTTACACGATGTCGTGGACTCCGACATAACAGCTTTAGCGTCACCATAATACGGTAATGCTGGTGAAACCACTGACAGGGTGTCGGTAGGGCAAGTATTGAGGCCCCGGGCTAGTGAAATGAAGGCGAGATGTGAGGCCCCGCAACTCCATGGTTGTGCAGGCCTCTACCGCGAATGATCATCAATCGGCAGATGAATTTTTCTCACCGGCCCCCACACGGCAGCTGGTTCGTGGCCACGTATCCAGTTACGGACGTCGTCGGAGGATAGTGCTAGCAGGGCAATAATGGTCGCTGTTGTGAGAAGCAAGTTGTTGTGACCAGCTGCGATCATGCGCATTCCATTGCGATCAAGGATAGAAATCACGATGGCGATGGTGAGGAACAGCATCAGAGCATCACGCGCGTGCGTAAATCCGCCGAGCGTGAGCAGAACCAGGATCAGGGTGCCCAACGTTAATAAGCCGACGTACCATTGCGTGGCGACGTAGGCGGTATGGTGGCTGAAGCCCATGTCCTGCAACGTTCCGGGGATAAATCGATGCTGATCCGCTTTGTATAGCAGTACGACACTTTGCCACGCGACGACGAGGAATAGCATCCCCATGGACAACATCAGATTCGGTGGCCGCGGTGTACGCTGCGCATTTTTGGGACGTCGGGCAGCGCGTTCCTCATCGGAAATATCGTCGTCGTAGTGCGTAGATGCCCGGCCTGTGTAGCGGGTTCCGTTGATTGTCGAGTCCACATTGTCCGAACCACGTGCCATGATCGGCTCAGCATCGTTGCTTTCCTCGTTGGTGGTTTCAGTTTCGGCTTTTTCCGGGACGTCGCTGGCGGTCTCAGTAATGTCCGACGGAGTGGTGGCTGCGGTGGTTTCCGACGGGGTGTCGCTCTCAGCGGTGGCTTCCTCGATCTCGTCGGGCAGTTCCTCGGGCGTTCCCTCCGCACTAGCGCTGTCGTTTACGGCAGAACAAGAGTGCAATCCGACCCGACTGACGTCGACAATGGGAAGATCCCCGTCAGTGTGTATTTTGTCGCCGCCGCCGTTGACATGGTGATAGCCCGTCGAGAAATCCTCAATCATGGATACCGAACTCTCGGGGACATAAGAACGAACGGTCGATACGACGTGGTCGCGTTCCCTATCGATATCGGCAGCAATGCGATGGGTTACTTGTAAGGTGAAAAAACTAACGCCGACGGCTGTGTCATAGCTGGCGGAACCGACCCAGTCCACGCGGTGGCCCCCTGGAAGAGGCCAGTCTTTAGGGCATCGCCAGAGCCGAATGTGGTGTCGTCGTGAGGGGGAACCATCCACTTCCTGCTGGTAGGCGAGGTCTTGCTCGCGATCGAAGAGGATAAGCGGACTCACCGGAGCCGCAGGATAGGACGCTCGAGTAATGGAGCTCCATACAATTTTTGCCGACGACCGAAACGTCACCGGGTCGGCCAACGTCCAGCCTGCTTCAGTCATCGAGCGGTGGAGCTGCTCGGCAGTGCCGTCGAACGCGATATTAACCGGATCACCCAGTAATCCATCCGAAGTCCGAGTGCGTCCGATGAAGTAATTGGGGACGTAAATTCGCGTCAAAATTCGGTGAAGCCGGGGGAGGGTGAGATAAGCAATTACGCCCCACGCAGGGATGATTAACAGCAAACGAAAATCTAAAACAAAGCTAAGTTTGAAGTATTCTCCCGCTAACCAAATGGCAGCTAAGCCTGCGAGCAGGAAAAATGTGTTATCGATCCGCTTCTCCCGCGGTGTGCGGGAAGACAACTTGCGCAACGACGTCAAATCACTGGCATGCGACCACATCGACGACAAAGATGGCATAGCCATACCCTAGTAAAACCACATGCGCTCCGTAATAATCAACCGCATAGGAACCGCAAACCTGCCGCATGTCCACCGCATCGGATTCGCATCGGGGATCACAAATCCCCCGCGTAGGAATCAGTTACGCAGAAGACAGAGGGTGCATATGCCGGAATGTGATCAATTGCTCCCGAACGTGATCGAAGATAGGCATGATGCCTGTTTCGGGTGTATACCGCCCCCGGAACGGGGTACCGTCCTCACATAAAGACAGCAACGCACCGTCGCAAACCTGAATATTTATGACGAGAAAGGACGCGACGCCCCCCTCCAAGTTGGGTTAATCACTGTTCAAGTCCAAGAGTGCGGTAAGTCACGACGGTGAGCTGTGGTGCAACAGCCAACAAATCGACTTAACGTAGTGGCCATGACCACGCGAAAAATTGGAGTGACCGAACTGGCTCTGCGTGATGCTCACCAGAGTCTCATGGCAACACGCATGGCCCTCGAAGACATGGTCGATGCCTGTGAGGATATAGATAAAGCCGGGTACTGGAGCGTGGAATGCTGGGGTGGCGCAACGTTCGACGCCTGCATCCGCTTCCTGAACGAAGACCCGTGGGAGAGACTTCGCACATTCCGCAAGCTCATGCCCAACTCACGCCTTCAGATGCTGCTTCGTGGCCAGAACCTTCTGGGATACCGTCACTACGAGGACGGCGTCGTCGATAAGTTTGTTGAAAAATCGGCTGAAAACGGCATGGACGTCTTCAGAGTTTTCGACGCGCTCAACGACCCCCGCAACCTTGAGCATGCCATGCAGGCTGTAAAGAAAGTGGGCAAGCACGCGCAGGGCACCATCTGCTACACGGTGTCCCCGCTGCATGATGTGCAGGGATACATTGACCTAGCAGGGCGTTTGCTGGACATGGGCGCGGATTCGATCGCGCTCAAAGACATGGCAGCGCTGCTCAAACCGCAGCCCGCGTACGACATCATCCGTGGCATCAAGGACACCTACGGCGAAGATACGCAGATCAACGTCCACTGCCACTCCACCACCGGCGTCACGATGGTCACCCTCATGAAGGCCATTGAAGCCGGTGCGGATGTCGTCGACACCGCCATTTCCTCCATGTCCCTCGGCCCAGGGCATAACCCCACCGAGTCTCTCGTCGAAATGCTCGAAGGAACCGACTACGAGACCGGGCTCGACATGGATCGGCTCATTAACATCCGCGACCACTTCAAGACAGTGCGCCCGAAGTACGCGGAATTCGAGTCGAAAACACTGGTCAACACCAATATTTTTCAATCGCAGATTCCGGGCGGAATGCTCTCCAACATGGAATCGCAGCTCAAAGCCCAGGGCGCGGGCGACCGTATCGACGAGGTGATGAAAGAAGTCCCCGTTGTTCGGAAGGCTGCCGGATACCCGCCGTTGGTGACGCCATCGTCACAGATCGTCGGCACTCAGGCCGTGTTCAACGTGCTGATGGGCCGCTACAAAGTACTCACGGCTGAATTCGCCGACCTCCTCCTCGGATACTACGGCGAAGCCCCAGGTGAGAGGGGTAAAGACCTCATCGAACAAGCCAAGAAGCAGACCGGCAAAGAGCCCATCACCGAGCGCCCCGCTGACCTCCTTGAGCCCGAATGGGACAACCTCGTTGAGGAAGCTGACAAACTCGACGGCACCGACGGGTCCGACGAAGACGTCCTCACAAACGCCCTGTTCCCGCAGGTCGCGCCGGGATTCTTCAAGGCTCGCCCCGATGGCCCCAAGAACGTTGGCAAGACTAAGGAGCAGCTCGAGCGCGAAGAGGCGAAGGCCTCTGGCGACGCCACTGCCATCCGCGAACCGATTACGTACAAAGTCACCACAGGCGGCCGTAGCCACACTGTCTCCGTGGAACCCGCATAAACCAGTTGATCACCGCGAAAGACAGCAGAAACGGAGCAAATAAATGAGTGAGCAACCTCACGATCCCAGCATGCCTGAGCGCCTCGAACAGCTGGAAGAAGAAAAGAACCGCATTCGCCTCGGCGGTGGACAGGCACGCCTGGACAAGCAACACGACCGCGGCAAGATGACCGCCCGCGAGCGCATCACCAAGCTTGTCGACGAAGACACGTTCCAGGAAACCGGAATGTTCGCCAAGCACCGGACCACGCACTTCGGTATGGACAAAGCCGACGCCCCCGCCGACGGCGTCGTCACCGGATCTGGCGCGGTCTACGGACGGCCAGTGCACATCGCATCCCAGGACTTTAGCGTCATGGGTGGGTCCGCTGGCGAAATGCAATCCAACAAAGTGGTCGCCATGATGAAGGCCTCCGCGACTACCGGCACGCCGTTCGTCTTCATCAACGACTCCGGCGGAGCGCGAGTGCAGGAAGGCATTGATTCTCTCTCCGGATACGGCCGCGTGTTTTATAACAACGTGCTGCTCTCCGGGCTTGTACCGCAGGTCTCCATCATCGCCGGCCCGTGTGCTGGTGGTGCTGCCTACTCGCCGGCACTAACGGACTTCATCATCCAGACCCGCAAGGCCAACATGTTCATCACCGGCCCCAAGGTCATCGAGTCCGTGACGGGCGAAAAAGTCACTGCTGAAGAACTCGGTGGTGCCGATGCCCATATGAGCACATCAGGCAACATTCACTTCGTCGCCGACGATGACGAGCAAGCCATCCTGATCGCGCAGAAGCTCCTGAGCTTCCTGCCGCAAAACAACACTGAAGAGCCACCCATCGTTGATCCGGACGAGGTTGTCGAGCCCGACGAATCTCTTCGCGATATCGTCCCCGTCGACGGCCGTAAGGGATACGACGTTCGCGATATCATCCGCAAGATCGTCGACTACGGCGATTTTCTCGAGGTCCAGGCCGGATACGCCCAAAACCTTGTTGTCGGATTTGCCCGCGTTGTCGGCCGGACAGTCGGTATCGTCGCTAATCAGTCGCAAGTGATGTCTGGTGTTCTGGATATCAACTCGTCGGACAAAGGAGCGAGCTTCGTTCGCTTCTGCGACTCCTTCAACATTCCGCTGCTCACCCTCGTGGACGTCCCCGGCTTCATGCCAGGTGTTGCACAAGAGCATGGCGGAATCATTCGCCACGGTGCGAAGATGCTGTTCGCTTACTCGGCGGCCACCGTGCCGAAGCTGACTGTGGTCCTCCGCAAATCTTATGGCGGATCGTACCTGGCTATGTGCTCCAAGGACCTGGGCGCGGACCGCGTCTGGGCATGGCCCACCGCGGAAATTGCGGTCATGGGTGCCGACGGGGCAGTGAACGTCGTCTTCCGCAAGGAAATCAAGAAAGCCCAGGAAGAGGGTGGCGACGAAGCCGCAGCAGCTAAGAAGGCCGAACTAGTCCAGCTCTACAAAGACACCTTCTCGACGCCGTACATGGCGGCGTCCCGAGGCCTCGTCGATGACATCATCGATCCCGCGGACACCCGTCGTGAAGTTGCCCTGGCCTTGGAGCTGTTGACCAACAAGCGTGAGAACCGGCCGTCCAAGAAGCACGGCCTGGCCCCCAACTGATCGGAGAAGCATGAATACAGACAATGCATCCTCTGCTGAACTCAGTCAGTTGTTGGCTCGCCTGTCCAACCAGCTGGAGAAGCTCTCCCGCAACGTCACCAAGCTGGAAAACGAAGTTGCGGCACTGAAGCAACGCTCTGACGAGGAAATTCCTGAAGATGTCTTGATTGCGATCAGTGCGGCCGTATCCGCCTACATGGGTAACCGCGGAACCGTGCGCGCAGTTCACTTCTTGCGCCATCGCAGCTGGTCGCAGCAAGGTCGGCAGGCAGTTCAGCACAAGGCGAAATGGCAATAAGCCACGAATAGAAGGAACCCGAAAAGAATGAAACTGACAGTTACCGTCAACGGCGTCCCCTATTCCGTGGACGTAGAAGTTGAACATGAAGAACGCCCCACACTCGGCACCATCATCACTGGTGGCAATAGCAACGGGCCAACCCCCACCGCGCCGACGACGTCATCTGTCCAGGGTGTTAGCGCCAATTCCGTCACGGCGCCCCTGGCCGGCTCCGTCAGCAAAGTGCTTGTTGAGGAAGGCCAAGCCATTACGGCCGGCGAAGTGATCGTCGTCCTCGAAGCCATGAAGATGGAAACCGAAATTACAGCCCCTAACGACGGCACCGTTACCGCACTTCACGTGCAACCCGGCGACGCCGTCCAGGGTGGACAATCTCTGCTGGAGATCGGGGAATAAAACCTACATCTCGGCAGACGCTGCTGTCCCGGTCGCCTCCGGTTGCCGGAACGGTGCGCCACCTGCTTAGGTACCGAAATGGTCACAAGTTCGTAGGAAATGTCTGGCAACCACCAGTGGTGCGAAATCCGTAGTAAAGTGTCATGGTGTTAGGCGATGTGCACACGAGCGTGCCATCACCGCCGCCCGCCTGCGGGAGTTATCCACGCAGACAACTGGCGACGGTGGCCACGTCGCGATATCACAACCCCGTTCTTATGAGCGTGGGTACCCGACATGGATGCCGCTCGTTGCGTCGCAAAGCTAGAACAGAAGGAGAAGCCTATGGGTATTTCTGACGACATTAAGAACAAGGCAGACGAAGCTGGCGGAAAGGCCAAAGAAGCTGCCGGTGACGTTACTGACAACAAAGACCTCAAGGCTGAAGGCAAAGGCGATCAGGCCGAGTCCAAGATCAAGCAGGGCATCGAGGACCTGAAAGACAAGGCCTCCGAGTTCCTCAACAAAGACAAGTAAGTCGGGGACTTACCCTTTGAGGTCCTAACCGATTTCAGAGCCGGGTTATGAGCGCAGACGCGCTGGTAACCCGGTTTTTTAATACCCGCTATCGTTGTCCCCATGAACCACCGGAGCACATCCACGCCTGCCGAATACAGCGACGGCCCCACTGGACGTCGCGAAGACCCGGCCGACCGGGACTATCGGACACAACGTTTCCCCACACCATTCGGCGATATCGACGTCACCATCAATGACCACGCCATCGTGGCAGCGCACTACATCATGCATCCGGGAACCACAGATCCCGATGTCACTGGTCCCGACGTCACTGATTCCGCTGCCACGTCGGACATGAGTGAAGCCCAACGTCGCCTTTTTACACAGATCGGTGAGGAGCTCGACGAGTACTTCAGCGGAACAGGGAAGGCTTTTACCCTCCCGCTCGACGTCGAGGATGATTCCACCGAGTTCACGAAGTCCGTGCGCGAAGAGATGGCCCAGATTTCGCCCGGTGACGTGCTCACATACGGTGAGTTGGCAGAAGCCGCTGGCCGGCCGCGAGCAGCGCGCGCAGTCGGATCAGTATGCAGAACAAACCCCATTCAGCTCTTCATTCCCTGCCACCGGGTCGTCGCAACTGGGGGTTCTCTCGGCGGGTACATGGGAGGGGCTCGCGGGCTCGTCCTCAAACAACAGCTACTCGACAGGGAAGGCGTCCCCTTTACTGCCAATGGGAAGGTCGACTTCCAGGAACTCGGTCGTCGGCAATAAACGCAGTTTCACTGACCAATCATAGGTACGCGCCAACGACTGGTAGTCTCACAAGGAAATCACAGGGTATTAGGGGACAATTCTATGGCTACAGGTTCAGGGCGGGTGCAAGATAAGACTGTGTTCGCCACGTTTATCAAAAGATTCCCGCCGTTTTTTGGTACCTTGCTCGCTGTGTATTCCTTCATCGCGCTTCTGTTCAGCGCGGTCAGGCCGGTCCGGCATCAGCTGCAGAGCATCCGGGAATTCTTCGACTACGTGATCCTCCCCATGCCAGAGGTGTCAATATCATGGGCCCTTGCCCTGGGCCTGCTGGCAGGAGCGATTCTCGCCCGCAAACGCCTGGCCTGGTGGGTCAGCGTAATTCTCCTCGTGATCCTGAACATCGAGAACATCCTGCTCTTCGTGCTGGGGGTCAACGGCTACGACACCGGCAGCACGGTCACGACGGTTGAGCTCAACGTGGGATTCATCGTCCAGGCAGTCATGTTGATCGGCCTTCTGGCTACTCGCTCCGCCTTCCCGGCGCGGACACGGCACGCGGCCATCAGAAAAGCCCTCGCGGTCTATGTCATCGGGGAAGGCCTGGTCACCGCCAGTGGTTGGTTACTCGTCGAACTTTTCCCGCACACTCTGTCCCGCGGTAATCGTTTGCAATGGGTTCTCAACAAGTCCTTTGCCTTCTCGTTGGTCGATCAAAAGTTCTTCGGGGGCCACCCGGAATGGATCGTGTCATTTGTCATCACCCTGGCCAGCGCGATCGTGTTCCTCCTGTCCGTGTGGACCCTTTTCCGCAGCCAGCGCGACAATAATGCACTTACTCCCGACGACGAGACAGCCATTCGCGCCATGATCGCCCGGTGGGGAGAGGACGATTCCCTGGCATACTTCGCGACGCGCCGCGACAAATCGGTCATTTATTCTCCCGACGGGCGGGCAGCGGTCACGTACCGCGTCGAACTGGGTGTATGTATTGCGTCGGGAGATCCCATCGGCAACCCCGCTGCCTGGGATCAAGCCGTGGACGCGTGGCTGCACCAGGCGGTGATGTACGGGTGGACCCCGGCGGTGATGGGGGCATCCGATCGGGGCGCACACTGTTATTCATCCCACGGACTACAAACCCTCCGATTGGGCGACGAAGCCATCATCTACACCGATAGCTTTTCACTGAGTCAACCCGAATTTAAGGCAGTGCGTCAGGCCGTCGCCCGGGCTCGGCGAGCAGGCGTGACCGTGCGGATCCGTCGCCACGGTGAACTTACCGATGAAGAGATGGCCAGCGTCCAGCGCGATGCCGACGCATGGCGCGACACCAACAACGAGCGCGGCTTCTCTATGGCACTCTCGCGCCTGGGGGATCCGGCCGATTCCAATAACCTCCTGGTCGAAGCCATCCAAGACGCCCACCATTCACCAACCGGCGTGGCCCGACGCGTCGGCGAACTCTCCTTCTCCCCGTGGGGGCGCACCGGAGTGTCGCTGGACCTCATGCGTCGGTCACCCGACTCACCCAATGGCACCGTGGAAATCATGGTGTCGGAGCTCTGCAACGCCGGATTAAACGTCGGAGTCACACGAATCTCGCTGAACTTCGCCATGTTCCGCCAGGTCTTTGCGACGGCCCACGAACTCGGCACCGGCCCCGTCATGCGCCTGTGGAGGAGCCTCCTGGTCTTCCTGTCGCGATGGTGGCAGATGGAAGCGCTCTACCGATCCAACGAAAAATACAACCCCACCTGGGCACCCCGGTACATCTGCTTCAAAGATAACCGCGCCATCGCCCGCGTCGGACTGGTGTCCGGCATCGTTGAAGGGTTCGTGCCCGCGCCCCTGTCGCGTCGTAAACCCCCACTGACCCCCGTCGGATCCGTGAAACGAGAAGGCGCCGCCGAAGCACTCGAGCTCGCACCCCGCCTCATGGAGGAGGCCCGCGCCGGGCGCGCAGTGCACCACCGTCGCTCGGAACAAGTCAAAGTGCGCCTGGAAAAAGCACAGCGTTTGCGCGATGAAGGGGTGAGCCCGTGGCCCACTGCCATCCGGCCGACGCATACTTGTGCGCAGATTGCCGGCATGGATGATGGTGTTGCCGCCTCCATTTCCGGCCGTATTATCGCCCGGCGCGACTTCGGTGGCGTCATGTTTCTCCAGCTCCATGACTGGTCGGGCGACACACAGGTAATCGTCGAACAAGCTCGGTGCAGCGATTATGAGGCCTGGCGCAAGGATCTTGACCTTGCCGACATTATCCGCGTTGAGGGCGAAAAGGGTGTCTCGCGGAAGGACGAGCCGTCGCTTCTGGCCGACCGTATCCGGTTTGAAGCGAAATCCCTGCACCCGTTGCCCAACAAAACTGATGGGCTCACCGACCCTGAAGCGCGGGTGCGGTCCCGGCACATCGACCTGACCGTGAATGCTGAGTCGCGCCGGGCGTTGACGGCGAGGTCCGCGGTGCTGCACTCGATGCGGTGCGACCTGCACAGTTCGGGGTATTTGGAGGCGGAAACTCCCATTTTGCAACCTATTCATGGTGGCGCGAATGCACGGCCGTTTATTACGCACATCAACGCGTACAACATGAACTTGTATCTGCGTATCGCCCCCGAGCTTTTCTTGAAGCGGCTCATGTGTGGCGGAGTCAATCGTGTCTTTGAGCTGGGCCGCGAGTTCCGCAACGAAGGCGTCGATGCCACGCACAACCCGGAGTTCACATCATTGGAAGCGTACGACGCCCACGGTGACTACGAAACGATGATGACCCTGACCCATGAGCTCATTGTGAACGCGGCGACTGCGGTGCATGGGAAGCCCGTCGTGACGGCACCCGACGGCAGCATGGTCGACATTTCCGGCGAGTGGCCCGTGAAATCCGTGCTCGATGCTATTACCGAGGGCGCGCGGGCGGACGGAATCTGGGACGGCCCGGTTATTTCGGTGGATACGCCACGCGAAGAATTAGATGCCCTGATGGAACGGGCAGGCATGCCACTGCGCCCAGATGCGGACGACGGCACCATTATCGAAGAGCTCTACGACGAATTCGTGGAGTCGCGGACGAAGTTCCCCACGTTTTATAAGGACTTCCCGGTGTCCGTCTCCCCGTTGACGCGTCGGCACCGCAGTAAGCCGGGGTTGACGGAACGCTGGGACCTCGTGGCGTGGGGCGTCGAACTGGGTACCGCGTACTCGGAGCTGACCGATCCTATTGATCAGCGTCAGCGGTTAGAGGAGCAATCGCTTCTTGCCGCCGGCGGGGATCCCGAAGCTATGGAGTTGGATGAGGAATTCCTTCGTGCTTTGGAATTTGGCATGCCCCCGACCGGTGGCCTGGGAATTGGCGTGGATCGTATCGTCATGTTGATTACGGGGTCGACGATCCGCCAGTCGCTGGCCTTCCCGCTTGTTAAGCCCGATAACAGCTGACATAACCACTACATCCATGAAACCTTTAGGAAACATTGCTGAAACATTCATGATGTAGAGGTAGTAGGGCAGAACGTGGAGTTCACCACCCATGTGAGTCTCCTGCGATAAAGTACCAATTTACCCCTGAAATAAACCAGAATGCCCACGTCGTTTTAGCGGTGGGCCCGATCTCGTCACGGTTGACCCCGTGCGAGATCCATTGATCCTATTCACTGTGCACAACCCCGCACGTGGTAGATCTCACCGACAGACCACGGCTAACCAGGCTCGTTACAGCCATGTGAACGAAAAGGCGACCAGATGACGACTGTTCCCTCACGCCAGGGTCTTTACGACCCATCCTTTGAGCATGACGCTTGTGGCGTCGCGTTTGTTGCGAATATGCACGGTGACAAAAGCCGCCACATTGTTGACAAAGGAATTCAAGCACTTGTTAACCTCGAGCATCGTGGTGCTGCAGGTGCGGAGAAAAACACCGGCGACGGTGCCGGGATTTTGATTCAGATTCCAGACGCTTTTTACCGCCGTGAAATGGCCAAGCAGGATATTGAACTCCCACCCGCTGGCCAATACGCGACCGGCATCGCCATGCTGCCCGCTGCCCGCATGGCGGCGCTCGACGCAGTGCGCTACGTCGAAGACATCATTAAAGAAGAAGGTCTGACGCTCATCGGTTGGCGTGATTGCCCCGTCGACGATTCCTCAATCGGCGCCATGGCCAGGGATGCGATGCCGCTCTTCCACCAGGTCTTTATTTCGGGAACCAAGGATGACGGCGCTCCCCTCGAGGGCATTGACCTGGACCGCGCCGTGTGGTTTGTGCGCAAGCGCGCCGAACGCGAACTGGGTAGCAAGGGTGCTGGTGCCGGGTCGGGCGAGGACACTGTGTATTTCCCCTCGTTGTCCGCCCGGACCGTTGTGTACAAAGGTATGCTGACCACCCCGCAGTTGCGGGAATTCTACCTTGACTTGCAGGATCCCCAGGTGGAATCAGCCATTGCTGTGGTTCACTCCCGTTTTTCGACAAACACGTTCCCATCCTGGCCATTGGCCCACCCCTACCGCATGGTTGCCCATAATGGCGAAATCAATACGGTGCGCGGTAACGAGAACTGGATGCGAGCCCGTGAAGCGGTAGTTGATTCTGAAGTGCTGGGCCCGATAGACCGGGTACTCCCGATCTGTGATCCCGGCGGTTCGGACACGGCCCGGTTCGACGAAGCCTTGGAGCTTCTGCACCTCGGTGGGCGTTCGCTGCCCCACGCGGTGCTCATGATGATCCCGGAGGCCTGGGAACACAATGCCGATTTATCCGACGACGTCCGCGCCTTTTATGAGTACAACTCGTGCCTGATGGAACCGTGGGACGGCCCCGCCGACGTCGTCTTCACTGACGGCACTGTCATCGGCGCTGTTCTGGATCGCAATGGTCTGCGACCTGGCCGTATTTGGATTACCGACGACGGCCTGGTCGTGGGCGCGTCTGAGGCAGGTGTTTTGCCCATCGACCCAGAGCACGTGGCGGAACGCACCCGCGTGAAGCCGGGCGAGATGTTCTTGGTGGACACCTCTCAGGGTCGCGTCGTCCCAGATGAGGAGATCAAAACTGATCTTGCCTCCCAGGCGCCCTATGGCGAGTGGGTATCGCACAACCTTGTGCGCAAGGAGGATCTTCCGGACGCGGATTACCACTGGATGCCTCACCACCGGGCCGTGTTGCGCCAGCGTGTGTTCGGTTTCACCCAGGAAATCGTGGACATCATCGTCAAGCCCATGGCGCTTAATGGTGCAGAGGCCATTGGTTCGATGGGTACCGATACGCCGATCGCGGCGCTGTCCGATCACCCGTCGTACCTATTCGACTTTTTCAAGCAGCGGTTTGCGCAGGTCACGAACCCGCCACTGGACTCCATTCGTGAGAAACTCATGACTTCGCTGTTCACTCACTTGGGTGCCCAGCGGGACATCATGCACCCGGATGCTGATGCCGCGAAGCTCATCCACCTCGACGACCCCATTTTGCGTAACCGTGATTTAGCGCGGCTAATTCACGCCAATGATGGTGGAGAGTTCCCGCAGTTCGACGTCGCGATTATTTCCGGGTTGTATGCCGTGGCTCATGGTGGCCGTGGCATACAGGAGGCTTTGCGACGCATCCGTCGTGAGGTGTCGGATGCCATTGCCGACGGGAAAACGCTGATAGTGCTGAGCGACCGCGAGTCGGATGAGCGCTTTGCGCCTATTCCGTCGCTGTTGTTGACCTCCGCTGTCCACCAGCACTTAGTGCGTGAGCGGACACGTACCCGCGCCTCCTTGATTGTGGAGGCCGGCGATGTGCGCGAGGTCCACGATATCGCCATGCTGATCACCTTTGGCGCCGACGCCATCAACCCCTACATGGGCTTTGAAACAATCGATGAGCTGCGTAAACAGGGCTCCTTGGGCGATATGGACCTCGAGACCGCGTTTAATAACTACACGAAAGCGGCGGTCAAGGGCCTGCTGAAGGTGATGTCGAAGATGGGCATTGCTGCGGTGGCGTCGTATCGCGGAGCGCAGCTAGCCGACGTCGTGGGCTTGAATCAAGAGTTCTTGGATGAGTACTTCACGGGTAGTTTTGCCCCGATCGGCGGCGTTGGTTTGGAGGCTATTGCCGAGGCTGTTGGGGACCGCCACCGCGAGGCGTTCTTGCCCCGCCCTGAGGAGCAGGCACACCGCGAGCTGGAACTGGGCGGCGAGTACAAGTGGCGTCGTGAGGGTGAATACCACCTATTCAACCCGGAGACGATTTTCACCCTCCAGCACGCCACGCGCACGGGCCGCTATGAGGTCTTTAAGCGGTATACCGAGAAGGTTAATAATCAGTCCAAACGGTTGGCCACGATCCGCGGGTTGTTTAAGTTCAACCCCAACCGTCCGCCGGTGGATATTGACGAAGTTGAGCCCGTGAGCGCGATTGTGAAGCGCTTTTCGACGGGTGCGATGTCGTATGGCTCGATTTCCGCGGAGGCCCACCAGACCTTAGCCATCGCTATGAACCGCCTGGGCGGCATGTCTAACTCCGGCGAAGGTGGCGAGGATTCCGACCGCTTCACGAAGGACCCGAATGGCGATTGGCGCCGCTCCGCCATCAAGCAGGTGGCGTCGGGCCGGTTCGGTGTGACCAGCCACTATCTGAACAACTGCACGGACATCCAGATCAAGATGGCCCAAGGCGCGAAGCCTGGCGAGGGCGGTCAGCTGCCCCCGCACAAGGTGTACCCGTGGATTGCGGAAGTGCGCATTACCACTCCCGGCGTCGGGTTGATTTCGCCACCGCCGCACCACGATATTTACTCGATCGAGGACCTCGCTCAGCTCATTCACGACCTGAAGTGCGCTAATCCGGATGCGCGGATCCACGTGAAGTTGGTGTCGGAGCAGGGCGTTGGCACGGTTGCCGCGGGTGTGTCCAAGGCGCACGCGGATGTAGTGCTGATTTCCGGCCACGACGGTGGCACCGGTGCTTCCCCTCTCGGGTCCTTGAAACACGCGGGTGCTCCGTGGGAGCTGGGCTTGGCGGAGACGCAGCAGACGTTGCTGATGAATGGTCTCCGTGACCGGATCACGGTGCAGTGTGATGGCCAGCTGAAAACCGGCCGTGACGTCGTCATTGCTGCCCTGCTGGGCGCGGAAGAGTTTGGTTTTGCGACGGCTCCTCTGGTGGTTGAGGGCTGCATCATGATGCGTGTGTGCCACTTGGACACCTGCCCCGTGGGTGTGGCGACGCAGAACCCGGACCTGCGGGCGAAGTTCAGCGGCCGCGCCGAGTACGTGGTGAACTTCTTCCAGTTCATTGCGGAGGAAATTCGCGAGTACATGGCGGAACTCGGTTTCCGCACGATCGACGAGATGGTCGGCCACTCCGAGATCCTGGGCGTCAACCGTGAAGTGGCAGATAAGCACCCGGATGCGGCGAAGCTCGACCTCTCGTCGATTTTCGAGCAGCCCGATAGCCCGTTCATGTACCAGGACAAGCACTGCACGAAGACGCAGGACCACTCGCTGGACAAGGCGTTGGATAACCAAATCATTCGCGATGCGCGCGAGGTCATCGACGCGAAGGGCGAGTGCGAGCCTCTTGAGCTGTCGTACCGGATTTCCAATGTGGACCGTTCCGTGGGCGCCATGGTCGGCTCGGAAATTTCCCGCGTCGGTGGCGCCGACGGCCTGCGTGAAGGCGCATTGACCGTGGAATTTGAAGGATCGGCCGGTAACTCCTTCGGGGCGTTCTTGCCCCACGGTGTCACTCTGGCCTTGACCGGCGACGCCAACGACTACGTCGGTAAAGGATTGTCGGGTGGACGCATTGTCGTGCGCCCCGATCCGCACTATGTCTCGGCCGTGGAAAAAGCCGGCCGTGACGTGTCGGGCGACATCATCGCTGGCAATGTCATCGGTTATGGTGCGACCTCGGGCGAGCTGTTCGTCCGTGGCACGGTGGGCGAGCGGTTCTGTGTTCGTAATTCGGGCGCGACCGCCGTCGTTGAGGGGATCGGTAACCATGGGTGCGAGTACATGACGGGTGGCCGTGTGGTTGTCCTCGGTCATGTGGGCCGCAACTTTGGCGCCGGTATGTCGGGTGGCATTGCTTTCCTTCCCGACGATGGTATCCCCGCTGGTCAAGGCGGTATCCGTGACCGTATCGATACGGCGTTGTCTGATATTGAGGAACCCACCGCGGAGGATGTGGCCTGGCTGGATCAGACTGTTGCAAGTTATCGGGAGTGGACTGGTTCGACGACCCCAGTCGGAACATTTCTGAAGGTGATGCCGCGGGATTACCGCCGCGTGCTCACGATTATGGAGAGTTGTCAGGCTCAAGGACGAGATGAGGCAGCAACTGCCGAAGCGATTATGGAGGCTGTGCACTGATGGCTGACCCACATGGATTTCAAAAGTATTCCCGTCATGACAAAGCCCACCGGCCGGTTCCGCTTCGGCTGTTGGACTGGCATGAGGTGTACGAAAAACAAGACCTAACGGATCTGCGCCAGCAGGCGACGCGGTGCATGGATTGCGGGATCCCGTTCTGCCACGACGGTTGCCCACTGGGGAACATCATCCCGGAGTGGAACGACTTGGTTCGTTTGGGCCGGTGGCGTGAGGCCTTTGACCGCCTTCACGCGACCAACAACTTCCCGGAGTTCACGGGCCGTTTGTGCCCCGCGCCGTGTGAAGGGGCGTGTGTTCTGGGCATCAACGATGATCCCGTCACGATCAAGAACGTCGAGCTGGAAATCGTCGAATATGGCTTTGAGCATGACTTTGTGAAGCCCATTCGCCCGTCATTTTCGACGGGCCAGTCGGTCGCCGTGGTGGGCTCCGGCCCTGCCGGGTTGGCGGCCGCCCAGCAGCTCACCCGCGCCGGCCACGACGTCACCGTGTTCGAGCGCCACGACCGCCTGGGTGGTCTGATGCGCTACGGGGTGCCCGAGTACAAGATGGAGAAGAAGTGGGTCAACCGCCGCCTGGAACAGATGGTGGCGGAGGGAACCCAGTTCCGCACTAACATTTCCCCGTCCGTGAGTGACCTCCAAGGCTTCGACGCCGTGGTGTTGGCGATCGGTTCGACCATTGGCCGCGACCTGCCCATTGAGGGCCGCGACTTAGAGGGCGTCTACCAGGCGATGGAGTACCTCCCGGAGGCCAACAAGGTCCAGGAAGGGGACAGAGAAGTATCGACGATCGACGCGCGCGGAAAGAACGTCGTCATCGTCGGTGGTGGCGACACGGGCACGGACTGCTTCGGGACGGCGCTGCGTCAGGGCGCGAAGAGCGTCGTGCAGTTCGATATCGGCCCGAAGCCGCCGCGGACACGGGCGGCGTCGACGCCGTGGCCAACCTTCCCCCGCAAGCTTCGCGTCGCAACGGCCCACGAAGAGGGCGAGTATGAGGTCTCCGGCGAGGAAGAAAAGGAGCTCGTGGAAAAGCTCGGCCTGGACGCCCGCGTGAAAGGGCACCCGCTGGGCAACCGCCAGTGGAAAACGAACACGGTGGAGTTTATCGGCACCGACGGAAAGATCACGGGGCTGAAGGGCACCCTGGTGGACCGCACCCCGGAGGGCACGATCCCCATTGAGGGTTCCGATTTCGAGATCGACGCGGATCTGGTGCTGCTCGCGATGGGCTTCGCTTCTGTGGATCGCGCCGGGATTGTCGACGAGTTGGGCCTGGAGATCGACGGCCGCGGCCGGATTGTTCGCGACGAGAACTTCCGCGCGGAGGTGCCACTCACGGCTGGGTTCCGGGCGCCGGTGTTTGTTGCTGGCGACGCAGGCCGAGGGCAGTCCCTCATCGTGTGGGGGATTTCGGAAGGCCGCTCGGCAGCTGCCGCGGTGGATCGCCAGCTCATGGGCGAGTCCAGTTTGCCGGCCGCTATCATGCCGACGGACGTGCCGATGCGGGCGTAGCTGCTGATGTGGGTGTAGCCGGGCCGCGGCAGCTGGGACCCGGCGGTGGCTAGTCGGCAGTGGATAATCGGTAGTGGTTAGTCGGCGATGCGGAAGACGTCGGCGTCGTCCATCCGTGGTCCGCGCGGGTGGTGCGAGTCGGTGTCTGCCGGGACTCCGGCGATGATGACCATGATGGCTTGTTCGCCGTCGCGAAGAAATTCTTGTGTGACGGCATCGGCGTCGAAACCGCCCATCGGGCCGACGCCTAGTCCGACAGCGCGGAGGCCCAAGATGAAGTAAGCCGCCTGCAAGTTTGCGGACTGAAGAGCGACGGCGGTGCGTGCTTCTTTGTTGTTTTCATACATGTCGCGGGGGCCGTTGCCACCGGCGGGGAACTGCTGTGGCAGATTGTTATGGAAGTTCGTGTCTGCAGCCATGATGAACGCGAGGGGCGCCTTTTCGGTCTTGGCTTGGTTGCTGCCCATCATGTGGCGGACGAGGCGGGAGCGCTTGTCCTTGGGGACCTCGATGATACGCAGTGGTTGGCTGTTCATGGAAGTCGGGCCCCATTTGACGAGGTCGCGTACGGATTTGATGACCTCGGGGTCGATGCTGGTGTCCTCAAATGCGCTGGTGGTGTGGGCGTCGCGGAAGAGGACGTTGAGGGCTTCGTCGTTAATAATGAATGGTGCTGTAATTGACATGTCATTTACGACTACGCGGGTGGGGAGGGCGTGTCAACTGGAATATGCTCTGGAAGACGATCACGGGCTTGTGATCGCCTTCACTATGTCAGGTATCTTGACATCAACAAGACCGGTTCCGCTGACCAAAAGGTAGCCCAGGGTCGGTCCTCACTTTTCTTTCGCTTCCCGACTTTGGAAGTTATACGAGGAACAAGGGGCGAAAAGGCGGCTTAAGTTGCAAAAGGCGGGGGTACATTTTGGGCATTTCATGCGCCCAGGATATCTGAGTTAATCCATGATATTAGTTTACGTAGTAGTTATCGTGTTTCTATTGTTCGGGATATGTAGAAGGCGTCCACTGTACTAAAAGAGCTGAGAGATCTGCACCCGATGGCGGTGTCAATCCTCATTGTGACTGCGGTGTCCTCGTGGATGCTCACGCTGTCATTAGGTTTGACGATTGTTGGTGCTCAAGCTTCAGGGACTGACGCTGGGGAACAGTTCGCTGCAATAGGTGGTTTGCAGATTGCCTTAACGTGTATGTCGGTCATCTTGTGTGCGCCCTGAAGTGCCCCGGGTTTTGTTCCTAGGCATTTGCCTTGATTTCTATTATTGCTTGCGGCGGGTGCTGGTCCCAAAATTCGGTTTCCACTTCGACCGGGGTTCGGTATCCCAAGCTTTGGTGAAGCCTCGTCTCGTTCCACCATGACACCCACTCAAACGTCGCGATTTCCACCTCGACAACCTCATCCCACCTGCGAGTATGGATCAGCTCGTTTTTGTAGGAACCATTAACGTTTTCCGCCAGAGCATTGTCATAGGAATCCCCGACAGTTCCGGTGGAAGCGGCAATCCCGTGCTGGGCAAGACGCTCGTTGTAGACAACGCTGACATACTGCGAGCCGTGATCCGAATGATGAATGAGACCTGTTGTTTCCTCAGCAGACGCGATCGCCTGGTTGAGAGCTTGCAGCGGCAACGCTTCGGTGCGCATGGAATCTGATAACGCCCACCCAACGATCCGTCGGGAGTAAACATCGGTGACAAACGCGGCATACACAAAGCCTTTCTTCGTGCGCACGTAGGTAATATCAGCCACCCACAGCTTGTTCGGGCCTTCGGCTTTGAATTCTCGCTCCACCAAGTCCGGGCGTAAATCCGGCCTTTGAGGTGTGCGAGTGGTCATAGGCGAGCGGCCTTTGCCTTTGCCTGATACACCGGCTAGACGCATCAGCCGCGCGGTTTGTTCACGACCGATATCGATTCCGTCACGATGAAGAGCATGCCACATTTTCCGCACACCGTAGATGCCGTAATTATCCCGATGGATAGCACTAATGCGTTCAACCAGCACAGCATCACGAAGGCGGCGAGCACTTACCCCACGGGCCTTGGACTGACGATACCCACGCGAGGTGATGAACCCACCAGCGCGGTTTTTCTTCAACGTCTTACAGATGAACTCGACAGAGAAACGATTCCGGTATTCATCGATGAACCGGATCATTTCCGACGTTTTGGGTCGAGTTCCGACGCGAAAAAAGCTGAGGCAGCCTTTAAAAGTTCATTGGTGTCGCGTAGCTCTTGATTTTCACGGCGAAGCCTCGCGTTTTCGGCGGCCAGATCTTCAGGCACGGGTTCTGGGATGTTTCCCGCACGGCGGGCCTGTTGGGTCCATTGACGGGCTGTGTGCCATGACACCCCCAGCTTTGGGGCTACTGCCTGGCACGCGGCTTGCATCGACATATTTTCCGCCAAGATGCGGTCCTCTACAAGACGGACCACACGATCCTTCGCATCCTGGTCAAATTTTCTTGGCATATTCCAGATTTTCCCATCTACTCAAACGGAACAAAACCTGGGACACTTCACCCAGCGTGGTAAGACTAGCTATTCGTCAAGATTCCCGGCGAGTGGCGTTGTGGCAGGTTATCGGAGCGTCACCGCGTCAGGCCCGGTGGCGTTATGTGCTGTTGGCTTCTCTATCATCACTAGTCGGATCACTGCTAGGCGCACTTCTCGGTTATATTTCGTGGCCTGCCTTCACTGATCTGGTGAAGCGGACCGGTTTCTTACTGACACCGGGGCTAGAGTCGAATTCGATCAGCATCGGTGCCCTCGTCTCTGGCCCCTTAAGCTCTTTCGGAGTTGTCTTTTTGGCAACACTCTTTGGATCGGCAGCCATGTCTAAGATCGATCCCGTCCAAGCTGTTGCAGAAACTCCCGAGCAACGAGGCAAAACTGGGTACCTACGTTTATTCCTTTCGATAGCGATCGTAGCTGGTATAGCTACCGGCTATATAGCAATCGCTAACACCTCACCGGTCACCAAGCCAGATACTTTAAGTGGCCTGATCTCCGCATATTGGGGAGCGGCCCTCGGCTTACTGTTGGCATATGGCATCTCTGATAAAGCATTGGTTCGTCCTGTTGTGAGACTTGTCGGCGCTTTGTTTTCTTTTACGAAGTCCGATTCATGGTTTATCGCTAAGACATCCGCGTGCCGACGATCGATTGTCTCAACGTCGGTGATTACTCCGTTGGTTGTTGCTGCTGCTTCTGTTGGGTCTGTATTTGGCATGGTCGCTCAAACCAAGAATGTTTCTGTCGCCCTCGGTCAAAGCGAGGAGGATTTACAAGTTAGTCCCCCCGGCCAAATTATTTTAGTTTTCGGCCTGCCAGTGATTATTGCTGCGTTGTCCGCGATTGTCTCTGTATATTTGACGAGCCGACTGAGAAATCATGACATTACACTTCTTGAGGTCCTCGGAGCCCAGCCCTCAACAATCCGTGTTGCAGCAGTCTGTGAATCGCTCATTTATTATTTATCTTCGACTGTCATAGCATTCCTCATCCTAGCGGTTAACGCGTTTGTTATGGGCAAGGTACTCGCTGCGGGTCCTGTTCCACATGCGTCGCCAGTCTGGTTCGGGAGCGAGACGTTTCTTTTACTCACCGCAAGTTTCATACTCTTGTCGATTTCAATAATTGTACCGACCATGCGAAGCTCTTCAGAACTAAACGTCACGACATTAACGAGGTAGATCCCATAATGAGCAGTCTTGTAGAGGTTTCAAACCTCAAGAAATCATTCCAGATAACCAGACGGGATTATGATGAAATTCTCAAGGGGATTAATTTCTCCGCGGGGGAGGGTGAATTTGTATCGATAGTTGGGCCGTCGGGTTCAGGAAAATCCACGTTTTTGTACTGCATGTCTGGACTAGAAACGTTCGACTCCGGAAAATCAATACTCTGTGGTAATGACCTTGGCTCTATGTCGAGGAACGATCGAAGTCGTGCACGCCGACGCAATGCTAGCTTCATATTCCAGGATTACAACCTCATCGACTCCATGACCGCGCTGGAAAATGTGGAGTTAAGTCTAAAGTTCTCGAAGAAACGAGTCTCCAAGAGAGACATCCGAAGAGAATTTGAGCGTTTCGGGATCGGCGACAAGCTAAAGTTTTATCCAGCACAGCTTTCAGGTGGTCAGCGGCAGCGCGTGGCGATCGTTCGAGCTCTTCTTATCAGACCGCGTGTTCTTTTTGCTGATGAGCCCACCGGCGCGCTCGACTCATCGTCCACCAACGTGGTGATCGATGAACTTTCTCGCCTGTCGTCTCGGGGTACAACGGTGATCATGGTTACTCACGACCTAGAAATTGCAGCACAGGCGGATAGGGCAGTCGTCATCTCCGATGGAAAGCTCGTGAGGAATTTGGGTTCGCCGACAGCTGCGTCGTTGTTCTCCGCAATCGAAGCAAGATAAGTGGGGTGAGAAGACGAAAGGAACAAAATGCAAGTGGTGGCAGCTCTAATCGCTTCGGTCGGTCTTGTGATCGTGAGCGTTTTGTGTTTGACCCTCCCCGGAAACGCGGTCTCGGGAAAGGTTCCGAGAAACTCGGCGATCGGTATCAGAACAGCGGAAACGAAAAAATCTGACCAAGGCTGGGATGCCGGACACCGTGCAGCAGCACCGATTCTCAAAAGAACGGGAATCGTCGCGTTAATTCTTACAGGAGCACTTCTCTTTTCCTCTTTCTTCAGAGGTGAAATGAGTGTCGTGGCCGTCACTTGCGGAGTGCTTGGTTATGTTGTGGTCATTAGTGGGCTGTGCTGGGCAGCTGTAGTCGCCAACAACGCAGCCAAGGAGATCAATCACCAGAAGGAAACGGGCGGGGTATAAATAGTCCGCCCCATGACGGCGTTTAGACGTATGTGATCCGCTGTTTACCGGCCTTCTGTTTACCCGCTTTCTCATCTACCAAGTTGATCGGTGATTTTTGCTAGATCACACGATTAAAGGCTAACTCTGCCACGTCAATTTTACCCCGGTGTCATCATTTGTACGGAGCTTTATGTTTTTGATCCAGAAATCTTCGCTATTATAAGTGGGTAAAGGCCACCCCATTGGAGGGAATACATGAAGCGCGTAAAGATTTCTCCAAACGCCATTGTTGTTCTGCTTTGTGGCGTAGCTATATCGCTCTATCTTGGATTTGCGCATCATTCCGTTGTGGGAGCGATTATATTTCTCGTCATCACTGCTATAGGAACTTTCCTGGTAAATAGGTCTAAAACACGACGGGGGTGAGATCGGGAGCGGTCCACTCGTCTTCGCTGTTAAAGGCTTACGCGCGGTCGGCCCATGCCTGGCGTGAGCTGCATCCTGGGTTCGAACTCAATCACACGCCGTGGGCGTACATTAGAACCACAAATCAAACAGCAAAAGAAACTGCCACAATAACGGTGACGACAATAATAAGTGCCATAGCTACATTTTTAAGGTTCAGCCTGTCCTTTGATGCGAAGAGGCTAATTAATGCCACGCCCATAGATGGATACACAATTTTAACGTAATTGTCATGGACCCACCCGGCTTGTGAAAAAACAGTCGCGAATACAAGGCAGACCAAGGCTAGAACGAATATGAATCGACGTATATTACCGCTCGTCAATTTTTGAGCGCCCGTACGATTTTCCACAACGGTCTTCCTCCCTCAGCGTTCCTTCGTGGCGGCAGCCGATTAGTGGTAGTCAGTAACTCACACAAATCTAGTATAGGTTACCCATTGATAAGTTCGTATAGTTTACAAAAGATTTTCGACTACCATGCGTATTAGATGGCGTCTCTGCCTAGAATTTCACCCGACTCGGTTTCTGGCCTGGCCACACATATGAGAGACAGATGGAAAGGATGAGTATGATGAGCAAACAATCCACTCACCCTCCCGCGCAGCGGATTGCCCGGGCAATGTTCTTATACTTGGTTATCGCTGTGTGCGTTATGGCCATTGAGTGGTGGTTGATCAGTGCGCTTAACGTCGAGAACCGTGTCACCGTTTTTGCCATCATCGGGACTATGACCTGTGTAGCAATTGGAACAGTCATAGGGCAGTGGACTCGAAAACGGTGGCAAAAAGAAAAAGACTAACCACACTCGTACCGGAAGCCAGTGCGGTACTATCCTCGCCACACTCATGTGCTCGTATGCAGCTGGCTACATGAGTTTTCCGGTGACGGCTATTCGTAATTGGTCAATTTATCAAGTTAGCCAGCCTCGTTGAACCCCCCCGGTCAGGCAAAGGACGTCTTTTCCGCAGGGCGCGTCGAGGTTAATCGTCAGGTTGAAACTCATAGGGGCACATGCTTGTGGCATCATGACGTTGGCCTCGTCCATCCGTGGTGCGTGCGTGTTTTAAAAGAGGAAAGACTTCGGGCGACAAACGCAGCCAAACCCCAAATTAATGCTAGCTACTACCACGCATTTTCTCAGGAGAAGTAAAGAGCATTTCTAACCACTTACAAGCAGGGCGGAGTTACCTAGACCGTGCTGGAGATGAGACATGACATGTCCAGCACGGTCTGGCCCGGCCCTTTGACCCATTCAAAGGGTAGGCAGTGATACGTCAACAATGTTGTATCGTAGAAAGGAAACTAACATGTTTGACGCTCTTGTTCAGAATATCCACCACATCCCTGAGGTCATCAAGCCGGCTGCCGAGTTGATTCCTGACGCAATCCACAGTGCCCCGGCACCACAGGACGCTCCGGCACCACAGGGTAAGTAGTGAATACTACTCAAGAGTATAGCCCCGCAGGTCACCCTGCGGGGCTATATTTTTGTTTGCGTCCGCTGACTACATCACCAATTACAAATACCCCTCGTAGAAAGTGGGCGCGGGTATGGCAAGCATCTACTAGAACTGAGCGGCTGGGACACTACTTCCATGCTTTATCAGTGGTGACAAGTTGCATTCCGTACATTCTGAAGTGGGACATAGTCTCTTCGTTGTTATGATCTAAACGAAGCTCCATCGTGACGAAAGTCTTCTCTACTTGTTACAACGAAAATCGGCAGACCGCCGGTGATAAGCGACGCCACTCGACCAGGTGCCAGCCCCCCTTTGGTGGAAGCGGAAAATAGTGGTTCACATGCCGATAGCTTCAGGACTAATTTTTCGTCCTCTAGCAGCTGTCAGATATGAATGTGTCGCCTCGGTAGTAATAGAATCCGCACCTACCAGCCATCGTTTCCGTCGATAAGCTGTCGTTGCCGAATCCGGCACCCCTTGAATTGATCAATGAACATTGCATCGGCGTGACGACGACCCCACTGCAGTCATTCGTGGGTACTGAAGATGCCCCGGGGCCAGCCGCGATGTTGAGAGAGGAATTGACCTCCATGGTACTGCTGGCTTTGATGTTCCTACTGGCTAGCGGCCATATAGCCCTTCATATAAGGTGCCCAAAGGCCATGTGTTCAACTTATTGACGCGGGCCTCATGTTTTAACAACTGGGGGCGGTTATTCGAGGGGCGAATTCACGCAGTAATAGATGTCCTCAGGGGATAATACGTGCTTGCACGTGCCCAACGGAAACAATCTTTAAGGGTAGGTGCCGCACTGATGGGCGAGGTAACGACGCGGGGATTTCGTTCTAGGGCTGCCGCAGTGCGCTAACCAGTCTGGTTATTTTGTGTCTCAGAACTATGTGTCAAGCAAACTTGACATTGAAGTGGACTATTTATACCTTCTAGATGTCAAGTATGCTTTACTTCAGGGAGTTGAGATACCGTGGATTTTGTACGCACTCGATTCGGACGGGCAAAGTTTGGGGGAGGTCAAAAACTACTGATCACACTCTCCATTTTAATGGGTAGCGTTCTTGCTACTGTATTTGGGGTTTTGGTTGCTTTGACACAATTTACCGACAATCGGATTCTTGTCGCTGGTTGTTTCTTTGTCGTTCTTGCCGCCGCGATGAGTACGATTGCGTGGGCTCTCATGGTTGATCGGAGCACCATCGACGGCGCTATCGACCAGCCTGAAAAATCAATTGAAAACCATTGGTACTTACATGCGGCACAGGATACCTTACATCTTGGTCTTGTCTCGGTGGGAGTTCTCGGAACCGTATCAACTTTCTGGGATTTCTCGGTCTCTGGATCTATGCTGACCATCTATCTTGGAGCTTTCCAAATAGTCGCTTTCAGCATTAGTTATCGTCTCCGCAAGTGGCGCGAAAGCTGAGCTGTGGAAAACCGAATTAAAGAACTGCGTGACGAACGCGGTTTATCGCAGCAGAGGGTAGCTGAGGCTCTGGGAGTCTCGCGGCAGACGGTTATCAGCATCGAAAAAGGCCGCTACGATCCTTCCTTGCCTCTAGCTTTTCAACTGGCCGAATTTTTCTCCTGCCGAATTGAAGACATCTTCACGCCAGAAAGAAGCTAGTCTCCGCTTCGACTGTTTTATAATTCAAAACAGCAGTTCTATCTCAAATAATCTGAACTATCACCTAATAATATAAGATAAAATATTTCATTTTAAGAATAAGTAAGACCGTATTATGATCGTATATACTGAAAGATAAGAATTTCTTTCATTGAGCGATCAATGTTTAATAAGCGATGATCTAACATCGACGGGGTTCCTATTCATAGGCAAAAGATAGTACCAGTGCTGAATAATTATTATGTTATGTTCATTTTCTCTTATCTCAATCATTTGCTCGACGGTGCAAATCGAGTGGTATCTATCAATGCCGTTCTCGAGGTGTGATAGTAACTAAAAATAAAATTAGCAGATGGAGGTGATTTTATATACATTCTTAAAAGCGAGGGCTTAAAAATATTCAGGAAAAATTTTTCTGTCAACGAGGGGGTGTTAGGTTGCGCATTGTGTTGATAAGTGAGGTGTATACAACGCTTGGCTTACGATGGTGCCAGTCGGTATCACTGTGGCGCTTATCCTGCGGAAGGGGTTGTTCTGTCGGTTCATATAGCCACCATAGATTGTGCCAAGGATCGAGAATTCGTGCGATTTTATATCCACCATAGAAATCAGATATTGGGGTTACGATGTGCGCATCGTGTTCGATGGCTTTGTTGAGGCATGTAGCGGGGTTTTTCACATAGACTTGTAAGAGGGAGGATGTGAATGGCCATTCGGGTTTACGTTCGAATAGCATGATGGTGGAGTTTCCTATATTCACTCCTGCATGGATGATTGACCCATCTCGATCAGGAGTACGAACGTGTGATAATTCCTGACCTCCGAACACCACTTCTACGAAATGTATATAATTATCAGCATCGGGGACGATGGCGAAGGGGTTAACTGTGTTGCGTCCGGCTGGTGGCGTGATGTTCGATTGGTGCATATAGTCATAAAACATGACTAATTGCGATAATGTCAAGTATCAGGACGGTGCTAGTTTCCTTTTGGCAACGCTTGGACGTCGTGCCGAGCGGGCTTGGAACGCTTTTCTCGCGAAGCGTAGTGTCACCACCGCACAGTTCGCAGCTATAGCTGCCTTAAGCGAAGGAGAAAAGACTCAGGCTCAGGTGGCAATGGTTACCGCAGTTGATCCCCGCAATATGGCGGTGACTATCAAGGGTCTGATTGAGAAGAACTGGGTTCAGGTGCGTCCAAATCCGGAGGATGCGAGGTCTAGGCTTGTAAGCTTAACTCCGGTAGGGGAAGAATGGTGGAGTGCTCTACAGCCTGAGCTCCGTCGAGAGCGAGAGAATTTTTTTCAAGCACTAACTGACGATGACTTCGTGATCTTGGAGAGGCTACTTAGAAAACTCGAAGCGTCTCATGCGGTTCCTTCTGTCGGTGCTGTTCGGCGATCTGTTTATCAACCCACAAAAGATTAGTTTGTTTTATACCTTCATATGGAAATATAATAAACAATGGCGATGGAAAGAATAGGGATATTTGGTTATATCGTAAAGTAATTCGCTGGTTACTAAATCTGAGTCAGGTGGGGTGTATTTTATGAATAATAAGTCCACTCATCCTCCAGCGCGGCGTATCACTCGAGCAATGCTCTTAGCCCTAGTTATCGCTGTGTGCGCGATGGTTATTGAGTGGTTGTTGCTCAGTGTGCTTAACGTCGGGAACCGCGTTATGGTTTTCGGCATAATCGCAACTGTTACCTCAGTAGCACTTGGAATAGCCATAGGGCAGCGGACTCGGAAACAGTGGCAGAAAGAAAAGGACTAAACACACCTTTCCCGGGGTCCCCAGTGCGGCACCGTCTCCGCCACACGTACATGCTCGCATACACTAGCGGCATGAGTTCTTTTCCGGTGACGGCTATTCGCGATTCGTCAATTAAGCTCGGTCAATTCATTAAACTGGCTAGCCTCGTTGAAACCGGTGGTGAGGCAAAGGAAGTGATTTCCGCGGGGCGCGTCGAGGTCAACGGCCAGGTTGAAACCCACAGGGGGCACATGCTGCATCACGGTGACGTCGTCACTATCGGCTCTGTAGGAGCAGAAGTGGGTGGCCCCGATGACGAGGATGACTACTTCGATGAAGCCACCGCCGACGACGATTTCGACCCGGAAAAGTGGAGGAACATGTAATGCCGGCCTTTTTCGCTAGTGAAGGCATGCCCTTCTGGAACGAACTGCGCACCTATGACCTCGAGCGCTCCTCGGACTTTTACCGAGGCTTGTTCGGTTGGGAGATTGATAGCGCGGACAGCAGCGGCTACTACTACGCACGCAAGCAGGGAATGCCCATCGCGGGCATCATCCCGGTGTCATCAGACACAGGTAGCGCTGCCCAGCATCAACCGAACCGATGGATGCTTTCTTTTCTTACCGACGACGTTCGCGCGGTAGCCGATCGATCTCGCGAACACGGTGGAACCGCCGGTGAGCCCGTCGACGGGCCGCGGGGGCCGATGGTGGCCGCGACGGATATCGTCGGCGCACAATTAGGGTTCATCCATTCGGTGTCGGAGCCTTTCATTGCTGGCGGGGAGCCGGGCACGCCTGTGTGGCATGAGCTCGCGGCCATTCTCCCCGACGGGGTGAGTATCGATGACGTCGCGACGTATTACACGCAGGTGGCGCGGTGGAACACTATGCGCCACGGGGAGGGTACCCACACGGTCATCACTGCTGTGAGCGAAGGAGGAGCATACGCGGGGGTGTGGTTCCCCGGGGAGCAAGGAGCAGCCGAGTTGAACGCGTCGGGGTCCCGGTGGGCGACGTATTTCGGGGTCGAGAACATTGTCGACGCCGCCGAGTACGCGCAGGCACACGGTGGGGACATCATCGTCCAGCCGCAAAACACCGAGTTCGGTCAGATCGCGATCCTGGCGGACCCCACTGGCGCTGCGCTGACGGTATGCGAGGCTCCGGAGAATGTGGAGGAACCCCATGAAGGGGACAACATTTTCGGCTGAATAAAGCGCGGGGAGCCTCCGCCCGCATGTCCGGTAGGGGTACACCTCAAGGAGGAAGATGACGTTGGGGGTGCGTGTTCGGGTGGCGGTCGGGATCTAGACCTAGACATGGCAGCGACGGAAGCTCGGCGACGGTGGCGACATGTTTTTGGTCAGTTTCCGACCAGGACACGTGGTAGGTGTATTTGCTGATATCCACCTAGATTGGGTCTGTTCCTCAACTCTCAGGGGCACTTTACTATTGAGTGTTACAGGGGTGCAGGTTTACGTTGCCTTTAAAGTTTTAAACCTGTAAAACTCCCACTGGTACGGTAAAAGACGTAGCGCATGATTAGCGACGATCAATGCGAAAAACGGTGTGTGAAAACCACAACTGTGGATATGGCGCGGAAGCCCCCTAAAACGCTCGATACGTGCGTCTGCTCACCTATCAGCAACTTCGGCCAAAGAGAAAAGTTAACACCAGGAGTAAGGCAAGCGGACAAGTACGCCAGCGACTAGTCTCGGCGGGCTTGGTGGTGGATATAGTGAGGTGTCTAATCGGCGGTATTGCACGTTGGCGCCTGAATCAAGAGGTGACGGCATTTATCATATGGATATTCCGCTGAAATGCATGGATCATGATCAGTAGCCAATGGATCCCAGAGGGAACCCTCTGCCATCGCTCGACACATTAACGGCTCTTACACGACTGTTAAATTCCCTAGGGACCGTCTCTTCGCCCAAAGCTAAATCACGCCATAGCCTAGATACAGAAGCTCCTTCCATGGCGGGCTCGTCAACGTCTTTAGCCACACACGAAAGGCTATACAAACCCCATTCATCTTCATTAAATGGGTAAGTGCCAAAGTCTCGCATATCCCTACGGAAATCTAGCATCATGATTTCGCGAATTACTTCATTTCCTCCATGTGTAATTTCGTCAGTTACATAGAGTATCTCTGTGATCTCTCGAGCCTTATCTATCCTTTTTAAATACTGTTGATGGAATCGTTTAAGGTCAGACTCTCGAGCGAGGAAATAAGTTGTAAAAAGAAGAGTCTCGCCCAACATATTAAATCGGATCACCGTCTACAGTGAAAGCTCCAGAATTCTTATATCTAGTCTGAGTTTGACAGTGCCTTTTATGCGCATTTTTTCCGAATTTATTCGTGTATAAATCCGCATCTTTCTCAGCTTTTTTAGCACTCTTAGGATGATTACCGTAAATCAATCCTACTTTTGGGTTTCCAGGTCCGTTCTTCACTACTTGGCACTTCACTGTGTACATGCCCAGTTCATTTTTTGTCTCAGCCGAAAAAGCTGGAGCTGGGCTAACGAGCGGTAGCGAAATGGCAACCGGAATAGAGAGAATCCACCTGGAGGTTTTAGACATACTTCTTAGCAAAGTTCTACCCTATCTACTCTTAGGTTTCCGCGGATGATCCAATTAAAATTTGACCTGATACCTGGAGCAATCGTCTTGCAGACGCTGTTTTCAGCGCCCAAAATCGGTACACCTTTTGCGTTATTTAACTTAGGTTGGTCGAGAAATCGGCTATGGCCCGTGGAACTGATGGGGTACATTCTCACTCGCACCTCACCTGAACTCAGTACGCCCCGTCGGAGGTGAGCACGGCCCGTCCCGTCTTCCACAGGATCATGAGGTCCGCCATGAAGCTCCAGTTCTCAACGTAGTTGAGGTCCAGCGACACTGACTCTTCCCACGAGAGGTTGGACCGCCCCGATACTTGCCACAGGCCAGTCATTCCGGGGAGGACCAGCATCCGGTTGCCCACCAGCCCGGTGTACTGCTCGACCTCGCGACGCAGCGGGGGACGTGGCCCCACCAGGCTCATGTCGCCTTTCAGCACGTTAAATAGCTGCGGCAGTTCGTCGATACTGTAGCGACGTAAGAACGAACCCACCCGCGTCACTCGCGGATCATTTTTCATCTTGAACAGCACGTCGTTGCCGTCGCTCTGGTCCTTCAGCTGGGCCACCATTTGATCCGTGTTCTGCACCATCGAGCGGAACTTGATCATCCCGAACGGCTTGTTCTTCTTGCCCATCCTCTCCGCGGTGTAGAAAACCGGGCCGCCGTCGTCGAGCTTGATAGCAACCGCACAGACCAGCAGCAGGGGAGAAGCCATCAGCAGCAGAAGGGCAGCTACCACGCGATCAAACACGATTTTTGACACGCAGTGTGTGCGTGCATGCTGAGGGCGTTCCAGTTTTAGAAGTGGCACCCCGGCGATAAGCAGCATCTGGACCCGTCGGCCCGTGACATTGGCAACCGCCGGGGCGACCAGCAGCTCAACATTAAGGCCATCCAGCCGCCACATGAGTTCGCGCATATCGTCCATGCCAATTTGGTTACTGACGGTGACGATCACGGAATCAGCCTGAAGCAATGACACCATGACATCGATTTGATGCCAGTTATCGTGAATTTCCGCCTCAGGGAAACGGCGCTTGAGCTCCGCGAGCTGTTCCTCGCTGTGCGCATCCGCCTGCGTGCTACAGAAACCGACGATGTCGAACTTAGTGTCCAATTGCCGGCGGAGCGTGCCGTACACCTCTGAAATGGAATGGGGGTCGCCGATAAAAATGGCCCGTTGACTGAGCCTCTTGTTGTCCAACTGCCAGCAGTAGAACCGACGCCATCCGTAGCGGATGAGCAGTAGCGTCACTAGGTCGACAGGGTAGGTGAATACGAGGAACCGGAATCCAGACGTGTATTGGGTCAACTCGCAGACGATGGCAAATAGGCCGAATGCGAACGTTGTAGCCCGTGCAATCCGGGAATACTCCAACGCACCTTGCCCCAGAATCGCTGAATCTGTCGTGCGCATAATGCGCATGACCATAACCCACAGCGCGAAAAGGATAGTTCCAGGGACGAACATCGGGGCTGTTCCCGTATATGACCCGAGGGTGAACGTGCGTGCACTACGAGCTGTGATAGGCAGATAATCGGCGGCCACGATTAGTGACACGATAGCGATTGCCTCGCTGACTAGGATAAAAGTCCGGATTCGTGATGCATGGGCACAACGAATCGATGTCCGCTCGGGGGGAGTAGTGGTCTCGATGAGAGCATCGGTGCTGGACGCTGGAATGTCGTGGCGGTTCGCATCGTGCAACTCAGGGCTAGTGGGGTGTTGTACCGCAGCGCTGGAGGAATGCTCGTCAGTGTGGCGTTCTCGGTTGCGGGTGGGTCGTTCCGCGAGACGAAGGCCGGTGATGTGTAACAGGCTCATGGGCACCGCCGATAGGGAGAGTAGGAATCAGGGGTACTTGCAATGGGGAGCGGTGGGTTGATCCTCATAACAATTTGATAACGCCCATATAGTAGGACCTGTTGGCTGACTTTTCATGTTTCTGGTCCCGTTGTTAACCAACCCTTTACATAGGGGCCATATAGCGACGAGAAAACAGCGATTCTGCTGCTCCACCTGCACGTCGCGGGCTATTTTTTGCGACATTGCGTTCTATGTAATTGGTGCTGTTAATGCCGATCTTTAGAAGCGGATTAGCGGGCTATCGGGGGGCGCTCGTAGGCACTATGAAAATAATTCTATAAATTATCGACGCCTATTTGTGAGGTTAGTCACAATGCGGTTCTGGGTGCTGCAATATAGGTGAAATATCCAATAACCCTACATACGGAAGCTAGGTACGCTGGTACACGTGAAGGGCATCATTTTGGCGGGTGGGACCGGAACCCGCCTACATCCAATTACGTTGGGCACGAGCAAGCAGCTCACGCCCGTCTACGACAAACCCATGATCTACTACCCGCTGTCCACCCTTATCCTGGCGGGTATTACCGACGTCCTCGTTATCACCACCCCTCACGACGCGACCGCGTTTCACCGGCTCTTGGGCGACGGATCCGCCTTCGGTATCTCGATTTCCTACGCGGTGCAACCCTCACCAGCAGGAATTGCCCAAGCGTTCGTTCTTGGGGAAGAGCACATCGGCAACGAACCCGTCTGCCTCATCCTCGGGGACAATATCTTCTACGGACCAGGCATGGGCACCCAGCTTCGGCGGCACACCGCGCCCGACGGCGGCGTTATCTTCGCCTACTGGGTGAAAGATCCCACCGCGTATGGCGTCGTCGAATTTGAACATCAGGGTGATGCGCCCCACCAGCATACGTCGACCTCCCAATTCCGCGCCCTCGGGATTGAAGAAAAGCCAGCGCACCCGAAATCTCACTATGCCGTCCCTGGCCTCTACTTCTATGACAACGACGTCGTGGACATGGCTAAGGACCTTGCTCCGTCGGCCCGTGGGGAGCTTGAGATCAGCGATATCAATCAGCGATATCTGGATGCGGGGCGACTTACTGTCGAGGTTCTTCCTCGGGGAACAGCGTGGCTGGACACAGGCACGCACGATTCACTCCTGGATGCCGGGAATTTTGTGCGCACCATTGAATCGCGGCAGGGGCTGAAGATCGGCAGCCCGGAGGAAGTGTCGTGGCGCATGGGCCATCTGACCGATGATCAACTCCGCGAGCGGGGAGAAGCGCTGGTTAAATCCGGATACGGCTCCTACTTGCTGGACCTATTGCGCAGGTAATTCGTGCGCGGGGATCCCCACCAGCACGGCACCCGGGTGCTCGCACGACTTTGTCACCACAGCATTTGCTCCGACAGACACATCGTCGGCAAGTGAAAGAGGCTTGATAATCCGACAACCTGCACCTAAACGGACATTGTTGCCTAGGACGGTCTCCTGCCCGCGCGGGGCCTCGGAGATAGTGACAGAGGACTGCACCTTCAGATTGGTGCCGGCTTTGACCCGACGGCCCATCACGACGCCGGTGGGGTGGTACAACATAAAACCAGGTCCGACGGACACTTCCCACGCCAGGTCGGCGCCCGTCACGACATGATTAATTTGCTTAACCACAGACCCCAAGAGAGGTACGCGCTTCCCCGCAACCTGAGAAAGCCGAAATATCACGACGGCAAGAAAACCGACATTGAGCAGGCCGTGCACCCCATTTTCGGCCCTGCGTGCTGGTGCATCCTGGAAGATGAACATATCGAGGATCATACGTGAGCACGTATTGCGCGGCCGCAACTATCAACACCGAGATCAGCACCGCCATGAACGCGGGGAGCAGCCCCGCAACCTGCCCAGACCGTAACGAGACCCCCACGAACCAGAGAACATGAAAATACTCCACGTCACAGAGTGCTTCGCCGGAGGCGTCGCCACGGCCATCAACATGTACGCCTCACTCGCCCCCGAACACGAGCACATGGTGCTCTACACCGCCCGGCGCGCAAACTCCCCAGCTGAACTCAACCCCGAACTATTCAGCCAGTCGTGGCGCCTTCCGGACCAGCATCGGGCAGCCATCGAGACTGTCCGACGAGTGCGCGATCAGGTCGCCCCGGATGTGATCCACACCCATTCCAGCTTCGCTGGCGCGTACGTGCGCCTCGCTCGCTTGCGTGGGAATAAACGGCGCACGCCCACGGTGTACACACCCCACGGTGTGGCCTTCGCGCGGAAAGATATCTCGGCGCTACACCGCGCGGTGTTCTATTCCGCCGAATGGGCATTGTCGTGGGTAACCTCCGTCTTCGCGCCCTGTGGCCAGTGGGAAGGGGAAGTTCTTCGACGGCTCAACCGTCGAATACCGCAGGTAGTAATACCTAACGCTACGATGCCGACGGGAGTGACATGGAATCCCACTGGAGTCCCCACGGTGGCGATCTCCGGACGCGTCACGCCCCAGCGCAGCCCCGAACTCTTCGCCGCCATTGCGCGCCGGGTGCATCGGGAGCGGCCTGAGGTCGAGTTCCAGTGGCTTGGCGGTGGGGATGCCGACCTCACCGCATCGTTGCAGCGCGCCGGAGTTCACGTCACCGGTTGGCTGGATAAAGACGATCTATATTCGCGCTTGGCCAGGGTGAACGTCGGCCTCCATACAGCTCTGTGGGATGGGTACCCCATGGCCGTGCTTGAGATGAACGACATCGGCGTGCCTGTCCTGGTCCAAGACATCCCTGCTCTCCAGGAATGTCCGGCTGAGGCGCGTTTTAATGGAGTTGACGACGCCGCTCGAAAAGTTATCAGGGCGATTGAGGAGCCGGAGTCTCTTCGGAATGCGTGGGAAAAGGTCCAGGATAATCACAGCGTGGCGACTCTCGCGGATGCGCTCCATGAGTGCTATTCGAAAGCGGGGGGGAAACTAAGGGTAGAATTACCATCGGTATTCAGGTAAATAAAACTTATTAATTACCGCGTACCGAGGTAACTGATTCAGTTTGCCCCCATATCCGCCACGATCCGAACCACCGCACGAGTACGAGCACGAGCATAAATACCAGCCCGAGCCGTGCCCATGCACGAATCAGACGCACAATATCCACTAATAAATACTCATTAATAACCGAAGGACACGAGAATGCGGGCTGCTCCCTCCACTGGTATAAGTGGCCGTCGCAGCTCTACGCCTCGAAGCCACGTTCGGGGAACCCACATGTTTTTCTCGCCCGAGGACATCATTGTGTTCTGGTTCCTCGGGCTTCTGTGCTCCTTGGCCATCAGTGGTTTGCATTCACATTTATTACCGCCGAAATTCGATCGCGACGCCCAAGTCATTCAGAATCTTCTGGCAAAACCAGGCCTCGTGAGATACGAGGACTACGGATCTTTCGCCACCATCACGTCGGTGTATCACGCGCTCGGGTTAGCGCACTCACCGACGCTGGCCGGCTTCTTCGGCGTCATTATTGCGCACTGCGCATTAGCCGTCGTTCTCTGGCGAATGAGGCCAATCCGCGTGACCGCCTTTAGCGTTGGCGCGCTCGTTCTTTACTCGCTCCTTGTGGGCGTCTACCAGGGAGTTTATACCAAGGAAATCATTATCAGCGCTGTGGTCATCATCGTGGCGGCCGTGCCGATGGGGATGCAGTCAGCGTGGATGTGGGACTGTGTTCTCGCGGTCGTCATGGCTGCGTTGGGCTATTATTTCCGCCCGTATTGGGTGCTCATCGCCGTCTTTTTCATTGGGCTCCGACTCTTCGTCTCGAACACCGCGCTGTCCCGTCGGTGGATCACAACCCGTCGCTTTATTCTGCTGATGCTGGTCTGTTCCTTGGTGGCGTCATTAGTCATCGTGGCTCGTGGTTTCCCCGCGGACCACTACCGCACCTTGGTTAATGCCGGCCGAGGAGCCGACACCGGGTCGCTGATCGGCCGCTTTGTCGAGAACCCTGAACCGATCGCGGGAATAGTCAATGTTGTGCTCTCGACGGTCATGTTGATGTTCCCCGTGACCCTGGCAGCTAAACTATCGCCCTACTACCTGGTGATTTTCGTAGTGATCGCCAGTTTTTGGGCGAGCTACTTCTACGCCGTCCGGCAGTGGCTGCGCAATGATCATCGCCCCCCGCTAGTTGCCCGAGCAGTGTGCCTGATCGCCGCATTTGCCGTTGTGCAGGGGCTTTTCGAACCAGACTACGGATCCGCACTCCGCCACCTCACGCCACTGATCCCGTTGTTCTTCATTGTTGCGGCGGGGGAGCGAGGCAACGAACGTGTGGCAGAGCGCGATGTGCCAGGTGGCAGTGGTGCCGGGCGCGGTGTGGCAAGTCCACCATTGCCGACGCCAACCCAGCTATCGCCACCACCCCATCCTTTTTCAGCATCCAATCGTCCGAGTGACCGCCCTTCAGCCCGTCAAAGTGAGAGCTAAATGACTTACCCGCAGTACAGTGACCACGTCGATGCCTACCCACACCCCGCGGGTGTCGCTATGCCTCCCGAAGAAGATCGGACTCAGATTGTCCGACGAATATGGGCAGTAATCCGGCGTAACGCCTGGATCCTTGCACTGTTTATCGTCCTGGGTGTCGCCGGCGCATGGGGTGTCTCCATGCTGATGCCGACGAAATACACGTCGACAGCGTCGGTTTTCGTCTCAGTGGATAGCGACGGATCTAATTCCGACGCTTACCAAAGCACCCAGTTCGCTGAGCAAAGGATGCAGTCCTATGCGCAGCTCGTCAGCGGTGACGTTCTTGCCGAGCAGGTCATCAAAGACCTCAACTTGGATATGACGCCTCGGGACCTCACCAAGGAACTCGAGGCGACCGTCGTTCAAGACACCGTGGTCATGGAAATCTCCGCCACGGACACCGACGCTGCTCAGGCGCAAAAAATAGCGTCGGATGCCGTGAAGGTTCTCTCCAACCAGGCCGAGCAACTCGAAGCGCGCACCGACAACAACGACAACAACGGGAATTCGAGGTCACGCTCGTCGTCGAACCAGCAGTCCACGACGGCCCCCAGGATCTCGTTGATCAATCACCCCGAAAAAGCGACGCAGCCGTCGTCGCCAAAAATGGCCATGAACCTGATCCTCGGTGGTGTACTTGGGTTCCTGGTGGCCTGCATCCTTGTTGCGCTGCGGTTCTTCCTGGATCGCTCGGTGCGGTCGAGCGAGGAACTTGAGCGGCGCACGGGCCTGCCGAAGCTGGGGAGCGTACCGGTCATTCCGGAAGCTCAGCGGACCAAGCCACTGGACTTTAACGACGATCGCGTCCGGCCGGCCGAGGCATTCCGCGAATTACGCGTTAACCTGCGGTTTGTCAATGTGGACAACCCGCCGCGCGTGATTTCCGTGACGAGTGCGCGGATCGCCGACGGTAAGTCCATGACCAGCCTAAACCTCGCCGGGGCTCTGGCCGCTGACGGCGACACCGTGTGCCTGGTCGATGCGGACATGCGGCGGTCCAAGATGACGACCTACTTTGGTGGGGCCATCCACAGTTCCGTGGGGCTCTCGACGGCGCTGGCTGGCGACGCCGACGTGGCCGATGTTCTGCAGGAAACCGAGATCGCAGGGCTGGACGTCCTTGCTGCAGGTGTGGCACCCCCGAACCCTGGCGAGCTTTTGGGCAGTCAAGCATTCCGCCACATTCTCGACGAACTACGGGAGCGCTACGACTGGGTGATCGTGGATACGCCGCCGATCCTGTCCGTCACCGACGGTGCGTTGGTCGCTACCACTGTCGATGCCGTTATCGTCGCTGTTCGATACGGGAAGCGTAACTACGACGACGTCACCCGCACGCTTGCATCACTGCGGGCGGTGCACGCGCCGATCATCGGCACTGTTCTGACGGCCGTGCCGCAAAAGTCCGACGAAGGGCGGTACGTGGGGTCCTACTCCAGGTATGAGTCGGGAAGCGAACATAAGGCGGTGACTGCGACTCCTGCATCTTCGGCGACCAGTGCGGGTTCGACGACCAGCGCTGGTGATGAAGAGAAAGCTGATTTGAGTAACTCTGAGCAGGAGAAATCCGAGGCTAAGGCCGACGTCGATGAGCAGCAGGATGTCGACGAGAGCAATACCTCCGAGGACGCGACGAATGCCGACGCCGATGATGACAACGTCACCGAGGACACCGTCGACGACGACACCGAGGAAGTTAAAAAGGGCGACGGGAAGGACGACTGACTAGGGTAGAGGCCTATGAAGATCGTCTTCGTCTGCACCGGCAACCAATGCCGGTCGCCCGTGGCCGAATATGTCGCGCGTTCGTTTGCCAATGAACTCACCGCCCAGGCGAAGACAAAGGCCCCACGACCAGCCAATTCACCCTCACCGGAACTCGAATTCGCCAGCGCGGGATCGCGTGCTCACCGTGGAACACCCATGGATCCACGGGCGTTGCGCTTCCTCGCCGAAGAGGGCATTAACGCCGACGGCTTCTCCTCAACACGGCTCAACAGGGCAGCCCTCGCGGGCGCGGACATCGTCGTCGGTATGGAAACCGCCCACGTCGAACACGCGCTCCGCATCGCACCCGCGCTCCTCAAGAAAGCAGCAACACTGAGGCAACTCGCAGCCTGGTCGGCGATCGATTCAGTCCGCTTTCCCGACGACATCGCGCACCTTCGCGCTACCCGGACAGGCAAAGAGATACTCGACGCCCACGGCCCCGACATCCCAGACCCAGTGGTAGAGAACGACGACGACTTCATGCGCATCAGCCGTGAAGTCCGCGACAACGTAAAAGCACTGGTCGAGGCCATTGTTAATGGCCAGGATGCCTAGTTTCACGCCCGCTGTATCACGCCCGCCCCAAACACCAAGCCGAGGTTGAATGCGCCCGTCTCACCGCTCTCACATACGACGGCACTACCCCGTACGCCGCGCTATCGCGGTTATCGTCGCGATCATCATCGTCGCGTGGTGCGTTTTCGCCGTGCGCTTTTTATGGTTTCCCCACGTCGATAAACAACCCGCTCACGTCGACGCTATTGTGCAGCTCGGGGGCCCGCATGGTGGCGTCGATACTTATGAAGCAACACGAAATATGGCGCGCGATTACACCACCAACCTCGTCATTTCAGACCCCTACACCGAGAAACCCGACCTCGGCGCGCGGATCTGTGCACCTGACCCCGGCGTCGCCGTGTACTGCATCCACCCCGACCCCAGTACGACGCGGGGCGAGGCGCAGGCCATCGAACAGCTCGCCGAGGAACACGGGTGGTCGCACATCATGGTGTACGCGACCGGGAAATACCACGTCGCGCGTGCCCGGATGATCATCGGACGATGCTACAGCGGCGATCTCAACGTCGGATACCATAAAACCCCTCTGAGCTGGAAAGACACGATCTGGGAGTGGGCATATCAGACCGGGGGCGTTGTGAAAGTACTTTTTCAACGAGGGTGCTAATGCGTGCTGATGGGCACCGCCACAATGCGTGACGACGGCGCACCGCTGTGCTTACCTCACCGTGCTTGCGCGATCGATGCAGCACCGATGTTGAACCGATACCGCACTGATGCCGCCCGATGTCGCCCCAAGACCGGATGCGAGGGCATAGTGCCGTGTTGCCTATGGGTAAGCTGACAGAGACAAGTCTAAGAAGGCTCACGTATTCAGGAAGTAGACACATGACCGATACTCCCTCCGAGCGCCCCTCTGAGGACGTCACGACAACACAGACCGCGCCGCATAAAACCGCGACGGGGAAAGACAATGTCGTCGAAATCGTCGCTCCCGTGTCCGGACGAGTCATCCCCATTGAAGACGTCCCCGATCCCATGTTTTCCGAAAAAGTCGTCGGAGACGGCCTAGGAATCTCCAAGCCAAAGAGCGGGAAGATCCTGGCGCCCGTATCGGGGAAAGTCATGATGGTCGCCAAAACCGGCCACGCATTTGCGCTCAAGACCGAAAATGGGCTTGAAGTTTTAGTCCACCTAGGAATCGACACCGTCGAGCTCAAAGGTGAACCCTTCGACATGACGATCTCCCGAGGAGACCAGCTTCACGCTGGAGACAAAGTCGGCATCATGGATGTCGACGTCATTAAATCGGCGGGCAAAGACACCACAGTCATTGTCGCGATCACCAACACGGCCAAGAAACTCGACGACCTCAAAGTCACGCACAAGGCCGTTACATCGGGTGACCCTATCGCCGCTGCCACCCTGAAAAAGCCCAAGTCCGTAGAGAAGCCGACGACGAGCAGCGCGCAAGGAAGCAGCGCGACCGCTACGACCGAGGCAACAACAGCAGGATCCACACCGGCATCTGTGGCGACGGCAGCCGGTACGATCGCTGATGCTGCACAACCGGGTGCTGCGCAACCGGGTGCTGCCCCCACCGCCACTGCTGAACGCCCAGCCGATCTCTCTGGTTACGACGCCACCGCATGGGACGTCATCAACAATATCGGTGGCAAAGACAACATCAGCTCGCTGACGCACTGCATCACACGCGTGCGCTTCTACCTCAAAGACGAATCCAAAGCCAACGATGATGCTGTTCGGGATACCGACGGTGTTATCGACGTCGTCAAAGCAGGTGGACAGTACCAAGTTGTTATCGGCCCCGCCGTCGAAGACGTCTACGACGCTGTGACCAAACAGCTTGGAGATGTTGAAACAGCAGACGCAGCTGACGCCGAACCTAAAGAACGCCCCACTACCCTGTGGGGCTGGGCCAAACTGGGGTTCAGCTCACTGATCGGCGTGATCACGGGGTCCATGATTCCCGTCATCGGTCTGTTGGCCGCCGCCGGTATTTTGAAAGGTATTCTGGCACTATTAGTGCAGGCAGGGTGGGTAGATGACAGCACCCAGACTTACATCATTATTGATGCCATGGGCGACGCTGTCTTCTACTTCCTGCCCATCTTCGTCGGATTCACTGCCGCTCGAAGACTCGGATCAGACCCCATCATTGTTTCCATTGTTGGTGGTGTCTTGGCCTATCCCACGTTGGTAGATATGGCCTCAAAACCAGGGGATAAGTCGTTACTCGGCATGTCACTCAATGCCGAATTCTTCGGTCTGCCATTCCACATGGCATCGTATAGCTACTCCATCTTCCCGATGATTGTCGCCGCGTGGCTGGCATCTGTCGTGGAACCGTGGCTGAAGAAGGTCATCCCGACTGTCCTGCGTATGATTTTCGTCCCGCTGTGTGAAGTCGTCATCGTATCGCTGGCCATCATGCTGATTCTTGGCCCAGCTGTCATGTTTGTCTCAGAAGGCATTGCGTCCACGCTGATGTGGATCTATCACATCTCGCCCACGATTTCAGGGCTCATCATCGGTGGTTTTTATCAGTGCCTCGTCATCTTCGGATTGCACTGGGCTGTTATCCCGATCGTTACGGACCAAGTGTCCGGCCCTGGTGGGGATTCCCCGATCAATGCGATCATTTCCGCGACCATGGTGGCCCAGGGTGGTGCTGTACTGGCTATCTTCCTGAAGACCAAGCTCCTCAAGATCAAAGAACTCGCAGGCCCCGCCGCGATCTCCGCCTTTTGTGGGATCACCGAGCCGGCCATGTACGGTATCAACCTGAAATACGGCCGTGTGTTCATCATGGCATCTATCGGTGGTGCAGCGGGCGGAATCTTGACTGGCACATTTAATGTCACCATGTACGCATTTACCGGCGCGCTCGTTGGGTTCCCGTCATTCCTCCCGCCGGGAGTGGGCATCGGCGCTAACTTCTGGGGCTACCTCATAGCCTCGGTGACGTCACTGGTCGTCTCGTTCGTGCTGACATACTTCTTCGGCTTCAAAGACAGCGACGTCGAGAACGGTCGCGAAGTGAAGAAGGTCCGACTTGGCCGTCGAGACCCGGTGCAGAAATAAGGAACGTGGATTAGGCCGACGGAACGTGGATTAGGCCGACGTGTCCGTGGCCGTGTTGCCTGACTTCCGTGACAGGCGGGACGGCCACCACACCCGTCGGCCAATTAATTCGACAATCGACGGCACCAAGAACGTCCGCACGATAAACGTGTCGATAAGCACGCCCAACGAAATAATGATCGCGAGCTGCACCAGGAACTGAATCGGGATCACGAAGAGCGCGGCAAAGGTGGCCGCCAGCACCAGCCCGGCACTGGTAATCACCCCGCCCGTGGAGACAAGCGAACGACGCATACCCTTGCGGGTGCCCACCGCAGGAGCCTCCTCGCGAACGCGCGTCATCAAGAAAATGGTGTAGTCAATAGCTAGCGCCACTAAGAAAATGAATCCGTACAGTGGCACAGTCGGATCCGCACGATCCAAACCCACGGCCGTGAACAGCAATGACGCCACACCAAGCGCCGCGCCATAACTCAGCACCGTGCACAGCACCAGGACCAGCGGGGCCAACAGCGACCGCAGCAACGCAGCGAGCAAAATTGTGATCAGCGCCAGAACAATCGGAACAATCACTTTCCGATCATGTACCGACGTTGCGTTGGTATCGACGTTGATCGCGGTAGTGCCACCGACCTCTGCGTCCATGCCCTTCAGTTCGTGGCGCAATGTCGTGACAGTTTGTTGTGCGTCATCCGAATACACCGGCGACGTTAACGTGGCCGACAACAAGACGTCGCCATCAACAACCGTGGGCGAACCGGACTGGCCAGGCTGAGAACCCGCGCCGGAATCCCCTGTTCCCGTTTGCACTGTTCCGTCGGGGGAAAGAGGGAGCGAGCCCGACGGAGAATCCGTACTCGATACTGATACCGATTCAACCCCCGTCGTGTTTTGAATAATGCGCGCTGTAGACGGCATCTTTTCTTCGGGAACCACGACGTACGCCGGGGAGCCCGAACCTCCCGGGAAGTGCTCATCCAGCACAGTCTGGCCATCGCGGGCCTGGCTGTCTCCCAGCACGAACTCACTTTGGGGAACACCATCCGCATGGAGCGTCGCCACCCCCACACAGCCAGCGGCCAACACGACCGACACCCCTACGGCCAACTGCCACGGGCGGCGCGACACAGTTTTCGCCACCCACGACCACACTGGGGACGCGGCGTCAGCGTCGCCCTCGGACGGCGTCGGCACGCGAGGCCAGAAGACACGGCTGCCCGTGAGGAATAAAACCGCAGGTAGGAACGTCAATGAGACGATCATGGCGCAGCCGATTCCCACCGCTGCCACCGGACCCAAACCAGAATTCGAGGCCAAGTCAGAGAACAGCAGACACAGCAAGCCGGCCGACACCGTTCCGGCCGAGGCAAGAATCGGACGCCACGAACCCAGCCACGCAGCGCGCGTCGCCTGCCATGCCGACCCGAGGCGCGTACCCGAGGACGGGAGCTTGCGTAATTCCTCCCTGTAGCGGGCCGTGTATAAAAGCCCGTAATCCGTCGCCGCGCCGATGACCAAGATGAAGAGAATGCCCTGGATCTGGCCGTTAATCATGACGATCCCCGATGAGGCTAGCGCAACATTAACCCCAACCGCGGCCACCAGGGCGATCATGGACCCGAGCAGGACAAGGAACGGGAGGAAGGGGGACCGGTAAACGGCCACCAAAATGACCAATACGGCGGCCACTGTCACGAGCAGAAGTAGCCCGTCGATGCCGCTGAAAGCGTCAGATAAATCAGCCGTATAGCCAGCCGGGCCCGTCACCCACCCTTTGACGTCGGAGGGGAGATCGGACTTCAACGTCGATGTGAGGTCTTCCACCGCATCCGTCGGGTTACTGTTGGATGGAAGCAGGACAACCATTTGAGCAGCTGTTTTGTCGTCAGATGGAATGAAAGGGCTCGCGGAGTCGTCTCCTCCCGCAGCATCGCGAAGTTGTTGAGTAACCGGGGCCAAAGCCTGGATATCCAAGGGCTTTCCGTCAGACTGCTCAACAACAACGATCGCGGGGAGCCGATCTTGATCCCCGAACTCCTTGATCTTCTGTTGGACCTGCGCCGATTCCGACGATTGCGGCAGAAATGACGATTGGTCGTTCGTTGCAACGTTGCTGAGGTTGCCGAATTGTGGCCCGCCGAAAGCCGCAATTCCCAGCCAGACCGCAATAATGATCACGCTGAGAGCGACGAGCTTCCCGGTTCGAGGCGATCGTTGGTGTGGGTACTGTCGGGGCGATGTGCCATCCTTTCCTACCGACGAGCTACCCCGCGCCGGAGAGGCCGGTGAAACATTGTCTCCCTCGGAGCGTGGAGAGCCGCCGGGGGAATGTGGAGTTGTGTTCATGCGGGCCGACCTCGGGAAACTCGGGGGTGTAGGGCGATGTAGCTGGGGAAACGCGGGCGAATAGCCCTCGGAATGCGGAGCCTACGGTTATCTTCCAAGCAGTGGCTCCCAGTCTAGGGGAGATGGTTAGGGAAGGTGCCTGAGTCCAGCGTCGACAATAAAAAAGTTGGCAGGAAAGATAGAGAGGACAACGCACAGCAGTCACTGTCGCAGGCCGCCGCTGCAGGCGCATAAATTAGTTGCATGAGTTAAGCCCGGTGCCGGACCGCAGGGTGCTGAACGAAGGAAACAGATAATATGACCATTCCCCGAGATAGAACGACACTTCGCCGCCGCCTCGTGAGCCTTTTCCAGGATTGGCGGTGGGACGGAACCTGGTCCCTGCGCACGATCCCCACCGACGGGCGCGCACCTTTATTTGGCGACGACGACGCACAATGCCAACGCCACCGCCGTGTGGTTACCGACATGATTACGGAAGGTTTCCCGGGAACCGACGTCCACTTTGTGAACCTAGAGGATTCTGCAACGGAGCCGGGTGGTTCTGATGACCCAGCTGCCCCTGCTCACCTCATTACGTTGATGTGCCATGACCTCGCGACCAAGGACGAGCGGCCACTGACGCAGATTTTTGTGTATCAACTCGGAGTGTGGCGTGGGTTCGCGATCCACCACATGTGGGGCGACGGGCCCACCATGCGGGATCGGCTAGGGAGCGTGTACGCATATGTGGGATCTATATGGCCATGTGGGCGTTTTGCCGACGACGGTCACGGCCAGCCGGAAAACGGCACGCCCACGGCGGCCCCGCGAAAACTTATCCGCAGCGATGCCACCTTCCTCATGCAGTTTGGTGCATGGGTGGAAACGCTGATCAGGCACCCGCGAGCAACGTTGCGTAGCGTTAAAGATGTTCTGAGCGCTGAAAAGGCGTCGTCGGATCAACATGTGGATGATCGGCAGGCCGTGAACCGGCAGCCGGTGGACACAGCTCCGGCGGAGTTACTTACCACCACCTTGACCTACACATGGGAAGGTCAGGAGGGAGAGAAACCAAGGGCTATTCCTCTGGCGTGGGATTGGTGGAATGAGCTGAACAACCAGCTTGATGAGGGCGATGGTTATCTCGATCCCAACGAGTTTTGGCTCATCGTTGGTTTGCGTCGCAACAGTAAAATCCTGGCTCACCGCGGCGGGAATCTCCTGGTGAGATCGCGTATTACCGTTGGTGGTTCACGTGCTACCGACATTGCCGCGACGAAAGAACGCTTGAAATCGCCGTTCGCGGTCACGCGCGCAGCTCTGAGCGCCGCGCCGCAATTAGTGAAGCAAATCCTTCAGCTGCCGCGCACGGTTCATCTTCCTCCGATGGCTATTCGATCCTCCACCAGCCCGTTCTCGATATCCACCATGTGGACCTATAACCGTCTGGCCGCCGATGAACCCCAAGAAATCGCCGTCGGAACACAGGGGCTCGGGACCCTACTGGTCGGCAGTTTCGAGGAAGGCCGCACGTATCGCGTCATCATTTCCGGGTTCGTGTCCCAGAAAGTGCATCGCGCCGGGGTAGAGGCGCTGGATCGCGTCGTGAAAGACGCAGGATATACGCGGGTATAGCACTGACGCGGTACGTATCCAGCCTGCACGCGCCGCGCTACGCTCCCCGTCAGACCTGGGCGTGCCGTCCCTGCGTCGACACTGGAGAACACAGGTACGGCACCGCAACGATGCTCACCGTCATAATCGCGCAGAACAGATACACGACCGGCCCACCATGGAACACGAGCGGAACAAGCATGAATAACACGGCGCGAGCACCGCTCCACACCATGTACCCTCGCTGTTTGCCCACGATAACCGGGTATTTCGAGAGCATCGCGGAGACCATGCCCGTCGTCGCGTACAGCGAGAGCGCAACGAACAGCGGAAGATAGTCCGCCTCCAGGTACGCGCGATCATTCCACACAATGGCCGCATACTGGACCAAGGCCGTCCCCACACCGAGTACCACGGCCACGATCGTTGCAATGCGCAACTGCACGCGGTAACCGTCGGGATCGTTGTTGCGGATCGCTTTCGACGCGGGAGCCTCAAAGCTGGGGGAGACTACCTGCTGTGCCAGCGTCAAGAACCCACCGTAGAGACGGACAACAATTGCCCATGCGTTCGCATAGGAACCCAGGACCGGCGTGACCATTCCTTGGATTTGGAAGCCGATATCGCCGAAAAATGTGCCCGTTGTCGCTTCCTTGTGTTCCCGGATGTAGGACCACAAGGGCGGGGCGAATACCGACGGGAACGCCACCAATGACGACCACTCGCGCTTAATCGTTGCCCCCACCTGCTGGTTTGTCGCCCGGGCCAACAACACCGCGCCCACCACGTAGTTCAGCGCAGCGACATAAATGAGGCCCTCACGGACGGGGACGAGGAACACAACCACGCAGGTCGCCACAACGTTCACGACGCCGTAGAGGAAACGAACCCGCGAATATACGTCCATCCGGTCTTCGCGGATCGTGATCGCCACGTACATGTTGTACACAGTGATCGCCACGGTCGCGAGCATCGCCCACAGCACCCGCGCCGACCACGCAGGATGGAGCCACATCAGCGCAACGCCGACAACACCCAGCGCGACTGTGCCAACCATCGCCATAAAGCCCGAGGCAGCCGTCGAGAATGACAGTCGGTCGTCGGGAAGACGGAGATACACACTGTGGTAACTCAACGTCATCGTGCGGGACACGATCATGCCCAGGGACACCGGGAACAGCATGTAGGCCACCATCCCCGGCTGCTTGGCCACCACCGGCACCACCATGGCCACGAAGTTCAGCGCCTGGCCGATGAGGGCTGGGCCGAAGCGTGAATATAGTTGCCGAAGACGCGTTAAGGCGTTCCCCATCCGTCACCTCATTATTTTTCACTCGCCATCGACAACCGTTGAGCTCACAGCGGTACGCCACCACAGACGGCTACCAAATCTGGACGCGGTCCTTCGGATCCAGCCACATGCCATCGCCCGGGTGGACGTCGAAGGCCTCAGCAAATTCGTCGATATTTCGGGCGATGACATTACACCGGAACTCAGAGGGTGAGTGGGGATCGATCGCCAAGTACTGCGCGCTTAGCTGCGGGCGGATTGCTGTGCGCCATACGTTTGCCCAGGCCAGGAAGAGTCGCTGCATGGCTGTGAAGGTGGGGGCGTCGTCGTAGTTCATGCCGGTGTCCGCCTCCGACTCCTTACCCAGGGGCGCCAGGGCGGTGCCGTCGGTCAGAAGGAACGGCATCTCCGGGGACGTCTCTGGTGTGAGCCCCTGGTCCTCGAGGTACAGCCGGTAGGCAACCACAGCGATACCCAAGCCACCGAGATCGCCGATGTTCTCGCCGAGGGTGAAACGGCCATTGACGTGCTGGGCAGTCAGCCCACGCTGCTCAAGGCCCTTCGGGATGAGTGGGTTAAATTGATCCACCAACTTACCCGTCAGCTTTTCAAAGGCTTCGCGGTCCTCGGACGTCCACCACGAGTTTAAATTGCCTTCGCCGTCGAACTGGGAGCCTTGATCGTCGAAACCGTGGCCGATTTCGTGGCCGATCACCGCGCCAATACCGCCGAAATTCTGGGCCATATCCGCGTCGGGATTGAAGAACGGCGGGCGAAGGATCGCAGCAGGGAACGTGATGTCATTGACCACCGGGTTATAGAAAGCGTTGACCATTTGAGCCGGGGCCACCCACTCGGACCGGTCCGTCGGGTTCCCCACCTTGGCGATCTCATACCGGTGGCGCCACGCCGCCGCGCGTCGGGAATTAGCTACAAGATCTTCACCATGAGGGGAAAACTCCAAGTTGTCGTAGGTTTTCCACTGATCCGGGTAGGCAATTTTTGCGCGGAAAGTCCCGAGCTTCTCCAGCGCGCGATCCCGCGTATCCGGCGTCATCCAATCGAGGCTGCTAATCCGCTGGCGGTACGCCTTCAGCAGGTAGTCCACCAGGGACAGCATCTTCTGCTTGTGTTCCGGCGGGAAATGGCGCGCGACGAACTCCCGGCCGATATCGTCGGAAATGGAGCCATCGAGGAACGACACCGCGCGCTTCCACCGGGCTCGCTGCTCGGTCGAGCCCGACAACACGCGCCCGTAGAAGTTAAACGACTCGCGGCTCACGTCCTCGGCCAGCAACGACGCACGCTGCGTCAAGATCTGCCACCCGGCCCATAGTTTCAGTACGGACAGATCCGTTTCCTGTGCCAGCGTCGCCACATGCTCCAGGTAGCTTGGTTCGCTAACCACGATCGTGTCCGTCGACAATTCTGTCGCTTCCAGCCATGATTTCCACGGGAAACCGGTGGGCAAATCGTCCACGGAGGTGGGGTTATAGGTCTTGAGCGCGTCGCGAGTGTCTTCCACATTCCAGTGGCCCTTCGCGAGGCGCGTCTCAAACTCAATGATGGTGTCCGCCAACTTCTCATTGGACGCGTCGGCGAATTCTGCCGGGACGAGGGGAGAGTCCTGCCACTCCGGGCCGCTGGTAGCGTCGCGAGCCATCGTGAACATCGTCGCAATATGCTCTTTAAGCTTGTCGACGATGGGGCGGTGAGCCTCTTCGCGGTAGTAGGCCTCATCGGGAAGAGTGAGCCCGCCTTGATTCAGATAGGCCGTGTCGATGGGTGAATCCGACGCCTTCGCCACGTAATAACCGGCCAAACCACCAATCCCGACGACGTCTAACGCGCCGAGTGCCCGCGCAAAATCCTCAACATTATCGACGTTGATACGTGCGAGATCGTCCTTCAGCGGAGCAAAACCGGCCTGGTTGACACCCTTGTCGCCGTCGACGTCCATGAAGCTTGCGAAACCCGCGCCGATCCGTGTGGTGGGGTCGGCGTCTTTGATAATCGCGTTGACATCCTCTTCTGCCTGGTCGCGAAGTGTGTGGAAGGTGCCGTCGACGGGGCGATCGTCGGGGATGTGGTGGTGCGATAGCCACGGGCCGGACACGTACCGGTAGAGATCGTCGCTGGGTGAAGGGCGAGTGGCTGGAGCTTCTGAAATATTGTCAGGGATTAATGTTTTGTCTGCGTGATCGGTGTTCGATGGCTCGTTTTCCGATGGTGTGGTGGGCTCGGGATTGTTCACGGTTATGACCTTCCTTTCATGTGTGAGGAATGATAGCGGGCGGGTAGGACATGCAGTCACGCTGCCATAGTGGGTAGCGGGGCCGGTGTGGGGTTCTCAGCATTCGCTTGTGGTGAGGTGTGGGCTGCACAGCCCAGGTGATTTTGGTTACAAAACAGAATTTTATTAGCTATAAGAAGCGGGTAAATGGGCAGGTCACCACCCAGATACTACCGACCGCCCGTTATTCTGTGGTGCTTTCCATACAAAAACTACGCGCGCAGGCACCCTGATGTCCCGCTGTGCTGCTATTGTCCTTCGTCATGAGTGGCGAGAATACACACGACATACCGCCGTGGGGGGACGCACCGAAAGAGGGGCAGCCACCCACGCACAGCACCGTCGCAAGCGTTGACGGAGGCGTCGGGGGAGGTCAACATCCTGACGCAGCCGGCGATCTTGACACGGCCCGGGAGCTCGACGCCGACGCATCCCGTTATCAACCCCTTCCGCAGGGGTCCAAGAAAACCGCTATTTGGGCAGCGTCGTTAATCGTTGTCGGAGGGCTACTAGCCGCACCGGTCATTATCGATAAGGGTGCGCCCGGTGACTATCCCGGCGATAAACACGGCGGGGATATCACCGTCGGCATGAAAGACAGCACGAACTTTACCGGTCCCAACCTGGGAGAATGCTACGACCAGTCGGACGATAACCCGTACGGATCCACCTACAAGTGTGGCAATGTCAACATCGACACGGCCACGATGAAAGGCAACGACGATGTAGACCACGTGTTCCGTCGTGGAATCCGGGCTACTGCCCACGTCAAAATCGACGGCGACCTTCCCACCACGGAGGCATCCAATGGTGAATGGGACGCGCGCGTGACGGCCTTGGAGCCGAAGGAATCCGTCACCAATCCGGACGCGAAAAAGGTGGTGTCCACGGCTTTTACCAAGAAGGACGATAAGTCAACAACCATTATCGCGACCGTGAGCAGTGCCGATGATGAAGCCCTAGCTAATACGATGAGCAAAATTGTTTCCGCGCGTGGCTTGAAAACTGATGCCGTGCGCATGGCCCTCACGACGTCGGCCACCAGTGACAATGACGCTCGCGGAGAGTCCAACGAACATCTACCAAACACGGGAGAGGCGTAATGCGAAAAGACGTATTCACCTGGACATACATCGTTCTTGCGGTCGTATGCCTCATTGCTGGCGGTCTCATGTCGGCCATGACTCTCGCGGAGACACCCGACGCTGTCGCAGTAGGTGTGGTGGGAGCCGCAATCTACCTCATTGTGTTTTTCGCTATCATGCGATTCCTGCCGATCTGGAGAAAAGGCAGCCTGATCTGGGTAATCGTGAGCCTCTACTGGGGAGCGTTCATGGTTATCTCCACCGTCATGGTCACGGAACTCGCCTTCGCCGACATCTTGAAGGAGGCGGGGTTGGGGCGGTTCGAAGCTTCCGCAACCGGCGCGATCCCGGAGGAGCTCGCCAAGGCGCTGGGCGTCTTCGTTATCCTCTTCATGGCGCGACGTGTCTGGGATAGGCCGTGGCATGGACTGTTGGCCGGCCTCTCTGTCGGCATGGGGTTCGAGGTCATGGAAAACTTCGTGTACAGCGGTGGTGGAGCCCTCTATAACGCCACGTCAGACGTGCAAGGCGCCACCGAAATGTGGATCCTCCGCACCGGGTTAGGGTTCGGATTGCACCCCATGTGCGCAGGTCTGGCCGGTTTCGGAATGGCCAGCGCCCTCATGCTGACCAACAAATCTATGCTGTGGCGGTTGACGGTGGGCATCGGTAGCGTGCTCGGCGCGATCGCGTTCCACGGATGGTGGAACTTCCAATGGCCAAGTTCGCTCCAGCTGGTTGCCGTCATCGTCGACTGGCTTGCTCTGCTCACTGTGACCATCGTCATTCTGGTTAAAAACTGGTCGAAGGCGAAGCGGGATAAGAAACGTCCTCTGCCTAGCCATAAAGAAGCCTGGGATCTGATTCCGGTGCGTGACACTCAATATCCATCAGTGCCGACGACCGCTGCGCAATGAGGCGGAATAAGGCGACCGTTCTGTGTGGGGCAGTGGTTTCGTCGGCAATTGTCATGCCATGTGGAGCCCCCGCTATGCCAGGTAGAGAAAGCGATGATACGCAAGTAATCGCATGAGTAGCGTGTTTCGCCTGTTGTTTATGTGTCTAATGAGTTAAAGTGTGGCCATGTCTGACTTGCGTAAGCCCTCCGCCGCACGTTCGCGTACCCGGTTTCGTCGAATCATCCCGGGACTCAACCCGTTCCCGAAAACGATGAAACACCGGAAGTTCGCCGGCGTAGCCCTTATGACAGGCTCTTTATTGACGACGGCCGCCCTCGTGTCCACGGCGACAGGGTTTACGCCAGCCGATGCCCTCAACGGCATCGACGTCTCGAGCAACAACCACTTCGGTGGGCAGGCGATCGACTGGGATTCAGTGGCCAACGACAACCAGTCGTTCGCGTTCATTAAGGCCACTGAAGGTACGAGTTACACCAATCCGTACTTCTCATCTGACTCGAAGAAGGCCAAAGCCGCTGGCCTGACGATTGGTTCGTACCACTACGCCCGGCCCGGCGGAGATCCGCGCCAAGAGGCGCAGTTCTACACGAAGGAACTAGCCAACCAGCCGCAGCCGTCGCTACCCCCAGCTTTGGACCTGGAGGAAACGGGCGGTTTGAGCCCGTCCCAGCTGCAAAAGTGGGTCCGTGACTGGGTTGATGAGGTGGAGAAGCAGACCGGCCGCACGCCGATCATGTACACCTACTACAGCTTCTGGATTAACAACATGGGGAACACCACGGAGTTCTCCGACATGCCGCTGTGGCTGGCGTATTACGAGGATTCCTTGCCATCGACCATCCCCGGTGGCTGGAACCACGTCACATTCTGGCAGCACTCCGGTTCTGGGTCCGTCGACGGTGTTAACACCGAAGTCGACTTGAACAAGTACGACGGATCGGACTCCGAGCTCGCCTCGCTGGCGAAGAGCATGAAGGAAGACACTCCGGTTGGCGGCGTGGCCACCACGGTGAAGCCAGCCGTGGACGCTGATGTTGCGTCGGCAAGTGTGTCCAACGACATCCAGCATCAGCTGCAGACCAGCTCAAACCCGGTTCTGAAGACCATTGGTAATTCGTTTAACGTCCCCATTCCGGATTCGGTTCTGGTGGCGACTTTGGGCGTGGCGGCCGGAACGGTGTCGCTGTCGCAGCTGTGGGACACGATTCGTGAAGAGGGCTTCGGTGGCCAGCTTGCCGATCAGCTCGTGCGGGCCGTGAGCGAAGTATCCCAGAACGGTGGGCTTCCGAAAGACCAGCTCCAAGGGCTTTTGGGTGACAATGCTGGAACCACCTTAGGGCAGCTGGAGAAGGCCCTGTCTGATGCGATGGTTGCCCTGGGCAGTGGCGGAGCGCCTGCTAGTGACGGTTCCGATGCGAATTCGTCGGGAGCATCGGGAAGTGCGGGAACGAGTTCCAGCGGTTCGGCTGCAGGAAGCTCTGACGCTTCGGGTAGCAGTCAAAGCTCCAACTCGGGTAGTGCGAGCGGATCGACTGGTTCGACCCAGCTCGACCAGGGACAGCAGGTTCAGTCCGTTCCTGACTCGAATTCATAGGCTCATCAGCATTTGATAGCAGCCGGTAGCATCCGATACCCGGTTGCACCCGGTTTACACAGGGGACGGCTCTTATGCGCGTACTGATAGCCCCGGACAAATTCAAGGGATCGCTCACTGCCGCGGAGGCAGCGGAGGCTATGGAGCGTGGGGTGAAGCGTGCCCTCCCGCGCACCGAGTGCGCGACAATTCCCGTTTCCGACGGCGGCGAAGGCCTTATCGAGGTCGCCTTGTCATCGTCCCGACGAGGTCGTCGTAGTGGTGGGGACGATGCGTACGCTGATTATGATGGTGATCCGTACGTTGATTATGATGCTGACCTGCGTGTAACGAAGGTACGCGGCCCACTTGGCGACGATCATGACGCACGGTGGGTTCTGATGAAGCCCTCCGACTCCAGTGGTTCTCACTCGCGTCGAATGGATGAATTCACCGAGCGCTTCGATGGCCACGACGGGGACGAGGGCCACGATTCTATTGCCGTTATCGAAATGGCGGAAGCCAGCGGGTTGGCATGGATCACGCCTGGGCCAGACGCGTCCCTGCGAGCGGACAGCTACGGTACAGGGCAATTAATTCGCGCGGCGGTGGAAGCCGGGGCAACAACTATTATCTGCGGGATTGGCGGTTCTGCCTGCACCGATGGCGGAAGTGGGGCACTTCGCGCACTCGGCGCTCGGATCCTCGACACTGACGGCAATGACGTTGCGCCCGGAGGTAAAGGCCTGTGCGATGCGCACGCGATTGATACGTCGGATCTCATACCTTCTCTCCGCCTGCGGCCTTCCGACCCTGAATCTGATCGTGTCCGATCACACCGCGAGTACCGCGTCCGCATCATCATTGCCACGGATGTCTCCAACCCTCTCCTCGGATCAGATGGCGCGGCAGCCGTTTATGCACCTCAAAAAGGTGCGGGTCCTCGGGAAATAGGCGCACTGGAGAAAGGTCTATCCCAATGGGCCGCGTGTCTCTCTCGCCTCAACGCAGACATTGATCCAGCCAAGGAAGGAATGGGCGCAGCCGGCGGTTTTTCCTCCGGTTTAACGGGGCTGTGCTCCGCTGTGACCGTTCCCGGTTTTGATGCCGTTGCCCAGCTCAACGGTTTTGACGACGCTTTAGAAGCCGGGGCTGATCTGCTGATCGTCGGGGAAGGCTCTCTAGATAAACAGACGTTGTCCGGGAAAGTCCCCGTCGCAGCAGCGCGCCGGGCTGGTGCGCGCGGCATTCCGGCCGTGGCTGTCGCCGGAGCAGTCAACGTTCAGAAGGACGAGCTCGCGAACGCCGGAATATCGGATGTCATTGGGCTCGCTGAGGTGTCAGATCGAGCGGGTGACACGGACGACACCATTCAGCACGCCGCCGAGTACGTCGAACGTGCTACAGAAAAGCTTGTCCGACGGTTCCAAGCGGGCCACACGCACCCGGTCTAGACACAACCGGCCTAGGCGGACGACCCCTGGTCTTTGTAATTCATCGGGCCAGGGTTCCACAGACCGGAACGAGTTTCGGTCTTTTCGGTAATATGTCCGGGTTTAATCTCTTTCTTCTTTGAATTGGCAGGTGGTAGGAGTAGGTCGAGTTCACCCCAGTCACGTCCCCAGTCATCCCTGAAGTAGGTGGGTAGAGCCATGGGGACTGTGGTTGTTTCGACCAGGCCGAGGGATCCGCCTCCGCTGTAGTCCATCCATCCGCTGTTGGCGCGTTGCGAGTCATAGCTGGGCGCTATTCGGTACTTCGGCAGCTCTGCCACGCCTGCCCAGTGATCATATTGACGCTGGCAGGGGAACTGCAGCGGTGTCTCCCATTCAAGGAACACCGGGTCCTTGCGGCCCACATAGGAATTGAGGGTCTCAAGCTGCGGCATCCGTGGCGGCGTGAACGCTAACCAGTCCCGCCGCGCTAACTCTTTATCTTTAGCGTGCAGACGGAGCACATTGGCGTCCTCGGGGATATCAGAAGTGAGGAACCGGAGGTTTCGCCACATGGGTGCGGGACCGGGATCAATGGGGAGGAGTTCACCCGTGTTGGTGACTTTGCCACTGTCATCTCTGTGGCCGTACTCCAGCACCAAATCGAGGCCCGGCTGGACAACTCCATTGCTGTCGATGTGCTTAATAGATCCCGCAGCCGACACCACGATCAGTGGTGATGTGCGCTGGTCCAGCTTGTACCACGACGTCTTAGTCTCGGCAGGTACCTGAATGCCGCTGCTGTACGAGCCGACAACCGGCACTTTCTTGGGGTTAAGCCCGAACGGAAGCGCAGCCGCAGAATCGTTAATCCCGCGCGTGTGCTGGGTACCACCCTTTGTTCCAGCGGAGCTCGTGGAGCTCGAACTCGAATTGCTCGTTCCCCGGGCATTCGCTTTTTCAGAGTCACCGGCCCCGGCTTCCCCACGGTTCGTCCCTAATGTTTGTGACCCGCTGGTCGAGTTGTTCGTGCTCTGGTCAGAACTATCCGTATCGGACGAGTCGTTAGTCGAGTTCCGCGACTTGTTGTTCTCCGCCCTTTCTTGTTCCGCAGCATCAACAGTGTCGACCGTGTTGAAGTCGATGTCAGGGTAGATGGCTGCCGGGATATTATTCGCGCCGAAGTTTTGGTTGTTATCGGCGGTCAACGAATCCTTAAACTTGCTGCCGTCGGCAGTCGAGAGCATATTGCTCGACGGGTGCTTTTCCACCTCAACATAATCTGCCATTTGACAGGTTTTCCCTGCTAGAGTGCGGATATTTCCTAGCCCGACGGAGTACGCGGGGTATTGCTTAATAAACGCTTTCCCCATGGCTGCACAGTTAAAGACGACGACGAGCGCGCAGAGAACAGCAATGGGTGACGACGTCAAAGCAGCGAACCGTTGTGCCCGCGCGCGTTCACGCTTTTCCAGCGCTTCGCTCTCTGAATTGGTTTCGGCCAGCGTCTCCTGGATGTCCAACCGGAAGGATTGGATAACTCCCCACACCATGATGAGCAGCGCGATGGCCAACACAATGGTGGACACTTGGGTGTCTTTGATCGAGATGGGTTTGTCGTACCACGGGACCCCGAGCGAGGAGACATACCACCAGCCGTTAATACCTGCCAGCGCGAGAGCTCCCAGGAAAATGGTGACACCGAGGTAGAGGAACCGGTTACGGACGGATCGCGCGGCAAACTGTGACGCGGCAACCGAGGCTAGAGCGGCAACAGCAGCTCCCACACCTGCGTAGACACCGAAGTGGTGGGTCCATTTCGTCGGCGTGAATGCCATGAAGAACGCCGTTCCGATAACGACGAGGACGAGCCGCTGCGTTGGCCCAGGCCGCGCGCCCAGCACGGTTTTGTGACGCAACATGGCGGCGAGCACGGTGCCCAGTGCCAGAATCACCATGAAGATGGGGAATCGGCGGGCGAAGGACCCGTTTTCCGTCGCGGAGAAGAGTGCTTCGTAACGGACCGACTCCTCGTACCAGTGAAGTGATGGGCCGATAAATCCGCGCAGCTTGATCGACTGCATCACGGTGGAGAGAGTTTGATCCCCAAAAACGGCGACGAGGATCGCGGTGCCCACTGCGAGGAATGGCGCGAGTAGCGCTGTAACCGCTCCAACAACCGCTTTCTTGCTTGAGGATTTCGGGGTGCCCAGCGCGTCAAGACGATGGATGACGATCCGGAAAATGCCGGACAGTGCCGCCAAGAGTGCAGCGACAGCCATGAGTCCGGTTGGGCCCGCCGCGAGCGATATCGACGCCACGATGACGGCGAGAGCTGCCGGAGCCAGTCGGTCCGTGCAGATGGCCCGTTCCAGAAGGACCCATGTCAAGATCGCGCCGAGGGCGATGACCGGCTCGGGGCGCAGGCCGTTGTTGTAGGCCATCCAGACGGCGAGGAACACGAAGCCCGCGGTCCAGTAGGGGACTTTTCGTCTGGCGATTTCTGGGCCGAAGCGTGGGATGACACACCGTGAGAGAAGGAACCAGGTGAGGAATGCGGCGATGATTTCGGGCAGCCGCATCCACGTGGATGTCGTCCCGGCCCGTGCCATGAGACCGAGGAGGTCATAGTAGGGGGCGCCGAAGGGAGATTCAGGTACGCCAAACCACCTGTAGTAGTTGGCCATGTAGCCTGAGTGTTTGGATGCCCTCGCCATCGTGAGCAGGTAGCCGTCGTCCGACGTATTCGCACCGAAGAAGTACCAGTAGATCAGTACGGTGCTGACTATGCCGTCGAGGGTGGTGAACTTCTTCCAGTTCTCCGGTAGCAGCGGTACACGGTGGCGTGGGCCGACCTTGTCTAATCTCCAGAGCGCGACAAGGGAGACCAGTGCCAAGACGAGTCCCGCAATCATCACGACGTATTTCACCAGGGTCGGCCGCGACGTAAACCGCGAGTCGATAGTTGCGTGCGCCTGGAACCCGGCGTTAATGGCGTCGTCTTTGGCGCTCGACGAGACCTCGGTATAGACACCGGTCATCTGTGGGCGCCTGTCTCCTTCGACAGTCGCCGAGAGTTTTTTCCCACTCTTGTCGGTCTGACCAGGCACATCAATGGTGGTCGACGTTGCGTCGGAGTGAACCTTGAGTGTGGCGTCGTCGGGCAGTGAGTCAAGCGTCGAGTTCGTGATCTGAAGAATGACCTGGCTGCGGTTGATGACGTCGACACCGTCGTCAGTGGCGCGAACAATGAGCCCTCGGGACGCGACGAATCGTGAATCGTGCGGGAGGGTGGAGAGGAGGTCGGTCTGGTTGTCGTTGAGGTTGTCAACCAGGGAAAGTGGGACCGTGAAGTCGAGCGACTCGGGGGAATAAGAAATCAGGGGTGCGACAACGGAATTGATGTTGTCGTTTTGGGGCCAATCAATGGACGATTGCGTCTGTTTGACGGGCAGGAGGGGAGTGAGAATGAACAACAGGAAGGCGGCAATACCGGTGACCGCCGCCACCATTTTGGTACACCGAATGCGGGAGTCTCCGCCCGAGCCTTCTTTACGTGGCTGCTGTGGGGCGGGACTGCTTCCTTTATTGCCGTCAGTTTTCACCCGTGACACGTGTTGGAAGTCTACGTCACGTTCCTGTGAGGAGACCATTCTGGTTACATCACCTGAAATTTATTGGGGCCTAACAGCGACGACGAATGGTCCGACTTGTGTCACTGTCCAGTCGCTGAATGCCTTGGGGTGGAAGTGCATGGAGCGGAAATGCACGTTGGGGTCGCTGGGGTACACGTCATCGGCGACGTTCAATGCCCAGTCGTCATCGTCGACGGAGCCACGGAAGAGGATGGCGTCGGGTTTCCTCCAGGGCATGTCGTCCATGGCGGAGTTGAGTTCCTCGGGTGTTTCGGCCTCTGACCACTTCTCGATGGCAGCGTTTCGTTGTTCGAATTCGCCGAGCGGGTTGGCGTAGTGGGCGGTGAGCGCTTGGAACTCGAGGTAGGGATGGTACGCCATGAAGGCTTGTTCGTCGGCAAGAAGAACAGTGTCGGTGGGTTCGCGCCCGATGGTGTCCACGACTTTCTGGTAGTAGGTGCCAGAATCTGCCGGGATTCCGTCGTTGCGATGTCCGTCGCCGTCGGTGTCGGAGTAGGCGGAATTGATCGAATGGGAGATGGACCAGGGGATTGTCGCTGCGAATTCGGTGGCCACAATCCCGACGAGCACGCCGACGACTAGTGTGATGGTGGGTGCCGCGGTGGCAAACCGTTCGGGGTAGAGAGCAGGTATCCCGTGTGCGAGGGCGTCACGGAGTCCGAGTACACCGGCGGTAGCGAGCAGCATGGTGATGGGTGGCTCCAAGCGGAATCCCAGTAGCGTCGTCCCGTGGAGTGTGGCGGCCATGGACAGCAGCACCCAGGCGTAGTAGGTCAGCACGGCGATGGCGATCGGCATGGCAATGGGATGGGTGAATCGCACAATGAGCCAGATGACTCCGATGAGGCAGAGGAACCCCAAAACGGTCATGTGGAACATGGGCGTGGGGATTTGTGTCCCATCGGCAGGGAGATAGTGCTGTGCTGTATCCGTGCTCCCATGTGGTTTGGTCAGCAGGTCCTTGATGTAGGGAGCCCAGACCGTTGCTGCGATCAGCAGGGAACCGATGCCAATTCCGGCGAGCCGGATGATCGGTAAGAGCGATTTCCGACGGATGGCGATGACGAGCCCAATGACGACGATGGCGAGGACATTAACACCAGTGAACAGGGTGTAAAGCGTTGCCGATGAACCGAGGAAGATAGCTGTTGCGAGGGCTGACCAGCGGGCTCCGTTGATGGCTCGCCATGCAAAAACAGCTGCGGCGGGGATCCCCATGCCGACAATGGCCGCGTAGGGCTCAAATGATGACAGGGAGAGCATGATGGCCGTGGTGGTGAGCGCAATGGTGGTGGCGAGCGGCAGGCTGCCGGTAATGCGTTGCCATACGGGTACGAGCATGCACGCTGCTGCGCTGAGCGTGATGATGGCCCATGGTTGGAATGCGGCCCATCCGGCGAGACCGGTGTAGTGGGCGAACCGCCCGCCGGTCATGAACCAGCCGGCGGGATAGAAGGTGGGAATGTCCGGGTAGGCCATGTCATGAAGGCCAAATTGTGCGGTCATCCGGGTGAGGAATTGGGTCCGAAATGCCTGATCTACGGAGATTCCGTCGAGGTACAGGCGGGTCGCGGACAGGGGGATAGTGAGCACCGTGCCTACTAGTCCGGCGGGAGACATGTAGGTGATGATGTATGTCAACCAGACCCGCCATCGCGGACGACGCACAGCGGGGGAGGGGGCTCCATTTTTTTCACCGGAGTTTTTTGCACCGGTGTCCTTTCCGACACTGCCATGTCCGGCTTGTTTTTCGTCGCGAACCCACCAAATGAGGAGGGCGGCAACGACGACAATGAGAATGGCCGAGGTCAGTGTGGAGAGCGCCTTGAGAACGTTGGAGTTGCTAAAAGCCGGATAGTGCGTGGTTTTCATGAGGCGCCAGAAAACCAGCGACATGGTCGCGCCCCCAGCCACCGCCAGGGCCATGTTTATGATGGTTCGCCTGAGCCCAATGTGGTCGGCGGTGCGGCTTGTAGCAGGCAGAACGGGATCTGCGGGTGCGGCTGCGTCGGCGTTATCGACACTGTCCGCGTCATGGGTTGTCGTGGTGGAATCCGCAACTGGTGTGGATGCTGGATCCTTGTGCGACGTATCGCTCCCCTTTTTCGATGCCATGGGGTAGATCATGGCATATCGGTGGGACAGAGGGGATATTGCCATGCCCCTCCGTGGCAGCGGTTAGTCGTCGCCAGTGATCAGGATCGCGCGGATCCCGGTGTGAAACCCGTCGCGCAGGCTAACGCGCTGCGATTCGCTCAGCGTGTATTCGTGCAACGATTCGCACGCGAATTGCAGGAGCGGGCGATCCACATTCGGCGGGAGCCCTCCGCCGGAGAGAACGTGCGCACTGTCACGTTGTTCCTCGGTCGCGACGTGGTGGAACCACCAGGTCGCATACTGTTGGCCGACGTCAAACGGGGTTTGGAATCCCGTGGTCGTCCAGATCTCGTTGGGCAGTGGCACGTATCGCGATCGGAGCTTCCGCCGTGGTGCCATCATCGATGGTTTCGGCGCGGGCTTCGGCTGTGGCGTGCGCGTTGCAGCCTCGGGAGCGCTGCCGTTGCCTGAGTCATCGTTCGAGTCATCGCCCGACGCAGTCCCGTCGGTATTCTCAGCCGAACTCCCATCCGATGCTTGCTGTGATGCCGCAAGTTGCGCTGCTTGATGGCGCGCAGCAACACTCCCCGGGGTCGCCACAGTGGTCGGCCGATCCGTCGATCGCGGATCCTCGGGCTTCCTGTCGTCCTTCGGCGCCGGGTTATCGGCCGCCTCCGTCGTGGAGCCTTCATTCGCCGCCAGAGCTCCCCCGACTGCTTCAGCCGGTTGAGTGGTTCGTTGCTTGCCGACGCTGGACTCCGGAATCCTCGTCGCGGGTGATCCTCCCGACGGCGAATGTTCCGTTTGCCCTGGTACCGCCTGGTCAGCATCCGTCGGGCGAGTTTGCGCCGTCGTGGTGCTGGCCTCGGGTCCGCGGTTCCCATCTCGGTTCCCATCGCGATCCCCACTGTGCCGACGATCCGCTGCGTTAGCGCTCCGTCGGGCGCAGGCCATCATGTCGGCCGGAGTAGGACGTGATGGAGCTGACTCCGCTGAGTGAGATTCGCGGGTGGACGTTGATTGCCCCCCGTGCTCACCATCGGCGGCATTGTTGTTTCCGCGGACGCGCCGGGATGCCCACGTGTCGTCGCTGGTGTTCCCGGGTTGGCCGGCCGCTCCATGTCGATCCGCCTCATGAGCGTTGGCCTCATGGGCATGGGTGGAGTCTGCATGTGAGGAGTGGTCGTCGCCACCCTTGTTTTGCGTCAGCTGACCGTTGTCGACGCTGGTCCCAGCTGTGGACGTTGTCCGCTTGCCAGCCGATGAGGCAGCGGAATCAATAGCACCGGCTCCACCACCGGACGTACCACCAACAGAAGCGCCCGAAGCGCCACCCTCGGAACAGTCACCACCGGACTTACCACCATCAGAAGCACCATCGCCCGGGGCGGTCTTGTCAGAAGAAGCATCCCCAGAGCCTGCGCCACTGGAGGCCTCATTTTCCGCTGTTTGTCCGTCGACAATGGGATCCTGCGCCTCCAGCGGACGCGGGGGAATCGACGGCGGAATGGGCCCCTCGAGCGGCTGGATCTGCATGGTATCGGCGAAGTCTTCGCGCGGATCTAGCACGGTGATCGAATCGCATTTGTGCCGGAGCGCATTGGACATCGAGTCCCAGCTGAACCCGTAGAGGTGGACTCGCACTCCCATCGCGGACGCTTCGACAACACCGGGGATCATGTCTTGGTCGCCGGACACAAGCACCATGTCGGAGCACTGTTGGCGGACCGCCGCCAGAATCATATCGGCAACGAGCCTGGTATCAACCGCTTTTTGTGTGCGCCGTTGCCCAGTCTCGATCAGCAGTCCCGCACGCAGCTGAACCCCGTCGACTGTCCGGAGTGCGCGTTGGTACCGGTGAGGCCCGGAATCCGGGATGCCGTCGTACCAGTTTTGTCGCTGCACAGGCTGGCCAACATGTTGCGTAATCATTCGGTCGAGCACTGAACAGACTTCGGGTAGATCAATTTCGAGCTGTGTTCGGGCACCTTCCTCCCATGAGTTGTAAAAGCTTGCTAGAAGATAAGAGGTATCGACGAAAACTAAGGTGCGTTCGAGCATCGTTCACGGTTTCCTAACTAAAATTTTATCTAACTTTTTGTAAAAGGTTCTGGGGTTCAGGTTAGCGATTTCTAGTCACTAACGCCGACTCACGCGCCCGCATTCTAGTGCATTTTGCGGGGAGCTCCCACTGTATTGGTTCCCCCAACTATTCAATAGTAGTTCGCTATGTATCACCTTAACGGGGGCTTGTCGACGCTCAATGTCGGGTTTCACCGCGCGCCCGTAGTGGACAAGGTGGTAAAGAGTAGAGGGTATGGACTTGCATTCGACGGATCCGACGGCAGATCCGCGCGACCGCTCTGCCGCTGCGCGCGATCGTCCTGCTGAAGAGTGTGATCGTTCTGCTGGAGAGTGGCGGGGATGGGATCCCGCCGACGCTCCAATCGCGTGGATGCGGAAAGCTACGGTGGTGGAGGCCCGCCGTGTGTGGTCCGCGCCGTGGAGGACTCGACGTCGTAAGGACGCCTCGGTTCTTGTGCGTGATTGCAACTTAGCGCTGCACGAGGGTTTGATTTATTCATTCGTGGGGGATGCTGCCGCTGAATCCACTGGTAGCCGGACCGCCACCGCTACCGCCGCTGCCACTTCTACCGCCGCTGCCACTCCGAACGTAGCTACTCCTAGCCCGTCGGCGTCGGCGGCCAGTATTTTGCAGGTTCTCGCTGGTCAAGAGCGCATTTCGGGCGGAATCGTCTCCGTGTTTGGCGAGTCCCCCTACGACAACGCCCGCACAATGGACAGCACCGTCCTGGCCGGGGTGTCGGTTCGGTACCCCGCCCAGTGGCGTGCTGACCGGGTGCTTCGCACTGCCGCCCGTCGTTACCCAAACTGGGACGACGATTACGCGGAAATGGTGTCTCGCGCTTTCCAGCTGGATCTCTCTACCAAGGTCAATCACTTATCGACGCAGGCCAGGACGCTGTTGGGGGCGGTCGTGGCGGTGGCGGCGCGTGCGCCGTTGACGTTATGGGATAGGCCGTGCGAGGGGCTGAACCCGGAACGTCGGAAGTTAGTGATGCAGACTCTCGTGGCTGATTGCGCTGCACACCCGAGGACTGTGGTCATGAATCAGGCAGATCGTGGCGCCGACAACCTGGTGCACGCCTCCGCGGATCGCCTCCTTGTCGTCTCTGGCGGCACGATTGTCGGGGATTTTCCAACGGATGACGCGTAGGGGGTGTGTGATGCAGGTTCTTGACCGTTTGTCCTTGGCCGATGTGTCAACAGGTACCCGATGGTTAGTGGACCTGATGGTTGTCCTGGCGTTATGGATGGATGCGTCGCAGCCCGTGTTCGGTGCGGCGACGGCGATGGTGTGGTGCATCGTCACGCCGTATGGGAATCCGCGCTTGTTGGCTTATCGAGCGTTCGGCCTGACCATTGTTCGCTATGTTCGCGATTATGTTCTGATCGCCGTGGCCCGTTCAGTGGCGTTAGTCCTGGTTGGTGGTCTGATCGGTGTCCTCGTCCGACGCGGCATCGCAGGATGGAGTTTGCCGCCCTTTCTCGGTTCTTCCCGTGCGGAATCTGTGACTCCATTTATCGTGTATCTGCTGGTCGTGGCCTTTGCCGGCGTTGTGCTCGGGCTCGGTTTTAACGCATTTGCGGGGTCGCGAACGATGTCGCTGCGGCAGTATTCCGGGCTCGGTGGCGCCCAGAAGTTTGAGGGCGACCATTATGCAGAATCGACATTTGTAAGCGAAGGCGCCGGATTGTCGGATCTAATGGTGGAGCTGTGCGGTGGACGTTCTTCGGCAGAAACGCCCCGTACAGAGGAAGAACAGCACAACTTGACCTGGCACTTCCTACCTACCCGCGAAACGTGGTGGAAAGTTTTCGCTGTAGCCCTGCTTCTATGTGGCATTAGTTTCTCGACTAGCTCGATGATCACTCTCGTTGTGGGCCTGCTGGTGACCTGCGCACTTGTGGGCTTTGTGCTTGTCGCCATTGCCCGGAACGCGAGTAGTTTCGGCGTCCCGCGAGCCATTATGTGGCGAAAGAACTCAGTTCTCGCTCTAGGCCAAGCCGCATGGATAGCTGTCCTGTTCATCATCACCGCTGTGTCGATTGCAAGCTAACTCTTTTCCACCACCTCACTGGTTACCCGGCAACCAGTTCACAGTTCACCCTCCGCCCGTAGCCCACCGCCTGAACCCGTGGACTCGTCGTTTTATTGCCGACGGTGGTCTCGCTTGGTGAGTGTTCGTTGTTGTTTTGTGATCGACAACCTTTGTTGTGTGTGTTTGTTGTGGGTGTTTTGTGGTTGTGTGCTGGGGGTTTGTGGTGTGTGGGTGGGGTGTGTAGTGTTCTTTGTCGTCGCCGAGGCAGCCCGCCCGGTTACTGGGAAGGCAGTGATCTGGTTGTGGGTT
>NZ_JAGSOA010000002.1 GCF_019754935.1 Corynebacterium parakroppenstedtii
TGCACCTGGGAGGGTGTGGGAGAGTAGGTCGCCGCCAACCGTAACGTTGGAACAATAGAATATGTGGTGTTTGTGTGTGGTGTGAGCCGAAACCCCGGGCGGGGTTGGGCCCGCACCACACACATTTTTATGTATGCGCACACCCGAAAAACGGGTGAAGCATTTTATGTATTTAGTAGTCAACCCGGTTCGGCTCGACGCGGGGGGAGCCCGGTACTCGGGTCGGGCTAAACAAGCCCCACACCAGCGTCAACTGCTCTTGCGTCCGCGTCGGTACTATTTTCCTTTTGCCCACGCGGTCAACTTATCGACGGCATCGTCAATGACATTCGCCTTCTTACAAAAAGCCCACCGAACCAGGGTTCGATACTGTTCCTCATCGTCAACGAACGCACTAACCGGAATAGCTGCAACGCCAGCATCCTTCGGAAGAGCAAGACAGAAATCATCAGCGGTCATGTTCTTCGTTGCTTCGCACGTTGAGATGTCGGTAACTACGAAATATGACCCGTCACTGGGGTACACGGTCATGCCGATATCCCTACACACCTTTGCGATCTTCTTATAGTTGCTTTCCAACCGCTGGCTCAGTCCTTCGACCCAATCAGCTTCCTCACGTAACGCGTACGCCACTGCCGGTTGAAACGGTGTCGCCCCCACAAAAGACATATATTGCTTCGCTGTGATCGCCGCATCAACGAGCGGAGCAGGTCCCATAACCCACCCCGTCTTCCAGCCCGTCGCATTAAAGGACTTCGCCGTCGACGAAACGGTCACAGTGCGCTCGCGCAAACTTCCCACGGAGGCCACGGGAACGTGGCGCGCTCCACTAAACACCAGGTGCTCATAGACCTCGTCGGAAAGAACAAGACAATCGTGGGCTTCAGCAACTTCACTGATCGCCAAGATCTCGTCAGTCGTAAACACGTGCCCTGTCGGATTGTGAGGAGTGTTGACAACAATCATCCTCGTCTTATCCGACACGGTGCGGCGGAGCGCTTCAACGTCTAATGTCCAGCGCGGAGTACCCTGCTCGTCAGTCGTTGGAAGCAGCGGGACCGCTACATGATGGCCACCCGCCAACCTCACTGCAGCTGCATAAGCGTCGTAATAAGGTTCGATAAGGACCACTTCAGAGCCGGGCTCGACCAACGCCAAAATGGACGCTGCGATACCTTCCGTAGCTCCGACGGTCACGACAACCTCGGTATCCGGATCAAAGACTTGGCCGTAGCTCTGCTCGCGATTCGCAGATATCGCTTTGCGTAGCTCCGGCACACCACGCCCTGGAGCGTATTGGTTATTGCCCGACAAAATCTGCTCAGAGGCGATCTCCAGCATCCTTCGTGGGCCGTCGCTGTCCGGAAAACCCTGGCCCAGGTTAATGGCGTTGTTTTCTACTGCTAACCGGGTGATGCGTGAAAAGATCGTCTCAGGGATGTCGCGGAGGCGCGACACGATCGGTGAAGATAAAAGTGAACCGCTCTGTCCAGTCATGGAGCCATTGTAAACACCATCGCGGATGACACCGCAGACCGGGCTGGTCATGAGTGGCCGGGGCTCCGGGCAAACACGACGGCTCTGTAAACACGGCGGCCGTATGAACTAGGCGGTATATAAAATAGCCACATGACCAACAAACCCACCTCTGGATCTTCATCGTCTTCTGCGTCCCCAACTAGTGCATCGTCTTCCGCATCGGCCGGCACCTCTGCCGGTATGTCGAGCTCGGCCGGTTCTTCTGCGGGTAACACCGGGGTGGGTCGGTCCGAGGATGTGCTCGCGGGGAACCCCATCCTCACTCCTGAACAACAGCTTGATCAGATCGCGAGCTTTATCTCGGTCCACTACAAAGAGGTGTGGGACATTATTTCCTCGCCCGGGGATTTCTCCGTCGAGCGCGAGCAAGAAGCACCGGGACAACAACGCCAGCTACAAGAGGACGCCGAGCAGGCGGTCGGACGGTTAAATGACATCGTGACACATACCTCGCAGCTCGTTTTAGGGGTGGGCCTCGACCACTCGATCCCGGGAGTCACATTCACGTCGAGCGGGCCGGACATGCACACCGTCAATGGCAACACTGCAGTCTTCGTCCCCTCAACCCCCACAGGGCGGGTAGCAGTATCACTACATGGTGGCCCGGGGTGGCACGGATCAGGGCAGGAACTCGAGATTTTCTGGCGGCCAACCATAGCCGCGATCGCAGAACTCTCTGGCACAACAATTGTCGACGTCGACTATCAGCTTCCCCTCATACGACGGCGTCTTTCCGACGATGCGCAAGGAAATGCTGTATACAGCGATCACGCCGAGGGAACAGAAGGAATCATTCGTGATGCGCTTGCCGCAGTCGACGCGGCGGAGGACGTGCTCAGCAATATCCCGAGCGATACACACGAATCAGACAGCACCACTGCTACGCACGAAGAGGCCCGAGGTTACGACATTGTGGCCTTCGGCAGCGGTACATCGGCTGGGCTGGAGCTCGCAGCCAGGTGGAACAGCGAGCAGATTGTTCTGCAGTACCCTCGGCTATTCCAGACCAGCCCAGAGAACGAGACGTGGCGGAACCACGATTTCAGCCAGGCCAAAGTTCTTGTTCAGAAAGCCACGCGTGACGCCATCGCCGTCGATGCAGAAGGGATTGCTCATAACCTTGAGGAGCTGGGAGCAACCACAACAGTGACTGAGCACCTCGGCTACCACGTGTTGGCTACTCCGGCGGTACAAAGAGAGCGCGCCCAGGAAGCCGCCAACTTCCTCCAGGGCGGATCTGTTCGCTAAGGATCTCTTCACTGAGGTTTGTCACCAAGGGCTTGTTGCCCAAAGGCGCAAGCTAAAGCGGCAAGAGATTCCGCTTCGCACTCATGACGTCTTCAATGCGATCAAGGTTATCGGCCAGCATTTTCCACTGTTGAGGTGCAATAGCAGCCTCAGCATCACGCACAACGTTCTGGTTTTTCGTCGCCCACCCAATCGGCATGGGATTAATCTCATCCCACCGATCCTTATGCTGGACTGACCTCGTCGCCGTGACCGCTACCGACGGAATACGCTCGCCGACCTCGCGCACCGTACCCGGAATCCGTGCCACCGTCCGCGCGGACAGGGCCCACCGTGGCTCATCATCCGCATTCACTGAGGTATTCACCAACGCCATGATCTCAACGTCGTGGGGATTCACCCGGGCAACCATCGCCGGTGCCAGCTCATACCGGTCGTAAAGCGACTGGCCGGATCCCACCATGCGGGGAATGACCTGAACCATCACCAGGCTGAACAACCCGAAGAGCCCCAGAACTATGGCGAACAATACGAAGGCACCGTCGTGACCCGCAAAAATAAAGATGAGGACAGCTGCGATAACGAGGATCCCACCGAGCACGCCGGCACTCACTTGGAGCCGGCGAGAATCTCGCACGAACTCGTTATGTTGGCGGTTAAAAGCCTCGTCCACGGTGAACTGAAAAGTGCTCATGGTGTTAGTCATCCTCAAGGTCCGGTAAATCCGCCGAGTTCACAATCCGGTACGCGTACCCCTGCTCAGCCAGGAAACGCTGACGATGGGCCGCATACTCGGCGTCGATCGTATCGCGCGACACCACTGTGTAGAAATGCGCACTCCCGCCGTCGCGTTTGGGGCGCATCAAACGACCCAAACGCTGCGCTTCCTCCTGCCGCGAACCGAACGTCCCGGACACCTGAATCGCCAATGACGCCTCAGGTAAATCAATAGAGAAGTTCGCGACTTTACTGACGACGAGCGTCGAAATCTCTCCAGATCGGAACTGTTCGAAGAGCTCTTCGCGCTTCTTATTCCGCGTTTTGCCGTCGATGAGGGGAGCGTTCAGCTTCTCGCTCAGCTCCTCCAACTGGTCTATGTATGCGCCAATGATCAACGTCGGTTCGTTGGGGTGCTGGGCCATGATCTTTCGAACCACGCGGATCTTCGTCCCCGAGCACGCCGACAACCGATACTTGTCCGACTTTTCCGCGGTGGCGTACACCATGCGCTCGGACTCGGTCATCATGGACCGCACCTCAATACACTCCGCCGGCGCAATCCAGCCCTGGGCCTCGATATCCTTCCATGGCGCGTCATAGCGCTTGGGCCCAATCAAGCTGAACACATCGCCCTCACGGCCATCCTCACGCACCAGCGTCGCCGTCAAACCTAAACGACGACGAGACTGCAGATCAGAGGTCAAACGAAACACCGGGGCAGGCAGCAGGTGAACCTCGTCGTAAATAATGAGGCCCCAATCGCGCGAATCAAAAAGCTCTAACGCGCGATACTCACCGCGAGTCTTGCGGGTCACGACCTGGTACGTGGCAATCGTCACCGGGCGGATTTCCTTCTTTTCGCCGGAGTATTCGCCGATCTCATCCTCGGTGAGGGTGGTGCGCCGAATCAGCTCGTCCCGCCACTGGCGCCCCGATACGGTATTCGTCACCAGGATCAGCGTCGTCGTCTTGGACTTCGCCATGGCAGCAGCACCGACCATCGTTTTACCAGCCCCACAGGGCAAAACGACGACACCGGACCCGCCATCCCAAAACGAATCCGCCGCGAGTTTTTGATAATCGCGAAGCCGCCAGTCCACGTTCTCCGTCGACAAGGAAATAGCATGAGCCTCACCGTCGACGTAACCTGCCTGGTCATCGGCAGGCCACCCGACCTTCAGCAATTCCTGCTTGAGGCGCCCGCGCTCGGAGGGGTGGACAGTCCACGCATCATCCGCAATGGCAGACCCCAACATGGGCTTGATCTTCTTGTGGCGAATGACCTCCGCCAGCACGGCCTTATCCGTGGCGTGCAGAACCAGCCCGTGGATCGGATCCTTGTGTAACGTCAGGCGGCCATAGCGGCCCATCGTGTCGGCGATATCCACCAGCAGCGGCTGCGGAACAGGGAAGCGAGAATAATTCTCCAGCACGTCGACGACCTGCTCAGCATCATGCCCGGCAGCGCGCGCATTCCACAACGCCAGCGGCGTAATCCGGTACGTGTGGATGTGCTCAGGTGCTCGCTCAAGCTCAGCAAACGGGGCCAAAGCAGCACGGGCCTCCTCGGCCTTCGGATGATCAATTTCAAGCAGAACTGTCTTATCTGATTGAACAATAAGAGGCCCATCGAAGGCGTTAGTGCCCTGCGCCATACAAACCCTTTCCTTTCGTTCTCACCGGTCCAGGAGCCGTGTTCACCGGCTCATCACTGTGATTAGCGCTCCATGCCTGCGCTCAGTGGTCCAGGAGCGTAATGCTTGTGACATGGTGGAACACAATACGTCGAACTTCCGACGAATGAACGTCGAACCCATCAAAATAGCCCGATGTCACAGTTAACGGCTCCATGCGGTATCGCTTAGTTGCGCCATTCTTCTCAACGTACGTCACAATGACCTGCATTCCCGACCGCGCATAATGAGAAAGCTGCGGAACCCAATCCTGCGGGTGAGTGAGAACCCGGCCCTCGACGTCATCGGCATCCTCCCGCCGAACCGCGGCAATCGCACCAGCAATGCCGCCCTCCGGAGTAGGCGTCACGTTCACCGAATACCGAGTCAGCATCTCGGACTCATCCGCTAGTGAGAGATCGAAGTGGCTATCAAAACGGGCAACCGAATCCGACTGTACCGCCATGCCGCCGGCATCTTCCTGGACAACCTGGAACCCCTCGGCAGCCACATCCCTCAGCGCCGTTGCCAGCGGCACAGACCCCACCAACACCGTCGGCGCGATCTTTCGTAAACCTGCCGACGACGCCGCGGGAGAAGCCAGTACATCGTCGACGACCTGCGGATCATCGATGCGCAGATAACATGAAGCCTCGCCACCGCGCACCGATCCATAGAAGCGGCCCACGTCGTTAATGAGGAAAGTGAGGCCCTGGGGAACACCATTGAGCACCCGAAGTGACAGGAACGACGAAATATCCTCAGGCGTGAGACCCGACGCCATCCCGCGGCGGAGACTGTCCTCCGACACTCTGTACAGCGTTGCCAGCCCGGGGCTTTCCACGTCGGCAATACGATCCATCATGCTCGTTGTCGTGTCATCAAGAGGGCTAGGGGCCAGAACGGTCATATCGCCTTGAGCAATGAGCGTCGACGACGGCGCAGGAAACGAAGTCTGGCAGTGCCGGATAAGAGCGACGACATACGCGTCGTAGAGCGACAAATCTGCTGTCGACGAATTTGCTGAGTCCGGCTGAGAGCTACCGGTGTCGTTATTGCTCTCCGCCGAATCGCTCCCCACCGACGCTGGCTGGGCCGTCGGCTGAGGAGCGTAGGTGCGCGACAGGCGTAACACGTAATCGGCCATCGGCGTGGAATGTGTCTCGCGATCTGGGGGAATGTCGCGGAACAGGGGGAGAAGAATGTCTGTGACTCCGGTGGTTGCTCGCCCAGAGATAAGCCCGAATGCCTCCGCATTGGTCACCATATTGGGAACAGCCCGCGGATCCATATAAACCACATGCTGCGGATACATGTACCCGTACGCCGAGTACACATCCTCCGTTTTCCCGGTTGCGGAAGGATCAAAACCTTGCGCCGCGGACAAGAGGTGCCGACGCAGAACAAGAGCACCCGGTGACACCGTCTCCTCATCGAAGACATTGGTGTTCTTGCCGTCCTCATCCTTGCCGACGACCCACGTCTGTGCTAGGGAACCAAACCATCCCATCGCCAGCAGCGCCCACTGCGTGCCGGCATCGGCATGGATCCACTCTTCGGCCAGGCGCGTCGGGCCCCACCACCCATAATCCGCCTCATCATAGAGAGATTCCGGATCGCCCCAGTCGAGAAAGCCGAGGCCACGGGCCAGCTCAAGGAGGGTAATGAGCCTCGTGCGGGTGAGCCCGATATCCGACAATTCTTTTTCCGCACGCCGCAATTCCCGGACACCGATCTCCGAATTACGCAGCGCCTTAAACGGTGTTTGCGCGGCGAACCGCAAAAGCTCCCGCATATGGAACAAGGTCAGGGACACTTCCGCCGCGGCTGCCGACGACAACTGCGCGCGGGCGGGGGAGACGGTACCGATAATGTCCTCGGGCGTCTGCTTCATCGGAACGGGCGTCGGCGGGAAATGAAAACCTTCCGGCGGGCGGAGGGATGTCGGCACGAAATTGTCGTGGCGTCCCGCGAGGTAGTTATGGACGCGGAGAGGAAGACGGACGTAAACGTCGGCCGGTGGTTGCTGGGTGGATGAGTTCGCGCCGCTTGGTGTGCGGCCTTTGCGTGCCGACGAGGGACGCCCGGCCGATTGAGCGGTGTCGTACACCTCCAGCAAACCGAGTGAAATGAGGTGGGGGACGGGGGCAGACGGATCTGAGTTCTTCGCGGGGGAATGGACTCCTCGGCCTCCTGCGTCGTGGAGCCGCTGCAGCACACGGCGTTCTTGGGGAGTCACCGTGTCTAGCAGTGTGGTCCAGTCCTCACCAGTTGGCAAGGGGGGTTCGATGAACGAAATTTGCGAGGTCAGCGACCGTACCGCCTCGGGTACCACCCGGAATTGTGACTCCACTGTGGCGTGATCCGCGGTATCGGGAAAGGGGAGGCCCCAGACAAGCCCGTGTTCCGACAAGTATTCCAACGCGGAGAGAACATGCTGTTCCGTCGGCATGGATGATTCATCGACACCGACCTCGGCTAATGACGACGTGAGACGATCGTAGAGATCCGACACGGTGAGTGGCCCGCAGTTCCGGCCGTGATCTGTCAGATCGGCCATGACCTCAAGGCAGGCCGACGACAGCATATCGAGGGCTTCGACAGTCTGTGTGACCGTAAATGGGCTGGTCAGTCGCGCAGCTAGTTGGCCACTGCCGACGGGCATAGGGAAGAGATTCTCCAGGCGCTCGCGAAGAATCAGCGAGAGTTGATCGTCGCTAATCTGTGCGAGCCACTCAGACAAGCGATCGGGAACGGAACCGGGAGAAGACATAAACCCCCATTCTAACCGGGGGGCAATCGTTCTTAGTAGGGTGACTAATACGTACTGATCTGAAAAGATGGAGCCATGGCGAAAGATAAAGAACAATATGTTGATCCAGGTTGGCCTCAGCATTTAGAGGAGGGCGAGCACCCCGTGACAGAGGTGGTCTCCCACGTGCCGGGCGCGACGAGCCCCTACGGTGAGGACACGAAGTTCCCTGTCGATTCCAGCGAGCTTAACTACGTTCACCCGTACACCCCTGTGAACAGGCCTTTTAAGCGCTAATTGCTGGCTAACTGCGCGGCTGAGTGCTCTAGCGTTGCTCGAGCGTGCCTGAGCTGTGCGCTATTGCGTGCCAACGTCCTTAGTTCCAGCGTGCCTTATGCCGGGCCCTATAGACCGCTACATAAAACGAACCCCTCGGGAGATACCCGCCAATGATGGTGTATCCCGAGGGGTGCTCGATATAAAGCGCGTTACTTATGCAGCGCTGCGTGACGAGTGGAAGTTCTTCTCCACCGCGTCGTAAATCTTCGTAGCCTGGGCAGTGGCCTCGGCGTAACCGTTCACAGCTGCACCAATGGCCTGGTTGTAGGCACCAACGAGCTCGTCGTGATGAGCGTGGTAGTAATCCGTGATCACGGCAGGCATCGGAATGCCAGCTTTGTTGAAGGCAGCCTGGATGGTGTCGAAGATTTGGTCCAAGCTAGCGATGCTCTGCGTCGCGGCCAGGTCCGTCACAGCCTTCTGCGGGGTCGGAGCCTCGTCGGCTACGTCGGCAGGAGTCTGAGCTGCGGGGGCAGCGTTATCGGCAGGTGCAGTCTCTTCAACAGGAGCGGCTGCTGGCTGAACGGCAGCCTGAGCGCCGTTGGCGTAGGCGTTATCGCGCTGAGAAGGGGCACTGCTCAAGCCGAGCTGCGCGGAGCAAGCCGGCCACGCGTTCCAGCCCTGCTCAGCGAGGACACGCTCGCCGACCGTGATCTGCTGCTCACGGGTTGCCTGGTTAGCGGTAGCAGCGTATTCGGTTCCGCCGTATGCAGACCAGGTGGACGGCGCGAACTGCAGACCACCCTGGAAGCCGTTGCCAGTGTTGATGCCCCAGTTGCCACCAGACTCGCACTGAGCTAAACGATCCCAATCGGAATCTGGTGCTGCCGACGCTGACGGAGCGACAGCAATGCCGCTAGCTGTGATAGCCAAGCCCGACAGGGCAACCTTGGCGCCGGTAGAAATACGGTTGGTGTTCTTGGAGTGCTGTCCCATAAAGGGGTATAACCTCTCTGTGCGATAATCGGCGTCCTTGGCGGACCGCTTCTTGACGTACTGGACGGCTACGCTACATGAAGGTTACGAAAAGGTCACATTCCGGTAGCGACTTGGGGTCGGTCGGGAGCGAGTAACATGGGTAACAGTGCAGCGTAAAGCTATATTTTGACCTAATTATTGACGAAAAGTGCCGTTAAAATGTGATTAAGAACACTATTATTCGTGTGTGCGGCAGGTAGTGCTGCGCGTTTATTGATGAGTAAAAACGTAAAACCTACATACGAAACATCGGGATAGGCTAAAAGTTGTGGATCGTTTAGAATAAGGAGTTTCGCCCATCACGCTGGGATAGTCGCAAGCTCACCACTCGATACACGGTTAACCCGATACACGGTTAACCCGATACACGGTTGCAGAGTCAGATGTCGACATACCCAGCTTATGAAATACAGAGAAAGGAAAACCCTCATGCCAATCGGAAGAGTCAAATGGTTTGATCCCGATAAGGGATTTGGGTTCGTCACCAACCCGGGCGATGACGACGTCTTCGTCGGCACCCAAGTATTGCCCGATGGTGTGGAAGAACTACACCAGGGGCAGAAAATAGAGTATGAGTTTGCTGCAGGCCGGAAAGGTCCGCAGGTGCTCAGGATTACGGATATTCAGGAGACCGGTCGGCCTCGGCGTCGCCCTTCCCATAAGTACAAGCCAGATCAGCTGCAAAGCATGATCCAGGACTTGATGACGCTCTTAGAAGGACATGTTCAGCCGAGCCTTCAAGCGGGCCGCTACCCAGGGCGGAAAGAAAGCCGTCAGGTGGCCGAGGTCCTCCGCGCTGTGGCCCGGGAACTTGATGCTTAACAATCGCTATGCCCGGGGCGTAGCGCGGCCATAGCGCAGGTCGTGCGCCGGGCTATTTCTCCAAGCGGCCACTTATCCAGGCGCTACTCCGGGGAAATGGCCCACACCATGGTGTAGGCATCCTCGTCATCAGACGAATCAGAACCGTGAGATTTATCGCCCAACAGAACGGCATGAACCTCTGCGACTTTCAGTCGGGAACCATCTTTACTTCCATCGATGGTGACCGACTTTTTGTCTTTCGCCTTGTAAACGGATTCGTCATTCTTGGCATTGTCCTCATAAATCGTTAGCAACGACCATTGAGTATCGGAAACCGTCGAGGGGACGTCGATAGTGGCCTTCCCATCTTTGGGAAGAGAAATCTTTGTCATCGATTTCTCCGTGCAGTCCGTCGAACCTAAGGCGCAGGCCTGATAGGGGTCCGCAGTGACGTTCTTCCCCTTGGAATCAGTGACAGACAACGTGACCGTGGTGGGATCCACAGAATTGCGTCGTTGTTCCCAATACGTGAACGCAATTCCACCGACAATTGCGACGAGCACGATGACAGCCATCACAGATCCCACGATGATCATGGTGCGTCGTTCCCGACGTCGCTCTGCCTTTGTCTTTCGACGGCCACGACGGGCTGGGGCCTGAGGTGCTGGTTCTGAGCTGGAGGACGAACCCGGATCGGTCATGGCGTCCACAATAGCGAGACGTTACTGACGTCGTAAATGTGGGACCTTGACAGCGAGGAAAAGAGTCCGTAAATAGCCGACGCCGATGATGATCGACAGAGCGATAAACCCTGTACCAAGTTGCGGTGGAAGAACAATTCCCATCGTTCCGCCGAACACCCACGCGAGTTGACCGAACGTTTCGCTGCGACCGAATGCACTGGATCGCGCTTCTTCGGGGAGGCCTTCTTGGATGGTTGCGTCAAGGCTTACTTTGCACAGTGAACTAGACAGCGATAACGCGAAGGTCGCGACTGCCGTCCACACCAACCCAGGCCAGATGGCTGCGGAAATGACCGTCGCCCACGCAATAGCTGCAATCGTGAGCACAGTAACTCGTGGTGCACCGAGGGGGATCCTCGCGCCCAATAAATTCCCCGAGAACGTGCCGACGCTTCCTGCAGCACCCGCGACGGCCAGCATTGCTAGCTGCTCCCAAGCACTCAGCCCGTGGGTCGATTTGGCAGCAAAAGCGACGAAAATCGTGAGGAATCCAGTGCCAGACCGGCTGGTCATGACCGACCACAAACACGCCTTGGCGTCGTGGGGGAAAGGAACGATATGAAGCTGTTGGGCCGCACGGGTGACGCGTCGACGGACGGCCCAACGATGCGGTGAAGACTGTGACGCTGACTGGTCTGGTGGTGCAGTATCGGTTGCTGTCCCGTCAGCAGCGTCAGTGGTGGTCTTGGCAGGAGCGGCACCCGTCATCGTCAGGGGAGACGTGGTGGTCCACTCGTCGGGCGACGATTCTGCTTTTCGCGGAATCAGTACGCAGGAATACAACCCCATGAGGGCAATGACAATAATGACCCACAACGCTTCACGAGGCGCGAACAAGAAAGACACCCCAGCCGCAATGGCTCCGACTCCACCCGAGCCCACAATGTGCCCCAAGATCGTGAGCCGTGCGTTCGTGCGAACCAGATCAATATCCGGTGGCATGAGACGCGGTGTCACCGACGACTTCAGTACACCGAACGACTTGCTCATGACCATCATGCCCAGCGCAGCGGGATAAAGGACCCACGAGTGGAAATTCGTGAGCAGCCACACCGTCAATATGATGCGCACAGCGAACGTCAGTGATAACGCAAAGCGACGTCCCGTATAAACGCGATCTAATGCAGGACCAATCAGCGGAGCAATGACTGCGAAGGGAGCGATGGTAACAAGCAAATATAGTGCGACGCCTTCACGCGACTCACCCGTCGTCGCAGAGAAAAATAGCGTGCCCGCCAGAGCAACCGCGAGTGCTGCGTCGACACCAGAGTTGCAGATGGTCGTATACGTCAGCGACGACAGTCCCGACGCCTTCGCGCCGTCGGCCTCGATCCAACTAGCGACTAGGCGCCTGGGAGCTGATAACACGCGTCGAACACGAGACGGCCGTGGTGTTGTGTCATTGGCCGGTGGCTCGTGTAGCTCGCCAGGGGTAGGCGGCTCTCCGTGGTTGTTCACGAACCCATTCTTGCACCATCGTCGAATGGGCATGCATGTGCACATGCACAGGAACCGCCAAATCAGTAAGTCAGGATCCACGAAACGTTGGTGCCCGCGCCCACGGGCAGCTACGTCTACTCCAGCGCTAGCCGTCCAAGCCGTCGACGCGAACCCGATACAAATGAGGCCACAACTTGCCAGTCACATAGAGAACAGCAGGATCCGCCGGGTCGCTGGCCACGCCATTCAACACGTTCTCACCCGTAGCGCCCCGTGACGGGGGCAATCCCGACGCATCGATTACGCTGGTCACACGACCGCTCGAGGGGTCAATGACGATGAGTTCCTCGCTATGCCACACATTGGCCACAATTCGGTTGTGAGCGCAGTCTAATTCGTTAATATTGCCGACGGGCCGACCATCCAATGTCACCGATAGCGAGGAACGCTTCTCGAACGTGTCAGGGTCGCGCCGGGTGAGTTTATTGCTCCCGTCGCTCATGAGAAGGCTATGGCCGTCGTAACACAGCCCCCACCCCTCGCCCTCGTAGTGGGCCGAGCCTGCCTCTGCCAATGACTGACGGTCGCGTCGGATAGCGTGGCCCGATTTCCACGTTAACTGCCACACAGAGGTCGGCGTTGCCGCGATTCCTTCGCCGAAATACTTCCGGGGTAGGTGGTGAGTATGAGCGGTGTGGCCGTCGTCGTTGAGAAAATAAACCTCCGACATGCCGTAGCGGCCAGTACTCACCAGTGTCTGCCCCTGCGGAAGGCGATCTAATCCCTCGGTAAACGCGTCCTTGGGCCAGGGGAGAGTGTCAAGAACTGTGATCGACCGGGTCGGAACCGACCCACGAGTGGCCAAAGAAGAAGTGGATGGTGCGTGCGAAGCCCCGTCGGTACGGGAGCGCTGTGACCACGACGCGACAATGATCAGTCCGCACACCGCAATGAGAACGATGCCCACGAGCATCGTGATGAGGGTTAATCGATACCGTCTTGAACCCATTGTGCTCCACGGCGGACAGCCTCCCGCTGCCACATGTAAACCCCGTAACCTAAAACACCCGTGACGGCGCCGATAATGCTGGTCCACACCAACTGATCAGTCCACCCGCGAGTGAGCCCAAAAAACACTGCACCCAGCACCCATACGATGATTCCCACGATGAGAGCGGGCCGCGGATCTTCGAGGGCACGGGGCAGCCGGGGAAGGGTGACGTCCTGCAGCGGTTTCGAGTGGAATTGGAATTTAGGGCTCACACGTGCCAACTTACCCTTGTGGGGTTTTCCTCCCCACCCGTCCCAAATCTCACCCGTACCAAGCGCTCCTCGGTGCGGCTTCACACTTGTGCAGGAGTTCCGATGTCCAATAATGCTTCCTCCACGGACACGGCGACGGCACCGTCGTCAAAGAAGAAAAGACGATCCGCGCTGGACAACTATTTCCACATTTCTGACCGAGGATCCACCCTGAGCACGGAAATTCGTGCCGGTGTTGTGACCTTTTTCGCGATGGCGTACATCGTGCTTCTGAACCCGCTCATTCTGGGGAGCGTCCCTGATCACACCGGGACGGAGCTGGGCATTCCGCGAGTTGCGGCCGTCACCGCTCTTGCCGCTGGTGTGATGACCATCGTCTTCGGCCTGATCGCCCGGTATCCCTTTGGCATCGCGACGGGCCTCGGCATTAACACGCTGGTGGCGGTCACTTTGGTGTCGACCGAAGGGCTCACATGGCCGCAAGCGATGGGGCTCATTGTTATCGACGGCATCATCATCGTGATACTGGCCGTCACTGGGTTCCGTGTCGCGGTTTTCAACGCTATCCCTGCACCGATGAAGACAGCAATGACTGTCGGCATCGGTCTTTTTATTGCCATCATCGGTTTTGTCGACGGTGGTTTCGTCCGCCGCATTCCCGATTCCGCTCATACCACCGTTCCTGTTGAACTCGGCATCGGCGGGTCTATTGCTTCGTGGCCGACGGCCGTTTTCCTGGTGGGCTTGTTGATTTGCGGTGTGCTCGTGGCTCGCAACGTCCGTGGCGGGCTGTTTATCGGCATCGTGGCGAACACGATTATCGCGATGATCGTCGAGGCGCTCACTCATTCCGGGGCGTCGGTGAAGAATGGCCAGCCCAACCCCAAGGGCTGGAACTTGGCGGTCCCCGGTATTCCCGATTCGTGGGCGGGTGCCCCGGATTTGTCGTTGGTGGGCAAGGTAGACCTGGTTGGTGCGTTCACCGAGGTGGGAGTGCTGACGGCCACGCTGTTGGTGTTCACCCTTGTCCTGGCCAACTTCTTCGACGCCATGGGGACGATGACTGGTTTAGGTAAGCAAGCCGGTTTGGTTGATGAGACCGGCGTTTTGCCGGATATGAAGCAGGCGCTGGTTGTGGAGGGCACCGGCGCGATCGTCGGTGGCGCGGTCTCCTCGTCGTCGAACACAGTATTCGTGGATTCTGCCGCAGGTATTGCCGATGGTGCCCGCACAGGCATGGCAAATGTCGTGACCGGTGTTTTATTCCTCGTTGCCATGTTCCTGACCCCGCTCTACGAGGTTGTTCCCACAGAGGCAGCTGCTCCGGTGCTGGTTATCGTGGGTGCCTTGATGGTGGGACAAATTCGCGAAATTGATTTTTCACAATTCACGACGGCCTTGCCGGCGTTTTTAACGATCGTGGTCATGCCTTTCACGTATTCCATTGCTAACGGTATTGGGATAGGTTTCATTACTTACGCCGTGATGGAAACGGCAGCCGGGCGGGCAAGGAAAGTTCACCCGTTGATGTGGATTGTGGCGATCTTGTTCGTTGTGTACTTCGGCATCGATCCCATCCGGGACGCCGTGAGCTAGATGAGGGATGCGGTAAATGAGTGGCTGTGACTCAGCGGAGGTGGCAATGAACGAGTGTGATGCCGTCTATATCCACGACCCGTCGGATCCCAGGCTCGACGATTTCCGAAACCTCAATCACTCAGATAAGCGCCCCGATATGCCTGGCGGGAAGGGTTTAGTGATCGCGGAGGGCCTCCTGGTCGTTCCCCGCTTGATCCGCTCGCGTTTTCCCGTGCGAGCCATCATGGGGACCGAAGCTAAGCTTCATTCACTTCTTGCCGACGCTAACCTCGCGGAGACCATCGCGAAGGCTAGTATCCCCGTGTGGTGTGTATCCCGCGAGGTCATGGCCGAGGTTGTGGGCTTTGATATGCACCGTGGTTTGTTGGCATCGGCGAACCGCGTGGACGTGCCGTCGATCAGTGATGTTCTTGATGAACTAGATGCCCGACGGGACCGCGCGGACCAGCCTCCCGTGAGCGGGACGATCGCCGTGCTGGAAGGCGTGGGCGACCATGAGAATATCGGCGCCTTGTTCCGCAACGCGGCGGGATTGGGCGTGGATGCCGTGTTCTTTGGGGCTGGCTGCGCGGATCCGCTGTACCGGCGTGTTGTGCGCGTATCGATGGGCCATGTGCTGCGTGTTCCCTTTGCGTATTTCGACGGCAACCGCTCGACATGGCAGCGTGGATTGTCGGAATTGCAGCAGCGGGGGTATCGATGTGTGGCGTTGACGCCGTCTGATGATGCGGTCATGTTGCCTGAGGCCCTGGATGGTGCGCAGCGGGCGGCGTTAATGGTGGGGGCCGAAGGGCCGGGGTTAACCGAACACGCTATGCGGGCGAGCGATGTGAGGGCTCGCATCCCGATGGCACCGGGGACGGACTCGTTGAATGTGGCGACGGCAGCAGCGATGGGATTTTATGAGCGCGCCCGGACATCGATAGTGGAGCTTGGGTGACCACACCAGCGACGACGGACTTAGTCGCGCGGTTCCCGACGCCCGGTTTTCCGCGCCCGCGCACGAACGCGATCACCCACAGCGTGAGGAAGTGACGCCAGCGCTCGCCCTCCCCGGAGAGCCGCACGACCAGCACGAGCAGCACCGCGTTTCATAAACGCGGAGACATCAGAGCGGTCAATGTCGGCCCATTCACGTACGGAAAACGGCGGAACGTGGGCGTAGTCGTCGTAATCAGAATCGTGATCAGCGGGGAAGTCGTCATCAATCCATTCCCCATCATCCGCAGGTCGCGCGTGCGGATTGTCAGGGGACGTTGTGCCGTCGCCCGCGTTAGCGTGTCGTCGGAAAGCAGAGTGCCCCCGTCGGGAAGAAGACCCCGAAGCACGATCGAGAGGTAGTCGGGACGCGGGGCGACCGTCGATGGCAAAAGCCGCGACAGGAACGTCCATCGACGTTGACGTCAGGGAAAGACCCAGCCAGGAATGGAGCGCCTCCATGGCCAACTCCGCAGGGAGGAAAGGCAGCTCGATTCCGCGGTGAGCACCATGTGACCGTTCTCCGGCCCAAAACGGCGTTTCAAAAGGCTCCGGCAGCCCCGTGTCCTCGAAAATCGAGACCCGATTAGAACAGAACGACCGCTCGAGTTTGCCTTCGTGCCAATGGGCAAACCCGCCCAGCTGACTGTGGTCGTCGGCCGCGAAAGCGTAGATATCGGAGGCGGGGATCGACTCAATCAATTTCATGGGCAACGCGGACAGGTGCGACACATCAAACTCGTAGCCGGGGAACGATGCCGGCACATACTGAATAATGGCCACACCGTCGAACCCGCCGATATAGATCTCACCATGGCCGGCCGACGTCGACCGATTAAGCGGGAAGTCACCCATGTGCGTGACGGGCCATTGCGGATTGAGCTGAGCAAGCAGTTTCCGCCCAAAACCGCGATCGGGGGCGGGATCATTGGCGAAGACATCCCGCGGGTGAGCAGTGTTGACGCACCAAATGGTAACCGTGGCCGAGGGGAACGGATATTTCACGATCGGCACAGACCCGTGGGGAGTGAAGCCGTCACTGGAACGTGATCCAGATGAATCCGACGCGTGAGCCATGTCGTCCCTCCGTTACTCACAGATATGCCGTCTCACACAGGTGTGCGGGGAGTTTCTGTGTGGACAGTGTCCAGCTTAGTCGTGGTCGCGGGTGTGGTTGCCCCGGTTGCGCGGCGGATCCGACCGGTTCGTTCGCACTCCCAACAAGACATCCTCCCAATGGGGAGTCACCGCTTTCCGACGGCGACGAGGACGGGATTCAGTGTCCGGGTGTTGTAAGAATGCGTCTTCATTCTCGGACGATCCACCGCGGCCATCGGATGCCTGATCGTGGCCGAAGCGGTTGTTGTCATCGTTTCTGCTGGTTCCGTCATCGTTCGGATCGTCCCCGGCCGATGATCCTTTATCCGAGGATTTATTCGCCCGCCTTGATCGGTGGTCATCGAGCCCGACGATTTCCATGCGACCGGTCCGACGGCGTTGCGTCCGTCGACCGCGTCCCCCACCTGCTCGAGAGGGGTGGCGGGGCTGCACGTCGGTGTCCGCGCCGGGCTGTCCTCCGCCCCGGGGTGCTTCATCCTCGGGTGACGAGGGGGTCGCGGAGGTAGCGTCGTCGAAGCCCTCCGCGGTTTCGTCATAATCGAAGTCGGGGTCGCCGTCGGTGTGCAGCCCGTGGATCTGCCCTGATTCCTGACTGCCATCGTCGGAATTCATTGCCGACGAGAAACGCGCGGATCCTTCCTGGCCCCTGGTACGAGACCGGGGGCGTCCGGGGGAGGGGCGGCCGAAGTCGGGGTCGACAAGTTCCGTGGCGGCTTCATTGCGTGCCACTGTCGTGGCGGAGAGCCTGTCGGAGTGGTAGCTCCATTCCGCGGTGACGTCGGACATACCGGATGTCCAGGTCAGGGTGATGATCCACAGTCGGGCGTCGTTGCGGTAGGCGTCCCACGTGGCTTCCGAGAGGTCCATTCCGCGCGCTGTGAATGCCGTGGCGAGGACGTCGTCGAGAGTCAGTGTGGACGGGCCGTCTTGTCGAACGGGGTGCGATTGGCGGGCGACGGTGGTCATGCGCTCGCGCTCGGCGAGGATGGGGTGCGCGAAGGGCTCGATTTTGCCTTGCGACATCCCGGAGGCGCGGGCGAGGTCTTCGATGGATTCGCCGCCGCGGATGCGCGCCTGGATTTCTCGCGGGGTCAGGACGACGGTCGGGGTCGACGGAGCCGTCAGCGATTCGCTGTGTTCTGTTGTGGCCGTGTCAGATCCTGCGCTGGAACCCTCGTCACCGGAGTCTTTGTCATTATCGACGCCGGAAACGTTGTCTGTGTGTGACGAACCGGAATCGCCGGATTGAGGTGCCGCTTCTGCTGGGGCATCGGTGCTGGTGGAGCCGGTCGAGCCGGGGGCGTCGGAAGCGTCGGAGACGTTGTCACCCAGCAACCATCGGAGGGTAGATCTCGTGTCCGCAGTGAGCCGCAGCCTGAAGTGCGTTGGGCCGGTGTTGTCCTCCTGCGAGGAATCCGTCGCAGAAACCTCGGGGGAGCCGTTCGAGGAAACCTCAGCTGAATCCCCCGCGGAGGATGCGTCGGGACTGTGTGGTTCCGAGGCAGCAAAAACCAGGTAGTCGTCGGTGCATTCCTCGGGGACGAGGGAAATTGTCTGCATTACTACCTCCTGGTCACATAAGCCGGGGGAACTCCCATTCCTTATGCCAGCGTTCACTCGCGTTCGCTGCCTTTTATTCTCGTTCACCGTTTTACGCTTATGCGAAGGCGCCAGAGAACGAATGGCAATGAATGGCCGCGAATGGCAAGCCATACATATCCCGACTTTTTCTCAGATACCCCTTTACCTTAGCTGGATTAAGCAAATAGCGGTGATATACGCGCTGGATAGTGCGCGAGATCTGGTCCGCTACGCCCCGGAGTAACTGCTACTACGCGCTCTTGTTGGCTAGTTCATTGTCCAGAATGTAATCAATGGCAGATACTAATTTCTCTACATCCGCGGTATCGATAGCCGGGAATGTGCCAATACGCAGCTGGTTTCGTCCAAGCTTGCGGTAAGGCTCAGTATCCAACACACCATTAGCGCGCAAGATGGCGGCGATTCGCGCTGCGTCGATGGCGTCGTCGAAATCAACAGTCGTGACGACGAGGGACCGCCCCTGTGGATCGGCGACGAATGGTTGCGTCTCGGGGCGCTTTTCAGCCCAATCGTAAATAACGCGTGACGACGCAGACGTCCGCTGGACCATTCCGTCGAGCCCGCCGTTGCTATTCATCCACTGCACTTGTTGATCCATCATGAGCAGCGTCGCTACTGCTGGCGTGTTATACGTTTGGTTCTTCCGAGAATTATTCACCGCAGTCTGCAAATCCAGGAACGCAGGAATAAATCGATCCGACTGCGAAATCCGCTCAATCCTTTCCAGCGCGGCCGGGCTCATCGCAGCGAACCACAGGCCACCATCGGACGCGAAGCATTTCTGCGGCGAAAAATAGTAAGCATCCGCATTCCGAATATCGACGGGTAAACCACCAGCTCCCGAGGTCGCGTCGATAAGGACGAGCGCGTCACCAGACGGCCGCTCCACGGGAACCATCGCCCCCGTCGACGTCTCGTTATGTGCCCACGCAACAACGTCCGCGTCGACATTGTTAAGTTCCGACGGGGAAGGGGCGGTGCCAGGATCACTTTCGAGGACGATCGGGGCGTCCAACCAGGGGGCTCGCTCGGATGCGGCAGCGAACTTGCCGGAAAACTCCCCGTACTTCAGATGAGCGGAACGACGTTCAATCAAGCCGAAGGTCGCTGCGTCCCAGAACGCGGTGGCCCCGCCCAGTGAAGCGACGATTTCGTACCCGTCGGGAAGCTGGAAGAGCGACGTCAGGCCTTCCTGAATAGAGGCGACGATATTTTTGACCCCGGGCTTGCGGTGGGAGGTTCCCATAATGGTGGTCGCGCCCTGATCAATGGCCTTTATTTGCTCCGGGCGGATTTTGGAGGGGCCACAACCGAAGCGGCCGTCGTGGGGGAGGAGTTCCTGAGGCAGTTGAGGTGCGTCGGAGGGAGTTGATGATGTGGTGGGTGTCATGGATGGCTCGTATATCTCTAGAGACTGTGCGTTGGTGGGGATCATAGTGACGCGGCCGTGAATAAGCGAATAAAACCCACAAAACTGTTTAAAATGCGTACACTGACCTCAAATCAGCCGGTGAGTAACCCTGAAAGAGGGTGGAATTCTGGCCATTGATTGGTAACTGTCGTCCACGTCACAACCTTTGTTAAACTGTGCGGCATACCATTACTCGGGTATGTCTGCTGTCGCCCCCACGTGAGTGAGGTTCTACACTAGATCGTGAAGAGGGCAGGTCTTCAGTATTTGTCTTGTCGTCCACATGATGGATGCCGTGAATCGGTGAACATCGACCAAGAAAGAGAAGGCCGCCCTCGAAAGTGTATGAGTGCAGGGAAAACTTAAGCGAGCATCAGCTCCATACGGCATAACCACTGCTTTCGGAGAAAGGGAAAACATGGCTGACAACAATGCTGCAGAGGCCAAGGACAAGGCTGTACTTACCTACCCGGGAGGCAGCTATGAAATGCCGATCGTTAAAGCAACCGATGGGAACGATGGCATTGCCCTAGGAAAGCTGCTCCAGGAAACTGGCTACGTTACCCTCGATCCGGGGTATGTAAATACAGGTTCCACGCTGTCCAATATCACCTATATTGATGGTGCAAATGGGATTCTTCGCTACCGCGGATACCCCATCGAAGAATTGGCCGAGAAGGCAACCTTCAACGAAGTCTCTTACCTACTGATTAACGGTGAGCTTCCCAACCAAGAACAGCTCGACGAATTCAACCGCAATATTCGCCGGCATACCTTGGTTGATGAAGACTTCAAGGATCACTTCTCTATTTTCCCGCGGTCATCACACCCCATGGCCGTTATTGCTTCTGCGTTGAACGTGTTGTCCACCTACTACCAGGATTCGCTCGACCCGCTCGACCCGAATATGCAGAAGCTCAACACCTATCGCCTTATGGCGAAGGTTCCCGTGCTGGCTGCCTACTCCCACCGCGCACGTCGTGGTCAGCCGTTCATGTACCCGGATAACGGCCTGAACGCTCGCCAGAACTTCATGCGCATGATGTTCGGCTACCCGACGGAGGACTACGAAGTTGACCCCGTCCTGACGAAGGCTCTTGACCAGCTCCTTATTCTCCACGCGGACCACGAGCAGAACTGCTCCACATCGACGGTTCGCATGGTGTCCTCCGCGCAGGCCAACATGTTCGTGTCCATCGCCGCGGGCTTCAATGCTCTGTCCGGCCCGCTTCACGGTGGTGCTAACCAGGCAGTTCTGGAAATGCTCCAGGAGATCAAGGACAACGGCGGCGACGCGACCGAGTTCATGAACAAGGTGAAGAACAAGGAAGACGGCGTGAAGCTGATGGGCTTCGGCCACCGCGTCTACAAGAGCTACGATCCGCGCGCTGCAATTGTGAAGAAGACCGCAGACCGCGTGCTCAACCACCTTGGCGTCAACGACGATCTCCTCGAAATCGCCGTGAACCTGGAAGAAATCGCGCTCAAGGACGACTACTTCATCGACCGCAAGCTGTACCCGAATGTCGACTTCTACACTGGCCTCATTTACCGGGCCATGGGCTTCCCGACCAACTTCTTCACCGTTCTGTTCGGCATGGGCCGCCTGCCGGGTTGGATTGCCCAACACCTCGAGCTCGTGAACGACAAGTCGTCGCGCATCAACCGCCCGCGTCAGGTGTACACGGGGTACTCTGAGCGCCACGTCGTCCCGCGCAAAGAACGCTAAACACGAAGATCCGGTGCCACGAGGCACCCCGCCGTGAGCCAAGTTCGTCATTACCAGCTACTCTGGTGAGCCGAGCTTGGCTCATTGCTTTGTCAGTCCCCCTGTACCAGCGAGTCTGAAACAAAAGGAGAAAATCTCATGAGTAAGCCAACTATCGAAGTCCAATCGGGTCCTGCCCCGCAAGACCTCCTCATTGAAGACATCACGGTAGGGGACGGTCCTGAAGCGCAAGCGGGATCGAATGTTGAGGTTCACTACGTGGGTGTGGACTTCGAAACCGGCGAAGAATTCGATTCCTCATGGGATCGTGGGCAAACCATCACGTTCCCGCTCACCGGCCTGATTGCCGGCTGGCAGGAAGGCATTCCGGGCATGCGCGTTGGGGGACGTCGCAAGCTGACCATTCCGCCGGACATGGCGTATGGGCCCGCCGGCACCGGCCACCCGCTCGGTGGCCGAACCCTCGTGTTCGTTATCGATCTGGTGGACGTGAAGTAAGAGAACCTACGCGGCGCCTACGCGACCGTGGTTCTTCCGCGCAGACGGCTCTCACACGATGGTGGCGAGCCGTTCATAATGCGCCAGACGCTGCTCACGTCCACGTCGCAAAGTCGAATTCAACTTGATCTCCCACAAGGCGTGAGCAATCGAGTCAATTATCACCTTGCTGTCGGCCTCGGCATCGGTGCTGTCCAATGCGGGAATAAGACGGTCGACGATGCCGCGTTCGTGAAGCTTATCCGCCGCAACGGACTGGTTTTCCATCATCGTCGGCGCATGATCGACATCCCGATAAATAATAGCGCTGGCTCCCTCCGGGGGAAGAGGCGCCAACCACGCATCTTCACAGGCCAGAACCTGATCAGCAGGAATCATCGAGAGCGCGGCACCTCCACACCCCTGGCCGATAATGACCGACACTGTAGGCACGTCGATATCGAGAATCTCAGCCAGCGTGCGCGCGATGGAACGAGCCATTCCAGTCCGCTCCGCGCGATCTGACAGCTCACCACCAGGAGTATCGATAACGCTGACCAGTGGGATCCCCAACTCATGGGCCAACGTAATGCCGCGCCGGGCGAAGCGCATCGCCTCTGTGCTCAAGGGCCAGTCGCCCAACGGTTCCTGCGCGGTCCGGTCCATTCCGACGAACACGAGGGATTGGTCATTGATCCTGGTTAGCCCCACGATCACAGCCTCAGACATTCGCCCGTCCCCGGTTCCCGAGAGCTGAACCCAGTGGTCAGACAGAGCATTCACGAGATCCCCGGCGCCGGTCCGCTGTGGATTTCGGGTTTGGGTGATGGCGTCCCACGCTGACCTCACCTCACCCGACGGCGGCGTCGGCTCGGCCGGTTCCGTCGCATGATCAGGGCGGATAAGAACGTCGAAAAGTTTTGTAAATTGCCGACGAAGGCCCGCGGGATCGATGACCCCATCGATGACCCCGTGGCGGGAGAGATACTCGCCCGTCTGAACGCCGGGTGAGAGAGGCTTGCCCGTCGTGAGTTCGACGACGCGGGGGCCAAGGAACCCCAGCGTGGCGCCGGGCTGGGCGAAGGTGAGGTGCCCCGCAGAGCCCCAGGACGCCATAGCCCCGCCCGTCGTGGGGTGGCGGAGATACACCAGGTAGGGCAGGTGCTGATCTTTATGCCGGTGAATCGCGGCGGTGATCGAAATCATCAGCGCAAAGGCCGGTGTTCCCTCTTGCATTCGCGTGCCGCCGGACGCGGGCGAAATCAGAAGGGGCAAGCTTTCCGCTGTTGCGCGGTGGATGGCGTCGATAATTCGTCGTGATGTCGCAGCCCCGATGGACCCACCCAGAAAAGAGAATTCCGAGGCAACCACGGCAACGCGGTGACCGTCAATCGTTCCGGCCCCGGTGATCACGGCCTCATCAACCCCTGACTTTTCCCGCGCGCGAGCTAATGATGCTGCGTAATCGTCAGAAATTTCTCCATAATCAGGCTTAGTGTCCCAGCTATCCCATGAATCGGTATCGAGAATGTCATGAATGAGGTCATGGGCGGATAGGCGCTCGGGTTGGGGAGCGGACGGGGAGGAGTGAGAAGAGGGCGGAGTAGATGAACCGGAATGTGACACCATTTTTCTAGCGTAACTCTCATATGTCCCCCGCGAGGGGGCTTTAGTGAAATGATGTGCAGGCCGGGTGTGGGGGATAGTGTTGTGGGCGATGGAGCGCCGATTTAGCCTTCTGAGCTGGGGTTCTGCAGGACTGGGGCATAGCGTGTTCAATGGCTCGTATGGCTAACAACACTTCGAAAGCAGAGACGACACAGCAGAACAATGCTGGCCCGACGGCCACACTGAGTGACGGGACTGTGATCCCACGCTTGGGATTTGGAACATGGGAATTGTCTCAGGAGGAGGCGTATTCCTCGGTTCGCACGGCAATTGCGGCTGGATTCCGGCGCATCGATACCGCAATGATTTACAAGAATGAGGAATCAACGGGCAAAGCTATTCGCGATGCTATCGAGAATGGTGATGTCACTCGTGAGGAACTCACGGTCTCAACCAAACTGTGGAATTCCGACCAGGGATATGAATCCACCTTTGAGGCATTCAACACCAGCATGGAAAAGTTGGGGCTTGATTACGTTGACATCTATTTCATCCACTGGCCGTACCCTGAAAAGAATCAATATAAGGAATCCTTCAGGGCGATGATTGAGCTACAGAACCAAGGTCGTATTCGCTCCTTGGCTGTGTGCAATTTTTATCCAGAAGCAATGGATGAACTTGTTGCGGAAAATAACAAGACGCCGACTATTAACCAGATCGAACTCCACCCAGGGTTCTCGCAGGCAGCGATGCGTTCCTTTGACGACCAGCACTCCATTCTGACGGAATCATGGTCGCCGTTGGCCCAGGGTAAGTACTTCGATGAACCAGTTATTAAGGATTTGGCTGCTAAGTATGGAAAGACACCAGCGCAAATTGTTCTTCGCTGGCATCTTGATATGGGGCTCTCCGTCTTGACCCGTTCCAAGTCCAAAGAACACGTGGAATCCAACTTCGATATTCTCGACTTCTCCTTAACGACCGATGAGGTTGAGCAGATCACTGCGTTGGACCGTGAAGATGGGCGCATTGGTGCTGATCCTAGCACCGCTAACTTTGAGTGATCCCCACGCAGCCCGTGTGACACGCGGGCGTCGTGCGGGCACGTTGGCGAAAACGCCGCGGGGGGCTCGCGCGGCGCATAGCCTGTATTTATGACGAATGAGAACAATGTCACATCCGCATCACCCGACGGCGAGGTCACTTTAGACATCCTGCCCGTGGATAACGACACTCCAACCGATGGCGAGCCGCAGCCACAGGTAGCAGTAATCACAATCCGTCGCGATCACAAGAGAAACGCGCTGAACGCCGACGTCTGCGGCCAGATCGCGACATATGTTCACGAGGCGGAAAATACGGAGTCCGTTCGCGCCATCCTTCTCCGCGGGGAGGGGAAGGCTTTTTGCGCCGGAGCAGACCTCGCCGGCGGCGTGTATACCTCCGCTTTCCATCACAATCTCGATGCGATGCTGACCTCTATTACTCATTCGCCTCTCCCCGTTATTGCCGATGTCCATGGCCCGGCGGTCGGTGCGGGCACCCAGCTGGCCATGGCGTGCGACCTCCGCGTCGTGGGGGAGAGTGGCTGGTTCAGCGTTCCCGTCGTCCGCCTAGGTATCGCCGTCGATCCGTGGACGATCCATCGCGCCGTCGAATTACTCGGCGGTGCCCGGGCGCGGTCCTTCCTCTACACGGCTGAGCGAATCGGGCCCGACGCTGCGATATCAGCAGGGTTGGCGTCGTCACGAGGAAACCACGACGACGCCTGGCAGGTCGCCGTCGATCAAGCCACGAATGCTCCGCTGACCTTGAGGTATCTCAAAGCCGTCTTTAATCAGGTAGTTCCGACGGGGGTGGCCCAGGGTGGTTCCTCCGAGGGAACTGAGGATAACGGCGCTGACCTCACCGCTCTTCATGAACGCTTGCGCACAGAGTGTTGGGATTCCGAGGACGCCGCCGAGGCAAGGGCGGCGCGGTCCGAAAAACGTTCGGCGGTCTTCAAGGGCAAATAGGCTCCGGCATAGGCAGCCGAGCGTCGGGACTCGAGCCTCGCCAACCCGGCCCCGGGAGTGGGCGTGGGGAGTCGAACGTCGATAGCCCAGCCGTGTTAATAAGGCGTTCTCTACAATGAGCACATGGCTCAACAACAGTCCGACGCTTCGTCGTCTCACGATCCTGCGGCGGCGTCCGATTCTTCTGCTGCTGATGATGACCGTTCTTTCCACACGGATCCGTCGATGGGGTTGACCTCGCAGGAGGTCGAGGAACGTCGTCGTGACGGTAAAGGCAATACGCTGCCTGAACGGTCCGGCCGCTCAACCTGGTCGATTATTAAGGCGAATGTTTTTACCCGCATAAACGCGATGCTGGGCGTCCTCTTTGTCATTGTGCTGGCAACGGGATCGCTCATTAACGCGATGTTCGGGCTGTTGATCATCGCAAACTCGGGCATCGGGATTATCCAGGAGCTTCGCGCCAAGCGGACGCTAGACAAGCTCACCATCGTCGGCGAAGCGCGGCCCACCGTCCGAAGAGACGGGGAGGACCAGGAGATTTCCCGCGACGAGGTTGTGCTCGATGACCTCATCATTTTGAAGTCGGGGGTCCAGGTCGTCGTCGACGGCGTCGTCGTCGAGTCTGAGCACGTCGATATCGACGAATCCATGCTCACCGGGGAATCCGACCCCGTGGAGAAATCGCCGGGGGACGAGGTCCTATCCGGATCATTTGTGCAGTCCGGCCACGGGCTTTACCAGGCGACGAAGGTTGGGGCGGATTCGTACGCCGGGAAATTGACCGCGGCTGCGAATAAGTTTGAGCTCACCGATTCCGAGTTGATGTCCGGCATCAACAAGATCCTTCGCATCATTACGTGGCTGTTGATTCCGACGGGCATTCTGACCATTTGGACTCAGCTGTTCCGGTCAGGGGATTCACTCCGCGACGCTATTTTGGCCATGGTCGCAGCCCTCGTCCCGATGGTCCCCGAAGGCCTGGTCTTGATGACGTCGATCGCCTTCGCCGTCGGAGTTGTGCGCCTAGGAAAGTTTAAAGCGCTGGTCAATGAGCTGCCGGCGATCGAGGGCCTGGCCCGCGTCGACGTCGTCTGCACCGATAAAACCGGCACACTGACGGAAAACAGAATGGTGCTCAACGACGTCGTGGAGGTGAACTCGGAGCAGAAATCGGACTCCGACAGCGATTCGTCGGTTGACGAACCATTGTCGGAATCGGACGAGGGATGGGTCCGCGTCGACCACGACGTCCTCGCCGCGTTGGCGTCGTTAATCGCGGCGGACGACGACAAGAACGACACCTCGGAGGCCATCGCCGAAGGAATCCACGATCTCGACTCGGACACCGAAGTCATGGACCCCACGGATACCAAGGCATTTTCGTCGGCACGAAAATGGTCGGGAGCTAGCTTTGGCGAGACCACGTGGGTGATGGGTGCGCCAGATGTTATTGCGCAACCGGGGTCGGATGCGGCTCAAGTGGCCGATGAGGTGGGCCGACGGGGCTTGCGTGTTCTGCTGTTGGCCCAGACATCGAAGAAGCTCGACGACATTACCGCGACGCCCAAAGAGCCCGGCGATGATGACCTCACCCCGCGGGGACTGATCGTCCTTGAGCAGAAAGTGCGCGACGATGCGCCGGAGACGATCGAGTACTTCGACCGCGAGAAAATGCACGTCAAGGTCATTTCCGGTGACAACGCCGAGTCGGTGGGGGCTGTGGCGTCGTCGGGGGGTATTGATAATTCGAAGACTATCGACGCTCGCGAACTTCCCGATTTCGAGTCCGACCAGGAGAAATTCGACGAGGTCGTGGAAGAGTCCACGGTATTTGGGCGCGTAACACCCGAGCAGAAGCGTGCGATGGTTGGCGCGCTGCAGCGCAACAACCACACCGTCGCGATGACGGGTGATGGGGTGAACGATGTGTTGGCCTTGAAGGACGCCAATATCGGTGTGGCGATGGGCGCAGGGTCCCCGGCGACGCGATCGGTCGCCCAGCTGGTGTTGCTCAATAATTCCTTTGCGACGCTGCCCCATGTTGTTGCCGAAGGCCGCAGGGTCATTGGCAACATCGAGCGTGTCGCTAACCTTTTCTTGACGAAAACCGTGTACTCGGTGTTGCTGGCCCTCATCGTCGGGATCTTTGGGATGAGCTACCCCTTCCAACCCATTCACGTGACCATGACCGGCTGGTTCACCATCGGAATCCCGGCGTTCATTTTGTCGCTGGCCCCGAACCATGAACGCGCAAAGTCCGGGTTCGTCAGTCGTGTCCTGTGGCTGGCGGTCCCGTCGGGAGTTTTGATCGGTGCCGTGACAGTCGGGTTCTGGTTGTGGGTCACACGAGGCGACAACTTTGACCGATCACAAGCCTCGACGGCGACGCTGACTGTAATGATCACGATGGCGCTGTGGGTGCTGATCGTGGTTGCCCGCCCGTACAAGCTGTGGAAGATTGTCCTGCTGGTGGTATCAGCCCTGGCCTATGTCGTGATTTTCTCGGTCCCGTGGATTGCGCACATTTTGTTGCTGGATCCGACGAACCTTGGGCTGATGACGCAAGCGCTCATTGTCGGCGCGGTCGGGTGTGTTGCCATCGAAATCGCGTGGTGGATCAGCCACACGAAGCGAGGCGATGCGGAGTTGTGGGATCACTCGGAGGCCGAGGGCGTGTTCAAATACTAATTTCGTGTAGCGAGCGGTCACGATTAATTAGCTGTACATTGTGGTCAGGCTCATTCGATTCACGATTAACCAATCAGTAGGGTTGTCATCCATGACTTCAGTCCCAGTAGCCGACACAATGGCGGTCTCTCAGACGGTGCTGGCGTCGGGCCAGGCAAATACCGACACAATGATTTCGCTCACCGCAATTCTGGCGGTGGCACTGTTGGCTCCCATCTTGTCCTTCATGACGGGCAAACGCATTCCGGCCGTGGTGTTCCTCATTGTTTTGGGCGTCATTATCGGCCCCAGTGTGTGGGGTCTCGCGGAGATCGATTCCGGTATTTCGATCTTGCGTCAGTTGGGTTTGGGCATGTTGTTCCTGCTGGCCGGTTACGAGTTAGACACGGACTCGTTGCGCAGCAAAGAGGGCGGTAATGCCGCGTTGACCTGGCTCATGTGCCTCGTGTTGGCATTCATTGGTGCGCTAGTTTTCCTGAAAGGAAACGGAGCGCTGACTGCAGTCACACTAGCCATCGCTGTGACATCCACCGCTCTGGGTACGTTGCTACCTATCTTGAAGCAGTCGGATCTATTACGAACCAACGTCGGTAAATCTGTCATGCTTCATGGCGCTGTTGGTGAGTTGATGCCCATTATGGCCATCGCTCTTTTGTTATCCGCGAGGTCCATGGGTGTGACGTTCCTGATCCTGCTCGCGTTCTTTGCCATCGCAGCCATGGTGGCGGTGGTACCTCGCACCGTAGCCGCTCTGGTTCCGTGGGTGGGTCGCGCGATTATCGACGGTGCCTCGGCGACGAACCAGTCGATCGTCCGTATGGTGGTGCTGATGTTGGCGATACTGATGACGGTCGCGGCGGTATTCGATCTTGACGTCGTTTTGGGGGCTTTTGCTGCTGGTATTGTTTTGCGCGGTCTGGTTCCAGAGCGCGCTCACGGTCTCATTGAGGAGCGCCTGGATGTCGTGGGCTATGGCTTTTTCATCCCCGTCTTCTTCGTGTGTTCAGGTATCAATATCGACGTGAAGACCGTGGGGGCCAATATCGGGCAATTGTTCGCTGTTGTCGGCGTCATTCTGGTAGCCCGCGGTCTCCCGGTGTTCTTGCGGGAAATGTTTACCAAGACTGGTTCAAAGTTGACGACAACGAATCAAAAACTTCAGCTCGCCTGTTATGCGGCGACTGGCCTGCCGATCATTGTTGCGGTAACTGAAGTGGCGACGAATGCGCACTTGTTAGAAGAATCGGCGGCTTCTCTTCTGGTCGCCGGCGGTGCGGTGACGGTTCTGCTCTTCCCGCTGATTGCAGCTGCACTTCAACCTAAGGATAAGAGGAAACTATAGTGCGGTTTTCTGCTCTCGGCGTCTGTCGGCTATCCTGGTTCTGCTTTTAGTTCTGGCTCCTGGTGGTTGAGGATTCTTCTACATGAGTCGTTGCCAGCAGGAGCGGTAACTGATGTGTTATTTGCCCTAGTAGCTCAGTGGATAGAGCACGGCTCTCCTAAAGCCGGTGTCGGAGGTTCGATTCCTCTCTGGGGCACAGTTCGTCGATCGTGAGTATAAAATGCTTACCCGATTCGGAGGGGCGCTGAATCCTTGAAAACGGTTAGGGTTTCAGCTTATTTTGTGGGCGGGGAACTTTTATCGAGTTCTGCACGACTATATGACTAGACGCTTGTACCTACGGAACCGTAGGTACGGAGTGCTCCTTTTTTAGCTCAGGTGCTTTGTACGCAACGGTGCAATCTGGGCGGATTTTAAGTTAGCCACCGCCTTTGGGGAGCGGTGAAATCCTCGTCACTTTGTCTAGAGCTCAACATTGGAGGCAGCGATGGATGTCGTGGACATTTCGCGCTGGCAGTTCGGGATTACCACCGTCTACCATTTCATTTTCGTGCCATTGACCATTGGTATGGCTCCACTGGTAGCTATCATGCAAACGATGTGGGCGTTAACCTCAAAGCCCCACTGGTATAGGGCCACTCGTTTTTTTGGCAATGTCTTACTCATTAACTTTGCTATGGGGGTGGCTACTGGCATCGTTCAGGAATTCCAGTTCGGAATGAACTGGTCGGAATACTCGCGGATGGTGGGGGATGTCTTCGGTGGCCCACTGGCGCTAGAAGGGCTCATTGCCTTTTTCATGGAATCCGTGTTCCTTGGAATGTGGATTTTCGGTTGGGGCCGATTGCCAGTGTGGCTCCATACAGGTGCGATCTGGATGGTCGCGTTTGGCGTCAACATCTCGGCTTATTTCATTATTGTTGCGAATTCCTTCATGCAGCATCCGGTAGGCGCCGAATACAATCCACATACTCATCGGGCGGAATTGACTGATTTCGGTAAGCTCCTCATGAACCCTACGGCTTTGGCTGCTTTCCCCCATACCGTTTTAGGAGGGTTCCTCACCGCGGGCACCTTTGTTTTGGGTATCTCATGCTGGTGGCTCGTCCATGCCCACCGCATCGGAAAATTGCAGGCGGAATCCAGCAGTGAAAATAGCGGTGCTGCGGATCCCGACAATCCTCATTCAATGTATCGTCCGCTCATCCGCTTTGGAATTTGGGTTGTCGCCCTATCATCGGTTGCTCTCGTGCTGACTGGGGACACACAAGCGAAGATGATGTTCCGGCAACAGCCCATGAAAATGGCGTCGGCTGAATCATTGTGCCACACGCATACCGATCCGATGTTCTCCGTTTTAACGATTGGAACTCATAACAACTGTGAGTCAGTTATCCACTTGATTGAAGTTCCCTGGGTTCTTCCGTTCCTCGCTAAAGGACAATTCACTGGCGTCACTTTGAAAGGTGTTTTTGAGTTACAGAAAGAAGCGGAGAATTTATATGGACCGGGTAACTACTCACCAAATCTCTTTGTAACATATTGGTCGTTCCGGGCCATGATTGGTTTGATGCTTGGGTCTATCGCCTTGGCATTCTTCGCTTGGTTTTTCACGCGGCACGGGCGTCTTCCACAAGGTAGGTGGCAGAAAGTTTTCAGTATCGGGAGCATCGCGGCTATTGCCTTCCCATTCTTAGCTAACTCATCGGGATGGATTTTTACTGAGATGGGGCGTCAGCCGTGGATTGTTCACCCGAACCCTGATTCAGTTGGTGATCCTCGCACCGACAACATTCGAATGATTGTTGACATGGGGGTAACGGATCATGCGTCGTGGAATGTCATTCTTACTTTGGTTGGCTTTACGGTAACTTATCTCGCTCTGTTCTTTGTTTGGTTATGGTTGACTAAGCGGGCAGTCCTTAGCGGACCGACTGAGGACGACCACCCAACCGATGACCAGGAAGAATCCCGCCATGATGTGGGTGTAGGGTCTGACTCGGGTAGTGCTGATGAGGTAGGAACAGTGAGCTTCTCCCATCTAGCGGTGAAAAGCACTAAGGAGTAATAAGACGATGTTTGAACTCGATTTACCTACCTTGTGGTTTATACTCATCGGTTTTCTGTTTTCGGGGTATTTTTTACTCGAGGGATTTGACTTTGGCGTAGGAATGCTCCTGCCTTTTTTGGGTAGCGATGAGCATAAAAGATCAGCGATGATCTCGACCATTGGTCCGGTGTGGGATGGCAATGAAGTATGGCTCATCACAGCTGGTGGTTCTATATTCGCTGCTTTCCCTATGTGGTATGCGGATATGTTTTCGGGATATTATGTGCCGCTTTTCTTAATTCTTTTGGCACTTATTATACGGGCTGTGAGCATTGAATGGAGGGGAAAAGTCGATACCCGAAAGTGGCGTCAGTGGTGTGACAGCGGAATAGTGTTGGGCTCATGGTTACCGCCTGCGATATGGGGGGTGGCGATAGCTAATCTGGTGCGAGGTGTGCCGGATAACGCTTCCCGGGTATATCCGCTCTTCAATGTTTATGGTTTAGTGGGAGCTTTGGCATTTATTTTCGTCTTCATCTTTCATGGTGCGCTTTTTATTCGTCTGAAGACCTCGGGTAGTTTACGCGTTAACGCACGAAAACTAGCCTCGATTTTTGCTGGCTTATCTATTCTTTTTGATGGAATATTTGTGTTATGGACTCAGCTCTCTTTTGGAGAGAAAACCACGTGGGGATGGACCGTGCTGGCAGCGGCTGGCTTGATTCTTGCTCTAGTCAGCGCTCACCGTGACCGGGATGGTTGGGCCTTTTTCTTCACGTGCGTGACGATTGTTTCAGTTACAGGCCTTGCTTTTGGAGCGATGTTCCCGACGTTGTGGACCGGGTTGGATGTCTGGGATGCATCATCAAGTCGGTATACGTTGACCGTTTTGACCTGGTGTGCGGCCTTTGGAACACCCTTTGTGGTGATGTACCAGGCGTGGACGTACTGGATATTTAGGAAACGTATTACCGCTGATCCTGTTCCTTCCGAATAACTCGATAGTCGGTGGCTTCGGCAAAGCGATGTATTAGCTAGAGAGAAAAACGGTAGTGTGATGCACATATTCCAATTGGCTCACTTAAGCTCTCGGGCACGCTGGTGGGTGTATGTGTCGGCGTTTCTAAGCGTTGTTGATACAGTCCTGACCGTAGTGAGCGGCATAGCGGTGGGGACTTTGATAGCGCGTGCAGTGGAGCCGGTGAATCGTCACGAGACGATGTCTCACCATTTACCGTCAGAGTATCCGTATGCTCTTTTCGGCTGGCTAGCGCTTGTCGTCGTATTGCGCGTTCTGGTTAGTTGGGCGAGGACACGATTAGGTGATGCAGCCGCAGATTCGGTGGTCTCAACTCTCCGCCGTCGTCTCATAGATCACCTTGCTCACGAAGATCCGCACCGAGTTAACCGGTCATACTGGCACACGATATTGACTCATGGGCTAGATTCTTTTCGGCCCTACATAACTGGATTCCTTCCCGCAGCCATGGCTTCTGCTCTATCGACACCTCTGGTTTTGGTAGCTATAGCCTGGTTAGATTTTCCCTCTGCTTTGTGGGCTGCCGGAACAATTCCCCTTATTCCCTTTTTCATGTGGTTGGTGGGGACGCTAACACAATCACGAACCGAACGTAAGCTCAAGGACTTGTCCCGCCTGAACGATCAGCTCGTGGATCTTGTAGCAGGTTTGCCTACTTTAGTTGCTCACGGGAGGCAACATGATCCTGAGCACGAAGTTCGTCGCCTAGCGAGTACCCACAAGCGGTCAACGATGGACGTCTTGAAATTAGCGTTTCTCTCTACGTTTGTTCTTGAATTTATAGCTACGCTTTCGGTTGCTTTGGTCGCCGTCAACATTGGTTTTAGGCTTTTAGGAGGCCATATTTCCTTGGCTACTGGCCTAGCCATTCTGATCATTGTTCCCGAAGTATATTCTCCGTTGCGGGACGTAGGAACGCGCTTTCACGCAGCTCAGGGTGGTATAACAGCACTAAATGCAGTTCGTACGGAACTAAACTCTCCATCGCCGCCACGGCCCCTACTGCCTGATTGCGACCACGTATCCGGTGGAGGCCTCGAAGTTGTGCTTGACAATTATTCCTGTGAAGGGCGTGACGGTATTCGGCCCCACGCTCTTTCCGCTAGGGCACGACCAGGAAACCTTACAGTGTTAGCCGGTCCCAATGGTTCCGGTAAATCGACGGCCCTCATGGCAGTTTTAGGTCTTGGCAGCGGTAGTGGAACAGCCGGTGTATGTGGGCCCGACGGCGCACTCCCTCGTGAAGAAGTGTGGAAGAACACTGCGTTCCTTCCTCAACGCCCGGTATTGACAGAAGGAACTATGGGCGACACGAGCCACCTTTCCTTGGGGCAGCGCCAAAAGGAATCCTTCCGTCGATCAGTTCCGGGAAAGAAACTTCTTGTTCTCGACGAACCGACTGCTCATCTCGACGAGCAGTCTGCACAGGAAATGATTAAGGACTTGGCCGACCTGTCCGCTCGTGGCGCGACAGTGCTGGTAGCTAGTCACGATCCGCTGATGTGCGAAGCAGCGGATCGTGTTTACGATGTGGAAGCGATCGATCATGACGGTTGATGTATGGGCTCGTGAACGAGCAGTACTAGCCGGTGTAGTGACGCTGATGTCCTCAATCGCACTGACATTGGTGTCTGCGTGGCTGATTACTCGTGCGTGGCAAATGCCACCAGTGATGAACTTGACTGTCGCTATTACGTCGGTACGTGCTTTAGGAATTTCCCGCGCGGTTTTTCGATACATTGATAGGCTTGCAACCCACGACGTTGCGCTTACAGCTGCAGCGAATGCGCGTAGTCAGATTTACCATAATTTGGTAGCTGTGCCTCCATCCACCGTATTGGGGATGTCGAGAGGTCGCTTACTTAGCTTCATTGGCCCAGACATCGATGCACTCACCGATAGAATCGTACGAGCCACTATTCCGCGACGGGTTGCGATTTATACTGGTGCCCTTGCGGTTGCTCTGACCGCCACGTTATCGCTACTAGCTGCGGGTATTTTAGCTGTAGGTTTGGCCTTCTCAGGAATTGTTGTGCCATGGATCGCGGTTCAGGGTGAAAAGAAAGCCTCAACTGCTCAGGCCACGGAAGACTATGTCACAGCTGTTGACCATGTATTGCATCATGCTGCTGCATTGAGCGTACGTGGTGAACTAGATGAAGCTCTCCACCATGCGGGTGATGCAGAGCAGAGAATTTCGTCGATCCGAGGGAAGGCTCACCCATGGTCATCTGTGTCGACCGCAATGTCAGCCGCGTCATCGGGATTCACACTTATTGTCGTTGTTCTCGTTGCAGTTCTCGCTAGTCCGGACCATAGTCCCCAGTGGTTAGCTGCTGTAGCGCTTATGCCCTTGGCTGCCTTCGAAGCTGTCGCTCCACTTGCTGAGGCCTCCCGTGCTGTTGTTCGTTCTCGCGACGCAGAAGCACGGCTGCGTAACGTCTTGAGGATTGATAACGCTACCGAGCAAACCACTAGTGATTACGTCTCTGATGAATTTCCTGTCGCTACCGCTCAAGAAACTTCCCCGGCCCTCGGTACGAGAATGAGTACTGGTCGCGTAATTGCGAACCATTTAGTTGTCGGGTGGGGCCACCCAGTGTGGGAGGCGAACTTTGACGTTCCACCCGGTGGCCGGTACGAGATCGTTGCTCCCTCAGGCACTGGCAAGACCACATTGTTGATGACCTTAGCGGGGCTGATCCCGGCGTGGAATGGAAGCTATTCTGCTGTTGGTGCTCGTTTTATCGCCGAGGATGAACATATTTTCGCAACAACAGTTCGGGACAACTTGGCGGTGGGTTCCGCCGATGCGAGCGAGAGTGCAATGCGCGAGATGATCGACCGAGTGGGGTTGACTCAGTGGGTAGAGAACTTACCGCGCGGCCTTGACACTGTGTTGCGCGATGGCGAGGAATCGTTATCAGGTGGTCAGAGGCGTCGTCTTATAGTAGCTCGTGCTTTACTCAGTGATGCCCCCATTCTGCTTATCGACGAACCTACTGAACACGTGGATAAGAAGTCTGAGAAACAGTTACTCGATGTTTTAGGGTTCGGGGATGCTGTGCCGGATTCGACGGACGATCAACGAACGATCGTGATGGTCCGTCACCCACGGTCGTCATAGCCATTATTCCGGTGCCCGTGCCCCCCTGGTGCCACGCATCGCTTACCCCCTATCTGGCGAAAGATTAAGCTTCATTAAATTTATTTTCAGTTGAGGACGGCGGTGGGTTAGGCTCCCCGCATGAAACAATCTATTCACCCCATTGAACAATTGAGGGGGAGCGTTCAATCGCCACGGCTGCCGGGTATAGATGTTGCTCGGGCGTTGGCGATTTTTGGGATGATCGCAGCTCATGTTGCCGCAGGTCCATCGTCGGTGAGCATTATGGACCCATCGACGTATCCGGCCCTTGTCCACGGGCGGCCAGCCGTGTTATTCGCGTTGTTAGCTGGTGTGTCTATCAGCTTGATGACGGGGCGAGGTGAGCGTCCAACGTCGGTGAACGGCGTGCAGGGAATACGGCTAAAACTCATTGGACGAGCTTTAGCTATCTTCCTGATCGGCCTTGTTCTAGAGCAGCTCGGTACTGGAATTTCGATCATATTGACTTTTTATGGGGTTCTGTATGCCGTGGCCTTACCGTTTGTGTGGGCAAAGACACGAACACTGATCATTGTGGGCACCTGCCTGGGGGTTGTCGGACCCTCTTTGCTGGCAATTATCCAGTATCTCTTGCCTAAAGGAAACGCCAGCCCAACAATCGGATTGGTATTGGGCGGAGTGTATCCGCTGCCTGTGTTCTGGGGCATTCTTCTGTTGGGGATGGCGTTGGGGCGGCTTCACCTGCAGAGCACACGAGCGTTGGCCGGCCTCGTTGCTGTCGGGGTTTGTGCCAGTGCAATTGGTTATGGTGTGGGCTCAATGTGGGGTAGTGACGAAGAGCCGAAAAATGGTTGGATTAACCAGGATGACAGAAATGGCACGTCTCAGCCTGATTGGTCGGCAGTAATCTCCAAGTTAAAAAAGCAGAAAGCCCAACAATCTGATGGTGTGCAGCCAAAAGACCAGACAGCACAATCATCGGGAGGTTCGGCAGCAGACGAAGGAATTGAAAGCCGATGGGGTCAATATTGGGACGCACTTGATAGCACGAAAGAGCTGAAAGATTCCCTCAAGCGCTCTCTTGTGGATTCAGCACCGCATAGTGGGGGCACCGCAGAATTCGTGGGCTCCGGTGGGTTCGCCCTCATCGTCGTGGCATTGTGCCAGCTGATTGTGTCACGAGCCCGACGGTGGTTTATCCCCATCGCCGTCACCGGGGCCATGCCACTGACCATTTACACCGCTCACGTTATCATCGTGTTCGCTGTGGGTGGGCCGGCGGGAACAGTTGTCTCCAACCCGCTTTATTGGTCTCTCGTTATCGGCTCAATTGCCTTCGCGAATGCTTGGATGGCGTTTTTCGGACGTGGTCCCCTGGAGCGATTCCCACGGTGGCTGGGAAATAAGGCGGCCACACAGTAGGGGAGTTCAGCTGGGGAATAGCTCAGCCGGAGAATTGGGGTCGTAGCACAATAAAGACGGCTAGTTTTTCCGAGCCGAATTACCAATGGGTGCAATGAGGTACACCACTGGCAACCCAACGACGAGATTCATAACAGATTCAATAATGCCGTTATAGAACGGCGTCGTTAATAAGAGTGGAAGAACGACTGCCGCGACCAGTACGACTCCGACGATCCAACTGTAAAACAGCGACGGCAGCGTTGTTCCAATGTTGAGCACCCACCATAACAATGCGGCGAAGATTGCCACGACAGCGGCAAAGATCGCGTAATACGTCCGGTCAATAGGCGGATACGTCCAGTTCACGTATGTGGCGATGCGCTCCATGACGAGTTCAAGAATCCATGCCACCACGTAAGCGGTGATGGAGGCGACGATGGCAACAGCCACGACCGAGCCGATAAATTTCGGGATATCGAACTGGTCGCTGAGTGATGGGCCACTCTTCTGCGGACGCAACTGTTGAGGTGCCGGTGATTGTGCGGGGGCCTGCTGATAGCCCTGATACTGCTGGTCAGGATAGTAGCTGGCGCTATCGCTATACCTACGATTGGCTTCGTTGTATCCACGATTGCTGGGAGCCCCATACCCGCCAGAGCTATATTCGCGATTGTAGCTACCCGCCGAATACTCGTCATCGCGGTAACCCGAGTTGCCACCGGATGAATACTGGCTTTCTGAACCCGAGTAACGCTCGGAATAGCTACTGGGGAATATTTCAGTTTCATCGTTCGCGTTGCTGTAACGGGGGTCACTGTCGCGGTTCGGCATTAGCAATTAGTCCTTATCGCTCTGTGGAAATCGTGCGTAGGTATTCTACCGGCTACGACGCAGACGCCTAGCTCGCGTCGTGTTCCACCTCGTTTTCCACTATGGATTTGATCGTCCTCACGGTTGTAGGAATGCCTTCTAATGCAGCATCACGTCGCTCGTTGAGCTCTGCGACGGCATCGTCGCCGTACTTGTTGATGAAGAACCGAAAGCCTTCTTGAGTAACTTCCCAGGTCTCCGTCAAGGTGGACCCGCCATCTGCGGCAGGTTCGATTTCATAACCCCATTCCACGACGCCTCCGTTCACGGCCCACGCAAAAATCTTGGGCCGTTCGGCTGCAGTCACGACGGACTCCGTTTCCCAGGTACGCTGTGGTGTTTCATTATGGCCGACGAACCATGCGCCTACCTCGGGTTCTGATGGTGTCGTGCCGTCGTCACGCTCTTTCCACCACGTAGCTTTGCACACCGGAGACCAATCGCCCGTACGTGAAATATCCGACACGACGTTGTACACGTCGTCGGGAGTGGCATTAATGGTGACAGATACTCGTCGGCGAAAATCGTCGGGATTAAACATGCTCGTATCGACGGCGGAGGATGTGTTGTCGTCAGGATTGTTTGTAGGAGTCATATGGGCCAGGGTAGGTGCTTCTGCGCGTGGTTAACGGCGGGGGAAGGGAAGTCGACCTCCGTATGGGGGTGAGGCCGGACACGTTCCCGGTTGATAACACGAGCATCGGGGGGTCAAACGGCATAGCCTGAAAGGAAGTGGTTGCGCGGTTGGCTGAGACCGTTCAACTAGTACATCGCGCACGGTGACAGGCTCAGTCTGATGGGTGCACCGAGCGGCTCACCCCGAACTCCGTGCGTGCACCATAAACACTGGAGGATGACACAAACATGACAGAGAAACCGAGCTTCACTGACGTCAATGGACGGGAAGTGTATGCCAAGATTGAGGAGGGCGAGAAGGGCCCGCAGCTGATTATCGGAACCTCTCAGCCAGATGGAACGGTGAAGCGTTCCCTCGTGCTGAATAAATATGACGCCAAGCAAATGGCCGCCGTCTGCGAGGTTTACCTGCGGCAACAGTTCTCCGTCTCCTTCGCCACAGTAGACAGCATGCTCACCGCAGAAGATAGGATGAACATTTACCAAAACGAGATCGACGCTATCGAGGATCCCGAAACAAATCCCGACGACGACCTGCACAAAAACTAGTTCTGCGCGAGTAGACGAACTCAGAGATAGAGCCATGGAGTAAACAGGGTATATGCGTTTACTTCGTGTCATTGGTATGGGAGCAGGAAGCCCGGGGCATATTAGCCACGACGCTGTTGCGGCCTTGGCTTCCTCAGATGCCGTCGTCGCCTTGGATAAAGGGGACACGAAGGCGGATCTCCTCGAGCTGCGACGTCGTATATTGGCTGTTCACGCGCCAGATCTTCCGTTACTCACTGTCGACGACCCGCCGCGTGACCGCCACCCGGCAGGTACTCCGGAGTATCACCGGGAGGTTCAGCGCTGGCATCAGGAGCGTGCCCGCCTGCTGGCCGATACAATCACGTCCTCGCTGAGCGACGGACAAACGGCGGCATTTTTAGTGTGGGGCGACCCATCGCTGTACGACTCCACCCTGCGCATTATCGAGCGGATGCAGAACCTAGGGTTGAAGTGCCGTACCGAGGTATACCCCGGCATTACTGCTGTTCAGGCCCTCACGTCGGCACACCGTATTCTCATTAACCGGATTGGCGAGCCGATCACTGTCACAACAGGTCGACAGCTACAGAAAACCCTGGATGCTCCCGATACACCGCCGAGAATCAAGGCGGTGGCGAACACTGTGGTCATGCTCGACGGCAAGGCCACGTGGACCCATCCCGGCATTGACCGCGACCACACCTACATGTGGTGGGGTGCGTATGTCAGTACGGATAAGCAGGTACTGCGTAAAGGATGGGTTGGTGACATCGCCGAGGATGTTGCCCAGACTAAAGCTCAACTGCGTGCACAACACGGCTGGATAATGGATACGTACCTTTTGCGGTACTTCGACCCGGACGGCGAAGACCAGCCAGAAACGCTCATGACGTAGTGGCTGGTTCACCGAGGCATCGCCGCGTCGGTATCACCCGCGGCAAACTCTCGCGGTCAAAAACGTCGCGGCCAAAATTCTTAGGAAGAAAGTTCTTCAACTTTGCGACGCACGTCACCCGCCGGCGGATTCGTCGCGGTAGTATCGTCGGAAAACTTCACAGTCGGAACAACACGGTTACCGTCATTGACGCTTTCTACCCACTGACCGGCCTCTTCTGACTGGTCAATGTCGATAAGAGAATAAGGCGTTTCGGTACGATCCAGATTCTCTATGAGTTTCTTGCAAAACGGGCACCACGTTGCGTAATAGATCGTGGCTGCGGTTTCGTTTCCGGATGGGTTGTTTTTCTGGATAACTTCACTCATAATGTCCCCACTATAGCGTCATGGTCGATTGATTGGCATTGTTTACTTGCTGAAATAGCAGAACCGATAGCGAAGCGACAACGAGCCACTCATCTCGCCACCGTCACCGATGATCGTCCCATTGTGGGATGTTTTCCACTCACTTCGCGACGCCGGAACCCATTCTGACGACAATCGGGCAGTAACGGGATGGTCAAAATAGTGCCCGACAGCTGCGTCGATTTCCGTGAGGACGGCTAGCCGAACCTCTGGGCGCGTGAGGGCCTCCCGGTAGACTTCGCCCCCGCCAATGACCCAAGCATCCACATTTTCCGGTGCGACGCGTCGGGTGAAAACCGGGTGGGGAATATCCTTAATCGCGGCTTCCAAGGAATGGTGAAGGATGACGCCCTCGGGTGTGTCCTCGTCACTCCAGCGGCGGGACAGCACGATGTTGGTACGCCCAGGCAGCGGTGTAAAGCGCGAGGGAATGCTCGTCCACGTTGCACTGCCCATGATGACGGATACTCCCCACGTCAACTGCTTAAAGTGCGCCATGTCCTCGGGCACGTGCCATGGCATCCGGGTGCCGTCGCCAATGACGCCGTCTCGGTCGGAGGCCCAAATAACCCCGATGAGCGGCTGTTCCGGTTCTACAGTTCGACGCGGGGACGGGGAAGCGTGGCCAGGCGTCAGCGAGTGAACACCCGTGGATGATGAAGTAGACATTGAGCTCACCGCCTGTGGAGTGGAATTGGGCTACACCGCTACCGGCGCTTTGATAGCTGGGTGCGGGTTGTAGTTCAGGATATCGACATCGTCCCACGTGTACGAGAATAAATCCGCAGCCTTGGTTAACGATAGCGTCGGATAGGGGCGCGGATCCCGGGATAACTGAAGATCAACCTGGTCGCGGTGATTATCGTAAATGTGGCAATCGCCGCCGGTCCAAATGAACTCCCCGACATCAAGCCCTGCTTGTTGGGCCATCATATGGGTCAGGAGTGAATAGGACGCGATATTGAATGGAACACCCAAAAACATATCGGCGCTGCGTTGATACAGCTGACAAGACAACTTCCCGTCAGCGACATAAAACTGGAAAAGAAGATGGCAGGGTGGCAGCGCCATGGATGGAACATCTGCAACATTCCAGGCGGATACGATAATCCGTCGGGACGTCGGGTTGTTCTTAATCATGTCCAGAGCTTGAGAAATTTGGTCAATGGTGTCGCCGTCGGGCGTTGGCCATGACCGCCACTGCACCCCATAAATCGGCCCGAGGTTCCCGTCCTCATCGGCCCACTCGTCCCAAATGTGGACATTTTTTTCGCGTAACGAGCGAATGTTGGATTCACCCCGGAGGAACCAAAACAGCTCCTCCGAGAGTCCACGCATGAACACTTTCTTCGTAGTAATAAGAGGGAAGCACTCTGACAGATCGAACCGCATCTGTTTCCCGAAGAGACTCCTCGTCCCCGTGCCTGTGCGGTCATCCCGGTGGTTGCCGTTGTACAGAATCTCACGGAGGAGATCTTCATATGGCGTCGGAATATCAGTACTCTCGCTCGCGGACATGCCAGTCATGGTAGCGCTTTTTTGACATCCGCCTTGGCATCGGCGACCGTCTGACCACAAACCGCAGGTCAACAGATGTGGCCGGCGTCGCAGATGCGGAGGCTTAGTAGTGTCCGTGCTCTTTCTTGAACTCGGCGGCAGCCTCCAAGATTGTGTCCTTCAGTTCCGGGCGGCAAATAACGACATCGGGGAGGTAGACATCCTCGTTGTTGTAGCGCAAAGGCGAACCATCGAGACGAGAACAGTGCAAGCCTGCGGCCGTGCACACACCGATCGGGGCTGCAGAGTCCCACTCATACTGGCCCCCAGCATGGACATAGGCGTCATAGTCACCGAGCAACACATGCATGGCTTTTGCACCCGCAGAACCCATGCGAACAACCTCACTGTCGAGTTTGTCGGCAATGACCTGTGCAACCTCAGGCTGACGGTTGTGCGATACAACGATCTTGTTAGCGCGTGGGCCCATCACAGCCTTGGCTGAACCAGTGTGGAAGACCTGGCCAGCGTCGGGAAGTCCCACCGCGGCATGGGTCGGGATCCCGTTTTCTACGAGTGCAACATGGATTGCCCAGTCCTGACGCCCGCCGGCAAACTCCTTGGTGCCGTCGAGAGGGTCGACGATCCACACGCGGTTTTTCTTCAGCCGCTCTAAGTTATCGGCGGCTTCCTCTGACAAAAACCCATCATCGGGGCGGTGTCGGGATAAAACGCGCTCAATCCATGTCTGGGCTAAGTCATCACCCGCCGCGCCGAGGCCAGGTCCTTCAAGCAAACCGACGGAACGGACGCCCTTCAAGATCTCACTAGTTCCCGTCGCAAGGCGCAGGGCAAGGGTGGCATCGTCAACGTAAGCACTCACGTAGACGACTTTAGCCGTTGTCAGCCGTTTGTCTCCACCACGGGGGCGGGACCTGTCCTTACTAAGCGACGCGCTGAATTCATCACCCTGGGATGATGCGGTGGGCAATGCGTGCAAGAAGGCAATCCGTCGCCGCGCGTGGCCATAGCGATTACCCCCGTTAATGATGAAAAAATAACAGATTATAGCAGCCGACGGGGGTAGCAGTGACGGCGACGGGAACTCTATTTTTCTTCGCAAGGAACTATTAGACCATAACCCTCGACTAATTAATACGTGACCCTGACTACACAAAGCGATTTTCATCCCGAACAGCAGAGCGAAAACCACGACGACGTGAATAGCGGCCAGCGTCGTCGCCGTCGCGGACCGCGCTTCCCGCATCGAGGCGGCAGCGTGCGGGCCATGATTCATCGGATCCACTTCTACGCCGGCGTTTTTGTGGGCCCTTTCATTCTCATTGCAGCCGTCACCGGCTTGCTGTATGCAGCCGCACCAAGCATTGAGTCCATCGTCGACCACGACAAAATGTACGTCCCGGCCTCTGATGTGCATAGTCATCAGCGCGTAGAGGTTAAAGACCAAATACGCACCGCAGCGGAGCGGCACCCTGACCTCACCTTCAGCGGGGTACAGATTCGCAATGACGACCGTGCCACCACCCGCGTCCTTTTCAATGACCCCTCTTTGCCCTCGAAGAGCTACCGCCGAGTGGTCATGGTCAATCCCTATACCGGGGAGGTCGTTGGCGACACCGTCCAGTTCGGCAGTTCCTCCTCCCTCCGATTCCGCGAATGGACTGACCGCGCGCACCGCAACCTTTTCCTCGGGGAGCCAGGGCGTATCTACGCCGAAACCGCCGCCGCATGGTTGGGCGTGCTGACTGTCTCTGGGCTCGTCATGTGGTGGCGAAAAGTCTATGACAAGAACAAGAAAAAGCGCGCCACGGGATCAGAATCCCACTCAGCGTCGAAACCGTTAACCGGGCGTCCGAAGAGTATGCGTCGGCACGCGATCATCGGAACATGGGCGTGCCTGGGAATGCTGTTCCTCACCGCCACCGGTTTGACCTGGTCAAAGTACGCAGGCGCACAAATTGCGGACTGGCGAGTCCAGCTCAACTGGGCCAAACCCACCCCCGACACCACCGTCTCGCAGAGCGTCGATTCCCCTGAGGCTTCCATGGATCACAGCCACCACGGGGGACATGGCGACCACAGTGGCCACGGCGGCATGAGTTCTGACTCACCCGCGCTAACGCCACATGACTCGGTAGTTGAAGCACAAAACGACGTAGATACGGTCATGTCGTCAGCGAAACAGGCTGGGATCAAAGCCAGCTTCGAGGCGACGGCTCCTGTCGCACCGGGCGAAGCCTGGACCGTCACTGACCTGCGAGTACCGTGGTACTTCAGCCACGATTCTGTCTCTGTCGACGGGGAAACAGGGCGTGTTGTCGATACCGTGTGGTTTAAAGACTGGCCCTTCGCGGCGAAACTGGCCGAGTGGGGGATTCAGCTCCACATGGGCATCCTCTTCGGGATCGTGAGCCAGGTCGCGCTGGGAGCTCTAGCCATCATGATCTGCATTATTGTCGTCCGTGGCTACATGATGTGGTGGCAGCGACGCCCAACGCGGAACCGGAACGGTTTCCGGTCGAACTTCGGACGGGCACCCCGCCGAGGTGCATGGAGAAGGTCCTCGATCATCGGGTTCGCGGTAGCGGCGATTCTGCTCATCGGGTACGGCCTGTTAGCCCCGCTCTTCGCGATCAGTGCTCTTGCTTTCCTTGCCCTGGATATCGTGATCGGGTTCGTGATGCGGTGGAAGGGCCGAGGCGCCCGCGACAGCTCGTCGAAAGATACCTCTTTCGCTGAGGCCAACGCCTAGGCTAACCTAAATTCATGGTTGAGAATCCTCGAGAGGTATCCAGTAGCTCCCCCGACGACCGCCACGGCGACAAAATGCCGCAGGACCAGCGGGAATCGTCGGCTAACGCAGGTCAGCAGCACACCTCACGAGAGGAGCCCTTCTCACACCATTATTCGTTACGACGGGCCCATCGCTCGTCATCGCGAGCGCCCCGAGCCCACGAGCGGAGGCTCTCGCGGCGTTCATTCCTCGTCGCCGGAATGGGAGCAGGCGTGGCCTTAGGGTTGGCGGCATGTTCATCGTCCAGCGGCGACGGTGAAAACGCCGAGGCAGAGTCGTCCCAGAAATCGTCGGACAAAAGTGCCGGCACGCACGATACGTCGAAAATTATTGCCCTGAACACTGGGCAGATCGACGGGCTCCTGGCGTTAGGCATAACCCCGGTGGGGATGGGAGTTGCCAACGCTCAGGCATCGTCGTCCGAGAGCATTCCTCAATACATCAAGGACAAGTTCGGCGACAAGTACGACCTTGACTCCATCACCATCGTCGGGCAGCGGACGCAGCCTGACATGGAGAAAATAGCTGCGCTTCACCCCACCCTCATTTTGGCGAATGACAGGACGAGCAAGGATGTCCTTGACCAGCTGAAATCGATTGCTCCCGTGGTGATGGGCAAGGGTGGGGCCGAGAACTGGAAGGACGATTTCCGGACCATTGCGGACGCCGTGGGGAAGCGCGATGACGCGCAGCGGCTGATTGACGACCATGAGGATGCCGTTGCTGAATGGAAGAAGGACCGCGGGACATCGCCCACCGTGTCCCTGATTAGGAACAAGGGAACCGACTATCTGATGCTGGGACCTCTATCGTTGGCCGGGCAGGTATTGAAAGATGGGGGATGTAACCGGCCGACGTCTCAGCGTTTCGAGGATAAAGTGTCGCACCCGATTTCGTCGGAAAACCTTGACCAGCTTGACGCGGATTATCTGTTCTACGGTTTTAATGCCAAAGGCGAAAAGCTCACGAAAGATGCTTTGTGGGGGAACTTGGACGTTGTGAAGAATGGTCACGCTGTCGGGGTGGACCCGGATCCGTGGTTCCTCAATGCATCGGTGGTGGCGGCCAATTACATTTTGGATGAGCTCAAAAAGACTGTGAAGTAAAGCTCGTGGAATAAAACCGCCACTTAAAACCGCCGTGGAGTAAAAACTACGGCGGTTTATTTCGATGCAGAGTTCAGCACCTCGGGCTTCCGTGGCACCACCAAAGGTGCGTCAGCGCATTCCGGATCCTCAATGACTCTGGCGTCCAGCCCAAATGATGATTCCAACAGCTCCTCGGTGAGAACCTCGGATGGCTTTCCGGCCGCTGTTACCTGCCCGTCGGCCATCACGATCACGTTGTCGGAATAGCGCGCGGCCAAATTCAAATCGTGCAGCACCATCACCACGGTCCGTCCCAAGCGGTGCTTCAGCTCGGTGACCAGATTCAGCACTTCAATCGAGTGGGAGAGGTCAAGGTAGGTCGTCGGCTCGTCCAGGAACAACACCTCGGTGTCCTGGGCCAACACCATAGAGATCCACACACGCTGACGCTGTCCACCTGACAGCGACGACACTGGTCGGTCCGCCAAATCGGCAACGTGGGTGAGTTCAAGCGCCCGCGCTACTTCCTCTTCATCGTCCGACGACCATTGCCGGAACCACGACTGGTGGGGGTGTCGTCCTCGGGCGACCAGGTCGCTCACCACGACGCCGGGGGGAGCGATGGGTGACTGTGGTAGCACACCAATCCGCTGTGCTAGTTCTTTTCGACGCAGCGACCGGACGTCGACGTCGTCAAGCATGATTGACCCCGAGGAGGAAATCAGCTGAGCTGCAGCCCTCAACAGAGTGGATTTACCACAACCATTGGGCCCAATAATGGTTGTGACAGCTCCGCCCGGAATGGACGCATCCAAGTTGGGAATAACGTTGCGATCCCCGTACGAGACCCTCAGGCCAGACAATGTCAGTGAACCTGCCGGGGCTGCGTCGTGTAGAAGAGCCTCGTGTCGCGGCGTCGAGTGTCCTGCAGGCTGCGCGGGTGTGGAGCCTGACGCACTGGATGACGAGTTCATGGTGTGGCTCATACCGTGGCCTTTCGTGACGTGCGGACAAGGAGGTAGATAAGGAATACGCCACCGATCGCTGAGGTGAGCAAACCGACGGGAAGCTCCGTGGGAAGAATCGTCTGGGTAGCAATATCGGCCAGGAGCAAAAGCACCGAGCCGGTGAGGACTGAGGTAAACAACGGTGGGGCAGAAGTGCCGGCTAAACGCATCGCCACTTGGGGCGCAACGAAAGCGATGAAACCGATCGGACCACCGGCCGAGACCGCAAAGGCAGCCAACACCACCGACACAACGAGGATCGCGGCATCAACCAGCCTTCGGGGCTGGCCCAAGGAAGATGCCAGGTCGGGGCCTAGTTGCGATGCGCGAAGTTCAAAAGAAATCCAGACGCAGATGATGATGCAGATTCCCAGAACGATCATGACAGGCCGCAAACGGTTCCATGTGACCGAAGAAAGCGAGCCCGTCAGCCAGAATTTGGCAGCAGCTGCGTCGCTCGTTTCGGCACGAATCATGAGGAAGTGGATATATGAGTTGAGCAGCGCGGTGACCACGATGCCTAACAAGACCAATCGATAAATATCCATCTGGCGGCCACGGAAACCGATGAGCCACATGAGAACAGTCGTGCCCAGGGCCCCCATTAATGCAGCGGCCGGGATGCCTGCTCCGGCAAGCCACCCGGCGAAGCCACTCCCTGAACCCAGCACGATGACTGTCACGGCAGCTGCAGAAGCACCGGATGTCACGCCTAAAATGTCAGGGCTGGCTAGGGCATTGCGGGTCACCGACTGCGTGAGCGCACCAGAGAGTGCCAGGGCTGCCCCAACAATCACAGCGGATAGTGCGCGAGGCATTCGCCACTCGAACACAACCAATTGCTCAATACGCGAGCCGCCGCCCGTAAAAACGACGGACAAAACGTCCATAGGGGCGATAGGGAAATCACCGATACCAATCGCCACAGCGAAGAGGAAAATCCCAACTATGGCAAGGGCTAGACACACCAACAATGGGCGAGGCGACAGCACACCCGACACGGGACCCCACTGAAACGCCCTCCGGTGGTGCGGTAAACGAACCTTACTCTGTTGTGGTGTCGTCATACTTCCACCACCTTGTTACGGCTGATGAGGTAAATGAAGAACGGTGCGCCCACGAATGCGAGGACGATACCAACCTCCACTTCGCCCGGGCGCGCGATGAGGCGGCCCACAATATCGGCTACAAGCACCAGAACAGCCCCCGTCAACGCCGAATAGGGCAATATCCAGCGATAATCCGGACCTGTGATGGAACGGACAACATGCGGCACAACCAATCCAACGAACCCGATAGGTCCCGCCGCAGCCGTCGCCGCTCCCGCCAGCAACGCGATAAGTAGGACGCCGACGATTCTGGACCGCCCGACATGAACTCCCAATGACGTCGCAGCGTCGTCACCCAGGTTAAGAAGATTGAGAGTGGGCCCGGTGGCGAAGGCAGCAATAAGTGCCACCGCGATCACCGGGGCTGAGACCATCACGACGTTCATATCGCGGCCGGCAATCGAGCCCACCGTCCAAAAACGCATGCGATTCAGGTTGTCGTTGTTGGTGAGAACCAAACCGCTGGTTAATGACGACAACACAGCGGCCAGCGCGGCACCGCCGAGAACCAAGTTCAAGGGGCTAGCCGTCGCTTTCCCCACAGAGGCCAAGCCGAACACTAAGGCTGTGGCAGAGATTGCTCCACCGAACGCCCAGAGCGTCGTCGCGACGTTCCCGGTTACTCCGAAGAATGCGAAACTCGTGACCACCGCGAAGGCCGCTCCGGCCGAAACCCCCAAAATGCCGGGATCCGCAAGCGGATTGCGGGTATGCCCCTGAATCAGCGCCCCCGCGCATCCAAGTGCCATCCCAACAATCACACCGAGCAGGGCGCGGGGAATGCGGAGGTCGATGATCACCCGCGTATCGGTATCGCTATTTGAAAAATCGGATGATGATGAGAAATGGCTGAGAACGTCCCATACCTTAGGCAAAGGGATGCTCCGTGACCCCAGTGCCATCGCAGCGCATAAACACACTGCAAGCAGCACGAGTAAAACAACCAGGCCGGTAATCCGACGCACATAGAGGCGTCGGCCGGCCTTGCTGCTACCAGGTGGCTGGGGTGAGCCATCGGCGGACGTCGGTGTCGGCGAAGCCGCCGGTGAATGAGTAACAGTCATAAGTGAGAGCGCAAATCAGTCAAGTGTGAACATCAATGGTCAGTGGCACTATGTCTATGCCGCGATATCTGTATGCACAGTATCAGGCCATAGCCTAACCTGAGTGCCCACATAGCTTAGCCCTAGCTTATGACATGGCGGAATCTACTTTCGATTTTCCCGGTACCACGAGATCAGAGAGTCTGTGCTGGCATCCCCGGTATCGACGCCTTTCTCTCCGGTGACGGCGGGCAGAAGCTCGCCGGCCTGCTTCTTACCCAACTCGACGCCCCACTGGTCGAAGGAGTTAATAGACCAGATTGTGCCCTCGGTGAAGACAATGTGCTCGTACAAAGCGATCAGCTGCCCAAGCACCGACGGCGTGAGAGCCGGCGCCAAGATCGTCGTCGTGGGTCGGTTGCTCGGCATGACCTTGTGAGGAACGATGCTGGGATCCACGCCTTCCGCGGCAATTTCGTCGGCAGTTTTACCGAAAGCCAGAACCTTCGTTTGCGCGAAGAAGTTCGACATGAGCAGGTCATGCATGCTGCCCGTGCCGTCCGCCGTGGGGAGGTCATCGTTGGGGGTAGCAAACCCGATGAAGTCAGCTGGTACCAGCTGGGTCCCCTGGTGGAGCAATTGGAAGAAGGCGTGCTGGCCGTTTGTTCCGGGCTCGCCCCAGTAGATCTCACCTGTTGGTGCGGTGACCGGGGTGCCGTCGATACGAACGGACTTGCCGTTCGATTCCATCGTCAGCTGCTGGAGGTAGGCAGGGAAACGTGCTAGGTCCTGGGAATATGGCAGCACCGCGTGGGATTGTGCGCCCAAGAAGTCGTCATACCAGACACCGAGGAGCCCCATAAGAACGGGGACGTTCTTCTCCAATGGGGTGTTCCGGAAGTGCTCATCGACGGCGTGGAAGCCCTCTAAGAAGCTCATGAAGTTCTGCGGTCCGACCACGGCCATGAGCGAGAGCCCGATGGCGGAGTCCACCGAGTAGCGGCCACCAACCCAGTCCCAGAATCCGAACATGTTGTTGGTGTCGATGCCGAATTCGGAGACCTTTTCAGCGTTCGTCGAGACCGCGACGAAGTGCTTGGCGATGGCATCATTTGCTTCATCGGTCCCGTCTTCCAGGTGGAGGCTGTCGAGGAACCATCGACGCGCCGCATGCGCATTGGCCAGCGTCTCTTGCGTCGTAAAGGTTTTCGACGCGACGACGAAGAGCGTCTCTGCGGGATCGAGGTCAGCGACCTTTGAGGTGAAGTCAGCCGGATCGACATTGGAGACGAAGCGTCCCGAAATTCCTGCGGTGGCGAAGCTGCGGAGAGCCTGCGTTGCCATAGCAGGGCCGAGGTCGGACCCGCCGATGCCGATATTCACCACAGTTTTAATCGTGTGGCCGGTGACGCCCAGCCATTCGCCGGACCGCAAGGCATGCGCAAAGTCGCGCATCCGTGCCAGGACGTCGTGTACGTCGGCGGCGACGTTCTGCTCATCGACGTGCAAGGACTCTTCGGCGGGAAGACGTAGCGCCGTGTGCAGCACTGCTCGGTCTTCCGTCGAGTTGATATGCCGGCCGCTGAACATCGCGTCGCGATGGTCCTCGAGGTTCGCCTTCTTCGCGAGGGCGATCAATGCCTTGAGGGTGTCGTCGTTAATAAGATTTTTGGACAAGTCAACGTGCAGGTCAGCCACGGAAAAGCTGAGGTTCTTCGCGCGATCCTGGTCGTCGGCGAACAAGTCGCGCAACGTTGTTGACTCGATTGATTTCGCGTTGTCCTTCAGCGCGGACCATTCGTCGGTCGCGGTGATATCTGGCAATGGTGAATTCATTAAAAATCCTTCTTATCGACGATAACTGTGGCGCATTGAGGTCGTGTGCGCCCCCTGAGCCATGCTAGTCGCGAATCGGCAAGTCCACGGGCAAGCGGTTCACATGCTGCGGCTTTGATGGGTGGCCATGAGGGCCGGCCCGCATGTCGGGGGATGCGGGAATGTGGGGATTTAGCCCAGCCGTCCCCGCCCCATGCGGAGGAGCGCTGATGCGATGGCGGGACCTTCTGTCCCCAATTCCTCCCGGAACTCGTTGATGATCGCGACTTCTCGTGTGTGTACGAGGCGAGTTCCGCCCGACCCCATTCGCGATTGCCCGATGAGATGCGAGATCTCCGTGCGGCGTTTGATAGCAGAAATAATCGTGTTATCCAGCTGATTTATTTCTTTTCTTAGATCCTGGATACGTTCGTTCGATAACGGATCACTAGTTCCGCTAGTGACCTCGCTGGACGTAGACAGAGAATCGCGAGGCTCAGTCATGGGTCTTATTGTGTCACACCTGGGTTGTAGGTTGGAGTGCGAGCGCGTGAAGCTGACTTTTCCGTACTTCACGGGATAACAACTCGCCTTGAGCTAGACAGATTTTATTAGGAAGAGATACGCACTATGAACGATAGCCTTTCCACTCGCTTGCCGGATGGTGGGCCTTTGACTCCACAGCAGCTATTGGAAGGACTTAACCCACAGCAGCGGCAGGCGGTTGAACATGAGGGCTCTCCATTGCTCGTCGTCGCGGGGGCCGGTTCGGGAAAGACGGCAGTTCTCACTCGCCGGATCGCTTACCTCATTGGTGTTCGTGGGGTAGCGCCGTGGAATATCGTCGCTATCACCTTTACTAATAAAGCAGCAACGGAAATGAAGGACCGCGTCGCCGATCTCATTGGGCCGATTGCGGAACGTATGTGGGTCTCTACGTTCCACTCCATGTGCGTTCGTATTCTTCGTGCCCAAGCCAATCTTATTCCGGGTTTAAATACTAACTTCACTATTTATGACAGTGATGATTCCCGACGTCTGCTCACGATGATCGCCCGCGATATGAACTTAGATTTAAAGCGTTTTGCTGCGCGGACGGTAGCGTCGGCGATTTCAAATCTTAAGAATGAATTACGCACTCCCGAAGAAGCGCTTGCCGACGCCGAAGAAGATAAGAACCCGTTTAATGAGACAGTCGCGCAGATCTTCGCCGAGTATCAGAAGCGTCTGCGTGCATCGAATGCTGTTGATTTCGATGATTTAATCGGCGAAGTTGTTCGTATTTTCCGAGAATACCCGGAAGTGGCACTTTATTACCGACGACGTTTCCGTCACGTGTTGGTGGACGAGTACCAGGATACGAACCATGCTCAGTATGTATTGGTCTCGACGTTAGTGGGAGACGAGCGCTCTGAGGGGGACGCTATTCCGCCGAGTGAGTTATGTGTCGTGGGCGACGCTGACCAGTCAATTTATGCTTTCCGTGGGGCTACGATTCGCAACATTGAAGAGTTCGAGCGCGATTATCCCCACGCAGAAACAATTTTGTTAGAGCAGAATTACCGTTCCACCCAAACGATTCTTTCTGCTGCTAACGCTGTGATTTCCCAAAACTCTGGACGCCGTGAGAAGAATTTATGGACGGCGTTGGGGGAGGGTGAACGAATTGTCGGATATGTGGCCGACAATGAGCACGATGAAGCCCGATTTGTGGCGCGTGAAATTGATCAGTTAGTTGACAACTCCACCATTAATTATGGCGATATCGCGGTTTTCTACCGAACCAATAATGCGTCCCGGGCGTTGGAAGATATCTTTATTCGCAATGGTCTTCCGTACAAGGTGGTCGGTGGGACGCGATTTTATGAGCGCAAAGAAATCCGAGACATCATTGCTTATCTTAAAGTTCTGGATAATCCGGATGATTCGGTCAGCTTGCGACGGATAATAAACACTCCACGGCGAGGAATCGGTAACCGTGCTCTGTCTTTGCTCTCTCTGTACGCGGAAGATCACGGCGTCAGTATGGGCGCCGCATTACGCGCCGCTGCCGACGGGGACATTCCAGCATTAGGATCGCGCGGTAATAAAGCGGTGGGCCGTTTTGTCGAGATGATGGGCGGATTGCGCGACGATATTACCGATAACCAGCTGGTATCCCATGACGGGGATGACTTGGGCATTCCGGATCTGGGCGCGATTGTTAACGACGTGATTGAACGAAGCGGTTATCTGGAAAGCCTGGAGGGATCGAATGACCCGCAGGATGGGGCCCGACTGGATAACCTCCGTGAGCTTGTCTCTGTGGCGCGGGAGTTCGCCTCCGAAGCTGCGCATCAGTTGGCTTATGAACGCATGCCTAGCTCTACCGCATCGGAGAGTGCCCCGGGTGCTGGCGCGGAGGATGCTTCCAGCGTCGATAGCGACGGCGTCGGGAGCGGCGGCACCGATAGCGGCGGAGGAATAGATACCGCAGGTGACGAAGGTTTTCTCGAGGAGGGCGAACCTCAGCCGGGGAGTTTGCAGGCGTTCTTGGAGCGTGTTTCCTTAGTGTCTGATGCGGATCAGATTCCTGATGAAGAAAACGGCGTGATCACTCTCATGACGCTCCACACGGCGAAGGGGCTTGAATTCCCGGTCGTCTTCCTCACTGGTTGGGAGGACGGGCAGTTCCCGCACATGAGGGCGCTGGGTGATCCGTCAGAGCTATCGGAAGAACGACGCTTGGCTTATGTGGGCATTACGCGTGCGCAGCGTCGGTTGTATATTTCCCGAGCCGTGACCAGGGGATCCTGGGGTCAGCCGGTGAATAACCCTGCATCGAGGTTTATTGCGGAGATTCCCGAGGATCTCATCCATTGGGAACGCAAAGAACCTCAGCAAAGCTGGGATAGCGGCGACTGGTCTTTGGGATGGCCAGACAAGCCGACTTCCGGGTATCGACGGGGGAACTCTCGGTATCGTGGCTCTCAATATGGTGGCGCCGGTTCGTCGGCTCATGGTTCCGGTGGCCGGCGAGGTGCTGGGCGTGGAGTCGGTTCGTCCTCGGATCGTCGTTCGGGCACACCTGCGTCGGCGCTTCATCTCGAGGTCGGCGACCAAGTCAATCACGATAAATATGGGTTGGGAACTGTGGAATCAGTCTCAGGCCTTGGCAAGCACACCAGCGTGGTGATCAATTTCGGGAAGGAAGGCACCGTCCGCCTCATGCTGATCGGCAACGTTCCTATGGAGAAGCTGTAAGAGTGTCTACTGGATGCACTTGCGGGGGAGGGGCGTGCGCTGTGGCCGGCCGGCGAGGGACGGACAACGTCGGCCGGCGAAGCCGGGGATATCGGGATACAGGAATATGTGAATAGGGCTATACGACAAATCTGTGTCCGCATGCTGGAAAACTGCGGGAGGATATCGCGGTCTCTTGTGAAAACTGTGGGGGCATATGGGCGAAAAATGGCCGAAAATTGGCCATATACCTCCGCACTTTTACTTTTGGGCGCATATTCCCCCGCACTTTTCGGGCTCTAGGTGTAATTTCCCTGCAGTTTTCCGTGTGCTGGCTCCTTCTTCCGCGTGTCGGTGCTTCGCGCCCCAGGATTCTGTCCGCACCGCCTTCTCTGTGTCGTATTACCCTGCGAATGCCTCGGTCCGCGACGAAAAAATCGCTGGCCCACAAGGGGACCAGCGATGGATAAAGAGAGTTAGCGTTAGCGCTGAATCGGGCCGAGGTTAATGCCGTGCGCGGCCAACCACGGCAGCGGATCGATAGCCTCGCCACCATTGGGGTGGACCTCGAAGTGACAGTGCGACCCGGTGGAGAATCCGCGCGACCCCATCCCGGCGATAACGTCGCCAGCCTTAACGCGCTGTCCGACAGTGACGTTGATTGTCTCCATGTGTCCGTACACGAACACGGTGCCGTCGTCGGCACGAAGACGAACCCACTGGCCGAACCCAGAGGCAGGGCCTGCGGAAATAACGGTGGAATCCATGACGGCGTACTCGGGGGTGCCCAGTACGTTGGCGATGTCGATGCCCTTGTGGAAAGCTCCCCACCGCATCTCGAAACCGGTGGTCAGAATGCCTTGAGCAGGTTTAACAATCCCGAGAGCGTTCATGATGGCGTTGCCAACCGGCCCCGCTGAAGCAGGCTGTGCGGCGGGCTCAGGTGTCCGCGCAGCAGCATCGGCAGCAAGGCGCTGCTTATTAAACTCAACGGTCTTTGCGATCTGGTCGTGCAGGTTCGCGACCGGCTTAGCTTGAGGAAGCTGAAGAATCTGAGGCGAGGACTCTGAAGCAGTTGCCTCGGAAGGTGTAGCGTCGGCGTCCTTGGCGACCAACCGGACACTATCGCTATGGCCAATGGTGGCGGCTCCTGCGCCGACAGCTCCCGCGGTGCCCAACGCACCGGCTGCAACGGCGACCGAGGCTACCCGGCTGGCCTTAGGAGTTGTCTGGCGGCGATGCGTCCCGACATACTGGCTGCCTCGATTCGTCCGCACGTGTACACCTCTCAAGCAAAAATGGTGGCCAGCCGCACCACGCACACGGCTGGCTACTGTGTGTTTCACATCGACCGTTCTGCTTAACTGTTTTAACAGGTAAGCGTAATCGTTTTGTAATCTCCGAACGAAATAGTAACGAACGGCTAGCGTCGCGGCAAGCTGTTTTCCATCTTTTTCTCACTAAGGTGTGAGCACGGAAACACGGATTCGTACCGCGCGCGAATTATGTGATGCGTCACAGATTTGGTGTGGGTGGGAACATTAATCACAGGCGACTACAGTTGTCTCAGCTGGCCTGGACTTTTTGGGTTTGTCGCCCCGAAAGCCGGAGTGCCTCATGTGCCCCACGCGCGGAAGGTGTCAGGATAGACAAGTGAGAAATACCACCCCATCGAATTCTCGACGTCCGGGGGATGGGCGGTCACGGAAGAATGGCCGCCGATCCCGCGGCACGGATGCGCAGCGCTTGACGTGGGACTCCCCATCGTCGTCACAACAGCATCGCCCCGACCGCTCATCGCGTCAGTCGGAGACGGGTGCGGAGCGATCGTCACATCAATCCAGTCGCCCTTCGTTTGACGACGTTGCGCACCGTGATTCTTCTAGGCCGCGGTCAACCGCTGGCGATTCGCGCGCAAACCAGGCGCCTCGCGCGTCCGAACAATATGTTCGCGAGCAGCGTCCGCAAGCTCGGGCAACGCGTGGCTCACGTCGAACAGATGAGGGCCGGGCATCGCGGGTACGCGGCGCAGGGGACCTCGATAACACAGCAGCCGTCGGAAAGAAAAATGCAGGTGCACGAGGCACTCGGGGTACTCGGGCCACGAGTGCCGGCCCGGACGACGTCCGTCGGGGGTCTGGAAATAACCGCAGTGCCGCCGGGGCATCTCCCCGTAGAGGTCGATTTGGGCTCAACTGCTGGACTCAATGGTGGCAGAGGGGCGGTAGCGCGGCTCGCAGCGCTGCGGGTGGCTCCTTTACTACACGGTTAAGGAAGTTCCTGCCGGGGATTGCGGCCACCCATGTCTCCGTGATCGGCGTCATCATCGCAGTCGCGCTCATTATTTTATTGGCGTTGGACCTTTCCTTCGTCGCAGCTCCGGCGACAATCGCGTCCCTGTGGTTGACGTTCAATCTCGCGCCACTCTCGATGTCTGGCGCCGATCTTGGCCTCCTGCCGCTGCTTCCCGCGGTGGGCTACGCATTGTGGATAGCACTCCGAATCCGGTCGGTCGTGCGTGAGCGAATCAGCGTCAGCGACGTGCGCATGCTTGTCGGCTGTTCGTTGGCCGTTCCTATCTTGCTGACGTTAACCGCGCTGGCAATGCTGTGGGACGCGCAGCCGGTCCTTGCGGTGAACGTGCCGTCGGTCTGGATGTCGGTCTTGTCGACCTTCGCTCTCAACGCGCTGGCAATCATTTTTGGCATGGGCAAGCGTTTGTGGCGAGCGCTGCTGCGCTTTTACGGTATGCCTCAGTGGCCTGTCGACGCGTTTCGCCTGGGTATGGTTTTTCTCGCCGCAATGGGTGGCATCGGCGCTTTCGTCGTGATTGTTAGCCTTATTGCCCACTGGTCGGCCTTTGCGGACGCGTATTCCATCGCGTCGGGCGTCGGCGGCAAAATTGGGCTGACCCTGCTGTGGATCGCTTACTTCCCGAACATGGCTCTGGCGTCGGCGAGTGTTCTTGCGGGTGCCGAGGCTAATTTCGGTGCTGCACAGGTCAGCTTGTTTACGGCGACGCGCGCGGAGCTGCCTCCGGTGCCGGTGCTTGCCGCGATGCCTGGCGATGTTTTCCCCGCCGCATGGCTTGGGCTTTTTATTCCTGCTGCGGTCGCCATTCTTGTTTATCGACGATTCCTGAGCCAGCGACGCGTTGTCGTTTCCCCGTATGGGACTGTTGGAGTGGCTGCCCTGTCGGCCGGGATTGTTGGAATGGTCGCCGCGTGGCTGAACAGCGGCGTGGTTGGTGCATACGGATGGTCGGGGCCAAACCCCTGGCTGACCGGCGCGGTCGCTGCTGGCTGGATGTTTGCCGTGGGGGTGATCACGATGGCGGTGATCGGCATACGTCGAGGCAGGAGTGCGTCGCCTCGTGCGGCAAGTGCTTCGGATCGTGGTGGCATGCGTGAAGCTGATGTCGCTAGGGGTGATCGTCATGACGCTGAGCAGGACTCTGCTTCTGAATCTCGTGACGACGACAAGCCCGCCGCGCAGCGAGCTGAATCCGCCGAGGATGAATCGGCTGGCGACGAGCCGGACGCGGACGACGAGTCGAATGTCGGCAATAAGGCGGATGCCGACGATGAGTCGGTCGACGGTGAGTCGGTCGACGGTGACGAGGGCGGCAGCGAGGATTCCGACGAGAAAAATACTGCTGATGGAAAGGTCAAAGGCGAGTCCAGCCACGGCGGTGCCCGTGAGACAGAAGCGGATGAGGTTAAAGAGACTGAGCCAGAGGCTGACACAACCGCGTTAGCCACCGAAGCTGAACAGTCCGAGTCAGCTGACAGCGAGACTACGAAAACAGAGAACGATTCAGAGCCATCTGCCGGCACGTCTGCCGGCGGCTCGTCTCAAGACAACACATCTCACGATGGCACGTCACAAGGTGGTACGACCGATGATCCGCGTTGATCCCGTCTTTCCCGGTCGCCCGCTTCGGCTCGTCGTGTTGGCCTCGGGGGAGGGAACGTTGTTTCAGTCTCTTCTCGACGCGCGCCGGGAAACGCCCTCGTTAAGCGTCCAGGCCTTGGTCACGGATAAACCTTGCCCAGCGATCGATCGTGCTCATCGTGCAGACATCCCGGTCGCCACCATCACACCCCCTCGCAAGAATGCCCCGGCAACACCCGAAGACCACCCTGCCACCTGCCACCAGGACACCTACGCAGAACGTCGTCGGCAATGGAACAGTGAATTAGCGCAGGCAGTCCAGCAATACGACCCCGACATTGTCGTGAGCGCGGGCTTCATGCGCATCGTCGGCGATGAGTTTTTAGCCAGGTTCGGGGGCCGCATGACTAACACCCATCCCGCACTTCTTCCCTCCTTCCCCGGGGCGCACGCCGTGGCCGATGCCGTCGCTTATGGGGCGAAAATTACCGGTAGCACTATTCACCTGGTCGATTCTGGTGTGGACACAGGGCCTATCCTGGATCAGGAGGCTGTTCCCATTCACGATGGTGACACGCCCGATACTGTCCACCGCCGCATCAAAACTGTTGAACGACGGTTACTCGTCTCAACATTGGATGCGATCGCGCGGCGCGGTTACATTTCAGACGGACGAAAGGCATCTTTCCTTCCATGACCGACTCCCAATCCGCAACTCCTTCTCCCGCTCCAACCTCCACATCCGATTCCCAGATTCCCGTAAAACGCGCACTAATCAGCGTATATGACAAAACTGGGCTCACAGATTTGGCTAGCGCCCTCCACGCTGATGGCGTTGAAATCGTGTCGACGGGGTCCACCGCTGCTCATATCGCCGATGCGGGAATCCCCGTGACGCTCGTCGAAAAGCTCACTGGTTTCCCTGAGTGCCTCGACGGGCGAGTTAAAACTCTGCATCCCAAAGTTCACGCGGGGATCCTGGCTGACACGCGAAACCCAGATCATGTCAAGCAACTCGACGACATGGGGATTGAGGGTTTTCAGCTCGTTGTGGTGAATTTGTACCCCTTCTCTGAAACGGTCGCGTCGGGGGCGGATCGTGACGAATGTGTGGAAAAGATCGATATCGGCGGGCCGTCGATGGTTCGTGCTGCTGCGAAGAATCACCAGTCGGTCGCGGTTGTTGTGAATCCTGACGATTACGCAGCGGCTGCCAAGGCTGTGCACGGCGGTGGTTTTACTTTTGCGCAGCGTGTGGACCTTGCGTCCCGCGCTTTCCAGCACACCGCGGCCTATGACGTTGCCGTGGCGACGTGGATTTCGAAGCAATCTGCGTTAACCCAGACGTCATCGAACGAGGATGCCGGTTCAGATAGCGGCAGTGGTAATGCTGACGGTTCGGGCACGACCACGTTCGGTGAGTTCGTGGGTAGCACCTACACACTGTCGCACCCTCTCCGTTATGGCGAAAACCCGCATCAATCTGCGGCATTATACCTCGATCAGCATGGTCATCCGGGCTTGGCTCAGGCCGAGCAGCTCCACGGCAAAGAGATGTCCTACAACAACTACACAGACGGCGACGCTGCCTGGCGTGCTGTGTGGGATCACCCGGACGAGATCTGCGTTGCCGTCATTAAGCATGCCAACCCGTGTGGCATCGCGATTTCCCGTGAGTCGGTTGCCGACGCTCACCGCAAAGCCCACGCCTGCGACCCCGTATCGGCCTACGGCGGAATCATTGCTGCGAACAAGCCGGTGACGTTAGAGATGGCTCAAACGGTGAAGAAGATCTTTACCGAGGCCATCATTGCACCATCATTTGACGACGATGCCCTCGAGCTTTTGAAGACGAAGAAGAATCTTCGCATCCTGGTCGCGCCGAAGCCCGAGCGTCAGGGATTGCAGCTCAAAGAAGTATCCGGTGGCGTGCTTGTTCAGGAGCGCGATGTGCTGGATGCTCCCGGCGACGATCCCTCAACGTGGGAACTCGTTGCTGGTGATCCAGCCGATGACGAGACATTCAACGACCTCGCCTTCGCGTGGCGCTCCGTGCGCGCCGTGAAGTCCAACGCCATTTTGCTGGCCAAGGATGGCGCGACGGTGGGCGTCGGTATGGGGCAGGTCAACCGTGTCGATTCTGCTCGGCTGTCAGTTCAGCGTGCCGGCGAAGATCGTGCTCGTGGCGCTGTTGCCGCATCGGATGCCTTCTTCCCCTTTGCCGATGGTTTCGAGGTGCTTGCCGACGCTGGTGTGCGCGCGGTTGTTCAACCCGGTGGTTCCATCCGCGATGAGGAAGTTATTGAGGCTGCCCGCAAGGCGGGAGTCACCATGTACCTGACTAAGGAGCGCCACTTCTTCCACTAGTCGGTTGGTGGGGGCGGCTCCGCCCACACCGACGAGGCGAGGGAAATCATGTTTTCTCGGTGTCTTTGCACGCGCTGGTCTCATTTATGGCTACTGTGAATGTGATCTGTATTGCATAGCCATCCTGGAGGAAAAATGTCTGATTCCCACGCCTCATGCCAGCCCAGCCCAGACGACGTTGTCATTGTGGGGGCGAAGCGCACCCCGCAGGGGAAGTTACTGGGATCCTTGGCGTCGCAAACGTCGGTTGACCTCGGTGCTGCGGCGGTGTCGTCGGCACTGAAAGACTCCGGTGTCGCCAGCGGGGACGTGGATTATGTCGTGATGGGGCAGGTTCTGCTGGCGGGGGCGGGGCAGAATCCGGCCCGCCAGGTGGCGGTGAAGTCGGGTATTCCGCTGGACGTTCCGGCCGAGATCGTCAACAAGGTGTGCTTGTCCGGCCTTGACGCGATTATTCACGCAACGCGCATGATCCGTGTGGGGGACGCATCGATCGTCGTCGCCGGAGGTATGGAGTCCATGACGAACGCTCCCCATATTGCTGCGGGAGTGCGTCAGGGGAAGACATATGGTGATTTACGGCTTGTCGACGCGATTAACCGCGATGGCCTCCACGACGCTGTGAGCGGGAAGACGATGGGGGAGGAGACCGACCGGGGGAACCAGGATCGTGGGATTACCCGCGAAGAGCAGGACCACATTGCGGCCCTGTCCCACCAGCGTGCAGAGAAAGCGCGAGACGAGGGCCTGTTTGATGATGAGATCGTTCCGATAGAAATCCCGCAGCGTAAGGGTGATCCCGTCGTGGTTCGTGCCGATGAGGGCATTAGGCCCGGTACGACGGAAGAGGGATTATCGCGGCTGCGTCCGGCTTTCCTGGAGGGCGGGACGATTACCGCGGCGAGTTCATCGCAAATTTCCGACGGTGCTGCAGCCGTCGTGCTGACCACCCGTGAGGAAGCTGAAAAGAGGGGTCTGCGGGTTCTGGCTGTTGTTGGGCAGTATGGCCAAACGGCGGGTCCGGATACGACGCAGTTGCATTCTCAACCGTCGCGCGCCTTGACAGCTGCGCTGGACCGGTCGGGATGGTCAATTGACGATCTCGACGTCATTGAGATCAATGAGGCTTTTGCTGCTGTTGTTGCCCAGTCCATTAAGGACCTTGGGGCGGACATGGACCGCGTCAATGTCAATGGTGGCGGTATCGCTTTGGGGCATCCGGTTGGTGCGTCGGGAGCGCGCCTTGTTGTTCACATGGCTCATGAATTAGAGCGACGAGGTGGCGGGCGCGCCGGTGTGAGCTTGTGCGGCGGCGGTGGTCAGGGCGATGCCTTGACGCTGTGGGCGTAAGGCGCACGGGCATCTAAAGGCGCTTGTTCTGGTAAAAATAAGCGCCTGCCCAGCGATCAAGGAATGATCGGCTGTTTTTATCTCGGTAAATAGAAATTGCTAGTGCAGTAATCCATATCCATAGAAGTGGTTCTAGCTCTACACTCCAGCTACCGATATGGAGATGGGGATAATTATCCACGCCGACGATAGCCGGCCCGAATGCTAGCCAGTAGAAGTTTCGTTTTATTGCCCCGGCGTAGCTTAGTCGGTCGCCCGCTTCGGTGGTGACTTTGAGGCCGACGACAGCCTTTCCAAAGGTTCCTTCGGCATGAGCATCCATGAGGAATCTGTATAGGAAGAATAAAATGCCCGCTATTGATGATCCTATCCAGAATTGCGCAGTTTTATCCGCCACTATCTGGTTGATACCCCACTGCACAAGGAGCATCGCGATTGAAAAGAAGAATGCGTCGAAGAAGTAGCCGAAGCCACGGTTGATTACACCTGCCAGGGCTGGACGGAGCCCAGCGGTCTCAGGTGGTTTGGAATCTGTCGACTCGTGGGAAGGCATCGTCGTACTCATCTCGTCGTGTATGGCGATTCTGAATCGGGAACATGGGCAGTTCTGTACGCGGAGGGGACTCTCAATCACAGGTGCGGGCTATAAAACTTGGCGATAAGTCTAGCTAAATAGTAGGTACGGGACCAGGGTTGTCACTAGCATAATGAGCTATGACGCAGACTAATCAGAGCGCTTCCGCAGGAGGAACCACCAGCGTAGGTCACGCTTCACCCCATCGACGGTGGACCCCGGCAGGGCCGGCCATTCTTTTCGCACCCGCCGACCGTCCTGAGCGGTTCGCCAAGGCAGCGGCGCGCTCTGACGTCGTCATCCTCGATCTCGAGGATGGTGCCGGGCGTGATTCATTCGACGAAGCCCGCACCAACATCGTGAACAGTGATCTTGATCCAGCGACGACGATCGTCCGCGTCCACTCTGCCGATTCGGAACTTTTCGACGGTGACATCGACATGGTGACGAAGACGCCGTACACCACCGTGATGGTTCCTAAGGTTGACCAGCCGTTGCCGGATACGCTGGCAGATTACGACGTGATCGCGATGCTGGAGTCCCCGTCGGGAATTATGAATGCACGCGACATTGCCCATCAAGAGTTCGTCGTCGGGTTGCTGTGGGGGGCGGAGGATTTCACGGCGTCGCTCGGCGGTGTGTACAGCCGGCTGCAGCGGGACGAACGAGGGTGGGACTCTGACCGTGGTTCAGCCGAGGGCCCGTACCGAACGACGGTGAATTACCTGCGCACCCAGACGTTGTTGCACGCCGCGGAGGCGGGAATTGTTGCTCTTGATGCTGTGTTTGCTGACATTCACGACGCCGACGGGTTACGTGATGAAGCGCTCGACGCTGCTCGGATCGGGTTCGCCGCGACGGCGTGTATCCACCCGGCCCAGGTTCCCGTGATTCGTGACGCGTATCGGCCGAGCGAGGAGCAGGTGAAAATGGCTCGACGGATTGTCCGCGAGTCTGCCGACCATCCGGGTGCATTAAACATCGACGGGAAAATGGTCGACGCGCCGCTGTTTCGGCAGGCAGAAGTGCTGGCAGCTCGGGCAGATGCGCTAGGTATGTGAGGTTTTGTTCCGCGCCGGGCTGTGACCGATCAGTGGCCAGCCAGTGCGCTCCTAACGGGTTACGTAAACACCAGGGCGAGCAGCATAATCATGACAAACGATGCGGCTGTGGTGATCACCCCTGCGTCCCGTGCAAGGGTCAAACCCCGCCCGTATCGGGTGGCGTAGGTGTACACATTCTGTGCCGTCGGTAGAGTTGCGACGACGCAGGCAGCGAACAACGCGTGTCCCGTCATCCCGAAAACAAAGTGTGCGATAAGGAAAGCCGCCAAAGGCTGACCGAGAATTTTTGTGGCGGACGCGACGCCAACCTCGAGTCGTGGGGACGTCGAGGGATCAAGTACTTTCTGCCCCGCGAGCGACATCCCGAACGCGATGAGCGCCACCGGGACAGCTGACTGCCCGATGAGATGAACCGGTTCGACAAGGGGGTGGGGTACTGACACCCCAGCATGGGCGTGAAGGATCGATATCACGAGCCCCGTCAGCGCTCCGAGCAGCATCGGATTCTTAAACGGGGTGATGAACAAACTCCGCGTGTTGACTCGCCCAGCTCGGCCATCCGCGTGTGCTTCCTTGGCGGTGACAACGTCGAGAATGGCGAGGACGATGGGCCCGTAGAACGCTATTTGGAACAAAAGCGTCGGCACGACCACTGTGCTATCGCCGACGACGTGGGCGGCGACGGGTATCCCCAAGTTAGAGGCGTTGCAGTAGGAGCTGGCCAAGCCGCCGACCGCGGACTCGTGAATGGGGCGGTGGAGGGCGGTTCGCGCCCATAGGAAGTAGATCAGCCCGATCGTTAGTGCGGAGCCGCTGGCGACCGCTAGTTGTGGGCCGAGGACGTCGAGTGGGTCGGTGACGTAGAGCTTGTCCAGGAGGAGTGCCGGTGTCGCCAGGAAGTACACGTACATCTGGAGCGTGAATTGCGCGTGCTTGCCCAGGAGATTGGCTTTGCCAACGAAGAATCCTATTGCGATGACGATGGCGATGGTTGCGAAGCCGGATAGTACTTGGGGCACGTGCGGAGCCTCACTCCCTGGTGGATAAGCGAAAACCGCTCCTCGGTAGTTGACCGGGAGCGGTGAATGTCGAAACCTGCTGTTATCGCTTCCAAATGTTCACGCCGTTGGCCTTCGACGGACCGATGGACCCTCGAGGCACCACTAGGTTCTTACCTGCAGCGCTGATCCCGGGAAAGTACCCAAGACCAGGTGCTCAGGGGCGACTTAGCGGCTGGTGAACGGGAGGAGAGCCATTTCGCGTGCGTTCTTGACGGCAGTTGCCACCTGACGCTGCTGCTGCGGGGTCAGGCCGGTAACGCGACGCGACCGGATCTTGCCACGCTCAGAAATGAACGTACGCAGGGTTTCGATGTCCTTGTAGTCGACGGCCTCGATGCCGCGAGCTTTCAAGGGGTTCTTCTTGGGACGGCGGGTTGGTTCAACCCGGACCTTTTTAGAGTTGTTGCGCTTCATACTGCTACTCCTCACCAGCTGGACTTGCGGACACCTGGGAGCTCACCGCGGTGTGCCATTTCACGAACGCGAACACGGGACAGGCCGAACTTGCGCAGGTAGCCACGGGGGCGACCATCAGCAGAGTCACGGTTACGAACCCTCACCGGGGAAGCGTCGCGGGGCTGGCGGTTCAGCTCGTACTGAGCCTCCATGCGGTCTTCGTCAGGGGTGGCCGGGTTCTTGATGATGGCCTTGAGTTCCTGACGACGCTGAGCGTAGCGTGCAACGATTTCTTTGCGCTGCTCGTTCTTCGCAATCTTAGATTTCTTAGCCATTCTTAGCGCTCCTCGCGGAATTCAACATGCTTGCGCGCGATCGGATCGAACTTCTTCAAGGTGATGCGATCCGGGTTATTGCGCTTGTTCTTGCGGGTGACGTACGTGTAGCCGGTGCCCGCAGTGGACTTCAGCTTGATGATTGGGCGAATGTCATTTCGTGCCATTAAATCTTCTCCCCACGTGCGCGGAGCTTCGCCACGACGGATTCGATTCCGTAGCGGTCGATGGTTTTCAGGCCCTTGGTGGACACGTTCAACGTGATCGTGCGTCCTTCAGAGGGCAAGTAGAATGAACGACGCTGGATATTCGGGTTCCAGCGACGGTTCGTGCGGCGGTGCGAGTGCGAGACGGACTTACCGAAGCTCGGTTTCCGTCCCGTGACTTGGCAATATGCCGACATGGGCTTCTCCTTCCGCCCACCATGGGATCTGCAAAGCACCAACCGTTTTCCTTCGACGGGGGAAATACATTTTCTTCGACACTAAAAATGCAGGTTAAAGCGCTAAGATGCCTAGCTAGTGGGCGATGACGTTTGCTTTTCGACAACAGCGTCTTGACACCTTACCGTCCTCGGCAAGGATTCCCAAATCTTTGGGCCTTTACGCGCTGGTTAGCGCCAATTTCATAGTTAAGGGCTGATTCTGTATGATGGGCCGATGCATGTGCGCCGGAGGCGTGTCGCACTGTTACCCTCTTCCCCTTCACGGGTCGTTTATGCCTGTCAATGGTCGTCGTTGATGGTAGGACAGTCCCGTGGGTCGGCTGATATCCAGGCGCGGTTATCCATCATTTTTATGGTTAGGTACGAGGACTCAGTGCGCGACCGGTGCAAGGTGCTGAGCCAGCTTCATTCGCTACGCGTGTCGCGATAGGCCGCCGCTCCACCGTCAAGGCGGTCGGACGATGCCGTTATGAAGCAAGTCAGCACAAGCAGCACGCCAGACTAGCATTGTCCATGTTCTGTTAAAGGATAACGATGAAGAAGAATATTCACCCGGATTATCACCCGGTTGTCTTCAAGGATGCCAGCACCGGCCACCAGTTCTTGACTCGGTCCACTGCGACGTCAGATCGGACTGTGGAATGGGAAGATGGCAACGAATACCCGCTGATCGTCGTCGACGTCACCAGCGAGTCTCACCCCTTCTGGACGGGTGCACAGCGTGTGATGGACACCGCTGGTCGTGTCGAGAAGTTCCAGCGTCGTTACGGCAACCGCCTGCGTCGCGCGAAGAAGTAAGACGTCAATCCGTCACCATTCATTTTCACTATTTTCACAGTGATCATGCCTAGCTCGCGATGTGTTTGAGCAAGGCTTAGGAGGAAACCATGGCAGTACCGAAGCGACGTATGTCTCGCGCCAACACTCACACCCGTCGGTCCCAGTGGAAGGCCAACAACGCGCCTCTGCAGGAGGTTCGGGTTAACGGCAACACCACGCGGTTGCCGCGCCGGTTGGTCAAGGCCGCTCAGCTCGGCCTGGTTGAGACTGACTAGTAGTAACAACCTCATGTCCCGTGATTGGAGCTTCGGTTCCATCACGGGATTTTTATTAGGGGCGCTGAGGGTTCACAGCCAAATTTCAGGTGACTCAAAGCGCGCGACGTGCATAGTGAGCAAGAGTGATAAACCATGAGCGACGAAAATCAGCGATCCGCATGGGAGATCGATCCATCCTCCGACGATTCATCTAGCAACAACTCCGTTCATCATGATCGTGAACACGAGATTCACGCTCCACGAAGCGATCGAGAATCTTCTTTTGAGAGCACCCAAACCGGGTTCTCGTCAACCCCCTCAGCTCATGCCACAGGCTCTGACCAGTTCGGGATGCCTGGTCAGCCTTCAGGCTCGAATCAATTCGTAGATCCCAACCAGTCTGCAGGTTTTGGGCAGCCCACCGGAGTGATGCAAGCTCCACGACAATCGCCGCAAAAGACTAAGCGCTTTAGTACGCCAGCGGTGGCGGCTTTAATTCTCGCTGCTGCGGTCGCGTCGGGAGCGGTGACGGGTGCGGTGGTGAGCAATCGGGATTCGGGCTCATCGTCTGACAATTCGTCGGCAGTATCCGCGTTGAAAGCGTCGCCGGCCAAGACGAAGAACGTCGACACTAATGGTTCTGTGCAATCAGTTGCTCAGAAAGTCTTGCCTTCTGTGGTTTCTATTACTGTCGAAGCCGGCAATTCGGGGGATACGGGCTCGGGCTCAATCATTAGCGAAGATGGAACGATCATAACGAATAACCACGTTATTGCTGGTGCAGCTAATGGTGGAAAGATTTCCGTGACATTAAATGACGGAACGACGTACCCCGCGGATATTGTTGCGCGTGACCCCGAAACCGATATCGCGGTCATTAAAGCTCAGGGGGCGTCGGGCTTGACCCCGATTTCTTTGGGGGATTCGTCCAAGCTTGAGGTTGGGCAGGAAGTCGTTGCTGTTGGTTCTCCCTTGGGGCTGGATGCCACGGTGACCAGCGGCATTATTTCCGCTCAAAATCGCCCGGTGCAGGCGTCCTCAGAGTCTTCTGACCAGTCCACTCTTATCGACGCCATTCAGACGGACGCTGCGATTAACCCCGGTAACTCCGGTGGTGCCCTCGTCGATATGGATGGAAACCTTATCGGCATCCCGTCGGTGATCGCGTCGCTCGGCTCGAGCTCTATGTCTCAGGGGTCCGGTTCAATTGGTTTGGGCTTCGCTATCCCCATTAACCAGGCGCGTGACATTGCTGAGCAACTTATTAAGAACGGTAAAGTTCAGCACCCTGTTATTGGCGTTCAAGTTGCTAAGGAATCCACAGCGCATGGGGCTGTCATCGTTGATGTGCCCAGTGATAGCGACGCCGCCAAAGCAGGTCTGAAACGGGGTGACGTCGTTACTAAAGTTGACGGCCGAACGATTGATTCAGGGTTATCTCTGATTGCGGCGATTCGCTCGCATAAAGTGGGCGATACGGTCAAGATGGAAGTGACTAATCAGGACGGGAAAGACGCCCGAGAAATCACCATGACCCTGAGTTCGCAAGAGACTTCAGGGGAATAAAAGCGCTGCTCAGTCACTATCGCGTCTGGTCTTGATGATGGCTGGGCACTCCCCATATGGGGCTTCTATTGACTAGGTGCCAGGTAGCTGGTGAAGTGTAAGGAAAATAGTTTTATTGCCCCGCGCTTCACCGTCGGAACTTAAAGTTAATAGCAAGGTGATCAGTTCAATCCTCTAACCCGGTAACCGGTGACGTTTTCCCCGTAGAAGTCTTTATCCCGTAGAAAAGGAGACAATCCAATGAGTGACAATGAGCCCTTTGATTCCATCGATCCAGCGGAGTTGGCTCGGAGCTCATCGGATGCCCGGGAAATGCCGGAATCACTGCGTGGTATTGACCACGCGAAAGTTGATCGGCTTGGCGAGGTTATCGTCGAACCCGATGACGCAATGCTGATGGATCTTGAGCGTGCCGAGGAAGCTGCCCATGCGTCATTTGCAGAAAGAGCCCATGACCAGGGCGAACAGGTTCCCCGAGCCTTAGTCATTATTGTCGACGATAACGCAGGCGAGAAGTCCGATCGCATCGGCTCCTTGGTTGCCGAGTTGCTAGCGGAGGACCACTTCGGCGTGGACGCGGTCGTGCGTGTTGCTAGCCGGAAATCGAAGGTCCGCGGTGCGCTGGAAACTGCCGTAGTCGGCGGCGTTGATCTCGCCGTAACTATCGGTGGCGTGGGCGTCGGGCCGAGAGATAAAACCCCGGAGGCCACCAAGGCGGTGTTGGACCGGCGTATTCCAGGTATTGCTCAGGCTTTGCGTTCATCGGGGTTGGCCTGCGGGGCTACCGACGCTGGATTGTCTCGCGGGATTGCTGGCATTTCAGGCTCGACCGTTGTGGTGAATTTGGCCTCGTCACGTGCTGCGATCCGGGATGGCATGGCCACGCTGACGCCCCTGGTGCGATACGTCATTAACGATATGGACCGCTGGAATCAGTAGGGGCTTCCGATGAATCATTCTCGGCGTCAACGTCGGCACGCGCGACGTGTGTCGGATACTGATTATGACCGCTCGGGCGAATCCGCATTGGCCAGTGTTGTCGACGCCGTTCGCGTGATGGAGGATCAACCGCGCCGGGGGCTTAACGATGATCGCATGGCTGACTTGACGCCTGACGATGAGAACGACGGAGCCGCCCCTGGCGATGGGGACGTCGGTGCTGGTGACGGGCGATCCAGTCGTGATAGTGAGTTCAATGGCGGCTCCGATACTGCGTATGGATCCGAGGACCGTGATGTGGGGGCGATGTCCCGTCAGGAGTGGCAGGAAAATCGGCCGCCACATTGGGGCTAAGTGACGCCCCGGGCTGGGGCTATCCCGCGCAGTAATTACTCTTTGGCGTGCTTCCCGGATGTGGTCGAGCTCGTCGTCGACGAGGGTGTGCCTACCTGAGCCGTGCTTGTTTGAATTCCTTGCGAGGATGCCTGGCTGTGTGCTGAATCGGCGGTGCTTTCCGCAAGTTCGGTGCTCGCGAGCGTTTGGCTGGGGGTGCTCACTTGGTTCTGCGCCGCGAGGAGATCGCGGATTTCCAGAAGAAGATCTTTCTCGGTAACCGGTACTTCTTCCTCTTTGACACCCATATGCTTTTTCCTGATCTCTTCGAGCTTATTCATGGGCGCCACAAGAATGAAGTACACGACGGCCGCAATAATAAGGAAATTAATGACGGCCGTGAGGACCGATCCAAAGTCAAGAAAAGTTTTTTCATTTCCACGGATGAGGCGGAATCCCCAGCCATCTGTATTTGCGCCACCAAAGCACGCAATGAGCGGGTTAATGATGTATTTGGTAAAAGCCGTCACAATTGCGGTGAAGGCAGAACCAATGACGACCGCGATGGCAAGCTCAATAACATTGCCTCGCATAATAAAATCGCGAAAACCTTTAAGCATTATTCCTCCTCAGAAATGGGTTACCCACACGGCAAAGGTTCATATTATTACCTGAATAATTATGGCCACTGTGAGAACAATAAAAAGCGTTCTACAAATTTGCTGTAAGCGTCGCGTGCGGCGCCAGTTGGGGCGAGAGATATCAGAGATGAAGTACACCAACCGTAGTCGAATACCCTTTAACGGCCGCGGGTTCGGCTCGGGGTGACGGCGAGTGTGCCACGACTTTAGCGAATAACGGGTGGAGTCTGCATCATGACCGGAGAACAAGGATCGCATTCTCATACCGACGTGAGACTATCGGTAGGGTTCCCACTGATGTTTGCGTCTGATGTTTGGGCGCCCGGTGTTTAGCCGCCAGGGAAGTGGCGTCGTCCCAGAGTCGTGATCACTGTTGTGAGCTGAACGTCCCAGCCATCGTGGGGAACAGCCGGCAGGATTTCGTGGGGGTGAACCAGACCGATGGGGTGGAACGTCGACGATTGTCCGGATGATTGCCGAGACGACCGTCGGGCAGCGAGTGCGCAGTCGTAGTATCCGCCGCCCTGTCCAAGCCGGTACCCAGCGACGTCATATGCAAGCGCCGGAACGATAGCGATGTCGACGGTGTCGAAGGGGATCGGGGTCGATCGCTCATCTGGCTCGCGAATACCGAACGAGGTGGTGACGAGGTTATCCGGTGACCATGGGTGCCACGAGAGTTGCCGCTTGTCTTCGACACGCGGAATGACGATTCGGCAGGGAATTCGCTCGTCCAGCGCAGAAAGTAGCGACGGGATAAAACCGCCGGGCGTATGCGCGCCTGGTTCATGGGCGACCGGTAGGTATGTCGCAATAAGCAACGGCTCGTCGTCTGTTAGCTGCAACGTCGCGGCGATGTCATCAATGGCCGTTATGAGCTGAGCAACGAGCTGTTCATCCCAGGCCCTGAGCGTCGCGTCGGACAATTCTCGACGCATACGTCGGATTCGGCGTCGGGAGGCCTTTTTATGGTCAGCGATCGAATTACCCGCCGAGTATCCTCCGGATGCACCGTCGTAACCCCCGGATGGGCCGTCGCTTTGCTGCATGAATTCAGCGTAACAAAACGGTGACGTCGCTCAATCACGCGCAGTAGTTCACCATCATGACGTCATAAAGCTCGATGCCGCGAGGGATCCAACGCCACGTCGCCAAGCATCCCATCAAGCACCCCATCAACCACAATGTCGCAAGGGATTTTCATAAGGAGTTGGGCACCAAGACCGACTATTTTACGGTTTTATCAGTAACCCGTAGGAAAATTCCTAGCTCGGAAAGCGGATTCTGCGTCGGTTGTCGGTTAGCATGGCTCCTATGAACAAAGATGATAATGGCGGAAATGGTCAGGCTGCGTTGCGTACAGTCATCGTGCCAGCCGCTGGTTTGGGTACCCGTTTCCTTCCGGCGACGAAGACCGTACCCAAAGAGCTTCTCCCGGTTGTTGACCGACCCGGTATCGAGCTCATTGCGGAAGAAGCCCGCGAGGCCGGCGCGTCACGCTTGGCTATCGTTACCTCCCCGCGCAAGTCAGGGCTAATGAAGCACTTCGACCATGATGATCTCCTGGAAGAGACACTCAAGAAGCGCGGCAAAGAGGACCGGCTGCAGAAAGTGCAGCACTCGACCGAACTTATCGACGCCGTTTCGGTCACTCAGGAGCGCCCCTTAGGGCTTGGTCATGCCGTCGCTCAGGCTGAAGAAGTTCTTGATCCGGACGAAGACGTCGTGGCCGTCATGCTTCCCGATGACCTCGTCATGCCCTATGGGGTTATGAACAAGATGCTTGAGGTCCGCGCAAAATACGGCGGATCTGTGCTCTGCGCGGTGGACGTCGATAAGGAAGCAACCTCTGACTACGGGGTTTTCGAGGTCAGCGGCCAACCCGATGACGATGTCTACGCCGTTTCGGGCATGGTGGAAAAGCCGGACCCGGAGGATGCGCCCTCGACGCTGGCGGCAACCGGCCGTTATCTGTTGGATCGAGATATTTTCAAGGCGCTGGGTAAGATCGAGCCCGGTAAGGGTGGCGAGCTGCAGCTCACAGATGCCATCGAGCTGCTCATCAAGTCGGATCACCCCGTGCATGTGGTGGTTCACCGTGGCCCTCGCCATGATTTGGGCAACCCGGGTGGGTTTATCAAGGCCTGTGTTGACTTCGGCCTGAAGGATCCCGAGTATGGCGACTCGCTGAGGGCATATATGACGGAAAGGTTGGCCCAGGACAGCTAGCCTTAATGTGATATGCCCCGGTCTCACCCGGGGTAGAGTCAGTAGGCAGCATATGCTGCTGTGTTACCCGGGCGAAAGGACGTAACGTGCGCTCAGTGGAAGAGCAGCTTGCGATTATCGCGGACGCTGCCGTAACTCCGGAGCCCGTTCGTGTGGCTATTTCGGATTCGTTGGGGTTGCGTAGCGCTGAAGAAGTCCGTGGTGACCGGCAGGTTCCAGGTTTCAATCAAGCTGCCATCGATGGCTACGCTGTTCGCGCTGTCGACCTTGTACCGCGGGACGCAAAAGGTGCCCCGGCGGATGATCGTCCAGACGATCAACGCCCACCTGAGCCGTTGCCCGATGAGGATTATGAACCCGATCGTCGCGGTGACCGCGAGCATCGGAAACTCGCCGAACTGCCCGTCGTCGGTGATGTGGGCGCGGGTTCGCACAGACCGCTGCGGCTGCAGCCCAATCAGGCAGTCTGGGTAGAAACCGGTGCGCCCGTACCGACGCTCTCCGACGCGATTATTCCGGAAGCATGGGTGGATCGTCATGGCCGACGTATCCGGCCTCTGTTTCCTGTGAAGTCGGGCGATTTTATTCACCGCGCTGGCACGGACGTCCTTGAGGGCGACGTTATTGTCAGCGAGGGGACCGTTATTGGCCCTGCGCATATTGGCCTTTTAGCTGCTGTCGGGCGGTCCAAGGTCCTTGTGTACCCGCGGCCGCGCGTCGCTGTGATGTCGATTGGCCAAGAGCTGATTGATTCAGATCGCACTCCTGGCCGTGGTCAGGTTTTCGACGTGAATTCGTATTCGCTGGCGGCTGCTGCGGAAGAGGCGGGGGCAGATGCCCACAGGGTCGGCGTGATCGCGGGTGAACCGCGCCGCCTCCAGGAGATCATGGAGGGGCAGATTCTTCGCAGCGAAATTATCGTTATCGCAGGTGCCGTAGGGGGATCCGCGGCCCGGCGGATGCGCGACATCGTCAGCAATTTAGGCGACATCGAGTACACCCGCGTCGCAATGCACCCAGGTTCGACTCAAGGCTTTGGCCTGTTAGGGCCCAACAAAGTGCCGACGTTCCTCTTGCCGTCGAACCCCGTCGGCTCATTGATTATCTTCGAAACGATGATCCGCCCGCTCATTCAATATGAAGCTGGACGACGCGGTGGCCGGCGTCGGATTATTCAGGCCAGGGCATTACACGGTGTGAGCTCGATGCCGGGACGGCGTGGTTTCATCCGCGGCCAGTTGATGCGCGATCGTGGCACCGACGAGTACTTAGTGGACCCTCTTGGCGCCTCCGCAGGCGCCCCGCAGCACCTGTTGGGGAGCTTCGCTGAGGCGAACTGCTTGATCCACGTGCCTGAAGACGTGGTGGGGATCGCGCCGGGTGATGTTGTTGATGTCTTGTTCTTGTCGAATCGCGCGTAAGTAGCAGGGGCTTTCATGGGGGTTTTGACTCGTCTGTTGGATCGCGTCGGCGTGGGGTCCGTGAAAGATCGCGATCTGTATCGACGGTATGGCGTGAAGCCGAGCAATACGCATCCTGGCTGGCCGGAGGAAACACAGGTGCTTCATGTGCCCGGTGGTTCGGTGAGGCTCCGCCCGGTTGTGAAGGATGACGGGCCGGAATGGGCGCGTCTCCGCCGCAATGATGAGGCTACGTTACGGGCGGTTGAACCGACGGCGAACGATTCGTGGGATGAGGTGCACACGGTGCCCTCGTGGTTGTCGGTGGTGGATTCGCTGTATGAGTCCGCGGCGCGGGGTGCGTCGGTTCCGTTCGCCGTGGAGTGTGACGGGAAATTCGCAGGTCAGGTGACTGTCGGCGGGATTCAGCATGGTTCGCTTTCGACGTGCTGGATCGGCTATTGGATTGCGAGCCCATTCTGGGGGCGCGGTGTGGGAACCGCCGCCGTGGCTTTAGGCGTCGATGCCGCGATGATGTCGGTGGGGGTGCATCGGGTTGAGGCGACAGTGTTGCCCGAGAACGCCGCGTCGATAAGCGTTTTGGAGAACGTCGGTTTTCATTATGAGGGGGAGTTGGTCCGCAGTATCAATATTGATGGGCAGTGGCGCGATCATTTCTTGTATGCGTTGACGTCGGAGGAGTGCCCCTGTGGAGTGGTGTCACGATTAGAGAGCAGCGGGCGGGGGAGGCGTGAAAGCTAATGACAGATCCCTGGTTGAGGCAGACCTCTGGTTGGATTGCGAATGTTCCGGCATTCGTTCGGTATTCGTATCTGTGGGCGTGGCACACGCATGTTACGGGTGTGACGGGCTACTCTTTAGTGAGAAGTATCGTTGTCCGTGTTCGATTCCCCGCGGCTGACGTCAGTTAAGGAGATTCCGACGTGTCGAGTTCCCTCTTGATCGTTCTTATTGTGGTGCTGTGGCTTGCTGTTTTGGCGCCACTACTTTTGCGAAACCAGGGGCCAGTGCGTCGTACGTCGAAGGCGTTAAAGGAAACGCGCGTTCTGTACCGTGGCGGGTCTGGGTCGGTCGCGTCCTCTGGTCGGTTGACGAAGCATGTGCGACGTCGGTCTGTGTCACCTGATGTGGAAACCGAGCCGGCCGAGGACGAGTACCGCTTGTTAGACGAGGACGACGTCCACTTCCGCGCGTACGATGACCGCGGCGCTGTGTACTCCGGTGACGCTGTGCATCCTGGTGAGTCCGACGCTGACGATGCGTCGGCGCGGGAAGTTCATTCGGAGGCTCACGCCGGGGAGCATGTCGAGGGGGATAACACACGTGACGACGAAGATGTCGTGGTAGGGGAGCTGGAGCCTGAGGATTCCGATCAATCGTTCGCTGCCTCCTCTGTTGTGGCTGATGACATCGATGATGCTGTGACAGAACCGGTCGACGATGCCGAGTTTGAAGAGTTCGTCGACGACGTTGAGGACGAGCCTGACAGAGCACCCGGTGAGGCGAAGGATGATCAAACGGCACCGGGCGAGAAGTCGAGTGTCCCGGTGGGCGTTGTCGATGGTGACGTCATTATGGATTCATCGGGAGCGGTCCAGGGCGTGCCCGAGCTGGAATCTGCTGAGGCGGCTTCGTCTCAGGATCGCGATTCTCGACGGGGCAGTCGACCAGTTTCCGTGGACGAAGAATCGGCTGATGAGGTGCTCTCTGCCGGCGAAGACCGTACCTCGGTGGTGTATGGCCGTGATTTCGTGTCCGACGACGCTGTGGCGAAGGACAGGGAGAAGTTCCCCGATGCCTATGATCGCCCGGAGGATGTTGTGGATTATCGCGATGGTGATCCCGCATTTGAGCACGCGTATGACTTTGCCGACGAATCAGACGATGAGCGCGAGGAGCGCCGTGAAGCTCAAAAACGCTCCAGCACCATGCTTTTCGACGACGGCCTGGATGCTTTGTCGGACGAAGAGCTCGAGGAACTCGCACGTTCTGAATATGACGACATTGCGGTAACGGATGAGGATAGGGCGTATGTGGACCGCCGGCGTGGCCGAGGTGTGTACGACCCGGAGCTCGCCCAGCGGAATGCCCGGCGGCGGTTTACCCAGCGTAAGCGTGTGCTTTTCGGCTTGGCTGCGGTGACGGTTGTGCTGTTGGTCCTCGGCTTTGTGGTCGGTGGCGCTATGTGGGCCGGCGCCGTTGTCGGCGCTGTCGCTACCGGTGTGTACCTCGCGTTCTTGCGGAAGCAGGCCATTGAGGAGCAGCGCCTGGCGGCTCGTCGTCTGCGCCGGATGAGGCGTGCTCGAATGGGCGTCCGGAACGCCGAAGATGATCACGATGACCGCCGGGCTGTGTCGTCGCGGTTACGTCGGCCGGCCGGCACCGTTATTGAGACGAATGACACTGATCCGGAGTTGGCTGAGCTGGAGTACGTGGACGCTGCCGATTACTTCGGCGTCGAGGAACCGGATGACATGCAGGACGACGGCGAGTACATCGACCGTCAGTACGATCGCTATGAGACAGACGGTGATGGGCGAGCAAGCGTGACGCACATCCGTCGTGTGGGGTAGGGAATAGCTCGCTCTCGGCTTCCCGCATCGTGACTCACTATCACCTGCCGAAGGAGCATTCTTGAGTACCGTACTCGTCACCGGTGGCAGCGGTTTTCCCTGGCCGCGCGGACACGCACCGCACCATCGACGAAACCTTCTGGACTGACATCGATGACAAGCTCGTCACCAACTACATGCGGTCCAACGTTGTGGCGGAGAGGGTCGCATGGGGCTTCATTGGCAAGCAGACGAAAACAAAACTCGTCACGATACTTCCGGGAGCAATTTTCGGGCCCTTCATGAATGGGCGAAGTTCCAGCACCGAGCTATTGTTCACGTCGATTTTGCGCGGTGCACCGAGTCCGAAGGCTACCTACCAGGCAGTTGACGTCCGTGATCTGGCCGATCTGCATATTCTTGCCATCGCCGACGATCGAGCTGACGGGGAGCGCTTTCTCGCTAAGCCGAGCGAAATCACAATGGCTCAGATGGCACGGCTACTTAAAGATCATCTCGGGGAACGAGGTCGCAAGATTAGTACGATGACCATCCCCGATTTCGTTATTAAGATTGGCGCTCGTTTCAATTCCGCAATGGTTGTAATGAATACGCTGATCGGCATGGAGCACCACTATCACACAAGCAAAGCACAACGGCTACTTGGCTGGGATCCTCGGCCCATTGAAGACACCGTTATTGATGCCGCCACATACACGCTAGAGAATAGGGCGGAAGACTAGAAGAATTCATAGCGCACAAGTTCGACCTGCGCTCGAAAGTGATTGTTTATAGTTGGGCTCGCACGTACTGCGACAAGCGAGAGTGGGGCTTAATGGGTAAACGTGAACGAGAGAGCCGAGCCGGTTTTCCCACGCGGGCGAGCTTGGAAGCGTCATTCCCCGATGATGTTGACGAGCTCAAGCGGCAACTAGCGAAGCTGATCGTTGAGAAAGCTCTGGTTGACGAGGAGCTTGAACTGGTAAAAAAGCGCCAGCGTCGTGTCTGGCGAGCTGAGTAATCGGCATAAAACGCAGTTCATCGCCGCCTTACACACATCTACCGCTGATGATGCTGCTGGACGCCTCCGGACTGGCCTACTTAAGCCAAAGTATCGTCTACTGTAACGACCGCATTTTGATGACGTCTAGGCATACCAGAGAAATGACTTCCGAGGAGAAAACCTAGATGGGATATTTTCCGAGAAATCAACTCGCATGGGCGATAGCAACGCCGGTTACGCGGCTAGTCGTAACCACCATCCCAATGGTGGCCGTGGTTGGAACGGCAGCGGTAGGAAAAAGCTATGCTGCCGGAGGTCTGATTTCTGGTAGTTACGCCGCGGGAGAAGCAGCGGGGGCAATATGGCTCACCCATAAGATGAAACAAGTTGCGATTGGTCGCGAATTAAGAACAATTTGCCTTGTCGGGGCCATGCTGCTGCTCGTATCTGGGGCAATACTGTGGTTTATTCCCTCTTTGTGGCTGGGTGCCACTTTAGCCATCCTTGTCCTTGGGGCGATTTCATCACCAATACCAGGTGTTCTCAGATCCTCTGCCACTCAAATGACAAGCAGTTCCCAGCGGATACTCGCGATTGACAATGTCGTGAATCAAATATGTTGGGTTCTGGGGCCAATCCTGGGTGTCGTGCTGGTTCACCAAACGAATACGGTAATTGCATACGTTTTCTTAGCGCTATTGTTACTTGGAGCAGCAGTAGTGGCCCCTCTTGCAATTCCCAGCAATTATCGCCATGAGTCTGGGGAGGGTGGAAAAGCATCATTTCGTCCCATCGCAGTTCCAGTTGTCGCGTCAGGTGTGATCATGGCTGTCACTGCGTCCTTCGACACACTGGTTCCTGGACTTTTGACCCACTGGTTTGGGTCAGATGAGAAAGCAAGTTTTGTCTTGGCTCTATTGGCTCTGGGGAGCGTTGTTGCTTCGTCGGTTTTCGGCATCAAGAAGTCGTGGCCGAGGCCCGAAGCACTTGCGATGATCTCAACGGTGTTCATGATTGCCCTTTTAGCGACGGTAGGAAGCGTCCAGTCTTACTCAATCCTGCTAGGCATTGCAGTGCTCATAGGGGTTGTTCAGGCGCCATCCATGGTCTTAAGGCAAGTGATCGTATCTGATCTAGTCTCGCACAAACGTAGGGCATCCGCCTTTTCTCTGTTGTACGCTGCCGGCGGCATCGGCTACTCACTCGCGGCGGCCGTGACCCCTTGGACTGCCGATATGCTCTCAGCCCGCTGGGGATCGGCAGTAACTGCTGGGGCATGCCTCGCCATCCTTGGATGGGCTGTTTGTCTTCAAGGAAAGCAGGCACCATCTGAGTGAAAGGTACGAAAGAGGTGGTAAATCATCATCTTTAGCCGTGTACAAACGGAACCCCTTACCGAGGCCGGAAGTCGATAGCAACACTTTCCTGGCTAAAGAGTCATGCGTAGTAGTTACCGAAGGAGTATCTGAGCTACACGTTCATTCGAAAGATAATACTGGTAGCGATTCGATGTTTCCGGATGTAGTTAATGGCTAATACGACAAAAAGTATGTCCCTACCTGCAGATACACAAAAATCCCTGGCTAATGGTGACCAGGGAAAACAGTGTTTGTGGAGCATAGGGGAATCGAACCCCTGACCTACTCGATGCGAACGAGTCGCGCTACCAACTGCGCCAATGCCCCGCGGACCCCCAGCACTTTACTCCGAGGATCCGTGATCCCCAAAACAAACAGGTCGTTGCGTGCCAAGTGCTAGGGCCGATTCCCGCTGTAGCTCGTTAAGACAGCTCGTCGGTGAGTGCCTTGGTGAAGGCCGGCAGGTCATGTGGGTTGCGTGAGGTAATCAATACCCAGTCATTCCCGGGGCAACGGAAGACTTCTTCGTCCACCCAGTGGGCACCCGCGTTCTCGAGGTCCGTACGAATGGACTGGTACGACGTCATGGTCTTGCCCTCGGTCAGTCCGGCGTCGATCAGCGCCCACGGTGCGTGGCAAATGGCGCCGATCGGCTTGTGGGCCGACGCGAACTCGTTAAGGATGCGCTGAGCCTCTGTGTCGATGCGAAGGGTGTCAGCGTTGACGGTTCCTCCGGGGAGAACGACCAGGTCGTAATCGTCGGCACTGATTTTGTCGAGGGTTGTGTCGGCCTTGACTGTGGATGCCCAGTCTTTGTCGCCGGTCACCGTTTGAATGTCGTTGCCCGAGTTGGAAGCGATGGTGACATCAATGCCTGCCGACGTTAAGGCGTCGCGCGGTGAAATAATTTCTGGCTCTTCGACGCCGAAATCAGTTGCGATGATGACTGCTTTCTTTGCCATGACGTTATCTCCTCAGAAACTCGACTAGGTTTTTGCGCGATTTTGTTGTGGAGAGCAGAAACCCCCTCTTTCCGGAGAAGAGAGCGCACCGCCGAGTTGATGCACGATCATTGGCGGTTCTGTTCCGCCCTCCCGGTTAGATCCAACACGTAAGAGTGAGATGTATTCCATCACGTGTGGCGATGTGTGGCGTTAGCCCAGTGTTCCGATTTAGTTAAAAAAGTTAAAAACGTTGATTTTGGCCTAAAAAACGGTGAGAAAAATTGTTAGGGTAGGGAACATGACTGATATGCAGCCATTCCCGTCGCAGAACGACACCCAACAATACGGAGCCACTACTCCAGGTAGATACCACGGCCCCGATGATGCCCCTGAGTACGATGGTGAGCCACCATTGTCGCAGCCCTTCTACGGCGCAAGTTTGCCTGCAGCCGTCAGGAGATTCGTCACCAGAGCCTTTCGGTTTAAAGGACGCTCCTCAAGGTCCGAATTCTGGTGGGTTCAGCTGGTCTTGTTCATTATCAACGGTGCGTTTTTCATAGCGGCACTTAGTGCTGGTGTGGATCCGGATGATGTGACCAATCCAGTGGGACTCGCCAGCGCTGTCTTTAGTCTGATTATTTTGGTGCCGAGCCTTTCGCTCACGTGGCGACGCTTGCATGATGCTGGCTTTGCCGGACCGTGGTACTTCATTATCTTCACGGGTATTGGTGTTATAGCGTATTTCATCATGACGGTTTTCCCGTCGAGGCCCGAGAAGATGAAAGAAAAGTGGGACGACAAAGAAAATCTCTCACCTGCCGTCTGATAATCACGTAACTAAGAAAACACGTGACTGAGAAGAAAGTCACGTGTTGAAGGACCCGAGAATTGGGCCTTGACATGGCGGGGAAGCACAACCCCGCCATGATTTGTATGAGATCGCCGTTAAATGTCTTCCAACGACCTTGACGACGACTTTGGCCCTGTCAATGCCAGCAATCCGGCGGCGACACCGGTCAGTGCAATCATCGCAAAGCCAGCGAAAAATGACGCCTGATTAACAACGAAGGGCAGGAGGAGTGAGCCAACAGCGCCACCGAGGTGACCACAACCATCTGCGATGGAGAACCCGCGGGCTCGCAAGGTGGTGGGGAAGGACTCTGCTGTGAAGGTGTAGCCCATCTGGAGGTAGGACCCCAGCGCCATAGAAGCCAAGAATGAACCAAGCGTAACCATAAACGCGCTAGCGAGCGTCGCAATACACAGCATGCCTGCCGCCCATACGAGGGTGGAGACGAAAATGAGGTACTTACGCTCGAATTTATCTGAGATAAAGATCATGATGAGCGCGCCGGTTGGGTAGCCGATTGCGCCGATCGCGATGTACAGAATTGATCCAGCAATATCTTCACCGTGTGATGAAATGAGGTCAGGGGCATCACCTAGGAAGCCATAATTGCCGATGTACCACAGGAACCACATCAGGGCCATGACAATGGCCGTGCGCAGGTACTTTCCTTCAGTGAGTGACGGGGTGCTGTCTGTTCCGGTGAGCCCAAGGGAGCGATCCTGCCTCTCTTCTTCTTTTTCAACCTCTTTCCGGAATTCTTCGCGAATTTTCTGCCCTTTGCGCAACTGTTCAGGCGTGAAGTTCTCTTCCATCTTCTCGATGATCTTTTCGGCATCATCGCATCGCCATTGGGAGATTAACCACCTGGGCGACTCAGGAAGCGCAAGGGCAAAGAGAACGCCGAAGACGCCGACAAGTGCGCCGATGAAGAATAGCCAGCGCCACCCGGTGTGGAAGTTCGGAACCAATGCTAGGGCGACGAACGGTGTGATCGCTTGACCAATAATGCCGACCATAAAGGTGGCGACGGAAAGCTTGCCGCGTTGGTTAGCTGGTGCAATTTCGCCGACGTAGGTGGAAGCTAAGTTGAGGGCTGCTCCCACACCCATGCCGGTTAAAAAGCGCCAGAGCGACAAGTCCCACACCGTGAAAGAGAATCCGCAGAGGAGAGATCCCGCTCCGGAAAAAACGAGGGAACCGATGAAAGAGACTTTCCTTCCCTTCGCGTCAGAGAGCCAGCCAGCGAGGAGTGAGCCAATAATGTAGCCCACGAGACCAACGGCCAGGGCCACGAACAAAGACATGTCCTGGCCCAGATTCATTTGCTCGTCGATAGCTGGCATGGCGAAACCGATATCGCTGATGTCATAAAAAACGAAGAAATATGCGATACCGATAACGAAAAAATCACGCTTGCGCAGTGGCCAAGCAGGGAAGCGATCCATGCGGGCCAAGAGCTCACGACCGCGTTCGGTAGTGGATTGTTCGAATGTGGTGCCAGTTAGTTCATCGGCCATGATAAGTCGCCTCCAAAAGTAGGCAGATGAATGAAATATCTGCACCGTGTCTTGTGGACAGGGCATGGTGCGTATAGAAATGGTCAGCTAACAGCGGATGCTGGGGTTGAAAATCGGCGTCAACCAGTGAGAGGCGTTGTTGCTGACCCACTGTCTCCAGCCTAGTTTTTGGGCTGCGCACCCAAGTTTTTCTGAAAGATAAAAAACAAAACCACCCTATTTAAGGTGTGGGAATGAGGTATTGATTCCGAGCAAAGTGTGGGAATTGGCGCTGCTTCTCATAACGCGCTTTTTGGGAGCGCTACCGCGTCGCAATGAAGCAGAGTCCCCGCGTTAGTGCTCCCCGCCACGCTGCAGGATCGTGCCCATGCGTCGATACATCGAAGTGGCAGCGAATATGGGCTCGTTCCAGCCCCTCGACGACCGCGCGCGCATGAGACTCCATAAACCCTTCGCCGGTTCCCACGTCGAAGAAGAACCGTGAATTATCCTGCGCGAGTGCCGCCAAAGTGGCTTGGTGCTGGAGCTTCTCCGCGATGAGCCCGCCAAGTGGGCCGGGTAGCCGCGGCCCCTGTCGCGTCGGAAACCAGAAGGATGCCGAACACCCGATAGCGGCATGGAACGTTTCGGGGTTTTCAATGACGCAGTCGGTAGCGCATAGCCCGCCAAGGCTCTGGCCAGCAACAATGACGTAGGGGTCGGCAATGTCATAGTCGCGCGTGATGGCGGGGATGAGGTCGTCCTGGAGCGCACGCCTCCAGGCGACGTTACAGCCAAGGTCGCGGAGGCGGTTCTGTCCGCGCGCTGGGGAATCTGTCGTTTCGACGGCTACCGCAGTGACCTCGGGAATGCTGCCGCTGGTCTCGAGCGCGCGGAGCGCATAATCAAAACCAGTGTGCGCCTCGTACCAGTCTTGCCCGTCGAGAAGAATGAGCAGCCACGGTCGCCGTCGGGAATTATCGCTTCGATTGCCGACGGGAGTCCTCACCCACACATGTCTGCCCTGGAAAAATCCCGACGGCGAGTGCCATGTGTAGGGGGTAAACCCGGCAGTCGTGGTGCCAGCAGGTGCGTCGGATGTGTTCGCGGTGTCCCAACCAGGCTCGGGCAAGGCATCATCGAGCCGAACAATCCCGGATGACTTCGCGCGGTAGGAATGGTCAGCATCGGGTGGGGGCTGTGACGATCGTCGTGATCGTAGAGGAGGTATCTGGGCGCGCGGATCGACCACCATGAGTTTCATGAGGGCTTTCCAGCGTGCCCGAAAATCGATCTGTTGATCAGGATCGTCGTGACGGGGAGTCTCCACGACCTCGTCGGGAACCGTTTCTGCAGGCATGATGTAGTAGGAGCCGCAGAGGTCCGACGGGACGGTCACCGTGAATGACCACCACCCATCGTGGTGATCCGTCATCCGGTGGAGGGCAGCATCGTGGTGATCATGAACTCCAGAGAGGTGGAAAAACACTGTGTCATAGCGACGACGATGGCCGTCGCCACGCGACAGTGATGTTTGCGCGTCAGGGGCTTGCGGTTCCTGCCACCAGAAAACCAAGGTTCGAGTAGTGGCAGTCGGCCCGGGGCAAACAACGGGATTTGATCTCAACGAAGCGGGAGGCGGAGTCTTAATCGAACAGGTCCTCTAAACGGTCAATCATGGCCAGTGAGCTGTAGTAATCCATCCGGAACGTGTCAGTGCCCATGGAATACACGGACTTGTTCTTCACAGCGGGGGTATCGGCCAGCACCGGATTGCTCTTATATGCATCCACGGCTTTATCATCTGCGGCGAAGAGGAACGCGGTCTTGCCGGTGGCCGCCGTCGGTAGATTTTCAGCGGAGACCACATAAACGTCAGATCGCTGGCCCATCGAATTCGCCCCGCGTGCGCTTTCCGGAACGTCGGCAAGGGTGAAACCGAGCTTGGTGAGCAGCTTGCCCTGTGCAGACTCTTTTGTCCACACACGTGCCGACTTGTTTTGCGGGGTGTATACCAACGGCGTGACCGGTTGCGCAGGCTTCTTGATCTCATCACGAGCCTTAGCCACGGTGTCATCAAACTTCTTGATGACGTTAGAGGTTTTCTTCTCGAGGCCTGTCGCTTTCCCGAGCATCGTGGCGACATCCTGCCAGTCCTTATCGGAGTAGTCGATCATCACCGTGGGGACAGCCTCTGAAATCTGTTCATAGAGGTCAGGGGTGGCGTCCTGGCCAGTCGAGGACATCACAACCAGGTCAGGTTTTTCAGCAAGGATGGACTCCGCCGAGGGGTTGAGATCCAGGACCTTCACATGCTCTTTGTCCGCAACCTGGGACCACTGAGTGAAGAAACCGTTGTCATCTGTGAGAGGTGTGCCCTTTTGTCCGCCTGCTGACGCTACGACCGGTGCACCAATGGCAAGCAAGGAACCAGTCAGCGTCACTGCAGCCGAGACGACCTTTTTCGGCTTGGCCGGGATCTTGACTTCCCCGTGATCGGTGGCCACAGTGCGTGGCCACGTTTCGTTGGCCTGTGCGGATGAGCTCTGACCTGATTCAGAAGCGGAAGAAGAGGCCGTATCCGATGATGATTGGGTTGAATCCTCATTGCGTGAGCATGCGGCAGTACCCATGATGAGTGATACGGCGAGTGTTGACGCCAAAACCGCCCGCACTGAGCGCAAGCGATGGGGAGACCTGAAACGGGACACGAAGGCGACTCCTTCTAGAGAAACAAACAAATGAGGGTCCCCATACTACTGGACGTGCAAAAGTAAAGATAGCCTCAAATTTAGAGCCGTAATGTGCTGCAGGTTTATCTTTTAACCGCGTCGGATTAACCCCTCGGATTAACTCGGTCAGATCAGCCCCGTCGTCTCCGTTAAATACTCCAAAATCGCGCGTACTCGGCGGTTATCTTCACCCGGTTCGAGATTGAGCTTTAGGAAAATATTGGACACATGTTTTGCCACCGCGGCACCAGAAAGGAACAGGTCCTGCGCTATTTCGGCATTGGATTTACCACGCGCCATGAGTTCCATCACTTCACGTTCGCGCGCAGTGAGCAGCCGCAAACCTGATCTGCCGGACTTCATCAATGCTGTCGCAACATCCGGATCGATGACCACTCCGCCCTGCGCGACGATCGTGATGGACTCCAGGAAGTCTTTGACTTTTCCGATCCGATCTTTCAGCAAGTAGCCCGTGCCCGCACCGTGGAAGGTTCCAGGAGTGAAGAGTTCACGCGCATAAGCAGGAGCCACGTATTGGGAGAGCACCATGATGCTTAACGACGGAAAGCGCTCGCGCAACTGAAGGGCAGCCCGTAGGCCATCTTCGCGCATGTCAGGAGGCATACGTACGTCGGTAATGAGGAGATCAGGTAAAGCGTAATCGTCACCGAGGGTGGTTACGGCGTCGAGTAATTCCGTGGCAGACGTCGGCTTTGCAATAACCTCATATCCGCGTTTTTCAACTAACCCTGCGACGCCTTCGCGCAACAAGGCGGAATCGTCGGCGATGACAATTTTCATTATGAATCCCCACCAACCTGGTTCACATTCCGACCGGACGTCGCGGAAGTAGACCCCGCGGAAGCAGCCGTGGAAGTAGTCGTAGAAGCGGTCGCGGCACTAGGGGAGTCGGCCGTGGGATATCCGCTCTGCCCGCGGTTGAGCATGACGGGAATCGACGCAATCACCGTCGTTGGCCCACCCACCGGCGAGTTCAGCTGCATCGAGCCTCCGAAGGCGGCCAAGCGCTCACGCATTCCCGATAATCCCGGGCCCAGGCGAGCTCCGCCGCCCCCCTCGTCGACAATAGAAATCCGTAAATCCTGGTCAGAGACCAAAAGCACGGTCACGGGCGCGCCGGGAGCATACTTTGCAGCATTGGTCAGGCACTCGGCACAGAAGAAATAGGCCGACGCCAGCACACTGGGCTGAAGCTCAGGGAGTGGATGCGGACAATGCACGGCGATATTCGAGCCATATGATTCGGCTATCTCCTGAACGGCGGCATATAAGCCCTGGTCGCGCAGCACTTGCGGATGAATACCGTGGACAGTCCGGCGGAGAGCATGAAGCCCATCGTCAAGGTGCGAGCGCGTCTCCTCAAGGAGCTGCTGTAACTCTGGGCTCCCATTCTCTGCCTCAAGTTCGGCTTCCCCGAGCTTAAGAGACGCAGCCACAAAATACTGCTGAGCCCCATCGTGAAGGTCATTTTCTATGCGACGCCGCTCGACTTCATAAGCATCGGCAATTGCCCGGCGCGACGCCGTCAATTCGTTAATGCGCTCGGCAGCCACACTTTCATGCGACCGTGAACCAGCGGACCGGTCCCGAGGCCGTAAGTGGTGCGATAATCGTTGCCAGGCTGATAATGCCATGTGTGCCATGATAAAAACTTAAACCCCGCGTGAGTAGCGGCCGCACCCTCACCACCAGCGATGGGGGTAGTGCTAGATCTACCACGATTCGGGCGCTAGAGCTGTGGTGAACTCGTTGGACAAACTGTGAAATAGGTGCCATGAAAGATCACAACGCGCAACAGAGCCAGCGACGCTACTCTCGGTCTTCGCTGGTTGTCCACGACATCACGAAATCGTTCGCCTCAAACCCAGTGTTGACGGGTATTTCCTTGGAGATCGGTCAGGGTGAATCCGTCGCGGTCATGGGGCCGTCGGGTTCGGGCAAGTCCACTCTTTTGCATTGCATGTCCGGCGTGCTCGTCCCTGACGACGGTGAAATCCGGTACGGCGATACCGTCGTCTCACGGCTGAATGATGCGAAAAGGTCAGCGCTCCGGCTGCGCGAGTTCGGGTTTGTGTTCCAAGATGGGCAGCTCCTTCCGGAGCTCACGGCTCAGGAAAACGTGGCTCTCCCGGCGATTTTGCAGGGGACTTCTCGAAGGCACGCTTATGCCGACGCCGCCGACATGCTGAAGCGCTTGGGGCTCGGGAAGTTGATCCGTCGTAGGCCTGGAAAGATGTCTGGTGGTCAGGCGCAACGCGTGGCCATCGCGCGAGCCATCGCAGCCAAACCGGCAATTATTTTTGCCGATGAGCCGACAGGCGCTCTCGACCAATCGACCGGCCACGAAGTCATGCAGCAGCTGATTGCGATTACCGAGCAAGCTGGCTCGACCTTGGTGATGGTGACTCATGATCAAAGTGTCGCGAATTGGTGCCAGCGTCGGATTGAGATTCGTGATGGCATCATTCATGACGATCGCATGCTCTCCGGGGCGGTGAGCTAAATGGCTGTTTCCTTGTCGACGCTTTCCCACCTGGGTGTTCAATTGCAAAAAGCGTCCCATAGGGCGGGGACGGGGAATAAGTGGCTCTCTGCGTTAGCGGTGTTTGCCTTTACCGTGAGTACGTGGATGGCTATGACCGTTGCCGGCGGGACGTGGATGTTCTACGAACGTTATCGTCACCCGACGGTGGCCTCACTCCACGACATGAGTGGTGAGTTACGGCAAGTATATGTTGGTCTTGCGGCCGTTGCCTGTGCTTTCGTTGTTCCCGCGATGATGTCCCTTGTAGCACAATCAGCGGTGTTAGGGGCTTCCGGCCGCGAGAGGCGCTTAGCAACGCTCAGGCTGCTGGGATTATCCAACAGAGACATCACGCGGCTCACCTTGGTAGAAACCAGTGCGCTGGCATTCGCCGGTTTGGCGCTTGGAACTGTGCTGTACGTCGTCGCGGCACCAGCGTGGTCGCTAGTTAGTTTCCAAAACACCCGCATCGGTCTGTGGGAAATTCTTTTACCGTGGTGGGGTTATCCGGCGTTATGGGTAATCATCCTTGTCCTTGCAGCGGTAGCTGCAGTGGTTGGTCTCAAGCGCGTCATGGTGTCGCCACTGGGAGTCTCAAAACGGGACGTTCCCAGGGCACTTAAATTCTGGCGCCTCATCATTTTTGTTGTGATCGTTGTGACTGCCCGCGTCGTCTTATCTCACATCAACGCTGATTCTGTCAATGTCGGGTGGTCTCTGGTTATCATCGCGGGAATTCTGTATGTCGTTGTGTTCGGTATCAACCTTGTGGTGCCCTGGCTCATCCAGTTCGCAGCCCGTATATCAAGCTTTCTTCCGGGGAAGCTCAATTTCTTAGCTACGCGTCGAGTGATGACAGACGGGCGTACCGCATGGAAGCGGACGAATGCGCTGACGTTCCTCGCACTCCTGTTGGGGTACGTGGCTGTCATGCCGAAGAATCCGGGGGATGAGTTGGGTGACCCCACAATCAATCGGGACACGGTGACTGGAGCTGTCGTCACCTACGGTGTTGGCTTACTCGTGTCGATTAGTGGAACCCTGTTGAACCAGGCATCCTCAGTCTTTGAAGAAGCAGAACTTACTCGTGCGCTTGGTTTTATGGGTGTCCCGTCGTCATTGCATAGGAGAGTTGCGATGAAACAGACGTTTTATCCGCTTCTGATGACTAGTGGTTTGACCTTTCTCCTCGGCCTGTACTTGGGTTGGTTTTCCTACAGCCGGTTTGACAAGGATCTTTCGGCCGGTCCGCAATTAACATGGATTATCGGCGTCTTTGTCATGAGCCTGGTGTTGTCGGTGGTCGCAACAGTTTGTGTTGACCCCTTGCGTCAGAAGCAGATCACCCAGCATGTTCGCCGGAATGACTAGCCGATGTCCCAGGTATCACGGCCTAGGTATCACGGCCCAGGCATCGCGCCTAGTCGTCACGGAATCCTCTTCGTCCATGCGTCATTACCGAATTTGGTGCTGACCAGTTCCTCCGCTTCCTTGATATCCGCGTCCGTCAGCGACGCGGGCGTCGCACCGTACCGCGTCATGAACTCTTGAGCCATGGTGTCGATGATCGTCTCACGGGGAACACCAGTTTGCCGCCGCAAAGGATCAACGCGCTTATTAGCCGACGCTAATCCTTTTGATGACACCTTGACCTTCCCGATACGGAGGACATCCATCATCTTGTCGGCGTCGATGTTGTAGCTCATCGTGGTGTGATGCAGGATCGCTCCGCCACGGCGCTTTTGCGCAGCTCCGCCGATTTTTCCGCCGTCGGAGGTGATGTCGTTAATGGGGACATACCAGGCGTTGACGCCGTGCTTGGCTAGCGCTGCTAGTACCCACTGGTCGAGGTATTCGTAGGATGCTACGTACGAATAGCCCTGGACGAGGTCGATGGGCGCGTAGAGCGAATAGGTAATGCAGTTTCCGCCCTCCATAAACATGGCGCCGCCACCCGAGATTCGACGCACGGGAGTAATTCCGTATTTGTCGATTCCTTCTTGGTTTAATTCATTTGAATACGATTGGTAAGAACCAAAGACGACGGCTTTATCGTCCCATTCCCAGAAACGGAGGGTGGGGCCGCGACGCCCATCGGCGACCTGGTTCAAGAGCAGCTCGTCAAGAGCGACGTTGACTGGGGTGGGGAGGACGCCGGGGCGAAGAATGTCCCATTCGTAATCGGTGAAATCTTTGCCGCCGGAGACCGCTCGTTTCACGGTGACGGCAATGTCATGAATGGTTAATCCCTCGAGGTCGAGATTGTCGAAATGAGCTAATGCGGAATTTAATCGCGATTCAAGTGCTTCAGTGGACGCGGACGTTTTTGTTCCTACCAATGCCGGGGCAATTTCGTCATAGGCTTCATCGGGCTCGAGGAAGAAGTCCCCGGAGAGGCGTAATGATGTGATGCTGTCATTCTCGACGGTGGTGTCAATAACAATGAGTTTCCCGCCAGGCACTTTGAGCTCAAAGTGAATAGGGCGTGCCGACGAGGCCTGAGTATCTGACGAGGGCTGAGTATCTGTTGACATGCGCCCGATTATAGGTGGTCTCACGTAAGTTCTTTAGAGGGCAAGGGTTTGGCTACCCATAATAATGTTTCTCGTTCTATGCGGGTTTGACTATTTTTGCTAATGTAGTTGATATGTCAACGAAACTGGATCCTTTCTTCCGCGACGCAGGCCTGTTTATCTTCCGCCTCGTCCTTGGTTTTCTTTTTGTCATGCACGGCTGGCAAAACGCCGTCACAAAGGGTTGGGGGAGTACTCGTGATTCCTTCGCAGCCATGAACATTCCCGCCACCGATATTGCAGCAACCCTGGCAAGCTGGGGTGAACTGATCACTGGCGTTCTCCTCATCCTGGGGCTTCTTACCCGCCTCAGCAGCCTTGTCCTCGTCATCGATATGGCCGGTGCATTCTGGTTCGTGCACAAGGACGCCGGCTTGTGGAGCAGCGACGGCGGCTACGAATACGTCCTCGTCTTGGGCGCGTGCGCACTCCTTCTCCTCTTGACCGGTCCCGGCGCGGTCAGCGTCGACAAGCTCTTGTTTGGGCGGAAGAAGAAATCTTCCGACGCACCCGCGGCACCTGTGTCCAGCGAGATCGCTCAGCCCCGTGATGGCGTAGAACCCACCGTCGCATAAAACGGGGTCACTATCCCCGCGATGTTCATCACCCTGATGTTCATCCTCGCGATGCGCGGAAACCTATGTTTTCCGGCTAGGGGTCCAGCTCGGGTACGGTCATGTTTATGAATAAACCGGAGGTTCGTGACGCGGCACTTCTCTTGCTGCGCATTGTCGTCGGTTTGATCTTCATTGCTCACGGCTGGGATAAAGCGATGATGACGGGCTTATCCGCAACCGGGGGACAATTTGATCAGCTGGGGATCCCTCAGCCAGAGCTGATCGCTGCTCTGGTCTCATTCGTCGAAATGATCGGCGGCGCCATGATCTTTGTGGGGATCCTGGCACCTGCTGCCTCTGTTGTCCTCTTCATGGACATGGTCGGTGCACTCTGGTTTGTCCATCTTCATCGAGGCTTCTTTGTCGCAAATGGTGGAGTGGAATTCGTCGCACTCCTCGTGGTTACTCTCATAGTGATCGCCATCTTTGGTGCCGGCCGGGCTAGCCTCGATTACTTCTTCCAGCGACGATCCTGACGATTCTGGAGCTGCTACTTTGGAAAGGCTGTTCTGGGGTAGTTGCCCTGAGGTGACGGTGTGGTCGGCATGATGAAGGGGAATTATGGAGTGCAGTGAAGTGCGTCAAGCACTATCAGCGCGCATAGACGGTGAACGGTCCCGCGCAACCTGGGACGACGACGTGATCGACGCCCACTTGGCGGAATGCGAAGACTGTCAAAACTGGTACACCCAAGCACTGACCCTCGGGCGCACCTTGCGCGTGGCTCCCGCTGACGACTCCGAATCCATTCCCGATTTTTCCGAGTCCCTCGTCCAATCCGTGCCAGAAGATCAACTGCCACATCGCCGGTCATGGCGAGTGATTTCTCTATCTTTATCCCGGATCGCCCTCATTGTTTTAGGGCTCATTTATGTCGGCTGGGCCATCTATTTATTAAGTCATTCGACGACGCTCACCGGCAGCCCGGTCCCGTCGGGTGGTGACTCCGATGGCGCAGTAGGGGATTCCCACGACCCCGACGTCGCACGATTATTTATCGATGCCGCCGCCATGCGTTTATCCCTCGGGTTCTCGCTCTTCTGGTGTGCGTGGCGTCCACGAATGACCGCCGGAATGATCCCCCTCTTCGGTGCCCTATGGGCCTTTACCGCGGGTTTCGCCTCCAGGGACATTGTCCTCGGGCTTGCCACACCTCAGCAGCTGATGGGCCTCGTTCTCTTCATCGTTACTGTCCTCGTCATGGTGTGGTGTTGGTTCAGCCACTTCGGGGTCAGCGCCGGCGACGTGACTGGCTCCCTGAAATCATTTAGCGCCCGGCCGGTGAAGTCCACGTTTTCCGACGCCAGGGAAACGGCCCGCCTCATTGATGAGGCCAATGACGACGTCCACCGTCACGTGGGTGATCGGTAGGCTGCCTAGCAGTGACTTCGTTTATGCCGGGGGGTTCGACCGCGTCGGGGGCCTTCCCGGCGCCGGGGAGCGTGGTTTATTTCCAGCTCGGAAGCCACATATGGGCATCCCATTCAGAACCGGACAAGGGCATGGCCACCATGAGCGGCAGGAAGTAAATAAACATCGCGACCACCGCGCCCAGGTAGAGGCACGCCAGGATGGATCCGGTGTCATTGATCCACAGCGATTTCACACGGGCCCAGCGCGAGGACGAGGCAGCGCGCATCGCCACACTTCCCGACGCTCCTACCGCGCGCGGTCGAACGCGCGACGAGCCCGGGTTTCCCGCGGGACCAGACTGTGCACCAGCCCGACGTCGGCTAGAAACCCCTTGCCGACGCCGTGACAGGTAGCCTCCAAGATGCCTGCCCAAAGCGCGGTTCTTTAAACGAGAATCCGCGATGGACCACGAATATAGCTGCCCCAGGCACAGCGCAATGGCCATGATGAGGAATGGGATCATGTTCGTTGCGTAGAAGAAGTACGTCTGGCGGTCTACATCCGTGAGCCACGGCAGGAATCCGGCGGCATACCCGACCACGGGCACGGCCCAGCGCCGATCTTTACCGACAATCCAACACCACGTGGCCCACGCGATGACAGGAACAGATATCCACCAAATAATGGGTGTGCCGAAGAGCATCTGCGCGTAGTGGGTACCGTCGTCGTGAACGGAGTCGTAGTAAACCATGGGCCGTGTAGAGGCCAACCAGGACCACGGTTTGGATTCCCACGGATGATAATGCCCATTGGAATTCGTTAAGGTCGCATGGAACTGAAGCACTTGCTGCTGGTAGTACAGCCAGTTACTCAAAGGAGAGGGAACGTGTTTCAGAATGCTTCCATCCTCAATGAGCCCCGATTCTTTAGCATGCCTGTACACACTGTTTTCGTCAGCAAACCAGGCGCGCCACGTGAACATGTAGACCGCCAGGGGGAGAATAGCCAGCGATGCGATCGTGGGGAATGTGTCTCTACGCAGCGTTCCCACCACGGGGCGTTGCACGCCGAAGCGACGCCGGCGAGCCACATCGGCCATGACCGACAGCAATCCGAAGAAGAAAATGTAGAAGAGACCTGACCATTTTACTCCGGTAGCCAAACCAATGCTGATTCCGGCGGCGAATCTCCACCACCGATATCCCATGCGTGGTCCCCAGGGCGAATCCGACATTCGGTCCTCATGACGGACTTTTTTCATCCGGTCCTGCATCTGTTGTGCATCGCATACCAACAGATATGCCGCCGCCACCACAAATAAGCATTGGAAAACGTCCAGCATTGCCGTACGTTGTGTGACTAGTAGAACGCCATCGCAGACGGCGATAATGCCCGCCATGCAGGCGATCATGGTGGAGTCCGCCAAGCGTTTCACGGTGCCCATAATCAGTAGGATGATGATGACGCCACAGGTCGCGGAGGCCGCCCGCCACCCAAACGCGTTGTAGCCAAAGAGCCACTCGGACATCATTTCGATCTGTTTGCCCACTGGCGGGTGCACCACCAAGCCGTACGCGGGATTTTCTTCAATTCCACCAACGAAGGGGTTACTCCACGATCTCACCATTTGCCACGCTTGCGGTGCGTAATGCTTTTCGTCGAAGACCGGGGCACCTTTATCCGTCGGCGAACCCAAACCGATGAATCGCGTCAAAAAGGCCATAATGCCTATCACGATTTGGGCCCACCGGTAGGGCGAAATGAGAGGTGTCGGCGAAGAATTCCGGGCAGTCACGGCAATTAGTATGCCAGCCGTATGGGAAGCTAGACATATGAGTCAGGATAATTCGTCCTATCGTGGCGGTATCGTCGTCGCGGGAACGCCATTGGGCAATATCGATGACGCGTCGCCACGGCTGCGTCATGCCCTCGCCACCGCAGACGTTGTCGCAGCAGAAGACACCCGTCGAGCACGAAATCTTGCCAATGCGTTGGGTATCGACATTGCTGGGCGCCTGGTGTCGAATTTTGATCACAATGAATCCAGCCGCGTCGATGCCCTCATCTCAGAAGCCCAGCGTGGTAGAACTGTCCTCATCATTTCCGACGCCGGTATGCCCGTTATCTCCGACCCAGGGTTTCCCGTTGTGGAACGAGCTCATGACGAAGGAATCCATGTGGGCTGTATCCCGGGCCCATCAGCCGTGACCACCGCGCTGGCGATGTCGGGCCTGCACGTTGGCACTTTCTGTTTTGACGGTTTTGTGCCGCGGAAGACCGGGGCCCGTCGTGAGTGGTTATCGTCGTTAGTCACAGAACGACGCGCGTGCGTGTTCTTCGAATCACCTCACCGAATTGAAGAGACCTTGAACGCGGCGGTGGACATCCTCGGTGGTCATCGCCGTGCGGCTGTGTGCCGTGAACTCACCAAGCTTTATGAGGAGGTTCGTCGCGGCACGCTGGAGGACCTTGCAGCGTGGGCTGCGGAGGGGATCCGCGGTGAGATCACCGGCGTCCTGGAAGGCGCTCGTGAAGCGAACACTCATCCGCCGGTGGAGGAGCTCATTGACGATGTTGAAGCACGGGTGCAGGCTGACGGTCTTCGTCTCAAGGACGCGTGCAAAGTTGTCGCTGACCAGTGGGGGATGCGGAAAAAGGATCTTTACGAGGCCGTCGTCGACGCCAGAAAGGCGAGCGAATAGGCGGAGCTTAAGAGTTGCTGAAAACTGAGTAGCAATTGAATAAAAAAGAGTCCTGTTACATAGTGGACGAATGGACCATAAGAATATCGATCCTGAAGTCATCCTTGGTGACTATGATCCCGAAGTGCTGACGGGGGAGGGGCAGCTCGGCATGTCCGACGCTACCGACGACGCTCCCACGGACTGGAGAGTCGTAGGACCCGCGGCAGCACTCGTGCTCGCCGTCATCCTATGGGGACTCATCGCACCCAACGGGTTTGCGGAGTTCGCCTCCGACGCTCTGAGCTGGATCGTCAACAACCTTGGTTGGATGTTCGTCCTGTTCGGGACGGTCTTCGTGTTCTACATTTTGTCCATCGCATTCTCGCGGTTCGGCTCCATCCGGTTAGGCCGCGACGATGAAGAACCCGAATTCTCGACGCCATCCTGGATTGCGATGATGTTCGCCGCCGGCATGGGAATCGGCCTGATGTTCTACGGCACGACAGAGCCGCTCACGTTCTTCCGCGAAGGTGTGCCCGGCTCAGAGCCTGAGGACCTGAACTCGGCATTTGCGTCGACGCTGTTCCACTGGACTCTGCACCCCTGGGCAATCTACGCCATCGTGGGACTAGCTATCGCCTATGGAACCTTCCGCATGGGCCGGAAACAGCTATTGTCTTCTGCGTTCATCCCGCTTATTGGTGCGAACAGGGCCGAAGGCTGGATGGGGAAAACCATCGACGTCCTGGCCATTTTTGCCACCGTGTTCGGCACCGCCGCATCGTTGGGTCTGGGCGCGCTGCAGATCGGCTCGGGTATGGACGAAACCGGCATCATCCACAACCCGGGGACGCCAGTTTTGGTCGGTGTCGTGGTCATCCTGTCCCTGTTCTTCTTGGCGTCCGCAGCGTCGGGCGTCGGCAAGGGGATTCAGTACATTTCGAACGCGAACATGGTGATGGCCGCTGTTCTGGGCATTTTTGTGCTGATTGCGGGCCCCACCGTCGTCATTCTGAACATGATCCCGACGGCATTCGGAAGCTACGTCCAGCAGTTCTTCGAGATGGCCGCCCGTACTGCAGACACTGACAACGGTACGGCAGGTAAATGGCTGGGTACCTGGACGATCTTCTACTGGGCCTGGTGGGTCTCCTGGTCGCCCTTCGTAGGAATGTTCATTGCTCGGATTTCCCGCGGACGCACCATCCGCGAGTTCGTGTGCGTGGTGTTGTTGGTTCCATCGGCAATTACGGTCGTGTGGTTCTCCATCTTCGGTGGAACGGGTGTGCACCTAGAGGAAACTGGCCGCTCCATTTGGGGCGACGGTGACTCCACCCACCAGCTGTTCTCCCTGCTCAAGACCATGCCTGGGGCGCAGATCTTCTCCATCTTGGCGATGATTCTGCTTGCTACGTTCTTCATCACGTCCGCCGACTCGGCGTCGACGGTGATGGGCTCGATGTCCCAGAATGGCCGTATTGTTGCCGACGTCCGCGTCACGTGCCTGTGGGGTGTGCTCACCGCCGCAATCGGTGTTGTGCTGTTGGTCTCCGGCGGATCGGACGCGTTGAACAACCTGCAGTCGGTCACGATTATTGCGGCGTCGCCCTTCCTTCTGATCATCATTGCGCTGATGTTTGCGCTGGTGAAAGGGTTTAGGGAAGACCCTGTGTACTTGGATCACCGTGAGCATCGACGCTTCGCTTTGAAGCTTGCTCGTGAGCGACGAGTGGAGGCGGCTCATGCGGCGCGCCAGCGTCGTCGCGCTGACAAGATTCGCGGAAAGGACCGGCGGTCTGAACAGACCTCTAAGCAGGCTACTGGCGATTCGTCGGACGGGCCGTCGACGGCGATGACGAGAGCTGATTAGCAGCTGACTAGCTGAACCGTGGTGACGGCCGACGACTAGCCGTCGTCAATCAAGCAACACGAAAGACATCACGCCTGATGAGGAGCCTGAAGCCTTACGGGCGTGATGTCTTTTATCGTCACTGCATCCAAGGACGCGAAAAACGCCTCCTGTGCCTGGGCTAATTCGTGCTGCAGCCGGCAGTTGACGTTAAAAGGGCAGGGGTGGGGGTGTTCGCAGTCGATCACCGGGCTCGGCCCCTCGAGGAAACGGACGATGGCCCCGACGGAATAGTCCTCGGCGCCGTTGACCAAAGTGATTCCCCCTCCGCGGCCACGAGTGGCGTCGACAATGCCGAATTCCGTCAGCCGCGATATGACCTTCGAAACATGGGTTCGCGGAGCGTTAATCGCTTCGGCTACCTCGCGGGCTGTTGTCCGCGCATTCCCTGACCCCACCATATGCATGAGGGCACGTAAACCGAGATCAGAGAACTTCGTAAGATTCACAGTTTTAGCGTAGCGCCACGGGCCAGGGCCAAAAAATACGAGAACCGGCCCGAGGATTCACGTGTGGTTCGTGTGATTTGTTGTGTGAATGACCGCGTGGTTTCTGTGATCAACGCGGCATTGACGACGCCGCTACCAGCGTAAAGTCGACGTTTTGGCCATGATCTCAGCCCATTCAGCGTCGGGAGTGGAGTCGATGGTGATCCCGCCGCCGGTGCCCAAAACCAGCTCGCCATTCACCCATTCCGCGGTGCGAATGGCCACATTCGCCACGAGATCTCCCCAGTTCATCCCCACTGTTCCACAATGAATACCGCGCGGTACCGGCTCCCACTCGGCCAGATATTCCCGCGCCCGTAACTTCGGTGTGCCCGTCACCGACGCGGGCGGGAAACAGGCATCGATAATGCGGGAATCCTGCGTTGCTGACAGATCCGTCACCTGCCCAGAGACCGTCGATACGAGATGCCACACTCCCGGTGCCGGCAGAACCTCCAGCAACGAGGGCACGGTCACGTCCCGGCACACCTGGCTGAGGTCATTGCGGACGAGGTCCACAATCATGATGTTCTCCGCAACATCCTTCCTGCTCCGCGCGAGTTCCCCAGGATCGCGGTCAATGGGAATAGTTCCTTTAATTGGCGACGACCACACCGTGGAGCCCCTGCGTTCCAGAAACAGTTCGGGGCTCAGCGAGGTGATAGCGCGGTCATGCGTTGCGAGGAACATGGCGTACCTGGGGTGGGTGCGGTGGACGGTCGAGAGCCACCACCGGGCGGCCTCGGCTCGCGACGTCATTGGTGTCCGAAACTGAGCGGAGATGCACGCTTGGTAGACCTCCCCGGCGCGAATAGCGTCCAGGCAGCTGAGGACACCCTGGCGATGGGACTCACGGTCGCCAGTGCCCCAGTGCGTGGGTACGGAGAGCTTTTCAGCGGAGTGACAGTGGCTTCGGTGATCCGCCGTAGCGAGGATTCCCCCAGCCCAATCGGGGTCGCCGTTGGTGAACCATTCCCCGTCGCGTCGCCAGATCACCTGGTGAGCGGTAACGCCCGCGGCATACACCGTGGGATCGGGGTACGAAATGAAACCAAACCGAACGCCATTGTTGGGATCAGAAGCGTTCACCGTCGATTCATCGTCGTTGCCAGAAGGGCCGCCGGAAGCAGCGAAAACTCCAGGTGGGGGAGTTAATGCGTCATCTGGATCGCAGTACATGCATAACGCATCCGGTGCGATAACGGCGTCGAGCCCACCCCAGGCGCCGATAGCCATCGCGGGGAGGTCGTCGTCGATAAGAAGTGATACACCCACATCGACGGGGTCCAGTGAGCTGTAACCAAGGCGTGTGACGGAAGCGGAGTCGTCGTGAGGCGCGTCGAAGATGCCGGGGAGCATAAAGATACTGTAACTGCCGGAGTGGACGTGGGCCGGAACTGCCGGTGGTGGCATCGAAGGCCTACGACGAGCACTAAGACTGCCCTTCATGTCGGTAAAATTTGCAGCGCGTTGTAGCCTAGACGGTATGTCTGCACCCATACTTACGTCTGTCGCCTGGCCCTATGCCAATGGGCCCCGCCACATCGGACACGTCGCCGGTTTCGGTGTTCCCTCCGACGTTTTTGCCCGTTACCAGCGAATGCGTGGGCGCGACGTACTCATGGTCTCCGGCACTGACGAGCACGGAACTCCGCTCTTGGTTCAGGCGGAAAAAGAAGGCGTCAGTGTGCAGCAACTTGCCGATACGTACAACAAGCAAATCGTTGAAGACCTGGCCGGACTTGGTCTTTCCTATGACCTCTTTACCCGGACGACGACGCGTAACCACTACGCCATCGTCCAGGAGCTTTTCACGACGCTGTACTCCAACGGCTACATGGTGAAGCAAACAACCCTGGGGGCTATTAGCCCGTCGACGGGGCGCACCCTTCCTGACCGCTACATTGAAGGCACCTGCCCGATTTGCGGCGCACCTGGCGCGCGCGGCGATCAGTGCGATACATGCGGCAACCAGCTGGACCCCGCCGACCTGATCGACCCCGTCTCGAAGATCAATGGCGAAACACCGAAGTTCGTGGAAACCGAGCACTTTTTGCTCGATCTGCCGGCACTCGCGGATGCGCTAGGGGAGTGGCTCGAATCCCGCCAAGACTGGCGGCCCAACGTCCTCAAGTTCTCCCTGAACATCTTGAAGGACATTAAACCCCGCGCGATGACACGCGACATCGACTGGGGTGTTCCCGTCCCCCTCGAAGGATGGGCCGATAACAAGTTCAAGAAACTGTATGTGTGGTTCGACGCCGTCGTCGGATACCTGTCTGCGTCCATCGAGTGGGCTCATCGCATCGGGGACCCGGACGCGTGGAAAAAGTGGTGGACCAACCCTGGGGCCAAGTCCTACTACTTCATGGGCAAGGACAACATCACCTTCCACTCGCAGATTTGGCCCGCTGAAATGCTCGGATACCGTGGCCTGGGATCACACGGAGGCACCGAAGGCAAGCTGGGTGACCTTCAATTGCCGACGGAAGTCGTGTCGTCCGAATACCTCACCATGTCGGGATCGAAGTTCTCGTCGTCCAAGGGCGTGGTGATCTACGTGCAAGATTTCCTCCGCGAATTTGGCCCCGACCCCTTGCGCTACTTCATCGCCGTTGCCGGGCCGGAAAATAACGACACGGACTTCACCTGGGACGAATTCGTCCGACGCAACAACAATGAGCTAGCCAACTCGTGGGGCAACTTGATCAACCGCACGGTGTCCATGGCGGCGAAGAACTTCGGCGAAGTCCCCGATATTTCCGGACTTGAGCTCACTGACGCCGATAACGCTCTCCTCGATCTCGCGGAGAAAACTTTCGACATCGTTGCGGATAACATTGAGCATTCGCGTTTCCGCGCCGGGATTAACGAGGCCATGCATGTGGTCGGCGAGGCCAATGCCTACATTGCTGCTCAGGAGCCGTGGAAACTGGCGAAGGATGAGGACCAGCGTGACCGTCTGGCCGTCGTTTTGCACACGGCGTTGCAGGTCGTGTCCGACTGCAATGTGCTGCTTACCCCCTACCTGCCGCACGCTGCGCAGAAGGTTCATGAAACCTTGGGACGCACCGGCGAGTGGGCGGCCATGCCGCGAATCGACGAAGTGGCGGATGATACCCCGGTTGAGCTTATGGGGGTTGGCCTTCCCGAGGAAGGGCGAACCTACCACGTGATCACCGGTGAGTATTCCCACCAGCAAGCAGCATGGAAGCGTATCCCCATCGAAGCTGGCACGGCGCTGAAGAAGCCGAAGCCGATCTTCGCGAAGCTGGACCCCGAGTTGGCGGAAACCGGCCCGGAGTGGGCGCCCGTCGTTCACTAAGGCGGGGTGCTGTCCCCGTCACCGGGGATTCTCTCCCTGCTGGGCGCGCCGTCTTCACCTATGGTGGGGTCATGAGCTCTTCTCAAACAGTAACTATCCCTAACACCATGCACGCGATCCGAGTATCCCACACGGGAGGCGCGGACGTCCTGGAATACAAGGATGACGTCCCCGTTCCCCAGCCCGCCCCCGGTGAGGTTCTGGTGAAGATCGACGCTGCCGGCGTCAACTACATCGACACCTATTTTCGCGAGGGAATTTACCCCACGGACATGCCCTACACACCAGGCGTTGAGGGCGTCGGGCGCATCGTCGCCAAGGGGGAGGATAATGGCGACGCTTCCTCTTCGGGCGAATTATCCGTGGGAGATCGCGTCGCTTTCTATAACACGAACTGCTCGTATGCGGAGTACGCGGCGGTGCCCGCGTCGGCAGCCGTGGCTATTGAGGACACTATCGACGATCCGACGGCCGCGTCGTTAATGACGCAGGGGATTACGGCCCATTACCTTTCCGACGGGTGCTACTCGCTGGGCGAGGGCGACACGTGCGTCATTACCGCGGGTTCCGGTGGCGTCGGTTTGCTTCTGACGCAGATGGCGAAAGCGCGGGGAGCCACTGTCATCAGCATCACCTCTACGGAGGAAAAGGCGCAGCTCTCGCGGGATAATGGTGCTGATTACACCATTAATTACGACGACTACTCGCCGGAGAAAATCCGTGAGTTGACGGATGGGCGTGGTGCGGACGTCGTGTACGACGGCGTGGGGAAGACCACGTTTGATACGTCCATTCATTCGCTGCGGCCGACGGGAACGATGGTGTTGTTTGGTGCGACGTCTGGCCCGGTGCCGCCGATTGACCCGCAACTGTTGAATGAGGCGGGTTCGGTCTTCCTGACCCGGCCGAGCATTAAGGATTGGACTTCGCGACCGGGGGAGCTGCAATCGCGCGTTCAGGCGGTTGTTGGCATGGTTGCCAATGGCTCAGTGAAGTTCCGCATTGGAGGGACGTTCCCGCTCTCTGAGGCACGCACAGCTCATGAGCAGCTGCAGGCGCGGAAGACGACGGGATCGTTGGTACTTATCCCTTAGTTCCGCGTGAGCACGGCAACGAGGAACGTGCTGGTCTCGTCGTACGGATCCGCATTCCACGATGAAAACAGGTGTTGTGGTGTGAGGCCGGCGGCGTCAGCGTCGGCAAGAAATTGTTGGGCCGTGTAGCCCCGGTCGAGGGCGAATCCAAGGACCATGCGGCCGCCGTCGGCAAGCCGGCTCGAGAGGTTTGCGACGGCTGTTGCGCGGTGATCGGGGGCGATGAAGGGGAACACGTTCCCGGCCGAGTAAATAATGTCGAACGGACCCTCGGGGAAGTCCTTGGGGTCGGGGGATTCGTCGCCTAAATCGGCAACATGCCAGTCGCCGTCGGGCAGGCGGTTCTGCGCCACCGACACTAAGTAGGGGTCAACATCGACGCCCGTGACCGAGTGCCCTTTCTTGAGCAGGTACGCTCCAACCCTTCCGGTGCCGGCCCCGGCGTCGAGCATCCGTGAGCCGCGCTGGGCCAACGCGTCAATGAGGCGTGCCTCGCCGTCGATATCCCTCCCTTGGGCGACAAAAACATCCCACCGCTTCGCATAGCGATGGGAGTGGTCAGGGTTGGCAGCAACAATGTCATTCCACGTAGGCATGACATTCAGGATAGCCCCAGCTGTTATCCGCGAGCTAGTGCGCCTAAGCCAGTGCGCCCATAGGATCCCACGCGGGCAGGACATGGGGTTCCTTGCTCAATGCGTCCTGATATTCCTTGGGCAGCCGGGCCTTCGGAACAGCGATTTCGTACACGTTCTCGGAGAACCAGGAATCGTCCATCGTCCAGAAGCCTTTGTCGGCCTTATCCGGACCCCACGAATTTTCGACGCGCCACCGGCGGGGGTGGACGGTCTCCGGGAGATCGTCGGACGAAGTGACAGTGGTCGGGTCGAAGCCGTCGTTGGAATCGTCGACAAGGTCAACCCCGGTGAAGACCATGGCGTGAGTCATCATGGAATCGCCAGACAGCAGCCGGTCTTCTTTGGACATGGAGAGGTCCACGCCGTAGAGGTCGTCGTAATCGTACAGATCGAGTGACCAATACCCCTGGTCAGCGTTCGATTGCGTCAACGTGTCACACCCAAACCACACAGGATTGCCATCAACCAGCGCACCCACAGCAGCTTTCTTCAGCACCTCGATAGGCGCGTTGAGGTACGTGACTGGCTTCGCGCCGACAACATTGCCCAGGTATTCGACGGTAAATGTGTCACCGTAGGGGCTGGTCGAGCGCGGATCGTTGACGACGCAGACATAGTCGTCGAGATCGTTGGGGAGGTAGGTCGTGGCGAACTCCTGCGGCGTCATCGTGCCCTTCCGCACGAACTCGTTGTCCTTCGTGCGGTATTGCCACACAAATTTCTCCGGCGGCACACCGAGGTGGATGGTGAGAATGCGGTAAATGCTGGTCATGGTCTCGTCATGAATGGCCTTGACCGCGTCGCTATCCGCATTGTGCTCGTTGTCCTCTGCGACGGCATTGCGGATGTGCGTCGCGCCGGCGCGCAGAACCGACGCCAAGTCGCGGTTCATATGCCGCGTATTAGAACTCGATTGCGTTTCCGGCATTGCGTATTGCGGAACAACGCCATATTTGTTGATCAAAGCGACAAACATATTCCATTGGCCGCCGTCGTCAATGGGTGCCTGCAAAAGGTGCTGAATAGTCCGATCCTCGATAGGGCGATCAGCTAATTCGCGCATGGCGGTGAGAAAATAATTGGCTTTCTCTAGCTTGTCATAAAAAGAAACATAGTTTTGAGAAAGCTCGAAGTCTTTAATTCCAGTTTCTGACATGACATTGCCGCGCATGGAATTAAGACCTGAGAAAATCCAGCACCGGCCAGATTTCTTTTGATTAGCGACGGCCCACGTATCGGTTTTATGCGACACGGAATGGTCGAGGGAAATGACGCGCTGGCGGTTCAGAGCGACCTTATCGACGTCGGTCGTGGTGACCGCGTTCATCGCGATGCGAGCGGACGAGTCGGCGGTCACTGCCTCAGAGAGGCTCGCGACGGCTTGAGGAGCCAGAACGCCGGTGTTGCGCGAAGAATACTGCGGTGCCGGGGTGCTGTGGTTGTCAGAGGAAGTCATAGGTGTCCTTGTCATAGTTGGTGGTTGGTGCGGGAGTCCTGCGTGATGTGCAGCGGGTTATACCATGGAATCCCACGGAGGAAGGACAGTGGGCTCGTCGTCGAGGTGTGCGCGAAGTTCGTCGGGCAGCTCGTCGCGATGAACCACAATGTGGAATACGCTGTCATTAAACCAGGAGTCGGCCATCGTTCCGTAGCCCTTACCAGCGATTTCTTTATGCTCCTTGTGGTGCTTGGTTCCCCACGAGTTCTCTACACGCCACCGACGGGGAGTGTCGGAATCGGTGTCGAAATCAACGCCGGTGAAGACCATCGCGTGAGTCAACCGGGACTCGGCGGTCAGCATGCGGTCGGCCTTTGTCGTCTCGGTGGTGATGCCGTAGAGCTGGTCCAGCTGAATCAGATCGGCATCCCACACGCCGAGGTCCGCCCGGAACTGCCGGTTGACATCACAGGAGAAAAACACCGGCTTATCGTTGCGGAGGCGCTCAATGGCCAACGACTTCACGGTGTCCAGATCCACGTTGAGATAGGTGAAGTCCTCCGTGCCCCACATGTCATTTTGGAACTGGGTTGTGTACCGGTGTCCGACTGGCACGTCCGCGCGCGGATCGTGCGCAATGTTGACGTAATTGTCCAGGTCATCGGGCAAGAATTCCTGCGCGAACTGCTGCGGTGTGTAGGTGCCGCCGCGGTGGAAGGTGTTGTCTTTGTCGCGGTATTGCCAGACGAATTCGGTGGGCGGAACACCGAGGTGAATGGATAGGACACGGTGAACGTCGCGAAGTGCGGAGGCAATGATGCCATTCGGGTCAAAGCCCTCAGCGTGGGTGTCACGCTTAGAGTCGAGCGCGTCCCTCAGCTGAAGAGCGGCCTTGCGCACAATGGTGTTTAACGCCCGATCCATGTGAGAGGTCGAGGAACTCGACTGTGTTTCCGGCATGACATATTTGGGAACAACACCATATTTCTTCACCAAATTAACGACGTAACTCCACTGGCCGCCATCGCTCACGGTGAAAGTAAATAATGTATCAATAGCGCGATCGCGTAATTCTTGTGCTGACCCGGTATGTGAAGGGCTATCCGCTGATGTTATGGAGCCGTCATACAGTCCCGCGACGGAACGCAAGAAGTAATTCGCTTTTTCGAACTTATCGAAAAATTGAAGATAAGACTCCGAGAATTCAAAATCTTCAAGATTAAGGGAACGCGCGATATCGTGGCGGAAAACATTTAACGCCGCAAACATCCAGCACCGGCCAGACTGTTTCTGATCGGTCACCTTTAAGGAATCGAGCTTTATTTCTGACGATTCATCTAATGCGACGACGGCGTCCCGGTTCAGGGCAACATGATCGACGTCGGTAGTGGTCACGGCGTTCATCGCGACGCGGTGGGTGGGGTCGTCGGCAATATTGGCACGAAGCTCAGATAGGCGTGTATCTGACAGCGCAGTCAATGGTGAGGTAGACGAAGATTCGGTCATGCTTGTCTCCTTAGCAATGCGGTTCAGCAATACAGTTCAGCAATGTGGCTCGACACAGCGTTTCACACATGGGTTATAGATGGGCCACGAACAGGGTGTGCTCGGGCATTGTGTGTGATGTGTGAACATAGTAGGGGACGGGGACATGACTGTTCACGTCCAGGCCACTGGATTAGTTAGCCTAAAGGTATGAGCAAGAAGCGTCGCCCTGAACCGAAACCGCCCGAATTCCTGCCGCACCTTGTGGACGCTCATACCCATTTATGGGCCACCGGAGCCCACGATGCAGCCGGAATTTCGGAGCTGATGACCCGAGCCGCCGGCAGTGGCGTGGAATGGGTGTGCACTGTAGGCGACGGATTGGACGAAGCCGAGAAAGCCCTCGAGGCCGCCCATCTCCATCCCGATGTTGTCGCAGCGTGCGCCATCCACCCGACGCGAGCCGGCGAGCTGACCGACAGTGTGCGTGCCCGCATTGAAGAGATGGCCGAGGATCCTCGCTGTGTCGCGGTCGGGGAGACCGGGCTCGACTATTACTGGTTGGGCAAGCTCGACGAGTGTGCGGACAAGGACACTCAGCGTGAGGCCCTGCGCTGGCACGCGGACCTGGCGCGCCGGGTTAATAAACCGCTCATGATCCACAATCGTGAGGGCGACGAGGATTTGCTGGCCATTCTCGCCGATTATGGCGACGACCTCACGGTGATGCTGCACTGCTTCTCGTCCCCACTGGAGGTTGCGGAAGAAGCATTGTCCAGGGGATACATTTTGTCCTTCGCGGGGAATTCGACATTTAAACGTAACGACGAACTCCGCGAAGCGGCCCGCCGCGCCCCCGTAGGTCAGATCACAGTTGAGACCGACGCGCCCTATATGACTCCGGAACCATTCCGTGGCGCGAAGAACGAATCGGCATATGTCGGCTACACCGCCCGTCGGTTGGCTGAGGTGAGAGGGGAGAGCCCTGAGGAGTTTGCCCTCCACACAGGCCAGACCACCGCAAGGATTTTCGGGATGGAACGCTCTAGCTCGGAGGACTAATTTCGGGTGATCGAGCCTGATTTTCTGTGTCCTCCATCACAAATCGAGGGTGTTGGTTCCAAGGCTGAGTTCAGCATATGGCCAGCTCATAGCCACGAAATCCGCCAAATGTTACGAAAGTGTCACAAGTGATGGTAACTTTTGGTTACGGATCCGTTGCTTCACCCCCATCTAATTGCTACTCTGTCGAAGTTGTTATCAGATCGTGACTTTGGGCAGGCTCCACCATTCTGAGCCGGAGAGAAAGACGTGAGCACTCAGAAGAAATCTCGCATCCACCGCATTAACCACACCTCCTCCACGCCAGTGCGTGTCGCTACCGGCGGTATGCTGGCCACCTTGGTTGTCGGTGGCGCTGTTGCAGTTAACGCTCAGAAGAACCTCATCCTGAACGTTAACGGCGAAACCTCCCACGTCAGCGCGATGTCCGGGGATGTTAAGAGTATTCTCGCCTCACACGATGTCGACCTTAAAGATGGCGACTTCGTTTCCCCTGCTGCGAACAGCTCCGTTAAGGACAAACAAGAGATCACGGTTCGCACCGCTCGCCCCGTCACCCTGACTGTCGATGGCGTCCAAAAGACCATCCAGTCCACCGCCCTCACCGTTAAGGACTTCCTTAACCAGGTCGGCACCATCAACCCGGACGATTACGTGTCTGCCCAGGGCAGCACCAAGATCCCGGAAAGTGGCATGAAGCTCGAGGTCGTGCCGCTCAAGGACATCACCCTTGACGACGGTGGCCAGCTCGGCGACATGAAAGTTCCCGCTGTCACGGTGAAGGACTTCCTTGACCGTCGTGGAATCAAGCTGGGTGCCGACGACAAAGTCACGCCAGAGCTCGGCAAGAAGCTGGTCAGTGGCGACAAGATCACCATTGAGCGCAACAAGACCGAAGACCAGACGGTGAAAGAGGCTGTGGAGCCGACCGTCCGTTACGTTGACGACCCCAACAGCCCGAAGGGTTCGGAGACCGTCGTTAAGCCAGGTAAAGCTGGCGAGCGCGAAGTGACCTACACCGTCAAGTCCCGTAACGGCCAGGAAGTTCAGCGCTGGGAGAAAGCCTCCAAGATCCTCTCTGAGGCCACCGAAAAGGTCATCTCGCGCGGTACGAAGGCAGCCGTCGCCCCGACCAAGTCCTCTTCGGCATCGGCTCCTGCTGTTGCCGGTGGATCGGTATGGGACTCCATCGCCCAGTGTGAGTCCGGTGGAAAGTGGAACACCAGCACCGGAAACGGCTTCTCCGGTGGCCTGCAGTTTACCGATCAGACCTGGCAAGCATTCGGTGGTGGGGCATACGCTCCTACCGCTGCCGGCGCTACCCGCGAGCAGCAGATCGCCGTCGCTAACAAGGTTCAGGCTGCCCAGGGTTGGGGAGCATGGCCGGCCTGCACGTCGAAGCTCGGAATCCGCTAACCTAACGGTGTGAATCAACCCCCCACTCCTCCGCGTACCGCAGATCATGTTTCTCCAGCCGTCCAGCTTTTGGGGCCGAAAGAAATAAGAGACCTCGCGAGGACCGTGGGGGTTGTTCCAACTAAAAAGCGTGGACAAAACTTCGTCGTCGATCCCAACACGGTCCGGCGAATCGTCGCCACTGCTGACTTGTCGCCCGACGATCACGTTCTTGAAGTTGGCCCGGGATTGGGCTCGTTAACGCTTGGCCTTCTTGATGTCGTCTCAAAAGTGACGGCGGTGGAGATCGATACCACGCTGGCTGAACAACTCCCGCACACCGTAGCGGAGTACGCCCCGACACGCGCAGAAAGCCTCAGCGTGATCTGCTCCGATGCGTTAGCGATTGCCGGCTCAGCTGCAGCGGACACGGGTGAGAATCCTCCGACGGCGTTCGTCGCCAACCTGCCCTACAACGTCGCGGTCCCGATTCTTCTGCATGTTCTGGAGATCTTCCCGACGATCACGCGCGTCCTGGTCATGGTCCAGGCTGAGGTTGCCGACCGCCTTGCCGCCGAACCGGGGAACCGCGTCTACGGTGTTCCCAGCGTGAAGGCTCGCTTTTATGGCCAGGTTCAGCGTACAGGTGCCATCGGGAAAAATGTGTTCTGGCCCGCCCCCAATGTGGATTCCGGGTTGGTCAAACTCACTCGCGGCACCCGGCCGTGGCCAACTGATTCCGCCGCGCGAGCCCAACTATGGCCGATCATTGACGCCGCGTTCGCCCAACGTCGAAAAACCCTGCGAGCTGCCCTGAAAGGGCACTATGGAAACGCGGCCGCAGCAGAGAACGCTCTCCGGGAAGCCGGAATTGATCCGCAACGCCGCGGGGAGACACTGTCAATCGACGAATTTATCTCGCTGGCACAGTTGTCGGCGGGCACAGAAACACCCACTAGTCGATAACGGGTGGTTGAGGAGGTGAAACCATGACGTCCAGCAACGGCGATAGACCTGTGTTCAATTCAGACTGGGACCAGTACATCGACGCCTGGGACGGTGTCACCGGACAAGCACCAGCCGTCCTGTCGGTCTACCTCCAGGCTCACTCGTCAGGTTTCACATCCGTCGCGCAGTCGGTTTCCCTAGAGAATTCCGTCACCATCCATCCAGTCACGGACGCGGAAAGTGGGTTTCGCCGCGGTCTAAGAGAAGCATCAACTGTCGATAGATCACCACTGACGACGGGCTGCGTCGTCCACGATCTTTCCGTCGGCGGCAATGTGCCGATGGGTCAGCTCCCAACCGGGCCCGACAATGTTGTGTGGAGGATCGTTGAGCGGATCGCTGAGGCCTACCGCTCCGTGATGTCGCCATCGCTGGCCCTGCCACAAGTCGACGTGAGTGTGACCAAGCGCATCCCGTTGTCGGCGGGCTTAGGTAGTAAAGCGGCCGACGTCGCCGCGGCCATCGTGGCCGCTGACCGATTCTTTGGCTATCACTTCATCGTGCGCGTGATGGGATTCTCCGCACCAGGGGGAACCGAGACCAGCAGCGTCGGCTCTTTGTCGAGTGATGTACTGCGTCGCATTGCGTGGGAAGAATGCCCCGACGAATACGCCGCGATCGAACTTGCGCTCGAGGGTGGGACGAGCCTGATCAACCTGGACCACGATGCCCAACCAGAATCCGACGTCACATCTCGACGGACGCCACTTCTGGCGCGAGGTCCCTATTGGTGGGTGATAACGATGCCGGTGGTGACGTTGCCAGAGATGGCGATGCCATGGGCCGCGCCATCGCCAGCCCACGAGGAACAGGCCGCTCAGTCCCACCACAATCCGTCCGTCCAGCACAGTGACGACGAACACGAGGACGCCGACGAGAGCGGGGCAGGGTTGTGCCACCGCGTCGTCGAGCGCTTGGCCGTACAACGTGCGGAGATGGCGTCGGGAAAAAGGTCGCAGTACGGCGTCGGCAAGATAGAAGACATTGAGCGCGCGCTCGTATCGGGCGACCCCACGGACGTTGCGAAGACGATGGGCAACGATCTGTACCCGGCAGCAACCAGCGTCGTCCCGTCCCTTCGTCGGGTTATTCAGGCGGGCACGCGGGCGGGTGCCCTCGGCACCATCGTGGCTCAGCAAGGTCCAGCCTGCGCAATGCTGTGCGCCGACGAGGACCATGCCCGCGACGTGCAGGCCGAATTGGCGGGGAGTGGCGTTGTCCGCACAGCTAGAATTGCACCCAGCCACAGGCCGGGAAGCCAGAGTGGTGCACACCTCGTCTCTGATGAGGATAAAAAATCGCCGTAACCGTCACCCTGTGGCTGCCCGAATCGCACATGCCACCAGCGTCGCCTGTCCCACGCCCACACGAGTAAGGAGCTCACAGAACTAATGGCAGCAGTACGCCCGCTCATCACGACGGATTCCGTCACCATGACCCGCGGCATCACGACGGTGCTCGACGACGTGACGGTGGCGGTGAATGAGGGCGATAGGATCGGTGTCGTGGGGCTCAACGGCGGCGGAAAGTCCACCTTGCTCGGTGTTCTGACCCGGAGCATTGAGCCCGATTCGGGCCGAGTCACCCACGGGCGCTCTGTCCAGATCGCGACCGTGGCCCAGCGTGCGCAGAGCTCGTCAGCCTCAGTCATCCAGACGATCGTCGGGGAGAAAGCCGCCTACGAGTGGGCCGCCGACCCCGAGGTACGGTCCATCATTGCCGGCCTTGACCTGTCGGAACTGTTGGACGAGCCGACCGATTCCATCTCCGGTGGCCAATTCCGTCGGGTCATGCTCGCCGCCGCTTTGGTGCGAAAAGTCGATGTCCTAGTTCTCGACGAGCCCACCAACCACCTCGATATCGAGGGTGTTCAGTGGTTGGCCGATCATTTGCGACTCCGGAATTGCGCTCAAGTGATCGTCACCCACGATCGCTGGTTCTTGGACACCGTGGCGACGCGTACGTGGGAGGTCCACGACGGTTCGGTGGACACCTATGAAGGTGGATATAACGACTGGATGTTCGCCCGCGCCGAGCGCCAGCGCCAGGCCGACGCGGCCGAGCAGCGTCGCCAAAACCTGGCGCGGAAAGAGTTGGCGTGGTTGCGTCGCGGAGCGCCCGCCCGCACGTCGAAACCCCGATACCGGGTGGAAGCCGCCGAGGCGCTCATTGCCGACGTCCCGGCGCCGCGTAACACGGTGGAGCTGATGGCGTTTTCCAAGCAGCGCCAGGGGAAAATCGTTGTGGACCTTGTGGATGCGACGATTGCCACCCCCGATGGACGCGTCTTGGTCGATGACTTGACGTGGCGCATCGGCCCAGGGGAGCGCATTGGCCTCGTCGGGGTCAATGGTTCGGGCAAAACGACGGTGATGCGGACGATCGCCGGCGATTATCCGATGGTTGCGGGCAAACGCCGCGAGGGTAAGACGCTCCGTTTGGGCTGGTTGCGGCAGGAACTCGAGGATATCCCCGAGGACCTCACCGTCATTGACGCGATTAAGGCGGTGGCTGAGTATGTAGTGTTGGGCAAGAAGGAAATGTCGGCCTCGCAAGTCGCCGAGCGCTTAGGTTTCCCGGTGAAGCGGCAGCGTCAGCCGGTTCGCGATTTGTCGGGTGGCGAGCGCCGTCGGCTACAACTGACCCGGATCTTGATGTCGGAACCCAATCTTTTGCTTCTCGACGAGCCCACCAACGATTTGGATATTGACACCCTTCAGGAATTGGAGTCAATGCTGGACGGGTGGCCGGGAACGCTGATCGTGATTTCGCACGATCGCTACCTGATTGAGCGTATTTGCGATAGTGTTTTCGCCTTATTCGGCGATGGTGATGTAACGCATCTACCAGGCGGTATCGACGAATATCTTGATTGCCGACGTTCCATGGCCGACCATGCGGCGTCGGGTACTGGGTTTGCCGCAGGAACAGAGGCGATTGCTTCGGGGAATCAGCAGAAGGAGGGTTCCCTTTCTGCGGCCGAAAAACATAAAATCTCGAAGGAAATGAACTCTCTTGAACGAAAGATCGCCAAAGTTCAGAAGAGAGAAGAGAAAATCCAGCAGGATATGGCTGATGTCGCGAGCAATTCGAATGGCACGGACACAGAAAAATTGACTGAATTGGATAGAGATCTGTCCCAGGCCCGCGAAGAAAGGGAAGAACTAGAAATGGTCTGGATGGAATACGGCGAAAAGCTTGAGCAACAGTAAGCTCGCCCCGGATGGTTACTGAGGGAATGGACGACACCGGCGGCGGTCAGGACAGATCAGGAGGGTAGTGGATGGCGACGGCGAACCAGGGACAACGCCCGTCACGGGACGTGTCGAAGCCAGGGCAGCAGCTAACCTTTGACTTTGGAAAAGACTTTGACCGTGACGTGGAGTTCTATCGTCGCGCCGATGACGCTCCTGTTTTCCTTAGCACTGCGGTAGACTCCTATTCGGGCCGTGACGCTCCGATTCGGCGTCGGCTCATGGTGGCTTGGCTGTGGCTCCGCCCTGACCCAGTCGGTGTCGTTCTGGGAACGGTCGCATTCTTGATGGCCATGACTCCGTCCCTCCTGCCCCGCACCTGGCTCTTCCAAGGAGTGGTCTGTGGCGTGTCGGCCGTGACAGCCTATGCGTTCGGCGTGGTCATCCACTGGATCTGGGATCTGTGGCTCGACGATCTTATTGCACCCCGGGTGGAGGATTTGTCATTGCGGTTGCCCCGATGGCGGTGGGGGGCCGACCGTCGGCTCGAAACGGCGATGCGTCGGCTAGAGGCCGAAGCACGAAGACCTGCGTTCGTGGGCGGATCGCTACGTTTTCGGTGGCGTTTCGCTCTTGACGCGGCGCTTTTTATTGCTGTCCCCATTGCGACGATCATCATGTCTTTGTTCGCGGTCCGGTGGCAGAACCAGATCGCCCGGACGATGGGGGCGGAAGCTTACACGCCGGCAAAGTTCTTGCTAGTCATACCGGTAGGGCTTGGCCTGTGGGCAGCCGTTGTTGGAGTAGTCCGTGTGCTCATTAACGTGGTCGAGTGGTTGGCAGATCATGGTCCACAGCGATGGGGAGACGCAACCAGGTCCATCGCCGCCTGGCTCGTTGTCGTCGTAGTGTTGGTTTTTGTCGGGGACAAGATTGTGCCAGGAACGACGATGTCCGTGGCAGAACGGGTGTTTTCGGTACGGAATAACAAGATCCGGTCTGATCTTGTTCAGCCAACGGTGCCGGAACGGTCGGGCAGCCCAGAATCTGAGGCATCATGGGATGGGCTTGGTGCGTTTGGTACTCGATTCACGGGCTTAGGTTTGCACAAGGATGAGCTGGAGAAACTCACTGGTCAGCCCGCGAAGGAACCGATTCGCGTCTACGGTGGTCTGAAAAATGAGCCTGATGATCAAGCGCGCGCGAATCTCGTCGTCCGTGAATTGGAACGAACACATGCCGCCAACCGCGAAGTTCTCTTTGTTATTCCGACGACGGGGACCGGGTGGGTGAACCCGACTGCTGCGCAAGCTATCGAGTTGATGTTTAACGGCGATACCGCCATTGCGGCGGATCAGTATTCGTTCCTCCCCAGTGGTTTGCAGTTCGTCGCGGACAGACAGCGAGTAAAAGAAGCCGGTCAAGTGTTAATTAACACTGTGGTCGATTGGTGGAATACGCTGCCGAAAGATCACCGCCCGCGAATTTACGTATACGGCGAGTCCTTGGGGACATCCGCGGGCGAGGGCGCTTTTTCGGGCCTGCGCGATATCGTGAACTCGGTCAATGGTGTTCTGTGGGTGGGGCCGCAAAATAGTAATAATTTGTGGAGCCAATTTGTGGCCCGACGTGATCTGGGGACTCCGGAAGTGGAGCCCACCTATTCCGATGGGCTGACCGTCCGCTTCGCCAACGGTCCGAAGAAAATATGGTCCTGGGAGGAGTCTCATGAACCAGCGACCCGTGAAGATAGTCCGCTGTGGCCGGGTCCGCGTGTGCTGTACCTACAGCACCCGTCGGATCCGGTGGTGTGGTGGTCGCCGAAACTCCTTTTCCAACGGCCTGATTGGTTGAAAGAACCGCCCAAGGGGGATCGCTCGCCAGCAATGACATGGGTGCCGATTCTCACGTTTTGGCAGGTCACGCTGGATCTTCCCGTCGCTGCCAATGTTCCGAATGGGCATGGCCACAACTATGGGCTCCAGCTTCTTGACGGATTAGCGGCAGTGGCAGGCAACGGAAAATTCACCAAAGACGATATGCCTCGTCTGAAAAAGCAATTGGCGACGGCGATGGAGGGGCAAGGTCCCGAAAAGGAAGTCGGCGTCGACCAAAAGAAGATGAATGGTAACTAGGGCACGGGTGCTCCGCCGGCCCGACGGCCCCCCCCACGAAGGCGGAGCCGAATCGCTACCCTGGATGCCATGATTCTTATTAACGTGAGGTACCGTCCGAAGCCAGAATTCGTCGAGTCATTCCGCGAGAAAATGGATGAGTTCACCCAGGCATGCCGCCAGGAGCCCGGATGCCTGTTCTTCGAGTGGTACCGGAACACCGATGACCCCAACGAATACATCCTGATCGAGGCCTACAAGGATGCGGAGGCCGGCAAGGTTCACGCCGAGTCCGATCACTTCGCCAAGGGCATTGAGGAGATGAACAAGGTTCTGCAGTCCAGGCCGAAGATTATCAACACGACCATGGAAGATCGCTCCGGCTGGGACGATATGTCCGAGGTCACCATTGATGGTGATGAGTGATATTTTCACTCAACAGCACGTGTGACATTACAGGAGCGTAGGTAGCGCGTTATCCTCGTCCATATGACTGTGAGCACATTTGAACTATTTCGCATTGGTGTGGGGCCATCGAGTTCGCACACTGTGGGACCAATGCGTGCTGGGCTCGAATTTGCACGCAGCTTACGTGAGCGCTTAACCACGACATCGGCCGACGACGTCCCCGCCACGGCCGATTCTGGTCTTGCCGACGATGAATACGTCGAGCTGGTCGGTGGTGCTGTCACCCAGGATCCAGAGAGCATCACCGTTATTCTCTATGGCTCGCTCGCCGCGACGGGGGCTGGGCACGGAACCCTAGGCGCGTGCCTGTTGGGGCTCGATGGGGCGGATCCGGCGACCGTTGACCCTGATTTCATGGGGCCACGTTTGGAGGAGATTCGGCGCACACGAACAATCAATCTTGCGGGGGATGAATCCCTGCAGGTCCAGTGTGGTTTTGAAGATATTGTTCTCCGTCCGACGGTCGTGCGGACCATTCACACGAATGCCGTCACATTTTCCGCCATCGTGCGTGGTCAGCGCTATAAACAAACGTTTTATTCGATTGGTGGGGGCTTTATCCGAACAAAGGAAGAAGTCCCTGATCAAGACGCCTTGACCGGTCCGTGGTTGTTCACCTCGAGTAAGGAGCTCGTGGCAAAAGCCGAGCAGCTGGGAGGCTCCGTCGCGGAAGTTCAGCGCAAGTGTGAGCAGTCGAGACGAAGCGATCCGCAGATCAACGCTGATCTCGACGCCATCGCGGAGGCCATGTCTGATTGCGCTAAACGTGGGGTGAGCCAGGAGGGCATTTTGCCCGGTGGCCTGGGCGTGCGGCGTCGTGCTCAGAAGTGGTACAGCGACCTTATTATTGATGATCCTCATCAAACCGCCGAGTTTTCCACCGACTGGGTGAACTTGGTTGCTCTCGCGGTCAATGAAGAAAACGCTGCTGGTGGGCGTGTTGTGACAGCGCCGACGAATGGGGCAGCGGGGATCATTCCGGCGGTTGGTTTTTATGCTCTGACCTTCACCCCGGCCGGCCGCAAGGATCCACAGGGCACTGCACGTCGATTCCTCTTGGCTGCCGCGGCAGTGGGCTCCTTATATAAGGAGAGGGCCTCCATTTCCGGGGCCGAAGTGGGATGCCAAGGTGAAGTGGGCTCAGCAGCGTCGATGGCCGCCGCGGGGTTGGCCGAGGTCTTGGGCGGAACACCACAGCAAGTCGAAAATGCCGCCGAAATCGCGATGGAACATTCCCTAGGCCTCACCTGTGATCCGATTAGTGGGCTGGTCCAGGTACCATGCATCGAGCGCAACGCCATTTCGGCTGGTAAAGCCATCAATGCGGCGCGTATGTCCTTGCGCGGCGACGGTACTCACCGCGTGAGCCTGGATGAAGTCATCACCACGATGAAGGAAACCGGCGCGGATATGTCGGATCGCTATAAGGAGACCGCGGGCGGTGGCCTTGCGTTGCACGTCGCCGTCAATGTGCCTGAATGTTAGGTTTCACCTGCCGGTATGTACTATTCGAAGTAGGGTATGTGATCAACCAGGAGAGGCCCCACGATGAGCGATTCGCCGCAGACCACGAATACACAGGACTCTGGCTCAGAGGAATCTCGGCAGAAACCGAAGAAACTCGACCGGAAAGCCTACGAAAAAGAGCTCAAGCGTCTGCAAGCTGAACTCGTGGAAATGCAGCAGTGGGTGGTATCCACTGGCGCTCGCCTGGTCATCATCATGGAGGGCCGCGATGCCGCAGGTAAAGGCTCTGCCATTAAGCGCATCACCCAGTATCTCAACCCCAGGACCTGCCGCATCGAGGCCCTGCCGGCCCCGAACTCGCGTGAGCAAGGGCAGTGGTATTTCCAGCGCTATGTCGAAAAATTGCCGACGAAGGGCGAGATCGTCATTTTCGACCGCTCGTGGTACAACCGCGCTGGTGTCGAACGTGTGATGGGGTTCGCAACGTCGGAAGAGTACCGACGCTTCCTCCACCAGGCACCGATCTTCGAGCGTCTCCTCGTCGAAGACGGGATCATGCTGCGCAAGTATTGGTTCTCTGTGTCCGACGAAGAGCAGCTGCGTCGGTTCGAGTCGCGCCGGGATGACCCGCTGCGTCGGTGGAAACTATCGCCGATGGATATGCAGTCCATCACCCGGTGGGAGGACTATTCGAAGGCGAAGGACGAGATGTTCGTCCACACGGATATTCCCACAGCCCCCTGGTACACCGTTGAGAGCGAGGATAAAAAGCGGTCGCGTATCAACGTGATCAACCATCTCCTCTCGTCGATTCCGTATGAGCACATTGAGCAGGACATTCCTGAAATGCCCGAGCGTCCTGCCCGGCGCGACTATGAGCGCCCGCCGCGGAGTGATTTCCGCTATGTACCTGATGTGGCCTCGAACTTAGAGAAAGACAAGGTCAAGGCGAAAAAGAAGGCTAAGAAGAAGGGTAAGAAGAATAAAGATAAGAAGAAGTAGCCACGGCTGAGGAAAGTGCGGTGCTCTCCATTTCGGGGGCAAAATGAGGGTGATTTCCCTATTTTTTGGCGAAATCACTGTCATAAACGGGTGGGGAGTGGAAGACTGCGTTCATGGCAGACGCACAGAAAAGTGACCAGCAACATAGTAGTGATAAGCAGCACACCGCAGCCGGTGCAGGGGATACCGCGTCGGTAACGTCTCCGACCGATTATGTTCACCTATCTGTACACGGCTCTGTGGGCCATATCGTTCTCGACCGGCCCAAGGCGCTCAATTCCCTGAACACGGACATGTGCGCGGCAATAGAACGCGCGCTAACGGCGTGGTCGTCTGATCCGGCTATCGATGTTGTCGTCATGACATCATCGACGCCGAAAGCGTACTGTGCCGGTGGCGACGTGAGGCGCGTTCGTGAACTTCAACTCGAAGGCACGGAGGAAGGACGTGCTGCTGCTGATGGGTTCTTCACGAACGAATATCGCATGAATGCTCTGTTGTCAGAGTTTCCGAAGCCATTCGTGGCCGTGATGAATGGCATCGTTATGGGGGGTGGCCTGGGGATTTCCTTGCATGGCTCTCACCGGGTGATTACGGAACGCACGTGGGCCTCGATGCCAGAAATGGCTATTGGTTTCTCGACGGACGTGGGAGTGTCCTACGCCATGCAGCACCTTCGCCAGCCTTATGGGGATCCCGACGGGACGACGTCGAATGGTCTAGCGCTGTTTATGGGGCTGACGGGCTACCGCTTTACGCAGGCCGACATGTTGTGGTCGGGGATGGCCACGCACATTATTTCCTCGCACGAGGTGGAGAACTTCGTCACCGCGATTGATGAGCATGGCCTTGATTCCGCCTTAGATACCTATGCGCGCCCGACCGCCGAGGCAGGACCCTCGTATTTAGCTCGCCATATTGAGGAGATTAACGACATCTTTAGCGAGGGCGATTGGTTCGATATTGAGGCGAAGCTCGACAAGGGCGGCTATGACAAGGAGCTCATTGCTGTTATTGATAACCTGCTGAGCTCTGCGAACCCATCCTCGCTGGTGGCAACGACGTTATTGTTCCGCGCGAATGAGAAGGCGGAAGATCTGCGCCAAGGCCTGAAGAATGAGTATGAGGTAGGGAAGGTCCTGCGCTACCAGGAGAATTTTGCTGAAGGCGTCCGAGCGGTCCTGGTGGATAAAGACAATCGGGCGAGCTTTGACCCACATGTCACTGCCGAGGTCAACCCCGAACCGTTTGAAGAGGCCTTAGTTACCGCTCAGTCCGAATAAGGCGGTGAGCAACGCTGCCGCGGTCACGGGTTAGTGTGGCGCAACGTGCAAAGAGCAATGTGCCCGCCGCTCACATTCACTACACGGTGACTGAGTGTGTCTGGCGGTCCACTTGCTCGGGGCTCGTGCGTTGCTGCAACCGGGCCCACACAACGAATCCCCAGATGACGAAGCCCGCGTACACGATGTACAGCACGGCGGAAGGATAGTAGCCAGCCGCGAGAAGAAGCGGAATTCCGACCAGGTCTACACCGATCCAAATGAGCCAGAATTCCGTCCAGCCCTTCGCCATCCCGTAGGTGGCCAGCATAGAACCGACGAAAATCCAGGCATCAGACCACGGACCCCAGGACCCGAGTGCGCTAAAAAGCCAGGCGCAGACGATAGTTCCGACGATTGCTACACCGACCATGGTGAGCCGTTGCCGTGCCGTTGCCCAGTGGGGCTCCACAGCCGCTTCGGTCGGCTCCGAGACGATTGATCGCGAGGGGTCGGTGTCCTGGCATTCCCGGATTCCTCGCAGCCGGGCGGCCCGCCACTGGTACCAGCCATAAGCGCTGACGATGAGGAACATCACCTGACGCCCAGCCTGGCCATAGAGGTCAAGATTTTGCGGAGTATCAAACACCCCGCCCAAGAACACGGTGAAAAGCAGAATATTGCCGACGATACCCACCGGCCATGCCCACACCACTCGTTTCATGCCCCCGATTGCAGAAGCGAGCCCAAAGAGGTTACCGATGATTTCACGCCACAAAATGGGATAGCCGGCGATGACGACTGTGGCGTCGAGAAGATGAGAAAAAGGATTCACGATGTTCTCCGTAGCAAGACGACGTGATCCTCAGAGGCATACAGAAATACATTCTCTTCCATCCGGACTATGACCGTCGGCTCCGGAATTACACCGGATCTGCTAGACCCCTCATGTGCACATCCTTGCACGTGAGAGCGCTCGCGGGCTTACCTCTTCGTCTCTGTCAGAAGGGGTTCACCGCCGGTGGGGAATTTCACCCCGCCCTGAGAACGAACTCTATGTTACTCACTCACACAAAAGGCGCTGCCACAACCCAATAATGAGTCGTGACAGCGCCATGAGGTCACACCCGCCGACGGACGTGAACTGCAGTATCCGGCAGCGGGGGAGGGGTAATGATTACGCGACGGGTGCGTCGATAAACCGATCACGGATTGTTGCGAAGGATTCGTTCATTGTTGTCAGGAACTCGTCCTTGGCAATGCCCTGACTAGCAAGAGACTTACCGCGTCGTAGACCGAAGCTCGTGATGACCGCGTTGATTGCGGCAATGGAGAGCTCGTAGAGCAAACACACGTGCAACGAACGAGGAGAGACGGTGGTGCCGCGCCGGGTCGACTCGCGAGCGGCGATGGCATCATGCATGGTCTCAATATTCGCTTTGCACTGATCCGCGAACTCGGAATTGTCGGATCTCAGAAGATAGAGCCCGATGGCTTCCGGGTTCGTTGCCGCCCATCCCTTATCGAAGATGGTGCGAATGAGCTCTTCGGCCGCGTGCTCGAAGCATGAGATCGTGTCCCATTCTGCGGGTGCATGTTCAATAATCGACGCAAACGAATCAAGCAGGTTAGAGCACTGGAATTGCAGGGCTTCATTGACTGAGGAGAAGTAGTTGTGGAATGTCCGCACGGACACTCCGGCCTCCTCAGCAACCGCCGCCACGGTTAACCCCTCGATGCCTCGATGGGTGATCACCGTGAGCGTCGCGTCCCCGATTGCTTGTCTCGTGGCCGCTTTCTTCGATTCACGAAGGCCAGTCATTAGTCAGCATCTACTTTCGAACTACCTGCTGAGTGTCCTCCACCGGAGCGACGGCTACGCGGTTCCGGAACGACGGGGGCAGAGATATTCGGGTTGCTGGTGGCGTCGTCGTCGGAAGCGGACTGATCGTCCTCGTGAGATCCGCCCTGCGCTCCATCTTCGGAACCCTGAGCTCCGTCGTCGTCGGGAGAAATATCCTTAATTCCTTCGCCTTCGACGTCGACCCGAGGCGTAATCTTCGCCATCCACTTGGGCATCCACCAGGCCTTTTCGCCGAGGATGAACATGGTCGCCGGAATCAGCGTCATGCGCACCAGGAAGGCATCGATGAAGACCGCGACGGCCAGTGCGAAGCCCATGGTCTTAATGACCTGCATATCCTGCAGCATGAACGCGGCGAACACGGAGATCATGATCAAGGCTGCAGCGGTCACGACGCGGGCACCGTGTTTGAACCCGTTGGCCGTCGCATTGCCGGCTGTCTTGCCGTGGTGCCAACCCTCACGCATACGGGAGACCAAGAACACTTCGTAGTCCATGGCCAGGCCGAAGACAATACCAATCAGAATGATCGGCAGGAACGAAATGATGGGTTGCGGGTCGGAAATGATGCCCAACCAGCCCTCTTGGAAGAATCCGACGGTCAAGCCGAAGGTTGCGCAGACGGTCAGCCCGAATCCGAGAGCCGCGATGAACGGGACAGGGATTGAACGGAACACCAGCATCAGGATGAAGAATGCCAGGACCAGGACGATGGCGATGTAGGGGACCAGCACATTATTCAGACGATCGGAGATGTCCGTCTGGATAGCTGTCACACCTGTGACGCCAAAGTGTGCACCGGTCTCCTCAGTGTAGGAATCCTCCTTATCGCGGACTTTCTGCATGGTTTCCTTGGTCTTGTCATCCACCGAGCCTGTGGTAGGGACAATCAACACCTGGGCAGTATCGCCGGCGTCGTTAACCTGGCTGAGCATGGCGTTCTTCACACCGTCAATGGTGTTGAATTCTTGGACAGCCTTAGCAAACGCTGGTTGGCGTTGATCCTCTGGCACATCCTTTGCGTCGATGACAGCAACGAGAGGTGCGTTACGGCCGGGGCCGAAGGCGTCGTCGACCATCTCATAAGCCTGCCGGGGCGACTCGTTCGGGTCCGACGTGGCATCCGTCGGCAAGGCAAGATTCAAGCGGGTCATGGGCAGCGCAATCAAAACAAGTGCGATGACTCCAACACCCAGGAACGCCCAGGGTTGCTTGCGAATGATGCGAACCCAGCGGAGACCCATGGTTGGCTTTTCACGTTCCGGATCGGGCGCCTCGATAAACGGCACATTGCCCTTGAAGAACGCCTTGCCAAAGAGCCCCAAGACGGCAGGCAGCAGAGTCAATGCCACCAGGACGGCGATGGCCACTGTCGCAGCAGCGGTCAGCGCCATCGTCGTCAAGAACGGAATCCTGACGACAGACAGTGCACATAGCGCCACGATAACGGTGAGACCTGCGAACACCACCGATGAACCGGCAGTACCCACAGCGCGTCCAGCAGCGTGAACCCGGTTCGAGGTCGAGTTCGATAGCTCGTTCTTATACCGCGACGTAATGAAGAGCGCGTAGTCAATGCCCACAGCGAGCCCCAGCATGGAAGCGAGGATTGGTGTGGAGTCATTCACGCTATCGACCAGGCCAGTCAGTGCCATCACGCCCAAGTTACCGATGAGCACACCGACCAACGCCGTGATGATCGGCATACCGGCGGCAATCAAGCTACCGAAGGTAATAACCAACACAACAAGGGCAACAGCGATACCGATCAGCTCGGACGTGCCAGAATTTGGCTCCTCCATCGTGAAGGCCTGGCCTTCATACTGGATGTCCAAGTTCGACGAGCGTGAATCGTCGACAATTTCTTTGAACTTGTCTACATCCGACGACGGAATGTCGGAGACTGTGTCAGCATCAAAGGTGATGTCCACCGTGCCGGTCTTCTGATCGCTTGATAGCGGTGAGACCGACTCAGCGTTCTTAGCAATCTGCTCTTCCGACAACTGCTGTTGCTGGCCGACGGCCGTGATCTTCTGCGTGATCCCAGCGGCAGCTGTGGCAGGATCCACCATCGAGTCGGAGGACTTCAGGATGCCTGCGTCTTTGAGCTTGGTCAGAGTGTCGTTGACCGCTTGTTGCTCGTCGGGATCAGTGAGCTTCTTCCCATTTTCGGCCTGGAAGACGAGCGTGCCAGTGGGGGCAGTGGTCTGGTCTTCCGCTCCAGGGAAGCGCTCCTTCATGGTGTTTTGAGCTTTTTCGCTCTCAATACCAGGGATCGAGAAAGTGGAGCTTGTTGTGGTTGATAGAGCAGCTGATGCCGCGCCCATCCCGATGAGGATGAGCAGCCACACGGCGATGAATCGCCATTTGTGCTTGTAGGCAGCAGTGCCTACACGGTAAAGAAACCGCGCCATAGGTAGCCAGCCTTTCTTAGAGGGGTGATTACCTCCTACAGGGGCACTACGCGGACCGCATTACTTTGACGCGTAGGAGGAGGACGTAGCCACAGTAGAAAAAATTGCACAATGTGTGCAACTTTGCAGGGCTCCTGAAACAAAATTGTTACTTAAGGGCTGTGAAACGCATGTGTGCTGCTTGTTAAATAGCGCGTGTGCTGCAGGAAAAGGGTAGTGACGTGGATGGATTATTAATGAACGCGCGATGAGCCACCAATGTGGTTAGGTGGGAACCATGAATTCACACGATGTCCAGATCGCGATAGTGCAGAAAGGCCTCTACTCGGAGACGGCCCCATTCAATGAAGGAACCGTCGAACGACCGGTAGACCCTGACTCCCCAGCGAGTACCCAGCACATCGCCTATGCCGAATATGGAAATCCGGAGGGCATTCCTGCCGTCTTTATTCACGGTGGCCCGGGCGGGGGAACCTCAGCCAAGGAGGCTCGTTTCTTCAACCCCGATAAGTACCGGATTATCCTCATTGACCAGCGCGGATGTGGGAGATCAACCCCACACCTGGCCGATCCCGACACCAATATCGACGCAGAACTCTCGGTGAACACTACGTCCGAATTAATTGGTGATATCGAAGCGATCCGGGAAGCCTTAGGCATTGAGAAGTGGGTTGTTTTCGGCGGATCATGGGGCTCCACCTTGTCACTGGCCTACACCCAGGCCCACCCGGAACGAACCCTGGCGATCATCCTTCGCGGCATCTTTATGCTGCGACGGACCGAACTCGATTGGTACTACAACGGCGGTGCAGCCTACATGTTCCCCGATAAGTGGGAACGCTTCCTCTCTGTGATTCCCGACGATAAAAAACCTGACCCGCTCAACTCGGCTGGAATGACACACCTTACCGACGTCAACCTCATCGACGTCTACCACGAACTGCTGCGGTCGGACGATCACGACACCGCTGTTGCCGCCGCCCGGGCGTGGAGTGTGTGGGAAGGATCGACGTCCTACCTGCATGATCAGCCCACTGATACGCATGAAGATGAACGGTTCGCTCTAGCCTTCGCGCGCATTGAGAACCACTACTTCGTCAATCACGGGTTCCTTGAGGAAGGGCAGCTTTTACGCGACGTCGACAAGATCCGCGAAATTCCTGCTGTGATTGCTCAAGGGCGTTACGACGTTGTGTGTCCGCCCATTACAGCGTGGCAGCTGCACCAAGCCTGGCCGGAAGCCACATTCGTGTGGTCACCGACGTCCGGACATGCGTCGTATGAGGAAGAAACAACGTCGACATTGGTGTCGGCAACAGACAAGTTTGCCGAAACGTTCGCGTCGTAAATGAGGCGGCTAGTCAGCCACCATCGGCTCGAGCGTGAACTCCGGGTGCTCACGCTCAATGAACTGCAGCTTCCACTTGTCACCGAATAGGGCAATGAGCTCGCCATCATCACGGGTGAACACCTCAACACCGCGCTGGCGGTTGAGCTCCGGGGCGGACTCGTGATCGGTACGCCGAGCCACCGAATACGGAACAGGGCTCGTTTCCGTTTCGACGTTGTACTCGTTCGCCATCCGGGCCTGCATGACTTCAAACTGCATGGGCCCGACCGCAGCCATCACCGGCGCAGCGTCGCCACGGGCATCATTGCGGAGAATCTGCACAACACCCTCCGACGACAGCTGCTCCAAAGCTTTGCGGAATTGCTTGTATTTGCCCAGTGAGCGAGCACGCAACGTGCGGAAATTCTCCGGCGCGAACTGGGGCATGGGGGCAAACTGCACCTTCGTGCCCTCATAAATCGTGTCGCCGGGAGCTAACGACCCCGCGTTGACGAGCCCCACAATGTCGCCGGGATACGCGGTTTCGACTGTCGACCTCGTCCGCCCAAACACGGTCAGCGCGTATTTCGTCGAAAATGAGCGGCCAGATTGCGCATGAGTAACCTGCATCCCGCGATCGAACTCACCCGACACCACCCGCATAAAGGCCAGCTTGTCGCGGTGATGAGTATCCATGCCCGCCTGGACCTTGAAAATGACGCCCGAAAAAGGGTCTTCCGGTGAACGCTCCGTATCAATGGCCCCCGTTGCCTTGCCCGCTGATTCGAGAACCTTGGGATCAGTTTTCCGTGGCCCGGGCTCAGGAGCAAGCTGGCACAGCAAGTCCAAAATCTGGTGTACACCAAAATTCAACATTGCCGACGCAAACACCACAGGAGAGGTGGTGCAGTCCAGGAAAAGTTCCTGGTCGTGGACCGCGCCGTCCATGGTGAGAAGCTCGCACTCTTCGACCGCGGTATCCCACACATCGCCTTCCTTCGACGATGCCTCGTCAGGGGAGTAGTGCTCCTCCGGGGCGATCGTTGACCCACCCGCGGTGCGCAAGAAGTGAATATATTCAGTGACATTACCGTCGGCATCGCGCCGGGCGAGGCCGTGGAAGTCCCCAGCCATCCCGACGGGCCAAAACAGCGGTGTCGGCTGCAGGCCGATTTCGTCGACAATCTCGTCCATGAGTTCGAGAGGAGCGCGGCCTGGGCGGTCCCACTTGTTGATCACCGTGATGATGGGAAGGCCACGGGCTTTACACACCCGGAACAGCTTGAGCGTCTGGGGCTCCAGGCCCTTCGCGCCGTCGATGAGCATGACGGCAGCATCCACAGCGGTGAGGACGCGGTAGGTGTCCTCCGAAAAGTCTGCGTGACCAGGGGTGTCAACTAAGTTAATGACGTAGGGCTCCGTGCCCTTCGGTGCATTTTCGGGCAGATACTCGAACTGGAGAGCCGACGAGGCGATGGAAATACCACGATCCTTCTCCATCTCCATCCAGTCCGACACGGTGGACTTACGGCCGGCCTTGCCATGAACAGCGCCCGCTTCGGCGATCACATGTGCGTGAAGCGCTAGAGCTTCGGTGAGTGTGGATTTACCAGCGTCGGGGTGTGCAATCACTGCGAATGTTCGGCGTCGAGCGCTTTCCTCCGCGACTGTACTCATTTGAGCGTTCCTTTTCCTCTCGCTGGTGTTGGCTCACCGGTTGTGTCTGGCCGTTGCAATGGCGTCAGTGTAGGCCGTCGTTAATCTAACCGCTCCATGATAGCCGCACCACGGTGGGGCAGTGTTTTTAGTGTTTTACCCTTCTGCGCGGTCATGACGCTGTAGTCTCAGCGTTATGAATGAGACCCAGAACACACAACCGACAGCAGACGCACAATCAACAGTGAAGTCGAGAGCCTTCCGACCCATTATCGCCGCCCCGATGGCGGGAGGTCCCTCCTCGCCGGCGCTCGTTGATGCCGTCGCTGCCCACGGAGGGCTCGGTTTCTTAGCAGCGGGATACAAAACCCCAGAAGCGGTAGACAAAGAACTTGACGACGTCGCCCGCCGGGCACGACAACGAGGTGCGGAACCCTTTTATGGCCTCAACCTTTTCGTGCCTCAACCCAGCCCTTCGGGAGTGGAGCGCGATCGTGCTGAGGCATACCGCGATGAGCTGGCGAAGGATTATGAGCGGTTTGGCGTGGTCCAGCCCGATTTGAACTGGACCACTGATGACCAGTGGGAGGGGAAGCTGGCGGTTATACGCCGACGCCTCGACCAACGAGAACAACAAGGGGAGGGGCCCGCTGACGCTGATAGTCACGCCGAGAGCGTTTCCGTTCCCGATGTTCTGAGCTTTACCTTTGGTCTTCCGCCCGAGGAATTGGTCGACGAATTTCAATCGCGCGGAATTGAGGTGTGGGCAACTGTCGCCACCACCCACGCGGCGCAGATCGCGGGCGACCGAGGTGTCGCCGCCATCGTCGTTCAGGGCCCGGAAGCCGGTGGGCACCGCGCGACAACAACACCCGATGAAGAGCCCGGCTCCGAGCCATTGATGTCCCTTGTGGGGGCAGTATCCGGCCTGTTTGCGGACGCGGACGCCGACGACGCTTCGACGCGCCCAGCCGTCATCGCGGCAGGGGGTATCGCGACTCCCGATCACGTGGCGGAGGCGCTACGTCACGGGGCGGACGCGGTTGCAGCCGGAACCATATTCGCCGCGACGGACGAAGCGGGAACGAATGAGCCTTACAAACAGGCACTCATTTCAGCGACGGCTGACGACACCGTGATCACTCGCGCGTATTCCGGACGACCAGCACGCGGGCGTCGGAACGCGTTTATCGACGCGCACTCCGACGCGCCGTCGGTCTATCCCGCGGTCAACGGGCTCACCTCGCCGATTCGGAAGGCGGCGACCAAACAAGGGGAGACGGACTGCATGTCATTATGGGCTGGTCAGAGCGTTGAATACGCCCATGGAGGAACCGCCGGCAGCGTCGTCGATCTTTTACTTCAAGGTAGGTAGTGGATAAGGAATAAACGGCGCGCCGGGTACACACCGTTTTATTCCCCGTCGGCTATCTCTCGTCGCCTATTTCTTGTCATCCGCGTGTTCCGTGGCAAGTTCGTCTGGATACTCCGGCCACCACATCGCGAGACGAACCGCCTCAACAACATTGTCGGGCTCATTTTGCGCAACACCAGAGTCGACCGCTTCACGAATCACCGCTTCCGCAACCCGAGCCGACGATGCCCGCAGATTCTCGACCGGCGGCAGAATGGGCGCACCAAGCTGGGAGGCGTCCACCTGCTTGGCAACCGCCGAGGCCGCAGCCAGCAGCATTCCGTCGGTAACCCGATCCGCCCGTGACACGATGACGCCCAACCCGAGCCCCGGGTACAGCAAGGCATTGTTGCCCTGACCAAATTCGTAGGTGACGCCGTTGTACTCGAAGTCGTCCACGGGGATCCCCGCCGCGACAAGAGCGCGCCCATCCGACCACTTCACGACGTCGGCAGGCATCGCTTCAATGCGCGAGGTCGGGTTAGACAATGGCAGCACGATGGGCCGGTCGCAGTGTTTCGCCATCTCCTGGATCACTGGTTCGGTAAACGCACCGTGGTCAGTCGAGGTGCCGATGAGGATGGTGGGCTGGGCATGGCGAACCACATCGAGCAATCCGATTTTCCCATCTTTCCCGCCCCAGTCTTTCACTTCCGACGCAGGTCGCGCGTATGTTTGCTGGTAATCCGGGAGGTTATCCATGTCATCGGTGACCAACCCGTTGACGTCGATGAGCCAAATCCGCTGTGTCGCTTCATCCTCGCTCAAACCGTCGCGAATCATTCCGGCGCGAATCTGGTCTGCCATTCCGGTGCCCGCTGTTCCTGCGCCATAAACGAGGAGACGCTGGTCAGCGAACGTGGTGTTGTTTGCCTTCATCCCCGCCATGACCGCGGCGGTGACAATAGCCCCTGTGCCTTGCATATCATCGTTAAAGATGCGGTAGCTGTCGGCATTGTCGCGAAGAATACGGCGCGCATTTGATGGGCCGAAATCTTCAAAGTGTAGGAGCGCGTTCGGGAACATATCGCTCGCGACGCGCAAGTACTCGGAAATGAGGTTGTCGTAGCGCTCGCCACGGACGCGCGCGTGGCGATTCCCCAGGTAGAAGGGTGAATTGAGGAGGTCTTCATTATCAGTGCCGACGTCGAGGTTGACGGCGATCACGCGCGAGGGGTCGACGCCCGCAGCGGCGGTGTAGATGGCCAGTTTTCCGATGGCGATGTCGGTTCCGTTGACTCCCCAGTCGCCGATGCCCAGGATTTCTTCGGCATCTGAGCAGACGATGAGGTCGACGTCGTCGGGCCCAAGTCCTAGGGTTTCGAAGCTTTCGCGGATTTCGTCGACACGATCGATGGAGAGATATACAGCGTGTGAGCGGCGGTAGTCCTGTGACCAGTTTTCAATCGCGTCGCCGATGGTGGGGTCGTACACGATGGGGAGGAGTTCTTTGAGGTGGTCAACGAGGAGTTTGAAATAGACGGTTTCGTTACGGCCGTGCAGTTCATCTAAGTAATGATATTTGTTGAGGTTGTTTTCGAATTGGCTTAATTGTTGGTAGCAGCGCTGTGTCTGAGATTCGAGGGTTTCCACTCCCGACGGTAGCCGGCCGGTGAGTCCAAGTTTTTTACGCTCTTCATATGTATATGCGGTACCGCGGTTAATATGCGGATCGGTGATCGCATTGGGACGAATGGACAAGAGCTGTCTCCTCGCTAATAACTGTTTGATGATTGGAAAGATGGGTTGCCCAGGGATATTGCTACGCCCCAGGGCCTTGTAGAAGGACAGGCGAAAGTATTTCGGTTTACGCCATGCCCTTTCGTTCTCATCCTAGAGACGTTTTGCTGAGAATTCCGCTGAGAATTTCCGGGGAAAGCGTGTGAGAGGACAGCGTGCGTTGGGCGAGTGACCCCATGAAGGGCGCAACCAACCTTTAAGAACAATTACCGATAAGAATAGGGGGATCAATGTTTACCCCCAATTCTTACAGAGGCTACCGTCCCGGTGTTATGGTTAGGGCTGAGAGCACAAGGGAAACCTCACAGCTATCAGCCTAACCAGCCCAAACTGGGGGAATAAGGCTGAAATGTGAAGGTAGGTAATTAGTCTCAAGAGGTCATCATTGTGGGTAAGCGAAAAAAGCGCACGTCACGCCAGCGTGCAGTCAGTGCTTACTCATACTCTTCGGGAGATGTGACCGTGCGACGCCCATGTGATGACGACTCGGGGTGCGACGGTAGACGGAAGCCGTGCCCATTTCGTGATGCGGAAGCAGCCTATGAAGCTCAGTATTACGCGCGGTTGGAAGCACGCAAGAAAGGCGTGCTCTTTAACGAAACGCCGTCGACTATGGGGGCCACCGCGCTACACAAAGAAGTAGCGAAATGCCTGGAAAAAGGGCCAAAGAAGAAGTGCTGTCACTCGTCGCCACGGTGTATGCGGTGCCCGTATGTCTTTGCGCAGTTACGCAAGGTCGATACGGCGGAGTTGGACGACGATAACCTCAAGCGGACGCTTCAGAAATTGAGGAATCGCAGGTAGCGCCAGCGTGGCCTAGCGTCCGTGAATCGTGTTCTGCGCGTACTCCAGACCGCGAGTTGCCAGCAGCTCCACGGCATCGGCAGCAGTAGAACACATCAGGTCTACATCGACGGATTCCCGAGTCGAAAACTTTTTTAAGACAAAGTCCGCTGGAGACATACGTCCAGGTGGGCGGCCAATTCCTAATCGCACCCGAAGATAATCTTTCGTCCCCAAGGCCTTGGTGATATCCCGCAGCCCGTTATGGCCGCCTTCGCCACCTCCCCGCTTAAGACGAACTGTCCCAAAATCAAGGTCGAGGTCATCGTGAAGAACAATGACGTTCTGAGGAGGAATGTGGAAGAAGCGAGCCAAAGCAGAGGTCGGTCCGCCCGAGAGGTTCATATATGACCGCGGGCGGCTCAGAATAAGGGAAACAGATGAACCATTCGGGCCGGACAGCGACATCTGCGCCGAATCCGTGTTCGTTTTCTTGTGCCGCGATAAAGTCACGGGGACGGGGACCGCGCGGGACGCCACCTCGTCGAGGGCCATCTGGCCAATATTGTGGCGAGTGCCCTCGTATTGAGAGCCGGGATTGCCCAGCCCGATCACCAGGAATGACTGTGAGTCGGAGCCCTGGCTCTTGACTGGGCTGCGGCGCGGCGCACTCCCGCCACGTGATTGAGATGTTGAAAACATACCCACGGAAAACGGCCTGAATTACTCCTCGGACTCGCCCTCGTCGGACTCGCCCTCAGCCTCAGTGGCTTCCCCCTCGGTCTCTTCAGCCTCGGTGTCTTCCTCGTTGTCAGAGTCGGTATCGGCAACCTCAGGAACGACCACGTTAACGATCAGCGTCTCCGGATCAGAGATCAACGTGGTGTTGGCCGGCATCTGGACGTCGCCAGCGGTGATCTGGGTACCAACTTCCAGACCCTCAACATCAATGGTGATTTCTTCCGGAATGGACAGAACGTCGGCTTCGACGTCGATAACGTCGACATCCTGCATGAGCATGGCGCCCGGAGCAACCTCACCCTCGGTAACAACCGGAACCTCAACCTCAACCTTTTCGCCACGGCGAATAGCCAGGAGGTCAGCGTGGTCGGCGTCGAGTGTGAGGACGTTCTGGTCGACGGCCTTCACCATGGTCAGGTGCTTTTCACCGTCAACGTTGAGGTCGACGATGGCGTTGGCACCGTGGTTACGCAGAACTGCGTGGAATTCGATGGAGTCCACCGAAATATGGATGGGCTCGTCGAGTTCTTTGCCGTAGATTACGGCAGGGATGCGGCCTGCGCGACGCAGACGACGGGAAGCGCCTTTGCCGAATTCGTGACGGGGCAAAGCTTCAAGGTCGGTAATGTTTGTTGCCACAATAATCTCCAATCATCAGCGATGAACGCGCAGAAAGGAACGTAGTGTAGGAATATCTGCGCGTCTGTCGCCCCGGAGAGAGAATCACGCAGAAAAAGCGGAATGGTTTCGCAGTGGGAACCATTGCATACCAGTGGGCTGGCTTCACCGAGCCGTGTGTATGCCGCTGTAGATTTTCATCGCGTCGATAACGGGGCCCTGTACTTGTGCGCGGTTCTTGTGCGTGCACGGTTACGGGCCGCCCTCGCCGAGACATACCGGCCCAGGATAGCAAGATTGGCCGGAGGAACCAAACGTTCGTCCGGCCGAGAACCTCGCTCATCGGGTAGCGACGATGCGAGGCAAGTAGCGCCAACGTAGTCAGCGCCGACGCGGGTCGCTTACTCGAAGAGGTTGGTGACGGATCCGTTTTCGAAGATCTCGTGAATGGTCTTCGCCAACAGTGGGGCAATCGACAGAACAGTGAGGTTGTCCCAGTGATCCGTATTTTGCGGCAGCGTATCGGTGGTGATCACTTCGCGCGCACCACATTCAGACAGCCGCTCGCGAGCTGGATCCGAGAACACACCGTGGGTGGTGGCGATAATGACGTCATTCGCCCCAGCCTCACGCAGCACCTTGACAGCGCCTGCAATGGTTCCACCGGTATCGATCATGTCGTCGAGCAGCACACAGGTTCGCCCGGACACGTCACCGACAACACGGTTGGACGTAATCTTATTCGCGACGTCAATATCACGGGTCTTATGGACGAAGGCGAGAGGTGCGTTACCCAACTCCTGGGCCCACTTTTCGGCCACCTTCACGCGCCCGGCGTCGGGGGAGACAACAACGATGTTCGAGGTGTCGTAGTTGGATTTCACGTAGTCCGTGAGGATCGGCATGGCGTGCATGTGATCAACCGGGCCGTCGAAAAATCCCTGGATCTGGTCCGTGTGGAGGTCAACAGACACGATGCGATCAGCCCCGGCAGATTTCAAAAGGTCTGCAACCAGGCGAGCAGAAATCGGCTCGCGGCCACGGTGCTTCTTATCCTGGCGGGCATAGGGGTAGAAGGGGAGAATTGCTGTGATGCGCTTTGCAGACCCACGCTTAAGCGCGTCGATCATAATGAGCTGTTCCATCAGCCACTTGTTCAGCGGCTGCGGGTGGGACTGCAAGACGAAAGCATCGCAACCGCGGACGGATTCCTCGAAACGAACGAAGATCTCGCCATTGGCGAAGTCGCGGGCGGTGGTGGGGGTGAGCTCGATACCTAGTTCTTTGGCGACTTGCTCTCCCAGAGCGGGGTGGGCACGCCCAGAGAAGAGCATGAGGTTTTTCTGGTTTTCCGTCCAGTGTGAATTCACGGTATGCCTTTCTGTGTTGACCACGGTGATCACGTTTATCGGCAGTCAGAGTGGAAATCTGATCAACCCTGCAGGCGTGGGATAGTGGGACTCACCAACTATCCCCGGCACTTAGTGATACTACGTCCTATCGGTCCGCGAGTTGTCGGATGGTGCCGAATTGTTGGGGGCTTTACCTGTGCTTTCGGGGGTACCGGCTGCCTCAGCCGCGCGCGCTGCTGCAGTTCCCGGGCGTTTCTTAGCCACCCACCCTTCGATAACCCGCTGCCGAGCACCGGGGACAACCAGCGCACCAGCGGGAACGTCGTCGGTAATCACCGTTCCAGCCCCGGAATAGGCACCATCGCCTACGGTCACAGGCGCAACAAAGGTGGTATCAGATCCTGTCCTGACATGGGACCCGACGGTCGTGCGGTGCTTATTGACACCGTCATAGTTTGCGAACACCGAGGAGCATCCGATATTCGAGTACTCGCCGATGGTGGCGTCGCCCACATACGTGAGGTGCGGAACCTTCGTACCACGGCCGATGCTGGCATTTTTCGTCTCGACGTAGGTCCCGATCTTTCCCTCGTCGCCCAAGTGAGTTCCGGGGCGCAGGTAGGAGAACGGCCCGACGTGGGCATTGCTGCCAATGATGGAATCAGATCCATGTGAGCGAATAACCTGGGTTCCTGAGCCAACGGTGACATTGGTGAGGCTGGTATCGGGCCCGATCTCTGCGTTGTCCTCAATGTGCGTGGTGCCGTGAAGCTGAGTCCCCGGATGAATGGTGACATCACGTCCGATCGTGACATCGACATCAATCCACGTGGATTCGGGATCGATGATGGTGGCCCCATTGCGCATGTGCTTTTCACAAATGTGTCGGTTGAGCACCCGCCCGGCGGCGGCAAGCTGGACGCGATCATTCACACCGGCCAATTCCGCGGGATCATGCGCCATGTGCCCGCGGGCGATGAGCCCCTCGTTCCTGGCAATGCCAAGCACGTCGGTCAAGTACATCTCGCCTTGAGCGTTGTTGGTGTCCAACTTGCCTAATGAGTTGCGCAAGACGTCAGCATCGAACGCGAACACGCCGGTGTTCACTTCTTTGATTCGGCGCTGGTCCTCGGTGGCGTCTTTTTCCTCGACGATGGCGGTCACTTCGCCATCGGCATTGCGGATGATGCGCCCATAGCCCGTCGGTGTCGGCGCCTCCACGGTGAGCACGGTCACGGCTGCTGCCGGGGCATGAGTGTGAGCGTTGACCAGCGAATCGAGCGTGCTCGACGACAAAAGAGGAACGTCGGCATTCGTGACGACGACCGTCCCCGTGAAACCAGCCAATTCATCGCTGTCCATGCCACACATGACGGCGTGGCCGGTGCCGTTCTGTTGTTCCTGATGAGCCAAGGCGACGCCAGACGTCGTCGAGGTTTCTTCTTGCCAGGCTTCAACAGCCTGCTCAACGAGTTCCTTCTGATGGCCGACGACCACGACGAGGTGGTCGGGGTTTAGCCCCTTCGCGGCATACAAAGAATGGGAGAGTAGTGAGCGCCCCCCAATCTGATGAAGCATTTTTGGGGTATCTGACTTCATTCGGGTGCCAGCCCCTGCGGCCAAAACAATGACTGCAACTGGGGTAGTACTCACGGACTCTCCCATCGTTTATGAGTATTCGGGTGATAGATCCGATCATATAGTTGTGGCTCTCCCGCCAGGACTCGAACCTAGAACGGCTGGACCAAAACCAGCTGTGTTGCCTATTACACCACGGGAGAAAGCACAGGAGGACAATGTCCGTCGCTGCGGCGCCTTACTCTACCCGACGAGCCGCCCAAAGTGCCATTTCCCCTGAACAACACACCGACGAGCCCATGTTCCCCTCCGCGCAGCCCCGCGCTCAGGTGCGATTTAAGTGCGATTATTGTGCAGCCATCGTTCCAGGTCCGCGCTTCGACTCCTCGTGTTCTACATTTTTCCGGCACTACGACAACGTGGGTGTACGTTCCAGATATCCTGAAGATATGACACGTCAACGTATGTCGGCAGCAGAACGTCGCTCCCAATTGATCGCTATGAGTAGGCCTGTCTTTGCTGAAAAAGGCATTGAAGGTACCAGCGTCGAAGAGCTCGCTGCGCGCGCCGGTGTGTCCAAGCCCGTCATTTATGAACATTTTGGTGGGAAAGAGGGTCTCTACCAGGCAGTTATCGACGAAGATATGGTCGCCCTCGACCGCACTATCGACGAAGCACTCGTTCAGGGGCGGTCGCGTATCCGAATTGAACGGGCGGTCTACGCCGTCCTGGATTTCGCGGAGAAAAATGAGGAAGGTTTCCGGATCCTGGCTCGCGATGGAGCTGTTGTGGGGGCTGTCGGGAGATCGTCGCAGTCGAAGGCGGCATCGCATCATGGGAAGTCGGCGGAAGATCACTCGTCGGCTGAGGACGGTGTCCATTCCACTTTGCTCGGTCTTTCGGTGAATCGCGCTTCCCATATTCTTGCCGACGCTTTCAAGCGGAATGGTTTAGACGAGCGTCTCGCGGAGCTCTATGCCCAGGGCATGATGGGGTGCGTCGCGATGGTGGCGCAGTGGTGGACCGTCAACTCGATGGGCGTCGGCAGTGACAAAGATGGAGCCGCAGAAAACGGTAGTGATGACGACAGCGACAACGCACACGTGTTTCCCAAGGACGCAGTTGCTGCCCACATCGTGAACCTCATGTGGAATGGCCTTGCGGGAATGGAGAAGGACCCGATCCTCCATGAGGACGTCGAGGGAGAAGCCGGCCAGCAAGGTGTCAGGCTGGGTGCTGGTAAGGATGCCGACCCGGCCGAGGTGTACAGACAACAGCAGCGGGACGCGGAGCAGTCCGGTTCGTCCACCTCAGAGGGCCAGGATTCGGACGAGGCCGACGACTAGTATCCGCGACACTCCTCCGCAAGGCTCCCCATTACAATCAGCCTCATGACGCACACCTCTGCACAGACTCCCATGCCCTCATCCGATGCGTCCGTGTCCGACGCTGCTCGTGCGGCAGTCCGCAAACCTGAAGGAAAGGACGCGTCGGAAGGAATGGGATGGCCACCCTTGGCTGGGGTGGTGCAGTTGGCGTTGCAATCGCCGAAACTCCAAGGAGTCCTGGCCTCGGTGGGGGAGCCACGGCTGCACATCTCAGCCATCGACGAGGCACGGTCATGGGTAGCCAGGGCAATCGCCGAAAAATCTGTCGTTGTCATCGTGACCGCGACCAGCCGCGAAGCCCAGGATCTCACCGCAGAATTGCGCGACATGTTGGGCGATGCCGTCGCCATGTTCCCGGCTTGGGAGACGCTCCCGCATGAGCGGTTGTCCCCTGGTTCGGAAACAGTGGGTTCTCGGTTAAAGATCCTCCGCCGTCTTGCTCACCCCCATGACGTCCCCGGTGAGCAGCCAATTCGTGTTGTCGTTGCCCCGGCGCGGTCTTTTATTCAGCCCATCATGAAGGGCTTGGGGGAGCGCGAACCGATCATCCTCGCGGAAGACACCGATGTCACGGGAATCGCCACTCGTTTAGCGGAGATGGGGTATCAGCACGTGGATCTCGTCGGCAAGAGAGGGGAATTCGCCGTCCGCGGTGGTGTGGTGGATATTTTCCCCTCCACCGCTGAACTCCCGGTGCGCGCCGAGTTGTGGGGTGACGAGATTTCCGATTTGCGCGCTTTTTCGGTGGGTGATCAGCGAACAATTGAAAATTTTGATCCAGGCGTCGTCCCTGTGTACCCGTGTCGTGAGCTTCTTATCGACGACGCCGTCCGCGCCCGCGCTGAAAAAATGGCACGCACACACGCGTCGAATGCCACGCTGGCGGACGCGTTGACGAAGATCAGCGAAGGTGTCGCCGTTGAGGGGATGGAGTCCCTCATTCCGGTGCTTTTCGACGGTCCGATGGTGACGCTTCCTGAGGAAGTGGCCGCGGCGGATCCGTCAGTGACGACGACGGTGTTAGTGATGTCGCCGGAGAAAGTGCAGCGCCGGGCCGACGACTTGATTGCCACCGGCAAAGAGTTTGTCAAAGCCGGGTGGGAGGCTGCCGCGATGGGGGCGGAGTCACCGATTGACACCGCCGCACTGGCGGAAGCCGAGGACGGCAACGATGATCTGAACGTGGACCAGAGTGCGTATCGCTCCCTGGGCGCCATGGAGAAGACAGCGGAACACCACGGTTTGTCCTGGTGGACGTGTGCTCCTCCGGGGTTCTTGGGCAGCGCGGAGACATCGTCCACCCTCGAGCTGGATTTCTCCACCGGGCCTCAGCCTAAGGGGAAACCGGGCGACGTAGAGAAAGCGATGGCGGAGCTTCACGACCACGTGGCGCACGGTGGCCGGCTCGTGTTTACGGCACTCACCCCCGCCTCTGCGCAACGTATGAGCGGTCGTTTCCGTGAAGCCGGCATCGGTGTGACTCCCGATGCGGATCCCCACAATCCGCCCGCGCCGGGTAAAGCCACAGTCATTCGGGCAGTGCTGCACGGGGGCTTAGTTATCCCGCATGTCGATAACTCCCGCCCCTTGCTTGTCGTCGCTGAAACCGATTTCACCGGCAACCGCATCGCTGCTTATGGCGATGGGCGTCGTCGGCCACGGCGCAAACGCAACCGCGTCGACCCGCTCTCGCTCAACCCGGGCGATCTCGTCGTCCACGAGACTCATGGCATCGGCCGATTCGTGAAAATGCAGGAGCGCACCGTCGGCAAGGGTGCTGATGCGACCCGTCGGGAATACATGGTTCTGGAATATGCCCCGTCGAAGCGAGGCGGTGCAGCCGACCACCTCTATGTCCCCATGGACAGTCTGGATTTGCTCTCGCGGTATGTCGGCGGTGAGAACCCGTCCCTGTCAAAAATGGGCGGATCCGATTGGAAGAACACCAAGAAGAAAGCTCGCGCCGCGGTTCGTGATATCGCCGCCGACCTTGTGCAGCTGTATGCGAAGCGCCAAGCCGCGCCGGGGTACGCGTTCTCGCCGGACACCCCGTGGCAGCGGGAGATGGAGGACAACTTCCCGTTCACGGAGACGGAAGACCAGTACAACGCCATCGAAGCGGTCAAGGAGGATATGGAGAAGCCCGTCCCCATGGACCGCGTGATTGTCGGCGACGTGGGATACGGCAAGACCGAGGTCGCCGTCCGTGCCGCATTCAAGGCCGTGCAGGACGGCAAACAGGTGGTTCTCCTTGTTCCCACGACGTTGCTGGCGCAGCAGCATTTCGCAACCTTCAGCGAGCGCATGGAAGGTTTCCCCATCACGATCCGCCAGCTGTCCCGCTTCACCACGCCGAAGCAGGCCCGCGAAGTCCTGACCGGGCTGGCTGAGGGGCAGGTCGACATCGTAATTGGTACTCACCGTTTGCTGCAGACTGGGGTGCAGTGGAAGAACTTGGGGCTCGTTATTGTCGACGAGGAGCAGCGTTTCGGTGTGGAGCACAAGGAGCACATCAAGGCGCTGCGGTCCCACGTTGACATGTTGACGATGTCCGCGACGCCTATTCCCCGCACGCTGGAGATGTCGATGGCGGGAATTCGCGATATGTCGACGATCCTCACCCCTCCGGAAGATCGCCACCCCGTGTTGACCTACGTCGGTGTGCAAGAGGATAAGCAGATCGCGGCGGCTATTCGTCGGGAATTGTTGCGCGATGGCCAGGTGTTTTATGTGCACAACCGTGTGCGTTCGATTGAGCAGGTCGCGCAGCATATTCGTGAGCTTGTTCCGGAAGCGCGCGTGGTCGTGGCGCACGGCCAGATGAATGAGGATCAGCTGGAGAACACCGTCGAAGGGTTCTGGGACCGCGAGTACGACGTGTTGGTCTGCACGACGATCGTCGAAACAGGATTGGATATTTCGAATGCCAACACGCTGATCGTCGAGAATGCTCACCACATGGGCTTGGCCCAGTTGCACCAGCTTCGTGGCCGCGTTGGCCGGTCGCGCGAACGCGGATACGCCTATTTCTTGTACCCTCCGTCGCAAACATTGACCGAAACGTCCTACGACCGTTTATCGACGATTGCGCAGAACAATGATCTTGGCGCCGGGATGGCCGTCGCCATGAAAGATCTTGAAATGCGCGGTGCCGGCAATGTTTTGGGCGCTGAGCAGTCGGGTCACATCGCTGGTGTCGGCTTTGACCTCTATGTCCGCCTTGTTGGTGAAGCCGTCGAGGCATTCAAGGCGATGGCCGACGGCAAGCCGATCGATGGAAGCGATAAGGAAAACAAGGAAACGCGCATTGATATCAACGTCGATGCACATATTCCCACGAGTTATATCGCCTCTGAACGGCTACGTTTGGCCGCGTACCGGGACCTTGCCCAAGCGAAGAATGAAGAGGCGTTGCAGAATGTCCGCGCGGAATTAGTGGACAGGTACGGCCAGCCGCCACAGGAAATTGACCGGCTGCTCGCCGTCGCCCGGTTACGCATGGTCTGCCGCGAATGTGGCGTGACCGATGTTGTGGCAACTGGCGCGAACAAGGCCGCTATTTCGTTTTCGCCGATTGAACTGCCCGATTCAGGGCGAGTGCGTTTGGGCCGGCTGTACCCCGGCGCGCAATACCGTGCCACAACCCATAATGTTGTGGTCCCAGCTCCCAAGAAAGGGCGGGGCATTCGGGCTCAAGCCGTCAAAGATGAGGAATTGTTGCAGTGGTGTGCGGACGTGATGACGTCGCTGCTGGGTAAGCCGCGCCGGGAGGTTGCTTCTGGTGTGCAGCCGGACACTACTGGGGGCAAGAGTCACCAAAAGAATTCCACTAAAAGTAAGGTCCGTTAATATATAGCCATGTCTGTCATTGTCCTCGATCCCCGTTTTCCCGGCATGCTGCCCGTCGACGCTGTGTCTCTGGTGGGCAATGACGTGTGCTACACCGAAGAAGTCCCAGTCCGCATCCGTTGGGTGATTGCCGATCTAGGCGGCCATGTGGTGGATGATACCGACACTTTGATCACCACCGATCCCTATAACGAATGGGTGCGCGAGAGGCTCCACAGTGGTGATCAGCTGTTAGTAGCGCCCTCCTTGTATTTCCAACGACGGCCAGACCGCGCTCTGGCGTCGGGCTCGCAGAATAATGCGCTGAGCTCTGGTGCTTCAGGCGAGCTTGAGGGGATGGATGCGGAGAATCCGCCGAAGTATCCAGATTATGACTTCGCGTTGAAAGCAATTCCGCAGTTGACGGATGGTGCGGAGGCGTCGGAAGAAGCGTATGCAGAGGGTTCGTCGGCTGGGGAGTCCGATTACCCCTCTGAGCAGCGCAATGGGGGAGTCCAGGATGGCGCAGGGAGTGCCGGCGATGGCGTGATTCACGGGACCGCTGTCGTTGGTGATAGTGCCGATACCGAAAACGCTGACGACGAAAACACTGGTGGCGTCGACGAAACCACCGAATCGGGTGGCGCTTCCAGTCCGAGCCAGAGCGAGATCCCCGAGGCTGTTCTCAATGAGATCGAAGAGGCCATTGCGGTGATGTCGCGTGCGTTGCGCCAAGGGGAGTGGGAGCAGAGCCAAAGCCACCAGTCTCTGCTTGCCTATCTGCGTGAGGAAGTTGAGGAGTTAGCCCAGTCCATCGATACGTGGCAGGCCGGGGATCTGGCGTCGGAAAAGCGGCTGTGCGATGAGCTGTCGGATATTTTCTTGCAGGTTCTGTTCCATGCGGAGATAGCTAACCGACGCGGCGCTTTCGATATTGGGCATGTCGCGGCGTCGTTTGTTCATAAGATGCGGACGCGCGCTCCCTATCTGTTCGAGGAGACCGAGCGTCCAGTTGGCCTGGATGAGCAGAATCGTTTGTGGGAGGAAGGGAAACGACGTGAGCAGTCGGCTGCCAACGAATCGTGGTCGGCTCCGGCTTCTCACGGGGACCCCGGTTCGTCGTTGTAACGCCGTCATCTCACCGAATCGGAGTCTGTGTTCTGGGTTATGAAATCTGCACGTACCCTCATTGCTGTTTTCGCGGTGTTGGCGCTGGTCATCGTCGCTATTGGTTGGTTGGTATCCCACGTCCATACCGATAGTTCGTCGATGCGGAAGCCGATTCCGTCGGACGTTCCGCCGCCGAATGGAGTTGCGGCTCCGGCAGTCGATACGTCCAAACACACGCGCACGTCGGAAGAGTTTCGGACCTGGGCGGAGCCGATATCGAAGAAAACCGGTATTTCTGTTGAAGCCTTGAGCGCTTATGCGAATGCGAATGTGGTGGCCCGTCATTCGAAACCGGGGTGTCATCTGGATTGGACGACCCTCGCGGGTTTGGGATGGGTAGAAACTCGCCACGGCACCTATAACGGACATCATTTTGATTCGGTGTCGATTGATTCCAATGGCGATGTGAAGCCGCATATCCGTGGCGTTCAGCTGGACGGTGCTCCCGGGTTGGAGAACCTGCCCGATACCGACAATGGCGAACTGGACGGCGATAAAGAAAAGGACCGGGCGATGGGCCCCTTGCAGTTCATTCCGCAGTCGTGGGAGAAGTATGGGGTTGATGCCAATGCGGATGGGAAAGCGGATCCCGACAATATTGATGATGCTGCAGTCGCGGCAGTGAATCTTTTGTGCGATTTTGACCGTGACTTATCGACGGCGGACGGCTGGAAATCGGCTGTGCGCTCCTACAATAACTCGGCGCAGTATGTGGAGGATGTGCGGCGAGCTGCTGCCAATTATTCGCTCCAGCAGAAGCCGGCATAAGGCCTGGCGCTACGCAGATCGTGGTGGTCGCGCTACGTCGAATACATTGTGTGTGCGACCCTGAGAGCCGTTTACGGGCGTGTTCTTGGACACAGTCCAGCCCGCCAAAATGTCCGTTTACGTTTATAAATATCCATTTATGCAGGATAATTGTTGTTTTGTGCCCGGTTTGTAGGGTAACCGTCATAATGGAGTGACCTTCATCATGGATGCCATTGTTTCGGGATCGTGCCACAATAGAAGGCGTAGGTCACGCTGCGTCCTCGCCATCATGTGCTGTGCTAGTCACAGCGTTACCGGTGGCGTCAGTTGATTGCGCGGGGCCCTGATTAGATAGGTTGTAGTCGAATAAACAGGAGGCCATTGTGGCTCAGATTATCGATGTTCAAGCTCGCGAGATTCTAGACTCACGCGGCAACCCGACCGTTGAGGTTGAGGTTCTTCTTGACGACGCTTCGTTCGGCCGTGCAGGCGTTCCGTCCGGTGCTTCCACCGGTGTTCACGAGGCTCACGAACTCCGCGATGGTGGCGACCGCTACCTGGGCAAGGGCGTTCGTCAGGCCGTCGAGAACGTCAATGAAAAGATCGCTCCGGCAGTGACCGGTCTTGAAGCTGACGACCAGCGCCTCGTCGACAAGGTGATGTTGGATCTTGACGGGTCGGACAACAAGTCCAACCTGGGCGCGAACGCGATCCTCGGTGTCTCCTTGGCAACGGCGAAGGCCGCTGCCAGCTCCGCCAACCTTGAGTTGTTCCGCTACCTTGGCGGCCCAAACGCTCACGTACTCCCCGTACCGATGATGAACATCGTCAACGGTGGTGCCCACGCGGACTCCGGCGTCGATGTTCAGGAATTCATGATTGCTCCGATTGGTGCAGATTCCTTCCGAGAGGCTCTCCGCATGGGTGCGGAGGTTTACCACAACTTGAAGTCCGTCATTAAGTCCAAGGGCCTGTCCACGGGTCTTGGCGACGAGGGTGGCTTCGCTCCGTCGGTTGATTCCACCAAGGAAGCTCTGGACCTCATTGCTGAGGCTGTGAAGAAGGCCGGCTACAAGCTCGGCGAGGACATCGCTTTCGCTCTGGACGCTGCATCTTCCGAGTTCTACGACAAGGACAAGGGCGTCTACAACTTCGAGGGCGGCGAGCACAGCGCCGAGGACATGGTCAAGGTCTACGAGGAGCTCGTCGAGAACTACCCGATCGTGTCCATCGAGGACCCGCTGCAGGAAGACGACTGGGAAGGCTACACCAAGCTCACCGCTGAGATCGGCGACAAGGTCCAGATTGTTGGTGACGACTTCTTCGTCACCAACCCGGCACGCCTGAAGGAAGGCATCGAGAAGAAGGCTGCGAACGCCCTGCTGGTTAAGGTTAACCAGATCGGTTCCCTCTCTGAGACTGCCGACGCTGTGCAGCTGGCTCAGAACAACAACTACCGCTGCATGATGTCCCACCGTTCCGGTGAGACCGAGGACACGACCATCGCTGACCTCTCGGTTGCTTACAGCTGTGGCCAGATTAAGAGCGGTGCTCCGGCTCGCTCTGAGCGTGTTGCGAAGTACAACCAGTTGCTGCGTATCGAGGAATTCTTGGGCGACGCTGCCGTTTACGCTGGGCGCTCAGCTTTCCCGCGCTTTAACGGCTAAGATCACAGCCTATGGCACGTTCACCTGAATCAGGATCGCCGGCAGGATCGGATTCTCTCGCAGCAGGGGGAGAGCGCGATCACGTCGATAGCGCTACTGCTGCGTCAACGGCTGCCGACCATCGCATGAATGGCCAGCAGGCCGGCAAACCTGATGAGGGTGTCACTGTGTCCGATTCCGACGCTGGTGTTGAGTCGGATACCGCGTCGGAACGTAAGGGCACGTTGCCTAAGCCGATGCGCCAGTCGCGTCGGCGTCGTGCGCAACGCCGATTGCGGGAATTCCGCTTCGGCGGGAGCCGTAAACAGTGGGTGTTGACTGTTCCGAGTCAACAGTCCGCGGTGCGGCTGATTATTTTGGCCTGTCTTGTGGTGGCGATGACGATGACTATTGCCCCGCCACTGAAGTCATACTTTCAGCAACGTAGTGAGTTGCAACAACTTCATATCGATATAGCTCACCAGGAAGAAGAGAAGGCTGAGCTGCAAAAACAGCTGGATTTGTATAACGACGACGATTTCGTCAAAGAGCAGGCTCGGCTGCGACTAGGCATGGTCGAGCGGGGGGAGACCTCCTGGCGGATTATTGATCCTTCGATTACGACGGGCACTCCCGAGGAATCGGATTCAAAGAAAGACGAACAGCAGGATCCCTGGTACACGCAGTTGTGGAGCTCGGTCCGCGAGAAGCCGTCGGATAAAGAGCAGCACGAGGATGAAGCACCATCATTGGGCGTGCCGACGGTGAATGATCCGGATCCGAACCGTCAAGCGCCGGCACCGGCGAACGGGAATCAGTTTCAGCCCGGCAATTAGGTCCGGCCGAGGAATTCGTTTCGGCCTGGGGATTAGGTCCGGTCTGGGGGAGAATTAAAATAAGTGGACATGACGAGTTTCTCCGGAGTGTCCGACGAAGATATGGCCATCATGACCGACCAACTAGGGCGGCGTCCGCGCGGTGCCCTCGAGGTGGCGTATCACGCTCCAGATGGTCAGCCGGCTGTGGTGACGACGGCCCCCCGGCTCGACGATGGTACCCCTTTTCCGACCCTGTATTACCTGACCGACCCGCGTCTGACGGCAGAGGCGTCGCGACTCGAAGTCGCCGGAGTCATGAAATGGATGACTGAACGGCTGGAAACCGATGAAGCGCTGGCTGCCGATTACCAGGCCGCGCACGAACACTACCTGAGTGTCCGCAACAGCATTGAGGATTTGGGAACCTCTTTTTCCGGCGGCGGTATGCCCGATCGGGTGAAGTGCCTACACGTTCTCATGGCTTACGCTCTAGCGGAGGGGCCGGATACCGTTCGCCTGGGAACTGAGACCGTCGCTTTGGCGCTGGCCCACAACCCTGAGCTGCGCGGAACTGTTCTTCCGGATCAATGGCCGACGGTTGAGGAACTGGGGATTAGCCTGGCCACGGCTACCGATTCGACTCTCGAGGCTCATTCTGCGGAATCGAACAATGCTCTGAACGAGGCCCCCAGCACGCTCTCTTTGGCTGCCGTGGATTGTGGTACCAATTCCATCCGCCTTCTCATTACCGACGTCGATGCACGGTCTGGGAATGCTGTGCGCGAGGTTACCCGGAAGAATACGATTGTTCGTCTTGGTGAGGGCGTTGATAGTTCTGGGCAGTTGTCGCCAGCTGCGATCGAGCGGACGCGGGTTGCGCTGCACGGATACGTTGACATGATGCTCGATCATGGCGTGAGTGTTGTCCGTATGGTCGCGACGTCGGCAACGCGGGATGCGTCGAACCGGGATGATTTCTTCGCCATGACGAAGACCGAGCTCGGTCGGGTTGTGCCGGGGGCGGTTGCGGAAGTCATCGAGGGGACGGAAGAAGCGCGACTGTCTTATCTCGGCGCGACAATGGATGTGGAGGCCGAGGGGCCCGTCGTTGTTATTGACGTCGGTGGTGGTTCAACTGAGTTCGTCGTGGGGGACAAGGCCGGGGACGTTGTGGGGGCCGTGTCGACCCAGATGGGCAGCGTCCGGTTGTCGGAGCGCTTTTTGCACACGGATCCTCCGACGGAGGCGGAGTGCGCGGCAGCGCGGGAGGTCGTCGATAAGAACCTGCGTGAGGCTGCGGAAAAGTTGCCTCTTGCTGAGGTCGCGACAGTTGTTGGTTGTGCGGGTACCTTTACGACGGTCTCGGCAGTGGTTCAGGACTTGCCTGAATACTTGCCAGAAAAGATTCATCTTTCGACGCTTGACTCGGACGATATTCTCGCGACGACGGCGAAGGTTCGTGTGGAAACCGTGGAGCAGAGGAAGGCCCGGCCTCAGATTTTGCCTGGTCGTGCCGATGTTATCGGTGGGGGAACGCTGATTATTGACGCGATCGTGGAGTTCTTCCGCGCTAAGGCTGGCATCGAACAGATCACCGTGAGTGAGAAGGATATTTTGGACGGGATTATTGCAGGATTAGCCAGGCAGCGAGTGTCTTTTGAGGCGTGACCACGGGATTCTGTGTCTGTGGGGTAACGCGGTAAGATGAGGCTCGCTGTTGTGCTCACCGGCGTGGTTCGGTGTGCTGTCAATGGCAGTGCCCCTATAGCCCAATTGGCAGAGGCAGTGGACTTAAAATCCATTCAGTGTGGGTTCGAATCCCACTGGGGGCACACCACTCTCTTTACTGTATGTGCAGTTTAGAGGGTGGTTTTTGTTTGTTGAATCACGCTTTTTGGTCGACGTGACTACATTTTGACTACATCTGAAATAGGTCGGCCATAGCCTGACCAGGGGGAAGGTCAGTAGGCGTGTCTCGGGTTCCATTAGGTCAGAAGAATGCCTCAATCTAGTTAAGCGCAAGAACTAGACATATAATCCTCATCCCACTGTCGTCGCTCCGTAACCTCGGATAGTCTGGGACCCGACCGTTTAGGTTAGCTATGGTCGAGTGATTTGGGTGTCTTAGGAAAAGGGGCTTAATTATTTTCGGATTTTATTTAGCCGCCGTGGCCGCCGCTAATGACGACTGGGGATCAGTGGTGCTGTTAATCGGGGTGGTAGCGCTCATTGCGATCCCGCTCGTGATTTTTATTGGCGCTCTGGTTTCAATCGTGTCATCGAGCCGCTATACCGTTTTCGGAAAAATAATCTGGATTGTTGTTACATTCTGCTTCCCCATCCTGGGACCGATTGTGTGGTTCATATGGGGACGGAACGTGGAATCGATCGTGAAGAATTAGCACCTCGGTACGAGTGCTATTCCGCCCGTTTTCTATGTTGATTCCGGATAAAGGACATGGTCTGGGGCTCGGGACCCGGTTGCTTGTAATGGGCAAGGTGGTTGAACGCGTGGATTCGAATCCCATTGGGGGCACAAAACCCTCTTTACTGTTTGCGTAGTTCAGAAGAGGACGGGGGCGCAACCGTCGTGACTACATTGTGACGGCATCTGAAATAGGAAAATGATGGTCAGGCCCGCCGAGGTGAGATCATCCTAGAATTGATTAGCGCGTATCCGTTGCCCAATTATCACCCTGGTATTCGGCGGGTAAACCCACACCCGTCATTGAGAGCGCCATCGACCGGGTGGGATTAAACCGTATTAAATGAGCCTATTTATCGGCGTCTTTCATGTCCTGGCTGGATACGTTGTATGACGCTGTGGCAGCGGCACCGGTTGCTGTATTCGTGGCAAGTTGTTTGCCTTTCACTGAGATAGTGCACGTGATGGTTCCATCGCTTTGAGCGCCATTCGTCGCGGTGAGTGTGGCGCCGAAATAGCCTTTGACATTGACGTCTTTACTCCATCCAGCAGCAATGCCGGTGTCTTGGGCTTGTTCTGTGTCACAGGTGCTGTAGGTGGCGATGGCGTCAGTTGCATCTCCGGTGATGGAGTACGTGATGGCGTGTTCGGTGTCTGCGTCGTCTTGTACTTGTTTAGCAGCGAAGCTGATTGCCAGGATGATGATGACAATAATTGCGAGGATTGCCAGTGAAACCATGCATCCGATCCGCTTGTACCAGGGTTTCTTGGGTTCTTTGACATAGACGACTCGGGGGTTTTGGTTGTTCTCGTTGGAATTGGGAGCGGTCATTGGGATGGTCCTTTCTGAGGATTTTTAGAAGTTATTGGCACTGTTCGGCGTCGGGAATTCGCTCGCACAATGGCGGAAGCGTTTGATTGGGTCCGTAACCGTCGCCGCTATCGGGGTTAAAGGTTGGAGTCGATGGGGTTTCCATTCTTTGTTGGGTTACCTGGTATTGATTTGATCGAGATGTCATTTGGGTGGCACAGTGCTGCGTCCACCCTGAGGTCCCGTCGGTGAAAAATGTGGTTCCGGTTTCGTGTAGTTGGGGATTTCCGCAGCTGCTAATTGTCTTGTTGAGAAGATGTGGGTGATCAAACCCTGGTGCCCCGGTGTAGCCAATGACGCCATCAGATTGAGGTTGAGTTTGTGTGACGGCAGGTTGCTCTGTTGGTTCAGCCGACGGATTAGCAGCAGTAGTTTCGGGTTGCGTTGGTTGGGATGGTGCGCTGCTGGACGAGGAGGATGTCGTGCTGGTTAATGTCGCTGTCGCTACGGAAGATGACTTTGTGCCGTTTCCGGCGTTGTCGGTACAAGCCGAAAGCGGTAGCACTGTGAGCAGCAAGGCGAGGGCGATGCCTTGACGTTGTTTGTGCATGATTAGGTGTTCCTTTTTGCGTTGTCCACACCTGAATTAGGTTGATAAACTCACCGAGTTCTTCAGCTATATGCCAGGGGTGGGGGGCAGTGGATCAGCCTGGCAACTCTATATTGGCCCGGGAAAGTCACGGCGTTAGCTGGGAAAATGTCAGCTTTACGTCTTTTCCGTCGTATCAGCGCTTCACTTGTACTGTTCTAGATGTGAATGCGCAGGCGAGCTCGTGTTCGAGGCGACAGTACTGGGGTATAGGGAATATTTCGGCCGCCGAATGGGGGTATGGCTGTCCGGCAATTCTTCCCCCCCGTTCATGGCCCGGCGTGTCTTGCGGTGGCTAATAGGCCGTTGGCAAACGAACTCGGGCTCATATTTTCGGACGGTAATGCAAGGTGGCGCGTATCGATTTTCGGCGGGGCTGAAGCTACCTTCGGACCGGCAATGTTGAATCGCGACGAACCCCGCTCCTAACAGAAATCGCCAGTCACAAAGGCTGAGTATTGGCAAAAAGAGTTGATACATCATTCCCTGGGTGATGGGTGTATTAAAGATGGATACCCGCTAACCAAATGGATCGTAGTTGGAATGCTGTTTATCCCTGTCTCCAGAAGTGTGTACCTTTCTAACGCCACAAAAACGAAGATAAGAAAACGTCTTCAAAAATAAAAAACCGCCCACATCGGGGCGGTATGGAATCGGTCTTATTTGGCCGGGACCTAGATTTTACTTGGCTGCGCTGTTCTCAGCGGGCAGGCAGCCTGTTAGACCACCGGTGATGCCTCCACCGAGGCCACCGATCACTGCTCCAACAATGTTGCCGACGCCGGGGCCGAAGATGGTGCCAGCAGTAGCGCCGGTCAAGATGCCGGTAAGCGCTCCACCGAGTGTGCTGAGCGTGCACTTGGCAACGTAAGCCTTGTGCTCAGCGCTATCCTTGTCAGAGCCATCCGTCGCGGATTCCTTTTGCTGATCCGTGGCGGAGGCTGCGGATTCATCCTGGGCCGTTGCAGTTGCGGCGGGGGTTGAGGGAGCTTCTGCCGCCTGTGCAGCCGGGGCTCCGACGGTGAGTGCACCTGCGAGCGCCAGACTTCCGAGGATAGCTTTTGTATTCTTCATTACGGTGTCCTTTCAGAGAGATGGGCACACCACCGCACGTTTTCCCGGCTGATACAGGTTCAACGATTTCGATGGCGACATGTATATTATATATTAACCCCATGTCGGACACCAACCCCTCAGCGATAATTCATACCGGCTGATTCACGTTTTTACAGACGTTTTACCGGTCAGTTCTCCCGGATGGTGTTATCGCCAGGGAACCCACTTGGGGTTCGTGCTGTCTGAGCACCGCAGTGGCTTTCCTTGCTCTGTTTGTCCGGTGGCACCGCGATCAAGTTCCGGACCACACGGTGAGTTTTCCACGACCGGGTGCTTTACGGTGAAGTTTTCCCACGGTTGCAACTGGTAAGTCTCGCTGGGCTGTGTTTCTTCTTTGCTGGGCTGCTGGTTTTGCGCCTCAGTTTGCTGGTTGCCACCGTCGTTATTAGGCGCCGGGACTGGTGCAGTAGGTGGGGCGGGATTGTCTTTTGGCTTGTTGTCGGCCGGTTTGTTGTTGTTCGGCTTGTTATCTGCCTGCTTCTTGTTCTCTTTGTCCTTATCCTTATCCCCGTCTTTATTGTCCTTCTTGTCTTTGTTCTCGTCTTTGCGATCGTTCTCTTTGGCAGCCTTGTCTTTATCGTCGGGATTGTCCGTGCTCTTCGGCTCTTCAGAGGAGGGAGACTCAGAGGAGGGAGACTCAGAGGAGGGAGACTCAGAGGAGGGAGACTCAGAGGATGGTGACGGAGAAGGTGAGGACGACGACGGTGACGTCGTCACTGACGACGTCACGAGCGATGTTGATGTTGACGACGATGAGTTGTCGTGAGAGCAGCCAGTCAGAGCTAGCGTCGTGGCAACGACAGCGGAACTGAGTGCGACGGTGGAGCAGGAAAAGCGCATAGTGTTTTCGTTTCCTTAAATTGTTGGTGTGGTTTCGTAATTGTCGTCGGATGTATTGTAAATGCCACCGTTTGTTATCGCTTGCTGTGTAAGCGGATGTGCGACGGCTAAAGCACTGTACGATACATCGTTTTCTCGCTGTGATCCGTTATGGGTGTCACATCGATTTCTTCGTTTAAGCGGGTCGAGACTTCCTGTCATGTGGAGGGGGCGGGAACAAACCTTCTACTTTGTCCGTTACTCTTAACGACGAGCCGTTGTATCTGTCTTCGACAACGCAGGTGCCAGCCGAGCCTCATCAGTTGAGTTCAGCCCGGCTCTGAGATACCGCGTAGTGACGAAGACAGTTAACGCAAACATGGTGATCACCTATAGTGGTCACCACGATGACGCTTAATGAGTTAAGTGCACGATGAAAGGATTTACCCCCCGTGCGTAGTTCAAATCCATACTTCAGCTCCCTGACGGAGGAACGGAAGCGTGAAGCCCGTTCCGGTCAGGGCGAGTACGTATTCGGCCAAGGCCAAGACGCCCAGCAGTTCGGCCAGCGGGGTGCATCGATGGCTGGTGCCCAGCAGTTCGGTCAACAGACCATGCAGCAGCAGGCCCAGGGCACAACTGCAGAGCGCGGAATGACCATTGACGACGTTATCGTCAAGACCAGCATTACGCTAGGGGTCATTATCGTCGGCGCCGTCATTAACTACATGCTGTCCCTGTCGAACCCCCAGGTCTCCAGCCTGCTGACCATGGTTGGCGCGATCGGCGGACTCATCATGGTCATGGTGTCGACGTTCGGTAAAAAGTTCGGCTCCCCCGTCGTTACCCTTCTTTATGCCGCTTTCGAAGGCCTCTTCGTTGGTGGGCTGACCAGCGTTTTCGCGAACGTCATGGTCAGTGGCGCAAATGCCGGCACCATCATCGGTCAAGCAGTTTTGGGCACCATCGGCGTGTTTATCGGGATGCTGATCGTTTACCGGACCGGTGCCATCCGCGTCACCCCGAAGTTCAACCGCATCATGTTGGGCGTGCTCGTCGGCGTGCTCGTTCTGGCGTTGGGCAACATGCTTCTCGCGGTCTTCACCGGTCATAACCCTCTTACCGACGGTGGCCCGCTAGCCATTGGTTTCTCGCTTCTGTGCATCGGCTTGGCTGCGCTGAGCTTCCTGCAGGACTTTGACACCGCGGATCAACTGGTCCGTGCAGGTGCACCGTCGAAGATGGCGTGGGGCGTTGCCCTCGGGTTGGCCGTGACGCTGGTCTGGCTCTACACCGAAATCCTCCGTCTGCTGTCGTACGCGAACAGGAACTAGCGCAAGATCATTGATCTCACCGCAGTTCTTCGTGGTAGGGATCCGCCGGCCAGCATCGTTTGTTGGCCGGCATTTTTGATATCGAGACGCCAGACACGTCGAGAATCCGCCCACTGCTCTGGCAATAAGAAAGCCCTCCGTAAGCATTCACGGAGGGCTTTTCGCGTCGCTGTTAAAGGCGCGGTAAAGAATTATTTCTTCGACTCGTCGTACGGCTCTGCCTTAACGATCGTGACTGATACCGTCGAACCATTGGGAGTCTGGTATTCGCGAGTTTCTCCCTCTTTCGCTCCGACGATAGCCGCGCCGAGCGGGGCGTCGGTGGAGTAGGTCTCCAGGTCAGTGTTGGATGAGTGAACACCGCGGGTACCGATGAGGAAGGTTTCGGTGTCATCTTCATCGCCGTCGTAGTACACGTGGACAACGGAACCGACGAGGGCAACACCGCTCTGGGAGGGCGCTTCGCCGATCGTTGCGGAATCGAGTAGTTCTTCGAGGTAAGCGATGCGGGCTTCCTCTTGGCCCTGCTGCTCGCGGGCTGCGTGGTAACCGCCGTTCTCTTTCAGGTCTCCCTCTTCGCGGCGCTCGTTGATCTCGGCAGCGATGACGGGGCGGTTAGCCTTAAGATCGTCGAGTTCCTTCTTCAGACGATCGTAGGCTTCTTGGGTTAGCCAACGGGTGTTTGTATCCTCAGCCATGTTTATTCAGCCTCTCAATCGTTGCGGTCTATGAAGATTCCATGAAGATAAAATGCTTCGATTCGTATAACGCAGTGCATGGTACCACTGAGATGGTGGATTCAAAGCCAGCAACGGCGGCTTATGTGTCCGAGTTGTCGAGATAGCCCGGAATCTCCGTCGAGCACCCATATTCTTTCCCGGCGACCGCTCGAGCACGCGTGGGAATGGCCACCTTAAAGCGCTCGGTCTTCTCGCCACCCGACGGGATCACAAATTCCCGACGCCCGACCTCGTTCTTGTCGTAATCCAGCGCGGTCACGATGCAATACGCTGCGCGAGAAGCGTCGTCACGTGTGACGTCGACAGTAAAATTCAGGAGCGAATCGTTGGGGCGGTCAAAACCTGCTGACGAAATAGAGACGTCGGGGGAGGATTCGTTGCGCCACTGATTCCACATGTATAAACCGCTGATGACCAGCACGAGAACAACTCCGATAATGATGACTTTGCCGGAGATCGATGCCGACCGTGATGAGCCATAACGTTGTTCTTCGATGGTCTGGCTTGTGGGCGACTGGGAATCCTGGTCGGTCATGTCTCCTATAGTACGACAGGAGTTACTGATGATAGAGCCGCAGGGGATAGCGCCGGAGCGCTAGTTGAAAACCGGGGACATTCCACGTAAAAAGTGATATGTCACAGAAATGGATGTTCCAGCTTGGCCATGGGGTAGTAGTGGGTGATCACACGGTATCGGTGAAAACCGTTCCGTGTTATCAACTTTGGATATCAACTTTGTTTGCAACCCTTATGTGGATTTCTTGCTGGTACCAAATATCTTGGTTATACCCGATAGTGTGAGCGCGTTAAGCTCGTACACCAGTGGCTCACCACAGCTATCAGCGGCTCAATGAGCCCAATTAATTTATTAACAAACTCGGAGGATATGTCATGACCGGATTTCGACTCTTAGCAATTCACGCACACCCGGATGATGAATCTAGTAAAGGGGCAGCGACGTTAGCCCGGTACGCCAATGAAGGTAATGAAGTTATGGTCTTGACCTGCACGGGCGGCGAGCGTGGCTCGATCCTTAACCCTGCTATGGACCGCCCCGAGGTCCGCGAGAACATGATTGAATTGCGTAAGAAAGAAATGGCCAAAGCTGCCGAAATTCTGGGAATTAAGCAGCGCTGGTTAGGTTATGTCGACTCCGGCCTGCCCGAAGGTGACCCTCTGCCACCGCTGCCGGAGGGCTCATTTGCATTAGCTAATACAGAGGAAGCCACGGCAGAAGTCGTTGAGGTCATTCGCGAATTCCGCCCGCACGTCATGATCACGTATGACGAGAACGGTGGATACCCTCATCCCGACCACATCAAGACCCATGCGGTGTCTGTCCGCGCATGGTTGCGCGCCGGGGACCCGGACTTCCACCCAGAAAAAGGCGAGCCGTGGGTTGTGTCGAAAATGTACTACACCCACGGATTCGTGAAGAGCCGGTTCCTTGCTCTCCACAACGATTTCATTAACCGCGGACTGCCTAGCCCGTACCAGGACCGCGTCGACAAGGCCGATGAGTGGCCGGATTTGATGGAACGGGTGACCACGCAAGTCAATGTGGCAGATTTCTTCCACAAGCGTGACGACGCACTCCGCGCTCACGCGACACAGATCGATCCACACAGTCGGTGGTTCGCGGTTTCGCCTGAGGACCAGAGAAGAGTGTGGCCGACTGAGGAATTCGAGTTGGCTGCCAGCCGCGTTGACACGTCGCTCCCGGAAAACGATCTGTTTGCTGGCGTCGATCCTGATCGCCAGCCGGAGAATGTTCCCGGGATGGTGTCCGAAGCTGCTCGTCAAGAGTATTCCCAGGGCGACGACGACTAGCCAGTCGCGATAGCGTGCTTGCATCGTTTTAGCGCGCCCGCCGCCGATAGTGCGCCCACCGTCGATGACATCGCTTTTCGACGGTGATGTCACAGGTGGGCCGCAACGACGTACACTATTCCCGAGACTAATCCGCTGTGCCGTTTACCCGCTGCGCCTTTCGGTGCTGGCGGAAGCGTCGCTTGGTTAGTCGGACGGTCATGAAAAAGGAGCAGGAGTAGTGGCAGTGATCATGGGATACGACGTAGCAGCAGAGTTGGTGTTTCTCGGTGGGGCTAAACTCTCTACGATGTCTACTCACCTGGCGGTTACTACGGGAGGGATCCTCGCCCAGCAGGAAAAGGGCGGTCCACTGGGGCCTGAATTCGGTAAAGCGTCGCCGGTAGGCCTTCTGATACTCATTGCGCTTTTAGTCGTCGTTATTATTCTTGGCCGTTCGGCGACGAAGCGAATTAAAAATTTAAACCGACGCCGCGCATTCGCCGAAAAAGAAGGTATCGACGTCTTTGACGCCGAAGAAATTGATCGTCGCATGGCCGAAAAAGGTCTACAGGACGTCAATGCGAATTCGCGTTTTCCGGAATTCCGATTGAAGCATAAATCACGGCCGAAAAAAGCAGACGGAACGACGGATAAATAGAATCTAGCTACGATCGTTTACTTTTCTTATGCGCCCTACTTCTGGAACCTCGCCTATCGCACCGCATAACGCCGCGACCACCGCATCTGCTCCGCGTACCGACGTCTCGCCTGTTCGTCCTTTACCGTCGCCTCGGGAACTCCGGCACGACATTGCGCTGGACGCGGATGCCCGTCGGCTAGTCGAGTCGAGCCGGCGAACTATCGCGAACATTATTCACGGGCGGGACCATCGTTTACTCGTTATTGTCGGCCCGTGTTCCATCCACGACCGCGATGCAGCATATGACTACGCCACGCGCCTTGCTGAGCAGGCACAACGCTATTCCGACCGCCTCTTAATCGTCATGAGGGTGTATGGCGAAAAGCCTCGCACAACGGTGGGATGGAAAGGGCTTGTCAACGACCCCGACCTCGACGGGAGCGGGGATATCACCCGGGGTTTGGCTCTAGAGCGAGAAGTATTCCGCGACGTCCTTTCGCTAGGCCTGCCGACGGCGACCGAGTTTGTGGAACCGCTCGCAACGAGTTACATCCACGACGCTGTGTCGTGGGGCGCCATCGGAGCGCGGACCGTTCAGAGCCAAGTACACCGTCAATTAGCGTCATCGCTGCCCATGCCTATCGGATTCAAAAACGCCACCGATGGCAGTACTCAGCAGGCCATTGATGCGATTCGGGCGGCGTCGGCGGCCCATCATTTCGTCGGAGCAGATGACGACGGTCGCGTTGGAGTGATCAGCTCTCTCGGAAATACGGACGGTCATGTGATCCTCCGTGGCGGTGAATCTGGGCCGAATTACGGAACAGAGAGCGTCCTCACCGCCACCGACCGGCTCACCGCAGCCGGCCTGCACCCGGCAGTGACCATCGACGCGTCACACGGGAATTCTGGCAAAGACCATATCCGCCAGCGTGCCGTCGTTACTGATATTGCTGAACGGATCGCCGAGGGTGAGCCGGGAATCAATGGTGTGATGATGGAATCCTTCCTGGTCCCCGGCAAACAGGCCCACGATGAGGACATGATCCGTCGGCACGGCAAAGAGGCGTTGACATATGGTCAATCGATCACCGACGCCTGCATGGGGTGGGATGCCACGGTGAGCGCGCTCGACGAACTCGCCCATGCCGTTTACACGAGGGGACACGGCGCATAGGCGTACCATATGAGCGTGACTATTCCGCCCAACACCCGCTGCGATGATGGCCGCGTGCCCGAAAGCCGGCTGGTGTCATTAGCGCGTCAAGCTGGGAAACGCGCTCGTGCCGCTTGTAAACGCGTTGCCCTCATGGCGACCTACCCGTTGTACGAGGCCAGCTTGGTGAGGGCACTTGAGGGGAAGTCCGTACCCCGGCACATCGCCGTCATGTGCGACGGTAACCGACGGTGGGCGCGGGAAGCTGGGTTTATCGACGTGAGTCACGGCCACCGCGTCGGCGCGAAGAAAATCAGTGAGCTTGTCCAATGGTCCGGTGAACGCGGGATTGAACTGGTCACTATTTATTTGTTGAGCACGGAAAATCTCCACCGCGATAAGGCTGAGCTGGAGCTTTTATGCAGAATCATCGGAGACGTGTCCGATGAATTGGCGAAATCGAAGTTAAACGCACGGCTTCGTGTGGTGGGTCACCGCGATATTCTTCCCGACGCTCTCACCGACCGTCTTGCGGCGAATGAAAAAGCGACCGCTGACCATACCGGGGTGTGCGTCAACATGGCCGTTGGCTACGGTGGGCGGCAGGAAATAGTTGACGCCGTGAGGTCCTTGCTGGAGGACCGGGTTAAAGAGAAGCATGAGGCATTTCGGGAATCCTCGACGAAGGACGGTGAAAGCGCTCATCAGGTTGATTCGGCATCCTCGTCCAAGGCCAGCGAACTGGGGGATGACCAGCGGTTCTCTCTTGACGACATAGCGGAAGCAATCACCGTGCAAGGAATCTCTGACCACTTGTACACTTCTGGCCAGCCTGATCCGGATTTGGTTATCCGCACGTCTGGGGAACAGCGGTTGTCAGGTTTCCTTTTGTGGCAATCGGCCTATTCGGAGATTTGGTTTACTGACACGTATTGGCCAGCTTTTCGACGTGTAGATTTTCTCCGCGCATTACGCGACTTTTCACGACGGAACCGTCGGTTCGGGCGGTAACGCGTCACACTTTCCGCATGCGAACGCGCTGCACAGAGTGGTCTTCGCCCTTCATGAGCACCAAAGACGCACGAGGTCGCGTCGGCAAGACATTCTCCGTCAAGTTCGGCAAATTGACTCGCTGCCAGATTTCACGGGCTTCCCGGATGGCCGTGTCGTCGTCAAGCTCGGCAAAATGGTGGAAGTGTGCGTCGGGATCGGAAAACGAGATATGTCGCAATTGCAAAAAGCGATCCACATACCATTGTTCAATGTCACGGGGATGGGCATCGACATAAACGCTGAACTCAAAGAAATCAGACACCATCAACGTGGGGCCTGTTTGAAGAACATTGAGCCCTTCAATAATTAAAATATCCGGCCGGTCAACAGTAATAAACGTATCGGGGACAATGTCATACAACTCGTGGGAATACACGGGTACGCGAACGTTACGGGAGCCGGCTTTCACGTCGGTAATAAAACGTAATAATGCACGCCGATTAAAACTCTCGGGATAACCTTTTCGATCCAAAATGCCGCGTCGCGTTAACTCGGCAGTGGGATAAAGAAAGCCGTCCGTTGTGACCAGATCAACCTTAGGATGAGAATCCCACCGCTGAAGCAACCTCTGTAACAAACGAGCTGTCGTCGATTTGCCGACGGCGACGGACCCCGCGATACCAATGATGAAAGGAATATGGGGAACGTCTTCCCCCAAGAACGTTGCTGTCGCCTGGCCCAACCGTTGATGGGCCTCCACCTGAAGATGGATGAGACGCGATAACGGCAAATAAACCTCGGTCACTTCATCCAGCGCAATGTTCTCGCCCACACCGCGGAGCTCTCTGACCTCGGCCTCGGTCAGCACCTGAGGTTGAGACATGCGCAAGCGTTTCCATTGGTGTCTGTTGAATTCCAGATAGGGGCTGGATTCAGTCGCACGTGACATGTGTTCCATTGTGCCCCGCCGAATGACCTATCTCATAAGTGGGGTACATAATCGATACTCCCATTAAGCTATGGGGTAGTTCTGCAATCACGCCATCCCCAGCGAGGAAGGGCCTTCATGAGTAATTCTTCATCACGCACGACCCCGTCAACCGCTAACATCCCTGATCAGCTACTTAATCAGCCTTTATCCCAGCTCGACCCCGAGGTTGCCGACGCCATTGCCGGCGAATTGAGCCGCCAACGGAACACGCTCGAGATGATCGCGAGTGAAAATTTCGTTCCCCGAGCGGTCCTTCAAGCCCAAGGCTCGGTGTTGACGAACAAATATGCGGAGGGATACCCGGGGCGTCGGTACTACGGGGGCTGCGAAAATGTGGACATCATTGAGGACCTCGCCAGGGACCGTGCCAAGAAGGTTTTCGGCGCGAAGTACGCCAATGTGCAGCCCCATTCTGGTGCTCAGGCGAATGCGGCCGTGCTGATGGCCATCGCGAAGCCGGGCGACACGATCCTGGGCCTCTCCCTGGCTCATGGGGGACACTTGACCCACGGGATGAAGCTCAACTTCTCCGGAAAGCTGTATAACGCGGTCGCTTATGAAGTAGACCCCACCACCATGACCATCGACATGGAGAAGGTTCGCCAGCAGGCTCTGGAGGAAAAGCCCTCCGTCATTATTGCCGGGTGGTCCGCCTACCCACGTCATGAGGATTTCGCGGCGTTCCGGGAGATCGCCGATGAGGTGGGCGCCACATTGTGGGTGGATATGGCTCACTTCGCGGGGTTGGTGGCTGCGGGTCTGCACCCATCTCCGGTTCCGCACGCGGATGTTGTCTCTACGACGATTCATAAGACCTTGGGTGGTCCTCGCTCAGGAATGATCCTGACGAATGATCTCGACCTCTTCAAGAAGATCAACTCGGCTGTTTTCCCAGGCCAGCAGGGTGGTCCTTTGATGCACGCGATCGCTGGGAAAGCCGTCGCGATGAAAATCGCGGGGTCAGAGGAATTCCGGGATCGTCAGCGACGAACCATCGCCGGAGCCCGTATTTTGGCCAACCGTCTGACTCAGGACGATGCGGGTGAGGCGGGTATCGACGTCCTCACCGGCGGTACCGATGTTCACCTCGTCCTTGTTGATCTGCGTCATTCGTCGTTAAATGGCCAGGAAGCTGAGGATGCCCTCCATGATGTGGGAATCACGGTGAACCGCAATGCGGTGCCCTTTGATCCGCGTCCGCCCATGGTCACCTCTGGACTCAGGATCGGAACGTCGGCCCTGGCGACCCGCGGATTTGATCAAGAAGCATTTGGGGAAGTTGCCGACATTATCGCGGAGACGCTGATCAGCGGCCACCAAGGCAAGTCCGACGAGGTCCGCGATGACCTACGTCAGCGGGTTGAGGCCCTAGCGGCACAATTCCCCCTCTATGACGGTCTGGAAGATTGGACACTGATGTAATCATGCGCGATACGACTAGTTCCTCACACACGCACGGAGCGGACGCTGAACCAACTCACCGATGCTTAGTCATTGTGGACGTGCAGAATGATTTCTGCCCTGGTGGTGCCCTGGCCTGCGAAGGTGGTGACACCGTGGCCACGGGTATCTCCGACTATGTCCAGCGCCCGGACATTGTCGCCAAGTATGACTTCATTGTGGGAACTAAGGATTGGCATATCGACCCCGGTTCGCACTTCGCCCCGCAAAGTGTGGAGCCCGATTTCGTTGAGACGTGGCCGGTCCACTGCAAGGTTGGCACCCCGGGAGCTGACTCGCACCCCAACCTTGATGTCTCATCTGTCGACTACTGGTTCCTGAAGGGCGAATATGAGGCCGCCTATAGCGGTTTTGAGGGTTATCTAGAAGGAACTGATGAGGCCTCGGGCGGTGGGCAACCAGAGAGGCTAGGCCCCTGGTTGCGTAAGCAGGGGATCGAGTCTATCGACGTCTGCGGGATTGCGACAGATTTCTGCGTGAAGGCGACGGTGCTCGATGGAATTGCGGAAGGATTCATCGTCACCCTTCTCCCGGAGTTGTGTGCGGGTGTTGCCCCTGATTCCAGCGCGAAAGCTGTGGAAGATATGAAGCATGCAGGCGCATCTGTGCGTTAACTTCTGATTCTGATAAGTGAAACGGCACTGTGATGGTTGACGAGGCCATCACAGTGCCGTTTCTATTCCGGAGGTCGATATTGGCGACGACAGTGCTGGTGTCCTCGGCGCCTGGAGGAGGTGACGAGCGCTGAGGGAAGGCAGATCAGGAAGGGGAGAAGAGGAATGACCCTTGCCGATCGAACCAGCACAACCAGTATCGATTTTCATCACTGTGCACCACTCTGAGATGCTCCGCCTACCTAGGGAACCCCTGATGTCCCCGGGTGGTAGAGCGTTCTCGAACATCCCGCTGCGGTACGACCTTCAATTTAGCCTTACCTAAAGCAATCCGTCAATGATTTAAGAAACTTATTTGTATCAATAATTGAAATCGCCTGGTCAGTGGGATTTTGGCCAATCTAATCCGGGGGTAATTTTTACCCCCGGCCTTCTTATCTGACCATGTCAGGATTGAGAAATAGCACTCCTAAATCTGTGACATGGGTTACGATCGCATGTAAATCATGACCTACCACCTAAAGTAGTGTTCACGTCGCGGTCACCTTCAGACCTCGAAAACTGCTGCTAATCACATTAAGAACAGATAAGGAGCGCATATCCCATGAAGAACTTCTTACCCCGCACGATTTTCGATGACGAGCACAAGATGTTTCGTGAAACCGCCCGCGATTTCGTCGCTAAGGAGATCACTCCTCATGTCGGCCAGTGGCATGAACAGGGCTATTGCGATCGCGACATGTACAAAAAGGCCGGTGAGATCGGTCTTTTAGGAATTACTGCCGACGAAGAATTTGGCGGTGGAGGCATGGACGACTGGCGTTTTAACGCCATCCTCTCGGAAGAGCTCGCTCAGTCTGATTGCGGTTCAGTCCTTGTCTCTGTGCAGACGATCAATGACTTGGTTGTTCCCTACCTCGAGCGCTTTGCCAATGAGGAACAAAAAGAGCGCTTCCTGCGTCCACTCTGTGCTGGTGAGAAGATCGCGGCTATCGCTATGACCGAGCCGGGCGCCGGAGCCGACCTGGCAGGGATCCGCACGCTTGCTAAGAAAGACGCCGACGGTAACTACATCGTGAATGGTGCCAAGACATTTATCTCCAATGGTGTCCAAGCAGATTTCACAATTATCGTGGCCGTTACTGACCCTGAAAAGGGCCGCGCCGGTGTTTCGCTCCTCATTGTTGAGGACGGTATGGAGGGGTACACCAAGACGGGGCCGCTGAAGAAAGTCGGCCTTAAGGCGCAGGACACCGCGGAATTGTCCTTTGAAAACGTCACCGTTCCCGCCGAGAACCTCCTCGGTGAGGAAGGTGCCGGTTTCGGTTACCTGAGGCACAACTTGGCGCAAGAGCGGCTATCGATTGCCGTTGGCTCTGTAGCGACCTCACGCCGTGCTTTCGATCTCGTTTACCAGCACAGCCAGGACCGTAAGACGTTCGGAAAACGACTGGTTGACCACCAGGCCTACGGGTGGATGCTCGCCGAAATGGCCACCAAGATCCAAGCTGCTCAGTCCTTCGTCGACGCCTGTATCGAGGCAAAAGTCAAGGGCGAACTGGATGAGACGACTGCGGCGATGGCTAAGTGGTGGACCACGGACCTGCAGGTCGAAGTGGTGAACAACGCGCTGCAAATGCATGGTGGCTACGGCTTCATGATGGAGTACCCGATTGCTACGCATTACCTGGATACGCGCGTGCAGCCAATCTACGGCGGCCCGAACGAAATCATGAAGGAAATCATTGCTCGTCGCCTCGCTAAGGGCGCTGGCAAGTAAGGCACGACGAAACCACGGTGCGGTGAGCGGGCTCCGCATTCCCTACGGCAACCAGAAAGGCTGTTATGTCGGACGAACGCGACGTGGTGGGCGTCGATAACCTGGATGTTGAAACAGGACAACCAACCAGTGTGGCCGAGGCTGCCTCGGGCGTTGTGCGTGTGATCACGCTGCGGCGGCCAGAAGGATATAACGCCATCAATAAGGCACTTCGAACGCGACTCCGCGAAGAATTTGAAGCGGCCACTGATCCGAGCGTCCGTGCCGTGCTTCTTACCGCTGAGGGGAAGTCTTTTTGCGTCGGGCAAGACCTGAAGGAGCATCTCCAGGACTTGTCCACTGGGCAGGGGATGGGCAAGGTTGTCGATGAATACAACCCCATGATTGAGGCCTTGCTTGCTATCAAAGTCCCTGTTGTTGCAGCTATTTCTGGACCAGCGGCCGGCGCAGGGTGGTCCTTAGCTTTGAATTGCGACTTCCGTATTGCCACCCAGGGAGCATCTTTCACAGGCTCCTTCGCCGGCGTCGGATTGGCCTCCGATTGCGGGCTTTCCCACACACTCACGTCCATCGTCGGACCTGCCAAGGCTCTGGATTTGTTGTGTCGCGACCAGCAGCTGACAGCTGAGCGCGCGTATGACCTGGGGCTTGTCACCGAGGTCACCGACGACGACCGAGCTGATGAGGCGGCGACGAAATTCGCTCTAGCGTTGGCGAATGGCCCAACAAAGTCGTTCTGCGAAATCAAGAGCCTGGTGAGAGACGAGCAGGCTGTGATGGTCGCGGCCGCCAGGGAAGCGGATGCTCAAGCGCGCCTAGCCTTCACAGAAGACCATCACGAGGCAGTGCGATCCTTCGTCGAAAAGAGAAAACCCCAGTTCAAAGGGTGCTAGTAGCGCCACCCTGCACGCATTACTTATGGCTTTCGTTGGCAGCGTGACGACGCTCGCGTTCCTCTGCCAACGACTTCCGCTCTTCCTGCAGCCACTCGGGTTGATCGCTAAGAAGCTCGTTAATTTCGGCAGTGGTGAGCGGCTTATCCATGTCATTGCGCTTCAACGCTGCTGCAGTGACGCCGAGCTTCCGGGCAACTTCCGCCCGAGGATGAGGTCCATTCGCCCGCAAATCTTTCAACCACTGAGGCGGATTGTCCTGTAAACCCACGAATTCATCATGGGTAAGTGCCGTCTTCTGGAACTCCTCAGGCGTGGCAGGGAGAAAAATATTCAGCTTCTTCGCCGCTGTCATGGGCTTCATACGAGTACTTGACGGCTGCGCCCCGGACGCGTGATCACTATGTGAATGAGTATCGTTCATGCGCACCAGAGTAATGCATAACCAGTTCTTATCCCGACGCTCTCAGTGCTGAGTTGCCGCTCTTCAATTAGAGTCGCGTACCGCGCCCGGCGTGTGGGTCGTACGTTACGATCTGTTCATGACCGAATATCTCAAGGTCGCCTTCGTTCCGGGACTCCTTCCCGACAAATGGTTCCGCCGGTTTGATGACCGCCACGGTGGTGCGTCGCATGGTACGAATCGTCGAGTGCGCATTGCGTCCGCTGCCACTGACGATCCGCTTCCGTATGTTCTACACGGGAACGCCGACGTGGCGTTCGTCCGCATGGATAGTCGCGGACGGGAAGGCGTCGTTAAGGATGCTGAAGCGAGGGGTCAATCGATCCACCTCATTGAGCTGTACGAGGAACAGCCCGGCGTCGCAGTCCCGAAGGACAACCCCATCGCGCTGTTTCCGCAGGTCAGTTCGCGGGACCTGGAGGACGAGAAGATCATGTGGGCACCGCAGCCGCCTGACTTCCGGGTCAATCTTCCCGACGTCCGGTCCGCGCTTGAGGTCGTTGCCGCGAACGTCGGTGTTGTTATCGCACCCCGCCCGTTGTTGAGGGTGATCAATAAGCGTGGGGTGAAAGATGTTGCCTTGAGCGATGGCCGTCCGTCGCAGCTGGCCATGGTGTGGTTGCAATCCCGTGACAACCGCGACATACAGAATCTTGTCGGGATCGTGCGGGGGCGCACAGCGCGGTCGTCGCGATAGCGTCCTGGGACGTGTGCACGGGACGTTTGTACGGGATGGAACAATAGAGCGCTATGACAGCATCGTTCACAGGAACTATCCGCCCTATGACGCGCGACGATTATCCAGACGTGGCACGTATCCACCAGGCCGGGCTGGATACGGGCAACGGTGCATATGAAGCCTCGCCGGTCACGTGGGAGGAGTTCGTCGACAAGAAGATCCCTGAGCTGTGCTTCGTCGCGGAAGATGAGGGGGAGATTCTCGGGTGGGTTGCCCTCATGCCGTTTTATCATCGGCCGGCTCTGACCGGTTTCTTAGAGGATTCGATTTATATTGATCCGGCTGCGTCGGGACGTGGAGTGGGTACTGCTCTTCTGGAGCACTCTGCCGCGAAGGCAAAGGAGTGGGGTGCGTGGACCATCACTGGGTGGATTTTTGAGGACAACTCCGCGTCTCAAGCGCTGCACGCGAAGGCGGGGTTCAGGAAAGTGGGCACACTCCAGCGTCACGGGTGGATGGATTATGGTCCTTGGTCGGACCGATACCGCCAGTGCACCATTTACGAAAAACTCCTGTAGAACAACCTGGGTCGGGGCAATACCGTCGGACGAAAAAGTATCGCGCGCCGACACAATACGGGTTGTGCCGACGCGCGAAGGGGCCGTTCTATAGCAGCGTTGTTTTTACATCACGTATTTACACCGAGTTCCGCAGTTTCTCTTCGCGGACGAGAGCGAACAAGACGAACGCGAGAACGGCGAACGGGATCACGACGATGAACACTGGTGTTAATGCGTCGTTGTAGGCTCCCATGAACATGTTCTTGAGGGGACCAGGTAGCGAACCAACTAGTTCGGGCGTGAGGCTATCGGCGTCGAGCCCGCTCGACTGTTGCGCGAACTTCTGCTGCACTTCCGGCGGAAGCTGCGCCATGGCGGCTGGCATACGGTCCGCGACCAGCTCGGTAATGCGGTTGGTGAAAATCCCACCAACCAAGGCCGAGCCGAGCGACGAACCAATCTGGCGGAAGAAGTTGTTGCTTCCTGTAGCAACGCCAACCTTCTGGATTGGGAAGGAGTTCTGGACCACCAAGATCAGAATCTGCATGGTCATGCCCAGGCCAACACCCATGATGAAGAGGCACAGACCGAGGTACCACAGCGACGTATCAACGGTGATCCGGTGCAGAAGCACACACGAAACAACCACGATGAGCATGCCGATAGGCGGGTAGATCCGGTACTTTCCGGTCCGGGTGACAACATTACCCAAGCCTATGGACGTTCCCATCAATCCGACCATCATGGAGATCATCATGAAACCAGAGGTGGTCGGGTTCATGTTGTGAACCATCTGGAAGTAGGTGGGCATGTAGCTCATGACGCCGAACATCACGATTCCGACGCACAGACCGCCGACGGTTACCAGGTTGAAGTTGCGGTTCTTGAATAGCGACATGGGGATCAATGGGTCTTTAGCGCGCAATTCGATGAAGACGAAGATTGCGGCCGCAATGACGGTTCCGATCTCCAAACCGATGATCGTGGGGGAGCTCCAGGAGTATTGGTTTCCGCCCCACGACGTGAAGAGGATGAGGCATGAGGCGGCTGTCGCCATGAAGATGATGCCGAAGTAATCAAGCTTTAAGCCTGTCCCGCGCTTGGGCAGCTTGAGAGCGAACAGTGCAATAGCAACCGCGAGAAGGCCGACCGGTAGGTTAATCCAGAACGCCCACCGCCATCCAGGGCCATCAGTGAACCAACCACCAAGGACCGGTCCGAGCACCGAGGACACGCCGAAAACAGATCCCATCCAGCCCGCATATTTACCGCGTTCCCGAGGGGGAACAACGTCGGCCATGATTGCCTGCGAGAGGATCATGAGGCCACCACCGCCGAGACCTTGGATACCGCGTCCAATGATCAGCTGTGCCATCGACTGTGACAGGCCACCGATGATCGAGCCGATGAGGAAGATAGCGATCGCGCCGACGAAGATCGGCTTGCGGCCGATTTGATCACCGAGTTTGCCGTAGATCGGCATCATAATCGTCTGGCACAGCAGGTAGGACGTAATGACCCACGACATGTGCTCGACGCCACCAAGATCGCCTACGATCGTCGGAAGGGCCGTCGAGAACAACATTTGGTCCAGACTTGCCAGCAGCATGGCGGACATGATGGCCACCATGACCGCTGGAATGTTGCTCTTATTCTTCGGCGCGGAGGATGTTCCCTCAGTGGTTGGTGACGTTTGATCTGCCGGCGAATCAATGTCCTTCACTGATTCCGGCGTAATCACACGGCTGGACAGGTGCTGCCCGGACGTGTTCACAGCGTTGTCGCTGGTGGCGTCGCTGTGTGCGCCATTGTGTTTACTCACTGTGCATCATCCTCTCATTTCTCATCGGGACGTTTGTCGTCGTTGTTGTTGTTTTTATTTTTCGTGTCGACGTTCTGTTTGCTGTTGGTTTGTTTGTCGACGTTGGTTGAGTGGTCGTCAGTGATGTCCAGATTTATGTTGTCACTGCTTTTTCTTTCCGACGCTGCCCTCGGTGGCGTGCTGGCCAAACATTCCGGGGGAGGAGCCCCTAAAACGTCGTAGAACAGGGTAAAAGCGCCCAGGCAGCAATCGCGGAGGCGACGATGCCCATTGGTGCCATCGGGTTGCCTGGTCCACCGGAGCGTTCCGATCCGGACGGCGTCTTGGCACAGCATTGCCAGGGTGACGGCTTCCTCAGAGACGCCACCGGTGCTTTCTGGGCCCGGAAAAGCAGTTTGTGGAAGCGATCGACGCTCCGGGTGGAGGGTGAAGAATTCGTCGACCAGTTCCACGATGTTGTGGAAGCGTTGGATAGTCAGTCCAAATTGTGGAGCTGCAATATTAGGGTTGTTGCGGAAGATTTGCTTCCGACGGCTCAGTAACAGCGTTGAGAACTCGTCGCTGCGGCCGCGCGACGCGAAACTGGTCTGGAGGATGAGGTCCACTAAGGCCACGGTGACATGTTGCGGGTCGGCAGCGAGGAATTCTTTCCGTTCTTCCTCAGGGAGGTCGACAACAGGGTGGCCGAGGACGGCGGTTTCCTTGGAGTCGACATAGTTGAAGAACGTACGTTTTGAAATGTTGGCCGCGTCGACGATGTCCTCGATGGTGACGTTGTCATAGCCTTTGTCGAGGACAAGCCGCGTGGCGTGATCTTCGATAGCGCACAGGGTTTCTAAGCGCTTGCGTTCCCGAAGACCCCGTGGCGCATGAATTCCCTCAGTATCGAGATAGTTACGATTGCTTTCCACGAGAGCTAACCTTAGACCTAATTATGCACTGAGTGCAAAGTTGCGGTCGGTATAAGTCTGCATTGTGTGAAAGAAATCAAAAGCCTCTTAAGTGTGACTTGAGTCATGACGGGGCCGCTGGAGGCTATAAACCTTGAGGCCAAAAAAGGGCCACCCTCAAGGGGTGACCCAGTGTTTGTAGGCGACTAGATGACGTAGTCGACTAGCGATGCATTCGCTTACTTATCGCGATCCGTGTTCGCCATCGCAAGCACGTCGAGGCGCTTATCCAGCTCTTCCTCCGTGAGCTTCTCGCCATCGACAAAACCGAGGTCAATGACGGTTTGGCGAATAGTCTTGCCCTCCTTCAGCGCGGTCTTGGCAACCTTCGCGGCAGCCTCGTAACCGATCGCGCTGTTGAGCGGAGTGACGATCGACGGTGACGACTCCGCCAGTGTGCGCATGCGCTCAGCATTGGGCTCAATTCCGTCCACCATCTTTTCGGCGAAGATCACGGCAGTGTTGGACAGCAGGCGGATCGACTCCAGAACATTGCGCGCCATCATCGGGATAAACACGTTCAGTTCAAAGGCGCCTTGCATGCCACCGGCGGCAATTGCGGCGTCGTTACCAATGACCTGGCACGCAACCTGGGTAGCGGTCTCACACATGACCGGGTTGACCTTGCCAGGCATGATCGACGAGCCCGGCTGGAGGTCAGGAAGGTGGATTTCGCCGAGGCCGGTCAGCGGGCCGGAGCCCATCCACCGGATATCGTTGGCGATCTTGTTGAGGGAGACAGCGATGCTCCGCAGCGCGCCCGACATCTCGACGAGACCGTCGCGGTTCGCCTGAGCCTCAAAGTGGTTAATGCAGGGACGTAGCTCCTCAACACCGGTCAGTTTCACCAGCTCAGCGGTTACTTTTTCGCCGAAATCTTCGGTGGTGTTCAGCCCGGTTCCGACGGCCGTACCACCGATGGGGAGCTCACCGACGCGCGGCAGCGTGGCCTTCACACGTTCGATGCCAGCTTCGATCTGCCGAGCGTAGCCCGAGAACTCCTGCCCCAAGGTCACCGGTACCGCATCCATCAGGTGGGTGCGTCCGGACTTCACAACCTCTTCCCACTCGGTCGCCTTGGCCGACAGCGACTTGTGCAGCGTCGTCAATGAAGGGATGAGATCCTTAACAGCAGCTTCCGTGGTGGCAACGTGCGTTGCGGTGGGGAAGGTGTCGTTCGAGGACTGACCCATGTTGACGTCGTCATTAGGGTGAACCTCAACGCCGTTGTTCTTACAGATGGAGGCGATAACCTCGTTGGTGTTCATGTTCGACGACGTACCGGAGCCGGTCTGGAAGACGTCGATAGGAAATTCTTTGTCGTGTTTGCCGTCGGCAATATCGGTGGCCGCAGCGATAATGGCTTTGCCTTTTTCCTCTGAAAGTAGGCCACGGTCAAGATTGACTTGCGCACATGCGGCCTTGAGCAGACCCATGGCGCGGATTTGTGCGTGTTCAAGGCCACGGCCTGACACTGGGAAATTCTGGACCGCACGTTGGGTTTGCGCGCGCCACAGTGCTGTGGCCGGAACCTTAACTTCACCCATGGTGTCGTGTTCGATGCGGTATTCTTGATCGCTCATGTTATGTAAGTCCCACCTTCATATGTGCTATGAGGATATGTGCAACGTGGCAGAATTCGTGCCACTGTCAAGTATGGCTTATCGGGAGCCCCGATGTGTGACCGATCGTGGCACACATGCAACCTAGTGGTGTAGGTCATAGGTCAGCGAGGCGTGCGGCAAGCGCGTGGTTTGTGTGTACGTGTGAATGCCCGGAGAACAATAGATATCCCCGGGCGTAACATCGACCCGAAAACGGGTCCTAGCTGTAATCGACGACGGAGTACTCTTCCAGCTTCGTCAACTGGTGATGCGATTCAATCATGCGGACGGTGCCGGACTTTGACCGCATGACCAGCGAACGCGTGATCGCACCGCGCGGTGAATACGTGACACCACGGAGCATATCGCCGTTGGTCACACCGGTCGCAACGAAGAAGCAGTTCTGCGAGTGAACGAGGTCCTCGGTCGTGAGAACCTTGCCCAGTTCGTGGCCAGCATCAAGGGCCTTCTGCTTCTCTTCATCATTACGCGGGGTCAGCACACCCTGAATCTCTCCGCCCATGCATCGCATAGCACAAGCAGTGATGATGCCTTCTGGGGTTCCGCCTACGCCCATCATGATGTCGATGCTGTTCTGGGTCTGATCCTGGGCCGCTGCCACAGCACCAGCGACGTCACCGTCGTGAATTAAACGAACCTTGGCTCCGGCGTCGCGAATTTCCTGAATGAGGTGCTCGTGGCGGGGACGATCCAAAACGACGACGGTAATGTCAGACGCCCTCTTACCCTTGGCGTGCGCCACTGCGCGGATGTTGTCCTTGACGGGGGCGTTGACGTCAACAACACCGCGGGCTTCCGCGCCGACCGCGATTTTCTTCATGTAGAACACGGCGGATGGGTCATACATGGTTCCACGCTCTGCTGCGGCGAGCACCGAGATAGCGTTCTGGCGGCCCTCAGCCATCAATGTGGTCCCATCAACAGGGTCGACAGCGATGTCGATATCGGGGCCTTCGCCTGTTCCGACCTCTTCACCGTTGAAGAGCATCGGGGCTTCGTCTTTTTCACCTTCGCCGATAACCACCACACCGCGCATTGCCACGGTGTTGATCATCTGGCGCATGGCGTCGACAGCGGCTCCGTCGCCTTCATTTTTCTTTCCGCGGCCGACCCACCTGCCCGAGGCAAGGGCGGCGGCTTCCGTCACGCGGACCAGTTCCATAGCGAGGTTACGGTCCGGTGGTGTTTGTTTGTGGTCACTCATGGGTGGCACATGCCTCCTGTTTTGGCTTCAGTGATGGGGTTGATCATCTTCATTGTTTCACTTATGTGCCCAATAGCCGATTAATCTCACTCCCAAATAGGGGCAAAATGTGGTGAATCTTGTACTTTTTCGGAGGTGACCACAGGTTCTCCCTGTTGGTTGGTGTGACCACGGCGATGCGGGCGGTGCGTGCCAAAGACGGAACCCATAGTGAGTGGTCGTCGTGGGTGGTTGGTGGCCGACGTCGACCGGTGGTTTTGTGATCCCCCATGATGAACAGCCATAATCGTTCGCGTGCGCACGAAAAAGGTGGAGAAGCCAAGGATTTTCCAAGACGGCCGTGACATGATTATCTCGCTAGGAGTCATGCTCATCGTGATGTTCGTCGTCATCGGTGGGACAGGCCTGTGCCATTACCAGCCGGGCAATCCGAAAGAAGGGAAAGTCACCCGCGTTGACTGCACCACGTTCTTACGAAGCGAGGCACAATCCGCCGATTATCCCGTTCGCATACCCGCGTCGCCCCAGGGGTGGATTCCTAATTCAGCCCTTCGGATCAACCTCAATGGCCATTCTGGCTCCTCAGTCGGGTGGGTCCATGACAAAGACTGGATCCGATTTGTTCAAACGAGTGCATCCGTCGACGACGTAGCCCAGGGGCTCGACGGTAAAGCCCGGGAGGAAAAAGGAACGAAAGACATCGACGGAACAACGTGGCATGTGTTTGAGGGCGCCGACGATGACGTCCGCACGGCATGGGTCGTGGATAAGAAAGACGTGCGATGGGCTGTATCGGGCACCGGCAGCACCGATGAATTTTCGACGATGGCGAAGGCTATTCAGGAAGCAAAGTCAGAGCCGTCTGCAGGAGAATCAGCCCCGTCCGAAGAGTCGTCTTCACCCTCGGCGTAATCACTGTCCTTTAGGGCTTTTTCAACGCGGTGGCGGGCTCCCTCGAGGTAGTCTTCGCAGGTCCGAGCCAACGCCTCACCCCGCTCCCAGTACAGAAGCGACTCATCAAGACTCATCTGTCCAAGTTCGAGAATGCGCACGACTTCGATGAGTTCCTGGCGTGCTTCCTCGTAGGATAATTCTTCGACGGGTTTAAAGCGGGGGTTGGATTCGCCGGAACCGATGGTGAATGAGTCGGAATCGTTGTTGCGATCGGGCTGTGTCATAGATAGCTCCTTCGAAAGCGTTACGTGTGGTTAATCGCGATGTGTGAGGTTGGCTTATTGAGCCGGTGAGGTCGACATTGTGGCCGCAACGATTGATCCGTCGTTGAGGCGGATTCGCAGCTGGGACCCCGGCGGAGTCTGATCAATCGAGGTCGCTACTTCGGACTCTTCACCCGGGCGCTGCACTTGGACGATGGAATATCCTCGAGCAAGCGTTGCCGACGGGCCCAATGCTGACACTTGCCCTCGTAGGTGAGCGATCTCCGCGTTCGCTCGCTCCAGCAAGAGCGTGATATTCCGCCTAATAGACGATGCATCGCGCGCCACCTCTTCCGCGTGGCGGTTTATCGGCGTCATCGGATCAGCCATCACGGGCCGTTGGCGCAAATCATTCAGACGATTACGCTCATAGTCCAACCACCGGAAGAGCGCTTGCTGCCCACGTTGCCGACAATCACGGATTCCCTCGAGCTCAGTAGCCATATCGATCACGACACGTTTTGCCGCATCCGTGGGAGTCGCCGCCCGCAGGTCGGCTACGTCGTCGAGAACGGGGTTATCGGTCTCGTGACCAATAGCGCTGACGATTGGTGTTCTCAGCGTACTGACATGGCGGACGAGGCTTTCGTCGGAAAACGGAAGAAGATCTTCGACGGAACCGCCGCCGCGCGCCACGATGATGACGTCGACGGTGGGATCACGATCAAGAATGGTGAGCGCCTCTTTGACTTCAGGGACAGCGCTGGCGCCCTGGACTGGTGGGTTGAGCGTCCGAATGTTCACCGCAGGCCATCGCTCTTGCGCGATAGAGATCACGTCGCGTTCTGCAGCGGAGCCTCGGCCGGTAATGAGCCCGATGCGTTGGGGGAGAACGGGGAGTGGCTTTTTCCTCTCGGGCGCGAGTAATCCTTCGGCAGCGAGGAGCTTACGTAGTTGCTCGATGCGAGCGAGTAGTTCACCAATCCCCACAGGGCGGATGTCGGTAATGGATAGCTTCAGCTGGCCACGACTGACGGAATAATTCGGTTTTCCCAGAACAATGACCCGGTCACCATGCGACAGTGGTGTGGGAAGAGACGTAATGACGTGATTCTTGGCGATCAGCTCAATCGACATCTCCGCTTCGACGTCCAGGAGGGTAAGGAACGTCCAGTACCGGGTCTGCTTCATCTGCGTGAGCTGACCCTCTACCCACACTGAACCGAGTTTCGAAATCCAGTCTCCGATTTTGCGGTTGAGGATGCGGACGGGCCACGGGGCTTCGGGGGAGGTAAGTCCGCCTCGAGCGGTGCGTGACCCCGACGTGGTCGGATCCTGTTTCGCAGTCATATGCCCCACTTTAATGGCTATCGAGGACATAACCGACAGCTCATGCGAAAGCGCTGAGTGCCACGGGTTTTCTTTGCGGGGTCGACGTGGGTTATGTGGGTTCAACGTGGGTGCTGTAGCCCGGTCCGCGCAGCTCACTTAGTCCCGACGTGAATGCCGCGGCCGCGTCGTCCGCGGCGGAAGGGAGGACGCGCCGTCGTCGGGACGGTAAGTGCGCGGCGTGAATTTCTTCGACGGATACGTGGGAGACTGATCCCGGTACCGATCGCGATCCACTTGGTGCGTCGGCCGGGACGGAGCGTCATGCTGCCGACGGGATACATCGGAGCCCTCATATCGATCCTCATACCGGCTGCTCACTCGTGACGAGCGGTTCGTCTCATAGGAACGCGGTTGGTGACGCCGCGACGGTGAGGAGGACCGTCGAGAATCGGTGCGTGCCGAATCTATCGATGTGCTCGTCGATTCAGAGCGGTACTCTTGCGGTCGGTGGGCACGAGAAGTAGAAGCTCGTTGTTTCTGTTGTCCGGTCCGCGGTGCCCGCGATGAGGCAGTTTGACGTCGTGCAGTGACGCGTGCGGTTTGCCGTCGATACAACCAGCACCGCACAACCGCGATGATGGCGCTGATCACGACCGTCCAGAAGAGAACGAAGAAGTGCTGGACAACCGGGAAGAAGTTCGCCAACAGTGAGGTCTTGGAAAACACCCCGACGCCCTCGGAATGCCCGCTCAGCTTTCCGGCCAGGAGGGAACAGATGGGCGTGAGCACCGTGAAAAGGATGGGTTGCGCACAGACAGTGACGAGCAGCCCTTGTACCTGGACGAGCAGCGTCGTGATGAGCGACGATGCAACGAAGAAAATGAAGTACCACCGGCCCAGGGTTCCGTCACCGGCCGAACTGATGAGCATGCCGGTCGCCATGGAGGCAGCGATGATCGCCAGGGGAGCCCACCAGAGCAGTCCCCAGAACCGATTGTCGTTGCTGTTGGAGCGCCCCGAAGAAGTTCTCGGGGAGGCAGCAGGAGTTCGATATTCTGACACAGGGAATTAGGGTACCCGTTTAAGTCCTATTTATTGGTAGGCAGACCGGTAACGGGCATTGTTGGGGTTGTTTCGGAGTCTCGTCGTACATTTTCAGTATATTGACGATTGCTTAGCGCTTTCTTTCGGGTCGTAACTTCTTTATCGATAAGTTCACTAAAGTATCGCAACCACACCGCAATGGTGGCCATAACGGGGACGGCCAGGAACGCACCGATAATTCCGTACAAATTACTGCCGACGGTGACGGAAAGAAGAACAATCACCGGGTGGAGGTTCATTGCCTTTGACTGCAGAACAGGGGAGAGAACGTTTCCTTCAAGCTGCTGAACCGCGATGATGATGGCGAGCACGATTAATGCTGTCGTGAGGCCATTCGATACGAGGGCAATAAGAACGGCGACGGCACCCGCGACGATCGCACCAACGATTGGGATGAAACCACCCATAAACGTGATGACGGCCAGCGGTAGAGCAAGCGGCACATTGAGAATGATCAGCCCAAGACCGATGAAGAAAGCATCGATGAGGGAAACAATCGCTTGAGCACGGATGAACCCCCCGAGCGTGTTCCAGGACCGCTGTAGGAGTTCAACGATGTGGCCTTCGCCCCGTTTGCCTGAAATTTTGCCAAGCCAGGGGAGAAAACGATCGCCATCTTTCAGGAAGAAGAAGGTGATCATCAGAATAACGCCGAGCATCACTGCTAATTCTGATGCTTTATTCACACCGGTGACGACGCCCGCAATGATTTGATCCGAGCTGGATTTAATCTTGTCGATTCCCTCGTCCAGGTAGTCGTTGACCTGTTGGTCGTTGAGGTTAAGAGGCGGGCCTTGAACGTAGTTTTGAACCTTTTCCAGCCCTTTGATCGATTGATCCGCCAATTGGGAGGATTGTTCGACGGCACTCGGTGCGATGAGGCTGAAAAGGCCGACGATGATGGCCAAGGCGCCTAACACAGAGACCAAGGCTGCGAGCCACCGGGGGAAGTGCGCTTTGCGCATCCAATTCGTTGGAACCCAGAGCAGCGTGCAGATGATGAGGGCGATCAAGATAGGAAGAACACCCCTCCACAGCAGACCAATCGCTCGCCACGCGACGATGCCTCCGGCGATGAGGAGGATCAGCCGTATTGACCAGGCTGCGGTGATGGAGACGACGTCACCAATGACTGCGAGGCGGTCCTTGGGGGCGTCCGAGGGGTCGACCTCGGGGTGGTGTTCGCTACCGCGGAATGGCGTGCTGGGGTCGTGAGAGTGGTCCTCGGCGCTGTCCGCGTTCGTCGTCGGGTCTACCTTGCGGCTCCCCTCCGGCGCGGCCGAGTGGTTCGCTTCCTGACCGTGCTTTGTGCGGCGGTTGAAGAGTGACATTATTTGTTCTCCTCCGTGCCGTCGTCGTCGTTAGTAGATGTGGTACTGCGTGCGTCCGAGTGTTCCGGCTCTGGCTCAGGCCGTGCCGTCACCGAACTGTGGTCCGTCGTCGTGCTTGTTTCAGGATCAAGAATGACGATGGGCTGCACGGGATCAACAACGTGACTATCCACCTGCTCACTGGCGTATCGGAGTAGGACCGCACCTACGGCCGCGAGGGGAACGGCGAGGAACGCTCCGACAACTCCGTAAACGCTCCCACCGATGGCCACTGAGGCCAGAATGATGACCGGATGCAAGTTCATTGCCCGCGATTGCAGGATGGGGGAGAGCACATTGCCTTCAATCTGGTGCACCAACAGGATGAGCAGCGCGGTCAGCAGCGCCGAAATCCACCCATTGGCGACGAACGCGATGACAACCGCCACAGCACCCGCAACAAGTGCGCCGAAAATCGGGATAAACCCGCAGAAGAAGTTGAGTACAGCGAGCGCGAGAGCTAGTGGGACATGAAGGATCGACAGCCCAATCGCGATAAAGACTGAGTTCAGGAAGGAAATGATTGCCTGCGCACGGATGAACCCTCCGAGAGTTTTCCACGACCTGGCGAATATCTCGTGGAGGTGAGTCCCGATCGAGCCTGAAAACTGACGATCAATCCACGGTAAAAACTTGTGGCCGTCGTTCAGGAAGAAGAAGGTCAGCATGAGGACAATGCCCAAGGTGACCGCGACCGACGACGCAGCCGACGCTCCTGACAAGACGGAGCTAACAAGGGAGCCGGAATGCTCCTGAATGTGAGCCGCGGCTTCGTCAAGAGCTTGGTTGAGTTGGGTGTCTTTGATGTTGAGCGGTGGCCCATTGAGCGCTTCTTTAGTTTCCCTTAAGGAGTGGGAGGCGCTGTGAGCCAAAGACTCAGACTGGTCGATAACACTCGTTGTCACGAGGCTAAGCGTGCCAATAACAATGACTGCGGCCCCCAAAATAACCACGATCGCCGATAGGGCATGCGGCACTTTGTGCTTGGTGAGCCAGTGAACCGGGGGCCAGAGCAAAGTACAGACAATGATTGAGATCATCACGGGCAGGAGCGCACTCCAGATCAGACCTAACCCATACCAGAGAAGAAACGCAGCTAGGGCAATCGCGAGGAACCGTAAACACCACAAGGCTAAGCGCTTGATATTCACGGCTATCGACGCCGAACGGCTTGCCTCGGTGAGCGGCGCATGGGCGTAATACGGAACGCCCATAACGTCGTCGGCGTTATCGCGATTGGCCAGCTGACTCGCATGTTTTTGGCTCAGGGGAGCGAGCGAACCGGGCACGCGCCCCGGTTCTGGTTCGGAAGAGGAGTTCATCATCACGGACTATTGTGCACTATTCGGCCAGATTAGTGTGATCTCTGAAGCACCGTTGCTTTTAATAACCCTGATCGTAGAGCTTTTCATCAGTGGCTTCAGGGTTGTCGCCGAGCTTCCCGGAGGTCTCATCGGGGTGTTTCATCAGCGAGTACGTGCTCGTCGCGAGTCCACCCCAGATGACCAACATGAACAGGACCATCATCATGACTGCTGTTCCACTCATTGGTCGCCATCCTTCCCGTTCGTAGCGTCGCTAATTGTTGAGGATATGTCTGCGGTATCGCCGCCCGTGACGGGCTGGCCCGTCGAACCGTGGCGGTCTGGATCGAGCGAGACCGCTTCGACGCGACCGCGACGTTGGCGTCGGCGTTGCTCAGCGGCAAAGCCAGCTTTACGCGATTCATGGCTCTGAGGGGTGACGATGCGCTGATGCACGTTGAACTCCACACCGAAGTCCGTACCGGGCGGGCCGGATAGGGACGGGTTTCCACGCCACGGAACGACGGACATCATGAAGGCAACAATCACGATAAGTGTGACAACACCCCATCCGTAGAGGTCAATCTGTTGGTCGGAGTAGCCGCCGTAGTTGGACTTGAACAGGTTCTGGAGCTCCTGGATTAGCGTGTACCCAAGGATGATCGGCGTGATGTTGGTGACACAAATTCGCCAGAAGTTGCCCACTTGGAAAGATGACACCGCATTGAGGTGCAGGGAAAATTCGTCGAGCCGACGTAAAACCCAATCGACGCACACGATGGTGATCAGGGAGATGCACACAATGCCGACGTTGTTGGTGTACTTGTCCATAATGTCCAATGTGGATAAGCCTGACGTCGTGGAAAAAAGGGCTAAAGAAATGATGCCCATGACCACACCGGTGCCGATAGCCGCGCTCTTGCGATCAAGGTTTAATTTGTCTTTCACCGCAGAGACAACGACTTCCAATAGTGAGAAGAGCGATGTGAAGCCTGCGATGGCGAGTGAACCGAAGAAGAGGACACCAAAGACGGCGCCACCAGGCATGGAATTGATGATCGTTGGGAAAGCTACGAATGCGAGACCGATACCGTTGGAAACGACCTTGTCCACCGGGACGCCTTCTTGCGTGGCCATGTATCCCAATGCGGCAAAGACCCCAATGCCGGCCAGAAGTTCAAATCCCGAGTTTGCGAAGCCGGTGACCAAACCAGTTCCGGTGAGGTTGGTCCGTGGTTTCAAGTACGACGAATAGGTCAACATGATGCCGAAGCCGACGGACAGCGAGAAGAAAATCTGCCCGTACGCTGCGACCCAGACTTCCGTATTCGTCAACGCGGACCAATTCGGGGTAAAGAGTGCGTCCAACCCCCGTGAAGCGCCATCCATAAACAGTGCGTAGATCACAACGACGAGGAACAGCACAGTGAGCAAGGGCATGAATACCTTAGAGACCTTGCCGATGCCTTCGTCGACTCCCATTGCCAACACGATGATCGTCGCTACCCACACTAAGGCCAGGGCAATGGCGATTTGCCAGACGATTGACGTCGAAAATGTTTGTGTTGCCTCGGAGTGGAGGAACTCGTCGGAGAAATAGGAGTCGGGTTTGCTTCCCCATGCGCGGGTGAAGGACTTAATGGTGTACAACCCGGCCCACCCAATGATGGCCGCGTAGTAAATCGAAATGAAGAATGCGATTCCAACCTGGATCCAGCCAATGGGTTCGGTCCAACCGCTTATGCGCTTAAACACAAGGGGAGCTGAGCCGCGAAACCGGTGCCCCAGGGTGTAGTCGAGGAATAGCAGAGGGATTCCTGCCGTCAGCAGCGCGATGATGTACGGAATGAGGAACGCGCCACCGCCATTGGAATACGCCACATACGGGAAGCGCCAAATATTTCCTAAACCGACGGCTGAACCGATAGCAGCTAAGAGGAAAGCTGAGCGGGAAGAGAACGTTTCGCGCGATGCAGCGGAAGCGTCACTCTCTGAGGGGGAATGAGACATGTAGAAGATGCCTTTCCGCTAAGGCTTCGACCCAACCGAGTGTCAGACGACTAGTAAGCGCGCATGAGCGGCTCGATGGGAGTTGCCGTGATGGGGAGAAATGGATTGGTCCTTACGGGTGGGGGACGCAAGCCGGCATCACGCCGGGGGTGGTGGCGTGCTCGACCGTGAAAATACTATCACCCTGTGGCCGACGGTCTGTCGACGTTCCGTCGGCGCGAATGGCGCGTGACGTGCGACGGTGTGTCGCGTTTGTGCCATTCGTGTTTCGCTGGTGTTGTAATTGTGCGTCGCCCGTTTAGTCGAGGTCCCCCATCGATGGCGGTTTGTACTGCACGTAGGATGTGTGGCATGAGTCTTACCCTCGGAATTGTCGGTCTACCCAATGTAGGAAAATCCACCCTTTTCAACGCGTTAACCCGAAACGATGTGCTGGCAGCTAATTATCCCTTTGCGACGATCGAACCCAACGTCGGCTTGGTCGAACTACCGGACGCACGCCTGAAACGTTTGGCGGAGATGTTCGATTCTGCGGAGATCATCCCGGCGACGGTCTCGTTCGTTGACATTGCGGGAATTGTGAAAGGTGCCTCTGAAGGGGAGGGGTTGGGCAACCAATTCCTGGCGAATATTCGTGAGGCAGATGCGATTTGCCAGGTTGTCCGGGCTTTTACGGATGACGATGTTGTGCATGTTGACGGAAAGGTCGATCCGTCCAGCGATATTGACGTTATTGAGACTGAGCTCATTTTGGCCGACATGCAGACCCTTGAAAAAGCTCTTCCCCGCCTGGAGAAGGAAGCAAAGAAGAATAAAGACAAGGCGGTGGAACGTGATGCCGTCGACGAGGCTTTGAAGGTGCTTGAGGACGGACACACATTGTTCTCGGCGAAAGATTCGCTTGATTTAACGGCGTTGAAAGAACTGAATTTGTTGACGGCAAAGCCGTCCCTTTATGTTTTCAACTCAGACGAAGCAGTTCTGACTGATGAAGCAAAGAAGAAAGAATTGACGGAGTTGGTTGCTCCGGCCCAGGCAGTGTTCCTTGACGCCGAGACCGAGGCTGAACTACTCGAGCTTGACGACGACGAAGCCGCGGAACTGTTGGCGTCTGTGGGGCAGGATGAGCCCGGTTTGAACAAGCTGGCTCGAGCTGGATTTGCCACGCTGGGGTTGCAGACGTATCTCACCGCTGGTCCGAAGGAAGCGCGTGCGTGGACTATCCATCAGGGAGATACTGCGCCTCAAGCCGCTGGCGTTATTCACTCCGACTTTGAACGCGGATTTATTAAGGCAGAGATCGTTTCGTATGACGATCTGAATGAGTTGGGCTCCATGGCGGAGGCGCGAGCGCATGGCAAGGTTCGCCAAGAAGGTAAGGATTATGTCATGCAAGATGGAGATGTTGTTGAATTCAAGTTTAATGTCTAACTGATTCGCGTTTCTTCATAACGCTCGATTGTGGTGCTTTGCAATTGCTTAGTGGCATGATGCTTAGCCACGTCATGCCCAGGCACATGGTGCTCGACCGCCTGGAACTCGACCGCACGAAAAAGTAGCTAAAGCTTTATCATCTCCCAGGTTTCGGATAAGTAAGGCGACGACCGTCGGTGAGCTTCCACCTTCGTGGCCGGGGGAATCTGGGTGAAGGTTTGGGTCGGGTGGGCTGAATCCCTCTGATTCTCAGCGAGCTGGTTACGAGCGAGCTGACTGGTTTTATATATCCATTTTTCTGGGAATCGACGTTGCTGGCGCAGTTGATGCAGTTGATCTGGGGGGTCGGCGGTGTGAGGTCGGTGATCACGTAGCTGTTTATGACGATATCTGGCGCCACGGGGGATTTGAGGAATATGCAGTGGTGGCCGGGTGCTCCCGCGATCATTCCTGATCATGTCTCGTTCGCGTCTGCAGCCGTTGTTCCCTTTGCTAGTCTGACTGCTTGCCAGGCGATCGAGCGGAAATCGCAGGTGGCTAGTAGTGACACTGTGACGATCACCGGTGCAGGTGTGGGCGGCGAAAGTTTTGCTATTCAAATTGCAGTCAACCGAGGTTCCCATGTCGTGGGAGTAGCGTTGGGAAGATGTGAAGACCGTGTGCGGTCCTCAGTGCTCACGAATTTTTGATTATCGGACTACCGACGATGTTGATCCGGTTGTGACGTCGACGATTAGTCTTGGTGAGTTGCCGCATCGGCTCGAAGAGGTGTCTGCAGAGAAAAACGGAAGGAGAACTGTCGCCGTGCTCTAAGAGTGTTCTGTTCTGAGTACCTACGAAGGGTCAGCTACTCGGTCATTCGAGTTTTAGTGGTTGGATGATTGGGGGTCTAACGGGAGTACGCCGCAAAACGTTTATTGGTGCAGATTTGTAGAAGTGGTTCTCTATTATCGTTTCTACAAATTTTTATATTTTTACGCTTTATATTGGAATCGTCAAGATTAAGAACTTCTGTTGTTAGTTAAAGAATTGCTCTACCGGTTTTCGGTTTAAAGTGCTTAGCTCGACGTGACAGCCGGCCATGCTTGATGGTGTACCATCGGCGAGCAGCAGAACGCAGTCTCCGATTACGTCGGCTCTAGACTCCGGCGTGTGGAGCACATGGCTCAACCTTATCTTTTCTCCCGCCTGATAGGAAAGCGTGACTTAGTGAAAAGCGCACAGCTTATTGTTCAAACCCTTCGAGCTCAAGGTGTCCGGTATATTTTTGGGGTGCCTGGGGCCAAAATTGATGAAGTGTACGACGCCCTTGTCGATGCGGACGATATTGAGGTCGTTGTATGCCGCCATGAGCAGAATGCAACGTTTATGGCCCAGGCTATTGGCCGGCTAACCGGGAAGCCGGGGGTTGTTTTGGTGACCTCTGGGCCAGGAACAACCAACTTGGCAACCGGGCTTGTTACCGCAAATACTGAGCAGGATCCCGTGGTCGCAATTGCGGGCACCGTGGGGTTGCCAGACAGGCTGAAGCGAACGCACCAATCTCTCGATGCTGTGAACTTTTTGGCGCCGGTTACTAAATTCGCCGCTGAATCAACGTGTGTCGATGATGTCTCAGAACTTATTACCAACGCATTTCGGGAGGCTCAACAAGAGCCCCGTGGTGCGGCTGCTGTCATGGTCCCTGCGGACGTAGCTGGATCTGAAACGTCAGCGCCTCTCCTTGAGTTCCCTGACCCGGCACCTCTAGGTCCGGCATCGCAGGCGCTCGTCGATAAGGCTAAAAAACGTATTGAAAACGCTAAATTGCCTGTTCTACTCGTGGGAATGCGAGGAGCAGGGGAGAGTGCAGTTCGAGAACTACGTCAATTAATAAAGACAACGAATCTTCCTGTCGTTGAAACTTTCCAAGGAGCGGGGGTTATTTCCCGTGATTTGGAGAATAACTTCCTGGGCCGTGTTGGCTTGTTTAAAAACCAACCCGGTGACGTTCTGCTCAATAAGGCAGACTTAATTATTTCTGTCGGTTACGATTCAGTGGAATACGATCCTCGTGTGTGGAATTTTAATGGCCAGCATGACATCATCCACGTTGATTCCATTCAGGCAGACATCGATACTCACTACCGGCCAACCTTGGAGCTCGTTGGCGACATTTCAGGTACGCTTCACGAGTTAAACAGTGTGATAAATCCGGTAGAGGTGGGACAGGCTGAGCGCTCTTTCATTGACCGACGACTTGAAGCCTTAGCCCGTACTCAGCGTCAGGGTGCAAAGCAGACGACAAGCGATTTGGGTGTGAACCCGGCTCGTTTGGTCCTGACCCTTCGGGACCTCATCACTGACGACAAAACAACGGTGGCGGCGGATATCGGAACGCATTCCATTTATCTCGCGCGGTATTTCCGCACGTATGAGCCCCGTACTTTGCTGTTTTCTAATGGCCAGCAGACCTTAGGTGTTGCTTTGCCGTGGGCAATTGCGGCGGCATTAGTTAGCAGGGATCATCCAGTCGTTTCAGTCTCGGGCGATGGTGGTTTCCTTTATTCAGCACAGGAATTGGAGACAGCAACACGTTTAGGACTCCACCTTGTCCACGTTATTATGCGAGATAATTCGTATGACATGGTCAAGTTCCAGCAGGAAAATAAATTTGGCCGTCCATCAGCCGTTGAATTAGGCGATTATGACGCGGTCAAATACGCGGAAGCATTTGGGGCCAAAGGCTACCGCGTTCACACACTGGAAGACTTTTCCACCGCGTTTTCCCAAGCGATGGCGGATGAGGGAGTGTCCATCGTGGATGTACCCGTCGATTACACAGACAGTGTGTCGTTAGCTCAGCATTTGGACTTCTCCGTGCTGAACTAACAACGGCTGATTTCTTGACGCTTAATTCTTCTTAGCGTTTTTCTGACGCTCCGCCTGCGTGACGGCGTGCTTGAGCTCGTTTTTATTCATGTCGGATCGGCCTTCGATATTCAGGCGTTTAGCGTCTTCATAGAGCTGAGCTTTTGTCCGTCCTTGTGGGCCCTGATGGGAGCGTTGCCCCCCTCGTTCAGAGGGAGACTTGTCGTTCGTAGACGTTGGTGAGGCCTTCTCAGATTCACCCTGTTGCGCACGGGTTTTATTGACCGTGCGGGCTGCGATCTCTTCGGCAGTGCTCTCCGAGCGACCCTTGTCCTTGAGTGAATCCTTAATGTGCTCGTATTGCCGTTCGTGTTTCTTATTCCATGCTTGTTGGGGCATGACAATCACCGTCCTTGTCCTATAACGATATTCCCGTTAAACGCGATGTGGAGGCGATGGGTGATATGAAAAGCTATGCCTCGGGCATATCTACACCCTATTCCTTGACCGTGATGCCAGTAGGTGTTGGGCCAGCACGGCGTGTGGTACCCAAGCTAGTCGATGGTGCCCAGCTCATCTTTAGTTATTGAGAAATCGACATCGAGGGTGTGGATAGTGCACAGGTGTATCGTCGGAACGTGGGAAGGTTTTTCCCGACCGCGGCCGAAATGAATCGTGGTGTTAACTATCAATATAATGTCTGCCACTCTGACACATCCCTTATTTTTGTTAGCGCAAGCTTGTGCGTTGTAGAAGGCCGTGTCATTCGCGGAGTAGCTCCCCGTTTTACAATATTTTCACTTATTTGAGAAAGGTAACGACATGAGCGTCGTAAATAAAAAATATACGTTGGCCAACGGGGTTGAAATCCCGAAACTAGGGCTTGGTACCTGGTTTATTGACGATGACAAAGCAGCGCAAGCTGTTCGCGATGCAGTGAAGATTGGTTACCGCAACATTGATACAGCTCAAGCGTATGGCAATGAGCGTGGAGTCGGGGAGGGGATACGGACCGCGGATATTCCGCGAGAGGATTTATTCGTCTCAACGAAGTTGGCTGCTGAAGTTAAGAATTACGATGAAGCAGTTAAATCTATAGATGGATCCCTGGAGACCTTGGGGTTGGATTATGTAGACCTGATGCTCATTCATTCTCCACAACCGTGGGATGATTTCCGTGGTGGCGACTACTCCGAGGGGAACCGCCAAGCATGGCGTGCTTTGGAGGAAGCGTATCAAGCTGGGAAAATTCGTGCTATCGGCGTTTCGAACTTCTTGGAGTCGGACCTCAATAACATCCTGGATTCTTGTTCGGTCAAGCCACTAGTTAATCAACTGCTTGTGCATGTGGGAAATACACCCCATGAACTGCTGTCTTTCTGCGCATCTAACGACATACTTGTTGAAGCCTATTCGCCAATTGCTCACGGCGAAATGCTGAAGAATAAAGACGTTGCCGAGATAGCGGAGAAATATGGCGTAAGTATTCCGCAACTGTGCATTCGTTACACCCTGCAATTGGGAACGGTATCGCTGCCAAAGACCGCCAATCCGGATCATATGCAGAGTAATGCAGACGTTGATTTCGTTATATCGGATGAAGAAATGGATGCTCTGAAGAAACTAGATGCCCGGGATTATGGCGAGAGCAGCCAATTCCCCGTGTATTCCGGGAAATAAAGCTCGCTGCTGAGTGCATAGTCCACCCAGTTACGACTATTCGCGCTCCATTCACACACCATTGGTTCGGCCAGACTCCACCAATGGTGTAGTCCGCCCTGAGGGATAAGTCACAACTCGATCGTCGCTGGAATTTCGTGCACTACACTGATCGACGCATGTTTGAAATCAACCCCGGAAGGGAGATCATGGACGTCGACAAAACAGTTGATGAGTATTACCAGCAGATTCTCAAGCGGAACCCGGGCGAGCCTGAATTTCATCAAGCCGCTCAGGAGATCCTCAGCAGTCTGAAGTACGTCCTCCGAAAAGACGATCACTACGCAGATGAAGGGCTCATCCAACGTCTCGCTGAACCTGAGCGTCAAATTATCTTCCGTGTTCCGTGGATTGATGACCAGGGGAATGTTCAGGTCAACCGTGGTTTCCGTGTTCAGTTTAATTCCGTCCTAGGGCCGTATAAGGGTGGTCTCCGTTTCCACCCCTCTGTGAACCTAGGCATTATCAAGTTCCTTGGTTTTGAGCAGATCTTCAAAAATTCCTTGACCGGTCTTCCAATCGGTGGCGGTAAAGGCGGTTCTGACTTTGATCCGAAAGGTAAGTCCGAACATGAAGTAATGAGGTTCTGTCAGTCGTTCATGTTGGAGCTCCAACGCCATATCGGCGAGGATATCGATGTCCCTGCGGGTGACATCGGCGTTGGCGGACGAGAAATCGGCTATCTTTTCGGTCAGTATCGACGTATCACGGGCCGTCATGAGTCCGGAGTTCTCACTGGTAAAGGCCTCACCTGGGGTGGATCTCTCGTTCGCACGGAAGCAACAGGCTACGGCGTCGTGTACTTCATGCAGGAAATGATGGCGTCGAATAAAGAACGGCTCCATGGCGCCAAAGTCATCGTCTCTGGGTCGGGGAACGTAGCTATTTACGCCATTGAAAAGGCACAAGAGCTTGGTGCCACGGTGGTCGCGTTTTCCGATTCGTCGGGGTATGTCTCTACTCCCGAAGGGGTGGACGTCGAGCTTCTCAAAGATGTCAAAGAAGTGCGTCGCGGCCGTGTGTCGGACTATGCCAACGAAACCGATAAGGCGACGTTCCACGAAAAGGGCAACATTTGGGAAGTGAAGGCCGACGTCGCGCTCCCGTGTGCCACGCAGAACGAGTTGGGTGAGGAAGACGCCAAGATGCTCGCGGACAATGGCTGCAAGTATGTGGCTGAGGGTGCGAATATGCCGTGCACGCCGGAAGCGATCGACGTATTCAATACCCGCCACACACTTTTTGCGCCTGGCAAAGCGGCTAACGCCGGTGGTGTGGCGACCTCCGCGCTGGAGATGCAGCAGAACGCGTCGCGTGATTCATGGTCGTTCAACTACACCGATCAGCGTTTGCGTGACACGATGCATAACATCTTCAGGGCCTGCAATGACACCGCCAATGAGTATGAAGTCCCTGGTGACTACGTTGTCGGTGCAAATATTGCCGGTTTTAAGAAAGTTGCGAATGCCATGCTCGCGCAGGGCGTGATTTAGCAGCGAGTGATTGAGTAAGAAGTGGCTGAACCGTCCCCACGATGAGGGGATCATGTATCCCCTCATTTCTTCATGAGGAATGTCTTACTAATCAACGGTGTTCCTATAAGCATGAAGAAATTTGGGTCTTTGAGTTTCGGTCATTATTCGGGACGTGCGACCGATGGTAACGGATACACGGCTCGCAATGCTTTGCAAGAAGCCGTCGAATTAGCGAAAGCCGCCGATGAGTTAGGCGTTAATGGTGCATATCTTCGTGTGCATCACTATCTTCCGCAGCACGCGAGCCCCATTCCGTTATTGTCCGCCATGGCAGCGGTGACGAAGGATCTCGAAGTGGGCACTGGCGTCATTGACATGCGCTACGAAAACCCGCTTTACCTGGCGGAAGAGGCCGCTGCTCTCGACCTGCTCAGTAATGGCCGCGTTTCCCTCGGTGTGTCGCGGGGATCACCTGAAGCTGCTGATCGCGGTTGGGAGTCCTTTGGGTACACCGGCTCAACAGATCCTCGCGGTGCTGATATTGCTCACCAGCATTTCGACACCTTCCTCCGTGCAGTGCGCGGGGAACCCATGGCCACCGCCGCGGAGGATCAGTATCCGGCGATGTACCGGCCGGGCGCTGGTTTGCCGGTTATGCCTCAGTCGCCCGGTTTGGATCGTCGTATTTGGTGGGGTGCTGGCCGTCGTGAAACCGCAGAGTGGGCTGCTGAACAAGGTGTCAACCTGATGAGCTCCACGCTCCTTACTGAGGCCACTGGCGAAGCCTTCGCCGACCTCCAGGCGCAACAATTGCAGCACTACCACGACGCGTGGAAACGGGCAGGCCATGATTGGACCCCGCGTGTGTCGGTAAGCAGGACTATTTTTCCGATTATCGACGGCTACGACCGCAAACTCTACTTAGGAGGCCAATCCAAAGACGGTATTGGCGTGATCGACGGGGTGAATGCAACTTTTGGAAAGACCTACGCCGCCGAGCCAGATCAACTCGTCGAACAATTGCGTAATGACGCAGCCGTTATGGATGCGGATACGCTTATGCTGACTATTCCGAGCCAGCTCGGCGTCGCAGCGAACAAGAAAATTCTTAAGTCCTTCGCTTTGTATGTCGCGCCCGAGCTCGGCTGGGAACCAGCTAATCAGGATTAATTAACTGATGGAGATTAGTTGTTAACGGGCTTGACCTCGTCCTCGACGACCCACTTGTGGTTGGTGACTTTCATGCCATCGGCTTCATAATTCACCATGTACACAGTTTGGTCAGTAGAGGACACGATCTTTCCTTTGGTGCCCTTCATTCCTTTCATATGGTCTGCTTCGATAGTGACTCCGGTGCCATCAGGAATTCTTTCGGTGCCAGCATCTTTTATTTCTTGCTGAACGACCCACTTGTGGTTTTTCACCGGCTTGCCACCATCCGTGGGCGTGTAATCCACCTCATATGTATAGGTGGAGAATGCTCCTGCGATCGTGGCCGTCGCGCCCTTCATGCCCTTCATATGGTCAGCGGTCAACGTGACTGTGCTGCCGACGGGGTAGGTAGGGTGAGCATCAACCGTGATGCCTTCTGGTGCGCCACCGCCGTCCATGGAATGATCCATCCCTTGGTGAGCGTCGTTGTCCTGAGAATCACTCGGCGCAGACGACTCTGACGTACTCGTTTCGGATGATGACGACTGCTGAGACGCAGTGGTGGTTGCTGAGGTTGTGTCCTCGGATGACTGGTCAGAATCTTCATCGACCGTGCACCCGCTGAGAACGAGTGCACTGCTGACAGCGCCCACAGTGAGTAGTGAGGCAATACGGCTTCGGCGGCGTAATGAACGCATGATCCCTCTTCTTTTATTTCTTATACTTCGCTGTTCTATACCACTAATACGCCCACTGTAATACGCCATTTTTCCCGAGGGTAGCGATTCACTTTTATTGCGCACCATTGTCGGCGCATCATCGTTCAGGCAAGATAATTCAACTTCGTGGGTTACTTGCCGACGTGCGCATCGTCGACGTGCCGACGATGGAAGGGCTGATAACCGCATCGCTCACACGCGTGAGTGGCAGAAGAGAGGAAGACCCACAGCGTCGAAACACAGCTAGCAGTCCGTCATCGGATCCGAGCGGAGTGGTGCGCCACTGGATCCCGAAGGAAAGCTATGCCAATCTCACGCCATGGGGTTATAGAGTTTCGTATGAGTGACTAACACTTCGCGATCACCGGTGGGCTGTTGGAGTTCTTTATTCAGCTCCGCCATGACTGCTTCGCGTGCTCCGTCGTAGTCATCAAAAAAGCCGAGTACGTCACTATCTGATTTCTTTTCACCGTTATTCTTAACGACCACATAGGTGGCGGTGTCTGGAGCAGAAACCTGATGCTTAGTGTGGGTAAAAGGATCTCTATAGATGAATGACGTTGACACGAATAATTCTCCTGAGTTCTAAGTCCAGATTGTTAGGGCAATCGCCGGAAACAAGTTTAGTAGTTAGTTCACCAAAAGTGGGCGCGTATACCCCTCTATTTAGTGTTATGACCAATTATTGATACGGGACCGTTACAGTCCCGGCGTTCTAGCACCCTTATTCATGGAGTGACGTGACAAAAGACCACAACAGGTCCGATGCTTGCGGAAGCGCATGAAGGAAATGATTAGGCTGATCAGCGCGTGAAGGATGCCACGTCACGCAATACTCGAAGGACTCGGGCCGGGGCGTGTAGCTGATCCCAAAACCCTCCGGCACACTGGGCACAAAGGCATAGCGCACGAAATAATCGGCCCCACCAATTGATGTCGTGGAAAGGAAATCATATGTCGTTGCAGCAACACCCGGGTCGGTTAGAAACTCCGTCCCGGTGACCTCTTTGCCTTCTGCTTCCATAGCGGCGGCCGTAAACCGGAGACCCAAAAGGTGGCGATCAACGCCATCCCCACGCTTGCACGCCTTGACCCACGCTCGATGGGCGCCGAGGACATCGTCAAGATCCTGCCGCGTTGCCTCTCCACCAAGCAAAAGCGACGCGAATTTCACAGCTTGCGGAGTGACCGCACGCAAACACTCCGTGCGCCCGGCGCGATATTCACGCATGTCAACGGCTTCGTACACTCCTCGCGCCCGGCCGTAGATCAGGAGTTGCGCAATCGTCAAGATGAGCTGTTGCGCGGCGTCGGCACTAATTCGGAAGGGAAGCTGATCTGCCGGTGGGTGGGGGACCGTCACAATGCGTGTGGCGATATCGGCGAAATCCTGGGACACGTCACTGGCAGCTTCTTTGAGGACGGGGACGTCCTCATCTGGCCATTCCCAGGTCACTTCTTCCGGTGGGGGCGGCGTCTCAGAAGAGGTAGAAGCGGGAATAGTGACATCGTGCATACGACGTATCCCGGTGACCAGCGTCGCGCCGTCCACGGTGGAGTGTTCCACGTTTAGGCTCAACCAGGAGTCGGCCAGGCTCATCTCGTAACTGATGGGTTTGCACGCCCAGCTGTGTCCCGGTTCGAATGCGGAGCGATGGAGGTGGTCGGCGCCGTCACGTACCTCGTCGGTCAGGGTGATGGTGAAGAGGAAGTTCGTCAGGCGTCGGTAGGTGTGTTGGTTGTGGGGCTGCTCGAGTGCTCGCTCCAGGATGGGGGCGAGAGTCTCGCTACCGACGGCTGACGGTACGGCAAAGTCGAGGTCAGCAGGGGTCTGCTCACGTGATTCAGGTTTGTCATTACCGGGGCGAATAATTGCGTTGATCGACGCCGCGAGGGAATCGACATCGCGGAGTGAGCCGTCTTGATCGGTCACGGGCACGGCGAAGAGTCGCCCTGCCCAGAACACGCCTATTTCTCGATCGCGGTCACCCAATTCGGCCCGATGAATTGTGTCGAGGTCGGACTGTGGATGGCGTATTCCGCCATCAAAACACTGCCATTGGTCCATCGTGGTGGGGTTTCCGCGGGCATCGGTTTCCTGAGGAGTGGTGCCCCGGGCTTGGTCGAGGTGAATGGTGGCGGCGCGGTAGATGAACTCCGCTGCCCGGCCAACTTCCGGAGTAGAAGACAAGAAACCCGGGTTGATCTGGAACGACACGTTCGTACTGTGAAGCAATGAGGTGCGCGTCGAGAGGTAGCCGCGTAACCATTCCGCCGAAAACCAGCTTCGGCCCGCCTCTCGCTCTGTGGCCGCGAACTTTTCAAGTTCGGCCTGAATTTCTGGCCCCGAATGCTGCAAGAAAACTGAACCCGCGGTGCGCGTGGTGTCCACGACGTCCGCGGGTGCGACTGCACGAGCAGCGGAAACGAGCGCTGCGACAGTCTGTTCAAGTGAAGGCAGGGGAAGAGTTTTCGGTTCCGGTGCGGTCATGTATTTATTTTCTCTACCCGGCGAGCCGACGGACAACCCCCGCCGGCTATTTTCCACCCCCTTGCTGCACCCGATCGCCACTTTCCCTATAGCCGGCTACAGCCCTTCGGTGTCATGTGAATTGCTGAGCGTCCGTAGCCCGATAGCTGCCGTGACCGTGAGCAACCCAGCAATAATCGTGAAGGCGATGCGCTGCGAGTGGACGAATGTGTCAATGACGGCGTCGCTCCACGCCCCATGCGGAAGGTCCACACCAACCACGATCGCCATGACAGTACCGATAACCGCAACACCGATCGAGTTGCCGAGCTCCTGCGCGGTGTCGTTCAGTGCCGCGCCGATCGAGGTGTGCTCTTCGGGCAGCGAACCAATCAATCCCACAGCAGCCGTAGTCATTACGGTCCGCATACCGATGGTCATGAGCAGCATTCCGGCCGCGCACCAGGCGTAGTTCGTGCCAACACCGACCCACCACAAAACCAGGCTGACCAGGACGAATGCAGTACCAACGGCACAGGTAAAACGCTGTCCATACTTTTCAACCATCTTATCGACGACGGGCCCAGCGGCCAGCATGCCGACGACGAAGGGCAGGTTTGCAACGCCCGCGACCCACGGACGCCATCCCCACGCGTATTGGTACAGTTCGGCCGACGCGAACATGACCGCTGCCATGGCCAGCTGAGTTGCGACCTGTAGGATAGCGGAGCCGGTCAGGGTAGGGATCTGGAAGAATGACAGGTCCAGCATTGGGTCTTTAGCTGTGTGTTCCCGCCAGATGAAGGCGACGAGTGCGAGAACGGATCCGCCAAGGGATATCAGGGTTCGCGGAGCACCCCACCCGAGTTCTGCACCGTTCGTCAACGCATAGAGCAACAGGCTGACGGCTAACCCGGAGAAGATGGCGCCGGCGAAGTCGATCGGGCCACTCTTTTTCGCTTGTGTGTCGTCGTGAACTAGTCCGAAGTAGACGCCTAACCAGGCGATTAACGTTGTCGGAGCATTGAGCATCAGCAGCCAATGCCAGTCCCAGTTTTCGACGGCCAAACCTGACAGCACGGGTCCGATAGCGAAGCCCGCCATGGATACGGTGATGATCACGCCGATGGCTTTCCCGCGCAGGGCGTCGTCGTCAAACAATCTAAAAACCAGAGACATGGTCAGTGGCGCAATGCCGGCGGCGAAGGCACCCGATAATGCGCGGATGGCGATGAGCTGCCCTGTGGTGTGGCAGAACATCACGCATAATCCCGCGAGACCGAAGAGGGCCAGGCCCCACAATAAAGTTCGACGACGGCCGAGTCTGTCTCCCAGGGTCCCGCCGACCATGAGAAACGCGCCGAAGGTGAGTGAATAGGCGCTGACGATCCACTGCAGACCGGTGGAGGTGGAGCCGAGGTCGCGGCCGATGACGGGGAGGGCGATGTTCAGGATTGAGTTGTCGAGCATTTCGACGAGCATCGTGAGGCAGAGGCTGAGGAGGGCCGGCCACGCTTCGAGTAGCGATTGAGCTTTTCTGTCCTCCTGTGGAGGAGCCGTGATGGTTGTCATGAGTGTCCTTTGTTCGTGGTTGTGAGTTCGTGTTCGTGGAACAGATTCGTGAAAAGACTGATCGAGTACCGCATTCGTAGGGTCGAGCGCTATCGGCATCGACCGCTATCGAATGACGTTCGGTTACTCGAATTTCGTTCGAATATAGAACGGCATTCGTTTTGTGTCAAGGGGAGAGGCCGGCTGATACGATCGAGACATGCCCAGCAGCGAAAAGACAACCGGTCGGAAGCCGTCACCAGGTAAAAAGCTGCCCCCCTCGGTGCAACGACCATCGGCACGCCGATCGGCCAGGCGCGCGGTGCTGTCAGAAGAATCCATTATTCGCGTGGCAATTGCGCTTCTGGACCGTGATGGCGCGGACAAACTGACCTTGCGCAAGATTGCGTCTGAACTCGACGCCGGTGTTGCGAGTTTGTACTGGTACGCCAGTGGAAAAGATCAACTTCTCGCCATGGTGTCGGATGAACTGATCCGCAGAGCGATCGCAAAGAGTGAAGAACTTGAGCAGCGTGGTCTGCTGGCACCCGACGCTTTCTCTGAAGTGTCCTTTGCTGAGCCCCATCCCTCGACGGGTGACGCAGCGGCCGAGGCCTTGGCCCAGATTCGGCGCTTATTGTTGTGCCTCTTTGAACAAATGATTGAGCACCGTTGGCTCGCGCTTCAATTAATGAATAATGGCCCCGACCAGTGGTATGCGCTCCGGTTTTGGGAACTGATTGGCCGACAAATTCAACGGCTGGGTTTACATAAACGCGAAGAATTATTCGCTACCAACGCCGTCGTCAATTATGCATCGGGAATTGGTGCGGAAGCGTCGAGCCACACAGGGCATAAAAACTTAGACCCGGCTGAAGCTGAGGAAGATATGCATGCTCAAATTAACGAATGGGAACAACTAGATCCAGAAGAATTTCCGTTCGTCCACGATATCGTCGAGGAATTTACCGAGCATGATGATATTGCCGAGTACTCATACGGCTTAGAGTTGCTCCTCGGCGGACTGGAAAGGCAAACCTGGAAATAAGCCTGGGCCCGTGGGGGAAACGGGTTGCGGCCTACCCGCGTAAAAACTCCTCCCATTGCGGCCATTCTCGCGCTACCTGGTCAACGCCCATCTCGTAAGACTTCTGTAATCTCTCCACGTTTCTCTCTTTATTGTGGACAGGCATCTGTTCGGGATAGAACACCATTGCCCGCCCTTCCTTTTCCCATTGCGCTATTTTTTCTTTCGAACGGTTGTAACGTTCTGCTCGCTGAAGAATAGCTTCTGCAACAGCGGGTTGTTTGCGGAAATAACTCCGAATCAGACGGGCTTGTGACATGGGTTCCCGCCGAAATGATTTCGGACGAGTAAGAATGAAAAGGAATTTGGAATAACCATCTTCGATGGCGGCATCATAGGCAAACCCGCCCGTCGGCCCCATCGCGCCGTCGTAATAGTCATGCCCGTCAACGTGGGCCACAGGCATAAAGAATGGGATTGTTGAGGACGCACGGGTATAGGCCGAAAGTTGTTCCAACGTCTGAACGTCGTCACGTCGCCACCATGTCATATCCCCGGTATCAGCACGTAGTGCTCCGAAAGCGAATTCGGGAGAACTTTTCATAAAGGCGTCGAAATCCATCTCTGCTATTTCGCCAGGCATAACGGATTCTGTGTAGATAAATTCAGTATTGAAATACCCTTTTCCTTTCGCGAAGGTCTTCCACCCTCCGAACCGGGGATCCTCAACGAAATCTACAAACGATGCCTTAGCTCTCCACCGATTCCTAATGAGGAAATTGACAACATGCGTTGTTCCTGCTGATATTCCGCCGACCCACCCCGGATTAACCTTGTGGTCAATCAGCGCCTGAACGGCACCAACGGTGTAACTATTCCGCATTCCGCCACCTTCGAAAACAATGGCAACATCTGGGCAGTCCAGGGGAGAGTCGGACGTTCCCCACGGGGCGGTCGAGGGATCTTCAGCAGATGACGTCATAAACTCAGCATAACCTGAGTGTTATCCTCAGATCAGTACTTCGCGGGAGCCCAGCATAGAGAGCTGAGAAAACATTTTTCCGTCACCGCGCGGATATCTTCGTTGTGCCGATATCGCGAACGGATACCACGTGCTGGGAAGAATGTTGACCGTATGAACCTGATCCGGGTTATACCGGCGATAGGGAGTAAAGCTGTGAGGAAAAACAAAAATACCGGTACTGCGCGTCCAGTCCGACGGTGGAGGGTCGTCGACATTATTACGGCAGCCGTGTTGGGCGTGGCAACGGGATTAATTTTCTGGGTTTGGAACGGCCTGGGCGGCGCATGGTACAGCGCTATCGAATCGCTACTACCCGGTTTTGGTGGGCTCGTGACCGGGGTTTGGCTGCTCGGCGGCGTGTTGGGCGGCTTGATCATTCGCAAGCCGGGTGCCGCCATCATGGTGGAAGTCATCGCCGCCATCATCTCTGCGGTACTGGGCAACCAGTGGGGGATCACCACGGTGTATTCCGGTTTAGCCCAGGGGATCGGCGCTGAACTCGTCTTCATGGCGTTCATGTACGCCCGCTACACCTTGATAGTCGCCACGTTGTCTGGTGTGGGTGCGTCGGTCGTCGAGTGGTGTTACGAATGGGCATCGGGAAACTATGCCCGGTCGATCCAATACAACCTGATCTACCTCGTCTCCCTGTCCGTGTCGGGTGCCATTCTGGCCGGTGCTCTGGGCTTCTTCCTGGTTCGGGCGCTCGCGCGTGCGGGTGCGTTGGATCGCTTCGCTGCCGGGCGGGAAAGCACTGAGCTGGTCTAGTGGCGCACGTACACGACGACGTTCGGACGCCCGCGCGGGTAGTGGCCGAGGGCTTCGGTTGGCGGCACGCGGGACGTCGGCAACCGGCGCTGGCCGATGTGAATTTTCGCATCGAACCCGGCGAGAAAGTTCTGCTCCTCGGCACATCAGGCTCGGGGAAGTCGACGCTGATGGCGGGGATGGCCGGGGTTCTCGGCGATTCCGACGACGGCGATTATGCCGGTCGATTGCTCATCAATGGGGTGGATGCTCGCAGTGTCCGCGGGCAGGTCGGCCTGGTGCTGCAGGACCCCGATTCGCAGGTCATTTCCTCGCGGGTTGGTGACGATATTGCCTTCGGTTGCGAGAATTTGGGTTTCCCGCGTGCGGAAATCTGGGAGCGTGTCCGGTGGGCCCGTGACCTCGTCGGGCTCACTGTTCCCCTTGACCATCCCACTGAGCAGCTTTCCGGCGGGCAGAAGCAGCGCTTGGCCCTCGCTGGTGTCCTGGCCATGGGTGCCGGCTTGATCCTCTTGGATGAACCCACCGCGAATATCGACCCCGAGGGTGTGGCCGATGTCCGCAAAGCCGTGATCGCCGCCGCCGAGAGCACCGGTGCAACAGTCATCATTGTGGAGCATCGCGTCGACGTCTGGCGTGACGTTGTTGATCGCATCATGGTGGTGGGCGATTCCACGATTCGAGCCGACGGCCCGACCGACGAAGTTATCCGCACGATGGGGGAGCAGCTCGCGCATGATGGAGTGTGGATTCCCGACGTTCCTCTGCCGCTCGATAATTCGTGGCGACGGGAGCGTCAGGGCCGCGCTGCGTCTGACCAGCACCGCGTTGTGTCTGACCAGCAGCGCGCTGTGTCGGTTGGAGCAAATGAAGTTGGAGCACACGAAGGTCGTGGAGCGTCAACGAGGAACACACTGCTCCGGACGCATGACTTGGCTGTCGGATGGAATGGTCACGCGGTCAACACAGGCCTCTCGCTGGATGTAACCCCCGAGCCGACGGTCATCACCGGGCCCAACGGTGCCGGTAAATCAACCGTTGCCTTGACACTCGCGGGGCTGTTGGCGCCGGTTGCGGGGGATATCGATGCATCAGCACTCATCGCCAGGGAAGGGTCGGGCAAGGCAACGTCGGTAGCAATCCATAGAAAGCGTGATGCCAGTAGCAACCCGATGGAGTGGTCATCGAGGGCTCTAGCGCAGCGCATTGGGACCGTGTTCCAGGACCCTGAGCATCAATTTGTGGCCCGAACTGTGCGCGACGAATTACTCGTCGGTCCTCGAGTGTGCGGGATTGATCCTGATGTTGGTGAGCGACGTGCCGATGAGCTGCTCCGACGCCTGCACCTTGAGAACCTCGCCAATGCCAATCCGTTTACCTTGTCGGGCGGACAGAAACGTCGGCTCTCTGTCGCGACGGTGTTATCCACCCATCCCGATGTGGTGATTGCGGACGAACCGACGTTTGGCCAGGATAGGACCACGTTTATCCAGCTTATTGAGCTGCTGCGCGAGATGAGTGACGACGGTGTGGGGGTGCTCGCCATCACGCATGATCCACTGGTAGTGGATCTGCTGGGGGTACGCCACGTTCGGTTGGCCTCGGGAGGAATGGAGGTTCAGCGATGACCCGCGCAACGCCCCGAGGTGTGAACTTCAACCCGACGGCGCGCATCGCTGCGATGGCTCTTATTGCAACGCCACTTCTCATTTCGGTCGATATCGTGTCGGCCGGCGTGGCGTTGCTGTGCGAACTGCTAGTCGCGCCGTTCTTAGGAATGGGGTGGGGGCGGATCATTCGTCGTGGATGGCCGGTCTTTATGCTCGCCCCGCTCACCGGAGTGTCGATGCTGCTCTATGGCCGGCCTGAGGGCAAAGAATACGTGTCCTTCGCCTTCGCCCACATTACGGACAATTCGGTGTCCCTGGCTTTAGCGATCATGGTAAGGGTCCTGGCCATCGCTCTGCCCGCCGTCATCTTATCCGCGGATACCGACCCCACCGACCTTGGCGACGGCCTAGCGCAAATCTGGCATCTGCCGGAGCGATTCGTCATCGGCTCCGTAGCCGGTGTGCGTTTGGTGAGTTTATTCCAGCGTGATTATTCGGCGATGCACCGTGCCCGTCGTGCCCGTGGCCTGGCAGATTCCGGCCGGATTCGTCGTACGCTCACTATTTTCTTCGCCTTGTTAGTGCTCGCGCTGCGGCGTGGTGGGAAGTTGGCGACGGCCATGGAAGCGCGCGGGTTCGGCTCGGATCGGCCCCGAAGCTGGGCTCGAGAATCACGCCTGCGGTGGCCGGACTGGGTATTAATGGTCGGTGCGCTCCTCGTTGCGTTGATGGCCCTGGTGACGGCATGGATGACCGGGTATTTGCGCTTCTTGGGGGCATGATGTGGAGCCGGCGATGACAAGTGACATCACCACGTTGTTTCGCGAATCGGGAGCGACGTCTTCGCGGTTAGCCTCCTCTGTAGGAATCAGAGTGGCCAGTACCGACGACGGCCCAGCAGCCCTGCGTCGATTAGTTGACGACGGAGCTATACCCGATTGCTTTTCCGCCGAGCTGGGAAGCACAGTGCTCATCGACGGATTGTCGGGCTCGGGCAAAACAACGCTCGCTAGGTATCTGGCGGAGGCGACCGGAACCCGGGTGGTCCATTGTGATGATTTTTACCCCGGATGGTCTGGGCTGATGGAGGCCTCCAGAATCGTGGCGGATTGCGTTTTGTCACCTGCCGACGCTGGCTATCGTCGGTGGGATTGGGCTGCCGACGCTCCCGGGGAGTGGGTAGCCGTGGATCCCGCCGAGCCGCTCATCGTCGAGGGAGTCGGCGCAGTTACACCCGCGTCGCTAAAAGCTGCCCGTCGGCGACTGTTAGCTCAGCGACGGCTGCGTGATCAGCGGTCACTGCACAATCAGCGACGCCTTCGAAGTGGTCGGGCACCGAAACCCCAGGAAGATGCGGACATCGTGGCTTTTGAGGTACGCGCTGATGCACACCGTCGACAGCAGCGGGCACTTCACCGCGATCCAGGATTTGAAAAGTTCTGGACCATGTGGGCCGAACAGGAAAAAGACTATGAAGCCTCGCGTGGGAAACCAACCGTCGCTATTTGGAACGACCTCACGGCTGGATAAGGCTTGGTCGACCACACTGGCCGCGTTTACTGGCCCACCCCACAGTTGAGTCGCTATTTCGCCACATTTACTGGCGGTTGTTATTTCTTAGTAATGGGCCCAACATGCATGTCAACGGTATCGCCAGAGCATGCGTCCGTGGGGTAGTCAACAAAGAGCGCAGCCTTCTCGTCAGGCGGATATATCCGCAGGCCACGAGCCTGCTGGGGCTTATATGATTCCGGCGAGTAATTTCCCGACTGCGCCTTCTTGACCGTCACAGTGGCAGCCTCCCCAGGGGCGACGGTCACAAGAGACGCTGTGGCATTGTGGTCCTTGTCGGCCGGCTTACCGATCTGGTGCCCATCGTTCCCACCGACGGCACTCACGCCGGGATACCCATAAAACGTGCAGGGATGATCGGACTGGTTAGTCAGGGTGATCGTGAGGTAACTGGACCCGGCCGCTCCGCTCTCAGTCTTCAGGGAAGCTGAGATATCCGAGGTGTGGCACCGATCGTCATGTCTTGTCGACGCAGCACCCGCAGCCTGTTGTGCTGCAGCGTCGTCAGGTTCTGAGCCGTTCGTCGTCGACGGCTCGACTGCTGTCGACGAACCAGACAGTGACGGCGACGGTGCAGCGGACGAGTCTGATGGAATGCCCTGTGTCTGTGAGCTCGTGGAAGGAACCGTCGACTCTGAGCCCGTGTTCGTGGAGGATGTCCCGCTCCCACATGCTGCGAGGACGCACGTGCTCACCGTGAGTGCAGTGAAGATAGCACCGCGCCGGGCTGATACGCCGCGCCGGGCGGATCCATGAGAGCGTGCGTGTCGCTGGGGCATCGGTGAGTGGTTCATATGTCCGAGTGTAGCCGTCGGTAATGATGCAGCCGGGTGGAGAAAACCAATTAGCACCCAATTACGTGAACTATGTCTCATAGATCGTCGGAAACCTTTAAAATCACAGTCATTCGTTGTTAAAAAAGTGGCGTATTGATGTCTGATCGCGGGCGTGCGTCTTATCGATTTCTATGTGTGAGAGGAACCGTCATGGCTCTGAACTCTGATTTTGATCTTTACCAGCTACCGGAGGATTACCAAGGGGTGCGTGAAGCCATCCGGGAGATCGCGGAGAAAAGCATCGCCCCGCACGCCGCTGATGTCGACGAGAATGAGCGTTTTCCGCAGGAAGCCCTGGACGCACTGGTAGAGACGGGTTTCAACGCTGTGCACATTCCAGAGGAGTATGGCGGAGCCGGCGGGGATTCGCTCATGGCGTGCATCGTCATTGAGGAAGTTGCGCGCGTGTGTGGTTCGTCCTCGTTGATCCCGGCCGTGAACAAGTTGGGGACGATGGGACTCATTTTGAAGGGCTCGGAAGAGCTGAAGCAGCAGGTCCTCCCGGATATTGCCGGCGGGAAGATGGCCTCATACGCGCTGTCGGAACGCGGTGCCGGTTCCGATGCGGGATCGATGAAGACGCGTGCTCGCAAAGATAGTGACTCGTGGGTGCTCAATGGATCGAAATGTTGGATTACCAACGGCGGCAAGTCCACTTGGTACACCGTGATGGCGGTCACCGACCCGGATAAAGGCGCTAACGGCATTTCCGCATTCATGGTCCATGCCGATGATGAAGGCTTCGTCGTCGGCCCCAAAGAAAAGAAACTAGGGATCAAGGGGTCTCCGACGGCCGAGTTGTACTTCGAGGATTGCCGCATTCCCGCTGACCGCATCATTGGCGACGAAGGGACCGGTTTCAAGACAGCCCTGGAAACCCTGGATCACACGCGCCCGACGATTGGTGCGCAGGCTCTCGGTATCGCGCAGGGGGCGTTTGATCAAACTGTGAAGTACGTGAAAGAGCGTGAGCAGTTCGGCCGCCGAATTGCCGATTTCCAGAACACGCAATTCATGCTTGCCGACATGAAAATGAAGATCGACGCTGCGCGCCTCATGGTGTACACCGCGGCGTCTAATGCCGAGCGCGGCCACGCCGAGGGCGGGGAGCGCTTAGGTATGCTCGCTGCGGGCTCGAAGGCGTATGCGTCAGACGTCGCTATGCAGGTGACGACGGACGCTGTGCAGTTGTTCGGTGGTTACGGATACACCCGCGATTTCCCGGTTGAACGCATGATGCGCGATGCCAAAATCACGCAGATCTACGAGGGAACGAACCAAATCTGCCGCATGGTGATGGGGCGACAGATATTGAAGTAGACGCTTAAAGTGGGGAACTAAGAAGCAAATCCAATCTGTTCTTCGTAAGATCAGACCATTTTTATGGTTTGTCGGCGCAGTATGCGTTGTAGGAGCGATCTGGTTTGCAGTGAAGGGTAAATATGCCATGGCTACCAACCTTGGGCTGGTGGCTGGGTTCGTTGTCGTGGTTCCGGAGCTGCTCAGTCAAAATGTAAAAAAGAGCGACAATCCCATGCCGAGTAGTGACGAGATTGCCCAGCACCAAAAGCGCCACCCGACCGCTACGGTTGCCGAATCTATCAATGATCTGCGTGAAGAGAAATAGCAGCTAACTTGTTGCTTTAAGGCCGGCCACACCGCCGATGATCATGAACAGGAACACGATCTTGAGCGCGGAGACCGTCTCTTGCCCCGTCGCCATTCCCCATACGACGGTGCCAACGGCTCCAATGGATACCCACACCGCATAGGCCGTGCCGACGGGGACATCGCGCATCGCCAGCGACAGTCCCACCATGCTCAACGCGGCGGCAATAACGAAAATGACGGAGGGCACGAGCCGAGAAAACCCCTGCGACTCGTGGAGCGCTACGGCCCAGGTGGTCTCGAATAGGCCAGAGACAATCAGGATGATCCACGCCATGGTGTCCGTTACCTCTCTTTTTCTTCAACTGCCCTCGGGTAGGCATGGCCCTAGGTATTCTGGGAATCGTGTCTGCACCTGAACAAAAACCCTCGAACCCGTCCTCGTCTGGTCACACAGAAGCGTCTGCTCACACCAGTAGCCAGCCTTCTGACGTTTCCATCGCTCAAGCTCACCAATTAGAACCTATTGCCGACGTCGCTCGGCGTGCCGGAATTCCCGAAGAAGCTACGGTGCCTTATGGAACGACGAAGGCCAAGGTGACCGTCGGAAAGTTAGCACAGAGTGCAACGAAGGGGAAGGTTGTCCTGGTGACGGGCATGTCTCCGACGCCGGCGGGGGAGGGGAAATCAACTGTCCTTATTGGTTTGGTTGACGGGCTGGCGTCGGTCGGTGTGAAAGCGATGGCCGCTCTGCGCGAGCCGTCTTTGGGGCCAGTGCTGGGTATGAAAGGTGGCGCTGCGGGTGGGGGATACTCGCAGGTCGTCCCCATGGAGGATATTAACCTGCACTTCACGGGGGATCTTCACGCGATCACGTCGGCTAATAATGCGTTGGCCGCGCTGATCGATAATCACGTTCAGCAGGGGAACTCGCTGAATCTTGACCCACGGAAGATCGTGTGGCGACGGTGTCTGGATGTGAACGACCGTGTCCTCCGAAACATCATCACTGGTTTGGGCGGCAAAGGTGGCGGCGTGCCACGCGAAGCCGGATTTGATATCACCGCGGCCAGCGAAGTGATGGCGGTTCTGTGCTTAGCGCGGGATCTCGCCGATTTGAGGGAGCGGCTTGGCCGTATGCTCATCGGCTATACGCGCGATAATGATCCGGTCTTCGTGCATGATTTGGGCGTGGAGGGATCCCTTGTTGCGTTGTTGCGCGATGCGATGTCGCCGAACCTTGTCCAAACTCTGGGTGGGGCACCGGCGCTGATCCACGGGGGACCATTCGCGAATATTGCGCATGGTTGCAACAGTGTCATCGCCACTAACACCGCACGTGAATTGGCTGATGTTGTGGTGACAGAGGCCGGGTTCGGAGCCGATCTGGGTGCGGAAAAATTCACGGATATTGCCTCGGTGGCCGGCGATTTTGCCGCAGACGTGGCGGTCATTGTGGTGACTGCCCGGTCGCTGAAATACAACGGCGGTGTGGCACGCGGTGACCTCAACGAAGAGAACGTGAAGGCCGTGCGGTCCGGACTGGCCAATGTAGAACGCCATTGCGCATCACTAAGGCGGCTGGGAATGCAGCCGATTGTGGCCGTCAATAAGTTCATCACTGATACCGACGCGGAACTGTCGGCTAGCAAGGAGTGGGCGGACGACCATGGACTTCGTGCGGCCGTAGCGAATGTGTGGGGTGAAGGCGGTGCAGGGGCCGCTGACTTGGTGGCCCAGGTTCGTGAAGCGTTAGCGGACGAGCCGGTGCGGACCGACACAGGTCAATCGGGTACAGCGCGGACGCGTATTTACGATCCGCAACAAGGTGTTAAGGCAAGCATCGCAACCATTGCGCACGACATTTACGGCGCTGAGCAGGTCGAATATTCCCAGCAAGCCGGTAAAGACCTGGCTCAGCTGAAGCGCCACGGGTGGGATACGTTGCCGGTATGTATTTCCAAGACTCCGTATTCGTTTTCTGACGATCCGTCAATGCTCGGTGCTCCGACGAATCACACACTGCATGTCCAACGGCTGATCCCCAAGCTCGGCCCCGGATTCGTCGTGGCCCTCACCGGAACAATTTTCACGATGCCGGGGCTGCCGAAGCACCCGGCTGCGATGGAGATCGACGTCACCGACGACGGAACTATTACCGGGCTGTTTTAGAGGCGTTTGGGCTAGTTAGGTGCCCGGGCTGCGCGGGCGGAGTGAAGCGAGATTGCCGCGTTTAGCCGTTCGGTTTTAGCCATCCAATTCGGTTACGGCTTCGCCCGCAGCATTGAGAGCCGACAGCGATTCCGATGAGCCCAGGTCAGCCAACGAATCCAGCACGATCGTGTGCGGTCGGGCCTCCAAAACATCACGTGATAACGACCCGGTGAGAACGCCAACTCCGCGCACCCCTGCATTGGTTGCGGCATCCAGATCAGCGGTGGTGTCGCCCGCAGAAATCACCTCAGCGACGTTCGTCACGCCGGTGAGCTCCATGGCGTGATGAATCAGGTAAGGCGCGGGACGGCCCGCCCGCACGGTGTCGCTTGTCACCAGTGCGTCGACGGAAAATGGGGCGTTGTCTGCGTCGTCGATAAGTCGAGATGAAACGGTTGTTTCATACGGAGCCATAGACAGAGCACGGGCACCCCACCCAGCCGCGGAGAGGACAATCTCGGCAATCGAACGCTGAAATCCGGTGGTCAGCGCAACTTTTCCGCCCTTGCGCTGGAACTCCCGTAAAAGCTTTTCCACTCCGGGGATAGGCGTCGGCGGGTTATTGGTGTATTCCGTCTGCAGCCCTTCGAGAAAATCGTTGTATGCAGTGGTGATGGTCTCTTCCGACGGGGTAAAACCACCGGTGCTCAACAGCGTGATAATCGCGCTACGTTTTTCCGTTCCCTTGACCTGGTTGACCTGGTCAGGCGTAACGGTGATGCCCTGTTTTTCCACGCTTTCGCGCAATTGGCGGTACACGACTCCGCCTTCGTCGATCGTGGTGCCAGCAATATCGCATACAAGGAGGGTCATGTCTGAACCCTAACAGGTTCGCTGGACTGAGTACACGGTTTAGGGACACAAACTGCGGGTCCCACGGGTTCTTTTCACGGTTCACAAAGTGAAAATGACGTGATGTAAATACTCGGTTACATGATCTGACTGCTTAGGGAAAGTACAGATGAAACCTGCGTGAATTTATTGATAAAAACTCGACATATCGAACTTAAGGCGACCACCATAGAGATTATGGATATGTTTAGGTCAGCCGAGGAAACACAGTCTCACGAGAACGGAGTGGGGAATAAAACCGATCTTATTATCGTGGGCGCAGGCATCGTAGGCCTTGCTACTGCGTGGCGCGCTCATCACCAGGGACGGCGAGTTCACGTTATTGATCGTGCTAACCGTCCGGTCGGCGCCTCTATCCAAAACTTCGGCCACGCGTGCTTTACTGCCCAAGCCGACGCTATTCAGGATGTCGCGGCAGACTCCCGTGATGGATGGAAAGCAGCCGCCGCTGAAACTGGCTTGTGGGCGGCGCAACCCGGCACAGTCGTACCCACTGTGAGCGAGACCGAGATGACCGTGCTCCGCCAGTTCCACGACCACCGCGGTTCTGAGCAGGTCACTCTTTTGAACGCGGATGACACGCGTGAACGGCTGGGCCTCACGGGCTCCGAAAACAGCGGCGCTGACGACATCATTGGTGGGGCACTTTTACCGCTCGACATGAGAGTCAACCCTCGGGAAGCCGCACCGCGCCTGGCAGAATGGCTCGCCGCGAACGGCGTCGAATTTAGTTGGAACACGGCCGTTCACCACGTGGGGGACGGGCAGGTTGATACCTCCCGTGGAACGTTGTCCGCCGACGAAGTCGTTGTCTGCCCCGGGCACCATGTCGGGAATATTTTCCCCGATATTGCGGAGCGCAATGGACTAAGAACCTGCATCCTGACCATGGCGTTGATTGATCGCCCTGACCATATTCCCGAGGATCTCGCGATGCTGACGGGGACGTCGCTCGCCCGTTATGACGGCGTGGCTGCGATGTCCGGTGTGCCGGATCTGCGTGAAGAATTATTAGATACGAAGCCCGAATTAGTCGGATGTATTGCCAACCTTATGGCTACTGCTTTGCCGGACGGCGCAATTCCTGGTCTCAACTCCAGTGGTAGCGGAATATTTATCGGCGATTCCCATGATTATGCGCAGTCTCCTGAGCTCTTTATTCAGCAGAGCATCGCGGACCTGCTTATGGACAATGCGTCTGCATATCTCGGCATCGAGCATCCCGTGGTGCGCCAGCGCTGGCAGGGCCGATACGCGGACAGCCCGGACACCAACCTTGTTCTTGAGCGGCCCGACGACCGCACCACGGTGGCCGTCGTCGCTTCTGGTATCGGGATGACCTTGTCGTTCGGGATCGCAACTTTGATTACTGAACACTGCGATGCACCTGACTTTTAACCGCTTTATCCATTAGTCCGTCGGTTTGTCGTGATCGGCGTTACAGCAACGAAGACTCTCCTCATGGCGTTGTGGCATTGTCACTCTCTGTTCTCGGCGCCCATTCTTCCTCCCACTCCACTCCACTCCAGAAAGGGTGCCAGTGAGACACCGCATCACCACTCTTGCCTTTGCTTCGCTGATGGGACTTTCCGCGGCATGCCTAGTGTCGTGCGCCCCGGGCGGTGCATCGGGAAGCCCGACGTGCCCGTACGGAAAGATTGCCTTCGGCGTCGAGCCATACGAAAACCCGAAAGCCCTGGAAGCCGCCTACAAAACCATTGCCGACGACCTCACCAAGAAGATGGATTGCCCCGTCAAAGTTCAGATTGTGGAGGACTACTCGGCAGAGGTTTTAGCCATGCGGAACGGGTCACTCGTGCTGGGGCAGTTTGGCCCGCTGGGATACGTTTTTGCCGACGAAAAAGCAGGAGCAGAGCCCCTCGTGTCATTCGGCGACGCCGAGGGCAAACTGTCGAGCTATACCGCGGGGATCTGGGCGAAGAAATCGTCGGGAATTCACGACGTGGCGTCGCTGCGCGGAAAGCAATTGGCCTTGGGCGGTGTGGGGTCGACATCGGGCGATGCACTTCCGCGCAAAGCTGTGAAAGACGCTGGTCTCTCCGATAAAGATCTGACCATGGATTATGCCGGCGGGCACCCCGAAGCGTTGATGTCGTTGACGAATGGTGCCGTCGATGCGGCAGAGATCAACTCCCAAACGTTGGCCACTGCGATCAGTGAAGGACGTTTTCAACCTGATGACTACGTCCAAATATGGAAATCGGACCCTATTCCGAATGACCCCATCACGGTGTCGAAGAAAGCTAACCCCGAGCTCAAGCGCAAGCTGCGAACTGCGCTGACTCAGCTGGATCCCAGCACGGTGAAGAAGGTGGCTGGATACCTCGACGTTGATCCGCCCGGCCCGTTGGTTCGCGTGACAAAGCAGGACTACTCGGCGCTTTTTGAACTCAGTGCGGCGCTGGGCCTGACCACGGATGACGTTGAATAATGCTCGGGCCGGGCAACACAGCTGGACACTCCAAGCCCAGACTCGGCTAGTGGCTACTCAGGGAGACACCATGTGGAATAAAAACAATGAACACCGACGACCATATCCTGCGGAAAACATACCTAGCCCGGTGCTTCTCACACAGGAAGAATCCGCCGGATTACACAGCGATACCGGCGACACCCATTCCTCCGGGAGGACATTAGTCCAGGTGAGAGATATTGCTAAAGCATTTGGGGATAACCATGTTCTCCGCAATATCAGTTTCTCGGCATCCGAGGGGGAGATGGTGGCGCTCCTCGGTGCCAATGGTTCGGGGAAATCGACAGCATTGCGCATCGTCGCCGGGCTCCATAAACCTGACCAGGGCGATATCACGATCGATACTTCTGTGGGAACGGCAATGATCTTCCAGAAGATCCACCTAGTCCCCAGGTGGAGCGTTCTCGACAATGTGTGTGTTGGTGGGCTCGCCCACATTCCTTTCTGGCGATCTCTGACTACGTGGACATTCCCGCAGTTCCTCCGCGAAGAGGCGATGGGGTGCCTAGAACGTGTTGGGCTAGCAGATCGAGCCTTCGACCGATGCGGATCGCTGTCCGGTGGGCAACAGCAACGAGTGGCAGTGGCGAGAGCCCTATGCCAGAGAGCCCGCGTAGTTCTTGCCGATGAGCCCACATCAGCTCTCGACCCAACGGCTGCGCACCAGGTCATGGGGCTGCTCCGTGACATTTCGATAGAGGCGAACATTGCGTGCATCGCTGTCGTCCATCAGCCAGAGCTGGCCCTGGAGTATTGCGACACCATCATCGGCATTAAGGAAGGGTTGGTGGCTTTCGACCTGCCCCGTCACGCATGTGACCTCGATACCATAAGCAGCCTTTATACCGTCGGCAATCAGAAGTCCCGTGCCATCGATGCACCCATTCCCTTTGATAAAGACGCCGAGGTGTCCGCCCGTGATGAACTTGAGCGAAACCGTACCGCATTCGGCCAGCTGGAAGGACGACAGTGAGTAAATTAGTTCAACCGCAATCTTCCTCCACCATCCGGCGCGAGCGTACTGAGGGGTCGTCGTTCAATCGGGGGACTCACAGCGCAGGTTCCGTAGACTCACGACTCGCGGCTGTCCCGCACATCCTGGTCCAACCCGTAGTGATACCGAAGAGGCCGAAAGCGCGACTGTGGGTTGGCTGGATCACCGCCATTGCTGTGGCCGTGATTATCCACGCGATCGCTGTCAATAGCACCGAGTTTTATGTCGAGAAACTGATTGACGGTTGGTCAAATATGGTGGCGTTCTTTAAGGATGCTTTCCCGCCGAACCTCGACATGGACGGCGTCGTTAAGCCTGGTTTCGAGGGACTTCTGACAACGCTCTGGATCGGGCTCTTGGGTACGACCTTTTCCGTTCCGCTTGCCTTCGTTTTATCCCTGGGAGCTGCGGAAACAGTTACCCCTCATCGTACGGTGTACCACGCATGCCGTTCAGTGTTGTCATTCCTTAGGGCGGTACCTGACATTGTCTTTGCCCTCATTTTTGTCACCGCAGTGGGGCTGGGCCCGTTTGCCGGCGTCATGGCGCTGATCCTGCATAACACAGGCGTGATGGGAAAACTCTGGGCGGAAGCCGTCGAGGAAATCGATGACGGGCCTCAAATAGCTTTACGTACGGCGGGGGCGAATCGTGTGCAGCAGGTATGCCACGCCGTATTGCCGATGTCGATGGCAAATCTTGTTGGTCTGCTTTTGTACCGGTTTGACGTTAATGTGCGTAGTTCGCTGGTCTTAGGGTTAGTGGGCGCCGGCGGAATCGGATTATTAATTAATAGGTCAATTAAGACATTTCAATTTGATGAAATGCTTACCTACATCATCATGGTTCTCGTTCTTGTGATCGTGGTGGACCAATTAAGTGCGTGGCTTCGTCGGCACTTGTAGTTCACGACGTTGTCGACGAGTCGACGCGGTCCACGCTGAGAGGGGAGTGCTGGCCGCGTCACGCGTCTGTCGTCGGAATTAGGGCGCAGGTGTCAATGAGATATCGTCGGCGTTTTTCCAGGTCAAAGCGATATTGAACTGTTCTAACCAGGAGTCGATATCCCCGTAGGTCGTCAGCCCGTCGACGACGATGGCTGTCACGGAGAGAGCGTGCGCCAATTCGGCGGCAGTGATAAAGCCTTGGGTGTAGGCGTCTTCGAGCTCATCGAGATCAAGGACTTCCATGGAATAGCGGTCGTGCGCGGCGGAATCGTTGCGGTAGAGAACGATGTCCGCGTAGTAGTCGGTGGTCGTCCAGATGGGGCGCTCACTATCACGCGTGTTGTGCGCGATGTCGATATAAAACTCTTGCCTGTCGGTGAGCGCCTCACTGGCTTTCGTTTCTGACCGAAAGTGGAATTTTGTGATTCGGATATCGGGTTCACGCAATAACCATGCTTCGATATATCCGAACCGTGGATGGTCTGCTCCTCTACCCATATAAAGCCCGAATGATGTTTCGACATACGTATCGACGGTGCGTGTGAAACCCTTAGGGTCAATATTTGTCTTGCTGTCGATATCGAATGTTTCGTGTTTGGGAGCGTGAATAGCTCTGTGATGGGGCTGAGTCGTTGGTGATTGCATAGCCATCCTGTGTTAATTATGCCGATTTGTTAATTGTGCCGGTTTAGTTTCGACGATCGCGGTTGTGACGTCGCCGTCGAGACCGGCCCCGGGACGAGACCGGTATGCACGTCACCGATGACACCACGGCATCGAGTTCATACTTGGCCTTCTCTGCATCCTCAGTGGGGGTGCCGTGTGAATGGGGAAGGCCGACGTTGGCACGGCCGTCGGAGAGTTCGATGACGCGGACTAATTCGGGCGGAAACCGTCGGGCAATATTCGCTGCCCGAAGTCGTGCTGAGGCTAGGGGAGTGCCGCCACCCGTGGGCAGTGAAGTGAGGCATCGTCGGGCTCGTGACAGGCTCCGAGTGACGGGCAACCCGATAGCTGCTTCATGTCCCCGGGCGACGATGATGCAGACTTTGCTGCGGTCCCGATAGCTCGATTGCAGAACCTCTAGGGCGGTGGATTTTGCCGTGCGGATGGCGCCGCGGCCCATGGATCCGGATGCGTCAACAATGATGATGACCAGTTCGCCACCAGCAGATTCGCGTTGGGCCGTGCGGAGATCATCGCGGGTCAGGATGATTCGACGTTGATCGTGCTGACCACTCTGCTTCTGCTGATCGTCTTGACGGCGATGCCGGAATCGCTGCCACGGCGCCGCTGCAGCAAGAGTGGGAAGAATCGCGAGATCGGTGTCATGGGTTCGCGCTGGCATGACCCGACGAACACGGCCGCGATGGGAGATCCCACGTGGCCCATGACGACCGGGCCACACCGCGGTTGACGTCCGCCCTCGGCGAGGGACGTGGGGGATGGCTAAAGGCTGGTCATCAGGCTTATCGACGGGGTCAGTGTTCCGGGCTTCCTCTCCCGTGGAGGCGTCGTCATTGTGGGGAGGATCGTTGCGTTCCTCGCGCGACGTGTCACCGGAGTCGTTCTCCCGTGACGGTGAATTCTCGGAGGACTCATCTGAAACAGGCTCCTCATTGGAGGTGGTGTCTGGGTCGTTTGGGGAACTCTGGGTGTCGGCATCCTCCGGTTGTGCCTCAGACGGATTGGCGCTGTTTTCTTTCTCGTTACCGTCTTCGTAGTCGCCGTCGTTATTCCGTGGATGATCGTCAAAGTCCGAGTCGTCAACGTCCTCCGGGAGCCGAGGCCGGATAAACATATCGACAACGGCTTCGTGTACATGTTCCGTGGCGCGCCCGAGGGTCCGCGCAGCATGCGCCATATATATGGCGTCGAGAAGTAGTCCCGGCGTTGCCTGGCTCCCGAGATGAGTCATGAGCGCTCTGGCCACCCATTGGCTGAGCTCATCATCACCGTCGACGGCCCGAGCACCATCCTTCCTGGTATCAGAATCTTTAGTCCCGACGTCGGTATCGTCGGCATCGCCACGTTCGTCGGTAACACGAACCTCGTCGACTGTGGTCGTGCGGGAAGTGCCAGCGGGCATGTAGCGCGATGCGAGTGTGGCAATCATGTCAGGGTCGGTGGTGTAGGGAGCCGACAAAATCGGGCCGACATGATCGAGTATGACGGAGGGCACTTCATCGAGCGTCGACGTCTGCCGTGAATCGGGCACGGCAGAGATAACATGGCATGACGAAAAGTGCTGGGCGATGGCTGCGGCGGTATCCACCTCAAGAAGATGAGCATTGTGAATGATGACGAGCCCATCGCGCTGGGGTGCGTTGCGTCCGGGTACATCACCCCGGGGTGCAACCTCAGCTTCCCTCGCGACGTCGGATTGGTCGTGATTAAACGACGTGCTCATCCGCGTGATATCAGGGGGCGTCATACTCGGGCTCATGCGGATCACCGATTCATGCTTCGTGTCCGCCCAAAGTTCCCCCAGCGCATCTAACGATTCGTTGATCCGCACCGAATCGCCCGTGAGCAACAGCCACGAAGGGCGGGACTGCACCCATACCTGTAGTGCATCAATGGCGTGTGCCAAAGAGCCAGGATATGCCATGGTGTCACTCTCGTTAATGGTCGGGCTCATTATCGGTCGGAAAATAGTTATTCACATACCTGGTGAATAGTGCGCGTCAACCGCGCATCAACATCGCCTGGTGCTTCGAATGCTTCGGTCGGCACGCGATGCCGGAGCGCCGCGAGGGCCACCGCATCAACATCCTCCCTGGTCACAGTGTTGTTACCGTGGAGGGCAGCCCGTGCACGTGCAGCACGGGTGATGACCAGCTCGCCCCGATGCCCCACGCATCCCGTTTCAGTACAGACCTCAACGGCAGTAAGCACAGCATCTTCACTGAGCTCAATATCACGGACGCGGTCACGCGCCTGCTCAATAGACGTGGCCAGCTCCTGCTCTTCTTCCTTGGCGTCATCAAGAAAAGCCTCAGGGTCCGCGTCGAAAGCGAGTCGCTCGCGAACAATAGTCATGCGCTCAGTCGGATCGGTGAGAGTGTCCACGCGCAAGGCCAGGCCGAACCGGTCCTGCAATTGTGGCCGCAAGTCACCCTCTTCAGGATTGCCGGACCCCACCAGCACAAATCGCGCCGGGTGCGTGTGGCTAATGCCGTCGCGCTCCACAATGTTGACCCCGGACGCCGCGACATCGAGCAAGACATCCACCAAGTGGTCGTCAAGCAGATTAATTTCGTCGATATAGAGGAACCCATTGTTGGCGTCGGCCAACAATCCCGGGCGAAACCGCGCCTCGCCAGTTGTCAGCGCGGCGTCGATATCAAGCGACCCGATCAGGCGGTCTTCAGTCACGCCGAGAGGAACGTCGATAACCGGTGTTTGCGAAGAAGAAGACCCACCATGCTGCGACAGCAATTGCCCTAACGCGCGGACCGTCGTTGTTTTTCCTGTTCCCCTGTCGCCGAAAGCGAGCACACCCCCGATGCCGGGATCAATTGCGCAGAGGATTAGTGCTTCTTTGAGCTCATCTTGTCCGTGGATGTGTGTAAAGGGATACACGCGGTTCATTCGGTTACCTACGATTCGCGTTAGTGCCGGGCGGAAGACATCGGAGTAACACCTTCGACGGTCGCATCCAGGCTATCTGAAATATCTTCCAATTGGTCGAGTAGATCGTCGTCTGTGTCCCAGAGGCCACGGTCCGCGGCCTCAAGCAGACGCTCCGTCATCGAGAGAACGGCCGCAGGATTGTGCTCGGCTAACCGTTCGCGCATGTCATCGTCGGTAATAAATGTGGACGCAGTTCGGTCAAAAACCCAATTATCGACGACGCGGGCCGTAGCCTGCATACCGAACGTGTTTTCAAAACGGGACCGGATGTTCGCCACACCCTGATAACCATGCTTGAGCTGGGCTTCATACCAGGCGGGATTGAGCAGACGCGTCCGAGACTCCAACCTCATCGCATCATCCAGCGACTCAACATTGGTCTCATGCTGCCAAGCGTGAGAAACCTTCGCGGATGGCCGTGCACCCGATACCGTCTCAACGACGCTCGACACACCGCCCAGGAACTCGAAATAATGGTCGACGCCGGCCAACGAAATCTCAGTCGAATCCACATTCTGGAATGTGGCGGAAACACGAGACAGACTGGACTCCAAGAGAGTCCGGTTCTCCTTGCCCTTAACGTGCTTGCCCCACGCGTGGCCCATGCGATGCAGATACACCTCGGCCAAATCGGAGTTGTCGTCCCACTCTGAGGACTGCACGAGCTTGTTGACGCCGGTCCCATAATTGCCCGGCGCAGTGGCATAAATGCGGGTTGCGGCCGAATCGAGGTCTAGGCCAAGTTCTTCCACCTGTTGCATGGCGTGGGCGCGGATCGGATTGTCCTCTGGATCTTCGGGTAGCGACGCGATGGCGTGGATGGCATCGTCAAGCAGCTCCATGGGGCCCGCGAGAAGATCTCGGCCGACGCCCGACATGGTGCAGACTACGTCAACGCGGGGCCGTCTCAGCTCCTCGAGGGGGATGATCCGGAATCGGCTGACGCGTCCCCGCTCGTCGGTGAGAGGTTCTGCCCCGATCAAATGAAATGCTTGTGCAATGCCTTCGCCGTTTGTTTTGACGTTGTCCATTCCCCAGATCACCATGGCGATGGATTCGGGGTAGTGGCCTTCTTCGTGCCGTATTTGTTCGACGAGTGCGTCGGCGGTGGCCGCGCCGCGTCGGGCCGCAGTGGGCGTGGGCATGGTGGCCGGGTCGGCACCATGTGTGTTCCGGCCAGTGGGGAGGGATTCGGGGCGTGATGCGGGTTCTCCTCCGGGTGCAGGGGGAATATAGTTTCCGGATAGTGCCGCGAGGAGCCCCTCGGTTTCCTTCGACGACGTTAGTTGGGAGTGGAGCCGACGGAGGTGGCGGAACCACGACGTCGGGGTTGCAGTTGTGGTCTTCGCATCACTATCGAATGCGCCCGCCACGAGGGAAGTGAATCGCGCGAAATCGTCGTGGACGACGGCGTTGACGGCCGCCGTGATGTGTTCTTCGTCCAGGTGATCAGCAAGGGGATCGGACGTCGCCAACGGGTAGGTACAGGCGAGGCTCAGTATCCGCGCGGTTTTATCCTCGTTGAGAGGTTCGCCGAGTGTGTGGAGGCCTTCTGGAATAGGAGTGCGGCGGATTCGCTCCGCGGTAGCGGAAATGTTACTGACCCATTCGTGCCAGAGATTGTGGGAGCCGTCGTCGTCGCTATCATCCTCACCCGTATCGCCATTCGCTTCATCACCGCTGTTGGGCGGTGGACAGTCGGTCAGATCCGCTTCGGCGGCCAGCGTGACCAATTCAGAACAGGTCTCCGCATCCAGCTCCACAGAGCCGTCCTTGGCCGACGTCAACAGCCGGAACGCTTCCTCGGCGGCAGCGGCCAGGGCACCGTGGAGGCCAGCGTCGATAAGTTGAGGAGTGAGGTAGCTAACCAAACCGGCGAAGGATCGACGTTTCGCGATCGTGCCCTCAGCGGGGTTGCTCATGGCGTACAGGTACGAGTGCGGGACGCTGTCGGTGAGGAGCAGCGGCCAGTCGTTCCTGATCAGCCCGGTGGAACGCCCGGGCATGAATTCCAGAGCCCCGTGGGTACCCCAGTGGAGCATGACGTCGTGGCTGAATTCGTGTTCTAGCCAGAGGTAATAGGCGGCGAAAGAATGCGAGGGGGAGGCCTCGGGCGCCATGAGGACATTGAGGGGGTCCGCAACATCGCCAAAATCCGGTTGCACGCCGACGAACACGTTGCCAAGGCGAACTCCGCGGATGAAAAGCTCGCGCCCGTCCGTGTCGATCATCCCGGGAGTCCGGGTCCATAGTCGGTCGATGCGGCTGACCTGCGACGACGTTAACGCCTTGTTGTACTCCGTGGCGGGCCATGTTGCCGCGACATGACACGTGCTGCGGTTACCCGCGTCGGAATCAAAAAGACTATCGACGAGGGCCTCCGGAGATTTGGGAATCTCGACGGTATAGCCCTCTGAGCGGAGGTGATGGAGGAAGTTCCACAGCGAGCGGAACACATCGAGGTGCGCGGCGGTACCAATTGTCCCGTCGGCATCGTGGCCAAAAATGGTGATGGAGAGTTTTCGCTGCCCCGCGGGCAGGCGGCGGAGTGCCACGGTTCTGATGGTGCGGTTCACCACGAGTGCGCACATGTAAGGGTCGGGGAGCATCCGTTCGACGGCGAGTCTTGGGTCGACGGGGTGATCGGAGTCATCAGTGTTAACGGCCGGGATGCCGCGCCCACCGATTACCCACGGCGCTAGCCCTGATTCGAATTCAGGAATAGCGATATTCATCGACACCTGGCCCGCTGTCAGGCCAGGCAGATCCGACGTTTGCCACCGATCCAAGGCCATCCGCAAGAGAGGGACCGGGGTGATCATGGGAACGCCAGTGTCCGTGAGGAATTCGACGCCATTATCGACACGGGGATTCGCGTGCGTTCCCGCAAGCGTGAAACCGGTGAGGTTCATCCACGCGTCCACGGCCGGTGGAGGCTCGACGCCATCGGGCACGTCGGTCGGATCTCCCGCCCACACAACGGCTGTAGCGCCACTAGCCTCAACGAGTTTCGCGATATATGAGACCGCGAGGGTGTCGTGGCTGGCTACCTGGAACGGGCTGGCGGCAATCCCAATGCGTACGCCCTCTGGAGCGCGAACGATCTGGGGGCGGTCATCCCCATCGGCCGAAGTTTCCCCACCCGTCGGAGTCACGGCATATCCGTAAGCGCGCAAGAGGTCGTCGTCGTTAAGAGAAATGATGCCGTGCGGGCGAGACTGTGCGAGAGAACCGGGATCGGGCACCCCGGCTAAGACGGTGCGCACCAGACGAATAGCGTGGCACATTCCATCAGGCGTAAGTTGCCGGAGTGCTTCTCTTAAGCGCGCCGTAATTCCTGGCCGTGGTGAGGTTGCCCGGTTAACGATGGGATCGGCGCAGGGCACCGATGCGGAGACCACGAAGGCGCGCCCGGAGTGGCCCGCTTCCTCGATAGCAACGTCAAGGGCTGTGCCAAGAGCGTCGATGTCTTCTGGAGTCAGCGGACCTTGGACGAACACGGCATCGGCTGCAGCCAGTTGTGCATCAAGATCGTCCGCGGTTGCGAGCGTCCCGGCGTCGAAAGGCCGGTGACGTAAATCAACAGGTTCAGTACCACCAGCATCGCCAGCACCAGCCCCAGCGGTCTCGTCGTCGGGGTCCGCGGTGTCTGCGGCATACTTCTCGCGGAATTCGTCCCATGCGGAGTGCATAGTGAGCGCAATGGAGCCACCGAATCCGAGAAAAAGAATGCGCATGACAGTGTCCTAACGAGAAGTTGGCGTGACAACGAACCGAGAGCGAACCAAGGCTGTACCACCACACAGCATAGGAAAGATGAAAGGGATGTGGGGAGGTGGTAGCCTGAGCACGATTCGCACGTTCGGGTGCCCCATTGTGTGACCGGTGGAGATGCCGCGTCACGCTCGCTCATCGCCCTTGACCTACGGTGAGCTTTCTACCCCAGGAGATTTTGCTCAGTGAGCCATCCAGAGTTTCGCAATGTTGCCATTGTCGCCCACGTTGACCATGGCAAAACCACACTTGTTGATGCCATGCTTCAGCAGTCAGGCGTGTTCGGCGATCATGACGAGGTCGTCGACCGGGTCATGGACTCGGGGGATTTGGAGAAGGAAAAGGGTATCACCATCCTTGCCAAGAACACGGCTATCCATCGCAAGGGGATGGGCAAAAATGGCACCGATTTGATTATTAATGTCATTGACACCCCCGGCCACGCCGACTTCGGCGGTGAGGTTGAGCGTGGACTATCCATGGTTGATGGTGTCGTCCTCCTTATCGACGCTTCCGAGGGGCCTCTTCCTCAAACGCGTTTTGTGTTGGGCAAAGCGTTGGAAGCGAAGATGCCCGTCATCATCGTCGTGAATAAGACTGACCGTCCCGACGCTCGTATCGACGAGGTTGTCGACGAAGCCCAGGATCTTTTGCTCGAATTGGCTGCGTCCTTGGACGACCCGGAGGCTCAGGAAGCCGCCGAAAAGAACCTGGAGCTGCCTGTTCTGTATGCGTCCGGTCGCGCTGGGAAGGCGTCCACGGAGAATCCCGGTGACGGGAATGTCCCCGACGCTGAGGATCTTCAAGACCTGTTCAACGTCTTGTATGACGTTTTGCCAGAGCCATCTGCTGAGATTGACGCTCCTTTGCAGGCGCACGTCACCAACTTGGACTCGTCCTCGTTCCTGGGGCGTATCGGCCTCGTGCGCGTGTTCCGCGGCATCCTGAAGAAGGGCCAGCAGGTCGCCTGGATTCACCACGATAGCGACGGAAACCCGCACACCAAGACCGCGAAAATTTCGGAACTTCTGCGCCAGGACGGCGTGAAGCGCGTCCCCACTGACCAGGTCATCGCGGGCGACATCGGAGCCGTCGCTGGTATCGACGAAATCATGATTGGCGACACCCTCGCGGATCCAGAGCACCCCGAAGCAATGCCGCCTATCACCGTCGACGAACCAGCGATCTCGATGACCATCGGTGTGAATACCTCGCCCTTGGCCGGTCGCGGCGGCGGCGACAAACTCACCGCTCGGCTGGTGAAGTCCCGCCTGGAGCAAGAACTCATCGGTAACGTTTCGTTGAAAGTCTTGCCGACCGAGCGCCCAGATGCGTGGGAAGTTCAAGGCCGCGGTGAAATGGCACTATCCGTGCTGGTCGAAACCATGCGCCGCGAAGGCTTCGAGCTGACCGTCGGCAAGCCACAAGTGGTGACTCGCACCATCGACGGCACACTGCATGAGCCCTTCGAACACCTCGTTATCGACGTCCCGTCGGAGCACCAAGGTGCTGTTACGCAGCTCATGGCCTCTCGTAAGGGAACGATGCTGTCCATGGACAACGGTGCCGGCGGGTGGATTCGCATGGAGTACTCCGTGCCTGCTCGTGGGCTCATCGGATTCCGGACCACGTTCATGACGGAAACCCGGGGTACCGGTATCGCGAACTCCTACAGCGATGGGTACAAGCCGTGGGCCGGCGATATTAAAGACCGGGCGTCGGGATCCTTGGTTGCTGACCGCGCCGGGCAGATCACCGCCTACGCCTTGCAGCAGCTGGCGGACCGCGGTCAGTTCTTCGTCGAACCTGGTGTAGAAGCCTATGAAGGCATGGTTGTTGGCGCGAACAACCGCGAAGAAGACATGGACGTCAACATCACCAAGGAAAAGAAGCTGACCAACATGCGCTCTGCAACGGCGGAAACGACGGTCACGCTGGCTAAAGCGCATACCCTTTCTTTGGACGAGGCCATGGAGTTCTGTGGTGGTGACGAATGCGTCGAGGTCACCCCCAAGAATATTCGTGTGCGTAAAGTGATCTTGGACGCCAAAGAACGAGGACGCGCTGCTGCGCACGCTAAGCAGAAAGCGAAGCAGGGCAAGAAATAACGACGGTGGCCTTCATGGCTGCGATGGACAATGAACACAACGCGTAAACGACATCGACCCACCATGCGGGTGCGCTCCCATGCTCATCCGCGTGGTGTGACGTCCACTGCCGTGAGGGCGGCCGTGGCCACGGGCGTTGCTTTGGGGGTTGCGTCCACATCGTTACTGGCTGGGTGTAGCGCGCGCCCCGGGTCGGCGCCCGTCGTCAATTCCGGTGACGGGAATAAAAACAATGCCGACACCGTGTCCCAGCAGTCGGAAAAGATCACGTTCGCGGTCAGTGATGTCAGCCCGGGGTTTAATCCGCATCTGGTGTCCGACGACACCCCGTTGGTCGACCACATGGCCTCACTGGTGCTGCCCAGCCCGTTCGTCGAAAAGGATGACGGGGAGCTGGAGCTAAACCAGGATTTGCTTGATTCTGCCGACGTGGTGGAAGGCAGTGGGACAGCATCCTCAGCATCGACGCCGTCGTCAGAATCGGCGACGCCTTCCGAGGCAGCGTCGTCTCAGCCGTTTACGGTGCGTTATACCATCGCGTTGGATGCGCAGTGGTCGGACGGCACTCCGATCACGGGGGCTGATTTTGAGTATTTGTGGAAGCAAATGATCTCGCAGCCTGGGGTGGAAGACCCCGCAGGATACGAAGCGATCAACAGCGTGACCTCGACGGAGAGCGGCCACCAGGTCGACGTGCATTTCGATCGACCGTATGTGGCGTGGCGGTCGCTGTTCACTAATCTGCTGCCCAGCCATCTGTACCGCTCATCCAGTAATTTCCAAACGATGTTGAGGGACTCGGTCCCTGTCTCTGGTAACCGATTTTCGGTGGAGTCGATTGATAGTGGCCGCGGCATTGTGACATTGGTCCGCAATGACCGCTATTGGGGAAGTAACCTCGCGAAGACGGACAAGATCGTTCTCCAGGCCCAGGACAATGCTGCTGAAGCCGCGGAGATGCTGCGCAATGGTCAGGTTCAGGGGGCTGCGTTGCGTCCGAAAGCGACCACACAGCTGTCGCTGGATTCGGTGCCGCACTCCGTGGTGCAGCTGTCGTCGAAAAACCGGTACCTCATGTTGTCGCTGAACACGGCTGCCCCGCATATGGATGATGTGGGGGAGCGTGCGCGAATACTCAACAGCGTTGATAGGGATACTGTCGCCCGCATCGCCGGGGAGCGGATGGAAGTGAGCGCGCCGCATGATGAGGCCACAATTTCGGGCACCTCTGTTCCCGGGGCGGAGTCCGCATTTCCATCGTTGTCCAGGCCCTTCCGGATTGCCGTTGATCAGTCGGATGATGCGGCAGTCACTGCGGCACGCACGGTGGCGGACCAGCTCACCCAGGCCGGTTTTCCTGCGAAAGCGCTTGTTATGCCGGCGCTGGACATCGTCGAATCTGTTCTCCCTCTCGGACTTGCCGACGCGACCGTCGGGTGGCAATCGGGTGATACCACCGCATCCGCGTTGGCCAGCCACTACGGCTGCACGTCGGCTGATCGCCCGTCGAAAGAGATGGATTCCGAAAAGAGTTCGGAGTTGATGGAGCCGGAGAGTTCAACGCCGTCATCGCCATCGTCTGAACCAGTGCCGACGTCGGACAGTGCTGCGCCTAGTGCCGCGGATACCGGGGATGCGCGTAAATCCATGGAGAAAAAGTACGCTCGAGCAGCCAATATGTCGGGGTTGTGTGATCCTGAGATCGATACCCAGGTGAGGGAAGCTGCCGAGGGGTTCGTCGATGTCAATGACACGAAGCAGAAGGTTATCGAGAAGGTGAACTCCCAGGCTGTCAGTCTGGCGTTGCTTCAAGACACCGAAGTATTCGCGACGACGCCGGCCTTAGAAGCTCCTCGTTTGCCGCTGAAGTCGGGCGAACTCCCGACGACGGAACGCGGCGGAATTTTTGTCACTGCGCCACTGTGGACGCGGAACGAGGACTACTCGGTGCTCCAGCCTGGCAGCAGTCCGACTACCGACAACAAAGGCGATACGGACGCCGAGAAGAAGAACGACAACGATAAAGCAGACGAGAATAAAGACAACGAGGAGGATGCCTCCAGTAATGAGTGATTTGCGTGGCCTCCGAGTGATGGCCGTTCATGCCCACCCCGACGACGAAGCTTTGTGGACCGGTGGTTTATTAGCGCACCTGTCCCGGCGCGGTGCTGATGTTCGCGTGGTCACGTGCACGTTGGGGGAGCAAGGTGAGGTCATTGGAGAGCCGATGCAGGGCCTCATTGCTGACGAAGCCGACATGTTGGGCGGCTTTCGTTATCGAGAGCTTGAGGACTCCCTTCGTATCCTGGGCGTGAATGGTGTTCACCATCGCCCCTGTGTGCTGGGCGGTGTGGGCCGCTGGCGAGACTCGGGGATGGTGGGAACACCGTCGGCAGATCACCCGCGCGCATTCGTGAAGTCTGGGCAGCAGGCTGTTGATGCGCTCAAGGCCCTGATGAGCGAGTTCTGCCCCGACATCGTGGTCACCTATGGGCCTGACGGTGGCTACGGGCATCCTGATCACATTCGTGCCCATGAGATCACTCATGCGGCTGTTGCAGAGCTGCCCCATACGTCCGCGCCTGAATTAGGTGGCGATAATACGGATCTGTTTTCTGCCGTGCTGGCCCGCCGTCACGGTGGCCGCGAGACCCTTGCGGACCACGGTGTTCCGGATCCTTTTGTTCTCTGGGCAGTCCGTGGCGAAACAGCTCTCAAACAGGCGGGACGTGCGATCTCCCGTATTCCTGATGGATGGGTCGCTCCCAGCGGGATGGAATTCAGTTTTGCCGACGACGTCACGGGGGCTGTCGACTCTGCTTCCCTGGAGAAAAACCCGGACAAGATCACTTGGCCAGATCTTGCCTTCGTCCCCGACGATCTGGTGGACCTCGCCGTGCAGTTGAGTGATGCGGATATCGAGGCGCAGGCCAATGCGATGGCTGCTCATGCCACGCAATTGTGGATTGCCGATGGCCGGCAGAGCTGGACAAACCCCGAATCTGCGTGGGCGGTCAGCGATCCCACTGTGGTGCCGAAGGTATTTGCACTCTCCAACCGTATTGCTCAGCCACTGATGAGAGAAGAACACTATGTGGTGGCGTACGGTGGAAGCGGCCCGTGGGCGAAAACCACTCCGGCCCGCTACGCGTATGATTCCTCAGTCGTGCGCGCACGAGGACGGAGCGCGTTTTCATTAGATCAGACAGATGAGGGAGCAGAACACGATGCATCCGAGCAGTCTGGTCAGTGTCGATAAGCGGGGAAGAACTATGGAAAAACATTGGGGAGACCCCAACCATTCTCAGCCGCGTGAAGACGTGAGCAAGGGCGAGCGCATTGCAGGCATCGCCTGGTTAACCGTCGGGTCCGTGCTCTCCTTCTTCTTGGAAATGGTGTACTTGGGCAGCCGGATTACCATCGGCGGCCACACCTATCCGTTCCCCTACATGATTCTCATCGCAGCTGGCTTCAACTATGTCCTCGGGACGACGGCGCTGCTGTGGACGAAAAAGTTGGCGTGGGCCAGTATCCCCGGTGTGACGTGGATCGTGCTCTATTTCATCGCTGTCACGTGGCCGTCGCTACCGGGAACGCGGGGAACAACGTGGATCGTGCCCAACCTCGTCGGAGTCGTATTCATGATCGCCGGTGTTGCGGGCGCGGCGTGGCCGTTGATGCGGTCGGTGGTCTTGTCGATGGATCAAGTCAATCCACCTCCACCCACCACGACGACGGGCGGCAAACGTCCCAAGGAGAAAAATAACCCCACAAAGAAAAAGTAAATAGACTGGTAGTGGCCATAAAACGCTGCCCCCGCAGACGAAAAGTAGACAGATAGGTTCATTTTTTATTTGACGCGTGGCATCATGGAACCGCTTGACGACATTGGGCGCACCCTGACCCCAGTTCGGACAACAAGAACAGGCATGGCAAGACCAGCCACGGCGCAGCGATCCGACGGTGACGACGTCGTAACGCTGCACAACAGGAAGACAACGGGAAGAAAAGGCGAAAGAGGAGGAGACTATGGCTTACACCATCGTGGAACCCTGCGTTGACGTGAAGGATAAGGCATGTGTTGAGGAATGCCCGGTTGACTGCATCTACGAGGGCGTTCGCAGTCTATACATCCACCCCGACGAATGTGTCGATTGCGGGGCGTGCGAACCGGTGTGTCCCGTGGAAGCGATCTTCTATGAGGATGACGTCCCCGACGAGTGGATCGACTACAACGACGCGAACGCCGCGTTCTTCGACGATCTCGGATCGCCGGGTGGTGCTGCCCGTCTGGGGCCACAGGATTTCGACGCGCCCCTCGTCGCAGAGCTTCCGCCGCAAGCCTAGGATTTCACTCGGGTTCCCGAACGCTATTGTTGGGATAGTATCGGGCTGTCCGATGATCGTATTTTTCTTCCTGTCCACTCGCGTCCCTGTGTCGCGTCCGTTTCTGCTGTGAGGCTTTGTATGGCGCACCCGCCCCGTATTGTTCGTTCGTCTTTGCTTCCGGATTTCCCGTGGGATTCCCTCGCGGATGCTCGCGCGAAGGCCGAATCGCACCCGGATGGGTTCATCAACTTGTCGATGGGAACACCCGTCGATCCGGTTTCTCCTGCTGCTCAGCTGGGCCTGGCAGAAAACTCAGGGGCTCCCGGCTATCCGCAAACTGTCGGCACGCAGGAGTTGAGGAAGAGCATTGTCGACGCGATGACTCGTCGCTACGGCATCATCTCGCTTGATCCTGAGCGGCAGGTTTTGCCGGTGATTGGGACGAAGGAAGCGATTGCGTGGCTGCCATATCTTTTGGGGTTGGGCGAAGGGCACACCGTCGTGATCCCGGAGCTTGCTTACCCGACGTATGAGGTCGGTGCGTTGTTGGCGGGGGCGTCGATTGTCCGGGCGGATTCCACATTCCAGCTTGGCCCGCAGGCGCCGACGCTGATGTACATCAATTCGCCCTCAAACCCGACGGGCAAAGTTCTGGGCCTTGAGCACCTACGGAAAGTTGTGTCCTGGGCTCGGGAACGTGACGTCATCGTCGTCTCGGATGAGTGTTACCTGGGCCTGGGTTGGACGACGAACGTTAACGGTGTTCGTGGTGAACGGCCCACGCCGCCGGTGTCCCTTCTTCACCCCGATGTCTGCGATGGGGACACAACCAACCTGATCGCGGTTCATTCGCTATCGAAGACGTCGAACATGGCGTCGTATCGCTCTGGTTGGTTGGCCGGCGACGAGAAGCTCATCCACGAGCTGCTGGCGGTCCGCAAGCACGCGGGTTTCATGGTTCCTCAACCCATTCAGGCTGCCACTGTTGCCGCTTTGAAGGATGACGGTTTTGAGCAGCTCCAGCGGGAGATTTACCGGAACCGTCGTGAAATCCTCGCCGCGGCTCTTCGCGACGCTGGCTTTACTATCGACAATTCCGAAGCTGGCCTGTACCTGTGGTCCACTCGCGACGAGCCATGCCGAGACACCGTTGATTGGTTTGCAGAGCGCGGGATCCTTGTCGCCCCGGGCGAGTTCTATGGTCCGAAAGGTGTTAAACACGTTCGCGTTGCGCTGACGGGCACTGATGATCAGATCACCGCTGCAGCCCAGCGGATCGCGGGGTAGAGGTTAGGTCACCAGCGCCCTGACCTGTCCCTCCACACCCGCAGGCCGAGCCCCACGACCAAGCTGATCATCACGATCGCAGCGATAATTTTTACCGCGGTGTAGGGGACAAAGGCGCACGCCACGCACACCACCAGCACAACAATCAGACTGGTTGTTTGTGCTCGGTCTAATTCAGTGGGGCGTGGGGGCTTGGTTTGCTTCGCCATGTCTTTCAAAAACTTTTTGTTGTTTAGTTCGCGTGAAGATCGTCGTTCAGCGTCACCGTGGAGGACTGCCATGCAACGGCTTCCACGGATCCCGACAGGGAATTGCGGCGAAACAGAATGTTGTTCGCACCCGAGAGCTGAGCGGCCTTAATCGGTGAGCTGTCCTTCAGCCCCATCGCGTCCGCAACAGGTCCGCGGGCAACGACCTTGGTGCCGTAGGTGATGTACAGCCCGGCTTCGACCACACAGTCATTACCGAGGGAAATCCCGACACCGGAGTTGGCTCCCAGGAGGCAGCGCTGCCCAATAGAGATGACCTCTTTGCCGCCGCCGGACAGCGTCCCCATGATGGAGGCTCCACCGCCGATATCGGTGCCGTCATCAACGACGACGCCGCCGGAAATGCGTCCTTCCACCATGGAGTGCCCGAGTGTGCCGGCGTTGAAGTTGACGAAGCCCTCGTGCATGACCGTGGTGCCGGGCGCTAAGTGTGCCCCCAGGCGGACACGGTCGGCGTCGCCAATTCGTACACCGCTGGGCATGACGTAATCCACCATGCGCGGGAATTTATCCACGGAGAACACGGTGACGGGGCCGCGGGTCGATAGCCGCGCACGCGTCGATTCGAAGTTCTCGGTGGAGCAGGGGCCGTAATTCGTCCACACGACGTTGGTCAGTTTGCCGAAAATTCCCTCCACGTTCACGGTGTGGGGACGTGTGATGCGGTGAGATAAAAGGTGAAGGCGCAGGTAGGCGTCGTAAGCATCGGTGGGCGGGGTTGAGAGGTCTTTAATCTGAGTACGGATCGCGACACGACGCACGTGGCGATCTTCGTCGCTGTGTGCCGCCGCAGCGAGTTCCTCGGGGGCGTCGGAACCGAGCTCAGTGGTGGTGGCGTCGCTGATGTCGTCGTTGAGAGACGGGGACGGGAACCACGAATCCAGAACGATTCCGTCGTCGGTGATGGTGGCAAGACCATCGGCAATGGCACCTGTAGTTAAAAATGAAGTCATAGGGGCCACAATACCCAAGCGTTGCGACACACGACGTCGAGGTACGCAGAGGCCCCGGTGAAGCGCCTACTTCGCAGGAACCGCCGACGCATTCCGACGACGGGCCACAGCCGACAAGGCAACCAGTGCGGCGAAGAATACACCAACGGCAATGACTTGTGGTCGCGCGGAATCGTCGAAAAGCATGAGAACGGTCAACGCCAGCAAACCAATCAGCGCGACATAACTCATGTACGGATATCCCCACATTTTCACGGGGAGTGTGCCTTCTGCTTCCAATTCGGGCCGCAACTTGATCTCTGAGGCGGCGATCATGAACCACAGCACCAAGAGCGAACCACCGACGATGTTGAAGAACAACTCGATGAGGTTCGCCGGTCCCCAGATCTGAAGCGCCACGGACAAGTAAGCTAGCGCCATCGAGAGGCACACCGCGCGTGTGGGGACCCCTTCGTGGTTCGTCTTGGTGAAGAATTTCAGGCCGTCGCCCTCTTTGGACATGGCGTAAATCACGCGGGAGGTGGCGTAAATCTGCGCGTTAAATGCCGAGAGCAGCGCCAACGTAATAATTATCTCCATGAAACCAACGACGCCGGGGATCTTTGCCTGAGCAAGGACGCGCGTGAAGGGGGAATCGGCAGCACCTTCTGCTTGGCCCAAGGTCGAATAGGGAAGCAGGAAGATAATGACCAGCACAGATCCTAGGTAGAACACCGAGATACGCAAAATGACCGACCGTACAGCCGTGGCGATAGCACGGCTCGGGTTCTCAGACTCAGCGGCCGCGATGGTCACAATCTCGATGCCGCCGAAAGCGAAGGCGACGGCGAGCAGACCAGCAGCGATCCCACCCACGCCGTTCGGGGCGAAGCCGGATTCCCTCACATGTTCAAACCCGACCATGTTGTGCCCGGGGAGAAGTCCGAAGATCAGGAGGACGCCGACGACCAGGAAAAAGACGATAACCGCGACTTTGATAAACGCGAACCAGTACTCGAATTCGCCGAAACCGCGGACTTTAGCCATGTTGATGAAGGTGAAGATGATGACGCAGATGAGCGCTGGAATCCAGCCGTCGACACCGAACCAATTACCAATAAACGCACCGGCACCGGTGATTTCAGCACCCATGACCATGACCAGCATGAACCAGTACAACCAGCCGGTGGAAAAACCAGCCCATTGACCGAAAGCTTGTCGGGAATATGCAGAGAATGTTCCTGTATTGGGGCGGGCGGCACCGAGTTCACCCAGCATCCGCATCACCAGAACAACGAGGAATCCGGCAACGATATAGGAGATCAAGACTGCCGGTCCCGCGGCTTTAATGCCGACGCCTGTTCCAAGGAAGAGCCCTGCGCCGATGGCAGATCCCAAACCCATCATCGTGAGGTGCCGAACTTTCAACCCATGTCCCAGTTGCGAGGAGGAATCAGAAGATTCATCGCCCTGTGAAGCATTGTTCGTCATGAAGTGCCCTTTGGTATTGGGGGAGCAGTGAGCTACGCGCCCATGCTGATACATCTATTCAATCTGTTCAGAATAGCGGGTTCGTTACTCAGGGGTGACCACGGCGTCGGTAAAGCACGGGAATCTCGCGCGAATACATCGCGCATGCGCGTGTTCGCCCCGGCGGTTAGTCTGGTGGCGTGATTGACCTGACTCAGCACCCCATTGATCTCACCAGGGCACTCGTTGACATTGAGAGTGTCTCTAAGAATGAAAAAAATATTGCCGACGCCGTCGAGGCAGCGCTCCGAGCCGTCGCTGTGTCCTCCGACGAGGCGAATGGCATAACGGTTGAGCGTTTTAATAACACCGTGATGGCCAAAACCAACCGAGGTTTGCCCTCACGAGTGGTGTTGGCAGGCCACCTGGACACTGTGCCGATTGCCGACAATGTTCCCTCCACGCGGGGCACAGACAAGGACGGTCGCGACACACTCTTCGGCTGCGGAACCGTCGACATGAAGTCGGGCGATGCGGTGTTCCTCCACGCCTTCGCCCAATTAGCCGAGTCACCAGACCTGGCCCGCGACATGACGATCATCATGTATGAGGCGGAGGAAATCGCGGCCACAGAAAATGGGCTGAGGAAATTAGCTGAACATTCCCCCGAGTGGTTGCAGGGCGATATCGCCATCTTGGGTGAACCCTCGGGTGCCGTGATCGAGGCGGGATGCCAGGGCAGTGTCCGCGTCAAAGTGACCGCCTTGGGCGAGCGAGCTCACTCGGCTCGATCGTGGCTGGGAGACAATGCCATGCACAAACTAGCCCCGGTCATCGCGCGCGCTGCCGCCCATGATGGGGACAAAATCGTCGAGATCGACGGCTTGGAGTACCACGAGGGCTTCAACATCGTGATGTGCGAATCGGGAGTGGCCACCAACACGATCCCCGACGAGGCATGGATGTTCGTGAACTACCGCTTCGCGCCGGGAAAGTCGACACAGCAAGCGTTGGATGAGACCTTCGCGATTATCGGCGTCGGCACTCCTGGTAATCCGGAGCCTGGTTTTCGCCTCGATATCGACGATGAATCCCCCGGTGCGCTACCGGGCTTGCATCATGCCGCCGCTGCCGAGCTCATTGAGGTGACTGGTGGGAATGTTCGTGCGAAATATGGGTGGACGGACGTTGCTCGTTTTGCTGCGATGGGAATTCCTGCGGTCAATTTTGGCCCCGGCGATCCGGCCTTCGCTCATAAAAAAGATGAGCAGTGCCCAGTAGAGATGATTACCGACGTATCAGACCAGATCATGGCTTATCTGACGAGTAAGTGACGGGAAGGACGGCACGATGGGGCGTAAGACATCCCGCATGATGGGCGGGAAGGATGACGATCGAGGTCATTTGCGATTCCGGGGCCCGGTGGTGTTTCGCGATCGCGGTGGCAAAGCACATGACCACACGCACGCACGATCCACTACCGACCAGCGCCTCCTGGACGTTCAGAAAGATGCGGACTGGTTGCACACCGATCCGTGGCGGGTCCTGCGCATCCAAAGTGAGTTCGTAGAAGGATTCGGCGCTCTTGCCGAGATCCCTCGTGCGGTCACTGTATTTGGTTCTGCCCGCGCCGAAGTAGATTCACCATACTATAAAAAGGGCGTCGAGGTTGGTCGCGCGCTGCACGAAGCCGGGTACGGCGTCATCACCGGCGGTGGCCCGGGGCTGATGGAAGCGGCGAACCGCGGTTGCGCGGAGGCCGGTGGCTTGTCCATCGGGTTGGGCATTGAGCTTCCTCATGAGCAAAATTTAAATGCCTGGGTCAACCTCGGTCTGAATTTCCGCTACTTCTTCGTCCGCAAGACAATGTTCCTGAAATATTCCCAGGCATTCGTGTGCCTCCCGGGTGGTTTCGGGACGATGGACGAGCTCTTCGAAGCTCTGGTTCTAGTCCAAACTGGGAAGGTGACTCGATACCCCATTGTGCTGATCGGGACTGAGTTCTGGTCGGGCTTGGTGGACTGGATTCGGGATCGCCTGATTAGTGAAAAGATGGTGTCGCCCGAAGACCCAGATCTCTTCCTCGTGACGGATGACATCGAGGAGGCCGTGGGCTACATTACGACGAAGCACGAAGGCTTTGTGGAGGAATTGGGGCGTCGGTTAGAGGAAAACAGTCTTTCCCATTCGCAGCGGGCTGGAATTTTGCGCAGTGTAGGGAAGCTCGCTGAGGACGGCGATGCGTCCAGCTCGGAGCCGTCCGGTGACCACGATTCCTCTGATGGTGGCTCCTCTCGTGACGCATAATTATCATGGTGCCGAGCCCGATCACGGGGAGTCGGATTCCGCCACTACCCAAGGGGTGAGTAACGCGTCGGGCCCTGGAGGTCGCCCCCGCAGTTTTTACCAATCTAGCGCTTTACCAGCGATGATGGCGATTGTTAACCGCACTCCCGACTCTTTTTATGACAAGGGAGCAACGTTTACCGACGACGCAGCCCTGGCGCGGGTGAGAAGGTGCGTCGACGCCGGCGCGGAGATCATTGACATCGGTGGTGTCAAAGCGGGCCGGGGCGATCCTGTCTCGATCGCCGAAGAGATCGATAGGGTAGTGCCCTTTGTTTCTGCTGTGCGTGAGGAATTTCCCTCGGTTCACATCAGTGTGGATACCTATCGTGCCCCCGTCGGGGAGGCTGCAATTACCGCGGGTGCGGACCTGATTAACGATACGTGGGCGGGGGCAGACCCCGAGCTCGTCGAAGTCGCTGGTCATTATCACCGGGGCTATGTGTGTTCGCACACGGGAGGCATGGAGCCGCGCACGTTGCCACGTCGTGTTCATTATGACGACCTAGTCGGTGATGTCATTCGCTCCACGACACAGCGCGCAGAACATGCGGTGAACTGCGGCGTTCCCGAGGATAAAGTCCTCATCGATCCGACCCATGATTTCGGGAAGAACACTTTTCATAGTTTGGCGTTGGTGCGTCATGCTCGCGATCTCGTGTCGACGGGGTGGCCGGTGCTCATGGCCCTATCGAATAAGGACTTCGTGGGAGAAACCGTCGGGCGTCCGGTGGATCAGCGATTGGCAGGCACCCTGGCGGCAACTGCCCTGGCAGCGGCCCAGGGTGTGCCCGTGTTTCGTGTTCACGAGGTGGCCGAAAACCTGGATGCGTGCCGCATGGCATTGGCAGTGCAGGGCATTATTCCGCCGTATGCGACGACTCGCGGTGTGGAGTGAGAACATATCGAACGCGCGGCAATCAGTAGACTATGCACGTGCTGTATTGGATTGTGACCCTCATTGTCCTCATCGTTGTCTCTGCCGGTTTGTGGTGGGTGTTCTCCTCCTTGTTCGGCCGGGGAGAAGAATTAGGCCCCGCCGAACGCCCTGATGAGCGGAAAGACTTAGAGCCTGGCGCCACCGTTGGTCCCGATGAATTATCGACGATGCGCTTTTCCTTGTCCTTCCGCGGTTATTCCCCGCGCGAAGTTGATATGGCGCTGCAACGCGCCAAGGAACACATGATCGAGCTGGAGCACGACCGGGATCGTTATCGACGTCGCGCCGATGACGCAGAAGAACAGTTGAAGGCCTCGGGTGCTGGCACGGCCGCCAGCAACGACGCGGGCGATGCCGAGGGTACAGCGAAGGCAGGAAGTGCACCTGTGGGATTCCAATCGGACGGGGCTCAGTCCACGCATGGATCAGCCGAAGCTGCAGATCATGGAGAGGTGTCTCACTCCGGGGACACACACGTCGACGATCACCACCAGCACTCTAGCCATCAGAACTCTGCTCACTCGAATTCCGCGAAGACGAACCGTGCTCAGGGGAAGCGTAAGAAAAAGCGCAAGAAATCGAAGCGTCGGTAAGAGCGTCGTTAACAGCGTCCGCAATGGCATCGGGGGAGGTAGGAGCACGGCTGCAGAGGCCCGGATTGGCGGTTGTCGCAACGCTTTTGGGAAAACAGGGCTACTCTGGAGGTATCAAGCTTTTTATAGTGAAGGGATTTCGCCCATGGCAGCAATGAAGCCCCGGACCGGTGATGGCCCGATGGAAGCAGTTGAAGAAGGACGCAAGATTGTGATGCGTATTCCAACTGACGGTGGCGGCCGTTTGGTCGTCGAACTTAACCACGAGGAAGCCGGTGAGCTTGCCTCGGTATTATCAGAAGCTGCTGGTTAGGCACAGTAATCGCCCGATGTCTGGTGCGCTGGCTAGAGTAGAGTCCACACGTTATCGATTGAAGATGAGGTAGACCTTGCTCTCCGACGTTCTTGATGTTTTATCTGACCCCATCGACGGCTCTTCGCTCCACGATGGTGGTAATTTAGCCACCCTTGTCTCTGATACAGGCCATAGTTACGATGTTGCCCGCCAGGGGTATGTTTCCCTTGTGGGTGGCCGAGGCCTGAGATATAAGGGCGACGATGCCTCGATGATTCAGGCCCGAGAAAAGTTTCTTGCCAGTGGCCATTTTGGCCCATTCGTTGAGGCCGTGACGGGGAATGTGCAGGATGTTCTCGATGATGCGGGGGTAGGCGATCATGAGCATTCTGTCGTCATGGAAGTGGGCGCGGGGACGGGTTATTACTTAGCCCACACACTCGATGCCGTTCCGGGTTCGCGCGGAATCGGCATTGACGTTTCCGTTCCTGCTGCTAAGCGCATCGCTGGCTGCCACCCTCGTGCGGGAGCTGTTATTGCTGATGCGTGGTCCAGGCTTCCCGTCAAAGATAAGTCGATCGACACGATTACGGTCGTTTTCGCGCCACGGAACGCGGAAGAATTTGCGCGAGTTCTTACCGACGAAGGTCAAGTTGTTGTTTTGACAGCTGCGCCCGGTCATTTAGCTGAGCTTCGCGAGCCCCTTGGAATTATTGACGTTGAAAAGAACAAAGTTCACCGAATGATTCAGCAGGCGTCGGGGCACCTTACCCCTGATGGGGGGCCTGAAGAGGTTGAATTCGAGATGAATCTGGGCCGCGATGCTATTGAAGCTCAGGTGGGGATGAGCCCGTCTGCTCGGCACATTCGCCCGGAGGATTTAAAGGAGAGAATTGCGACCTTGCCTGATTCGATGACGGTGACTGCGCGCGCCACGGTGACGAGGTTAAAAAAGAACCATAGGTAGGTCCCCTTAACGGTCTTTGTGTGCTATGGTTAATTTCATTCAGGGGGGATACTCCGAAAGTACTGCCTGTAGCTGACACGTACTCGTGGAGTTCCTGGTTTTACAACAGGGCTCACGCACGGGTTCGTAAGAATAAGTTGGGGGAGTCCGTTCTTAACCACAAAAAATTGGTTGCAGGTGTTAACAAAAAAGCTGCAAAAGCGAATTAATAAGTGAGGTTCCTCTAACCAAGGAACTCGTACTGTCGCACCTTCACTGATTCATGTGGTTGCTAGGTGGTCGCTTGATTGCGTCATCATGGCCCGCTGGGAGTCTCGCTGAACTCACTGACCATATCGAATCATGGAGGAACTTACTGACATGAAGTCTGTCACCGTTACTGCGCCACAATTTAATGGTCCTCGACATCAGATGTCCGATGACCCCTCAGTAGATGCAGCAGAAACTGCAGTTGTGGGGTACCCATTGAAGGGCCCACGTGGTGCGGATGACGGGAAGTCTCTCAGTAAAGAAGCGATCAGTACAGCACTAGCACGTGGTACGACCGGGTGCGATGCGTCCTTTGGCGCAGCCGCCGGAAGTGCCGCGTTGGACAGTAGCGTTTTGAGCACTATCGCGGAGAGTACAACCCTAACGATGAATCCTGACAATAGTAATTCTCATGAGACGTCGGTCGCAGGAGTCAACGGGCGCGCGGATTTGCGCCGTGGCACAGCTTCTGACGGCTTCGACGGACCCATCGGCCACGGCACGGTGAACTCATCAGTTGGATCGAGCATCTACGAACCAGGTTCGGCTGTTCCGTCCGACGCCTTGGAAACTCCTGCCTTTGCGGCAGAAGTTGCGATGATGTGTTCACGCGTCATTCGGACCGCACTGTACCGGGCAGGAATGGCTCCCTCGTCTGCCACGTGGAGAGTGGTTCGTTTCATTCAGAACAATGGCCCGGTCAGAATTTCCGACGTTGCCCGCCGCGAGCGGTCGACGATGGCAACAGTGTCCACACTGGTCAATCGCCTGGTCAGGCAGGGTCTGGTCAATAAGGAAAAAGATACTTCCGACGCACGCCAGTCGCTTCTGACTGTGACGCCTAAGGGGCGAAATTTGTGCAATAAGTGGCAGGATCGCTTGGGCGAAGCTGTGGCGGAAGATTTCGCGTCGCTGTCGCTCGACGAACTGACAGTTCTGGCTGAAGCGCTCCCCGTGATGCGCAAGCTTGTCAGCGAAGGCGAGCGCTAATCGGAGCGTGATTGGCGCGGGCCCTTGCCTAGGGCCCGCCTTCAGGTACCGGGCGCACGTACTGGTTGAACGTGGCGCAGGTCCACGTGGTGTAGTTCGGGGGATCCTACATTAATGACCGATACACATCGAGGGTCTGCTGTGCGATCGTCGACCAGCTGAATGTCGTGACGGCCCTCTCGCGCCCGGCCTTCGCCATTCGGCCCGCAAGGTCAGGGTCGCCGGCGATGCGGTTGACCGCACTGGCCAGCCCTTCTTCGAATGCGCCGATATCGTCGGCATCGTAGTGGACCAGTTCACCGGTCTCACCGTCATTGACAACCTCAGGGATACCTCCCACATCAGAGGCGACGACGGCGGTATCGCACGCCATGGCCTCCAGGTTCACGATTCCCAGAGGCTCATAAATGGACGGGCACACGAAAACTGAGGCGGCGCTGAGGATCTCCTGCAGTGAATCGTGCGGGAGCATGTCACGCACCCAGAACACATCGTCGCGAGTGGACTTCAACTCCTCGACCAGGTTGGCGATCTCAGCCTCAATTTCCGGAGTATCCGGTGCACCTGCGCACAACACGAGCTGAATATCCTCGTCGAAGTTGTGCGCGGCCTTCACCAGGTGGGCCACACCCTTTTGCCGTGTGATTCGCCCCACGAAGGCGACAATCGGTTTATCTTCGGCAACGCCCAGCTCAGCCAATATCGAGTGCTCAGCTTGGGCAAACGTCGGGCGAGGACGCCACAACTTCGTATCGATACCGTTGAGAACAACGTGAATACGGTCCGGATCGATACGCGGATACGCATCCAGGATGGCGTCCTTCATTTTCCGCGAAACAGCGATCAGCCCATCGGCGTTTTCCATCGCGTTCTTCTCTGACCACGATGACACGTCATACCCGCCGCCCAGCTGCTCACGCTTCCACGGTCGGTGCGGCTCAAGGGAGTGAGCCGTCGCTACGTGGGGAATACCCTTGAGCAGCCCGGTCAGATGCCCACCAAGCCCCGCATACCACGTGTGTGAATGGATAACATCAATATCTGATGCCGACGCCAGATTCGCCATCCGTAGCCCCGTCGACAAGGTTTTGAGGGCAGGATTAGCGTCGGCAAGAGCATCATCGGAGTTGGACACGTACACATTGGCTTCGTCACGTGGCCCACCCATGCAGTGAACGTCGACATCGCACAGCTCGCGCAAATGCCGGGTGAGCTCAGCCACGTGGACACCGGCGCCACCGTAGATTTCCGGGGGATATTCTCGAGTCATCATCGCTACGCGCATGACTGTGAGCCTAGTCGGTCGGGGTGGCACACTGCCCGCCGACAAAGGCAACGGGGGAGAGAACAGGGGTACTTGTCCAGCATAAATAGTGAGGACTGAATAAATTAGTACCCATGAGGAGCCAACCACACGTCCTATCCATTGTCCTCGCGGGCGGCGAAGGGAAGCGACTCTTCCCCTTCACGGCCGACCGTGCCAAGCCAGCTGTTCCTTTTGGGGGTTCATATCGTTTAATTGACTTTGTCTTATCGAACCTGGTCAACGCCGGGTACATGAAGGTTTGTGTCTTAACTCAATACAAATCTCACTCACTTGACCGGCACATTTCGCAATCGTGGCAACTCTCCGGATTAGCAGGTGAATACATCACCCCAGTGCCCGCCCAGCAGCGGCTCGGGAAACGATGGTTCACGGGTTCAGCGGATGCCATTTTGCAATCGCTCAACCTCATTTATGACGAAGATCCTGAATACATCATCGTGTTCGGCGCGGACCACGTGTACCGCATGGACCCCGAACAGATGGTGAAGGAACATATCGAGTCGGGAGCGGCGTGTTCCGTCGCCGGAATTCGTGTGCCACGCAAAGAAGCAACCGCATTCGGCTGCATTCAAGCCGACGACGACGGCACGATTACCGAGTTCCTGGAAAAGCCAGCCGATCCGCCGGCCACCCCAGATGACCCCGACGTGACCTTCGCCTCCATGGGCAACTACGTCTTCACAACCCAGGCGTTAATCGATGCGCTGAAAGAGGATTCCGAAGACGAAAACTCGGCGCATGACATGGGCGGCAACATCATCCCGTATTTCGTGAACCGGGGCGAGGCGCACGTTCACGACTTCTCCCGCAATGTTGTGCCGGGGGAAACGGATCGTGACCACGGATATTGGCGCGACGTCGGTACTGTCGACGCTTTCTATGAAGCCCATATGGACCTCATCAGCGTGTACCCCGTCTTCAACCTGTACAACCGCAAGTGGCCTATTCACACGTCTGACGACAGCAACTTGCCGCCGGCGAAGTTCGTCAAAGGCGGAATTGCGCAGTCCTCCATTGTGGCTGCAGGGTGCATTATTTCCGCTGGAACCGTGCGCAATTCAGTTCTCGGGCCGGGCGTTGTTGTCGAAGAAGGCGCCAGCGTCGAGGGCTGCGTTCTAATGGATGGCGTGCGGATTGGCAAAGGCGCTGTGGTTCGTCACGCCATTTTGGACAAGAATGTCCGCGTCGGAGATAACGCGCTCATCGGCGTAGATCGGGCTCGCGATTCTGAACGGTTCACACTGTCCCAGGGCGGTGTCGTGTGTGTCCCGAAGAATTACGAACTCCACGGCGCTGACGAGGATTAATAGCCGACGCTAGCTCGCCGGTGCGTCTTCGTTCCGCGAGATCAGGACCATCCCGGCACCCAGCGGTAGCCGGGAGAGGTAGATGTCCTCGCGCTCGCGGAGCGCCTCGTTGAGGCGACGGGCCGCCGCGGTATCGCGATCCTTTCGTGCCGGATTCGCGATAGTGCCGTCGAGAAGGATATCCGCGAGGATAATCAACCCGCCCGGTTCAAGCAGCTCGAGGGCCTCGTCGACGAGTGTTGATGCGTCGGCGGGGGCAATTTCGGCGTAGATCAGGTTGTATGAGCGCGCTGCCAGCCGGGTCATGACCTCGAGTGGGCGCGAGGGGAGGAAACGGTATTGGTTGGAGCGAATGTTGGCCGCGGTGAATGCCTGGCGGGCAACCCGCTGGTGGATCGCTTCCGTGTCAATGCAGGTCACATGACCGTTCGGGCCCATTCCCGCGAGGATGGCCAAGCCTGAGACGCACGCGGAGGGGGAGACAACAACTGCCGACTTATCCCTGCAGTATGAGGAACTAATCGTTGTTAAAAACGACGCCGTGAGTTCGTCGGGAGCGGTGAGGCCGAGCTCGTCGGCGGCATCGCGCGCAAAGCCCATCGCGTCGGATTCGTCGGTGGTGGCGTTGATAAAGTCAGTCATCAGGTCAAGAGCAGAATCGGTCACGGTTATTCATGCTAGTGATAGAGACGGAGTAAAGGGTGTGGCTCGCCCATAACTGCGATAATGAAGTAGACATTCGTGGCTTTTACTGCGGGAATGATTTACAATTCCCCTCGTGACATGCCCCTCGCGGGTTCGTGATTTCAGTGGTTCACCTTCACAGGAATTTCCCAGGCGGAATTCATGCTTCGGAAACGAATGCATGTGACAGTTAAATCATGACACTGGCGTCAGGCGCTTTTTACCGTTCCGAACGGAATACACCCACTCGCACGACCTCAGCTTCTACAATCGACCCACACAAAGGCGATGATGTAATGGCTAACCACCCTGCGGGGAGCGAACCTCGCACTGGTACCGCAGCATTCGATGCTGGATCGGGGGAAATGCCGAGCTGGAGTGAGCTTGTTTCGGAGCATGCGGATGGTGTGTACCGCCTCGCTCTTCGCCTGAGTGGTAATACGCACGACGCGGAAGATCTGACCCAGGAAACGTTTATGAGGGTTTTCCGGTCGCTCAAACGGTACAAGCCCGGAACTTTTGAGGGCTGGCTCCACCGGATCACGACTAATTTGTTCCTGGACATGGTGCGTCGACGTCAGACCATCCGAATGGAAGCGCTGCCTGAGAATTATGACGCAGTACCGGGGACCCGGAACGATCCCGAGCAGTCCTATATCGACGCCAATATTGATCCGGAACTGCAAAAAGCCCTGGATTCGTTGCCGACCGATTACCGCGTAGCCGTTGTGCTGTGTGATGTTGTCGGCATGAGCTACGACGAAATTGCAGACACCTTAGGGATCAAAATGGGCACCGTGCGTAGCCGCATTCACCGTGGTCGTGCCCAGTTGAGGAAGAGCTTGCAGTCATCCGAGGGCATTTTGCACTACGTTGGGTAGAAAGAGATCATCGACGCGCCCATTGTCGGAACATAACCTGATGGTGGAGCTGCATCGTCGATAATTCGCGTGCTGAGTTTGGCCGGGCGAATTGTAGTGTGCAAGGGGTGATGTCCAATGGGCCGTTCGTCAAAGCCACGACAATTCTCTTCGATTGAGCATCTGTCAGAAGAAGCCGTCGCCGCATTTGTCGACGGCGAAATGCCCCCGCGAGCCCAACGTCGAGTTCTCCGCCACCTCGTGCATTGCGAGGAATGTCGACGCGATGTCAAAGCTCAGCGGGATGCGGCCCAGCGTATGAGGGAAGCAGCTAACGAACCCGTCCACATGTCGACGGAGCTGCTGCATAAGCTGGCCGCGATCCCGACTAACTGTGACCCGCAGAATCCGAGCGGATCACCGGCGAAGACCGAACACCATGGCCAGGGGAAGAAAGCTCAGGCTACCGGTGGTCATAATAATGCCGATTCCGACCGCCCTGATGTCTATGCAGCAGGCGACGAATTGAGCGACCTACGGCACGACAACGCGTTGAGCGCCGCGAAAAGTGCTGCCTTTGGGGTGATGCGCACCGTCGAGAACGGGGCGATGAGCGCCATGGACACGGTCGGTGAATACGCTGACCAGCTGCGATGTGCATGGAAAGATCGAAGTAACTCACCGAAACGCTGACATTAGAAGTCTCGCCGTCACTCCGTCGTCCCATTTGCCAAGCTCTGTACAATATCTGACGTGTTCTCAAGTATCGGTTGGATGGAAGTCATCATCATTGTGGTGGTGGGCTTCCTCATCATCGGCCCCGACCGTTTACCAGGCGTTATGAAGGAAATCCGTGCGGTCCGGCTGGCCATTAAAAACGCCGTCGCAGATGCGCGGAAACAAATCGACGGTGAACTAGGCGAGGATCTCCGAGAATTCAGCGAGCCGATCAAAGAATTCCGTGAACCTCTCCGGCAATTCAATTCGTACCGATCAATGGGCGCGAAGGGCTTCATCGCCAAAGCTCTCTTCGACGATGACACTACCGATCTTGATGCGACGAAAGACGCCATCGAAAAGCCCCTGCAGACCATAAGGACAACAACCCCGCAGCGGGCCATCCAAGACTATTTCGCCGCTGACAACCCCTCCTCGGCGAAAGATGCCGACGACGCTACGTCGACGGCAGAGTCGGGCGCGGGGTCCCAAGCATCGAGTGTCTCAGTGGAGAAACGAAGCCAGGGCGGCGGCGGTAGTGACGCGGTGAGTGCTCACTCGGGTTCACAGGGCCGTGAGGGCGGCCAGGGAACGGTAACAGGGGAGCCAGGAAAGGAACAATCCACCGACGCTAAGAAGCCGGTGTACGGCTCCTGGAGCGGGTTCGATGAAGTCCTCTAAAAGTGCCCGTTGCACCGCGCTACGGCGTCACTCCAAGGCCCAGCGACTTACCCGCCAAGGACGTCCGACGGTGAGTGAGCTGGTCCGCGATGGCATTCAGCGCCGCACCAGTTTCAGATTCCGGGGAAGAAATAGCGATCGGTTCTCCACCGTCGCCACCCTCGCGCAGAGCGGGATCAAGAGGAACCTGCCCCATCAGCGGCACCTTCGACCCCGTAATCCGGGACAGCCGATCGGCGACAATCTCGCCGCCGCCTTCACCGAAGATCTCGTTGTGTGAGCCATCGGGCATGACGAAATAGCTCATATTTTCGATAACACCGGCGATGCGCTGCTGAGTCTGTTGCGAGATGGAACCCGCCCGCTCAGCAACTTCAGCCGCGGCCATCTGTGGCGTCGTCACGATGAGGAGTTCAGCATTCGGTATGAGCTGGGCGACCGTAATCGCAATATCACCGGTGCCGGGGGGAAGATCGAGAAGCAGGACATCAAGATCGCCCCAAAAAACGTCGGCAAGGAATTGCTGGATAGCGCGGTGCAGCATCGGGCCGCGCCACACGATAGGGGAGTTGCCCTCAATAAAGTGGCCGATGGAGATCATCTTGATGCCATGTGCCTGCGGGGGCATGATCATGTCATCAACCTGATAGGGGCGGTCGTCCGACCCCAACATTCCGGGGATCGAGTGGCCGTAAATGTCGGCATCAAGCACCCCGACATTCAGCCCCTTCGCGGCCAGCGCAGTGGCAATATTGACCGTCATCGACGACTTACCGACGCCACCCTTGCCAGAAGCCACGGCGTACACGCGCGTGTGGCAATCAGGCTTACTAAACGGAATCTCTGGCTCGTCGACGCCACCGCGGGCTTTTTTCCTCAACTCGCGGCGTTGCTCATCGTTCATGACATCCGTGGTGACGGTGACTTTGCCGATACCTTCGATGCCCTCGATGGCGGCGCGAGAGTCGTCGACAAGCTTATTTTTCATTGGGCAGCCGGCGATGGTGAGATATATCTCCGCCGAAACATCAGCGCCGTCGACGGCTATCGATTTCACCATGCCTAAATCGGTGAGTGGCATGCCGATATCGGGGTCTTTGACCTGGGCTAATGCGTCGCGAACAGTGGATTCGGTGATAGAAGATTCAGATGCCATAACGCCACCATCCTACGACGACTCATTGTGTTGGCCGCTAGGGCTGTCCAATCCCGCGCGACGCTCATCATCGCCCATGTATTCCAGGTCCACCGGCGCATCTGCGGCAGCGTCATCCAGGCGGCCCTCAATGCGCTGAAGGACTGTGGTGAGGTCCTCCAGCTCGTGTCGCAGGTAGTCGCGGGTCACGGTTTCTCCCAGGGCGATACGAACCCCGGCGAGCTCGCGCGCCAAGAATTCCGTATCCGCCTTCGTTTGCGCAGCACGGCGTCGGTCCTCATTCAGCGTGACGCGGTCGCGGTCATCCTGGCGGTTCTGCGCCAACAAAATCAGGGGAGCTGCATAGGCCGCCTGCGTGGAAAAGGCGAGGTTAAGCAGGATGAATGGGTACGGGTCCCAGTTCCACCACATTCCACCGATATTCAGCAGGATCCAGGCCGTCACGATGATGGTCTGCCAGCCTAAATACTTACCGGTTCCGAGGAAACGCGCAACCTTTTCTGCAGCAACACCAACCGCATCACCATCCATCGACAGTAACGAGCGGCGCTTAGCGCGGACCGGAGTGTCCAGGTCAGTTCGAGCAAACGAATCAGCCATATAAGTAAGCCCCTCTTGTGGGTTAGTTTGAGTGAGAATTCCCTGCCGACGGACCCTGCGGAGTGGATCCCTGTTGGCGGTCGCGTCGCCGCTCACCAGCTTTCTTCACGATGACCGACCCCGCCGTCTGGGCACGAGAACTGCGGCCGGGGGCACCGTGCGCTCCAGCAGCGCGCCCCAACGTGCCAGCCTGGTGGCCCGATGATCCCGCCTCAGGGCGGATTTCCTGCTCACGCCACCCCTCGGGGAGGAGGTGATCCAGCAAGTCATCCACCGCGACGGCGCCGAGCAGGTGATTGTCCTCATCCAGGACCGGACCACACACCAGGTTATAGGTTGCGAAGTAACGGGCAGCCGTCTCGTGGGTGTCGTCGGCAAAAAGTGGAGGAAGATCCGGATCCAAAATGCTGGAGACCAGGGTCGACGGTGCTTCACGCAAGAGCTTCTGGATGTGAACCGTGCCCAGATACTTACCCGTCGGCGTTGCCTTCGGCGGGCGCACCACATACACCATCGAGCTCAACGACGTCGATAAATCGGGGTTACGAGCATGAGCAAGAGCTTCAGCCACTGTGGCCGGCGGAGTCAGAATGATCGGCTCCGATGTCATCAAGCCACCCACGGTCTCTGGGGAGAAACTCATCAGACGGCGGACCGGCTCCGATTCTTCCGGATCCATCAACTCAAGGAGGACATCGGCCTTATCATCAGGCATCTCGCCCAAGAGGTCCGCGGCGTCATCGGGATCCATCTCTTCCAACACGTCGGCGGCACGCTCGATGTCGAACGTTTCCAGGACGCCCATTTGCTCGTCCTCAGGGAGCTCCTGGAGGATGTCGGCCAGGCGGGCATCTTCCAGCTCAGAGGCCACATTATTTCGTGTGGTGCTGGGAAGGTCATGCAGGATTTGAGCAATGTCGGCCGGGCGCATGTCGTCGAATTCCGCGAGGATTTCCGCCGTTGCATCAGCAGGACCCGCACCGGAGACGGATAAACCATGAACATGGTTCCACTCCACCACCGAGAGAGGTGGCCGACGGCCGAACCGGTTGCGCTCTTTAGACACCGCCACGCGGCTGATGATCCAATCACGGGTACGTGACTTTTCAATCTCCACGTCCGCGATATCCACCGGGCGACCATGCAAATCCTCATGCTCAGGATCGTCAATGTGGATCTTGGAGCCCACTAACTCGGACATCACGCGCAATTCACCGGCGCGGGATTGATACGGGCGAAGGTTGACAGAACCTGAAACAAGGGTGATTTCCCGCGGATCGATCGACGCGACGCGAAGCATAGGGACGAAGATCTGTCTGTTTTGCGCAGCAACTTGAACAACTAGGCCAATCGTGCGGGAAGCCATGCCACGGGGCCGGATGGTGACGACGATATCGCGGACGCGACCAATCGATTCACCATCGGGGCCAAGGACAACCATTCCCGCTAGGCGACCAGCAAAAACTCGATTCACGGCACTCACGTCCGACAGTGTACTGGGTGTTTACCTCATAGCCGTATTTCAGTAGGCTAAGGGCATGACTACACCCTCTGCCTCAGGTTTCGGTGCCACCTTGGGCGCACAAGGTTACCAAGGGCTTCCTCAACGCCCCGAAGGATGGCCCATCGGTAGCTTCGAGGATTACGAATCTGCACAACACGCGGTGGATTCTCTCTCTGACGAGGAAGATTTCCCGGTGGACGACATCACCATCGTCGGTGTGAACTTGATGCAGGTTGAACGTGTCACATCACGCTTGTCATGGGGCAAGGTGCTCTCTGGCGGTGCGATCTCAGGCGCATGGATGGGTGTTTTCTTCGGCCTCCTCGTCGGATTATTTACCAACGAATTTCTTGGCCCGCTCGCTTTGGGTGCAGCAATGGGTGCTCTCTTCGGCCTGATTTCCGTCGCTATTCCGTATGGTGCGATGAAGGGACGCCGAGATTTTGCGTCGACGACGCAGATCGTCGCGGGCCGATACGACGTTCTGAGTAAACCCCGGTCAGCACAACGTGGCCGCGAGATTTTGTCGCGCAAAAACTGGTCAAGCAGGAAGTAAGGCCCGGAAGTACGTGGCGTGACGTAGCCCTCACAGCCACTTGTTTCGTCGGAAAATCATCCACAAACCGACACACGCGGACAACATGATAATGAGCACGATGAAGTACCTGGCGGCCCAATGCGTCTCCGGCATATTATCAAAGTTCATGCCGTAAATACCGGCGATCAACGTCGGCACCGCCGCCATCGCAGCCCACGCCGATATCTTTCTCATATCCGTATTCTGCTGCAGCGACACCTTGGCGACGGCGGAATCGAGCAGCGTCGACAAGCGTTCGTCGTAACTAATGATCCGATCAGCCGCAATGGTGTGGTGATCCAGGATGTCCCCATACAACGACCGAACACTCTTACCCGCAGTCCCTTTGGTCACCGTCAGCGTCTTGAGCACCGCGGTCATGGGGTCGAGGGCGTGCCGCATCTCAAGGTTCTCCCGCTTGAGCATATAAATCGGCTCAATATGCACGGGCGAATCCGGGATAAACACCTGGTCTTCCATGGTGTCCACCTTCTCCTCGAGTTCCTCCGCAATGTGGAGATAGTCGTCGACAAGCCAGTCCAAATGGGCATACGCCACCGACGCCGGCCCCACCGACGTCAGCTGAGGCGAACGCTCAAGCCGTTGCCGAACATTGTCGGGAATAGGCACGTCGCCGTGTCGGATAGTGAGGACGAAATCCTTACCCCGGATGATATGGAGCTCATTGGTCTCAATGAACTCATTCGTACTGTCGATGGGGGAGGGGTCGTAATGAACCGTGCGCGCGACGATGAAAACATAATCGCCCAGGATCTCGAGCGTCGGACGCTGGCGGGCTTTGACGATGTCCTCCACCGTCAAGGAATGGAGATGGAACAGACGCGCGATGGGCTCAATGTGCTCCATGGTGGGAGAGACCAGCGACACCCAGACAAACGCCCGTGGGGTGGAGTCCTCCTCGGAGTGTGAGGTGTGGGAATCAGATGAACCGTGCTGGTTTTCCTGGTGAACACGGTCCAGAGCCGACGCAATGGTGAAGGGGCCATCGACTTTGCATCCCTCAACGAAAACCGCGCACCGCGCCACGGGATGGTGTGAGGGCTCGGGGGAATGAGTGGCGTCGGTGGTGTTGATAATCCAGTCCGGCGCGTTCATTACGGCTTCATGTTCCACAGCCCGAACTAGCTCACCGGTGTCGGGGTAGTCATCATTCCGAGGCATAGTTACTTATGCTACCGAGCGCCGGGGAGAAAACCTCACCACCGTGTCTCGTGCGGGTCGTCTTTTGCGGTTCGTGGTGTCCCATGCAGAGCCGTAGGTTGGTTTAGCGGCCGGGTTGGCTAAACTCGAGACGATGGTCGGACAGTATGACGTTGCGGAAACGCGGCAGTGGTATCAGAAAACTCGGGTCACCCCTCTCGTGTCGTTGATTCGCGGCATAGCCGCGGGGTTGGCGTCGGGAATGGTGCTGGCTACGGTGATCTTAATCGTGGTCCAGCTGGTGCCGAGCACTGATTGGACAACACATGGGGGACAGATGGTCGTTGCCCATGCTGTGAGCGCGGTCGTGGCCGTTCTCATGGTTCACCGCGCGGACCGCTCGAGGAGCCTCGGGGCGGCTCTCTGGTCGGTGGGGGCGCTGGTCATTATTGCAATTGTTCTGTGGTGGATGTGGTGGTCATAGCATGAAGAAAGTCACCAGAATGACAAAGAGCGTTACCGCCAGTGTGGTGGCCGCCTTTGCCCTCAGCGGACTGACATCATGCCATGTCACAGCAGATTTTGGCGATGACGGTCACTCAGGGAGTTCGTCAACCGCGGTCTCCACTGTGCAAAAGCTACCCTACACCGACACCGACCCCGTGCTGATCTCGGCAGCCGTCGGGAAATACGACGACATTACCGCCGCGCTCTATGACCAGGTGTTTGATACCACCAACGCCGGGCGTTCAACGCCGAGAAAAGCGAAAACGCAGGCGTCGGAAGATAATGTGCAGGACGCGATTGAGTCCGTGCGCGCCGGGAAAAATACGCTCGTCCTGGTGTGCGCGGGTGATTTGCTGAATTATCTGGACAAGAATGCGGCCAGCACGATCCTCGACCAGATGAAGAAGAATGTCCGGCAGGGCAAAGCCCCGGGCAATACGATAGGCAAGGTGTGGGAGAAAATTGCGCAATCCCTGCCGTCTGATATCAGCGTGACGGATGCGTCGAATGCGCAGTGCTCCACGGAAACGGAGACGCGGAACGCCAGTAGTGATACCCCCGAGGACGAGGTCACGCTTCCGCAGAACATCGTGCCGGTGTATCTCAAGCCCACGATGAGCACCGAGGACCGGCGTTCTCTCACATGGGTGTCGGGCAACCTTGGCTCGACACGTGACTTGGATAAGCTCTACAAGAAAGCGGAATCTGCGCCAGCTGACCGTGTGGCGAAGAACTATTTGCAATCACAAGGGCTGGCATTTTCCAAAGAAGACTAGGCGGTTCCGCAGCCAGTAGGCGCTTCCGCATCCGGTAGGGAAGTGCGCTTCCCGCATCAGAACAAACGAAGGGCCCGCCACGTGAGTACGTGACGGGCCACTGGTTTCGTGGAGTAGGAGTGTTGCGCCTTAGTCCGCGAAAGCTTCTTCGATCAGCTGCTTCTCCTCGATCTGGTGCACCTTCGATACACCGGTCGCCGTCGAGGATTGAGCCCGTCGGGACACACGCCTCATGGGGAGCATGTCGGGCACAAGCTCCGGCAGATGCAGCGCGAGGAATGGCCACGGTCCCTGGTTGGCGGGCTCATCCTGGCAGAACCGAATCTCGGTGGCGTTCGGGTACATGTCGAACGCTTCCTTCAGTCGCCGGAACGGTACCGGGTGCAGCATTTCCAGACGGATAATGGCCAGATCATCGCGGCCATCTTTCTGACGCCGCTTCTCCAGATCCCAGTACAGTTTGCCGGACACCAGCAGGATCTTCTTGACCTTCGACGTATCACCGGTGGCGTTGCCGTCGGCATCGACGAAGTTCGGGTCATTAATCACCGAGTGGAAGCGCTTGACCTTGGTGAAGTCCTCCACGGAGGAGGTCGCCATCTTGTTACGCAACATCGACTTCGGCGTCGCCACGATCAGCGGACGGCGAAGATCACCCAGGGCATGACGCCGGAGAAGGTGGAAGTAGTTCGCCGGCGTGGACGGCTGAGCCACAGTCATGGATCCCTCAGCGCACAGCTGCAGGTAGCGCTCGATACGCATGGAGGAGTGGTCCGGACCCATGCCCTCATAGCCGTGCGGTAGAAGGAGGATCAAGCTCGATTGCTGGCCCCACTTGGCCTCACCCGACGACACATATTCGTCGATAATGGTCTGCGCACCGTTGGCGAAGTCACCGAACTGTGCTTCCCACGCGACGACGGCATGGGGATTGCCGACGGAATAGCCGTATTCAAATCCCATGCCCGCGAACTCGGTCAGCGCGGAGTTGTAGACGAGGAAGCGGCCACCGTTGTCGCCGTCCTGCGCCAACTTCTGCAGCGGGTTGTATTCGTCGGAGTTTTCGGCGTCGATGTAGACCGCGTGGCGCTGGGTGAAGGTACCGCGGCGGGTGTCCTCACCGGCCAGGCGAACGAGTTTGCCCTCACGCGCTAACGAACCGAGCGCGAGAAGCTCGCTGAATCCCCAGTCGATCTTGCCGTTGCGGGACATCTCGCCACGCTTCTTCGCCAGAGGAGCGACGCGCGGGTGGAGGTGGAACCCTTCGGGCGGGTTGGTGAATACATCGCCGATAGCGGCAACTTCTTCTTCCGTAATCGAGGTATCCAGCCCACGAGGCAGTTCCTGCGCCGAGGTAATACCCGATTGCTCGGCAGGTTTGCCGCCCTTCTCTGCAGCGCGGACATCGTTAAACACGGTTTCGAGCTGTTCGCGGAAGTCTCGCTTAACAATCTCGACCTCGTCCTCAGAGAGGTCACCACGCCCGACCAGGCTGCGGGTGTAAATGTCACGCACAGTCGGCTTGTTATCGATGATCTGGTACATCTCGGGCTGCGTCATTGACGGATCGTCAGCCTCGTTGTGGCCGCGGCGTCGGTAGCAGATGAGGTCAATGAACACATCTTTACCGAACTGGCGTCGGTACTCGACGGCCAACTTGGCAACCCAGACCACAGCTTCGGGATCATTCCCGTTGACATGGAACACGGGGCACCCGAATGCCTTGGCCAGGTCCGTCGCGTATTGGCTGGAGCGGCCCGAATCCGGGGTCGTCGTGAACCCGATCTGGTTATTCACCGCGATGTGGACAGTTCCGCCGACGGTGTAGCCGCGAAGCTGCGACAGGTTGACGGTTTCCTGCATGATGCCCAGGCCCGTCATAGCAGCGTCGCCGTGGACCAGGATGGGCATCAGAGAGAAGCCCTCGTTGCCGCGGTCCAGAATGTCCTGCTTGGCTCGAGCAATGCCCTCTGCGACGGGGTTCACGGCCTCCAGGTGGGACGGGTTCGCCGTGAGCGTGACGTCGACTTCACCGTCATTGAACATGGAGATGAAGTGGCCGGTTTCACCCAAGTGGTACTTCACGTCACCGGAACCACCGGGGGAGGCAGGATCAATATTGCCCTCGAACTCGGTGAAGATCTGCGAGAAGGGCTTGCCGACGACATTCGCCAGGACGTTCAGCCGCCCGCGGTGAGCCATGCCGATGACCACTTCGTCGAGCCCCTGAGCAGCGGCGGTGTCAATGGCGGCGTCCATGAGCGGAATGAGGGACTCGGCACCTTCGAGGGAGAATCGTTTCTGCCCGACGTACTTCGTCTGGAGGAAGTTCTCAAAGGCCTCCGCAGCGTTGAGCTTCTGCAGAATGTACTTTTGCTCAGCCCGTGATGGCTTGGGTTGTCCGGCCTCAATGCGCTCTTCCAGCCAGAGGCGCTCGTCGCGGTCCAGAATGTGGTTGTATTCGTAGCCGACTTTGAGGGTGTAGGCAGACCGCAAGGTGCTCAGTACTTCGCGGAGCGTCATGACCTCTTGCCCAGCGAATCCACCGACATGGAAACGTCGGTCCAGATCCCACAAGGTCAGCCCGTGCGTCGCGAAATCGAGATCGCGGTGGTCGGGGATGGGAAGCCCCGGCTGGTGCCACTGCAGCGGGTCGGTATCCGCGATCAAGTGACCACGCGACCGATACGCCTCGATCAGCTGCATCACGCGCGTATTTTTATCCACCCCAATGTTGGGCAGATCCTGCTCCCACCGGAAGGGGACATACGGGATCTTCAGGGACTTGAAAATGTCATCCCAGAATTCGTCGTTAATCAGGAGACGGCCCAGCTCACGGAGGAATTCTCCGGACTCCGCACCCTGAATAATCCGGTGGTCATAAGTCGACGTAATAGTAACTAGCTTGCCGACGCCTAATTCCGCGAGGCGGTCTTCTGACGCACCTTGGAACTCCGCGGGGTAATCCATGGATCCGACGCCGACGATCGTTCCCTGTCCTTTTGTCAACCGGGGAATCGAGTGGCGAGTACCGATGCCACCCGGGTTCGTCAGCGAAATGGTGACGCCTTGGAAATCTTTCATCGTCAGCTTGCCGTTGCGGGCACGGACGACAATGTCTTGGTAGGCGTCGACAAACTCGGAGAATGAGAGCGTCTCCGCAGCTGGGATGGAGGCAACAACCAAGTTGCGGCTGCCATCCTTATTCGTCATGTCGATGGCCAGGCCCAAGTTGATGTGCTCTGGCGTGACGATGGTGGGTTTGCCGTCGACAACTTCGTAGCGGTTGTTCATAGACGGGTGAGCTAAAACGGCTTTGACCAGCGCGTACCCAATAATGTGTGTGAAGGAAATCTTTCCGCCACGCGTACGCTTGAGCTGCTCATTAATCATGGCGCGGTTTTCGAACATGAGCCGCGCGGGCATATCGCGCACCGACGTTGCCGTCGGAATCTCCAGCGAGATGTCCATATTCTTCGCAATGGCCTTTTGCGGGCCACGGATCTTCTTCGACCCAGCCTCAGGCAAGGATGAAGGGATATCTACGTGGTCACGCTTCTGAGAAGGTGCCTCTTTCTTGGCCCGTAATTCGCGCTGCACTTGTGCGCGCTTATGAACCTTCGGTTCGTCGTGACGGGCGGGCTTCGCCGCGGCAGGTGCCGATGCTTGGTTCGTGTTCCGGGCGTGGGCAGAAGGCTCCTCAATGTGTGACTTTGTTCGGTCAGCCGTCTTTTCTGCCACGTTTTGTTGAGAGGGCTTCTTCTCTGCGGCCTGGTGTTCAGCGCGTTTGCCCTTAATAGTTTTCGCTTCGCCAGATGCGGAAGAAGCTGTATCAGATTTCTTTGCAGCAGTATTGCTATTGGTAGCTTTGTGAGCTCCGGAGGGTTCGGTGCCAGCCGACGATTCGGGGGCGCCATTTTTCTCAAAGAACTCGCGCCATTCCTTATCCACTGACTCCGGGTCCTTCGTGAACTGCTGGTACATGTCGTCGACCAGCCACTGGTTCTGGCCGAAGGAATTATCGCTGTTCACAGCGGGTGCTCGCCTCATTTCGTCGATTGTGACTCACTTCTCTACAGAGTAACCGCTTATGCCTTTTGTCGCCCAAAACGGGGCCCTTTTGGAGGTCTTTTCCGCACAAGAGGGTGCCCCCGTTGGTGTCAACTAGGTGTCGCTTCCTCCGGAGACAGAGTGTTTCCACAGGTCGGCGTAGATTCCTTGGCGGGCGAGAAGTTCATCGTGATTCCCCGTTTCGACGATCCGCCCCCCATCCATGACGAGAATGCGATCCGCTTGTGCCGCGGTAGCCAAACGGTGGGCCACAATCACGCTCGTTCGATTCGACATCAGCCGCGTGCTGGCGGAAAGAATCGTTTTTTCCGTGGCTGGGTCAAGTGTCGACGTCGCTTCGTCAAGGAGCATGAGCTGCGGTTTTACCAGTTCTGCGCGTGCGAGTGCGATGAGCTGCCGCTGGCCGGAGGATAAGCCGCGCCCGTCTTCACCCACCGGTGCAAGGAAGCCTCCGGGGATGGCGGCGATGGCGCGGAGGGCACCGATGCAGCGCGCGGCATGAATGACCTCATTCGGCGTTGCTTCAGGTTTGCCATAGGCGATATTCGAGGCGATAGTCCCGGCAAAAAGGTGTGATTCCTGCGGGACGAATCCGAGCGATCCACGCCACGCCGCCAGGGTGACGTCGCGGATATCGGTATCCACCGCCCGCACCGCGCCAGCCGTCGGATCATAAAAACGGGCCAAGAGCTTCACAATCGTTGATTTACCCGCGCCAGTCGCCCCGACGACTGCCACCGTGGAGCCCTCGTCGATAGTCTCTGACACCTCGTGGAGGACGTCCACACCGTTCGAATACGCGAAGGTGACGTCGTCTAAGGACAACGAGCCTTCTGGAACATGCGTCTCGCGCCCAGAGTCGGGGACCGACGTCGACTGTGACAGCAAGTCACTAATGCGTCGCAACCCGACCTCGGCCTGCTGATACATGTCGAAAACCTGAGATAACTGCTGGATGGGCGCGAAAAGGAGGTTCATGTAGATCATGAACGCCACAAGCACACCGGCCGTCACCGTGCCATTGAGCACCATGACCGCGCCCACTCCCACGACAGCAGCGGAAGCCAATTCGGAGAGCGCATTAATGCCAGGGAAATAAATGGAGACCACGGTTTGCGCCTGCATACGCAACCGCCGATATTCCAGCGCACTATGCGTAAAGCGCTCGACATCGGAGTCCTGCTGGTTGTACACCTGCGAGGTGCGGATGCCATTAACCAGTTCCTGAAAATCCGCATTCACCGTCGAAATTTGGCCGCGAGCCTCGGAATACAACCGCGACGAAATCCGCCGGAAGATCACCGTGGCCACGATGACAATGGGTAACGACGTCAGTGCCACCAGCGCCAGGCGAGGAGCGGTCACCAGCAGCATGATGCTGACACCGATCAAGGTCGCCCCCGACACGATGGCCTGGGCCAACCCCTCCTGAAGGAACTTCGACAGGGAGTCGATATCTGTGGTCATGCGGGTCATGATCCGCCCGGACTGAGTCGTTTCGAAGTAATCGAGCCCGAGCCGCTGAACATGAGCAAAGGACCGTAAACGAAGCCCATAGAGCAACCGTTCACCCGCCCGCGAGGTCAAAATGGTGTTGATCGTGCTGGCAATCCATGCCGCCACCACGATGATCAGCCCCAACACGGTTGCGGTGACCAGAGCGCCCGTATCTTTATTGCCGACGCCGGCATCAATGGCGTGACGCACGAGGGTGGGGAAGACGACGTCGGCAGTCACGAGGACGCATAACGTGGCGATGATCGCTACGAGTAGCCACTTCACTGTGCTAAGTAACCCGCGCAAACTGAACGGCGTTGAGTCATTGCGGAACGATTCCGCATCAATCTTGGGTTGTTCGGTAGCGGGGGAGAGCTTCTCCACCATCGCTAGGACTTCGGGTGTGGCGGGCATTCCGGTGGCTGAGCTTCCTTGGCCCAGGCCAGCGCCTAAACCGCTACCTGCAAGTGCGGTTCCCGACGCAGACAGGTCGTCCCCCGCGGTGGCTGCTGCGCCGGGTTCATCCATGTCCTGATCCGCGGGCCACAGCGTCGCCAAGTCCGGTTCGTGTCCGTCGTCGAACGGGACGACGGATGCGTCGGCGTCGTGGCGGGGCAAGGCCATGAGCTCGGAAAAGTGTGGGCTCGATTCCTGAAGCTCCTCCAGCGTTCCGTACGCGGTGACGGTGCCGGCTTCGACGAGTGCGATGTGGTCGGCCAGCGCAAGAGTGGAATGGCGGTGCGCGATAAGGAGCAGAGCGACGGACCCCTTGCGGGCCTTCAACGCCGCGATGATGGCCGCTTCGGTCGTGGCGTCGATAGCCGAGGTCGCGTCGTCCAAAATAAGCACCCGCGCACCAGAGACCAGTGCCCGCGCTAATGCGATCCGCTGTCGCTGACCACCCGATAGCGTCAGGCCACGTTCCCCAGCGACGGTGTCGTAGCCGTCCTCCAGCTCCATAATGAAGTCATGGGCGCTGGCATCCTTAGCTGCGGAGATAATGTCCTCATCCGTCGCCCGCGGGTTCGCCAGCGCAATGTTCTCGCGCACAGACCGCGAATACAGGAAGGGCTCATCGAAGACAGCGGAGACTGCGTGCCGTAGATCGCATTTCCGGACATCCGTGATATCGACGGACTCGTGGTCGGATCCAGATCGGCCGACGAGTGATTCGTGCGTGCCGACGCCAGCGCCGACGTCACTATCGTCACCATCGACTTCGGTGCCGTCGTGGGTGCCGTCGTGTGCAGGGGAGGGATGCCCCGAGGTTGCTAATTGAATTGTCCCCTCTGAGGCTGGGTAAAATCCCTCGGCGAGCTGGACGAGCATACTTTTACCCGCGCCAGGCGGGCCGACCAGCACAGTGGTCTCGCCGGGAGCAATGTCTAGGGAGAAGTGGTTGAGAATACGCTCACCCGCGGGCTTTGAGGCGTCCGTCGAGTTCGTCGTTGTACTGTCCGACGGCTCACTGCCAATGCCCGTTTGAGTATCCACGTCCGTCTGCGGCTGGTAGAAAGACACGTTATCGAAGGAAATCCCCAGCGGCCCGTCGGGAATACGCGAGGGGGAAGCGGGATCAGAATCCGCCTCCAGATCGACAACATCGAAGACGCGGGACACGGATGACAAGGCCATCTGCATCGAGATCGCCATGTTGGATAACATGCGGCAAATGCCGGTCAGCGTCGTCAAGTACGTCGAAAACGCAAGGAAAATACCAATGGTGATGTGCCCGTTCAATGCCAGCCAACCACCGATCGCCACATTGGCCACCAACGCCAGGTTCGGCAGCTCAGCAAGCGTCGGCAAGAATTTCGCCTGTTGATTAGCAGCGCGCATCTGCAGCGCGTAGAGCGTCCGCCCCAGCTTGTCCAGAGTGGTGATCTCGCGCTCCTCCTGCGCGAACCCCTTAACCACTCGCACACCTGTCACGGTTTGCTCAACGTGGGTAGCAACATTCGCGGCCTGCTGCTGAGCCGTCCAGGTCGACGCGAAAATCGATCGCTTACTCCATAAACCGACGATGACCAGGATCGGCGTCACGATCACCGCAGCCAGCGACATCTGCCACGACAGTGTGAACATGACCACAAGAATGATGGCAAACTTGACGACGCTTCCTGCGGCGAGCGGAAACATCGCGAGGAGCCCCTGGACCATATTGAGGTCGGAAATTGAACGGGATACAACTTGCCCCGTGCGGATATCGTCCTGATCCTTACCGCCGAGTCGAACAAGGCTGCTAAGGACACGAATCCTGAGCTCATGCTGCGCCCATTGGCTCATCTGCCCAGCTAGGTAGCGTCGCGAGAACTGGAACGCGTACCTCAAGAGCGCGATAACCACCATGACAACGATCACAGCGGTCAGTGGCGTCCACCCGGTCGACGACGTTATCCACGACCACAAGGCGGTCGGGCGTGCTTGCTCCGTTGCCGTGTCGACGGCCCGCGCGGTGACAAGCGGAATCAAGATTTCTGCGATGGTAACGGCCAACGTGGCCGCCATCGCTCCCCACGTGTAGTACGGGTGAATCATGCATACGTGGAAAAGTCCACGTAGATCATGCTTCCGTGGGGCTTCGGCATCAGTCTTCTCACTGGCGACGGCGCCAGTGGAGGTGTCCTTGATGTTCGTCGTTGTTGTGTCCCTTGCTTCTGATGATTGTTAGCGTTTGCTCGTTAATCGCTGCTACTTTTGTCGTCGCTCTTGTCATCCCCGCTCTGGGCCATCTTTTCCCATGCGTTTTCTAACGCCGTGGCGGCGTCGGATGTTCCGGAGTCACCTTGCTCCAGGGCACGGTTCGTGTCGGGCCACACGAGCGGCGGGTCGCCCAAAGTTGCGCTGACGTGCTCGATGGCTTTCGACGCGATTTTCCTGTTGAGGGTGCCGCCCATGACCGCGCCAATACCCAGCGGTAGAGCCTTGGCAACCATGCTGGTGGCGGCCCGTTTACGAATCTTCTTCAGCGCCATCGAGGCCAGCTGGTTATTGACCTGCCCAACAGCCGGCTGGCTCAAAGACCTCAAGCGGAACACACTTCCGCTTCCCAACACTGTCGCGATGGCTTCGTTTGCCGACGACCCATTGATCGCGAGCAAAACGAGCGCGGTGCGGTCCTTGTGACGCGAAATGTCGATTCCTCGAAGGTACGCCGAGGACAGCGTGTACCACGTCGTGAGCTCGAGGAATAAGAACGCATCGCCCGTCGAGACACCTAAAGACGCGAGTGTGCCAACGCCGGGAACCGCAGCGGACGCTCCAGCACCCACACCTGTCGTCGTCGCGAGGCGTCGGAAGTGTTTATTAATGACTTCCTGGACCTGGGCGGGGCGATCCCCTTCGTGCTTGGATTTCACCATGTCGACATAACGCGCAATGGGTCTCACCTGTATTTCTGCGGCGCGTTCGACAGCCGAAAGGATCCGCGACGGCTTTTCATTAGCTTCGAGGTTGTCATTCTCGACGTTATCGCTGCCATCGAGCTCGTCGTCGGAGTGCTTGTCAGAGTGCTTTTTTGATGAGAAACGGTCTTTTATCGCGCTGGGTACAACGTTAAGTAATGAAGCCATGAAGACAATTCTATTAGGAGCCTATGACAAGCGGGTTCTCCTGTGTCCGTGTGTGGACGTGTCGTGCCTGTGGGCTAGGCTGGTGGACGCGATTATGTGTGGTGCGTCGGCGGCTTATCGCTGGGCGCATGACGCAGAATGTACCGGAAGTGAAGAACGCGTCGTTCGGCGTACCGCGTCGTGTGAAGTACAAGGAGATTTGCGTGGCTGCATCGGTAATTGACACTGTGGTGAACCTGTGTAAACGCAGGGGCTTGGTGTATCCGAGTGGTGAAATCTACGGGGGAACTCGGTCGGCGTGGGATTACGGTCCGCTCGGCGTTGAACTGAAGGAAAACATCAAGAAACAGTGGTGGCGGACATTCGTTCAGTCCCGCGGTGACATGGTGGGCCTTGATTCGTCCATTATTCTTCCGCGTGAAGTCTGGGTGTCCTCGGGCCACGTGAAGACGTTCACAGATCCGCTAGTCGAGTCTTTGCACACGCACAAGCGGTACCGGGCTGACCACCTCATCGAGGCCTATGAGGCCAAGCATGGCCACCCGCCGGCTAACGGTCTTGCGGATGTCCCCGATCCAGAGACCGGACAGCCGGGGGAGTGGACGGAGCCGCAGATGTTCTCCGGCTTGATGAAGACCTACCTCGGTCCCGTCGACAATGAAGAGGGGCTGCATTATCTCCGCCCGGAGACGGCCCAGGGCATTTTTGTGAACTTCAAGAATGTTCAGACGACGTCCCGCAAGAAACCGCCGTTCGGTATTGGCCAGCTGGGCAAGGCCTTCCGCAATGAGATCACGCCGGGGAACTTCATTTTCCGGACCCGTGAGTTTGAGCAGATGGAGATCGAGTATTTCGTTCCGCCTGCTGATGCCCCGCAGCACTTTGACCGCTGGGTTGAAGATTGCTGGAATTGGTTTGTTGACCTGGGCATTGATCCCGATCACCTGCGGAAGTTCGATGTTCCGGAGGATGAGCGCGCTCACTACTCCGATCGGACGATCGACCTGGAGTATCAGTTCGGTTTCGCTGGCTCAGGCTGGGGTGAGCTCATGGGCATTGCGAACCGTACCGACTTTGACCTGCAGAGCCACATTAAGGGCTCGGGCGAGGACCTTAGCTTCTTTGATCAGCCCACCGGCGAGCGCTATGTCCCCTACGTCATTGAGCCGTCGTTTGGCCTGACACGCTCATTGATGGCCTTCCTTATCGACGCTTACCACGAGGATGAAGCTCCCAACGCCAAGGGTGGCGTGGATAAGCGCACGGTGCTGCGTCTGGATCGTCGCCTGGCTCCGGTGAAAGTGGCGGTTCTGCCGCTGTCGAAGAAGGACACGTTGACGCCGACGGCGGAGAAGGTGGCGCAGGACCTGCGCGGTTTGTGGAACGTCGACTATGACATTTCGGGTGCGATTGGCCGGCGCTACCGCCGCCAAGATGAGATCGGTACGCCGTTCTGTGTGACCGTCGATTTCGACACGCTGGATGATCACGCGGTGACTGTCCGCGAGCGCGACACGATGGAGCAGGAGCGCGTCAGCATTGACAAGTTGCAGGGTTACCTGGCTGAGCGGTTGGCAGGGTGCTAAATGAAACTATCGTGGGGTCCTCGTAAAGAAGACGGTGGCGTTGCCCACCTCGATCTTTTCCGTGACGACGAATTAATCGCGCGGTTTTCTCAGTCGAGGGAGCTGACATCGGCGCGGGTGAAGCCATCTTCGGAACCGAGTATGGATCCGGAGTCATGGTCGGAGTGGACATTTGTTCCACACACGAAGGGGAGACTGTCCGCGTCAGGGCCTGATGGGCAGAATTTCCACGCTGACCCGCAATCTCAGCGCGAGGGGGAAGAAGGGCAGATCGGGCGTGCGAAACGCGTGGCGCTTGACATGGGGAGCGCCGAGACGTCATCTGCCGATCCTGCTTCGGACAATGCGGGAGTATCCGAATCCATTGGCACGTCGGATGGCGTACCCGCGGTGAACATCGTCAACTGCGGCAAGTTGGACTTCGTGTTCGAGACACCCGATGAGACGAAATTAGGGCAGTTCACCGGCGGTAATCGTGGCGTCCGGCACGTGGTTGTTGAGTTAGAGCCTGGCCAGGAGTCGGCGATGACCACCGAGCAACAGGTGTTCCTGGCCTGGGTTGCCCGGATGCAGTTGGAGTCGCAGTTGGTCACGAGCACCTGGATGTGGACGGTGCTGTTGATCGTGCTCCTGCCATTTATGTTGTTGGTTTTCTTGCTGTAAGACCCGATGGCCGGGAAGCGGGGGTGGCCACTAGGAGAGCGGCGGCCACCGGGCGACCGCCGACCACAGAGGACCGTCGGGGCGCGTTAGAACGCTCCGTCGAATCCGCTGCCCCCGTCGCTGAAACCGCCGTCGCCAAATCCGCCGAAGCCACCAAAGTCGTCGCCGAAGCCATCGCCGAACCCGCCGCCGTAGTTTCCGTATCCTCCGTAGTGGCCACCGCCGTGGAAGAGCGACGAGATCAGCATTCCGGCGATGAAGGCGCCGCCGTTGCCGCCGCCACCGAAGTAACTCTGATTGCGTCGAGTGAAGTCATCGATGTCGTTACGCGTGGCTTGCTCGGCCCGCCTGCCTAATTCGCCAGCGTGGCGTGCCTCCGAGATCGCACGTCGCGTGTCAGTGGTCCGCATCGACTGCGCCTGACTCAATTGCCGTTGAGCGTCAGAGAGCAGAGTTCGCGCCTGCGAGCCGACAGCTTGACCACGGGTCGAGATCAAACTATCCGCTGCCTCAATCTGTGCGGCCGCATCATCGCGCGTCCGATCGAAAACACGAAGCGCCCGGTTACGGTCCCGATCAGAGTCACGCGCTTGTTCAAGCAGCGCGTCGAGCTTTTCATCCGCCTCCAACAACCGCTTGTACATCGCCAGAGGATCAGCACCGGCTCGCGTGAGCTCTCCACCCTTCGCGCTGGTTGATCCACTTTCGTTCTGGTCGCCACCCGTAGTAAGAGCAGCCGCTGGCGTCCCCGTCGGCGCATCGATAGCGCGCGCATCCTCTATCGCATCCCATGCTTCAGTCGCGATCGCGTCCATCTTGTCGAAGTCGAACTGCGAACCCTGAGCACTTGCCCGCGCGCGAAGCTTTCCGGCCTCGGTGAGCTCGTCAGTGATCTCGTCAATGAGGGAGCGAATATTGCTCCGGGCCTCGGCAATGCGCTCGTCGGCCTGCTCGATATCTGTGAGGAGGTCGTCCGCTTGGCCGGTGGTCATTTCCGCGGTGCGGATATATTCCACGAGCCCGCCCTGTTCACCTGCGGGTTGGCGGGTGAGGGCGCGGCCTTTATCGACGGCGCGCTCGGCGTTATCGAGGTGCTCGGTGGCAATATCAACATTGTCCGCAATGGAAGCCAGGGCATCGGAGGCGTATTTCGTACGCAGCTCGCTCAGCGTTGATGACGCTTGGGGAAGCCGGGCGCGAAGAGACACAATGCGTTGGGTAAGTTCGTCGAGCCGTCGGTCTGAATCGATGAGCAGTCCGCGAAGGCGAGCGAACTCGTCCGATTGCTTATCAAGGCCACGGTCAGCTTGCCCACATGAGCTCACAATATCTACAAGCATGGCCTTGCGCTCTTCTTCGGAACGCACCGTTCCTGAATTAATTTTGCTGCGCAGCTGGAACGCCCTTTCCAGGGTCCGCTTTGAGTGATCCATGGCTCGCATGAAGGGCCGTGCCCGGTCTTCTCCGAATTCCGCAATGGCCAGCCGGAGTTCATCATCGGCTGTTCGAATCGACGCGTCCGTACTCGTGAGTTCTTCCTGTGCGCGTTCCTCCAGCACGGAATACGGCAATTCGTTGAGCGACGTCGTGTCATCCGGATTGATGGTTTGAGCATCTTTGACCATCGTTTCCTGCTGCTTCTTGGTGCGCCGCCGGTTCATGTACCACACGCCGCCACCTGCCGCAATGATGGCGATAGCTCCACCGCCCAGCCAGAACAGTGCCGCCGAATTATCATTCGCATCCTTCGCGGCGTCGATCTTGTCGCTAATGACGGTATTCCAGTCGGGGTTATCCTCCGCGAGAGGCTCCTTGGCGGCCTCATACGTCTTCTTTGTCACGGCATTGCCGACGTTCCGCCCCCCGTACACCCCCTGCGTGCGCTTAGTGACGTCGAAAGCCACGATAAGCACATTGGACTGCGGGTTCTCCTGGAACCGCTCGTGCGCCCATTCTTTCCCCGACATGCTGCCAAAGCTGTTGGCGATGTAGACAGTCATGGCGATGTCATCGTCGACCTGTAGCTTCTTGATTTTCTCCGTCAGGTCTTTCTTCTGACTGTCGGTGAGGGCCCCAACGCTGTCATTGATGCGTTCACGGGTGGCCACACTAGAACCGCTAGTGTCGGTGGTTGATCCTGTGGAGTCACTTTGAGCGACGACGTTGGTCTGCGCGGTTTGTGCCACCTGAGCTGAGGCTTCGGGCATGGTTGCGCTGCCCAGGAGTACCCCGCCCGTGAGTGTGAGCGCGGCTGCGGTTGCCGTGAGCCGCGCACCACGTCTGCGGGCGGTGCTCGCCGAATGGGCGACGTGTGTGGTGTGCTCAGTGGTGTAGTGGTCGTTCCGGATGACTGCCATGATCTAAAGAATAGAGAAAACTGTGGAGTGTTTGCCTACACGCGTGTGCATGGGTGTAGGTTAGCGGGCTGTACCTGGCGGTCGTGGATGGAGGACGTGTGGGGCGTTGGTTGGGCCGGACTCTCTGGCGTGTGGTGGTTGGTGCCGTATTGGTCACCGCTGTATTGGTCTGCGGTACGGCGTTGCGAATTTGGCAGTTTGCCCGCCATGATGACGACACTCCCTCTGATGTGATCGTCGTGATGGGGGCCGCACAGTACAACGGCACGCCGAGTGAATGGTTCGCTGCGCGCCTAGACAAGGCGGCCACGATGTACCAGGAGGGCACTGCCCCCGTTATCGCGACTTTGGGCGGCAAACAGGAGGGTGACCAGTACACGGAGGCTGAGGCCGGAAAAATGTACTTGGAGAAGCTGGGCGTCCCGTCGTCGGCAATTGTTCCCATCAGTGATGGCTCGGATACCTTGACCTCTGCGCGGACCCTTGCGGAGTACTCGCACAATGAGAATCGTCATTGGTCTTCGGCCGTGGTGGTGACCGATCCGTGGCACGCGTTGCGTGCGCGCACGATGGTTCGGGATCAAGGGTTTACGACGCATTCTGTGTCGACTCGTCACGGGCCGTCGGTATGGTCGCGCGACGCGCAGTTTTCGGGGATTCTGCATGAGACCGGAGGTTTGATTTTTTATCAGGCGACGCATCGATCCAATGTGATCTCGGAGCAGAATGTTGAGGATTTGTTGAAGTAGGCGCGCCTCTAATTTTTTGCGGCGTGTAGTGCGACAATAGCGGGTATGAGATTGCGGATGGTGTACCCGTATTCAGAGCAGGATCATGAGCGTCGTGTGGTGGAGGGGCCGAAGGGGGCCCAACCGGCGGGTTCGACGCCGGAAATGCGGGACGATTTCGATCGGGATCGTGCCCGGGTGCTGCATTCCGCTGCGTTGCGTCGGTTAGCGGATAAGACGCAGGTGGTCACTCCGCAGACGGGGGATACGCCGCGGACCCGTTTGACCCACAGTCTTGAGGTGGCTCAGATCAGTCGGGGTATTGCGGCCGGGTTGGGGGTGGATACTGATTTAGCCGAGTTAGCGGGGCTTAGTCATGACATTGGCCATCCGCCCTATGGTCACAACGGGGAGCGGGCTTTGGATGAGCTAGCGCAGGATTGTGGAGGGTTTGAGGGGAATGCTCAGACATTGCGTATTTTGAGCCGTCTGGAAGCGAAAGTATGCGATGTTCGCGACGGTCACCCGGTGAGTGTTGGGTTGAATTTGACGCGTGTGTCGTTGGATGCGACGTGTAAGTATCCGTGGACGGCATCGAGCCCGCAAGGGGTGGCGAGGAAGAAGTATTCGGCCTATGACGAGGATGCTCCATTGTTGGAGTGGATCCGTCGTGGTGCTCCCAAGGGCAGGAAGTGCCTGGAAGCCCAGATTATGGATGTCAGCGACGACATCGCGTACTCGGTACATGACGTGGAGGACGCCGTTTTGTCCGGCCGCGTCAGCCTCAACGTGTTGTGGGATCTGGTCGAGATTGCCCAGTTAGCGGAAGAGGGCGCGGGTGTTTTTGGCGGCGATCCCGATGAGCTCGTCGACGCTGCTGATCGGTTGCGCCAGCTGCCGGTCATTGCCGAGGCGGCTGATTATGACGGAACATTGGCCGCGTCGGTGTCTTTGAAGGCGATGACATCGCAGCTGGTGGGCCGCTATATTTCTGCGACGGTCGCTGCTACTCGACGTGCGATGACGAATGGGGACGAGTCGGCGTGGACGGAGGAAATGGCCGCGGGGAGGTTTTCCAACGATTTGGTTGTGCCACCTGATATTGTGGCCGAAATCACGCTGTTGAAGTCCGTGGCCGTGCTCTACGTCATGGATCAGTCGCTGCATCAGAAGAACCAGGAGCGTCAGCGTGATCGGCTCTTTCGCGTGAAGGATTATCTGTATGCGGGCGCGCCGACGAGCTTGGATCCTCTGTACCAAGGCTGGTGGAATGAGGCCTCGACGGATGCCGAGCGGTTGCGCGTCGTCATTGACCAGTTGGCTTCGATGACAGAGTCGCGGCTCGAGCGGTTGGATAGGTCGGCTCGGGATTGGTCAGTAGGGTGGAGTTAGTTTTCCTGCATCTCACAGAATGATGAGTAGTGGTCGCTGGTGTAATACCACACGTCGGGGTGCGTGGCGGTCGAACCACCCGTAATGATCCTGGCAGGCCCGCGGCTGTGATCCATCTTATCCTCGTCGACGGTGTATTCGCGGTAGTAGTTGTTCTTCTTGTGGGGGAGTGCGTTCTCGTAATTCCCGAAGTGGGAACCGTCCTTCTGTGGGTAATCAAATGGCCCGCCGGACTTGATATCGTCGACGACCACGCGTGCCTGATCAGGCAGCTGGTTCGCGTTGCATGCTGGGATGGAGTTCGACCGCCCCATATGCGACGAGCTGCCGCCCGAGCCTCCCGATCCGCTCGATGGCTCAGTTGATGACTCGTTGCTCTGTGATCCGTTGTGGCTCGGGTTGTTGACGGAATCCCATCCCCACAGGCCGAATGCACCCGCCACCACAGCACCAAGAATCGATGTCAACGTACGAAGGGACAACACGTGACGCCCTCGTCGAGCGTTCTGTGATCCGCCTTGTGTGTTCTTCTGAGGTGCATCCGGCATGGTCGATATTGTGTCATAATCTGGCGAAGGTCACGGCACTCCTCGAGCTTGACATGACGACGTAGCATAGTTGCCATGGCCAGAGGACGAATCCCGGAGAGTGACATCGATGCGATCCGTGAGCGCACGCCCATTGAGGAGGTCGTGGGCGAATATGTGCAGCTGAAACCCGCCGGCTCAGATTCGCTCAAGGGGCTATCGCCCTTTAAGGATGAAAAGACCCCCAGTTTCCATGTCCGCCCGAACAAGGGCTACTACCACTGCTTTTCGACGGGGAAGGGTGGCGACGTTTTCAGCTTCCTCATGGAAATGGAGCAGGTGTCGTTTCCTGAGGCTGTGGAGCAGTGTGCGGAGCGTATTGGCTACACCATTAACTATCAGGGTGGCGGACCGGGGCGTCGGGAGGAGCCTGGGACTCGTCAGCGGCTCGTCGCGATTAACAAAGCCACCCAGGAGTTTTACCGCGAGCACCTGGATACCGATGAAGCTGCGCCGGCACGGCAATTCTTACTTGATCGTGGGTTCTCTCAGGAACATGCGGAGCAATTCGGGTGCGGCTACGCGCCAGGCGGATGGGATACGTTGACAAAGTTCCTGCTTCGCAAGGGTTTCGATGTCAAAGAGTTGGAGGCCGCTGGGGTAACTTCTCAGGGACGTCGTGGGCCGATCGACCGTTTTCATCGACGCCTAACGTGGCCGATTCGTAACACTGCGAATGATGTGATTGGTTTCGGCGCTCGCAAACTCTTCGACGACGACAAGCTGGGGAAATATATGAACACCCCAGAGACCTTGTTGTACAAGAAGTCGAAGGTACTGTTCGGGATTGACCAGGCGAAGAAGAACATTGCCGAGCGCCACCAGGCGGTCATTGTTGAGGGCTACACCGATGTGATGGCTATGCACGCCGCTGGGGTGACCACAGCCGTCGCCGCGTGTGGAACAGCATTTGGGGCGGAACACTTGCAGATGGTGCGGCGTCTTATGTTGGATGATTCCCATTTTCGCGGCGAGATGATTTATACCTTTGACGGTGATGAAGCCGGGCAGAAAGCCGCTATGCGCGCCTTCGAGGGAAATCAAGAGTTTCTGGGTAAAAGTTTCGTCTCGGTCGCGCCGAATGGTCAGGACCCATGCGACTTGCGCTTGTCCGGCGGTGATGCCGCAGTTCGGGATTTGGTGATGTCCCGGATTCCGATGGTGGAGTTTGTCGTGCGTACGACGCTTGCCTCATTTGACCTTCACACACCGGAAGGGCGTTTGCAGGCCATGGAAGCTGTTGCGCCCGCGGTCGCGAGCGTCAAAGACACCACGTTGCAGAAGGCGTACGCCCGGAAGCTGTCTGGGTGGCTCGGTTGGGATGACGTGAGCGACGTCGAAGCCGCTGTCCGACGAGCCGCTCGCAAGCCACAATCGTCCGGGCTGAAGCGTGGACGGGCGCGTCAGCAGAGGAATACCTGGAGCGTGAAATCCCCAGCCGCGAATGGCCCACAGAGTTCCAGCCAGCCGCGTTTCACCAGGCCGAACCCTCGTAATGGTGAACTCGCCGGCGAACGTGAGGCGCTCAAGATCGCCCTGCAAGAACCAGCTGCCGCCGCTGAATTGTTCGATGTATTGCCCGCCCAGAGCTTCCGGCACCCGACCTATCGGGAAGTATCCGAAGGGATCCGTCGCGCCGGGGGGTGTGCCGCAGCCGCGGATGTCGAGTCCGGCGGGAACTCGTGGGTGACGAAGGTTATTGAGAATCTTCCGCAGCCGATGGGGGAGTCGATGGTGACTGAGCTCATGGTGGAGCCTATCCACTATGAGGGTGAAAACATGGAGTGGTTCGTGCGGAGCACGATGGTCCGTCTTCAGGCAGTGTGGGTGGGCAACCAGATTGCCGAACTCAAGTCGACGCTGGAACGGCTGCGGCCTAGCGACGATGAGTACAACAACTTGTTTGGCGATTTGGTGGCGCTAGAGCAATATAGGACCGGTTTAATTAAGCAGGCGACGCAGCGGCCTCTATGAGGCCAGCTGGATGCATCTGTTGCGACCGTATTTCGTACACGCCCCACCCTGTGTTACCTGCGCGGCGTGTCCCGCCGCCGTGTCAGTCCTCGTCGGGGACGTAGATGGTGGTGTCGTCGTGCCGGGTCCTGATATTCCGTGCCCGGAGTTCTCGCATCCGCGGTTCCGGGTCCAGAGCGTTGGCTAATGCCTTCCTCCCCGCGTGGAGGGCCGATTTGGCGACGGGGGAGTTGATCGCTGCCTCATAGCCTCGTCGGATCTGGTCGTAACGCTTCCGACCTGCCTTCGTGCCCATGACGTAGCCCGCTGTGGCACCGGCGATGAACGTAGTCAAACGCATGTGTTTTCTTTCGTGTGGTGTCTTCGGTTGGAATTAGAACTCTTCGTACTCGTCGGGGTCTTGGTCCTTCTCACGGCCGTCGGGCTTCGTGAGAGCATTGATCGCCTCGATCTCATCGCTCGTCAGCGTGACATGTAGGGAATCGAGGTTTTCTTTTTGACGTTTTTCCGACGCGGATTTCGGAATGGCGAGGCTCCCGATTGCCCGATGCCATGCAAGAACAACCTGGCTGACGGAAGCGTCATGGTTCTTCGCGATGGAAACAATGGTGTCTTCTTCAAAGACGGCGCCTCGGGCGAGGGGGCTCCACGCCTCTGTGATGATTCCGTGTTCCGTGTCATAGGCGCGGGTTTCAGTCTGGTTGAAGTACGGGTGTAGCTCGACTTGGTTAATGACGGGAAGTTCGCCGGTTTCCCGTTCGAGGGTGTCCAGGTGCTCCGGTGTGAAGTTGCATACACCGATGTTGCGGATAAGTCCGCGGTCCCGGGCTTCCATTAATGCTTTCCACGCCTCAACGTATTTGCCCTGCTTCGGATTTGGCCAGTGGATGAGGTACAGGTCGATGTAATCCAGCCCAGTGCGATATAGGGATTCCTCAATGGCGCTCAGTGCCTGGTCATGTTCGTGGTATCGGCCGGGAAGTTTACTGGTCACGGTGACGTCGCCGCGCGAGACAATTCCTTTATCAATGGCCGCGCGAATCCCCGCGCCGATGGTGCCTTCATTTTCGTAGTTGTAGGCAGAGTCGATGAGCCGATAGCCCATCGTGAGCGCAGTCTCAGTGGACTGCGCCCCGCTTTTTCCCCAGAGCCGGTACGTACCAAATCCCAGCGCAGGAAGGGTGTACCGCTCGGTGGACAGAATGGGAATTGATTGTTGGTTATTTGTCGCGGAGGAATCGGTCATAGGGCTAGTGTAACCACGCTCGCTGATGACCGGCCATGGGAAGTCGTGGGATCCCGCGATCCGAGTAGGCCTCACGCGCGCCAATGTCGGGCCAAACTCTGTGTCGAGACCAGCCCGATGTTCGTTTAACACGTTGTCCGGTTGTTCGTGGCAGACAAGGAACAGCTAGTGTTGATAGCGAACTTAAATGCGTTTCTGTTCTACGTTTTTCGTATCGCCGCGAGCGAAGGCGCGCACCCACGGTGGTTGCTCCTCTTTTAGTGGCGACGTCTGCCTCGTGGTCATATAGGTGGCGGGGTAGCAGTTAGCTGTGGTCGCACTGCGTTTGCGTAGGGCCGGGACGGCTTTAACCACTGGGAGGACCTCGTGGACTCTAAGGAGCCATCGTCTGCGTCGGACAGCCAATTCGCTGGCCGAGCTGGTAGTGTGGACAGTGCGTATGACCCGTGGAAGGGTGATCCGTCAGGCGTGGATGACGCGTCAGCGCCGGAAGAACGAAATGCGCCGGTGTTTCCGTTTCTTACGTTCGATCCAAGTTTGAAGGAATTGACCTCGTCGGGTGGCCGCCACCGGCGCCGTGAAGTCGATGTTCTCCGCCCCGAAGACGAGATTTCTTTCATGGGGCACCCGCTTACCGGTGGCGGACAGCGCCAGCGGCAGGATGAGTCGGGGCCCTCGGGCGCGGGTTACCCGGGGTTTCCTTCATCGCCGACGGATGCGTCGGGCTATGACGGCGAAATCCTAGAGGGCGAAGTCCTCGGTACCGACGCCGCGGCAGACGACGCGCCGGGCCGAGATAATGGTTCTTCCCATGATCAGGGCCTTTATACCCACGCCTCGCAAGATGCGTTCGATCGTCCTGAAGTTCGGGACACGGATGCTCGTCCCGACGACCTCATGGGTGGAGACGGAGACGTCGACAGTGATGAGGTGCCTGCCACTGATGCAGCAGCGCCACAGTCCTCTGCAGTGAAGACCAAGCCTGCAACAAAGACGAAGCCTTCCACAAAGAAGGCTAAATCCTCCGCAGCGAAGACAAAGCCGGCCGAATCGGTCAAGAAACCGACCGGCCGTCGTTACCCTCACGCGAAGTTTTGGTCCACCGTAGCGGGATCTGTTGCCTCGCTTATGATGACCCTTGACATGACGATCGTCCTGGTGGCACTGCCGGATATTGGCGAGAGCCTCAAGTTGTCGTTGTCGGGTTCACAGTGGATCGTCAACGCGTACACCCTGGCGTTCGCAGCACTGTTGCTGGGCGTCGGCAGCCTCTCCGACCTCGTGGGACGCCGAGGCATCTTCATAGTCGGGCAGTTGGTGTTCGTCGCGGCATCGGTCGGATGTATGACGGCGGATGCCGAAAACTGGATGATTGTGGCTCGAGCTATCCAGGGCGCCGGGGGTGCCATGGTCTTCGGGTCCAGTTTGCCCCTCCTTTCCGACGTTTTTGGCCCTGGCGAGGAAAAACAGCGGACGAGCGCGGTAGCTGTGTTCATGGCAGCCGGTGCTGCGGCGGTGGCGTTGGGTCCACTCGTCGGTGGCGCCATTGTTGAATTCTTCGACTGGCGTTGGATCTTCGCGATCAATATTCCGATCGGGCTACTGATCATTGTGGGAACGTTGATCGGTGTGCCAAAAGACGCGCAGCAGTGGCGTCGGCAAGCTTTGGAAGACAGGAAAGCGCGGCTACTCGCTGAAGGGCACGTCGACGAAGCAGAAAAGCTTGAAGACCAGCAGGTTGAAGAGACGGTGCCGCCGATCTCGTGGCTCACGCTCATCGTGGCGTCGGTGTTCCTCTTTGCCCTGAACTATGCCCTCCTGACCGGCCCGGATGATGGCTGGACTGACGGCAAAGTCTTCATTGGTTTCGGCGTCAGCCTGGCTGGTTTGGTCCTCTTGGTGTGGATGCAATTGGCCAAGGGCGACAAGGCCATGATCGACGTCCGCATGTTCGCCATCCCGTCCTTCTCTGCAGTGACCATTGTTGCGTTTGCCGCCCGACTGTTCAGTTTCGGGATGATGCCGTACATCGTTCTCTGGCTATCCGGGGCGGTCGGCTTAAGCTCTCTAGAAGTTGGGTACGTGACGACGGCGCTCGCTATCCCGATTATTCTGTTCTCGCCTGTAGCGATTCAGCTGGGTAAGAAGATCAGGGTTTCTGCCATTCAGGCCTTGGGAATGATCATTATTGCCGCTGGTCTGCTTCTCGGCCTGAAGCTGAACTCCAACTCTGGCTGGGTGGATATCATTCCGATGTACATCGTGGTCGGCATCGGGACCGGCCTGATGCTTCCGCACTTGATGGACGTTGCTGTCTCTGTTGTTTCTCCGCGTAAAACGGGTACCGCGACTGGTATTGCCAACACAGCTTTCCCCTTGGGGACGAGTTTCGGTGTGGCCATTTATGGTGCGATTCTGACAGCGGCAACGTCATCGGGGTTGAAGGCAGTGTCCTTCCCGACGGCATCGGTGATGAATACGCAGGCGGGTGCGCAGCAGTTGCCGCCGGGAGTTCCGGCGCCTGCGCCTCAGTTGCCGCCGGGAGCGGTGTTGTCGCCGGATAAATCGACTATCACGATGGATGCTCCGCAGAAGATTGTCGATTTAGCGTCGAGTGGGCAGTTCCCGCTGATTCGCCAGCACGCCCCGATGTTTGCTGACAAGGCTTTGGAGTCGTACATCAACGGGTTACATAACGTGCTGATTATCGCTGCGGTGCTGGCTGCTGTCGGTGCTCTTGTCGCACTGATTTTTATTCGCGACAAAGACCGTTATGAAATTCGGAGCCAGAAAGAGCACAGCTAGGACTTATCGTTAACAGCGAAACGGCCACTCACACATATTGATGTGGCCGTTATTTTTGTGGTTGGCTTGGAGTTATTTTAATAGGAACCCTGCACACTGTGAAGAAACAGTAACAATTAATCAAAAACAGTGTCTTAATTAACATAAATGAGTTAGCATCAGTTCATGTAGTGAGCGTGCTGCCACTTATGTTCCATATGCTCTCCATTGATTGAAAGGGTTTCTAGGACGATGAGTCACATCGATTTATATAGCGAGCTTTCTTTGGATCGTTCGCTAGATAGTGAAGAGATTGATAAACGGTTAGCTCAACAGCTTGCAGAAACGCCTGAGAGTGACAATGCGCGCCGGGATATGTTGGCAACCTCGCGAGCTATTTTGGGTAATTCGCAGCGTCGGGCTGTTTATGATAAGGGTCTTGCCGATCCCAACTCGCCCGAGTGGACTGTTCGCCGTTTGCACAGCCTAGCTAGTGGTAAAGACGCTGATTCAAATGGTTCCGTGACATCAGGGTTCACTCCTACGCAAGCTGATATTGGGAGTTCGTCGGCCGAGTCTACAGGCGAAGGAACTTTTGCTAGGCATTCGGCACTGTCATACGAATCGCCTAGTAAGCCAACAACCTCGGTTAACCGAGGTGCGGCTAGCTTCAGGAATGGGAGTAACAATTCTGTCGAGAATAATTCCCCAGCGGGTTTTCAGTCCAACGATTTCGGTAGTCCACAACCGAATAACGGAAATGATGCCTTCGGGCAATCGAGTTCGTCATCATCTGTCAACATTGATTTGGCAAAATTCGCGGTAAGCCCGGAGCGTAAACGGCGTGAATCGCTGATGTGGACCATCGGTCTGGGGATTATTGCCATTGTGTGGCTGTATCTGGGTATTCGGCTGTTGGGAGTTGCGTTCACATCCGGTTCTTCATCATCGGGTGACGATAGCTGGATGTCTGACCTTGTTGACTCAGCGAATAAAGCTGACGCTTCGTTGGGTGTGCTCTTAAACATCGTGTTTACCCTGCTTCACACCGTCGCAATGCTGGTGTTTTTGCAGCTGTTTTGGAACATTCGCGTCTTGTTGTGGAAAAGGGTTCACAAAGATGGCGCCCAATCAACCGGTGAATAAGGTTTTATCGTTTGCTGGAATTGAACCACGCTAAGGCATGAAAGTGCCCTTCCCGGTGGAAATTCTTGCACCGGGAAGGGCACTTCAGTATTTATATATCGCCATTCTTTGGGTGTGTGAGTAGGTTTACTCTTTTGCCAAGCCCAACTCCTCATCGTTCTCTCCTTTAAGACTGAGGGCTTTCCCTTCAAATCTGTACTCAATCACATCGTCCTTGGTGATGGATTTCTTTTCTTGAGTGCTGAGTGAAAATGCGCGTCCGTCGCCCCAATCTTGTTTATGTATTAGGAATGCTCTTTTTGGGCGATTTACTTTACCGGCAAGTTTGGCTTCAAGGTCATCGTCGTCATACGATTTCAGACTGAAATTATCTCCGTCAACCTTTAATATCACTTCATTGCCGCTCGAGTCGGACTTACTCCATTTTCCGTCTGAAAGCTTGTCGTTCGATGAACATCCAGAGAGTAAAACTGAGGAGACGAGAGAAATGCTAACGAGGGGGAGTAGTTTATTGCGCATTGGGGGCCTAATCGTCGTAAAGGAGAGGCATAGGGAGCTTTGGGTTATGTCGGTGTGGTCGGAGAGCTATCCCCGTGTTGTGCTAGCCCCAGCCATTTTCCGCTGTTTGGGTGTTTGAGGAATTTCCGTTGGTCTGTTGCGGCTGGTTGTATCCGCCAGCGACACCAGGATTTTGATAGTTGGATGGGTTTGCTTGCTGGCCTCCTCCCTGTTGCGGAGTGTTGAATTGCGACTGTGGGGCTTGGTTTTGTGGGTTGTAACCGATGTACTGGTTAAACCCATTGGAAAAGTTGGTCACGTCCGCGTGCGCCAGGGCGGAAAGGTCGACTTCGTCTTGGCCATCAAAGTTATCGGCAATCACCAGCCTCGATCGGTATGAGTTGGCAGCCAGGCAGATGGTGAGCAGCATGCAGATCAGTGACACGATCAGAATCAGTGGGCTGATCGTTCCGTTGGGATGTTCGCTGTAGTATTCGTCGATTCCAGGCTTCTTCGCATGGAAAGAGCTGATAAACCAAATCAGGCTGAGAACAAAAAGGAACGCCGACGTAATTAAATAGGTGAGGTCAAACGTTTTCTTCGGTTCGGTATGTGATACTGAGCCCAACTCGATGTTATTGAGCCGATTACCGAGGGGAATTAAACCGAACAATAAACGTGGCCGGTTAATGGCGATGCGCTTGTCAGTAACCGCTAACGTGGTTTTCTGCCAGAAGGTAATCAGTCTCGATGGAACCTTAGTAAGGTGGACGCCATTTTCGTTGGGGCGCAAAGAAACGTTGAGATCAGACATATTCTATTTTTATCATTGTCGCTAACTTCGGTCTATGGCCTTAGGGTACGGTACCCGCATTATGGTGGGCGTCGTATGGATGGATGAGGCGGCGACACTATGGAACCGTGCTTAGCGGTTCGCGCGCATAAGCCCAGTTCAATCCACTGATTTGCCTCTGCTGTGGTCTCTCTGTACAGTTCTATCTCGTTGCGGACATCATCCGCAGAATCCCCCATAGCTCAATTGGCAGAGCATTCGACTGTTAATCGAAGGGTTACTGGTTCGAGTCCAGTTGGGGGAGCTTTTTCATATCCACGGGCCTGTGCTGTAACGGCCCGTGTTTTTATTTTTTACCTTCTTTTCCCGGCTGGTCACCCGTGTCTTTCACGTGGCGTAGAAACCGGGTGAAGCAATAGCGGTATTCTCCCGATCGTTTGCTATCATCCTCACGGGGCTATAGCTCAGTAGGTTAGAGCCACGGACTCATAATCCGTTGGTCGCGGGTTCGAGCCCCGCTGGCCCCACATCATCCCTTGTCTATTCTCGTAGGCAAGGGATTTTTAGCTTCACATGGTTCAGATTGGTGAATAACCATGGACATTATCTCCGTCTATCGCATTATCGACTTAACCGGCGTCTTCATCAACGGCATTCTGGGAGGCGCCATCGCGCGTCGTCGAAAATTCGACGCTATCGGGTTCGGCCTCCTTGCTATTTTGTCTGGCCTCGGCGGCGGTTTGCTCCGAGATACGCTCCTTCAACACGGTCTCCCCGCTGCATTAAAAGAGCCCATTTACCTCGGCGTCGCATTATCGGGCGGACTCGTCGCCATGACAGTCTCGCTAGAGCGGGAACAGTGGAACAAACTCCTCAAAATCGGCGACGGCATTGTCCTCGGAGTGTGGGCAGTAACCGGAACAATAAAAGCCCTCAACGCCGGGTTGCTATGGCCCTCCGCGATGCTCCTTGGCATGATCACCGCGGTCGGCGGCGGGATGATCCGCGATATCACCATCGGTGTTGTCCCCGCGATTTTCGGCGGTAACACCCTTTATGCGACGTCGGCACTGCTCGGTAGCGGGATGATGGTGCTTTTTAATAGCTTCCAACTTCAAACCGTGGGCATGGTGGTCTCAGCGTCGTTTGCCTCCATCTTGTCCATCGTCGCCTACTTCAAAGGGTGGGGCTTGCCCAATAACCCCGATTGGGCACCAGTTACCATGACAGCAGGTCAACTCCGACGGCTCATGCTCACGCGCGCTATGGTTGAACCTGATGAACGATTGGCCCGTAAACAACGCCGCAAGCTCCGTCGACGGAAAGATGACGGGGGATCCCACTCGAGTATTTGAGCTCGCTAGCGTCACCAAACTCCTGACTTCCCGCGCTGTGCTAGTCGCCGTGGAAGAGGGAGTCTGCGACCTGACAACCCCCGTAGGTCCAGCGACTGTGGCGCATTTGCTCGCCCACGCTAGCGGCGTCGGGTTTGCCACGACCGAACCTGAAAAGGCCCCGGAAACTCGACGCATCTACTCGTCAGCCGGTTACGATATCCTCGCGGACTACATCGAAAAAGAAACCGAGATTCCCTTCCCGGAGTATCTGCAAGAAGCGGTGTGCCAGCCCCTGGGAATGACCCAGACTGAACTCTATGGATCGGCTGGTCACGGCGCGCGATCCACACTGCACGACATGGATTTGTTCGCCCAGGAAATGATTAATCCCCAACTGGTGGCGGACCCTCACTATGAAGTGTGGTACCCGGATCTGGCCGGCGTCGTCCCCGGCTACGGCATGTTCAAACCGTGCCCGTGGGCTCTGGGGCCTGAAGTGAAGGGGAAGAAAGGACTCCCGCGCGAACGGGGAGGGTCGGGCCGTGAACACTGGACCGGCACCGCTTTGCCCTCACACACCGTTGGCCATTTCGGGCAAAGCGGAACATTCCTGTGGACCGTCCCAGGTGAGCACTACGCTGTGGTCCTCACCGACCGGGACTTCGGCGACTGGGCTAAACCGTTGTGGAGCGAATGGAACGATGAAAAGGCCCGTGAACTCGGATACGGTGCGTAACTCACCGGTTGTTACTGGCCATGAGCGGGTTATGAGCGGGGGAGTGGACCGCTAACGAGGGACTCGCCGACTAGTACCATCGGTCACACTAGTTAACATGCGCAACATGTGTTATGACCTGCGCTTATGCAGCAAACCCACACGGGGGATAAAGCCCTACTTGAGGTTGCGACGTCGGGAATTTGTTCCGGAATATGGGAGAAAGCAAGCCGTCGGAGCTGGAGGGAAGCCAGCTCACCGCGCTTCTTGGTGACAAACTAAGGAGAACGGTGATGATTTACGTCGACAACGGTGGGGCCGAATTGGTGCGCCAACTTTTGCGTACCGGGGAGCCCTTTTGCGTTATTGAACACGGAAAAAGCATGTGGAGGTTTACGCCAAGCCTAGGGCTGCACGTTGCAGATATTGATGAATTAGGAAATGTCGTCCTGACGGAGCACCGGCTTCGCGCAATTCTTGCCGAGGCAACAACCCGTCAGGGCATCGACGCTGCCATCCGCAGCGCATTAGGTGAGGCCTGGGACTATGCTCCAGAACTCGTGCCCGCCGCCGACGACGGTGCGGGCGTGGATCTAGACCACGACTACGACGCGACGCTCGTGCGTCAAACATGACAAGCCTGTGATGCTGCGCGGGGATGCGGGTGACACCGTGGCGGTTAGGAATCCTGCTCCATGAAGTCGACCATGTCCCTAATCGACGTGAACGAATCGATCTGTTCTTGGTCCACCTGGCGCCCTGAGTGCTCCTCAATACCCACGCCGATATCGATCACCGACAGCGAATCCAGGCCAAGGCTGTCCACGGTGGAGTCGAGGGTGATGTCGTCCGGGTCAACGTGTCCATATTTCGCCACAATGCTTTTGACCTCATGAAAAACGTCCACGAGGCCAGGCTACCAGGCGTGAAGCCTGATGCCGTGCCCCGTGGACTGTCAACAAATTGGTGTGTCGCGGGTCGGCCCCGTACCCAGAGCCGGCCCAGGTTGTTATGCCTTAGTGGGGTCGTCGATGTGGAAGTCCTTCGCAGCTTGATCAGCCACCGAGACGTCGATCTTCCCTTCCCGGGCCAACCCAGCTAAGACGGCGACGACAATCGACTCCGCATCGGTGTTGAAGTACCGGCGGGCAGCGGCACGAGTATCGGAGAACCCGAAACCGTCGCAGCCGAGCACGGTGTAATCACCGGGCACCCACTTGCGGATTGTTTCACCAATCGTCGTATCAAAATCGGACGCAGCAACAAACGGCCCGTGGGCGCCGCTCAGCTGCTTCTCCAGGAAGGCCGTGCCCACATCCTTCGACGGATGACGCAACTGTTCGCGATCATGGCGGACACCATCACGAGCCAATTCCGTCCACGACGTCACCGAGTAGATAGCCGCATCGACGTCGAACTTGTTGGCAAGAATATCGCGGGCCTTCAGAGCAGCCTGCATACCGATGCCCGACGCCATGATGGTCGCATCCTTACCATCCTGGTACTGATAAATACCGTTGTGAACGCCCTCGACGTCGAGGTTCTCCGGCTCAGCGGGCTGGTGTATCGGCTCGTTGTAGCAGGTGAGGTAGTAGATGACGTTTTCACCAGGGCAATCCCCGTACATGCGTTCAATTCCGCGAGGAATAATGTGCGCCAACTCGTAGGAGAACGCGCAGTCGTAGGAGACGACGGACGGGTTGGTCGTGGCGAGTGTCAAGCTGTTGCCGTCCATGTGCTGGAGGCCTTCGCCGGTCAAGGTGGTCCGTCCGGCTGTGGCCCCGATGAGGAATCCACGTGCCATCTGATCGCCGGCAGCCCAGATCGAATCACCAGTGCGCTGGAACCCAAACATGGAGTAGAAGATGTACAGCGGAATCATCGGTTCGCCATGGGTGGCATACGACGTACCCGCCGCCTGGAACTCCGCCACCGATCCGGCCTCATCGATGCCCTCATGCATCATCTGTCCGTCGGTAGCCTCGGTATAAGACAGCATCAAATCATGATCCACAGCCGTGTACCGCTGACCATGCGGGTTGTAAATCTTGTTCGTCGGGAACCATGAATCCAACCCGAATGTACGAGCCTCATCCGGAACAATCGGCACCACGCGACGTTTGATTTCCTTGTCACGCATCAGCGCTTTCATGATGCGGACAATGGCCATCGTGGTAGCCACTTCCTGCTTGCCGGAATCTTTACGCATCTGCTTGAGCTTGTCCACGCCAGGAACCGAGAGCGGCGTGAACGTGTTGCGTCGCTCTGGCAGGAAACCGCCCAGCTCTTTCCTGCGCTCCAGCATGTACTTGATTTCGGGGGCGTCGGGGCCGGGGTTGTAGTACGGAGGCAGCTTCGGATCCTTCTCTAATTCCTCATCAGAGATCGGAATGTCCTGCTTCGTCCGGAAGAGCTTGAGGTCATCGAGGGTCAGCTTCTTCATCTGGTGGGTGGCGTTGCGGCCCTCGAAGTTGTGGCCCAGGCCGTAGCCCTTAATCGTGTGGGCCAGAATGACGGTCGGCCGGTCCTTCGTCGCCAATGCACGCTGGTAGGCGGCGAAAATCTTGCGGTAGTCATGGCCACCGCGGCGAAGATGCCAAATGTCCTCATCCGACATATTTTCGACGAGTTTCGCGGTGCGGGGATCGCGGCCGAAGAAGTGCTCGCGGATGTAGGCACCGTCGTTGGCCTTGAAGGTCTGGAAATCGCCGTCATGCGTGTTGTTCATGAGGTCGACCAGGGCGCCTTCTTTGTCGGCGGCAAAGAGCTTGTCCCACTCACGTCCCCACACGACCTTGATGACGGACCAGCCGGCTCCGCGGAAGAAGGATTCCAATTCCTGGATGATCTTCGTGTTACCGCGGACAGGGCCGTCGAGACGCTGTAGGTTACAGTTCACGACGAAGGTGAGGTTGTCCAGGTTGTTGAGCGACGCGATCTGCAGGAGGCCACGCGATTCTGGCTCATCCATCTCGCCATCGCCGAGGAACGCCCACACGTGCTGCTGTGATGTGTCCTTAATGCCACGGTTAAGGAGGTAGCGGTTGAACCGCGCCTGGAAGATTGCTTCCATGGGGCCGAGTCCCATGGACACCGTCGGGAACTCCCAGAAGTTGGGCATCCCATGCGGGTGAGGATAGGAGGGGAGGCCACGGTGTTCGCGGGAGACTTCCTGGCGGAAGCCGTCCATGTCTTCTTCGCTTAGTCGGCCCTCAAGGAATGCACGGGCGTACATTCCGGGCGAAGCATGTCCCTGGAAAAATACCTGGTCCCCGCCGCCCGGATGATCCTTGCCTTTGAAGAAGTGGTTAAACCCAACTTCGTAGAGGGGGGCAGCGCCGGCATAGGTGGAAATGTGTCCCCCGACTCCAATACCTGGGCGCTGAGCGCGGTGAACCATGATCGCTGCATTCCACCGGATCCAGCGACGATAGCGCTTCTCGATGTCCTCGTCGCCGGGGAACTCGGGCTCCATCGTCGTCGGAATAGTGTTGACATAGTCGGTCGATGTGAGTGACGGGAGGGAAACGCGTTTCGCCGTTGCGCGCTCAATCATGCGCAACATGATGTAGCGCGCACGATCACTATCTGCGTTCTCCAGCATCCCGTCCAGGGACTCAAGCCATTCACGAGTTTCTTCGGGGTCGCTGTCATTGAGGTAGGACGCGACGCCATCACGAATGAGGGCGAAATTGCTGTCGCGCGACGAATCGGGCGAGGTATCAGTCATCGACGTGTACTCCTGAACTTGTGGAATGTGGCCAAGATTCTTGGATAATGGCCAAAATCTTTATCTGAATCGATTCTACGCAGCAGCACTCTTTCCAGCAGAAACCAATCAATTTGGGTGGGGGTGACAGCATTATTGATCCCAGGGGCGTCATTCTGGGGGACTTCGTGGGAGAGTCGATGAGATAATTTCACGTAAAAACGGTAACCTCGCTAATAATTCAATCCATATTGTCAAGGAGGCACCAAACCGTGGGCGAGGCGGCCACGCGCGACAAAGACTTTGCTGATCGCATGGGCGTGACAAAAGGAAACATCATCCTGGAACTCGGGTGGGATGACGACTGCGATTCAGCAGTAAGCGAATCACTTGAAGATGCCATAGGCGAACCTCTCTTGGATGACCCCGACACCGACGAAATCGTCGACGTCGTCTTGTTATGGTGGCGAGACGACGACGGAGACCTCGTTGATGGACTCGTAGATGCCACACGTGCACTAGCGGAAGACGGCCAAATCTGGTTGGTGACCCCAGGAGCAGGGCAAGCAGGCACCGTTCCGCCGGGAGATATCGCTGAGAACGCTCAATTGGCCGGGCTGGTGCAGACCTCCGCATTGCGGCTGGGGGACTGGCAAGGTTCCTGCCTGGTTCAGCGTGGGGTGCGTCGGAACTAAAGCGGGAATTAACGCAGGCTCCCAAGCTAGAGCAGGTGCTGGCCTTGCGACGTAAGGCCGGTGTTGGTTTTCTGCGCTCGCTTGCGATTTTCGCCGGTGCGGAAAGTCCGGTTTTCAGCGGTTTTCTCTTTCCAGTACGGCATATGCTAGCTTTGTCTACGGCTTAAGAGCAGTCAGGCCTTGAGCCATGAGCACTTAAGCGCCTTTAGCTCAGCTGGAAGAGCAGCTGGTTTACACCCAGCAGGTCGGCGGTTCGAACCCGTCAGGGCGCACAGCAAAATAAAAACCTCTATTCGCACAGCGGATGGAGGTTTTGTCATATAGACCCCCATTTTCACCCTCAGGCTGGGGTAGAGGGCCTGGCTGATACATGTACCGGACTCTATGTCGCTGTGGTCGTCTGGGTACACTGCTTGTGACCAACTGCCTTCCATTGCTCACGCGCTGACTTTTTATAAAGGGGTATTCTCCATGAATCACGAGCCCGGTCGACGTTTGGAGAATTCGACTTCTGGAACTGATGGCGAATGGGGATCCTTTTATACCCCCCCAAATAACGAGCCCGGGCCTCCAAAAAAGCGGAACCTCATGCCCATTGGCATCACAGCCGTCATAACGGTCGCTCTTGTCATTGGGGCTTCAATCATTTGGATTGCATTGAAGAATGCCGATAAGAACAACGGCCAGGATGAATCCGTCGCAGCGGCCAGTAGTGGAACACTGGAAAGCCAGTCAGAGTCACCGCACCAGTTGGCTTCCGCCAACCCCTCATCTCAATCTGCGTCTGATGATGAAGGTGCAGCTGCGACTGATCGTTGCTCTGAATCCTACTTGCGCAAAAATATTCCGCAGATGACCGGCGAACATGAAGTGGTGTATTGCTCCGGGGACTGGTTGTTGTTCGGAGTTCCCCGAACTGACGACGTGAGTTACTACCACTGGGCCAATGGCCACTGGTCCAAATATGAACGGGACGGAGTTTCCGGAATCAGCGGATATGGTTGTTACCTTAGCTCACGGTTAGATGCTGATCAGGTGCCATCAGAGATACGATCACGATTCACCGAATGCGGCCCCGATGACACCGCGAAGAGCAATCAGTCAGATTCGTCCAGCAACACCGATTCTAATGGCTATATTTCGTCGGTAACCGTCTCGGGTCGGACAGTGCGTGCCTCGTCGCCGGCGTGTGACGGAAGAAATATTGTTATCAAGAATTCAATCGTTGATACGAATAAAGACGCCACAGCCGGGGATATTTCACGGGCACTCGCAGCCAACCCTGGTTCTGAATTTATGACGCCGGGACATTGCTCGTCATTACGTGGACAGCTCAATGGCGATGACATTTATCCTGTATATGGAGATTTCGGCTCCGACAGAAGCGCCATGTGCCAAGAAGCGAAGTCGAGAAGTAACTGGTATCCATGAACCCTCAACGATCGTGGTGACTTTAGCTCCCCGTGCTAATCACACTGTGATAGCCCACCAAGGATGAAACAATGAGTGACACCAGCAGACCTGATGGAAACAATCAATGGGGTGTTAATGGTGGTGCCCCGAACCAGCAGGTTCCCCAGCAGCCGAAAAAACGCTCACGTGCCATCCCCCTCTTGTGGACCATTCTGGCGCTGATTGTGATCGCCGCGGTCGTTGTAGTTACGGTGCAATTCATTAACAACCGTGCCAATAACAACACTTCTGCCGACGGTGGTGCGGCGTCCTCAGAATCCACGACCTCGCCGGCTGAAGAGAATCAGACAACCAGCTCTGCAGAAGCGGCTGACGATAACGACAGCAAAAGTGGCCCGTCAGTAAGCGAGCGGTGCACCATTGATTATATGCACGAAACCGGTGCGATCTACGACGATCTTAATGATGTATTAGAGTGCGACGGCACCTGGGCGATAGCAAACCAGCACGGTACGGATTGGCTTTTTCCGCTTCATTGGACGGGGTCCAAATGGGAAGCGTATATGCCAGACAAAGATAACCCCAATTCGCATTTAGGTGGCCGATGCTACAGCGATGAAAGAATGCAGCGCGATGGTGTTCCTAAAAACCTTCAGACCCGGTTTGGTCGGTGCGTGCCTGAATGGACAGAAGAAAAACATTCCAACAATAACAACAGCGACGGAACTATCACCTCGGTGTCGGTTAATGGAAGCACCCGCTCCATTCGCAATGTCAGGTGTGACGGTGATTATGTCTTGATCGTGCAATCCGTCATCGACCAACCGGGTGGGGACACGAAAGGGAAGTTGCGGTCAGCGTTGGCGAGCAACTCTGACGCCTATTACACCTACCCCGGTGCCTGCCCGTCATTGCGGAAGAAGGATTCCAACGGCAACCTGGTCTATCCCGTGTTAGTCGATTATGGGAACGATCTTGATGCTGTATGCGAGGCCGCTTCAAGGACAAGTGGTGCTTTCCCCCGTCGGCTCAACAATGACGATAGTTATTCATCGCCATGCTAAGCCGTGGTGCGCATCGCTCCCTTCATCTCGCTCCGGAACAATATGGGCTAGCCGGGGGCTTTCTTGCCGACGCTATCCTTGGAGACCCAGCGTCCTATCACCCCGTGGCATTATTTGGGCGCGCGGCACAAGCCCTGGAAAAGCGGATTTATGCAGATTCCCGTCCACGCGGCGTCGCTTTCGAAGCGTTGTCAGTCGGTATCCCCGTACTTGTCACCACAGCGCTCGCCGGCCCTCGTCGCACCACACGACACGCGGTTGTGCTCGGCGTCGTCACATTCTTTAGCCTCGGCGGGACAAGCCTTGCTCGGACAGGAGGCCGGGTTGCCACGGCACTGGAGCAGTACCAATCCGGCATGACTACTATCGACGAGCCACGCCAGTGGGTTCCGTGGCTGTGTTCCCGCGACTCTAACTCACTCGATGCCGATGGCATTGCCCGCGCTGCGGTCGAGTCCCTGGCCGAAAATACCTCCGATGCCGGCGTCGGAACCCTGATCTGGGGAGCGCTGGCGGGAGCTCCCGGAGTCGTGGCGCACCGCTGCATTAACACCCTCGACGCGATGGTGGGCTACAAGAGCGACCGATATATGAATTTCGGGTGGGCTGCTGCCAAGCTGGACGACCTGGCAAATTGGCCGGTCGCGCGGGTAACAGCGCTCATTCACTCCGCCGTTGGCGGGCGACGATCGATCACGGCGTGGCGGAAACAAAACCATCCCAGCCCTAATGCGGGAGTTGTGGAATCTACCGCCGCCGGTGCTTTAGGCGTGCAATTGGGTGGCGCCACACAGTACTCCTACGGAGTTGAAATGCGCCCAGTCATGGGGGAGGGCCCCGCGCCAACTATTGCCGACGTCCGACGCGCGGTCACACTGTCACGCGGTGTTCAATACGCGGCCTTGGGGATCGCGCTTGTTCTTCAGCGATGCATGGACCGGCGATAACTATAACCAGTCTCCAACTAGAACCGCTCTTCGTCCTTCTTAAAACGCTGGGCGAAAGCGTTACGGCGTTTAGTTCCCCCGTAGCGGTTATCGTACAAATCCTGCTGATACGTCGGCTCCGGTTGTGAGTCGCGGTCGGTGGTGTCCTCGTCGGCACTGGATGGTTTGTCCTGACTTCGCTGGTCTGAGGGCACGTGCTCCGACGTCGGTCCTTGGCCTTCCTCGGAGTCCACGCGCTTAACCGAGCCAGCATCCTCGCCGGAAATCGTTGCACTCTCTCCAGCATCCCGATCATCGGCAGCTGTCTCGTCGGTTGTTGGCGTGCCATCTGAGGTGATGTCTTCCTCACCCAGTGCACCGTATTCTTGCTCTTCTTCGCGGGCTTTGCGGCGTTCCCGAATCTCAGCCCACGCAAAATATCCCAGCCCCAGAGGAGCTAAAATCCCGAACGTAATCCACTGGATGCCGTAGGACAGGTAGGGGCCAGAATCCAACTGAGGAAGCGGAATAGCGTTGAGCGCCCCCGGCTGATTCTCTTCAAGCTGGACATAACCTTTAACAAAATTTTCCTGGGGAATCTCTTTCTTATACCAGGATGACGATAGGTTCGTGATCTCTGTGTAGCCATCGTCATGAGTTGTTTTCGGCTCTTCGGGGGCGGGCTCGTCCAACCGAGTATAGCCTTGGATCGTCACTTTCCCGCTGGGTGGCGGAGCAAAGGATGGAATCCTGCTTCCGGATTCAGGCCTCACATAGCCGCGGTTCACCATGATGACCGTGCCATCGTCGGCACGGAACGGCGTCAGAATCTGGTACGCGGCATCAGAATTGACCGGGCGATTGCGCAGCACCAGCTCCTCGTCGGCAAGAAAAGAACCTTGGAGTTTGACGCGCTTCCATTCATTCGATTCGTCGATGGTACCGGTTGGTGCCGACGCCGTCTTCGTGATGACCTTCGACAAAGGTACGGGGTCCGCATGGAACGCTTTTTCCAACCTGTGATTGGTCGCCTGCGTCCGTGAATTTTTCCCGAGTTGCCACGGTGCTAGGACTGTGAACGCCACATAGGCGAACGCGATCACCAGGATTGCGGTAATTACCCATCCTGGTTTGAGGAATGTTCGCCAACCCCGTTGAGCCATTCTTATCGGTCCGATCGATCCTCTAATTCACGTGTCACCCACGACAATAGCCCCGGCAGCGCAGCTTCGATGGAGTGATAAACATCAGTGAAATCCTCTTTCGTCCCGTAGTAGGGATCCTGCAGTGGTTCATGGCGCCCACCAGCGGGATCGAAGGAGCGAAGGAAACGGATCTTGTGCGACGGGACACCATCATTCCGGAGGGCACGTCGATGGCCGTCGTCCATGACGATGAACAAGTTCGCGTCGGCAAATTGGGGACCATATTGTTTTGCGCGGTGCTCAGTCCCATCGAGCCCGTGCTCGCGGAGGGTTTCGACGGCACGATTGTCGGCGCCTTGTCCCACATGCCAGCCACCAAGCCCGCACGATTCCACGCGCACTTGGCTGAGGAGTCCTTCGCGCTCGAGGGCATCACGCGCCATCACGTCAGCCATTGCCGAACGGCAAATATTACCCGTGCATACGAAGACAATTTTTAAGGTTTCGGTACCCGTCACAGGTGATCCTTTCGTGGTGGTGTTGACGCCAACAATGGGGATATCCACGGTGCAGGAAGAGCCTATTGCCGACGCGACTATCTATCGTAGTGGTGGCGTGGGGCTCGCTGAAGTGCGGCATGGGATCAGCAGGGATTGGGATGAGCCGCGCTTGGGATGGGGACCGTGACCTCTGGGTGCTGTTGGGATGGGGGGCCGTGCCCCGTGGGTACTGTGTTCACTGTGAATGACGTGATGAAGATTCATGGGGATCAAGCCGCCCGGGGGGCGGACCTTGATTTCGCAGTGAATGTTCGGCACCCTGTGCCCCCGGCGTGGCTGCAGGAGGCCTTGGCACATCGCTTGGGTGATCTCGGCGCGTATCCGTGGGAAGAGCAGGAAACGTGTGAGGTCATCGCCGATTTTCATGGGTGTGATCCGTCGGAAATCATGCTTCTTAATGGTGTGGCTGAGGGCTTTTCGTTGCTTCCCCAGATTTTTGGTGGAGGCCGAGTTGCTGCCACAGGGAGTCCCGCTAGCCGACGGGGGGATGGCGTTCGAGCGGCTCTTCTGCATCCTTCCTTCACCGAGCCCGATCTTGCGCTGACCAGCGCTAATATTCCGGTCACGCGTGTTATTCGGTGGTCTCTTACCGACGAAGATTGGCCCGGCGTGATTCCTGCCGATGCGAATCTCGTGGTGATTGGTAATCCGACGAATCCGACAGGAGTTCTTCACCGCCGGGAGGATATTGAGCGGGCGCTGAAACCGGGACGGATCGTTCTGGTGGATGAGGCGTTTATCGATATGGCCACGTCAGGGCCTACTGATAACACTGATTGCAGTGTTGGTGTGTGTTCTGAAAACCAGTCTGCGAACCAGAGTGAGTGCCCCGAGTCGCTTGTGCCTCATCGGCCGACCGGGGGGGTGGTAGCACGATCGTTGACGAAGACATTCTCGGTGGCTGGGCTGCGGTGCGGATATTTCGTCGGTGACGCGGACGTGATCGAGAGACTTAGCCACGGACGCCCGCCCTGGTCTGTGGGAACGTTGGCATTGGAAGCGATGCGTCAAGCGGTGAGTCCCCGCGGCATCGAGTGGTCCCGACGCGATAAAGAAGAGATGGTGCGCAACCGGGCGGCGATGGCGGAGGCCTTGACCGCGGCGGGCTGGAATGTTTACCCCTCTGCAGCGCCATTTATGCTGGTCATTCCTCCGGAAAACGATGGCCCGGTATCGCCGGAATCGACGCGTCGTCTGACTCAGGAACTCGCTGCACACAGCATTGCGGTTCGGCGTACAGACACGTTCCCCGGACTCGACGGCAGCGCACTCCGACTAGCTGTGCGGCCCCCGAGTGACGTGGAACAACTCATTGACGCTGTGCAGCACATTCAAAGTAGCCGTCGGGCATAGCCACGTGGCCGTCGCGCACACCCACGAAGCGTTATTGCCTCAGTCGTGTCCTAGCCTCATGTCACAATAGGTCTATGACTACAGTCGCTGATATTCGTCAGACCATGGATGCCGCCTTCCCCCCGCCCCTGGCAGAAGAGTGGGATCGCGTGGGCCTCATCTGCGGGGATCCATCCGCGAGTGTTTCCCGAGTCGCCGTCGCGTTAGAGGCCACGGATGCCGTCGTCGATCACGCCATCGACCAGGACGCGGACATACTCATTGTCCACCACCCTTTGTTGTTGAGGGGCACTCATTCCGTGGCGACGGATGATCCGAAGGGCCGGTTACTGCACCGGTTGATTAAAAACGACTGCGCGTTATTCGCCGCCCACACCAATGCCGACGCTGCTCAGGGCGGCGTCAACGATATCTTGGCAGACCTCCTAGGCGTGACAGAGACAAAGCCGCTCAACCCTATTAAGTCGACGCTGCACAAGTGGGGCGTAATGGTCCCCGTCGACCATGTTGAGAAGGTGAAGGACGCAGTATTCGCCGTGGGGGCGGGAAAGATCGGCCAGTACTCCCACTGCAGCTTCGAGACCGAGGGCACAGGCCAGTTTTTGCCGGAGGACGGTTCCCACCCGGCGTTAGGTAGCGTCGGCAAGATCGAGCATGCCACCGAGGTAAGAGTGGAATTTGTTGCTCGTCCAAACCTCGACAACGACATTATCGACGCTATTGCTCGCGCTCATCCATATGAAGAACCCGCTTTTGATTGCGTCACCATGAGCGGCGGTGTGATCGGTGGGATTGGCCGCGTCGGGAAACTCGCTAGCCCGACGACGCTGAAGGAATTCGCCCAGAGGGTTGCGGACGCGCTACCGGAAACCGTGGAGGGAATCAGAGCAGCTGGCGATCCCGATACGCGCATTGAAACAGTGGCGTTGTGCTCGGGAGCGGGTGACAGTTTCTTGGATCAAGCGCGGGCGGTGGGTGCCGATGTGTATGTGACCTCGGACCTCCGCCACCATCCTGCCGACGAGCACCTTCGCCGCGGAAGGCCTGTTTTGGTGGATACAGCGCACTGGGCCAGCGAGTTCCCGTGGTGTGCATCCGTCGCCACCATGATGCGTGAGCAGTTGGGTCTGCCCGCCGAGGTGATTGAGGTGAGGACGGATCCCTGGACAGTCCACGCCACCAAGAAGCGGTAGGACGAGTCCGAATAGCTCAACGGCCTGCCGAGATGCGCGGCATTAAGTGCCACACGGACGGCCGGTTTGCTGGTTTACTAGAGATCAGTGTTCTAGAGATATAACTGCTAGTGCTGGCGCACCAGGCGCTTCAACCGTCACGATGGAGGAGGACAGCATGAAATGCTCAGTGCGGAATCAAAAGAGGCTTCTTGATATGTCCCGGCTCCACAACGACATTGAGGTTCTGGAAGCGCGGGCAGTCAACCTGCCAGAAAAACAGCGGCTTGATGAAGTCCTGAGGCAGAAAGCCTTGGCACGGTCCCGCACTGTCGCGGCTTCGGTCACGCTCTCAGAGATGGATGCTGAATTATTCAAGCTCAATAGTGATATTGCCAAGCTTCGTCGCCGAGAGGCCGATGATCGTCAACGGCTCACCGTGACCTCAGACCGAGAGCGACGACGCGACCTTAACCACGACATTAACGCTGCCCAGCGGATCCGAGCACGGTTAGAATCTCGACGGGATGACGTCGAAACCCAGCGTGACCAGCACCTCAAAAGCCCTGAGGGTCAGGACCAGCCGCCGGAAACAATTGACTCAGGTGATTCCGTTGCAGCCGCTCGTCGCGCATTGGATGACTCGATCATGGCGGTGCGTCGGCGGATAGACGAAAAGCATCGAAAAGTTCAGGTTATTAAACACGAGTTGCCCGACGAGATTGTCGAGGCCTACGACATACAGCGTGAGGATCACGGAGTCGGAGCCGCTCAGCTGATAGACCGCGTGTGCCAGGGGTGCCACATGTCGCTGGATAATGCCACGTTAACGGCATTTCGCAAGGCCCCGCCGACGAGCTCCTCCAATGCCCGGAGTGCAATACGTACCTCATTCGGTACAACCCCGAACTGGAAGGAGCGGTCTGATGGCTGCCTGGCTACCGGGATCATCCGAGACGCAGCGCTGCCGGTTAGTGTTGCTCCGTCATGGGCAAACGCCGTACTCCACACAAGGTAAGTACGCGGGCCGCGACGACATACCTCTCACCGATGAAGGACACCGCCAGGCACGTCGAGCTGGCCGATGGCTGCGCGACGCCGACTTAACCGCCGCGGTGACATCGCCAGCGTTGCGTTGCCGTCAAACCCTTGATGACCTCACAGACGAATTAGTCCCTGGGGCGGACCAGCCCGCGGAGTTGCCCGTCGACGTCGTCGATAACCTCATCGAACTTGATTTCGGCGAATGGGACGGGCGGACGTTCAAGGACGTTCATGACCATTTCGGCGAAACACAAGAAAAGTGGTTCACGGATTGGACCATGCCCGTACCGGGTGGAGAAAGTGTTCAGGCTGTTGATCAGCGGGTTCACAAGGCGGTGACGGAACTCGTTGACCAGCACTGGGGAGATAACCTGCTCCTTGTTAGCCATGTGACCCCCATCAAGTCGGTTCTGCGTCGCGCTTTGTGTGCCGACTCTGACTTCTTTGTTCGGCTTCACCTGGATACGTCGTCAATCAGCATCGTTGATTTTTATAGCGACGGCCCGATCTGCGTGCAGGCTATCAATTCCACCGCGCACCTTGTTGATGGGGTAGAGTGAAGCCTCGCGATTGAGCCGGCCGGGTAATCGCGGGGGCGGAATCGACAGCAGAGCGAGATCTCTGATTGCAGAGACCGTGCCTGATGCTGCGCAGACCGTCGTCGAGGAAAGTCCGGACTCCACAGAGCACGGATGTTGCTAACAGCAACCCAGGGCGACCTGAGGGCACGTGCAACAGAAAGTAGACCGCCTGCAGACGCAACATCTGCAGGTAAGGGTGAAAGGGTGCGGTAAGAGCGCACCAGCACTGCAGGTGACTGTGGTGGCTAGGTAAACCCTTCCGGGAGCAAGGCATGATGGCGCACCGCTGCTTTGGTGCGCCGGCGCGGGCGTTTGAGGGCTGCTCGTCCAAGTCCGCGGGTAAGCCGCGTGAGGCTGCTAGCGATGGCAGCCCGAGATAGATGATTACCTCCCATGCCAGGGGAGACCCCGCATGGCAGACAAAATCCGGCTTATAGGCCGGCTCATTCGTTTTTGTGCGGGAGTGCAGGGTTGTTGGCTACATGTGTGGGGGCTGTGGCTTTGTTGGCTACGTGAGTGAGAGCTGTATGTGTGCCGGCTCGGCGAAAGATAGTTCCGTGACTGTTATTCCGCTGTTTCTCGCGCTTTCGCTCCGTGGCCCGTCGCTCCGCATCTTGTCGCCAGTTTGTGGTTGAGTCTCATCCTTATTCGGCTTCACCAATGCGAGTACCGACGTGGACGCGCCGGTGACAGGCCGTGCAGCAACAATCCTCTGGCCGGGAATTTCCCCGATAACGTCACAGCCAGCTGGCGTTGCAATGTCTCTCAGTATTCGCTGCTGGGTGGGCGTTGCAGCAGAAACCAGCTCGATCAGTTCGCGGCCTGACGTCGTGAGCGTCGAGGCCACCCGAGTCGTGCGTCGCGATTTCACGTCCATCGCCGCGTGGCGCGCACGTGAACTATCCCGCCCGCATAACTGCAGCCACCGGCGCGCCTCCATGACTGACGGATAGTCCGGCTGCTGTTCATCAGCAGTCGTGTCGCGCCGGGAAATATCAAGCCACTCCAGAACACGCTGCGGAGCAGACGGCAAGTCCCATAGCGTTTCGACGCCGAAGGTGGAACATGCGCGCCACAAGAAAGCATCGTTACGCTGGGTTTTCGATGCCCATCCCTGTGCGTGATCGAGGTCTTCGTCGGTAGGCGTAGCAGAGAGCATTACTGGGTGGAGAGGCTCCCGTTTGTCAGTAAAAGGCAGCGCGGTGACGGCGTCGTCGAACTGTGTGAGATGAGTGAGCGTTCCGGGCTGACTGCGGAAAATGACCGACGGTCGCCACCACGATGTGGGGGAGTACGCGGACTGTCGGAGTGCCTTCGCCGTGAGTGTGGCCAGCGCGGGCGGGCACGGTGGGTCATCCTTGCCGGAGAGCGCCGTCGCTAGTGCCATGGTTATCGCGGCAGTGGCCGCAGCGTGTTCACCGAAACCTTCACCGGGTGGAATAGAGGACATGATCGTCACGTAGAGGAGAATCGACCGTCGAAGCCCACTTTGCTGGTGTGCCACAGTGTCCAGCACGGTGCGCACCACGTCGTCAGCGTCGGCAATGGGGTAAGGACCGGCCGAATGAACACCGAAGGACATACCGGTTTCAGATGGGTTTAGCTGATCGTGGTTGCCCTGAGGTGGTGTCGTTGTGAGACTGATCGCGACCTGAACCGACGGCTCGATCGTCTGCGCGATCGTGGTTCCACCAATGGGCGCGACATATTCGCCCAGCCAGGCCAGTGTTCCGGGTGTAGAAACAATCCATGTCGGATCAACACCCCATGCCCGAGTATGCGCATCAGTAAGCAAAGCAGGGGAGGGTGAACCGGACATGAAATCCTTTCTGCTGTGAGACTGTTTTCTGAGACGCTGAGGCCTACGAACAATGGTAGGTAGATAATGGTCTATTGCGGGCGATGTAGGCGAGAGTGAAATAAACTTGTTATGCGCCTGTGAAAAAACTGCGATTTTTGCGCGGTGACGGTTTCCACATACTGCAGAAAGGGCACTCACCATGGCCACCGACGATCAAAAGTGGTACTTCAATTCAGAAACTAAGGAAGTTTCGCAGGGGAAGAAGTCGAGCTGGCTTAACCGCATGGGGCCGTACGACTCCAAAGAAGAAGCCGAGCACGCGCTTGAGCGAGCTCACGAGCGCAATCAAGAGGCCGACGAAGCCGATGAAGAGTGGGAAGACGAGGAGGACTAGCCGACGGCTCCACGGCCGAGGTCTTATCGACGCCTAGTCGGGCATGGTGTCGCCCATAGCCATGACGAGCTTGGACGGGCTCGACGATTTCTTCGCCCCAGCTGCTAGAGCGTGCTGAGAGAGTCGGTCTAAGAAGTCATCAGCAAAGCTATGATTATCGCGTTGGCCGTCACCATCGTTGCGATCGTCGAGGATCTCGGGGCTGAGCTCAATTTCCCATTCCCGCCAGTGCTGGGCTTGTCCGCCTTCGAGGAGCCCGCGCGATGAGACGTGGTCATCGCAGAATTCAGCTCCCTTGTATGAGGTAGCACTTTTGCCTGATTCAGCATCTCCGCGCGAGCTAGGGGAGTCCACCATCACGTCGGTCACGTGCCGCTCATTGTCAACTTGTGCGATGGCGATAAAGTCCGCCGAGTCATCGTCCGCCGGTGCAGCAGGCAGTGCCTCATGAAGTGTCTCAAGGAGCGCACGAGGCGGACGAACATGGTGGGAATCCGTTGCGTCCCCCGCGTCCAATGGGGCATGGACTTCGCGACGCCCGCGCGTTCCCGGAAGTTTGAGATGCCATCCTTCGTCGGGGCCCCCGCTGCGACGTCGCAACGTGATCTTATTCCTGGTCAACTGGAGGTCTGGCGTGTCGTAGTACGTCGCCGAGAGCGTAAACCGCTGTTCAGCCCCAACCCCAGCGACTCCCTCCACCGAGGAAAAATCAGGCACCGGGGTGGCGTCGTCCACGGAAAACTTAACTTCGACTTCCAGCTGATCAGTAGAACTCATGACGCTAAGTGTAGGTGCGCGCCGCCGTTTAAGCCTTCGGGTTGTCCGAGAAAGCATGGTCAGCGTCGGGGAAAGTGCCTTCGGCTACTCGTTCCCGATACCGCTGAGCAGCGTCGCGTAATTCCTGGCCGATCTGCCCGAATTCCTCGACGAACGACGGAGTGCGTCGACCCGCTGGCATCGCCGCCATATCCTGCCACACGAGTACTTGGCCGTCAGTGCCAGCGCCAGCACCAATGCCGATAGTGGGGATGGGAAGCTCCTTCGTGATCTCCCGGGCAATGTCCTCCGGCACCATTTCAAGAACGACGGCAGACGCGCCGGCCTCACACACAGCCTTCGCGTCGCGGCTCAGCTGCTCAGCACCACTGCCACGCCCTTGCACCCGGAAACCACCCAGCGAAGACACCGACTGAGGCGTAAACCCAATATGCGCCATCACGGCAATCCCGGCCTGAGTAATCGCCCGAATACGTGGCGCGATTCGCTCGCCACCTTCGATTTTCACCATGTCGGCACCAGAACCATGAACCATCCGCACAGCATTAGCGACGGCGTGCTCATCCGATTGCTCGTAGGCGCCGAACGGCAGATCCGCGAGGACGAGTGCGTGGGGAGCGCCCCTCACCACAGCTGCAGCCAGAGGGATGAGCTCCTCCATCGTGATCGTCGTCGTCGATGAATACCCATAAACGACGTTGGCCGCGGAATCACCGACCAGAAGCACGGGGATGTCGGCGTCGTCAAAAATGCGAGCCGTCGTGAAATCATAGGCAGTCAGCATTGCCCAGCGTTTACCCTCACGCTTGAACTGATCGAGGTGATGAATCCGAGTTTTCCGCCTCGGCTTTTCTGACTGTTGCGGAGCGTCGGGGTGAGCAGACATAGGCTAGATTCCTCTCTCAAATAAACAGGGTTTTCGGGTTTTTCTCTGGGTATTTCTACTGGTGTGACCACCGTATGTGCCAGGGGGGTGGGGGCTTTCCCACGCATCAAACTCTATTCACATACACGCGCTCTGTGGCTAACACGCGCCCATGTCCCACCCACCGACTACCCTGTAGGTATGAATCGGCAACAAGAATTTGTCCTCCGAACCTTTGACGAACGCGACATCCGCTTTGTGCGCCTCTGGTTCACCGATGTTCAGGGATACTTAAAATCCGTGGCCATCGCTCCCGCCGAGCTCGAAGGCGCATTCGCCGAAGGCATCGGATTCGACGGGTCAGCCATCGAGGGCTTCTCCCGCGTCTCGGAGTCCGACACCATCGCCCGGCCGGACCCATCCACATTCCAAATGCTGCCCTTCCCGTACGACGGCCAACTCACGTCCGCACGAATGTTCTGCGATATCGCCCTGCCGGACGGTCAACCCTCCTACGCCGACCCCCGCCAAGTCCTACGTCGGCAATTAAACAGAGCAGCCGACGACGGATTCACCTCCTACGTCCACCCCGAAATTGAGTTCTTCCTCGTCAGAAGCCTCATGACGGAAGGCAAAGAACCGACCCCGACCGATAATGGCGGATACTTTGACCAGGCCGTTCACGATGAAGCCCCGGGCTTCCGACGGGATGCTATCACAGCCCTCGAGTCGATGGGCATATCCGTCGAGTTTTCGCACCATGAAACCGCGCCGGGCCAGCAAGAAATCGACCTCCGCTATGACGATGTGCTCTCCATGGCGGACAACATTATGACCTTCCGCTTCCTCATTAAGCAGGTTGCTTTGCAAAGCGGGGTTCGGGCGACGTTCATGCCCAAGCCATTCGCTAATAGAGCGGGCTCCGCCATGCACACCCACATGTCCCTCTTTGAAGGCGACACCAACGCATTCCACGATCCCGATGACGAATTCAATTTGTCGGCCACCGCGCGGTCCTTTGTTGCCGGAATCTTGGAGCACGCCAACGAGATTTCGGCCGTGACGAACCAGTGGGTCAACTCGTATAAGCGCGTGGTCTTTGGGGATGAGGCGCCGACGTCGGCAACGTGGGGCTTGTCTAACCGATCGGCGTTGGTTCGTGTACCCCGATACACCTCGACAAAGGCCTCATCACGTCGCGTCGAAGTGAGAAGCCCCGACTGCGCATGTAACCCCTATCTGGCATTCTCGGTGCTCCTCGCGGCGGGATTGAAAGGCGTGCGCGAAGGGTACGACCTCCCGCCACAGGCTGAGGACGATATATCGTCCCTGACACGCAGGGAACGTCGCGCGCTCGGCTACCGCGACCTTCCGACGTCGTTAGACGAAGCACTCCGTGAAATGGAGCGCTCAGAACTTGTTGCGGACACCCTCGGTGAGCACGTTTTCGAGTACTTCCTCCGCAACAAATGGCAGGAATGGCATGATTACCAAAGCCAGGTCACGCCATGGGAGTTGGACACCACGCTGGACTACTAAAGCCAGGTCTGATCAGACACGAAAGCACGTGATCCCATGACTTTCTTCCCTGCTCCCCACCGGCCCCCCGAACCACGACTCCGGACGGCACGCGGAACACGATCTGCCGTGCCATCACCGTCCACCTTGGGTTTGACCAGCCCTCACGCAGCGTCCGACCTGGAAAAACTGGGGTGGGATAACCAGGAGTCGCTTGGCCTCCTGTACCTCCTGGCCAATGTCGGCGACCCGGAATTGGCTCTCAACACCCTTTACCGGCTGAACGAAAATCTCAAGCCGAGTTCCGACGAGGCCAGTGCGTTTCTTGACGCGATGCGGAACAACGAGGTTGTGCGGTCGCGTGTGCTGGCGCTGGTCGGGGGCTCTACTGCGCTCGGGGATCACCTGGTTGCGAACCCCCACCTGTGGACATCATTCGCTGACCCCATCCCGCACAGGGAAGAAATGATGGCAGCGATGCTGTCGTCGGTCGAGGCGGAACCGATTGCGACACCAGGAGCCGAGGAGTCGGAGGCGTCCGAGACGTCGGATTTGGCTGAAGGCAGTGACGAAGGGAAGAACGAAGCGGGGGCCTCAACCAGCACGCCATCGTCCACGACATCGTCGCAGCAAAGTGAAGGTTCTGCCCGAGAAGGATCAGTCGATCCACGGATTTCCCAGGCCGGGATGTACCGCGCAAGAATAACCGGTACCGCGGCATATACCCAGCTCAAGATGACGTACCGGACGCTGTTGATGCGCATCGCCGCCTCCGATTTGGCAAGCACCATCCCGTCCGGGGTTTTCCACCATTCCCAGTCAGACGATGATGACCGACGTGGCTCAGCGCGAGGCGGCAGTTCAGCGGCACACGGGGGAGAGGACGGCAACGAAGGCACAGCCTCGGCGTCGCCCAACGAAAAGCGCGCCATGGCTCACCCCATGGGATTCGTCGAGGTCTCAGCCGCGTTATCCGATCTCGCCGACGCAGCACTCACAGCGGCACTCGCGGTAGCCGTCGCCACGGTGTACCCGGACAACAACCCCGTGGATGCCCGGCTAGCGGTCATCGCGATGGGGAAGTGTGGTGCGCGCGAACTCAACTACATCTCCGACGTCGACGTCATCTTCGTAGGCGAAACCGCCGATGCGAAAACAACCCGCGTAGCCAGCGAATTCATCAAAGTCGGCTCCCGATGTTTCTTCGAAGTGGATGCAGCCCTTCGTCCCGAAGGGAAAAGCGGAGCACTCGTCCGCACGCTCGATAGCCACCTGAGTTATTACGAACGATGGGCCGATACCTGGGAATTTCAGGCGCAACTCAAGGCCCGCCCCATGACTGGCGTCATGGATTTCGGCAAAGCCTATGTCCAAGCAATTCAGCCGCACGTGTGGCAAGCCTCCCAACGCGACTCATTTGTTGACGACACTCAACATATGCGGCGCCGAGTCATCGACAATATCCCCAAGGAACAACAAGAGCGGGAACTCAAACTCGGCGTCGGCGGTCTGAGGGATGTTGAATTCGCAGTTCAAATGCTGCAGATGGTTCACGGCCGGATCGACCCCGATCTACGCGTCCGATCGACAATCAGCGCTCTTCAGGCCCTCATCCGCGGAGGGTACGTCGGACGGGAAGATGGTTCGCAGCTCATCGCCTGCTATGAGTTCGTGCGTTTACTGGAGCACCGGCTTCAGCTGCAGCGGATCAAACGCACACACATGCTGCCCGAGCCCGATGACGAGGACGCGCTCCGGTGGCTCGCGCGGTCGTGCGGCATCGGCTCGACCTCCTCCATGACGAGCAGCGAATCGCTCAAGAAGCTCATTTGGCGAGCATCGCGCCAAATTCACAGTCTGCACAACAAACTCTTCTTCCGGCCACTGCTCAATGCCGTCGCTCTTATCGACGACGAAACCGCGCGACTGTCTCCCGACGCCGCCCGTCGCCAGCTGGCGGTGCTGGGGTACCAGTTCCCGGACCGCGCGTATGAGCACCTCAAAGCGCTCGCGTCGGGGACAACCCGGAAGGATCGCATCCAAGCGATGCTGCTTCCCACCCTCATGGAGTGGTTGGGCGACACCTCCGACCCCGATGCGGGGCTCTTGGCGTATCGCAAACTCTCCGACGTGCTGTACCACGACCCGTGGTTCCTCAGGATGCTCCGGGACGAGGGGATCGTCGGCCGTCGCCTCATGCACATCTTGGGGACGTCCCCATACGCCACGGACCTAATTCTGGCCGCGCCGAACGTCGTCAAACTTCTTGGCGACGGCGCCAACGGTCCGAAGCTCACGGAGGTCAGCGCGTCCACGGTGACGCGATCCCTCGTCACCACTGCGAGCAGGCACAAAGACCCCGACAAGGCGATTGCCGCCGCCCGGTCGCTACGTCGAAAAGAACTAGCCCGCATCGCGTGTGCCGATCTGTTAGGAATGATGTCCCTGGCCGATGTGTGCCACAGCTTGTCCCTCGTGTGGGACGCGGTGCTGGAAGCGGCCCTCTACGCGGAGATCCACGGGTGGACGGCCACACACCCCGACGAACCAATCCCGGCGACCATGACCGTGATAGGCATGGGGCGCCTCGGTGGGGGCGAGTTGGGCTACGGATCCGATGCCGACGTGCTATTTGTCTGCGAACCCGCCCACGATGACGTGAGCGAGGCAGACGCCGTGAAATGGGCCATCGGCATCGGCGACGCTGTGCGACGTCGGCTAGCGAAGCCCTCGCAGGATCCGAGGTTGGATGTTGATCTTGACCTTCGCCCCGAGGGACGTAACGGCCCGACCGTGCGGACCCTGAACTCGTACCGCGCGTACTACGAACGGTGGGGCGAAACCTGGGAAGTGCAGGCGCTGCTGCGTGCGACGTGGATCGCCGGCGATGAAGACTTAGGTCGTCGTTTCCTCCATATGATCGACAAGTTCCGCTATCCGGAGGGCGGTGTGAGCGATGCGACGGTAAGGGAAGTCCGCCGCATGAAAGCCCGCGTCGATGAAGAGCGCCTTCCCCGTGGGGCCAACCGCAACACCCACACGAAACTGGGCCGCGGTGCATTGACCGACATTGAATGGACAGTGCAGTTGCTGACCCTCCAACACGCGCACGAGTACCCGGAGCTGCACAACACGTCCACGATGGCGACCCTCCGAGCTATCGAAAACGTCGGGCTCCTCGAGCCTGAGGACTGTGAAACTCTGCGGACCGCATGGCAAACAGCGACGAAAGCGCGCAACGCCCTTGTCTTGGTGCGCGGAAAGCGGACCGATCAGCTACCCGAGCCGGGTGCTGCGCTGGCGCACACAGCGGGTGCTGCAGGGTGGGAACCCGAGCACTACCAGGAGTTTTTGGACAACTACTTGAAAGTTACCCGCCAAGCGAGGAAAGTAATCGATCGGGTCTTCTGGGGGGAGGATGAGTTTATGCATCGCTGAGTCCCCGTCAGAGGAATCGTAAGAGCGATAAATGTCACGGCGTGGAGTTGTCGACAGGTGTCGCGGATTCGTTAGAGTATCCATGTCTGGCCGGGCCTGGCCGGTGCATGCAGGACATGAGTGACAAAATAGTACGGAGTTAATGTGGGCGAGCGATCATCGATCGTGATTTCCCGGTACGGGAACACACTTATCCAGTTCATCAAGTTTGGGCTGGTCGGCGGCTCGGGAGTCATCGTGAACATGGTGGCTTTGGTGATCGCGAACAAGCTCTTCGGCTGGGGGTTTGATGTCACACCACATGACACCGTGCTCAACCTTCTAGGAACCCGCTTCCACCTGCGCTGGTACCACATTTTCGCAACCATCGCGTTCGTCGTGGCAAACACCTGGAACTTCCAAATCAACCGCTGGTGGACGTTCAAGTCTCATGGCCACGGCCGCTGGCTCCGTGAATTCCTGGCCTTCTTCGCTGTCGGCCTGCTGAGCTGGGTGGTCTCGCAAATCGTGATGACCCTACTGATGAACCCGACGTCCCCGCTGGAACTTTCTCCCCGAATTTTCGACAGCTCCACCGGGCTCCGAAACCAACTGTATTGGGCCAACCTGATCGGTATTTTTGTGGCCATGCCCGTGAACTTTGTGGTCAACAAACTGTGGACATTCAAAGCTGTCCGCGTCTCCCGCGTGCCCGACAAGTATGAATTGTTGACCGAAAAACAACTCCGTGACCGGGAGCTATCCCGCAAAGGCTAAGTCCGCGTAGTCTCCGCTGGCGGGCATGCACACGTGGGTATCTCGGGATTGTTGGTGTGGATAGCGTTCAGGAGCCGATCGAAAACACCCGAGAGATAGTCGACGTCGCCATCCTCTAATTGCGCGAAAAGGTTCCTGCGCACCGTGTCGACGTGACCGGGAGCGACGTGTTCAATAGCTTTTCGGCCCTTATCGGTGACAGAGACGACAGAAGCGCGACCGTCGTGGGGATCGTCGTTACGAATAACGAGACCACGTTTCTGCATCCTGCTGACCTGATGTGACAGTCGGCTGCGCTCCCACAGCATACGGTCGGCCAGAAGTGTGACGCGGAGTTCCCCGTCGGGGGCTTCGCTTAAATTGACGAGGACCTCAAAATCTGCGAGGGACAGATCGCCCTCGTTATGGAGTTGTCGGGCGATCACCGTGTTGAGTTCATCATGAAATCGTAAGAACGATCGCCAGACGTGTTGTTGCTGCGGGCTCAGCCAGATCGCGGAAGAATCGGACATGTTGTCATCATACGGTGTAGTAGGTGGCGTTCGCTGTGTAAGTCTGGGCTAGGGTCCGCGCGATGCCTCTCGGTGAAAGTCACATTGAATATAGCCATGTTAGGTAGGTCTCAATTGAATGTTATTCGCGCAGGTAGATAGGTAAAATGCACCTTTGTTAGTTGATGTATCATAAATAGCGGTGTGTGCGCGCGGTGAAGCGCGTTGCTCTCTATGTGGCAAGGGGAGTAGACACAGTATCGCGAACGGTTTACCCGGGCTGATCTTTTGATGCATCCTCCATGGAGACCTGTGGAGATCCTTGGAGACCTCAAACTTGTGGTACCTCAGAAAGTGTTAAGAACCTTAGGAAGGTAATTAATGGCACGTAATGTCGCAGAACAGCTAGTAGATGCCCTAGAAAAGCAGGGCGTTAGCAGAGTGTTCGGCTTGGTGGGCGACAGTCTTAACCCGATTGTTGACGCTATCCGGCAAAGTTCAATTGAGTGGGTTCACTGCTATAACGAGGAGTCTGCTGCTTTCGCGGCCGGTGCTCACTCTGTTGTTACCGGTGAGCTCTCCGTGTGTGCTGGATCGTGTGGTCCGGGTAACACACATATGATTCAGGGGCTGTACGACGCTCACCGCAACGGTGGGAAGGTCCTGGCCCTTGCTAGCCAGATCCCGTCGAAGGAAATCGGTTCCGGTTTCTTCCAGGAGACGCACCCTGAGAAGCTTTTCGAAGAATGCTCTGGGTACTGCGAATTGGTGAACTCAGCTGCTCAGGCGGGGCGCTGTATTCACGCTGCTATCCAGTCGACGTTGGCTGGCCACGGTGTGTCCGTGGTGTCCTTCCCCGGTGACATCTCCATGCAGGAGGCTGTGGAGACCCCGTCGCTGGAAGGTAATTTCTCGGTTCAGAACGGGGAAGTGCACCCCAGCCGGAAGCAGCTCCGCGACCTTGCCGATGCCATTAACAAGGCTGACAAGGTGACGATGTTCGGCGGTATCGGTTGTGCCGGTGCTCGCGATGAGCTGTTCGCCGTCGCGGAGAAGATTAAGTCGCCTGTCGGGCACTCGTATGCCGGCAAGGAAGTTCTGCACTACGACAACCCGTATGACGTCGGCATGTCCGGCCTCCTTGGTTACGGTGCATGTACTGCAGCATTCGACAATGCTGACCTTCTGATCTTGGTCGGTACCGACTTCCCCTACACCGACTTCTTGCCGACGACGCCCACCGCGCAGATTGACATTAACGGTGCTCACATTGGTCGACGCACCCATGTCGAGTACCCGGTTGTCGGCGACGTGAAGTCCACCATGGCGGAGCTGCTCCCGCTGTTGAAGGAAAAGACCGACCGCAGCTTCCTCGATTCCATGCTGAAGAAGCAGCAGCGGAACCTGAAGCACGTCATTTCTGCGTACACCAAGAACGTGTCCAAGCACACGCCGATTCACCCCGAATTCCTGGCGTACAACCTGGACGACTTGGCCGACGACGACGCCATCTTCACTGCCGACACCGGTATGTGCAACGTGTGGCACGCACGCTACATCATGGCCGGCCCGAACCGTCGGCTGCTGGCGTCGTACCGCCACGGAACGATGGCGAACGCCTTGCCACAGGCGATCGGCGCACAGGCTGCGGATCGTAAGCGCCAGGTCATTTCGATGTCCGGTGATGGTGGGCTCTCCATGCTGATGGGTGAGCTGCTGACGGTGAAGCTCCACCAGCTGCCCATCAAGATGGTGGTCTTCAACAACTCCACGCTGGGCATGGTCAAGCTCGAGATGATGGTCCAGGGTATCCCCGATTTCGGAACCGACCACGCGAAGTTCAATTACGCTGACATTGCTCGCGCGGTGGGAATCAAGTCCTACCGTGTGGAGGACCCGAAGGACGTCCGCTCGACACTCCAAGAGGCGCTGGCTCACCCAGGCCCAGTGTTGATTGATGTCCAGACCGATCCGAACGCGCTGTCGATCCCGCCGGACATCTCCCTGGAGCAGGTCAGCGGCTTCACCAAGGCTGCTGTTCGCACTGTGCTCGACGGTGGCGTCGGCAAGATGATTAACATCGCGAACTCCAACCTGCGTAATATTCCTCGTCCGTCCGGATTTAAGGGAATTGGCTAGTCACGAAATTGCCTACATTTCGTTTAATTTCCCGATGAATCTGCATCGGGGCATGGTTTAACGCCACAGTCGGCTAGGCTGGATCGGGTGAAATACATCTCCACCCGTGATCCACACCAGTCGCCTGTGGCGTTTTCCGATATTCTGCTCCGCGGTCTTGCACCCGATGGGGGCCTTTATGTCCCCGAGTCCTACCCGCAGTGGAATTCATCCGATTTATCCCGATTCCGGTCCCTTCTTCATGACCAAGGATATCCATCCTTAGCTGCGGAAATCATTTCCTATTTTGTCGACGATATTCCGCGCGATGATATCGAGCAGATGACTCAACGGGCTTATCGTGTTCCTCGGTTTGCGAACCCGAATATTGTGCCGGTCAGTAAGCTGGAGGATGGCCTGTTCATCGGCCATTTGTCTGAAGGCCCAACTGCCGCGTTTAAAGATATGGCCATGCAGTTGCTGGGTGAACTGTTTGAATATGAATTATCGCGACGCTCCAGCACTTTGAATATTGTGGGCGCGACCTCGGGGGATACAGGTTCGTCGGCGGAACATGCGATGCGCGGCCGCCGTGGAATTCGCGTGTTTATGTTGACTCCGCGCGGGCGGATGACACCATTCCAGCAAGCGCAAATGTTTAGCTTGGATGATCCCAACATCTTTAATATTGCTTTAGATGGTGTATTCGATGATTGTCAGGATGTGGTGAAAGAAATTTCATCAGATGCTGATTTCAAGGCCGAATTCCATATCGGAGCCGTCAATTCGATCAACTGGGCCAGGCTCATGGCGCAGGTTGTCTACTATGTGGCGTGTTGGATTCGCGCCACCGAGTCGAATGAGAGCAAAGTCAGCTTCTGCGTGCCCACGGGCAATTTCGGGGACATTTGCGCCGGCCATATCGCGCGGAGCATGGGTCTGCCCATCGACCAACTCATTGTCGCGACAAATGAGAACGATGTCTTAGATGAATTCTTCCGCACGGGTAGCTACCGGGTGCGGTCAGCGCGTGAGACTTTAGCGACGTCGAGCCCCTCGATGGATATTTCTCGGGCGTCCAACTTCGAGCGATTTATTTTCGACGTTCTGGGGCGCGACGTTGCCCGCACCGCGGACCTGTTCGGCAAGAGAGTTCGTGAGGGCGGTTTTGATCTCTCAGATGACTCGGCTTTCCCATCGGTGGCGGATAAATTTGGTTTCCGCTCCGGGAAGTCGACCCATGCTGACCGCTTAGCGACGATCAAACGCGTGCATGATGAGTATGGCGTCGATATTGACCCGCACACCGCTGATGGCGTGACCGTGGCGTGGCAGCAGAGAGAGGCGGTCCACACGCCGATTGTCTGCCTGGAGACAGCGTTACCGGTGAAGTTTGCTGACACGATGCGGGAGGCTTTAGGCGAGGAGCCGGAAACGCCAGAGCGCTTTGCTGACATCATGCAGGGTGGCCGGCATGTGGCTGATCTGCCGAATGACGCTAACGCGGTGAAGGGCTTCATTCGCGAGTCCATAGCCAAGTCTGATGTGACGAATTAGCCTCACGGCTGGGGATTAGATGATCCCCTGGAAGACATAGAAAACCCGTTGCCCTCGTTGATATGCGAGGACAACGGGTTTTTCGCGTGCTAGCTGCTGCTAGCTGGCTGTGCCCTGGCCGTTTAGCAGTCGTAGTACATTTCGAACTCTTGCGGGGTCGGACGCAAGCGTACCGGCGAGATCTCGTTATCGAACTTGTACTTGAGGTACGTATCCAGCAGGTCTTCGGTGAAGACGTCGCCCTCGGTGAGGAAGTCGTGGTCCTTCTCCAGGGAAGCCAGAGCTGCCTCGAGGCTGGTCGGAGCCTGAGGAATGTCAGCGGCCTCCTCGGGCGGAAGCTCGTAGAGGTCTTTGTCAACCGGAGCGTGCGGCTCGATGCGGTTCTTGATGCCGTCCAAGCCGGCCATCATCATCGCGGCGAAACCGAAGTAGGGGTTACCCGTCGGGTCCGGTGCACGGAATTCGACGCGCTTTGCCTTCGGGTTGGATCCGGAGATCGGAATACGGATCGCTGCCGAGCGGTTACGCTGCGAGTACACTAAGTTGATGGGGGCCTCGAAGCCAGGAACCAGGCGGTGGTAGGAGTTCAGCGTGGGGTTGGTGAATGCCAACACTGAACCAGCGTGCTTCAGGATGCCGCCGATGTAGTAGCGGGCGGTGTCGGACAGTCCGCCGTAGCCAGCCTCGTCGTAGAACAGCGGCGAGCCGTCCTTCCAGAGTGACTGGTGAGCGTGCATGCCCGAACCGTTGTCACCGGCGAGGGGCTTCGCCATGAAGGTGGCGGACTTGCCTTCCTGCCATGCGGTGTTCTTGATGATGTACTTGAATGTCTGCAGGTCATCGGCAGCGTGGAGCAGGGTGTTGAACTTGTAGTTGATTTCCTGCTGTCCACCGGTACCGACCTCGTGGTGAGCGCGCTCAAGCTCAAAACCAGCGTTGATCAGGTTGCGGGACATGTCGTCGCGGAGATCCTGGAAGTGATCGTACGGAGCGACGGGGAAGTAGCCACCCTTGATGCGGGTCTTGTAGCCGAGGTTCTCGGACCCGTCACGCTCTTCTTCCGCGCCTCGGTTCCACCAGCCCTCGACGGAATCAACTTCGTAGAAAGCGTTGTTGATGTCGGTGCTGTACCGGACGGAATCGAAGATATAGAATTCAGCTTCAGCGCCGAAGAAGCAGGTGTCAGCGATGCCGGTGGAGGCGAGGTACTCTTCTGCCTTGCGGGCAACGTTACGTGGGTCACGGGAGAAGGCTTCGCCAGTCAGCGGATCGTGGACGAAGAACTTCATGTTCAGCGTCTTCGCTTTGCGGAACGGATCTAGCTGGGCCGTTGCCAGGTCTGGCATGAGGGCCATGTCGGATTCGTCGATAGTGGTGAATCCTCGGACGGATGAACCATCGAAAGCGAGTCCTTCGTTGATGACGTCTTCATCGAAAGCATCGGCTGGAATGGTGAAGTGCTGCTCGACGCCGGGGACATCCGTGAAGCGAATGTCGACGAACTCGACGTCGTTATCTTTGATGTATGTGGTGACATCTTCAGCATTAGTGAAAGCCACTGTGACTCCTCGCAGATTTCTCTCGGTCGGTCGGGAATATCTGTAAGTGACCGAGCATTACTTTCCACTTTAAAGTAAAGGTGTTGCTCTGGGGATAAAGATATGTTTCGTTAATGTTACGTCCTGGACAGACGTGTTCTCCTCCACAAAAGTGGGGGTGCTGGCACGGTGGGGGCGATAGTGAGGGTGCCGGTAACGGCGAACTTACGACAAGCCAGGTGCCGTGGAGAATGTGCGACAGGTAAAGTGCGTCCTATGGCAAAGGATCGGGCACGCGAGCGGAAGAACAATCAGCGATCAGAGCGCACGAGTTGGCTTGAAGGGCCACAAATTCCCGGCGAAAACGATGGGCTTGTTCAGTCTCGATGGCCCGGTGAAAAACTGGGGCTGACAAAGTCAGGCTCGGGGTCGCAAGCGTCGATTATGCGACGGTGCGGGGGAGTGGTCCTGGATTGGCTCGTGTCCATGGCCATCACAGGAATCCTGTTTTACATCGTGGGGCCCAGGCCGAGCGACGGAAAACAAACCGAACTGGTGTGGGGCAATTTTGCCGCCACGACGAACATCATCGTTTACGTCGTTGTCGGGATCATCTCTGTATGGCTTTTCGCGCGCACCCCGGGCCAGCTGATGCTCGGGATGGGGGTTGCGCGAGTAGATCAGCGTGATGCCCGGGTCGGCTTGTGGCGCGCAGTTGTCCGCACCCTCTTGACGATCTTTATTCTCCCGGCAGCGATCTGCGACTCAGACCTGCGGGGCATGCATGACCGTGCAACCGGGACTGTGGTGATTAGGGCGTAGCACTTAGTGCTTGTTTCGCTGTGCAGCCCGACGTGCCCGGCGGTTCATTCCCTTTTGCACCTTGGCTTGGTTCGGGATGGGGCCCTTCGGCATTCCCATGTTGCCGCGGACATTGTCCAGGGACTCGATTCGGCTGGCCAATGAGTCCACTTCTTGCTTCTTAATGTTGCGAGGCAGCCTCATCAAGTGGCGCTGCAGCTTCTTGATGGGGACTTCGTCCTCACCCTCGCCTGACACCACCTCGTAGATGGGGGTATCGCCGACGATGCGGGCAAGGCGACGGCGCTCCTTATCCATCATGGGCTTGATCCGCTGTTTTTCTCCTTCACCAACGAGGACAACACCGGGTGTGCCGACAACACGGTGAACAAGATCCATGTGGTTGTTGACTTGGACACCCTGTTTGGTGACCCATTTCATGCCGACGCCGTCACGCATGTTGTCCAGCGCCCATCCGGCAGCACCGGCTTGTCCAGATGCGCGATCGTAAACCGACCGTTGCAATCGCCGGCTGAAAACAAGCATCGCAAGAGTGGCGCCGAGAATAAGGCCGATGATTAACCACAGCCACTTGTTGCCCCACACGAAACCGAGCAGGAAAAGTAGGACAGCAGGCAGCAGGAGAGCCAGCAGCATGTAGGGGATGAGCTTATTGTCCTGCTTGCGCTGGATGTTGAAAGCCTGCCACATCTGGCTGCGTGTTTGTTTACGCTGTGCCCGTTTAGCGGAGCGCTGGGCCTTCTTTTCTTCCTTTGCGCGGTCGTTCTTCGCCATACGTTCAGGATAGGCGATGGATGTCCGGTCGGTGGAATCAGTGAGCGTTAACGAGCGCCAACTGGTGTCTCGCGGCTGGCTCCGTACTTGGACAGCAGGGTGGAGGCTTCCTGAGAAGCAGTATCGTCGATGCCCTCGCCCAGGTGCCGTAGATTAGCGGAGAGCTCTTCGCCGCGTGCCTTGATCGCCTGCGCATACAGCCGGCCCGCACGGTAGGAGGACCGCACCAACGGCCCAGCCATCACACCAGCAAACCCAAGGTCATGCCCATAATCGCGGTACATAACGAACTCTTCGGGTTTCACCCACCTCTCGATGGGGTGATGCAGGTTAGACGGGCGGAGGTACTGCGTCACCGTCAGGATGTCGCATCCGGCATCGCGGAGGTCGCGCATGGCGGATTTCACCTCGTCAACCGTTTCACCCATCCCAAGGATCAGGTTTGATTTGGTGACCAAGCCGAAATCACGCGCCTGGCGGATGACATCCAGGCTTCGTTCATAACGGAACGCAGGGCGGATGCGCTTAAAAATGCGGGGCACAGTCTCCAAGTTGTGGGCAAACACTTCCGGCCGAGCCTCAAACACGGTCTGAAGAAGATCGGGCTTACCCGAAAAATCGGGGGTGAGGTTCTCGATGCCGGTGTTGGGGTTGAGTTTGTGGATTTGCCGGACAACCTCGGCGTATAACCACGCACCCTCGTCGGGCAGATCATCACGCGTAACCCCGGTGATGGTGGAGTAGCGCAACCCAATCTCACGGACATTTTCTGCGACGCGACGAGGTTCGTCCTCATCGAGTGGCTCGGGACGGCCAGATTTAATGTCGCAGAAGTCGCAACGGCGGGAACAGGTATCGCCACCAATGAGGAAGGTGGCCTCACGGTCTTCCCAGCACTCGTGGATGTTGGGGCATCCTGCTTCCTGGCAGACGGTGTGAAGGCCAGCGCCTTTGACGCGTTTCTTCATGTCGCGGAATTCGGGGCCCATGGTTGCGGTAGTCCGGATCCACCGCGGTTTCGCTTCAATGGGGGTTTGGGCGTTCCGTGCTTCGATGCGGAGAAGTCGTCGTCCGTTCGGTGCAACTGCCATGTCTTCTACCTTATTTTTGAGTGTGTCGTCGTACACATCCTACTGAACTTTGATGCGCTTATGTCCATCGTCAGGAATTGTGCTGGTAGTGAGCGGTTGTGTTCCGTCCAGCGCCGCGATAAGAGAGTCCCGTACGAGACCGACGATGTCACGGGGGCGGATATCGCGTCCGAGTTCTTCTGTCAGGGTTGTTACCCCGGCGTCACTGATGCCACACGGGACGATGTGGTTAAAGGGGTCTAGCGAGTTATCGCAATTGAGAGCGAAACCGTGCATGGTAACTCCGCGCGTCACTCGTAACCCTATGGCCGCTATTTTCCGCTCCGGACGCAGTTCTCCGCGGACGACGTCGGTGGGCAGCCACACCCCTGACCGCCCTTCAACGCGCCCAGCGCTGGTCACACCCAGGGTGTGGCACGTGGTGATGAGGGCTTCTTCCAGGCGCCGTACATAATCGACGACATCGAGGGGTTGGGCTAACCGAATGATTGGGTATCCCACCAGCTGTCCCGGTCCGTGCCACGTGATGCGCCCACCTCGGTCAATACGGATGAGCGGCGTGTCGTCATTGTCAGGGAGATCTTCCGGTTGTGTCCGTTTCCCCGCTGTGTACGTCGCGGGGTGTTCGAGGAACAACAACTTGTCGATGCCACGGTCGGGTTCGTCACGTGTGGCGCCAGCCGCATCAGCCCGTTGTTGAGCGTATTCGGCTTGCCGATGCCACATCTCCATATAGTCAACTTGTCCGAGCCATTCGACGTCGTAGTCGGTGTCAACAGCTCGAATGGATCCTTGCTGATAACCCATGTGGTTCATCGTACGCGTGTGGCCGGCCCCCAAATGAGGCCGGCCACACGTTGACGCTGACGTGCTGGTCACACGGTGTCGCGCAGATTTAGAGCGGACCCGCGTGTCGCAGCATTCGGGATTTAGAGGTCAAGATCACCCTCGAAATTAGCTGTCTCGAGGCGATCGCGAACAGTGGTTATGAACCGCCCTGCGTCTGCACCGTCGACGATCTGGTGATCGTAGGTCAGAGGCAGCAGCACCATCTGACGGATGGCAATCGCTTCAGAACCGTCGGATGTCGGGACGACGGACGGCCGCTTCACGATCGCGCCGGTCCCCATCATGGCTGCCTGTGGCGGTACCAGGATCGGGGTGTCTGTCAGTGCGCCTTCTGAACCAATGTTGGTGATGGTGAAGGTGCCGCCGGTGAGATCGTTTGGCTTCAGCTTGTTAGTCCGTGCCCGGTCGGCGATGTCGGCGATTGCTGCAGCCAGTTCTGGCAACGTCATGTCCTGAGCGTTGTGAATGACCGGTGAGAGCAGGCCAGCTTCCGTATCGACGGCGATTCCTAGGTTGACCTTGTCGTGATAGGTCATTTCCTTGGTCTCAGCGTTGTAGGATGCATTGACATTCGGGTGGGAAATGAGCGCTTCGACAACGGCCTTCGCGAAGAAGGGGAGGTAAGTGAGGTTGACGCCGTACTTCTCCTTGAACGCTGGCTTCGACGCCTTGCGTAGTGCAGCGACGTCGGTCATATCGACCTCGTGGACCTGCGTTAACTGCGCGGACGAGTGGAGGGATTCCAGCGTCTTCGATGCGGTCAGCGAGCGAATACGGTTGACCTTTTGGGTCGTGCCGATCAACTCTGCCTTCTTCGGATCGACGCGCTTGGTGGACCATGCTGCACGCGGACCGTCCTGCGCCGGCTTCTCGTCTGCATTTCCGCTTGTCGACGACGTGTCCGGTGCGGCCTTCGCCTTCTCGGCGGCGGCAAGAACGTCCTGCTTGCGGATCCGTCCACCGACTCCGGAGCCTTCAACTGTGGTGAGATCAACGCCGTGCTTCTCCGCCAGCTTTCGTACCAGCGGGGTCACGTACGGGAGCTTGCCACCCGTGTTGACCTTGGTCGACGGGCGAGTAGCGGGCTCCTCCCGATCGGGCGCGCTGGCGGACGATGCCTTAGGCGATGCCGTTTCGGAGCTGGTGGCGGAGTCCGAGGTGTCCTTGGCCTCATCAGTCTTCTCGCTCTTAGAGGGCTCAGGCTCGGACTTGTCCTCAGGCTTGGTTTCCTCAGACTTCTTGTCAGCCTTGTCGTCAGAGCTGCTGGAAGCGGCGTTGGCGTCGCCGATGCGGGCGATGACCGATCCGACGTCGACGGTGTCGTCTTCCTCGGCAAGGACTTCGACGAGGGTACCGGCCACAGGGGAGGGGATTTCGGTGTCGACTTTGTCGGTGGAGACCTCCAACAGCGGTTCGTCGACTTCAACTTCGTCGCCGACGCTCTTGAGCCACTGGGTAATGGTTCCTTCGGTGACGGACTCGCCGAGCTCGGGCATTTCAACGTCGGTGGCCTCGCCCGAACCGGAACCGCTCGAACCGGAGCTAGAGGACTTCTGCGACTGCTCGCCCTCCGAAGAGCTCTTCTCCTCAGCGCCGGAATCACCAGAGCCAGAATCGGACGACTCCGACGCACCACTGTCGTCGCTGCTGGTGTCGTCGCCCTCTTCACCGATCTCTGCGATGACCTCGCCGACCTCGACCGTGTCGTCTTCGTCGGCAATAATTTTTGTCAACACACCAGCAACGGGTGAAGGAATCTCGGTGTCGACCTTGTCGGTCGAAACCTCCAGAAGTGGTTCGTCGACAGCGACGGTGTCACCTACTTGTTTGAGCCACGTGGTGACCGTGCCTTCGGTGACGGATTCGCCGAGTTCGGGCATCTCAACAGAGAACGCCATGGTGGAAGTCTCCTCTAAAATAAGCGATAGTTAAGAAGTCAACGCAGATCTGTGACGCTGATCGTTGAAACGTGTCATGAGGATCTGATTACGGCATGACTTTACGTGCTCCCACAATACCGTGGCTTCTCCTCAGACGCGCCTTGGCCGTCAAAATCTGGCTAAAGTTACCTGGATATGGGGGAGGGTCTACAGTAGGAACCATGGCTGATAAGACTTTCACTGTAGAAAAAAATCCACACCCGACATCCCCCGAGGCCATCGCCAAGGTGCTCGCGAACCCAGGCTTCGGAGCGAACTTTACCGACCACATGGTGATTATCGACTGGGACGGGGAGCAAGGATGGCATGATCCTCGCGTCGTCCCCTACGGCCCGATCACCCTGGATCCAGCAACAACGCTGTTCCACTACGGTCAGGAGATCTTCGAGGGACTCAAAGCATACCGCCAGCCAGATGGTTCTATAGCCACATTCCGTCCAGACCAGAATTGCCGACGGATGCAGAATTCGGCCAAGCGGCTGGCAATGCCCGGACTGCCGGAAGAATTATTTATGGAATCGCTCCATCAGTTGGTGGAGATCGACGCAGACTGGGTTCCTGAAGCGGGAAGCGAAGCAGCGCTGTACCTGCGCCCGTTTATGATCGCGACCGAGAAGGGGCTGGGCGTTCACCCGTCGTCGACGTACCGTTTTTACTTGATCGCATCGCCGGCTGGGTCATACTTCAGTGGCGGCATCAAACCGGTGACAGTTTGGCTGTGTGAGGACTACGTCCGCGCCTGCCCCGGCGGTACAGGAGCTGCAAAGTTTGCGGGTAACTACGCGGCCTCCTTGGCTGCTCAGTCGCAAGCAGAGGAAAAGGGCTGCGACCAAGTTGTCTGGTTGGACGCCATCGAGCGCAACTATGTCGAAGAAATGGGCGGAATGAACCTTGCCTTTATCTACGGCACTGGAAACGACGCGAAGCTGGTCACTCCCGCACTGTCCGGTTCCTTGCTGCCCGGTGTGACCCGCGACTCATTGCTGAAGCTGGCCGAAGATCGCGGAATGGCCGTGGAAGAGCGGAAGATCTCGACGGCAGAGTGGCGCGAAGCCGCGAAGTCCGGAGAGATGAGCGAGGCGTTCGCCTGCGGTACCGCCGCTGTTATCACCCCAGTCGGAACCGTGAAGTCCAACGAAGGGGAATTCACGATCAACGGTGGACAAGCAGGTCCGATCTCGATGGAGCTGCGCGAAACCTTGACGGGGATCCAGCACGGCTCCGTCGACGATTCTCACGGTTGGCGCTACACCCTGGTGAAGTAAAAACCGGGTGAAGTAAAACCGATTTGCGTTTATAGCGCTAGCCCCGCCCACGTGTGAGTGAGCGGGGCTTTTTGCATATTGGTCAGACGGTTGATCAAACGGTCAGGCCGATTAGGCAGTCAGGCTGAAGAGAACGACGGTTGCTGCGGTCGCGATTTCGATCGTCGCCCCGAGGCAATCTCCGGCCAGGCCGTCGAACCGCCGGCGGCAATGAAGTGCCCACGGTATCGTCAATGCGATGACTGCCAGTGTCATCAGCGTCCAGAGGATTCCTCCGCCGACGAATGCGGCGATGGCTGCTGTGGTAACCCATGCGGCTGTACCGAGCTTCGGTACGGTTCCGATGACGAGCGCGCCGAAACCCGTGGGATTTGCTGGACGGTATCCCTCTGTGCAGAGGATCAAAGCGCTGATCCGGGCGACCGTCGGCACGAGAATAAGTCCGATGACGGTGGAAACAGGGAAGTCAGAAGCGGGGAAGTGGCCGACGTCGCTGAGAGTCGTTGATCCCGCCCCCTGCATGATGGCGTGAACACCGATGATCTGGGCTGCCACGGAAAACACGATCGCGGCAACGCCCATCGGGCCCGCGTTCGTGTCGGCAAGGATGCCCCGAGCTTTCGGCGGTGGGGCGTAGCTGCCGAGCGCGTCGGCAACGTCGCTCAAACCGTCGATATGCATGAGCCGGGTGCTGAATTCCCACAAGGAGACGATTCCGAATGCGACGACCCAGAGGTCCAGGGTGTGCCCGAAGTTCACTTGGAGCAGCCAGGTCAGTGTGAACACGCACCACGCGACTAGTCCGTGGAACAGTCCTACCAGCGGCATCGCCAGCATTGCCCGACGGCCCGTCGTGCGGTCGAATACGCGGGAACCACGGAAAGGCAGCACCGTTAGCCAACTAAATGCTGTCGATATTCCTTCGGGGATAGCGTGGCCGTGGGTGGGGTTGTCGGGCTGCTCACTCGAAAACCCTGCTTTACCAGACATTATTCTTCGGTGCCGGGGTCTTCGGAATGGGAGGCTTCAGCGCCGGAGTCTCCAGTGCGGGATGTTTCAGCGTCTGAGGCCGTCGACACACCGGCTTCGTCGAACGTCGCCATGTTGCGGATGATGTCCACGGCTGCGTTGACGATCATGAGCGTAACGACTGCCCCCGAACCCTCGCCGAGCCGCATCCCCAAATCAACGACCGGGGTTAATTCCAGCTCGCGCAGCGCAATCTCCTGGGCGGGCTCAACACTCCGGTGGCCGGCGACCCACCATTGCTTCGCGCCCGGCGCAAGTTTTTCGGCGAAAAGGGCCGCTGCACACACGACGATCCCGTCGAGAATGACCGGTGTGCGGCGAACAGCTGCCTGCGCAAGGAAGCCAACCATCGCTGTTATGTCGGGCGAGCTAATGAATTGGAGAACGCTGGCTGGTTCGTCGTGAATATTGTGGACGCGATACATCGCATCCCGAATCGCTGCAGTTTTCCGTTTCCAGCCGTTGTCATCAATTCCGGTGCCACGCCCAACGACGACGACGGGCTCGGTGTTGGTTAGGGCGCCAATCAACGCTGCGGCGGGCGTCGTATTTCCGATGCCTAAATCGCCGGCAATAAGCAGATCAACCCCGGAGTCAATCTCGCGATCGGCAGCATCGATCCCAACCTGAAGTGCGCGTCGATACTCATCGCGGGTCATAGCGTCTTCCCGGTCAATCGACCCACTGCCGTCACGGATATGGGTGTCGGCTTCAGAACCGCTATTCAGACTGACGTCAATCACGCGGACCGAGGCGCCCGCCCGCTTCGCGAGAACGGACACCGCTGCACCCCCGGACTCAATATTCGACGCCATCTGCACACTCACATCAGTGGGATAAGCGCTGACTTCGTGGGTGGCTATTCCGTGATCGCCGGCGAAAACCACTGTGGTGACGTCGTTAAGCGGTGTGGGTGGACACTGCCCCTGGCAAGCGGCAATCCAGCAGCTCAAGTCTTCTAATCGCCCCAGCGAGCCTGCCGGTTTGGTCAGTTCTGCCTGCCGCTGGCGAGCCCGTACATACACGTGTTCGTCGGGAGGAGAGATGAGGGGAAAAGAGGAATCGCTCACTGTTGCTTCTCTCTACTTATTGTCGGTGTTAAGCATTGCCATTGGACTGTTCAGGGCCGGAGGTCGAGAGCACACCCAGCGACCACTAGAACAACTCGATCGCATACCGATGCAACATCGGCATTGAGCCGTCCGAGCTCGTCCCGGAAGACACCGCCAGATGGATAACTGGGGACAATGCCCATTCCAACCTCGGGGCTAACAACAACAAGATTAGGGCCATGTGCCGGAACGTGGCGCAAAGCGGTGATCAGTCGGTCGCGCCGGGCGCCGATGGCGTGTAATCCTTTGTTCCAGTCGTCCGACCCGAACTCCGCATCCCACATGCCTACCTCAGCAAGTTCGTGGGTCAACCACGTGCCAAGATCGTCGACAAGGATCGTAGTCTGACGGGCGGCTTCCTGGTCCGATGATTCAGTGAGGACGTCGACGAGATCGCGTGAATCCTCGGTGTGCCACCAAGATGGACGGCGTGCACGATGGCGCTCGATCCGGCGAGCGAAGTCGGCGTCGAAGGTGGAACCCCAAGGCCGTGCAGTCGCGACGTAAGTGACATGGACATCGTCGGGAGACGCCGCGGAGTCTGGGGGTGTCACCAGGTGCTCCGCCCACTCAGATTTACCTGACCGGGCTCCACCAAGAACCAAAGTTTTCATCTTGGGCAGTGCTTACGATTCTATGCAGTGCGTGCGTTTTTAATTGGCGTTAAATGCTATCGCCGATGTTGACCTGCGGGCGCGGGGTACGGAACCGTCGGATCATCGACGCGCGGGAGAAGGCATAGAAGCCCATTGACCAGGTCGATAGAGCAGTATCCGGGTGACGTTCACGGACGAAACGAGACACTCGACGACCCGACAAAACACCGTCGAGGACGATCAGGATGAGCAGAATCATCCCCACCATGGAGAGCAGATTATTGAGCAGATAACTGCGGGTCGCGGTCGTGACAAACATCAGAATAAGCAGCACGACCACGATGGGCATGAACGTGTTGGCAAAGAGACGGCGGGAATCGACCCAGTCACGGATCAACCGTCGTTCGGGGCCGCGGTCTCTGTCCATGAGGTAGCGTTCATCGCCACTCATCATGCGTTCACGGTTCCGCTCGCGTTCCCGTGCGCGTTCGTCGCGTTGCTTGCGCTTGAGTGCCTTGTACTCTTCCTTGCTCATTGAGTTCTTCAACTCTTTGCGCTGTTTACGCGCTTCCGCAGGGGTCTCAGGCGCCTTATAGGCCGTTTTGCGCACACCCTTTTGGCGTTCGACGTCATTGCGCTTAGGTGTCGCGTGGCCTTTCGGTGGCGTATATCCCTTGGGGGTGGAGCGATCCTGCGACTGGCTACCGCTGCTATCGCCATCGGAGGACTTCCCGTCTGCTGCACTGCTGCTGGTTGAGGCGGGCTTGCTACCACCGGCAGTGACGCTGACTGACCCTTTACGCTTACGGTTCCACCGCGATGACTTCGTCGTCGATGATTCTGACGCAGAGCCATCGTTCGACTGGTTTTCTTTCGACGTTGTCCATGGCATCTTCACGCGATCAAGGATATAAGAAAAGGGGTTCGAGCCTGTGAATAAGGCGAGGGTAGGTGTGCCCAAGGTGTCAGATGTGCGCGACTACGGGGGTTCTTATGCCTTGTGAAATAATTTAGCTGTACAGTGCGTTCTGCTGTGATGTGGAGTACGGTAGTGTCCACTAATCATTTGAGGTAGCTTCAGAGAGCATCCTGTTTCGTGTTAGGAGAAGTGCATGACTGCACCGGAGAAGACAACTGGCGTTATTTTGACTGATGCCGCTGCAGCTAAGGCAAAGTCTCTGCTGAGCCAAGAACAAAACGACGAGTTAGTCCTGCGCATCGCAGTGCAGCCAGGTGGTTGTGCTGGCCTGCGCTACCAGCTCTTCTTCGACGATCGGACCTTAGATGGTGATCTCGTCGATGACTATGACGGCGTGAACCTGGTTGTTGACCGCATGAGTGCACCATATTTGACCGGCGCGACGATCGACTTCGCAGACACCATTGAACAGCAGGGCTTCACCATTGATAACCCCAATGCTAAGGGGTCCTGTGCGTGCGGAGACTCGTTCAACTGATACGAGGCTGAACAGTCTGCTCGTAGTTAATGCTTAACGCCGACCACACAATGAGTTGTGGCCGGCGTTTTCGCATATGTAAACGGGCGCCGCTTTACATCTCGACCGGATACGTCGGCTCTGGGATATCCGGGGTAATCGACTTATCCACGAAAATTCCGTACCAGATTAAGAATGCCAACACAGTCCACAGGCGTCGGGAATGGTCAGGGCCAGATCCGCTGGTCATAGAAGAACGGTGTTCTTCGAGCATGGAGCGGGTGGCTCCGAGGTCGACAATCTCCCCGGCCTGCGATGAGGTGATGATGTCCTCTGCCCAGCCGTAAAGCTCGTCGCCAGCCAACCAGTGCCGGATCGGGACAGGGAATCCAAGCTTCCGCCGGTTAAGAACGTGCGGGGGAACGATGCGTTCCATCGCCTGGCGCAATGCCCACTTCGATGTGCCATGAGTCAGCTTCATGCTCGTCGGCAATGATTGCGCGACATTGAAGACCTCTTTGTCGAGGAACGGCACACGGAGCTCGAGGGAATTCGCCATGGTCATCTTGTCAGCCTTGACCAGGATGTCGCCACGCAACCAGGTGAACAGGTCAAGGTGCTGCATCCTGGCTACCGGATCCCAACCCTGCGACTTTTCGTAAATCGGAGTCGTGACATCCGTATGGTTCCACTCTTTCTTGGCCCACGGAATGACGCGCCGGAGCTGGTCGAAGGAGAAAGACCGGGCGTTACCGTAGTACCGCTCTTCAAGAGGAGTGGTACCTCGCTCTAACAATGACTTGCCTCGCACCCCGTCGGGTAGGCGTTGCGCGAGGGTTCGCAGACCCTTCTTGGCGAATGACGGGATCTTCTCGAACGGGGCAAGAGAAAGTGGCTCATGGTAGATGTTGTATCCACCGAAGAGCTCGTCGGCGCCCTCGCCGGAGAGGACAACTTTGACGTGCTTCCTGGCTTCCGCTGCGACGAAATACAGGGGGACGAGGGCAGGGTCTGCTACCGGATCGTCCAAATACCAGATGATGCGGGGGACTGCTTCGGCGAATTCCTCGGGGGAGACCACCTTCACGATGTGCTCGACGCCGATCGCTTCCGCGGATTCCGTGGCAACGTCGACTTCCGAATACCCCTCGCGTTCGAAACCGGTGGTGAAGGTCAGCAAGTTCGGGTTGTGGCGTTTCGCGAGTGCCGCAATGGCCGTCGAGTCGATTCCGCCAGACAGGAAGGATCCGACGGTGACGTCGGCACGCATGTGCTTAGCAACGGAATCCTCGAGGGCATGCTCGATCTTTGAAATCTCGGAATCGATATTTTCCTTGTTCACCGATGTTTCGGGGAAGCGAGGAGTAAACCAGCGATGTACCTCGGGCTTTTCACCGGGCTTCACTGTCGCACAGCAACCGGACTCCAGCCTGCGAATCCCGGTGTGCAGGGACTCAGGCTCGGGCACATACTGCAAGTCCATGTAATGCTCGATCGCCCGCTTATCCACCGACAGATCGATGTCGGCTTTGTCTGCCATGGAGAGCAGGCATTTCTTCTCAGAGGCAAAGAGTGTGCCTCTGTCGGTAGTTGCCCAGTAGAGGGGTTTAATGCCGAACTGGTCCCGAGCCAGGTACATCGTCTTGTCGACCGAATCCCACACGGCGAAGGCAAACATTCCACGAAGATGGTGAACCACGTCCCGTCCCCAGTGGTGATAGCCGACAACGATTGTTTCGCTGTCCCCGTCAGTAGCAAAGGTATATCCCTTGTCCTTCAGTTCAGAGCGCAGCTCTTTGTAGTTGTAGATTTCGCCGTTGAAGGTCAGCGCGTACCGGTTGGGCTGGTCTTCCGGACCCCACTGTAAAGGCTGATGGGAATGTGCGAGGTCAATGATGGACAACCGATTGAATCCGTAGACCACGTTGGCGTCATTCCAGGTGCCATCCTCATCCGGGCCACGGTGACGCATACAGGTCAGTGATGAACCAGTGGCTTGAACAAAATCCTCCGCATTTCCGCTAGCGGCGATGAGTCCGAGCAAACCGCACATTCAATAAGGCCTTTCTGTTCTATACCTTTTATATATCCGCACAACGCTGAGCAGCCCGATCCGAACAGCCCGTTATGTGACTTCTTCTGGGCAGACAGTGTTAGCGACGGAATTCTCCTCGACTCTAGTCGTGTGGAGCGGGAAAGTGCGAGCTGCTTCGGCGACGGCCCTGTATTTGTTCATCCAGTGGACAGAGGGCTTACCCAATGTAGGGGAATTGTGATGCGAATAACATTTTCCTAACGATGTAACGCACGCGACAGAAAAGCTGTGAGGATGCTGACAATTCTGACAGGAAAATACCAGCGTAAATCGTTAACGACGATCGGTAGGGAACAAAGCTACGATTCAATGCTTGCCGACGTCGGCCAGTCCCGGGGGTAAAACCGGCAGCTTTTTCCAGTCTGGTGGGAACTCTTGACGCCCATCCATGATGGTTTATTCCTCTTTATGGATTACCCTAGCTAAAAGAGGAATGAATCCCAGCGTTTTTTCAACCTGGTGTGGATCAGGAAGGCAAACACACGTGGAACAGCGAAAAATGCGCAATTGGTCGCGCAAGCTAGGACTAGCCGGCGTTTTGGCAGCCGGTGGCTACTTGCTGTCCGGATGTAGCGTAGCGCCGCCCGATAACGGCTTCTTTAAGCTCCTGCGATTCGGCGTACCCGACGGCATCACCCCTGAAGCCAAGGAAATTGGGAACTTCTGGGTGTGGATCTGGGTAGCAGCTTGGATCGTGGGCATCATCATGTGGGGCTTGATGTTCTACTCGTCCTTCGCATTCCGTGCGAAGCGGAAAGAGAAAAAGGGCGAAAAAGAGTTCCCGCGGCAGACGCAGTACAACATCCCGCTTGAACTTGTTTTGACCACAGTCCCGATCATCATCGTGATGGTCATCTTCTTCTTCACTGTGCAGACCGAAGATAAGGTCACAGCGATGGATAAAGACCCGAAGGTTAAGGTCGATGTCACCGCGTTCCAGTGGAACTGGAAATTTGGTTATAACGAGGTCGATGGCTCCTTGATGGGTGGAAACACCTACGAGGGTAGAGACGATTCCGCTCAGGCCGCTGCTGATGGCACGAAGAAGATCGAAAGCAGCAGCCGTGGTGAGGAGGGCGCATCGAACCCGATTCATGGCAATTCAAAGAGCGATCTGTCCTACCTGAACTTTGACAAGATCGAGACCGTGGGAACTACTGACGAGGTTCCTGTCTTGGTCTTGCCATCTCAGACAGCCATTCAGTTCGACCTTGCGTCAGCTGACGTAATTCACTCTTTCTGGGTTCCCGAGTTCTTGTTCAAGCGTGACGCTTTCCCGCACCCCGAAGCGAACAAGTCCAACCGCAAGTTCCAAATCGAGAAGATCGACAAGGAAGGTGCGTTTGTCGGACGTTGTGCCGAGATGTGCGGTACGTACCACGCCATGATGAACTTCGAGATCCGCGTTGTCAGCCCGGATAAGTTCCGTGACTACATGAACTTCCGTAAAGACAACCCGAGCGCGTCGAATGCAGACGCATTGAAGGCGATCGGCGAGCAACCGTACGCAACCTCAACCCACCCGTTCCTGCCCGGGCGTGAGGATACGCGCGAAGCGAACGACAACTACGTCGACAACAACCAAGCCGAGCAGTCATAGAACTAGGAGTACACCGTTATGAAATCCTCATCGCGACTGTTTTACGCGATCACAGTCTTTCTTGTGATCATGACTGTGATCTACGTCTTGGCCACTAAGTTCATCAATGATAACGGCTACATCAGCGGTATCGAATGGGCAGGATCGGCCGGACTATTGCTCGGTGCCTTGATGACGCTGATGCTCGGCGTGTACCTGCACATCACAGAACGCCACTCGGATGTTCTGCCGATGGACTGGGAGGAAGCAGAGCAGGTTGATGGCTCCGGAGAATTCGGTTTCTTCAGCCCGAACTCCATCTGGCCCTTCGCCATGACCTGCGGCATCGCAGTGCTCGGCTATGGCGTGGTCTTCCTGGCCTACTGGATGATCGGCATCGGCGCCGTGATCACCGTCTGGGCAACAGTCAAACTGAACCTGCAGTACGGAACACCAGTGGAAAAGCACTAGTCCGTACTCAGTGGGGTTAGCGCCCCGCAGCTAATTTCCATCCACAAAAAGCACCCGTGCGTCCTTCCTGGCACGGGTGCTTTTTGCTGTTTCAGACGGTGCGGCTAGCCCCGAGCTAGCCGTCGTTGCGTGTGGAGTGCTCTGCTAAGGGCGTTTCTCTGAAACGAGGTGCTGGATACGATCCTTAGTTCCCTCATCATGTAATGCCGCCTTGGCACGGTCGAGTGCATGACCCATGGCATCGCGGAATGATTCCTTGTCGCCCCCTTGTGCGGAAACTAGTGCCCCAGCAGCGCTGAAAAGCACGGCGTTTTCTACAGCGCTCATATCGCAAGGGAGCGGGGTTGTCGGCGTATCGGCAACGGGGTCAAGTGAGAACAATTGACGAGCTACACGAGCGTTGGTGTCCGCGTCGCCACCCCGGATTGCGCTCACCGGGTAGTAGGAGAATCCATAATCGCGAGGATCAAACTCGTAGCGTTCTGCGCCACCGTCGTGTGTGACGTACACATCGGTGGGTCCGGAGACGGAAAACTCATCTAATCCGTCTTGCCCGTGAACGACGAGCACCGTGTCACCGCGCCGCGCGAACGCATCTGCCATGACGGAGGTCATCTCCGGGAACGCACACCCGATTAGGCCCGCGGTCGGCCGGGCTGGGTTCGTCATGGGGCCGAGAAGGTTAAACAGCGTAGGCACCTTGATATCCGAGCGCACCGGTGCCGCATACTTCATTGCTGGGTGGTAGGTGCGCGCAAAAATGAAGGCAAAGTGGTGGTGGCTCAGCATGTGTGTCACGTCGTTGGGGGAGAGGTCAATCGGGAGGCCGAGAGCTTCCAACATGTCTGCTCCGCCAGACCGCGACGACGCCGCGCGATTTCCGTGCTTGATTACGTCGATACCCATCGAGGCAATCAGAAGCGACGCCATCGTCGAAACGTTGACCGTGTGGGCTCCATCCCCGCCGGTACCGACAATGTCGACAGCAGGCCCACGATCATCATTGGGGGAGGGCGGTAATTTAACCGGCTGGGCAAAGTCCAGCATTGTCGACGCGGCCGCCTCGAGCTCTGTCGGGGTGATTCCCTTCACCCGGATTCCGTAGATAAAGCTATCGATCTTCGCGGGCGATGCTTCACCGCTCATGATGGAGTGCATCGCGGCTGAGACTTCATCGGGAGGCAGATCGCGCCCGTCGGCTATGTGGTTGAGAAGGTCAACCCAATTCGTCGTCATGTGTGCTCCATGCTCGTGTACTGATATGTTTAATACGTTTTCTATGACGATACCGGAGCGCTGTTTCTCCGAGGGCGTCGTCTCCAAAGGGGTTATCTCCGACGGTTGTCTCCGTCGGTTTTGGTTGAACTGCATCATGAGACAGGTGTCCGCAAAAGGGGCCGTCGGTAATAAGCGGGTTAAAGTTCCCGTTACCCCCAATAAGGGTTCCCCCCTAATTTCATCATGGTTCTGAACTGGGATTTTAAGAGTTCCCGATACTTGCCGAAGTATAAAAGTGACCTTGGAGGGGGCTGTCAGTCATAATTACATGCGTGACGAGCGCAGTAGGAAACTCAGGTATGGCAGCACCACAGCGTGTTGCGACACTGAACCGACCCAACATGGTCAGTGTCGGAACTGTTGTGTTCCTGTCTCAGGAATTGATGTTCTTCGCTGGTCTGTTCGCGATGTACTTTGTGTCGCGCGCAAATTCCGGCGGAGATTGGCCCCCGGCGGATGTCGAATTGAACGTGCCCCTGGCTTTGTTCTTTACGATCATCCTGGTTGCGTCGTCGTTTACGGCGCAGTGGGGCGTGTTCGCGGCAGAGCGAGGTGATGTTTTCGCCCTTCGCCGCTGGTACGCCCTTTCTGCCGTTATGGGACTCGTGTTCTTGGCTGGTCAGGTCAACGAATACACGCACCTCGTCCTTGACGGAACAACGATCCAACACAGTGTGTACGGTTCGTGTTTCTACATCACGACCGGCTTCCACGCTGTCCACGTTTTCGCCGGGATCCTGGCCTTCGGGATCGTGCTCTTGCGTACCTACAAAGCCAAGTTCACTCCCGCCCAGGCGACAGCGTCCATCGTGGTGTCTTACTACTGGCACTTCGTTGACGTTGTGTGGATTGGGCTGTTCATCACTATCTACTTCATTCAGTAGGCCGGGCCTGGCCTTATTGGCCACCACACCGCCCTCACTTTCCATGACGACATAAAGGGAAAATGATGGTTAACTCCAACAATTCCGGCACGTTGTCGGGCTCCGCGGTGGAGACCGGAACCGACACCGTGCGCCACGCCAAGAAGGTCCGTGGCCGCCGAAAGTTACGTCGTACTTTTGCTAGTACGGCAGCTTTAGCCCTCGGCCTTACTGGCGCAGGTTTTCTCGCTGATGCCCTAACCCCTGACGCTCAGACTGCCAACGCTGATAAAGACCAGGCAGCCCTCGTCTCGCAGGGTAAAGATATTTACGACGTTGCATGTATCACCTGCCACGGCGCCAATCTCCAGGGCGTCAAAGACCGTGGCCCAGCACTCACCGGTGTTGGTGCAGGCGCTGTGTACTTCCAGGTGCACTCCGGCCGCATGCCGATGACCCGCAACGAAGCCCAGGTTGAGCGTAAGAAAGCCCGTTACTCAGAAGAAGAGACGCTGGCTTTGGCAGCTTACGTGCAGTCCCGCGGTGGTGGACCAGACATTGTCCACGACCAGGACGGGAACATCGCTATGGAATCTCTCCGTGGCGAACACTACGACGGAAACATCAAAGCTGAGGACGTCGCTCGCGGTTCTGATTTGTTCCGTTTGAACTGTGCATCGTGCCACAACTTCACCGGTAAGGGCGGCGCGCTCTCCGGTGGTAAATACGCACCTGATCTTGATCCTGCCAACGAACAAGAGATCTACCAGGCGATGTTGACCGGCCCTCAGAACATGCCGAAGTTCTCCGATCGCCAACTGACCTCAGACCAGAAGAAGGACATCATTGCCTTCATTAAGTCTCAGCAGGACACCCCGACGCAGGGCGGATACGGTCTGGGCGGTATTGGTCCAGTCACTGAAGGTTTGTTGATGTGGATCGGCGGCGTCACCGTTATGGTCTGCGCGGCACTATGGATTGGAACGCGGTCATGAGTGACAAGATAACGAAGAAAAATACGTCCGAAGAGCTTGCCGCCATGAGCAATGACGAGCTTGCTCGCCTCGGCACCGAGCTTGACGACGTTACCGTTGCTTACCGTAAACAGCGTTTCCCGATGGACAACGACCCTGAGGAGAAACGCGCCGCGCGCAGCGTCGGCTTGTGGTTCGTCCTAGGCGCAATCTTCGCCATTGCTTTTATCGCTGTTTACCTGTTCTGGCCCTGGAAGTACAAGGGGCTAGGGGAGGATGGCCTCTGGCTCTACTCCCTCTACACTCCGCTGTTCGGAGCGTGCATGGGCTTGGCGATCCTCTGCCTCGGCATCGGAGCGGTCAAGTTCACCAAGAGATTTATCCCCGAGGAAATTTCCGTTCAGCGTCGTCACGACGGCCCATCGGATGAAGTTGATCAGAAGACCCTCGTGGCTCTGCTCAACGATTCCTGGGAAACGTCCACCCTTGGCCGCCGCAAGGTACTTAAAGGCATCATGGGAACCGGCGCCGTTGCCGCAGGACTCGCTTTAATCTTCCCCATCGGGGGAATGATTAAAAACCCCTGGAAGCCCAAGGCTAAAGGCATGGATATCCAGGGAGATGGAACCCTGTGGACGACGGGATGGACCCTGACGGAGAAGGGTAAGAAAGTTTACCTAGGCCGCGACACCGGCGTCACAGCTGAAAAGCATGAAGGCGGTTACGAGGCTTCTGGCGAGACGTACGAGACTCGCGGAGTTACCCGTTTGGTGCGGCTTCGCCCTGAGGATCTGAACGCTGGGGCCATGGAAACGGTCTTCCCCCTCCTTGAGGATGTCGTCAACGATCACGACAAATACGATAAGGACGCCGATGTGTATGAGGCGCACATGGAGTCCATCCATGGATCGCGTAACTCGGTTATGCTGATCCGCCTCCGCCACAGTGACGCTAAGCGCGCCATTCAGCGTAAAGGTCAGGAAGATTTCCACTTCGGCGACTACTACGCCTACTCGAAGATCTGCACGCACATTGGCTGCCCGACATCGTTGTACGAGCAGCAAACCAACCGAATTCTTTGCCCGTGCCACCAGTCACAGTTTGACGCGTTGCATTACGGCAAACCAGTATTCGGCCCAGCTGCACGTCCTCTTCCGCAACTGCCCATTGCTGTGGATGACGAGGGATTCCTTTACGCAAAGGGTAACTTCGTTGAATCCGTCGGCCCGGCCTTCTGGGAGCGTCGTTCATGACCACTAAGACTTATCCATCGCACATGGCGCAAGCCGCGCGGAACATGGATGACCGCTACACCATGTCCTCCGGGGTTCGGCGCCAGATCAACAAAGTATTTCCGACCCACTGGTCGTTTATGCTTGGCGAAATTGCTCTGTACTCTTTCGTCATCCTCCTCCTTTCCGGAACCTACCTGACCCTGTTCTTCGACCCGTCGATGAGCAAGGTCATCTATGACGGTGCCTACGCACCGCTCAACGGCGTGGAAATGTCCCGTGCCTACGAGACAGCCCTTAACCTCTCCTTCGAGGTCCGCGGTGGTCTGTTCATTCGACAGATCCACCACTGGGCAGCCTTGATGTTCGCCGTGTCTATTACGGTGCACATGTTCCGTATCTTCTTCACCGGAGCATTCCGTAAGCCACGCGAAGCCAACTGGGTTATTGGTTGTGTGCTTCTGCTCCTGTCCGTGGCTGAGGGCTTCATGGGCTACTCGCTGCCGGATGACCTGCTATCAGGTGTTGGCCTCCGCATTATGTCGGCCATCATTCTTGGTTTGCCGATCATCGGTACCTGGCTGCATTGGATGATGTTCAACGGCGACTACCCGGGCGACATCATCATTGACCGTCTGTACATTGCCCACGTGCTCATCATCCCGGGCATTTTGCTGGCATTGATTGCTGCGCACCTCGCTTTGGTCTGGTATCAAAAGCACACGCAATTCCCTGGGCCTGGACGGACCGAAAATAACGTCGTGGGCGTGCGAATTCTCCCCGTTTTCGCCGTTAAGAGTATCGGCTTCGGCCTTATCACCTTCGGTGTTCTGGCCTTGCTCGGTGGCATTTTCCAAATCAACGCGATCTGGAACTTGGGTCCATATAATCCGGCACAGGTGTCAGCAGGCTCTCAGCCAGATATTTACATGTTGTGGACAGATGGTGCTGCACGTGTTATGCCTGCGTGGGAGTTGTACATCGGTCGATACACTATCCCAGCTATCTTCTGGGTAGCGATCATGCTCCTCGTTCTGGTTGTGCTACTGATTACTTACCCGTTCATTGAGCAAAAGCTGACTGGCGACGACCTACACCATAACTTGTTGCAGCGGCCCCGCGACGTTCCGGTTCGCACGTCGCTCGGCATGATGGCCATCAGCTTCTACTTCCTGCTGACCATCTCTGGTATGAACGACCTGATCGCTTACCACTTCCAAATCTCACTAAACGCCATGACGTGGGTTGGACGTATCGGTCTCGTCATAGTGCCGCCCATCGTGTACTACTGTACGTACCGAATTTGCCTCGGCTTGCAGCGCTCTGACCGTGAGGTTCTGGAGCACGGTGTCGCAACAGGAACGATCGAAGTTCTGCCTTCAGGTGGGTTCATTGAAGTTCACCAGCCGCTAGGCCCGGTTGATGAGCACGGTCATGCTGTACCGCTCGAATACGAAGGTGCTCCGGTTCCGAAGCAGATGAACCAGCTTGGTTACTCGGGCCACCCGGGCCGCGGTACGTTCTTCTCGCCGGATTCGCAGGATATTGCCGATCGTGCGGATGAGATCGAGCATGAGAATGAGCGCGAGCAGAGAGAGATGCTCGAGGAGCTGCAGGCGCGTAACCGCGAGCAGTATAAAGACGACGATAAGTAACAACCTGGACATTCCACGGAGTGGGTACGCCGAGCAGGGAGTCTCGGCCCCGCGCCGTGGTATGCAAAGGTGATTTCACGCGCACGTCACTAGCCCCGCTTCCCTTAACAGGGAAGCGGGGCTAGTGACGTGTCTCCGGAAGGCTTAGGCTTTGGGGTGTTTCCCACACACGCCTTTTAAACCCGCGCTGCTTGCGGTCACGCTGTGGGGCACACCTTTCTGGTACGCCTATTTCATTAGCTCTCGGTGGCCTTCTGAGCTTTATGTATCCAGGCGGCAAATCGACCAGCGCCCTGGACAGGCATGGACCATCCCTCACAACCAGGACCTGGCCGCACTCCGGGCTTTTCCATCCATCGCCGTATGACGCGTAATTGCTCAATGCTCGCGCCTCCGAGCGGGGAAGAATCTGGCTCAACATGCGTGGCATGGGCGAGGAGCAAATCCACCGCGTTCCCATGAGCGCCTCCTCTGGCAACATGCCCCGCGCTCGCCAGCCGCCCGTAACGTACGACCGCGAGGTTCCACCCGCCTTCGCCATCAGGCGCTGTCAACCTCATCTCGGGCGTCGCGGCAAGGGCTCGGTAAGCCTGCGCGGTGGCCGTTGTCGATAATAAGGCTGCAACGGCATCCCGCGTGAGAGCTGCGCGTTGAAAACGACCGTCCGACGCCAAGTCGGTGACCACATTGATCAATTGCTGGTAGTAGTCAGGTCTATCCCTTTGACTCCGGCTGCTTTCTTCGAGGGGCTGAACAGGGTATGAATGGCCGCCGGTTGGGAAGTCATCGGATAGGTCAGCTGGGCCGGAAGTGCTACCTGTCTCGGGATCTAAGTTGGTGTTTAAGGCTCCATCAGGGTTTAAAAAGGCAGCAATACGTTCCTCTGCAGTCGATAACGCCGGTGGCCATTGGATCGCCTGGTCGACGGGGAGTCCGGATGCTGTCGGAGCTCCAATGCCCAGCAACCGTGCCGCAGTCGTCGCTTTTTGGCGCGTCCGAAAGGGGCCGAGGGCGTTAGAAGAGCGGGGATCGCGCGAGATAGTGGCACGGGAAACATCGTGTGCGCGCGGGCGCGCCCCGGAAATCCACCAATACTGCCGCGGTTCCTTAGAGCGTCGGTTAAACGGAGGGCGGAACTTAGCGATCAGCGTTGCTTCTCGAACCTCAGCCTCAAATCCGTGCGCACATTCGATCGTGTCGATATTCCGAGTTTGGGGGAGAAGGTGCGGAATCAGGCGTCGTTTGTCATTGCCATTTATATATTGTCTGAGCCGACGGCGGAGGTTCACTGCCGTACCTATATATAACGGTTCACCCGAGTGTGAACGGAAAATATAGACGCCTGGGCTGGAGGGGACGTTCTCAATGAGGTGGCGGTAGCGGTTGGGAGACGGCGAAATCGACGTGGCGTCGGGGGTCGATGTTTGGGAGACTGATGCATTAGCGGCCTCTCGAACTGGCCGCGTGGGAATATCCCCGACATGAATGATGTCGTGGGACCCGAGCTCCTCAAGAAGGCCGTGGAACACGGTCACTGTGGCGAGTGCGTCATCGAGCGCGCGGTGCGTGGGGGTCGTCGTGGCGTGAAAATGTCGCGCGAGAGACGAAAGCTTAAAAGACCCGACGGCAGAGCGGTCCAGCATCGTTCGGGCGAGGACCAATGTGCACAGGTGAGTTGGCTGTGGCCACGTGATGTGTGCGCGCATCGATGCAGCTTGGAGGAAACCAATATCGAAGCGGGCGTTATGGGCGACGAGAACCGATCCGCGTGCAAACTCGAGGAAATCCTTGACTGCCTGGGCTTCTTCTGGTGCTCCATCAACATCATCGTCACTGATTCCGGTGATATTCGTGATGACCGGGGGGATGAGCCGACCCGGATCGACGAAGGTAGAAAAGCGGGAGATTTCCTCGCCGCCATGAATTTTCACAGCTCCGATTTCGATGATGCGGTCCTCGTGCGCGGATAAACCCGTGGTTTCGAGGTCCACGACGACGAAGGTTGTGTTGACGATCAGGGAGTCAGCAATGTCCTGGTTGAATGTCGGAGAAACGGGGAGATGCGCCTGCGCGTCAGATGACGGGTGTGCTGAAGTCACGGAGTCACCAGGTTGTGGGACGAGTGATGTGCGGGCGCGGTTCACAGTGAGAGGGTACAACGCTCATGGGACACAGAGGAATGTGACAAAGACGGGGAGGACCATAGTTCGGGTAGCGATGAAATGTAGGTGCGATCCAGCCGATCGACGGCTGAAACGCGTGAGTTCTGTGGGAGAGATGAGGTTTCATGACAAAACTGTGATAGATATCACGTTCCGGGTTATTGGCGGTGAGATTCCGGGGCGCCTTAGAGCGATTAATTGCTCTCATGTTGCGGCGTTTTCCCAGCACAAGAGGGTCTTGTGGGTTAAGGCGATCATGGCGGTGTAGAAGGCGACTCGAAAATAACTTTTCGGTTACAGAATGGGGTTTGGGGCGAATAAACCCCCTGCCCGAGTTTCGAGTTGGACATAGACCGTATCCATTTCGTAACCTTTTCGAGACATTACAGAGCGGCGGGTGCCGCCTGAGATCTGACCGTCGACACGCATCGGAGAAACACGAATGGCTAACCGTAGCCGCTTGAGCGCTTCCACCGGCCGCAAAATTGCTGCAGTTTCTGCTGTGGGTTTGAGCGCGACTACCGCAATCGCAGGCGCTGCCAACGCATCTGCTGCTGAGGTTCAGATTCCTAACACTCAGTACACGGTCACTGTTCCGGACCAGATTCAGCAGGCCCAGGACGCGCTGAATAAGCAGATCCACGACTACATGTCGCAGGCTAACATTCCGAACGCCGACGCTACCGCCGCAAACATTGGGGGCGCGCCGGCTGAAGCTCCGGCCATCGATCCGATCGAGACCTTGCGCAGCGTTGGTCAGAAGATTGCCGACGCCGCTCAATCGAAGCAGGGATCCCCGTACGCTTGGGGTGGGACCGGTCCGGCCGCGTTCGACTGCTCGGGTCTCGTGAAGTGGGCCTACGAGCAAGTTGGCATCGCCATCCCTCGGACCTCGAACTCTCAGCTGGCGGGCGGCGCCCCTGTTGCGCTCAACGCGCTGCAGCCCGGTGACATCGTCGGCTTCTATGGCGGAAACCATGTCGGCGTCTACGTCGGTGGCGGCAACGTTGTTCACGCTCCGCAGGAGGGACAGACCGTGTCTGTAGTTCCGCTGAGCTCCATGCAGGCTTACTCGGCTGCTCGTTATGCCTAGTGTGGCATTGTTGAGCACGCCCGGTTGTAGCGGCTAAACGCCTTCCAGCTGCTTAAGTACAGCTGAGGATTTGAGCGCCCAGGTGATCTGGGCGCTTCTTGTTATGTAAAGAACCGACGACATCGGCCGGGCTTGGTGCTGCTTCTCGCGGTATGGGCCGACGTTGATAGGGGCGGCTAACCTCGCTGTATCCTAACCGCATCGGTCACACGGTTAACTTTATTAACATTTTCACTGGTCAAGGTGATTTTTTGACGCGGAACTGGTAAAAGTATCACCGTGCGTCTCACTATGGTTTTGCCGTCGCGGTGTACTCGAATGGTGGTAGCTGCGGCCTCCCTCCCAGCCTTTCTTGCTATTCCGGTTGTCGGCCAGACTCCTGCTCATGCCGACCCTGCCCCCTCGGCAGCGACACCGGCGAATAAAGACGATCTTTTCGCGCAGATGTCTGAGGTTTCGCGTGAAGCCGAGCAGACGTCGGAAAAAATCAAAGAGCTTGAAGAAAAGATTAAAGGCGCTGATCAAACCCTGAAAGAAGCTCAGCACGACGTCGATAGCAAGTCGGACGCAGCTCGGACGGCGTCGGATAAGGCTAACGCTATCCGCTCCAAAGTGGATCAGATCGCGTTGTCTCGCTACCGGCAAGTCAGCATTGACCCCACCACTGCCTATATTGGTGCGGCGAACCCGCAGGATGCTATCGACAGGGCATCCTACATCAGTGCTCTCGCCACCGGACGGCAAAATACGCTCGATCAGTACCGACGTGAGTCAAGCGCGGCGAACAAAGAACGAGATGTCGCCGCAAAAGCCAAAGACGTTGCTCAGAACACTTCCGATGAGTTGAATAAGCAGGAAAAAGAGTTGCTCGCCAAGCAGGACGAGCTCAAAGCTCAGACTGCTCGGATTAAGGCTGCGATCGATAATCTCTCCGCTGAAGAGCGTCGGCGGTGGGAAGATAAGAACAACCCGATTCGCATGGGTAAGGACCAAATCAAGGCCGCCCAGCAATCGGCTAACGCTGCTGTCAATGCGGCCCTGTCGAAACTCGGTGCTCCGTACTCATGGGGTGCGGCCGGGCCGAATGAGTTCGATTGTTCAGGACTGGTGTACTGGTCATACAGCCAAATGGGGAAAACCATTCCTCGCACCTCCGGCGCTCAGATGGCTGGTGGAACGCCCGTATCCATGAACGATCTTCAACCCGGTGACGTCATCGGATACTACCCAGGGGCCACCCACGTCGGTCTCTACATCGGCAATGGCAAGGTCGTCCATGCTGCCGATTACGGGATCCCCGTGCAGGTTGTCGGAGTGAACTCGATGCCTGTGTACGGGGCTCGTCGCTACTAGGGCGGCGATGGTTCGTAGAATGTGAGCCCATGGGTCACTCTCGTCGGGTCTTGCTCGTCACCAATGATTTCCCACCGACAGTGGGTGGGATTCAGACGTACCTTCACGAGTTTGTTCAGACTCTCGACCCCGACCAATTGATCGTTTTCGCCTCCACCCAGGATGAGAGCGCAACCCAGGTGTTCGACCGCGACGCTCCGTTCGCCATCATTCGTTGGCCGCGTCGGGTTATGCTACCCACCCCGATGACAGCCCGACGGATGCAAGAGATCATTCGCGCATGGTCAATTGACACTGTGTGGTTCGGCGCGAGTACCCCACTCGCACTCATGGCCTCAGCTGCTCGTCAAGCGGGTGCCCGACGGATCGTGGCGTCGACGCATGGCCATGAGATTGGTTGGTCGATGATCCCAGGGGCACGGCAAGTCCTTCGCCTGATCGGCGGACGTGTCGACATGCTGACATACGTGTCCAGATATGCCCAGATGCGGACACGTCGCGCCTTCGGTCCCCACCCAGCGTGGTCATCGCTCCAACCCGGGGTGGATATCACCCGTTTCTCGCCGAATAAGGAGGCGAGTGACCGTGTTCGTCGGCAATACAGATTGGGTGACGGCCTCCTCGTCGTATGTATTTCGCGGATTGTGCCTCGAAAAGGGCAAGACATGCTTGTGGAAGCTCTCCCCGGCATCCAGAAGCGTATCCCGACAGCGAAACTTCTCATTGTTGGCCCTGGTCAAGGGAGAAAGTCGCTCATAGATCGTGCATCGGCCTTAGGGGTCAGTGATTCTCTCATCACGACGGGGCCTGTTCCCTTCGATGTCTTACCGGATTTTTATCGGTGCGCTGATGTCTTCGCGATGCCGGTCCGCACCCTAGGTGGAGGCCTGGACGTTGAAGGATTGGGTATCGTCTTCCTTGAAGCCCAAGCATGCGGCGTGCCTGTGGTCGCGGGAGACGGTGGTGGAGCACCAGAGACCGTTCGTCCCTCGGAAACAGGGATCGTCGTCAATGGTCGACGTGTCGATGAGATTGTGGATGCCGTCGCAGGGCTGCTTGCGGAACCCAAGCGCGCTACAGCGATGGGGCAGAAGGGCCGCGAATACATCCAAAAGGAGTGGTCGTGGTCCGTGAGGGGGCCGCAATTGGCCCAGGTTTTATTCGACGGGCTAGATTGAATAAGTTAGCCATTCGCCAGTTACGTCGTCGGAAGTAGGCCATTATCCACTGGCTGAGACGATTCTTTCTTCGGCGGTCCTCAACGAAAGGTATTGATGTCCGATCACGCTTCTGTCCGGCCGCTTACTGTCGGCTTTGATATTGGTGGTACGAACCTGCGTGGTGCGGTTGTTACCGACGAGGGGACAATCATCGATTCGGAGCAAATCCCGACCCCGGCTTCTTCACATGCGCTGGAAGACGGTGTCGTGCAGATTGTCCGACACTTACAGCGCCGGCACCACATCGCTGCGGTAGGGATGGCAGTAGCCGGGTTCTTGACGCCGGACTGTCGAACAGTCCGGTACGCCCCCCACCTTCCGTGGCGCGATGCGAAGGTGGTCGACCGTCTGGAGGAGCGGCTTCGTCTTCCCGTCCGCTTGGAGCACGACGCTAATTCTGCCACGTGGGGAGAATATCGCTACGGCAGCGCCTATGACGAGAACAATTGGGTGCTCTTTGCCATCGGAACCGGTATTGGCGGCACGTTGATGGTCAATGGCGAAATCTACCGGGGAGCGTACGGCACCGCGCCCGAGTTTGGTCATATCTGCGTAGTGCCTGATGGGCGTCAATGCTCATGCGGTAAGCGGGGTTGCCTGGAACGTTACTGTTCCGGGACAGCAATGGCGACGACCGCTCGCGAAATGATCGGTTCTCATACTGACTTGGATTCTGACTTACTTCGCGACTACCGGACACGTCCGGACGAAATCACCGGCCGGCATGTCTCTCTTGCCGCCCGGGAAGGGGATCCTCTAGCGAAGCTCGTGGTCGATGACTTTGGTCTGTGGTTGGGCCGAGGTCTGGCTATGGTCCAGGACTTTTTCGACCCGTCCTTGATCGTCATCGGGGGTGGCGTTTCCACCGACTCTGATCTTTTTATGCCCCGTGCTCTTAGGGCTTATGCCGATAACGTGGTGGGGGCAGGGCATCGGCCGCTCGCGGAGATCAAAACGGCAACATTAGGGGCGGAAGCCGGTATGATTGGGGTCGCTGATTTGGCGCGAGATAGCTTCAAGGAAAGTCATGCATAATCGCTGGTATTGGACATTTAAATACATTCTCTTCGGTCCTTTTCTTCGGGTATGGAACAGGCCGTTTACGAAGAACATCGACCGGATCCCTTCGGAGGGTCCAGCGATCTTGGCTAGCAATCACCTCTCGGTGATGGATTCGTTTTATCTTCCGCTGCTATGCCCGCGCCAGATCACGTTTCTTGCTAAGAGCGAGTATTTCACGACGCCGGGGTTCGTCGGCCGGATCCAGGCCTGGTTTTTCTCGTCGGTGGGGCAGTACCCGATCGACCGCTCTTCCGGTCAGGCGGCTCAGGACGCGTTGAACGCGGGGCTGAAGGTGGTTGGCCGTGGCGACCTGATGGGTATGTACCCAGAGGGAACCCGGTCGCCTGATGGTCGGCTATACCGCGGAAAGACAGGGATCGCGCGGTTGGCGTTCGAGTCGGGCCAGAAGGTTTATCCCGTGGCAATGATCAACACGCGGAAAGCTAACCCGATTGGCTCTCTATTCCCGCGCCCAGTTCGCGTCGGAGTTTCTGTGGGGGAGCCGCTTGATCCGTTGGACTACATGCATATTGAGGACGAATACGAGCGCCTCAGGACATTTACCGACGACATTATGGAATCCCTCCATCAACTCGGTGGCCAGGAGTATGTCCATGACTTTTATGCAGCGGATGTGAAAGCTGCCTTGAATGAGGGGAAAGGCTACTTGCGGGGGAGCGAGCCCAAGTAAGACCCCCATGCTCGCGGGTTAACCAGTTTGACGACGTTGACTGTGCCGCGATGCGGTTGTTGCCTGCTGGCCTTGTCCAAACCGGGCCACGCCAATATTGGGCCGCATCGACGGCAGCTCCTTCCGGAGCCCTTAACCATCACGTCAACGTCGATGGTCGAAGGTGGCGTATTATGATGCCGATGCTGCCTTGCGTTCCCTGAGGGGGAATTGGAAAAAGGGGATTGACGGGCGAATCGTCCAGCCGACGACGGGCAAGCGCTTACATTGCTCGACGACCCACCCCGACGCCAGGCAGAGGATGAACAGTCCGATGATGCACGCCATTCGGACGTTGTCACTGGCGTTGGTCATGTCCTCGCGGATGCCATAGACATAGAGGGCGCGATCCCACGTCAGGTTCATCGCGGTCATGTGGAAGAGATAGATAACCAAAGTCCGCTGTCCGATATATTGCAAGGGGCGTGCCAAAAGGGGGATCTGCGCTACAAGCGCACAGACCAAGATCGATAACGGAAGTGCCCCCAGTGCTCGGATGGACGAAAACAGAACATCGAGCTGGCCAGCGTCGTTATGAGCGATTCCCATCTCGACGAGGTGATCGTAGCTTTCACCGAAATGCGAATAAGCCACTTTCGTGCACCAGAATAGAGCGAAGCTTCCTGCCCACCACCAGGGTGACCGCCATTTCCGCGCGAGCGCTAGCAATGCCGGCCGCATAAAGACGCCGACGAAATAGACCGGCATGTAATTGAAAATGTGCGACTGTGTCGGCGTGACAGGGTTATACATCTGCCACAACCAGGGAAGAACACTGACCGCCAGCGCCCAATGATCGGGCAACCACTTCGTCACCCAGACAGCCAAAGTGAAAAGAACCAAGCAGTGGAGAAACCAGAGTCCACATTCACCGTGGATAACTGACGTGACAATTTCGTGAGTATCTATCTCAAAATTGTTGGCCCACATTTTGGACCAGAGCTCCAGCGGCGCCCACACGAGGTAAGGGATCAGCAAAAACCGGAGGCGCGAGTGCCAGAGTTCACCGAGCGTCTGGCGTCGGACCTTATACGAAAACAGACCGGACACCATGAAGAACATAGGCAGGCGTACCGGGCCCAACCAGTCATTGACCGCGTTAGCAGCGGTGTACACGCCGTCGGGAGTGTAAATCGTGGCATGGAGGAAACACACACCCAGGATCGAGATGCCTTTGCCGATGTCCGGCCAGAGGAGCCTCTGTTTCTTGCGCGGTGCGGGTGTTTCTGTCGTGTCAGTTCTCGACGCGGTCACTGCGCTATCCGAACTTTGTGGTGCAACCTCGGACTGGGGTCGTGACGACGCACCAGCAGAGGAAGATTCTGTACCGTCGTGAGGTGCTGACGTTGAGTCTGCCGTGTTGCTAGCCGCACCACGGGTAGCGGGTGTGCTGCGACGCGAATGAGACAGACGTGTCACCGATGAAGCTGACATGTACGTGTGTTTCTCCTCCGTCGTTGGGCCGGTGACCAGGCTACAGAAGCCAAGGTGACAAATGCGAATCCAGCCCACACCACATAGCTATTTTCCAGACACCCGATGAACACCGAAAAGAACGTGCCCATGACGTTATCGACGAACCCACCATGGGAGAGCGTCTGTGCGAAAACCTCTGGTCTGGGGGTGTTGACCCATCGTGACACCAGAGGCGCCCACCATACAGTTCCCATCAGGAAAATTCCTGAACCGGTCCCGGCTAGTATTGCATACCATTTGGCTCGACGAGAGCTGGAACGCTGACTGCTGTGAGGAGAGTCCACCGCGTCAGAACGCGTTTCGAGGGAACGATTACCGCTAACGGCGATAGTGAACAGGGTGACTATGGCTGGTAATGCCCACACCCAGTGATGCGTCCAACTGACTGGTGAGGCGAGGAGTCCGAAAAGCTCCACCGCCGAGGGCAGAATAGCTCGACCAGTTTTGATCTGGCCTGAGCTTTGGACGTCATTGTGGCGACGACGGTTCCTCGTGATGAGGAGTGCGGCTAGAGCGAGCACAATTAGCGCCCACACGATGGCGGTCGGCCGCGACGCACCAGCAGCCGCATGGGAGTCAGCCGCTGACGTGGCGAGTCGCCCCAAGGTCCCTTTAACCGATTGGTTGGAAATGATCGTCGGGTCGCCGATCCGATCTGTCGCCCACAACACATGACGGAAGTAAACCCAGGTGTCATGCGGGACGACCAACGCACCTATACCGGTTGCCACCATCGCAGAGACTGCACACCGTGCTGTTGACCAGGCATCCCGGCGAAGAAGCGGAACCAGAATGAAAACGGCAGGAGTTAGCTTGATGGCAGCAGCGCAACCTGTCAGCACACCTGCCATTGCGCGACGTCGGGACCCTGGTGGTGATTCGGAAAGAATCCACCAATCAACCACGACCATGAGCAACAGCACTGAATTGATCTGCCCGAAAGACAGCGTTGCACGGGCTGGTTCCGATACGACGACCGCGGCGGCCGCGAAATACCGCCACTGGATTCGCCAGCCTCGGGTGAGAATTGAGGTGGTGAGAAGAAGTGCGCCAAGGGAGAGCACAGAATGAAACACCATCCCGACGACGGTGGGTAGAACGAGGAGCCCCACCATCACGCATGCGGCAAAAGGGGGATAGGTGAAGGGGAGAGAACGCTCGCTAGTTGAGAAAGTACCGTCATATAATGCGTGATGATGAACAATCGCACGGGCACCCGCTCGGTAAACCTCGAGGTCAACGAGGTTTCGCCGGGTCAACACAATCCTTGAAGAGTCGCCCAGATGGAGACGGTATCCGCCACCATCGGAATAGGCGGAGCTATCAGGATCACGTGTGAAATGGAGCGCCCACAATGTGGAGAACAGCGATACACATGACAATCCGCCGACGAGAACCCAACCCCAAACAGTTGAGCCAGGCTTTTTACCCGAACCCTGCGTCACTCGTCGGCCATCTATATGTCCGGAGTTTTCTCCTCGGAGCTCGGTTTTCCCGGCCGGGTGTGGTGGACGTCGGAATCCTGTGAATGAGAAAGCCACAGGCTGCTAGCTTTTCTCAGTGGTAAAAGCCCGGGGGAATAATGCCATCACAATTAGGAAGAGGAAACCCCACAGAACATAGTCGCTTCCCACAATCTTTTGGATCAAAGACCACTGAAGCTCCTGGTTATCCGCATTGGGGAAGAACCAATGGAATGGCGTGACAGTGGAGATCATCAAGCCCACTACCGCAATTGCCCACAGCACATTGTTCTGCCATCGAGGAATAAGGTGCCGAGAATTCCAGGCCGCATTCATGGTCACAATGACGAATGGCAAGAACCAGACCCAGTGGTGGGACCATGAGACAGGAGAGAGCAGGAGCGCAACAAGGCTGGTAGCAGCCACTAACGCGATGGTGAAGCTCTGACCCTCATAGCGTGGCCCGGTGGCGGAAACCCGACTATCCGCGCCGGGATCGGATTGAAGGTTCGATGCGGTGCGTATCAGCCGCAACATGGCAGTGAGGATAAGCCCAAATGTCAGCACACTGAGGACAACCCACCATCGGGATTGGAGAGTGTCGTCATTAGTAAAGCGGGCGATCATTCCTCGTAGAGACTGGTTGCCGGCATAAGCCAACCCCCCGATCCGATCAGGATTGTGTATTTCGACGGTCCAATAATCTTTTGAATCGTGGGGGAGAACGGCCCAGCCTATCGCGGTCCATGCCACACCAGAGACTGCGCAGGTGATGGCCGATTTCCAATCCCTTTTAACGAGGAAGAAGAGGCCGAAAACGGCGGGCGTTAATTTGATGGCGGCTGCCAATCCGATGAATATGCCTCGGGGCCAGCGAGTGCGTTTCACTGTGGTATCCAGCAGCACTAGGGCCATAAGGAAAACGTTGATTTGCCCGAAACTTAATGTGTGGGTGAATGGTTCGGCCAGGAGAACCAGCGGAAGGATCATGTAGGAGAGCCACCCCGCCCGGCTAAAAGAGCTGGTCGTGGCTGGTAGAGCTGATTTACCGTCGGCACCAGATGTGCGCATAGGGTCCGTAAAGTGGTTAATCAGAACCGCGCCACACCACCAGGTCATCGCTGCCGTGGCGAAAACCATTAACAGGGTGTCGGTTGTGAGCGAAAACCATGTCAGCGTGCTGAAGAGAATGGCCGCTAGCGGAGGGTAGGTGAACGGTAGATTGATGCCTTGTACAGGGTAATCGCGGTCATACAGCCCGAAACCGCGGACAAAAGCCTGGCCGCCTGATCGATAGACATCGAGGTCGATGTGATAGCGGAACTCCCCGGTATCAAACATGTCGAAGAGGTGGTAGTACAGAACGACGCCGAGAACGGCGGTGACCACGAGCCGGCCCACCCATGTCTCAGATAAAAAATGTACGATTCGTTCAGAACTACTGCGGACACGCATGGCCTCACAGTCTACCTGGCATCCCTATCGTCGCGGAACCTTACTGATCGGCACCCCCGGTCGGTCTCCTTCATTGTTGATGGTCCTTGCCGACGATCGCCACCGTCGTTCAGACACAGAACAACCTGAACACGTTATCCACGACGTACTAACCTTGTCATATGGATTATTTTTATGACACCGAATTTATTGAAGATGGTCAGACCATAGATCTCGTCTCTATTGGCATTGTTGCCAGCGACGGCCGTGAATATTACGCAGTATCTACCGACGCCGATCTCTCTCGCGCCAACCCGTGGGTGAAAAAACACGTGTTACCTCATCTCCCGAACCCGTCGTCGCCACTATGGAAAAACAGATCGACGATACGGCACGATTTAGAAGAGTTCTTTGGCGACGACGACCACGTTCGCTTGTGGGCATGGGTGGGGGCGTATGACCACATCTGTTTGGTTCAGCTGTGGGGCATCATGCAGGATCTGCCGAGGAATATCCCCAGGTTTACGCGAGAGATGAAGCACGCGTGGGTCTTCGTCGGCCGGCCGGCTCTGCCTCCGGTGCCGGAAAATGCACATGATGCCTTAGCTGATGCGCGGCACAACGTCGCCAAGTTCAAAGTGTGTGCGCGAGTGTTTAAAGAAAAAACGGGAATGGAATTGAAGTAGGGGGTAGGCACCAGAGGGACCAGATATCTAGGACCAGCCATCACCATTCTGGGGTAACTCACTGGCTTTTCAGTACATAACGCAAAGCTACGCTAGACTTTGCCCGTGTGAGCTGGACAATAGATTTACCGGTTAATGACCTCCCTGATTTACCGCCTCTACCTGGTGGTTTAGAAGAACAATTCCAAGATGTGATCTCCCGCCCCGCCTTCCAACAACCCACCTGGAATGAGCGGGACGCCTCCAACGTGCGGAAGATCCTGGAGTCCGTACCCCCGATTGTCGTCGTTGCGGAAATCCGCAAACTGCAAGAGCAGATGCAACATGTTGCGCTCGGCGAAGCCTTCTTATTACAAGGCGGGGACTGTGCGGAGACATTCGAATCCAACACCGAACCGCACATTCGCGCCAATATAAAAACCCTGCTGCAGATGGCTGTTGTGTTGACCTACGGTGCGTCAATGCCAGTCGTCAAAATGGCGAGGATCGCGGGGCAATACGCCAAACCTCGCAGCTCTGATTACGACAGCCAGGGTCTGCTGAATTACCGAGGCGACTTAGTCAACGGCGTCGAAGCCACCGAAGAGGCGCGTCGTCACGATCCCGCTCGGATGGTTCGCGCATACGCGAACGCCGCCGCCGCAATGAACCTCGTTCGGTCCTTGACGGCATCCGGGACGGCAGATTTGCACAAACTCCACGAATGGAACCGCGAATTCGTGCAAACCTCCCCCGCGGGTGCGCGCTATGAAGCGCTGGCATCAGAAATTGATCACGGTCTGCGCTTCATGGAGGCATGTAAGGTCTCGGACTCGAACTTGCACACGGCCGATATCTACTGTTCCCACGAAGCCCTCGTCGTCGATTACGAGCGTGCCATGTTGCGCCTGGGCCAGGATCCAGCTGGAGAAACAGCCCTTTATGACCTCTCAGCACATGAAGTATGGATTGGTGAACGAACCCGGGGTATCGACGATTTTCACGTCAACCTTGCTGCCTTGATCTCCAACCCAGTGGGACTCAAGCTCGGGCCCTCGACGACGCCTGAGGAAGCGGTCGCTTACGTAGAGAAGCTCGACCCTGATGTGGCGGACGACGCGCCGGGCCACGTGAAGGGATACAAGGGACGTCCAGGGCGTCTTACCTTGGTGTCTCGGATGGGATATGACCAGATCCGGACGGTGCTGCCGCCGATCGTCGAGGCCGTGGAGGCCACTGGCCATAAGGTGATTTGGCAGTGTGACCCGATGCACGGCAATACATTTACGAGCTCCAATGGGTACAAGACGCGCGATTTCGACCGTGTTATCGACGAAGTTCAAGGGTTCTTCGAGGTCCACCGGGCAATCGGTTCGCATCCCGGCGGTATCCACATTGAGTTGACTGGTGAGGATGTCACCGAGTGTGTGGGTGGCGCGCAAGATCTCACTGATGTGGACTTGCCTGGCCGCTATGCTTCGGCATGTGATCCACGGTTGAACACGCAGCAATCGTTGGAGCTAGCGTTCCTGGTTGCAGAGATGCTGCGTAATTAAGGCTCGTTCGGTGGGGTGGTGCATACGACCGCCCCACCGTTTTGGTCTACGCACCTACCACTAAATGGCGTAGGCCCACTGCGTCAGCATGTATTCGGACAGCCACACTCCGATCCAGACGATGACGATGGTGTAGGCCGTGGTCAGGATTGGCCATCGTCGAACCGTCGTCACGATCATACAAATAGTCAGTAGCACGCCCGCCATGAGCAGTAGGCGGGGTCGCGAGTGGAAGTACCCCGACGACAGAATCACGTTGAGGCCCACCCCTGTGCCGCAGAGCCACACCATGAAGGGGAAACGCCTGACAATCCCCACAATGATAAGGGTGAGTGTCCCTAGGATGGCTAGCGAACCCCACAGTGGGACAACACCCTCCAGGGCGAAAATCTGCCTCGGCAGATCGTGAAGTGTGGTCTTCCCGAAATCGAATTGTGTTCCCCAGCCGTCTTTTTGAACGGCAAAGTAGCCGCCGGCGTCCCGCGCAAGATGGTCTGCCCACAGCATGTAAATGGCTCCGCCGAGGGGAGCGACGGCAACACAAATCCATGCGCGCACATCGCCGCGATGATGCAGCAAAACCCCGATTGCGAATGCAATGGCAAGGTCATACCCGGTCATTCTGACAAGGCACGCCATGAACACACCTATCGCAGCGAGAGGGAAGTCCTTGTTCAAGTAGCCAAGGATGAACAGGAACGTGCAGAGCGCGAAGAGCGCCTCCGAGTACGCCATCATGTACGTCACTGACATCGGGAACCCAGCGAACACCGCCACAGCGAGCACGACCGCAAGTAGTGAGCTGGTGAATTTGCGGATGATAGCGGCGAGTAGACATGTGGCAATGGCGCCGATGATGGCGTTCATCAGCAAGCCAGCCGCGGCCCAATCCAATCCGGTTATGGTATGGGTGGCTCGTAGTAACCACGGTGTTCCGGGGAGAAAAGCAACTGTGCGGAATTCGGGTGGATTCCCGTCAATCGCCTCGCCACCGCGGTAGCCGAATTCAGCAATTCTCGTGAACCATTGGGCGTCCCATGACTGAATCTGGTCCGAGAAAAACGAATTAAAGAGCTTTGCGTTGTAGGCCAATGCAATACCCACGATGGTCTGCACTAACGCATAGACCCCCACCGCGATCAGGCACACACCTGTGAGCTCGGAATTGAGAATACGCTGGCCAACGCCCTGCCACGCACGCGGTCGCGATGACTCCTGCGATTCCCCCTCGTCTTCGTCCGTGGCCTCTTCGTCGGCAGGGGCTCCATCGCCGACCGTCGACGTATCAGGTTCTGCTTCGTCGACGTGCTGCGTCGTATCTGTAGCGGCAGCGGTATCTGCACTTATATCGGGATCGGTAGCTTCAGCCGTCGACGTATCTGCGCTCACATTGTCATGAGCACTTTGTGCCGAGTCGTCGGACTTAACGAGTGCTGTCTCGTCGTCGTCCGATTCAACCTGGTTGGGTTTGCGGGAAGTGATAACCAGCCGACGCAGTCGATGTTTTCCGTGATAGCGCCTGGACATAGGCGTGCGTTCGATGGTGATGTTCCGCCACTGTCCGCGCGCGTACCGTCGGTGAATCATGTCCGAGATATCGCGGAGACGCACAAGACGGACCGAAGGCTCTTTAGCGAAACCGACTATGAGCATGAGGAAAACCGCGATGATCAGCAGATTACGGACAACCAGAATCATGACCGAAGGGTTATCGTCATTGCTGATTATTGAGTTATAGGCGACGGGATAAATCCACTGCGACAAACCGCCGATGACCAGCATGAGGCCCCCAGCTATCCGCAGACTCCATGCTGATTGTTTGCTTGCCGACGCCGGACTGCCATGAACTGAATCAAGGCACACGGCGAGGGGAGCAGCCCACCACACAACGTATTGCGTGGACATCACCTTATTTGAGATCAGCACGGCTCCGATGATGATCAGCGCCAACCATGCTGAGCGACGCGCCGACCAGCCATTGTCCGTCGTTTTCTCGATGACAAGCATGCGTTGTTGGGGCGGTGTCAATGCGCCGTCCGCGGCGCGCGGGAACATGCGTCGGAAACCATTCGCTCCGATTAACGCGGAGACGCACAGGTAGACACAAACGAGGACCATAATGACGGTCAGGATCGTCGAGAATGCCTCCCATCGAGACACCGAAGGACCGAACACTTCAAACGACTGCGATGCCGCGTATGAAATGCTCAGCGCGTCTTCGCCGTGGTGGGCAGCCCACATCACGCCAGTTGCGGGGATGGATTCAATTTGGAGACCGCGATCGCCCTGGTAATTGAACACCGACGTGATGCGGTGGAAACCATGCCCCCACACGGACAATGCTGCAATGACGACGCACGTTGCTCCGAATGATGCGATCCGTTGCCATGTCTGCCGGCTCTTCCACCAGCCGACGAGTGCCGTGCCGATGATTGCCGGCCACAGTTTGATCATGGTCGCGCACCCCAAGAGGATGCCTGAGACCTTCGGGTGCCGAACAAGTGTGACCAGTGTGGCGGCTACGAGCACAGCGGGGACGATATCCCAGCGAGTCCACAGTAGGGGCCCGAAGAACAACCCGAAGAGAACCCAGAATCCTGCGCCCCACCAGCGCTGACGGGCAGTAAGCCATGCAAAGAACCCGGCGTCAACGACTAATAACATCCAGATGGACACGGTGATCTTGTCGGCGGAGGAGAAGATCACGGTCAGCCACTTCAAGACGGCGACCATCCACATGACCGGTACGGGGTACTCCTGCATGGCCCCGGAACCTGGGTCGTCGAGGCCTTTGAAGTAATAATCCACCGGTGTGTCGATCATCCAGTAGTCACCGATGTGGTGGTCGAGCCACCACATCACGGCCCGAGTTATCACAAATGCAGCAGTTAGGACTCCGGCGATGACGAGAGCTTTCCGGTCCCACTTACGATGTGAGCTCTCGCCAGACTCCGTTGCTGCTGTAACTCTCGTACTGCCGTTGGCTGCCACTGTCTCCGAGACGGTGTCCGAGGAAGCACCGTCGTCAGTATCTACGTCACTCAACGCCGAAGTCGGCGCGGCACCCGCAGCAGGGTCTGTCTGCGTCGACTGTGATGGGTGGTCTTCTTCGGAAGACCCGGAAAACCCAGAACGAGCCGACGTCGAAGCGGAGTCTAAATGGTGGGACACACGAAAGCCCTTTTCATGACAAGAAGCTATAACGCGCAGGCACGCGTTGTGCTGCGCTGAAAATGATCACAAAGACGTGGATATAGTACTCGAGAACAGGGACAAGCTCGAGCTCATCTGACTAGAGAGTCTTCACAGTTTTGATAGTGATCACCGAGTCACGTTCGGCAGAAAAACCGGGCAGGGGATTTTGGACCAGAACACGGTCATTGCTCTTCGCATCGCCAGCGTCGATCTTCAACCCAGCTTTCTCTGCCTTCGCACGAGCTTCCTTGACCGTAGAACCGATCAATTGTGGAACCGCAACATCCGGGGCGACAAAGAGGTTGACCGTCGAGCCCTCATTGACTTCCGTTCCTTCACCAGGATCTGTCCGCGTCACCTTGCCCCGCTGGCGGAGGTCGGTTGCCGAGTCGTCCGTCGACACGCCCCCGCCATGAAGGCCGGCCTTCTCTAGTTCATGCCGTGCATCATCTTCGGATTTTCCTGAGACATCGGGGATGGAAACAGGCTTAGGGCCTTTACTGACTGTGAGAGTGACTGAGGAACGCACACCGACCGTGCTCCCCGGAGCGGGGGAGACGGAAAGAAGTTGCCCCTCCGGGACGTCGGAAGAGTAGTCGGACTTCGTTGTCTTTGTGGACAACGTCCGCTCAGAGAGGGTTCGCGTGTAGGCCTCCACTGACCGGTCTGCCGGAATTTCCGGAACCGTCGGACGACCCGCAGAGACGGTCAATGTCACGGTCGTTCCCTTTGCCACTCGCTTGCCGGCATGAGGCGACGACGCCGCAACCGTCTTCGAGGGAACAGTATTGGAATATTCCGTCTTTTCAGTGACCTCAAAACCTGCCTCAGTGATGTCGTGATGGGCGGTTGAAACGTCAGACCCGGTCACCGACGGAATCTCCCCGTACCGGCCGGAACCCAGCCACCATGCTCCGAGACTGACCGCGCCGACGAGGATGAGCGCGACAATGGTCCATAGCGCGCAGCCAAGGCGTGAGTGATTTCCCACCTGGGGTTTGTCATTCGCTACGGACGTGCGGCGACTAGCAGTTGACCCTGGAGCCGTTGCGGTTCCTCCCGACGATGATGCCACATGCGCAGGCGCCGGTTCTGACGGCTGACGATCCGGGAAATCAATCCGCGTGGAGGTCATATCACCGGTTGACCGGTTGGGGTTGTAATCGGGGAACAACACCGCCGTCGAGCCATCGGTGCCCGCATAACCATCGTGGTCAACCGTATTTTTCGGCGGCGCGGCATTTCCTACATTTCCGACGACGGCCGTTTCCCCCTCGTCGTCAGGCGTGCCCTGAGCAATATCCTGCCGCGCACCAATATCCCCACCATCGGGTGTTTGCGCTGATTCAGACTCCCGGGCCGCATCCCGAGATCGATGCGACGCCGAATCAATCGGAACCGGAACACGGAACGAGGACAAAGGGAGCCGGAGTTCGTCAGCAACCTGCATGACCGCTGTGCGAAACTCCGATCCATCAGCAAAACGATCATCAGGGTCTAGAGCAGTTGCCCGGGATATCAGCTGGTCAAACTCCGCCGGAACGCCATCAATGGCCTCAGAGGCAGGAGGCACAGGGTGATCAAGCCGCATATAAGCCGTGGCCAGCGACGTATCACCATGGAAAGGTGTCGTCCCCGTCAGAAGTTCGTAGAGGACAATACCCGCCGAATAGACATCGCTTCGGCCATCGACACTTCCGCCCCGCACTTGTTCCGGGGACAAATAGGCCACGGTCCCCATCATCACCGACGTCGTCGTCAAGGAGGATTCAGCCGTCGCCCGAACCAGACCAAAATCAGCCAGTTTCACCTGGTGATCGTCGCTAATCAAGATATTTTCGGGCTTCACATCCCGGTGAATTAGCCCAGCAGAATGCGCTAACCCGAGGGCAGTCAAGACCGGTTCCATGACGGCAGTCGCCGCATGAGGGGGCATCGGGCCACGCTCACGCAAGAGTTCACGCAATGTCCCACCGTCGACCAACTCCATGGCAAGGAACACACTCGTACCATCATCACCCTGGTCAAACACATTAACGAGCGATGGATGGGACAACCGTGCCGCAGCTCGCGCTTCCCGCTCGAACCGGGTACGGAACTGATCATTGTGAGCAAAACGATCATCAAGAATTTTGAGCGCTACTGGTCGATCGAGACGTTCGTCAATGCCTCGATAAATCGCGGCCATCCCGCCACGAGCGATAAGTGATTGCACGCGATAACGGCGGTCAACCAGATCTCCATGGCTCAATGTAGGCACGTGGTCGTTGTCCTCTCTTAGCCCGTTGTATCGGCCCGATGCTTTCAACTCACCAAATTACTAGGGATTGTCAGCTACGGTATAAACCGTGAAGAGTAACTCAAGAACTCCCGATGTCCTATCCGCCAGCGAAATCGTCCTCCCGATCGCAGAGGTTGCGGACTATCTCCACCAGCCCGTCAGCCGGGTTCGGGATCTTATTAATAAAGGCCAGCTTATCGCGATTGACCGCGATCACCAGCGGCAAATCCCAGCACGCTTCTTCAACGGGCTTAACGACGAGGGCCACCCCGAGCCCGGTGAGCGCGTAACCATCAATAAGCACGTCCCCGGTATCATCGCCCTCATGTCCGACGGCGGATACTCCAATGACGAGATACTGAACTACCTGTTTACCGACGACGACACCCTGCCCGGACGCCCTATCGACGCACTTCATGGTCACCTAGCCCGCGAGGTCATGCGCCGTGCCCAGGCGATGGGATTTTGATTCGTCCCCTCGGAACACGGCGAAATAAAGAACGAAGGCGACCGTTATCACGATCCACATCCACGACCATCGGTACAACCAATTGTTGCCAGAACCGGTGAAGGATCCCGCCACAATCAGCGACGCAATAACAGTGAAGTGCGTAACCCGTGGTGATGGCCGGAAAGTACCGACAAGAACAACGCCAGCAGCGTAATACCAGGGCAGCGTAACGGCATTAAAGATGCACGTTATTAAGTACGCCCATGCTGCGCCCTCAATGGCTCGGCGCGGAGTCTGTCGGAATCGCCACCAGACCACGATCAGGAGTACAACCATGATGATCATCGAGATACTCCGGTAGATCGACAGCACCGAGTTGAATGTCGCGCCGGGGAAGAATGAGGCTGCGAAAGCGGCCGTGAACTGGGCCAGGAAGCTGGGGAGCACTAAGAGGTTGATGACCTTCGTATTCCCGCTGAGCTGGGAAACCCAGCCCCACGAGCTTCCCGAGGCATACGTAATGGCGGTCAATACCGTGCAGACGATCAGCACAGTGGTGATTCCGTAGAACACGAATGCGGGGATTGCTTTTTTCAGCGACGCCAACGTCCGCCGGGGGTCGTGGAGTGACCATGTGGAGGGGGCAATTCCTCGTTGCCGCATTGCGATCCAGATGAGGAAGGGGAGGGTCACGAGGGCCGTCGCCTTCAGGGAAAAACCGATGCCGATGAACAGCGCACCCCACAGTGGGTGGCGTCGTAAAGCCAGAACCAGCCCAAGGCAGGAAAAGGCAACCATGACCGATTCATTGTGCATGCCCCCCACGAGATGGAGGAAGACAACGGGGTTGGCAACACCGAGCCAGAGGGCCACCGCGGGATTCCCACCGATATGCCGAGCAATTGATATCACCGCCCATGCAATAGCGGCATATCCAGCGACGGAGATGAATTTGTAGAGAAAAACGCCGATGGTGATATTCGATCCGACCAGGGTTGTTATTCCGTCGCCGATCCATAAATGAAGTGGCCCGTATGGTGTGGTGGTGTTTCTCCAGTCCGGGCTGACTTCCAGCAGCATCGGGCCGGGATTGACGGCGGCTCCATCTTTGTAGGGATCAAAGCCATCGCGGACCATTGCCCCTTGGACCAGGTAGGAATAGACATCGCGCGAGTACATCGGGGACGCGAAAAGGAGCGGAACTATCCACCCCACCAGCGTCTTTACCGATTCACGGATGGCGGTCTCTTCGTGATAGACAATCCGACCCCACAGGCACCAGCAGTGCAGAAGCAGTCCCAGCGCGACCCAGGACAAGATGAAGCCAATGTTCTTGACATGGCCATACATGATCCAGTCCAGATTGAGCATCCGGACAATTCCTCCGCGGGTGCGCTGAGCTCCGGAACTCCATGACGACACCATGAGAAGTATCGACGCGACCGTCCCCAACCACAGTGGTCGACGCAGTGGGTTCGTGCGTGAAGGGGTGCTCATGGATGATCACCTCGCGTTATCCGAGCAGCTGCAAGCGCTCCTGAAAGGATAACAGTGGGCACCCCAACGCCAGGTGTCGTACTTGAACCAGCGTGAATCAGGTTAGAGAACGAACGCACGGGGAAATTGCGGAACCGAAACGGCCCCGTCTGCCGGAAAAGATGGGCGGGGGCAAAAGGAGTTCCTGCGCCCAACCCGAGTGCAGACCATGTGTCGGGTGTATCTACTTTCCCGACGGCGAATGACTCACGGATGCCGACGAAACCGCGATCTTCCAGGACAGATAGGAGATCCTCTTGATAGGAAGCAGCCAATGACGTCCAGTCGATGTGGGCTGATTCAGTGTTGGGGCACGGTGCCAAAACACTGACCGGTTCAATAGAAACATGAGGCGACGTCGTCGACGTCGATACTAAATCCGGCGCTGAACAGGCAGGACGAGTAACCAAAAGCGACGGATCGGACATGAGGCGGCCACGACCGTGGGGAGCAGTGATCTCCGAAAATGTACGATCCCACTCTTTCCCGAAAGAGATGGTGTGATGCCCACCAGGCCAGTGGCGTGCGACCTCACGAGGGATGGCGCCGTGCATCACGAATGCGGAGGGAGACCACCTCATAGTCCGACGGCCCTGTCGGTCCGAGATGGCGTCGAGTTCAGGGATGTCACATGTCGTAATAACGACGTCGGCAGGCAACGTTCCTTGGGTTGTCTCGACCGCATGGATTCTGTCGGAATTGGTTCCGTCGGATCCGGCTCCGTGTGAGGCGCGGTTCAATGAGTTGACCCGAGTGTTGAGCATGAGCTGACCGCCGGACTGCTTGAGTGCTGCTGCGAGAATGTCGCACAGTGCGCCGACACCGGAACCGTGTGGCCCACGAGTGGGGTAGAAGACCCCCATCCCGGTATCCATGTGCGAAATCGTTGCGTACACAGCGCGGGCTTTCTTGGGCGGAACCCCCGCGTACAGAGCCTGGAACGAAAACACCTTTCGAAGCTCATCATCAGAGATGTAGCGCTCTGCTGCCCGGCCCAAGGAGCCGAAGCCACCACGACGTGCCACCCGCGCCAAGCTCAGCGCCGATTCACGGGTGCGAACAAGGTCCCACACAGAATCGAAATCGGCGTTCATCAGGTTCGAAAAGCACGCGTCGAACATTGACTGCGCCCACAGGCGATAACCCCGCACACCCTTCACACGGGATTCGGCGAACTCATCACGGTTCAGGTTGTTGCTGCGATGGGGTGTGTCGTCAAACTTGTCCCGGGCGAACCGACGGATCTCCTGGTCCAGCCGACTATCGCTCCCGGCAGCTTCCTCCTGAGCGTCCCCCTCAGCAGCTCCTTCAGCGAATACGTCCAGATGCCGGCCCGACGAAAACAATGCATGATACGCCGGGGTCAAACGCTGATATGAAAAGTCAGGCGCGAGGTCACTCGTCGAGAGCCCCACCGGTGCCAGAATCTCATCGACGAGCCACGGCATCGTCACCACCGTCGCGCCCGTGTCGATGCGGACATCTCCCAGGGGACTAGAGATCGTCTCGGTTGCGGCGCGTCCGCCCACGTGGTCCGCCTTCTCGACCACCGTTACTGAACGCCCGGAGCCAGCCAGCAATACCGCCGCAGCCAGGCCAGACAAGCCCGCCCCCACCACAACTACGTGGTCTGTTCGGCCTGATACCGCGCGCCGGGGCGTCGACAAGTAATGAGAAAGAAAAGATGTGCTCATCGACGGCGCTCCGTCGAGGAAATAGCCATCGACCTCAATGCGCGGTGTGCGTCGTCAGATAAGCGCGCGTCGGCGAGCGCGTGGACCGCGGACGTCACTAAGCTATCGATCTGTTTTTCAACGCGGTCATAGGCGCCGGTTTTTTTGATAATCGCGCGTAGATGATCAACATCCTGCTCACTCAGGGGCTGGCCCAAACTAGATTCCACCGTCTCGCGATCCGACTCCGAGACATTGTCCAGCGTGAGAGCCAGTAAGGTGGTGCGCTTTCCTTCGCGCAGGTCATCCCCTGATGGCTTCCCGGTGACCTCAGGGTCGCCGAAAACACCTAGCTGGTCATCGCGTAACTGGAACGCCACGCCGATGTCGCGTCCAAAAGTGCGCAGCGCTGTCACCGTATCCTGTGGTGCTCCTGCCAGAGCGGCCCCAATATGGAGCGGGCGCTCCACGGTGTACGCCGCCGTCTTATATCGGTTGACCCGCTCTGCTGTGCGCAACGAACCGTCCCCCTGAGCCTCAGCAGTGACATCCATGATTTGGCCGCAGACCACCTCTGTGCGCATGTCTTGCCAGGGCTGCCATGCACGATCGCGCTGGGCGGGAGGTAATGCAGCCTCCATGAACATGTCATCTGCCCAGCTCAAGGCGAGATCGCCGATGAGGATCGCGACCGCATTCCCGTAGTTTTCTCCTCGGCCATGCCATGCTTGGGATGAATGAGACTGCTTGAAGTGCTCATGAACGGTGGGCATTCCGCGTCGGGTTGCCGAGGAATCAATAATGTCGTCATGAATCAGAGCGCAGGACTGCAAGAGCTCCAACGAGGACGCCGCATGCATGACGGCGTCGGCATCCGGATGCTCTGCTGCGTCCGAGAACGTTAACTGCAAGGACCCCATCCACCCCAACCATGCAAATGTTGGTCGGATCCGTTTGCCACCGTTGATCGTGAAAACGGTGAGGGCTGTCATTGCTTCATCTGCCACGGGGGAAATGGCTTTCATGGCTGACTGACGCTCCATGAAGAACTCATTGAGGTGCGCGACAACGCAGCGGGGTACGTCGTCAACAGAACGCGGCATAGATGGTGTAGCACCTATTTGATCAGTCACGATAGCGAACTCACTCACGATTCACGTATGGGGTATGGGCGGTTGAGGAGCATAAAGGTAAAACTACACAACACTATGGACGCGCCGAGCTAACCCGGTTGATCACCATGACCAACACCGTGGATTCACCACAGATGTATTTATCGCGCCATTAGCTGACAGTTTTACTGGTTGTCGCACCTTTCTTTTTCTAAGATACCTATTTATGTCCTCGCCCAACTCGGCGCATACGCCCACGAATCGTCCACCTCGGCCTATTTATCAACAAGTCCCGGTTTCCCAGGCTATTTCCTTGCCAACGCCGGGTCCTGTGCCGTTTTCCGTGGAATTTATGCCCCCGCGTGATGACGCTGCGGAACGTCGTCTCAGTGATGCTGCGGCGACATTCCACGATCTTGGTGCGAGTTTTGTGTCGGTGACCTATGGTGCAGGCGGTTCGAGCCGTAGCCGTACTATTCGTATCGGCCAGGAGCTGGCACATACTCCCTTGACGACGCTCGTTCATTTGACGTTGGTGCAGCACACGGTGGATGAGCTGAAGGAAATTATCGCAAGCTACCAGGAATGTGGGCTAACGAATATTTTGGCGCTGCGCGGCGATCCACCAGGAGATCCCGCGGGCGAATGGGTTTCCACTCCGGGCGGTTTGGAACATGCCATCGACCTGATCAAGCTCATCCAAGAGTGTGATACACAACGACAGTTTGAGATTGGTATCGCGTCATTTCCTGATAAGCACTATCGTGCCACTGATCTAGATTCGGATACCGCCTATACGATTGCGAAACTTCGGGCAGGCGCGAGCTATTCCATTACTCAAATGTTCTTTGATGTTGAGTATTACCTGCGTCTTCGTGATCGACTAGCGGCGGCAGATCCGGTCCATGGAGCCAAACCCGTGATTCCTGGCCTCATGCCCATTACCTCGCTGAAGTCTCTTCGCAGGCAGCGTGAATTGGCAGGGTGCCGTGTTCCGGCAGATCTCGAGGAACGTCTGGAAAAAGCTACTGCTACTGGTGATCCCTCTGATCCGCGTGTCCGTCAGGAAATTCGGAAGATCGGGATTGCTCATACGACGGCCATGGCGGAGCGTCTGATCAGTGAAGGTGCGCCTGACCTGCACTTTATGACGTTGAACTTTGCGCGTGCGACGCAGGAAGTGCTGCACAATTTAGGGATGGCTCCGGCGTGGGGGACTGATCACGGTCATGATGCGGTTCGATGACCTCTACAGTGCGTCATTAAATCAGTGACGAGCTGTCCCCGAGGGGCAACCGGCTGCCCAGGATTGCGAACGGACGCGGGTCACCGGGGAAGTGCATATTCCGAACGACGTCGGTGAATCCTAGTCGTCGGTAGAGGTGGAATGCGCGGTTGTTTTCACTGGTGACTTCGGGTGTGGAAAGAAGCAACCGCTGGCTCGTGAGGTTGTCCGCAAAGATAGTCAACAATCGTCGGCCAATATTGTTACCTTGCCACGACGGGTCCACGTGAATTTCGGTGAGCTCCGTGTAGTTGTCCAGAAGCTGGATACGTAGCGACGGCGGGACCCCGGCAACCATGAGAGCTGCCTTGACCTGCGTATTCCACCATTGTCCGTTGCCTCCTCGATAGCCGTAGATAAAGCCACGGATGGGCTGGGTGGGATCTTTAGGGTTTGTTTCTTCCCCTGCAGGATGCTCGATTGCAGCTACGGAGTGGAAGCCAAGATATCGCGAGTGCGTGTTCCAAGCCGACTGCCGCGCGCCCGAGATAGTGGAGCTGTAGCCCATCGCACGGATATAAATAGAGACCATTTCGGGGACTCGTCGACGAAATTGCGCTGCGGTCAACGTCGTGAAAGTGATGGGCATTCTTTAATGAAACCACGCGCGAACCGGGGCGGGGGAGTTAACCGGGAGAAGCTGGGAATTACCTACCGCAAATTTCGAATATACGTTCGAATTTTCTAGTTTTGTTCGACTCTTATGTCCGCACCCCTTCGTAGTGTGTCAAGTGTCAACAAGGAAATAGGCGCTCGACAAAGACATCACTGGGTAGCGGCGCTGTTCGGTAATCGCACTGCTTGCCCGAAAATGTAGAGACGACGGCTCCAAGGAGTGGATCATGATGAATGCGGCAACGGTAAGTTTTCTCAGGAAAGCGGATGCATTGCTGGCTAACAAGACTGACGACGTCAGCCAGGATGAATTGGAACGGCGCTTGCTGGACTCTTATTACGCAGCGCTCCGCCTCGCTGGAGCTGTTATCGAGGATGCTATTGCGAGCCGAAAAAGGAAGCCTAAGGGTGACGCATGGACTTTGCTTGCTCGTTATGGCGGGCAGCTGGCCCCGTGGGCAGATGTCTTCCGGCAGTATTCGCCCATAAAAGAACGCGTTCGTCTGGGATTGTCTCCGTCCCTGACGGTTGCTTATGTTGAGCGTTTTGAGCAGCTCGTTTTGGACTTCCGCGCTGCTGTGAATGATCGGTATGCATGGATACCGGCTGCCGCTTAAAGCCTGGAGGCGTTAACGAGGTTGACTCAAAAGGGGTGTGGGGAGCGCCTTCCGGGGGTTGAGGGTGACGGCATTCATTGTTTCGTGCACCGGGGTGGAGAAATGGGGGTACATGGTGGTTACAATGAAGTTATAAACGGAACTGTTTTGGCACCTGTTGCGTTATGCCAGGTAGAAAACGGTACTTTCATGGAAAATGGAGGAGTTGTGGCCCTCTCAGAGCAAGAGCAGCGTGTCCTCGACGAAATCGAGAATGCTCTGTATCAGGAAGACCCAGACTTTGGTAAAAACGTCGGGTCAATCCAGCGTGGTGGCGCCTTCGTCAAAGTCGTTGCTCTGCTGATCCTTGGCCTCGTCTTACTTGTTGGCGGTATAGCTCTCTCGCAACTGAGCTTGTGGTTTGTCGTGATGTCGGTCGCCGGTTTCTTGGTGATGTTCGCCGCCGGCGTGATCGGATTACGCGGTGACCGCTCGTCGAAACTCGAAATGGGGGATCGTTCCGACAAATCGGCGAAGAAACAACGGAAAGCTCGTAAATCGTCGTTGGGTAGTCGCTCGGGTGGTATGGAAGAGAATTTCCGTCGACGTTTCGAGCGCTAAACCCCACCGTGATTCCTATATGTGAACTGAGTTTCGCGTATGGGAGCCGAAGGTTCGACGAAAGGCTTCCCATACAACGTAAAACTGTCTAACAAGACACTGCAGCCCTGGTGGTGAGTGGACAAGCTCACCACCAGGGCTTTTTCGTATGTTTCAGACCAATTCTCAAAAATCCCCCACTTTGCCCCACACCGACTCAAGGATTATCAGCTTTTCGCTGAAAATGAGGTTATTTCTCTGGCTGATGGGGAGTGAATCAACTTATGTGCCTGAAGTGGCACGGCTATCGCGTACTTTCTTGCTGTTCATTGCGCTCTGTTATCTCGGGTGTGCCCTCACCGGGGCTGGATGGTGCCGGCCCGTCAAGAGGTTCGATCGGCGTTTCCGGCATCGGCTGTTGTGGCAATTTATCGCGTGTTTCTGCACTTCAGCGGGTTAAAATGGCGTAGTATCACAAGTGTGGCCTGTGATTGGGTCGCGTTGTCATAATGAAAAAAAGCTAAAGATTTGCTGAAAGCGTCGTGCCAATGGTGCGTTGTGGGGCAGAGTGGGTTAAAGTGGGTGCCAATGGCGGACAAGGTAAGTTCGTCGCACTAATTCTGTAGATGACTGTCGTTGTTGGCGGCCGGCGCTGACAACGACACGGCAATCGACTGGATGTGGGTCGTCGATGTTGAGGGAAGGAGTCCGAAGGTCATGTTCTTCGGTACTTTCACCCCCAAGATGGACGACAAAGGACGCTTGACTCTTCCGGCCAAGTTTCGCGATGAGTTAGCAGAAGGCTTGATGGTGACGAAAGGCCAAGACCATTCATTAGCCATCTACCCGCGCAACGTGTTCCTCGAACGCGCTCGCAAAGCCGCTGCTGCATCTCGAACGAACCCGGAGGCTCGCGCATTTGTGCGTAACTTAGCGGCCAGCGCGGATGAACAATCTGTTGATGGTCATGGGCGAATAACGATTTCGCCTGATCATCGTCGCTACGCAGGGTTAAGCAAAGAATGCGTCGTGATTGGTTCTGTTGACTTCGTCGAAATCTGGAATGCGGAGTCGTGGAATCAGTACCAAGCCGAACATGAAGAAAGCTACGCCAACGGTGACGACGCTGCCTTCATGGATTTCCTCTAAGGACTCCTTGAGCTCATCACCCACATGGTCGAACGTCGCAATGAGCTACAGCGAGTGTAAGGAATGTGTGCAGGCCTCTGCCCGTTTGGATCCTGATGTACTTCCCCAACACCAGGCGCTGAGCGGGTAGGGCCCTGTTTACATTCCTCTCCATCACCACGACCGCCCAATATTCTGACCGCGACGATGAAAGAGGGGACAATGGCCGACCGCCACACTGGTACGCATGGTCACGTTCCCGTCATGCTGGAACGCATGGTTGAGCTGATAGCTCCCACGGTCACAGAATCATCAGAGAACTCGACACCATCCGTCATTCTCGACGGCACCCTCGGAGCTGGCGGGCACACCGAATCCTTCCTGGAGCGTTTCCCGTCGGCAATGGTTATCGGAGTCGACCGCGACAAGAAGGAACTCTCCCGGACCACTGAGCGGCTGTCTCGATTTCAGGACCGGTTCTACCCAGTACATGCCCGTTTCGACAACTTTGATGAGGCATTAGACGATGCTGATCATCCAGTTGTCGATGCCTTCCACGCGCACGGTCTCAGTGCCGGTTTCTTCGATCTTGGTGTGTCGTCGATGCAGTTAGATCAGGTGGACCGGGGTTTTACTTATCGTGACGATGGTCCGCTGGACATGCGGATGGATACGTCGACGGGCAAAACTGCCGCCGATGTCCTTAATACGTATAGCCACGGCGAGCTGGCCCGCATCTTAAAAACATACGGCGATGAACGCTTTGCCGGGTCTCTCGCTCGCGCCATTGTTCGTGAACGTGAGAAAGAACCCTGGACCACGTCGCAGCGGTTAGTGGACCTTATCTACGCAACAATTCCGGCGTCGGCCCGCCGTCATGGGGGCCATCCAGCGAAGAGGACCTTTCAAGCTTTGCGCGTTGAGGTCAATGCTGAGCTGGATGCTTTGCGCCGCGTCATTCCGAAAGTCTGCTCCTACCTCCACCTTGGTGGCCGGGCAGTGTTCATGAGCTACCAAAGCCTTGAAGACAAAATTGTGAAGAGGGAACTGGCGGCGCTGACCGAATCGAAGACTCCTCCGGGACTTCCTATCGATCTGCCCAACAGCGCCCCCGATTTCCACGTGGTGACGCGGGGTTCTGAAAAGGCCGATGAGCAGGAGAATAATAAGAATCCGCGCGCACATTCGGTCCGCGTCCGTGCCATAGAGCGAACAGGCTACTCGCACTCGAGCCCGCCGCCGGGCAGCACTCCGGCGAGGGCCACGGGATCATCCACCACATATTCAGCTCGATCAGAATCCCGGCACGAGGCCCACCGAACGGGAAGAGAACACCTGGTCTCTTCCGCACAACAGAGCATTTCACACCGCGAAGACGTCGAAGGAGAACAATGACTACCTTGACGGGAGCTGGAACAACAGCTCGAAGGGCAAGCCACGACCATGACGTCGACACCGCGGGGCGCGCCTCTACGGCGACGTTGACGCGGACCGCCACACGTGACCGACGAGCAGAAACGCCGGTTCGGGCGCGTCGGGAAGGAAATAACCTCCGCTCCTCGAGTACGTCCGTAGCGCGGAAAAAGAGGACGAGCGCCGCGAAGAGAATGGGCTCTCGTCAGGTCATTTCCGTCCGAGGCAGACGCGTCGTTTCCGAAGAACGACGAGTCAAGAGGACCACGATCCAGTTCATTGTCGTATGTATCTTGTTCATCGGCGTCGGCGTGGGCGTCACGATGTACCTTTCTGGAGTGACGACGCAACAGTCGTTCGCCATTCAGAAAGCGAAAGATCAGAAGACAACTCTGGATAACGAGTTGGAAGGACTGCATCGCGACGTCAAGAACGCAAGCTCGGACTCTGAAGTTGCCAAGAAGGCGTCGGAGGACGGCATGGTTGTGCCTGATCAGCCGGGAATTATGACCGTTAACCCCGACGGTTCCGTGGTTGAGAATAGGGCCGCCGATCCTTCAAAGACGCACGAGATTCACGACATCAATAGCGGTGCGGATCCCAAGGCGAAGGCCTCTTCGGATCCCGAGAAAACGAAAAATACGTCACGGTCTGCTACGTCTTCTTCCTCGTCAGGCCGTGACAACAACCGACCAGCGCAATTGGCTCCGTACCAGGACAATACGGCTGGGGCAGTAGCGGCACAGGGTGATAACCAGGCTGCTAGTCAGGGTGAAGGGCTTGACCGCGAAGCTCCATTGCCTGCAGACCAGGCGGACAACGCCAACCCCGCCCCCGAAGCCGCACTGGCTGGCGATGCTGCCGTGCCGACGCCCTAGAACTATCTAGGACTGCTCGGACACAGTCTGGTCTGCTGATCGTCGCAGGTCAGGATGGGTGGTGTGAGGTGAACCGGATGTGTCAGGTTGCTTGTGTACTATTTTGCGAGGGTTCCGGATGCGAGTGCGGAACATCGTCCACCTTTTAGGTGGCGGCAGTAATCTGTAGAAGATATGTGGTGATCAGGTAAATGAGGCTTGAGAAGGGGGACCGGAGAATCCATGAGTAACAGTTCATCTCGTCGGCCCCGGAATCCCAGGACAGGCAGCTCTCCTGATGCATCGTTACGCAACAGCATGGCGGGGACGTCGTTAATAACAGGTGCCAAGGCGGCCATGCGGCGCCTCAATCTTCTTCGGGCGATCATCATCGCTTTACTGATCGTCCTTATTTTGCGTTTGGTATGGGTTCAGCTCATCATCGGGCCCAACTTGTCGTCTCAGGCTCAGGAACAGCGTCGGGTAAAAATTGCCGAACCGGCTCGACGTGGGACTATCACGGACGCCAACGGTGAGGATCTTGCCTACACAATGGAGTCATCATTGCTGTCTGTGCATCCGAACAAATTGCGCAGCTTCATGGAGAAGCGGCACGAGATTAACCCCGATAGTTACCCAGATCCTGATCAGCGCATGAAGGACATTGCCGACGATCTTCCTCGGATGATCGGTGACGACGACAAAGCGGACGATGTGAAGTCGGAGGATATTGAAAAGAAATTAACCTCCGATGATGATTACTCCGTTCTGGTGCGAAACGTCGATCCGGATAAAGCGGAAAAGATCGTTAAGAAGTATCCAGAGATTACAGCAGAGCGGCAAGACGTCCGCCAATACCCGAATGGTGCTATCGGCGAAAACGTTCTTGGCAAGATAAGCCAGGATGGATCGGGCCAATTCGGGCTGGAGCTCTCGCAAGACTCTGACCTTCAGGGGACGAACGGAAGTTATACCGTCGACATAGCGGCCCAAGGAATGGCAATCCCTGGTTCTCGTCGCGATGAACACCCGGCGATTGATGGCGATAGCTATCAGCTGACCTTGGATAACGACATGCAGACCTTCGTGCAGCAGAGCCTGGAACAAGCCAAAGCCAATTCCGGTGCAGAGGACGCTAGTGCGGTGGTGCTCGACGCCAAGTCAGGCCACATATTGTCCATGGCGACGACGGGAACGATTGACCCGAACGGCGACATCGAGAAGCAGCTCAAAGAAGGCAAGCAGTTTGGGGATCGGACGATAAGTAACCCCTTCGAACCGGGATCGGTCGGCAAGGTTATTACCGCTGCTGCATCGATTGAGGACAAGAAAACCACGCCAGACGAAGTTCTGCAGGTACCAGGGTCAATTAATGACTCCGGCGTTACTGTCAAGGATGCATGGGATCACGGCGTCACTCCGTACACCACGACAGGTATTTTCAGTAAGTCGTCCAACGTCGGAACGTTGATGCTTGCGCAGCGGGTCGGGCCAGATTCGTTTAATAATTACCTGAATAAGTTCGGGATCGGACAGGCGACGGGAGTCGAACTGCCCAACGAGACCAGCGGATTTCTGCCTCCGCGCTCCCAGTGGGCAGCCGGTACATTTGCGAACCTCCCCATCGGCCAGGGCTTTTCAACATCCCTCCTTCAGATGGCGAGCATCTATCAAACCATCGCCAATGACGGGGTGCGTATCGAGCCTCGGATAGTGAAGAGCATTAAAGACCCCGACGGCAAAGAAGTGTCCACTGACGCTCCCAGTGAAACGCGGGTGGTGAGTGCCCAGACGGCACGAACGGTCCGCAACATGTTCCGCGGGGTTGTCCAGAAGGACAGCGGAAACCAGCAGGGTACAGGCCCCGGCGCGGCCATCGATGGGTATCAAATTGCAGGTAAGACCGGAACAGCCCAACAGGTTGACCCGGACACCGGAGCATATTCCAACTCGAAATACTGGATCACTTTCGCCGGAATCGCTCCGGCCGACGATCCACGCTTCGTTGTTGCCATCATGCTGAATAACCCGGCTCGCGGCGTTCATGGTGAAGGTGGTCAGTCGGCAGCGCCGCTGTTCCACGACATCGCATCGTGGGCGCTTAACCGCTACAACATCCCGCCGTCGAAAGAACCAGGTGACACCCTCTTGTTGCAGGCAGGGTAGCTCAAGATTTCTACTGTTGGAAGCATCGTTTATCGCGTTATCCGTCGCCGTCTAGATCGTGATCAAGGAGATTGTCATGGCAACGCTGCAAGAACTTGCAGAAATATCGGGTGGCCGCCTCATTCGGGCTGATGACCCGGACCTCGTCGTCACGGATATTGGGCTTAATGCTCAGGCTTTGCCAGAAGGGGGGCTCTTTGCCGGGGTGCCTGGGCTCCATGTTCATGGCGCACAATTTGCGGACTCCTCATCGGCAGCAGCGGTCTTGACTGATTACGATGGGATAGAAAAGGTCACGCGTGAGGACCTACCGATTATCGTCGTTGATGATGTTCGTGCCGTGCTCGGGGCGGTGTCGTCGGCTGTTTATGATCACCCTTCCCGCGACTTGACAGTGATCGGTATTACTGGGACGGCAGGTAAAACCACCACGAGCTACATGGTGGAAGCTGCTCTCCTTCATCACGGCATTTCAACTGGGCTGATCGGTACGACGGGTACCAGGATTAATGGGGAGAAGGTTCCTTCGACTCTCACCACCCCAGAAGCTCCTAACCTTCAAGCACTTTTCGCGATGATGAAAAAGCGTGGTGTCACGCATGTGGTGATGGAAGTTTCCAGTCACGCAATCGCGTTGGGTCGTGTATTGGGGACTCATTTCTCCGTCGCGGGATTTACTAATTTGTCCCAGGATCACCTGGATTTCCACCCCACGATGGAGGATTACTTCCAGACGAAAGCGCGGCTGTTCAAGGAGGATTCGCCCCTGCATGCGGAGACCGCCGTCGTATGCATTGATGATCCGTGGGGGCAGAGATTAGCGACGATGCTGCCACATCCGTTCACGGTGTCGACGGAAGCTGCGTCGGAACATGACGCGTCGCTTCAGCCGGACGTGTGGGCTGGGCCATCCTCCGTCATGGATAACGGTGTGCAGACGGCCGAGCTGTACGGCTTCGGCGCGAACGGGATGACGCTACATATACCGATGCCTGGCCGTTTTAACGTCGCTAATGCGATGTTGGCGATGGGGCTCCTCGTGAAGACCGGGATGAAAGCCGAGGACGCCATTGAGGGTCTCTCGACGGTGACCGTGCCCGGCCGGTTAGAACGTATTGATTGTGGTCAGGATTTTATGGCCGTCGTGGATTACGCCCATAAACCGGGGGCGATCGCTGCCGTCTTGGATACGCTTCGTGCACATGTGCGGGGCCGGATTGCCATCGTCGTCGGTGCCGGCGGAGATCGGGATCATTCGAAACGTCCCATCATGGGACGTGAAGCAGCGCTACGCAGCGATCTAGTTATTGTCACCGATGATAATCCGCGTAGTGAAGATCCAGCCTCGATACGCCAACAAGTGGTGGCAGGGGCGCAGGAAGTTGCTGACCATGTAGATGTTGACCGTGCGGACGAACCTCGCAATAAAGTAAAAACAGAGGGTTCGGAGCATCGGCCTACCATTCGTGAGATCGGTGATCGCAGAGAAGCGATCCGCGCAGCAATCCAGTGGGTCCAGCCGGGTGACGCAGTTATCGTCGCAGGTAAAGGGCATGAAACTGGCCAGCTGATTGGTGATACAACTCATCCATTTGACGATCGGGTCGAAACGCGCCGAAGCATCGAAGATAAACTCAATAGCTCGGTGGAGAAATAAAAGTAGTTATGTGCCATCACATGTACGGGCGTAGTGAAAGAGGTAGCCAACCATGATTCCCATGACGGCGGGGCGTCTCGCGGATATTACCGGCGGATATCTTGTCAATATTGACCCCGACGCGGTAGTACCAGGGCCCGTCGAATTCGATTCGCGGAAGATTGCCCCGGGTTCAGTATTTCTGGCATTGCCGGGTGCCCGGGTCAATGGCCACGATTTCGCCGCCCAAGCGATTAAAGACGGCGCTACTCTCGCCCTGCTATCACGTGATATGGGTGTACCTGCCGTCATCATTCCTCACGTTGAGCACGTGGAAACTAATGCCACTGCGCTGGAATATGACCGTGATGGGGAAGGCGAGGCGGCATTGGCTGCTCTTAGCAAGCTGGCCCACCACACGGTCACCGAATTAGTTGCTCACCATGGCTTACGAGTTATCGGAGTGACGGGTTCTGCCGGGAAAACATCGACAAAGGACATGATTGCGACGATCCTTCGTACGCAAGGGGAGACGGTGGCACCACCGGGGTCCTTTAATAACGAAATTGGGCATCCCTACACGGCCTTGCGATGCACCGAATCGACGCGATTCTTAGTTGCCGAAATGAGTGCCCGCGGAATTGGCCACATCGCTCACTTGGCGCGGATTGCGCCTCCGACGATTGGTGCAGTTCTTAACGTTGGTACGGCTCATTTAGGCGAATTTGGCTCTCGAGAGGCCATTGCCCAAGCCAAAGGTGAACTCTTCGAAGCCTTGCCGTCGGCTGACGACGGTGGCATTGCGATCCTCAACGCCGATGATCGTTTGGTATCGGGCATGGCACCACGGACCTCGGCTCGTGTGATCACTTTTTCGGTGAAGTCTGGAGAAGCCACTGATAACCAAGCCGCAGATAACCCGAGTGGCCACGACGCTGTCATTGCCACTGATGTCGTCCTCGATAGCTCCGCCCGGGCTTCCTTTACCTTGACCATGCCGACGGGGGAGTCCGCCCCCGTGCAGCTGCAGGTGTATGGGCAACACCAAGTTGCGAATGCTCTCGCAGCCGCGGCCGTGGGATTCGCCGTCGGGATGTCCGTGGATGAAGTCGCCACAGCGCTGTCGCACCACACTGCGGCGAGCGCGAATCGGATGGATGTGCGCAACCGGCGTGACGGGGTCACCATCATCAACGATTCGTACAACGCGAACCCCGACTCGATGCGGGCAGGAATCGCCGCACTGGCGTCCACCGTTCAGGCGCGCGAAGATGCCCAATCCTGGGCAGTCTTAGGCCAAATGGGTGAATTGGGAGCCTCTGCCACCGACGAGCACTACTCGATCGGTGAAGAGCTTGGCCAACACCAGATCAACCACGTTGTTGTCGTCGGCAATGGTGTTAACCAGCGAGCTTTAGCGCACGGAGCTAAGGATTCGGGCGTTGATGTCACCCACGTGGACGACGTCGATGCAGCTGTCGATAATGTGTGGTCGTCAGTTCGTCCGGACGATGTTGTCCTTATCAAGGCTTCATACTCAGATGGACTGTGGAGAGTCGCGGAAGGGCTTTTGTCCGGTCAGGATGAAGGGAACGGAGAGTAATGGTTCATATCATCATCGGCGGCGCCGTTTCTTTTATTATTGCAATTCTTTTTACCCCGATTTTGATTCGTCGTTTTTCCGACGAAGGCCTGGGGCAGGAAATCCGTGAGGAAGGCCCGCGATCGCATTTGCGAAAGCGCGGAACTCCCACGATGGGTGGTATCGCCATCATCGTCGCCATCGTAGGTGGGTATTTTCTTGCGCACCTCGCCTCTGTTCTTACCCCGTCGAGCTACAAACCCACAGCGTCAGGGCTGTTAGTTCTCGGCCTGACAGTCGGAATGGGTTTCCTCGGCTTCCTTGACGACTACATCAAATTGGCGAAGGCGCGGAACCTTGGCCTGAACAAAAAAGGAAAGCTGCTGGGCCAGGCCGTTCTCGCCATCGGTTTCGGTGTGCTGTGCCTCCTGTTCCTCAATGAGCATGGTCTGAAGCCCGCCTCGACGAAGCTATCCTTCGTCCGCGATATCGATACCTTTGATTTCGCAATTGGCGGCGGCATTATTGGAACCCTCATATTCCTGCTGTTCATCTACATCTTGGTGACTGCCTGGTCCAATGCCGTGAACCTTACCGACGGTCTCGATGGCCTTGCTGCAGGAACAACTGCGATCGTGATGGCCGCGTATTCCATCATGACCTTCTGGCAATTCCGTAACTCGTGTGCCTCTAATGCGTCGGTCGCGTGCTACCAGGTGCGAGATCCCCTTGATCTCTCCATTTTGGCAGCGTGCGGATTAGGCGCGTGCCTCGGCTTCCTGTGGTGGAATGCAGCCCCGGCGAAAATCTTCATGGGCGACACCGGATCGCTGGCCCTGGGTGGACTCGTTGCCGGCTTGTCTGTGACCTCGCGGACCGAATTGCTGATGATCGTTATCGGCGCTTTGTTTGTCGCGGAAACCATCTCCGTTGTTATTCAAGTTGTCAGTTTCCGGTCAACAGGTAAACGGCCATTCCGCATGGCACCCATCCACCACCACTTCGAAAACGGAGGATGGGCGGAAACGACCGTGGTCGTCCGCTTCTGGCTGCTCACGGCGATGTTCGCCGTCGCTGGGGTGAGTATGTTTTACGCTGACTGGTTAGGGTGGACCTAATCAAACCCGAGACCCCATACGGAAAGAGAACATCATTATGTCTCACGTCCAGACATCATCGTCATATCTTCCTCAACCTCAAGGCCCAGTTTGGATTGCTGGCGCTGGGGTATCGGGCCGAGGCGCAGCTGACCTAGGCACACAACTCGGGTGGTCGGTGTGCATCATTGATAGCAACTTCACTGCAGCAAGTGAGCTTGCAGACCGCCACGGGGGATCTGCCATGACCGTCGAGGAGGCTCATTCTCGTCTCGACGAAGCATCGCTGATTGTGACGTCGCCAGGATGGCGGCCGGACACGCCCCTATTGCACGACGCGCAGGAGCAAGGAATCCCGGTCATCGGTGACGTTGAACTGGCGTGGTGCGCCGATCGTGACGGCCGCTTTGGAGAACCACGCACCTGGTTAGCCGTCACCGGGACGAATGGTAAAACAACTGCCACGGCGATGCTCGCATCGATGATGGCCGAATCGGGAGCAGCTGCTGAGGCAGTGGGGAACATCGGGGTAGCAGTAGGGACTGCGCTAACACAGACTCCGCGGGTCAGCGTCATGGTTGCGGAACTCTCCAGTTTCCAGCTTCACTGGTCGCCGACGCTCACCCCTGATGCCGGTGTCGTCTTAAATCTTGCAGAAGACCATATTGATTGGCATGGCTCGATGGACGCCTACGCGGCGGATAAAGCGCGGGTGTACCGAGGGCCGGTCATCGTCGTCAATGCAGATGATGAGCGTGTGTGCCGCGAAGCTGAGCGGCACATGGAACTTTCTTCAACCCCCTCCAGCGGTGACACTCCGGCTCGTCGTGTTATCGAATTCACGATGGGGGAGCCCGGCGCAGGCCAAGTTGGGGTGATCGACGGCAAGATCGTTGACCGCGCGTGCGTCCCCGCCCACTCAGAGGGTGTGGATATTGCAGATGCGACAAGAATTTCTCCCCCCGGTCCGGCTGGCATCGCGGACGCGCTCGCGGCCACAGCCATCGCCCGGTCACAGGGCGTGGGGCCAGACGCCATCTCTCGAGCGCTGTCTTCTTTTGTCGTCGAAAAGCACCGTGGACAAGTCGTCTATGAAGCTGGAGGCATCCGATGGATTGACAACTCGAAGGCGACCAACCCTCACGCGACGGACGCAGCTTTAAGTGCGGTGGAGTCATGCGTGTGGATTGCAGGTGGGCAGCTCAAAGGTGCCCAGATTGATGATCTCATTCACAAGAATGCCGACCGTATTTCGGCCGCGGTTGTTTTGGGGCAGGATAGAGAGATCATTCGCCAGAGTCTCGCTACCATTCATCCCCGCATTCCTTTGACCGTCATTACGTCGACCGATCCAGTGATCGCGATGAATGAAGCCGTTCAGGCGGCATCCCGGTTGGCGCAACCTGGTGACACGGTGCTCCTCGCGCCCGCTGCCGCTAGCTTGGACATGTACACGGGGATGAGCCAGCGTGGCGACCTTTTCGCTGAAGCTGCTCGTCGTTATGGGCGCGGTACAGAAGGATAGGGATCGTGACAGTGAAATCTGACCAAGGAACGAGGTCTCGCCGTGCGCGATCATGGTGGGAAGGAGTCGTCGGCAAGATTGATGCTGCGACATCAACGCCGAAGTTTGACTACTACATCCTTGCCGCGATTACAGCGATTCTGACCGGTGTGGGGCTCTTGATGGTGCTGTCCAGTTCGATGGCATCGTCGCTGGCAGATTCCAACAGTGTGTGGACGGATTTCTTCAAACAAGCCGGAATGGTCGTGGTTGGCCTCGTCGGTCTGTATTTCGCCATCCGAATGTCCCCGGCCACCATTAAGAAAATTTCACCCTGGGCGATGGGGCTCGCGGTTATTCTGTTGATCTTGGTTCTGATTCCTGGGTTGGGAACTGGTCTTCAGCAGATGGGATCCCAATCATGGCTCGTCCTGGGGCCTGTCACCATTCAGCCGTCAGAGGTTGCCAAGCTAGCCATCGCGGTCTGGGGCTCTGCAGTTCTGTCCGAGAGAGCGCTATACGCGCGGTCAATCCGCGAGGTCTTGGGATTTTTCACCGCGATTGTGGTGCTTGTGATCGTTCTTGTTGCCCTTGAGCGTGACCTCGGCATGGTTGCGTCGGTTATGATCGTTTTCCTCGCTCTGGCTTGGTTTGTGGGTGTGCCCAAGTGGGTCACGACGACGATCATCGCCGGCGGCTTGGGCCTCGCTGTTCTTCTGACCTTGACGGCCGGGTATCGGTCCAACCGCGTCGAAGTGTTTAGAGAAACCCTCTTTGGTAAGTTCCCCAATACACAAGGCACGGCGTACCAGAGTTACCAGGGGTTCTTGTCCCTGGGCGACGGCTCTTTCCTGGGACAGGGACTAGGCCAATCGCGTGCCAAGTGGTTTTACCTTCCCGAGGCGAAAAACGACTTCATCTTCGCCGTTGTCGGTGAAGAAATGGGATTCCTGGGTGCTAGCATTGTCATCCTCCTCTTCGCCCTCTTGGGTTGGGTAGGAATGCGCATCGCGTTAAACCAGGCGGATCCGTTCCTTCGTCTCATGGCTGCGACGGTCACCACAGGCATTGTGATCCAGGCATTTATCAACATTGGCTACGTGACGGGCCTTCTTCCCGTCACCGGTATTCAGCTGCCGTTGATTTCATCCGGCGGAACGTCGGCCATTATCACATTGGTATCGATGGGGTTGCTTCTTAACTGCGCCCGACATGAGCCTGAGACAGTGTCGTCGATGCAGACCTACGGCCGCCCCGTAGTCGATAAATTATTGGGATTCCCGGAACCGCGTGCGTTTGATCCTTCAACGCTGCGCCGAGGCCCGTGGGTTGACGACGACGATCCGCGATCGCGGAATGGTAACGGTTCTCGGAAGACTGCTGGTGTGCGAGGGAGATCCGGTGGCCGTTCGGGATCGTCGCGACGAGGTTCGCTCTCAGACAGACACCACGAGGTTCAAAGGTTCGGAGAGCCGGTGACTCGCCGGAACGGGTCACCCCGTAGTCGACGTAATGACGTCAATAGGCAGCCAAGCTCGGGATCTGCGACCCCACGAAGGGAACGGGCCCATGACCGTGAGCCTCGTCGGCGGTCCCGAGACGGCAGTCGGCGTACGTATCAATCTGATTACGGTACGACGAATGGTTCCTTTGGACCGTTCGACGACGGGACTCGTCGTTAATATGAATGAGGCACGTTTTTAAGGCACAAATAAGGCTACGTCGATGATGTAGCGCTATTCCTGAGGTGGGTGTATGAAGAGGTCACAGGATACGGACGGAGAGCTCTCCGTTGTTGTTGCTGGTGGTGGCACTGCCGGTCATATCGAGCCCGCGATGGCAGTTGCCGACGCGGTTCGTCGCAGTGTGCCCTCTGCACGGATCACAGCATTAGGGACGATGAAGGGGCTCGAAGGAACTTTGGTCCCCGAACGTGGTTATGACCTGCGGCTGATTGACCCAGTACCAATCCCACGCAAAGTTAATAAAGCACTTTTTTCTGTTCCACACCGTGTCCGTCGGGCGGTCAACCAAACAAAAGACATTTTGCGCGATGTCAACGCCGACGTTCTTATCGGGTTCGGTGGCTATGTCTCGGCCCCCGCGTATCTCGCGGCCAAATCCCTCCACATCCCATTTTTCGTGCATGAGGCGAACGCGCGAGCCGGTATGGCCAATAAGTTGGGAATTCGCTTAGGGGGACGTGGCTTAGCCGCCGTTGAAGGGTCAGGTATTTCCGCGGAGATCGTGGGGATCCCGGTCCGATCAGAGATCAGCTCGCTCGATCGGTCAGGACTTCGTACAGAGGCCCGTGAGTATTTCGGTTTGGATCCCGACGCGCCAGTGTTGCTGGTCACAGGCGGTTCCCAGGGGGCACGGTCCATCAATAACGCGGTCTCCGGCGTATCACGCGAACTCGGTGAGGCGGGGGTCTCGGTACTCCACGCCTATGGGAAGAAAAACTCAATAGACGTTGATCGCCAGGATGGAACTCCGCCCTATATCGGCGTCCCCTATATCTCGCGGATGGATTTGGCATTGAGCGCGGCAGATATGATTCTCTGCCGGTCCGGCGCAATGACCGTCGCAGAAGTGTCCGCTGTCGGACTTCCGGCCGTGTATGTGCCACTCCCGCATGGCAATGGTGAGCAGGCGTTGAACGCCCAGCCCATCGTGGACAATTCCGGGGCCATACTCATTAACGACGACGGCCTCACCAGCCAGACCATCGTCGACAAGGTGATTCCCATGATCACGAACCCTGATGTCTTAACGGTGATGGCGGAGCAAACGGCCAAAAGCAGCAACCCCAATGCCGCCGATGACATAGCTCAACGCGTTATTGCAGCAGCTCGATGACATCCATGTAGCTGTTCCCCTAATTACCTGTTCACAGTCAAGGAGCGAAGTAGTGGCACATAACGACGAAACCAGCGGGCAGACGAAGGACGCTGGGCACACCATGCACTTAGAGCGTCATGCCCGACGTGTCAATCCGGCACATGCAATAACCCCCGATGAACTCCGACATGTCCACATGGTGGGCATCGGTGGTGTGGGCATGTCTGGGGTGGCCCGGATCTTGTTAGACCGCGGATATACGGTCACCGGGTCGGACATGAAAGACTCGCTCACCATCCTGGCTTTACGAGCCGCCGGAGCCGTGATTGCCACGGAACATAAGGCGGAGAACCTGGACTTGACGGGCGATACGCCGACATGTGTGGTGACCTCGTTTGCTGCTATTCCCCAGGACAATCCGGAACTGGTGAGCGCTCGTGAACGCGGAATCCCCGTGGTCACGCGATCCGACGTTTTAGGCGCACTTCTGCTTGACCACGATGCTTTACTCATTGCCGGGACTCATGGAAAAACCTCGACGACGTCGCTGTCAGTGATTGCGCTGCAACAGGCAGGTATGGATCCCAGTTTCGCTGTTGGTGGGCAGCTTTCGACGACCGGGACGAATGCGCATCATGGCACGGGCTCAGTGTTCGTTGCTGAGGCAGATGAGTCCGACGCGTCGTTGCTAACCTATTCACCCAATGTTGCGGTGGTGACCAACATTGAGGCCGATCACCTCGATTTTTATGGTTCCGAAGAATCGTATATTCACGTTTTCGATGAGTTTGCGGATCGCATCGTCGATGGCGGGTATTTGGTGGTCTGCGTGGATGACCCGCACGCTGCGGCACTGGCTGAGCGGATTGTGCAGCAAGGGAACAGAATAAACGTCATTGGTTATGGAACGAGTGATGCGTGTACGCGCCATCCGTCGATCGCGGTGGGGGCGGAAATTACGGAGATCACCCCTAAGCCTGACCGCACGGATGCGCTGATCCGTATTTCTCTACCCGCACATGCGTCGGCCGAGGACTCCGCTGGCGAGCCGAATGAGGCGGAAACGAGCACGCACCGCGTTGAGATGCACATTCCCGGAAAACACATGGTTCTCAATGCTGTCGCTGCAATTGTCTCGTCGGTTCTTGTCGGGGCTGACCGTGAGCGTGCAGTGAGTGGTGTCAACGGCTTCCAGGGCGTGCGCCGTCGGTTCGAATCACATGGGACCATTGCACACGGTTATTACGAGGGAGCATCTGTTTACGACGATTACGCCCATCACCCGACCGAGGTGCGCGCGGTCTTGACCGCAGCGCGGGAAAAGATCCAGGCAATGGATTCTGTGGAAGGCCACCAGCGCAGAGTAATTGTCGTCTTCCAACCCCACATGTATTCCCGAACTGAGGAATTCGCTTCGGAATTTGCTGAGGCTTTGTCCCTCGCCGACGAGGCCATCGTGATGGACATTTATGGTGCCCGTGAAAAGCCCATTCCGGGAGTGACGAGTGACCTGATCATTGATCAGATGACTATTCCGACACACGCCGCTCATCGAGTCGATGAGGTTCCTCGCATGGTGAGTAGTATCGCTGGGCCGGGAGACATCATTTTGACGATGGGCGCAGGAACCGTGACTATGCTGGCAGATCCAATTGTTGCAGCATTGCATGAACCGGTGCAGTAGGTTAAGACGTGACCTGGGTGAGAGGTAAGTAGGAAGAACTAGTGAGAGGCTCACGAAAAGCGTCGCGTAAAAACGCTGGCGCTAAAGGCAGACAGCCGGGGCGCAGCGGACCCATCGACAATTTTGGTTCCCCCGTCGATTCTGACGAAGAGAGGGAGCACTCACGTGTCATTCATTCCGGTGGCCGTAAAGAATCGCAGGGTGAGAGCCGTCGCCGACGTCGCCGTCGGTGGTGGGGAGCAGCTCTCATTATCGTGCTTCTCCTTGTAGTCGGTGCGGTGGTTCTCCGCATCGCTCCCATCCTGACCGTGTCCTCTTTTTCCGTGAAAGGTAATGAGCAGACCTCGAAAGAAGACATCATTGCCGCCTCGGGGATCCATGAGGGCCAGAATATGACCCGGATTGATACTCATGCCGCAGCGTCACATGTTGTCGGATTGCCGTGGGTGACGAAGACCACGGTGGAGCGCTCCTGGCCGCGGACTATCTCGATTTCGGTGAAGGAAGCAACCGTCGCTTTCTACGTTGATGATGATGGCGATCATCTTTTCGACGATAACGGGCGAGAGTTCGACGTTTCCCCTCATCCGGACGGGGCGTTGAAGCTGGATGGGAACACTTCTCCCGATGAAGAGACTGCACGTGCAGTGGCACACGTCGCCCAGGCTGTTCACGAGCACGCGCCGGGTATCGTCGGCGATATTGACCATATTGATGCCCAGAATGAAAATAATATTTCGTTAGTTTTCAAAGACGAGAAAACAGTGAAATGGGGAACGAGTAATAATGCGTCGTCTAAAGCAGAAGCGACGAAGGCCGTGCTTCAGCGAGAAGGACGTGTATGGGATGTTTCCAACCCGGCTCAGGTCTCAGTCAAGGAATAGTGTGAACCATAACTGCAGGTAAAGCCTAAAGTTGAGGTTTAGACTTGCGACACGCCGAATGGATTAGTCACCACGTGTTTGGTCTGTTCAGAAGCATTATAGAAACGTAAAAAATAAAATTCTTTGCTACGGGCCGCTGCGCCTCTGCAATAAAGGTGGCAACATCCTGTAGTCTTTGCGCAGACCGTACAGTTCGATAGCGACAGATCGTGTAACGAAAGGCGAGCCCTACAACCATGACGACATCGGATAACTACCTCGCCATCATCAAAGTGGTTGGCGTTGGCGGCGGCGGCGTCAACGCTGTCAATCGCATGATTGAAGATGGCCTCAAGGGAGTCGAGTTCATCGCCGTGAACACCGACTCTCAGGCGCTTATGTTCACTGACGCGGACGTCAAGCTTGACATCGGCCGCGAAGCGACCCGTGGTCTGGGGGCTGGCGCCAACCCTGAGGTAGGCCGGAAGTCTGCCGAGGATCATCGTGACCAGATTGAATCCACCCTGCAGGGTGCAGATATGGTCTTCGTCACCGCAGGTGAAGGTGGTGGAACCGGAACCGGCGCCGCCCCGGTGGTCGCGAGCATCGCGAAGAAGCAAGGCGCGTTGACCGTCGGCGTTGTGACCCGTCCGTTTACCTTCGAAGGGCCGCGCCGTACGAAGCAGGCTCTTGAGGGGATCGAAGCTCTGCGCGAAGTGTGTGACACGTTGATTGTCATTCCGAATGACCGCTTGCTTCAGATGGGCGACAAGAACGTCTCCATGATGGAGGCATTCCGCCAGGCTGACGAAGTTCTCCACAATGGTGTCCGAGGCATCACCGACCTGATTACCACCCCGGGTGTCATTAACGTTGACTTTGCCGACGTTCGCTCGGTCATGTCGGATGCTGGTTCGGCCTTGATGGGAATCGGCGCTGCCCGTGGTGAAGGGCGTGCCGCTCAAGCTACCGAACTGGCCATTAGCTCCCCTCTGTTGGAAAACACCATGGAGGGCGCCCACGGTGTCTTGTTGTCCTTCGCAGGCGGCTCGGACATCGGCCTCTTCGAGGTCAACGATGCAGCCAATGTCGTTGCCAACTTGGCCTCTGACGACGCCAACATCATTTTCGGAACGATTATCGACGAAAACCTCGGCGACGAGGTTCGAGTCACCGTGATCGCTACCGGGTTTGACGACAGCACCGAGCAGTCGAGCGGCGCTCACGCTGCCCAGCCGGCGAATTCCCAAACGACACCTGCACCACGGGAATCGAATGCTCGTGACGTGTTCTCTGGCCAGCCGGCGAGCGCGTCACCGTCGGGTTCCGCGGGCGCTCGTGAGCAGATGACGTCCTCCTTCCAGCGCCGTGAGCACAGCTCTGCGGACCGTGGTTTCGGAGCTTCCTCCGGATCGCAACCGATTGGAGGCTCAGGGGAGAGCGGCTCTCGGCAGCCTTATGGACAGTCCGACGGATCTGCTGGGCGTCCCCAGAGCAGCGGTGGGTCCTACCAGTCCGAGGCAAACCGCGGACTTTTTACCTCCGGTAGTCGGCATAGCTTCTCCGAGGAGCAATCCGATCTGCAGCGTGGTGGGACGCAGCCGCAGCGGGGGAATGACTCCCGTAACGACTATGACGACGACGATGACGATCTGGATCTGCCCTTCTCCTAAAAAAGAATCCGGGCCAGCGTGAAGAATCCGGGTCATCGGAAACAAGTCGTAAAGAAACAGAAGGATGGCGTGACGATTAACAATCCCACTCCAGAACCCCGTCGCGTTCGCAAAGTCATGACTACGCGAGCCGGCGGGGTTTCCCGTGCGCCCTATGAATCATTCAATCTCGGTGACCACGTCGGCGATGACCCAGCTGCCGTCGCCGAGAACCGCGAGCACTTTGCTCAGGTTCTGGGGCTTCCCATGGATCGTGTTCTCTACATGGAACAGATTCATTCACCGACGATCACCGTCGTCAATAGTTCGATGACAAGCCCAATCGAGGCAACGGATGCGATGGTCACGACCGAACGTGACTTAGCCTTGGTAGTACTCACTGCAGACTGTGTGTCGTTGCTCCTCTCTGACGACGTATCCGGCATTGTTGCCGCCGTTCACGCTGGTCGATTGGGCGCGCGCAACGGAATTGTCAAAGCGACGGTGGAAACGATGATCCGCTGTGGGGCCAAGCCGGCACACATGCACGCGCTGATGGGCGCGGCCGCGTCGGGAGAGCGGTACGAAGTGCCCGCTGATATGGTCCGTGATGTAGAGCAGCACCTGCCCGGGTCATCGAGCACCACGCAGTGGGGAACTCCGAGCCTCGATTTACGACGAGGGCTGGTTCGTCAACTAATGAGCATGGGTGTCACGGCGATTGATGCGGATCCCCGGTGCACGATTAGCGAGGACGCAACATTCTTCTCGTACAGGCGTGATGGCACGACAGGTAGGCAGGCCGCCGCAGTGTGGCTGCCGTCGGCGGCGTGGACATAAGATCGCGTCACTGTCGCTGACAAGCGGGTGCGTGGCTGACCGGCGAAGAGGTCGCTGGCAGGCAAATAATGTGAGTAGCTGGAAAGGAATGGGCTGGTGGTGGCTACCTACGAGGAGCGAAAAGCGGAGTTGTCGTCCCGCCTTGACGAGATATCCCGTCGCATTGCACGCGCAGCTGAGTCAGCGGGGCGGGATCCTAAAGATATCGAGTTACTGCCGGTCACAAAGTTTCACCCCTACGAGGACCTCCAGGCGTTAGTGGACTGTGGAGTCACCGTGGTGGGTGAAAACCGTGAGCAGGAAGCGCGTGATAAAACCCACCGGCTCCATGAAGCGGGGGTGGGCCTTCATATCGACATGATCGGCCAGGTGCAGTCGAAGAAAACCAATCACATTGCACGGTGGGCTCACCGGGTTCACACTGTTGATCGCCTCAAAATTGTTCATGGGCTTGATAACGGCATGAAGCGCGCTCTAGACGCCGGTGACCGTGTAAGTAGTGAGCACGAGAACGTCGATCAGCTCCCAGTTTTTATTCAGTGGAGTGCCGACGGCGATCCGTCTCGTGGGGGAGCGAAGGAAGATGATCTCGATTCCCTTGCTGACGCCGTTAATTCGTCGCAGTATCTCACCCTTGAGGGACTGATGGTGGTGCCGCCGCGTGATGATGATTCAGCACAGGTCTTTGCCCGCGCTTCTGAATTATCTGAGGCCATTCGCCAGAAGCACGGAGGTCGCGGGGGTTTGTCGGCCGGGATGTCGGGCGATCTAGAAAATGCGATTGCGGCCGGATCAACAGTTGTGCGTGTCGGAACAGCTATTCTTGGCTCTAGGCCAGTAACTTTGTGAGCATATCAACGGAGGAAGGACTCTTACTATGGCCGGCTCAATGGATAAAGTGAAAGAATTCTTCGGCCTTCAGCCTGTAGAAGACTATAAACGCGATAGTTATTATGACGATGATTACGAGGACTACGACGATTACGACGATCGCCCCGTAGAGCGTGAGCGCCACGCCGACTCTTATTCCCGCGATTCCTATGGTTATCGGTCGGGGAGTAGCTACGGTGGATCCCGTTATTACTCCTCCTCGACGCTGGAATCCCGGGGGACGACTACAGAGACACCTCGTGAGCCCGAGATTGTGCGGATAACCCTGGCCTCGTTCCGGCAAGCCCGCCAAATTGGGGAGGCGTTCCGCAATGGCGACATCGTCGTGTACGACGTATCCGCGATGGAAAAGTCCCAGGCGCAGCGTGTTGCCGACTTTGCCGCGGGGATTCAGATTGCGCTCGACGCGAGGACCGAGAAACTTACTCCGCGCAAGTTTGCGCTGATTCCGAAAGGCGTCAGGTTGGATGACGAGCAGAAAGAGCAGCTGAAAGAGTCCGACTCTCTCTAAGCTTCGTCCGTCCGGTACGCTGAATCGAAATTATCTGTTAATGCGGTAAAGGACACGTGTGACTGCTCTTTCGCTTACTATCTATACGATCGCGCGGATTTACTCTTTCATCCTGATCGTCAGGATCGTCGTTGAAATGATCGCCAGTTTCTCCCGGTCTTGGCGGCCTCCGCGGTGGTTTGCCTTGGCCGCGGAGCCTTTCTTTGTTGTCACAGACCCGCCGGTCAAAGCCCTGAGAAAACTCATTCCTCCCCTCAACCTTGGGGGCGGCGTGGGCCTGGACTTATCAGTCCTCGTTTTGTTCTTCGCGCTGGAAGTTATTGCGATGATATTTCGACCGACGGGCGTGTTCGGCTTGTACTAATTCCGCACGAGTGGCCAGCTTTTCGTGAAACTGGCGAAAAAATTGGGACACTTGATACGCTATATGCGCTATAGTGCGGTAGACTAACGACGTTAATCGAATATTTTGGGGTCGCAGTAGATAGCAACGGCTAATCGGTAGTAGCTACGAGCTGCTGAGGTTGCCGGGGCTGTTGTGATCAGAACATTTCTCGGCGATGTAACGTGTAAAGCGTTATCAATGAAGTTAAAGTAGATCTCACAACTGCGTTTCCAGAGACAGATAGAAACTCGGGATGGTATCCGAGTCCACCGCGTGTGGTGGACGGCGGTTGGCTTTCCGTATGAAAGTGAAGGGAATTTCCATGCAGCTGACTCCCGCTGATGTGCATAATGTAGCGTTCAGCAAGCCGCCGATCGGCAAGCGTGGCTACAACGAGGATGAGGTTGACCAGTTCCTCGACCTTGTCGAAGACACTCTCAGTGAGCTGCTTGATGAAAACTCTGAACTCAAGAGTGCCGTAGAAAGCAACTCGACAGAGTCTCGTGATGCTGCTTCATCGTCTGCAGCATCGGCACCAAGTGCTGGGTCCTCGGTTGATGAGGGCGCTCTCCGTGCGGAGATTGAGAACCAGGTTCGCAGTGAACTGGAACAGTCGCTCCGCCGAGACATTGAGCAGAAAGTTCGCCAGAACCTTGAAGCCGAGTACGAAGCACGGTTGGTTGAGGCTCGCAAGCAGGCCGAGGCAGATGCTCGGGCTCGCTTCGAGTCTGAGAAGCAAAGCCAGCCGCAACAGCCCGCGCAGGCTGCGTCGTCGGTCCCCGGTACCGACAGCGAGACCGGCGAGGCCACGGCAGAGACTCACATGCAGGCAGCTCGCGTCCTAAGCTTGGCCCAGGAGATGGCGGATCGTCTCACCAACGACGCCCGTCAGGAATCCCAGTCCATGCTGGATGAGGCTCGTACCGCAGCCAACAAGACCATTTCCGACGCTGACGAGTCCTCGAAGCGCACGCTGGCCGATGCAGAGTCCCGCTCGACGAGCCAGCTCAACGACGCTAAGCAGAAGTCGGATTCTATGATCGCCGAGGCTCGCCAGAAGTCCGAGGCCATGGTGGCAGATGCTAAGCAGAAGTCGGAGACGATGATTTCCGACGCCACCGCACAGTCGGAGGCTCAGGTCCGGTCGGCTCAAGAGAAGGCAGATCAGCTGCGTAGCGACGCCGAGCGTAAGCACGCAGAGATCATGACCACCGTCAAGAAGCAGCAGGAAGCTCTGGAGGCTCGTATCGAAGAGCTTCGCACCTTCGAGCGCGAATACCGTACCCGCCTGAAGACCTTCCTCGAATCCCAGTTGGAGGATTTGAACTCACGTGGTTCTGCGGCACCCGCCGGCCAGCTCGAGTCCAATGACTAGGTAGTTCCCTTCGTTTCATCGACCCACTGCGGGCTAGTTTCCCGCGGTGGGTTAATTTTTGTCTTATTTGGATTTGCTAGGCTGGTGACAAACGAAGGATGTGGTTATGACCGTATTAGCTCTGCTTCTAGCCGTTGTGGCTTTTGCCTTTCTCGTTCTTGCCCTGGTGTTGGCATCAAAAGCGTGGGCAATAGCCTGCATCGTGGTAGGAGCTATAGGAGTTCTTATCGTCATCATCGATATCATCGTTAAACGAAAAGAGCGCGCTGGGAAGAGCGGTAAATCCGTGACCGGGGAATAACGAACGCGCGTTCCCGGTTGTAAATTTTTAGCATCATCGATAATCCCGTATAGTTTTGTTCGTCCGCTATGATCCGGCTATCTCCGGGGAGCGACTCGGAAGAACAGGTACCAGAACCGCACTGTGGTGGCGATTCTCATCGTCATAGCAGTGCAGATGTGGTGCCCCAGTAGAACCGAGCGGTTCGGCACCGTCAACGTCGTTAATGAGTGGGATATGGTCCGTGGTAAGGCCATATCCAATCAGGGTGGTACCGCGCGTGAGCGTCCCTGGCCGAGCAATGCTGAGCTCGATGAAGCGCGGTTCGCCTTCCACAGGTACCCGTTCCATCGGCTCCGCTACGTCATTCGTTGTTATGACAGCCTAGATAAGAGGAGCCAGGGTGACCGATAACATGTCGACGTCGGAGACAAAGTCTGATTCTCCCAGGAACCCGGAGGATGCGACTCCTGCGGGTGGCGCATACCCGCGTGTCGATCTAGCAGAGGGATCTACACGCTTTGCCGATATGGAACCCAAGGTGCTTGATTTTTGGAAGAAAGATCGCACCTTTGAAGAATCAATTAGCCAGCGCGATGATGCCCCGGAGTATGTGTTTTACGACGGCCCTCCCTTCGCGAATGGTTTGCCCCACTACGGGCACTTGCTCACCGGATACGTTAAGGACATCATCCCCCGGTATCAGACGATGCGCGGCAAGAAAGTTGCCCGTGTCTTCGGGTGGGATTGCCACGGTCTCCCCGCCGAACTTGAGGCAGAAAAGCAGCTAGGCATCAAGGACAAAGGCGAAATCGAGTCGATGGGGCTCGAAGCCTTTAATGACTACTGCGCGAAGTCCGTCCTTCGCTACACCGAGGAATGGAAAGCGTACGTCACCCGGCAAGCTCGGTGGGTCGATTTTGAGCATGGCTACAAAACCATGAACCTCGACTTCATGGAGTCGGTGATGTGGGCCTTCAAGACTCTCTACGACAAAGGGCTCATCTATCAGGGGTTCCGCGTCCTTCCGTACTCGTGGGCTGAGCACACGCCACTGTCAAATCAGGAGACTCGCCTCGACGATTCGTACAAGCTGCGTCAAGATCCCACCGTTACGGTGACATTCCCGATCACCGGGGTGAAAGAGGGGACTAGTGCCGACGGCAGTCTGGTCGGCGCCTTGGCCCTTGCCTGGACGACGACGCCGTGGACGCTGCCGTCGAACTTGGCGCTGGCTGTTAATCCAAATGTGACCTACGTCGAGGTTGAGGTGGGCAGCACCGGGCTTGACGAGTTCGAAGGTCAACGCGTTCTGCTAGCCGAAGACCTCGTCGGGGCCTACAAGAAAGAACTGGGTAAGGACTATAAAGTCCTCTCGACTCACCCGGGGAGCGACCTCGTCGGCCTGACCTATGAGCCGATCTTCGATTACTTCAAAGATAATCCGAACTCGTTCCAGATCCTCCCGGCGGATTACGTCACGACGGAAGATGGTACGGGTATCGTTCACCAGGCTCCGGCTTTTGGTGAAGACGATATGAACACGACGAACCAGTTTGATATCCCGCTGGTTATCCCCGTGGATGCTGACGGGAAGTTCACGTCTGAGGTTCCGGATTATGAAGGCCAACTGGTCTTTGATGCGAACAAGCAAATCATCAAGGACTTAAAGAAGGCCAAGCGTATCGTGCGCCATCAGACGATCGAGCACTCGTATCCGCACTCATGGCGGTCGGGCCAGCCACTGATCTACATGGCATTGCCGTCGTGGTTTGTGTCAGTGACGAAGTTCCGCGACCGCATGGTCGAGCTCAACCACGAAAAAGTTGAGTGGCTCCCAGAGCATATTCGCGACGGGCAGTTCGGGAAGTGGCTCGAAGGTACCCGCGATTGGAACATCTCCCGAAATCGGTACTGGGGCTCACCCATCCCCGTATGGGTCTCGGATAACCCGGAGTATCCGCGTGTCGACGTCTACGGTTCACTTGACGAACTCGAGCGAGATTTCGGGACACGTCCGGAGTCGCTGCACCGCCCCTACATTGACGAGCTGACTCGCCCCAACCCGGACGATCCGACGGGCAAGTCGACGATGCACCGCGTGCCAGAAGTTCTCGACTGCTGGTTTGAGTCAGGATCGATGCCCTTCGCCCAGGTTCATTACCCCTTTGAGAACCAGGAATGGTTTGAAAAGCATGCTCCGGCGGATTTCGTGGTGGAATACTCCGGCCAGACGCGCGGATGGTTCTACACGATGCACGTGTTGGCAACAGCGCTGTTTGATCGGCCAGCGTTCAAACGCGTCGTCGCCCACGGAATTGTCCTGGGTAATGACGGTTTGAAGATGTCCAAATCGAAGGGCAATTATCCGAACGTCAACGAAGTGTTCGACCGCGACGGGTCGGATGCGATGCGTTGGTTCTTGATGTCGTCGCCGATCCTTCGCGGCGGAAACCTGATCGTCACCGAGGAAGGTATCCGTGAGGGCGTGCGCCAGGCGATGCTCCCAATGTGGAACGCGTATTCGTTCCTTGCTCTGTACGCCTCGAAACCGGCGGAGTGGTCGACGTCGTCGACGAATGTTCTGGACCGGTATATCCTCGCTAAATTGCATGACACTATCGACGAAGTCACGAAGGCTTTGGACGATACTGACGTTGCGCGCGCGACGGATGAGGTGCGCTGGTTCTGCGATGCGCTGACCAACTGGTATGTGCGTCGGTCACGTGATCGTTTCTGGGCTGGAGATACAGTCAAGCCGGAATCCTTTAATACGCTGTATACGGTGCTGGAAACGCTGACCCGTGTGACTGCGCCACTGTTGCCGATGCTCTCGGAGGTGCTGTGGCGTGCCCTGACTGGTGGGCGTTCGGTGCACCTGGCTGATTGGCCGTCGTCTGATGCCATCCCATCGGATCCTGACTTGGTCAAGGCTATGGATGGTGTGCGGTCCGCGTGCTCGGCGGCGTCGTCTTTGCGGAAGGCCCATCACTTGCGTAACCGGTTGCCCTTGCTGTCGGTGACCGTTGCAATGCCTCATTCGTCGTCCTTGGAGCCATTTGCGGACATCATTCGCGATGAAGTCAATGTCAAGGATGTTATCTTGACCGACGATGTTAATTCCGTGGGACGCTTTGAAGCTGTTGTCGACGCTCGCGTTGCCGGCCCCCGTCTGGGCAAAGATGTCCAGAAGGCGATCAAGGCAGTGAAGGCGGGTGACTACACCGTTGACGGAGACGTTCTTCGCGCCGACGGTATTGAGCTCAAGCCCGACGAATTCACGCGTCGTCTCGTTGCAGTGAACCCAGACACGACTGCTGAAATCGAAGGAACTGAGGGCCTGGTTGTCATCGACACCACGATGAAGCCGGAACTCGAAGTCGAAGGCTGGGCGGCCGACCGGATTCGCGGAATTCAGGAGGCCCGCAAACAGGCAGGGCTGAACGTCTCTGACCGCATCGCGTTGACGATGTACGTCCCCGACGACAAGGTCGATATGGTGAAGTCCCAGAAGGACACCATCGCCTCTGAAGTGTTGGCGACCTCGGTGGAGATCAAGGCCGCATCGGAGGCTCCGTCTGAGGCCACAGATTTGTCGGATGGCTGCTTTGCCTCGGTGGCGGTTGATCTTCGACGCGACAACTCCGACGCGTCATAGCGTCGACGGGCATAAGAGCGCTCTCATACCGGGCGAGTGGCTTTAGTCAGAAGGGATGACATCTGTAGAGATATGGTGAACACCACGCACGACGATGCCACCCAGCATCGGTGGGTTCTCCATATCGACATGGATGCTTTCTTTGCCTCGTGTGAGCAATTAACCCGGCCGACGCTGCGTGGCCGCCCAGTATTAGTGGGCGGAGTGTCTGGTCGTGGGGTCGTCGCCGGAGCCTCCTATGAAGCTCGCGTGTTCGGTGTGCACTCCGCGATGCCCATGATGCGTGCCCGTCGCTTAGTCGGGTACTCCGGGATCACCGTGAGGCCGCGTTTTGATGTGTATAAAACCGCGTCCCGACGGGTGATGGAGATTCTTCGCGAAGAGGCCGGGCTGATTGAGCAGCTCAGCGTGGACGAAGCCTTCATGGAGCCGGACGAACTCAGTGGCGCCACTCCCGATGAAGTGCGCAAATGGGCTGGACATCTAAGGAAGCGCATTAGGGAGGAAACCGGGCTGCCGTCGTCGGTGGGAGCCGGAGCTGGGAAGCAGTTCGCCAAGATAGGGTCGGGTTTGGCCAAGCCCGATGGAACCTTTGTCATTCCGGTGCAGGACCAGCACGCTATTCTCGATCCGCTGCCGGTGCGAAAGCTGTGGGGAATTGGCCCGGTAGCGGAAGCTAAATTGGCCGACATTGGGGTGAGGACGATCGAGCAATTTGCTCGTATGTCCAGAACCGATGTGGAAATGACGTTGGGGAAAACAAATGGGCCAGCCTTGTGGTTGCTTGCTCAGGGCCATGATCCACGCCCTGTTGCGCCGCGGGCGGAAGCGAAGCAAGTGTCGTCGGAATCGACGTTCAGCGACGACGTCACCACCTTGGATGGGGTGGACGAAGGCATACGTGCGGCCTTGACGAAGGCTCACCGTCGTCTCATGAATGATGGTCGTGGGGCCCGCACGGTGACGGTCAAACTTAAGCGTGCCGATTTCGAGCAGCACACACGGTCAGAAACCCTTCCATTTTCGACGACGGATTGGGACGTGCTGTACCGCGTGGCCAGCCGCCTCGCCGACGATCCTGCTGTTTTTGGTGCGGTTCGCCTGGTTGGAGTGTCCCTGTCGGGGCTGGAATCTGCTCGTCAGGAAGCATTGTTCCCGGATCTCGATCCGTCACAGGGAGCAGACTATCGAGCCCTTACGGAGGCTGATAGTGATTTCGAAGCAGGAGTTGTGTCAGCGGCGAATACTCCGACGGCCTCCGTTGATAGTGACGAACTCGTGGATGCCTCGACGGAAGAGGACTCGGAGAAATCTGGGTTCGATGGTGCTCCGACGGATGCGTCCCACACGGAAACATCTGTGTGGCCTGCGACGATCGATGTTTATCATCCTGAGTACGGTCACGGGTGGGTCCAAGGTTCGGGACATGGCGTGGTGAGTGTTCGGTTCGAAACGCGCACGACGGGGAAAGGGCCAGTACGAAGTTTTCCAGTCGATACGCCGGAGCTCACTCGTGCAGATCCCATCGATAGCCTTGAGTGGGGCGACTGGCTAGAGCTAGTTGATGGTGAATGATCACACGTCAAATAGCGTTTGCGGATGAACCCCAGCGTCAATGGCCGCAGCAAGGATAATTCGCGCCTGACCAGCATGAACGCATCCGGCACCGATAACACCCTGCCGAGAGAGAGTCAGTCCACCTCCGTCGCCACCGTATAAGGGATTGACGTTCCCTCGCGGGACACGGCTCGCCATCACGGCAGGAATTCCTTGTTTCAGCGCGGATGTGATCGCCGTCGCCAAGGCGTCGCCGACATTTCCCGCGCCCATGCCTTCGATAACGAGTCCCTCGGTGCCGGCGTCGATAGCCGCGTTCAACAGGGTGGCGTCGGCTCCAGGGTATGCCGGGATGATGTCGACACGATGCCCTGCGAATGTGACCTTGGGCAACGGGCGCGGCCGCGGTGGTTCATCGGGTGCGTTGGTCGCAAAAGCAAGCGGATCGGATGTGTGCCATTTCACCGCTCCACGTGCGGGAATGACCGCATGTCCGAAGACGATGAGCACTCCAATGTCGCGAGCAGAATTATCTGTTGCGATGACAATTGACTCGAACAAGTTTCCGGGCCCGTCGGCCTCGGGGTGGTCGGCGGGCCGTTGTGCACCAGTGAAAATGACCGGACGGGAATCATTGTGAACAATGTCAGCCGCGATGGCTGATTCCTCCATCGAGTCGGTTCCGTGCGTGACGACGACGCCGGTGACCTCAGGGTCGCTGAGCGCTTCTTTGATAGCCGCGTTGATGGTGTCGTAATCGTCGAATGTGATTGAGGAGCTGTCGAGCTGTGCGATATCACGCGCTTCAACGATGACGTTGCTCTCAAAGCGTTGAACTACCGGGTCGACGAGTTGTTGTGTCGACAAGGTTGGCACCAGCGCCCCGGACGAGTCGTGGGTGCAGGAAATTGTGCCCCCGGTGCCGAGAATAACGATGCGCGGGGGCGTGGCAGAGGGCTGAGCGGACGTCTCCTGTTGTGACGCGGTCGCGTCGTCGGGTGTGCTAGCTGGAACTGGCATGATGGGTAACCTACTTCCACGTCATCGCGCGCTGATTCTTCTGAACGATCGACGTCCCGCTCGCCGTTGAGTTTTTCTCGGGTGCGGGCGACTTGTCGTCAGACTGTCCGCTGGTGTCGCCGGCATAGGTCGTGATCGTCGTGGTGTCGATGGAGCCCTTGACCGGAATCGGTTTTGTCAGGTCAACAGTGACTTTGCCAACGTGAGTGCTGGTTGACGAGTCTTTGACATCCAGCGAGCCCTTCGTACCGGAGGGCACATCAGGTGCTTCCGATAGCGAAAGGGACGTAGTGCTAGGGCGTTGTTGAACGCTGGCGTCGAGTTCGACGGTATTGCCGTCATGCTTCTTCAGGGTGTAGGTAATCGTCTTCACGGCAGGTGAAGGGTCGTTTACTTTAATCCGGACGTCCCATTGAGCCCCGATTCCCACCGGATTAGCGGGGAACACGACGGGGGTAGAGAGGTATTGCGTGAGCGCGCGTTCAATGGAGGCGCGCGCAGTTTCTGTCGCCTTCTCAGGGGCAGTGAAGGTTGCTCCAGACTTAATGCCGGTGGGGGAATTATTCGTCTTCAGCGTGAACCCTTGGGCGGTCGCGATATCGGAATTGAGCTTGTCGTTAGACCCAGTTGGTTTTCCGAGTGTGATGGTGTCGCGTTTCGCAGTGTAGGGCAGTGTCATCGTCGTAGACGTCACGTCCGGCACCTTGTCGGCATTGGTTTCCTGCCCGAACCCTTGTGTCACGTCCATCGTTCCGTGCTGGTCAGAGTCACTGAGGTCATATGTGAGCTTTGACTGCGGTTGTTCCCCCGGGTTTGTCACAGTGACGACGGTTGCCTCCAGGTTCACGGTGGCGGAATTCTCTTTTTTCGCATCGTTACTATCTGATCCACAACCTGTCGCGAATAAGAGGAGTACGGCACTTCCAGCGGCAGCGATTCGACGGAGCATGACATTCACGTCGTCAATTTTACCGACGACCCTGGACATGACGTAGCGGCATGGGGTGATAGGGCGACACTCCGTTACTATGGTCTGCGTGAATCGATGGATTGTCCTGGGCATCGTGACGGCGGTGGCGATTGTTGATCAACTGGTGAAATCGCTCCTTGTGGTGGTTCTTACACCCGGACACGCGTATACGATCATTCCGGGTTTTCGTCTGTACCTCATCCGTAATTCGGGGGCAGCCTTTAGTATGGGCAGCAGTGCAACGATCGTGTTCACCGTGATCCAGGTCCTCGCCGTCATTGCCGTGCTGGTGTGGGCACCACGCATGAAGGCGAGGTGGGAAACGCTAGCTTTCGGTCTGATCGGTGGCGGTGCGCTGGGTAATCTTCTGGATCGCCTGTTTCGGAGTCCCGGTTTCGGTGTCGGGCACGTGGTGGACTTCATTTCGGTGGGTCGTTTCGCAATTTTCAATCTGGCAGATTCGGCGATCACCATTGGTGTGGTGCTTTATATTGCTGGGGTTCTCTTCGGTGGTAGACAGAGAGAAGCGCAATAATAGGTAGGTGAGTGAAATAATGCGTGATTCTCGGCGCATGCCTGTTCCCGTGGGGCTCGATGGTCTTCGCGTCGATTCGGGCTTGTCAAAGTTGCTCGGCCTATCTCGCACGGTTGTTGCCGATCTCGCATCATCGGGAGACATTCTTATCGACGGTGTTCCGGCGTCGAAGTCCGATCGTTTGACGACGGATTCGTGGTTGGATGTCACTCTGCCGGAGTCGCGGTCGATCGCAGATGAGCCTGCTCGTGAGGTCGAGGGCATGGACATTCTGTACAGCGATAGCGACGTCATCGTCGTTGATAAGCCGGTGGGGGTGGCTGCTCATCCAACGATGGGGTGGGATGGACCGACCGTGACCTCAGGACTCCGTGCCGCTGGATTCCGCGTGTCGACGTCGGGGCCGCCGGAGCGGCAAGGCATTGTCCAGCGTCTTGATGTAGGTACGTCCGGGGTGATGATTGTTGCGGCGTCGGAGCGGGCATATTCGCTGCTCAAGCAGGCGTTTCGGGATCGCACCGTCGATAAGACGTACCACGCCCTGGTCCAAGGACATCCGGATCCGACGGTGGGCACGATTGATGCGCCTATCGCTCGGCATCCTGGTGCAGGGTGGAAGTTCGCTGTCCGTTCAGATGGCAAACGAGCGGTGACGCATTATTCGACTATGGAAGCTTTTCGGGAAGCGACGTTGGTGTCGGTTCATCTCGAAACGGGGCGGACGCATCAGATCCGCGTCCACTTTTCTGCGCTGCATCACCCGTGTTGCGGTGATCCGATGTATGGGTCTGATCCGAAGTTGACGGAGCATTTGGGCCTGTCACGGCAGTGGCTCCATGCGGTTTCGCTAGGTTTTACCCATCCTGATGGCCATTACATGGTGGTGGAATCCCCGTATCCTGCGGATTTGGATCACGCTTTAACCACGCTCCGGCGTGATAACGGGATGCTTGATGGATAGCCACAACCGTCATAGCTATGACCCACGCAGTCACAACCGGCACAGTCGTGGATCCACCTCGCGACGTTCTGGATCGGCGTCATGGGTTCCAGGTGCGGGGCGGTCGTCGTCACGTTCCTCCGTGAAGGCCAATGAGTCGTCATCGTTTAGTGCTTCTCCATCTACGCAGCCTTCATCCTCGTCGTTTCAATCCGCCTCGTCTCCGTCGACGACTCCTTCGTCGACCGTTTCCTCGTCATTTTCGTCGACCGCTTTTTCCTCGTCGACAAGCCGTATTAACTGGGGAGCTCAACGCCCCAATTCCGTCGCTAAAGAGCCGTTATCTGAAGTCTCAGGCCAGCGTCGGGATCAGACGTCGGAGGTCAGCCCTGCAAAGGTTGCTGGTGAGCGCAGCATGGGGTGGAATATTGCTGCCCTAGTGGCAGTCGGACTGTTGGTGACCGTTTTTATTATTATGATGGTCCGTCCGGATACCACCTCATCGACCATGGCGATCAATGGCGACGCACTTGGCCCCGAGGATGAAACGATGTCGCAGTATCAACAGCGCTCGGATGCGACGCTGCAGTTTGAGACCGCTGAGAGTGGCAAAGCGGATAACGGTTCGGATAGTGCGGGGCACCAGGAGTCGTCCGGTCGGGGAGCGAAAGATAGCAAACACTGGGCGTTGGTGACCTTTAATCCGCCTACGACGCCCGCCAAAGCAGCGGAAGCCTTGGACGGTAGCAACGTCAGAGTGGGATCTGTGTTGGTAGGGCCGGGGGTGGTTTCCGGAATTCCTAATCCGACTCCCGGGTATCCGCTGGAGAAACTATTTTCTGACCAGGTGCAGTGGGCCAATGAGCTCGAAGACACGTCCAACGACGACGAGATCCCCGGTGTCATTGTGTATGGGACATTGGATCAGCTTCGGGCTATCCGCAAGAAGACGTTTGCTGTGGAAGCGCTGCCTTCCGATGCCGTGTGGGGACGGATCGGAGTAAGGAATCCTGCTATCGCGGGCCTTGAGGATACCCCGGCTTCGTCTCAAGATTCGGCGACATCCCAGGATGATGTGAACCCCATTACTCTTCCTTCACCCACTGGTGATCGTGGTCTGTAAAGAGTCTTAGGTCTCCGCTACCATCATTCACGTGTTATGGGCCTGGGCATGTTACGTGTTGTGGGGATTGTTCCCCGCGTTCTTTCCTCTTCTCAAACCGGCGTCGCCTCTGGAAATCTTGGCGCACCGATTTGTATGGACCCTCGTTTTCATGCTCGCCATTGTGCTGTTCAGCGGACAGTTCAAGAAACTACTAAGGATTCCTTGGCGAGTATGGGCGACGGTGTTCGCTGCCGCGATGCTCATTGCAGTGAACTGGGGAACCTACATTGTGGCGGTCAATTCGGACCACGTCGCCGATGCCGCGCTGGGCTATTTCATTAACCCGCTAGTCAGTGTTCTTCTTGGGGTATTTTTCTTGGCGGAACGGCTCCGTCTGCTGCAGTGGCTATCCGTCGGAATTGCCGTGGTAGCGGTCGCTGTTCTCACCGTTGACCTGGGACATCCTCCCGTTATTTCGTTGGCCCTTGCGTTCAGTTTTGGCTTCTATGGCTTGCTGAAAAAACGAGTTCCCCTGACCCCAATGATTTCTCTAACGTGTGAAACGTTATGTATTGCTCCAGTCGCGATCGTATATTTGCTCGTTTTGGGGCAGCGACACGACGGAACATTCACCTCAGAGGGAATCGGCCACACCTTATTACTGATGACAGCCGGGATCGTCACAGCTGTGCCCTTGCTACTTTTTGGGTACGCGGCCCAGCAGATTTCACTGACATCCTTGGGAATGTTGCAGTATCTCACTCCCGTTTTGCAAATGCTGTGGGCCGTTTTCGTGACACAGGAATCGTTCAGCCTTGGCCGGTGGCTCGGTTTCATCATTATTTGGATTAGCGTTGGATTCTTCGTCACAGACTTGGCCTTGATGTCACGAAAACGGGCACATCGCGTGCGTGCCGCGTCGTCGTAATTTTCGCGGGAAGGGGCCTTCGGGTGAAGGCCTTTTACCTAAAAAGCGAAACCTTCACCGCGATACGTCGTCCATGTATCGACGACTTCTCCGCCGGATACCACTAGAACCGAGTTCGTCCATTCCATCGCCTCTCCGGCTTTGGCATGACGGAGCCAGACCTTGTCGCCAATGGCCAAGCCATCGCTGGCGGGGCCGATCAGTGCAGTTTGGACTTCACCGGCACCTTCTCGTGGAGCGAATTCCAGTTCTGTGGGGAAGTCGATGACAGGGAGTTTGTCGTGGCTAGGGGTTCCCGACGCGACACGCCCTCCGCCAGCCACGACGATGATTCCTTTGCCGGGGCGTCGGATAACGGGTAATACGAACCAGCAGGCCGGGTGGGGTTGGAAACTGCGAAAATGATCGAGTAGGCCAGGGCCGATAAGCCCGGAACCGGCGGCAATTTCCGTCACAGCGCTTTCCGTTCCCGTCGAGTCCAGTGAGCCGGTGCCGCCACCGTTGACGAACTCTAACTGATCGAGGCCCGCGGACATCAGGGCGAAATCGACACCATTGACAATTTCTTGTCGTCGGCTCGCAATTTCACCGCGGGACAGTGACTGCATGATTCGTCGTATCGTCGGCCTGACCCCAGTTCCCGCGTCGCCTTCGTCGGAAATTTGGCTTTCGAAGGCAAGGATTCCGACGACCTTCATGTTCTTTCGGCCCCAGATTTCTTTGACGAAGGATTGCGCGTCGCGGATTCCATGGATGGGAGAGCGGAGTGCTCCGATTCGGAGCGAAAAGTCCTTGTCAATGGGCTGCGTTGTCCACAGTTTTGTCGCTTCTCCCGAAGACAGCCCGGGGATGTACATGCCGCGCCCAATCACGAGGGCAGCATCGACATCTAAACAGATGCGGAGTTCATGGCGGTTTTCCGGATCGGTCACCGAATCGAGAAAATTGAGGTGCTCGGGCGAATCCGCAGTTAGTGTGATGGCGCGTGCGAGGTGTTCGTCGTTAGCAATCTCGTGCAAGGCATCTTTATCCGTGGATGGGGTACCCATGAGTACGTCATCTGTTACTCCTTCTTTCACCAGCCAAATGGCTTCCTGGAGTGAATAGGCCTGCACACCTGAAAACCCCGGTTGAGCGAGGGCTTCCTTGATGGCGTTCTTCATCCTGAGAGATTTGCTGCTCACACGTATCGGTGTGCCATTGGATCGCGTCACCATGTCTTCGGCATTGGCACGGAAAGCATCCAAGTCCAGCACCGTGAGCGGAGCACTGTAGCGTGCAACGGCCTCGCGCACCTTTTGAGGAACGCCATAGTTATGGTGATAGACACTGCTTTGTGGAGCACTGGGTCGTAAACCATCTTTCATCGTCTCGACGATGACTCCGCCGCTTTTCCGCGCGCGCTCCGTGGCATCGTCTGCTGCAGAGAAGGCAGAGTTTAACCGACGCTTTGCTGCAGTGAACGCGTTGGACAATCGCGTTGATGCTTCACTATTCGATTGCGACGAGGACGGTGTTGATTTCGGGGAGTTCATGACGCCCTGCTTTCGTTCGGGTTGCTTTCACGGGTCGATGGTGTACGTGTGTGCTCTACCGTCGGGAGCCTCTCGCAGACCGTGCGTTGGAAAGACGCTCACGGTGCAGTGACGGCCCTGAGACGGAAACTGTGAAGTGATAGCAGTCACATTAACGGTTCTTGGAGTAGAGCGTGCGGTTTTTCTCGAAAAGACGGCAAATGCTCCAGAGAGAAGACCTATCGACGCGGGTGACGTCGCTACAAAAATGCCCTGACCTGGACACTCGACCACGCTAGAAATGCCCCCTATGATCGCGAACATGGCCAATTCTTCCTTTGTTCACCTGCATAACCACACCGAGTATTCAATGCTCGACGGAATGGCCAAGGTTGACCTGCTGGTGGATGAAGTAAAACGGCAGAACATGCCGGCAGTCGGAATGACCGACCACGGCAACATGTTCGGATCCGACGCTTTCTACCGCGCCATGACGGCGAACGACATCAAGCCCATTATCGGCGTCGAATGCTATATGGCCCCCGACTCCCGCTTTAATAAAAAGCGCGTTCGGTGGGGTGAAGCCCACCAGAAGCGTGACGACGTGTCGGCCTCGGGCGCCTACCTGCACCAAACGATGATCGCGGAGAATGCCACCGGACTGAAAAACCTCTTTTACCTGTCCTCGATGGCGTCCTATGAGGGGCAGCTTGGTAAATGGCCTCGCATGGATGCCGAGCTGATCGCAGAGCATTCCGAAGGGATCATTGCCACGACGGCGTGCCCGTCGGGTGAAGTCCAAACCCGCCTCCGGCTTGGGCAGTTCGACGAAGCGCTCAAAGCGGCCGCCAAATGGCAGGACATTTATGGGAAAGACAATTATTTCCTCGAGCTCATGGACCACGGCATCGAGATCGAGCAGAGGGTCCGTAATGAGTTGTTAGAAATTGGCCGAAAGCTCAACATTCCTCCGCTGGTGACGAACGATTGCCACTATGTCACCAAGGATCAGGCCCGGTCACACGAAGTGATGCTCTGTGTGCAAACGGGTTCGACGATGAACGAACCCACCTTGGACCAAGGCGGTAACCGCTTTGCCTTCAACGGTGACGGCTACTACCTGAAATCGGCCCGGGAGATGCGAGATACGTGGGACGACATGGTCCCCGGTGGGTGCGATAACACCTTGCTTATCGCTGAGCGCGTCGGGGATTACAGCGAAATTTGGGAACCCCACACCCACGACCGGATGCCAAAGTATGACGTCCCGGAAGGCTACACGCCGACGTCGTGGCTAACTCACGAAGTTGAACAAGGCCTGAAAAAGCGCTTCGAGGGTCAGCCCGTCCCACAGGAATACACCGACCGAGCCAAGTACGAAATCGGAGTCATCGATTTTAAGGGTTACCCCAGTTACTTCCTCGTCGTGGCCGATCTGATCAAGCACGCGCGCCAGGTCGGTATTCGTGTGGGGCCCGGCCGTGGCTCAGCTGCAGGGTCGCTGGTCGCGTATGCGTTGACCATTACGAATATCGATCCGCTCCAGCACGGATTGTTGTTTGAGCGATTCCTTAATCCTGAGCGTCCGTCGGCACCTGATATCGATATCGACTTCGACGATCGTCGCCGTGGTGAGATGATCCGTTACGCAGCAGATAACTGGGGAGAAGACAAGGTCGCTCAGGTTATTACCTTCGGCACAGTGAAGACGAAGCAGGCGTTGAAAGACTCTGCTCGCGCACATTTCGGGCAACCGGGTTTCCAAATGGCGGAGCGGATTACGAAGGCCCTGCCGGCGCCGATCATGGCGAAGGACATTCCTTTGTCCGGCATCGTCGATCCGGAGCACCCCCGTTATAGTGAGGCCGCTGAGGTTCGCCAGCTCATCGAAACTGATCCCGATGTGAAGAAGATTTTCGATACGGCTCGGGGTCTTGAGGGCGTCGTCCGTCAGGCCGGTGTTCACGCCTGTGCTGTGATTATGGCGTCGGTGCCATTGCTGGACCACATCCCCATGTGGAAGCGTGCCCAGGATGGGGCGATCATTACTGGTTGGCCGTACCCGGCGTGTGAGGCCATTGGCCTGTTGAAGATGGACTTCCTGGGGCTGCGAAACCTCACCGTTATCGGCGACTGCATCGAGAACATCAAAGAAAACAGGGGAGAGGACCTCGACCTTGAGGGTCTTTCTGTTGTCGACGAGCCGACGTATGAGTTGCTTTCGCGCGGCGATACTCTCGGTGTGTTCCAGCTGGATAGTGGTGGTATGCGTGAGCTGCTCAAACGCATGGGACCAACCGAATTCTCGGATATTGTTGCGGCGTTGGCGCTGTATCGTCCAGGCCCGATGGGTGAGGGTGCGCACTGGTCCTACGCTGACCGCAAGAACGGGCGTGAAAAGATAACCCCGATTCACCCGGAATTGGAGGAACCGCTTCGGGACATCCTGGCGGAGACCTACGGCCTGATTGTCTACCAGGAGCAGATCATGAAGATCTCGCAGAAGGTAGCCAATTATTCCGCGGGCCAAGCTGATAGCTTCCGAAAAGCGATGGGTAAGAAGAAGCCCGAGGTTCTGGCGAAAGAGCGTGTCAGTTTCGAAGCCGGAATGAAAGAGAACGGCTATTCGGACGACGCTATTAATACGCTGTGGAAAGTTATTCTTCCGTTCGCTGGTTACGCCTTTAACAAGTCTCACGCCGCCGGTTACGGATTAGTGTCCTTCTGGACGGCATATTTGAAGGCAAATTACACAGCCGAATACATGGCGGCTCTTTTGACGTCGGTGTCGGATAAGAAAGATAAGTCTGCCATTTATCTTTCGGATTGCCGTCATTTGGGTATTGATGTGTTGTCTCCCGACGTGAATTCGTCGAAATACACGTTCCAATCCGTCGGTAAAGATATTCGCTTTGGTCTCGGCGCTGTCCGCAATGTTGGTGAAGATGTCGTGGAGTCGATTGTCTCGACGCGACGGGAGAAAGGTGCGTTTAAAGACTTCACTGACTATTTGAATAAGATCGATACTATTGCGTGTAATCGACGAGTGACGGAATCGTTGATCAAAGCTGGCGCATTCGATTCCATGGGGCACCCGCGTAAAGGTCTTTATTTGATCCATGAGGATGCGGTCGATTCTGTCACTTCAACTAAGAAGGCCGCGGATAAGGGGCAGTTCGATCTTTTCGCTGGTTTAGGTGGGGAAGCTGAGGAAGAGGATTCGGCCTTTTCCATTGAGGTTCCTGACCAGGAATGGGACCGTAAGCATAAGTTGGCTCTAGAGCGCGAAATGCTCGGGTTGTATGTCTCAGGACATCCGCTTGACGGGTATGAAGAGACATTAGCTGCTCAGACGGATACGCCACTGACCACCGTGCTGTCGGGTGAGCTGAAGGATAAACAGGACATCGTTATTGGCGGAATTATCTCCGCCGTGGATCGTCGTTTCTCCAAGAAAGATGGTTCGCCATGGGCCATTGTCACTATTGAGGACCATAATGGCGCTTCTGTGGATATCCTCGTTTTCAATAAACTCTATGCATTAGTGGCACCGCTCATTGTGGAAGACACGATTATTAAAGCTAAGGCGCATATTAAATATCGTGATGACCGGATGAGTGTCTTTTGTGATGACCTCACCCAAGCAGATTTGAGCCTCAATGGTGGTGGCAAAGGGAGTCCGCTGAAATTGAAGATGCGCACTGACCAATGCACTAAGGAGAATATTGCCCGGCTAAAGAAAGTTTTAGTCGAGAATAAGGGCGACTCCGATGTTTATTTGACCCTTGTCGACGGTGCCAACTCCACCATGATGGTTCTGGGCAACCACCTGCGAGTTGACCGTTCGAGTTCTCTGATGGGTGATCTGAAAGCCATGTTGGGAGCTGGCATTGTGGCCTAGTCGTTTCTAATGGCTAACTCCCTAGGTCGATAGTTTCAGTGTTGACCTAGGGAGTCTGAATATCCCCTACTGGGCTGGCCTATCGTGTTGGCTCAATGTGCCGACCTATCGCGCAACAATGATCGTTTCCCAAGGGGCTAGCGTGACGCGTGTTTTCTCGTCTTTACCAGCGCTTTTATCCTCGGCCGACGTCTCCGGAGCGGTTGCCGTGTCCGTTCGTGACGACGCTTCTTTTCCTCCCGACGCACCAAACCGGAAGATGACATTCCAGTCGTTAATATCGCTGCCGTGGGGGAGTGGAACCTCAGCTGGCTCGTCGGCAAGGTTGATGAAGGCAGATATGGCGTTTTCTCCGTCGGCCTGGGCCGATGCTGTGTTACCCCCACCGGCAGGGACAGCCGTATTCGTGACGGGAGAGAACCTATCTACCCGGATCCACCTACCGCGTCCCGGTGATTCGTCGACAACCGGCGGGGTTGAGAGTGCTCCCGAGGCATTGACATCGGCTCCGTGAGCTGCCGCGGCAGGGTTTCCGCTATCGTCATGCCAGGACACTGAGATGGACGCGAAGTTCCCTGAGCGCAGGAGAGGGAAATCTTCCCTCATTGCGATCAGCTTCCGGTACGCATCATGGATGGCCTGATGAGAACCCTCCGTGAGCTCGTCCCAATCTAACCGCGCGGAGTCGAATGTTGATTGCGCAGACGGGTCAGGCACGGCGTCGTCACTCCATCCCGCGCGTGCGAATTCGCGCTTGCGCCCCTCCTTGGTCAACTCATTAAGTTCATCGGATTCATGCGAAGCAAAGAACGGAAATGGTGTGGAGGCACCCCACTCCTCGCCTTCAAAGAGCATGGGCGTGTAGGGAGAAGTGAAAACAAGCGCTGCTTTTGCGACTTGCTGCTCCGGCGTGAGATTCATGCTCGGCCGGTCGCCGGCGGCGCGGTTGCCAGTCTGATCGTGAGTCGTCGTATATGTGACAAAGGACGACGCGGGTTGTGTCGCATGGTGGATCGGCCGCCCATGCGTCCGGCCACGGAACTGCGAATAGCGGCCATCATGCCAGAAGGCGCGGGTTAATGCCGTAGCAAGAACCTGGGGAGAGCCGAAATCGCCATAGTAGGCGTGGTGTTCACCGGAGACCGCCGAATGAATGGCGTGGTGGACATCATCACACCATTGGCCAGCCAACCCATAGCCGCCGGCTGCGACGGGGCTCACGATCCGCGGATCATTTTGGTCTGATTCCGCGATGAGCGTGCGGGGAATACCGGTACGGGCTGTCACGTCCCGCGCCACGTCGTTCATCTGCTCCAGGATCGGGTGGGCACCCGGGTCGTTGAACGCGTGAACAGCGTCGAGCCGTAGAGCATCGATACGGAACTCGGTGAACCAGCGCCGGATCGCGTCCATGATCAGGCGCCGGACAGTGTCTGAATGATCACCGACGAGGTTGACTACCTCGCCCCACCCGGTTGAACCGCCTGAGGTGTAGGGCGCGAACGCGCCGCCATAATATCCGTCCGGGCCGAAATGGTTATAGACGACATCAAGGCATACTGCCATGCCATGCTGGTGGGCCTCATCAACCAATTTCCGCAGACCATCCGGCCCGCCGTATGACTCTTGGACGGAAAACCAATTGGTCCCGTCATAACCCCAGTTCCGCGTGCCTCCGAACGGAGCGACAGGCATGAGCTCAATCGTCGTTACCCCCAAATCCTTGAGGTAAGGGAGCTTCCCGATGAGTCCGTCGAATGTTCCTTCGGGAGTAAAAGTTCCGACGTGAAGCTCGTAGAGGACGGATCCTTCCAAGGGGCGGCCACGCCACTGGGTGCAGGTGAATTCGTATGTGGGCTCCCATATTTCACTGAATCCGTGGACGCCGTCCGGTTGTCGTTCGGAACACGGGTCAGGAAACGGCCCGACCCATTCAATAGCATCGCTATCCTTGCCCGACTCTGTGTCGTCGCTGGCAGCGGGATCGGTGGTGACGGAGAAGGCGTACCGGTCACCGGGTTGTGCCGGGATATCGGAGATCCACCATTCCCCGGTGCGATGCAAGGGATAGATCACTGTGTCGGCGTCACTGGTGATGCCGTCGGATTCTGTAGGAGTCGACGCGGTAAGTGTCGACGAACTATGCCCGCGTGAGCTGGAACTGTCTTGTTGTCCATGAAGGCGCCGCACATGAACACGTGCGGCGGTGGCGTCGGGCGACCACAAACGGAAATAGCGTTCCGGGGATGTTGTGGTCTCGGTGGATTGGGCGGGCCTGGTGTTTTCCATATATCTAGGGTAGGGGATTTATGCCGGGGAGAGCAGGTCAGTTCTCAGCGAGCAGGCCAGCTTTACAATAAATTCTTATGAGCACCCAGCCGTCGTATGTCGTCCCGCGGGATTATCGGGACTACACCACTGAGCAGGAAATCAAACGATCACGTTTTATTTGTCATCTTCGGCGAGCTGACTCAGAGGATGATGCGCGCAAGCATATTGCTAATATTCGTAAGGCATACCCCGATGCTCGTCATCATTGCACTGCGTTTATTACCGCGGCGTCAGATGAAGCTGATGACATGCCGGACAAGGTGAATGCACCACTGATGCTCGTTGAGCGTTCCTCCGACGACGGCGAACCTGCAGGAACGGCGGGTCAGCCGATGCTCAATGTCCTGCGCGAATCGGGAATTACCAACGTGTGCGCAGTCGTCGTCCGATATTTTGGTGGAACCAAGCTGGGGGCGGGCGGTCTGGTGCGCGCCTACTCAGATTCGGTGGCGCAGACAGTATCTGTAGCACCGACATCGCGACGTCGTCGTGCTTTACGCATTACCTTTATTGTTTCGATTTCCGACGCAGGCCGCGTGGAATCGGCGCTCCGCAGCGATGACTGGTCAGTAGAACCCACTGTGTACGGGGCGGGTGCGCCTGAGGACGCACATCCACTGGATACAAATTCAACGCAGCGCAACGAGGGTAGCGGGGATAGCGGAAACATCGCGCAGATCAACGTCGTCGTTTCCCCAAGCGATGTCGATGCCGTGGTATCTGCAGTAGCCGCATTAACGCAAGGGGTATTCAATGCCTATGAAACCGGAATAACATGGAGAGAAAGTTCCACCTAAGGTCTCATGCTGCCAGAAAGTGACGGTTCGGCTGTGAACGGGTCCGCATCTCAAAACCAGACAAGTAAAACCGGCGGTCGTGTTGGGCGGCCCGATCCCGAGCCCGGACGTCCGGGAATAAACCGCCGCTCATTTCTTCGTGTCGCAGGAGCCAGCTTTATTGCGGCAGCGGGTTGGGGGCTCGCTGCATGTTCCTCAGATTCGTCAGATGATTCCGCAGGACAATCGTCGGGAGCTAACCAGAAAGGATCGAAGGGGAAAGACAGCCGCGTCGCTGCCGTAGGAATGGGTGATGGAGACACTCTTATAGCGTTGGGAATTATCCCCGTGATAACTACCTCGTACGGTGTTCAGCCGAAGGCTCTCAACAGTTGGACGCGCGAGGCTTTACAGTCGCGGAATATTCATGATTTCCCCATCGTCTTGGATAGTACTCAAGAAGCATTCTCAACATCCGTGCTTGAGACGATTGCCCACAAAAATCCGTCTTTAATTATGGCGATCAATACGGCAGTAGATAAACAAGCTCATCAGCGTCTTTCTGCCATCGCGCCGATTGCAACACACTCCGATAAGTACCAGGACTACGAAATTCCTTGGGATGAACAGATTAAAGAAGTATGTAGAGCTGTTGATGAGGAAGGGGAAGCAAGCAAGCTGATCGCAAAAGTAAAGGAGTCTTTTAAGAAATACCGAGACAAGCACCCCGACATCCAGAACAAAAAGGCTGCCATCGTCATGCCATACGATGGTAAAGCCGCTGTTTACGATGATTCGGCGGGTCGGGGACAATTTGTAACGAATATGGGATACACCATCCCTCAATCGGTTCAAGGGGACGGCTCTGGCGGCCAGAGTTCGGCGTTCTACCACGAAATATCGGCCGAAAACTATGACATCTTCCGAGGTCTCGACAAACTTTTCGTCATTGATTACGCAGGAAAAGCGAGGCATTTCTCCACGACCCTGTGTTCAGCTCACTCGACGTAGCGCAGGAAGGCCGCACTCAAGTTCTCCAAGAAGAACTCGGAACAGCCATGAGCATGCCAAACCCCCTGTCCGTCCCCTGGGCACTATCAAAAATCGGGTGACCATTTCTTCGCTAGAGTGTAAGCATGAGTTCTCAGGTTGATCGATACGTCGCAGCCTCACCCGCACAACGTAAAGCTGATGTGAGAAAATACTCCGCCCGCGGCGCCATTTTCGCCGGTGTCGGAATTATCGCGCTGATTACCAGCGCAGTAGCAAGTTCGACATTCTTCATCATTATCAGCATTCTCATCGTTGCCGCTGGAGCATGGGATGGCTACAAAGTCATGAAAATCCTCAAGCACGAAGATACGTGGACATAAAACCTGGTCATGTCACCGACGAAACACAGCTCCGCAGCGGACAACACCTCCGCTGTTCGTACCGACATATGGGTATGGGCTGTCCGCCTATACAAAACCCGCACCGCTGCCACCGGCGCAGTCCGTGCTGGCCACGTCAAAGTCAACGGCAAACAAATCAAACCGGCACAAACAGTCGTCCCTGGCGACACTGTTCGCGCATGGTCACATCACCGGGAATTCATTGTCGAAGTCGTCAAAACTCCCACCAAACGTGTAGGCGCAGCCGTAGCACGAGAATGCTATATCGACCATTCCCCGCCACCACCATCACCCGAAATACTTGCGTCCATGCCGCGCCGGGATCGTGGTGCTGGCCGTCCCACTAAGAAAGAGCGTCGGCAAATGGAGAAGCTGCGGGGACGTCGGTAAAGACCTAATCAGAAGATGGGCGCTTAGTTTATTGTTTTCGCTCACTCCAGTACTTGAGCCCGACGGCGACGAGCACAAGGAGGATGAAAACAACGAGTGCCCACTTGGGCGGGAAGAACGCTAGGGAAAAGATCGCTGAAATAAGGATCAGGATGGCGTCTTGTGCGCGGAATTTCATCTTTCTGCTCCTTCACTGACGGTGTAATGAGGAAGTAATGGGTGAACTCCGTTGTTCATGAGGTGGGATGGCGATTAATCGTGATAGTCCTTCTGTGATGTGTCGAGTATAGCGGTGACCCGCAGTTCGTCAGATAATCTAACTATAATGGGTGAGACTACGATTTGCTTGCCGCGCCGAGTCCAGCATCAAGAAGTTTTTTCCATCGGTTGCCCAAGCGGCCCGAGCGGGTCTCACCGTGATCCCCGATATCGACAGTTTTCTTGATATGGTCACGCCCATATCGTGCCAAGAGAACATCATCGACCATGCGGACTTGCCCTGGAGGAAAATCTGGGTGCATGACTGCCCTGACCGCCTCGGCAAGGTCGTCGGACAGGAGCTCACGTAAACCACCGACGTCGGTGATCCCGTGGGCCGCCAACATTGCGTACGCGTAGCGGTAGTATTCGCTTTTTGAGCGGGGGAAAAGCGGCCCAAGGATGACCGTAAGCACGCCCGGCAGAATCTCCGGAGAGAGCGACGCATCGTCGGAACTATCGGTTGCTCGGGGAGTTTGGTTGGCAATGGACGCAATTTGGTCGAATTGCTGGTCGGCTAATTCGATAAGACCGGCAGCAAGAGTGAATGCCCGATCAATTCGTGGATCGCTTCCCGTATTTGGCCCCTTGTAGCGGACATCATGCTCAAATTCAGCCCACGCGTGTTGAAGGACAGTCCGAATTTGAACTTCCATCATTTGCCCTGAATATTCGGCTAATTCTTGAATCAGAATGTTGGTGGAGTCAGAGGTGATGTCTGGGATCCGGCAGATGAGATGCAGAGAACCATAACCGAACCCGCCAGCTATTCGGGTTTCAGCTGCTTTGTCGACGACACGGTCGATCTGGAAGTGCTGTTCGAGTACGCGACGGATTTCCGGGATCTCAGTGGAGTGAAAAGTTGTTACCCGTACACCAATAAAGTCGTAGGCGTCATCGAATCCGTGGGGGAAGAACCACTCACCGGTAGCAGTTTTCTTCTCTACCTTGTCTAACAGGCTGGGCAGCGCTTTGATTCGGGCAGTGACAGCGTCGAAAGCTATTCCGGAATCACCAAGGAGATCCTCGATCGTGTGAGCGAATTGCTTCGCGGCAAGTGGGTGCGCGGAGGTCCACGTCGCGTATTTCTTTCGTGCCTCGCGCTGCCTCGAGGTTTCCTTGGGCGGCTTGTGGTGGCGGTGGGACAAGGTTGAGTAAAGGTTCCTTTCGTATGATCCGTGACGACGGGTGGTCCGTTATGGACAGTACATAGTCTGGCTAGAACTTAGCGCGGAGATTCGTCGGGCAATGACGGTGTGTCACGAACCAGAACAGTGTACGGATGCTGGTGGAAGAGGTCCGCGAGAGCAATGTCGCCGCTGTACCGTTCACCCGTAAACCGGTCGGTCCACCGTCCGTCCGGAAGGGATAGTGCCGTGTCTTTCCATCCACCAGATCGTTCGAGTTCGAGTGGCTTTCGCGTGACCAGAACGACGACGTCCACGTCGGTATGGCGGCTACCTCGTGCGAAGCCTATAGCGTGATGAGCAGACGGACCTTGCGCAAAAACGGGGACGTAGGAGGCCCCGATAAAGCTATAGGGGCGTTCGCGACGAACCGCTAGTGCCACAGCTGTGACCGCGATCTTGCGAGCCTGGGAATCAGGAAGCAGGGGAATGTCGTTGACGTTAGGGCCCTCGGGTGATGACACATGAGCGCCGAGCCACACAGCGTCGCGGATTTCTGCCAAGGCGGCCCGTCGTAAGTGATAGTCGACGAAACGGCGGTTGTCGGGATCGACCAAACTGTCTTCGGGAAACTCAGTGCCTTGATAAATATCAGGTATCCCGGGGGCGAGGAGCTGAAGTAGTTTCCGTGACAGACTGACGATATGCCCAGCTGATGCTATCTTTTGCACAAAGCTGGTGATGAATTCTGCCGTCTCTTCTGTAAACAGCGAGTCAATCCATTCGTGGATGGACGTTTCGAATTCCTCATTGACATCTGTCCACTCGGTGTGCAAGCCGGCTTCGCGCACAGCCTTGGTGGCGTATTCGTGAAGTCGATCGATGAGCTGTGAGTCGATCCGACCCGATGTTGGCCACACGCCGATAATGTTCTGAATCAAGAACAGTGATGTCGCCGGATCCGGAGCAGGAGCGCGGGTGTCTAATTCGTTCAAGAAGCCCCGGTAATCATCGGGGATTTCAGTGAGCTCGATAATCCGCGCACGGGTATCTTCACCACGTTTCGTGTCGTGGGTTGTCAGCGTCGTCATGGACCGCGGCCACAAATTTGCCCGCTCGGACTGGAGAAGGTGGAATTCAGCCGCTGACACACCGAAAAGCCCAGGTGAACCCCCTACCTCTTGAAGAGCGATTAACCGGCACGCGCGATAGAAGGCAGTATCTTCAACCCCCTTCGCCATGACTGCACCACATACTTGGGCGAATCGTGTCCAGGCTTCCCCGTAGCTCATGAGACCTGCTGTCATGAGGTCGAGGGCCGCGCTCCGCTCGGGGTTATCGTGGGCCATCTTCCGGATAACAGTGGAGGTTAATCGCGAAAGCGATAGGTAATCGGCACGATAGACCGGCATATGGGCAATAACGTCGGTGACGGTCAGCGTCAGTTCCTCATCGGTGACATCCTTGCCGATGGTTGACCAGTTGTCATGCCGGATGGCGCGTGCCAGTCGGCGGACCTCTGCAGCCAGCTCATTCGTTGCGACATCGCGTTTCAGAGCGACGATGGCGGACTCATAACTGTCGGAATCCCAGGTCGATTCAGACCTTTCCTGCGCGATAGCACCCAGGCTCCTTTCAGCAGCACGGTTAATAAAGATGCCATCCAGTTCACGAAGCGCGTCGTAACCGGTCGTTCCGTCGACGTCGAGCCGCGGATCCAAAGGCTCGGCGTTGCCGAGGATCTTTTCGATGAGGAGTAATCGATGATCACCCACGACGCCACGAAGACGTGACAAATAACCGAACGGGTCGGCGAGCCCGTCGGGATGGTCGACGCGGACACCGTCGATAAAGCCGGCCGCGATGAGTTCCCGAAGTACCCGGTGTGTGTGCTCGAAGACAACGGGATCTTCTTGTCGGATTCCCGCAAGGCCGTTCACAGAGAAGAAACGACGGTAGCCGATGACACCATCGCGCCAATACCGCAGGGCATAGCGCTGTTTTGAGAGGACTTCGAGGGGGTCGTCTCCTTCTGTACCGGGGCGAACAGGGAAGTAGTTGCCGTAGTAGTCCAGGAGGAATCGGCAGGGTTCACCACTGCCTTCTACATGAGCAGGCGCGTTGTCCTCATCGACGGGGACGATAGTGATGGCATTGACGTCGTCGGGGCTGCCGAGAACCGGGATGCCTAGCTTCCCATCGGCGCCGTTGCCGGGGGACCAGTCGATGTCGAAATAGGAGTTGAATCGTGATTCTTCCCCGTAGGTGAGGACGTCCCACCACCACGGATTTTCTTTAGGTACGTCGATACCCAAGTGGTTGGGAACGATGTCAATGATGATTCCCAATCCTTCCTCATGCGCTGCCTGAGCTAATTCCTCGAATCCCTCGCGTCCTCCCAGGGTGGGATTCACTTCGGTGGGATCGATGACGTCGTAATTATGGTTCGACGACGATGGAGCGGTCAGGATGGGGGAGAGGTAGAGGTGAGAGACACCCAGTTCGTTGAGGTATGGCACGATGGCTTTGGCGTCGGCAAATGTGAAAGACCGCCCGTGCGGATCTGCATCCGGGCCGCGCAGTTGCAGCCGGTACGTGGCTGAGAGTGAACGGCGTGGCATGGTCTACCTCTTTCCTCATTGTCCCGTGGGATGGTTGATGTCCACGGCTTTAGTGTTCTCTGGCACCGTAATAGCTGCCAGGCGGTGTGGGCACGTAGGCATTGTGACGCGACAGAGCACTGTCACCTGCGCGGATTGATGTGTCCAGCATGGGCGCAGTTTGGCTACAGCTCGATCCAGGATTCCACTGTACTTGCTTTTCCGGAAAGGCCCAGGGTTCAGGAAAACGGTTGTCAATCTTCCATAGCTGGCGGAAGACCTCAAACGTACTATCGGGCCAATGGTTGTTTAACCATTGATGGACACGGAGAACAGACGGTGTGTCGTTGATGGGTATGGCGATGAGATTTCCGTTATTGATGCATCCGATCACCGTGGGACGAGACCATTGTTCATGGAGGTAGTCCCGGAGAATTCGCATGAGGATAGGGTGGCTCAGCCAGGCATGAGCGTTGGGTACTATTTGTTCTCCATCCGATTGCGGACGAGTCATGGTGCTCTGGGCCCGAGATTGAAATGATGCCTCTAACTGCAGCGATGAATCGTCGCAACTGTCCAGTGGGGGTGGAGGTGGTGTGCGAAGTTCCCACCCCGTTGCACCTGGAATAGTGGCGTCAAGAGAGCGGTAGTGAATTCGTAGGCCTTTTTCCGTAGAGAAGAACTCCAGGAAATTATCTGCTGCGCTGCCCCACGCGTGATTCGCTGGGCACGTGAGACTATCCCGATCGGCGGGCGTCCCGTGTTTATCAGTGAGCCGGGCTACAAGACCTGCACCGAGGTGAACGAGCGCGTCGCGGTACTGCGAGACCTGAGTCAGTGGTTGCAGTTCGAGTTGGTGGCTCTGCATGGGCGCATCGCCCAGTGAGCTGCTCAGTGTGCCGGTGTTAGAGCGTGTTTTGTCTACATCGAATGACGAAGCGGGACGGGAAGAAAGAAGCGAATCAGTTGCCTGATGAGGTGTCATGCTCCTTATTGACGACGCGACCGTCGTGTGGTTCCCAGCGACCTCAATATGTGGCGAGGGACACTTTGAAGTGACGCTACAGAGCTGCGTGGCACTACTGCGCTGTGGCGCTTCCACACTGCGCACACTCCCACGCATAGAAAAACCGGGTGACAGCTGCACTGCCACCCGTAATTCCATCACCAATGGGCTGAGTTAGTCCTGGTGTTGTCGCTATTAGCCTGCGATCGAAGCCTTGTATATGCCATCAATCGTGGTAGCCAAGGTGTTGTCGAACTCTTCCTGCGACTGATCAGCGGTCAGTCCCTCGAGGAGAGCGCGAGAGAACGATGCAATGAGGCCCTTGTTGCGGGAAAGGCGCTCGTTAGCGTCGTCACGCTCGTAACCACCGGACAGCGCTACAACACGCATAACCTTCGGGTGGTTGATGAGGTCTTCGTAGAAGTTATCGACGGTCGGGATGGAGACCTTAATCATGACCTGCTGGCCCTCGGGAATGTCATCCAGACCCTTCAGAAGGGCAGCCTTCAGAAGCTCTTCAGCTTCCTTCTTGTCGTCGATGGAGATGGTGACCTCGGGCTCAAGGATGGGAACCATGCCCTTGGCTAGGACCTGCTTACCAACCTCGAACTGCTGGTCAACAACAGCCTGGATACCCTCAGCGTTAGCAGCGTTAATAACCGAACGCTCCTTGGTGCCGAAGATGCCCTTCTCGACGCCACGGTCGAGGAGCTTATCGAGCTCAGGCATGGGCTTCATGACCTGAACGTCGTTTTCTTCGTCGGCCAGACCCTTGTCGATCTTGAGAAGCGGAACGATACCCTTCTTTTCCCAGAGGTACTGGGCGGTAGGAATGCCTTCAATCTCGCGGTCCATCGTCATTTCGAACAGGATGGCTGCGAGTACCTTCTCGGAGGTGAAGGATGGAGAGGTAATCAGACGGCTACGCATAGCGTGGACAAGATCAAACATCTCGGCATCAGAGGAATATGCGTCATCCTGGATGCCGTAAGCGCGAAGCGCCTTCGGGGTGGATCCGCCGGATTGGTCAAGGGCAGCGATGAAGCCCTTGGCCTCAGTCATGCGAGTGGCCTGCTCCTGGTTCATTACAACTCCTTCTATGTTGCCATCATGGGCAACGTCGATGTCGTGTAGACGTTCTCCGTTATTTGTGGGAGATCATCTGTCGCGCTCTATGGTAGCCCGAAAATGTCTGAATGAACACCGATCGGACAAAAAATTGCGATCATTTTTGGCGAGTTTTCACCGTCGTGCGCGTTGATTACAGCAGTGGGATAAGGGCAGAAGTGGAGTTTGCGACGAGTGTCAGTTCGTTTACGTGCGGTAATGCCCATTCGTAGCTAACCGCAACTAATCGGGCACATTATCGCCCTATTCGGGCATTGCGACGCATGAGAAAAAGTTGTGACAAACCTCACAGAGTTATATGGGGTGTAACCCAGGCTATGTGGCTCAACCCGTCCCTTTTCAGGCTCCGGTGGTGAGGTCCCGGCCTTCGATCCCCGCGTCTCAACTGTGAACCTGAAGAATCTCCTCGAAGGAAAACATGGAACCAGGTGTCGATCCTTAATTGAGATCTAGTGCATCGAGAAGTTGGCCTTGATTCCAGATCTCGATCTCTTGTCCCTTTTCCTGAAGCTCCTCAGCACGTTTCTGTTTCGACGTCTTCCCATTCCATTCTCCACAGACAAGGAGAGTGGTCTTCTTCGTCACATTCTTGCCGACGGTTCCGCCCGCCTGAGCGATCGCTTGCCACAGTTGTCCCTTATCCAGCGGAGAGAATTCCCCAGTCAACGTCACGTTTTTGCCAAAGAGCGGTCCATTGGGGTCGGCGTCGGTATTCGTCTCAGGGATGTCACGGGGAGTAGCAACGGATTCCCAGTTGGAAGGGCCACGGTTCCCCCGCGTTTGCCCATTTCGTGATGACTGCTGGTGATCCGACCGAGATCGTCGCGGTTTCCGGAAAAGTGACAGCGAATTGTCTTTCACTGTTCCGAACGTGTAGCCCGCCGATTCGACGACCTCCGCCATCGATTGGACGTCTGATGGCGGCTCAGTGTCGCGAGGAAAAATTCCGCACAAACTCAGCATGATTTCGCCACACGCGCGAGCATCTGCCAGGGCATCGTGATGATGAAATGCGTCCGAACCCGCCGATTGAGCCACCGTCGTCAATTTATAATTAGGAAGCTCGGGGTGGAGCGCGCGTGCAAGGAGGTAGGTGCAGGCGAAAGTAATGTCCGGAATGTCGACTTTTTCTGCCCGAGCGGCGTCCCGGAGGGCGACCATATCGAACTTGGCATTGTGGGCGACGATAGGGAGGTTTTCTTTCCTGAGGAGCTCTGCAAGTTGCTCTAACCGGTCATGGCACGACGGCTCATTGGCGACTTTATCAGGGGTAATCCCATGGATTGCGGTGGTCGCCGGCGTGAAATCTGGCCACGCCGAAGGTGGTTGGCACAGCCACGTGTGGGATTCAGCTTCTTTCCCCTCGTGATAGACGACGACGCCGAATTGGCAGATCGAACCATTAGCTTCATTCGCCGTTTCGACGTCAAAAGCAATAAATGAGGGCGGACGGGAGTCTAGTTTCCCATCGGCAGTCTGAGGAAAACCACTGCGCTGAGCATTGTTATCCCGCGCGGAAGAGCTATCGTCCTGTTTCTTCTCAGTTGATTTTGCTTGGTTGCCTTCTGCGCTGAGACTGGCTGTGCTGTTGTTCCGTTCACTGCTGCCAGCTAGACCGCCAAATGCCGACCGTGAATCCGTCTGATGAGAAACGGCCCGTGCTATCCGACGCAAGCTCTCCAAGTCATCAGCCTGCATCGCAGTGAGGGCTTCATTAGCGAAATCAATAATGGATGTGTCGACGGAGTGAGCCGGTGAAAATCGGAGAGCGTTAGGCGCGAATCGCGAGCGCCCTCGCGATATCGGGGGAGTGCCATCCAGGAATAGATCGATAAAACCTGGTTCAAGTGGGGTGGGGTCGGTCCGTGACCAACCACGAATTGAATCCCGATCGATCTTCGTCTCCGGGTCAAGATAAATCTGTGCAGCGGGGATCCGTGAGATCGTGACCCCGCTTTCACTGATATATGCCGTGCCACCGAGGATCGGGATTGCGGCAACATACTCAGCGGGCGTCGTCTCATCGTCGGTCTGAATTTGCGAAAAACTAGCGTCAGCTGGGATTTCAGTTCCCGGGGAAGAAATATCAGTGTCGGAATTCGTCATGGTGCACTCCACTCTAACCAGTTTTACGCCGAGCGATGGCAGGTAGCCTTATGCCGAATGCTATGCCGAGTGACGGCGCCGCCGGCACAGCACGACAACAGATCGGCTCTCAACGGGAACGGTTGATTCGGGCTTATAGACATCCGGGTCATCTTCGGAGAATCCAGTGGGCAGCGACGTATCGACGACGACGCTCCAGAGGCGCGACGGATCCGTGTCCTCTGGATCGCGCGATGCCTTCACCGCATCATCTTTCGGAAGAGTGAAATCTATCCGCTCATGGTGCGCGTTGAAGCACAAGATGAATGAATCATCGAAGATTTTTTGCCCCTGCTCGTCGGGTTCAGCAATCGCTTCTCCGCCGAGGTGAACCATGAGAGACCGTCCGAAGTCATGATCCCAGTCGGCCGTCGTCATGAGCGTTCCGGCGGGGGTCATCCACGCGATATCTCGATCTTGCACGTCGTACCCCAACGGGCCACCGGCCAGGAACCTCCGACGGCGGAACACGGGGTGATCATTGCGCAGCTCGATCAACCGTCGAGTGAAGTCAATCATATCTTTATTGTCTGTTGCCTGGGACCAATCCACCCACGACAATTCCGAATCTTGGCAGTAGACGTTGTTGTTCCCATTTTGGGTACGCCCCATTTCATCGCCGTGGCAGATCATGGGCGTGCCCTGGCTGAGCAGCAACGTCGTCAAGAAGTTTCGGATTTGACGGCCCCGCAGCTGGATAATGTCGGGATCATCCGTGGGGCCTTCAACGCCACAATTCCACGATCGGTTGTGAGATTCTCCGTCGCGGTTCTCTTCCTTATTAGCCTCGTTGTGTTTCTCGTTATAGCTGACGAGGTCATGGAGGGTGAACCCATCATGCGCGGTTACGAAGTTAATCGACGCGGTAGGACGTCGATCATTTGCAGCGTACAGATCTGACGATCCCGTCAACCGTGAAGCGAACTCACCCAATGTTGCAGGTTCGCCGCGCCAGAAGTCCCGGACAGTATCCCGGTACATTCCGTTCCATTCTGACCAGATGGCGGGGAAGTTTCCGACTTGGTAGCCGCCTTCGCCCACATCCCAAGGCTCGGCGATGAGCTTAACCTGGCTGACAATGGGATCTTGCTGCACAAGGTCGAAGAACGCTGACAGCCGATCGACATCATGAAGTTCACGCGCGAGGGTCGACGCAAGATCGAAGCGGAATCCGTCAATATGCATTTCGGTAACCCAGTACCGCAACGAATCCATAATCAATTGCAGCGTGTGGGGATGCCGGACATTCAGACTATTTCCCGTACCCGTGTAGTCCATATAGTGCTGACGGTCATCATCGACCAGGCGATAATAGGCCGCGTTGTCGATACCCCGGAAGCTCAGCGTCGGCCCCATATGGTTGCCTTCAGCCGTGTGGTTATAGACGACGTCGAGAATGACTTCGATGTCATTGTCGTGGAAAGCCCGCACCATGTTCTTGAACTCAGAAACAGCGGCGCCGGGTTTCTTGGCAGCTGCGTAATCTTGGTGAGGCGCCAAGAAGCCGAAGGTGTTGTATCCCCAGTAGTTGCTGAGACCGAGCTCGTGGAGCCGATCGTCCTGATAGAACTGGTGGATAGGCATGAGCTCGATAGCCGTTACACCAAGGTCTTTGAGGTACTTGACGATCGAGGGGTGAGCAAGGCCAGCGTAGGTACCGCGATAATTCTCGGGCACGTCAGGGTGCGTCATGGTCATGCCCTTGACGTGAGCTTCGTAAACAACGGTCTTGTTCATCGGGTGCCGCGGTAGCCGATCAGACCCCCAATCGAAATAGGGGTTGATGACGACGGACAACATGGTGTGGCCCAAGCTGTCGTCAGTATTGCGTTCATCGGGGTTATCGATGTCATAGCTGAACAGGGAAGCGTCGCCGTCGAATTTCCCATCGAAAGCCTTTGCATAGGGATCGAGCAGTATTTTCGACGGGTCGCAGCGAAGGCCCTGATGCGGGTCCCATGGGCCATGAACGCGGTAGCCGTAGCGTTGTCCTGGGATAATTCCGGGTAGATAGCAGTGCCAAATGTGGGCGTCGACCTCGCGCATATCAATGCGGGTCTCGGCGCCATCACTGTCAATCAGGCAGAGTTCTACCTTGTCGGCGACCTCTGAGAACAGAGCAAAGTTCGTTCCCGAGCCATCGTATGTTGATCCCAGAGGGTATGAGTTTCCCGGCCATACGACGGGGTCAGGGGCGTTATCGGAGGATGTCGCCGACGATCGATCGTTGTCTGTGGCGTCATCTGTGGCTGGAGAAGTTGCTTGCCCGGATATCGTTGGGGCCTCGTGGTCATTATCGACGATCTTCTCGGAAGCCTGCTCCTGTGTATTTGTCATGACGTTAATTTTAGCGGGGAGGGTGGACAAACCATGATTTCCCCGCGTGAGATTGAGCTATTCCGTCGAGGATGATTCGTAATCCTGCATTTGCGCTTGCGCTGAGCAGTGCTCTCCACGCGCCAATATTCGCAGTGCTACGTGTCAGCAGTTCGTCCCACTCAGAAGCACGTGGATGGCTTGATGCGGAGTAAGAAACATCGTCGTCTGTTTGGGATGATGCGTCGTTGTTTCCATCGTGGTCATCGTCGGCAGTGAAAACTGAAGAGGCAACAATTTTCGACGCCTCCGCCGCTGTTTGCTCACGGATGGCGAGACCGAGGATGAAGGAGATGAGCGTTGTTGAGCCGTCGAGGATTGCGTTCTCGTCGTCATCAGGAAGAGAAGAACGTAGGATTTGCGACAATGCGGCGATAGGGTCGTTGGTTACCATTCCCGCTGGTAGTGCGGCTGAAATGAGGTCTGCAGCGTCCCGACAACAGATGCATTGTCGGTAAAATCCGGCGCAGAATATATATGCATGTCGATACCATTGAGGGTGAGGGGGTTGCGACGTCGTCGCCGGTACGTCATCCGATATTGGTGATAATTCGGAATCGTGCGATCCTTCGTCGTCATCGACGCTTTTAAGAAGTCGCTCCTTAAGGTCATCCAGAGGGGAAAGAAGCTCATCAGCTACTCCACCGAGGAGGGCCTGCTTGTTGGGAAAATGCCAGTACAGTGCAGCTGGGGCGACGTCTAAGGTGCGGGCGAGTCGCCGAATCGTGAGATCTCCTAACCCGTACTCGTGCAGAATGTTTAGAGCACTCGTGATGATCGCCGTCGTTGTGAGCTGCATGCCTTCAAAGATAAACCGTTCGTGGACTGCGTTTCGAGCAAAGTAGCGTAGTTTTTCGCAATGACGGCAATCGTCGCCGGGGTATTCGACGTCGGCTAGCGTGTCGCCAGTGGACGTGTCGCGCTAAGGTGTCAAAACTCTGTGAGAACCCTGGAAGCTTTGGGGAATATGCGGATATTAATAGTAGGAAAGGTAGAATGACCGCGGTATCTTAGTGGTAAAGGAGCTATGTGTCGTGCCAGATGTAGTGTTGTCAGAAGCAGATGAGGTACAGGCTGCGGATCAGGGCGATAAAAGGGGACGGTCTCGCGCGCAGGTACGTCGGTGGGGGGCCGCGCTCATGACTGCATCGCTATGTGGGGCATTAGCAGCCTGTTCACACGGGTCATCGTCGGATGATGAAACGAGTTCTTCGGCAGCGCAGGCATCGTCGAGTAGTTCTTCTGCGAAACCCGCATCGTCTGCTGAAGCAACACAGCCGCCCGCAACGCAGTCAGATAACGCCGCCGGTGATCAGCAGTCTGGTGGTGCGAAACTCGGTGCGGATATTCCCACCGTTCCAGACTCGAATGAAACCCCGTCAAGTGGGCCCAAGCCGATCAACGGAAAGCCTGGTAGTGAACAAGACGTGGAGAGCATTAAGGATGCTCTTGGCCACTACGGGGATACCTCCGGAACCGTGCGTCACTACTACGAAAGCACGAAAGCCTATACATGCAAGGATCGCATTGCTGCCCATCCGGAAGTGTTCTCTGACGAGAACATCAATTCTCTGCCCAATGAGTCAATTGACAAGATGGGCTTAGCTGGGTCGATCCCGAAATTTAACAACATCTCCAACATCAAAGTCGACGGTGACCGGGCGACTGCGTCGGTAAACACCACGTTCAATGGTGCGACCTCGACGGGGACGATGTTGTTCACCAAGGAAGATGGTCAGTGGAAAGTCTGCTCTGACTAGAAATTACCCCCTTGCTGTGTCTCATTGAACAGTGTTCAGGAATGGAATAACCTTGAACACAACGATGGTGGTTATCCGGAGAATCACCACGGTTATGGAGGTACAGCATTATGTCGGAGAACACGACGCAACAGACAAGAACAAGTCAGTCGGCTACCAGCACTGATACAGCCTCGGCCGAACAAGACATTTTGGACCTGGCCCGCGAAAAGGTCCTTGAGCGTGGAGAAGGGCTTTCTCAACCAGAAATTGTTCGGGCGATGACGATTTCCGACGATCGTATCGACGAACTCCTTGCTCTGGCGCACGAGGTTCGGCTGCGCTGGTGTGGCGATGCAGTTGAGGCAGAAGGAATCATCTCCCTGAAAACGGGTGGGTGCCCGGAAGACTGCCACTTCTGTGCACAGTCGGGACTTTTCGAATCGCCTGTCCGGTCGGCGTGGCTCGATATCCCGGCCCTTGTGGAAGCTGCTAAACAAACAGCAAAGACGGGCGCGACGGAATTTTGTATCGTTGCCGCCGTCAAAGGGCCTGACGAACGCTTGATGAGCCAGCTTGAAGAGGCCATCGCTGCGATTAAAGCAGAAGTCGACATCGAAGTTGCTGCCTCCATCGGCATTCTCACCAAAGAGCAAGTAGAACGCCTGGCGAAGGCAGGGGTCCACCGCTACAACCACAACCTTGAAACCGCGAAGAGCTACTTCCCCCACGTGGTAACAACCCACTCTTGGGAGAAGCGTCGCGAGACCTGCGAGATGGTCCGTGACGCAGGCATGGAAGTCTGCTGTGGCGGCATCGTGGGAATGGGGGAGACCGTTGAGCAACGCGCAGAGTTCGCTGCTCAATTGGCTGAACTCCGCCCCGACGAAGTCCCCATGAACTTCCTTGATCCTCGCCCCGGCACGCCCTTCGCCAACCGTCCAGTCATGGAATCGAACGAAGCGCTCAAGACCATTGGAGCTTTCCGCTTAGCACTGCCCAAGACCATTTTGCGGTTCGCCGGTGGACGAGAACTCACCCTGGGCGACCTGGGCGCAGAAAAAGGCCTCCTCGGTGGCATTAACGCGATCATCGTCGGTAACTACTTGACGACGCTGGGTCGCCCCCAGGAAACCGACGTCGACATGCTTAACCGGTTGCACCTGCCGATTAAAGCTCTGAATGCGACTGTCTAAGGTGGCGCAATGTCGGAAGTAACCACTGCTCGCGAGGGAGTACCGAAGAAGAAGCCCGTTCGGCGTCGGCCCCGTAAAATTGCCTCCACCGAGTTGGCGGATGCCATCATCGCTGGCGACAAACCCCTTTACGATCCTTTCACTGGAACTGAACTCAGTACCGGCGAGACTCCCCACTATTCACCCTCCATGAGGGCGGGGCTCGAAGCACCACGATTTTGCCAGTTGTGTGGTCGACGAATGGTGGTCCAGGTTCGCCCAGATGGATGGACTGCGGTCTGCTCGAGGCACGGGGAGCTAGATTCTGTTCTCCTCGACCCCCATCGCTAAATTGACCACGCATCCCCATTATTGTGGCCACCCCTATAATGGTTCCGGTGTTACGTTCTGAGCGGTATCGCCGTGCCCTGATAGTTTTGGTGACTATCCTTGCTGTCTTCGCCGTGGGTGGATGCGTGTGGGGAATTTTCATTCCAACTTCCGCCGCCACGGTGGACAGTGGTTACCTGTCGACAGATCCGACTCAAGATGGGCGAGAGTTTACCGGTTTTGTAACCCTCGTTGCTGGCCTTTTTGTGCTGTCGATGGGCAGTGCACTGGCAGCGTGGGGATGGGCGCCACGTTCGCGTGGTCCAGCCATGATATGGCTCCTAGCTATAGTGGCGATGCTCGGGGGGATTATTTTTACCGACGTGGGAAACGCTGTCGCTTCTAGCTTGCACCCACTCCCGGATGTTGACGATGTTCATTCCGGCCAAACTATTACGTGGGCTCCTCACATTACTCCAGGAGCGGCTCTTGCTGTCCCACCGTTATTGGCGTCACTGACATATTGGTGTGCGGCTGTCGTGGGGAAGGGGGATTTTCCTGATGAAGTGCCTTCTCTTGAGCGTCACAACAGCACGGTAGATTAGCATTACACGAAAGAAGCAGTAATGGCCGTCTCGTAGGCCCCGGCAAAACTTAAGGATAACAATGCTTGCCCTAACCGACATGCGTGGAACTCACCCGACTGTTAGTGAACTTCGTGCCACTTTGCCTCGGGGTGGGACCGACATCGATTCAGTGATTCCAACAGTTCAGCCCATTGTTGAGGCCGTGCAGGAAAACGGCGTAAGGGCTGCACAAGAGTATGGGCAGCGTTTTGATGGTGTTGTACCGAAGAGCATCCGAGTTCCGCACAACGTGATTGCCGACGCTGTGGAGTCCCTGGATGTGTCCGTGCGAGAGGCATTAGAACACGCCATCGAGCGCGTTCGACGGGTCCATGCTGCGATTAAGCCCACTGACAACGTTATTTCTGTCACCGAGGGCGGTGTGGTGACTGAAAAATTCATCCCGATCGGCCGAGTTGGTTTGTACGTCCCTGGTGGACAGGCCGTTTATCCGTCGAGTGTCATTATGAATGTTGTGCCGGCGCAGGAGGCAGGGGTCGGTTCGCTCGTCGTTGCTTCGCCTCCGCAAAAAGAATGTGGTGGATGGCCACACCCGACGATTCTTGCTGCGTGTGGTCTTCTTGGTGTTGATGAAGTGTGGTCGGTTGGCGGCGCACAGGCAATAGCTCTCATGGCTTATGGTGACGAGCGAGCAGATGATCCATTGGTGCCGGTTGATATGGTGACCGGGCCAGGCAATATTTTCGTCACCGCAGCGAAGCGCTTGTGTCGTAGTGTCGTTGGGATTGATGCAGAAGCGGGACCGACGGAAATAGCAATTATCGCTGATTCCACTGCTGATCCGGTTCATGTCGCCTATGACCTCATTAGCCAGGCGGAGCATGATCCGATGGCCGCTAGCGTTTTGATAACGGATTCCGCATCATTTGCTCAGCAAGTTGATGAAGAAGTAGAGAAGCGGTATTCAATTACCCGGAATACCGATCGTGTCGCTCAGGCTTTGCAGGGTAAACAGTCTGGCATCATTCTTGTCGACGACATACCAGCTGCGATTCGGGTGGCTGATGCTTATGCGCCCGAGCATCTCGAAATTCAGACACACAATGCCCGTGAGGATGCAGCTCAGATCCTTAATGCGGGGGCTATTTTCGTCGGGCCTTTCTCACCAGTTCCGCTGGGGGATTACGCCGCTGGATCAAACCATGTTCTTCCCACATCGGGATCGGCGCGGTATAGCTCCGGTTTATCGACGCATACCTTCGTCAAGTCGGTTCATGTCATTGAATACGATGAAGCTGCGCTTAAAGGCACGGCCGATACTATCGTCGCTCTTTCAAATGCGGAGCAGCTTCCGGCGCATGGTGAAGCAGTACGTGCTCGGTTCGAGGACCTTACAGCCGGGAATAAGTAACCCTAACGAATTAAGGAGACGGATAGGGGCGGAAGAGCGAAGTTTTTTCGCAACCATACGTGGATAGAAAAGGGGAGAGTGCATAGTGGCACCGACGAATGATGATCAGAAATTATCACGTGGCAGTGGTGAGAACAGTACCGCCGATAAGTCCCACACATTAGGAGGAAATGTCACGCTTGATGCCCTACCTCTGCGTGAAGAATTCCGCGGGGAAACTGCGTATGGGGCCCCGCAATTAGAGCTCGACGTCAGATTAAATACGAATGAGAATCCGTATCCTCCGTCGCCACGAATAGTTGCCGATCTCGTTAAAGAAGTGGAAAAGGTGGCGTCGGGGCTTAACCGCTATCCCGAGCGTGATTTCATTATTCTGCGCCAGGAGCTTGCGCGGTATGTGTCGGGACAAACCGGTGTGGCTGTGAATGAAGACAACATATGGGCTGCTAATGGGTCCAATGAGGTTCTTCAAGAGCTCTTGCAGGCTTTTGGAGGGCCTGGTCGGCGAGCATTAGGGTTCACTCCCAGTTATTCCATGCACCCAATTCTTGCCGCTGGGACGCACACGGAGTTCGTCGAATGCCCACGACAAGAAGCTCGTGGCTTTTCTATTGATATCGACGAAGCGACTGCGGCTATTAAGAACTACCGTCCGTCGGTTGTCTTTATTACGACGCCGAATAATCCGACTGGCGGTACAACAAGTTTGGATAATATTCGGGTCCTGCTGGATGTTGTTTCTGATCCAGACGTTGATGGCATCGTCATTGTTGATGAGGCTTATGGTGAATTCGATGATGGCCCGAGCGCATGTGAATTGTTGAAGGATTATCCTGACCGACTCGTCGTATCCCGAACGATGAGTAAAGCATTTGACTTCGCTGGTGGTCGGTTGGGGTATTTTGTCGCTGCTCCAGCTTTTGTCGAAGCTGTTATGTTGGTCCGGCTTCCTTACCACTTATCGGCATTATCGCAGGCTGCTGCGACTGTCGCGCTACGGTATTCTTCCGATACGTTGTCCTCGGTGGAAAAAATAATTCGCGAACGTGAGCGGGTTCAGGATTCATTGCAGAAACTGGGATTCTCTGTTGTCCCGAGTAAGTCTAATTTCCTTTTCTTTAAAGTCATTCCCGATGAGTCAACGAACTCCTCTAGCACGGCGCCCGCTAATGGAGATGCGTCACGTCGCGAGCTCACACAAGCAGCGTGGCAGGCGTTCCTTGATCGTGGAGTCCTCATCCGAGATGTAGGGGTCGACGGATATTTGCGGGTGACCATCGGACTTCCGACAGAGAATGATGAGTTCCTTTCCGCGGCTGGCCAGTATGCGAGTGAACACAACGGGTTACGGTGAACCATATGAGCAATAACAATGACGAGAGTCTGAATCAGCAAGAAAGAAATAGCGGAGAATTCCCCTCCCGACGGGGCCATTGTGAGCGCGAGACGAAAGAATCGCGAATCACCGTTGACATTAACCTCGACGGTTCTGGCGCTACTGACATTTCGACGGGATTGCCATTCTTCGACCACATGCTGAATGCGGTGGGAACCCACGGCAGCTTTGACTTAACAGTTAAAGCAGAGGGTGATATCGATGTTGATGCTCACCACACCGTGGAAGATACGGCCATTGTTATGGGCGAGGCATTACACGAAGCTTTGGGAGATAAAGCCGGTATCCGCCGATTCGGGTCAAGTTTTATCCCGATGGATGAGACGCTAGCCCAAGCTGTCGTTGATGTGTCGGGACGACCGTATTGCGTCACGCGCGGTGAGCCCCAAGAGATGATGAATACGGTGATTGGTAATCACTATGCAACCGTGATTAACCAGCACTTCTTCGAATCTCTCGCTTTCCACGCGCGTATTGCTTTACACGTCCGCGTTCTTTATGGACGCGATCCGCATCACATTACGGAGGCTGAATACAAGGCAGTTGCCCGCGCCCTCCGCGAGGCCGTTGAGCGTGACCCGAGAATTCATGGTGTTCCATCCACGAAAGGGGCACTGTAAATATGGCGCAGAGCACGTCACGTCCTTCAGTGGCAATCCTTGATTACGGCTCGGGAAACCTTCGATCCGCCGAACGCGCTATCGAACGCGCAGGGGCCGAGGTCACGATTACCGCTGATCCAGAACGTGTTCTTGCCGCCGACGGATTGTTAGTTCCTGGAGTCGGCGCATTCGCAGCGTGCATGAAGGGCCTGCGCTCGGTCTATGGCCCACGTTTGATCGGTCAGCGCCTCGCAGGTGGCCGTCCTGTGCTTGGCATCTGCGTTGGTATGCAGGTGCTTTTCGATAGCGGAGTCGAGTTTGCCGACGGTGTCCACGACGACGCAGAGGCCCTCCATGGGGCAGATGCTCCAGTTAATGGAGACGACGCGACCTCGGGCCGACGTGACGACGTCATCCGTGACCCTGAGACGGGACGACCACTCGACCCGACGGTGCCGTCGACAGAGATATCTGATGATGGGGTGCTGAGTACTCGCGGTTGTGGTGAGTGGCCAGGGACGGTTGAGCGCCTGACAGCGAAAGTGCTGCCTCATATGGGATGGAACACACTCGACATTCCCGAAGGATCCCGAATGTTTAAGGGAGTGGCCACCGATGATCGGGTGTACTTTGTGCACTCCTATGCGGCTCAGCACTGGGATATGGCATCGGATGATCACGTTGCTCCAGCGAAAGTGACCTGGTCCACGCATGAAAACTGTCGTTTTATTGCGGCGGTAGAAAATGGTCCCTTGTGGGCGACGCAGTTTCACCCGGAGAAATCTGGTTCGGTCGGTGCTGTGATTCTCCGCAACTGGGTGGAGACTTTGTAAAATTTTATCAGTTGTAGGTGTGATCTCCGTTATGATTCATCTATGGCTTTAACGTTATTACCCGCAGTAGATGTGTCCGACGGTCAAGCTGTTCGTCTCGTTCAAGGCGAAGCTGGGAGCGAAACCACGTATGGTCGCCCCCTTGATGCCGCGATGGCGTGGCAGAACGCTGGTGCCGAGTGGATCCACCTTGTAGATTTGGACGCCGCATTCGGCCGCGGTACGAACTACGAACTGCTGAAAGATGTCATCGAGCGGGTGGACGTTAACATCGAATTATCCGGGGGAATCAGGGATGACGACTCGCTGCGCAGGGCATTAGATACCGGTTGTCGACGGGTGAATATCGGCACTGCTGCGTTGGAAGATCCTGAGTGGTGTCGTCGGATCATCGGGGAGTACGGCGACCGAGTCGCCATCGGTTTGGATACCAAGCTCATCGACGGCGAGTGGCGGTTGCGCGGTCGGGGATGGGTTTCCGACGGCGGCAATCTGTGGGAAGTCCTTGAGCGCTTAGATTCGGAGGGCGTATCCCGCCTCGTCGTTACCGATGTCGGGCGCGATGGCACATTAGAAGGCCCCAATATTGACCTCCTTCGCGACGTCGCGATGGCCACAGATGCCGCTGTCGTTGCATCGGGCGGAGTATCAACTCTCGACGACATTCGCCAGCTTGCGGCCTGCGTGGACGAGGGAATTGATTCAGCCATCATCGGCAAGGCCCTGTATGCAGGGAACTTTACCCTTGAAGAAGCATTAGCAGTCGCACAAGATTCCTGATGGAGCCGTTCCTGAGAGGCCTGTGAAATAGGCTCCCCGGGTAATCGGTAGTGAAAGGCTAGGTGACGGACCCGTGATTGAACATTCTGACTTGGTGGCATATTTGTCTATTGCCGAGCGCTTAGTCAAAGATTCTGAAGATCTTTTTTGTGTGAATATTGGTGCGCAGCCCTCTGTCATTAAGAACGAAGATCTCCAGGATTTCGCAACCGACGTTGATCTGTCACTAGAACAGCATTTTCGCGAACAACTTGTGAAGGAAACTGGGTTCCCCGTTTTGGGCGAGGAATTCGGTTTGAAGGGTGGATCCACGGCCTCCGGGGATGTTTCGCTCAACAGCATGGGCGGCGGTAAGCAGCCCGAAACAATGTGGTGTATCGACCCGGTGGATGGAACGTCCAATTACACCGTCGCCAACCCGATGTGCGGCATTTTGGTCTCGCTTATTCATAAGGGAGAACCGGTTATTGGGTTGACGTCATTACCCCTGTTGGGACAGTTTTATAGCGCTGTTCGCGGTGGGCCATTACATGTTAATGGTGAGCCATTTCCGCCATTGCCGAAAGATGACCCAGAAGTGATCCAAATTGGTTTCGGCTCTATTTTGTCGGGCCGACGTGGTCATGTTCCGCGGCAATATCGCCAGAATTTACTTTTCAGTATTGGTGAATCATATCCGCGGATGCGTGTGACGGGGTCTGTGGGCGCGGACTTAGCTTTTACTGCCGGTGGTGTTTTTGCGGGGACCCTGACGTTCAGCCCTAACCTGTGGGATAACGCAGCAGGTATCTGCTTAGTTCAAGCCGCTGGTGGCGTTGTCACGAACCTTGATGGTGAGCCTTGGACACCTGGAACAATCGGTCTGGTTGCAGGATCTCCAAGCATTCACTCGACTCTGTTAGCGAGGATCCATGCGGTTCCACGGCCTTTCGAACCACTAAGCTAGGTGGTTATGTCGTCGCGTGAAGCGGTTAGTTATTGTGGACGTGTCTAGGTTTACTAGCGCGTGTCTGTTTTACGTGGCAATTCATTAATCTCGTTCGTGAATAATAGTTACCTTATTGCCGAAAGGCGTTTTCATGTCCGTAGCAGTCCGAGTTATTCCGTGTCTTGATGTGTCTCATGGCCGGGTCGTTAAGGGGGTCAACTTCGAGAACCTTCGCGACGCTGGCGATCCCGTTGAATTGGCGTCCCGCTATGACAAAGAGGGTGCCGATGAACTGACCTTCCTCGACGTGTCAGCGTCGACGGAAGCACGGGGAACGATGCTGGACGTGGTTCGACGCACTGCGGATGAAGTGTTTATCCCGCTCACCGTCGGTGGTGGGGTCCGTAGCGCTGACGACGTCGACCAGCTATTACGTGCGGGTGCAGATAAAGTCAGCATTAATACCGCGGCCATTAAGAGGCCAGAGTTGCTGCGGGAGCTTTCCCAGCGCTTTGGATCACAATGTGTCGTCTTGTCCGTGGATGCCCGGCGCGTTCCTGACGGTGGAACGCCCCAACCGAGTGGTTTTGAAGTTACAACCCACGGCGGTACCCGAAGCGCCGGGATTGATGCGATCGAGTGGGCTCGTCGGGGTGAAGAATTAGGTGTCGGGGAAATTCTTCTCAATTCCATGGATAGCGACGGTGTTCAGCAAGGATTTGATAGCGAGCTTATTTCCGCCGTTCGTCAAGTGGTTCATATCCCCGTCATTGCGTCGGGTGGAGCCGGCGAAGCGAGCCATTTTCCCCCGGCCGTTGATTCAGGGGCAAACGCGGTGTTAGCTGCCTCGATTTTCCACTTCGGTGATGTGAGCATTTCTGAGGTGAAGAGTGCTTTGGCAGCGGCAGGGCATGAGGTCCGTCATACCAGTCCCGCCGACTACCCACTGGACCCGTCGATCGCTGCTCGGTTGAAGCGCAATGATAGGGGATTGGTTCCCGCTGTCGTCCAGGATGTGCATTCTGGTGAGGTATTGATGCAGGCGTGGATGGACGACCACGCATTGGCTTATACGCTGGCTACTCGACGGGGAACATACTGGTCTCGGTCGAGGTCTGAGTATTGGGTCAAAGGGATGACCAGTGGTCACGTCCAGGACGTTCGCGAGGTTCGGCTGGATTGTGATGGGGACACGATTCTGCTGAAGGTTGATCAGACGGGTGCGGCGTGCCACACCGGAACCCACACGTGTTTCGATAGCGACCTTGTATTGACTGATTCATCATCGACGTCCGACGCGGGGTTGTTGGACGTCGAGAATACGTCAGGCAACAAGAATGCCGGTGAGCCTAACGGCACGGCTGAAAAGCCTGAAGACGACGCGGAACTGAACGATTCTGCTCGTCCGTCGACACCCGTCGGGGTTCCGGATCTCGGAGCCGGCCGCACAACGACGACGCGGGAACAGTTCCGCGAATTAGCTGCTCACCACAGAGTCGTGCCCGTAGCGCGCAAGATCTTAGCCGACGGAGAAACACCGCTCAGCGCATACAATGCCTTGGTCCAGGACAAGCCAGGTACGTTCCTCTTCGAGTCGGCTGAACCGGGACGTTCCTGGTCACGGTGGTCGTTTATCGGCACAGGAGCAAGATCGGCATTAACCGTCCGCGATGGGCAAGCAGCATGGCTGGGCACCACTCCTGAAGGTGTCCAGACAGGAGGCAATCCCTTCGACGCCCTCAAGTCCGTGCTGAAGGAATTGCACACCGACCCCATCGAGGGAATGCCACCGATGACGTCGGGAATGGTGGGATATTGCGGCCACGACGCGATTCGCTTTATCGAAGATATCCCCGATACCTGCGACAATGACCTCAAGATTCCGGAAATGATGCAGTTCCTTGTCGCGGACATGGTGGCTTTGGACCACCATGAAGGGACGATGTGGCTGATTGCTAATGCGTTTAACTTCAACGGCTCCGACAACAATGTCGACGAGGCTTATGACGACGCCGTCCGCCGATTGGACTCGTTAACCGAGCGGCTGAAGGCAGCCCGGGAACCGATGGTGAATAGTTTTACGACGCCCGAACCGGTTGTCCGCCGCCAACGCACTGCTGACGAGCACATGCGCCGGATCGAGTTGTGTAAAGACCACATTCGCGCCGGTGACGCGTTCCAAATCGTTCTGTCACAGCGTTTCGAGATTGACACGGATGTGCGGGCTCGTGACGTGTATCGGATGCTGAAGTATTCGAACCCTAGCCCCTACATGTACCTGATGAATATTCCGTCGGACGACTTTTCGGCGGTGGAGTTCACCATCGTTGGATCGTCGCCTGAGTCGCTTATCGCAGTCGACAACAATGTGGTGACGACGCACCCCATCGCTGGGTCTCGGCCCCGCGGCGCCACAAGGAAAGCTGATCTGCAGCTTGAGTGTGAGTTAGCCGCCGACTCGAAAGAGAATTCCGAACACCTCATGCTGGTTGACCTGGGGCGCAATGACCTGGGGAAGGTATGTATTCCTGGAACAGTCGAAGTCGATGATTTCCGCCATATTGAGCGGTATAGCCACATCATGCACCTGGTCTCTATGGTCACGGGGCAGTTGGCTCCGGACATGACAGCGGTCGACGCCTTCATGGCGGCATTCCCCGCGGGAACTTTATCCGGGGCACCCAAAACCAGCGCATTGACCATCATTGACCAGCTGGAAGACACTCGCCGCGGCATCTACGGCGGAACCGTCGGATATTTCGATTTTTCGGGAAACGCCGACCAAGCAATTGCCATCAGGACAGGGGTTCTCAAAGACGGCACGATGTATGTCCAGGCCGGTGGCGGGATCGTCGCCGATTCGGATCCTGTTGCCGAAGATGAAGAAACGCGGAACAAGGCTGCAGCCGTTTTGCGAGCAACGGCAGCTGCCGAAACAATTGTCGACGTTGATGGCTCTCGGTGATTTGTCGCCCGCCCGGATTCCGGATTGGCTGCGTCGTCTCCGAAGGCGAGTATCCAAGAGTGACGACGTTATATGCCCTGAGTAGCCTATTGAGCACGTGGTGGATACTCGGCGGCACACCCGACGAGCATGGTGACGTCGGGAAACGAGTGACGATAGGGAACTAGTGCGGTGACGTTAGGGAGAATGAACAATGGGTTCACATGAGTCGCGTCGGGAAGACGCAACGGCAGCAGCCGCGTCGGAAGAAATGGCCTCAAACCCGACCGATGCGCACGGACACGAGGACGTCAACACGATGCCGATGAACGCGGACACGGAGACGGACACGTCGAGTTCTACTCAAACCAAGCGACGCTGGTTAGGCCTCGCCCTGGTCGCGATTGGGGCGGTGGCTATCGGTGGAACATCCCGCATGACCTGGATGACCGTTCACGCCAACGACGATAAACAAGGTGAAGTGACACGCACCCTCGTCGGCTCTACATGGGCCCCCAGCACTGACGCGATCGCTATTGCCCTCATTGCAGCATGCCTTGCCACCTTGGTTCTTAAGAGAACAGGTCGACGGATACTCGCAGCAGTGTCGGCGGTGATCGGTGCCGCGTCTTTATGGACACCGCTCAATGTGCTACTCACCTCACCGAGCACGACACGCGCACGAAATCTCCTCGTCAATGGGCAAGCAACGCAAAAGAAAAACGATCCGCAGACCTTGACCGAATGGGCCGTCGTCACGGGAATCGACGTCCATAAAGTAGCGGTCATCCTTGCCCTCGTCGCGTCCGTTATCACCATCGCCGGTGCAATCATCCTGTTCCTGTGGCCAGGAGTAGACACTGTGAAAGGAAGTAAATACGACACCGCCTCAGCCCGGCGCGATTCACTGGCGACGGACCTTGAGAACGATAGAGAATCAGGGCGCGTGCTGTGGGATGCAATGGACGCGGGGGTTGACCCAACACAAGACGATGCTGTTGATGTCGCCCGGCGTCGCGGGCTGCACAACTAAAGTCCACATCTGCGGGGAATGTCAGACAGGCATCATCGTGCCGATTTATGCGCCAGTCAGTGCTGCCTTTAGGATTAAGTACACCGATGTAACACGGGCTGAGGAGTCGAAGATGAGTTCGGTTTTAGACACTATCGTCGATGGCGTCTTAGACGATCTTGCAACCCGTGAAGCTCGCGTCAGTTTTGCGGACATCAAAGCACAATCGCACGACACGCCCGCCCCTCGCGATGCCATGTCCGCATTGTCTGCTCCCGGTGTGGGAGTAATTGCCGAAGTTAAAAGGGCAAGCCCATCCAAAGGAAGCCTGGCGCGAATCCCCGAACCGGCCGAACTCGCCAGGCAATACGAAGCCAATGGTGCCAGAGTCATTTCCTGCCTCACCGAAGAACGACGCTTCAAAGGCTGCTTGGCTGACCTGGACGCCGTACGAGCAGCCGTCGACATTCCGGTCCTCCGAAAAGATTTCGTCGTCACCCCTTACCAGATTCACGAAGCCCGCGTTCATGGAGCGGACCTCATTCTCCTCATCGTGGCAGCACTGCAGCAGCCTCAGCTTGAGTCCCTTCTCGACCGCACCGAGTCTCTCGGGATGACTGCCATCGTTGAAGTTCACACCGAAGAGGAAGTAGAGCGCGCCATCGCCGCAGGCGCAAAAGTCGTGGGAGTCAACGCCCGCAACCTTAAAACACTCGATGTCGATACCTCCGTGTTCGGCACTATCGCGCCGGGTTTGCCGTCGGATGTCATTAAGGTCGCTGAATCGGGGGTGAAAGATCGCAATGATTTGCTGGCCTATGCTGGTGCCGGTGCGGATGCGGTCTTGGTCGGCGAGGGACTGGTTACCGCAGGTAATCCCGGTTTAGCGTGCAAGAGTTTGGTCGCTGCGGGCATCCACCCGGCATGTCCGAAGAATCTCACTGAATAATCTGCCGTCACCTGGATGCCGTGTCTATGCGAGTGATAAGGCACACTGGTGTGCGTGAGTAACTCAGAATCAGTTCATCGCAATCCGTATAGTGATCTGCCTACTATCGCCGATGTGTTCGCGGAGACGACATCGACTGAGCCCGATGATTGCGGCCATTGGGGTGAGTATGGTGGTCGATACATTCCGGAGGCCCTGATGGGGGTCATTACCGAAGTTACCGACGCGTGGAACAAGGCGAGAACTGATCCTGAGTATATTGAGCAGTTGAATGACCTGCATTTCCATTACTCAGGTCGGCCGTCGCCCCTGTATTATGCGTCGCGGTTTTCCGACGCTATTCATGCCCGCGTGTATTTAAAGCGGGAGGATTTAAACCACACCGGGTCCCACAAGATTAATAACGTCCTGGGCCAGGTTTTGTTGGCTCAACGCATGGGTAAAAAGCGTGTCATCGCTGAGACGGGTGCCGGCCAGCATGGTGTTGCAACCGCTACCGCCTGTGCATTGCTCGGCTTAGAGTGCCACATCTACATGGGGGCCGTGGATGCGCGGCGTCAGGCCTTGAATATTGCGCGCATGCGTTTACGGGGCGCTGAGGTCACAGCTGTCACCATCGGTTCCCAGACTCTTAAAGATGCCATCAACGAGGCGATGCGTTTTTGGGTATCGCATGCCGATGACACGTACTATTGCTTCGGTACTGCAGCTGGTCCCCATCCGTTCCCGCAGATGGTTCGTGATCTCCAGCGAATCATCGGGTATGAAGCGCGTGAGCAAATTCTGCAGGCGGAAGGCTGCCTTCCCGACGCCGTCGTCGCTTGTGTTGGTGGTGGCTCGAATGCGATCGGGCTTTTCCACCGTTTTATCGACGATTCCTCTGTTCAGCTCATTGGTGCTGAAGCGGGCGGTGACGGTTTTGAGACTGGTCGCCACGCTGCGACGATTACCGCAGGCAATGAAGGTGTCTTCCAGGGCTCGTATGCCGCACTCATGGAAGATGAGGATGGGCAAATCGTTGAGTCCCATTCCATTTCGGCTGGTTTAGATTACCCGGGAGTAGGGCCGGAGCATTCGTATCTTCATCATGTCGGTCGTGCCGAGTACCTTCCCATCACGGATGCACAGGCCATGGATGCGTTCATGCTCTTATGTAAGACCGAGGGAATTATCCCGGCTATTGAGTCTGCGCATGCTCTTGCGGCAGCACGAGTGTATGCCGATCGGTGGGAGCATGATTCAGATGACGGCCCGCTTCTGATTGTCAATGTATCGGGCCGTGGCGATAAAGACGTGGATACCGCCGCGAAGTGGTTTGACCTTAAACCCAAGGAGGAGCTGGACTAATGGTGGCATTTTCTTCTGATTCCCCCGCAGGGGCACTTCGCGACCTTTTTGCTCAGGCCCGCCGTGAACAACGAGCTGCGTTCATTGGTTATCTGCCATCGGGGTACCCGACGAAGCACGACTCTGACGAGTTGATGGCGTGCCTGGCGTCCTATGCGGACGTCATCGAGGTCGGGATTCCGTTCTCTGACCCCATGATGGACGGTCCTGTCATCCAGGAAGCCGGCATGGCTGCATTGAAAGCAGGTTTTCGCGTCAAAGATTCACTCAGCTCTGTTCGCAAGATTACCGACGCCGGTGGTCGAAGCGTCGTCATGAGCTACTGGAACCCGATTTTGCAGTATGGCCCGGAAAAATATGCCGAGGAGCTGGCCGAGTCGGGAGGATTGGGGACAATCATTCCCGACCTCCTCCCCGAAGAATCGGCGCGCTGGGCAGAGGCATGCCACAAGCACGGATTGGCGCCTATCTACCTCGTTGCTCCCTCGACGAGCCCTGAGCGGATGGCCCTCACGGTGGGAGCCGGTGATGGCTTTGTGTACGCAGCCTCACACATGGGAGTCACGGGTGCCCAAGAGTCGGTCAGCAGTGGTGCGCGTGACCTCGTGAATCGCGTGCGGGAGCACACCGACCTCCCCGTTGCCGTCGGGTTAGGCGTCAGCAATGGGCAGCAAGCCTTGGAGATCTCGCAGTATGCCGATGGGGTCATCGTCGGTTCGGCGCTTATCCGCGCTGCGAAGGACGGGCTCCGCTCGCTCGAGGCGTTGGCGAAAGAACTCAGCGAAGGGGTGAGAGGTGACTAACGTCCAGGCCACTATTGTCCAGCAGAACGGACTAGTTCCTCACGATGTGGGACTAGGTGGGCGTTCGCCCGATGTGACGCTTTTGGCAGCTATTCCGTCGCCCTCCCAAGGTGTGTGGATGGTCGGCGGTTTTCCGATCCGCGGATATGCCCTGTCGATACTGGTGGGAATTCTCGTCGCAGTCCTGTGGTCGCAGCGTCGCTATGCCGCCCGTGGTGGTAACCGCGAGGTGGTTCTCGACGTGGCACTTGCCGCTGTCCCAGCAGGCATCATCGGCGGCCGCCTCTACCACTTAGCGACGGATTGGCGCACTTACTGGGGCCCCAACGGAACCCCAGGGGACTGGTGGAAGATCACCAACGGTGGCCTAGGAATATGGGGAGCCGTCATTGGCGGTGGATTAGCCGCCTGGGCGGTTCTCCGATGGAAGCGCTTAGCACTGGCGCCGTTTGCCGATTCCGTGGCACCACCGATTTTGGTCGCGCAGGGCATTGGACGCCTAGGCAACTGGTTTAACCAGGAATTATATGGTCGGCCCACCGATCTGCCCTGGGGGCTAAAGATTTTTGAGCGCGTCGACGACCACGGTGTCCTGGACCCAGTACTCGGGCATTCGAACGGCCACGTTATCGCGGTTGTTCAGCCGACGTTTCTCTACGAGATGCTGTGGAACTTTGCCATCGCCGCTCTGATCGTATGGATTGACCGCAAGTTCCGGTTGGGGGGCGGCCGAGTTTTTGCTTTGTACGTTGCCGGGTACACAGCAGGTCGATTTTGGATCGAGCTTCTGCGTGCGGACACCGCAACGCATGTGTTTGGGCTCCGCATTAATACCATCACGTCGGCCGTGTGCTTCGTGGGCGCAGTGATTTTCCTGGTGTGGACGCGATCACGTCGTCGCGAGACCCCCGAAGAACTTCGGACATAATCGGGCATAAATCTAGGAAAAAAGTGATTTTGGTGACCGTATCGGAAAATAATTTTCCCTGGTCACCGACTTTTTTCGTTTTTCGCCGTGGCGCCGTAAAGCTTATTTCGACCGTTTTGTAGTAGCTAATCCGGGTGGAGCGGGCTAACCTGGTGCTCGTGGATAGAAGAACGAAAATTGTTTGTACATTGGGTCCGGCGGTAGCCAGTGCGGAAAAGATCCGTGCTCTGGTTGACGCAGGAATGGACGTAGCACGACTGAACTGCTCACACGGCGTTCACGCAGACCACGAACAGAACTACAAGTGGGTTCGGCAGGCTTCCGACGAAACCGGCCGCGCCGTCGGGATTTTGGCTGACCTCCAGGGTCCCAAGATCCGGTTGGGCTGGTTCAAGAACCACGAGGAAATGTGGGAAACCGGCGAAACGGTGCGCATTACCGTTGACGAGATCGAGGGTACGCACGATCGTGTATCCACGACGTACAAGAACCTCGCCAAGGACGCTAAGCCCGGCGAACGCCTTCTCGTCGACGATGGCAAGGTTGGCCTGGTCTGCAAGGCCGTTGAGGGCAACGATGTGATCTGTGAGGTCACTGAGGGTGGCCCCGTGTCAGACCACAAGGGCGTGTCCCTTCCTGGCATGGATATTTCCGTCCCGGCATTATCTGAAAAAGATATTGAGGACCTTCGCTTCGCACTTCGCTTGGGTGTCGACGTTATCGCTCTGTCGTTTGTCCGTTCGCCGGCAGATGTTGAGCTCGTCCACAAGATCATGGACGAGGAAGGCCGTCGACTTCCGGTCATCGCGAAGTTGGAGAAGCCTGAAGCCATCGACGCCCTGGAGCCGATCATCATGGCCTTCGACGCCATCATGATTGCCCGTGGTGACATGGGTGTCGAGGTTCCGCTTGAAGACGTCCCGATGGTCCAGAAGCGCGCCATCCAGATTGCTCGTGAAAACGCTAAGCCAGTCATTGTGGCAACGCAGATGCTGGATTCGATGATCACGAATTCACGTCCGACGCGTGCTGAAGCGTCCGACGTTGCTAACGCTGTCTTGGACGGCACGGACGCGGTCATGCTGTCCGGCGAGATTTCCGTCGGTAAGTACCCGGTAGAAACCGTCAAGACCATGGCCCGCATCGTGAAGGCTGCCGAGCAGGACGGCACAGTGCCGCCGCTCAGCCACGTTCCTCGCACCAAGCGTGGCGTCGTGTCGTACGCGGCGCGCGATATTGCGGAGCGTCTGAATGCTCGTGCAGTTGTTGCGTTCACCAGTTCAGGCGATACAGCACGTCGTGTGGCTCGTCTCCACAGCTTCCTCCCATTGTTGGTGTTCACCCCGAACCCCGCCGTGCGGTCTCAGTTGGCTGTCACGTGGGGCGCGGAGACATTCTTGACTCCTGAGGTCAAGACAACCGACGAGATGGTTGCCGAGGTCGATAAAGCCCTGCTGGCTATCGACGGTTATGAGCGCGGCGACACAGTCGTCATCGCTGCCGGTTCTCCTCCCGGAGTTGAAGGCAACACCAACATGATTCACGTTCACATGTTGGGTGAAGACCTCGAAGGCCACGAGCGCTAGATTGTCGGTTCCCACACCGTAGCTATTGCGAGATTCGCGATGGCAGGGTGTGACGGATGCCAATCACAACGCGAAACCGGGTCGCACTATTACATGTGCGGCCCGGTTTTTCTATACCGAACGCTACTCCTTGAAAAGGAAGCTCAGCGGTGCTGCCGCCGCAGCCTTCGTCGTCGATGAGATAGTCGAGAGATCGGGGAGGAACGTCGCCATATGGTTGGCGGGGACGGGCGTCTCATTGCGCTTCTCCCATTGTTCATCCGGGGTGATGCCGGCAGTCCAGAACAAATAGGGCACATCAAAGTGCCGCGGTATCTCAGAAAAGTCCTCCGACGCCGTCCACCGCTCAGCATCAATGGAAGAATCCCCAAAGACAGCATCGAATGTCTCGCGGACATGAGAAAAAACGGCGGGGTCATTGTCAGTCAGTTCGCCGTGAGCCCAGTACTCTATGTCCGGCTCGGTGGGGCACCCCGACGCCTCACACTCAGCGCGGATCACTCGTTCGATAGCGCGATAAACGTGATCGCGGACGTCGGTGTTGTAGAACCGGCAATTCAACGTCAGGGTAGCGGTGTCCGGGATGGAATTGTTCGTATTACCAGCGTGGATTTGCCCGACAGAGATGACGGCGAATTCGCCGGGGTCGACTTCTCGTCCGACGATCCCTTGTAAACGAAGAATGACGTGTGCCGCAATATAAATGGGATCCACGGATTGATGAGGGCTCGACGCGTGAGCACCCGTTCCATGAATGGTGACCGTGATGGAGTCACACGCTGCGAGGGCGGCCCCCGGCATACTCATAATCGTGCCGGCTTTTCCGGGAACAATATGCTGGCCCAGGCAGAGGTCAGGGCGTGAAATCTCGTCGGCCAGGCCATCGCGGACCATGGCGCCCGCCCCAGCGGTGACTTCTTCGGCAGGTTGGAACAGGGCGTGGAAGGTTCCTGACCAGCGCTGACGTGTCGCGTCGAGAATAGCGACCGCCCCGAGCAAAGCGGTGGTGTGCATATCGTGCCCACAGGCATGCATGACACCAGTTTCGTTGCCATCACGCCCAGTCGTGCGCACAGTGGAAGCGTAGGGCGCGCCGGTATCTTCGGTGACGGGTAAGGCGTCGAAATCCGCGCGCGAGAGAATCGTCGGCCCCTATCGTTGCCACGAGCCCATGCCCACCTATGGGACGCGACACAGTGCAGTTGTAGTGAGATAACCGCTCTCGTATGGCAATCGCAGTTTGTTCTTCGCGTTCAGATAACTCGGGATGAGAATGCATCCAGGTATAGAACTCTTGCTGCCAACTGAGGTCGGCCGGGTTGGCATCAAGCAACTCCGCAATGGCTGCACCTGGGGCATGAACATGAGCGATGGATTCTATGTCTGTAGTGTTTGTCATTCTTTTCCTCCATCTTCTGGTGAACCGTATCCGTTCACTGATCGAACGCGATGTGTTTTACCAGTGTAGGCGCACCATGCTCGATAGAGTCAGGCAGCAATCTGCCCCGGGGCAGCGGGTGAGTTACTGATAGCTAATGAAGTCCGGGCGAGGTTTAATCGCCATCGTGTCCTTCGGATCGAGCATGGGCTTGTCTTCGTCGTAGAAGTTCTTCCACCCCAGGCTGATCTCGGGGCTCAAATCCTGCTGGATCACGTGCCAGGTATCCAGCTTGATGGATTGCGATCCGTGGCCATCGATGTGGATAACCATCGCAATGTTATCGGTACCAGGGATCATCTTGTCGCGGTTGCGAATCATATGAACCTTGAACTGGTGAACGACCAGGGGTTTCTGTGGCAGTTTGTTGTCCTCAGTGAGCTTGTCCAGCCACTTAACAACGTCATTGATTTCCTGGGCATCGACGTGACCGATCTGCTCCATGGGCAGTTCGTTGCCGTAGAGGCGCCACTCGGGGTCGAGTGCCAGTCCGACATAGGGCTTCTTGAGCAGCTTCTCGTACTTCTTTGCCTGTTCCAGGAGGGTCATGCGCCCAGGCTGAAGGTCAATGACCGCATACCCGCCGGCTTTGTTAATAGCATCAATCCACGGCTCGACGGTGTCGGAATCGATGAAGCGGCTGTACGAGTTGTCCTTTTCTGGTTCCGACGACGCAACAGTCACGATGATTTCGAACGCCGGGGTCACAGGTTGGTCTGTGAAGGCTTCATAGCTCTTGGCCATCTTCTTCGCCCGGGCGACGGACGCATCTTTTCCTTGCTCCCCGAGGCACCCGAGATCGGGTCCGTCGGTGGAGCCGTAAAGTGCAACGATGTGCCGGCCAGGCGTGACGAGTCCGCCTCCACCTGGCTGTTCTTTGTCAATGCTCTTGGCTTTGTCGATACGACGAGAGAGCGTGTCCTTGTCGCCGAACAATTCGCCCAACGCAATGACATGGTCGTCTTTTTTGACGATCTCGATTGACTCATGGGTGGCGCGGGGGTCGGCTGCGGGGAGGCGGACGACGTTCCGGCCGGCGACGGATGCGTTCGTGAAACTTGCGGGGCTCGTGTCGGGAGCGACGAAGACGTGTCCATCAGAGTCGGGCTCTTTGTCCGCTTTACTGTCCGGGTTCCACGGTGCTGTGAGAATCGGGCGGGGAGTGTACGGTGCACCATCGGATGTGGTGGGAAGGTTGGGAGTACTCGGTGCGCTGCTGTTCGCGCTCTTTTTAGCGCTGGATGACGGCTTCGACGAGCTTGTGGTACTCGATGTGCTCGCCGCCGCACTGGCCGCCGCTGCCGGCGCAGTCCCGGATCCGTCGCCCTCAATGGGGGCATCCGGAATAACCACAAGGTCGCGGAAAGAGTATTGACCTTTGTCTAATCCATCTGGCCACGAATCAGGCGTCGTTTCGTGAGTTTTCGCCGACGAAGACAGCGAGCCGAGTGAATCGCCTTTAAGGGTGACAATGTCGTCGACTCCCAATCGACCAAGTTCGGACTCAATGTCTTTGCGGGAGTCGTCCTCGTTAGTCGCGTCGATGAGGAAAACGGGAACTCCAGCACTGGCGGCCAGGTTGCAGGCCCGTGCGCGCGTGGCGGAATCGGCATTGGGTCCAGTGACGACAGCGGCTTTTGCTGAGTCGAGGAATGTCGAACTCGTCTTGGTGCCTGTGGGGTCGTCGCCGATGACGTCCGTTTTGTCCGAGACCTTCTTCGTTGAGACAGTGTCATTGCCTCCACCGCCTGAGCTACTTGAACAGCCGCTGAGGCTTCCGGCTACTCCGGCAGCTCCGAGTGCTGTGACGGCCGCGCCCACTGTCGTTAAGAATGTCCGGCGAGTGACTGGTCTGGCAAAAGGACGTGAGGATGACATGTATTTTCTCCTGCGGGTTGAAACACCAGTGGTGTCCCCATCGTGCGACGACAGAACAGTGCGTGAACGAGGAAACTGTAGGCAAAACTGTATGCAATGGAACCTTTTTAACGGCTTTACCCTATTTACTGTAACAATGCGAAATGTTGTGGTGCACTGAGCTGTATCGAGAAAGCAGAAAACAGGGGTAGTCGATGACCGAGATACCCCCCGTTGTAGTTAGTTACTCAACCGGAAGAACATGACGGCCTTGCCGATCGGTGGTAAGAGCCAATGAGGAAATGTACTGCTTTTCACCTGTAGGGGAAGGGACAGCGGACGCGAGAACATCGGGACGTTCAACCATTTCTCCGGTGACACAGCATCGGAAGAGCTCATCCGACGGATTCCCGTGATCATCGAAAAGAGGGGAGTCTACGCCGTCGTCGGTTCGACGAAGATAAAACTGCCCACGGGTGATGATGGCAATTAGTGGCGTCGCGACGACCGCGATGGCGGCTGCGAGAAGTGCCGAGTAGGGCTGAATGGTCGCGCCGAGGACGCCGAAATACGCAGCGATTGAGGTGGTGGCAGAAAGTAAGAGCGCCCCGATTCCCACAGGGTTGATCGGGAAAATCATTCCGCGACGATATTCTGGATAGCGGGGAGAAATGCCAAGTACATATTTGTTTATTGCAATGTCAGATGCCACCGTGAAAATCCACGCGATAGCGACATTGGAATAGAAGCCAAGAATGGAGTTCAACATGGAGAACATATTGAATTCCATGAGAGATAGCGCAATACCGACATTGACAAAGACGAAAACGATCCTGCCGGGGTAGCGACGAGTTAAGCGTGTATATGCATTGGTCCACGCGAGTGAACCGCTATATGCATTTGTGACGTTAATTTTGATTTGGCTCATGACGACGAGGATCACGGCGAGGGTGATAGCAAGCCAGGTTGGCATCATATTCGTGTACATGGCGAAGAATTGATGGACGGGCTCGCTGGCCGTTCCAGGAGAGTCATTGAGGACAGCCATGACGTACACTGCGAGGAAAACGCCGATGATTTGCTTGGTGGCTCCGAAGATAACCCAGCCGGGTCCTGAGAGGATGACCGCGGTCCACCATTTGCGTTTGTTGTCCGGGGTTTTGGGTGGCATAAAACGGATGTAATCGATGTTTTCGGCAATTTGCGCTGTCAATGAGAGGCAGACACCCGCAGCCAACATCATGGATGCGAAATCCGCATGGCCGGGCCCATTTCCGGCGTAGTGAGCAAAAGTATGGACACTCGATGGGTGCTGAATAATCAGGACGATGAGGGGCAGCACCATCATTACGATCCACAGTGGATTCGTTGCTTTCTGAATCTTTGATAAGGACTTCATCCCATACATGACCAGTGGGATGACGATCAGCGAAGAGACCAAGTACCCGGCCCATAGTGGGATTCCCAGACCCATTTTGAGCCCTTGTCCCATAATTGAACCTTCAGTGGCAAAGAAAATAAAGGTGAACGAAGCAAATATGATATTTGTGACGACCGACCCGTAATAGCCGAATCCGCTTCCCCGTGTAATAAGGTCGAGGTCTAGATTGTATTTAGCTGCATAGACGGCGAGGGGAAAGCTCGACAGGAAGATTAATACCGCTGCAATAAGAATTCCGCCGACTGCGTTCACTGTTCCGTGCGCAATTCCGATCCCGGCTCCGATAGAGAAATCAGCGAGATACGCGATGCCACCAAGTGCCGACGCTGCTACTGCGGACGTTGCCCAGGTCCGGTAGTGCCGTGGTGCGAACCGGAGGGGATAGTCGTCACCGAAATTGGATTGGGACTGGTGAGGAGCGGGAGCGTTCTGGGGAGTGACCGGCGTCGTCGCGGGACGTACCGGGGTAGTGTCTGTCATCGTCATAGACACGTAAACTATGGGGCTAATGTCACGAACGCGCTCCCACTGTATGAATAACTGTATGAATATTAGGTGACCGAGGTAAACAACGCGTTACCGCGCGGAAATGATCACCAGCGACCCGGGGGACGAAGACGTGTAAAGAATTAGTACTTCCGCAACCGCGGCGCTGGTGCCGAAAGAAGGGTTTCCCGCGCCGCGGTCCACAACCGGTCGCGAGCGATTCGTGCCTCATCAGCAGTGGCAGCAAGAATCCGCACCCAGACCCCGGATTCGTAGGGGAGAGTAGATGTAGCCCACCGAACTGATGCCGGAAAATCGGACTTGGGCAAGCATCGGAGCACGTCGAGAAGCACCCGAGTAGATTGCGGTGAAGGCGCAACTATCCAGACATTGGACCATGCACCATAGTTGCGCATGCCGAGCAACCGACTGCCCGTATGCGGTCGCAATAGTCCGCGATCGATAACGAGCGGCCTGCAGTCGGATTCCCTTAATTGCGCGAAATCATGCGGGTGGTTGGCACGCGGTTGATCGATTCGTGTTTCCATGGACAACGCGTCGTAGCGGTGCCACTCACCGCGACCGAGCCTTCCCGCCACAACACAATCGCTGACTATCGCGCAACCCTCTCGAGCAGCGGTTACTCTCGTAGACAGATGAACCCGGGAACCCCCATAGGGGATCACGTGGTCAGGCATGTATTCGACAGTGCTTCCCGGGCCAACAGTCAGGTTGACGTGTTGTATCGCTAGCCCCACATCCATTCGATGTATAGGCGTCGCCGCCTGAGTGGTGATAAGAGCCGACGCCGGTCTTGTTTCGCCGACGCGAATATCGACGAGGTTCCGATCATTGTGAGCAAGCCCAGCACCCGTCGTCATGATGTAGAGCAGCGGTGTGCCAGGCTGGTGCGGGTCCGTGTACAGCGGCCGCATAAGAGCAAGCGGAGCTTTCGCGATTTTCTCCGCGACGACTGATCTTTTCCCCACCGACTTATCCTCAGGTGAGTCCACTCTGGCGTACAGAAAACCGACTTTGCCAGGGGAACCGACCGGAAGTGCCCTGTGGTCACCGGACATTGGCTGACTACGGAGTTCCTTGGCGATCCTTGGCGGAATGGGAAGCGTAGCCGCCGCGTCGTAGAGGGAAGCAAAGGTGGGGGAGGAGATGTTGCTCTCCACTGTGGTCTGGGGTGCCACGCCCTACCCCTGGTGAGCTTTTCGCTGTGTTTCCACAAACTCAGCAAGCTCGGAGAGCCCATCACCCGTTAACGCATTCGTCGGTAACACGGGGAGACCACCTCGCACCTCTTTCGCATCAGCGACCATCTTGTCCAGATCACACCGGACATAGGGCGCAATATCCGTCTTATTGATAATGAGAAGATCCGATTCCGTGACACCCGGTCCCCGTTTCCGAGGCATTTTGTCACCTTCCGCCGTGTCAAGAATAAACACGTATGTTTCCACAAGCGCCGGTGAAAAAGTAAGCGTTAAATTATCGCCACCCGATTCGAACAACAAAGTGTCGATATCCGGGAAGCGCTCGACCATCTCTGCCGCCGCCATCAAATTCATCGTCGGATCGTCCCGGACAGCCGTGTGGGGGCAGGATCCTGTTTCTACCCCGACAATTCGCGCCGGGTCGAGAATTCCATTTAGTTCCCGACGGATGTGGTTCGCGTCTTCTTGGGTGTAGATATCATTCGTGATGATTCCCACGCTATGACCTTGCTCGATCAACGTGGGCACGAGTGCCTCGATAATTGCTGTCTTTCCTGAGCCGACGGGACCGCCAAATCCGATGCGATAAATCGGGTGTTCTTCATGGCTTGGGTCATTCTGTGCCATAGCGAAATCCTCACATTTCGTACTAGTAATAATTAATTAATAAATAGTCGCGCGGGGGCGGATTCATGTGCCGCACACGCGACATCCAAAGCAGGGCTTAGTGTTCCTATATCGTCAACGGATGAATCGCAGCACATCTGTACACATTCGGCGATGTCTGATCCCACCTCATTCACAACCTGCTGGGCACTGATATGGTCAGCCACGCTTAATCGAACCGCCGCGGAACAGGCTCCAGCCGCGAATGAGAACAGTTCACAGGACACCGCCATTTCCTGAGACAATCCATTGTGATGATGAATGACTCCAGCGACTATCGCCTGGTTACCTATGACATTTCCTTTGCGTACGTCGCTGATCAGTTTTCCTACCGGTGTGTCGTCATCGGGGTGCAGCACGTCGTCGGCCATCGACAATAATTGCTTTCCGACGCGCACACTCCCGCGTCGTGCATTATCGCTAGGTTTTGTTGCCAAGAGGACCTCGTCGATGATTCGAAGTGTCCCCGTTGTGGAGTGTGTAGAGCTATTCGCGGGCATCGCGGCTGATGCGGATCGTCGCCACTCCTGCGCCCAGGTCCACGCCAATGCCGCTGCAATTCCATCGGTAGGGGCGACGACGCCGGTAATAAGCTCGCGAACAGTGTCTGTGAGAGAAGCGCTGTCTAACCAGTGGCACTGAGACAGCCCTTCGAGCCCGTGCGAGAGCGTGTATATTCCCGAAGGGAACGCCGTGTCTGTCCATTGGAGGGCTGATAGGAAGGTCGGAAACATCGATTGCCGTCCAGACCTATCAGTGCTGTTCACGGTCGCGTCGAGATTATTGGAAGAAGACATGATTCAAAGCTGTCACCGATGTGTCGTGTTAGAACAAGTAGTGCAGTTGAGCTAAGGGAAGCTTGTTAGCGGGCGCGATGGTGAGCGGTTCACCGTCGGCCCGAACCTCGTAAGTATCGGGGTCCACGGTGATTTCCGGTAGCTCACAGTTCCTCACCATGTCCTTCTTTCCAATGTGTCGACAACCGTGAACGGGCAAAACAGTGCTGGTGAGGCCCAACTTGTCGGGCACACCGTCGTTAATAGCTTCGGAAGACATGAACGTGATCCGGCTGTGGGGAAGCGCATGACCGCGATTGCCAAACATGGGTCGGTACACGACTGGCTCCGGGGTAGGGAGAGAGGCATTGGGGTCGCCCATCAGGGACCAGCAAATGTGACCGCTGCGAATCACGAGCTGCGGTTTTGCAGCAACCGACGACACCGGCCACAGAACAATATCGGCGAATTTTCCGACTTCCAATGACCCGATGTAGTCGTTGACCCCGGCGGCGATCGCGGGATTGCACGTCACTTTAGCGACGTAGCGAAGGATGCGATGGTTGTCATTGCGTGACGTGGACTCTGTGTCCGTGGAGTCTGTTGACTCAGTTGACGCCGAGTGCTCAGGGGTTGGTTGGCAGTCCTCGAGGAGAGGACCGAGCTCTGCTTTGCAATGGTGTGCAGTTTGAAAAGCACGGGTCCAGGTCTCCCCAACACGGCCCATCGCTTGTGAATCCGAACTGAAAATTGAAATGATCCCTCTATCGTGAAGAACCGTTTCAGCAGCGATAGTTTCGGGTCTGACGCGGGATTCCGCGAAAGATACGTCCTCCGGAATGTCATGAGACAGATGGTGACAAACCATCACCATGTCGAGGAGCTCTTCGGCACTATTGACCGTGTAGGGGAGAGTGGGGTTCGTTGACGCGGGGAGCACCGAAGGCATTCCCGTCACACGGAGGATATCGGGTGCATGACCCCCACCAGCGCCTTCGGAGTGGAAGGTGTGAATGGTTCGGTCCCCGATGGCATCGCGAGTGTCTTCGAAGAATCCGCTTTCGTTTAGCGTGTCAGTATGGATGGCAAGCTGAACATCGTGCTTGTCGCAGACCTTGAGAGCGTTATCAATCACGGCTGGTGTTGCTCCCCAGTCTTCATGAATCTTTAATCCTGCGGCCCCAGCTGCAATTTGCGACTCTAAAGCTTCGGGAAGCGAGCCCGATCCTTTGCCAAGCACTCCGATATTGACCGGCATATCGTCGGCAGCTCGCAGCATCATGCCGATGGAACTTTCTCCCGGCGTGCAGGTAGTCCCTTTTGTTCCTTCGGCAGGACCGGTTCCGCCGCCGAAAAACGTCGTAATTCCGTTTGATAATCCTTCTTCGGCTTGTTGAGGAGAAATAAAATGGATATGCGAATCAATCCCGCCGGCAGTCACAATTCGGTGTTCGCTTGCGATAACTTCAGTATTGGGCCCAATGATTAGCTGAGGGTCAACGCCATCCTGGGTATGCGGGTTCCCCGCCTTGCCAATTCCGACAATTCGCCCATCGTTAATCCCGATATCGGCCTTAATGATCCCCGTCATCGCATCAACGATGAGCGCACTCGTAATAACAGTGTCAACGGATTCCGCATCAGAAGCTTGAGTGTCCTGCGCCATCCCATCTCGAATGGCTTTGCCGCCGCCATAGACCGATTCGTCCCCATACGATCGCGAATTAGCATCATCAGTTAATTCGATAACGAGGTTGGTGTCGGCAAGCTGAATGCGATCGCCCGTCGTCGGGCCATAAATGGAACCATATTCCGCTTTGGAAATAGAGTACGGACCCCGGTCGGCGGGCAACTCGTCGTCAGGTACAGATTCTGTTTTAAAACCGCGCTCCTGTGCGCGCTGGAAACCCTGCTCACGAATGGCAGGATCGTCGAGGTCACCTTCCACCAAAGCACTAAAGCCATGCAGGATTCTGCGCCCACCAAAATCAACTAATTGAACTTCTTTCGAATCGCCGGGTTCGAATCGGACAGCTAATCCCGCTGGAATATTGAGGTGCATACCCCATGCCCGATGACGATCGAAGAGTAATTCGCGATTGGCTTCGAAGAAATGGAAATGGCTTCCCACTTGTACGGCCCGGTCCCCGGTATTGGTGACTCGTAGCGTGAGTGTCCTTTTACCCGGGTTAATAGTGATTGTTCCGTCGTCGTAGATATATCTATTTGCAGTGCTCATGATGTCCTCGTGATTGCGTGGCGATTTATTGTTCTAACAGCCCTGAGACGAACCCGTTTCGTGTTCGTGAAGGTAGTTGTGTGAGTGGCCGTGAGAATGGGTATGCCCGACATGATGGTGGTGGGCATGCCCATGGGAATGCGTATGCGAGTGCGTATGGGGGTGAGGGTGGTGGTGTGAATGAATGTGGGAGTGGGGATGTATGTGTGAGTGAGCATGCCCATCCTCGGAGTCATCCTCATCATGGGCATGACTATGCGCGAAGCCCGAGTCATGATCAGCCCACAGTGCCTCTTCCAATCCCACGACGGGGAAGAACTGGCCACCGTGGCGTGATGACGGATCGTCAGAGGATTGATTGCCATCAATGCCATGAGCTGCATCGTTCTCCGCCGAGGAATTGAATACGTCGGCAGCAGCCTCACGAGCACGAACAACATTTGTCTCAATCAGCACAGCGAGTGCCGACGGCGACCATAACGCGACCTCGTGATAGCTTCGTCCATCGGTTTGATAACCGCCCTTATTCGGCGGCAGAAGGTCTGCTCTAAGAACGACGATTCGCTCCACGCCGGACTCGTTCGCCTGGTTGCCCATCTGGTCCTCGAAGAGAATCTCAGCACGGTGAATAGCCTCCGGAAGGCCCGGAGCCGCTCCATCAAAGGCCACAGAAGTCTCAGAATTGCTGTACTGCCATGCTAACCGGGCATCACGAAACAGATCGGCGTCGAAAAAAGGATCTAAAGCTACTGATACGACGACGTACGAATGTGCTGGATGGGAGCGCATGTTTGCACGTAGAGCCGATACGCGTGTCGTTGAGTTCCCGATCGGATCAGAAATAATTACTCGCGCTGAAGGCCGGCTGCGTTTCCACCATTGGATCGCTTGCGCTAGTGCTGTAATGCTGTGGAGGTCTCGTCCCGCAGTCATAGGGATGATGACAGTGGGAGGCTGATTATCAGGTGAGGTCGACGGTGAATGGCCATCGTCGCTTGAAAGATTCTCGTGATGCCCGGCGGTGAGGGCTCGTGCTACTTCACTTGTTGAATGAGTGAGAACGATCGGCTCGAGATTATGACCGCCTGGCATAGAGTCACGGGCCGCTGAGCCCGTTCCAGCTGTGTCAATTTCGGCTACATCGACTAGACGGAACTGATGGAGTCGGCTGGCTACTTCGCGAATGAGCTCGTCATTGTGGGCTTCGGCGCCACAAAAAAGAATAATCATCGGTAGTTCCCGGCGCGTCTAGTGGCGGATGGGGTCGTGGACGGAGACGAGTTTTGTTCCGTCGGGAAAAGTCGCTTCTACCTGGACCAGCGAGACCATGTCTGGGACTTCGTCCAGCACCTCGTCGGCAGTGAGGACCGTCGTCCCGATGTGCATTGCTTCGGCCACGCTCTTCCCATCGCGTGCTGCTTCTATGACGGCGTCGGAAATTAGAGCAATCGCTTCGGGGTGGTTGAGTTTGACACCCCGTTCCCGTCGGCGTTGAGCCACTTGAGCTGCAAGAAATACTAATAATTTATCTGTCTCACGAGGAGAGAGATTCATTGATATGGCTCCTTACGCGCGCAACAAAGCTCCGGGTGTGATGTGTACAACCCTGGCTCGACATGATGGTCGCCACTCACGTTGCCATCATGTGAAGAATGAATCGTTGGTTTTATGTTGCGAGTATGTAAATCTTTACCGAAGAGCCGGATTGTATTTCAGCGAATTACGGCGGTACGTCAATTCGCCCGCGATAAGAACTGAATCAGCCAGTCGACCTTCCTCGCGCAATTGGCTAAGCCTTTTCGACATGCGCTGCCGGATATTTTCCGGCGAAATAGTGTTCAGATATACCTTGGTCGATCCCTCGAAACCGGCAAGGTTTGATGCTCGCCATTTGATCATTACTCGCCATGGCATGGGGATATCGAGGTCAATTGGTTTGTGGTGCCATTCCTCATTACACGGGACGTCCGAGCCGGTTGCCGCGTGGCATGCGTGAATGAGGTCGCTCATGTCTCGCATTTCTTCTTCGCTGAGCTTCCACGGTTCACAGGTTGCTGATCGAGAGTAAATTTCGATAGTCGGGTAGCGGTGCCCGAACCCAGCGAAAGCGATGGCGTGGGTGTTCTCGGCGATGATCAAATTGTGATAGCCGGCATAATCAACGGCCCACTCGTTGTACATATTGGGGTTGGACCGTAGCCGCGCGATCTCGAGCTCAGCTTGTGCCCCGCGCTCGTCGATAGCGACGAGCTGCTTATGTAAGTGATCGAAACTTGCGCCCGCAGGCTTCAGCCAGTTTTGGAACACAGCGACATATCGTGCGTAGCGGTTGCGTGAATAGAGGTCCCGCATTGCGTCAGCAGTGAAGTTGATGAATTGGTAATGCTCTTCCGGCGTTAACGTGCCGCTGGAGGCGAGTTGGCCGCTCGAGGTGGCGTCGTCAGTGAAGTGCCGACGGGCCACGATGACGTCGTGTCCACCCGCAAAGTAGGCGGGTGCGCGCTTGAGAAGCTCGGCTTCCGGCGTGTCTTTGATTTCCGATTCAGGTGTTCCCGCGGAGCGTAGACGTGTCGCGATAATGTTCAGCACATGTTGCCTTCCTGCAGGTTCGCTGAGGTAATCGTTCATGTGGGTTGAGGTTTCCGGATCCATCGCGAACCCGTGGTTTGCGCGCCAATATTCGTATCCGAGAATCTCAAAGAGGTTGGGAACACGCCTGAACTCGGCGACTGAGTCATTCAGTTGACTCTCTTTTAACCGGTAGAGGGTCGCCCACTTGTTGTTGTCGACGACAACTCGTGCTTTCTCCGGAGGAGTCTCTCTATATCGTGCGGCACAAAATACACACTCATGGTCGCGATCGTGTGGAGTGACCGGGTGCTCTTCTGGGGTGGGGTGCGAGATTGGTCGGTTCCCCCGCCCAGGTACAGTCCACACTTCGGTTCCTGTAAAAGGGTTGACCTGCTTGATGGTTCCATCGGCAAGAGTTGTTAGAGGTGCGAGAGGCAGGGCGACAGGAGTACTCACGAGCGAAAACTTTAGCGGGTGGATGACATGATCGCGACCTTGGTTCCCGACGACATGACGGAGCCGTTTCGGCGCTCACGCGTGCGTCGGTGTTTAACTCGCGCTTATGTCGGTGTTAAATGAGCACGGTTGCTAAAACATTATTGGACCGTGTTGGTCATTTCTTGTTTTGTCGGAAAAAAGAAGAAAAGACAACGGCTATAGACATTAAAGGGCGATGAATAGTGGATACTGAAGGTCAGCAGCTTATTCCCCACGAGCGTGACCCCCGCATGGGGATCGATGCGGATGCTGTGTTACGCGTGGGGGAGATCTTGCTCTCTGCTGGGACCGACGTATATCGAGTTATTCGGGCGATGAAACGCACGGCCCGGTCCTTGGGCTTCGATCGGTTCGACGCGTCGATCACGATGTCGAGTATCCGCTTTACCGGGCGCAGAGGGAATAACTTCCGAACGGAAATCAGTACTTTAGAGAAGTACGGCGTCGATTCTTCTCTTATTGAAGCTGTCGAAGATCTGACTCACCATCTTCCCTCTGAAATTACCGCAGAGTGGGTCCACGAAAAGCTCGATAAAATAGAAAACAATCGACGAACCAGGTGGAATCGGGTTGCACTTGCCTGTGCTGCGGCGGTGGCATGTTCGGCGTTCGCAATTTTAAATCGGTTTAGTTTTGATTCGGCTGTAGCAGTTGCTATTAGCGCCTTATTTGGTCAAACCGTAAGGATGTATTTTGCGCGTAAGCATTTCAATCAATTAGGGACGACAGCGGTTTCCGGAATAGTGGCCTGTCTGGTGTATTTCGGTTTGAGTCAGCTCTTCTTCGTGACTCCCTGGGGGCGGTCGGAGCAGACGCTGGGCCAGGGCTATGTGGCGGCTATGTTGTTCTTGATTCCCGGTTTTCCGCTGTTTACTGCTTTGGTTGACCTGGCCAGATTAGATATTGCCGCGGGGTGGGAGCGTTTTGTTTACGCTTTTGAGATCATTGTCTCAGCAACCATGGCGGCGTGGATTGTCTCCGCATGCACGGGGCTTGAGCCGTCAGTGCCGGCTCAAAGTGGGACGACCGAGTGGTCATGGCTTATCGTTGCCGGAATAGCCAGTATTTGTGGTGTTGCCGGTTTCGCCATGCTTTTCAATTCATCACGACGAATGATTGCTATTGCAGCGGTAGTGGGTGCGATTGCGAACGTCGTTAAATTTACCTGTTTATTCATAGGGATTCCGACGCAGGTTGCGGGATTAATTGGGGGACTGTGCGTCGGATTAATAGCTAATCTAATTCGTGATCGCTCGTATATTCCACGTATCACGGTGACGATACCGGCAGTCGTCATCATGATTCCAGGGACGGAAATGTTCCGAGGAATTTATTACCTTAATGACGGCAATATTAACGACGCGCTCACTCACACGGTGACAGCATCGTTGCAGGTTTTTGCCATTGCGGCGGGTCTGGTTATTGCGCGGCTCGCTGCCGATGACTCTTGGGCTCGGCATCGGTATATCGATTTTGCGCGTCGTCCCGATCATTCGGCTGATTAAAAGGTGCGTAAGCATATCTAAGAGCGAAGCTACGACGGTTGCGAAAATGCTGGTAGCAGGGGAGGTGGCTACAACCGAATGGGGGATGAGTTGTGGCCGGTAAAAGCCGTGGTAGCGCAAGTTATGGAGCCGTTGTCACCCGCTACTGTTTAACGAGTTTAGCTGCAGATTCGCTGTGATTTCTGTTTGGCGTTGCTATCATTTTAGAATTAGTCGTCCCTTGGCACGCCTGGAAGAAGGAAAAATGAAATCTCCGAAGAAGATCGTCGGTTCGCTTGCTTTGGCTGTGTGTACAGCAGTGATGGGAGCTGTGGCATCTACACCAACTGCTAGCGCTCTTGAACAAGGTGACAAATACGTCGCATTGGGTGACTCGTACGCTTCGGTGGGTTCATTGACCACTCCGGAGCTCACCAAGAACCCGGGGTGTGTGGCATCCACTGATAACTACGCTCACAAATTGGCTCAGCAACGTGGACTCCAACTGGATGACGCAACATGCGCGTGGGCATTCACGTTCAACTACGACTTGCCTCAGAACCATGCCCTTCCATTCTCGGCGTTGACGGGACAACGCGAGCGTGTCACGCCCGATACAAAATTGGTGACTCTCACACTCGGTGGTAACGACGCCGGTACAGCGTTTGCCTTCCCTGCATGCTTCTTCCGGGCTGTGACCGGGCTAGGCGTGGACTGCCGGACGAACACCCAGGCAATCATGAAGCAGTCGATTTACGGACCCGGTCCCGACGGTCGTACCCTGCTGCAGCGCGAAGTAGACATCATTAACGACATCAAGCACCGTGCTCCGAATGCGGAGGTCGTGATCACTGGATACATGAACGCTGCGAAAGCCGACATCTGGTGCCTCAATGATGGTGTCGCTACCCGTGATGAACGTGCGTACATTGCAGAAACCATCGACGAAGTGAACAACGTCATGAAGGAAGCTGCTCAGCAAACTGGCGTGAAGTATGTTGCTCCTCCGAACGAGGAAAAGGGTTGGTGCGACGGTGGCATCGGCAGCCAGTCAAGCAGCTCGTTGCTTGGTCTGCCCGATAACACGCTCCCCATCCACCCAACCGCTGCTGGACAGCAACGTATGGCCGATGCGATTTCCGCACAGGTCTAAATCAGGTAGTAGTACAGTCCTTTAACTATTCGGGACTCAACTCGCGGTAGTACAGGGTGTGGAACTAGTTTGGTTAAAATTCCCACCCTGACCGGCCGATTTCTTTGTTGAAGTAGGGTCCCGTATACTTCTTCCCCGTGTTCGTCGGAGACGGTAAGCAATCGCATCCGCCGGACCCCAGCCCCGGTAGCCCAATTGGCAGAGGCAACGGATTCAAAACCCGTCCAGTGTGAGTTCGAGTCTCACCCGGGGCACTAGTCTTTTTAAGCGTTTTACCAGCGGTTTTTACTTCGGAAAATTGGTAGGCGTGGCTTGTGTCACACGGTGTTGGCCTTATCTTTTATATCTCACTCAGCTCTTTCAGAGCCAAAATAGAGCCACACGGGGATATCCAAAATTCTTATTATCCTCACCCCAGATCGATAGCGCACGGTTCTGTTGCATTTCGTACCATGGAATCATGAACAATGAGTTGCCTTGGGTCGTTTCCGTTCAGGAACTGCAAAAGCTCCAACACGACTCCGCGGCCCACGAACATCAGCGAAAAGCTCAACGAGAGGCCGCTCGTCGGAAATCAGAATGGATCGAGCGTGCTTTGGCCCATCCAGATGACCTCTCTGAAGCAGAGCGCCGTCGTCTCGAACAATACCTCCGCGAAGAGGAAGAGGGTAAGGATCTATATCGGTCACAACCCTTGGCCTCATGCCCCGTCGTTGTCGCTGATGTGAGGTGGTACCTGGATGGACGTTCAGGATATGACGCGTACAAAAAGGGACATATCCCAGGCGCGGTCTTCATCGATTTAGATAGCATGCTCGCCGGACCGGCTTCGAAAGAAGAAGGAAGGCATCCACTGCCCTTAGAGGAGAGCTTTGCTGCAGCCATGGAAGTCAGTGGAATCGCGGATGACACCATCGTTGTCGCTTACGACGATGCAGGCGGAGCATCTGCGTCGAGATTAGTCTGGCTCTTACGGGCGAGTGGACACCGAGCCGCGGTCTTGGATGGAGGGCTTAACGCATGGATCGAGTATTGTGAACAGGCGCATAAGACCGATGAGACCGGGCAGGGGAGTCGACAGTTGGCTGAGCACTTCCTTGATGATGGTGACGATGTGACTGAGCCAGAGGAAGCGGGAGCCTTTACCGCGGAGCCTTTCAATGCCGAATGGATTGTCTCTATCGATGACGCGGCAGCGTCCCCCGGCGAGGGAATCGTTATTGATGCTCGCGCACCAGAACGCTACCGAGGGGATAATGAACCGATGGATAGTCGCGCTGGGCATATTCCAGGAGCTCTCAACCTTTTCCACGGTGATCTCGTTGATGATAAAGGGTACTTCCTTGACTCAGACCATGTGGCGTCCCGTCTGAATGATGCTGGCGTCGAGAAGCGGGAGGGGCAATCGTTGGCGGAATCACCCATTGTGTACTGCGGATCTGGAGTCACCGCCACTCATGAAATCGTGGCGTTGGCTCATGCGGGAATTCAAGCTCGGTTGTATCCCGGATCGTGGTCGCAGTACTCGGCAACCGATCGGCCGATCTCCCAGGGGGCTGCGCGGTAAGGGTCTGTGCGTACGTCGTCGCATGTAAAACCGCCATGTTTCACGTCGTATTTTAAGAAGAATAACCACCGACCAGCCACAGAAAATAAGAGCGAAGGAGTCCTAGTACATGGTGTCTGCCAACGAGGTTGAGGATACGAAGAAGAAGTTGCTTCTTCTCGACGGCCACTCTCTGGCTTTCCGCGCCTTTTACGCGTTACCGGCCGACAAGTTTACTGATTCGTCAGGTCAGCATACGAACGCTGTATATGGTTTTATATCCATGCTGGTGACCCTTCTCGAACAAGAGAAGCCGACCCATATCGCCGCAGCTTTTGACCTGGCTGGTCCCACTTTTCGATCTGAAAAATTCGCTGATTATAAGGCCCAGCGTCCGGAAACACCTCCGGAATTTAAAGGACAAATTGAGCTCATTCGTCAGTCATTACAAACGTTTGGAATCACCACCGTCGATTACAAACGATACGAAGCTGATGACGTCATTGCGACGCTCGCTACCCAGGGCCACGAGCAGGGCTTTGACACCTATATCTGCACCGGTGACAGGGATTCACTGCAACTCGTTACCGATGACGTGACCGTGTTGTACACGCTCCGCGGAGTCAGCAACCTCGCTCGGTTCACTCCCGGCGCTGTGGAAGAAAAGTACGGGGTGACCCCGACACAATATCCGGACCTTGCAGCTTTACGGGGCGACACTTCTGACAATATGCCAGGAGTACCCGGGGTAGGGCCTAAAACCGCCCAGAAATGGATAAACAAGTACGGGTCACTTAATAACTTAATTGACAATATCGACGACATCGGCGGAAAAGTCGGTGATGCACTTCGGCGGGATATTGACACTGTGATTCAAGCCCGCGAGCTGACCGAAATGGTCCGTGACCTCCCCATCAAGTGCAGCCCCGAGGACTGCGAAATCCGCCCGTCAGCAAGAAATGACGTCAACGACTTCTTCGATGATGTTCAGTTCGGGACGAACCTCCGAGAGAGGGTTTTTTCCGTCATTCTGACACAAGGTGGATCAGCGGAGGGTGACAACCGCCATGAGCGAATGTCCTATGAACGTGTAGGTCTGAAAAAAGGGGAGATCCGTCAGTGGTTGGAGAAAGGTACCGATCACCAACCCGCAGGGGTCGCAGCGTGGGGAAGCAAGCTCCCATCTTCGCCAGACATGAAGGCCCTAGCTATTACACAGGGTAAACAAACGGCGATCATCAACATGAGTCGGATAACGGATGATGACCGCGACGCACTGAAGGAATGGCTTCAGGGTCCCGACCGTCCAATCGTGGTACACGATGGCAAGGGTCTTCTTCACATGTTAAGTAGCGAAGGGTTTACCGCTTCGAACATTGAACATGACACGAGGCTCGCCTCGTACTTAATTCGTCCTGACTTAGCGAGCTTCGATCTTCAGAGTGTTGTGCGACGCCATCTTGGACGAGACCTCTATGACAATGACGTCGTGTCATGGGAGGAAGAACACCGTTCCGGACGGCAAATGTCGTTAGAAGTGGAGGAACTGTCAGAGGGTGAGGATGACCGATCAGTTACCGGGATTTCGTGGCCTGAGTGGGCTAAGTTGGCCGATAATGCGGAAGCACCTCTTGAGCTTGCCGCTGAACTGGCGAAGAAGCTCGATGAGGCGGGTTTGTACTCAATTTACGAAAACCTTGAAATCCCGCTCGTCCCGATCTTGTTCGGCATGGAGCGCGCTGGAATCAAGGTCAACAGGGAGCGCATGACGGCGTTGAGGGATTCAACGGCCGAAAAATTGGCCAAAGAAGTTGAGGAAGCCCGTGCTCTTGTCGACATGCCTAAATTGAATCTAGGAAGTCCGAAACAATTACAAGAGGTCCTCTTCGATAAACTGGAACTTCCTAAGACAAAGAAAACAAAGACGGGATATTCGACTGCAGCTAAAGCCATCGAACGATTAGCTGAGAAGCATCCGCACCCGTTCCTCGACCATCTTTTGGCGCATAGGGAATATCAAAAAAGGGTCAGCACTCTTGATGGTTTAATTAAAGCGATCGCGTCAGACGGGCGTATTCACACGACTTTCAACCAAACTGCGACTGCCACGGGGCGTTTGTCCTCGACTGACCCTAATCTTCAGAATATTCCGGTCCGTACAGAGGAGGGACGTCAAATACGTGCGGCCTTTGTCCCAGGTAAAGGGTATGAAGCGTTATTAACTGCAGACTATTCGCAGATCGAAATGCGTGTTATGGCTCATCTCTCGCAGGATCGAGGCCTCATTGAGGCTTATCGCAGTGGTGAAGACCTGCACAATTTCGTCGGTTCTCAGGTTTTTGATGTGCCGGTGAGCGAGGTAACCCCTGAGTTACGACGGCGAGTCAAAGCGTTGAGCTATGGCCTTGTCTATGGACTGTCGGAATATGGTCTCTCGCAGCAGCTGGATATTTCTGTAAGAGAGGCGAAGAAAATTATGGTTAAGTATTTTGAACGGTTCGGCGGTGTGCGGCGCTATCTGAATGAAGTTGTCGATCGTGCACGGAAAGATGAGTATACGTCGACCATGCTCGGGAGAAGGCGCTATTTGCCAGACCTCGCCAGCATGAATCGGCAGGCGAGAGAGAATGCTGAACGCGCAGCTCTGAACGCTCCGATTCAAGGTACCGCGGCAGACATTATTAAGGTCGCGATGATCCGAGTCGATGCTGCGTTGGAAAAAGAAAAATTGGCATCACGGGTGCTACTTCAGGTTCACGATGAGCTCGACGTCGAGGTCGCGAATGGTGAGCTTGAGCAGGTGAGAGGCATTATTCAGAGAGAAATGGATGAGGCTATCGAACTTGCTGTCCCGCTCGAGGTTGGAATGGCAGTCGGTGCCGATTGGAATGAAGCAGGCCATTAGCAGCCTTCCACCAGCGGAAAGTTTGCCAGTGCAGGGAAAATGAGATAAATTTTAGGACGCGCGTGTGTCCGCCTCTTATTTCCCTTTTCTTATCGACGTTGACTCGGTTGTATATGGTCGCGGTATTCCAGCTGGCGGCCATGATACGGCCACGGGAACACACTGCCGGTAGGAGATCAAGAGGTTAATCATCTGAAGAGCCTTCGCGAAACGGAATGGCTCTTTGCATGTGTGACGCGCTCGTTCCTGTCCGTTTTTCGATTACAATCCGTTTCGGAGCACTTAACATATGCCCACTTCTACAACCCCTCAGGTAGCCGTCAATGACATTGGCTCCACTGAGGATTTCCTCGCTGCCATCGACTCCACCATCAAGTACTTCAACGATGGTGACATCGTCGAGGGTACTGTGGTCAAAATTGATCACGATGAGGTTCTTCTTGATATTGGATACAAGACGGAAGGTGTCATTCCTTCACGTGAGCTGTCCATCAAGCACGAAATCGACCCCAACGAAGTAGTTGAGGTCGGCGACGAGATCGACGCTCTCGTTCTCACCAAAGAGGATAAAGAAGGTCGTCTGATCCTGTCGAAGAAGCGTGCACAGTACGAGCGCGCTTGGGGCACCATCGAAGAACTTAAAGAGAAGGATGAGCCCGTCACCGGCACCGTTATTGAGGTTGTTAAGGGCGGCTTAATTCTCGATATCGGTCTTCGTGGGTTCCTCCCCGCTTCCTTGGTCGAGATGCGTCGCGTGCGTGATCTTCAGCCTTACATCGGCCAAGAGCTGGAAGCGAAGATCATCGAGCTCGACAAGCATCGCAACAACGTTGTGCTCTCCCGTCGTGCATGGCTTGAGCAGACCCAGTCCGAGGTTCGTTCCGAGTTCCTGCACCAGCTTCAGAAGGGCCAGGTCCGCAAGGGCGTCGTTTCCTCTATCGTCAACTTCGGCGCATTCGTCGACCTTGGTGGCGTAGACGGTCTGGTTCACGTTTCTGAGCTGTCCTGGAAGCACATCGACCACCCGTCAGAGGTTGTCGCTGTTGGCGACGAGGTCACCGTCGAGGTTCTCGATGTCGACATGGATCGCGAGCGTGTCTCCCTGTCGCTCAAGGCCACCCAGGAAGATCCGTGGCGAGTCTTCGCCCGGACCCACGCTATTGGCCAGATTGTTCCTGGCAAGGTCACCAAGCTGGTTCCGTTCGGTGCATTCGTTCGCGTTGAAGAGGGCATCGAGGGTCTGGTCCACATCTCCGAGCTGGCAGAACGCCACGTGGAAGTTCCGGATCAGGTCGTCAACGTCGGCGAAGAAGTCATGGTCAAGGTCATCGACATCGACCTCGAGCGTCGCCGTATTTCCCTCTCCCTCAAGCAGGCTGACGAGGACTACACCGAAGAGTTCGATCCGTCGAAGTACGGAATGGCCGATTCTTACGACGAGCAGGGGAACTACATCTTCCCCGAGGGCTTCGATCCCGAGACCAACGAATGGCTCGAAGGGTTCGAAGAGCAGCGCGCCGAGTGGGAAGCTCGGTACGCGGAGTCGGAGCGTCGTCACGAGATGCACACCGCCCAGATCGAGCGTCACCGTGCCGGTGCCGCAGAGGCAAAGGAAGCCGCAGCCTCGGGTTACTCCTCTGAGTCTGAGGGTGACTCCGCGCCAGCTGAGCAGAGCGCTGCAGATGACTCCGGTTCCTTGGCTTCTGATGAGCAGCTCGCTAAGTTGCGTGAGAAGCTCGCCGGTGGTGAAAACTAGATCCGGATTGATGACTCGTTCGGACTAAAAACAGGCTGTTAAACCCAGCCTCACAACTACAGACTCGTTACTGTGGTCCATCCCCCCTATCCGTGTGGGTAGGGGGATTTTTGTCGTCGGTGGTTATCATCAAGCCCGATAGTGTGGTTTGTAACTAATAGCCACAATTTGTGGCAAGCCTCACAAAGAATCGCTATTAAACCAAGCATATAGGGGGTACGATAATCTCGGACACAGTCCGAACAGACATAATCGGACATAAATGCGAAAGGATTGTGATGGCTTCGCAAACCGAAACCACCTCACGGTTCATCCTGGATAATATCGGTGGGGCGGATAACATAGCGTCAGTGACGCACTGTGCGACTCGCTTGCGGTTCCAGTTGAATGATCGGTCACAAGCGAATACAGAAGCCCTCGACGAGAATGGATCAGTACTAGGTGTTGTTCCTCAGGGGGACAACGGGCTGCAGGTCGTCATGGGGGGTGCAGTCGCCAATTATTACCAGGAGTTGATCAAGCTCCCGGGTGTTGCGGAAAGCGCTGAAGGCGGCGGCAATCGGCAAAAATCCTCCAAGAAAGAATACGGAGGAGTCCGCGGAAAGTTCGGCTGGGTCGATTACGCATTCGAGTTCCTGTCTGACACGTTCCGGCCAATCCTGTGGGCTCTCCTCGGTGCTTCACTGATCATCACGATCCTCGTCCTCCTCGACACGATGGGGATCCAGGATTTCCGTGCAGAGAATCAACCGCCGACGTACCAGTTCATGCACGCCATGTACCAGTCGGTGTTTTACTTCCTGCCGATCATGGTGGGCGCAACAGCTGCTCGGAAACTAGGCGCTAACGAATGGGTTGGCGCAGCTATTCCCGCTGCCCTCATGAGCCCAGAGTTCATGAGTCTAGGTAACCGTGAAGACGTCGTTCACGTCTTTGGCCTTCCGATGGTGTTGAATGAATACAGCGGTCAGGTTTTCCCGCCGTTGATCGCGGCCATCGCGTTGTACTGGGTTGAAAAAGGTCTGAAGAAGGTCATCCCTGAAGCGGTCCAAATGGTGTTCGTGCCGTTCTTTTCGCTGATCATTATGATCCCAGCCACAGCATTCTTGCTTGGCCCCTTCGGTATCGGCCTGGGTAACGGCATTTCAAACGCTCTTAAAGCCATTAATGACTTTTCGCCGTTTATTCTGTCCGTCGTCGTTCCGCTGTTGTACCCGTTCATTGTGCCCCTTGGATTGCACTGGCCGCTGAACGCCGTCATGATTCAGAACATCAACTCCCTCGGCTACGACTTCATCCAAGGCCCCATGGGTGCCTGGAACTTCGCGTGCTTCGGGTTGGTTGCGGGTGTTCTCTACCGTTCATTCCGTGAACGCAATAAGGCCATGAAACAGGTCTCGCTTGGTGCTTTGATGGCCGGTCTTCTTGGTGGAATTTCCGAACCGTCGTTGTACGGTATTGTTCTTCGATTCAAGAAGACGTATCCGCGGTTACTCGCTGGCTGTTTTACAGGTGGCGTGGTCATGGGCATCTTCAACATTAAAGCCAATGCCTTCGTCTTCACCTCGATCTTGACGATCCCGGCATTCCAACCTTGGCTCGGATACACCATTGGTATCGTCGTGGCGTTCTTTACCTCATTCTTCCTGGTCGTCTTCTTCGACTACCGCTCAAAGGAAGAGAAGGAAGAAGTCCGCGCAAAGATTGCCGCTGATGAAGAGGCAGACAATGTGGCGGCTGCTAATCAGACCGAGGGAGCTTCGGCTTCGTCTGCAGCATCTTCTGTTCCAGCCGGGGCCGTGGCAGGGGCCGAAACTCAGACTGAGTCATCGCAGGCCCAAGCGACGTCGACCGCCACGAAGAAGAAGCGCCCAGTTCTCACGGAAACCTCAGTACTGGTTGCTCCTCTCGACGGAACCATTGTCCCCTTGAAGGATGTACCCGATCCCGCTTTCGCAGCTGGAGCAGTAGGCCACGGGGTCGCTATTGAGCCAACAGGCGACACCATTTATAGCCCCGGCGATGGAAAGATCCTCGCTGTTCAAGGACACGCGATTGGCGTCAAACTCGACCTCGGTGTGGATCTCCTCGTTCACGTCGGAGTCGATACGGTCGAGATGAAAGGCGAAGGCTTCGAGTCATTCGTTAAGCGCGGCGACCGCGTATCGGCCGGACAAAAACTCATGACCTTTGACAAAGAAAAGATTGCGAAGGCCGGTCACCCAGATGTCACCCCGGTTCTCATCACGAACTGGAAGAGAATTGGCGGAATTGACACTATTGCCACTGGCGAGATTTCGCATGGGGAAGACCTCTTGAACCTGGTGCCAAAAGAAAGCACACAGGACAAGGAATCTCAGGAAAGTAAAAACCAAGACGTGAAAGCGTAAGCCGTCCTCGCGGACCACCACGTTTCGCGTATTGAGATAGATAACCCCCGGCTTAGGATGTCCACGATCTCGTCGATTGTGGAACCCTGCCGGGGTTCTTTGTGTGTCCCGCCATTACAAGACGGGCCGCTTAGATTTCTGCCAATTGAGCAGTCACATTGATCTTCGACGAATCCTTCGCACTGCAATAGCGCAAATCCCAGGAGAGCCCGTTTGAGTCATTCTGTGGGTGGCGGGAGGAATATGCCGCCAGGACTGCAGGGAGGATAATCGGCTTACCGAACTCCACGGTGTAGCGCGCTCGAGAGGGGATCTCGCCCTCGACGACGCTCAATAACGAAGCGGCGCTCCACATCCCATGAGCGATCGTCGCAGGGAAACCGAACGCCTTAGCCCCCAACCTGGAGACGTGAATCGGGTTTTTATCGCCCGAAACATTGGCGTAGTTCTTAATGTCCGAGGTCGACACTCGCATGATCGTCGTCGGGTCTTCCGGAAGATCAACGCTCATTCGTGAATAGTTATCATCGGGGAGTTGCCCCTCGGGAGCTTTGCCCTTCGACAGCATGGTTGATCGTTGCCGCCAGACCACGTCGTCGGGTGCCGACGAGCGACGCACCTCGGTGATGATGTCTATCAGTAAACCTTGACGGTGACGTCGCAACGATTCCGTGTACACCGCCACATCGATGCTGTCTGTCACCGCGATGGGGGAATACTGCTCGATGACATTGCGAATGTGAATAGTCCCGACTGTCAGGAAGGGAAAATCCGGCGAGTTCATCGCATTCATCACGAGGGGAAAAGTCACCGCATACGGATACGTCAGCGGCACGTCGTTGCTGATGCGAAGGCCACATGCGGCGCAGTATTCAGCAAGGTTCGTGGAATCGATCGTGACCCCATTGACGCGATACTCGCGAGAAGGGGCGGTGGTCACCGAGCCTTTGCCACTAGAAGAACGATTCGAAAAAAACGGGACGCCGGGAAGAAGTCCGCGCAATGCTCGTCGGTACTCATCCCCAAGCGATGGGATTCTGTCGAGCTCAACAATGGTTTTCTCTTTCAGAGAATCAGTGTCGATGCCGTCAGTGCTTGCAGCCGACTGGGGCGCGGTGCTGGGGGTCGTTCCGGTGGAGAGTCCGTTACTAGATGATGCGTTCACGTTATGCCCCCAAGACTGACTGTCCGCACACGCGGACAATGTTGCCGTTAATCGCCTCCGACGCGGGCGACGCGAAATATGCAATCGTCTCTGCAACGTCGATGGTCAGCCCACCTTGCTGCAAAGAATTCAGCCGACGCCCGACCTCGCGGGTAACGACCGGGATCGCCGCGGTCATCTGCGTTTCGATGAAACCGGGCGCGACCGCGTTAACAGTGATTCCGTGGCCGGCAGACTCTGAAAACGAGTCAACGAAACCGATGACTCCTGCCTTGCTGTAGGCATAGTTGGTTTGTCCTCTATTACCGGCAATACCTGCCATCGAGGAGACACCGATAACGCGACCGTTGTCGTTGATGGCCCCGAGCTCGAGAAGACGTTCGGTAATTGTCAGCGGGGCAGTGATATTGACGGCCATGACGGATTTCCATCGAGCGTCGTCCATGCCAGCCATCGTCTTGTCACGGGTAATTCCGGCATTGTGGACGATGATGTCGATACCGGTCTTATGCCGTTCTTTGACATGGCGCGCAAGGGCGTCGGCCGCGTCGGGCGCAGTCACGTCGAGGCCAAGGGACGTTCCGTTGACCTCATTTGCGGTTTCAGCCAGTGCTTCACCCGCAGCGGGAATATCGACGCAAATCACGTGGGCGCCATCGCGTGCGAGAGTTTGCGCGATCGTCTTTCCAATTCCGCGGGCCGCACCCGTGACGACAGAAATCTTCCCTTTGAGAGGCTGGTCCCAGTCAACCGAGGGAGATGGGGCTTCGTTCAGCCGGATCACCTGAGCATCGACGTAGGCAGATTTCCCGGATAGCAGGAACCGTAACGTGGATTCGAGGCTACTCAGTGGGGTGTTCGGCTCGGTGTAGACCAGTTGTACAGTTGCACCCCTCCGCATCTCTTTAGCCAGCGACCGAGTAAAACCTTCTAGTCCTCGCTGTGCGACGCGCGCCGACGCAGTTGTCGTGCTCTCTGGGGTATGTCCAATGACGACGAGGCGTGCGCACGGAGCTAGCTTTCGAATGACCGGGTTCACGGTTTCATACAACTCGAGCGAATCGGCAGGGGTGGCGAAGCCTGTGGCGTCGATAACGAGGCCAGCGATTTTTCCGTCGGTTGCAGGGGAGCCGTCGTCCCGAGTGTCAATGATGGTGTACGTCGGCTCGAGAAGCTCCCGGATAGAGGATGCCAGAGACCCGGATCCCGTGACAATGATGGGCCCGTTTAGAGGGGGTTGGCCAGGTTCAAACCGGCGGAGTTTTTCCGGTTTGGGTAATCCAAGCTTCGATGCGAGCAGCGATCCTGCCCCCGAATTGACGAACTGTGCGTAACTGTCAGACATGGAAAATCCCTTCGTGGATACGTTTTACGAGTTTCTGTTCAATTAGCCTACGGTGAACATACACAATATGAGAGAGTTTTAGTGATATGAATCTCAGAGAGGGGCAACCTATGACTCGTAAGGTAGCAATTATCGGCGGAAACCGTATTCCGTTCGCGCGTTCGAACGGGCGGTACGCGAATGCGTCCAACCAGGATATGCTGACGTCCACCATCGATGGATTGGTGAGCAGGTTCCACCTGCAGGATGAGCGTTTAGGAATGGTTGCCGCGGGAGCAGTACTTAAGCACTCGCGCGACTTCAATTTGACCAGGGAATGTGTCCTTGGGTCGCACTTGGCGTCGGATACGCCGGCTTTTGATATCCAGCAAGCGTGCGGCACGGGACTTGCTGCGGCGATTCAGGTGGCAGATGCGATATCGCTGGGACGCATCGATTCCGGCATAGCCGGTGGTGTTGATACAACTTCCGACGCGCCAATCGCGCTGAATGATGACCTCCGGAAGCTGTTGATTAAGGCCTCTACGGCCAAAACGACGGGCCAGCGGCTCAAGCTTCTGGGGAAGATTCGGCCGCAACTGCTTGTTCCTGAGCAGCCCCGCAATGGGGAGCCCCGCACGGGTCTGTCGATGGGGGATCATGCGGCCATTACTGCTCGTGAAATGGGGATTTCCCGCCAGCAGCAGGACGAGTTTGCTGCCTCAAGTCATCAGAAACTTGCTGCTGCCTATGACGAAGGTTTTTTTGATGACCTCATTACGCCGTACTTGGGGCTGAGCCGAGATAACAACTTGAGGCCGGATTCCACAGTGGAAAAACTGTCAAAGCTCAAGCCTGTGTTCGGTAAGAAGGATGCCGAACGTCACGGTGTGCGGGCAACTATGACTGCCGGGAACTCCACACCGCTTACCGATGGTGCCTCTGCGGTCTTGTTAGCGTCCGAGGACTGGGCGGAGCAGCACAATCTCCCTGTCAGGGCACATCTTGTTGACTCTGAAACTGCCGCCGTCGACTTTGTTCATGGACGCGGGCGGCTGACGCCCGACGGGCTGTTGATGGCCCCGACCTACGCGGTTCCGCGGTTACTGCGTCGTAATGGTCTGACGCTCCAGGACTTCGATTTCTACGAGATCCACGAAGCCTTCGCTTCCCAGGTGCTGGCGACGCTCGCGGCCTGGGAGTCTCCCGAATACTGCTCGCAGCGTTTGGGCTTGGACGAGCCGCTGGGCGCCATCGATCGTTCCAAGCTGAATGTTAAGGGGTCGTCTTTGGCGGCTGGTCATCCGTTTGCGGCGACCGGTGGCCGTCTCTTGGCGACGGCAGCCAAGCTGTTGGAGCAGAAGGGATCCGGCCGCGCATTGGTATCCATTTGTGCTGCGGGCGGTCAAGGCGTGACCGCGATTCTCGAACGGTAATCGCCGTTCCTGCTCGGTGTTTATCCACCAAGCAGGAAATCTATTTTCGGCCCTGAAGCGGTGCGCAGTCGTGGTAGACAAGGTCTTGGCCTTGACAGTCGAGAGGTAGTCAAGGTTCCGACGATGCCGGCCTTGGCGGTCGTGGATTAGAAAAGCATGAAAGAGTGAGAAAAAGTGGTTGTGGTCGGTCTGACGGGCGGTATTGGCTCAGGTAAATCCACTGTCGCAAAGAGGTTGTCTGATCACGGAGCGATCGTCGTCGACGGCGACAAAATAGCCCGTGAGATCGTGCAACCGGGAGAACCCGCTTTGCTGGAGCTCTCTGAAGAATTCGGTTCCGACATTCTCATGAGCGACGGGTCCCTGGACCGTAAAGAACTGGCCCGGCGCGCGTTTGTCTCCGAGGACCGCACGGAGGCGTTGAACGCTATCATGCATCCACGGATTCATGAGCGGGCATATGAACTCTTTCGTGCTTCTGCCGACGCGTCGATCGTCGTGTTTGATATGCCCTTGCTGATCGAGAACAACCTGGACCGAATGTGTGGTTTGGTTGTGGTCGTGACTGTCGACGAAGACACGCGAGTTGAACGGCTGGTGGCGCAACGGGGTTTCGATGAAGATGATGCACGGCAGCGAATCAGGGCACAGTTGTCGGACGCAGATCGAACTCCATCCGCCGACGTCATTGTGGATAACTCAGGCACACCTGATCATCTTCTGGAGTCGGTGGATAAATTATGGGATTCCCGTTTGGCTCAATGGGGGCGTGTGACTGAACACGATGAGAGTGCCAGCCGTGAGACGGATAGTCTCGTGCTGTTCCACCGTCAGGGTCGTCAGCAACGTTTCCGGCGGCGGGCCGAGTGGGTCTTCGGGCCGGAAGCAGACGTTGAGTTTGGTGGGGATCCTGATAAGCCACTGGTTGCTTCAGTGTCCCGGCACGCTTCCGGTGAAGGGGGCTCCGGTGGAGTGGATGGGAGTACTCGTGAAAAGCTTTCATGGCTGGGCTTTAGCCGCCAGTCGGGGAGCGAAGCCTTCCAGAGCGACGACCAACGTGTGCTCGATGACACCGAGTATCCCCTCGACGTGTGGAGGAGCGGAGACCCCATCGACCCAGCAACGATCCGCCTTTAACCACGATGGATGGGCTGATTTTGGGACTGTCTGCGCTATTTAGTTGGGATTGTTGGTGATCGTTTCCATGGTCTAGTGCGAAACCGCGTCATCGGGGAATGAGGGTTACACTCGCGGTTATGGCATTCGCTGCAGAACATCCCATCCTTTCGCAATCAGAGTTTCGCCCAGTCGGAGACATCGAGCGGACGAGCAAACCTTTTGAGGTTGTTAGCGATTATGAGCCTGCGGGAGACCAACCCCAGGCCATCAAGGAAATTGATGAAAGGCTTCGTCGCGGTGAGCGCGACGTTGTTTTGATGGGGGCGACGGGCACAGGGAAGTCTGCGACGGCCGCGTGGCTCATTGAGAAGCAACAGCGACCAACATTAGTTATGGCCCCGAATAAAACGTTGGCAGCTCAGCTAGCCAATGAGCTACGGCAACTGTTGCCGAATAACGCGGTCGAATACTTCGTCAGTTACTACGACTATTACCAACCAGAAGCCTATATCGCGCAAACTGACACCTATATCGAAAAGGATTCCTCGATTAACGAAGACGTTGAGCGCTTACGACATTCAGCCACGTCTAATCTTTTATCACGGCGCGATGTCGTTGTTGTGAGCTCGGTGTCGTGTATCTATGGGTTAGGGACTCCGCAGTCGTACTTAGATCGCTCTATCCCTCTTCGCGTCGGAGAGGAAGTCGACAGAGACCAATTCCTCCGACTGTTGGTCGACGTCCAATACACGCGTAATGATGTTGCATTTACACGCGGCACATTCAGGGTTAAAGGAGATGTCGTCGATATTATTCCTGCCTATGAAGAGGTGGGCGTTCGTGTCGAATTCTTTGGAGACGAGATCGATAGCCTTCATACGATCCATCCTTTGACTGGGGAAGTGATCGATAACCATGATCAATTACGAATCTTCCCGGCAACACACTATGTGGCTGGACCCGAGCGTATGGCGAAGGCTGAGGAAGCTATTAAAGCGGAATTGAAAGATCGATTAGCAGATCTTGAAAATCGAGGGAAGCTTGTCGAAGCTCAGCGGTTGCGAATGCGAACAGAGTTCGATCTGGAAATGATTGAACAAGTTGGGTTCTGCTCAGGAATCGAGAACTACTCACGCCATATCGATGGGCGTGAAGCGGGTAGCGCCCCGGCAACGCTGATCGACTACTTCCCAGAGGACTTCTTGACGATTATTGATGAGTCCCACGTCACGGTTCCTCAAATCGGTGGAATGTTTGAGGGAGATGCGTCGCGCAAGAGAAACCTCATCGACTTCGGCTTCCGCCTACCGAGCGCCATCGACAACCGGCCTCTCACATGGGACGAGTTCGACGCACGTAAAGGCCAATGCGTATATATGTCTGCTACCCCCGGCGACTATGAGTTGGAAGCCGCGGGTGGTGAATATGTCGAACAGGTCATTCGCCCCACAGGTCTCGTCGACCCCAAGATTGTGGTTAAACCCACAAAGGGCCAAATCGACGATCTCATGGAAGAAATCCGTCAACGAACAGACAAGAATGAACGAGTTCTGGTCACGACGTTGACCAAGAAGATGGCTGAAGATCTCACGGATTACCTGGCGGACGCCGGAATTCGCGTTCGTTATCTCCATTCGGACATCGATACCCTGCAGCGCGTCGAGCTTCTCCGGGACTTGCGGCTCGGAAAATACGATGTTCTCGTCGGCATCAACCTCTTGCGAGAGGGGCTCGATCTCCCCGAAGTTAGCCTTGTTTCCATTCTCGACGCCGATAAAGAAGGTTTCCTACGTTCCACGCGGTCGTTAATTCAGACCATCGGCCGTGCCGCCCGAAATGTCAGCGGCGAAGTCCACATGTACGCGGATACTGTCACCGATTCCATGGCTCAGGCAATTGACGAAACTGAGCGACGTCGGGAAAAACAGATCGCATTTAACAAAGAGCACAACATTGATCCTCAGCCTTTGCGGAAGAAGATTGCCGACATTCTCGATCAGGTCTATGACAATGAGAGCGAAGCCGACGACCACGAGTCCGCTGGTGCAACGACTGCCGGAGGCAGTGCACACACGTCTGCGAATGCGAATGGTCAGAAGGCTCAGTCAACCGCTTCATTGACCTCCGATGCTGCACTCGCCGGGGACCAAGAACCGGATTACACGGAAATGACCCGCGATGACCTTGTCCGTCTTCGCGATGATTTAACCCGACAAATGGGCGACGCCGCGAGAGACCTGAAATTCGAACTCGCCGCGCGGCTCCGTGACGAACTTGTTGGCGTCAAGAAAGAACTCAAGGAAATCACTGAAGCCGGAGTTGAATAGTGTCAACAGCCCAGTGGCTTCAGCCCGCGCAATGTCACTGAGTGAAGTACAACGAAGTGACGTACCATAAAAGCTAAGGTTACCGTCGACATCGTCGACAAATGAGGTTGGGAAGGTAGAAATGAGCAAATACTCGACAATCGTTGTTGGTACAGACGGGTCTCAGTCGTCGCTTCTCGCGGTCGAGCGCGCAGCCGAAATCGCAGCGGCCTTGGACGCCACAGTAACCATCGGTTGCGCCTACTACGAAAACCAAGAAGAAGCCTCGAAGACCCTCCGCCAAGATTCTGTTACCGTCCTTGGCGACGACCCCGCACGTAAAAACCTAGAAAGCGCGGTAGAAGCGGCGCGCCGGGTCGGTGCAACCAACATTGAAACGGCAGTTCGGAAGGGAACACCGGTCGAAGCGCTCATGGCCATCGTAAAAGAGGTCGACGCCGATCTCCTGGTCGTGGGAAACCGAGGAATTAACTCTCTGACCGGACGATTGTTGGGATCGGTTCCAGCCGACGTGGCTCGTCAATCAAATTGCGATGTCATGATCGTGCACACGGTTGACTAAGACTTAGCTAAAACATGATGTAGACGAAGCCGGTACGTCATTTCCGGCCGGAATTGGCTCCTAGTTCGCTACACCTGATTGGGTGCCAAAATAAAGCATCCCCTTGCCGTGGGGTTACTCCGTTATAAGATCGACGCATGCTCCCCACTGGATTGTTTCGTAGTACCCGCCGACGCTTGTACGGTGCTGTTTTAGCAGCATCGATGGTGTGTGTGCCGGCTTTGCAAGCGCCACAATCGTCGCCCCATGCGTCGGCTGCTCCGGCGGGGCAAAGGTGTGCCCCCTTTGCGGACACGGCTGTGAAGTGCTCTGTTCATTCCGCCGCAATGAACCGAGACATTTCTGTAGTCATCCGGCCCTCGCATACTGCCAATAACCCACGTGTGGTCCAGTTTCTTGGCGGCATGGGTATTAAAAATGACACGAATGAGTGGCTGACCGATGGGCACGCTTTAGAGCACATGGACTCGGCGGATGCCACCTTGGTATTCCCCGCGGGGGATTCGGCAAGCCTCTATACTGACTGGGATCATCCCACTGCTGATGGCAGGGTATTCAAATATAAGACTTTTCTTTCTGAAGAATTACCCGCATATCTTGCCACCAATTTCGGGGTTCCAGGTGGGGGAGCAGGGCATACTCTAGTCACCGGCATCTCGGCGGGAGCCTGGGGTGCGATGAGCTTGGCAGCTCAACGCCCCGATTTTTACCGGAGCGTTCTCGCTATGTCCGGCCTCTACGATTCCAGGATGCCCGACCAGTGGTTAACCACCGATCTTCAGCCGTTTCTGATGGAGGGCGTGAACACGGTGCCCTGGTTCAATCTGGCTAATCGACGGGCGGCTAATCCCTCGGAGAATCTACAGAATTTGACGATGCCTATCATCGTGACGTCGGCTTCAGGTGTGATCAATCCTCTTGCCGATTACGGCGATAACCTGGTCGGCGCCGTCACTGAAGGTGTCCCCATGGAAGCTGGGGCGACCGTCCAAACAGCGGAGTTTGTCGCCCAAGCTCGCGCAGCAGGGGTCAACATTGATTACCGCCTGGATCCCATAGGTGTTCACGGCTGGGACACCTGGTCAAGGATGGCCTGGGATCAAGGTGTGATGAATCAAGCGCTTTCGAACATCGGCTGACCTGAGTACATAACGGTGAGACCCTGTGTGGCTCGCGTAGCAGCCACATAGAGATCTTGAAACCCTTGGACCGCCGTATGCGCAATATCTTCAGGTTCAATGATGATTACTTCGTCAAATTCCAGCCCTTTCGTTTCCGACGGATCCAAGATACTCACAGAGTGATCGAGGCCTAATTGCTGTACAGCCTGGTTGACGTAGGAATGAAGATCAGGGTTGTTTGCTGCAGTCACAATGGCGATGGTGCGCTCTGACGATATTGATCGTGCAACATCAGAAATGACGAGTCGCAGTTTGTCGACAACAGCGGCTTGCTCGCGGCCGTGATCCGAATCTGCTAACTCATGGCCCGCGCTTTCAGCGTTAGTGGCACGGCATGAGTCCAACTCGGGCACATAGACCATGGTGGGGTGTCGGCTATTGGAACGAATAGCAATGTCCGACGAAGTATCAGGCGCCACATGATGGCGTATGTGGTCAACGACGTCGGTGATCTCTTTGGGAGTCCGGTAGTTAATCGTCAGCCGATGATGATGCCACCGCGACTGGACGAACGGTTCCAGCGTATCCGACCATGATTCCACCCCAGCTGGGCTTCCTGTTTGCGCGGTGTCGCCGACCAAGGTCATCCAGTGGTTAGGGCACCGACGCATCACCATCCGCCACTCCATCGCGGAGAGCTCTTGCGCTTCATCGACGACGACATGCCCATAGGACCACAGTCGGTCTTCCTGAGCACGCTCGGCCGTCGTCCGATTATCCCGGACACGTTGGCGTTCCGCCAGCGCAGCAGCATCGAGGATGTCGTAGGCCATGAGTATTTCGGGATCGAATTGATCATCAACGTCTTGGGACGCCGACCCAGCCAAAATATCGAGGGCGTCCTGCGCCTCAGCTATGCGTTTGGACCGCTCGCGCTCTTCCTTCGCTCTCTGCTCGTCGATATCAGCAAGGCCAATAATCGTTGCGAGCTCATCCAGAAGTGCAGCATCTGAGGTGGAAAAACTCCGCCCGTCGGCTCTGCGGAGAGCCTCACGCGTGAGATCGTCATAATCATTGGTCGCGTGCTGCAGTGCACTCTCGTCACTGAAGAGCGTTGCGAGCACGTCGATCGGATCCAGCTCGGGCCACAGACTGTCCATCAATTCGATGACTGCAGGCTCCTCTTCCAGGTCTTCCCGCAGCGCAATCCGGTCGCCGGCATCGAGGAGATTGTTCCCGCCTAATGGGTCTTCGCCAATTTGATCGGCAAAGGCGTCGGCGAGAAGGTCCAGGAATTTGTCTTGAAAAATACCGCGCGCCTGGTTGTGTGCTTTTCGCGAACGACGAGCCCGCGTCCGCGCAGCTCGAACCATCGCGGGCGTGACGTCCAAGTGGTGTCCGTCCACACTTAACGACGTCGTTTCGTCGGGAACGAGCTGATAGTTCTTCACGGCATTAGTTAGGATCTCCACCATTTCAATGGATCCTTTGACTTCTCTGCTGAGTTCAGCGTCAATTCGCGACGACGTTACTCCGGGGTAGAGATCGCCGATAGTCGATAGGACAACGCCACCTTCGCCCAGCGTCGGAAGAACACGCGAAATGTAGTCAATAAACGTCCTATTAGGCCCGATGACTAACACGCCGGTGGGAGAGAGGACGTCTCGCCATGTGTACAGCAGATATGCGACACGGTGGAGGGCTACTGCCGTTTTCCCAGTTCCGGGGCCACCTTCCACAACAGTGACTCCGCGGTAAGGATCACGGATGATGGTATCTTGCTCACGCTGAATTGTTGCGACGATGTCAGTCATATGCCCGGTGCGGGCGGCGTTGAGCGCTGAGAGCAGCGGGGATTCGTCGCCTGCACCGCGTGGGGATGAGTCCGCGTTAACGCCATCCGCGTTGAGCGCTTCAGCGTCAAGGTATTCGTCGCTGACTCCCGTTACCGTGCGTCCGTTCGTCCGCAAGTGGCGTCGTAGGGCCACACCTTCCGGGTGTGCAGTCGTCGCCAAGTAATAAGGCCGTGCCCCCGGGGCGCGCCAATCCATGAGGAGAGTCCGATAATCGTCGTCTTTATCGGACAACCCGATCCGCCCGATGTAGCGTCGATCCAGCTCAGGGTTGTCCGGAGATGGGTTTTCCGGTTCCTCGCCATCGGTTTCGACAACATCGATACGGCCGAAACACAGGCCAATTTCGGCTGAGGACAGCATGGTAAGCCGGTCATGCAACGTGCTATATGCCGTTTCTCGTTCGACGAGACCACGAGGATCATGAGTACGCCGGCGTAGAACTGAACTCAGTTTCTCCTCAGAGAGTCGACGTTCACGATCGATGTAGGTGAAGAGTGAGTCGAGAACACGCTGCTCATAGGCGATGGCGGATTGTTCAGAATCGGTCGTGGGGGTTCCCACTTTTTCTCCAATAAACGTAGGGGTCTTTCGAAGCAATCATCCGTGACGGATCAACCCCGTGGGCGTGAGAACTGTTCGCCCACGGGGTAGGTTGCGTTGATCACCACCCACGCCCACGCCATTCGGCGAGATGAGGATATTCGGCACCCAGTGTCGTATCGTCCCCATGGCCCGGGTGGATACAGGTTGACCCATCATACACATCGAAGAGCTTGTGGGTAACGTCGTCTAATAAACGGTTGAAGGCCTCCGGTGACGACGTTTTTCCGACCCCGCCGGGGAAGAGTGAATCGCCAGTGAAAACGTGAACTGGTGCTTTAATACCGAGCGAAGATTGCGGGTCAAAGGCTATGGCCAGGCCCTCACGTGTGTGGCCGTGGAGAGTAATGCCGGACAAGTGAAGGCCAGCTAGCTTCTCACTGGCGAGGTCGAACCTTTCTCCATCTTTGGCGACGCGGTCAGCATCGGCAGGTAAATCAGGTGCATCCCCGGCGGACGCATGATGTCGTGCCCCAGTCTGCTGGAGAACCTCTTGGAGGGCTCCGACGTGATCATAGTGTGAATGCGTAGTGATAACGTCCATTATCTTCACACCCGCGGCATCGGCGAGATCAAGGAGAAAAGGCGCGTCAGTTGCCGCATCAATGAGGACCGCATCCTTATCCACTGCCAGGAGATAACAGGAATTGTCCATGGATCCCACGGAAGTTTTGATAATAGATATGACGCTTGCCTCGGATGAGGTGGGCTGTCCATCGCGGGATTGAGGTGGGGCCTCGTAGGCCAATCGTTGAGCCTGCCGAGGGCCGTCAATATGCCCTGTGTACGAGCCAAAAACTATATGTTCGTTGGTACGAGCTGCCGCGTTATCCGTGTTTGCGTGTGACGTTTCCGAGTTTTCTGGAGTGTTGCTGGAAGTACTCATGCGTCCACCCTAGGTCTTTTTCGTGACGCTGTGTGCGGGGTTGCCTGTACTGGTCGTAGAATAGCGCGGTATTCGTTTCACAAACCATTAATGAGCGGTATAAGAAGGGAAATCTGTGGCAGATCGACTGATCGTCCGGGGAGCCAGTGAACATAACTTAAAAGGTGTTGATATCGATTTACCTCGAGACGAACTCATCGTTTTCACGGGTTTATCCGGATCCGGTAAATCATCCCTTGCTTTCGATACGATTTTTGCTGAGGGGCAGCGTCGTTATGTCGAGTCATTGAGCTCTTACGCCCGTCAGTTCCTCGGCCAGATGGAGAAACCGGCGGTCGATTTTATTGAGGGACTCTCACCGGCTGTTTCCATTGACCAGAAGTCAACGAACCATAATCCGCGTTCAACGGTGGGGACGATCACCGAAGTTTATGATTACCTCCGGCTTCTCTATGCGCGCATTGGCATCCCGCACTGCCCGACCTGTGGTGCAGTTATTGAGCGTCAGACACCGCAACAAATTGTTGACCAGATTATGGATATGGAACAAGGACTCCGATTCCAAATCTTGGCTCCGGTTGTGCGGACACGAAAAGGGGAGTTTGTTGACTTATTCGAGAATCTTTCAGCACAGGGATATGTTCGCGTCCGCGTAGATGGAACGACTTATCACATTTCTGATGTCCCTAAATTGGAAAAACAGGTCAAACATAATATCGAAGTTGTTATTGACCGTCTGTCAGTAAAACCGACTCAGAAGCAGCGGTTAACTGATTCCGTCGAAACCGCATTGAATCTTGCTGATGGGGTAGTCATCTTTGATTTTGTCTCCTTAGATGACGATCATCCTTATCGTTTCCGACGTTTTAGCGAGAAGATGGCATGCCCGAATGGTCATCCACTAGCCATTGATGAACTAGAACCGAGAACGTTCTCGTTCAACTCGCCATACGGAGCGTGTCCCGAATGTGATGGGTTAGGGAGCAAGCTGACCGTTGATGAATCGTTAGTGATTCCTGACGATACAAAGCCCCTTGTCGAAGCCATCGCACCGTGGGTGAGTAACCATTCAACGTTTTATTCAAAAATGGTGGAGGCGATAGCCCAGCAGTTGGGAGTATCTCCGAGCACGCCGTGGAAAGACCTGACTGCGTCCCAGAAGCGGACGATCATGCATGGATCGAATCATCAGATTTCCATTCGTTATCGCAATGCTTATCGGAGGGTAAGGAAATATAGCGCGCCGTTTGAAGGGGTCATGCCATTTCTTCATCGGCGGATAGACCAGGCAGAGTCTGATTCGCAAAAACAGCGGTTCACGGCATATATGCGTGAGGTACCGTGCCCGAAGTGCCATGGAGCTCGTTTAAAGCCCGAGGTCCTCTCGGTCAAGATCGCTGGAGATTCTTCGGATGGCACCAATCAGGAGTTATCCATCGCGGAGCTTAGTGATTTATCTATCTCGGACGCTTCGGTGTTCTTAAATTCGTTAACGCTCTCCTCCCGTGAGGAAATGATTTCCGGCCGAGTGCTCAAGGAAGTCCAGGCGCGACTGACTTTCCTTCTCGACGTCGGACTGGAGTATCTCTCACTATCTCGTTCGGCTGGAACCCTTTCCGGTGGAGAAGCCCAACGTATTCGCCTAGCGACGCAGATCGGTTCAGGTCTGGCGGGCGTGCTCTACGTTCTTGACGAGCCTTCGATCGGACTCCATCAGCGCGATAATCAACGATTGATCGCCACTCTGGAACAGCTTCGCGATCTGGGAAATACTCTCATTGTTGTCGAGCACGATGAGGAAACGATTCGTACAGCGGATTGGCTGGTCGATATTGGCCCTCGTGCTGGTGAATATGGTGGGGAAGTGGTCTATCAGGGCCGACCGGATGGCATCGAGAAGTGTAAGAACTCGTTAACGGGTGACTATTTGTCCCGTCGACGGGTGTTGGCCGTTCCAGACAAGCGTCGAGAACTCGATAAAGACCGTCACATCACAGTCATTGAGGCTAAAGAAAATAATCTAAAAAATATCGATGTATCTTTCCCGCTCGGCGTTTTGACCGTTGTCACTGGAGTATCAGGGTCAGGTAAGTCGTCTTTGGTGAATGGTGTCCTCGCATCGACACTGCAGAGAGACTTGAATGGTGCCCGCGTCGTTCCCGGTCGTCACCGTCGGATTGAGGGGCTGGATCAGCTGGACAAGTTGGTGCAGGTTGATCAGAGTCCGATCGGTCGGACACCGCGATCAAATCCTGCGACATATACGGGAGTATTTGACAAGATTCGTAACCTTTTCGCCGAAACACAAGAGGCAAAAGTGCGCGGCTATAAAGCCGGTCGTTTTTCCTTCAATGTTAAAGGCGGACGGTGCGAAGCATGTCGAGGCGACGGGACAATTAAGATTGAAATGAATTTCCTCCCCGACGTGTATGTTCCGTGTGAAGTCTGTCATGGCGCGCGGTATAACCGGGAAACTCTTGAGGTCAAATATAAGGGCAAAAACATTGCCGAAGTCCTCGATATGCCCATTTCTGAGGCTGCCGACTTCTTTGAACCGATCACCTCTATCCACCGGTATCTCGCGACTCTTGTCGACGTCGGTCTGGGTTATGTCCGTTTGGGGCAGTCGGCAACGACGTTGTCCGGCGGTGAAGCTCAGCGCGTTAAATTAGCTTCCGAACTGCAAAAACGCTCTCGTGGGCGGACGGTTTATATCCTTGATGAGCCAACGACCGGGTTGCATTTTGAAGATATTCGGAAGCTCATGCTCGTGATTCAGGGCCTCGTCGACAAAGGGAACTCCGTCATCGTTATCGAGCACAACCTAGATGTCATCAAGATGGCAGATTGGGTCATCGATATGGGGCCAGAAGGCGGTGCCGGCGGTGGACGTGTCGTCGATCAAGGAACGCCCGAAGATCTCGTGGACCGTCGGGAAGAAACTGGTTCCTATACTGCGAAATATTTGGCGGATATGCTTCCCGGAAAGAGTAAGTAATTACAGCTACATCCGATCTACAGACCGGTCGGTCTAACTGATTGGGATTGGGGTTTCTATACTCGATCCCATGAAACTGTTGAAACATATCACTGAGGCAGTTGGTGATACGCCTTTAGTGCAGCTGCAGTCTGTTGTTCCGGATGGAGCGGGCTTAGTTGCAGCCAAAATTGAATACCTTAACCCGGGCGGAAGTTCTAAGGACCGCATAGCGAAAAAGATTATCAATGCTGCGGAGAAAGAAGGAAAACTTAAGCCCGGCGGAACCATTATCGAACCGACGTCGGGAAATACCGGAGTCGGTTTAGCGATGGTTGCCCAAGAGCGAGGATACAAGTGCATTTTTGTCTGCCCTGACAAAGTGGGCAAAGACAAAATCGATGTTCTTCGCGCCTACGGTGCTGAAGTCGTTGTGTGCCCGACGGCCGTGGAGCCCGATAGTCCGGACTCTTATTATTCAGTGTCAGATCGCCTTGTTTCCGAAACACCCGGAGCCTTTAAACCCGATCAGTACTCCAACCCGAATGGGCCTGCTAGCCATTATGAATCCACCGGGCCAGAAATTTGGCGGGACACTGACGGGAAAATTACTCACTTCGTCGCAGGAGTGGGCACGGGCGGAACAATTACGGGCACCGGGCGTTTCCTCAAGGAGGTTTCGGACGGGGCAGTCAAAGTCATTGGTGCTGATCCCGAGGGCTCGGTCTATTCGGGTGGTTCCGGACGCCCGTATCTCATCGAAGGAGTCGGTGAGGATATGTGGCCCGACGCCTATGACCGTAACCTTCCTGATGAGATCATTTCTGTGACTGATGCTGAAGCCTTTGCGATGACGCGTCGCTTAGCAAGGGAGGAAGGTCTTTTAGTCGGTGGATCGTCGGGAATGGCCGTTGTTGCCGCAATAAAGGTTGCTCAACGCGATCCGGACGCCAAAATTGTTGTTCTTTTGCCTGATGGTGGCCGTGGATACTTAGGCAAGATTTTTAATGATGAGTGGATGCTTTCGTATGGTTTTGATACTGGACGCCCCCGTGAACAAGAAGAACCGACGATAGCCGACATCCTTCGTCGTAAGAATGATTCAGCCTCGTCGCTTCCCGTTTTCGTTCATACTCACCCGAATGAGACCATCCGTGATGCCATCAATATTTTGCGGGAATTCAACGTATCGCAGATGCCAGTCCTAGGGGCCGAACCTCCGATTGTCGTGGGGGAAATTCGTGGCGCTGTCACTGAAAGAGGCCTGCTACGAGCTGTGTACGAGGATGGTCATTCGTTGTCCGATTCGGTCTCGTCCGTGATGGAGGACGCCATGCCCCTCGTCGGCGATCAAGAGCGAGCATCTGAAGCGATCAAGCAACTGGAAAGTGTGGATTCACTGATGGTTCTCGCTGATGGTGTTCCGGTTGGAGTGGTAACTCGTCAAGATTTGCTTGGTTTCGCCAAAAAGTAAAGCATACAAAGAGCGAAGCCTAGTGGGAATAAAACCAATACGTTCTGAAGAAAGGGAAAACATGAGTGACATAGAAAAGGGAGACGCTCGAGACCGAGGATTGGAGACGTCTGCCGTTCACGCTGGGTGGACGCCGGAGGCCGCAACCGGAGCAGTTAACCCACCTATTTATGCAACGTCTACCTATGCCCAAGACGGAGTCGGTGGACTGCGCGGCGGTTATGAGTACTCCAGGACGGGAAACCCGACCCGTACTGCATTGGAAAAAGCAATCGCTGAGCTAGAGCGGGGCAAGTACGGACGTGCCTTTGGCTCTGGAATGGCGGCTAGTGACGCAGTTTTGCGGGCCATGCTCAAACCCGGCGACCACATCATCATCCCCAATGACGCATATGGCGGAACATTCCGCCTCATTGACAAGATTTTTGCGAAGTGGGGGATCGATTACACACCAGTGGCAATTAACGATCTCGACGAAGTGCAATCCGCGCTCACTGATCGGACGCGGCTGGTATGGGCTGAGTCCCCAACCAATCCACTTCTGACCATTGCGGATATCCCTGCTCTGGCTAAAGTCGCGCACAGCGTGAACGCTCGGTTAGTGGTTGACAACACGTTCGCTACCCCGGCTTTGCAGCAACCGTTATCGCTCGGCGCAGATATCGTCGTCCATTCGACCACGAAATACATTGGTGGGCACTCTGATGTGGTCGGCGGGGCAGTAGTGACATCTGATCAAGCCGTCGATGAGGAGGTCGCTTTCTTGCAGAATTCTGCTGGTGCGATTGCTGGGCCCTTCGATTCATTCCTTACCTTGCGTGGACTGAGAAGCTTGCCAGTCCGTATGGAGCGACACAGCGCAAATGCCCAGGCCATAGCTAACCGATTGGCCGATCACCCAGCGGTTAAAGAGGTCATTTATCCAGGGTTGGAGAGCCACCCTGGGCACGCGGTCGCCGCTGCTCAAATGTCTCACTTCGGCGGCATGGTCTCTCTTCGACTCGCTGACCACGATGCGGCACAGCGTCTATGCAAGAACACATCGGTCTTTACACTCGCCGAATCGCTTGGCGGCGTTGAATCACTGATCGAGCATCCGGCAGCCATGACCCATGCGTCGACAGCGGGATCGGTCCTGGAAGTTCCCGATGATCTAGTTCGACTTTCGGTTGGTCTAGAATCTGCCGAAGACCTTATCGCCGACCTATTGCAGGCACTTGACTAGTTACCACACCTGGCCGGTAGCACACCTTCAATCGACGCATCCCTGGAACGATTAGCTAAAGATTTGGTAGTAGTCCACGACCCTGCTATCCTGATTGACACGACCGTCCGACGTGGTGGAAATCCACGCGGGCTACAAGCGGAGGATGCTCCCACCACGTGACCGCCGAAAGGTTGGACTCTGGTAGAAGGTTACCGATAAGTTTTGGCTTACGCTCAGAATTTATGTGTTGAGCCTTGGTGGCATCCCCGTCTTACAGAGTCAATCTGTAAAGCGGGGATTCTTTTATGGCGCAGCAAAGGAACCTACTCCTCAGGTGTTGGCACTCGTGCATTATGCGCACTCGTGAAAATGCCTGTGAGTCCGGTTCAAAGGTTTATCCAGCGCTTGTAGCACGTCAGTGCGGCCAGACCAGTCAATGTTCATCCCTATTGAGGAGTCTCACATCAGCGCTGAAGCTCGCATTAATGAGCGAATTCGTGTCCCCGAAGTTCGACTCGTTGGCCCTAGTGGCGAACAGGTTGGAATCGTGCGTACCGACGATGCTCGCAAGCTCGCCTATGACGCCGATCTTGATCTTGTCGAGGTTGCTCCACGTGCAAAACCACCTGTGGCCAAGATCATGGATTACGGCAAGTACAAGTACGAGCAAGCACAAAAGGCTCGCGAATCTCGCCGCAACCAGCAGCAGACCGTCGTCAAGGAACAAAAGTTCCGGCCCAAGATCGACGATCATGATTATGAGACTAAGAAGGGCAATGTTGTCCGGTTCTTGGAGAAAGGCTCCAAGGTGAAGGTCACAATCATGTTCCGTGGTCGCGAGCAGTCTCGTCCGGAATTAGGTTTCCGGTTGCTCGAGCGCTTGGCTGATGACGTCGCCGATGCCGGCGTCGTTGAATCTCGGCCCAAGCAAGATGGTCGCAACATGACTATGGTTCTCGGTCCTGTGCGTCGCAAAGGTAAGAAGTAGTCCTTCTCACAACGACAGGGCAGTGCATGAACTGCTGAGGGATTCCCGTGCGTTTCTTTCGGCGAGTGCTCTGCCCAGTGTGGCGTGAGCCGAGAAGTCGTAGATCGATTCACGACGATCTCGGCAGCGTGCAAGACCAACTCATTCAATTTGTGCAAAGGAAAATCGGCAGTGAAGCAGAAGACCCACAGCGGAATTAAGAAGCGCATCAAGAAGACGGGCTCCGGCAAACTCCGCCGCGAGCAGGCTAATCGCCGTCACCTTCTCGAGGGCAAGCCATCGACCCGCACCCGTCGTTTGAAGGGCGATACTTCCGTTTCCCGTAACGACACCAAGCGCGTTAAGCGGCTCCTGGGCGAGGGCTAGAAATCACCCGCTCGATAACACCCCCGACTAGATAGAAGGAAGTAACACTGTGGCTCGTGTGAAGCGTTCAGTTAATGCTAAGAAGAAGCGTCGCGAGGTCCTGAAGTCCGCCAAGGGCTACCGCGGACAGCGTTCCCGCCTGTACCGTAAGGCTAAGGAGCAGATGCTCCACTCGAAGACTTACGAGTTCCGGGATCGTCGTGCGAAGAAGGGCGATTTCCGCAAACTGTGGATCACTCGTATTAATGCAGCGGCCCGCCAGAACGACATGACCTACAACCGCCTCATCCAGGGTCTCCGACTCGCTGGTGTAGACATTGACCGCAAGAACCTCGCTGAACTTGCAGTTTCGGATGAGCAGGCTTTCTCCGCATTGTGTGCGGCTGCTAAAGACGCTTTGCCTGAGGATGTTAACGCCCCGGCGAAGTAGTTCTAGCTTTCCTCGGCTCCACACCATCAGCGTGTGTCATCGCACTTTCCTGTGATGGTCACGGCTCGTACATGGTGGGGCACGGGGCAAATTTTGTTCGTCGCTCCATTGAGAGCGACGTTTTCTTTATATTGAGTGAAATCGGGTCAACCACAAGCGAACTCGGGTTTCTACGACCATTGTCTGACTCGATACACCGCCCATGACGGCCCGCCGTTCACAAGAATTGAAAAGAATTGCTGAGTGATGTGCGATCACGTGGATAACATTGCCGAAACGTCTACCGATTATCCCCACCATCGTTTAACCGATGATCGACCAGATCAGGTTTTTACGGTACGAACTCCGAGGATTATCGCAGCTCGGAAGCTACTTAAATCGGCTGGCCGACGAAAAGAAAAGAAGTTTCTCGTCGAGGGGTTCAATGGGGTAGAAGGTGCTTTATCGGCCGGGGTCGCCAAAGAAGTGTTTGTGGCCGATAGAGCCTGGGGCAAGTTCTCCACGTTACGAGAGTCGGCTCGCGAACAACGTATTCCGGTGAGCGTAATCGATGATAAAGCTGCTTCAGCCTTATCGGAGACAGTAAGCCATAGCGGAGTATTCGCCACCTGCCAATTACTCTCCACATCAGTGGAATCATGTATCAACCACGCGCGACATGGGTGTGGCCTCGTCGCCGTTGGGATTGATATGTCTGATCCGGGTAACGCTGGGACGTTTATCCGAACGGCCGATGCCGTTGGTGCAGATTGCGTCGTATTCCTAGGAAATTCGGTTGACATTCACAATGGCAAGACGGTGAGATCGGCGGCTGGGTCAGTTTTTCGCATACCCATCGGGCGTGAGCGAGACATACAAAACTCGCTCGCCGATTTATCCTCAGCAGGATTTCAGATAGTAGCGACGACTATCGACGGTGAAACCTCCCTGGACGACGCTGCCGACGACGCTGCTCAATGGCGCATTCGGCGTGCGCAGAAAACAGAAGTCGTGGGGGGAACAGAAGATATGGAGGCATCGTTGAACCCCCCGATGATGGTCCGTTCCAGCGCGTGGCTTTTTGGCAACGAAGCCCATGGGCTTTCATCTGATGTCGCCGGCTTTGCTGACGTCAGGGTTCGCATTCCGATCAGAGGAAGTGCTGAGTCGTTTAACGTCGCTGGTGCTGCTGCGATTACGCTTTATGAGGCTTCACGCGCTCTTAGTTCGTCCCAAGGTATTGATAGACTCTGAATCAGATTATCGACGTACGTCACTAGTTACTCGTGAAAGGTTTCACCTCCGTGTCAGAAATTGATGTGTCCGAAGCATCACTGAATGCCGCCGCTGATGCCGCGATTAGTGCATTTGATCAAGCGACGACGCTAGACGATCTAGCACAAGCACGTAAGGAGCATCTTGGGGATTCAGCTCCCATCTCGCTGGCACGACGATCGCTAGGTTCCCTGCCGAAATCAGAACGAAAAGACGCCGGTCGGGCAGTGAACAAGGCTCGTGGGCGCGTCGAAAAGCGTTTTGCAGAACGTAAGGCTGTGCTCGAGGAAGAACGTAACCAGGCGGTACTGCGTTCCGAGCGCCTGGATGTCACGATCCCGTCAACGCGTCGGCCCGTCGGGGCGATGCATCCGATCACTCAAATTTCTGAGCACATTCAGGATATTTTCGTCGGCATGGGGTGGGAAATTGCCGACGGCCCCGAGGTCGAGGCTGAGTATTTCAATTTCGATGCATTGAATTTTGTGCCTGATCATCCTGCGCGGACGCTGCAGGATACATTCCACATCGCTCCGGAAGGCTCGGGCCAGGTACTTCGTACTCACACCAGCCCGGTGCAGATGCGGACCATGTTGTCCCGCGATTTGCCCATTTATATCGCGTGCCCTGGACGGACATTCCGCACGGATGAACTGGACGCGACGCACACACCGGTCTTCCACCAAGTAGAAGGCCTAGCGGTGGATAAAGGCCTCACGATGGCGCATCTTCACGGGACGTTGGATCATTTAGCGAGGGTCCTTTTTGGGGAGAACACTAAGACGCGTTTCCGGACCAATTATTTCCCCTTCACTGAGCCTTCTGCGGAAGTTGACGTCTGGTTCCCAGAGAAGAAAGGCGGAGCAGGTTGGATTGAGTGGGGCGGTTGCGGAATGGTGAATCCCAATGTCCTGCGAGCTGCCGGCATAGATTCGGACGAATATTCAGGTTTTGCATTCGGCATGGGGCTAGAGCGGACATTGCAGTTTAGAAATAACCTTCCGGACATGCGTGACATGGTTGAGGGAGATATCAGGTTCACCAGGCCATTCGGGATTCGGGCATAGCGTCCGCACCACTATTTCGTCTGCTATTCATCTTTCTTCTTTAAGGAGTCTTCCATGTTCATGCCCCAACGTTGGATTACTGAAATCCTGGACTACGCAAATCCCGGCTGGTCAGTTACACCAGAAGAGCTAGATTCTGCCTATGTTCGTGTTGGGTTTGAAACTGAGGGATACGAGACAATCCCCGAGACGACGGGTCCACTTGTCTTAGGCCGTGTGGAAAAAATTGAGGAGCTTGAGGGTTTTAAGAAACCTATTCGCTACTGTGATGTCAACGTTGGCAAAGCTAATGGTTCGGGCGAGCTTCAACACATTATTTGTGGGGCGCGAAACTTTGCTGAGGGAGACGTTGTTGTGGTGGCCTTGCCCGGCACAGTTCTCCCTGGCGATTTTTCTATTAGTGCCCGCAAAACGTACGGCAAAATGTCCGAAGGAATGCTGTGCTCTGCGATGGAGCTGGGACTGTCCCGGACTCAGAACAAGGGCATTATTACTCTGCCAGCAAAAGCCGGGCAGCCCGGCAACGATCCCCGGCCTTTCCTGAGATTGTCCGACACTATTTTTGATGTCAACATCACCCCAGACCGTGGCTATGCCCTGTCGGCCCGTGGATTAGCACGAGAAATTGCATCCAGTTTCAACCTCACGTACGTCGATCCCGCTGACGATCCTGCTGCCGCAGAACTACGTGTTCAGGTGCCCGACGTGTTTGGGGACGCTCTTCCGGTTGATGTTCGTAATACAACTGATGTCAAACGTTTTGGAATCCGCGAGGTTCGTGGAATCAATCCGTCGGCGGCGACTCCATTTTGGATGGAACGCCAACTGATGCTGTGCGGCCAAAGGCCAGTGAATTTGCCGACCGACGTCACCAACTACGTCATGTTCCTGTACGGCCAGCCCATGCACGCGTTCGATGCTGACAAGATCGATGGCGGCTTGACCGTACGTGATGCGCAGCAAGGCGAAACGCTGACCACGTTGGACGGGGTCGAAAGGAATTTGGATCCTGAGGACCTCGTCATCGCGGACGAGACCGGAATTCAGTCCATGGCTGGGGTGATGGGCGGTTCTACGTCGGAAATTAGTGATTCGACGACGTCTGTCTACCTCGAAGCTGCGAACTTTGATGCGATGACTATTGCGCGGACCTCGCGGCGTCACAAACTGTCGTCCGAGGCTTCCCGACGCTTCGAACGTGGTGTCGATCCCGCATTGGTAGAAGTTGCTCTTGATACCGCGGCGGCGCTCATCGCTGGGATCGCTGGGGGCGAGATCGCGTCCGGACGGACCCTCATTGGCGACGTTCCCACTATGCCGACGATCCAGATGGACGACGATTATCCGTCACAGATGGCGGGCGTCGATTATCCGAGGGGGACTGCGGAGAAGCGCCTGAAGGAAATCGGATGTGCGGTGACTCAAGCCCAGGAAGGCGAGGGCGCGGTTCCGCTGCTCTCCGTTACTCCGCCGACCTGGCGTCCTGACCTCACGATGAAAGCTGACCTGGTCGAAGAGGTTCTGCGACTCGAAGGCATTGAGGACATTCCATCCGTCGTTCCTCAGTCGCCGGCAGGTCGTGGGCTCACCCCTCGGCAACGGCGGCGCCGTGCAGTAGGACATGCCTTGGCGTGGAGTGGATACACCGAGACTCTGCCCAGCCCCTTTATCGCAGATGACACCTTTGATGTCTGGGGTCTGGAGAAGAACGATCCACGGCGGAATGTCGTTAAGGTTCTTAATCCGCTGGAATCGGGGTACAGTTCACTGGGAACAACGCTGCTTCCGTCGTTGCTGGACTCATTGAAACGCAATATCGACCGTGGTCAAGCCGATGTTTCTCTGTATGGTGTCGAGCAGGTTTCCTTTGATGAGGGCAATGGTCCATCACCCATGTTGGATGTGTCGGCCCGGCCCAGCGACTCTGAGGTTCACGCACTTATTCATTCGTTACCGAGCCAGCCATTGCATGTAGGCACTGTCTCGTCAGGATTGTGGACGAGCAATGGTCCATGGGGTGCAGGCCGTCCGGTGGACACGATGGATGCAATTGAGTCCGTACGCGTGGTCGGACGTGCTGTGGGTATCAACTTCGAGTTTGTGAATGTTGACCATCTACCGTGGCATCCGGGTCGTTGTGCTGGAGTTTTCTTGCAAGGTTCTCCGAATTATGAGCCTGAAAGTGCAATTGGGTTCGCAGGGGAGCTTCATCCTCAGGTGTGCGAACGTTTGGGAATTCCGCCGAGGACTGTTGCTGCGGAACTTGACCTGGATGCTATCCCGTTCGTCCGTGAGGCAGTCTCTCCTCAGCTCTCTCCGTTCCCGGCGGTGCTCCAAGATGTCGCGGTCGTCGTCGATAACTCGGTGCCTGCAGAGAAGCTGCGTCGATCGTTGATGACGGGTGCAGGGGAGCTACTGGAATCGATTGAACTCTTTGACATTTATCGTTCCGAGGCATTGGGCGAGAACAAGGTTTCAATGACCTTCGCGCTGAAATTTAGGGCTTTAGATCGGACTCTGACTGAAGAGGAGTGCAACGAGGCTCGGCAAGCGGCAGTGGCTCATGCCAATGAGGAGTTAGGGGCCACCCTCCGTAGCTGAATAATTTGCACACGAGTGCATATATAAGTACTGTCCGTCATATGACAGTTTCAGTGGCAGTAGCCGGAGCGACGGGATACGCGGGTAGTGAAATCCTCAGGCTCCTTCTCTCCCATCCTCAGTATCGCGCCGGTGCTATGACCATTGGGGCATTGACAGGCGCTTCTCACGCAGGTCAAAGTGTTGAAGCCCTCATGCCTCACTTGGTGGAATTGCACGGACGCACCATTGAAAAGACCGAGCCTGCTCGCCTGGCTGAGCACGACATCGTGTTCCTTGCGCTGCCACACGGTCATTCAGCGAAGATCGCGCAATCTTTACCGGATGAAACGCTAATCATTGACTGTGGGGCTGATTTTCGTCTCGCAGATAAAGGGCAATGGGAAGCGTTCTATGACTCTCCTTATGCGGGATCATGGCCGTATGGAATCCCTGAGATGCCCGGGCATAGAAAGAAAATCGCCAGTATTCGGCGCATCGCCGTCCCCGGATGTTTTCCGACCGGCGCGACGCTGGCTCTACTTCCAGCATTGATATCGAAGCTCATCACCCCAGAGATCTCCATTGTTTCTGTCACGGGTGTTTCGGGTGCTGGCAAGAAACCCTCAGTGGGTATGTTGGGGTCAGAAACCATGGGTTCAGCGCGGGCGTATAAGACGGGTGGGAAACATCGTCATACCCCAGAAATTATCCAAAACTTACAAGAAGCGTGTGACGAGCCTGTTCAGGTATCTTTCACTCCTGTTCTTGCGCCGATGCAACGGGGGATATTGACGACGGCATCCGCCCCAGCATCGGAAGAATTGGTAGCTCTGACTGAAAAAGATCCCAGCGCAGCACAGGACGCAGTCAAAGCGGCATATCGGTCGTTCTATAGTGACGAAAAATTTGTCGTTGTTTTAAACGGCGATCAGCAGCCGGCAACTCAATCCGTGTTGGGATCGAACGCGGTCCATATCCAGGCCGAATACGATGTGGCAGTCCGACGAGTGGTCGTGACCTCAGCTATTGACAATTTGGTCAAGGGAACTGCCGGAGCTGCTATCCAATGCATGAATCTTGCACAAGGGTGGCCGGAAGATTCCGGACTGAGCATTAATGGGGTTGCGCCATAATACCGGGCTCCTTACTCTCATAAGGTTTTCTTACTCCGCGTTGTCAGGTTTTCATCTAGCGCTTTTTACATTCGTAGCACCGGGTTATTTATTTTTAAGGAATCGTTGTGTCATTACTGGGGATCACCGCGCCGATGGGGTTTCGGGCTGCATCGACGACGGCGGGTATTAAGGCGTCGGGCAAACCCGACATGTGTCTCGTCGTTAATGATGGGCCGCATGATGTAGCAGCAGGGGTATTCACCCGAAATAAAATTCGGGCCGCGCCTGTCGAGGTGACGAGCGCCAACACTAGCGACGGCCATCTGCGCGCCGTGGTTTTTAACGCCGGTAACGCGAATGCGTGTACAGGCGAGCAGGGGATTCAGGACGCGCGCGATATGGCTTCCGCTGTCTCCTCATTTGTGCACTGTGATCCTCATGATGTGGCTGTGTGCTCGACTGGCATCATTGGTGATCATCTCCCCATGGATCGTGTCAGTGCGGGTATTAATGCATTAAGCCGTGGCATAGATTCGACGGATGCGTCGTCGGACTCCGCTGGTACGGCCGCGGCAGAAGCGATCATGACGACCGATACTGTCCCCAAACAGGCAGTCTATGTGGGAGACGGCTGGCGGATCGGCGCAATGGTTAAAGGGGTGGGAATGATTTCCCCTTCCTTGGCTACGATGCTCTGCTGCATCACTACCGACGCGGTCGTGGACGCAGACACGGCCCGCTCTGCACTGCGTGCAGCAGCCTCAACAACGTTTGATCGCTTAGATATCGATGGATCGACATCGACGAATGACACGGCGTTACTGTTGTCGTCGGGTGCCAGTGGTGTTTCTCCAAGCCCGGAAGAGTTTGCGCACGCACTTCGTCAGGTTTGCAATCACCTTGCTTCACAGATGCAAAGCGATGCTGAGGGTGTGACCAAACGAGTGTCTATTAAGGTCATCGGTGCTGCTAACGACTCTGAAGCGCTCCTCGCGGCCCGAACCATTGGGCGCGACAATTTAACGAAGTGCGCTATGTTCGGTTCTGATCCAAACTGGGGCCGTGTGCTAGCTGCCGTAGGAATAGCCGACGTAGAGATGGATCCGCATGGTATCTCGGTGTCATTTAACGATCATGTGGTGTGCAGGAATTCTGCGGCTGTCGAGGGTAGTCGGGATGTCGATATCTCGGGGCCGGATATCTCCGTGATTGTTGATTTGGGCACAGGGCGCCGAGGAGAGGCCACCGTCCGTACCACCGATCTTTCTTTCTCATACGTTGAAATCAATTCTGCATATACAACGTAGTCGCATAGCATCGTCGAAAATTTAGATCAGGTTTTTACGTTGACTTATTTCTGTTGCGCATGGTGATTGTGACATTAGTGGTGACGGAAATTAATGGATGTGAGTGAGGGACGATAATCATGGTGAGGTCATTAACTGCCGCGTTAACTCCAGAAATGAGGGCGCATACTTTAGCCGAAGCTCTTCCGTGGCTCACTCACTATCGGGACACCATCGTCGTTATTAAATATGGCGGCAATGCCATGATCGATGACGACTTAAAGCGTGCGTTTGCCGAGGATATGGTTTTTCTTCGGACTGTCGGTGTTAAGCCAGTCGTTGTTCATGGTGGGGGACCGCAGATTAATGAGATGCTTTCGCGTTTAGGTCTTGAAGGCGAGTTCAAGGGTGGATATCGGGTCACTACTCCTGAGGTGATGGAAGTCGCCCGTATGGTTTTATTCGGGAAAGTGGGCCGAGAACTCGTTAACCTTATCAACCAATTTGGTCCTTATGCCGTGGGGACGTCAGGTGAGGATGCGAGCTTATTTACTGCTCGGCAACGCTATGCCGTCGTAGATGGATTTCGGGAAGACATAGGATTAGTCGGCGATATCGTCGATGTCGAGCCATCGACGATTGTGGATTTAATCCAGGCTGGGCGAATTCCAGTGGTGTCGACCATTGCACCAGGTAACGATGGCCGTGTGTACAACATCAATGCGGATTCTGCAGCTGCCGCACTAGCACAAGCGTTGGGGGCCGAGAGGCTACTGGTTTTGACGAATGTGGAAGGGCTTTATACCGAATGGCCGGATAAGGAATCCCTCGTTTCAAAGATCACGATCTCTGGAGCTCGTTCAGTGTTTCCCCGGTTGGAATCCGGCATGATTCCGAAGATTGAATCTGCGGTCGAGGCAGTTGATCATGGCGTCAAAGCGGCAAGCATTATCGACGGGCGTATTGCTCATAGCGTGCTTTTAGAGTTATTAACTTCGGGTGGTATCGGCACGATGATTATCCCCGATGGTGAAGATCCTGTCGTCCGCGCTGATCACCTCATTTATCGCCATTCTTACGGGATGGATGAAGAAGGAATAGCTTATGGTGCGGATCGTCGTCCCTACAGAGGGGATGGCCCGCAGAAGCTGACGCACCACGCCTCCGATCAGTAATCCGAATGCAGTTTCAAAGCTCTATTTCGTAACGCCCCGGTCCGCTCTACAAACCTGATGTATCGAAAGTTGTGACATGAATAATCCCGTAGAGGTCGATAGTTCCAATCCAGAGAAATCCTGGAAAGACCGTTGGTCCATGACAATGATGAACAATTATGGCGAGCCGCCATTGCAATTAATCAGCGGTCGTGGCGCGCGGGTAAAGGATTCCCAGGGAAAAGATTATGTCGACTTTCTTGCGGGTATCGCGGTTAATTCTCTGGGGTATGGGAATGAAAAAGTAGCGAAAGCCGTCGCCACTCAAGCGAGTAGCCTCACCCACACATCAAATTTGTTTTCTAACAGGCCATCTTTGCTTTTAGCCGAAAGGCTGAAGGAACGGCTGTGGGAAGGCCGTCGTGATGAAAATGGTCACGATGCAGATAGTGATCGCACTATGTCAACCACTCGGGTAGCGTTTTGTAATTCCGGAACAGAAGCTAACGAGATGGCTTTTAAGTTAGCTAGGCTCACGGGTAAGCGTCGTGTTTTGGCTGCGCTGAATGGGTTTCATGGCCGGACAATGGGTTCATTGGCTATGACAGGCCAGCCAGCCAAACGCGATATTTTCGCTCCGCTCCCTGGGGGAGTCGAGTTTTTCCACTACAACGACACGTCTTATCTAGAAAAACTCGTTGAGATTCAGCCGGATGAGGTCGCTGCGATTATCGTCGAGCCGATTCAGGGCGAGACCGGTGTGATCCCGGCGTCGAGGAATTTTTTGAGAGACATTCGTCGGATAGCGGATCGCGTCGGTGCTCTCATGATGTGTGATGAGGTGCAGACGGGGAACGGCCGTACCGGAGACTATTTCGCATTTCAGGATGCTGGAATTATTCCCGACGTGGTGACAACGGCTAAAGGATTATCGGCCGGACTTCCGATAGGTGCGTGCGTGGCGACGGGGAGAGCGTCCTCTTTCTTTACTCCAGGGGCTCACGGTTCGACGTTTGCTGGCAACCCAGTCGCGGCATCTGCTGGTTTGGTGGTCCAACAATACTGCGACGACGGCCTTGTGGGTCATGTCAGGAGTATTGGTAGCCGATTACGTACAGCATTGTCATCGCTGCCTCATGTTGTTCAGGTGCGGGGTCGTGGTCTCATGCTGGGGGTTGTTTTAGATTCGCCTATCGCCAAAGAAGTCGTTTCAGACGCGCGTGACCGTGGAGTGATCCTGAATGCTCCCGCGGAGTCGGTTTTGCGTATTACTCCGCCTTTGGTTCTCACTGATGAAGAATGCGACGAAGGCGTGAGCCGACTGAAAGAGTCACTTGGGAGCGTAGTGCGAGATCAATGATGCGTTACTGCAACTTAAAACGGTGTCTCCAGGCGACAGAAGAAGACTTAGTTGATGGTAGACGCGTCAGGATCGGTTGATATATAGTTACATTTCGTTATTTATATATAGAATTAATTATGAGGTGTGAGTAATGGAGAATATTCGGCATTTTTTAAAAGATGACGATTTGTCATCATCGGAGCAAGCTGAGGTTTTAGCGCGCGCTCTTGAAATGAAAAAGGATCCTTTCGGGTTTCGTCCATTAGAAGGGCCACAGTCCGTCGCAGTCCTGTTTGATAAGACATCGACGCGCACGAGGTTTTCCTTTGATGCGGGAATCGCGCAGTTGGGCGGCAATGCCATTGTGGTTAACTCTGGTAGTTCCCAAATCGGTAAAAAGGAAACGTTTGAGGATACGGGGGCGGTGCTCTCTCGTTTCGTTACAGCGATCGTATGGCGAACATATGAACACAGTAATCTTGAACGTATAGCGTCAACAGCGACTGTCCCCGTGGTCAATGCACTCTGTGACGATTATCATCCGTGTCAAATTTTAGCTGATCTTCTTACAATTATTGAGCACTGCACTCCTCACAGTGAAGTGAATGAATTGCATGGTTTAAAGGCTGTGTATCTGGGGGATGGAAATAACAACATGGCGAATTCATATCTGCTTGGATTTGCCATGGCAGGTATCAATATAACGATTTGTTCTCCCAAAGGTTTTCAGCCACACGCCGCTATCGTGAAGCGAGCTCAAGGTCTTGCCGCAGACACAGGGGCATCCATCGTGGTGACTGACGATGTCGACGCAGTAGCCGGAGCAGATGTCGTCATTACCGATACGTGGGTTTCTATGGGCTTTGAAAATGATGGCCTCGATCGTCGAACACCGCTTTTGCCGTACCAGGTCAATGACGAGGTGATGGGTCGGGCGAAAGAGACGGCGATTTTCCTCCATTGCCTTCCGGCGTACCGGGGTAGCGAGGTGACGTCGTCAGTCATCGATGGCCCTCAATCACGCGTTTTTGATGAAGCAGAAAACCGTCTTCACGCGCAAAAAGCACTCTTGTCGTGGGTTATAGAGCATAATCCTTATTCGTGATTGTCGTGGGAGACTTCGTGGTTCTCGTCGGTTTGAGAGAGGTTGATTAATGTCGAAACATGCGCCATCGACGCGCACTGCCCGCCAGGCTCGAGTTTTGGAGATTCTGCAATCTCATCATGTCTCGAATCAATCGCAGATCATCGAGTTGTTGGCACAAGACGGGGTGGAAGTCACTCAGGCAACGTTGTCACGGGATCTCGATGAAATGGGGGCGCGGAAGGTCCGTTCCTCCGGCGGGGCAAGCTTTTATACCGTCGACGGCCCCGACGCGGAGCCCGATTCGGACGGACGAATGGATAAGCTACGTCGAACCTTGGCAGAGCTTTTGGTCTCGACGGACTTCTCTGGAAACTTCGCGGTGCTTCGCACTCCTCCGGGCGGCGCCCAATATCTCGCTAGCGTCATTGACCGTGCTCCTTTGACACAGGTTGTCGGTACAGTCGCTGGTGACGACACTATTTTCGTACTGTCCCGTGAACCGATGAACGGTGAGCAACTCGCTCGGTATTTCGCCGGAGTTTCGTCATACTCGTCTCGATGACTAAACTTATCCGCATATTTGAATAATACTCACAAGTGGTCGTAGATATCGGCCGCTGACCTTGAGTTATCTACTTTTCGTTTACTCAATTTTCAAGGAGAGTCTTGTGACTAATCGTGTTGTTCTCGCCTACTCTGGTGGCCTGGATACATCGGTAGCTATTCCTTATTTGGCGAAAATGACGGGTGGCGAGGTCGTCGCAGTGTCCATTGATCTGGGCCAAGGCGGCGAGGACATGGAATCGGTGCGTCAACGTGCTCTCGCCTGTGGTGCGGTAGAAGCCATCGTCGTCGATGCAAAAGATGAATTCGCTGAGCAGTATTGTTTGCCAGCCATCAAGGCTAACGGTTTGTATATGAAGCAATACCCGCTGGTATCTGCGCTTTCTCGGCCGTTGATCGTGAAGCACCTCGTGGAAGCCGCTAAGGAACATGGCGGTACCCACGTTGCCCACGGTTGCACGGGCAAAGGAAACGACCAGGTCCGGTTTGAAGTAGGTTTTGCCGACACCGCGCCTGATCTAAAGATTATTGCTCCGGCACGTGATTACGCCTGGACCCGGGATAAGGCCATTGCTTTTGCTGAAGAGATTGATTTGCCCATTGAACAATCGGCAAGTTCGCCTTTTTCCATTGACCAAAACGTGTGGGGCCGGGCAGTCGAAACGGGATTCCTCGAGGATTTGTGGAACCCGCCGACGAAGGATTTGTACGCATACACAGAAGAACCGTCGCTGGGAAATGCCCCTGACGAAGTCGTAATTTCGTTCGAAGGCGGTAAGCCCGTCGCTATCGACGGCCGGCCTGTCTCAGTGCTTGAAGCGATCGAAGAGATGAATCGTCGTGGTGGGGCTCAGGGTGTTGGCCGGCTCGATATGGTCGAAGACCGCCTCGTCGGAATTAAGTCCCGTGAGGTCTATGAAGCTCCGGGTGCAATGGTTCTCATTCGGGCTCATGAGGCGTTGGAAGACATCACGGTTGAGAGGGAGCTCGCGCGGTATAAGCGGGGAATTGATGCCCGGTGGTCTGAAGAGGTCTATGACGGACTGTGGTTCGCGCCATTGAAACGTTCGCTTGATGCCTTTATTGACTCGACGCAGGAAAATGTCACGGGCGATATCCGTCTTGTTCTTCACGAAGGCCGGATCACGGTGAACGGCCGCCGGTCGGATAAGTCGCTTTATGATTTCAATTTAGCGACGTACGACACTGGGGATACTTTTGACCAGACGCTGTCGCGTGGCTTCGTGGAGCTGCATGGTTTGTCTTCGAAGATTGCCTGCAAACGAGATCGTGAACAATAGTCACGATATTTTCTTCGCGTATTTGGCATAGTGTCTTTTCGGGAAGCAAAGCTCACTGTGCCTGAGATAGTGGGTCTGAGGTAGCGGGCATCAAAGGAGAAACAATGGGAATTTCGGCGCATAAAACGAATCAGGGCTCTTTGTGGGGAGGCCGGTTCTCTGGCGGCCCGAGCGATGCGATGTTTGCCCTGTCCGTATCCACCCATTTCGATTGGGTTCTGGCACCATACGACGTTTTAGCGTCGAAAGCTCACGCCAGGGTTTTGCACAGCCGAGGTCTTCTTAGCGACGAGGACTTCGAAGTGATGATTAACGGCTTGAATCAACTCGGTGACGACGTCGCGTCAGGCGCCTTTAAGCCGGATCCCACCGATGAAGATGTCCATGGCGCCATGGAACGTGGTCTCATTGAGCGCGTGGGTGCCGAGGTCGGTGGACGCCTTCGCGCAGGGCGCTCGCGTAACGATCAAGTCGCCGCTCTCTTTCGGATGTGGGTGCGGGATGCTGTTCGAAACGTTGCAGCAGAGGTCATCGAATTAGTTAAGGCCCTGGCCGATCAAGCCGAGGCACATTCCCATGACATTATGCCTGGTAAAACTCACTCGCAGGCTGCTCAGCCCATCCTTGTTGCCCATCAGCTTTTGGCCCATGCGCATCCGCTCGTGAGAGATGTCGACCGGCTTAAGGATTTGGACAAGCGTTTGGCAGTGAGCCCGTATGGTTCAGGTGCTCTTGCAGGGTCCACTCTTCATTTGGATCCAGAAGCTATTGCGCAAGAGTTAGGGTTTGATTCCTCGTCGGAGAATTCGATTGACGGAACGAGTTCCCGAGATTTTGCGACAGAAACTGCTTATGTGCTGGCACAAATTGGTGTCGATATGTCGCGTCTTGCTGAAGAGATTATCTCTTGGTGCACACCGGAATACGGTTATGTCACTCTTGATGATTCGTGGTCAACGGGATCGTCGATCATGCCGCAAAAGAAAAACCCTGATGTTGCTGAATTGACTCGCGGTAAAACCGGACGCCTGATCGGTAATCTTGCGGGTCTTATGGCGACCTGTAAAGCACTCCCATTGGCCTATGACCGTGATCTACAGGAAGATAAAGAGCCCATAGTTGACTCGGTTAATCAACTTCTTTTGCTCTTGCCTGCCATGACCGGTTTGGTAAAGACGTTAACGTTCCATACTGACCGGATGCGTGAATTAGCGCCTCGTGGATTCACCCTAGCAACAGATCTTGCGGAATGGCTCGTTCGCCGGGGCGTCCCGTTTAGGGAAGCACACGAGGCATCGGGATCATGTGTCCGCATGGCCGAGGCCCGCGAAGTCAGCCTTAAAGACTTGACTGACGAGGAATTGCGCTCGGCTCATCCGTCGTTAACGCCAGAGGTGAGGGAAGTGCTCACCGTGGAAGGGTCGGTCGCATCTCGTGACACCAAGGGAGGTACCGCGAGACCACGTGTGATGGAGCAACTTGAGCGGTTGAGAAAAGTCGCGTCTCAGGATTCCGAGTGGGCGGCTCATTCGCCCATTCTGGGTAGCGTTTAATCTTCGTGCTGGCCCGTCAGCTTTGATCAGCTGGTTCGCCGACGTCTTTACAACGACGTCGCTACGCCGGCGTCCGTATGTCGGCGCTCTTTACTGCCGGTGCATCATTCCCAGCACATCGTGGCGCCGTGGGGTAGCGCTCAATGACAGAAGATGCTGTGAGCGTCGGGTTTGAGCAGCAAGGTAGGCTAGGCGTTTATGAGCCTGAATGAAGAGCTACTGTCACTTCTGGTGTGCCCACAAGACAAGGGGCCACTGGAGTATCACGAGGACGAGCAGCTTTTGGTTAATCCGCGTTTGCATATTGCATATCCCATTGACGACGGAATCCCCGTCCTTCTTGAGGACGAGGCCCTCGCTTACCAAGGCAAATAAAGAAAAATTGCGCGTAATAGCGGGAAATCCGTCGCCCAACTGAATAATGATTCTCAGTCGAGTGTGTAGTAGAGGAGCACGTACTAAATGAACAACGGAGCGGATAGCGGCGTGTCAGAAGGATCTGACGCTCGAGCAGCTGTCATTGACGACCTTCAGTGGCGAGGTCTTATTAATCAATCGACGGATCTTGACCTGCTTAAGCAAGTGGCTCGTGAAGGGATGCTGACGCTATATACGGGCTTTGATCCCACCGGTCCGTCGCTTCATGCCGGTCATTTAGTTCCGTTGCTGATGCTCAAGCGGTTCCAGCAGGCCGGGCACCGCCCGATCGTCTTAGCTGGCGGCGCGACGGGGATGATCGGTGATCCCCGTGAAGTGGGGGAACGGGCGATGCTTGCCGCAGATACGGTCTCTGAGTGGGCCCAGAATATTTCGTCACAGCTTCGACGCTTCGTCTCATTTGAAGGCGACCCTGATTTCTCAGGGAGCAATGGTGCGATTCTCGAAAATAACTACACGTGGACATCGCAAATGTCTGCCATCGAGTACCTGCGTGATTTAGGCAAGAACTTTTCGCTTAACACCATGTTGTCAAGAGACACCGTGAAACGCCGGCTAGAGGGCGACGGCATTTCCTACACGGAGTTCTCTTACATGCTCTTACAAGCGAATGACTTCGTTGAACTTCGACGACGCTACGATTGCCGGGTTCAAATCGGTGGATCGGATCAGTGGGGAAACATCGTCGGAGGCGTCGACCTCAATCGGCGACTTGATTCGGAGACTGTACACGGACTGACTGTGCCGCTTGTCACAGACAGTGAGGGGCGCAAGTTTGGTAAGTCCACCGGTGGCGGAAAGCTCTGGCTTGATCCCGAGATGACCAGCCCCTACGCCTGGTACCAGTATTTCCTCAACACGAACGATGCCGATGTCGTGCGTTATCTGAAGTGGTTCACGTTCTTGGAACGCGACGAAATTGAACGACTGGCGACAGAGGTTGAGGAGCGTCCTCATCGTCGTGAGGCTCAGCGTCGACTAGCGCAAGAAATGACAACCTTGGTCCATGGAGAAGCTGCCACGAAGGCCGTCGAACTGGCAGCTCAGGCCCTATTTGGTAAAGCAGAACTCGCTGATCTTGATGAGCCCACGTTACGTGGCGCTTTGGCTGAAACATCCCTCGTAGAAATCGGTGCTGAGGATCCGAAAACGATCGTCGACCTGTTGGTAGCTACGGGGCTCGTGAAGTCCAAGGGAGCCGCGCGTCGCGCTATTAAGGAAGGCGGAGCCTACGTCAATAACGAGCGAGTCAGCGATGATGGGTGGGAGCCCGACTCGAAGGACCTCCTTCAATCCAAGTACCTGGTGCTGCGCCGAGGTAAAAAGAATTTTGCAGGTATACACCTCCTAGGCTAAAAGCGTCTTAGCCGTTTATTTAGGGAGTTGAGTGCAACGCCTATGTGAGCCGTATGCCTTGTTCTCCAGCCGGTGGGAATTATCCACGGCTGTCTGATGGTTCCGCGACCAGCGAGGGGCTGGAACGGTAGCTGGTCACGGTGCCTCAGACCAACGGTGACCGAGTGGGGAGGAGGCTTAGCTAGCGGGTTTGAGAATGATCCACAGGAAGTGCTCGATCCCAGCAGGCTCATTCGACGAGCTGTTGCATTTTTGCTTTACGGCTACTCATCATTAATGAATGATATATTCATCCCGCCCCAGCTATTTCAACGGATGCTTGCTGATTTGATGTCACCATGCTGGTACCGATGGCTCCGCTTCTCGGCTGCGGGTAGGTGCCAATCGTGTCGGTGATATTCCGGCGCGGCTTCCAAACAAGGCAACTCGCAGATATGGGCGACGGTTCGATTTCTTCTGTCGGCTTCCCCACCAGTTTTCTATGGAGATTCTTGATTTGTTGGCTGGTGCACTATTTGTTTTTTAGGGGCATCCCAGGGCTGACCTCGGCTTGCTAGGTCGCGGTATCCCTGAATCAGAAATAAAGCAGGATGCGCGAAACGGTGGTTTGTGGGATACCCCGAATGTGCTCTCGGCATCGGGAGTTCTTACTACTATGCATATCTAGCGCAGAGTTCTTGTAGATGATAATTCCTCCTGCTGGACGAGGGTTTTTGGGTTTGCCTAGGCGCTTTTGTTCCTTGCCGAAATTATAGTTTCAGAGATTTTGGGGAGAGGAAGCTCTCAACAGTCAAACTTCAATAGAGTAAGCTTAGGCGTACCTATAAAGAAATTGAACTGTCATGGAGATGATTTTGATGAAGTGTAGGGGGTCTTGATGACAGGAAAACCGGTTACTTTCTGGCAGATCTCCAAACCTGCCCACAAACAAATTGCTCTCTCAGCACTGCTAGCGATACTTGCAGCATTCCTTTCTTTAGCGCCGGTTATCGTCCTCGTCGAATTAGTGCGCACTGTGCTGCCCATTCTCAATGGGCAGCAAATTAACTCCTTGCGACTATGGTTGCTCGTTCTCGCGTTGGTAGTAACTACTCTTTTGCATGGGCAGGCTACTGTAAAAAGTCTCCAAATTAGTCACAAGGCCGACGGAGTACTCGGCGAACATCTGAGACAACGGCAGATCACCAAAATGGGTAAGCTACCGCTTTCCTGGTTTACTCGAACCCCCTCGGGCACTATTAAAACGTATGTTGAAGATGATGTGACTAAAATTCATCAGCTCATCGCACATGGACCCCACGACTATGCTGCGGGTGTCCTCGTGCCAGTTTTGAGCTTAGGCTATATGTTCATACTCGACTGGCGAATTGGCCTAGTCGGCTTAGTCCCGTTGTTGTTGGCTATCGCAACGATGCCATTCATGATGCGTCAGTTCGAGGAAAAAGCTGATCACTTTACAACTAGTCAGAAACAACTTGATGCTGCCGTCGTAGAGCTCGTTCGCGGTATCCCGGTCATAAAGGTTTTCGTTCCCGAAGGCTACGATGAAAGCCTCTTCCTTGACCGCTCCAGGAGATTTGGAAAGTTTTACCGTGATTGGGTGCACGCTACCGTCCACCCCAGCGCCCTCATGAAGATTTTCACCTCCACGGCCTTTGGTTTGCTGGTCGTCGCTGCCGCGGGACCATATCTCATTACGTCGGCGGATGTGTCGGTTCTGGATGTCTTAGCAGCATTTTTGTTGATCAATAACATCGCTGCTCCGCTGCTCATGTTATCGCGAACCAACATTATGTTCTCCGAGGCAAAGGCTGCTGCCTCACAACTCACACAGTTCTTTAATATCCCAGTGCTACCACCGGCTGTGGGTGACAAAGACCCCAAAGATTCTGGTATTGAATTTGACGACTTGGGCTTTTCTTACGAGGAAGGGGTCCCGGTACTTAGTGATATCAATGAACATCTTGCCCCTGGCAGCGTAACTGCGGTGGTTGGCCCGTCCGGTTCAGGTAAATCCACACTGGCCTCTTTGATTCCGCGTCTACTTGATCCGACTGTTGGTGCGGTACGAATCGGTGGGATTTCCAGTGTCGATCTCACTTCCAACCAGCTCTATGATCGGGTCGGTTTTGTCTTTCAGGACGCGTACTTAATGAAGCTGAGCGTGCGCGACAATATTCGTCTTGCAAATCCAGAGGCCACTGATGACCAGGTAATCCGCGCCGCGAAAGCTGCTCAGATTCACGAGCGCATTACCAATCTGCCGTTTGGCTACGATTCTGTGATCGGTGAGGATGCCCAGCTTTCTGGCGGAGAACAACAACACTTAGCTATCGCTCGGTCCATATTGCTCGATGCTCCGATCCTAGTTCTCGATGAGGCTACCGCCTTTGCCGATCCCGACTCTGAGGCTGCTATTCAGAAGGCCATCAGCGAATTGGTAAACGGCCGAACACTGGTGGTTATCGCACACCGGCTACACACCATCACTGGAGCGGACCGGATCTTAATGCTCGAGGATGGGAAGATTACAGAATCAGGGACTCATGATGAATTGGTCGCAGCGAATAAGAGCTACGCCGCGATGTGGAAGCGCTATGAAGATGCCCAGGCGGGCACTTTTGGGGAGGTAACCGAATGATTCGCACCCTCTATTCGCTTGGCAGTTCGGCTAACCGGCGTCGACTGACGTTCGTCCTCACGCTTATCGCGTTGTCTTCACTTGCGCTGTCGATCGGCCTTATTCTTATCGCATTGTTTCTCGATACTCTGTTCACGGACGGAGCATCGTCGGCATCAGCCTGGCTTCCTTGGATTCTTGTGACTGTTGTTGTGTACGCAGCGGCCGATTGGCCCACTGAAGTAATTGCCCAAGACTTAGGCCACGATTATGTGTTGCGCATTCATGAGCTCATTGCTCATCGTACAGCTGAACTTCCCTTGGGATATTTCGACGAAGACCGTTCAGGCCAAATTGGCGTCACTGCTACCAGTGGAGCACTCTTTGCTGCGAATGCGCCGGCAATGATGTTGCGACCGATGATGCACGGTGCTGCTTCAGCTGCTTTGGCTAGTGTCTTTCTCATTGTTGTCGATTGGCGACTAGGTCTTATGACCATCGCCGTAGTTGTCCTTGTCTGGGGCGCTTATCAACGACTGATGGGGAAATACCGTGTTGCAGAGCGTCGAAAGGGAGAACGCAACGAACACGGCGCAGCGCAGGTGCTTGAGTTCGCGCAGGTTCAGCCAGTACTGCGTGCGGCCGGTCCAGATTCATTGGGGGTGCGTGCGGTGCGGGAATCTATCCGAGAGCAATTCGCTGCCCAGCGGCATACTCAGGAAACGGGCGAGATGATCATGGGCCGGCTGGCCATGATAATCATGTTTGGCACCGTCGTTATTGACGTTGTTGCAACCGTGTTGCTGCTCAACGGTTGGTTGGAAGTTGGCACTTACATTGGTGTTGTAGTGCTGGTGTTCATTCTCGCCCGTGTAGCGATGGCTGGATTGCCCTACGGCGAAGGGGTACAGGCTGCACGCAATACACTCGGCGAAATCCAGAAGATCCTTAACGCCGATATATTACCTGAACCCGAAACCCCGGGACAGCTCGATAATTATGCAATCGAGTTCGACAACGTTAGCTTTGGCTATACGCCGGATACCCCTGTGGTCAGCGGTATCAGCTTTCATGTGGAGCCTGGAACGACTACTGCGCTAGTGGGACCCAGCGGATGCGGGAAAAGCACTTTATTGAAGCTCACTGCACGTTTTTACGACGTTGACCAAGGTGCAATTCGTATCGGGGGAGTCGACCTGCGCAAACTCGGCACACGTGCGGTACTGGATTCTTTGGCTATGGTGTTTCAAGACGTGTACTTGTTCGAAGACACGCTGTATGAAAACATCCGTCTCGGTCGCCACAATGCTTCCCGAGAAGAAGTTTTGCGTGCTGCAGAGATTGCTGGTGTCACAGAGATCGCTAATAAGCTGCCTCATGGATTCGAAACCCTTATTAGTGAGGGCGGACAGAACCTCTCTGGCGGTGAGCGCCAGCGTGTGTCGATTGCCCGGGCTCTGCTGAAAGATGCGCCAATTGTCCTGCTTGATGAAGCGACTAGCTCGCTGGATGTGCAGAATGAGCACTTGATCTTAGGTGGTATGGATGAGTTATCTAGTGAGCGAACAACTATTGTGATTGCCCATCGTTTACACACGATCCGTAATGCCGATCAGATCGTAGTCCTGAGCCCATCCGGTAAAGTCGAATCCGTCGGTACTCATGAACAGCTCATGGAGTCTTCACCGCGTTACTGCAGCTTTTGGAGAGATAAGCGGGATGCCAATAATTGGAGGTTATAGACTGTGCCCTTCACGCCTGGCCGATGTATTGAAAGAGGCTCACAGGATAGAGTAGTGAGCCTCTTCATGACGTGACGGTGTGTTAGCTAGTTGGCTCCAGGGCGAATAAAGTGCTCTATGCGCTTCAACTTAGCGTTGTTGCACGCCTCAGCCGAGAACACCTTCCCATTGTCAACGAGTAACAATGAATCACAACAGGCTGCTAACAACTCGAAGTCGTGTGTAACCACTAAGACGGTTTTGTTCCGGCGTGCTAAGTCATCGAGCAACTGAGCAACCTTCTGCATCCGGCGAAGATCTAGACCACTGGTGGGCTCGTCGAACACAATTATCTCTCGCTTACTCAGCAACGCTGAAGCAATTGCGATTCGTTGGCGTTCACCACCAGAGAGTGACATCGGGTGTCTATCCCGTTTATCGTCGAGATCCAGTGCTTTAAGAATCTCGGTCAGGTAGGATTGTTCCTCCGCTCCCAACTTCTTAGTGCCGATCGTCACATCAGCATCAATGTTTTCTCCAAAAAGCTGATGATTGACATCCTGCATCACGAGGTAAGAATGGCGGAGACGCTGTCGTGGACTCGATAGCTTACCCTTGTTCATGTATACCGCGCCTTTTGCCTTCGGCTCGATGCCGGTTAGAGCTCGTACAAAGGTTGACTTTCCTGCGCCATTTCGTCCTACCACACCAATAATCTGTCCCTGAGGAATCTCTGCATGCTTGATACTCAGAGCGGGCGAGACAGATTTTGGGTACGTGAATCGTAGATTCTCTAGGGTTATTGTTTTCTTGATGGCTCTCCGTTTATCGGTAGTTTTAGGTACTGGTTTCGACGAGCGCAGTCCTAATTCATGCAGCGCTTCTTCATCCATTGCCCGGAACTCATCGCCAGTGAATTCGTGGGCGATCCGCCCATCCCGCATCACTAAAACACGGTCAACAATGTTGATGAGGTACCACAAGCGGTGTTCGGCAACTAAGATCGTGCGACCCTGCGCTTTCCAGTGAGAAATGATCTCATGCAGTTCGTCGGTAGCTTCCAGATCTAGGTTCGATGATGGTTCATCAAGCAGGAGTACGCGCGGCTGCATTGTTGCTACTGAACCACACGCCACCTTCTGCTTCTGTCCGCCCGACAGCGCGAAAAGCTGTCGCTCAAGAAGGTGAGCTATACTGAAATCCTTGCCTACTGCGTTGATCCGTCGACGGATCTCTTCGGGTCTAATACCGAGGTTCTCACAGCCAAAAGCCAGTTCGCTGGCCACCTCGAGAGTGAAGAACTGTGATTTTGGGTTTTGAAACACAGATCCGACATAGGGAGCAAGATCGTGCGGTTCAGCGTAGGTGGTTATCCGGTCGTCAAGTACGATATCGCCGGAGATACTGGCATTACAGAAGGAGTGCGCTACACCATTCAAAAGACGCAATAGACTCGATTTTCCGCAGCCGGATTCACCACATAACAGGACTAGCTCGCCCTCAGCTACCTTTAAATTCAGGTCATGAAGGATCGGTTCTGCAGCATGTTTGTCGTAAGACATTGATACCTGGCGGAGTTCGATCATGGCAGCATAATCCTATTTGCAATTAATAAGGCTAGGCAGGTTGCAAGCACCGCCATGACGAGGGCATCACCGGTCCGGAAGCCGATGGTGCATAGAGTGGTTCGATGCCGAGTTGCCCCTAGACCCCGAGTCACTGCCGACATAGCGAGTTCATTGCCGATCCCGATGACCGAAACCAATAAGGGGACAAAACGGTATTCGAGCATGGCAATTGGATTACGCAGACCAGAGATACCCCGCATCCGCATCGCAGTTCGAATATCGCGGTATTCTTCAGCGATGGTGGGGAAAAAGCGGAAGATGAATGAAGTTGGAATCCACAATGCTTCAGGACAATGGACACGCTGCATAGTGGCGACAAATTCGCTAGCTGAGGTAGTGCGCAGCAGGTACCAGCAACAAGTGACTCCTGGGATAATGAGCGATAAGCCACCAAACCATGTTGCGAAGATGTCGATAAAAAGGTGCCGTTCCGGAATTGTTAGCACTAGTAATTTAGGGATGCCGGCAAGTACCGAAAAAGCCACTAAATAGCGTAGGGCTGATGCCAGCAAACCCGATGCGAGAAAGAGCAGGCCCGGAATGGCAATTAAGATCCATCGAGCAACGTTTCCGAGTATGCCCGTGGATCCTGCTGGTGATAGTAGGACTGAGGAAACGACAAGAATGACAATCACGGTTGTCCGTGGATCGAGGTTAAGCCCTGTAGTCCGTGAACCTGAGCCAGGCATGGTGGGCGGCATTAGACGATGCCTGCGCGTTCGAAGTGCTTTGTGAAAATCCGACGTCCGAGGATGCCGCCAAGGACGCCACAGCAGAAGGTCGAGATGACAATGATTCCATACAGCCAACTCATCTCGCCTATCGAGGACAGACCGTCAGCAAAACTGGCGCCGTATTTTTCGTGCATTTCGCTACTTTCGAGGTACTGGCGAGTAGTAAAGAATAGCGGTATGTACGACGCTGTCGGGGTTAAAGCGATACAGGCGTAGGCAATCACGCTATGAAAGGTACTTTCGTATTTCCCCGCTCGTAACACTATCTCCGCCGTTACGCCTGTTACCAAGCTGAGTAAAAGCGGCCAAATTCCCAGACCAAGTAAGAGACTCGAGAGACCACTGAGCATCGAGAAAACGAGGACCATACTGGGCTTATGAATCTTTGCGAAGAACAGCATCATTGGGATGCCGAGAACAAGGGCCTGGACGGAGGTGATCATCACGTAAGTTACCGGGGTAATGCCAATAAAAGAGATTGCGACGCCCACGACCAGGTTAATAACGAAAAAAATTCCGATTGTCATGAGGTCGGTGACATTGAGTGTCTTGTTTTTCGTGGATCTAGTAGTGGTGCTGTTGGAATTAGGCACAGGGATCCTCCCAGATGAAGTGCTGTTTTGTCGCTTTTATTCGGAGACGTAAAAGGGATGGAAATAGAACGGTATTGGCGAGGTTGCCTTAAGATTGTCCTACCTCGGCAGCGGTGTTGTAGATATTTGTAAACGATTCAGCCAGCTGTTGCGTAGTCGAGAGCTCGAAGACCCCGCGGATGGATGCTTCTACCGATCTCTCTCATCGGAGCGGAGTTAGTCATCCAGACCATGGCAGACGAGTCGCTGTCGGGATGAGATAGATGTACTGGGTGAAGCTCTTAAACGTCGTTTATTAGGGCGGTAGGCTGTCGAGGTCATGACGGTGGTTTTCCTGATCACGGGTGAATTAGATAAGTGTAGCCAAAACTATCGTTGACAGTATAAGCGCGACAACCCCATATTGAGAACACTTTTTGCTATAGAAAACCGATGCACACCCCCCCTGGGGAACTAATCGTTGACGTCTAACCAGGGGAGGGCCTGGGACTTTTGGGGGTGTCCATCGAAAATGATTATATCTTCCATGACAGCCATGGAGTTTTGGCGTTTGTCAAATGCTGATGTCTAATCGATGGGGATGCATGCTCCTCGCCGACTTCAGTAACGACGTATTGAGCGATATCAACCGGCTCCACTGATCCGGCTATGGGGCCAGTCTCTAGGTCTTTTTGTATTTTCTGCCTGTGGGATACCTGTGGTGTCTCTCTTCGAAGGAAATGCTGAGCCCTTGTGGTGGTCAGAAGGTGATTCCATTTTGCGGCTTTACTTCTTGACATTTAGGCCACACACTTTTCTGAAAACCTAGGTGCTCGGCTGTTAGAGGTTGTTGGTCACTGTGTCATTTCTACCGAGTTCATCAGTGCCGCCCATACTGGCTGGCTACCGGTCGCGGATTTAAAAACCCTCGTTGTTATGACCTGGGAATCGGCCAGGGCTGGATAGTTTCCGACGCCGTTCGGTACTGCAACTGGTTGAAACCGTTCTAGATCACGGTTGGGTCAGTGGACGACCTTGTCGGATAAAACGACGGCTCAGCTCTCTGTAGTTCTCGAGTCCAAACACGGAAAACCGAGCTGAGCTGCTTAGGGCTAATTCTCGATGAGTGATGGAACGTCCCGTTTCCTTAGGGATATTTCCCGAGCAGAAGAGTCGATTTACATAGGGGTAGAGGGCATAAGGATGTGACTCGTAATCGTCTCGCCGGGCTACATTGAAGGGAAACTCTGGTTTGAGACGTGTTCTCTGGGTCTGTTCATTCGGTAATTAATGGTTCTCGGCATTGAAGGTCATCAGAAAACTGTGAGCTGATGGGGCAGTGGGTAGGGGAGTCGTGCTTGAGACACGAGTGGCGCCACTTGAGTGCATCGGGGAACTTCCCGCGACTTGGTTCGTGTGGTACACGACGACGTGGTGGCGTGTAAGTGTTTTGTTGTGGGTGTTTTGTGGTTGTGTGCTGGGGGTTTGTGGTGTGTGGGTGGGGTGTGTAGTGTTCTTTGTCGTCGCCGAGGCAGCCCGCCCGGTTACTGGGAAGGCAGTGATCTGGTTGTGGGTT
>NZ_JAGSOA010000003.1 GCF_019754935.1 Corynebacterium parakroppenstedtii
AACCCACAACCAGATCACTGCCTTCCCAGTAACCGGGCGGGCTGCCTCGGCGACGACAAAGAACACTACACACCCCACCCACACACCACAAACCCCCAGCACACAACCACAAAACACCCACAACAAAACAAAAAAAGGGACCGCACACGCGACCCCTTCCCGTCCGTGCCATCGTCGGCAATCTAGTTGACCCCAGTAGCGATCAATTGAAACCACCCTTGCGAGAGAGCAAGAAGTAGGCCTACTAGCATCACGCCACGGACCTACTGAGCATCACACTGCAGAACTAAAAACATCACTCCGCTGAGTCGTGGTGGGCACGCTCGATGGTCGCTCCCAGCTCCGTCAACGTCTCCACAAAGTCCGGATACCCGCGGTCAATGTGATAAACGTCGTTGACCTCGGTCATGCCGTCGGCACATAGGCCAGCTAAAACCAGTCCGGCACCTGCGCGAATGTCGGAGCTCCATACCGGGGCGGAGGACAATTGATCTACCCCTCGGATCATCACGTGGTGGCCATCGATGTAGGCATCGGCACCAAGGCGGGTCATCTCATCAACAAACCGGAAACGCGACTCGAACACATTCTCGGTGATCACCGATGTGCCCTCAGACACTGAACACAACGCAATCGCCATCGGTTGGAGGTCCGTCGGAAAGCCGGGAAAAGGCAGCGTCTGATAATCGACAGCCTTCGGACGGTGATTCTGCACAACGCGGAACCCCGTCGCATAGGTCTCTACCTCGGCGCCCGCACCCTTGACTTTCTCCAGAACAAGGTGGAGGAAAGAGGGGTCAATTCCGCCGACGGTGATATCGCCCTGAGTAATCGCAGCAGCATATGCCCAGGTACCCGCGACAATGCGGTCCCCGATCACCTCGTGGCGAACCGGATCCAGCCGAGGAACCCCCTCGACCGTGATCGTGTTCGAGCCAGCCCCGGAAATCTTGGCGCCCATTTCGGAGAGCATCGTGCACAAATCCACGATCTCAGGCTCGCGAGCAGCGTTATCCAGAACGGTGGTGCCCTCCGCCAACACCGCGGCCGTCAAAATATTCTCCGTCGCACCAACCGAAGGGAAATCGAGTTTGATCGACGCACCATGCAGACTTTCAGCTTCAGATACGACGCAACCGTGCTCGATTTTCGTCGTCGCACCCAGCTTTTCGAGACCACTTTGATGCATATCCAACGGGCGCGACCCGATCGCATCTCCCCCTGGCAAGGCAACCACCGCACGATGACTACGAGCGGTCAACGGCCCGAGCACACACACCGACGCGCGGAACTTACGCACAGCGTCGAAATCCGCGTCACTCGTCACGTGCTCTGGAACCGTGATGTAGACCGTCGGTCCATCCAGAACCACTCGGCACCCTAACCCCCGCAGGACGTCGGCCATATAAGGAACATCGGCGATCTCGGGGCAATTGGTCAGCACCGTTGTGCCCTCGGCCAACAACGCGGCCCCCATCAACTTAAGGACACTGTTCTTCGCCCCCGCCACACGAACCTGCCCTTGCAAACGGGCTCCACCAGTTACCTTGAAACTATCGTTTCGGGATTTCACGTCACTCACACTTACAGGTTAAACAAGCATGATCGGGAATGCGCAGAAACCCGTCTCAGCAGCGCGGTTATCAAAATCATTCGTTGAGCATTTCTTGCCGACGGGACGAAACCGTTCATGGGCGACGGGGCTATATAAAGCGCGCGAATGAGGAACACGCAGACCGGCACGGACGTAACATGAGATCATGAGCGTCCATCTCACCCGCATCTACACACGAACCGGCGACGACGGAACCACCGGACTATCGGACTTCTCGCGCGTCAGCAAAAACGACCCACGGCTTGTCGCATATTCGACGTGCGACGAGGCGAACACCATCATCGGCATGGCTCTCGCAGCCGAAAATAGCGCCGGGGAGTCGCAACTTCCCGACGCTGCGCAATCCGCGCTTGCCATCATTCAAAACGAACTTTTCGACGCAGGGGCCGATCTGTCAACGCCCGTCGTCGAAAATCCGAAATACCCCCCACTACGGATTGAGCAAAGCTACATCGATCGCCTCGAGAAATGGTGCGACGAATTCAATGAGGACTTGCCTAAACTTGATTCGTTCATCCTCCCCGGGGGGACGATGACTTCGGCGTTTTTACAGAACGCGCGAGCGGTAGTGCGGCGTGCGGAACGGGCGGCGTGGGCAGCTGTAGAGGCCTATCCGGACACGACGTCGAAGCTGCCTGCCAAGTATCTCAACAGGCTTTCTGACCTGCTGTTTATCTTGTCGCGTGTGGCGAACGACGGAAACGATGTGAAATGGGTTGGTGGAGGCACACGCGACTCGTTATAGACGCACCTGTAACGGTACAGGCGGTCTCAACGTCCGGAGCTCTGTTTTACGGCAGGGCCCCAATACGACGAGCAGCATTCACTGCTTCATAGCGGGTGTGCGCACCCAATTTACGCATAACCGAACGGAGATAGCTCTTCACGGTCTCCGCTCCGATGCCCATCTCTTCCGCGGCCTCCACGTTGGTGTGGCCCAAGGCTACGCAGGCCAAAACGTCCAGCTCACGCGCGGAAAGTTTCGTCGTTTGCTTTACCCGAACTGGCTGAACCATCTGGTCACACAGCTGTTCAAGCTCTTGGCGGAGATCATCGGACTCAACCCGGTTCGCCAGCATCCGGAGCTTCGAGTGAGTAGAGCGGACCTGCTCCCACTCGGCACCGTTCATCAACCGGCCACTCTTCCCGCCACCGCGGCTCGGGTCGGTGCGACGGAAAGCGTCGCCGACAGCGAGATCCTGTTCAAGGGTGCGGGCAGTCATGGTGACTTCTTCGAGGACTTTGTCGCCTAGGCGGACTGGTGAGTGAACGCCGGCATACAAAACCCCGCGCAGGTCACGCGAGACAATGATCGGCACCGCGACCACAGAGTGCAGGCCCTCATCTTGAATGGCACGGTCGTGCTCGTGGGATATGACCTTTGCCCGGGTGTAATCACTCACACCGACCGGGCGACGGGTCGTTACTACGCGACCGCCCACACCTGAACCGGCGTCAATGGAAAGATTGTGTAAAGCCGGTGTACGAAGCCCAACCCACGCGTTGATCTTCAGGCTGTTGTCCGTCTCGATCGCGCCATACATGGTCACGGGAATTCCGGTGGCGTTTTTTAACGAGGCGAGAGCTCTCCGAACGGCCTCACCATCGTCTTTGTATCGTAGTGCGTCCACGACTACCCTCCTGGTATCCCCCACCGGGTTACACCCGATGGGGGCAAAAACACGCTTCGAGCTTCACTATAAAGCCACTAAATTGCCCTACAAAATGTAACCAGATGATTCAAACGATCATTGACGATCGTTTCACCGCGCGTGAGCAGGGGTTTTCCGCTGTGCGCAGACTACGCGAGCGTGAAAAAATGTGAACTTTCTCTCACAGAGATAAATAAGATTTCTCATATTCTTTTAGCAGCAAAATTACGTGCCGACTATCACCGACGCACCGACACCCGATAGCTAATCGACGCGAAAAAACGTATCTACTAGGGCTTATGGTCGATATATGCGCATTGCGGGTCATTTCCCACGTGAACGGGCCCGCGAAATGATGAACACTACGAGCCACGAGAATGGCGATACAACAACCGGAACCGCGTCATGAGGCGACGGAATGATGGACCGCTATAAAGGGGGTTTAGAGTCTCCTAAAACCAAAAATTAAAACCTACGGTTCCGTTGTTTTTACCCCCTCTACCCCCATGCGTGTTGAGCGCGGTGTTTTCATCATCCCAGCACACCTACTGTCCCCACGTCTGGGTGGCCAGATTATTTATCCGCTCAATCGTCCTATCCAAGGAGGAACCGAGACTCGAGACGACGCTTTTTTCGAGTTTCCGCCCCACGACAGGAATACGAGACTTCGCGGTCGCCTTCGCCTCGACATGGCAACCGAGCGGTTCTTCACCCACGTGATTCGTTTCACTCTGCTCGGCTTCATTCTGCCCAGCTTCACTCTGCTCAACCCCACCGGACGACGCAGAATAGTGAAACGTGATACTCATCCGCCCCGTGTTCCCCGGCAGCGATGCTTCACTTTCAATCCGAAACGAGTCATTTTCCAACGGAAAAACCGTACTCGACTGCGTCATGCGCAGCGTTTTCGGCTTAGCGTCCTCGCCAGCGTCTTCCGGCGGCTGCATGACCTGCTCAGCCGTCGCCTCAGAGAACACTGAGCCATCGTCGCGGCGCTCATAGCGTGAGTCAACGATCGTTACCGGCCTCTCGGACGTGCCACCACTTCGTAGTAGAAACTCCTTGCTACAGCAAATTTCGTACACGCGGTCAATCAGCTGAGCAAAGTCACGTTGTTCCGTCTTCGACGCACTCATACGAGCCATTCTTTCATGAAGTCACGCTGGCATGCGGAACGCACTGAAACGAATGCACTAACAGCAGTTCTTACTGGTTGTGCTGCCATTTCGCCGGACGCTTTTCAGCGAAAGCCGACATCCCCTCCTTCTGGTCAGCAGTGGCGAACAGGCTGTAAAAGCTCTCCCGCTCTGCACGAAGCCCCTCAGACAACGTCGTTTCAAAGGCTCGATCCACAGCATTCGTCGCAGCACGAAGGGCGGTAGCGCTGAAACCAGCAACTGTTTTCGCCACCTCATAAACATCCTCGGTGAAGGAGTCAGAGGGGAACACCCGGGAGACCAAACCGCAGCGTTCGGCTTCGTCGGCACGCATCGGCCGACCCGTTAGCACCAAATCCATCGCCTTCGCTTTACCGATTGCCCTGGTTAAACGCTGAGTACCACCGAGGCCGGGAATAATTCCGAGCGTGATTTCCGGCTGCCCGAAGCGCGCGGTTTCCGAGGCCAACACAATGTCGCCGGTCATGGCCAGTTCGCACCCGCCCCCCAGCGCGTACCCCGACACGGCGGTAATGATTGGCGTATCGACCTCGCGCAGGCGATCGAGCTCGCCGAACATCCGTCGTTCCCTGATCTCAGGAAAAGTGCGGTCCTTCATCTCTTTAATATCCGCGCCAGCGGCGAAAGCCTTTTCAGATCCGGTTATGACAATCACACCGACGGACGGATCGGTATCCAAACTCTCAACGGCCTGCACCAACTCACGCACTAACGTCGCATTAAGTGCATTGAGAGCGCGCGGACGATTCAGCGTCACCGTCGCTACGCGATCGTCCTGTGACACCAGCACCGTCTCGTAGTCAGCTGATTCCGGCCGCGCCGTCGGTTCGTTAACTTCGTTTCCACTATTCTTTTCGCTCATTGTCGACGAATCCTCAGAGCTTTTACGTTCATTACTGGCCATGTATTTTCCACCTCAGTGTTAGTGACATATTCGTCTCAACTGGATTGTTACACCAGGTCACCGCTCCGAATCCTTTACCGTCTGGGCCTCAGTAATCCGGTGGGGACCTGTTGGAACGATCCTAACGTGAGGTCCGAACATACGGGACGAAACGTAGTTTTCGTCCTCAATAGGCGTTCGCACTTTACAAACTCGGTGTACGTTCACGCAGTGCACATTCGCGCGTTACAGACCGATCTGTCTGTTTATTTCGGGGAAGAAAGCGTAAACTGACGGACGGCGAGGGACGACATCTACGATTCCCTCAGCATGCAGCGAAAATAAGGTCTGTAGCCATTGGGCAAAGACCGGTAAGAAATCACGAATTGGAGATTCATCCATGTCAAACGTCTATGACAATGTTTCCGGACTCGTCGGCAACACGCCACTAGTTCGACTGAACTCTCTCACCAAGGACCTCGACGCCGAGGTCCTCGTGAAGCTGGAGTACTACAACCCCGCAAACTCGGTGAAGGACCGCATCGGTGCAGCAATCATCGACGCAGCCGAAGCCGACGGTTCCCTCAAACCCGGTGGCACCATTATTGAAGCAACGTCCGGGAACACCGGCATCGCCCTCGCCATGGTCGGAGCCGCACGAGGCTACAAAGTAGTGCTCACCATGCCGGAATCCATGTCGAAAGAGCGCCGCGCACTCCTCCGCGCACTCGGTGCGGAACTCGTCCTCACCCCGCCTCCATCAGGCATGCAGGGTGCCGTCGACAAGGCTCAAGAACTAGCCGATAGCACCGAGAACTCCATCTTGGCATCACAGTTCACCAACCCGGCCAACCCCAAGAAGCACTACGACACCACCGGGCCTGAGATCTGGAACGACACCGATGGAAACGTCGACGTTTTCGTTGCCGGTGTCGGCACTGGCGGCACCATTACCGGCGTCGGTAAGTACTTGAAAGAACAAAAGAGCGACGTCAAAGTTGTTGGTGTTGAGCCATCAGATTCCCCACTACTCTCTGAGGGACGCGCGGGGTCGCACAAGATTCAGGGAATCGGAACCAACTTCTACCCGGAGACGCTCGACCGCGACATCCTGGACAATGTGTTGACCGTCAGCTTTGAGGACGCCGTTTCCACGGCACAGGCGGCAGCCGCGAAAGAAGGCATCCTCGGAGGAATCTCCTCCGGTGGCAACATTTGGGCTGCACTTCAGGAAGCAAAGAAGCCGGAAAACAAGGGCAAAACCATTGTGACTGTGGTGTGCGACTTTGGTGAACGCTACATCTCCACGCCACTGTTTGAAGGTCTTCGCGACGACTAAAGACGGCTAATCGAGCCGGCTGAAAGAGTCTGGCGGGCGGAAGGACACCCTCCATCTGCCCGTTTTATTCAAAACAGGTACTCTTCTTGGCATGCTCGGTTCGATCATCACAACTCTCAAAGAGGATCTGCGCAACGCACGCGAATATGACCCTGCAGCCAGAGGCGACGCAGAAAACGCCCTGGTCTACTCCGGTCTCCACGCGATTTGGGCGTACCGAGTAGCACACTGTTGGTGGGAACGCGGCTGGAAAGGCCCCGCCCGCATACTGTCGCAATTCACCCGATTTATGACGGGAATCGAAATTCATCCCGGCGCGACGATTGGACGCAGGTTTTTCATCGACCACGGGATGGGCGTTGTCATCGGTGAAACCGCCGAAATTGGCGACGGTGTCATGCTCTATCACGGCGTAACTCTGGGCGGACAGGTGCTTACGCAGACCAAACGTCACCCCACTGTGGGCGATAACGTCACCATCGGCGCTGGTGCGAAGGTGCTCGGCCCGATCACGATCGGTGACAACACGTCGATCGGCGCGAACGCCGTCGTGACGAAAGATATCCCGGCGAACTGCATCGCCGTCGGAATCCCCGCAACGTGCAGGCGACGCAAAGAATGCGAATGCACCAAGCTGGTTGACCCCGACAAATACGTCACGAGTGCTCACAACCCGCTCAAGGGTGGGTCTAAAAAACCAGACGCTTCATAGAAGCGTCACAGGAGCTGGCGGAACGAGTGGTCAACGTCGTAGCTAGTCCGCGACTAGGTCGGCGTAATCATGATTCTTGGACACAAAGTGGGCAACGGCGGAACACGTCGGGATGATATGCATGCCGGCTTCTCTAGTCTCATCGAGAGCTGACTTAATAAGCTTGGACGACAGCCCCCGGCCGCGGAACTCGGGATGCACCACAGTGTGGTGGAAATCCCGCACGTCCCCAGCGGCTGTGGGAGCGTACTCGGCGAATCCTGCTACTTCGCCGTCGACTTCAATGATGAAACGGTGACGATCAGCTTCATGCTTGACGTGGGCATTGACATCGTTATCTGACATAAGCCCACTCTAGACGGATTAAACGAAGGAAACCCCTACTCCACACAATGGTGTAGTAGGGGTGATGTGGCCAGAGCCGGGATCGAACCGGCGACCTTTCACTTTTCAGGCGAACGCTCTGCCGACTGAGCTATCTGGCCACCACGTCAGCCCAGGTAAACCGGGCTTCACGCACGAGACGATACTTTACCTGTCGTCTCAGAAAGAACGCAAATAGCCCCACTTCCTGCACGTAATACGCTGAGATCACCGCCCATGACTATGCACAAACGATAAAATCTGGCTCCTCAGCCGACGATGATCGCTGTACCCGGCACTACTACTCGTCGTAACCGGCACTGGTCGTCGCCGAGTGAAACTCAAGATTAATCCCATCCGGAGTTTCCCACACGCGCGATTCCACATCGAAGTGCCGCTCGATAACCTCCTCGGTGAAAACATCGCGCGGCGAACCCGCAGCAACAGGGTCCCCACCATCCAAAACAATGACGTAATCACAAAACTTCGCAGCGAGGTTTAAGTCGTGGAGAACCACGATAGTCACCAAACTCGAGTTCGACACGTACCCCATCAACTGCAATTGAGCGCTGATATCAAGGTGGTTCGTCGGCTCGTCAAGAAGGATCACATCAGGCTGTGTCGCTAGAGCGCGTGCGAGATGTACGCGCTGCTGCTCACCGCCTGAGAGATGGACAAAGCGCCGATCAAGAAGGTCATACACTCCCACCTCTCGTGCCGACGCCACCACCATGTCACGGTCGCTTTGACGCATACCCAATACACCGAGATAAGGGGTTCGCCCCAACGCGACGACATCCCGGACGGTGACGTCGGCACTAGCCACATTGTGTTGCGCGACAAAAGCCATCCGACGTGCGCGAATCTTCCGCGGAATCGTACCCCAGTCTTCCCCATCAATCGTGACGTGACCGGAATGTGGGGCCAGGCCGGCGATGGTACGCAACAAAGTGGTCTTGCCTGACCCATTACGCCCGACTATTCCGACTGTGTCACCTGAACGGGCCTCGAACGACACGTTATTAACTGGAGGAACGCGCGAGCACACGTCGGAAACAACGAACGACACCGACCGATCCGTGTTCGCAGCCTGCTGAGTAACTGCATCGTGATTGTTAGACATGAGTACGGCTCCCCCTCCCCTGCTTGACCAACAGAGCGATGAACAACGGGACACCCACGAGGGCCGTGATGACGCCCACGGGAATCTCGACAGGCGCAGCAACCGTTCTGCCCAGGGCGTCGACCCAAACCAACAGAATGGCACCCAGAGCAGCAGAGACAGGAAGTACCCGGCGGTGTCCGGTTCCCACAATCAGCCGAGCGGCATGTGGAAGGACCAGGCCGACGAAGCCAATCGCCCCGGAACTGGACACGATCGTCGCGGCTAAAAGGGAGGCGACGCCAATAACCACCATGCGGACACGCTTGACGTTGATGCCCAGTGACGCCGCGCTATCGGCGCCGAAGGTGAAGGCGTCTAGCGCCGTCGAATGACAAAAGAACACCACGAAGCTGACCGCGAAGATGGAAGCGCTGAGAGCCACTGTCTGCCAGGATGAACTAGCCAAAGACCCCAACATCCAAAACAACACTCCACGTGTGGTGTTCGCGTCCGCGGAAAGCATGATGAGAAAACTAGTGAGAGCGGAGAAGAGCTGAGTAATGGCAACCCCCGCGAGAATAATGTTGTGGTTACCATTCCCCGCCGCCCACGCGAGAAGAAGGACAAGCGAAAACGCCGCTAGTGCTCCCACGAAAGCTCCCGACGCCATCACAAATGACGCCGCCGTCGAGGCAGTAAGAACGACCACCACAGCCCCAGCCGAAGCTCCAGAACTGATACCAAGCAGGTAGGGGTCGGCCAAACCATTGCGCAACAAAGACTGCAGGACGGCACCACATATAGAGAGTGCAGCACCTGCTACCGCAGCCAGCAATGCGCGTGGCATCCGCAATTCCCAAATTGCGTTTTGCTCTAAAAGAGTGACCCCTTCGGGCGTCGAACTAAGTCCTAGTTTGAAAGCGACAACTCGCCATGCATCGGTCATCGAAACACTCAATGGCCCCAACGTTATAGAAAATAAAATTGAGACAAAGAGAGCTACCAGCGATGCGCCAACGAGAACCCAGAGTTTGACTGTCGAGGTCACTCTTCTTTCTTCCCCTGTTCTGATGGGGGATTGTCCGCTGAGGAGCCCTGACCATCATTCTGATTGCCATCAGCAAGGGCATGAGCAACCTTTTCCATACCATCGACGGTACGAATACCAGGGTTGAGGTCACCGCCGGCAACCACAATCAAGTGGTCATTCTTCACTGCATTCATATTCTTCGTGACCGGATTATTTTTAAGGAATTTGATCTTTTCCTTCGCAGTCTCAGCAGTTTGCTGTTTACGAGTGAGGTCTCCCACAACGAGATAATCGGGGTCTTTCGCGGCTATGGCTTCCCATCCAATTTGTGGCCATTCTTCCGAATTATCCTCAAACACGTTCTTGAGCCCGAGCTGGTCAGCAATAATCTGGGGCGCTCCTTTACCCCCTGCCATGTAAGGGCTTTCTGAATTGGCAAACCAAAAGGCTACAGACGTCCCGGAAGGAATGTCTTTACTTGAAGAGCTGAGGTTGGCAATGCGGTCCTCTAATTTCTTTTGGAGCTCATCACCTGCGGCTTTGTCACCCATGATCTCGGCGAGATCGTGAATATCTGTATAGATATCAGACATCCGGAGTTTTTCTTTCCGACCACCGTCGCCATTATCACCCGGCTTATCCGACTTCGTGCATTCCGTGTGATCGAGATATGCCGGTACACCGACCTTCTTATAGCTCTCGTAACTTCCGGAACCACTATCAGCCAACGTTTGCGCAAATGTCGCGGCTACAAAATCCGGGTTTTGATCGAGAACTGTCTCCATCGAGGCGTTGTTATCGGATAAACGTTTGATCTTGTCATTGGCAGCCTTGAGATTATCCAAAATAGGATCGGTCCAGGTCGCTGTACCAACAACTCGATCACCGAAGCCCATTGACAATAATTCCTCGGTCACACCTTGGTTTAAAGCAACGACGCGTTCAGGTTTTTGCTTAATCTCCAAATCCCGGCCACAATTCTTCAGGGTAACCGGATAGTCTCCCGATTGATCCCCCTTCGACGAAGCGCTATCCGATGCTGACTTTTCTGCATCATTTGAGGATTCATTTCCCGACTGACAACCGGCCACTCCCAGCATGGTTACCGACGCGAGAATAGCCACGCTCAATCCGCGTTTCCGCGTTATTCGGCGATTGCTTGGTGATTGGCTTGCAAGTGTTGGAGTCCTCCACGAATGGTCAAAACCAGAGTGGGAAAAGAGTGAGAAACCGCGCATGGAAAAACTATCCTCTCTACCTAAACGCGAGATATCGAAGCTCACGGCTAGCCTTCCAAGGCAAAACGCGGTATCCGGACTTAACGCAAAATAGCGTGTCACCGTTGCGCGTCAGTTGCAGATTCGCACTGCATTCCCCGCATTTCCCAGTTTGATGGCTATCCGTCTACAGGTAGCTTACGGTAGAGCTTCCCAACTACCCATTTATGCAGGAGAAACACGGCGATACTGGGGAGATATATTCGGGGTTATACGGGTTATACGACGGCGGCCTCTACGACAGCGATGCTGCTGGTCCCCGGAATGCGAAAACGGCCGGACACAAAGTCCGGCCGAAATAAATGCGACCCTGACGGGACTTGAACCCGCGACCTCCGCCGTGACAGGGCGGCGCGCTAACCAACTGCGCCACAGGGCCATCAACACGTCTATTAAAAGAGTGCCGATTGCGTTGAGTAGCTCTCTCGGGGAGCCGCTCGAACGTGTTAGAACTCTACACAGAACACAGAATGTCCACAAATCACCACGTCAAGACCGTTTTCTGTAAGAAAACAGCGCGAAAAAATGCCCTAAACCGTCACGGGGTCACCGGAGGTCCCCGAAACCTACGCAACCGTCAATTAAGGATGAGGGTTTTATCCCCATTCGGGGGATATCTGGGCCTGTCTGACCTCGACCGATGCGACGGTTACCAATTGATAATATTTTTTAGGGTCCCAGCTACCGCATAATATTTGGCGTGTCACAAGAGAAAACGGCGCGTCAATTATCCTTCCACGCGCTCCCACCACAACCCCTGCTCCCCGCAGACGAAATCGCCCATAAATATCCTCGGCTCCGTCTGCAAGTATTCATGGGGATATTCATAGGATATGCAGGCTTTTACCTGGTACGAAACAACATTTCGCCAGTCGCCGCACTGATCAAGAACGACGACATCCTCGATACGGTCGCCATCGGCATTATTGCCAACGCCGTCTATATCTCGTACGGCCTCTCCAAGTTCATGATGGCTACACTGTCTGACCGCGCGAACGCACGACTGTTCATGCCACTCGGCCTCGCTTTATCAGGCGTCACCAACATCCTGCTGGGAACCATCCCCGCCCTCCATGCCACGGTGGCCATCTTCACCCTCGTCATGTTCATCAACGGGTGGTTCCAGGGCATGGGTTGGCCTCCGTCCGGCCGCGCCCTCGTACATTGGTTTTCGACGACAGAGCGCGGGTGGAAAACGGCGATTTGGAACTGCGCTCACAACGTGGGCGGCGCTGGCGTCGGTATCTCGATCGCATGGGCATTGTCCATCACCGGAAACCAATGGCAATCAGCGTTTTGGCTCCCGGGCATTATCTCGCTCATTGTCGCTCTTATTGCTTTCCTATTAATTAGAGACACTCCTGAGTCCGAAGGTCTCCCTCCCATTGAGGAGTACCGAAACGATCCGGCCAAAACCGAAGCAATCGACGACAGCGAGATCGCAAACCAGTCGACCTTCACCATCATTTGGCGCCACATTTTGACCAATCGCGTCATGGTGCTCCTAGCTCTGGCCAACATCTTTATCTACGTCCTGCGTTACGGAATCCTCAGCTGGACACCCGTGTATCTCCATGACATCCACGGAGCTAGCCTCAACGGCTCGATCGCCGGATTCTCAACCTTCGAAATTGCCGGAATTATTGGCACCCTCATCTGTGGCTGGGTCACGGATAAAATCTTCCGCGGATATCGCACAAGTACCGGAATTCTCTTCCTCGGTGCAGTTGCTCTGTGCACCCTTACTTACTGGCTCGTCCCCCATAACTCACCCTTGTGGATTCCTCTGCTGTTAGTCAGCCTCATCGGCGGACTGATCTACGGACCCGTTATGCTGATCGGACTTCAAGCCATCGACCTCGCCCCACGAAATATTGCGGGCACGGCGGCTGGATTCACTGGGCTCATGGGATACGTCGTTGGTGCAACGCTTGCCTCCACAGGAATCGGCTTTATCATCAAGCACTGGGGATGGAATGTCACTTTCATCTTCCTGCTGGTCTGTGCCTTCATCGCAATTGCCCTTATCGCCGGCGTCGGCAAGGACGAGAAATTGCTGATGGAGCATCACTCCAAGGCCAACGTGCCCCCGGCCGACGCGACTGACACAACCGACACGACCGAAGCAACTGCCAACAGCACTACCGCGCAGAGTAACGACGAAGGAGCCAAGTAATGAGAACTCCCCGAGCACGGATCTACACCGCAGCACTTTTGCTCACAGCCGTCGGGTCGCTAGCAGCATGCAGCAGCTCTGACAACGACAATGACACCTCCAGCGCCACGTCGGCAACATCAGGATCGACGACACAGTCCGCAGAGAAGACCAGCGGAAACCACGTCGACCTCGCAAGTTTTGACCTTCAGGCACACCGCGGTGGCCGTGGTGAGAACACCGAAGAGTCCAAACAAGCTTTTGAAACGGCGATCGATGAAGGCGCGCGCACTCTCGAAATGGACATTGTCCTTACGAAGGACGGCGTGCCGGCGGTGTGGCACGATCCAAAAATCGAGGACGAGAAATGCTCTGACACCCAACCCGCCACACCTGATGATCCGCAGTTCCCGTACGTCGGCAAAAATGTTCATGATCTGACGTGGGATCAAATCAGCACGCTGAAGTGTGACAAAAAGCTCGCTGATTTTCCTGATCAGAAGGTGGCCCCCGATAACCACATTCTGAAGCTCAACGACGTTTTTGATCTCGTTAAAGAAAAAGGGGCCGACGTCCGCTACAACATCGAAACGAAGATTGAGGCGGATAAGCGGGAAGTCTCTGCGCCCCCGGAAGAATTCGTCTCAACCATCATGGGTGTTGTTGACCAATACAGCGTTCGCGACAAAGTGACCATCCAAAGTTTCGACTGGCGGTCACTCAAACTCCTGAAAGAACAGCAGCCCGACGTCACCTTGGCCGCGTTGTACGACGAGACCACGTGGAAAAAAAATTCACCGTGGCTAGCCGATTACACCTACGAGGAGTACGACGGTGATGCTCTGAAGGCGGTCCAGGCGCTCGGAGCTCAGATCACGTCGCCTGGCTATGCGCAGCCCTACGACACCAAGGTCGGCGACAAGGACTTTCATCCCGTCGCAGACCGCGACTATGTGGAAAAAGCGCACGGGATGAATATCAAAGTTCTCCCCTGGACGGTCAACGATAAAGAGACCATCAAATACTTTATCGATAACGCGGGCGTCGACGGGCTTATCACCGATTACCCGAAACGAGGAGTGGAGGTCCTTAAAGAGCTCTCGTAGATCGAGCCACCACGTATCCGCCCGGCTACTGTTTGCCGGGCGTTTTTCTGATTACCGGCAATTCGGGGCGGCAATGGGGGTTCGCGGCAACTCGCGGCTAGCGTGACCGACTTAGACACGGCCAACTACCTTCGCCCGGAACATCACTAAAAATAAATTCGATATACTTAGCCAAGTAACACACACTCAGGATAGCAATGACTGCCCGTTACGGACGAGATGAGGTGAACTAGATGTCCTCTTCGAAGACGATCTTATATCTAACTGTGATCGGTGGCGTGGTCGGTATTGTCGCCTGCTTCCTGTATGTCTTTGGTGTCGTTCCGAAAGAAGTCGGAGGAATTGGCCTACTTCTGGGAGGTATCTGTTCCATTGAGTTCAATAGAATTCGGAAAAGGTCATAAACGCAGGTCCGGCCGGTTAGCGACTAGGTTTTCGATATCAGGAGCGTACGGATTGTGTTTGACTACATCCCCGAGAAACATGATCTCGACTCTCGCTACGTTGATTTTAAAGAAGTAAAAAGAACGAAATCCCGCGCTTACAAATTTACAGTGTGGAGTTCATGCCTCGGCGGACATAATTTCTTTCTTGGCCAATGGCTAGTGGGAACACTGCATTTCCTCTTTACCGCAGCTTTGGCTCCCATTTATGTGTTTATGGACTGGCAAACTCTTCTGGCCACAATCATCATCGATGTTATGTGGTGTTATTACGGGGTCAAGAAAATCGCCTTATCCGACGAAGATGATCCCATGTATTCGGGTCACACACCAAAATGGTTCTTTCCCCTCATGGTGATTCACATGAACACTATTATCTGGGATTTTGACTTCTGGGCACGAAAACGTAAAAAGGCGGAGAAAGAGAACAAAAGCAAGGAAGACGCCCAAGGATAGACCGTCCTGTACCAGCGAGTCGCGTTGACCGCCGGCTTTTACGTATCACAAGAGCGCTTTACGAAGCTTATACGCCGACCAGGGAGTGGACGGCCTGACTAAGATATAGCCAAAATGTAGTCAAGCGGGGCGAAGATCCCGACTTGACAAACGAAAAATACCCCCTGACCTGCAGTAACAGGTTGGGGGTTTTGGTACTCTCAACGGGTTCGAACTTGAAAACCTGTATTTTCCACCCCGCTCTAACCAGGGAAAACACCAGCTCAAAGCGTGCACTAACCCCGCTAACTACCCCCGTAATCTACCAAAATCTACCAAAATTTAACAAACTCGTAGAGCCAAAATAGAGCCACAAACACACTACCCCCGCCCCGAACCCCCTCGCACCGTTAGAACACCAATTCGGACATAAAAAGAAGGGCTCGGCACAGACCAGACCCCCTACACAACAACTACTCTTCCGGCTGGTCTTTCTTCTTCCACTCTGTGAACGTCATGAACGGCGGCGGAGGGCAACTGCAAACCATGATCCACCGCCCACACCTCCAAGTTCCGGAACACCTCAGTAATCCACACGATGTACTTGCGCTGCTCACGCTCCGACTTTGATACACGCTCCAGCTCAGAGCGGAACTCGCTTGTGTCGCTCTGCCGGGCCTTATCCATCCTCGCTATTTCCTACCTCAGGTCAGCGATTACCCGCGAGTGAATATCCTGCGCTTCTTACGCTCACACCGCCACCTAGCCAAAATGCCTAACGTCCCGAACTTCTCCGACAGAATCGCCGGGGTATCAAAGACAAGGAACAGGAAACCCACAAGAAACTGGCTGACCGGCTCTCCTTCACCCACCCACCGAGCACCTGCCGCGTCACCGCCATCTCCCTCTCTCCGCATCTGGGCACCATGGGACCTCAGCGCGAGCGTCACACACACCGACGCCCACAAACCAGTCAGCGCCACATAAAACAAAGAAAGGGCCCCGGACTGGAAACAATCCGGGGCCACAGTCCCCCCTAGCGCAGCTGCACTCTCAGCATAACACACTATAATCGAACATGCATACGATACTATTAACGCTAGACGGGGGTAACACCATGCCAGGACGAGGACCAGCACCGAAAAACCCAAACTCACGTGCGAGAAGAAACGAACAAAACATTCCGCAACGGGAAATCGTTGTCTCCTTTGTCCCCCAACCCGCACTCGAAGACATCTACGGAGACACCAACCCGGCAACACAACAACCCTGGACAGACCAAACACTCCAATTCTGGGACACCCTCGCCACCTTCCCACCACTCAAGACACAAGGCCTCCAACAAACACAATGGCTCGACCTTGCCCGCACCATGGTCATCGACGACGCATTCAACCGAGGCGACACCCGGCTAGGCCCAGAACGACGACTACAACTCGCCCAATACGGCATCACACCCGACAGCCTGGCACGCCACCGCATCACCATGGCCACCGCTGACGAAGCAGAAGACAAACGCCGCGCCTCCCGCGCCGCCGCCGACGTCCGAGGCCGCTACCGCAGCCTGAAAGCAGTTGACTAACTCATGCCATTTAAACCCAGCGAGGCCGGAGAATTCCCCTCCCTCGGATGGGAATGCCTAGCCTGGATCGAAGAAAACCTCGCACAACCAGACTCCGCCGAATACAAGCCACTCATCCTCACCCCAGACCAAGCCAACTTCCTCATCCACTACTACCGACTCGACCCGGAAACAGGACAGAGAACATACACCCGAGGAATATTCTCACGCCCCAAAGGCTCCGGAAAATCCCCACTCATGGGCGCTATCGGAGCACTCGAAGCGCTCGGCCCCGTCTGCTTCGGCGGATGGGACGCAGCCGGACAACCCGTCGGTGTCCCCTGGTCTCACCACGTCACACCACGCATCCAATTCGCAGCTGTTAACGAAGACCAATCAAAAAACGCCTACGGGCCACTCCTCGAAATGCTCCGCGATGGTCCAGCAGTAAACAACTACGACATCGACCCCATGGAGAGTTTCATCGCCCTACCTCGCGGTCGTATAGAGTTCATCACCTCCGGCGCTTTATCTAAGGAGGGTGGCAGGCCAGTGTGGGCGGCTCTCGACCAAACGGAATCATGGACACGGTCGAATGGTGGTGTGGCGCTCGCCGACACTTTGCGACGCAACCTCGGGAAGGTGGGAGGACACTCCATTGAAACACCGAATGCATTCCGCCCCGGATCAGGCTCCGTAGCAGAGAAGACATTCCAGGCTGTCGAACTTGAAAAACAGGGGCGGCTCAAGCGGGAAACCATCCTGGTTGACCACAGGGAAGCCCCCGCCGACACTGATCTTTCCGACCACGACTCCCTCTATCAAGGGTTGGTCTATGCCTACGGGGACTCAGCGCGAGATCGGGGAGGCTGGGTAGATATTGAACGGATTATTACTGAAATATGGGACCCGTCGACCGACCCGTCCGATGCCCGACAGTTTTATCTTAACCAGATAGTGTCCGCCTCCGATTCGTACCTCTCTCACCTTGAAGTGGACGCCATCGAGGATCGCAACAAAGCTATCCAGCCAGGCGATAAGGTCGTGCTCGGTTTCGACGGATCACGAGGCCGTGTCCGAGGCAACGCTGACGCAACCGCCCTGGTGGGGATGCGCGTTTCGGACGGGCACCTTTTTGAAATTGCAGTGTGGCAATCACCAACTCCCCGTGATCCCACCTGGGAACCAGATGCCAAGCAAGTCGACGCTGTTATTCGAGGGTGCTTTTCCCGCTACCGGGTCGTCGGCATGTATTGCGACCCGTCAGGGTGGACTGAGCATGTCTCAAGCTGGGAAGCTGATTTTTCCCAAAAATTAAAAGTTCGAGCAACATCTGAGCACCCCATGATGGCGTGGCCACGTGGGAAAACCGCTTCAGTGTATCAATCACTGACTCAATTCCGACAAGCCGTTGTTCACCGTGAGATCAGCTATGACGGTGGCGCTTATCTTCGGGCCCACTTGCTTAATGCCCGCCGTCGAGAAACGCGAACTGGATATTTGCTCTACAAATCATCGCCAGAGTCGGCTGATAAAATCGATGCAGCATATGCAGCGGTCATGGCCTATAAATGCTATCTCGACGCTGTGTCACGGGGGATAACGAAACATAAAAAGAAGAGGGGGTCATTTGTCCTATGATCGAGGGACTAACGCAAACGGAAGACGACATTCTAAGCCTACTGAGCAGTCAGGTCGGAGCACACCGAGCCAGCAACGAGCGGCTAGCCGCCTACTATGACGGCACGCACCGAGTCCGGCGAATCGGTGTGGCTGTGCCACGCACCCTCGGGGACATTGGGGTGGTGTCGGGCTGGCCAGCCACCATTGTCGATACCTATGGCGACTTGCTACGCATGGACGGCTTTATCTCTCCTGACTACCCCGACCAGATGCGCACCATCACCCGCCGGTTCAACGTTCCGCTGCGCGTCTCAGAAGCCATTTTAGACATGCTAATCTTTGGGCTAGGCCTACTTGCTGTCGAGCCAGACACGACGGGCCAATTCCGACTGCGCTCGGTCTCCCCCATGTCCGGATCACTGTTGTGGGATGATGCCACCAATAGCCCAGTGGCTGGCTACCGACGGTCCGGGGTTGATTCACAAGGCTATTATCGCGAAGTCCTCTACCTACGTGGGCAAATCGTCATCGTGCTGCAGGATACGGCCCGAATTCAATCAGTCCAGAGATACCCCATCCCCGACAACGGGTTCCCCATGTTCAGGTTGCGCAACAGGCTACGCACCTCCCACTGGTCAGGGCAATCAGAAATCACACCAGCCGTGCAATACCTCACCGACGCAGCCGCCCGCACCCTGGAAAACATGGAATACAATTCCGAGTTCTATGCCTCCCCACAACGGTGGGCCATAGGGGCCTCACCCGAAGACTTCGACTACGACCCCGACGGCATGTCTGAATTTGACCGCGTTGAGATGGGATGGCGCACGTCCATCGGCAAAATGCTCGTTGTCAATGGGTACGAGGACGACAAAAAGCAGCCGAGTGTCGGGCAATTTGCCTCCTCACCCCCGACCCCATTCATTGAACAGGTTAGGGCCTATTCTCAGCTCATCTCTTCGGAATCGAAAATCCCTGCCCAGTATTTCGGATTCATGACGCAAAACCCGCCATCGGGTGATTCCATCCGCGTGTGGAAAGAACAACTCATCCGCGCCTCAGAAATCAAAACCGAGCTGATGAACCCGGATTTGATTGCGCTCGCTCAGGTGCTCGCTTCGCTGACTGAATTTGATGATGAGGTGGATGCGGATCGGTTAGCCGATAACCTCGAGGTGGATTGGAGAGACCCGGCGACAGCGTCGAAAGCCGCAGATGCCGACTGGGCGCTCAAACTCCTCTCCGCTGGTGTCCTCTCCCCTGATTCTCAGGTTTTGCTCGAAAACCTGCATTTCTCTGCTGCTGATCGTCTGCGAATTGAGCAGGAAAACCGGAGTAAGCGCCTGTCTGCTCTCGCGAAGGTCATGGCTGCATCCAAGACGGACAGCGACCAATCCAGCTCGCCCAACGACACCGAAGACGGGGCGACCGAAGCAGAACAAGTCCCCTCTCCCGATGAGAACGCCAGCCAAGACGCGAAAGAGGGAAGATAAATGGCCACCGTGGATGTTGAACACCCGTGGACATCGATTACCCCAGTGGTTGATCGGATTACGACGCTGGCCATTCGTGAGCTCAACATGGAGGCCGCTACCATCCCGGACGTCACCGACAACCCTTATGAGCAAAAAGACCTGTTACGGCAGCTAGCGCGGGAGACAATCGACGCCTACGGCCTATCAGTCACGGACGCGACAATGGCGTGGCTCGAGGAGCAAGAAGAATATATGGGAATGCGCCCGGTGGCGTGGGAGCCGAAGAAAGTTGATATTGATCGTGTGGAAGCCCGGATGGCCCATGACTTCGGACCGTTGTTCTTCGAAGAGGATGGGTATGCCACCACGGTGAAGAATTTGGGTTTTCTTGTCTCTGACGAGTTGTACGGTCGGCAGCGCAAGACGACGGAGTCTACGGCATGGAACGGTAATGGGTCGTGGGCTCGGGTGGCACATCCGGGTGCTTGTGCGTTTTGTATGTTGATGGCGTCACGCGGTTTTGCCTACAAAACGCGGGAAACCGCAGGCGGTGGCCATGCGGGGGCGCATTATCACGATCATTGTCGGTGTCTGGTGATTTGCAAGAAACGAGGGAAGGTTGAGCTTCCTGACAGCACGATTCGGGCTCAGAAGATTTATGCCGAGGGGCGGGAACAGTCCCCTACTGGCAAGCCGGAGGATATTTTGTCATCTATGCGAAAAGTTGGAAATCTAAGCCATTGAACGTATGTGCTAAAATGTGTGATGATTGCGGTACTGTCCGGAAGGGATGAATGCCATGACCGTAATTGACACAAGCACATAGAGGAGTAGCTGTGACTGCACATGAGGGGGATCACTCCGATCAGGAGGCCGAAAAGGTCTCTGGAGTTGAGGACTCTGCATCCGAGGCCGAAAAGGCGGAGTCGAATTCAAGTTCTAGTGACTATCGACAAAAGTACGAGAAGATGCGCGCCCATTCCCGCACATGGGAAACACGGGCAGAGAAGTCGCTTGAGGAAGTCAAACACCTTACAGCCCAGCTTGACTCGTTGAAAGATGAGAACGGCAAGCTTGAGGAAACGGTGGAGGCACTTCGCTCACAATTGTCGGAGGCGACGAGCCAACTTGCTGAGGCGACGCGGCATCACGATCTGACAACGCGCATTGCAGATTTGGGCGGCAACGTTGGTCAGCTCTTTGATTCGAAGCGCTTTTGTAAAGCAGTAGACGAGTTGGATCTTGATGCCGATGATGCAGACTCCACGCTGAAAATGCTCATTAAGCAGCACAGCACTGCTACCGCCCCTAGCTCGTCACTGACATGGGAGCAGCCCGGCCAGGGCATTTCGAAAGGTGAAGAGCTGTGGAATCGCCGTAAGGCACGTCGGGGGGCGTAACATCATTCATCAACTATTCGGGGGGAATTATGCATATTCGGCCAACATTTGACCGGTATTCTCCTAGTGACCTGTCTTGGCTTGGTTCACGTCATGCTGTGGACAATGCGGAGACGGGAACCTTGGGGGAAAAGACAACCCATATTCGACGGGCAGTTTTACCGTCGGGTACCGCTTTGCACCGTGACGGCGACTACTGGCTTCCGGTGACATCGAAAACGCAGTCTGTGGACGGTTTTTTGCTCACTGACCAGGACAATGTTCCTGGAGAGGTTGTGCCCATTGTGTGGCATGGCCGTATCCGCGTTGATCGTCTTCCAGATTCAAACAACCGCGTGAAAATCGCAGAATGCGATCATCCTGAGTTCACGTTCGTTCACGAGCCGTCCGATTCTCTATGGAATGAGGATGGCTCGACGAATTTTGATCAGGTCGGATCACTGCGAGGTGATATTTAATGGGATCGTCACAGATTTGGACTGAGGTTCTTTCCCCTCAGGATTTAACGGTGTATGCCAACCACTACCTCACTGACCTTCAAGCCAACGGGTACTCCCTGTCCGCCTATTTCCCCGATCAGCTGGTCAATGACATTTTCTTCGCCTGGAAAACCGAGGAAGACACCAACCGGCTGGCGGAGGTACGCTCCGCCGATGCGGAGACCCCTATCGGATCGATGGGCGGTGGCCATAAGGCCACCATGCAACTGCCCCTCATTGGGCAGAAAGTCCGCATCAACGAGATGGACCAGCTGCGCAGCTTCCGGCAGGGCAATGCCGAGTTCCAGGAAGACGACATGACTAAGGCCACTGAAACGGTCGTCCGTGCGGTGGCTAACCGGGTGGAAGTGGCTCGTGGCGATGTTCTCACCACTGGCCGCGTTCGTTACGCCGAAAACGGCGCGATTGTTGATGCAGGTATTGGCCGCGATAAGGAGTTCGAGGTCACGCCGAAGAAGCATTGGGACGATCCCAATGCTCCGGCGCTTGAAGACATCATTGATTGGGCGATGGCGTATGAGGATGCTAATGGCACTAAGCCGGGTACGATCATTGCTTCACCCAAGGTTATCCAGAAGCTGCAGGTTAATGCGCAGTTCCGTGACTCTGCGAATACGACTGGTGAGTTAGCTCGCGTCTCTTCTGGGGCCATTAATGCTGTGCTGCAGGACCAGGGGCTGCCGGGTATCACCTCGTATTCGAAGTCGGTACGGGATGGGAATGGTTCTCGCCGCATCCTGGACGAGAACGCCGTGTACTTCCTGCCTCCTGAGACGCAATCTGGGCTGTTGGGCTATACGGTGTGGGGTCAGACTGTGGAGATGAATTCTCCGGAATATCAGCTCACTGGTCTAGGCCAGATCGCTGTGGGTGCGTGGCGTGAGAATGATCCGATGGCGTATTGGGTTCGTGCGAACTGTGCTGTCCAGCCGATCTTGACGAATCCGAATATGGCGATGGTCGCTCATGTCGTCAAGCCGGAGAGCACACGTAAAGCTGCCAAGGTCTCGAAGTAGTCAGTGAGGGGCGGCACTGTGGATGTATATTGCACGGTCAGCGATGTGACGGATCGTTTGACGATGGAGCCTGATCGAGATGATCGCCGGTTTATTCGGGCGATGATTGATGAGGCCACTGTCGCCATTGATGCCTATATGGGTGGTCATGTGGGCGATGAGGTTCCGTCTGCTGTTCGTGTGGTGTGTGCTCGGGTTGCCGCTCGTGCGGTCAGTCGTGGTTTGTTTGCTGCTCCGGTGGGGGCTGAGTCTCAGTCTTTTACTGCTGGGCCGTTTTCTACCACGCAGAATTTTGGGTCGAATTCGAATGGTGGAGGCGTGTTTTTGACTGCTGAGGACAAGCGGATGCTGCGTTCTGTGGGAGGTGGCCGTCGTGGTGCGTTCACGGTCTCGTTGTACTAGGTCGGGGTTTCCCCTGCCGTTCACGGTGGAAGTGCGTCATCGCGAGGATTCAGGGGTTGATGCGTTCGGTAATGCCACTAGGTCGTGGGGAAAGCCGGAGTCTGTTCGGGTCGCTGGCTGGTGTATTGATAGCTCTGATGAGCATGGTCCTGATGATCAGGATGTTCGGCGGGTGGATTGGGCTGGCTCCCTGTTTGCCCGTCCTGGCGAGGTTCGGGCTGGAGATCAAGTGGCCCTCGGTGACGCCACGTTTCTTGTGGCTGATGGTGGCCATGACTACACGCATGGCCCGTGGTGGGATCCAGGCTTGGCGGAATACAAGCTTCATGTTTTCGAGGAGGCATAGCCGTGAGTGACCGTGTTGAGTGGAAATTTAACCATCAGTTTTTTAACCGTGTCCTCAAGGAAGATGGCCAGACACGTGCGCTTGTCGATGCCAAGGCCGAGGAGTTCCGCCAGAGAGTTGGGTCGTCGTACTCGGTCCTTCCAGCAGTGCAAGGTCAGACTCGGTGGCGGGCGCTTGTGGTGCCGACTCCTGGTGATGGGAGGGCCTATGGGCATGAGCTGAAACACAATTCGCTTCAGAAGGCTGCGGGTGAGTATCCAGTCGCGACTAAGCATCCAAGGAGTACAGAATGAGGCATCCTACAGCGGTCGTGGTCTCGTGTTTGAAGAAATGGTTCGTCGGTTCGGAATACGAAAAGGTCCATGTTGCCACCAAAGTGCCTGCGAACATTCACGGCCCTGTTGTGCGGGTGGACAGTGCGCCGCCTAATCGGGAAACGCCAATCACAGACCGGACGCGGATCATGCTGCAGGCCTACGGGGATGACGACCAGGACTGTGTCGATCTTCTGGCTGCCTGCCTTGACGGTCTAGAGATGGCGTATCGAGCTGATTTAGCCGTCATGGCGTGGGAGACCGATACCGAGCCATATAACTTCCCTGATCCAGATCGGCCGGGGGTAGTCAGGTGGCAAGCGGCCGGTACTTTGTGGACAACGTTAAGCTAATCAATATTCATGTATAATACGAGGTGGCTTGTGCTTTAAACAAGGAAAGCCACTCGGGGATTCATACTTTTGGGGGGATTCGCATGGCACGTATGCGACAAAATCTTGTTGTCGGCGCGCCCGAAGTGAAGAGCGGCGGGGCTGCTTGGATCGGTAAGGCCGGCATTAATCCACTTCAGGCTCCGCATTCGGCGTCGATCCGGGTAGCAGCATTGCCTGCTGTCAATCGGTTCAGCCCGGCGGGCTACATTTCTGAAGATGGCGTGACGAAGACTGTTGACCGGGATACGGACAATGTTGTGGATTGGAATGGCGACACAATGGCTGTTCTGCAGTCAAGCCATTCTGTCCAGATCAAGGCCAAGTTCCATGAGATTGTGAACTCTCATGTGGCGACAGCGATGCTTGGTGACGGGAATTTCCGTTCACGGCACGATGGGCGCGCTATCCAGATGATTGATAACGCGACCGACACCCCGTACCGGTCCTACATTTTCGACATTCACGGCGGCGATGGGGTCAAGGGGCGACTGTTCATCCCGAATGGCCGCGTCTCTGAGCTTGATGACCAGGTCTTTTCCCGCTCTGAGGTTGTTGGCTTTGACGCCACCATCGAGTGTTTCCCCGATGACAATGACAACAAGCTCTACACCTACATTGATCGCCGTAACGTCAAGCGCGACGAGGATGATCGCTTCCCCGACGATGGTCTTCCGGTGATCTCGCTGGCAGAGATCGAGGATATTGTGCGCAACGCTATTGATGGGTTGCCGATTTCTCCGGACTTGGTCGCCGGCTTGTTCTACTCCCTCATTGACGGCAAGGGCGGATTAGACCTCGATTTCATCGAGAAGCTTGTTAACCATCTGCGCCCGCTGGATGGTGTCGATGACATTCTTAAGCTGTTGGCTGATCTATTGGAGGGGGCCGATGGGGCCACGCTCATTCACGATGTTGAGGCTTTGCCGTTTACGCCGCTGAATAAGTATCGCCGGTGGGCTCAGTCTGTTGTTGATCTTCTCTCTGGTGCTGGCGGACGCCAGACCTTGGATGACCTCACTGGGGGGATTCTCTGACCTACTCGTGTAGGCATTGTTCATAAAAAATTTTTTTGGAGGTTTATTCCTATGGCTGACAAAGAAAGCCTTTTGTCACAGATCACTAAGTCTCTGCGCGATCTTCAGCAGCAGGGTGGAGTGGAAAAAGATACTGCCGATTCTCTGTCCGGAATGTTCACGAATTTCAACGGGCTGATCGACAAGTTGACTGAGTCAATCCCCCAGCAAGTGTCCATGTTGGGCCGCACCGTCAAAGACGCCAAAACGCTTGCTGAAGATATCAAACAGATCCTCGGTGGCCCCCTGGTGTTCCCCGGCACTGGTGTTCCTGCCGCGATCAAGGGCATCAATGATGCCCAGGCGACTCTGCATGATCAGGTCGCGGCCCAGTTTGGGGATTCAGAAGCGTTGCCACAGCAGGTCGCCGACCATGTCGACGAGTTGGCAAAGAACGCTGGAAAAGTAGGTGAGGCTATTGATGAGTTCGCCAATTCCACCTATGGCAAGAAGCTGTTTGACGATATCACTCCCGGTGATGGCTTCCCTGAGCTAGTCGGTAAGTTCGACCATCTCACTGAAGGTGACCGTAAGAAGATCACTGACTTGGTGACCAGTATCGGCACTGCAGCGAAACCGATGGGCGGCACGATTGTCGACATTTTGCGCGCTGTCCACAACGAGAACGAGGGGGCTAAGTAAATATGGAGTATAAGTACACTGACCGCGATTCGTACGGCGAATTCTCACCGTCAACTCTCATTGACCGGCTGGAGTCAGCCGGTGTCCTTCCCCATGAGCTCGCGAATGTTTTCACCCAGGCATCCAACGCTGTGCTGAACGTGTCGGATGATGCCCGCTCCAACGTCGAGCAGGCGCTAAGCACGTTGGCGAATGAGGCCGAAAGCGGCCAAAAGGTGAAAGACACGTTGAGGGCAAACCTTGAAACAGCGCTGGAAGAACCCGATCCGCTTAAGAAGGTGGCGGATTTCAAGACGGCCGCGGACGAACTGGTTGACGGTCTTGAGAACCAGCTTAAGGATCTGGGCCTCGGCGACGTGTCTTCTCTTGATGATGTCCGGTCATCTGTAAGGGATTTTGCTGAAGCACTCGACACGCTCAATGCTTCAGCACCAATCGCAAAGATTGTTGAGAACCTTCCCGGCGGCGCTCTCCCCGGCCACGTTCTTGAGGCCCTGGCTGGGCTGCGTCAAGATGAGCTGGACGAAATCCGTCAGCATGTCGACGCGATCACTGACCGGGGCGCCCGAGTCATCGCTGACCTGGCTTCCATTGGTGCCGATGAGGCCGTCCGCCATGCCGCCCGCGCTAATAAGACGCTGACTCCCCTGCTGGCTATTGCGCTAGCTATCGGTGCCGTTGTCGGCCAAGGCGCCGAAGCGGTCAAAGCTATCGCAGATGTGGGCGCTGCACTCAAAGCGGCTATCGTTAAAGGCTTCTTAACTGCAGGCAAGGGGCTTCTTGCCGCTCCAGTCATCGCCCAGGTCAAGTCGGCGAAGGCATTACCATTCGCCGTTGTTGCACTCCAGATGTTCAACCACCACGAAATCCGGATGGCCCTGCTCAATGTCTTCAACGACTTGATCATTAACACTGTCACCGCATTCAACACCTCGGTGGTGGTCAAAGCTATCCGCGCCGCTGTGGATATGCTGGTCTTGTCCACCCCGATCCGTATCGCGGTTCGCGGCAACAACATCATGTTGATCCTGAATGCTCTCAATATTGGCCGCATCCTGTTCAACATTTTCTTGCTGACACGTATCCCCCAGATCGGTCATCTGCCGATCCGCGGATTGGGCCTGCGTGGCGTGGAAACCCTGTTTGCGGGCGCCTACACCACATGGCGCCTACTCAAAACGATCCTCACCCCGCTTGCTTTCAAGCCAGGGGTGCTTCTGGGAGACGCTGTGGCCTTGGCCCTCGTCGCCTACCTTGTTGTCGGCGCTCTCACTGTTTAATTGTGAGTCTGCCCTCGGGGGCCAGGGTACATGCCCTCGCCCCCTTCTTTTTATGCCTTATACTGGGGATATAGTGACGCGTTGCTTTCGGGGGGAAACATGCGTAATCGAAAAAATCTTGTTCATGGCGCGCCGGATGTGCATGCCGGGGGTGGCGCGTGGATTGGGCACGCTGTTTCTAATCCGTTTGCTGTCCCCCTGTCGGCGAGGGAGCCGATTCGTCGACTACCTGGTGTTGGGCTTACCCCGGCCGGCTATGTGTCAGCCGATGGTGTCAAGGTAGATACATCGCTGGCCTCAGAGGAGACGAAATCCTGGTCGGGTCTATCGATGAATACTGTCTCGTCGCCGGATGGTGTCACGTTGTCGGTGTCGTTTATGGAGCTGGGCAATTCGGCGGTGATGCGTCTCACGCACGCCGATGGGTCGGTGAAAGAGCTGTTCGATTCGTCGCGTGTTCGTGTTGAGGAGCGTCTGGATGAGCCCCTTCCTTATCGTTGTTTAAACTTCGATCTCCTGTCAGCAGATGGGCAACGTACTCGACTGTTCGTTCCCCGCGCGGTGGTTACTGATATTGATTCGCAGTCGTTTAACCGCTCTGAGTTAGCCGCGTGCGTGCTCACTTTGTCGTGTACGCCGGATAGTAATGGTGTGTGTTTATACAGGTTGGTGGATCGCCAACCTCAGAAGCCAACTCCGCGTGACCCTGATGGACCAGATTTTGCTTTCGTTGGCCAAATACGCGAGTGGATAGATTACATCACTGGTGATGGGAAGCTTGCGAATCTTGGTGCTGTCCGGGCTTCACTATCAACGGCGCTCAGTATTATTTCCCGTATTTCTGAGCGGTCATTGGTCGATACCATCGATCAGCTGATTAATCGTGTCGAGCACACGGTCGCGGATATGACCGACTCTGAGCTTCTCCGCCTTATTGCTGATTGGGCTCCGCGGGATCTGATCACAGGCGCCAATCTGGATAATTTCAGGGCAGCTTTCGATAACGCCATGTCGTGGCTGCGGAGACGCACAAAGTCTATTGCCCATGCGATTAAGAAGATTGCGACTTTGTGGTCGAGTGTTGGCATTGGTGGGCTCATCGCAGGTTTGTCGAACGGTGATGTGCAAAGGGCGATCGGTGACTTCATAGCGACTATTGGAGCCAATTGGCAAGAGTGGCTCAAGGCCGTGATGGATGGCGATGTTGACCACATTATTGATAATGCGATTGCGTCTGTGAACGTCCCTGCTCTCGGTGACGCGCTGGCGAATCTTGCGGAGTCTGTGGGCCTGGGCCAGTGGTCGGGCCCGATCCGGGCGTGGGCTGGATGGCTTGGTCAAGCGTCGGCAGGGTGGGGCACGGTGGTCGGAGACTGGCTGCGTAGTTTTCTCAACAATCAGAGTGTCTCTGATTTAAACCAGTGGTTGGGTGATGCAGTTCAGCGGTGGAATGAGATCGCGGGCGATTTTGTTAATCGCATGGCATCAGGTGAATTATTGGCGGACTTGGCGCGTACCGGCGGTGATTTGTATCGGGCTGCCCAAAAACTGTGGGATAGCGCTGCCAGTATTGTCCGCGAGAATTGGGGGGCGTTTAACCCCGCTAATCTGGTTAAGGCGTATAACGCGTTCGTCGGCGCTTTTGATGCAGCACAGTACGGTGATATTGCTAACCGTTTTCTTACTGACTGGACTAATCCTCCGGCGTTATCGAATGACTGGGCTTTATTGTCAGCTGCTCTAGCCGGTGACTTTACTCGCGGATCGGTGGCTGCTCTTGATGCGTTAAATCTCGCCCAGGTGTGGCCACAGCTGACAGCGGCCTGGGATCAGTTCTTACAGGGGGCCAACGCGGCGCTATCTGAATTGACCGCGCAAGATTGGTTGCTGGCGTCAATCATGTTGCTCGGCCCGCTTATCACGCTGGCAGCTGGTTTTGCGTTAACGATCGCGTTGTTTGTCTTTGGGCAGCCACTTTTTGCCATACCTGTGGGATTGTCAACGCTGGGCCTGGTTATCGGCATGTGGCTTGTTGTTACCCAGTTTGTCGGTTTCAGCCTCGGCGGGGCGTTGTTGCCGTGGGCCGCGGATCTGATCGTGATTTCCCTCTTGACGGGCCATCCGTTGGCGGCGTTGTTCATTTTTTGGTCTGTGCTTAACGGGGCACGGTTTATTATTTTGGATTTTCCGTTGCTGGTGATTGCGGGGGCAGCACCGGTCACGATTAAGGCTGCTGTCCTGTTTTTAGCGTCTGCCTGGGTTATCGCACACGTAGCAGCATTGGTGGCCGTGACGTTGCTGGTGGTCGTTAAAGCCCGTGTGTTCTTGCGGCTGACTCAACCATTTCGAATGACTGGCCTAGAGCGGGCCGTGATTGCGACGACGGTTGCTGTGATCACGTTTGTGATTGTGGCGCTGTTTTCGTCCACAGTGTTGGGGCTTATTGTTCTTCTTGCTGCACGGAACTTAACGATCACTGGGCGATCTGCTCTGATTAACATTCTTCGAGCTGTCACTATTGGCGGCGTTGTGCTCCCTGTTGTTGCGGCGGGGGTCATGCTGTCGCTAGTGCGTTTGCTGCGTTTTCAGCTGGCGATGATTCCTCCTGTGTCTATTGCGCTGGTCATTGTTCTTCCTCTTGCCCAGGCTCTGTTTTTCCATCGGCGTATAACGCGACTTCTCACAGCCTCAGAATTGGGAGCATTGGGGAGTGTCCTAGTGCCCCTGTTGAATTTTATTGTCTCGGTTTTCGGTTTAGCTATCACCACTGTGCGGGCACTTATCCCCGCTCTTTTCTCTGGTACGACCGCCCTTATCACAGGCTTGGCGGCTATTCCTGCATCAATTGCATTCTATGCGTCGTCGGTGACGTGGGTGCTCTCCCAAATTGCATCGTTTACTCTATTGAGGCGGGATATTAGGCCAGTTGTGCTTGTTATTGGCAGCGTGATGGCTCTATCGGCTCTCGCTGCGGCGGCGGGGCTGGTTGCTTCTGCCCCACTGTTGGCCCCACCACTGACGGTGATCGTCGTTGGTGGAGCTGTTGCTCTGGGTGTCGTCGGCGCTATTATCGCATGTTTTACGGCAGGACAGTTGTCTTTGTTCGTGACAGGTCTCCGTGGAGCGGCACAGCTACTACTGCGACTGGTGGTGGCATCCACCGTGGTGTCCGGCCTGTTTTTCATGTCGTCTGGGGTACTAGCAGGAATAGGACCGTTTATCTCGGCCCTGATTCTACGAGGTGTACGTGTCGCACGCTCGGCGGTATCAGTGGGGCTAATCCCTATCGTCGCTAAGATGTACCGCTTGGCTGCCCCACCTCGGTGGATTATCGATGCCAGCATTGCAGCCGCCGGGGCGGTGGTGTTTGGACTTGGGGAACTGGGTGCTCCGCTTCTTCATTGGCCCTTCCGTGGCCCGACCTACCGGTTCTGGGTTCCGCTTATTCTGGGTTTTTGGCTGGTGGTGTGGAATTATCTGGCCACCGGCTACTACGCTCTATGGCTGACTTACCTAATAGCGTTGTTCTTGTCAGCATATGGCGGCTGGGTCGCCTGGCTTATAATGGGTGGAGTCACTACCCCTGCTTCCGCCCCTCAATACGCGTGGGCCACAAACTTCACGATCGCGTGGGGGTTGACCTTAGTTATTTGTCTTGTTGGGGCGGCATTGCTGATTCCGGGCCGCTGGTTCCGGTATATCGTCACTGCCTTAGCGATCCCCTGGCTATTGCTCGACGCGGTTGGCCTAGACACTGTCACAACTATCGCCTCCGCCCTTGCCGGCCTCATCATGGCGCTACGAACAGCTGCTGGTGTGCTCTTTACTCCCCTCCGGGCTGTTCTTGCTGGAATTGCCGCCGCTAGCCTCGTTGCCGGGGCTCGCCTGCTGGGGTGGGGAGTTGTCATTCTCGCCGCCGATCTCTTCACCCCTATAGCTATTGCTTTAGGCGTGAATCACCGGTTCCTCATGGCCGCCATCATCACGTTGGCCTGGATCGGCATCCAGCTAGCCACACTCCCCAGGTTTATTGTCGCAGCAGCTCTGTCAGCAATAACCGGGATCAGCGGTGCCTTTATCACCGGTCGAGTCTTGCGCATACTCGCTGCCGACATGGCCGCACTCACTGGAGCGATCCCCTGGCTGCGGTCACAGAAACTCGCCCAAATGGGTGTTGTTTCCCTCGCTGTTATCCCGGTCGTCCTCTTTGTCGGCATCCCGCTTACGATGGTGACTCGGCGATTAACTGCCCCTGTGCGTGTACTTATTGCTATTGCTTTCACCGCAACAGTGGCCACCTTCGCTGTGGCCGCCGCCACGATTGTGCCTGGAGTCGGAGGGGCGCTCACAGCTGTTGTTGCCCTAGCCATTTTCGTCACGGTCCTTGCCCAACACCCAAGAGTTCTTCTCTCCCCACTGGCAGGACTTATCGCTTTATCCGCCGGTCTAGCAGTCGTGGCCGCCGTACTATTTTATCTTTCTGGCCAGCCACTTCGAGCGGCCCGCCGTGTGACGATCGCGCTGCGGGCACTCATTACCCTACTAGGTGCGCCCATGATTATTTGGGGGGTGCTTATTGTTGCTGCAGCCGGGGTGATTATTGCAGTCACGTCGGTTATCAGCACAGGCCGCGTGGTGGATGTGCTGGTGTCTTTAGCGGTGTTGTCTGTTGTCGTGGCCGTAATGGGGCTAGTTGTTGTCACGCTGCTTTTGACTGTTTTTAACCGTGCCAGTGGCCTGACTATTGCGGGAATAGTTACCGTGACAGTGCTGACGGTGGTGGGGCTTATTATCGTGTTCAGCCTGATCCCACTGTATGTTCGAATAGTGAACACTATATCGTTCCCGCTGGTTGGCATCCCGATGGATATTTTCAATATTCTGACCAGACATTCCCTGTTGGGGAGAATGTCTCGCCTGTGGGTTCTGGTTCATGTGCTCGCTATCGGTGCGATATCTCTCGGTCTTGTGGCCTTGGTTGTGGTGTTGGGCATCGCCGGAACGATCACAGGGTTTGCTTCCACGGCTGGTATCGCCACGGTCATCGTGCTGGTCTACCTCTACGTTTTTATCCCCATCGTCGCTGTCATTATTTTCGCGGCGGCATCCGCCGCGGTTGCGTATGGATGGTGGTGGTGGGTGACCTTCGGCCCGAAGTAGTCGAACGTATGTACTGCTATGATGTCAGTAGACCTAATGGCGTTTCATCAGGAAACTACCTGTATCTGCCTGTTAGGTAAAAGATAGAACTCGCATTCGACATAGGGGGGAAGGTCGCATATGGCCGCCAAGAAGACAACGAAAAAGTTAGACCAGGCTCACGATGACTGGTTTGATTACACCACCCACAGCGGAGAATCGATCAGCCTGCCACCCATCGGCTCGGTCATTACCGCTGGGGATCGTCGCCGGGCGAAACGCGATGGTGTGGACGATGAAGAGTTTTCATGGATCATGCTGGAACGGGCAGCTGACAAGGCTGCCGAGGGAACTCTGGACATTATTGACGCCATGCAGATGGACGAGTTCAACACGTTTATGAAGGCGTGGAGTGACGGGGGCGACAAAAGCTAGCCTGTCAGAGATTATTTCCCTGATCGACGCTATGGATAGGGACCCGAATTTTTCTATGGCAGTCGAGCGGGAATTGATCGAAGTCGGCGTGCGATGGCGGTGGGTCAATGATGGTAGTGACCGGCTGTCGTGGGATGACGTGATCGCTTTGATCGCTACTGCGGGCCCTGATTCGGCTATCGTGCGTGATGCTCGCAAGGATGAGTGGGAGTGGGGTTTAACCAACCAGTTGCTTGCGTTTATTGCGGATCAGCTGAAGATGAGCGCCTGGGATGGTAAGGGTGCACGGCCGAAACCGATTCCTCGACCTGGGGTGGATGGTAAGGAAATGGAGACGGCTGGTGTGAAACCGGAGGGCTTGTCGAAAGCTGAGATGGACGAGTGGCTGGGCGATGATTGGTCTGGCGTTAACGGGGGCTAAAAATGGCGGCGAACTTTGATGTTGGCACCGGGTGGGTGAGCATTGTCCCGAAGATGGGCGATTTCTCCCAGGTTCGTAAACAATTGGATAAGGCAATAGTTGCTCCGTCCCAATCGTGGGGCGAGCAGATGGGTAACAAGATCACCTCTGGCTTGAAGAAGACGGTGAACGTCGGGGCGATTGCTGTTACCGCTGCCGCCGGTGTGAGTGCTGGTAAAGCATTCTCTGATGGGTTCAACCGTTTAGCATCGACTGATCGGGCCGAGAAAGCTCTTGAGGGTTTGGGCTATAAGGGTAATGAGATTACCCAGATCATGGGAAACGTTAATAAGTCTATTGAGGGCACGTCGTTTCTCATGGGTGATACTGCTCAGGTTGCGTCGGTGATGTTGGGCTCGGGTATTAAACCGGGCCAGGAGCTTCAAGACACGCTGAGTCATGTTGCTGATGCTGCCGCGCATTCGAATACGTCGATTAGTGAGATGGGGTCGATCTGGTCGAAGGTTGCTGCTCGTGGGCATGTCGACGGTGAGGTGATGGCCCAGCTCATGGACCGTGGTATCGGTCTGCAGGATCAGCTCGCCAAGCAGATGGGCGTGTCCAAAGATGCGGTGGCGGATATGGTGAGCTCTGGGAAGGTGTCGTTTGCTGATTTCTCCCAGGCTATGGATTCCATGTTCCATGGGGCGGCGCAGAAGCAGCGCGAAACGTTCCAGGGGTCTATGGAATATATGAAGGCTATGGCCTCCCACGTCACCGCTGAGATCATTCAGCCGTTCTATAACGGGATGATCCCGGTGTTTAATGCCATTTCTGATGGTTTCGCGGGTCTTGAAGGCAAGCTTGGCCCGATTGCGCAGCAGATTAGTAATGCGATTGCGCCGGTCTTTGAGCACCTGGCTAATGATGTTATCCCCGCAGTGTTTTCCGCAATAGATAGTATCAATGTTGATACTGTCATGGGGGCTTTTGGGCCGCTCAAGGAGGGGCTAGCCCAAATGGGCCCCTTGTTAGAGCAGCTTGCTCAGGCCGCTATCCGTGTGGTGGCCGCCTTGGCCCCGGCGATTCCACCACTGGCAGCTGCACTCGTGGCCATTGTGAATGGGACACTGCCTGCGCTAACCGCACTATTGAATGCGCTGGTCCCGATCATTACTTCGGTGATTGTTCCCGCGATTACCGCGTTAAGTAACGAGTTGGCTAAACACCCACAGTTAGCGGCGGCGGCTGCTAACGGTTTTATGCTCTGGGCTGAAGCATTCGTCCCATTGAATAGGGGTTTTAAGGCTGTTAAGGCGGGGGCCGGCATTATGGAAGCGTTCGGGCCCCGCATAGGAATAATTGTGAAGTCCCTGTTCAATATCGGAAATGCGCTCAAGAGCGTTATCGGTGTCGGGCGCATCATTTTTACTGGCCTGAGGACACTGCCTGCGCTGATGAGCGCGGTTTTCAGCACTAACCCTGTTGGTGTCATCATGACCGCCATCGGGCTTCTCATCACCGGCATCACCTTGTTTTTGACGAAAACTCAAGCTGGTCAAGCGATCTTGGCGTCAGTGGGTAGCGCTTTGCAAGCCTTCTGGGAATGGCTGCAGCCAGTCTTTGAGTCAATCGGCACGTGGTTGTCGACAGCATGGTCGGCTATTTCCTCGTTCTTCTCTCAGGCTGCGAGCGTGATCGGCACTATCGTGCCGTATGTTGTGTCGGTGCTTCTAACGCCGATAATGATTCAGGTGGAAATAGCGAAGGCCGCTATTCTTCTGGCGTTCAACTTGATTAAAGCCGGATGGGATTTGCTGGTCACCGGAATGGTCGCATTGTGGGAGTCGGTTTTGCACCCCATGTGGGACTTCATGGGCATGGTTGTGAGCACCCTGTGGTCGGCGGTACTCCAACCAATTTTCTCTCTGATCGGTACGGCGTGGAACATGCTACTCAGCGGCATGGCGGCTGTCTGGAATGGTGTTTTACAGCCTGCCTGGAACCTTATGGGGGCGGTGCTACAGGGCCTGTGGAATGGTATCTTGCAGCCAATATTCACCGCGATTGGTGCCGTCTGGTCTGCTGTCGTCAATGGGATTAAAGCAGTCATTGATAATGTTTTGATTCCCGCCTGGCGCGGAATGTCCGATTTTATCTCGATGATTGTGGATAGGTTTGTGAAACCGGCGTTCGACAGGATGAGCGACGGGGTTCGGACTGTTCAGCATTGGTTCGAGGTTGCGGCTGATGGTATCAAGCATGCGTGGACGTCGGTGTGGGACACTATTCGTGATATTGCAAAGAAGATTGCTGGTGTTGCCTACAATAACGCGATTCTGCCTGCCTGGAATGCGATTGCGAATGTTACGGGTGTGCAGAAACTCGATCGTGTGAATTTCGCTACGGGTGGTGTGATGCCCGGCTATACGCCTGGCCGTGATGTGCATACGTTCTTCTCCCCCACCGCCGGGGTGCTTAACTTGTCTGGCGGTGAGGCGGTGATGCGGCCGGAGTGGACTCGTGCTGTGGGTGGGCCTGCTGCTGTGGCGCGGATGAATGCGCTGGCGCGGTCTGGTCGTGGTAGTGGCTTATCGGTGGGGTTTGCTGATGGTGGTGTTATTGGTGGTATTAAGCATGCTGCGGGTAAGGCCTGGGAGGTCACCGATGAGGTGTTGGATAAGGCGATGGAGCTTGGTAGTGATTTCGCTAATGCGGCTAAGCGGTTGTTCTTCGGCAAGATTGATGCGGTGAAGGGCCGTCTGGGTATTGGTCGCGGTACTAGCTTGGCTAAGTCGGTGGCGCCGGCATATCTGACTAAGGGTGCTGATAATGCGTGGAATTGGCTAAAGGAAAAGGTCTCAGAGGTTGCTAAGAAAGTGAAAGAGAGGTTGAGCGTCGGCGGCAACGTTGAGATGTATCGCGGGCTTGTCGAACGGCTTCTTCGTGAAAAAGGGCAGCCTGTTTCCCTTGTTAATAGTGTTTTGCGCCGTATGCAGCAAGAGTCTGGTGGTAATCCGCACGCGATCAATAATTGGGATTCGAATGCGGCTAAGGGGACGCCGTCGAAGGGTCTTATGCAGACTATTAATCCAACATTCCAGTCGTATAAAGACCCTGGATATGACGATATTTGGGATCCGGAATCCAATATTCGCGCATCGATGAACTATGCGCTGGCCACGTATGGTTCGCTGTCGGCGGCATATGATCGTGCCGGCGGCTACAAGCGTGGTGGTGTTCTTCCAGCGTTCCTGCGTGATTCTGGCGGAATCCTGCCCAATAATTCCATCGCCGTCAATACATCCGGAGACAGTGAATGGGTCCTATCTTCCCAGCAGATGCAGGACTTCGCTCAGGGTATGACTGAAGCCTCTCAGCATATGGATGAAACCGCTCAAGCGTTTGCTGATGGTGTCGAGGCCTGGCTTAACGGCGAAGAAGACCGGATCGGGGCACCAATCGAATGGGGCGCGCAATTCCTCGGAGACATTCTCTCCGATGTGACCGAGGACCTTGGCTCACCCTGGGGGATTGACGGTACAAAGGCACCCGACATCCTTGATAATCAAGGCCGGGTGAAGGTCTCTGTCGCAGGCCCTGCTGACGATCCTGGCCGTAGCGTACTGCCACCCGTGGAGGTGCACGTCAATATGAACGGGGACAATATGACGGTGTCATCAGATGATGTGCGGCGTGGGGTCAATCAGGCTTTGGCTGACTATCAGCGCAGGATTGAGGCCTTAGAGCGCGGCGTTCAGATCAATACGTTCACAACACCAATGGTGGTGTAACACCAATTATCCAGGGGGCTGCTGATGGATATTCAGCTTTTAGACTATCGAAGAAAAACATGGCACCTGGCCGGAGATGACGAGGGTGCCGAGGGGGTAACGCTCGGCAAGATCAGTAACACCGTCGGCAACATCAGTGACCAAAAGGATAAACACCAATCACGTTTCCAGTCACCAAGCCTAGATATCGGTGAGCTTGACCCTATCGAGCCGACACTCACCGTGCAGATCACCACAACACCCGAACTCACCGTCGAGACAGTCACCCGTCGGTTCCTTAACGGCTTAGACTTTTTCAAACCAGCCAAACTCATCGTCACGGAATCTCGCCAACCATCACTGTGCCTCTTCGTGCATCTTGCAAAACCGGTAGGCCTGCCCGAGGACACCACCGCCATAGACGGCACCACCATGGAGGTTGAACTTACCGCTAAGGACGGCTGCTGGTTCGGCCCCCAACATAGCGGCACCGGCATTGTAGCCATCGAAAACACCGGGGATATTCCACTATGGCCAACTGTTCGCTGGCGTGGCATGGCAGCACGATTCACCGAAGACCGAAATGGCCTCATCGTGCTCCCGCCAGCCTTAGGCCGATCAGGACTGACGTATTACACCGACCCAGCCACCGGGGGCCTTGTCACCGACAACCAGGGCTACCCGAACCATACAGCCTGGGCCACCATGCGCGGCGTGGCCTGGACACGGCCAGTCATGCCAGGAGACGGCACAGCAGTGGAGTGCCACCATTGCCAAGTGCTGTGGCGAAACCGTTACCTTTCACCATGGGCGCAATCAGGGGGGATAATTTCTCATGCAGGAACATCAAATAACGCAAATGGCCGCGATTGGTCAGAGGCGACGGGACGACCATACGCCGTTCGTCTATTTGACTGACAAATACTTAACCCCACAGGTCATCGTCACCGGCTACGTCTCACTCAAAGCCTCAGATAAGGTCAACGATGCTGGCACCTTCGCACTCGAAGTCCCAGCCCATCACCCGATGGTTGATTTACTTATCCCACCGTTAGCCTTCGACGGCGACCCCAACTCGGCTTTACGCAAGCTAACCGACATACAACAATTCCTCATCGTCGAATACGGGCACACCCGCTACACCTACTTCGTCGACAAGATCGTCGACCATGCCCAGCGAGTCAATCCCACCGTCGAAATCAGCGGAGCCTCCATCTATGAAATGACCGACTATCTTGTCATGGAATCCAACCCGATGTCGATCAAATCGCTCCAACCCAAATATATGGACGTGCGGGCCGGGGACTCACTCCGCGTGATAAAAACGTTCATCCTCATGAACCTGCGCAGGCTCTACCAATTTGACCTTCTACCCGACCCCGACCCGTGGTCACCGATCGCCTGGCGAGACTATGCAGATTGGCCGATCATGGTCAACCCTTTGCACAAGTCAGTTGATACTCCCTGGACGGTGCTTGCTGCCCGCTTCGACTCACTAGCCGACCTGACAAAAGAAACCTTGGATGCCGCCGGCCTCAGGCTCACTGTCACCCTGTGGATGCCGTGGGATCGGCAACCGTTCCCTACTCACACGCGCCTATGGAAACCCACCCTCATTATCGATGTCGTCCCCGTAACAGCCGATTCGTCCGTCGCCGGCCATATCCGTGAGGGCGTGAAAAACATCAAGCGCAAGTGGGATCCGGAAGACAACGTATCGACAGTCGGTATGTCTGCCCGCTCCAATCCGGACGGCTACAAACCCTGGGTGATGCTCCGACCAGACCACATCGACTACGCCACCTCGGATGTCACCATCACCCGATCGAAGTACGCTGACGTCACTGTGGGCGGGAAAAGCCCAGGTGCGATTAACCAACTTTTGAAACGGGCAGCGGCCTCCTTCGTCGATGGTGCTATTGCCGGTGCGAAAACGGCGTGGCCTGGGCACGATAAGCAGCTAGACGATATGCAATCCAAGCTGGAGAAAGCCAGTGAGAAGCTCACGGAGGATAAGCTTCTCGCGTTTACCCACCATCAGGCGACCCGCCGAGCGCACTATCTTGGCCCGTACCGGCGTCACGAACTCGTCGCCTCGGGTGAGGGGTTCACTGTAGAAGGTGAACAACAGGCGTTTGAGGCGCTTGCTAAGGGCAAGGGTGGGCTCTCGGCAGCGTTTAAGATCGCCGACGGATGCCCATACTCTCTCGGCTATGAGGTGAATGTGGGTGACCAAATTGGTGTCGAATGGCGAGAAATGGTGCTATCCACATGGATTGATGAAGCCACAATCACCTGTGAAGATGGCCACCCGCCGGAGGTAGAACTAGCCGTTGGTGAAGCAAAAGCTCGCCGATCTGCTCTACAACAACTCAACGATAACCAAAAGCACATCTCGTCGGTCACAAAGCGACTGAAGACCCTCATCGGCTAGAATATAAGTTCGAGCGAGTAGATTTCATGTTGTATAAAACAAGGGGGTGGAGCACATGGGGGTGTGCCTAAGCGAAGATACGCCCGCGGGGGCATGGGTTGTAGGAAGACCCATGCTAAATGCGGTTAATGAGGCGCACGCATTGTTTTTCGGCCAAGACGACTACACCACAGGACGATCAGCGATGGAAGCGCTGATCCCCACACTACACACGTGGCTACCGAACCTAAGTTCGATCAACAAGTAGAAAAGAGGTAACTATGCCACTGTACGGACTCGATGTCTCTGAACATCAAAACGGAATGTACCTACACCGCGCACAAGCCGAAGGATACGACTTCGTCATCATCCGACTATGCGACGGCACCTACCGAGATAAAGTCTTCGGCTCCCATCTTCAAGACGCGGAAAGCGCAGGACTGATCACGTCAGCATACTGGTATCTTCGCGCCCCCTCAGAGGGACGCACCATCGCCCAACAAGTCGACGTCATCGACCAACAAATGGGAGGCCGGCGCGACCTCGGCGTATGGATCGACGTTGAGTCCGTCAGCAGAAATCACCAGCTCCTCCTCACTGGCGACGATGTGTGGGCCGCGAAACGTGAACTCGAATCACGCGGCTACCACGTGCCCGGCATCTACTCGGGTGCCTGGTACTGGGAAAACATGCCCGGCGGTGAACCATCCATGGATGGGCTCGGGGCACTCTGGGTATCCAACTACGGATCCAACGGCTACGGCACTGCCGCCCAACTCTATCCCGGCGACACCGACCGCCGATGGAACTACCCACTCGGCAACCACGCCCCCGATATCCTCCAATACGGCTCCAACTGCTATGCCGCCGGCTACCCCGGTGTTGTCGACGTCAACGCCTACCGCGGAAGCCACGACGAACTCCGGCACCTGTTCACCGGCAACTAACCAACCCCACCCCCTAGCGCAGCCATCTCACTCCTGACCGCACACCACGTAGAGGATCACACCATGGCTAAGCACGACATCCCACACATCAACAACATTCATCCTGGCGAATTTCACCTCGACCGAGGCATCACCCACTCCCCCTGGTACCTCCGGCAAGTCGTCTACACCACTGCAGGGATCATCGGGCTAGCCGTCACCGCCCTCGGTATTGCCATACCAGGACAAGTCGACGACTGGTTCCAAACCGCCGCCGGCATCGCCGCAGCTGTCAGCGGCGCACTCGCAGCCGTCTCCACTGGAGAGCACTCCGACTACCGGCCGACAGGACGCCCGAAAGACGCCGACACCCAACCCGGCGACAACAACACACTCCACGCCCCACAAACACCCCCATCACCACCTGTCACCTACACCCCCACCACGCCCACCAACGACGCCTACCAGCCACCACGCTCCACTATCACACCCCAAGGCGGAACACCCGGCCATCCCACACCAGCCCCCGAACACTAACCCCGGCCACACATCCGAAAAAACACCAACTAACCGCACAGGGGGCACTATGCACGGGCCACTCACCACCCTCCTCATCACAGGAGTCTCCAGCGCCATCGCAGGGCTTGCCTCATGGTTCGCCGCCATCACCAACGCCCATGGCAAAGAAAAAGTCGCCAAAGAACAAACGCGCTACCCCGAATGGAAAGCGTTCGTCGACGCAATCCAAAAGGAAACCGAACGCACCAAAAATGAACTCACCGGAAGGATCAACAACCTACAAACCCAAGTCGACACCCTCCGTGAACGAGTCAACACTCTTAGCAACAAATACGATGCTGCCCTCGGTCACATAGCCGAATGGCGTCACGCTCACCCCGACGAAGTTCCCGACAGGCCAGCCCCCGCCGCCATCAAACACGACCTATGAACACACACAACCCGAACAAACCTGAAACTCCCCGGCATCTCCGCACACGCATACGGCAGCGAGACCACTACACCTGCCAACTCTGCGGAGCGCCAGGACGGGAAGTTGACCACATCATTCCCACCAGCCAAGGCGGCACCCACCACCCGACTAACCTGCGAGTTCTCTGCCGCACCTGCCACACCCGCAAAACAACCCGGGAAACACGCGTAGGAAAGACGCGTAGGAAAGACGCGTAGGAAAGACGCGTAGGAAAGACGCAGAAAACACAACGCCTCCACCTCCCACCTGAACCTCATCCCGGCATCACCTAATTCCGACCCACCCCGAGAGTCCACCCCCAGAGGTTTACTTTTTGCTCAGAATCACTAACGTCTGGTAGGTCGATTAAGTACTTAAGGATAAAGTAGGCACAATGAAAACAATAAAAATGATCACCGCCACCTCCATCCTCGCCCTCACACCAGCGTCACTACTTCCCCTCCCCACACACCCAGCACACGCCGACACCATCAACGCCGGCGACAAATACGTCGCCCTCGGAGACTCCTACGCCTCCACCGGCACCCTCGCCCAACAAGTCCCCGGCACCCACCCCGCCTGCGTCCAAGACCAAGACAACTACCCCCACCAACTCGCCCAAAAACTCAACCTCAACCTCGACGACGCCTCCTGCGCCTGGGCACTCACCTACCAATACGACCAACCACAAAACCACGCCCTACCAGGCACAGCACCCACCCCACAAAAAGAACACCTCACTGAGGACACTAAACTCATCACCATCAGCCTCGGCGGCAACGATGCCGGACTAGCCGACGTATTCGCACAATGCGCCCCCCACATCCACATACCCGGACTACCCGACTGCAAAGACACAGCAGAACCGACAGCCACCGCACAAATCAACAACCCCGACCCAGAAGGCCGAACCCTCCACCAACGCCTCGTCGACATCGCCAACAACGCTGGACAACGCTCACCACACGCAAAGATAGTATTCACCGGCTACTACACCGCCGCAATGAAAGACTACCAATGCATAGATGATGGCTTCCTTTCCCAAAACGACCGCGCATTCCTCGAACAATACGTCACGAGCATCAACAACGTCGTCAAATCCGCCGCCCAAGACACCAACGCCACCTACGTCACACCACCTAACCAACCCGACGGATGGTGCAGCCCAACTAACGAACGCAACTCAAGCTACTTCGGAATCCCCGAAGGCAGCCTCATCGCCCACCCCACACACACCGGACAACAACGCATGGCACAAACCATCGCCAACCAGCTCTAACACAACCCCAAGGGACCACCCCCTACCCCCACCACCACACAACCCCCGGGCGACTAAGGCGTTAGTGGTGTGTACGGGTCTTGGGGGTGGGCTGCAGGTTTGTTTTATTGTTGGTTTTTATGGGTAGAGGTATAGTAGCATCACACCCCCTTTCCTCGGGGTGTGATGAGAGAGGGGCCCCTGTGGGCGGCCGGGCGAGGCGCCTGCAGGGGTCTTTTCTGTTTTCGTGGTGCGGATGATGGCAGCGATGTCACTGGTAGGTTAGCGTTCGTTGACCATGAGTTGGGCTACGTTGAGGTGATGTCTAGGGGTTAAGGCTGTGTTGGTGTGGTTTACGATATCTTTCTTGGTTCGCAATGGAGAAGCGGGACCAGCCCAGGTGCGGTTGGTCCCTATGGGTGGATGGTCGGTTAGGTAGCTTAGACCGTGGTGTGGCTGGTCACTTCGGCCAACGCATCAGGATCAGTTTATTCTTCTATTGTACTATCCACGCGCAGCTCGGAGTAGCGGCTTTCTGGGATGGATGCGTCGAATGGGGCTCCTACTTCGTGCCAGGTCAGGTCTTCCCCGCATGTCACATTCTGGTTTGTGGTGTCCAGGATGAGGAATCCCCAGACCAGCCGGCCTTGTTTGCCAGCGGGAAGGTTGTACGGGCCTACGACTTGTTTCAGGGCCCAGTGCTCCGTGTATACGTAGTTGAAACCGAAGGTGTTGGTCATCAACTTCGGCAGTTCAGCTTTCTCTTTTATTTGGACACTGGTTTCAACCGTCTGTGTGCGAACATCCTTGATGTGTTGTTTTACGGGGACAGGATGATTGTTGTGGTTGGCGACGCTGGCGGCATCGGTCTGTTTAAACCAGCGGCGTTTAGCAATGGGATAGATCCCATTGCTGTTCGGTGTAGCGCATGACGTTCCTGGTTTGAAGTCATCGTTCCAGCGCTGTGGCAGTTCGAAATCCCCGGCGAATGTTCCGGGTGAGGATTTCTCCGTAGCGGTGGAGATGCCTGGTGTTGTCAGGCCGATTGCGAGTGTGCACAGTGTTACAGCAATTTTTCGACGGTAACGCATATGGGTTAGCCTTCGAGCTTGTCATTGTCGCGTGTGCTGATGGCCACGTGACGTTCCTTCGGTAAGCTAGCGGTGAAGTTTCCACCGTTTGCCTTCCATGTGTGGTCTGCGCCGCAAATAGTCTTCTGTCCTTCGAAGTCAGAAACAATCCAGCCAGCACGAAGGACGGCAGTTTTGCCGGGGGCGATATTGTATGGTCCCACGGTTTCGCCAACCTCGTAGGTTTGCGTGTCGGTGTAGCTGGTGGAGAAGGTCATGTGGATTAAATCCAAGATGGGGAAGTCAACGCCAGCAGACACATTCCAGGTTTTGGTCTTGGTTTCTGTGATTTGGCGTGTGACGGGTAGCGGTTCGTCATTGTAGTTGGATATTGTCCAGGTTCCGGCGGACCCGTCAAAATAGCTACGTTTGATAGCGATGGTTTGTCCGGTATCGCCTGGGTTAGTGCAATGATCTCCGATGGTCGTCGGATTTGCTGTTCCTTGGTCACGGGGTGGCAGTGCGTGTGCGGCTGGTGCAACGAAAAGTGAGGCTGCTGCTGCGGTTCCTGCTGCTGCTGTTGTAATGGTGCGGATGATGTTTTTCATGGTGTCTCCTGTCATGGGTGTGATTAGTTAGATGATTGGGTGGGTACGGGCAATGTACGCCACTGGTCTGGTGTGATGTCTTCAGTTCTGGTTGATCCGTCCTTGGATGTGATTTTTGCCTGTGCCCAGAATCCACTGGGTGCTGACGCCTGAGGATAGTGGGAGAGCAAGGAGTATTTTCCGTCTTTTCCGCAATGGATTTCTTGGTAATTCACTCGCGTCATGGTTGTTCCGTATTCCACGCGGACTTTTTCACCGGGGGCTAGGTGAACGGGTTTTAGAGGAGTGCCCACTGGCATGTATGCGCGCTCAATCACTCCGATAGATTCCAACCAACCGTTGGGCAGGTGGTTTCTTACGTTTTTCCAGTTAGAGTAGCCGTTGTATTCTGCGCCAACCACGTAGTCTGTCTGTGGTGTGTACGTGTACTCGGAATCTGACCAATTCAGGAAGTCGTTTGAATAGCCTGGTTTTGCAAAATCTGGTTTTGTTGCTGTGATGTGATAGGGGTACCAGGTTTTGTCTCTGTTGTTGCATGTTTGACCTAGCGTAGGCCAGGACGAATCATGCTGTGGTTCCTGTGTGGGTTCGATAATTTCGTCGCGCTTGGGGTCTGCAACTTTTTCCAGGCTCGGCCCTGAGCGGCTGTTGTAGGTGTTTCCACTGGGCTTACTGTTTGCCCCTGGGTTGCGGGTTGGAATATCCATCGCAAGGTCTGAGACGGTGCCATCAGCTTTGATGATGTAGGCGTATGCGTAACGTTCGGCGGGGCCGGTACCGCGAATAACGTTGGCGCCTTCAGCATTGGTAAGGACGCCGTCTTGGCAGGTGACGTACATAGCGATGAAGTCTTTTTCGACGACGCCGTATTCAATGCGGACGGATTCTCCCGGTCCTAGGTTGATGGGCCCGAAGGTTTCGTTGTCTAGCCACCCGTTGGATTCCTTTAATCCAATGTCGGATTTGGCGGTAGTGTTCCACCCGGAGGGGAGAGAGGCCTTGGAATTCGCGTCAATCTTGTGATTAGTTCCTGTTTCGATTGAGGCGGTGTAGGGAACTGTTTTGTCTGTTTTGTTGGTGAATTGGATGTTTCCATCACCGAGGTAGCGACGACCGGTTTCCCCATAGTGCCATTCAGGGTAGTGATCAGTGTGTGCTGATTCCGGAGTGCAACTCTTGTACAGGTTTGTGATTGGGTAGCCTTGAGGCATATCTGGGATGGCCTGTGCGACGGGTGTACTGACTGTAGCCAGTGGGGCTGCGATGAGTAGTGCAGCCCCCAGCATCCGGGCACTTATGCTGGATATAGACATGAATGCTTTCCTGCTGGTTCATTTGTGAGGGGCGCTCCTTGATGGGGAGCTCAATGGGATCAGAATGCGATGATGCTTGCTCGATCCTTTAATAAGGATATAGCAATTCTTAAACATTACAACCGGAGCAGCCTCATGACAGGAACTATGGTTCAAGGTGCTGGTGGTGGTGTTGTACGGTGCTGGTGTGATTGGCGTGCCCTGGTTTTTGTTCCGTTTGAGTAGATGGGAGATTTGGAACATGCTGAGGAAATTTGATCAGGATGTGATGGGCGGCGTCGTTCGTTGAGTTGAGCATCGCATCCTGTCGGAGAGTCTTTCGGTGTGAGCTGTATGTCAGGCCATTGCGGTGTGTTCTTTCTATAGGTCGTTGTCGGGGCGGTCGCCGCGGATCAAAGCGACGAGGTCGTTGACGGTCATGAGGACGAATTGGGCTCCGGGGTTGGTGGTGCCACGTCGTTTAGCGACGACTATTCCCACCACGGCGTCATCGTTTTAACTTCGGTAAATCGATATTTGCATAGTTCTTAGTCGGGTATGACGGGTAGTTGAACCACTTCTACCCCTGCCTGATTAACGACCGAATTAATTACCTCCTGTTGCGCATTGGCTCGTCGTAGCAGGAACGGTGATGACGTCTCGGTTGCTGGGAGCGACTGGTTGATTACCCATGCCCACGGCTCGATACCTGCTCGCGATAGGTCGGCTGCGAGCGACTGTGCCTCGAGCATTGGCGTGGTTTCTGGCAGTGTCACGAGGATTGGCCGGGTAACTTCCGTATTTTGCAGGTGTTGGAGAGTGGTCGCAGAATCGTCACGTCCGGATTGACGCATGAGTTCGCGGTGGTAGGACCCAGTGGCGTCCAGTAACAGCAGGGTGTGCCCAGTGGGGGCGGTGTCGAGGACAACCCACTGGTTTTCGGCCGTTGCTACGATCTCCGAAAATGCATTGAAAACGGCCACTTCTTCTGTACATGGGGAGCGCAGGTCTTCCTCCAACTGTGCGTACCCGTCGGCATCGAGGGAAGCGCCTTTGCTGGCGAGTACTTCTTCTCGGTAGCTAGCCGTCACCGCGTCAGGATCGATAGATGACACCGTCAAACCGCCGATGCTGTCTTCGAGGGAAGCATCGAGGTGATTCGCCGGATCCGTGGTGGACAGATGTACCGGCTTGCCGCGCTTAGCGAGCTCCAATGCCAGCATTTGCGCCACGGTGGTTTTGCCAACCCCACCTTTGCCCATGCACAAGACGAGTTTCGGTTTCCCCTCTGCTAGCTCATCCACCAGATTGGATAAATCAACGTGCGAATTTGAAGTGGACTGCGTCAAGCCCGGCTCTAGTGCGGGACCCGCGTTCGAACTTTCATTACCGTCAGGCTCGCCCAGGTGTGATAGGCCGTCTACCCCCATCACCGGGTTAGCCTTCAACTCGAGCCGTACCGTTGGAATACTATTGATCGCGCTCAGTTCAGGATTTGTGGCAAGGCCATCAAGTAGTGCCTGTTCCCTGGCATAAATTGACTCCGACAGCTGATCGGTAGCGGCGTTCGCTGGCAGGATTCCGTTGATCACCAACAGCGTCGGTTTGATTCCCATCTCAAGTAGTTCACCGGTGGAACGGTTAGCTTCTTGCAAGGTCGAGATTTGAGCTCTGGCCACCAGAACCAGTGAAGTTTGTGCCGGGTCAGCCAGAGCGGCGACCGCCTCGTGATAGGTTTGCCGGTTCTTCTCCAGTCCAGACATCGGCCCCAGACACGAGGCGTCACCCGCGCCTTTATCAATGAAACTCGACCAATCACCAGGTAAGGACAGTAACCGCAGAGTGTGTCCGGTCGGGGCGGTATCGAAAATGATGTGGTCATAGCGGCTAGTAATGTCTTCGTTTGTTAGATAGTCGACGAATCGATTAAAGCTAGCGACTTCAACGGTGCAGGAACCGGACAAGGTTTCTTCGGTTGTTGCCAGTACCTCGGGTGGCAGCAGGCCACGAACCGGACCCAGGATAGATTCGCGATACCGCGCCGCTTCTGCCTCCGGGTCAATCTCTACCGCATCAAAGCTGGTAGCGCCGGGCACAAGGTCGGTTAGCTCTGCTCCGCCCGACCCGATCTCACGGCCGAATACCTGCCCAATGTTCGAGGCTGGATCAGTTGACACTAGCAGCACTCGTTTACCTTCACTTGCCGCGCGGGTGGCTAGAGAGCAAGCAACCGTGGTCTTTCCGACTCCACCTTTACCGGTAAAAAACGCAAACTTGGTGCTCAGTTCGGGAAGGGACATTAGCAGCACCCACTTTCGCCACAGCAGTCAGACTCAACGACGGGCAAAGTGGTCTTTTCCTCCAGGGATACCCCGGCGAATTGACGGAGCTGATCAACTTGTGGGTAAGAACCAGTAGCAACGATAGTGCCATCGACCACAGTAACTGGCAGGCCGTCTGTACCCGCCACCTCGACATATGCGCGAACTGGCTCGCACGTCGCAAAATCAGTAGGGGCAGACGCCAGATTATGCCTGGTCACGGTAATGCCCTCCTTTTCCAGAGTGGTCAGCGCCGCATTGAAATCAACGAGAGCTTGGTCTACGTCGGTTCCGCAGAGCCCGGAAGAACAGCACAGGGCCGGTTCATAGACATCGATTTGACGCACAATTAACTCCTTACATTTCGATGATTGTCGCACTGACTCGAACTCTATCACGTTTCGATGCTTATCGAAACGTGATAGAGTTCTTGCATGACCAGCCAACATGCTCCGAATTGCTGCCCCGCACCTGCAGTTGCCGACGAAGGACGGTGTCGGGACGCGGCGAGTATTTTTGCGGCACTTAGTGATGTCACGCGGCTGCAAGTGGCTCTGTTCATATACCGCTGTTCACCGAACCCGGTGTGCGCATGTTCATTTCCCGAGGTTTTTAATATCAGCCGGTCAACCATTTCGCACCATCTCACCAAGCTGGTAAATGCTGGCATATTAGGCCGTGAACAGCAGGGTAAGTGGGCCTACTATTCGATCGCCTCGGAATTTGATACTCAATTCCTTGACGTTGTCGCTAAACACGTGCCTCAACAAACCACACGCCGAAAGGAAGCCGCCGTGACCAAAATCCTTTTCGCCTGCAGACAAAACGCTGGTCGCTCACAAATGGCAGCTGCCATTGCGCAAGAACTAGCAACATCTGACGTGACCATCATGAGCGCAGGCACCGAACCGGCCGAGGAAGTACACCCCGAGGTACGCGACGCCCTCGCTGAAATTGGGTTAGAGCCGTTTGCGCAGCCAGAAAAACTGGATCCGGCGAAAGTGAAGATGGCCGATTGGGTGATCACGATGGGATGTGGCGAATCATGCCCAATTTTCCCCGGAACCCACTATGAAGACTGGGAGGTCGCTGATCCGTCGGGGGAACCCACAGAGGTCGTACGCGAAATCCGCGACGATATTACCAAGCGCGTAAAAGAGTTGTTGAGCCGAATTTCTTAAGGAAAATCTGCGCACCCGTAAGGGTATTTGCACACACCCACCCCGACCGGAACGGGGAAAACATGCATAGTCTGCGCCATCGGCGTTGTCGCATTTGGCCGTAGATGCACGTAAACCCCCTCGGCGGGGCCAGGGGGCTACGGCGATGTGGAGTCGCTTACGAAACGATCCCTACAAGGCAAAACGTACAGTGGTCAGTGGGGCATCAACAACAGCAACAGTATGTGACTACGGCACAAACGATAGTCAGTCCTACTAACTCACGAAGAGTATGAGTAGGCGCTACGGGCACAATATAACATATCTCACATGGTTGAGGATCGTCACTGAGCGCCAGCCAATACATCATGCGACCAAACATGAGACGGCTACACCACTATCTATAACGTATAGCGATCTCGTACACTTTTATCCTGCCACTCTGTGCCTGTAACGGCACTGCAACGGTGAGGTATACGGAATCGACCGAATAAATTACAAGAAAGCAGTACCATGTCTCGTGCGACCATGATTAGCGCTGTTGGGCAGGAATACTTAACGTCCAACGTTGAGAACGACGAGTTCAGCTACGTCAAACAAGCTGGATCTAAAGAGAAACTCGCGCAAATACTCGGGCGCGCGCCAGAGCATCAAACACTCGACATCCGGTTCTTTGATGAAGAGTCAAAAACGGCGGTTCTTATCGAGACGAAGACCCGTTTTACCGACAAGGACATCGCCCAACTTCGCGAATATGCCATCGAAGAAAGAGCACTGTTCCCCAACAATAAAATCATCGCGATCCTAGCGAACACTGAGAACGAGGACCTGAGGGTCTGGAAGAACAACGTCGATGATGAGTCTGAGATGCCCGGAGAGACAGCCATCGACACGATGTCGTACTACGTCTCTCTCTTCGAGGCGAGCCGTCAGAATAACCGCGAGCAGGTTTTGCGCAACACTTACGCACTCAACGTGCTACTGCATAAGAAGGATATCGACGAGAAACTGCGTAGTCAGTTTGTCGGAACGACCCTGCTTTACGTTAAGGACACCGTAAATAACCTCGGTATCTCTGAAATTAATGAGGAGACCACTGTGCAGCTGCGTGAACGCTGGGCAGTGTTCACTGCAGATCAGATTCGTACTGGTATCCAGACCACTCTGGACAATCTTCTCGATGGCTCCGATAACAAGGCAACGAAGGTTAAGCTTCTGCGATCCAACGTAGTTTTGGACCAGAAGGTGCGTGCCCTCAAACTTGATGACCGGCTCGACATTCTTATTGCCATTGTTACCGGTATCTACGCCTACATTGACGAGGACAGTTCCGAAGGACAAGACCTGTTGAACCTGTTCTTCATTGCATTCAACAAGTACACCGGCAAAGCTGATAAGAACCAAGCCTTCACCCCAGACCACATCACTGAGTTCGCGTGTCGCGTGACTGGGGTGAACCGTAATACCCGTATCTTTGACGGTGCGTGTGGCTCTGGTTCCTTTCTTGTGCAGGGCATGGTGAAAGCCATTGCAGACTGCGCCACGATGAACGGTACGCAACAGCAAAAAGAAGCTCAGCAGGCTAAAATTCGCCGCGAGCACATCTACGGCGTTGAGATCGAAGAAAAAGCTTATGGTCTATCCACGACCAACATGCTGATCCACGGTGATGGAAACTCCAACATCAAACTCGGAAATCTGTTCAAGTCCAAAGATTTTCTCCTGGAAGCCGACCCTGATGTGATCCTGATGAACCCACCGTTCAATGCCAAGCCAATCACGATCCCCGAGCGTTATAAAACTAACTGGGGTAAGGCCAAGAACGGCAAGGAAGACCCGACAAAAGGTATGGTCTTCGTCCAGTTCATCTCGGACTGCATCGTTGAAGCTAACTCACAGAGGCAGAAGAATAACGAGTCCACTAAAACCGTGCGCATGGCAGTGATCCTGCCTGTTGCAGCGGCCATTGGCTCTAATAAGCTCCTCAAGGAAACTAAGCAGCGCCTGCTCGCTAACAACACGCTTGAGGCAGTGTTTACGCTGCCCAACGAGATTTTCTACCCCGGCGCCTCGGTGTCTGCCTGCATGATGGTGTTTACCCTTGGTAAACCTCACTACGACGGCGACGCGCCTGCCAAGGACACGTTTTTTGGGTACTACAAGGACGACGCTCACAAGAAGAAGAAGAATCTCGGTCGTATCGAGTAGTTCGACGAGAAGAACGCGAGTAAGTGGAAAGCCGTAGAAGAAGAGTGGCTCAAGCTCTACCGCAACAAGACCGTCAAGGCCGGTATGTCTGCCATGCAGTCTGTCACGCACGAAGATGAGTGGCTTGTCGAGGCATATATGGAAACTGACTACTCAACTCTCACTGTTGATGACTTCCAAACGACTGTTAATGGTTATCTTGCCTACCTCGTAAAAGAGGGAGTATTTACTGATGAAGTAATTGGTGGTGGAGAATGATGGCCGACCTGATTGACATCTCCGATTGGAAAGAATTTGCGTTCCGCGACATTTTTGAAATTCGAAAGGGTTTCTACAACAAGAAGCCTGAGCAACTCGATAAAGGGGATATCCCTTTCTTAGGCGCGACGGATTCGAACAATGGTGTTACGGGCTGGTACACCCTTGATGAGATCAAAACCTCGACAAAAACTGGTGTAGAACCTAACAGCCCTCTCACATCAAAGCTTTTTCCAGGTAATGCCGTCTGCGTTACAAACAATGGCTCTGTCGGTCACGCATATTTTCAGCCCCAACAGTTCACCTGTAGCCATGATGTAAACCCCTTATACCGAAAGGATGGGGAGTTTAACGTCTACACAGGTCTTTTTGTTGCGACTGTGATTATGCACGACAAATACCGTTGGCAGTACGGTCGCAAATGGAGACCTGCGCGGATGATTAGTTCAAAGATGCGTCTCCCCGCTACAGCTAGCGGCGACCCCGACTGGCAGTTCATGGAAGACTTTATTAAGAGTCTTAATCACAAACCGTTGAGCACCAGCAATAAAGTGTGTTCGATGCCCAAATGGGATGAGTTCACCTGGCGGAGTTTTTCGGTCGGGTCGATATTCTCCATTCGTAACGGCCGGGGCATTACCACAAGTGAAATAGAGGAAAACCCCGGCAACCTTAACGCTGTGCAAAGCGGTGAAGAAAATAACGGTGTTATTGGGAAAATTAGCTTGGATTTCTGCCGAGAAAACAACTATGTATTTACAGAGCGCCCTTGCCTAACCGTGGCGAGAACGGGTTCGGCAGGTTTTGTCTCTTTTCAAGCAGACGGTTGTGTTGTGGGAGATTCCGCCAAGATACTGCAGCCTCGTTATGAAAGCCTTTCTACGGCCAGCTACCTTTTTCTTCAAACGGTTTTGAATCAGAACCGTTTTAAATTTAGTTACGGACGAAAAGTCACCGAAGAAAAGTACCTCACTGACGTGGTAAGCCTGCCGGTCAAAAGCGATGATTCAGGTAAACTAATTATCTATCCCGACAATCCTTATAGCCCTGAAGGATACGTTCCCGACTGGCAGTTCATGGAGGACTATATGCGTTCACTGCCTTACGGCGACCGCATTCCCGAGGATGGTGATTAACCATGCTCATCGGCTATGCGCGCGTGTCTACCTCCAAGCAGGGGCAGTCGCGCGACAGGCGCTCCTAGCTTCTCAGCGCGTCGATAGCCATCTCGAATACGGCTAGGGAGTGACATCCTCCCCGCCCTAAAGGACGGGACGCTCTTGACTAGAAAGACACGCAGCCTGCGGGTATGTTGACGCTGGTGCCGATGGGGCTGCGTGCGTTCATAGGTCGTTGTCGGGGCGGTCGCCGCGGATCAAAGCGACGAGGTCGTTGACGGTCATGAGGACGAATTGGGCTCCGGGGTTGGTAATGCCACGTCGTTTGGCGACGACTATTCCTGCCACGGCGTCGTCATTGCCCATTTCTATGTGGGCCTCGTTGGTCCAGGGGCCGGGGGTGATTCGTCCGCCATAGTCTTTGGTTTCGAGCACTAGCCTTTGCCCGCGCGCGTCGCGTACTCCGGCAATGTCTCCCCTGTCGTTGGCGCCGGTGAGTCTGCGTCGTTCGATGAAGTCGCTTTCTAGTTCTTGGGCTAGGTAGGTGGCGATGGCTGTTTCAAACGCCGTCCCAGCCTTTTTTGCTGATCTTCTATTCCTTGACATGCGTTGACCTTTCAAAGTTAGTGTTTTGGAATATCGAAATGTCCCACCGCGCGGGTAGAGTTGATGCTTAAGAGTGAGGAAGGAGGGGCTATGAGGGCAGAAAACATCGCCGCCTATATCCAAGAGGCCACTGGTATTTCCGATGAATGGAAATTGCAAAAACTCGTCTATTACGCGAATGCGTGGGCGTTGGTGTGGACTGGTAGGCCACTGGTCAGCGACAGTTTTGAGGCTTGGAGAGATGGGCCTGTTAGCCGGAATCTGTATGTGGCTACCCACCACAGTCCCCCACCATTCGAAGTAAAACCGCTCTCTCATAATCAAAAACGCATTGTTGATGCAGTTTTAGATTCCTATGGAGATATGAGTAAAGAGCAGCTAGTGGAGCAGACTCATAAGGAAGCTCCTTGGCGTGAAGCTCGAACCGGGCTTCCTGCTGGGGCTCCTAGTCAGCGTCTACTTAATACTGACACGATCGCTCGTTTTTATGCTCTAGAGGCCACTACTGGGCGTGGCCCGGCGGCTCCATCATTAGCCTATGAACCGGTCGATGATGCTGAGGTAGATGAGTCAATTCGTCAGGTTTCTCAACAGTGGGCTGAAGCGTTGGCCCGCCTTGAACACCTATGACGGGGTCTTCTCCTCAGTGTTTGCCTGTGGACACGGTTATTGCCATTAACAAGCAACAGACTAGGGGGCGAGGCTGCCTCCTTGATTATGGAGGTTTGGACGCTGCGCTATGTGCCCCTTTTCAGGAGTTTTTTGGGCACAGACGGTGTAGCTCGATTTACGAGGAGGCTGCGGTTGTTCTCTTCGAGCTTGCTACGCGGCATCCGTTTTCTGATGGGAATAAACGAACAGCTTGGGTAGTTGCGGCAGTCCACTTGAATCGCCGTGGGGTTACTGTGGTCGCTGAGCAGAGTGAAGTTGTAGAGCTAGTTGTAGATGTTGTCTGCCATAGAATCAGTAGTTCCGATCTTACTTTGTGGTTTGTGAATCACAGTTCGCGATTGTGATCGCCTTTTCGGCTGTATATGAGCGTTCTTCGCAGACTGTCGGTTACGTGGCATGAGCGCGCTCCTTGCATTGTTCGCCGGATAGCGTCATTGGTTGTGCCGTTCGCAGGTTCTGCAGTAGAGGTAGCCGCCTCGCATGGCTGTGGTGGCGAGGGTGAGGGTGTGGCCTTTCCGGCAGGTGACGTTTCCGGTGTCTCCCCACTCGCGTCCGGCGACAACCCCGGCAATGGGGAGTTTGGCTTTCTCGTAGGTTTGCAGGTAGGCCTCGCACTGGGCTAGTGCCGGGCACTGGTGGCAAGCTTGTTTGAGTTTGGTGCGTGCACTGTCGGTGAGTTTGGTGGCTGACCACTCGGGCCGGCCTGCGCAGAGTGTGCGTCGTGTAATAATCGGCGGGTCAATGGCTGGTAGTGATGGTAGTGTGCGTTGGTTGGTCATAATGCTCCTTTGTAGTAGGTTCGCCCGGCTACCACCCCAAAGATGGGGGCTCCTACTTGTTCATGGGCTTGTAGGTAGTCTTCGCACTGGTTGAGTGCTGGGCACTGTTGGCAGATGGCGATGAAGTCGGGGGCCATGTCCTCCTTGTCGCTGTCGGTGGTCCACTCTGGGTGATCTTGGCATAGTTTGCGTTTGGTGATGGGGGGCGGAGTGAATCTTGATGGGGTGTGGATGTGGGGAATGCGGTTTGTTGTCATTGTTTGCTCGCTTTGCGTGGGGGTGTGATGTCGAGCCAGACGGGGTGTGGTGTGTGGCCTGGTTTGTGCAGTTCGGGGTCTGTGACTGTGGCCGAGGGGTACACCGTGTGGGTTACTTGTTGGAGTAGTGAGTTGGTGAGTACGAGTCGGAGTTTGTCGTCTGTGCTGGCCTCTCTGGGTTGGTAGTGGAGTGTGACGGTGCCGGGTTTGTGGGTGTTGTGGGTACTGCACCATTTGCGGATGTGCGCTTCCAACATTCGGCCTATGATCGTGGCGAATTTCCTGTTTTTTGGTGTGGGGTGGGTGTCTGTGATGGATGGCCTGTTGTAGGGGATTTGGATGGGGCTCATGGTTTCCTCTCCTTATCGGGGTTGTTGGTCAGAAAGGGGGTTGGTCGTCGGTGTTGAATCCGCCCGCGTTCCAGCTGGCCTTGGCCGGGGTGCTGGGGTTGTTCCATGGGGTTTTGTTTTGGCCGGTTTGTTGTTGGTTTCGGGGCTGATTACCTCCACCCCCATTATTGTCGGTGGCGAATAGAACACTTGTTCCAACCTCACCGGCCGTCAGCTCCAACTTCGACCGCTTCTGGCCGTCCTGCCCCTCCCACCGGCGCTGCCTGAGTACACCAGTGGCGATCACCCGCTGGCCTTTGCCGAGGGTGGCCACACCCTCAGCCAGTTTCGACCAGGCCGTGCAGCCCAAAAATGTTGCTTCCCCGTCTTCCCACTGGCCGGTTTGTTTGTTGTAGACCCGCTGTGAGCTGGCAATAGTGAAGCTGGCGACGGGTTTGCCGTCGTTGGTGTAGCGGACTTCTGGGTCGGCTACGAGTCGGCCGACGATGGTGGTGTGGATGGGCGTTTGTGCCATGTTGAGCATTCCTTTCATGAAAATAGGGTTTTAAGACGTTTGAACCCCCGCGGGTAGGCCACTACACCAGCGGGGGCGTGTTCGTGGCTCTACGGGGCCAATGGGCGCGAATTTAGAGCTTCTTAGGGCTCCACCAATGGCCCGGCTCAGCCTGATACGGCGGGGCGTCCTTCCGCCGCTCCAGCATGTCCGCAATCATCCGAGCCACACGCGGGTGGACACGCTGCTGGTACTCACGCGGCGTTTCACCGCGCTGACCAGGGGTTTTACTGTAGTAGGCCTCAATCTCAGCCTGTGTCGTGGGTTGTTCTCCCCGAGCCTTGGCCAACTCCGTGCGGCCTTCCGGCGACTGCTCCCAGCGTGTTTTAGCCACCCGCGCAGCCTCGAGAATGTCCAACGGGGTCACCATCCGCTGAGTGATCTTCTCCATGCAAAAGATCGTGACCGCCTCAAGCCACAGCCAGTCGGGCAGGCGGTAGCGGCCCACCACCTCCGCCCACGCCTGAACCGTCTTCGTGTCAGGGACAGGGAACCGGTCTTTGGCCAGGTAACGGCCCTTTTCAAGGATGTCGAGAGCCAGTTCTTCAGCCTGATCTTGGTTCATTGTTCGATCTCCTGCTGATCCAGGACTTCGCCGTCAACGATGGTTGCCTGGTTGCGCACTTCTCGTTGTTGTCGCAGCTCACGGCGTACGTCGTCCCACTGCTCAGCTTCGCTCTTTCGTTGCGGCACCTGCCTAGGCAATGACCGGGCTGGAAGCGGCTCATCGTCCCAACCGCCACGCTCCAGCCACGTTGTCGGGTGAGGAATGAACTGCTTTTCCGGGAGGTTCGGATCAGCCGCGAGCCTCAGTGCCCCGTCAATGACGCGTTGAGCATCCCCGGCAGCCTTGATGGCCGCCGCGAATTTGGCCCGCGCTTTCTTCTTGCCAACCTTGCGTGGGTAGGCATCCCAGAATTCATCGAACCGATCAGACCGAGACTCACGCTCGCTCGAACCGGAGGTTTGAGCATGATCTTCTTGAGATAACGAAGTTATCTCTTTAGTTTTCTTGGAATATAGTCTTCTTATGCGTCCGGAATTTCCGGATGCGGGTTTTCCGGATACGGGTTTTCCGGAACCGGCCAAATCGCCACTTCCGAATTCCTCGGACACGGGGAAGTAACCTGAAAGCACTTCATAGTCCCAACCTGCAAACCTCCCACTTTCAGCACGTTTCTCAATCCGCCGCATATGGCCAGACTCGATAAGGTCATTAATAGCCTTAGCGACCGTGTCTTTGTTCATCCCCAGAGCGTGCGCAACCGACGTGGTAGTGATGTTCCACCCGTCCCTGTGTGACCGCATGAAGATGTAAACGGCCTTGGCCCTCGCGGGTAGCTCAGTAGATCTTGAGATGCTGTTCGGAATCAGGGTGAAGTCGTCTTCAGGCCCTGGGCCCTGAAATATTTGCGACATTACTTTTCACCTCCTACAGATTTCGCTAACTGCATCCGGGCGAGCCAATGGGCGCGGAAATCCTCACCACTCAACCCCGCCACAAACTCAATCCACGACTTCATAACAACCTCCAAAATTAGTACAATTGTTCGATAAAAAAGGGTGAGGTAGTCACCACGACAAAGCGCACGCAACTACCCCACCCGAAAAGAAAGTTCACACAACAGGGGTGGTGTTATTCCTCCATGATCGAATACGTCACCCCGCCCGCATCATCCAACACAGCGGGCCTTCCCCTATAGTGAACAGGCACATCGCCCGGCTCCTGCCACGAGTGAACACTCAAACCAATCTCGGCCGACTCTCGCGGGTGGGCATGCACCCAGTCATGACAAGCCTTACAGATAAACACGAGGTTCGTTACCGTATGTTCGCCGCCACGCGACCGGTACTGCCTATGGTGAAGCTGCTCAGCGCCCCCGGTGCACACCGGAAACACCATCGCCTCACACCGGCCACCAGCACGATCACCAACAACACGGGCCACCTCAACAGGCATCCTCTTTCTACCCATCGTGACCCGCCGCCTGATACGCCGCGTTCACCGACTTCTGCACCGACTGCAACGCCGACAACTGATCACGAAACGACCGCTGAAAATCCAACAGACGCTTATACTCACCCTCAGCAACACGCGCAGCTAACGCCTCATCCACCGTCCCGGCCACAGCCCGCTGCTTCCGCTCCTCCATCGGCCCATCAGCACCAAGAAAAGCCCTGGCAAACGCCGCCTTAAAATCAAGCTCCGCCTTCTGCCACGCGTTATACGCCTCACTCACCGGACGCACCGAGCGCGAAATCTGGGTCACCGCCTCACTGATCTGCTGCTCAATCTGAACCGGATTCAACGGCGCATACTCACTCACCCGGACCGCCACCTTCCAACTGCTCGGTGCGTTTCTTAAACGCCTGCCATAATGACTGGTCGGTCACCTCAGCGGCCTTAGCCTCCTCCCACAACGCGCGCAAAGCCCCCACATCAGGCACCGACTTCAACCGGTCAACAATCAACTGCCGCTCCTCATCACGCTTCACCTTCCGCATCTCCTCACGGGTGACACGCCTATTGCCCCCATACCCAAGATTCGCCAACGCCCGACCAATAGCCGACGTCTCGCACGTCTCCAACGCTACCGTTCGCTGCGCCATGCCCGCCCCGTCAATCTCAAAGGCATAGCCGGTCGCATCCGGCATCCCCGTATTCTCAGCGTCACGCCACACACGGGCTTTAATAATCCAGCGTGTGTGCCCCGGATCACCCTCATAGGTCAGCTCAGTCAAACAACGGAAATTCGGATGATCCCTCCTAAAACGCAGTATGCGCTCCTCAACAGACTCATAATTTTCAAGGTCAATCTTGGCCATTACGCGGCCCCCTTCCACTTCAACGTGACCCGCTGAGCCGGATCCTTCCCCGGCTTCATAAACCGCTCATACAACTCCGGCTCCGCCCTCTTGAACCCGGCGGTATCAAACCGGGACGACCGCTTCGGCGTCGACAGCGTTACCTGCACCCGATCATCCGAATACGAGAAATCCTCCCCGCCCGTGAACTCCCTGATCTCCGCTTTAAGCTCATCCTCCAGAGCGCGGGCCTGCTCCTTCAGCTTCGACAACTCACGGACACGATCAGCAAAGAAATCAGGCAACCGGGCCTCCACATGATCGGCCTCAAAATCCTTCTGCCGAGCCAACAAAGCCAGGAGCCTTTCCTGCGTGTCCTTATCCGGGCGAATGAGGAAATAATCCACACCCTGAGACACAAAATCCTCGTGATACTCAAACACCAGCACACACGCCTCAGCCCCCGTCACCAACAACTGCCACTGGATCTGCCACAAGTAGCGGTCCGGAACATCCTCACGCTTCCACCACATGTTCTTGGTGGTCTTCGCCTCAGCCAACACCGCAACAGTGCCATCCTCACGGCAACCCACAGCGTCCGGGGTACACGCAGCACCCTCTATTTGCGTGGACACATACAACCCAGTGTTGTGCTCCAGTCTGGAGTCCACATGCTCCCGCGCGTAATTCACCAACACCGTCTCCCGCTCATGCCCCCACTGCGTATACGAATTACCCGCAAACGGCTTGCTCAACCCATGCCGATCCCGATACACACGCTCACGGGCACCAGAACCACCAGTCGCCAGATCCGCCATCATCGTCGCCGTGAAATACCGCTTCCGGGCCTCAAGCCACGATTCCTCAGAATCAAACTCCAAAAGCCTGCATTGCTTTTCCGACATAATTAACTCACCGTCCCCAACCAAATCAGATCAATAAACAACATTGCGATAGCGGCAACACCAACGACAGCATGCCAAACAATCCCCCACGACCAGCGAAAACGGCCCCTACTCTCCTCATAGGCCTGATTCGCCAAATCAATAAACGTCATATCCAACTCATCATCAATGCGAACGTGGCGACCAGCCGGGTGATCCACCATCGACTTCAAAATTTCTTCATCGCGCGTCACCTCAACCCCTCCCCCACAAACTCATCAACAGCCCAAGCCGGAATACGCCAATCAGAAAACGGCGACCGCTTCGGCAAAGTCCGCAACTGGCCACTACGAACCAGCGCATACACCGAATTCGCACTCAACCCCAACATGTCCGCCACTTCACCAACCCGATACACACGGCGTACACTAAAAACTTGCCTTCTTTTCTTAGGCATTTTCACCACTCCTTCTTTGGTGACAATGAGGGGCCAAGGCTGTTGCGAGTAGACGCCAATCCAGACGCAACAACCTAAGGCCCCTCCCCTTTTTTCACATACGGGAAACAACCGTTGTTTCCCTTGTGGGCGGGCGGGGAATCGAACCCCACAGGTAGCCATAGTGCATTGACCACCCCGCGATGCCTTGTTGCACGGGCACCAGCGCCACCCAAAAAGTTTTGTTAACACCCCGTGTCGTTACCTCCACCACAGCCGTCGCCAATGGCAGGTGTAGGGAGGTCATCGCGATCTAAGAAACACGCTCGCTCCCCGTATCCCACAGGGCTATTCACTATGCGATTAATCAAATAACACCGGGCTGTTAAACCCTTGTGCCCTACCCAGATCACGAATCCAGGGGAGTCTTACTCGTAGGGCTAATGTGACGAAACAATGTGACGAAACATTTTATAGGGTGTGTTGTGACGAATGTGTCGAAACAAAACGACACACGTCTAGCCACACAACATCGAATGAGGCAATCACCTGAGACCAAACTCAGAAGGATCTAAGAGCTTCTCACCCTTAATCGCGTTGCATCTCACATGAACAGGACGAAGATTGATCGACCTAAAGGATTTCGTCAGCGGACTTAATCACACCATGTCGAACGAGCGTCTTGATTGCGGCCAGCACTTCACCAGCTTGAGAGCCATTCACCTTCTGCTCATCACCATTCGGCCACTCAACCGGTGCGGACTTCTGAACAACCGCCTTATAGCCCGCATCCTCAAGCAGCTTCACACGAGCGGCCGCAGACGACCTGGACCTAAACCACTTATCAGTGGCAGGCTCAATCCACTTATTTGTCTTAAACCGTTCCACGTACTCCTTAGATGGCTCCCATCCAATGGGCTTGCCCCACTCGATACGCTCCCCCGGGTAACGCTCATCAAACGCGTAGTACCGCTCGAACTCCGGTTCTTCAACGATGTGAGCACGGTACAAACTTGTTTCCTTCATCATGCGGCCTTTCTGGGGTTCAACTCAGCCCCGTGTTCTTCGATTGCTTTTACGATCCATTTCCAGGCGATGTCTTGGCCTTTTGGCGATAATTGCGGCGTTGTGAACGCGTGCCCGTTGTCGGCAACTCCCTTGTAGTTACGTCCCCACCCGCTTCGGACGGCGTGCCGAGTGATCTGCCCAGAATCTGAGCGGCCACCGGCGATGAGCATTCCCTTTCTCGTGAGCAATTCACGGACTGCGCTCTGTTTGATGTCCATGCCGTGGGTGTCGCCGTACTGCTGCACTTCGCGGTAGAAGTCTTGGCGGCGCTTCCACTCCTTAACCTCGGAGTGCGCATCAGCTTTCGCGATTTTCGGGGCGGCTAGTTCGAGACGCTTAGCGTTGCGCTTCGACTCTAATGCTGCCGCCTCTGCTCGCTCGTACTGCTCCGCTGCCGCGCGCAATGCTTCCGCATAGTTCTGAGGGATGGCGGGCGCTTGCTGTGCCTGCTCTGCCACGTGAGTTTGCACCGCGAAGTACGCCTGGGCCGCTGCAATTTCCGGCTTGCGTGGGTCACCATTCATCGCAACCAGGTAGGCGGCGAAACGAGATAGATGAACATCCTCACGGGGCTTAGTCCCTCCGTCGAGAATTTCCCGGTGCCGGGAAAATCCCTCATGTCCTTGGTTTTCTGCAGTTACTTCAGCACGTTCAATCGCACCGTTAAACCGTTCCCACTTGTCATATCCAAGCAGTGGCATGAGGTCGCGGGCTGACCAGAACTCCGACCCGTCCTCGCGCGTCCGCTTAATATCGTCGAATGGCGACGCTGTGTCGGGACTATGTGCTACGATTAAGTCTTGCATTTTGTTCCTCCTTTGGAACTCCTCGCCCCGGTTACCGCCGGGGCATTTTCTATTGATTTGAGTAGCCTCTTCCCTGTGGGACACATCCCCAGGGAGGAGGTGATCACTGTGGATCAGAAAGTTGTCGATCTGCTTCAATCAATTGCGGATAACACGAGTCAAAATATGATGCTCAGCTCTATCGAAGACCGTCTCGGACACATCGAAGACGAACTACGAACTCAGACTGAGTTGCTCGAAACTATCCGCAACGTGCTAGAAGGGCGCTAGCCAACCAACTGCTTTAGCGTCTGCATAGCATTGGTCACGGCAACGACATCGCCATGGTCAACCGTGACCCTCTCACCTCCGGCGGTGGCAATCTCTACCTGCTCACCGTCGGAGCTGATAACAAAGTTCTTGTATTCAATTCGGGAACTCATCTCTTCCTCTCCTACGCAGCGATTGAGTTGTCTTCAATAATCATTTGGTCGAGCGGACGATGAGTGATCCTCTTAAGGATCATCAAAGTAGGGACTCTCGGAACGCTCTTACCCGTCATGTAGTTACGAACAGTCGTCCCCGTCTTGTTAAGAAACTTCCAGCCGAACTCGTCTACCGATCGGGAACCTGTGCGTTCCATCGCGTCTGTGATGACTTCGGGATCAAGTCGCATAATGTTCACCTCCTTAGGTGGGTAGGCTCTCAACCAGCGCAGCTAGCGCTAGAAAGAGAGGTGAAAAGGTATGAGCAAACGTGCTGGTAAAGGCAAGGTCACAGTCAACCGGAGCGCTATCTCCGGACGATTCGTCAAGGCCTCCACAGCCGCTCGACATCCAAAGACCACGGTTACTGAAACTCGGTCTAAGAAGTCGAAGTAGTTAATGCCTACGGGTCCTGGGCTGCTTGTTGCCAGTCCAGGATCTCGGCCAGTACCGCTTTAGCAACTTTCGGCAGAATCTCGTACTCAATAAGAATCCCCTCCGGGGCACCATCAATATTGAGGTTGATTCCCAGCGCATCCGCTTCAACCTTGAGCTTCGCAACCTTCCGCATGTCATTCACCTCCCTAGTGAGTTCCGTGGGTTAGCTTGCCGTTCCGGCTCGCTGAGTGCAATTTAAGCACACTAAATGCAATTTGTGCAACATCTAGTTTAATAATTTTTGTTTTCCCAGTTCAGATATGTTGCAAAAGTTGCACACTCGGTAGTTGTTCTGTACCTTAGAGGTATGGAAACGCACAGAAAATGGCTCGATAACGTCACAAAAGGCGACTCTCCCCGAGAGATAAGCAAAGTAGCTTCAGTTCCCATGCGCACGCTCTATACCCAGAGAGAAAAAGGCCGTATTAGCGCTGAGAATGTGATCGCGATAGCCGTCGCATACGGACATCACCCAGTAGGTGCACTCGTCGATACCGGCTATCTAGACGCCAAATGGGCCGAGCAAGTAGACCCCGCCCGCGCACTACGCACTGTCACCGAGGACAACCTCGCCGACGAAGTCCTACGCCGTATGAAACTCGGCGTAGAACGCGACGGACCACTAGACACCCCCATAGACGAGCTTGCACAGCGTCGCCATGTCACCCCTGACTCTTATGATGACGAAATCATGCCAGAAGACGCAGCCGCCTACGGAGGGCCAGATGAAGACAAACTACGAGAAGAACGGGGGGAATGGGGGTTCGACACGTAACCGACTCGACACACTCGCCGAAACACTAGGTGTGCACATCACCTACCACAGGGCAGGCCAACCCGGCTGGTACAACCACCACCGCAAACAAATCAGCCTGCGACACGGAATGAGCACACCACAAGAAAACAGTGTCCTCGCCCACGAACTCGGCCACGCCATCCACGGCGACCTCGGCCACGGCGACACACGACAAGAAAACAGAGCAGACCGGTTCGCCGCCAACCTCCTCATCACCGAGGACGAATACCGGCAAGCCGAAATGCTCTACGGCCCCCACCCAGGGGCAATAGCCCACGAACTCGGCGTCACCAACCACCTAGTCGCCGTATGGCGCAATACCCACCGGCCGGCCACACCCGTGAACTAGATCCAGACAAATGTAAACAACTTTTACAACACCCAGGTCAAGACCGATCAACGAACCACTACAACCTCGACATGATCCTCGCCGCTCTGTGATGCAAACTAGGTCAAAACCTGGCACGCCAACCGAATATACGTGACATGTTTACATAAAGCCGGATTGATACGGGCACCCTACTTATGTACTATATTGTCCCGAAAACTGATAGCCGGTTTTCCCACATGCCCCTCGTCCCTGCGGGGGGGCATTCTTCATTATCAACAGCATCACCAGCCGACGGCGGACCACTACAAGACACCTCTGAACGGCAAACACCTCATAGTGACACAACCCACAGACACCCCACTACCTCACTTCAACCCACTTTTGCTACGATTAAACCCGTCGTCGTCCGTTAGTTCCCCATCGTGAGAACAAGCGAACTCATTCATCTGTTCCTCCTCAGAACAGTCTCCCCTCGCCCCCGCGAGGGGAATCATCCTTCTTACGGGCACTCCACCCCACACAGTGTTACCCCGGGACCGTATAACCCGGCAATCATCAGCTGAGGGTTCACACATAGAAAACGCCCCGTCTACCCATGAACCAAAAGCAGACGGGGCAACATTATCCACTACCAGAGACCTTCAAAAGAAGGCACCAACCACTATACCCACACACAATATAAAACCGCTACCACCGCCACACGCCGATCTAAACGGTAGACCAGCCCCCGGTGTGTGCAGTCGGCTACAAAACCTGAAATTTTTAAGCACACATACTAGCCTGTTAGACGCGTGACAACACGCATTCGGAAAACAGAATCAAAAAGGAGAAACCCCTTGCTTCGCAAAGCATCCATCGGCCTGACCTCCCTCGTCATCGCCGCCACCGCCTCAGTAGCACCAGCAATGGCAGAAACCACCCCGGCCGAGCCCACCGCCGCAGTCCAAACAACCACCGCTGCGGAAACCACCCCCACCGCCGACAACACCACCTCCACCCAAGACACCACCAAGCACCAGAAGAAAGAAAAGACCGCTGAAGAAAAGGAAAAGCAAGCAGAGATCTCTGCCAAGCGCCTCGACAACGCCAAGAAAGGAATTGAGGTCGCTAAAGACATCGTCGAAATCGGCCTCAAAATCGGTGGCTTCCTCTGGCCGGTAGTCGCCTAACACGCACCACGGCAAGGCCCCCGCAATCCACACCACACCGGTTGCGGGGGTCTTCACTTACCGCAAACGCCCCCAGAATTAGCCACCCCACACCACACCTAACTAGCCGCTAATAGCAAAGCGCGTACCACCCCTGACGTACCCCAACTCAACGAAGAAACAACACGTGTCCTCTATCAAACCCTACACAACCTCCAAAGGAAAAGCCTGGCGCGTCCAATACTACGACCCCGCCCAAGGCAAACGGCAGAAACGCGGATTCGCAACAAAGTGGCAAGCCGAAAACTGGGCCGCAGAAAACACCGTAGACCTCACCACCGGCCAATGGCGCGACCCCGCCGGAGCAAACATCACCGTCGAAACACTCTCTAAAACATGGCGGAAAGGCCGACAACACCTCAAACCCTCCACCCTCGACCGTGAAGCCTCACGCCTACGCAGCACCGTGCTGCCCATGTGGGGTAAACGGAAAATCGGAACCCTACGCAAAAGTGAGATTCAAGCCTGGGTATCGGCGTCCACCTTGTCCGGCTCCAGCATCAGACACGCCCACAACCTGCTAGCCCAAATCCTCGACGTCGCCGTAGACGATAACTATCTGAAATCTAATCCGGCGCGCGGGGTGAAACTCCCGCCCAAAGGGAAGCCCGTCAAGGTATATCTCACGCCTACGCAGCTTGAGCGCTTGGCTCACCATGCGGGGGATAAAGCCGTAGTGGTATGGGTGCTCGGCACCGTCGGACTCAGATGGGGTGAACTGGTCGGCCTCAAAGTCGAGGACGTGGACGAAATGCACTCCCGGCTACGCATAAACCGGTCCGTGATCTACATCAACGGCAAGCCTGAAGAGACGCTGCCTAAGACGCATGAGAGGCGCACCGTGTCCGTAAGCCTTCCTGTTATGCGCATGATCCACGAGCAGGTGGCGGGGAGGTTGCCTAGTGCATGGCTCTTCCCCCACACCGGTGGAGGGCCACTGAAACGGGCCGACGGCACTAAAGGCTGGTTCGCGGCAGCTGTGAAGAAAGCTCAAACCGAGGACCCATCGTTTCCGCGAATCACCCCTCACGGCCTACGCCACGTGGCCGCTGGCCTGTTGGTGTCAGCCGGGGCGAACGTGAAAGTCGTGCAGCGGCAACTCGGCCACGCTTCAGCTGTTTTAACGCTGGATACATACGCAGATCTGTTCGAAGAGGACCTCGATACTGTGGGACAGGCTATGGCTGGCCTATTTCGCATAGAGCCAAATTAGAGCCAAAGACGCTAAAAATCCTGATTTGACAAATAAAAAATACCCTCTGACCTGCACAAACAGGTTGGGGGGTTTGGTACTCTCAACGGGGTTCGAACCCGTGTTGCCGCCGTGAAAGGGCGGAGTCCTAGGCCACTAGACGATGAGAGCACGCGCTACAGAGTTCTCTGCAGCAGCTGCTACAGACTACGTTAACCACCTAAAATTCACAAAATCGCCTGGTAAGCCACCTCTTTTGACGGCCACTACCACCACAACGTCTCCACCCCAAAAGCCCCACCCTCTCACGCTGCTCCCCAGCACCCGGACGTCGAATTCTGATAGCCTCGAGACTATTGCTGAGGAGGCCTAATAATTGATTACCTTCGATCACGTATCCAAGACCTACCCAGATGGCTCAACTGCCGTCCACGATTTCTCACTGGTCATACCGTCGCATCACATCGTGTCACTCGTCGGCACATCCGGATCGGGGAAAACGACGTTAATACGCATGGTTAACCGGATGACCGAACCAACGCGCGGACACGTATGCATCGACGACCACAACGTCATGGATGAGTCCGCCGTCGATCTCCGTCGTCGAATTGGGTATGTCATACAATCTGGCGGGCTCATGCCCCACAAAACAGTCGAAGCGAATATTGCGGTTGTGCCGACGCTCCTAGGCACACCTCGTCGCGAGGCCCGGAAAAACGCACGAAAGATTATGGAGCGCGTGGGGCTAGACCCAGCCTTAGCGAAGCGATACCCTCACCAACTCTCTGGTGGCCAGCAGCAGCGAGTAGGCGTCGCACGCGCTCTTGCATCAAATCCAAACATCCTGCTCATGGATGAGCCATTCGGAGCTGTTGACCCGATCGTTCGTCGAGAGTTGCAGGACGAACTCCTCCGTCTCCAACACGAATTAGGGAAAACAATCCTCTTCGTTACTCACGATATCGACGAAGCATTTCGGCTGAGCGACTCGGTCGTCATCCTCGAAAAAGGCGGTGTGATTTCGCAACATGGATCGCCAGCCGAGATAATGACCAACCCAAAAAATGACTTTGTCGCATCGTTCACTGGGGCAAGCAACACGAATAGAAAATTGACAACGCGAACGGTCAATGGTCAAACAGTTGCTCTTGATTCCTATGGAAGAAGCGTGGGGGTTCTTACCTCATGAACTGGATTATCACCAATTGGGAAGATATCGCAGAGTTAACACGCCAACACCTTCAATTAGCACTACCCCCGATTTTCTTCTCACTTCTTATTGCAATTCCCATAGGACGCTATGCGTTTTCCCACCCCCTGTTCGGCAGGCCTTTATTAAACGCCGCGTCCCTTATGTACGCGGTGCCTTCTTTACCACTTATCATTACAATTCCGATCATCATTGGCACACCATTGCGATCGAATCTTACGATGATCACCGCGCTCACGGTCTATGGCGTGGCGTTACTTGTCCGCACCGCGGCCGATGCATTCGCCTCCGTCGATGCACACACTCGGGACGCGGCACTCGCCCTCGGGCACTCTCCCCGCACAATCCTGTGGAAAGTGGACCTACCGCTGGCTATCCCCGTCATCGCGTCGGGACTCCGCGTTGTCGCGTCCTCCACGATTGGCCTGGTCACCATCGGCGCACTCGTCGGTATCCCTAGTTTGGGATCACTACTCACGGACGGTTTTCAACGTGGCATAACAGCAGAAGTCACCGCAGGTATCGTCGCCACGATCATTGTTGCTCTCATCATCGATGCCACCATTCAGGGCCTTACCTGGCTACTCACTCCGTGGAGCCACGCATCGGGTGGCGCATCATCATGAACTATTTTATCGACGCCCTAAGCTGGGCTTTTTCAGCGGACCATTGGTCTGGAAATAATTCGATCACCCAACGATTAATTGAACACCTATGGTTCACGCTCATGATCGTGGCTATTTCTTCTGTATTAGCAATACCAACGGGAATAGCCATTGGCCATATTCGACGAGGAGCTGGCCTTATTGGAGCGTTGACCGGCGCAGCACGCGCCATCCCCACCTTAAGGACTGCTGACGTTATTCGGCTTGTGGCTGGGCATTGGATTAAAAGCGCCCACCCTTGCACTCATTGTGTTAGCTATTCCATCCTTATTGGCCGGAGCTTATTCCGGCGTGGAATCAATTTCACCAGATATCCCGTCGGCAGCCCAAGCAATAGGAATGACGCCCTGGCAAGTCATAACTTCCGTCGAATTACCACTGGCATTGCCCGTCATTATGGGTGGAGTCCGGGCGGCGACATTACAAGTCATTGCAACAGCAACGCTGGCGGCATACACCGCTGATATTGGGCTTGGACGATTCCTGTTCGCAGGATTGAAATCGCGCGATTACTCCGAAATGTTGGGATCTTCACTTATTGTCATTGCGCTCGCAGTTGTCATTGATGCAGCCCTTGGGCGTGCTCAGAAATGGGCGGGGAATCGGTTCAGCGCTCATTAATCCTTACGGCAGAGCTAACAATAGCTATGTAACAGCAACTATCTAACGGATAAAAACTCCCGCCCCGCACACAAACTACCGATACCAAAGCTGGGACACTTACCATGACGATCAACTGGTTGGACTACGTACACACCGCACCACGCCGACCCCCGTTTCCCGCCAGCAATACGTTTCTTTCAGGTATAAGACCGCGATCCCTGTCACAGTCACGATCACGATCTTTCAGGATTATTGCGGCCATCATTACCTCATGCCTTCTTATCCTCACGTTATCGTCGTGCGCGCGATCTAATCCTTTATCCAGCGGGAGTGCTGATTCAGACACCATCGTCATCGGTTCACAGGACTACTACTCGAATGAAATAATCGCCGAAATTTATGCTCAAGCGATTGAAAAGAACGACATTAAGGTTGATAGACAATTTCGGATTGGTCAGCGTGAGGTCTATATCCCTGAAATAGAGCACCAATCCATCGACCTCATCCCCGAATATTCGGGAAACTTACTCCAGTACTTCGAGAAAGAATCATCACACGGAGATGATGACAACACGACAGCTGCGAAGGATCCTGACGACGTGTATCGAGACCTCGTTCACGCCACGCCACAGGGACTTCACCTCTTGAACTACTCCCCCGCGTCGGACCAGGACACATACACCGTTACCCACGACTTTGCCCAGCGCTATCACCTTCACAGCGTCGGTGACCTCGCCCGCGTACCGGGGTCGGTAAAATACGGAGGACCCTCAGAGGCTGAATCCCGCCCCTACGGGCCGAAGGGACTTAAAGCGGTGTACGGCGTCGATGTTGACTTCACCCCTATCGAAGATTCTGGCGGGCCATTAACGGTCAAGGCACTGACAGACGGAAAAATTCAAGTGGCGAATATCTTCAGCGCAGATCCAGCCATTAAGAAAAATAATCTCACTGTTCTCGATGACCCACAGCACTTGCTCCTGCCGTCAAATGTCGTTCCTCTTGCTAGTAAAAAATTGAATAACTTTAAGGATGGCAAAGCAGAGGACATCATCAATTCAATAAGTAAAAAGATGACAACAGAGGATCTGGCGGCGCTCAATAACGAAAGCGTCACCGATCAGAAACGGGCCGCGCGTATTGCAAAAGAATGGCTAGCTCACAACGACATCAGCGCGCAGAAGGACTAACGCTAAAGCCCCTCACCAGGCAATTCCGGTGAGGGGCGTTGTTGTGGGCCCTGAGGGGCTCGAACCCTCGACCTGCGGATTAAAAGTCCGTAGCTCTACCAGCTGAGCTAAAGGCCCACACACATTCTCATGAGGCGCTAATTACTGCCACCACCACGAAAGTAAACGGCAGCACTCAACACAATGTTTGAATGTGCGCTAGTCAGTATAGATCATGACATTGGACGCCTGGCAAACGGCCTGGAGAACCGCCCAAGGCCGCCGCCACCGTCAACTACTTCTCCGGCATCATGGAGGCAGTTTCCATGAAGCGGGTGTGGAAATTGAACGCCTCGTGAAGGTCATGGGGAGTGTGCAATCCAGATGCGTTCTTCTCTGCCCGCTCCACGTACTCCAACAGCGGCTCGCGGTAGTCCGGGTAGGCACAATTCTCGATGATCTTCCGGGAGCGCTGCCGCGGAGCAAGTCCGCGCAGATCAGCCAGACCTTGCTCAGTAATGATGACGTCGACGTCGTGCTCATTGTGGTCAACGTGAGACACCATGGGCACGATCGCGGAGATGTCGCCGCCCTTCGCGCGCGATGGCGACACGAAGCACGACACAAAGGCATTACGCGTGAAGTCGCCAGATCCACCGATGCCGTTCATCATCTTGGAGCCCGTGACGTGAGTGGAGTTGACGTTGCCGTAAATGTCGGCCTCAATCATTCCGTTACATGCAATCACGCCGAGGCGTCGGATAACTTCTGGGTGGTTGGAGATTTCCTGCGGACGCAGAACAATCTTTTTGGCGTACTCAGCAGCATTTTCGTTGACCCGGTGTGCGTATTCCGGCGACAGCGAAAATGCGGTTGCCGACGCCACCGTCATGGTGCCCTGATCCATCAGGTCGATCATCCCGTCCTGGATAACCTCCGTGTAGGACGTGATGTGGTGATACGGCCCTTCCAACAGCCCCGCGAGAACAGCGTTCGGAATGTTCCCCACACCGGACTGCATCGGAAGCAGTTCCTTGGTCAGACGCCCAGCCTTGATCTCGCCGTCGAGGAAATCAAGCAGGTAGTTGGCAATCTTCTTGGAATCGTCGTCGATCGGCTTGAACGGGGAGTTGCGGTCCGCAGCGTCGGTTTCGATGACTGCGATGACCTTGTCGACGTCGATATCAATGTAGGGGGTCCCGATCCTGTCACCGGGGTCGGCAATCGGAATGGGCTGACGGTTAGGCAGCTGACCATAGCTCCAGATGTCATGCATGCCTTCGAGGTCTTCGGACTGCCAGGAGTTGACCTCAATAATTATTTTCTTGGCATTACGCAGATAGTTTGTCGAGTTACCGACGGACGACGAGGGGATAATTGCCCCATCTTCCTTAATGCGCACTGCCTCAACGACGGCCACATCGGTCGCCCCGAAGAACCCCTGGTCCAGGAGCATTCCCGAGTGTGAGAGGTGAATGTCACTGTAGTACGTGTCGCCAGCGTTGATCCGCTTACGGAGAGTCGGGTCAGATTGGTACGGCATGCGCCAATTGATGCCGTTGACCTCGGCTAATGCACCGTCGAGCTCCGGAGCGGTCGATGCACCGGTCATCACATTGACTTTGAATTCTTCACCGCGGTCATGTGCCTCTTTGATCCGGCGGGCCAGGGCTTGAGGGAATTCTTTGGGATATCCGGCACCGGTGAATCCACTGAAGCCGATCTGATCGCCGGGGTTGATCTTGGCGGCGGCTTCGTCGGCACTCATGATGAGGCCTTGCAACTTCGGGTTGGCTATCCGTCCTGACATATTTTCCTCCTGTGCTCCCGCCGAATTTCCTGGTCTAACGGGGGTTCTCTTTACATTCCACGTCGGTCATTTGGCACGTCGTCGAGGGGCACCACTCGGTGAGACGCACCACGATCGTGGTGTGTTGTTACGTGTACCACTTTAGGTCAAGAGAAAGACAGAAACGGCAGTCTTAGCCCACACTATTCCCCTAAATGGGTTCCCCCTTCCCTCACTTGGTGTCAGATTCACACGCGTTTACACTGGCACAGTGATTTCTGGATCCCGCGCACCCCTCCGAATCGGCCCATTTGAGCTATCGTCCCCCGTCGTTCTTGCACCCATGGCGGGGGTAACAAATGTGGCTTTTCGACTGTTGTGCCGTGAACTTGAGAAACAAAAAACGGGGACGACGTCGGGGCTATACGTCTGCGAGATGGTGACCGCGCGAGCACTGGTCGAGCGGAATGAGAAAACTCTGCATATGACGGAGTTTGCTCCCGAAGAGACGCCACGCAGCATGCAGTTATACACCACGGACCCGAAATGGACGTATGAAGCTGCCCGCATGATTGCCGACGACAACCTGGCTGACCACATCGATATGAATTTTGGGTGCCCGGTGCCGAAGGTGACTCGACGAGGCGGAGGAGCTGCCCTGCCCTATAAGCGGCGTCTGTTTGGCGAGATCGTTGCAGCAGCGGTTCGTGGCGTCGAGGGAACGACGATACCGGTTACGGTCAAGATGCGGACGGGCATTGACGACGCCCATCTCACGTTTTTAGATGCGGGTGCTATTGCCGCCGAGGAAGGCGCCCAGGCTGTGGCGTTGCACGCCAGAACAGCAGCGCAACGCTATTCGGGTACAGCGGACTGGAACCGAATCGGTGAACTTAAGGAGCATTTGGCGGGAACAGGCGTGCCGGTGCTCGGCAATGGCGATATTTTTAAGGCGACGGATGCCGCGGACATGATGGATCAGACGGGCTGCGACGGTGTGGTTGTGGGGCGCGGCTGTTTGGGGCGCCCGTGGTTGTTTGCGGAGTTATCGGCAGCCCTGCGCGGCGAGCCACGCCCTGCTCAGCCCACCTTCGCGGAGGTATGCGATGTGATTCTGCGTCACACTCGGTTGTTGGCGGCTCACTCCGGAGAGTCCACCGCGTGCCGTGACATGCGGAAACACATGGGGTGGTATTTGCGCGGCTACCCTGCGGGGTCGCAATTGCGTCAAAAGGTCACGCGTATCACAAGCATTGATGAACTCGAAGAAATCCTGAACACAGTAGTGAAAGACCCTGCGTTGGCGTCGGCTCTTCCCGACGATGCCGACGGACCTCGTGGCCGCCAGGGGTCTGCGAAGGCGGTGACGCTGCCAGAGGGGTGGCTGGACGATCCTGATGACCGTACTGTCCCCGCTGGTGCGGACATCATGCACTCAGGCGGGTAGCACGGAAACAACGCGAAAAACGTAGTCTTGGGTTAGCCAAGCATTGTTCGCCAATTTGTCCTAAACTAGGCCACCATGAGAGACGATTATCGGGAACACTTGGCGGAATTTGCCCATAATCTCATCGTCATGTGCGATTCAATTAAAGAAATGGCGTCGCATGCTTCCCGAGCGTTATTAAGCGCTGATCTCACGGCTGCGGAAGATGTTTTGACCAGCGTGGAAGACGTCGAAGAGCTTCGCGGTAAGTGCGAACAACAAGCTTTTCAGCTTCTTGCGTTAGAGAGCCCAGTCGCCCGTGATCTTCGTCGTGTCATTTCTGGCACGTACATTGTGGAGGATCTCTCGCGAATGTCGGCACTGATGGTGCACATTGCGAAGGTAGCCCGGCGCCGCCACCCGGATTGTGCGGTTCCGGAATCCATGGTGCCGTATTTCTCCGAGATGGCGAAGCAGTGTTTGGACATCACGGCTACCCTGCACGACGTGTTGGTGTCCTACGACCCGGAGCTGGCACTACAGTTGGCCCGCGACGACGATGCCATTGATGATCTCCACCACCACATTTTTGTGCTGACGACGCAGCGTGAGTGGCCATACACGACGACAAACGCCGTCGACGTCACCTTGCTATCGCGCTACTACGAGCGTTACTCCGATCACGCGGTTCAAATTGGTGCTCGCGTTATTTACTTGGCGACGGGTATGCGTCCGGAAGAGTATGTCGGCGGGAAAGATGAACGTGACCGCGAAGCCACGTTCACCCGCCACTTTGACGAGATCCAGCAACGCTATGGAGGAACGTTTTAGGATCTCCCGCTGATGAGTCCCATCGGGGTGGGTACCGTCGGGTCGATGCCTACGCCTAAGCCTCGACAGCTGCCGGATCAGCCACGTTATCCCCATCGAGTGTCTCGCCACGTCGTTTTTCTCTCATGGTGAGATAGCGATCGGACGCTACATAAACGACGAAGGCCACGGCGGTAATCCCTGCGAGGATCCACAACACGGTGGCATACGCGTGAGCAGTGTGTCCGGTACCCTGCGTCAGCCCGCTGAGGAATGTCGGTTCGATGTCGATCAGCTTGGCTGTGTACGCAATGCCGACGGGGATCGCGATATTAATGGTCAGGTTGTAAAAACCGATGGCAACGCCCGTTTTCTCGGCCGGAATCTTCTTGATTGCTGAGGCCATCAAAGGTGCGTACATGAGCGCGAATCCGCTCCCGAAGAACATCATGGAAAGAATCAATAACCACAAGGATGTGTCGGGAATAATTGCGGGAATGACAAGGGCCCCACAAATCGAGGACAACGCCATGATGATGGCCGGCCGTGTTTTCAGCACCTTTGCAATAGCTCCCGACGCAGCTCCGACGGCAGTTGCGCAAGCGTAGCCGGGCGCGATCAACATGGATGCTGTATCTGTTCCCAACCCGTGCAGGGTGGATACGATAAAGGGGAAGAAAAAAATGTACCCCAGCTGCACGGAGTACAAAATGAGAACAACAACTAAGGCCCACACGTAGCGGCCGTTGAGGAAGAATTCCGGCCGAACGAGGGCCTTGTTATTGACCTTGATGTACACCGCGAAGAGTACAGCGCCGATGACTGACATGACAGCGTAGATGGGCTGAAATTCTTGCATAAAAATGACAGCGAACGTGGCGAAAACTCCGATGAGGAAAAGTCCGATAACGTCCAAATTGGCGCTGACTCTTTCATCATCGGGAACAGTTTTCGCAATGAACGGCACCGCGAGGATGAGAGCCGCAGAGACCAAAAACATTGCTGTCCACGAGATGTACGTGGATATGAATCCGCTAGTGAGGACGCCGATGAGCATGGCCAATTGAAAGGCAGCTGTGGAGAATCCCAGGTATGTCTTCTGGTCTTTCGCTGATATGTGCTTGGTGACGTAGATAACGTATAGGGTCTCCGCCCCGGCCAGTCCGGTGGTTTGGATAATTCGCCCGGCCAGCACCATTGGCCACGAGTGTTGGAACACAAACCCGATGATGGAACCAATAACGGTCAGTCCGATCCCCACGTACAACAACTTTTTTATGCTGAACGTATCGGCGAGCGCGGCATAAACCACAGCGCCGATACCGATGACAATTCCTGCCAATGTGGCTTGCAGGCTGACCGTTGTTGCAGAGAGGTGGAGGTCGTCGGCAATGGGCTTGGACATGAACTTAAAGCCGTTGTCAATGACCAAGCTGAATACGAAGGTAAATAAAATAACGGGAACGGCGGCTTTGGGGTTTAACACTTTCTTGCCAGTCGTCTCCGAGGCGAGTGTTGCTGATTCAGTACGTGCCATCGTTGCCTGCTTAGATCGCCGCGAGTGGAAGCGCGAGCTCCATCATGGTGGTAAATGCTTTTTCCCGTTCGCTAGCGGTAGTGGACTCCCCCGTCACGATGTTGTCGCTGACGGTGAAAATCCCGAGTGCTTCGACGCCTGCTTCTGCGGCAGTGGCGTACAACCCTGCGGATTCCATTTCCACAGCTAGAACGCCCATCGCGGCCCACCGTTGGTTGACGTCATCCTGGTAGTTGTAGAACACATCAGAACTCAGGACGTTACCCACGTGCGTGTTAATTCCGGCCTTCTTCGCCCGAGTTCGAACGTCCTCGATCAATCGGTACGATGCGATCGGTGCATATACGCCGGGCAGGTTGTACTGGGACATGAAATTCGAGTCTGTACAGGCAGCTTGCCCAATGACGACGTCATAAAGGTCAAGATCTTCTTGCAATGAGCCACATGACCCGACGCGGACGAGTTTCTTCACTCCAAAGTCATGGATGAGCTCCCAGGCGTACAGGGAGATAGAGGGGATGCCCATCCCCGACCCCATCACTGAGACTTCTTTGCCCTGGTAAGTCCCGGTGTATCCGAAGGCGTTGCGGACGGAGTTGAACTGGACGGCGTCGTCGAGGTAGGTCTCTGCGATGAATTTTGCGCGGAGCGGGTCGCCGGGCAGGAGGATTGTCTCGGCGATGGGTAAGCCGTTCGGGTTGATGTGCGGAGTTGATTGTCGGCCCATGTTTTCTCCTGTTCGGGACACGTCATGACGCCACCGTGCGGTTACGTTGACAAGTTTGCAGGACTCCCCTAGGCCCGAATGACCCCCAGTTCGCCCTCTGATCTGGATGTCCGCGTGAGCTACCTGTTGTGTCGGGCGCTGTGCCCGCGAACACCGGTCCGCAACCACCCCACCTTGTCCAGCCAACGCGGATGTGGTTGCACACCCCTATGACTATCTCATGTCTTTGCCCGTGGCGCAGTATGGGCCCTGTCACTTTTTCACGACAGTATGTTTCGACAACCGGACCTGTGCGGGCGCTGTGCCCTGTCGGGCTACCCTGCACGGTCTACTAGTGAGGGTTGCTATCCGAACCGACCGGAAATGTAGTCTTCCGTTTCCTTTCTCTTGGGGCGCTCGAAGATTTCCTGTGTCGGCCCAGTTTCGACGAGCCGACCTGGCTTACCCGTCGATTCGAGTGAGAAAAACGCTGTTTGGTCGCTGACGCGCGCAGCTTGCTGCATGTTGTGGGTAACGATGACGATGGTGAATTCTTTCTTCAGTTCGTGAATCAAATCTTCCACCGCCAACGTGGAAATGGGGTCAAGCGCAGAGCAGGGCTCGTCCATGAGCAGCACCTCTGGCTCCACCGCTATCGCACGCGCGATGCACAGTCGCTGCTGCTGGCCACCGGACAGTCCTCCACCTGGTTTATCCAGCCGATCTTTCACCTCATCCCACAGGTTCGCACTGCGCAGCGACCGTTCGGCCACTTCTTTCAAACGCGCTTTGTTCTTGACGCCAGATAGTTTTAATCCCGCGACGACATTGTCTTCAATGGACATTGTTGGAAAAGGGTTCGCTTTTTGGAAAACCATACCGATGGCGTTTCGCACAGCGACGGGGTCTACTTTGGCGTCGTAAATATCTTCGCCGTCTAGTTTGATCGACCCAGTGACATATGCCCCGGGCGTCACTTCATGCATCCGGTTAATTGTCCTGAGCACGGTAGATTTACCGCATCCCGATGGTCCGATAAAGGCGGTCACAGATCGCGGAGGGACATGCATGGTGACGTCTTGCACCGCGTGGAAATCTCCGTAATAAATATTGACATCTTCTAGATCTAAGCGCTTAGCCATCGTGACCGTTCTCCTTGTAACCGTGTGCAGATAATTGTCCGAATTGACGTTCTTATGTCTTGACCGAGAATCGGCGAGAAATAAGCCGAGCCGCAATAGTCAATACAGCAATAATGATGACGAGTGTGAAGGCCGCACCCCACATCTTGTCGACGGCTGCACCCGTGGTTCCAGCTTTATACATGGCCAACATCATGAGTGGGAGTGACGTTTGTGGACCTTCGACCGGATTGAAATTCGTACCGACGTTATATCCGACCAAGATGAGGACGGGCGCTGATTCACCCATGATTCTTGCAACCGACAACATGATTCCCGTGATAATGCCGGACATTGCAGTAGGGAGGACAATGCGGGCAATAGTTTTCCATTTCGGGACTCCTAATGCGTACGCTGCTTCCCGCAGGTCTTGAGGAACAACCCGCAGCATCTCTTCGGTGTTCCGGATAATCACCGGAACCATAAGCAGAACTAAAGCAAGAGAAACTGCCATACCCGAGCGTTCAAATCCGAAGAGCACTACCCATAGCGAATAGATAAACAACGCCGCAACGATTGAGGGCACGCCCGTCAAGATATCCACCATAAAGGTAGTCACTTTGCCCAGACGGGATTCCCCCGCGTATTCAACTAAATATATTCCCGTCAGCACACCAATGGGGATCGATAGCGCTGACGTTATGAGCGCTTGAATGAGTGTTCCCATGATCGCGTGATAGGCACCGCCACCTGCTTGAGATTCGATGATGCCCATCTGGGATTTCATCCACCAGCTGGAGCTCAAGGTGACAGCAGCACCGCGTGAGATCAGCTCCCACAGCACCCATAGCAACGGAATGAATGCGACGATCACCGTTGCAAAGACAAGAACCCGCGCCATTTCATTCGTCACTTTTCGACGGGTCGAGATAGCAGTAAAGGTTGTTGATGTTTCGATTTTTTGATGAGGAGAAATACGTGGTTGTAATGCTGGCGATGAGACCGCGTGTGACATCGTGGCGCTCCCTACTTTGCGTAATTGATAGCTGGTGTGTCGGGTCGAGGTTTATCTCTTCGCCACAATGGCCCGGGCGATAGCGTTGACGACAAACGTCAAAAGGAAGAGAACGAGGCCAGCTGAAATGTAGGCGCCAGCCTGAATGTTGTTATTAAACTCTTGAGCAGCGTTCGCAATGGCCGTGGCGAACGTTGTGCCACCATCGAAGAGGGAACCACGAAATTCTGAGCTCGGTGAGATCACTAAGTACAGCGCCATTGTTTCGCCCAGGGCTCGTCCTAACCCCAGCATGGCTCCGGAAATATAACCCGAGAAACCGAAAGGTAAAACGGTCAAAGTGACAACTTCCCATCGTGTTGCCCCTAATGCTAGGGCAGATTCAATGTGGCCTTGAGGAGTTTGAACAAAAACTTCTCGCGCTGTAGCCGCGATCACGGGGAGAATCATGATGGCCAAGACGATTCCACCGGTCAACAGGTTCCTGCTTGTTGCGAAAGCGGGAGAATTAGCAAAGGTTTTAAAAAGAATGAACTGACCTGCCCAGGAATGAATCCATTCATAGAAGCCTCCGAGTTTTGGCCCCAGAACTTGGGCACCCCACAAACCAAAAACAATAGAGGGGACGGCCGCTAGAAGGTCAACAACAAATGCGATCGGTTTTACGAATCGCTGAGGACAATATTGCGCTAAAAAGATTGCTATCCCCAGCGCTACCGGCATCGCCAAAACAAGGGCTACCAAGGACACCGTCACGGTGACGAAGAACAGGTTCGGGATACCGAAATGCATTGCCGACGTTGTTGCAGTATTCCAATCACCGCTGTAGGTGAAGAAGTTTTCGGTGTTGTTCCGTAGAGCGGGGATGGCACGCCACAGCAAAAATGCTCCAATAGCAGCGATGATAATGGTGATCATCATTGCTGATCCCGTCGCCAGGCCGTGGAAGATTCGGTCGCCTGCGCGGACTTTTCCTGGTGCGTTATGGCCGCTTTGGGCCTTCGGCGGGATAGTTCCGTTACCAGGTGATGATAGCCCTGCCTGGTCAGCGGCGGATGGGAGATGGGATCCGGCAGGCTGGTATGTCGCAGCTCCGGTGCTAGATGGAGTGGTCATTGGTGTCTCTGCACTCATTCGGGTCTATAGGAACGTTTGTGCTTGGCTGCATCTTGGGAGCGCGTAGTCCACAGTAACTGAAACTACGCGCATTCCCTCGGATTACTTGATTTCTTTAATCGCGCTGGTCAATTTGTCTTTCAATTGACCCGTGACCGGAATATAGCCCTGATCTTCCAAGTTCGAGTCCTGCCCATCATTGATGGCGACGGTAAGGAAGTCGCGGACGCGATCACCGGTGGACGAATCTTGGTATTTCGAGCACACCAGTTCATATGTGGTGAGGAACAACGGGTAGCTGTCTTTTTCTTTCAGACCGAAAAGGGCATCGGTATCGACGACCATGTTGTTGCCCTCACCCTTATATGTGAGTTTATCTAAGGCATTGCCGACGGTCTCTTTATTGAGTTCGACAGGCCCCTGCCCGAAATCGATCGCCGCCTCTTTCAAATTAGCTTCTTTGGCGAACCCGGCTTCCACATAAGTGATAGCCCCGTCGGTGGCTCCAACTTCCTGGACAACACCGGATGAGCCATTCGCCCCGGACCCTGTAGTGGAGGGAAACGCCTTCCCCTCGGAATCCCACTGTCCCGGCGCGGATGCCTTCAGGAATTTTTGGAAGTTATCTGAGGTCCCCGATTCATCCGAACGATAGATAACCTTGATGTCTTTATCAGGAAGATTAACTCCATCATTGAGCTTCTTAATGGCGTCATCATTCCACTTTTTGATCTCGCCTTTGAAGATCTTGGCAATGACCTCGGGGCTCAACGCGACGCTGTCAGCACCATCTAATTTGTAAGCAACGGCCACGGGCCCAATCACCATAGGAAGCTGCCAAACGTCGGATTTACAGGTCTTGTCTTTCGCCTCAGTCATTTGGCTATCGTCAAGAGGCGAATCTGACCCACCAAAATTGACCTGTCCGGCTACGAATTGTTTTTGACCAGCGCCTGATCCCGTGCTGTTGTATGAGAACTGTGCGCCGGGAACTGCTTGAGAGTATTTCGCAGAGAACACACTCATGGCTTTCTGCTGAGCGGATGAGCCCTCTGCGGTGAGCTGTCCGGTGGTTCCAGAGAGGTTCGAATCTCCATTAGACGACGAGGATCCACCGTCCGCGCTATTGTCATCACTATTACAGCCCACCATAGTGAGGGCTGAGACGGCTGCGATGGTAGCCAGGGCAGTACAGCGTCCTACTTGTTTCCTGTTCACTTTTCCTCCGGGACTCAGGGATTTCGCCAGGTGAGGAGCAGAACGAGCCACGCCGGATGGTTGACTTCATCATCTGCCTCGTTCGGCACCTACTGATTCCGACACATGCGGATTCAGGTTTGAAAGTAACCCGTGGAGGTTGCCAGTGAGCAGATTCAAGATGAACAGAGAGTGAACACTCAGAACTTCCATGCTGTGTGGCGCTCAACCACCGTGAATCCGAGCGCCTCGTAGGCATGAACAGCGGGCGCGTTATCCGCTTCGACATAGAGCTCGACGTAAGCTGCGTCATTGCTGGCTAAGTACTGGATCCCCTTCGCTGTTAAAGCGCGACCTAAACCTCGCCCCTGGGCCTTCCGAGCGAGCCCGATCACATAAACCTCTCCAACCTTGCGCCCGGTTTCGTCGTCACCCTCGCACACTAATTTCGTCCAGTGGAACCCTAGAAGAGGGGGAAGCTGATCAGTATTTTCGTCCTTCTTGCTGACACCGTCGGCTGATCCCCCACTACCATCGCCCTCACTCCCCCAAAGTAAAAGGACACCGTCGGGGTCGTACCATGATGCTCTCCGGGCCTGATCCAAGCGTGACTGATCCCACCCGCCTTGTTCGGGGTGCCAGTCAAAGGCCTCATTGTTGACAGCCAGCCATGCAGCATCAACTGCATCTTTCCCCCATCGACGGGCTGATTCCGTCCAGCTGAGAACCGTGACATCATCAGGTAGCGTTGCAGCTGCCTGAGCAACGGGTTTGTCGTCAGACTCGTCTTTCCCGGCAGAACCAGGAAGCTCCATCACGAGGAGTTCACGATCAGCGGTAGCACCAATGTGCTCAGCCGCCGCCCGGGCAGCGGGGAGGTCGCCGTGCGCCCACCATGTCAATCCAATCCCGTTGGTGTGAATATCACGTTCATCCCCCAGGCCGAGAGACGACGCATGGGCACGAACCGCACGCTGCAACGCTGTAGCCAGCCCGCCTCGTCGATAAGAGGGATGAACGGCGAGTTCGACGGCCGGACCAGAAGGATCAACGGCTGCAATGCCACGTACGTGCCCATCGACCCTGACTAACGCGTGCCAATGATGAAGGTCCGGTTCCTCCATTCCGCGCAAGAATTGTTCGGAAAACGGTGCGACGCCGTCATGCCGGGTGCTCTCGTGCAGAATTGTTTCGATTTCCATCCATCGATCGGCTGACGCCTGTCGAGCATTGCGAACCCGGGGAGAAACTGGTCCTAACACCAGCTGGGTGATGATGTCACACGGCTGTGCGTTGAAGGTGGATGCGTCTGCCATCGCTACAATCCTCACTCATTTCCGAGTTCTGCGCTTATGTACTGTTGTGATCGAATGTGGCCGAACACTGGGTGGCACCAGCCCGACTGATGGTCGCCAGCTTCGTGCTCGCTTATTTGGCTTTCGTCGCACAGGCTACCGGGGTTCAGGCGCGAGTCATAGTTTCGGGCATGTCCCGATTATGCGTCAAGGTCGATAGCCTTGTAGCCAACATTACGAACAGTAGCGATCATTCCCTCATACTCGGTGCCCAGCTTGGCGCGAAGCCGCCGAACATGCACGTCGACAGTTCGGGTTCCACCGAAAAAGTCGTACCCCCATACTTCTTGCAAAAGCTGCTTTCGGGTGAACACGCGCCCGGAGTGTTGAACCAGAAAGCGGAGCAATTCAAATTCTTTATACGTCAGATCCAGCGGGGTGCCATGGATACGAGCAGTGTATGTTGCGTCATCAACGACAAGTTCTCCAACAGTAACGACGTTGGAATCGTCGATCTCATTAACGGGAACTGGCCGACGGGTAAGCAGAAGCCGGAAGCGCGCGTCAATTTCGACCGGCGTAGCGCTAGCTAGGAGGAATTCGTCGACAGCCCAGGAGGAATCAAGGGCGATCAGGCTGGTTTCTGCGATGGCAACGGCCACGGGCATATCAGGGTGAGCAGCGGCCACGGTCCGGCAGAGCTCCCTGGCGCCGAGGAGGTCGGAGCCCGTGACGTCGATCACCGCGAGTTCGACGTCGTCAAGTTGTCGTGAGGACGTAGCGTCGGGAGGAAAAATGACGGTCTCGTGTGGCAAGAGTGCCAAGGGCGGGAGTACGTCGGCCACGCTTGTGGCATTGGTGAGTAACGCTATCCTCACGATGTAATCCTTTTTCGTTGACTAGCTCAACAGCTCAATACTGGGTCACGTTAGCCCAGTCCGCCCCATTGACCGAACCGGATAGTCTATTTTTCTTGTAGGTTCGATGAATAGCGGGGAAACCGGTAAAACTGTAGGGGTGACTCATCAGCCTTCTTCGCCCGCCGGTTCGGTGCCCGTTAAGACGCGGTCTCGCCACCGGCGGAGGGTGCACAAAGTAGGCATCATCGTCGCTATCGTTGTGATGGTTCTCGGCGTATGCGCATGGGTGGGGGATTCATTGGTAGCAGCTCGGACGGAGTCGCGTATCTCGCGTGAACTGCAGCACTACTCCAATTTGCCTGTGCAGCCCGATGTGACAGCCGGGGGGTTTCCTTTCTTGTATGAAGCTGAGCGCGGGAAGCTATCGTCGCTCACTGTCGATGCACAAGATCTCGACGTTCCTGGGTTTGGTTTGGTGACTGTCCAATCCTCGGCAACGAATATTGAGGCGTCAACACACGATATTCTCCACGGACGGATTGAGAATGCTCCGGTTGAGACCGTATCGACGACGCTATCGCTGGACGGATTAGCTTTAGGCGAGCGTCTCGGGATTACCGATCTAACTATCCGACGGTTGGCGAATACAGCGCCGAACGGTGGTCAGGAATCGGATTCGGTGTTTAGTGGTTCTATTGGTGGGCTAGATAAGCCAGCTACAGTTGCAGTTCGGCTGCGAATTAAAGCCGACGTTATTTCCATGGATGCCTACGAGGTTCTCGACGGGCCGGCCAGCAGGGATAAGGATGCCCCGGTTGTGAAGGGGCGGGAGATCCCGGAAGACATTCGGGATGAAATAAAGAAAGCCTTTTCCCTACAATTAGAAGGGAAATATCTTCCACTTCGGGCACGTCCTGATTTTATTTATTGCGAAGGCGGGTCTATTTTCCTGCAGGCTAGCCAACAAAATGTGACGATTAATTTGTCGGATCTGGCGCCCATGGCTCGGGAGGAACCTGAGGAAGCGAAATACGAAAACGACAAAGAGTAAGGAGTAGCGAGGACGGGGACGTGGTGAGTCCTACCCCTCCGGTACGCTGGGCACCATGGCTGAAAACGACAAAGACAGTGCACAGAAATTCGGTGTTCCCGGAACTGGTTCCGCGGGGCAGGCAGATCACTCCCCCAGCGACGCTTCCGCTGGTGAGGGCACACCGCAGGGGCACAAACTCAACGGCAATGAGGCCGTGAATCGCGCTGCGGAGCAGGCCAAAACCACGGCCAGCCGTAACATCCCTGTTTTTGGTGATCTTCCTATTCCGGATGACACGGCGAATTTACGCCAGGGCCCGTCTCTTCACGATGGCCTTCTGGCGCTTCTTCCCCTGGTTGGGGTCTGGCGGGGCGAAGGGCAAGCTCGGGATCTATCGACGGGCGAAGAATATCCCTTTGGGCAACAAATTACTTTTGCTCATGATGGCCAGAACTATCTGTCATATGAGTCACGTACATGGAGGATAAATAAAGAAGGCGAAGCCTCCGGGCCCGATGAGCGGGAATCGGGGTTCTGGCGTATTAACGATAAAGATGAGATCGAATTCGTGTGCGCGCACGCCAGCGGCGTGGTCGAAATTTTCTATGGCCAGCCGACGACTGAGCGCCAATGGGATGTGCAGTCTGCATCGACGATGGTGACAGCGTCCGGCCCCGCCACGTTGGGCCCCGGCAAGCGCCTCTACGGGTTAATGCCGAATAACCACTTGGGTTGGGTTGACGAGCGTGCCGTCGACAATGAGATGGTTCCTCGTATGTCGGCGGAACTCACCCGCCACGCGGGGTAGGCGTCCCGGACGTAACGCAGCCCCGCACTTGAGGCGTCTTAGCCGAAACTTGGCGCTGAGGTGAGAGGCGGGATGATCTCCCCTAACGTCGGCAGGCCATTAGGCGAATCGGGTGCCATGCAGGGCATCGTCGGATTGTCGTCTTTCAGAAGGTTAGAAACCAACGCTTGCATAGATGGGAGTTTGGTTAGCCCACCGTGCCCGACAATGTCATTCGGGCACAGATCTTGCGTGATGATATTGGTGTAGTCGCCCGGGCCGTCCATGAGATTGATGCCATAGGGGGCGGCGTTGATTTCCTGTTTCGTCGTGACGGCGTAGTACTTGATACCCGGCAGCGCTTCCGACGGGGTGTTGAGTGAACGAATGCTCTCGCCCTCCGATGACATCTCTAAGCAGGTGTCACTGGGGCTCTTGAGCAGCTCCTGAGGGACATAAAGTCGCGCATTCGGTGGCGGGCATTGGCCTTTGCGAAGGGCATCGGCGTGATGGGGCGACCCCTTGATCATCCCGGAAAGTATCACGGCTTTTCGGACGAAATCGGCACCGCCAAAGTCTTTGAGCCAGTACCGAGTGACGAGTCCACCTTGGGACCACGTGACGACGTCGAACTTATCGTGTCCGGTTTGTTGTTTCAGCTTGTCGACGAAGGTGGCCAGGCGCGCCGAGTTGCCTTTAACAGTCACATAAGGGCTGGTGGAGGGATCGTCTGGTTCCCATGTCATGAAGACATGAACGTCTAAACCGTGGTTACGCAGACTATCTGCATATGCTTCTGCAGAACTCCGTGATTCGTTGGATGCGGAGACGTAGATGACTGGGAGCGGGCCGTCGGTGGACGATGATCCGGCGGTCACTGGGGATTGAGCATCACCAGCGTGGGCGGGCAGGGACGACAGCAATAGCGTGATCGCGGCCGTGAGGATAACGCACAAGGAGAACACTGTGCGACGGGGAGCGGTCATGGGGATCATGAGGCTAACCTACCTCACTCGGCCGCTCGTAGCTACAGTGTCGGTAACTTAATTATGCCTAGCCGTTAAATTTGTCCAACAAGGCGAGCGCCGCTTCTTTTCCTAAAGCGTTCGCAGCTAAAGGGCTATCCCCTGTCAAGAGATTCCTATCCCGCGTGGTTGCTCCGGACATGTCCTCGTTGGAAATGGTGATACCGGCTTCCTGGAGCTTCTCCCCCAGCTTCCACGGCATCTCGCCAGGTAAATAGCCAATCTCAATATTGGCGCCGAAGTCGAGGGCATCCGGGAAAGCCACGACGCTATATCCGGCGAAAGGATTCTCATCGGCCCCGATACCTGCCGCTAAGAGTGCTGCTGGGCCGTGACACAGCGTGATAATGAGCCGATCATTGTTCAGAAAGTAGCGCAGCGCTTCACCTACTGAACTGTCCGACGGCACACCATTCATGGCACCGTGGCCACCTGGAATAAAGACTGCGGCGTAATCATCGAGCCCCTGTGCAACGACGTCGCTGAGCTTCTTGGGCTGTTTAAAAGCGCTTTTCGTTGCATCCCACGCGTCGTTAACGGCGTCGTCCGCCGACGGGTACGCCCACCATTCGAATTTCGCCGGGCTGCCCGAGATAGTCGCGACATCGACCCCGAACCCCGCTTTGTGCATGTGATAGAGGGGAAGGAGCGTTTCCACGGGGTGATTGCCGGTAGAGAAGAACGTGCCGTTCTGCATCGGTAGGTAGCGCTCTTCGGTTGCAATAACGAGGACTTTCCACCGGCCACCGGTGTACGTGTCTTCGCTGGCGAGGCCGGAGAAGTCGGTCGTATCTGCGGTGTACTGTTCAAGGGAGTATGCCGAGGGGAAAAAGGCATTATCCTCCGCCGGATCAGGGGTTGGCTTGCGGTTATCGTCGGTCTTTGTTGCGTACTGTCGGACAAATTCCTTTGCTTTAGTAGCCATATCACTTTTCTACATAGAATGGCGAGACCGTGCCACCTGTAAAAAGTGTGCCCCCTACCAGTCGCGCATCCGCAATGATCAACGCGCAACAACGTACCGACGGTGTCGATATAGCGACAGAACCAACAACAGAAATAAAACGCCGGTGAGATACCACCACTGACGGGGTAACACCACCGGCAACATACCGCCGACGGGCATTCCGCCGGCGATGATTAGTTAGTTAAGCGCCCTCACTAACTATTGTTTCTTGGTTGCGCTTACTTCTTTATTGCGCTGATTTCTAATTCCAGCGCAACGGCGTCGGAAATTAATACTCCGCCAGTTTCCAGGGCCGCATTCCAGGACAATCCGAAGTCTTTTCGAGAAATGGTGATGGCACCTTCGAACCCAACGCGCACGTTGCCGAATGGATCTTTGGCCTCGCCGCCGAATTCAAACGGAATCGTCACAGATTGGGTGGTTCCTTTAATAGTAAGGTCCCCGGTAAGTTCCAGCGTGTCTCCTTTAATCTCCGCCGAGGTGGAGGTGAATGTTAACGTTGGGTTGTTTTCCACGTCCAGGAAATCGCCTGATTTGACGTGCTTATCACGGTCCTCATTACCAGTGGTAAATGAATCAGCTTGTGCTGTCACATTCACCTTGATTGACGACGGATCGGAGGCGTCGCCGGAGGCTTTTCCGGTGAAGTCCGAGAACGATCCGCGAACTTTCGTCACCATGGCATGGCGAACGACGAATCCTAAACGCGAGTGCGATGCATCAATGTCGTAGCTTCCGTTAATGGTGGACAGGTCGGACATTATTTTCTCCTTTTTAAGTGCTTGACACGTTGTGCCCATGCCACTTTATGTGACACATCAACCATATTGCTCATCTTTTGGTGACTTGTCAACTAAATGGCGGAAAATATCTCGCAGGGGACTCATCAATGCGCGACAGACCGACAGGAGGCTACTGATATCTAGTCGGCAGCTGGACCCACTTTCATGAAGCATTTATGGGTGTGACGTGCCACGATCCAGAGCCACCGGTGTATGGATTTTTGGATTGCATTCCTAGACTAAGGATCATGACGACGACACATATGGATCCGACCTCAACCCCTGTCACGGAGGCGGAATCCCCCATCACTCATCCCCACGCCGATGAGGACCCACAATTCCGGCGTTTTCTAAACACCCTTCAGTCGGACGGCAAGGAGCATATTGACTATGCGGACGACGGGCTGTCCCGCATCGCGCAAGCGCACGATGCCTCACACTACCTGCTCGTTCCGAAGGGAATCATGCGCCCCGACAGTGCCGGCCAGGTGGCCCGCATCATGGCTGCCGCCGACCGGTGCAACTTGCAGGTCAGCTTCCGAGCTGGAGGGACCAGCCTGTCCGGGCAGGCGACAACTGACGCGGTGATGGTCGATACCCGACGGCGGTTCCAAGACATCGAGGTTCTGGATAATGGCCGCAAAGTGCGCGTTCAGCCCGGTGCGACGATCCAAATGGTCAACGCCTATCTGTCGCTATACAAGCGGAAGCTAGGCCCAGATCCTGCGTCGTCAAGTGCGTGCACGATTGGCGGCGTGGTCGCGAATAATTCGTCAGGGATGCATTGCGGTACGCAATTCAATACCTATCAGACGCTGGATTCGTTGGTATTTATTCTTCCTAGTGGAACTGTCATTAACTCAGCTGACCACGATGCTGAACAACAGTTCCGCACGCAGGAGCCCGAGTTGTTTGATGCTCTCGTTCAGATGCGTCGGCAGATTACGTCGAGCCCTGAGTTGGTGCGGAAGATCAAGCACCAGTACTCGATGAAGAACACCATGGGGTATGGCTTAAATTCGTTCCTGGATTATGAGTCCCCACTCGATATTTTCACGCACCTCTTAATTGGTTCGGAAGGCACTCTGGCGTATATTGCCGAGGCTACGTTCAATACCTTGGAAGTAAAACCACGAGTTTCTACTGGGCTCTTGGTTTTCTCTAATCTGATCGACGCGTCATCGGCAGTTCCTCAATTGGTCGCGGATGGATTTCAAACTGCTGAGCTGTTGGACGCGACGAGCCTCAAAGTGGCACAGCGAACGGGATCGGTAGCACGTTCAATTCGCGAAATTGACGTGAAGAATCACGCTGCGCTGCTAGTGGAGTTCACCGGGGACAGCGACGACGAGCTGCGCGACCGGTATTCGGCTGCGCTCCCCCACCTTGAAGCAATGCCCTTGGCGGTGCCCCACGAGATGACGTCGGATAGGAAAGAACGTAATCTCTTGTGGGCAACGCGAAACAATTTGTATGCGGCCGTTGCTGGAGCCCGGCCGAGTGGGACGAATGCCTTGCTGGAGGATGTTGTCGTGCCGGTCCAGGATTTGGGCCGGGCGTGCAATGATCTCACGCACCTTTTCCGAAACCACGATTATCCTGGTTCCGTTATTTTTGGCCACGCAAAAGATGGCAATGTTCACTTCCTCCTAAATGAACAATTCCGGGATGTAAAGAAACTTCAGCGATATCAGCGTTTCACCGAGGATATGGTTGACGTCATTCTGGGTTATAACGGTTCACTCAAGGCCGAGCATGGAACGGGGCGCATTATGGCTCCGTTTATTGAGCGCCAATTTGGTTCGGAGTTGTACCAGATTATGCGCCGGATTAAAGACGCGGCTGATCCGAAGCGAATGCTCAATCCCGGGGTTATTATTACCGACGATCCGCATGAGTATGTTGAGCATCTGAAGGTGGCTGACCGGATCGAAAAGGTGGCGGATCGGTGCGTTGAGTGTGGGTATTGCGAGCCGGTGTGCCCGTCACGAAACCTCACATTGACGCCACGCCAACGGATTGTTGTGCGTCGTGAAATTACTGCGGCGAAGAACCGCGGCGACACAAAGCTGGCCACGGAGCTGCAGGAGCGGTGGCAGTACGACGGGCAGGATACGTGCGCGGTAGACGGGATGTGCCTCACGCGGTGCCCGGTGGGTATCAACACGGGCGATTTGATCCGCCAGTTGCGGGCGAAAAGTGCCGGCAATGTCGCCCAAAAGGGCTGGAAGGCCGCCGCACACGGGTGGAACCTGGGTGCCAAAGCTGGTTCGCTGGCGATGACTGCCGCGTATGCCGTTCCGTCATCCTTGCCGACGGCTGCCACGCGGGTTGCGCGGAAAGTGGTCGGCGATGACACGATGCCTCTCTATAAGAGTGCGCTGCCCCAAGGTGGCCCTCTGCGCCACGATGTCTCCACCGACCACGCGGATTTTGTTTTCTTTCCAGCCTGTGTGAACGAAATGTTCGGCGGCATTGATGGCGACGGAAAGCGAGCAATGAACGCGACCAAGGCTTTCGAGACGGTAGCGCGGCGCGCGGGGCTCACCTGGCGCACCCCGAACGGTATCGGTGGCATGTGCTGCGGTACACCGTGGAAGTCCAAGGGCATGCTGGAGGGCTACGAGGTCATGCGCGCACGCGTGCTCTCTAGGCTGTGGGAGGCGTCGGAGGAAGGTCGCCTACCGATCGTGTGCGATGCTGCTTCCTGTACAGAGGGCATTCAGGTCATGCGGAACACTGTTACGAAGGCCGCGGCCTGCGACCCTAAGTGGGAGAACGTGCAGGTGATGGATGCCGTCGAATTCTGTGTGCGCTACCTGCTCTCCCACGTGAAAGCGAAGCGACAGTTGGATTCTCTGGTCCTCCACCCGACGTGTTCGCTGACCCATTTAGGTCTTATCGACGAGATGTGCGCGATCGCGCGCGTTGTCGCCCGGAATGTGACGGTGCCGAAGCATTGGGGTTGCTGCGCGTATGCGGGTGACCGTGGAATGCTTCACCCTGAGCTGACGAAGAGTGCAACGCGAGCGGAAGCGCATGAGGTCAATGAGCGGCCGTACTCTGCTTACGCATCGATCAACCGGACGTGCGAGCAGGGGATGACCGAGGCAACTGGCCAGAATTACCAGAACCTATTCCAGCTTCTGGAATGGGCGACGCGACAAGAAAAGCAAGAAAAGGTGGACGCAACGGCCTAAGCCTTAGTGGCATGGTCGGCCCCTGGCGTGTGGTCGGTATTGGCGTAGCCCGTCGGTGTGACTCTGAGGTCTATTAAACCCGATATAGGCCGCTAAGCAGCGGAAATGCAGCCCTTGCAGCAGAGTCGCGCCGATCACAATTACTGGTTTTCAGTGTCAATTCTGGATTAATGTCTGGGTATGCGTAGTAATCAACCTATTCATAATCAGTCTCTCCATAGCCGGTCTATTCGCCGACATCAGCCCTCGGAAAAGCTTTTGACAAGCCCCACCAATTCAACAGAATCCGCCAACGGGTACACCAGAAGAGCTCACCGCTCCAATGATCAACGTGGCCCCCTATTAAGCAATAAAAAATCAGGGGTAGCGTTGGGGCTGACTCTCGGCCTCGCTGGCACATTTCTTATTCATGGGGCGGTAAGTGAGCGAACTTTAGGATCGGCACACGCATCTGTTTCTGGAGCGTCACCCATATCCGGGGCTTCAGCGACGACTCAATCTGCTGCTTCCTATTCCGGAACTTCAGAATCTGCGACAACCCACGACTCGGGAACTGCGGAGCTCATCGAGCGGAATGCAAAGTACCAGGCTAATCACAATGATGGCGCTGGAAAGGCCGATTCGGTGCGGTGGGTGGATAGGACAGCAAGCTCACCTCTTGTTTTAATCGCCCCTCATGCCACAACCCAGATTCGCGATGGCAAACGGAAACCGGCTGACCTGTACACCGGCGGCATTACTGAGATTGTGGCCGACCGCATGGGCGCTTCATCGTTAACAACGACAGGCAAGGTTTCAGATTGGAATAAGAATTGGTCTACGAGGGATGATGAATTCACACGGATCATCGATCGTCTCCCCAAGAATGCCGTCATTGTTGAAATTCATGGGATGAAAGATTCTTCGCTAGACGAACCTGTATCTGCCGGTGCGGGTGATAAACCATCAGAGTCGACGGATGCGATCGTTGGGGCTTTGCAAGACGAGTTTGAAGGTCATGTGTCGCAAGACAAATTTGAGGCGGAGTCCGGTTACACTGTGACCGATTACCTGCAGAAACAGGGACATTCTGTCCTACAAATCGAGTTAAGCCGCAGCCTCCGAGACTCCAAATCTGGCCAAGCCGGACAGACATTGGACCATCTAACACGTGCGTTTTCCAAAGCAGCTGACCAATTCCCGCAGTTATCAACGACGCCCGAAGCGGATGGAGAAGAGCGTTTGCCACATCTCACGTAAAGAGGTTTCGGGTAGGTGTTGGAACGAACATCGATACTCGACTCCTTGCTTTCACCTGTTCCCCCCAATATCCGAATCTGCCGACTAAGTCCCTTGAGAGTGGGTCCGATAGCAATTGTTCACGCCGATTAGCGAGCAAAACGACCATGGGGCTTGTCATGGCTAGCCCTCAATAAGGCATTAACACGGTCTCCTGCGCGACATCACGAGATCTCCCCGCTCGCCAGTGCATCCATTGCTTGATGCCGCACTACGAAACCCTCCACAAAAATTCTCATAGAAATGGACGGAACATTTAGTCCTATTTGGTGCACTCATAAATGAACCGGCCGAAAGGGTCGGCCCACAGATACTTGAGTGAGGAGCCAAAGTGACTAATTCTTTTCCTAATGGCGGGTATCAACCTGATTTTGAACCTACTAACGATGGCTATGCCGGACGGAACGAACAACAACCGAATTTTCCTCCATCTCAACCGCCGAACGGCAATCCAAACGGGCCTCAAGCAGCCGGCAGTCCAATCGGATCTATGCCACAACCGGGCTACATGAATCAATCCGGATTAAACGGTCCGGGATACGCACACCTCCAAGGCGCATCATTTGGGCCTCGGTTAGGAGCCGCAATTATTGACGAAATGATCTGCTTTTTTTGCTGGAATAATTCCCATCATAATAATCGGAATCATAATGAATGTGATGACGGGCAATTCCACTGAAGACCCTGGGCCTGCAATAGCTAGTATGGTTATCGTGGCGGTTCTCGCCCTCATTATCACATTCGCCATTTTCCATTTCCTGATAATCAATATGGAAGCGAGCTCAGGTCAGACACTCGGTAAGAAGGCGCTGAGGATAAGAACCCTGAGCACAACCAATGCGCCCCTTACGATCGGTCAGGTGTATAAGCGCTACTGCTGGTGGTGGGTCACTTACATCCCATTCCTGGGAGGGCCACTATCACTCATCCTTGCTATTGCTGCAGCCGTGGGTGTTAATAACCCACCGAACTTGCAGGGATTTCACGACAGGTGGGCCAACACTATCGTAGTCAAGGAATGAGAATTTCATAAAAAGAAAGTAAACAAAATCTATGCGAGTAAAACAATTCATTCAACATTGGCTCGCAACCCGATCTTTAACCCTGGTATTACACATCTAACCCGCTGAGATGCGTCACAAGACTCAGCGGGGATTTTAGAACGCCACCCTAACGTAGGAAAAGTCATGTATGACCCGTGCGAACCGCACAATAGTTACCAAGGTAACGACCCTTTTCTCTCCGATTCGTTCGATGATCTAAATACCACTTACAACTCCCAAGATCCACTATTTCCAGGGGAGAGTAATCAACCACCTATGGGGTCCACCAACATACTGGCCCCCCGAAAAAAAGTGGCAGAGGTCTAACTGCGGCTCTCATCGTCGTCGGAAGCTTACTAGTAGTAGCCATCGTGGGTGGCGGTCTAGTTTTTGCCTTATCTAGAGGACCTCATGATGAAACCGTTGCGCAGAGCAGCGAATCGAGATCGGAAGATACGGTAAATACAACTCATGTAAACCCGTCATCAACTAATGAAGCACCGACTAGAACAACCAAAACGCCACAGCCTACGACTGGAGATATAAGCGACGATAACATCGGAAAGGATTACCCCAAAGAAGAAACAAAACAATGGTCAGAAAACTCACTTAACGATTTCGAAAAAAGGTCACGAATATTCCACAGAAGCAAGGGGCTGGAGTGGCTCAAATATTCAAATGGAATTACACCAGGAGCTCGAATAACAAACCAGAACAATTCAGGATTTTGCTCCGTAGGGTATCTTGCTCGTAAGCAAAATAGGCTTTTCGTTTTAACTGCTGGTCACTGTGGGAAAAAAGGCGATGTGTTCGCATATTCAACGTCCGATGGCGAGTTAGTAAACTTTGGTCGCATGGTCGACTCTACCGGCCGCACCCCGTCAGCGGATTACGGTTTGATAGAAATAGCGAACTCAGCCCCCATGGAATCGTCAATAATCGCCTTTAAAAAGGTGTACAGGTTATCACATTGGGAAACCCCCGAAAACGTTAGAGAAAATGATAGCGTTTGCCGAATGGGCTATCGAACGGGTTTAAGTTGTGGTGGATTTCTTGGCCAGCTAAATAAAAATGCTTTCGAATTTGAGGGAACGGCAGACCATGGGGACTCTGGTGGACCGGTATTCTTGCAGCGCGGAAACGATCTGATTGCCCTCGGCCTTGAGTCATATGGATTTGAGGAGGACGCAACACGCGACGGAGCATTGTCGATTAGCGGTGCTTTAGATTACTGGGATCTCGAGCTACTAGGTTAACTTATACAGACGTCCGGTCCAATAAATAACCAAGCTTTTAAGGTTCGTAGGGCTTTATACGGCAATAGGCGGTGCGGACACCTCTCGCTACGTGTCCGCACCAATGTCACAGCCCTATTCCTACTCCAGCCACTAGCACAAGATCACCCTCGGAGTAGCTAAGACAAGCGACCCCTTACGTTCTAATCAGTTCCAGTCTGGAAGGAACCATCCTCACATCGCGGCCGTGGGGATTAATTTTCTCCCACTAAACTTGAGTTTCGTTCCTCCTTCTCAAGAAAGGAACTAGTCGCTGGATCCGGCATGGCTCTGTTACCGTCCCCGTCTGTCTAATGATCCGGGGGTGATGCCATCGAAGACAGTGGCGCGCCCCACACTGCCAAGAGGAACATGCCCCACCCCAACCAGATAAGGCCTCTTTTGTCATGTGGATGCCAGCCACCAGTGACGCCCGACGAACCACTTTCCCCAGCAACGAACACAACCCAGCAACTGTTCATCGCAAGAACAAACCCATGACATATGACTACGTCATTGGTGTTGCCAAAAGGACAATACTTCCACCACGTCTGCGTCCTTAACCGCAGTGGATCCACCGTCTTATCCCAACGAGTCGAGCACACCGACACCACACTCACCCGGTTCTTCACTCAATTCACCACGACCAGCCCCACCCTCGTTGTCGTCGATCAACCCAATAACATCGGCAGGCTCACTGTCACCGTCGCTCAAGCCACAGGCACAGATGTGAAATACCTACCCGGTCCTATCGATGCGACAACGTGCACGCATCCACGCGGGAAACGCTAAAACTGATATCCGCGATACCTTTGTCATCGCTGACAAGGGACGATTTCTCCCGGACGCCTGACAAGGCGCCACCGCACCGATCCAATCTTCCAGCAGCTCAAAACCGGCAGGCGGCATCGATGACGATCTCACCCGCGCCTACACCAGGCTCATCAACCAAATCCGTTCGTCCCTCGTGGGAACCTACCCAGAATTCGAACGCGTCTTACCCGGTTCGGTAATCCATCGCCGATTGATACTACAACTGCTTGACCACTATGGTGGCCCGACCAAACTCCGCCGACTAGGACGCGGCCGTATCATCGCATTCGCGATGACACGCACAGCACGCAACCCCGCACCGATCATAGACGCACTATGTGAGGCAATCAGCAGCCAACAACTCACACTTCCTGGCGCTATCGAAGCTGAGCTAGGGGTATCGCTAGCTGCTAGCAACCAACTGCGAAAATGGATCACCGCACGCGGATACATCAAGAGTTCCTCGACATCATCGACCAGATCCCGCTGACTCACGTGCTGCTGTCGATGCCAGGTGTTGGTCCGCCGACTGCGGCAAAGATCCTGATGACTATTGGCGACTTCAGTGACTTCACAACAGCAGCCGAACTGGCCTCATACGCAGGCCTGTGCTCCACAACGAACCAGTCGGGAACATCAATCGATTCCCATAGCGTGAACCGGGCAGGCAACAAAAAACTAAGAACGCGCCTCCGGCAGTCCTCTTATTCGGCTATCAGACACGACGAGCGTTCACGGCAATACTACGAGCGAAAACACCAGGGAAGGAAAACGACATAACGCAGCCGTGGTATGTCTTGCCCGCAAACGTCTCAACGTCCTGTTCCCGGTGGTCAAGACAGGTGCCCTATACAATGAGAACCATCCCACATTCGCATAACTTCTAACCCGTTTTACGAAGCCGAGTCACAGCCGACTGAAGCCACCCCAGTCAGTCGGCTACAACCCCTACCCAATCACAACGCCTGAGGAGGACACAAAAACTTCCCTAGACTTGACAAGCACTATAACAACACCCCCAAACGTTTTATTACCAACTTGACAAGCCAAACAAAAGAACCACGTAAATTATCGCCGACCCGCCAGTGTATACCATCCGGAGGAAAAACACGGCCAGAGAAGTGTCAATCTGCTAGACTTCACGGAGAAACTTAGGCCCGAAAACGAGTATACAATTGATGACGGCTGAAACGAGAACTAATGTCGGCATAAGTGACCTTAATCCGAATTCGCTGGAAAGACTCGATAAGGGCACCGCATATACCAACCACTCCCCTACCTTAATAAGCGTCACGAGCAGAAGTCCAAGGGAAACAATTTTTCCATGGTAATCTCTAAAAAATACAGAATTCCTCAGCGCCACAGAAAGCCCCAAATACTGTAAGACCGTACCCAGCTTACTTGGGAAATATACCACCCTATCCGGCAAAACAAGGTAGATTAAACCAACGGCGAAAATAGCAAAAGACAACACAAGCATTATATTAAGCAAGAGAACTGTGCGTCGTGATTTAAACATCTTCTCGCGATTATCCAATGATTCCGAACTACATATTTTATTTCGCACTTTAGCATCCATAGTAGAGTCAGCGCCCTCCTTTTTCTTTTAAATCAATTGTATAATCTTCGACGATATTTCCATCCATCAACAGACACTCCCAATCTAAGCCTTCATCATATTTTGAGTCACACCATCCCTTATAATTCCTTTCGCCGACCGAAACGTCCATGTCAATTGAGCGCGACGCCTTTTTCTCATGTTTCATCGAATCCATTATGTTCACCGATAGTTTGCGGGCGGTGCTTTTATTATCCAACTCTCCCTTTTTCATATATGCAGAAAAGCTGTCGCTTTCAGCCACTTTCGACCATGTTGTCATATCAACTTTACCTGGAGTCTTTTTATTGAGGCTGTTATTTTCATACGAGTTGGCTAACATTTGCGAACTAGTAAACAATAATGTTGCGACGAGGACTACAATCAAGCTAGATCTACCTGATATGTTATATTTACTCTTAAAGATCCGCTCCTGTAAACGATCGTACTTCTGGGAAATACTCTCGACATGAGTGACAGTGACGGCACCAGCTTGTCTCTCCTTTCTTTTATTTTTATCGAATTTACTTTCCTCTTGTCCATCGTCCTTGCGTTCCCAGCCTTGTGGAGAGTAACCCTCTCTTGGAAATGTCATAACTTAGCCTGCCTTCGTTAGCGATTGACTAGGGCCACGTTTGCGTTCGTATCCGTATAGCAATACCATCCTTTTCCTCGCTGACTCTCGCACGTTACTGTGTAAGCTTGACCTGTCACTGAGCTATAAACGCTGGGTGAACGATCTGCGGTACTCCCTTTATCACTGTCCAGTTCTTTACCTATGGCGTCCGCAAACTCATCGGACGTTTTGCCCCACTTATAGACCCTGTAAGACGAAGTCGTTCCTACGTAACTAGCTTGAGAAGGCGGAGAAAAGGCGGGTTCCGTATCCTCGGTCGTCTCCGTCTCTGTTTCCGTATGCATTACGGTTGTAGTTTCTTCAACCGTTATCGGATCCGGACTCTTCGACTCGTGCTTACCAAGCCGATTGACCACAAAAATTCCCCCAAGAGTTGCCAAAACAACAAGCAGAATAACGGCCGTTCCACAGCCCTTTCCCCCAGAGGTACTGGTTTTCGAGTTGGATGTAGCTCTTTTATACGCAGCCGAACCGACTTGAGATCCAGAGGATAGGTCAGCGGGACGGGCTGCATTAGCGCTTTCACCTTCGTTTTCGGAACCGTCTCCAGCAGAGTCTTTAGAGGTGGGCGATTCACCATCTTCTCGCCGACGGTCGCTTTCACCAGCGCTTTCGTTACCCGATTCACCCTTGACGTTATTCCTAATATTCACTTTCCGGTTTGGGGATGTTTGACTTTCTACGGCGGAGGCCTTAGAGGATGACGGTTGGTGATTCGGGTTATCAGGGTTATATTCCTCAGGTTTGTAGGCAGAATTAGCCGGACCACTATAGTCTTCCCAACTGTGTGTCGAAGTTGAGTCGCTAGAATCAGGGTTGGTTTGGTCTTCTTGTCTGTCTTTTTCTCTACCATTTTTACACCCTGTTCTTGTAATTTTTAGGCTTTCGGAAATTTTAGACTCCGCTGTTTGAGTTATTTTCAGAGTTTCACTAATCGAAACCCTTAGCTAGCGAAAACGGCTTCTACATCAAAACCTTGGTCTGCTAACAGGTTCCTTGATTTTTAGTCCGCTTCCCGGCTAGCAGGTGGTTTACTTTCAACTATTTTTCCTTCGCTCCCCTTCCCCGTTTTCTCAACGTCGGAATCCTTGCCATCTTCATCATTCTGCTCAGGTTGCGGATTTGTCGTCCGGGGACCCGTCGCGCTGCCTTCCGGGTTCTCTGGAGAGGTTGTCCCTTCGGGAGCACTGGGGGGAACAGTTTCATTTGTGACCGGCGGTTGGTCCGAGGGGGTTGACGGCGTTGTCTCACTACCTCGTAACAAGAAGGATCCAACGCAAGCAAAAACAACGACCAGAAAAACCGCCAAGGCTACGAATAGCCATTGGAGACCGAAATGACTACTCGTGTTACTGGGCGTCGAACTCAAGGCCCGAGCATTCCGCTCATCTACGCCGCGATCACTTCGTTGACCGTTACCCGGCTGACGTGAGCCCTCCCGGACTTCATCAGGTAGTTGGTTCTTTCGAGAAGTCGCTCTCGCGTTATTCCTTACCGGACGGCGGTAACGCTCCAGATCTCCAGGAAAAACTCCATATCTATTTTCGACCCAATCAATTGTCGGATCCTGTCTATTCGTGTTCTGCGGAGGGGGTTCTTGCTCTTTCATTCGAATCTCTTAAATTGGCTTATGGTGAATTCTTCAGAAGGTGATACTATGGAAGTACACAATTAACCTATGAATATAGGTAAATCCATGAGAATGCGATTATTAGACTAAAAATGACGACACTTGCCGCAAAAACTAGTGCTGAGCCGCGTCTTAAACGACGTTGTTCCCTTTCAAATGCCGCAGCTTTATCCCATGCATCTGCATCTTCAACCGACATACTTATTTTTTGATTACCGCCAGGTGAAGGAATCACCACGACCACCCATCGTTTCTGTTTGCCGAACCGCCCGTTTTATTGACAGCTGAAGTACCGCCATGAAAATTATTTACGTTGCCTCTTTCCGTTTTTCTCGGGCCGGCATTTCCCGAGCTATGCCCGAACTTTCCGCCAGAAGAGCGAGCGTATTTTAGAAATTGACTTTCCCTGTCTAGCCAACCCTGATTACGCCTATTTGGAGAATGAGATTCATATCCAAAATTATTATCCATACCAGTTCACATCTCCCTTGCCTTGGAATAGGCCAACTTCGGCTAATAGTTCCCGAATCGGATCAAGACACCGGAAGGGGGCAATCCCAGTTCTTGCAATTGCTTCGCCTTCCGGAGAACTCCCAAGTGCAGACGCTACAAAGTACATGTGTCTATACGGCTCACTCCCAATCATGGGGTTCCGAAGTTGGTTGACTAGCTCTCGAGCACCCAAGCAATGCAAGAGACTCTCCACTTCATAGTGCAATAGCTCGCATTCAGTGAGGGAGAATTTACCCTCCACGCTGGCACCTTCACGCCTAAAGGATGCGCCGAGATTTGACATCACTTTCTGCCAATTCACTGATTGCCCCCCAGCAGCGTGCTTGCCAACTTGTTCAACATCTGCAAGTTGCTGGAGAGTGTCGAATTTGGAGAGCGTCATCGCGATTGTTGGGTACCGCTCTTCACCCAACACTTCCAGGACATTGCGCAACACGACGGTGGGGTCATCTTCTCCAACCTCATTATTAATGACTGTGCCCTCCAATAAGTGGCGAATACGAGGTACAGCCATTGGATCGAAAAGGAAGATTATTCGGTCGGCAGCTCGAAAGAAGTTAAGACTTTCGCGCCGATCTGAGAAGTTCTCCTCCTTAAGGTCCTCGCCTGCGACATCACGAAAAACAATAAATATTCTTTGGTTAAAGGAATCCCCATTATCTGGTCGAACGCGCTCGTGGACGCCTAAATCAAAAATTAGTGGCCGCTTTTGATAAGCATTCTCGGTTTCGGCGGGCGGGGTAGCTCCCAACAGGCCCATTTCTTCGAAAAGAGGCTGCTCATACTTCTCGCTGTATGTTTCCTTCGTGTAGTCATCCGCCGGGCGAAAGGTACCCCCATGAGCAACTACCAATTGCTGGAGCAATTTCACTACAACGGCAATGTATAAACTCTTACCCGACGAACGAGCCCCCGCCATGGCAAACGTTAAAGTCCCTGAACCCGCCCAGTCCGGGGGGAGCGAGACCCGACCTTCTGGGGTACTAACTTCGCCACTGGTATCACTCGGGTTTATCGGTACGAACGTGTACGGGTTTTTCGCTGGAATCGGTCCTTGATAAGGAAACATTCTGTTTACCTTTGCTTGGATATGGTCCGGTAGATCTTTTCTGCACATTCGTCAAAAGCTCGACTATCGCCCTCCATAAGTTTTCTCCTAAGTTCAGGATCAAACACACTGATATCTTCCGAAGACATTCTCATCGGAGTACGTGAGCACAGAACATGGGTTGGGCCGACACGACCGATGACACCCGCGGGCAGGTCATCGCTGACAACAATCAGAACCGCCTCATCATCAAGAGACGTAATGTCTAGTGTCCAGCCAACCTCTGCGATTTGGGAATACTTCATTTGCTCCCATAGCTCATAGACGGAGTCACCCCGTCCTGGTTTTACCCAACTCGTCATGCTCGACGAAGTTCCCACATCTACATCTATGTGAGATGATTGAAGGACACCATCAATCACGCTTGAAATTCTCTTGAGTAATTCCGGATCGATACTTTTACGTGTCGAAGCAGAAACATCTAAAACAACATAGGCTTTCGTCGGTTGAGGAGACTCACTAGCGGCAGCGGGCTTCGTTTCGGAAAAGTCTTCTTGTATTGAGTGAAGAGCCCCTGCAACTGACTCTCTAATTACGTCAGAGTCCTCACCGAGCTCTGCGCCACCAGGAGTGTCCGAATTAGCAGCTGTGAGTGTGTATTCACCATTACTTCTAGTTATGGATACAGGGGTAAATCTCTTTCTTCCCGAGAGCACATAAGGCGGAAGAGAGACCGAGACTACTTCCCCTGTCTTCGCATCAACCAACTGATCCAAGGTTATGAAGACCCTGGTGCCCGATTCAAAGGCTGACCCGTCCAACTTTGACAAAGTAACGGATGTCGATTCTTCTATTCCTTGAACGACAACTTTAGTGCGGCCACGCCGTAGACGCCCACCGGGCACATCGACGAATACTTCTGTACTGTTATTAAGCTCGACGCGGAGAACAAACCGAAGGGAAGGTCCAGCTACCGTATAGCTTTCAGCTGGTCGTAGTTCAATTTCTTCCATATCCGTTTCCTTGACTAGGTCGAACCGGGTTGTACCGCTCACGAGAACGTAGAGTGCCTTCGAACGCGGAGACTATCTCTCGGCCAATAAGTGTTCTCAACACCGGGTTTTGTTCCCTGCTGCTAATCAAGGCCCTAGCTGCATGACCGATAAGCTCGCTGTTCCGGGTAGCGACAGAAAAAACCCTCGCCCACAAGTCTTCCCCCAGTCGCTTACCTACCTCAGCTGGTAAGCCGTCGAGAGCAGTGAAAGCTAGTCGCTCCAGAAGCGAAATCGCATTTTCTGCGTTCCCCGGAGTCAAGGAGATTACCGGCGATATAGGGTCGAAGAACCTTAATCCCAAATAGGTAAGAACAATGTTTTCACAAACCAGTTGCGGCTGACGAAGTCGACCAGGTCGGTTCCTCTCGCTAATAACTTCACTTATTACCGGTGAGTATTCGTTGGGATTGCGCAACCAGTTTAGAATTTCTTGCATAGTCCAGTCTGCACCGAAAAGACTTCGTATAACCTGATTTGACCGGGATTCACTCAGTACGCGATGTTGAAATGCAATAAGATGCCGCTCGGTATCGGTCCCGGCCACGTCGTGTGACGAGGTGGCCGGGTTCTGTGACAACTCAACTTGATGCCGTGTTTCAGGGTTAATTTCGGATACGAACTGCACGGTATCCACTTCCTCACCCCGAAGGATGGAAGCGTCTAACGCACGAGTGATCAGCTGGTGTACCTCTTCGTGTGACATCGGCTGTCGGTGTAGCAGGTCAAAAACATTGCGCCGCAAGAGCTCCTTCATTGCATCGGGTAATCGCGTAACAACCGAATCCAGTCCGTACCCTCGGGGACCACGCTCTGTCGGCTGGTGAGAAATCAATCTATTAATTTCGTTGATAACGAGAGCCTGAGCATCTTCCTTTAATTCCCAGTCAAGCTGTGAAGCGTTAATTAATGCGTAGACAGCTAATCCCATGGATAAGGGCTGGTTATCGTAACCACCAAAGTCTTCAACAGCTTCGTATACCGAAACCCCTGCGTCCACAGATGTGATAAGGGCCTGTGTTAAACGTGACCACAACGTCTGGGGTTTATATCCATCGTCTCCTCCGTCGAGGTGGATAACTTCTAAGCGCGAATCTTTCAGCTCCCCCTCATCCTCATCCGGAATTACAACAAAGGATGGGCCACCTGACAACCATGAGTCGACCTTCACGGTCGAAGCCCGCTCGAAGGTGCTAAACCTCAAACTCGTGCGGGCAACCACCGATGGCATCGTCGTGCACATCGCTACCAAAAACCGAGCGGCCATGTTGTCATCAGGCGCTAAGATTACTGGTAGGCGGGATGGTGTGGAGGACGAAACTTGCGACATCAAGGCATCCTGAAGGCGATAAACCACTTCCGATCGATCAGAGCCCAGTAGCTCGAAAACAGTGGTCCAGGCTGCACGTGTATCGCTGAAGGGCCCTAGCTCAATGTCATCACTATCACCCGGAAGAGACGTTTGGTTGACTTCGACTGCTCGGAATGGAGTCAAGAAAGTAGGGGAACGAAACGCACGAATTGGGTACCCAGTCTGAGTCGGCAATTTTGGGTTCCGGTCAATGACAGCGTGAGTGAAAATATTATTCGGCCTTCCAGTAGCGTCCTTGCCAGCTGGAACAGCTTGAGTGTAGACCCCACATCTTTCTCCCCCGATATTTAATGGTTTGTACTCTAATCTCCGTGGGAGTTGTTCAATCGCCTTTGTACCGATGAACTCGTCGACAGGATTTGTTGCCTTAATGACTGTTGGTGCGGCCTGTTGGATAGCCTCCAACTCTAGAGGCGAGCAGCCAACATTATCGCCAATTCCCCAGCCGCCCCCTCCACTACGTCGATTAGCAAACGAAGCGTAAGTAGCATGGACAAATCGGCGAGTCTTGTCCGAAGAATTCAGTCGCGCAGATGGCGAATTTTGATTGTCTACCTTATCTTCAGCTCGCATGGCACCGGTCTCTTTTGTGCTCATTGATCCATACCCTCATCAGAAGAGTTAATAAACATTTGTTCCCAGTAGTCGATACGCAATGTCCGTGGGTCGGGATCGCGTAGCGCGACAGGTGATCCAGAGAATCCACTGGGCTCACGCCAGAAAAGTCGCAAAAAGCCGTGCCCAGATTCATAAGCCTTCGGTTCAATCACCCAAACTCTTGAAGAATCCACTCCCTGGTCTTGCGGCATCTTTGCATTCGGCACATATTCACCATGCTCGTTTCCATCTGCCAATTTTAGTTTGACTTCTCTGCCGTCTCCGGGTTCGAGGGGTAGTCGGTCGGATCGATATCTTAATGTGAACGTCCGAGACTCAAAGTCGGGAGAAGATTTTTCTATAGCGATTCCTAACTGCTCATTTTGATTAGCAAGAATCTTATATGAGTACGCGGTGATACCCACGTAATGAAGGACAACGGGCCGCCCCCAAATTCGTTTCCCCTCGTAAACCCTAGACGCAACTAGCACGACATCAATGGAGCAGCCAAGCTGCGTTCTCATTCCGCCAGAATTTTTATAGTCCTCTTCATCAACAAACAATGACGCCTGGTTGGTGAATGATTTCGGGTCAAACTTGTCGGCTTCTCCAGGTTTCACGATAAACGCGGCAACTTCATGAGCTTTTTCCGGCCATCCGAAAGTGATTAACTGGCTGGTGACATGCTCGTGGATAGACGCATATGTCGGCACCCCTACCCTCACCCTAGATTGCGTGCGCCCTACACGCGCTTTATCCCCTACAACGCTAACCGGTGTTATAAACAGGTCATACCAGTCGTCAGGCCACTCTATTCGACAAGAATTTTCGTCGGAGTTAAGGTCGTTTTCCCAGTCTTTTTCAGAAAGACCAAACCCCTCCAACTGTTTCACTTCTACATCGCGATCTTCAATTCCATCCGCATGTGGGGTCTTCGATCTATATATCCTGACTTGTCCCGAACTTGGAGCTTTCCAACTAGCTTCAAAAACGTTTTCTTCACCTGCTGCTTCATGAACAATTACGTCGATATTCGAGAGCTCCGCTCCGACGTCGACGGTATACACTTTCGACCAGGAAGAATGAAGCTTGCGGCCGTTAACCTCTGCAATCCGTCTGGCCATTACTTGATAGGCGAGGCCCCTCGCTTCGGGTTTCCACCGAAAACCCTGAAGGTTCGGCTGCCCCTCGCAAATCCTATTACGCCGACGTTTTAAGTTTCTTTCATCGGCCATAGCAAGTTGTATTTGGACACTGTCGGTCCTCTTCACGAGCTCCCATTGCCCACGAATTGAAGAGCCATCGAAAGTTAAGTCAATCGAATCTATGGGTTGGACGTAAACGGCATGTCCGACCAAATACGGCTGACTATGCAAGGCGGATGCTTCGGTGTCGCCCACATTCATCCAAATTTGGTACACCCTGATCGCTGTCGTCATTGGGTCCGAGTCAACCCAGGAATCCTTACCAGTAACGGTGCGTAATTCACCTTCAGCTGGGTCTAGATCAATTTCTTCTTCTTCACTAACAACCCGATATAGCGTCACCGCCCCGTGAGGAACTCCGTCGGTCTCCGGTAGTGGCCATTGGAGGTGGATTTGACCATTATCTAGCTGAGTTAGCCTTAGGCCCCCGCCTGGAATCTCCCGCACTTCCTCAAAAAGGTCAAGTTCATCAAACTCTTCTTCTCCATAGTCCGTAGTAGCGGCGACAGATTCAACATCACGGGATGTAAGAGACACCGTGACACCTTCTTCAGCCGTCGCCATATGTCGCCCACCATTGCGTGAACCATCCACTGGCAACTGATGAGACTCTTCAGTTCCAGATGTCTCCTTTGAGACAGTAGATTCTGAGTAATCCACGCCTCTATCAGTAATTTCCCGGGATGGTGCGTCGTTTTCTTGGGTCGGTAAAAACCGCTCATCCGGCTCCAAGTATCCGCTGTAAAGGCTATGTTTTGAACTGTCAAGGCTCTCTTTTAAAGAGCTCCAGATACCTAAGCTAGTGGCCTTAACAACGTTATCCAGCGGCAGTTTCCACGCTTGGAGCGTTTTGTTAGTCCAGGAAACTTTAGACTCTGGATCCTCGATTGATAAATATTCATTAATATCTTCGTCGGACGGCACAGTAAGGTAGGGGCTCGTATTGCGAACTCTATCTTTCCATTCTTCTATCGCCCTACGAACTTCTTCGTAACGATCTTGATTTGCGGTATTATAATCCATTATGACTCACTTCCCAATTTTTTATGAGTGAAAGAATCACAAGTATATTTCGTCTGGTCCAGCCTTTTACACGACTGGTTGAATACTCTTTGCCCTGATCAAAAACTTTGTTACTTGTTTAAACACCCATGAAGGTAATCACATCCGAGGGAGCTTTAACTAGAAAAGATCTTCGCCAGGCATATCGTGGTTGTGTTGGAAAGCTCCACCCTTTACGTCATCAACCCGCGGCAACGGTTCCTCATCTGTTTCTTCATTAAGGAGTTTGTTAAACCGATCAGAAATCACATTGACGGAGCTGGGGGACCCTTTTTGTACTTGCAGTGCTACGTCACTTTGCCGGGCGGGTGGGCCCACCTGGATAAGCAACTCACTCTGACCAATGGCGTCACTCGCACCACGAGCTTGGTAATACTGAGAACTTTGTTCATCAACCGTGTTCACACGCCGATTCCTGCCGTTCGACGAAATGAACTCACCATTAAAGCGCCCATACCCTTTGAGCTCTCTAAGGTCGCTTGTTTCATAAGCTTCCAAGAGCACCCAACCATTGCGCTGTTGAGAACGCGAACCCCTGGTCTCTTTTGCCCACCGAATATTGTTTTCCACGGCTGACACAGTGTGATCCCACATCTGTGAAGACCGATCTCTACCCTGGAAGTTTGCGCTAGACGCCCATTCAGCTGCGCGGGTCAAAGCATTCGATGTACCCATGCCCGTCGAAGCGAACAACGTTTCTTCTTTGAAGGAGCGACCTTCGGCCTCTTGAAGGGAACTCTGGATATCATGTAACCCTTCAAGAATGCGGTCTCCTAACCACCCTTCTCCATAAAGCTGCGAACGTAATAGACGATTGCTAGCCTTGAGATCATCCGCGGTCGGCTCTACCTCCGAAAAACGAACGCATGAGGGCATCTCGTTAGTGGGAATTCTGGTCTCGATTGTATTGCTGAGAACTGTACCGAAGGGCCTTTCCATCAGCCCGCCAAGCAGACGCGATATAGAGATAAACTGCCCATACGCAACGTCAAAAACCTTAATCAGCCGCTGAGTTTCGCGTAGGTTATATTCTAGCGCTTGATTTTTTCCCACGATACTTAAACGCTGATTGACAAAACGTATTTGTATAATCGTTTCAAAAACGTTCTGCAGAGCGAGGAACACCAGCCAGCTAAGCAACCATAAAGCGAAAAATAGGACTTTGGCTGATGCCGAAAGATTACTGAAGTTCTGTACCCACTGCGGTGTTTCGGAATCGCTATAGAACAGTTTACAAAAGAAAAACGCGGCCACGAAGATGACAAGAGATAGTGACGTCACCCATCCCAACCACCGCCAGATGGTCACTGAATTAGATTGTTCTTTACTATCCGACGTTTCTTGGAAATCACCTATTTTCTGTTGCAACTGAGCTTCAGTTTCCGACAGCTTTTGACGCCGCCGTAGAAGGCCTTCCCCAAACTTCGTAGCAAAACTTGCAGATCCGCTACGCTTCCACGACTCAAAATCATCAATAATCCCGCCGATATCACTATATCGCTGGTCTCCTGCGGAAATCAGTCGCCGCTCAAAAGCCCTTATACCCCTAACGTCGTAAGGTGCAATAGGCTCGGGCCCCTGAAGCCCAGCTAATTCTGCCGGCAAATGCCCATCAAAATCCATGGAGGGACCGGGAATAACGTCACGGATATCATGAGCCACATGAATACGGTCTGTCGTTCCGTCATTAACACTAGACGGATACTCCTTATTAGGCTGACCTAATTTGATATTTCGCGGTTCAGCATCAACCAGAGACATAGCGGTGTTTGCATATGCGTCCCATAAAGGCTTTAACTGTTGCGCTATCCGCCAATCATTTTCTGATTGAGAAGTTGAGGTATTTCTTTGCTTCTGCGCCCCCGCTTCCGGAACTGGCGGCTTTCCACCAACGTTAATGCGGGAATTCCTGCCGTAGACTTTCTCCTGAAGTTGATCGCCTACCATGGTGTTTGCCCCGGCACTCATTGACCGGAAGAAACGAGTTGGGGTTGTACAGAAATTCTTGGCCCATCTCGTCAAGAAGATTGATAGGCCCTGTTTTGTTGACACTGATTGGATGGGTTCCACGCGAGAGTTCTGATACCGGGGCTGCAAAAACGATCGGTCAGCGTCTTTCAAAAGTTCGTCCGCCGCTTGGTCAGAAAATCGGGAGACGTCGTCCGTGTATTCAGCAGACTGCTCAAAGCCGACGCGGTTGATTCGCGGCAGTGGATTCGGACTCGTAGTAAATAATGAATCCTTCAACTTCAACTGAACGGCCTGGCCGTCCGTGTGACGATAAAAGATCCTCGCGAGCCGGAATTGCCCATCGGATGATTGATCAATTTCTTGAATTGGCGTTGCGTCCACATCGGCCCAAAGGCCATACAAACCTGCAAGGGCGGCGCCTGCTAAGAGGGCCAAACGATTGTCAGAGTCGGATGAACGAACGGGGACTGACGCTGTATATGGACCACTAGAGTCCTCGGGAGCCAGCATAATATTGATGAAACCGTCGTTAGTAGGCAGCGAACCTTCAACGGTTGTTCCCACGCTGGGAATCAACACGTTAGAATAGACGTCCCTCATGCTATCCCCTGTGTCGTTCAGGGCATCAAGTATCCGATTCAAGGGGGTTCCATTAACCGAACCTTCCCCAATAACGTTAACCGTACAAAGGATTCTTCGACTAGTCCCCGTGCGACTAAGTACTTCCGCGAACGGTTGCTCACTTTCGTGAGCCCCGCCGTCGCCAGTGCTTTCTACAAAGCACACAGGGGACGAGGAGTCCTCAAACACTGATGCATCCGCCCATATAAATCGGCTGATAAGCCCCAATGAACCGAAGTCCACGAGGGCCTGCCGGATAGCTTCTGCTACAGCTCCATTACCCAGAAAAATAACTGTTGTGGGATCGGTGTTTGTTGAAGAAGAAGTCATTAGAAAAGGTCCTCTCCCGGCATCGAGGAATCAGCAGCTTTAGTCGGTGTAGGCACATCTAAGCCTTGGCTAAAGCTACTTTCAAATGCGCTAGCCCCGGCGTTGTAGGTCTTATTTATTAGTTTCACAATGTCTTGACAAACCTTCATCACATCTTCAGCGATATCCGCAAAAACTGGTAAGTCGGAGGCAACTTGCCGCGAAGTAATGTCTGCTAATTCCCGATTCGATGTGTCAGCAAGAATGCCCTTCTTAAGCTGCTTACTAGAAACGTATTGCTTTGCGGCGTTCGCCCAGGCATTAACGAATTCCAGCGCCTTGTCTCGACGTTCCTCAGGCGTCGCATCTGGACCACCGAACTTGCGTTGGTAACGTTTATTGTGCGCTTCCCCACTAAACAACCAGTGGTTGAGGTGGCGTTCACCCATCGAAGTGCGGTCAGCTGTGCTCGGCCTAGCACTATTATCGTAAATTCCCCGAAGCGCCTGGTAGAAGCGAATCCTATCCCGTCCAGCCTCATCCCCGACTACACTCCATGCCAGGCTCACCGATTCCAGCACACTCGGAAGCCAGTCAAGTTTCGAACGCATTCGGGAAGGCGGAGTCAAAAGGGGCTGTTCAAGAGCGACCCACTTAGATTCATCCCATACGGCAATGGGAGCGTCATCCTCGACATCGAGAGTGCCAGGAAACTCCAGTGAACCGATGATCCACCCGATGTACCATCCTGCAATAAGCGCGTGTCGTTCCTTGTCGCTCATAGGCAGAGCGGCTGGCAAGGGCCGGGCCCGCCTATCACGCCAAAACCCTGCCCCTTCACGGCCGCTTTCTTCCCATTGTCTACGGATGGGGCCCATCAATGAATCGAAGACGATGGGTGCGTAGTTGTTATACGACCCAAAGATGTCGACTGCCCGCTCTTCCCCTTCGACCGTGAGCTTACCTCCCAACGGATCTTGAGGATCATTTGGGACGAAGTGAGGAAACCCGCCCACTACCTGTTCCAAGTTTTTGGCAACCTCGTCACCGTCTAATGGAATCGCAGAGAAATTAAATTTATAGGAAACTGAAGCCCCATACAGTTGCTCTACCAACTCGGCATTAACCTGAGCTAAGGGCTTGGCGTGATCCATTGCCGACTGGAACTTCGCAACAAAATTCGTCCTACGCTGATTTCTCTCACGGTCACTAATTCCCGGGTCAAGAATGTAATCTCTTATCGTTGTACTAATAAAGTTTTGAAACGAATACCCATTACGGCCAATATACTGTCGCGATCTGGAAAGGATTTCTTCTGGACGAATATTAACCGAAAATCGTGCCTTTTGAACGTCTCTTACGCTATTTGCTGTGGGGTTAGTCGTCAAACTTTCCGGGACCCATACTTGATCGAGGACAAGCAAATTACGTGGCGGTTCAGCTGCGCTAGATTTAGCTTCCCACTCACCTTTAATAACGCATTGCGCTGCCATCCTAAGTGCAGATTCATAATCTAAATGTTCAGAATCTATAGCACTGTCGATTGAATTTTTGACATCAGCTTCATACTGACTTGGGAAACTCTGAACCTCAGTCAAGAACTCTTCGTTTGCAGCGTTGTCGAACCGATCTGGAACGATCGCGCTTTCTTCTGGCCACAACTTGGGAATGTCTGTTTTCAACTGCGCTACCCCCAAGTCAGGATCGCGATTCAGCATCCAAGCTTCTTCAAGGTCAGCCTGCGCCCTACGCATAGCCTCTTGCAAAGGAGACAAAAACTCCCGTGCAAAATCTTTCAACACATCTGCGAGACCGCGAGCAAAGATTCCTACTACAACCATAGCAATCTGACTACGAACGCCGGATGTAATTGTTTGAACATAGGCTGAAGTATCGGAAATTTTTCCTTTCTGACCATACAGGCTTCTCTGCAGCTCTGGTGGCAACGTAATGCGGGTCGATCCTAGCTTCAGATAGCAATCCCCAAGGTTACTAAGCGTCGCATTTTCCAACTCGTGGCGAATTTTTTCTGTTACAGCAAAGCCGTAGGGGACTCCGTATTTAGCTATCTCACCGGCGATAACACTTATAATTCCTTCTTGGATCCCATGACGATCTGCCCAGCGATAAATGACATCATAAGAGTAACGAACATCTCCCTTTCTCGCTATATTGTCGAAATTACGTAAGGAAGCTTCAACACTACTAGCCCACTCGGCTCCCCTTTGATTATTTGCGACCGGAATTTGTGCGGCTAGTTCATTAACTTGCCGATTTACCCAAAGCTGAATTCCTTGACGGAAATGGGAATAGATCCACTTCGCTGGATCAATTCCCGGCTGGGGTATGAAAGCATCCAGTTTAGTCCGGATGTTTTTCCAATTGTTGCTTAATTTTTCATCAAGTTGAACGTCACTGGAAGCATCGACAGAGGGATCAATGTGTCCGTGCAAAATCTTATCCGCTGCAACTCTCGCCAACCGTTGCGCAGCATATTCGCCATAACGGTCACGCCCCATCGTAAGTTGGGCGTATCCATACGAACCCCACGCGATATCATTCTGATCAGCACCCCAGCCATACCCAAGTGTTTTTTTCGGTTCCAGGCCCCCTCTATTACCAAGGGTGTACGCTACGTAGTCATTGAGTGCTCTGCCATCCATGATCAGAGCCGCTAGCCCCCGACCCAATGCTCGATAAACAGTTGCCGTACTTCCGTCCCCAAGCAGAGCTCCATCGGCGCCGGATCGTGCACCCACCGGGAATACACGTCCTACAGGAATAGCTGTCGATTCGGACGCGCTGACACCTAAAGTTTTAAAAATTCGACTATCAGGAGCTGTCGCAGCACCCATTTGAGCAGCAGCAAGCTCCGCGAACATAGCAAGAGCATTAGGGTTGGCACCAGAAATCTCATCTTTGGAAATTTCGCCAAAGGCGTCAGGCGTCACCATAAAGAGTGAACTCGACCCAACTTCGAAACCTCGGATTCCCGTCAGGAGACGGCAAACATCAATTGCCATCGATGCGCCAGAGCCGCCTGCCATGGAAGACACCACAAAAACCAAGGGCGTATCCTTGGTGGCGCTCGACTGAACTTGCGAGGATCCACTCATCATTTGAGTCAACCAAGTTAATTCTTGGATAGTCTCCGCTTTGTTCAGGGTATCCCAAGCCTTAGAAATTTGAGTTTGAATCTCGTTTAGCTTACTCAACGTAAGCATCCGGCCGATCGCTCTGTACTGTCCTGCCCCCTTCGAGATGGGAGTTGTTACTTTATTCGGCTCCCGCAAAGCCCAGGACGAAATGGTCCCCAACTCTTTACCGCGCGCAAGTTTTGCAGAGACTGCTTCATCGACAGTGTGATACCGATTCGATGAGCCACAGGAAATATAACGGCCCCCTGCTTCTTCCACATTCGGTAGCTTCGCAATTTTTTCCGGCGTACTGGGAGAATCGATGAGAACAAACTGCCAAGCCTTGGGCAGTTCCCACGACTTACCAGATCCGTAGTACTCTGGCATTTTCTCTGCCAACATGGTTTTTAGCTGATCCATCATATAGGCCAATGTCTTGGCACCTGATCCGCCGCACCCAATGACCAGAATCTTCTTCATCAGTACCCAATCCTCGAAACTTTGTTTGACGTCGTAAATTAGAGTTCGGTCTTATTCGTTCTACTGTTGGCGAGGGTCGTAGCCCCTATAACCGGGAAAAGTGGTATCGCCCGGAAAATCCTGATCATCAAAGGGATTCTCACCAAAAGCATCGTCGTCGAAGGACTGCTCAGCTGGTGCCTGTTGACTACCATCAGAGAATTCAAATCCTTCCTCGGCGGATACCGGTTGTCCCCACTCGAACTCTTCTATGTGGTCAGTGTCTGAACCAACTGTTTTTGTTCCGCCAAGTGACTCATTACCGCCGAAATCGGACGGCACGACCGATGTCTGCCCCTGAATTACCTTCACCTGTTCAACTAAGGCAGGGTAAACGTCGTCAATCTTTTCTGTGATGTCACGCGCGATCCGATCAGCGGTTCCCGGATCGAGAGGAACCCGTGGAAGCACCACTAGGTCAATCGCCCCCGGAAGATCTCCTCGTTCTAAGTACCACGAATCTGGTAGCGCTAGCGGTAGTAGCGCTCGCTTGTCTTTACTTTGTCCCAGTTCAGGTGCCAACGAGGGCGCCGACCCAACCACAACTCGCGCGGGAGTTAAGGGGTTAAGGCCGAAGGACTTCACATTTCCTGAAACGCCGCCGGCCACAAATGAGCGTCCGTGAATTTCAGCCTGGTTTTGGGCCACTTTTTGATAATCGAGAACCAGAGACTCATTTCCGTCAAAGGTGTACACTCCATTGTCGTTTCTCACTTGAAAACGCTGGATGCCAAAACCGGCGGTGTTAGGGATTCTCGAGACAAGGTAACGGACGAGGTACATCACCAGAAGAGGTACAGCTAACCCGACGGCTATAGCCAGGAGGACAGCTATCGTGAACTTAGTCTTGTTGACCGGTAACGCGGTGTTGCCACGAGCAGCTATTGGCACCATCGACTCTTCTGTGCCATCTCGACTAGACACATTCAAACGGACCTCACCAGAAACGGCACCTTCCGCGGTTGAACTAGGAGTAAAAGTAATTGGGATGGTGGCATTCTCGCCATCCTTGAGCTCAACAGCATTCGAGGAACTGTCATACTTCGAAGACACCGCTAGTGACTCCATACCATCCGGTAGAGTCGCCGACTGAAGCTTACTGTCCGGCTGGACCCACACCTTCCCCGGGCCACTAACCGGAACGTCGACTGTCACAGACTTACCGGCACCTTTGAAAGAAATCTCGCCCGGCAGCGTGGGAAGAACGTCGGGGGTCACAGACATCGGCGAGGTATCCACGATGGGTTTTAATTCGGTACCCGGTTGCCCGTGTTCACCGGCAGTGGTAATCGTCGTGGACGCTCGGATTTCGCCTGACTGAGGGTCTTGCCCGAGTGCCCCTAAGTCGATGTTTGACTTCCCTGACGACATGTCAATATCACGACCCAAGGAAATTGGATCCCCGGAACGAGGAACAAAGTCAACACTCGTGATGGCTTTCCCCTTCATCGGACGAGTTTTCCCTGCTGCATCGACTAAGTTCATCTGCAACGAGTCAGTACTATGCAGACTCAGCTGGCCAGTATCTGTTTGGGCACTATCCTCCCCGGATGCATTGCCCTGACCTCCATGCGATGAGTCTCGGCGGAAAACCACCTTGAGGCCCGGGGACATTTCAACTGAATTAAAAACATTGCTTCGCTTCGAACTGTCAGTTAGGCCTTCAAATTGGAGGGACCACTTCCCCGACCAACCATCGTCCGATTGCTTCGAAAACATGCCGCTGACTTGTCGAACGGGGTTGGCTGTGCTTCTCCACGACACGTCAGCGTTACCGATCGACTTTTTGCCGTCAGAATCCAATCTCAGCTCTTTTCCAGCAGGAGAACGAAGATCAAGTACAGCGTTCGGTCCCAGATCATCATGCGCCACAACGCTAAAACGAACCGAGTCGATGGAATCGTCTAGCCAAAAATCAAAACTCCTATCCGCGGGAAGATCGTTCGTTACATCGCCACCGGTTGATAAAGCCTTGCTAAAAGCTGCAAATAAGTCCCCGACATTGCGAGCAGAGAAAAAGGCGCCATTAGGTGGCTGGACGCCACACGCTTGACCAGAACCTTCGGACATGGCTTTCAATAGGTCGAAGCTTGACTCATTCGCATCCTTCCCTGAAAGACCTATGGCGACATTGGAAATACCAGCACTGCGGAGCTTGTCAACAACCCCGTCCTGCTGACAAAGGGCGTCCTCAGTTTGCGCCTCATCACCTTCTGGAGCCAACGCGCCATCAGTAAAAGTCACGATCATCCGGCAGGAATTCCCGGAATCATGCTTAAGAAGGTCCTCTGATGCCCCTTCCAACGCATTTTTATAATTGGTATACGACTCTCCGGTTCGATCCGAGAATTTCCCGATCTCACTTTTGACCTGATCTACAGAACTATTATCGAGTTTTTTCCAATCAGAATAATCGTTCGGCGCTGTATCACCAGATTTGTATTTTTCTCCAAACCCAGAAACTCGGACTTGAGTCGAAAAGCCCATGGCAGCTTGCTTATCCAGTAATTGGTCGACAAAGCTTTGCGCAGCTGGCACACGCGTATGCTCGGGATCTGATCCCGGTTTATTCGGGTCTAGTTTTCCGTCTGTTGAACCGTGGACAAGACTACCTGTTTCATCTATAAGGAGAACGACATCAAGGTTTTGCTTCCGGGAAATGCATGCACCCAGGTTTGCCAGCCCATTACCATTGGCATCTGCCGACTCTGAAGAGGAATTGTCTGTTTGCGCCTCCGCCGTGCTACACCCGAGGAGGCCCGCACTCACGACCATCGCAAATACCGAGAAAATAGCGCACCAAGCTTTAAAACTGGATATCCGATTATAATTATAGCGACTCAAAACACTTGCCAACATTAGCCTTCTCCGATTTTATTTTGAACTATTCTGAAAAGGTTTATATTTTTCCGAACCAAAGTCCTATCTGAACCGCAGACATGATCACCGCTGTAATTATAAGCAAAATAGTTAACCAGTAGAGATACGTTTTCCAGGCTTTATAGATATATACGCCTTCTGTTTTTCTTTTTGTATTTTTTATCAAGTAAAGAGAAAGTAAACTTATGCTCATTAGACCGGATAGTATCCAGCTAATTCCAACAACGGGAAGATAAGCTCCTTCGGTTACATACAAAGGTCGAAATATAACCCAAAGACAGATCACTAAAGATACGATCGACAATATTAAGCTCGGGAGCAGGTACGGAACTGGAGCCTCTACAACCGATACTCCACCAGCCAATCCTGAATTGGTTGATGTCGTTACCCCTGACGGGAAACCGCCTTTTTCTAAAATTGCGTCATCGTCGAAATCGGCGCCAACGTCGCCCTTGTTTCCGAATTCTTCAAAATCTGAAAAGGCATCGTCCGTTGGACCGAAGGCGCTCGTCGGGTCGTCGAACTGTGAGAACGGCTCGTGATATTTCGTTTCGTCCGCAAAATCATCGAAAGACTTTTCCTGGCGATAGCCACTGTTCCCAAATTGTCCCACGTCATCCTCCTTGCGCATCTTGGTACGACCCTCGCATCTGCAGCTTGTCGAAAGCTAAGCACTGGTATGTGATGGCGGCTATAAACCCACCGATTAATCCAGCGACTCCGCTCTTGCTTAAGTTGCGTGTTCAAGGGACTCCATAGGTTTGTGCACACACACGTCACAATGTTCCCGATATTCTTCAGATCCCCTTGCTCGAATGGCTGCCCCCTGCAGCTGAGCAGTGAGATTTTTGAAAATCTCCCACAAAATGGGAACATTCCGCAGCTTTCAGCCACCTACAAAGCAGTAGGCCACCACATTGGCCAGTTACGTTGAGCTACCCGCCTAGAAGGCCGGAGCCCTCTACAGATAAAACGATCTACAAGGTGTAATTAATGAAAAAGACTTCCTATCGTGACCAATTTCAGGCCACCTCCCGACCCCTATGGTTATCGCTTGACTCATTCTTTAACGAATCTCCCCCCGATGATCTTGGGGCTTTTTTACCTCCCCATAACTCACCCCACGACATACCCGCACATGACCCACTCCTGTCGGAAGTGGTGAGTACTGAATGTCCAGATGGCCTGATCGACGAAGTGTTGTGGAATCTCATCGGCGACACGACAGAGTCCCCCTATTTTACGCCTTAAACAACACCTCTCAGCCCCTTCAACGAGCCAACTCGGGTCACACACTCGTCACTGTCTCCATAAGCTTCCCTCTTTTCCCTTCCTATTTCTTTTTCGGAGTATTTACTCACTATGGCTTCCCACACCGACAACCCCTATCTTCCATACCTAGCGATGGAGTTTCGTCGCATAGCTCGAATGAACAAGCAACAGTTGTGGTCAATCGTCAGCGCCTTCACTCCCAACGAAGTGGAGCTGCGGCCGCCGTACCGTGATACAGGGAATGACGAAAGCTGGTCAGTTACCATTCTCGCCCTTGGACTTTCACAAGCCTGGCAAAACACCCAAACAATCACGGAAGAGCACAGTAGGCCGGGGCGGCAAACCGTTGGGAAAGTAACGAAAATAATTTACAGCGAGGTGTTTAAAACCGCACGTCAAAGCTTAGGCGCTTTAGATCGAGCGGAAGAAGAATCGGAACCTCAAGACCGAGAGGCACCCTCTAGTTCTCACGACGCCGCGAGCGTCCAGCGAGAACCGGAAACTCCGCACGAGACCGGTTTTCCCAGTAAGACTATTAAACGGATCGAATCACTGGCACTTTACGTGATGGCTTGCTACTCACCACTGAGCTTGGCAGAATCCTGCGAAGTCCTCGGAACAAATCCAGAGGAGGGCACTCGGATGCTCGATGCCCTAATCAACGCGTTGCAGGAGCAATAGTTCATTTGGGTCCTATACTCTCAAGATATGAGCGATAGTTTGGATACGGACGGCCGCCGATCTAGAGATGGGCTCCCACCGTCATCAAACGATCGATCGTCGTTAGGTCAACCAGCTCCGAGGAGCCGACAGAGCGGCTACCAAGACGAGGGTCCAAAAATACCGGAAGCCTTCGTGACTGCGGAAAAAGCACTTACTCAATATCTAAAGTACATCGACGAAACCGACCCCGATCGAGCTGCAGCAATACAAGCGACCCTCAACGAAAAACGACTCACAGAGAGTATCGTAGTTACGGGTCGACCACGAGCAGGAAAAACGAGCCTCATCTATGCGGTTACGGCGAACAACATCGACACCGCTAGCCCCTCAACCGCTCACCTGCACAACCGAATACAAGCCCGTTTGAACAACCGCGGCCCCCTCTTAACCTTCCATGATCTACCTCCGCTAAGAACTTTTCTGGTATCCCACCGACATGGCTCGGCTAATATCCTCACCGAGGCGGGAACGATTATTTATGTGATTGATGCCCGACGGATTATTACCCCGCGAGAACTCGAAGAACTTGGAACACTACTAGCAACGTCACCATCAGTCACCGTCGTTATTAATCAAATGGACGTCAATCTCCGTGGAGCCAAGGCCGTCGCTGATGAGAGTACGAAACTTATTAAGGGCTATTATGGGAAAATATAAATATTTTTTATACTGAAACACCTCCCCTCAAGCTTCACTCTCCTGCAACGTCCCAGTCAGACGTAATCGACCTGCGCAATCATCTATCACTCACGGTAGACGATAGTGTTTTTCAGTCTACTTCGACGCCTTTTACTAACACTCACTCATCCAATTTAAGATCTAGCGGGGCCTTACTTCGGGCCCTTCAGCAAGCCCACGTAACAATCCAAGAAGATAAAATTGCAAACCGCCTAAAATTAAATAAATCACTTGTAGAATCTCCGGGCGGACCCATTAATGAGACCGGACTTAGTAAAAAATTAAAAGATATTGACGAGGAAATTAAGAGAATCAAGAACACGCCGACCTCTGGTCGGATACGTCTATCAGGAAAAATCGCCTCTGCACGTAGCGTCGCGTCTGCTGATTTGGATAAACACATTTCCGATATCCGCCAAACATGGACTCGTTACTTCGAAAATAACAGAAAGGACGCAATCCTTTCTCACGCCGATGATATTGTCGATGCTCTCAACGACGATCTTTCTCACGCGGCCCGCGACGTCATTATGAGATACATGCAAACTCTCCGAAAATCTTATATGAGCCTCACGCTAGGTGAAGGAGATTGGGGGAAGGTGATCGAAGATGTGCAAACCTCACGAGAAGACAACGCAGAGTACGCAGAACACGGAGCGAATACCGACTCAAAATCTCGGACCCCTGACGAAATCGGAGTCAAAGAGCTGATAGACCCTAGCCTACTAACGGTCTCCCTTTCCGGCGGTGTTGGACTGACATACGCTGCGTCGCTACTACCCGGAGTCGGCGGAGTTATCGCAGCTACCGGCGGTATCCCAATCGTGGCAGCTGCCGGAGTTTGGCTCACGTTCAATCTCTTCTTTCGTGCAGCCCGCCAAGGAAAGCGAAGTCTTACCACATGGCTTCGAGACTCTTTGAACGAAGCTCGACGCTCCATCGGTTACAACCTTGAACAGCTTTCCTTCGAGATAGGTCCCACAGTTCAGGACCATTTCCAAAGAGATATATCTTACATAACCGACAAGAGGGTCCACCACCTGCGTTCGATAGCCTCAGAACTGAAAAATTCTTCGACCAAGGCGTCAAAACTCCGCAGACTTGCCCAAAATGAACAGTCTTTTCTAGAAAAGGTTGATTCATCCTTCGTCGAGGCATTAAATATAGTTCAACCTGAAAGATGCACTAGGGATAAAGACTAAATTAAGTGGTGAGCCGACAGGACTATCTAAGGGTAAAACGAAGAACCATAAGGAACCCCTAATGAAAAGCGGTACACAACCCCTCTCCTCAAAAAGGATAGCTACCGAGATCTTCCTCGGCGCTTTGAGGTCCAACCCGGAACTCGCGTTTTTACTCACTCCCCTAATAGAGCGTGCCGGGAGCCCGTTGACATTACTCGTTGCAGGTCCTCCTGGAGTAGGAAAATCAACACTAGTCAACTCTCTTATATGGGCGGAAACTAGATCTACTGCGCCCGATAGCCTCGCATCTACTTCCCTGATCGGCGGGACAACTGAAGCTACCTTCTACCGTGCCGGGAGCGCTCAAGGACTCGGTCTCATCGATACTCCGGGAAGCTTTATTTATCTTTCAGAGGATGAACGCAAAAATCTTCTTTACGGACTGCCCACTCCAGACGCCTTGATCTACGTGACAACAAATGACATTGGTGACGATGATCTCGATGCGCTGGATGCCCTTGGCTTCAACCCAGCTGCGACTGTTGTCACGACCAATCGAAGCGATGAATTCGATGGAGGCTACGCAAGTCCTGAAGACGCTATTGCCGTCGCCAACACTAAAGCGAATGACATCCGGTCACAATCCGCGCAGTGTTTTGACGTAATAGCAACTTACGCGTTAGCCGCCGAAGCAAAACAAAAAATCGCCAAAGAACAAATCACTAGACCGGATCTCAATACACTTGCTGGGCGGTACGCAAAAACCAAAGCCCCTAGCACGGAACCGGACATCATCTCGATGTGGCTCGATGCGGTATCCGGAATCCCCCGGCTTCAAACCCTCATCCATCAAAAGCTTCCGTTTATCGCAGACCTTGTGTTGACGAGTGAAAGCCTTGATAATATTAAAGCTTCTGCGTTCTTAGCCACATCTCCCCAACTTCTGCTAGATTCGCTTGTACCACCTGATCAACTGTCAGGGCTTTGCATCGCACTCGTTGGACACCTTGATAAACTGCGAAAGAACAGCTTGTCTAGCGAAGCTCCTCCCCTCATCCGTGCACTTCGCCAAGTACCGTTCAGTGAGACTAGCAAGCTTGGCAACGCACAGCGAAACCAATTTCAGAATTACTTACGCGACATCAATAGACGGTTGCGCGGTTTCGAGCCGCCCGAGGTTGAAGGCGCTTTGAGCACACTCAGTGGGCTTTACCGATACCTTATTCATCAATGTGACGTATCAAAATAAGCCCAGGGGTTACTACAGTACGAGGAGCTTTCTTTGCACACACCACATTTGTTCCAACAACGTCGTGTTATCGTCCTTCACCCGGTGGGTGACAAGCTCCATATACTTGTCAACCCTGTCAACAATACCCAAAAAAGCGGCGAACTCTCCCATCGATCAATGGGCCCGAACAGCTTTCTCTCGACCGAGCTTCACTCCGTGCGCTGGCCATCGATATCAAACCCGCTGACGAACATGGGACGTAAAGAGCTTTGGGTAAACGACACAGCTGTCACGCCAGAGGAGGTGGCAAGTGACGCTCTTCATCCTATTAAAGAGCTTCTCTCTGTCACCAACAAAGACGTCATCTGTATGATTCATCCCACCGATTGGGACCGCGAAACCATCTCGACGCTCGATACATCACTACGTAATGCAGGTATCACTTCCACCCGCATCGTACATGTGTCGCGGGCGACATGCTTGCTCTATGCACCTGGCAATGACTTGGGTAGTCAAACAACGATTAGTGATCGTAGTTACGCTGGACCAACATTAATATACACTCACAAAAATTATGCTGAAGTAACTTTTACTGAAGAAAAAATCCCAGATACGACCAGCGAAAAACTAAATGATGCACATCCGTTAGGAACTCGAAAAAACAATAATTCTTCACTTTTTCTACCTACCTCCACAATTTCAGGCCCATTCTCTAGTTTTACCGATCTTAAGAAAGAGTTACCGAAAGCAACACTTGTTATCACAGGCGGAGACCCTTCAGCAAAAGAGGAATTCTTAACGGTATCACATCTTAATTCCTCTCCCACTCCCTCGCAGCGCAACGACAACTTAGAGAACTCCCAGACAAACACAGTAACTAGCACAAAATATTTACGCCATGTCGATGACAATCAGATGTTGGAGGGAGCCCTACGCTACCTGTATGCACGTAAATTAGTGGATAAACCATCTAAGCAGCTGCCCGTAATTGGCAGGTCTTCGAATTTTAAGCGCTTAGCCGCGGGATTACTCTCGATACTCGCCACTTTCGGCGGAGTAATGACGCTAATGTCGTTTAAAAAGGCAACTGGGCCAGACCGAGCGGAAAGAATATCGACGGAAAATCCTTACTCAATCTTTCAAAATTCCACTCAAAAACTCGATTGTCGCATGATATACCAGCAACTGCCGCTTGATATTGCAGCTCGATCACATGTCGCAACGTCATTCGAAAATATCCAGCAAGCTAACGAAAACACCAAGGACAGAAACTGCTCATTTTTCCACGTTGACGATGGTTTTAATGACCATTACGGGGGACGTCCTTTGCTTGTTACTGGAGGAGATCATAGTGTTGTTTCTTCCATTAAAAACGGGAAGCTTACCGAAGACAAGGACTACGGTGATTTTTACGGCTGGCACCAGCGAAAAATCTCTATGCCTGATGCTGATGCTCCGGCAATCTTCTCCGAACACGGCGATAACTCACATGGGTATTTGCGCTTTGTTACTGCTATGAACGCTCAAAATACCGATGTCTTGGGGATACATCGTACGGCGATTCGTGGGTTCGCAAGGCTAGGCGGCCATGCCAAAGTTTCGCAGGGAGGTGTTGGACCCGTGTTACACGACGGGGCTTTTAATTTGGATACTTTCCTTCAGCGAACCGGACTTGCCTGGTCCGCAGAAAATAATTTATGGCCACTGATTCCCGACAACGAGGAGCTTTCTTACCCTCATTTAAGTGGTAAACCGGGCAAGACCTACGAGTTTATTTCCTTTGATCTCGTTGCGAAACCCGAGGAAGCCCTTACCCTCATAACAACCGGGGCACCAGTAACACGTGGAGGGAATCAAGTCGATACCCCCGGGCTGGCAGGATGGACAGAGTCGTGGGATTCAAGTCGAGTAACACCTCGCGATGGCCGAAACATCCCTCCCCATAGCACTTTCAATTTAAGTTATTGCATTTCGAGTAAACAATGTTTAACGATCTCGAAGCTAACCCCCTCAGAGACATCAGGCTCTGACCGAAATCTGGACCAGATTAGGCAAAGTATGATTCCGATAGCCGTTGCTTTTCAAAAGACGTTCGATTCGCAAAAGTCAGAGCCCTGATACCAATGATGTTTGCGAAGAATGAAGGCGCTACTCCTCGCCGTGGAGACGTTTCCCCTATCGACCGGGTTCCTAAAACATGGACGCTCGCCATCGATCTAGGATCTTCAAATACTGCTGCAGCGATAAGACACGGAACGGCTGAACCCACCGAGCTCCGACTCGACTCCTCATCCACGCGAATTCCATCGGCAGTGTATCTCGGCCGGTCAGCAACATATGTCGGACGACAAGCAATCGAGCATGCCCAGTATTCTCCTGAGAATTTCTTCTTGTCTCCTAAGCGTCTTTTACTTGAGGAGCACTCGTCGAGAGATGAAGAGGTTCTTGGCGCGTTAGCCGCTTTGTACCGCGAAGTGTACACAAAAGCCATGGGGTCCTGCGGTCCGCAGCCACCAGAAACAGTAATTCTCACGCACCCCCATACCGTCTCAACTTCTTTTACGGAGGCATTACGGACAGCGGCAATCCGAGGAGGAATACCTGCAGAGTTAATCCGACTTGTTACGGAACCCGTCGCTGCCGCCCAGTTTTATGCCCGGACAAATGAGTTACCTCCAGCTCTTCTAGTCGTGGACGTTGGAGGAGGGACCACAGATACCTCACTAATAAAACCTTCCTCGGCCGGCGTACCCCAAGTCGCCAACAGCATGGGCGATCATCGCCTAGGCGGGCGGTCTTTTGACCAAAACTTGATACGAGATTTGGCCGATGATTATGCGGACCGCTTTTCGTTACCACTCGACGATAATGATCATATTGCCCGGATCTTAGCTTCAGAATCGATATATCCCAGGGTGATTAATCTCCGGGAGCAACTTTCGTTCGCGGAAGACCAGAAATTTGAGTTTATTCAGCCCCCCTTTGAAGAATCACTTTCACTCACTTATTCCAGAGAACGTCTGACGGAAATCCTGCGCGATGACATCGCCAGAATTAATGAGCTAGCCAAACGCACGGCAACTGTAGCCACTCAAACCAGCAATAACTTGCCAGACGAACGCATTCATTGTTTTCTTACTGGAGGAGCTGCTTTCACTCCAGCGCTCCGCGAAGCTCTTGGGAAATGGACGCAAGTTAGCCCTATCAACACACCGTTCAATGCCGTAAGTAAAGGAGCTCTTCTACCTCCTAGGAACGCTAGCGATGTTTCTCAAGACCTCGAACGTTCAACTACTACCAGTGCAGAGAGTGGGGTTGGCTCATCCTGGCGCCCCCAGGCGTTGACGAGACACACCAATGCTAGCCAACGGAAAGGAACTGTTCCCCGCCAAATCATGACGTTCGTCACTGTATTTATTCTGGGTGCATTAGTTACTGCATTGGCAATTCATCGAACACAGCACGGGGATCAGGATCACGAACGCACCGAGCAGAATACCAGCCAAAACACAAGCCAGTTCAACCCCGATACCATAACTCCAGTTAAAATTCCCGACGACTCACCAATAATCGCCGGGTCAAAACTCGTGTGCAACAAGCTTCCCGGCCTTATTGCCGAACGTATCGATAACGCCAACAGCTTTTCAGGCGGAAATAACATAGATTCATCAAAATGCTCGTTTGAGGTAGGCGATCACCATTACGTGGAGATCACCGTAACACCTCTTTATGATTATTCTTTTGTCTCAGAACCAGTTGATATTGGACACCGGTCAGTGACAAAAACAGACAATATCCCAAACTGGTACTTAATTCCACACACCGATGATGGTTCATCTCCCGCTATTTGGTTTGCGAAAATCTCGGAACGCGGTTGGATCAATATTACTCCACAATCGGAACTCGAAAATCCCAAAGACGAAGAAGCCCTCCGCCAAAGCATTAACGTAGTCGATCAGATCATCAGAAAGGGTTAAGGCGTCCATCGGAAAGTGATCGAAAGTAATTCACCGTCTATTCCTAAACACTTTCCTGCGCGACAATAATCTTTTTGACAATATTTCTCGCCCGGTGAATTCTACTTTTCACCGTTTGAATGCTTACTGCCTGCTGGATTGCAATTTCTTTATAGCTCATCTGGGCATACTCCCTAAGTATGAGCGCCTCACGGAAATCGGGGGAAAGCTGCCCCAAGGCATCATGAACGACCTGCCGGGCGCTCACTACCTCCCCAGTATCAGACTCATTCGTAGGAAGATCTGCTCCGACATCTTCAACCGCAAATTCACGGCGCCGACTTAGTTTATTTTTAGCAATATTCGAAGCGATGCTATAGAGCCATGTGGAAAATCGAGATTTTCCACGAAAGGTATCGATATTTTGCCATGCGACTGCAATAGCATCTTCTAAAATATCTTCTGCATCATAGTGATTATTTCCGTATGCCAAGCACACACGCCAAACCTTGCCGCGTGCATCTTTGAGGAGCTCCATAAAGGCGTGCTCGTCTTTCCGCTTGGCTAATTCAACTAATTCGCGTTCCCTGGACAGCTCAATCACAGCGATGCACCACCATCGGAATCGTAACCCGCGTCGATATCGTCGTCATCGAAATCGTGATCCGCGTCATCATAATTATGATCACCATAACTATGGTCATCGAAGTCATGATGGCTATCTGCTAAATAATCCGGGTCATACGTATCAGAAGCGTGTTCCCCTTCAGAAGAATCGGGATCATCTAATGCGTCATAGAGCCCTGCGTCGTCGTCGACATCATCATCCAGGTAATCATCGTCTTGATTTGGGAGAACGCTAGTGTCAGCTGGAGGACGAAACTCAGACATAGCGCTCTCAACGATCCTGTTAAAAACGTCGTCACTGAGGTCCTCGTCAAACACAGAGAGAAGATCTCTCCAAGTTTCAAAGGACTCACCGGAATCTCCTTCTAAGCCCTCGAAAGGTGAAGCCATACTCGATCTCCTGAACTGCTTCGGCAAGACGAAGTGCGTAGAAAAAACTAATCAGGTATAAAATATTATCGCTTTTTTCAGTTTTGCGCACGTTCTCCACAATCGGGGGAGGATACGAGATTCGTTTACAGAATCCCGCATAGCCCCTCACTCCCCGACAGCTTCGGCGGCAATCTCCTCAACCTCATCGGCTGTATCCGGCCGATCGAACTCAAACCCGTCCAAGCTCAGCACCCGCGCAGCAACGCGTACTGAGGACACCAACCAAACGCCATCGGCCGCTTTGAGGTCGTCAAGCGTGAGACGTCGCTCCTCACACTCCCATCCACACTCACGCGCAATTCCGAACATCGACGCTTGCGTCGTACCAGCAAGGATCCCCGCATCGGTTTTCGGCGTCATCATGCGGCGATCAGACACCGCGATCACGGTGGACGTCGGCCCCTCCAGTACGGCACCGTCGTCGGAAATGAAAATGACGTCGTCAAAGTCATGCTCATGGGCATAGCGCAAGGCAGCCATATTCGCTGCGTATGAGAGGGTTTTCGCGCCAATCAAGGCCCATGGTGATCGCTCCGACAAATCCAAGCGGAACCCTCGCTCCGCGGACATCACCTTCACACCATCGCGACGGCCACGCTCGACCTCCTCCGACATCGGCGCCACCGTAATCCAACCCGTCGGCCGCCCCGTCGACTCGCGTCCACGAGACAACACCCACCTCAGACCACAATCACGATCCGCTAGCTCCGGGTATTGCTTCTTCCACTCCTCCACAGCCAAATCCGTGGCGCGACCCCACAAATCCAGGTCCGGCTCCGGTAACCCCAACATGGCAGCAGAACGACGGAACCGCTTCGCATGCCGGTCCAGATTTCGGACACTTCCACCCCGGAGCATGAGCGTCTCGAAAATACCGTCGCCACGAACCGCGGCGAGGTCGTCGGCAAATAACAGCGGCTGAGACGAATCGTGGACTCGGGGCTCACGCCCGACCGAATCCAAACCTGCGTGCAACACAGAGACAACGAGCAGAGGGTTCGTACCCGGCGACTGGGGCGACAACGGTGGAAGCACAGATGAAGCAGAAGACATATCCGTATTGTATGACGCCCCTGGGACATAACTGTGGCGAAACGTTTCATGATAACCACCACATTCCCGGCTACACTGGCACTCGTGGCCACCCGCGAAACTTCGAACACCAGCAAGACCCCCGGAGAAGCGCCCGCTCCCACGACGTATCAGAGCCCTCTTCTCGACGCCATCGACGGGGCCGCCGACGCGCCCGACGGCCACCAACAACACGGTGTGGCCTGGCATTATGGAAATCCTCTTGGTGAACAACGCGCATTTGAGCGATCTGCGGGGGCCGTTGACAGATCCCATCAGCGGGTGCTCCAGATCAGCGGGGCCGACACGTTAACGTGGCTGAACTCGCTAATCAGCCAGAAAATTGATGCGCTGGATCCTGGCTCGACCACCCACGGCCTGATCTTGGATGCTAAGGGGCACATCGAACACGCGTTCACTATCGTGCAGCCTCAAGAACCCTCGCCCACGCGCGCCGACGAGCCCAGTGTCTACCTGATCTCAGAACCAGACACTTTCGATGCTCTCCAGACGTATCTGACGCACATGGTCTTTTGGTCCGCAGTCAGTGTTCACGAGGTAGACGTTGCCCTCATCACCGTCATCGGCCCAGACGCGCCGACAATCATGGCACAAACCTTCGGGAGCCATCGCACTCCGGCCACGCCGGCAGCCACCACCCCGCCCGATACGCTTCCCGACGGAACAATCACATTCACCGATCCCCTCGTCGGCACGGAAGATTCTATCCATCTCTTGGTGCCCAGGCCTGCACTCACCGATGCTTTCACGGCGCTTATCAACGCCGGCGCGAAACCCGCCGGACTCATGGCCTACGAAGCAGAGCGCGTCAAAGCAGTCATACCGGAAGTACACGCTGACCTCGACGATCACACGGTGCCACACGAAATAGAAGCCTTTATCGGAACCCCCGCCAACGCACCGACCCAACGGGCAACCGTCGACGACGGGCCCACGACCTCCTATGTTCACCTGAACAAGGGGTGCTATCGCGGGCAAGAGACGGTGTCGCGGATACACAACCTCGGGCGACCGCCGCGGCTCCTGGTCAAACTCCAAGTCGACGGTTACTCAGCCCGCCGACCCGAACCAGGTGAGGCAATTACCTATGGGAAACGGAAGGTCGGCCGAATCGGAACCGTCGTTGACGACTGCGACGAAGGGCCTATCGCGCTGGGGCTCGTCAAGCGGAGCATCGTCGAAAAAGCAATCGCTGGTGGCGCAACCGGTGGGGCACCGTCTTCATCGGCCACACAAACGAACGCTCTGGAGGTCGACGGCACAACGCTCGCTATCGATCCCGACACCACTCACCTGGACGAGGCCCCCAAAGCCGGACGACAAGCCGTCGACAAGCTGCGCGGGAAAACGCCCTAACCTAGAAGCCCCTGAACCAACCACCCCACGCGCGCCGCTACACCAGACTCGCAGCGCCCCATGCCTTCACACTCCGGGCACCTACCCCGAATTTTTAGCCAATAAGGGCTCTGTGCGCTGCAATAACAGCGCAATTCGGCGACATCGCGTCCCCCTATGCAGAATTTTTCGTTCAGAACCGGTAGGGTATGGACAGGAAGAAACTATGAACTCGTCATGGGCCGGCGCAGGATTACCGCACCGGCCCGCTAACCCAAGGGGGTCAGACCATGGGTCGCGGCCGCGCCAAGGCAAAGCAAGCCAAGGTAGCACGTCAGTTGAAGTACAACTCACCTGAGATGGACCTCGAGCGCCTCCAGCGTGAACTGACCGGACAACGGGAAGAAGAAGAGTCCCACGACAAGTGGGATCGTTGGGCAGAAGACGAGCCCGACGAAGACGACTGGCGCTAACTATCACTGGGGGTGTCTTTCCTGGACACGTCCAGCACACCTCACCTCCAGAACAAACCGACGAAAACCTAGGCCAGCACGGCATAGCTGAGCTGGCCATTTTCGTATGCCCAGAGGGCAGGGCACGCTTCCCGCTAGGTACCCGACCTACGCCTGCGGGTGATCCCCGACCAGAACCGCGCGATCCTGCTCACCATTGCCGGCAATACGCACCCGGCCTAAGGTCCAACAATCCACATGGCGGGCTGTCAACAGTGCCTGGGCGCGATCGGCCTCATCCGCGCTCACCACGGCGACCATACCCACACCCATGTTGAACGTCTTCTCCAATTCCGCGTCAGATACAGAGCCCAGCTCCGCAATCAACCGGAAAATAGGATTCGGCGTCCACGATGCACGATCCATCTCCGCGACGAGCCCGTCGGGAATCACGCGCTTCATGTTTCCCACGAGTCCGCCACCGGTCACATGACAAAACGTGTGCGTCTCGCACTCCTGAATGAGTTCCACGCAATCCAACGCATAGATCCGCGTCGGTTCTAAAAGTTCCTCACCCAAGGGCCGGTCAAGCTCTTCGACGACTCCATCAAGCGGAAGGCCGGCGTCCTCGAGCAAAACCTTCCTAGCCAGTGAATATCCGTTGGAGTGAAGCCCCGACGATGCCATTCCAATAATGACATCACCATCCCGGACCTTATCGGGCCCCAACACATCCGCCGCCTCTACGACGCCCACACCGGTCGCGGAAATGTCGTACTCGCCAGGCTCCATCACGCCGGGATGCTCGGCGGTCTCGCCACCGAGCAACGCGCACCCCGCCATCTGACAGCCCTGAGCAATACCGCCGACGATCTGCGCCACGTGCTCCGGAATCACCTTGCCGATGGCGATGTAGTCCTGCAAAAACAGGGTTTCCGCACCGCACACCACAAGATCATCGACGACCATCGCCACGAGATCTTGGCCAATCGTGTCGTGCTTGTCCATCGCCTGAGCCACAGCGAGCTTCGTGCCGACGCCATCCGATGAGGCAGCCAACAGAGGCTCCTTATACTTCCCCAAGGCGAAAAGCCCGGCAAAACCACCGAGACCGCCACGAACCTCTGGCCTTGTCGCTTTCTTAGCTAATGGCGCAAAGAGCTCAACAGCCCTGTCCCCTGCCTCGATATCCACACCGGCTTGGGCATACGACGTCCCCTCGTGAGCCGGCGACGCGTCGTCGCTATTGCCTGTGCTGTCTACCTCATGAGCATTCATATTGTGTATATCGCTTCCTCGCTAAATAAATGTCGGTCTCACTAAAATTAATATAACCTTGGGCAATTAATCACGATTATCGTCACGACAACGCGATCAACATGAAACTAAAGGTGTCACACACATACACGGAGGGTTTCGACTGCCAGCACCACCGCTACCGTCACCGCCTAGCCCACCGCCGCTTGGCCAGAGCCCATCGCCCACTCAGAGTCCGCCCGGCGCGGTGTGTTCTTGCAGGTCACGCACCGCACCCGCCTTGCGGCCAATATCGGGTAACCCGAGTGGGTAATGGCCATCGAAGCAGGCGCAACACAGTTCCGATCTCTGCTGGCGTGACGCGGCCACCATGTTTTTCACCGACACGTAGGCCAGGGAATCCGCGCCGATCGAGGCACGCACTCCCTCCACGACATCGTCTGGATCAAAGTCATTAGCCACCAGTTCGTCGGGGGAAGCAAAGTCGATCCCATAAAAACATGGCCACTTCACCGGCGGAGAAGCAATGCGAACATGAATCTCGGCCGCTCCAGCGTCGCGAAGCATCTTCACCAAGGCGCGCTGGGTATTGCCTCGCACGATGGAATCGTCGACAACGATCAGCCTTTTTCCACGGATAACTTCGCGTAACGGGTTGAGCTTCAGGCGGATACCCAACTGACGGATGGTCTGCGAGGGCTCAATAAACGTGCGGCCCACATAGGCGTTTTTCGTCAGCCCCTCTCCGAAAGGAATGCCCGAACCTTGCGCATAACCAACGGCCGCCGGTGTCCCCGATGAAGGCACGGGGATCACCAAATCGCCCTCCACCGGAGCTTCCTCGGCGAGACGCCGGCCAATTTCCACACGTGTCGCATTGACTGCGCGGCCGCGGATTGACGAATCCGGGCGGGCCAAATACACATACTCGAACACGCACCCGCGGTGCTGCGCGCGGGCGAAATGGTGCGAATGCACGCCATCGTCGTCAATAATAAGGAATTCTCCCGGCTCGACCTCTCGGACGAAGCGAGCACCGACGATATCCAGGGCACAAGTTTCCGACGCCACAACCCAGCCGCGTTCCAGGCGACCCAGGCAGAGGGGGCGCACACCGTGGGGATCGCGAGCGGCGTAGAGCTTTTCGCCATCGGTGAATGTCAGACAGAAGGCGCCACGAAGACGGGGAAGAAGCTCCTGAGCCGACTGGACCAACGAGGTGTCCTCATCGTGGTAGTACGCGAGCAACGCGCACATGACGTCGGAGTCGGTCGGGTCTGACGCGGGGTCAATCAAGCCATATGCTGCCGCTTCCCGACGCAACTCGCCCTGATTGATGAGGTTTCCGTTATGTCCGAGGGCGACGTCGCCACCGCTGCGCGCCGTGCGGAACATGGGTTGGGCATGCTCCCAACGGACACCGCCAGCCGTGGAATATCGCGTGTGGCCGATGGCCACATGGCCTCTGAGGGCCGACAAGGTGGGCTCGTCGAAAACTTGCGATACCAAGCCGAGATCTTTGAAGACCAGAATTTGCTGCCCATCTCCGACACCGATCCCCGCTGCTTCTTGTCCCCGGTGTTGCAGAGCGTACAAACCGTAATAGGTGAGCTTTGCCGTCTCTTCCCCTGGCGCGTAGACCCCGAAAACGCCACATTCTTCGCGCGGCTCGGTTTCACCGCGATCATCAAGGTTGATTGGTGCGAATCCCCCACTAGGTACACCGGAATCGGCCTCCCAGGGCCTGGTCGTGAACGGCTCGCTCGAGGTGGGGGCATCGGCCTCTACACACCACGGATCTACACAATCAGTGCGCGACACGCCTCCCACTGTAATAACAATTGCTGGTTTTCCCAACTAAATCCCAACTCAATCGCCACGATGCGGAGTGCAAAGGCGCGTGGGGCCGCGAGATTGCAAGATACGGATGGAGAAACGGAGTTGCGTGGGGCGTAACCGCGGGAAAGTTCCGCCGGCAACAGGCTTTATCCGACCACTACCGGACCTGAGGCAACCAGCGCGAGACCTCCGCCGCACGAGAACCTGAGAATTCCACCTCGGAACTGCAACTCTCCCACTCCACAATCCCCAGTGCGAGCTGAATCCACGTGAGGCCGTCGGTTTCCACCACATTGGGCGGAGTTCCCCTAGTATGCCGTGGCCCCTCGATGCACTGCACAGCAGCAAATGGAGGAACACGAACTTCCACGCTATGTCCCGGCGCGTCAGCCTCTAACGCTTTTAGGCTCGCGCGGACCGCTCGGGCAATCACACTCCGAGGAGGGCGTTCTACGTTCTGTGGATCCGTCGCCCAGGGCCTTACCTGTTCCAGGTCCGCCACTAGTTGCTGCGCATCAATTCTCTTAGTCACGCACTAACTGTACTGCCAACCCTTACAATGCAAGAGTTACGTAGTTCACTGCCCGATTGTTCGCTCCCCGTTTTTGCGGGATACACATAAACATCGAAGCATCGACGAAGGAAACCATGACAACTAAGGACACACAACACACCACTGACACCGAAGAACGTGGAAAGACTGCCGAGAAGCCCCACGCGACTGGCCGACGCAACAATAGCGTCACACTGCGGTTCCTTGCAGCCCCCAACGACATCCTGCTCGCGGGTGCGATGGGCGTCCACGGTGGGCGCGTTCTCGAGTGGATCGACAAAGCTGCCTACGCGTGCGCTGTCGGGTGGTCCGGAGCCTACTGCGTCACGGCATACGTCGGGCACATCCACTTCACCCGCCCGATACCATCCGGGCATCTCGTCGAGGTGAAATCCACCATCGCCTACACAGGGCGATCGTCGATGCACATTGTCAACGAAGTCTATTCCGCCGACCCGCGTGACGGCTCGTTTAGCCGCGCCTGCGACTGCCTGGTCATCTTCGTCGCTTTGGACGAGCACGGAAAATCCATACCCGTCCCCACCTGGACACCCACCACAGAGGAAGAGATCCGAGTTCGGGACGCCGCCCTCTCCCGCGTCGATCTCCGCAAAGCTATCGAAGAGGAGATGCTGAAACAAACATATACCGACAATTCGACGGCCCCTGAGCTGGTCACCCGCTTTATGGCTAAACCACAAGATGTCAACTGGGGTGGCAAAGTCCACGGCGGCACCGCCATGGCATGGATCGACGAAGCAGCCACCGCCTGCACAATGGAATTCGCTGGGCATCGCACTGTCGCGGTCTATGCGGGAGGAATCCGGTTCTATCGGCCGATCCAGATCGGCGACCTTATTGAAGCCGACGCCCGAATCATCCGCACCGATACGCGTTCCATGCAAACTAGTGTTCACGTTTATGCTGGCGACCCGCGGGAAGGCCGCAGCGGGATGAAACTAGCGATCCACGCCTCAGCCGCTTATATGGGAATCGATGAGGACGGTAACCCACTGACTGCACGCCACTTCACTCCCACCACGGAAGAAGATAAGCGCCTGGCCGAACACGCAGAAACACTCCGTAATCTGCGCGCCGAGTACTCCCCCCACCCGCTCGTGCCGCACAATCCGATATCACGACGGATTCAATAACGCGTTCAATAACACCCGAGGAAGAAATTCGGGGTTGTGACGGCGTCGATTCGCTAAAACCAGGGCAGCCCCGGGGCGCCGGCAGGGGCGCCTGAAGCGGCCCCAGAGTGCCCATCTCAAATGCCTGCAATCACTGAGCTTTATGAGCTCTTCTCTTGAGTGAGGTCATAAACGGTCACACCGTCGATGGAAGTAGCAGTGAAGTGTTCCTTCACCCACGACGTGATCTCATTGTTCCCACCAGGTGCACCGCCCTGACCGGAATCAGCAATGAAGAAGTGAATCTTTTTCTCCGATACCAATTTCTTAAACTGATCCAACGTAGGAGCATCATCACTACCGCTGAAACCACCGATAGGCATAACGTCCGTATCAGTAGCCAACTGGTAGCTGGCTGCACCTTGCGAACCAATCGTCGCCGCGGACCACTTATACTTACCGGAATCTTCTTTCAGCTTGTTTTTCAGAGTCTCACTGACAGTCATCTGACCCGGACCACCCGGTGACGACGCTCCACCCTGCTTACCAGCTGAAGCCGATGACCCACCTGATCCATTCGGCGAACCTGATCCATTCGGCGAACCGCCCGGCATACCGTTAGTTGACTTATCCGTCGTCGTGCCAGCACCGCCAGGTCCACCAGGCATGCCCTGACCATTGCCACCGTTCGGTGGAGTTCCGCCGCCATTCGGAGCAGTACCGCCACGGCTACCGTTCTGACCATTACTGGGCGCCTGGCCAGGCGAGGAAGCACCATCTTGGCCGTTGGCACCGGATTGTCCATCGGAACCTTGTCCATCGGAACCTTGTCCGTCGGCGCCACCTTGGCCGCCGGGACCGCCACCACCTGGGCCTCCCATGCCGGAATCAGATTTCGGCCCAGCTGCGACGACCGAACCGGTATTTGCGTGAGCGATGGTGTACGCACTGTACGCACTCGGCCCCGCAAGCATCGCGGCTGCGACAATACCGACGACGCCCACTCGGAACGACGAAGCACGTGTGGAAAGCGTCGAAGACGCGGATCCATCAGCGTGCCGACGAGCTCCTACCGTGGACACCCACGGCAAAGCGAACCATCCCGCTGCACCGATGACCGCGGCGACGAGAATAGCCCACGGTAACCACGTCGGGAATGAATCGGACGCACGACGAAGGACACCGAATCCCGTCACACCGGACGCGAGGATAGCGACGGCGCTCACAGCACGAACCCACAGGCGATCACGGTGCTGCCATGCATCGGCAGCGCCCATGCCGACCAGTCCAGCCATCGGAGGAACCATAGCCACGGTGTAGTACTGGTGCATCGTGCCCTCCATGAAGCTGAATGTCCCGGCACACATGAGCAGCCAGACGCCGAGCCCGATGTACAGGCCGCGCTTCGTATTTTTTAGCGGTGCTCGCCCGCACAGGACTATCCCCATCACGAGGGCGATCAGCGCTGCAATGAATAGCCACGTAGCTTGGCCACCTAACTGTTGGTTAAACAGGCGGAGGATGCTCGGTTCACCAGAGAACGTCGGGCCACCGTGGCCACCACCTCCCGGGGATCCGCCTTGCGGCATGTTTGCCATCTGCCCAGAGTTCCCAGCCTGAGCCATGCCGTTACTGGCAGCAGAGGCTGCGCCCTGAGCAGCGTCGGAACCAGAACTGACCCCTTGGCCGGCGCCATCGGGACCACCACCTGCGCCACCGCCGGGGGCACTGCCGTTGCCGCTGAGCCGGCTGAATCCGTTATATCCGAGCGTCAATTCCCAAATAGAGTTATTGGTCGAGCCACCGATATAGGGCCGTGACGATGATGGCCACACAGCCACTGCCACGATGTACCAGCCAGCGGAGACGACCATGGCGGCCACAGTGGCAAGGCTTTGCCCCAGCTTGACCTTCCAGGAACGCTGGGAAACCACCGCTAAGAGGACGACGAGCGCAGGAATGATCAACAAAACTTCGCCCTGCTTAGCCAAGAAGCCGAGACCGACGAAGACGCCGGTTAACACAGCCCAGCGCCATTTACCGCTCTCCACGCAGCGCATGGCCGCCCAAACAGAACATGTCATGAGGAGGACGAGCATCGCGTCGGGGTTATTGAAGCGGAACATCAGCACCGCGACTGGGGTGGTGGCCAGCACGATCCCCGACACAAAGCCCGCTGTCGACCCGGCATAGCGACGGACCGTAGCCCACAGGACGGCAACGGAACCCACACCAAGAAGGGCGTATGGCACCAGGACGGACCAAGAATTTAACCCAAAAATCTTGATGGCTAATGCCGAAGGCCACAAAGATAGTGGAGTTTTATCCACGGTAATTGTGTTACCCCAGTCCGATGAACCGAAAAGAAATGCGGTCCAATTCTTCGACCCAGCTTGGCTAGCAGCAGCATAAAAGTCATTGCCATAGCTGTTGTTATCCAGTTCCCACACGAAAAGAAATGCTGAGCCTATTACTAAGGCTATGAATCCAGCCAACTCTTTTCCGCGCGGGAAGCCCTGAACCTCGGAACGAATCCCCGACTTTTTGTTTCTATCTTGTGTTTTCGGACCCTGCGGAACGCTGGCGTGATGCTGTCTGTGATTTTTTGTCTCACTATGACTGCCACCAGCTCCTTTCACCATACTCATCGTCATTTCATTCTCCTCATTCTCACCACATCATTTCCACACCATCTGCACACTTCATCAGGTTTCATGTGAATTTCCTTATTCTTTAATCCAGCGGGTCATTACACGGTCTTTTCGTGAACCCAACAACTTCCTAGGAATCCGATTGAACGCACCCTGCAATGGATATTTTCCTGTCGTATATGTCTGCCATTTTGCTTCCGTTAACACGTGGTTTACCTTCCGCTGCCGATGCGACGTCGGTGTCGGAATGAATAGAAGTACGCACGTAAAGCAACAAAACGGATGACTGTGGCGACGACGTTGGCCACTGTCAAGACGATCAACTCTGTCGTTGCCGAGGCATCAGGATTCACCCACGACAAGCCCACGAGGGATAACGACGTGACCAACCAACACACAACAAAAATAAACAAACCGCTCAGCTGATCTTTGGCCACGTTTTTTCGGCCAGATATGCCAAAGGTGAATGCCCTATTGGCAGCAGTATTTAGAACTGCAGTGATCAGAAGGCAAAGAAAATTGTTTACTTGTGCAGGCAAAAACGCCGAGAAAGCCAAGTAGAGAACGGCATACGCTACCGTCGAGGCGATTCCGACAATGCCGAATCGCCAGACATGCCTAAAAAACTTTGCTTGGGATCCGGCCGACCCGTCACCCCCTCCAACACCGGGGGCTCAGATGCTCTCGAAGAGCGGCGGAATGAATCGAGATTAATCCGATGAGACGCAATATTTCGTCTCACTCTCCACATTCCGCGTAAATCCTGTAATGCAGTTTCGACGACATTAACGCGCGAATCAGGGTCATCGGTCCAATCTACGGGGACCTCATGAATCCGGTACCCAGCTTTTTCTGCGAGGAGCAACACTTCGGTATCAAAGAACCAATTCGGGTCTTCAACATGAGGCAGAATGGCGCGGGCAACGTCGGTACGCATTGCTTTAAAACCACACTGGGCGTCAGAAAAGTGTGCTGACATCATGAGACGAAGCATGTGGTTATATGTCCGCGAGATAAACTCACGTTTTGAACCACGAACAACGTTGGCTGAGCGAGCTAACCGTGAACCAATAGCAATATCGGAATGGTCAGAAACCAAAGGCGCTAATAACGGAAGCAAAGCATGCAAATCGGTTGAGAGATCTACATCCATATAAGCCACAACATCACATTGCGACTCCAACCACACCTTCTTCAGCATCCGCCCTCGGCCTTTTTGGTCCAAGTGAACCCGACGAACCGACGGCAGCTGGCGCTCCAACTCCCCCGCAACAATCCACGTGTTATCAATGGACGCATTATCAGCAATCGTGACCATCGTCGTGAATGGCACCAGGCTCGACAGGCTCTTTACCAAGTGAGTGACGGACGTGGGCAAGGACGTCGCCTCGTTGTACACGGGAATGACGATCTCCACTGTGGTCTGGCGCGGATCTGTTGGGTTATAGGACCCAGCTTTCCCCTGAGCTGAGTCACCCGGCGCGGCGAGTGCGGTCTCCTGTGCGATGGTGGACACTCGGAAGTCAGCTGAGTTCTCCGACATGGCACGGGAATTCAACGTGGACACAGCGGGGTGGGTTTCGCCAACGGAGACTCCCCCGGCGACGGCACGGGGTTGAGATGGCTGTGCCGTCGGTGCGAAGGAGCCAGTCTCGATACTCGGATTCTTGGACTTACTGGTATACAGCGCATGAAATGTCATGGCTTATACTCAAGTATTCTCCGCTGGGAGGTTTGGAAAAATAACCTTCAGAATATCTGTCACGGAAAACTTAGATATTCTTCCCAGAAAAAGTGAAATATCCTATTCCACCACAGAATTCGCACCCGCTGCGTGAGCAAAGAGCTTAGGTAATGTGCTTGTCCAGGCCTCTCTTAATTCTGTCACGGGAAGCGTGATCTCATCCGCACGATCAGCGCTTACCTTAACCCTCACCTGGGCGGACGTTTCCTGTGAAGATCCACATGCGAGTGATGTCACGGAACCTAATCGCACCACAGGAATGCCACAGCGTTTTGCAAGGGAAACTAGTTTATCGCCATCTCCACGGGCGCAAGCGACCACAACTCGGTTGGCTGATTCCGAAAACAGCGCGACACAGGGATCCGCGTGGACGTTGGTGACATCCACGTCCATGCCAACGCCAGAAATCATCGCCAATTCGGCCAAGGCCTGGGCGAGTCCTCCTTCGGAGAGGTCGTGCGCGGCAGTGACGACCCGCGGAGTATCGGGATCTGCTTGGCCGCAGAAGAAATCAGCCAACGCCGACGTCGCTGCCAAATCAACCTGCGGGGGAAGTCCCGACAAGGCATTGTGCTCAACCTGCTGCCAGATGGAACCACCCAGCTCATCATGGGTCTCGCCCAGGAGATACAGCTCTTCGAACTGGTCATTGGATGACGTTAACGACTCATCGCCGGTACCCGATTCGCTCTCCAGGAAGGCCGAGCGTTCCGTCATCAAGCCCCCTAGGAGGTGGTTGATGTGGTGATCCACCGAGGTCACGACGCCCGCAACACCAACGAGTGGCGTCGGCAAGATCGCCTCCGAACCTGTCTGATTGTAGAACGACACGTTGCCGCCCGACACGGGAATACCCAGCTCACGAGCACCATCGGCGAGGCCATGCACAGCCTCACGGAACTGCCACATCACGGCGGGGTCCTCCGGTGAACCAAAGTTCAGGCAGTTAGTCACGGCCACGGGACGAGCGCCCGTCACAACAACATTGCGGTAGGCCTCCGCCAAGGCCAAGCGGGCCCCCATGTTCGGGTCGAGCTTCGTGTACCGCCCCGACGCGTCCGCCGATACAGCGACACCGCGGCCTGTTGTTTCATCGATACGCAGGACTCCAGCGTCGGCGTTCTGAGCCTCCACTGTGTTACCCATGACGTACCGGTCGTACTGTTCGGTGATGAACGCGCGCGAACACAACGCGGGGGAAGCAATCATGCGCAGCCACGTGTCGCGCAATTCGTCGGCACCCTGAGGACGAGCAAACCCCTTCGCCTCTACACCCGGTTCTTGCAGCTCATCTTGCCAATCGGGGCGCTCATAGGGACGGTCGTACACGGGGCCCTGATGTGCAATCGTATGCGCCGGTGCATCCACCACAACCTGGCCATGATGACGAATAACCAGGTGATCACCATCCGTGACCTCACCGATCTCCGCGCAGCTCACATCCCAATGGGCACAGATCTCCCGGAAACGATCAACATTCTCCGGAGTCACGACGGCACACATACGTTCCTGGGACTCCGATGAAAGGATCTCGGCCGCGGTCATGTGCTCCGCACGCAGCGGCACCGCGTCGAGGTTGACCTCCATGCCGCCATCCCCTGCAGCAGCCAGCTCAGAAGTGGCGCAGGATAATCCCGCACCACCCAAGTCCTGAATCCCCACGACAATCCCGGCGTGGTACAAATCCAAGCAACATTCGATGAGGACCTTTTCGGCAAACGGATCACCCACCTGAACTGACGGCAACTTCCGCTCGGCACCATCTTCAAAAGTGTCTGATGCTAAGACGGACACTCCACCAATGCCATCCAATCCCGTTCGGGAACCAAAGAGCATCACTTTGTTCCCCTTACCAGAGGCGAAGGCCAGTTTGAGATCATCCACTTTCAGCGTCCCAATACACAGAGCGTTCACCAAGGGATTTCCGGCATAGGACTCGTCGAACACGGTTTCACCACCAATATTCGGCAAGCCCAGGCAGTTACCATAACCGCCCACACCGTCAACCACGCCGGGAAGGACGCGCTGGGTGTCCGCCGCATCGGCGGGACCGAAACGCAGCTGATCCATGACGGCAATCGGACGGGCACCCATGGCCATAATGTCGCGAACAATTCCGCCGACACCCGTGGCTGCACCCTGATGCGGCTCAACATATGAGGGGTGATTATGGGATTCCACGCGGAAGGTGACCGCGTTACCGTCGCCAATGTCAATCACACCGGCGTTTTCGCCAATACCGGCCAGAATTTTCGACGACATTTCCTTTGTCATCGTTTCGCCAAAGTAACGAAGATGCACTTTGGAGGACTTATATGAACAGTGCTCCGACCACATGACGGAATACATTGCTAATTCCGCATCGGTGGGCCGCCGGCCTAAAATATCTTTAATTCGAGCGTATTCGTCGTCCTTTAAGCCCAATGACGCATAGGGCTGCGACGCATCTGGCTCTGCCAGTGCGGCGGCAACCGTGTCATTGACCTGAGCAGCCGTAAAACTTTCAACCGCATTATCAGCCTCTGCGTCGGTGCGCGCACTTTCTGTGGACGTCGGCATCTGGTCATCCTCGGTAGTTATGTCAGTCTTATTCGTTTGGTTCACCATCACTTACACTCCCACCGAATCAAGAACCGAATGAATCAAACCTAACCCATCCGTTGAGGGGCCAGTCAGCAATTCCACCGCGTGCTCCGGGTGCGGCATGAGCCCCACGACACGACCGTCGGCACTGGAAACCCCGGCAATTGCATTCACCGAGCCATTAAAATTATCGGTGTACCGAAAGACGACGCGACCTTCATCTTCCAACTGCGAAATCGTGTCCGCGGGCGCTTGAAAGCGGCCCTCACCATGCTTAGCTGGCACCAGAATCTTCTGGCCTTGGGTGAACCCGGCAGTCCACGGAGTGGACGTGCGTTCCACCTGCAAATACGTGTCCACACAATGAAAATGCAGGCCCTTATTCCTGGTTAATGCTCCTGGAAGAAGGCCTGCCTCTTGCAAAATTTGGAACCCGTTGCAAATACCTAGTACGGGGAGCCCCTGGTGGGCTCGACGCACGACCTCACCCATCACAGGCGCCAAGCTTGCCAAAGCGCCCGCTCGGAGATAATCCCCGTACGAAAAACCGCCCGGCACGATCACAGCATCGACGCCTTTCAGATCAGCGTCGGCATGCCATAAACGGACCACCTCGGCGCCGCCCAAGCGGGCAGCGCGCGCAGCATCGCCGTCGTCAAGGGTGCCGGGAAATGTCACCACACCAATACGTGGCATTAGTGAGCCCCCTCATTCGCGCTGGTTGAAGTGACGGGGGTGGCAGCTGAATCGTCGACACGCTCGGTAACAACGTCATAATCCTCAATGACGGTATTGGCCAATAGCGTCGATGCCAACCGGTCCAGCTCCTCATCCGATACTGAACCGTCGACATCAAGTTCAAACCGCTTGCCTTGGCGGACGTCGCGAACCCCATTCACCCCGATTCGCCCCAACGCGCGCAGAACCGCTTGCCCCTGCGGATCCAAAATCTCAGTCTTCGGCATGACATTGACAACAACTCGAGCCACAGTGGCGCTCCCTATCCGGTCAGTTGACTACACCACCAACAACATTACCGAATAGTTGGAGAACTCAACCAATTGAAAAGCCAGCTAGAGAGGGAGGTTATCCTCAATCAGATCCAGTAGGTCATCATCTTCTGGGTCTACATCGCTGCGGAACCGGCCCAAGACCTCCCCCGAATCCGACAGAACAAATTTTTCAAAGTTCCACTTCACGTCGCCCGCTTCACCATCTTTATCAGCGGTTTTCTTCAGCTCTGTGTATAACGGGTGCTCATTGTCACCATTGACATCCGTCTTGCTCAGCAGCGGGAATGTCACACCAAATTTCGACGACGCGAACTCCTTGATCTCCTCATTCGAGCCGGGCTCTTGCTCACCAAATTGGTTGCACGGAACGCCGATGACGAAAAAGCCCCGTGCCGCGTATTCCTCGAAAATGTGCTCCAGGGCCTCATACTGTGGAGTGAAACCACATTCGCTAGCAACGTTCACAATTAAAAGAACATGGCCCTCCCACGAGCGCATCGTTGTTTCTTTACCGTCGATCGTCGTTACTGGGATGTCATAAATACTCATACCCCCAGAGTACGCGCGACTGGGGGCAAAATACGTGCATTACGCTTAAGTACTTGTGTGTATCTAAGCAAATTTAGCCGCGGGCACCTCAGAATATTTAGGCGCGCTGATAGTCGTCAACATTCACCTGAGGCGTGGGCTGGAGTTTGTCGGCGGGGTTCTTCACGGAAGGATTACGCAGGTTGACGTCCGACTCCATATCCTCCGGAGTCTCCACGTACGGAATCTCCCCGGACAACACGGCATTGACACGGTTTCTATCAACCGTATGGGTCCAGACGCCCACGACCAGCGTTGCCACAGAATTGCCGGCGAAGTTGGTCAAAGCCCTCGCCTCGGACATAAAGCGGTCAATACCAGCGATGATTCCAACCCCATCCAACAGCTCAGCCCGGTGTGCCTGCAGTCCACCAGCCAACGTTGCTAATCCAGCACCCGAAACGCCGGCAGCACCCTTCGAGGCAATCATCATGAAAACCAAAAGCCCAATTTGCTCACCCAAGTTAAGGGGTTTGTGCATAGCGTCGGAAATAAAAATCGACGCCATCGTGAGGTAAATTGCCGTGCCATCCAAATTAAACGAATAACCGGTCGGAACAACGATGCCCACGGTTGATTTATCGACACCTACGTGCTCCATCTTGCGAATCAACGTGGGCAGCGCAGACTCTGACGACGACGTCGCAAAAATGAGGAGGTACTCGCGGGCTAAATATTTCACTAACTTGAAGATATTGAAACGGGTGAAGGTATAGAGAACCAGACCCAAAACGCCGAAAATGAAAATGACGCAGGTCACATAGAAGCACAGCATCAACAAAACAAGTTGCTTCACTGCATCGAAACCGGTGGACCCCACAACCCAGGAAATAGCGCCGAATGCACCGACAGGGGCTGTCCACAGGACCATCATCAAAACTTTAAAAACAAGCTTTTGAATCTGAGCAATGGCCGATAATAAAGGCTCCCCAGCTCTTCCCATCGACTGGATAGCAAAGCCGCACAGGAGGGCAATGAACAAGGCCTGAAGAACAGAACCACTGGTCAGTGAAGAGAATAACGTGTCCGGAATAACGGACATAACGAACCCACTCAGTCCATGAGCGGATTCTTTATTGTTATCGACGAACGACATCCCCGACCCAGCCTCTGGCATAGCCAAGCTCGATCCCGGTTTAACAATATTGCCGACGATGAGTCCTATGGCCAGGGCAAACGTTGACATGACGATGAAATATACCAACGAAATGGCGCCGGCTCGCCCCACCGAGGCTGCTGCTCGGACAGAACCGATCCCCAGCACAATTGTGCAGAAGATAACGGGCGCGATCATCATCTTGATCAACGCAACGAAGAGTTTTCCTAATAACTCGAATTTGACCGCCACGTCTGGAGCAACGAGGCCCAGAATGACGCCCGCAAGAACGGCAACAATGACAGAGATATAAAGCCAGTGGGACTTATCTTTTTTCTCTTTTTTGGGTTCGACGATCCGAACTGGAGAGGAGCTCATGAGCTGAGATGGTACAGCGGGGCTACCCTGTGTGGGTAATCATTATCGAAAAGATTACCCCCGAACCAGAACACCCGGCTGCCACTAAGTGAGGGATTGATACTCCTCGTCCGAGACGGGCTCCAACCACTCATTGCTGGTCTCCTCCCCAGGCGCCGAGATGGCGATATGGGAAAACCAGCTATCCGCCTTAGCGCCGTGCCAATGCTTCACATTCGGCGGAATGACCACTGTGGAACCTTCCGTCATGCTGACGGCGAGCTTGCCCTCTTCCTGGTACCAGCCTTCTCCCGCGGTGCACATCAAGATCTGGCCACCGCCGCGACGGGCGTGGTGGATATGCCAGTTATTCCTGCATCCGGGTTCAAAGGTCACATTGGCGATCCCCAAGCCCGCCTCATCAAGCTGGGCGATGGGTTGTAAAAATGACTTCCCGACGAAGTATTCGGCGAATGCGTCATTGGAATCACCCGTGCCAAACTTATTGACTTTGTCGAATTCATCTTTACTCGTGATTTTCATGTTTATGACTCCTTATCGTCATTTTCTGCAGTTTTGTCTTCTGCAACGTCACTTTTCGTCTGGCTATTAATCGCGGCCAGGGCATTAAGGCTCCTTGGGAAACCAATCCAGGGCACGCAAACCGCCAGAGCACCCAAGAGAATTGCGCGATCATTCCCCACTGCGAGGTTCCCCGAAACATGGGCCCGAGCTTGTGGGTCACAGCCACCCAAGGAAATGATGGCCACCCACGTCAACAATTCCCGGTCAGCAAGACTTAGCGCTTTCCGGGTGTACGTATCACCGAAACAATAGGCTGACAAAGCATCTTGAATGAAACTCTCATCCTCGGGTGCATTCTCACGCATTGCGTCGATTCCATCGCCAAACATTGCTTTCTGCGCGGCAATTCCCTTGGCCAGGCGATCATGCTCGGTCACGGTCGATTGGACACTAACGGGAGCGTCGACAAGTTTGTCTAGCTCCTCTAATCCGTGCCGGGCGCGACTGATCCCAACGTAGGACGCTATTTGGTGGAAAACTTCCTGTAGCTCTTCCGCTGCAACACCTAGATGAAGGCCTGCCCACAATAATGCAGATAGTTCACCGCCACCACTCGCCGACACGCACGCCACACTGACCAAGATCTTACGTCGGTCATCGAGTCCACTGGCAGGCCACATCTCGCCAAAGGCAAACCGGCCGGTGATCTGGTTAAACTCCTCGCTCACCCGTGCTGAGGAGCCCAGTGACGAATAGTCGTGGTCGAAGACTTCACGAAAGACGTCGGGTATGGATCGATCGGTATGACGTGGATCTGGCTGTTCGTCTGCATCTCGTTGTGAAGCTGACATGGTGACCTCCTATCACGTGGTGCCAGTCATATTCACACGAAGCCCCCTCATGCACAATGAACAGAAAGGGTGTAATTGTCGAATAATCAACACTCTATGCCGAAGTGGTGATTATCCACCTGGCGATGATGGAGGCACGATGACCAACACTGCCGAACGCGACGATTCGCGTGACAGCTCTACAGAGCAGGGCCGTCCCCAGGGCCGTGTCGATCGTCGTGTTGCCAAAACACAGGCGGCTATACATCGTGCGTTAGAAGAGCTCGTCTGCGAAAAACCTCCGCATCGAATTACTGTTGCGGAAATTACCCGGCGCACAAATATTCACCGGAAAACCTTTTACTTGCATTACAACTCGGTGGAGGAACTCTTCCGCGAGGAATTGGAATCAATGAAGCAAGACTATGCAGAGACTATTGATTCAATTCCTCCAACAATGACTATTGCCAACATCAACCGCGTATTTTTCGACTTCGCCACGCGGCAAGGGCCTTTATTCGAACAGCTCGTGGTGTCCCCCGAATATCGGCACTATGCCGAACGTTTCTTCGACATGAATCTCGTCCATAACCGGGCGCGGCATAATCCGTATGCGCATCTGTCCCGTGAACAGCAAAACACCATCAATACTTTTCTAGTAGCCGGCACATTGGACATGTACCGCCAGTGGATTGCCGATGGTAAAACAATGCCCCTCGATGAGCTGATCACGCTCAGCACACAGTTGCTCAGCCATGGCGCAGCTCAATTTCGGGATTGATGGGTTTAAACGGCTGCATCCTCGGCGACGCCGGCGCGACGAATCATCCAGGCATACTCAAATGCGGTCTGTTTCCACTGCTCATAGCGACCTGACACGCCTCCGTGGCCCGCAATCATTTCGGTTTTCAGACAGACGTCGGCCCCTGGAATAGTCGCGCGAATCTTAGCAACCCACTTGGCCGGTTCCACATACAGCACTCGCGTATCGTTCAGGCTGGTCAACGCGAGAATCGGCGGATACGTGTTGTCGGCCGACACGTTGTCATACGGGGCATATGACGCCATGTAGTCGTACACCTCGGGATCGTGGAGGGGGTCGCCCCACTCATCCCATTCGATCACGGTCAACGGAAGCTCCGGCATGAGGATCGACGTCAAGGGATCCACAAATGGGACGACGGCTTCGATCCCAGAGAACCGGTCTCCTGCCATATTCGCGACGGCACCCATCAACAGGCCACCGGCCGATCCCCCGAGCGCAACCATGTGTTTGTTGTCGGTCACGTTCCTGCTGATCAAGTCATCAGCAACGTCAATGAAGTCGTAGAACGTGTTCTTCTTGGCCAGCGTTTTGCCGTTGTCGTACCAGGATCGGCCCATCTCTCCGCCACCTCGGACATGCGCGATGGCGAACACGATGCCTCTATCGAGTAACGACAGCCGGGCGATCGAAAACGCGGGGTCCATCGAAGCTTCATAGGATCCGTAGCCATAGAGAATCGTCGGGTGTGGGCCGCCGGTGGGTAGTCCGTCGGAATCTGTCTTCCCCTCGAGACCTGCTCGGTAGATCAACGAGACCGGAACTTTCGCACCGTCCCGCGCTGTCGTCCACATCCGGCGTGCGACGTAGTCAGACGGGTCATATCCGCCCTTCACGATCCGCTGCTTGCGCACCAACCGCTCGCCCGTCGCCAAGTCGTAGTCAAAAACCAGGCCGGGCGTCACAAAGGACTCATAGGCCATGCGGATATACGGGGATTCCCACTCCGCATTTCCCCCGGTACCGGCGCTGTAGAGTTCCTCATCAAAATCGATAGGCTCGAGATTCCCGACGGTGCCGTCGGCAAACGAGAAAAGCCCCAACTTGTTAATGGCGTTCTCGCGATAGCCCACGACCATGTTCTGCGCGAACACATCCATTCCCTCGATGCGACGGCCTTGCTTGTGCGGGATCACAACGTCCAGGTCGTCCAGGCTGGTCAGCGGCGCGGCACTGGACATGCCGAGCTCAAAGTCCGCGCCATGCGCGTTATGCAGCACAATCCAGCGGTCGTCCCCACCGATAACGGCATGATCAACGTCATATTGCACACCCGTGTGCCGAGGCAGGATGCACTGCAATTCACCTGTCACACGCTGGGGGTGAACCGTTTTCGACTTCCCGTCACCAGTGACCCCCAGGTCCAGGAACCACACTTCGGAGGTGACTTTGGATCCGACTTCGACAAAAAGGTACTTCTCCGAGCGGGTTGTTCCGCACCCGACCCAGAAGCGCTCGTCGTCCTCACGGAATATGCATACGTCCTGGTCCGTTGGGGTGCCGACTCGGTGACGCCAGACCTCGTTCGGGCGCCAGGAATCGTCGACACGCTCGTAAAATAACCACTCCGAACCGACCCAGGTGGCTCCATATCCGATGCCGTCGATGGCGTCGTCTAGGAGTTCGCCTGTCCGGAGATCCTTAATGCGCAGGTCAAACCGCTCGTCGCCCGTCGTATCTGTGGAATATGCCAAGTAGTTTCCGTCCACCGAAACACTCGACGCACCGAGCGAAAAGAACTCCGCCCCTTCGGCCAGGACATTGGAATCAAGAATGATCTGTTCATTCTCGGGCGCGGACTCAGCATCAATCGCCGGCGGAGTCCAATCCTTCGTTTTGTCCCCCGTCGAGGACGCCGGAACGCGGCACGATACCCCGTAGCTCTTCCCCTCGAGGCTGCGGCCGTAATACCACCAATCCCCCGAGCGAACCGGAACGGACAAATCCGTCTCCTGCGTCCTGCTTTTAATCTCGTGGAAAATCGAATCCTGCAAAGGAGCTAAATCACGCGTCCGGGCCTCCGTGTACTCATTTTCAGCCCGGAGATAAACCAAAGTCTCAGGGCTTTCCTTATCCCTCAGCCATTCATAATTATCGACGACGTCATGCCCGTGATGCGAGCGCGTCGTCGGATGAATATGCGCCGTCGGAGGGATCGGCGTGCCCGAGGAAGTGTACTGGAGGGAGCCCTCGTCGGGGCCCGTGGAGGCTACGTTGCGCGGTGGGTGAGTTGCGTTATGAGCATCATCAACGTGAGACATAGCCACTACCCTACTGTTCGGCCCGGACACGATCATGTGATGGCGTCGAAAAGTAGGATTGATCTGCGCGTATAGCGTGCCCGACGGGTCTTAAGTTGACGGTCTTACGCTGACGGGCCGATCCAGTCGGCGAACTTCAATCCCGACACGCGTTCGTAGGCTTCCACGTACTTGTCGCGGGTGGCCTCGACGATCGAGCCTGGTAGCGCTGGTGGTTGTACGCCGGATTCGCGGGACCAGCCCGACTTCGGGCCGATCAACCAGTTACGCAGGTACTGCTTGTCGAAGCTGGGTTGGCGGTGGCCCTCCCGGTAGCCTTCCTTGGGCCAGTACCGCGACGAATCGGGCGTGAGCACCTCATCCGCCAATTTCACGTTTCCGTCAGCGTCCACGCCGAACTCAAACTTGGTGTCGGCCAGGATCAGGCCACCCTCGTCGGCAATAGCAGCTGCTTGAGAATAAAGCGACAGTGCTGCGTCGCGGATAGTTTCCGCGCGACGCTCCCCCAGGTGCTCGAGAACGTAGTCATAATCGACGTTCTCGTCGTGGCTGCCGAACTCCGCCTTCGTCGCCGGAGTGAAAATGGGTTCCGGAAGCTTCGAGCCCTCAACTAGGCCCTCGGGAAGCTCGATGCCGCAGACCCGGCCGGTCTCGTTGTATTCCTTCAGACCCGAGCCGGTCAGATATCCCCGGGCAACGCACTCGAAAGGAATCATCTTGAGCTTTTCGCAGACTAAGGCGCGGCCCAACGCTTCCTCTGGAATCCGCTCATCATCAACGGGGCCAACCAAATGGTTCGGCATATCGAGCTGCTCGAAAAAGAACGTGCTCATTGCCGTAAGGATTCTGCCCTTATCCGGTATTTGGGTATCCAGAATATAGTCGAACGCAGAAACACGATCCGACGCCACCATCAACAAAGTGTCGTCGTCAATTTCATAATTTTCGCGAACCTTTCCCGCGGAAAGGTGCTCATATGAAGAGAGTTCAGGGCGCATGGCCCGGTATGTTACTCCCCTGAACCCGAAAACCCGATTCATAACCCCACAATGGCGATTTACCGCGCTGTGCAGCGACGACCTCTCACCGGTTAACTGCTAACGGATAAACCGCTAACCGATTAACCGCGTAGCTCGGGCCACATCGGGAAGAGCGAGAACTAACGCCAGCCGCCACGTGCCAAAATCGTGGCCGCCGGGAACCTCACGAAATGACGAGTCGATTCCAGCGCTCTGAGCCAACCCATTCATATACTTCAGATCCCGAACGGACGACTTGTCAGACTGGCCGGCAACAAAGACACCTTTAGTCCCCGTGAATCTTCTTCTCTTTAGGATATCTTCCGGATTAACCCGTAGATAAGCATTGAGGTTCCCACCGAAATACGTATCCGCGTTTCCTTTGGCCGACATGGTCCCCGGGGTGCGGTCGCCCGAAAAATCAAGGAAATAACGGTACGGCTCCGGATTGTTCACGATGGCCTGAAGCGCACATGTTCCGCCATAGCTCAGGCCACCGATGGCCCACTGGGTCGGATCATTGGATACTTGAAAATACTTTTGTATTTGTTGCGGAACGTCAGTGTCCATATAGGTCTGCACTTTGGCTTTCTTTGTATCAAAGCACCCTAAATCCTCATCATCATTACCGGCCGTATTAATCGCCACAACCACGGGAGCTAAACCGTGGTGGACGCGCTCAAAATGATGCAGGGTCTGGCCCGCGTTGCCGATCTCAAACCACTGCGATGGGGACCCCGGCAAGCCATTCATCAGCACAACGACCGGCAACAGTGGCCGTGGATTCGCGAAATAGGCCGGTGGTAAATACACCTGAGATTCCGTCGTCTGAAAATGAGATACCGGCGACGGGATCATAAAGGTAACAAGCACACCCTTATTCCGTGGTGAAACCCCATTCCATGCCCCGGCAATCGTGCTGCCCTGAGGAGGGGTGAAGGGAGTCGATGTTCCCTTGACATCGGCATATTGGGCGGTGGTGTACGGCTCCTTGCCAACCAGAGAATCGACCGACGGATACAGAGCAAAACTATTATTCACTACATTGACGCACGCGACAGTGCCACAGACGAACGCAGCACACGCCCCAACAATGCGGAGCACTGACTTCCACCTGATCGACGCCCACCGTTGCGAAAAACTGGCACGCGGCTTCGACGAACGCGGCCCCGTCGCACGCATCCTCTTGAACCAGGGCACCAACCGGGTTTGACCCCGCGCGCAATAGGGTCCAATCGCCAGGCCAATCAAAACAATGAGGGCCCAGCCTGCGACATACACACCAATAGCGGTTCCGCCACCGAACGGCTTCCAGGTCTTTTCCAGGACCAGCCACACTAAGGCGGTTACCGTCGTCACGCTGCCAAGCAATACACATGCCAGGCGGGTGGCATAACAGGAGCTGCGGGCGCGTGCCGTCGATACGAAGAAGAAAGCCCACACCAGAATGATGACAACACCATTGACTAATGAGGGCATCGTCCCCACGAGGGGAATGTCTCCAAGAATATGCACCGGCCCATCATACGGTCGCGCCGCACAGAATGGCTGGCCATACAGCAGTGTTCCGCCGAGTGGCTAACCGTGCGATGAGCTGGGCGGGCAATGGTCACGCTCTACACAATGTCGCCAGGCATGTATGCGGCAGCCTCGGGATGCTCGGCAACGATGTCTTTCACGCGTGCGACAACACGATCAACCTGTGAACCCGCTGCTCCGATGAAGGCGTGGCGGTCGGCAATCGCAGCATCCAGTTGTTCGCGGTTCAACGGGAGCCGATCATCGGCGGCGAGACGCTCGATGAGGTTTTGTTCCGCGCCTTTCTCACGCATATCAAGCGCGGTGGCCACGGCGTTCTCTTTAATAATTTCGTGGGCTGTTTCACGTCCCAGGCCAGCGCGAATAGAGGCCATGAGGATTCGGGTCGTCGCCAAGAATGGCAGATACCGTTCTAGTTCCTTATCAATCATTGCGGGGAATGCGCCGAACTCTTTGAGAACGGTCAGTAAGGTTTCCACCATTCCGTCGAAAGCAAAGAAAGCATCCGGGAGCGCCACTCGGCGAACAACAGAACAAAAGACATCGCCCTCATTCCATTGCTGACCCGCCAGATCTGCAGCCATCGTTTGATAGCCACGGAGGATAATCTGCAGACCACCGATGCGCTCACACGAGCGGGCATTCATCTTGTGCGGCATCGCGGAGGACCCCACCTGCCCCTCCTTGAAACCCTCCGTGACCAGCTCATTTCCAGCCATCAAGCGGATGGTCATAGACAGCGACGACGGCCCCGCACCCAGCTGCACCAACGCCGAGATCACATCCAGGTCAAGGCTGCGCGGGTACACCTGCCCGACCGAATCGAACCGTCGGGAAATACCTAAGTATTCCGATACAGAGTTTTCCAACTGCTCAAGTTTGGTTTCATCCCCACCGACGAGATCCAGCATGTCCTGGGACGTTCCCATCGGGCCTTTGATCCCGCGGAGCGGATACCGCGAGATAAGGTTTTCCAACCTCTCGTAAGCAACCAGAATTTCATTAGCTGCCGACGCGAAACGCTTGCCCAACGTGGTCGCCTGAGCAGCGACATTATGGGATCGCCCCGCCATCACCTGATCGCGGTAGCGAACCGCGCAATCAGCCAACGCCCGGAGAACCGCCACCATCCTGTCCCGCACGTGCTCTAGGGACCGGTACACCTGCAGTTGTTCAACATTTTCGGTGAGATCCCTGCTGGTCATCCCCTTGTGGATGTGCTCATATCCAGCCAGGGCGTTGAATTCCTCGATGCGCGCTTTGACGTCGTGTCGGGTGACGCGCTCACGCGCGGCGATGGAATCCAGATCGATGCGGTCAATAACTGACTCGTAGGCGTCGATAGCCTCATCGGGAACATCGACACCGAGCTCTTTCTGCGCACGAAGAACAGCGATCCAGAGCCGACGCTCCATGATGATTTTGTGCTCCGGGCTCCACAGATTGACCAGCTCTGGCGAGGCATACCGATGTGCTAGCACATTCGCTATGTCTTTCTTATGTGTGCCGGCCGGAGCACCAGTGCTGCCCTGGTCGGGTGATGTGCCCTTGCCTGTGTCGACGGAATTGGTACGCGGATTGTCCGTTTTGTTCTCAGCCACACTATCAGTCTAGGGGGCTACCAGAGCCATAACCAGCCACGACACCACCCGGATATGGCAGACACTTTTACCGACACACTAATCGGAGTTACCGACGCCGGGCCTCCAGGAATGGCTTCAAACGACGACACGCTTCCCGCATCTCTTCGGGTGTGCCCGCGTAGCTCACCCGGACGTACTTCTTGCCCAGCGCTTTATCGGCACTCCCGTCAAAGTCAGTCCCCGGAGAGACGGACACACCCGTGGCATCAAGGAGTTCGTGAGCAAAGGCGACGGAATCGTCGGTGTAATCCGAGACATCAACCCAGAAGTAGAAAGCACCGTCGGAGGGCGCGAAGCGGGGCAGCCCCACTGCGGGCAGCTCCTTGTTAAGGATGTCGTGGTTTTCCTTGTATCGCTCGACGTGGACGCGGAGTTCAGCCAGGGCATCGTCGTCAAACACGCGGGTCGCCGCGATCTGCGAAAGAGCGGGAGCACAGAGAGAAATGTTTCCTAATATATTTTCAATCGTTTCCCGCAGCGTCGGATCATCGGGAATGATCAGCCAACCCAAGCGCCAGCCTGTCATGGAGAAGTACTTGGATGTAGAGCCAATAACCACGGCACGATCAGAAAGGGACCTCGCCGTCACGGTGGGCCGACCATAACTAATTCCGTGGTAAATCTCGTCAGAAACCAACACCGTGTCAGTTTCATCGCACCACTCTGAAATTGCGCGCAATTCTTCGGGATCAATAATTGACCCGGTCGGATTATTAGGCGACGTAATCAACACCATATCCGGCTTATTCCCCGCCTGAGCAAGATCATCAAGGTGCTTACGGGTCATATGGAAACGGGTTTCGGCCGTCGTCGGGATATCAATAAAGGAATTACCCAATGCTTGAAGAACATTGCGGTATGCCGCATATCCGGGGCTCGACAGGGCAACAGTCCCACCAAAAGGCAAGCAAGCTGCGAAAATAGCAACAAATGCGCCCGAGGACCCCGTCGTGACAATAACGTTATCGGCCTTGGTATCCGTCCCATATGTTTCGGAATGCCACCGAGCAATACGCTCACGCAACGGTTGAATACCTAAAGCTTCGGTATACCCTAATTTGTCCTTTTCAATGGCCTCAATAGCAACATCTCGGACAACGCGCGGCGCGGGAGTAGACGGCTGGCCGATACATAACAGCACCGTGTCATGCTTCTCGGCTTCTCTTTCCGCGGTGCGGGCCACCATTTCCATCGTATAAAAAGGATCGGCATGGCCACGTTGAATTGCTAAGCCATAATCCTTTCCAGAGCTACCCGAATTTGAATGCTGATCCTCCGAATAATTCATTCCGCTGTAATCAGCTGACTCCGAATTGTCACGTCCCACTGTTACTCTGCTCTCCTCCAGATCAGTTTGCGATGCCAATACGGCCCTCGACGGCCTTCTGAGCAATATCGCCCCGATAATGCCCGCCCGGCAACGATATACCTTCCATCTTTCGATACACCTTTGCCCGCGCTTCGTCTAGATTCTTGCCGACGCCAACCACGCTGAGCACACGTCCGCCCGCGGACACTAAGCGGTCGCCGAGCCGCGCGACACCCGCGTGGCGGACACCATCGTCCTCTGTGCCGGGCTCCGCGCCCGAAATGGGATCTCCCTTTCGTGGCCCCGCCGGGTAGCCCTGGGCGGCCAACACCACTGTCACGGCGTAGCCATCTTTCCAGGTCAACGGGGGTACATCCGCCAAGTGGCCCGTCGCCACGGAGTTCAGCACTCCTGCCAACGGAGTATCGAGGAGCTCCAGCACCGCCTGGGTTTCCGGATCCCCAAAGCGGCAGTTAAACTCGACAACCGCCGGGCCTTCCTTCCCCCAGGCCAAACCCGCGTAAAGCAGCCCGTTAAAGGGGCAGCCGCGCTTCACCATCTCTGAGGCCACCGGTTGCACGATCTCATCAACAATCCGGTCAACGGCACCATCGGGCAACCACGGGAGCGGCGCATAGGCACCCATTCCGCCCGTGTTGGGACCCGTGTCCCCTTCACCGACGCGCTTGTGGTCCTGAGCCGGCAGCAGGGGCACCACCGTATCGCCATCTACCAGGCAAAAGAGCGAAATCTCCGGGCCGTCGAGGAAGGACTCCACCAACACCGGGTGGCCCGACTCCAACACGGCGACGGCATGGTCGCGGGCTTCGTCGCGGTCCTGTGTCACGACAACACCTTTACCGCCCGCCAACCCATCATCTTTCACGACAAACGTCGGGCCAAAGTCGTTCAACACAGCGTCGACCTGGTCCTTCGATGCCCCTGGCTGCAGGGACTCCGCTTGTGCAGTGCGCACATGAGCAGCCTTCATAACGTCTTTGGCAAAAGCCTTAGATCCCTCAATCTGCGCAGCCTCTGCACCCGGACCAAACACGGGGATGTGAGCGTCGCGAAGAGCATCAGCCACTCCGGCAACCAGCGGCGCTTCCGGCCCAATCACCACCAGGTCCGCGCCCAATGACGTCGCTAAGCCAACAACCTGCGAACCATCATTGATATCGATATCGGGGTGGAGCTGCGCAATAGCGGTCATCCCATCATTACCTGGGGCGACGTGCAACCCACTCACCTGCGAATCTTTGGACAACGAATAAAGAAGAGCGTGCTCACGAGAACCATTACCCAGGACAAGTATCTGCATACCCAATACTCTAAGGCACCCACCTGACATACAAAGCTTTTTACCCACTTCGGAAATAGCTACTCTGGACTTATGGCTACCGTATTCACGAAAATCATTAACGGCGACATCCCAGGTCGGTTCGTCTACCGCGACGACACCGTCGCCGCGTTCCTCACCATCGAACCCATCGCGTACGGGCACACCTTAGTTGTCCCCATTAAGGAAGTTGATCGGTGGACTGACCTCAGTGCCGACGAATGGGCGCACGTTTCTGCCGTCGCCCACAACATTGGCCGTGCCATTACCGACGCCTTCGACGCACCTCGTGCCGGCATGCTGATCGCAGGATTTGAAGTTCCCCATGCTCACGTCCACGTGTTCCCTGCCTCCGACATGTCCGGTTATAGCTTGCAGAACATCATGCGTGCCGACGATACCGACCCGGATGCGATGGACGCGGCTGCGGCAAAGATCCGGGCGGAGCTGACCAAGGCCGGGATCGATACCGGAGTCGACGACAACTAGACGGTAAATAAACGATCAATGACTGACGGTGAATAGCTGACGATGCTCAGAGTGTCTCGACGACTGCGTGAGGCTATGACCGCGCATCCTCTGCACGTGAACCCGCGGATTCTCCGTCCCCGCGGGCATCAGTGGGCTGGTTCGTCACGCGTGCACCCCTACACCGACGAGGGTGGGCGTTTTCATCGGGGCGAGCGGATACCTGCCATGGCGCACGTTCCCGACATGGGCCGGGTGCCGGAGCAGGATTTTAGCCCGCTGGCGGATGATGAAAAGCCGCCGCTGCTCTGTGTGCACGGGATGATCGGGGCGAAAGGCAACTGGGAAGTTCTTGTTCGGTATATCACGGACCGGCGGGCTTTTTATGTGGATTATGGCGAGGCAGGGACCGCTCCCGTTGATGAGTGCGTCGATGAATTAGCGGAACAGATTATTGAGCTGAGCCAAAAGATTCATGCGCGGGAGCTTATTCTCCTTGGGCATTCTCGGGGCGGATTGATTGCGCTTCTTGCTGCGTCACGGCCTGAGGTTCAACGTGTTGTCTCAATTCGCCGGATTATTGGCTTAGGAGCCCATTTTTCGGGAATTCCTCGGTGGAAGCTATTACCGAAAGATGTGTCATCATATGGTCCTGTTCTTTCGGTTTTCTTTCGGTTGACGCACAGGTTTGCATATTGGGCCGTGGGTGCGTCCGCTGAAGACCAGTTTAAGGACTCGTCGGATTTGCAGCGCGCGTTGCGTGGTGTCGATCGATCGATAGAGGTTCTTCCCATCGCTAGTAGCACCGATTACATCGTGAGCCCTAGTGCTGCTTTTGACGTGCCGACGGATCACGTGACGCCGGTGCTTCTTCAGGATTATTTTCCTGGCGCGAGAATACTGCACAATTTGTTGCCGCGCGATGGAAGGGCCATCGCGATGGTGAAGGCTGCGGTCGCGAAAGCTCCTATTCGTGGGGAATCTAATCGCGGGGATTCTATTCGTGAGGACTCCACCCGCGAGAATTCTATTCGTGGGGCAAAAGAACAGTAAAAGTGGTTCCCTCATCGACGACGCTATCGACGGTGACTTTTCCGCCATGCTGTTCCACTAAACCTTGAACGATTGATAGTCCCAATCCGGAGCCCCCACCCTGATGCCGCGATCGTGATGAATCGGCTCGGTAGAAGCGCTCGAAAATGTGCTCACTATCCTCTGGCGGGATTCCCACACCGTTGTCGATGACCCGAATACGTACCGCTTTCTTCTTCGGTGACGTTCCCAGGGTGGAATCGTCTAGAGCAATGCGGACGGCAGCCTCTGGACCTGCATGTTTGAGGGCGTTCGTCATAAGGTTGGTGAGAACCTGGTGAAGGCGAGCGCTATCCCCTGTCACAATGGGTGGTTCCACGCAATTATTTGTCATGGAAATATCGCGATCAGGATAGTTCACTTTCATGTTCTGAATAACACTGATTGCGACACTGAGGATATCGACACTCTTGTGCTCCAATGGGCGCGAGTTATCCATCCGAGCAAGATCCAAAAGATCTTGAACTAAAACGCTCATCCTTTCTGCCTCGGCCGAGATGCTATCCAGCACAAGGTTGAGATCGTCGGTTTGACCCGTCCGATAAAGCTCCGCATATCCGCTGACTGATGTCAATGGAGTGCGCAATTCGTGAGATGCATCGCCTATAAAACGACGCATTGTTTGCTCTGCTTCACGTGCTTGCGCTTCTGCTTTGCGCGCAACGCGAGCATTTTCCTGAGCTTCTGCTTCGCTTCGTTCCACTGCGACGAAGGATTGCTCGATTTGCGCCAACATTTTGTTTAGCGACCGTGAGAGCGCGCCGACTTCAGTGTCCGGTGGCCATTCTGGAAGTCGCTGGGAGAGGTCGCCGTCGGCAATTTTTCCAGCAACGCGTTCGACATGGCTGAGGGGCCGGAGTGATCGTCGGACAACATACCAGGTCAGAATGAGAAGCACCGCCAGGACGAGCATTCCCAGGCCAGCTTCGAGAAGGAAGAGGCGGGAGATTGTTCGCTCGTTATCGTCGAGAGAGACCGCGACGACGACGAGGTCACCGTCTTGGCTTTTCAGCGCCATAGCGCGCCAGTGTGCTGTGGATTTCGAACCTCGTGCGGCCGAGACGGTGACGGGGCCCGTCTCGTGGGTGACCGAGTCAAGGTTGGGGTAGGACTCGAACCCGTAGTCGTAGGACACGACGGACCCGTCGGAGTGTGTGACCTGCACAAAGTATTGGCTAGGAAGCCTGGGGTTTTCGCTATATGCGCTTTGCACGGGCAGGCGCCCTTGCTCGATGAAGGGCGAATGCGCTGTGGATTCCAGCGAGGCGTCGATGCGCGACTGCATGAATTCCCTCAGCGTGGACGTCACTGCGAGCCCGGTGAAGAACATTCCACCTGCGGAAATCACCATCACGATAATGATGAGCGACGTGTGCAACGGCAACCGCGAGAGGCCGCGCTTAGCTGCGCCGGTGTGCTGTTTGCGTTCCCATTCTTGCCGACGTTTTTCGCTATAGCTTCGTGGGCGCGTTGTTTGCCGACCTGGCGGAGCGACCGGCACGCTTTTCTTCAGCGCGGAGGCGTCGTCGTTGGCGGAAGCGTCGTGGGCGACGTCGGCATCGTGGATGGTGCCGTCCTCGGAAGAGGATGGTGCGGGAAGTGCCCACGAGTTCGTTTGATCGATAGTACTGGGCTGCTGCGTGGCTACCGACTGGCTCGTGTCAGCGTCGTTCGGCGCATCACTCTTTTTCAGACGGTGTAACACTGCGTTAAAACGCGAATGTAGTGAAATGGCAATGGCCCCTTACGTTAAGCAATCGAATAACCGTTAGGCGATCACATGACATTCACTGGTGCACCGTACATTGGTCCACCAGTGCATCGAGATGGCGATACTAATTACGCCCTGGGTGTGCGGAGAACGTATCCCACGCCTCTGACGGTCTGAATCAAATGCGGCTCGTCCTTATCCACTTTGCGCCGCAAATAAGAAACATAAGACTCAACAACGTTTCCATCACCGCCGAAGTCGTAATTCCACACATGGTCCAAGATTTTTGCCTTGCTCAGGACAACTTCGGCATTAACCATTAAATAACGGAGCAACTTGAACTCCGTCGGGGATAAATCCACATATTCACCTGCCTTGGTTACTTCATGTGAATTGTCGTCCAAGGTGAGGTCGGCGTAGGTAATTCGTTGATCGTCATCCACTTCTGGCGGGCTGACGCGGCGGAGAATCACTTTCAAACGCGTAACGACTTCTTCCAAACTAAACGGTTTGGTGACGTAATCGTCGGCACCAATTGTTAAACCGTGAATGCGGTCATCAACAGCATCTTTGGCGGTTAGGAAAAGTACCGGTGCATCGTGGCCGTCCGCGCGAAGCTTGCTCAATAGGGTGAACCCGTCCATGCGGGGCATCATGACGTCCAGAATAAACGCGTCGGGATGGAACGAACGTGCAATATCCAACGCCTCCCCACCGTCACTCGCGGTCGCGACCTCGAAACCTTGGAACTTCAAGGATACTTTGAGAAGCTCTACGATGTTTGCTTCATCATCAACAACAAGAACGCGTGTGGGGGCTTCAGCAGAACTCATAGTTCCAGTGTGCACGATTACTGGTGATTTGTCTGCATACACCGCATATGAAGTTACTGAGCACTTTCAGCCTGTTTCCTGTAAGCCGGGTGTGAGCATTCTGGAAGCCTGGTGTACGAATGCTGTGAACACTCAACTCACCCGCAATCAGCGTAAAGTTAGCAATACCAACCGGGAGGCGATGCATCAGGTGACTATCCACCACACCAAGGCCAGCACCCGCAGGTCACTAGTCGGGTGGACTATCGCGATCATCGCGACGCTAGTTGCCGTCGGACTCTGCCGGGTAGCGCAACTTCCCTCCCCTCTGATGTTGGGCTCGATGGTGGGTGGGCTGTGCGGAGCCATCATCGCGAGCACACGGATCCGGCCACCGCGCTCCACGATCGGCCCCTCGCAAGGCGTTATTTCGCTCTTGGCGGCAGGCCCTTTGGTTAATTCTTCCCCGGACCGTTTGGCCTCCTATGCGCTTCCGTCACTTATTGCTATCGGAATCACTTTGCTTCTCTGCGCGGCCTGTGCCTGGGTGATTACACGTTTTTCAACCATCGATTCACCCACAGCAGTCATGTCCACACTCGCGGGTGGGGCGTCGGCAATGTCTGTTCTTTCCGAAGAACTGGGGGCAGATTTCCGATACGTCACGGTTGCTCAGTATCTCCGCGTTTTTATCGTTTCCTTCTCACTGCCATTTTTAATTCCATTACTGGTTGGCGGAAATGTTGATGTTGGTTCAGAACCCCTCGTAAACCTTTCCTCTCACTCGGTAATGAACTGGATAGTTGCGTTGGCCGTGATCACTATTCCTGGGTGGCTTGCCAGTTTTACCCCATTACCTGCACCCCGCCTGCTTGCCCCTTTGGCCATCGCCGTCGTGATAGGTGAATGGCAACCACATCTCATTTCGATACCTGGCGTTTTAGAAGCGGCCGCATTTGTTTTGATCGGTTGGCAGGCCGGCGGCGCGTTCGACCGACAATCATTGGTAACTAACGCGAAACGCCTTCCGCTCGCATTCCTGTGCATCATTGTTTTGATGGGCGGATGTGGTGTGATGGCCGGAATACTCACAGTCTTAGGCCTTGGGACGCTCACTGAAACGTACTTAGCGACGACACCTGGCGGCCTTTATATCGTCCTGGCTATCGCCCACGACCGCGGAGCGGGACCCATTGTTACTGTCATGCAAGTGACCAGGATGATCGTCATGCTGATTGTCACTGCCTTTGTGCCACAGCTCATCCGTGCTTTACGACGGATTAAAAATACCGCCACGCATCACTAATCATGTGGATGTCAGTGGAGGCAGGTGGCCTCCCCAGAACTATACGTACTGGCTGGCTGCTTGAACCGTGGATGGTACGTAGCTGCTTCCGAAGAGGTACACGTGGCTAAGCAACATGCTTAGCTGGTGCAACGGAATAAGTTCCCGCCATCCTTTATTGAGAAATCCCTCATTTTCATAGCCTTCGTAAATAGCGTCGAGCTTGGGGGCGCCAAAAAGAGCGAGCGCGGCAAGGTCCGTCAGTGGGTGGCCACCGTAGGCACTCGGGTCGATCAGCACCGCCCCGGACGACGTCCACATCACATTGCCCGCCCATAGATCCCCGTGGATCCGAGCCGGAGTGTCGATATCGTCAAAATCACCATTTCGAAGACGCTCACACACTGCCTCAACAGCTTTGTTGCCCTGTTCTCCCAAGGATGCTCCGCGCTGCGAACTGTTGATGCGCTCGAGCGTCGGCATGATGCGAGCTTCCGCGTACATTTCGCCCCAATGGTCATAATGCTTCAAGCTCAGCGGCATTAACTCGTCATTCGGGCCGTGAAGGCCATCGCCCTCCCAACCGTCTGGGCCAGCGCCGAACGCGGCAGCTCCCGCTTCGTGGGTGTGTGACAGCGCAGCGCCGAACTCGCGGGCAAAGCGGGTTGAGGCGCGACCATTGTCCAAGCGCTCCAGGACAAGCCCGCCACCGGGCACGGAATCATCCTGACCGAAAACCTTAACGACGCGCGCCCCGCCCGACGATTCAGCCTCGCGCAGCCAATTCAAGCCGGCTGCTTCCCATTCGGCAGCCCGACCATGTGTGTTCTTCGTAAACGTATCGTCGTCAATAAAAGCCATGCCCCCAACCGTAGACGTTTACATGCCTATAGGTGACATCATTTTTTCTCTAACGATTATTCATGACTTACATTCACGATCTCTGGCGCAATCCGGCCTACTGTTATGAATTTTCCTTACGGAACGTACGAGTCCCCCACCAGATACCGGCGAAGAAAATGACAAGAGACCACAGAATTCCCCAGGTTACTGTGGCAGCGTCGGGGTTTTCCGCAAAGATTGCGCGAACAGCGTCGACGATATACCGAGTGGGCATGAAGTCCGATAGCCGTTCGAGCCACGCGGGAGCCAGTGACATTGGCAAAATAATTCCGGATAACAACAGAATAGGCATGATAAGCATATTGGTTAGGGGACCCATGACGTCTTCGTCTTTACTGGTCAAAGCCAGTGCATTCGATGCCGCTGCCGACGCTGCGCCGGCAAAGAGCGTGATGATCATGCCTAGGATCACACCCGCAATCGGTGCTTTCATTCCCATCGCATAGCCCAACGCGATGAGGATGGTGGACTGGACGCCCAGTTGCGTCACATCTCGCATGAGGCGCCCACATAACAGCGCAGTCCTACTAGCTGGGGTAACGCGTTCAGCTTCGATCACTCCGTCACGCCACTCGGCGATAACGCCGAAGCCGACGAACATCGCCCCGAAAACGGTCAGCTGGACCAACAAACCCGGGACAAAGAACGTGTAGGCGTTCGTCGCACCGAATTGGGCTGTCAGGGGCTTAAGTAGAGGGCCGAACAACACCAAATACATCACTGGCTGCAATAAGCCGATAATGATCCAGGCGGGGTTACGTAAATTCATGCGCAATTGTCTGCGGCAGATAATGAAACTCTCACGGAAGAAATTAGATATACCCATGAAATATCCTCAAAAGATTGTGGAGAATTAATCTCGCAGCGAGCGACCGGTCAGTGACAAAAAGACGTCATCCAGCGTGGGGCGCCGGACATTAAGATCCGCGATACCGATCGACTTCTCGTCTAATGACCTGATCAGATCCGGTAACAGATGGCCGGAGTTATAGAGGTCTGCTTCTATGAGGTCGCCAGTCACCTTTAGATCAGGGGTTGTCGACGCATCTGCTTCTGACATCACGCGGGTTATGATTTCCGCGGCCTCAGCCTGGCGGGTGGCGTCGTCGAGGCGGAGAGAAACATGATCCCCGGACACCGAACTCTTTAAATTCTCCGCCGTATCTGACGCGATAATCCGTCCGTGATCGATAACAATGATCCGATCTGCTAAAGCATCGGCCTCATCCAAATAATGAGTTGTTAAGAAAATCGTTGCACCTTGGTCTTCACGGAGGCTACGAATGTGGTCCCAGAGGTTGCTCCGTGCCTGTGGGTCCAGGCCTGTCGTCGGTTCATCAAGGAAAACGAGGCCCGGGCTATGGATTAGCCCCATCGCAATATCGAGACGCCGACGCTGGCCACCCGACATATTCTTGGGCTCTCTGTCCCACAAACCATCTAAACTAAACTGTTTAAATAACTCATGAGCGCGCCGTTGAGCGTCCTTTTTACGTAAGCCATACAGCATGCCGTGATCCATCAGTTCCTCACCAGCGTGCGCGTTGGAACCGGCCGAGCCCACCTGACTGACATACCCAATATGACGACGGACCTCTACGGGCTGCGTCGCCACATCGAAACCTGCAACACGGGCAGAACCACTCGTCGGCTTCAACAACGTCGTCAGCATGCGAAGTGTTGTCGTCTTACCTGCACCATTAGGACCTAGGAAGCCGATGATTTCGCCTGGATCAACGTGCAGACTCACACGGTCGACGGCTTTTACTGGCTTTTTATCACGACCACGGCCACGAAAAGTTTGGGTCAGATCGTGCGCTTCAATCATCGGCTTACCAGGGCTATTAGGCATGGCTTACATCATGCCAGAAATCCGGCCAGCTTGGCACGAGACACAACCGCCCTCGGCAGAGACCTACGACGTTACCAACTGGAGACCAAAACTATCGAGTACAGGCTGAATGACCTTAGCCCCTGGGGTGGTGGCATCGTCTTCACGACCATAACTTGCTATACCTACTGCATAGGCAGTCGCATGGGATGAATCATTTGGAGCCGTAGCCCATACGATCCCGCCAGAATCGCCGTGGTCCTGAATACCATCAAACTCAAGTGAATATTTTGAGACCATTGACTGGTAATCCCCGCACGACAAACCCGAACGCCAGCCCAGGCGGCAAGTATAAGGCCTATTCTGTTCTAATTCTTCCGGCCCCCAAGAACCTTTCACCGAGGTTGGAACACCACCCCATGCGACATCTGGAGTGGTATGAATAATTTTGTAGTATTTAGGATAAATCTCGATCAATCCATAGTCTCTTCCTGGACCTACGTTTTCCATAGTCCCATCGAGAACACTCCACACAAATTCGCCAACATTAACATACTCACCATTATCGGCCCTTAGATAAACTTTGTCACGCTTACTACCGCAATGTCCCGCAGTGAGATTATAAACGTGATCCGTGTCATCAGGGTTTATTACTGTCCAGCCCCAGGAACATTCGCCAAAATTACCGTCTAAATCCTCAATAAAATATTTCCCTCCTGGAGCTATCTGGTCACCGGCCTCCAGATATTCAAAGTCCTGGGAGTTCCGGATAATTTTTCTTTTCTGAGGTATGGAAGAATCTTGCCGCACTCGTTGCCCACTTGCAGCCCGTCCGAGGTTGCCACCGCCGACTTGAGATTGATCGATAGTCGGACGTGAACGCCGGGTTTGATTCGACCAATCAGGATTGAACGATGGTTCAATCTTCTGCGTAGCCGAAGTCTCTGGCGAACTAGATTTGTCCGAATCATCATTATTCCTAGACACAACGACAGCTACCAGCGCAACAGCAACGACGCCTGCTAATAATTTTTTTGCCCCACTACTCATAGGCATATTTTACATTCACTTAGCAGGATTAACGGAGCGATCGAGATCATTATCACCCCCGCAATCAGGCATAACTTTCAACTAGCTAAAGAGCTATCCAATTAATCAACGAGAAGAGAGCACTACTTTTGGTCCTTTTGCACCGGAAGCACTGATATCCCCCAGGTTGACATGAGTTCCATTCTTTTAGATTTCATGCGCCTGTCACCTCATGTTTCCCTTACCCAGATACGCTACGAATCCCGTGAAAAGGTTCCATGACGTACATAATCCCCGACACAACAACGAGTCCGACAAGCAACCACCCCGCGAACAGGAGCAGCCTCGTGGGCAAGGCACGGGCCTGAGCCGGCGTTCCTTCCTAAAAGGTGCAGCAGCTGGAGCAGCGGCCGTCGGTGCTTCTACTTTCGGTGGCTCCCTTCTCCCCCGGTCTATTCTTCAGCAAATTGCTACCGCTGCACCTGCTGGTTCCCTCCAAGACGTTCATCACGTTATTTTTCTCATGCAGGAAAACCGGGCGTTCGATCACTATTTCGGTTGTCTCAAGGGTGTTCAAGGGTTCGGCGACCTCCACCCACTTCCTCAACGCAGTGGCGGAACCGTGTTCGAGCAAAAAGACTCGCGCGGCACCGTCACTCTGCCCTTCTCTATCCGCGACGCCGCAGGCCGTCAATCAATGAATGCGGAAAACGTCGACGCCCTCGACCATGAATGGAAAGGAGGCACCTCTGCCCTACACGGCGGGTGGTGTGACAACTGGATAGAGGCCAAAACCCCCTCCACGATGGCCTATTACGACCGGCACGACTTGCCATTCCAATATGAACTCGCCGACACATTCACGGTGTGCGACCAGTACTTTTGCTCCGTGCCGACGAGTACATCGCCCAACAGAAACTACTATTTCTCCGGCTACACAGGATTTGAGCCTGCGTCCCCGTCGACACGAGCGGTGGATAACCGGGCCTACGATGACGGGCATCCCGGCTACGACTGGCCATGTCTAGGGGAAATCTTGGATAATGCTAGCGTTGACTGGCGCGTGTACCAAGAGTGGGACAACTTCACCGATAACAACTTCGAGTACTTCCGCTATACCAAGCGAATTTCAGAGAAGGTTTTCGCCGCTCACAAGGACTTCGGGGAGAATTACTACTCGGCCCTCGCCACCGCGACTGAGAAGAACGACAGCCCGACGGTTCAGAAGCTCACCAAGGAACTGACACATAAGCTTGACCAGTTAACGCCGACGGAGCGACGCATTTTCGACCGCGCGCTCTACCGCTCTGAGCCACACACCATAACTCAGCGCGTTGAGCACGACATCGCCGCGGGAACGCTGCCGCCCGTGTCCTGGATCGTGCCGTCGAGCACCGAATCTGAACACCCATCGGCATCATCGCCGCGTGCGTCGGCGAACCTTATTTATCGCCTCTTAGATGCTCTAGGAAAACACCCTGACGTGTGGAAACACACCGCACTATTTATTACTTTCGACGAGAACGACGGGTACTTCGACCACGTTCCACCGCCACGGCCACCGCGCAATGAAAAAGATGAATGGTACCAAGGTAAAGCCCTCGGCTTCGGTAACCGCGTTCCCATGATCGTCGTGTCCCCGTGGAGCGTCGGCGGATATCGCTGTTCAGAGGTGTTCGACCACACCTCTGCCTCGCATTTCTTAGAGGCGTGGAAGGGGATTTCGGTTCCCACCGTGTCGCGATGGCGTCGCACAATTAGCGGAGACTTAACCAGCGCTTTTGATTTCTCTCATCCTCAGCCCTTTACACCTGCATCTCACCCGCCGCCAACGACGGAGCTCGAGCCGCGCTGGCACCCACAGCCACCGGAAAAGGGCGTGATGCCACAGCAAGAACCGGGCCGACGTCCTCATCGCCCCTTGCCCTATCAACTATCTGCGGCAACTACGGAGCAGCCCTCGGACAAAACCATCCAACTACACCTGACTAACGACGGTCTTGCCACCGCGAACTTTCTGGTATTTTGCTTCCACGACGCTAAAGACCCCGTACGGATGGTCGAACATGTTGAGGCAGAGAGCAGACGCGGGTCGAGCAACGTGGCAAAGGGGGCCGGTGACGACCGACGTGAGAATCCGTCCAACGCCGAACGACGTGAGAATGCGGACGCCGATAATTTGGGAACGCCTGGAAAAGACGTCATCGCGTGCGACGTTCATGGCACGGTGACTCTTGAGATACCCACGGGGAGAGACGGCCGCTACGCCATCGTCGTGAAAGGCCCTGCGGAATTTCACTATGAAGCGAACGGAGCAGTACATAGATGAGGCAGGATTTATTCCAACGCATTCGCACACAAAACTATATACACTTTTCTCCATGAACCCTGCGCCGGCACAGTTGCCACGACATCATGCACGCTCCACCGTTCCGTACGATCGCGGGCCCAGGCCTATTCTTCGTGGTCGCCTGCATGAAATTGCCGCCATTTATTTTGCAGGTACCTGCACTGCGCTCGTGGCCACGACTGCTGCGCTCCATAACAGCGCGACGTTCATCGCTGCAATCGTTCTTTACTGCGTGTGCCTCCTTGGAATGCTTACGGTGTCGGCCCTCTATCACCGGGTGCCATGGCATACGAAGCACGCCGTCGATATGTGGAGACGCGCGGACCACTCCATGATTGCCATTTTTATTGCGGGCACCTATGCACCCGTCGCGGTGTACGCGTTTAACTCCATGGGCGACGGATTGTGGATCCTCCCCACAGCGTGGATTGCTGCAGGTGGAGCCGTCGCGATTAACCTCCTGTTGCCCAACCATCCCCGCTGGGTTGACGTCGTAATCTATCTTCTTTTGGGGTGGCTGGTGGTAGCGAAAGCCGCCGCGCTGGTATCGCTCGTGCCCCTTGCCGCTTTGGTTTTGATTATCGTCGGAGGGGTCATCTATTCGCTCGGCGCCATCGTGTACGGGGTTCAGCGCCCTAACCCATCGGAGCGTTGGTTCGGCTTCCACGAAGTATTCCACGCGAGTACCATCGTCGCGGCCGCATTGCACCACATTGCTATCTGGTTATTGGTGGTGAGCTAAGGGTGACGACGAGGGCACATAGTTATTTTGCAGTTACGACCGATTAATTGGCTAGCGACGGTGAGAACACTTTTCACTACTTAACCGTCAAAACCGAAGTAACTTTAATCATATGAAACATCTGAGATTGTCTCAGCGCAGACCAATTTTAATAAAACAAGTCTAAAAGCACTAACTATTTCGAAACTAACATTTCCAGAGCGGATGATCTGACCAGTTAAGAGGGGCTCCTGTCCGCTCCAGTGGGACTATAGGGTTATCTGGGTAAGTATTCAGTAACTCTGGCAAACGTTTTGCCGGGGATAAATGAAGCTGACGATGCAAGTATTGAATTAAGGACAGCTGGCCAAACGTCCGATTCATTTTCCCGGCAACGGATTTCAGCCGTTGATCATCACTGAGCTTGGGCTTAATGTCATAAACACGGTTAAACATCCGGGCATGGTGAGCCGCGTAGTTGCGAACGATATTCAACGATTTGAGCCACGATTCCAATTGCGGAGCATTCAGCCCACACCGCGCAGCAATACGGTTCCGAACGATATTCGGCGACATACCAAATAAATAAGACAACATACCCCAGTCCATAATCTCTACTGCTGCCCATACCGGTAATTCACCGCTGTATTTCTTTTTGTGGTGGGCAACAAAGACCTCCTTGGAATTCTCCAAGGCTCCTTCGTATTTATCTAGCCAGACGTCGTGTACCCTACGATCGTCTTTTCTGCGTCGCTGTTCCGCCCGAGCTCCTAAACTTTTTGCGTCAAGATAGACCAATGGATGAACACGGCCTAATTCATATCCGAGCATTGTTCGAATGGCCATCTCAACACGATCTAGCTCCATAAAAACATCGTGCCGAAGTCGTTCGTCAAATTTATAAAGCTCCACCACTAAATCGAAGGATGACCCCTCGATGAAACTATCGAACCTTCTCCGAGTACCGTAGTCGAAGCGACGCATCGGATACCAATACCCCGACAAGCGGTAATAGCTCAGCCACGCCAAAATATCTTTGGCTCGATCCTGATTCTCAATGTGCATCCCCCGCGCACAAAGGAGTTTGACCTGGTCATCGTAGGTCACGAAGCGTTTTGCCGGACTCAATGCTCTGGTGCCTTTCTAAAACAAAGACCGGCCCTGGACTCCCATCGAAATGGGCAGCGGAACCGGTCATGTTGTATCTAAGGTTACATGCCGGTTCGCGAAAATACAACAAGCTCAAAGCCACGGGGACCGAGCCCGAATTGCACCAACATCGGGGGATGACAACAAACACCAAAACTCGCTTAGCCATCGCGCTTTCGATAAGAGGTAATGACCAGCTTTGGTGTCATTCCGTCCGCATCAGTCAACGAATAACAAGAATAGCGCCTCGTAGAAAAGCAAAACCGAAAATCATTCTGGACTTCATGAATTGGGGAAGGCAACGGGTCGTAGACCAAAAAGAGGGTTCTATCGTCAAGGCATGCCCGGGCACTGTTGCATATAGACTCAGCAAAGACCACTCCGGTAAAACCGCAGCGACCGCCCAGAATGGTAAAGGCAAACGGGAAGACACAATGGCTACCATCTTCGACGTTGCACGACGCATCCACATGCTCCGGCCCAGACTAACCATAAACGAGCTGCACAGGCTCTGTTTCTTCGCTCAAGGGTGGCACGCTGCATGGACCGGGCGGCCTCTCTTCGCCGAAGAAATGCAGGCATGGGAACACGGGCCTGTGAGCCCTGAACTCCATCGATTGAGCACCGTTGACAGCAACAACCACGTCACAAATATCGGAGCTGGCAGTGCGAATAATCTCAGCGACTACGGGCGTGATGTGGTCGACCGTGTCGAGGCTTTTTACACAGAATCTCCTACGCCTACGCGGGATGGAGTATCTCGGCAGTATCACAGCTCGTCGTGGAAAAATGCTCGTGGCAGCCTCTCGAACAGTGAATCCTGCCCACCAATCCCGGTCTCTGATATCCGGAAAGAATTCACTCTGTGCATGTGGGACAACGAGCGAAAGCCTCGGCCGCCCGCAAGGCTCCCCCTGGTCTCGCCCACCCAACTCACACAGGCCCGCAAGAGAGCAGAAATCGCTCACAAAGAAACTCTCCAAGGCCTAGCCCTGGTGTGAGGCACAATGACTGAGCCACTCGTAACCCCGCTCGTAAACGAAGCCCTCCACATCAACCGCCATTGCGCTGAACGAGGGGAAGTCTATGCAGGCTACGGAGTGCGTGACGAAGCCGCACTCCACAGCGCAATTGGCGCTGTATTTCAAACCTCTTTCGGCGAGCTAGCTTAATAGCGACACCTACAGGCGAAGTGCAGCACTGCTATGCAAGGTAGCTAAAGCGCACGCATTCATTGACGGAAATAAACGAACAGCTTTCCTTCTGTGCCTTACCTATCTTGGCAGCAATGGGATCGAAATCTGCGGCCCGTCGCCACAGGCTGAAATCGATTTCGTAAAACACGTTGCAGAGTCACGAGAACCGCACAATGACCTCATTACCTTTGCGGCGCACACCCTTCTCAAATGGACAGGGTGACCGTCTAGGCACCATGACCCCGCGCACCCTCGTCGTCGGCAATACCCTCCGAACTGCTATTTTGAGCTGGAGATGGGACTTGAACCCACAACCTACGGTTTACAAGACCGTTGCGCTACCGATTGCGCCACTCCAGCACACTGGGCAACCACCCACACCAAGCATGAATGCCAGGCCAGGTTCCGTTAACCAGCCCCGCCATAATACACATAACTGCCCACACAACGAAACAAATACCCCGCCACCAGCGCAAACAGCACCTATAGCTACCCCACTCGCCCGCACAATAGTTTCTGTCGTAGCCTGTGACCACAAAACATTCCTCACCCCACCGATCCCGATCAGCGAAGGCAACGATCTCCCCATGGATTTTGTCTCAGGATTCAGCCAGGCATTCCGCCGCGTCGCTGGCTCCCGCACCCCCGGCACCACCGCCGGCGGATCCAATCCTGTCGCCACCATCGACGCCGTTAAAGCAGCCCCGGCACCGTCGCCCCTCAAACCCATCGACTTCACCAATGCCGACGAAATCAACGCGGTTCTCGACCTCGCCGCCCGCATTGGCGACGTCCTCCTGGCCAGCGGAATGAGTAACGGGGACGTCAAAGCCCACATGCACGCAATCACCGAAACATACGGTATTCACGACGTCCACGTCGACATCACCCTTAACACCCTCATGCTGTACACCACCATGGGGCCCACCAAAGGTGCACTTTCAGCATTCCGCGTCGTCAGTAAACTCAGCATGGACTTCGCCCGATTAGAGGAAATCGACGTCCTCGTCCGACGCATCCTCACCGGTGGATTCACGCGGGCAGAAGCCGCCGACGAACTCCACGAAATCGTCACGGCGCCGCCGACTTATAACTCGGCCTTCATCCTGATCATGTGGGGCTTTTTCACTGGATCAGTCGCGTTCATGATCGGTGGACACCTTTCCGAGGCCATCATCTCCTGCCTCTCTGCCATCGTCATCATGTGGGGATCCGCAGTGCTGGCCGGACACGGCTTGCCCTTGTTCTTCCAAAACGTCTTTGGAGGGCTTGTCGCCCCCGTCCCCGCTGCCCTGGCCTACCACGTAGGCCAACGCTACGGAATAGAGGTCAACCCGTCGGTCTGTATCGGTGCCGGCATCGTCGCCATGCTGGCCGGGCTCACCCTCGTCCAAGCGCTCCAGGATGGCATCACCGGCGCACCCGTTACAGCCTCCGCACGATTCTTCGAAGCCGCGCTCTCCACCGGCGCCATTATCGCCGGCGTCGCCTTCGGGCTCAATATAGCCTCCCGGTTGGGCATTCCTCTCCCCGCATTCGAAGGCTCAGCGTCTACCAACGTCGTCCAAAACGTGGTCATTACCGTGTCTGGCGCTCTCGCCGGCGCATTCTTCGCGGTAGCGTGCTTCGCCCGCCTCAGATCCACCGTCATCACGACAGTAACCACCCTCATTGGCGCCGCGTTTTACTACATGGTCCTTATTCCCATCGGCTTCGGCACCATCGCAGCCTCCGGGATGGCGGCCACACTCATCGGACTTTTCGGTGGTCTACTCTCCCGCCGGTTCATGATCCCACCGCTGATCACCGCAGTGTCGGGCATTACCCCTCTCCTACCCGGTTTCGCTCTCTACCGCGGGATGTACTCCCTGCTCAATGACCGTCCATCCATCGGATTCTCCTCTATGGCCACTGCCTTCGCCATCGCCACCAGCCTGGCAGCGGGCGTCGTCCTCGGTGAATGGATCGCGCGCAGACTACGGCGACCTCGCATCGCCACCGCCTACCGCGGAGTCCGCAATATCGTCCGACGGCCGCTCGCGGTGAAGGCACGCGCCAACGGGCCCCGGACTAATGGCCCACGCACGAACGGAGCGCGCACCAACGGCCGTGGGAACCCGCGAACACCCAACACGGGGTCCGTGCGGGCTCGCTGGCGCAACCGCTCCTACCGAAACACGAAAGCGCGCTCGCAGTGGCGTCGTCGATAAAACCCACGGTGGTGGCTACCACGAAACCCACCGTGTGAGCTACCATTACTCTGTTCACCATCCATCCCAGGAGGATTTTCCAGGAGGATTTGTGCCCCCCAAGGTCACTGATAAACGGGCAACCAACGCAGAATCACTGCACGCCGTCGAAGAAGAAACAGCTATCGCGGCCCAACGCATCGTCGCTACATACGCAGAGGACTTCTTTGACTACACCACGCTGACCAGCATGCTGGGCGTCGAACCCAAAGGGCTGATCTATCGGCGCGTCGCCAAAGAACTCGGCGAACCCGAAATCCCCGGCAAGAAACCGGAGAAGAAAGCAGCCAAGAAGTCCAGCAAGAAATCGGCCGGTAAGAAGTCCACCGGCAAGGGCACGAAGAAGACCAGCAAGAAGTCAACTAAGTCTTCGGCAAAGAAGAGCACGAAGAAGTCGACCAAGAAGAGCACCAAGAAAACTACGAAAAAGTCAACCGGATCCGCTGCGAAGAAAAGCACGCGGAAATCCACCGCAAAAAAGTCGACGGCTAAGAAATCGACGGCTAAGAAATCCTCATAATCAGCCTTACAACCTGTGTAGGACTAGTTATCAGAGGCTATCAGTAGGGCCGAGCTCAACAGCGCGACAACCAGCGACCACCTGCCACGCCACACGCGCGGAGGGGGTCGCTTTTTGCACGCTTCACCCCGGCTTAAGGCCGCAGTCGCTGCATCACGTCCCCGGGCACTACCCTGGTAAACAGAAACATCCTGAGCACTCACCAACCCGAACGAGGTACTAAGACCATGTCCTCAAACGACAATGCCACACCCACCAACTCCTCCACAGATCACGAAGGCAGCGATTCCGTCAAAGACACCTATTCGTTCATCGTCGTTGCTAACCGTTTGCCCGTCGATATAGAGATTGATCCGGACGGCACCAAACACTTCGAGCCAAGCCCAGGTGGCCTGGTTACTGCGCTCAAACCAGTCCTCAAAGAACACGAGGGCGCATGGATCGGCTGGCCCGGAGCAACATCCGAAGGGCCCACAGCAACCCCCGTTGCTGACCCGTTCACCACCGACGAGGGCATCACACTCATCCCCATGGGATTGACCAAAAGGGATTACAGCGAATACTACGAAGGATTCTCCAACGCCACACTGTGGCCCCTGTATCACGACTTAATCGTGACACCGATTTTTAACCGCGACTGGTGGGTAACCTACCGCGACGTCAACACTCGTTTCGCTATGGAAGTAGCCCGACGCGCGGCAGAGGGCGCAACAGTATGGGTGCAGGACTACCAGCTGCAACTTCTGCCCGGCATTCTGCGGCAAATGCGTCCTGACCTAAAAATTGGCTTCTTCCTGCACATTCCCTTCCCGCCGGCGGAATTATTCCGGCAACTCCCCTGGCGTGAAGAACTGGTCCGCGGCCTCCTGGGCGCAGACGTTATCGGGTTTCACTCCATCCACAACGCAACGAACTTCCTTGAACTTTCCCGCGACGTCGGTGGGTTCGCAACCCCCAGCACGGGGCAACCGGAGAGCCTTCCGGTCCGTGGCAAAGCCAGCATGAGGAAAATCACGGCCACCATTACCGCATCAGACGGCCGTCCGGTCGGCGTCGGTGTATTCCCCATTTCCATCGACACCAAGTCAGTCACCACCGCTGCCAAAGATGCCGATGCGAAGAAGGTTCGCTCCGAACTGGGCAACCCAGAAACGCTAATCCTCGGCGTCGATAGATTGGATTACACCAAGGGGATCCTCCAGCGCCTCGAAGCATACGAGGAGCTCCTGGAAACCGGCGCGCTCGACCCCGAGACCACCACATTCGTGCAAGTAGCGACGCCGTCGCGCGAGCGCATTGAGCACTACAAGGTGGCGCGTCGGCAAGTGGAAGAAGCCGTCGGGCGGATTAATGGCCACTTCAGCAGCATCGGGCACTCCGCAGTCACCTATATGCACCGGTCAATTCCGTTCCCAGACCTTGTCTCCTACTACAAGGCCGCCGACATAATGCTGGTCACGAGCCTTAAGGACGGGATGAACCTCGTCGCCAAAGAATATGTGGCCTGCCACCCGGACGGCACCGGATCCCTGGTCCTGAGCGAATTCACGGGTGCCGCGGCCGAGCTTGATGGCGCGTTCCTGTGCAACCCGCATGACATTGATTCAATTAAGCGGCAGGTGCACTCCGCGGCGGTGGCGAAGAAAGAAGACCTGCATGACCGCATGATGTCCATGTTCAACGAAGTGACCGAACACGACGTCCACGCCTGGGCATCGGCATTCCTCGACTGCTTAGAGAGCGACAATGACTAACCCCACCTCCGCTGGCGACGAATCCGCTAACACTAACCCTTCCGACGCAGAGGCCTCCAGCGCGCACGTCTTTATGGAGGACACGGAAGAAGATATTGAATGGCCTGCAGGGAAACGGCTTCTTTACGCCATGTTGGACGCGGGCTTAGACGCACCCTACGGGTGCACCGAGGGTGAATGTGGCGCCTGCCAATGCGTCGTCGAACCTCATGACAACGCCACAACGCATATGGTGCACAACAATGTGTTGGATGAGTACGACATTGCCGACGACATGACTCTCGCCTGCCAAACACTATCCGACACTCCTGGCGGGAAATTCGACGTCAGCTACGACTTTTAGGAGAATGAGTGTTTACCCCGTCCGATGACATTAACCGGGCCCTTCGCACCGCTGCCCACTGTCCCACACTGATGCTAGCCAGCGACTTCGACGGATGTTTAGCGCCGCTCAACAAAGACGCCATGGCCGTTACCGCGAACCCCACCGCCATGAATGCCATCATCGACCTCGCCCACATGCCGCACACGTTCGGCGCACTCGTCTCCGGGCGGGATATTTCGAAACTCGAACGCCTCGCCCGCCGGACCGGACCACAGGGACAAAATATTGCAGACGACGGCCCCGACGATGTTCGCGACATCTCCGGAATCATTCTGGCGGGATCCCACGGGGCTGAAGCGAATGACGGCAGTGGCGTCGAACCCAATGAGGAGCAAAAGAAGCTTCTTGAGCGCATGATCCGTGAGGCACACGCCGTAGCCGATGGCGCTCCCCATTCGGGCATGTTTGTGGAGGAAAAACCGCTGGGTGTCGGCCTGCATGGTGTGGCGATGAATAACGACCAGCTGGAACGCCAAATGCAGCAGAAGTTCGCTGACATCCTGGATTCGCTACTGGATGGAACGACGGGTTCCTACATGTACGGCAAGCACATTCTAGAAGCCCAGATCATGGAGGTCGATAAGGGTAAGTGGTTGGAAAGCGCCCGCGACCGTTACAACCTGGATGCCATCGTCTACGCCGGCGATGATACGACCGATGAAAACGCTTTCCGCGTTCTTCATGGCGATGATGTGTCCATTAAGGTCGGTGATTCTCACACCGCGGCCGTTTTACGTGTTCCGGATACCGACGCCATTGCCGACGTGTACCAACGCTTAGCCACCATGCGCCGCGAGTACCTCACTGACGAGGGATTACTCTGACGTCAGCGTGGGTGTCACTGCGCCATTGCAGCGCACAATCCACGCAGCGTCACCGCGGCGAGCCCACCGTGCGCCCCGAGACCAACGTCGTATCCAGCAGCGTATGTGAACCGTGAGTTGCTGGTGCCTGACCAGGGGCACCGCCAGCGTCTATAGATGTCGTCGTGCCCCTAGAAGAAGACACGCCGGCGGTTGCCTTCCCCCGTGTGGCGTCGGAAATAAGGTCTTGAAGAACATGGCCGGCTGTGCGCCCTTTATCCTTGTTCGGCTGCGCAACCGTGGTGATGTGCTGCTGCACGGCGAGGTCGATACCATCGAACCCGGTGACAGACAGATCGCCCGGCACGGACAACCCGCGATCAGCAGCGCACTGCATCACAGCGAGCGCTAGCGAATCCGTCGTGCAAGCCACGGCGGTCAAGTCCGGGTGCGCATCCAATAACGCGCGGGCAGCCTCGCGGGTGCCGTCGGCGTCGTTGATATAGCATTCCACAATCGGAATGTCTTCTGCACAATCTGGGTGGGCACCGCGGATCACATCCACAATGCCCTCGACGCGGTGTTTCTGTACATGCATGTGGGCATGACGCAAACGCTGCGCCGATACCTCACCCGTATTAGTCTCACGGTCAAGGCGAATGCACAACACACCAATTTTCCGGTGGCCGGCGTCGATAAGCTGTTGAACCCCGGGCTGAATAGCAGCATGGTCATCAATACCGACAAAGGCGTAATCCTTGAGCTTCGGTGTGGAATACGGCTGATCACACACGACAGTCGGGAGGCCGCGCGAGGCCACGACCTCCAACGTGGGATCGTCCGAGGCAACCGAGTACACCACAAATCCATCGACAGCGGCTTGCGCTACGCGGTTAATTCCCGAGGCTGCTCGCCCTGGAGCAGCGGGAATGAGCACGAGGGACGAATCCAGCGCCTGGCAGGACTCTGCCAAACCCGCCAAGAAATCGACCGACGAGCGGTCCTCGAATGCGTAGGTCAATTCGTCAGTAAAAAGCACGCCGATCGCGTCTGCCCGGCGCGTTCGCAGGGAGCGGGCGGCAGGATCCGGGCCGGAGTACCCCAGCTTATCGGCGGTGGCGAGAATGCGTGCGCGGGTCTCTGGTGATAAATGGTCGGGTTTGTTGTACGCGTTGGACACCGTTGTACGCGATACCCCCACGGCTTCCGCGAGTGACGCCAGCGTAGCCTTATGACTATTTTTCGGGGATCGTCGCGGACTCATGTGTAGCAATCTTAGCCCTTCGGCAACGCCAGAAAACGACTTTTACGCATTCCGGGGTGAGGGATGCTCGCCCGGCCTGGGGCGTCTTCTTCTTGATTCCGGATGTGTTCTAATTTCTGGGCCGATATGCATGGAAGCACTTTTGGTTGTCAATAAGCCGCATTATCGAGGCTGAGCGGGGCTTAAGAAAACCAATTGACATCATATTTCATTAGTGGTTCATTGGTGGACATGCGAGCGATAAAGAATAGGCGACGGTCAGCACTAGCAATTATTTTTGCCACCGGGGTTCTTACCGGAATGGGCGGACTCACAGCCTGCTCAGACGACTCCTCCACGACCTCCGGTTCATCAGACACCGTCAATGTCGTCGCATCAACCGCGCTGTGGGCCGACGTCGTCCATGACATCGCAGGGGACAGCGACCACGTCACGATCACAGGCCTCATCGAAGGCGACTCCGTCGACCCCCACGACTACAACCCCTCCGCCAAGGATATGGCGAAGATTAAGGATGCCGACGTCGTCGTCGGAAACGGGGCCGGGTACGACAGCTGGCTGACACAACACGCCAGTTCCGACGCCGCCGTGATCACTGCCCTTCCCCAGGAGGAGCATGATCACGACGAGGACGAGCATGACGGGCACGACCGCGATGCGCATGGTCACGATAGCGAGGATGCACACGATCACGCACACAGCGCAGAGGCCCGCGACAACGCGGACAATAACTCCGACCTCCCCACCAACCCACACGTGTGGTACGACGTCGCCACTGTCAATAGCTTTGCAACAAAGATTGCGGACACGCTGAATGACAAGAACGGCGATATCAAGGCGTCGACCAAGGACTTCAGCGACAAGCTCCACGCTATCGATGAGAAGATCAAAGCACTGCCAGCCAAGAAGGTGGCGAGCACCGAGTCCGTCTCCGGGTACCTGTTGAAGGAATCCCCCATGGAGGACGTGACCCCCCACGGTTACCTCAGCGCCTCGTTGAAGGAGTCGGACCCGTCCGCGGCTGATGTTGCCGAATTTACGTCGCTCATCAACGATAAGAAAGTCGATATTCTGGTTAACAATCCGCAAACCGAAGATAGTGTGTCCAAGGACCTCGTCTCCGCTGCCAAGAAAGCAGGAATTCCGGTTGTGGATATCTACGAAACACCAGAAAAAGGCACCCACTATCTGGACTTTTTCTCTGAGGCCGTCCAACGGCTTCACGATGCCAACAAGGAGTAAAACCACCGCGTGAACAACCCGCGCACCACCCACCGTCCCGCCGGAGCTAATGACCGCCCCACCGGGCCTACCGACCGCGCCTCCGACCCCGTCATCGAACTCAGCAAAGCGAGTATCGAGCCACTCTGGACCGACCTGTCCCTCACGCTGAACCCCGGCGAATGGCTCACCGTCCTCGGGCCCAACGGCGTAGGAAAATCCACACTCCTTGGTGCCCTCACCGGGACGCGAAAACTGACCTCAGGGCAAGTCCATGTCAACGGGACCACCGGTTTTATCCCGCAGCAGCGCATGTTTAGCACGACGCTGCCGCTGCGCGCGCGGGACATCGTCGGTCTATCCGGTGGGCACGGTATCTTTCGCCGTCGGCGGGTTCCCGCAGCACAAATAGACGAGGCACTCACCACCGTCGACGCAGCGCACCTGGCAAATCGACGCATCGGCCACCTCTCAGGCGGCCAACAGCAGCTGATCCGTCAAGCCAGCGCGATCGCGACGCACCCCGATATCCTCCTGTGCGATGAACCCCTGCTCAGCCTGGATTATGCTGCGCAAAAACAAGCGATCCGGACTATCGACGCACAACGACGCGACCACAACACGGCCGTCGTTTTCGTCACGCATACGATCAATCCCGTTATCGACGTCACCGACCGCGTGCTGTATCTTGCGCCGAATGGCCACACTATCGGCACGATTGACGACGTCATCACGACCGACGTCCTCAGCGAGCTGTACGGCACCCACGTTGACGTTGTTCACGTTAACGGCAGACTCGTCATCGTTTAGGCACGTCATCGTTTAGGAGAGCGCACCACTTCATGCCCAACACCACGATCACCTGGGACACCTGGTGGAGTGACACCACCGAACTCCTGCACTACCCCTTCGTCCACCACGCTCTGCTGGCTGCCGCACTCCTCGGAATTATCTCGGGACTCATCGCACCGCTCATCGTGATGCGACGCATGTCATTCACCGTACACGGCACATCGGAACTTGCGCTCATGGGGGCGTCGGCTGCGCTACTCGCCGGGGTTAACGTCGGTGCCGGCGCCGTCGTCGGATCCATCGTCGCAGCCATCGCCCTGGCACTGTTGGGAATGCGCGATACCGACAGCACCGTCGGCGTGATCCTTTCCTTCGGGATGGGACTCTCTGTCCTCTTCATCTACATCTACCCGGGCAAGGCGAGCAATGCGTTCTCCCTGCTCACCGGCCAAATCGTGGGCGTGTCCGGCGCGGCTGTGGGGATGCTCATAGCCATCACCATCATCGTCATCGCGACACTCGGTTTACTGTGGCGCCCGCTTCTCTTCGCGTCCGTCGACCCCGACGTCGCCGCAGCAAGCGGCATCCCCCTGCGCACGATCAGCATCGTGTTCGCCGCCCTCGTTGGCCTCGTCACCGCGCAAGGGGTGCAGATCGTCGGCGCGCTCCTCGTCGTGTCCCTCCTTATCACCCCCGGCGCGGCAGCTGTTCACGTGACAGCATCACCACGGAAAGCAGTCCTCTTATCGACGATCTTCGCCGAGGTATCCGCGGTGGGAGGGCTCATTCTCTCCTTGGCCCCGGGGCTCCCCGTCAGCGTGTTCGTCACGACGATTTCGTTCGCAATCTACCTGATATGCCGACTCATTGGTTGGCGAACGCAGCGCATCATCGTCGGCTCGGAGGCCATGCCACACGACACCACGCCCAGGGCTTCACATCATGACGTCAGCTCCCACGACGTTAACCCTCGAGAGGTCAGCCCCGAGACTTCAACGCACGACGCTGCCGCGCGAACTCACTGAGCACCACACCAGCCGCGACGGACGCGTTGAGCGACTCAACATTGTCCGCCATCGGGATCGACATCACCGTGTCACACGTCTCAGACACCAAACGGGACAGGCCCTTACCCTCGGACCCGACAACCACGACAACCGGCGTCGTCCCATCGTAGGTATCCAAAGTATGGTCCCCGCCAGCATCCAAACCGACAACCTGATAGCCCTCTTTTTGGAACTGCTTGAGCGCGCGGGTCATATTCGTCGCCTTCGCTACGGGGAGGCGCGCAGCCGTGCCCGCCGACGTCCGCCATGCTACCGCCGTCACCGACGCACTACGGCGCTCCGGAATGACCACACCATGACCACCAAAAGCAGCCACCGAACGAATTACGGCACCCAAATTCCTCGGATCCGTGATGTTATCCAAGCACACAATCAGCCCCGGCGACGATGACGCGTGGGCCCGATCAATCAAATCCTGGACCTCGACATACTGATATTCCGGAACCAGCAACCCGAGGCCCTGATGCATCCCATTGCCGGTCATCCGGTCCAGCTCAATGCGCGGGACCTCGAGCACGGTGATCGCGCGGTCACCGGCAACACGTACCGCCTCGGTCAAGCGGTCGTCATTATCGGTGCCCTCCGCTACGTATAAAGCCGTCGCCGGGACCTTCGCCCGTAGACACTCCACAACCGGGTTGCGGCCAACAACGAGCTCCGAGCCATGCAAATTGCGCCGGTCGTGACGCCCGGATGCCTTCCGCTGCTGCTCAACCTTCCGCTTGTGCGCTTTGTGGTACACGCGGTCTTCAGCCTTCGGCGTCGGTCCCTTGCCGCGCAAACCACGCCGTCGCTGACCACCAGAACCCTTCGTCGCACCCTTCTTATTCGATTTACGAATAGCGCCACGGTTCCGCGAATGACCTGCCATTAATTCTCCTTATGTCCAGGCTACCGATTACTCAGTGCCCGACGATCCTACTGTTCCGACAACTCCCACTCGGCCCCAGCGGGCGTATCGGTCACAATGATGCCCGCAGCCGTCAACCGATCGCGCACCGCATCGGCCGTCGCCCAGTCTTTCTCGGCCCGAGCTTTCGCACGGATGTCCAGTTCCGCGCGAACCAATGTATCCAAGGCGTCGTGTTCCGCACCGGACTCCGCGGCAATCTCCTGCCACTTCTCGTCGAGCGGATCGACGCCCAGCACACCAAGCATGGCGCGAACCTGTTCACCTGCAGAGACCACGCTCTCGACGGCATCAGTATCGCCACAACGAGCCGCATCCAGCCGCGAATTAGCCGAACGAACAACATTGTGTACCTCAGCCAACGCGGCCGGAACACCAATGTCATCATTCATCGCGTCGGTGAACGCGTCCGTAACCTCGGAGCGGCCCAAGGTGCGATCATTCTTCGCCGCCACACTCGAGGCCGCATGAACAAACTTCTCCAGACGCCGATACCCCGCGGCTGCCTCACGCAGAGCGTCCTCGGAGAACTCCAACATAGAGCGATAATGCGCGGACCCCAAGTAATAACGCAGCTCAACCGGCCGGACGATCTGGAGAAGGTTAGGCACGGACAGCACGTTGCCCAAGGACTTCGACATCTTCTCGCCAGCCATGGTCACCCAGCCGTTATGCATCCAATACCGGGCGAATCCATCACCCGCAGCATGCGCCTGAGCGATCTCATTCTCATGGTGCGGGAACTTCAAATCCAGGCCACCGGCGTGGATATCAAACTCCGCGCCCAAATACTTCGTCGCCATCGTCGTGCACTCCAAGTGCCATCCCGGGCGACCACGGCCCCAGGGAGTATCCCAGCTAGGCTCCCCCGGCTTCGCAGCCTTCCACAACGTGAAGTCACGCGGATCGCGCTTACCCGTTCCCGCGGATTCGCCCTGATCCATCTCATCGAGCTTCTGGCCAGACAGGGAACCATAATCAGGCAACGACATCGGGCTCAAGTACACGTTTCCGTCCACGGCGTAGCCATGGCCAGCGTCGATAATCCGCTGCATGTACTCGATCATTTCAGGAACATGCCCCGTCGCATGAGGTTCCAACGACGGTGGCGTCACACCCAACTGGTCGTAGGCCCACTGGAACTCGCGCTCATACGTCGCAGCCCACTCCCACCAGGGGCGATTGTGCTCCGCGGCCTTGTTCAAAATTTTGTCATCGATATCAGTGACGTTCCGGATGAACGCCACATCAAGGCCCATGTAGGTCAGCCAATTACGCAAAATATCAAAAGCCACGCCCGAACGCAGGTGGCCAATATGCGGCGCCGACTGCACTGTCGCACCACACAAATACACCGACGCATGCCCCTCGCGGAGGGGAACAAAATCACGTAACTGACGGGACTCGGAATCGAAAATACGTAAAGTCACGCCCCCAGCTTATCGGTTCGGAGCGTGACCTAGCGAAAAACTAATCCTCGACGTCCTCGTCCAAGTCGATAATGTCGGAATCATCCGCCGGGCCCGGCTTCTTCGTCGAGTCCTCGTCCTCCCCCAACAACTTGGCGCGATGCCGGGCAATAGCCTCCTGGGCCTCCTGGTACATGGCGTCGGCTTTGGCGTCGTCAGTGCCATCGGCAAGGGCGAGCTCACCCACCAACACCTGGCGAGCCTTCGCCAACATGCGCTTCTCACCAGCAGATAGGCCGCGGTCTTGGTCACGGCGCCACAGGTCACGGACAACCTCTGCGACCTTGTTCACATCGCCCGACGCCAAACGCTCCTGGTTCGCCTTGTACCGACGGGACCAGTTGCCGGCTTCTTCAACGTCGGTTTCGCGGAGAACGCTGAAAACCTTGAGGAGCCCCTCTTCCCCGACAACATCGCGAACACCGACAGATTCCGCGTTCTTTTCCGGAACGCGGACCGTTAAGTCCCCTTGGTGAACCTTCAGGACCAAATAATCGACAGTCTCACCTTTAATCTGTCGCTGCTCTTTCTTTTCAATGACGGCAGCACCATGATGCGGGTAAACGACGGTATCCCCAATGTTGAATTCCATGAGTCCCTTCAGATCCGCCGCGCACGCCCACCGCGTGCGGACAGGTAAAGCGGTGTGAAAAATTGACGTTTCAGCGGGTCTATCATAGCACTACCCCCTGATTAGCCACGACGAACGTCACAAGACTATGTGGAAACAGACACGTCGCGTTAATGTAATAATTAAATTCTGTGCGCTGAACAGAAAACCCTGACGCAAAATAAGACGAATACGTGGCTGCCCCACAGCTTCCTATGGAGGACAAAATGTCGTTGAAGTCGGCTTCCCTACGTTCCGGCATCGCCATTGTCGCTGCCGGTTCCGCACTGGCCCTCAGTGCATGCGGCGCGGGCCAAATTTCCCAAACCGCCAACCAAGTCCCCGCCGTCGACGGGGGAGCAGCCAATGCTGAGGACAACAACATCACGCTGCGCGATGTGACCGTCCAGCCCAAGACCGACGACCACGGCGGAGCCGTCGCCTTCACCATTTCCAACGTCGACCCCACCAACACTGAGCGCCAGCTTCAGCGTATTAGCGTCGACGGCCAAGAGGTTAAGGTCGATGGCAACAAGGATCTGAAGCCGCAGTGCCAGATCGTCGGCAATAACGAAAAGGCCATCGAGGCCATGGGTGCTAACGATGTGCACACTAACAGCTCCGCGTCAGAGAGCGCCAAGGCTGATCCCAACGGGGAATCGCGCATTAACTGCGTCAGCTACGTTCACACCAGTTTCGACGGGACCCCCACGCCAGGGACCGCCGTCAACGTCACCTTCACCCTGGATAACGGTGAGGTTTCCATGAAGGCCCCGGTCGCTGCGTCCGTTCCGGAAGCTGGCCAGACCTACCGTGACAAGGAAGGCGTTTTGAAGGACGAGTTCAGTAATTAATAGCTGACTGAGAGCTAAAGCGCAGCCAGGTAGACCGAAGCCCCGGAGGCTAGTTCGAAGGTGAACTGCTCCGGGGCTTTGTAATGTCGCGGTGCCGCTCTGTCGTTGTGAGCGCAGAGGGCGGGGACCCCCACGTCACCGCCCGCTTCGTCGCTACGTCAGGTTAAACGTCGTCGGCTCTGAGTGCTGATTACCAATCAAGGTGTGCAGGTAGTACGAACCACTCGGCACGGCGACGCGATCCGAACACTCGCCCGGCGCGGACGTCGTCCGGGACCAGCTCAGCATGTAATTCTTCGTCTGGCCAGCGCCGATATCCAGCGCGCCCGTTGCTGCCGGATTGTTGCAGTCCACGTCGGACCAGACGCGCTCATTCGTCTCGAGGTTGTAGACCTCAAACTTCATCGGCGTCTTAGCCAGGTCCACATGGCACGACCCCTTGGTGGGGTTATGCGCGATCAAGTAGAAGCGCGGCATCTGCCCCGGCTCGTAGGAATCCGCATCCGTGCGCGCCTCGACCTGCAGGTCGTTGACATCGCACGTCTCTTTCGCGTCGGGCGCGACCGACGGCTCTTCTGACGCGTCGGGCTCTTCCGACTCGGACTCGTCAGGATCCTCCGACTCCGACGACGGACGCGTACTTTCCGACGAGCGCGACGACGACGTCGGTTTCGTGGACTTAGTGGTGGTCGTCGTAACGCTGGATTCCGTCGCGGTTGACGACGAATCCCCGCCTCCGCTCAAGGCCGAAATGATCCACCACAACAACGCGATGACAACAACCACGATGACGACGGCGGCGATTCTCCGCCGGCGATAGATCTCGGGTGGATGTGGAAGACCGTTGTAGTTACCTTGAGCGCTCACGTGACTAGATTAACGGGAACTCGCGCTGCCCCGCCGGAAAGCGGACGGCGTGTCACCTCATGCGGGGTCTTGGAGTTCGACTCGGAGTGGTTATGCGTTCCCGGCCCGCTGTGGTTCACGGCATCGCAACGCCGCGCGCGGTCACCGCCTCTACCTGGCCGTTTTCCAGTAAATACCGGAGACCAACAACGCCGACGGTGCCGTCGGCAAGCTTGGCTATGATTTCGGGGCTGCGGCCGACCACGTGATCAACAATGGACCGCACATGCTGTTTCTCGTAGTCGTCGGTGGTGGTGTGGCCTTCGGAGCGCGCGACCATGACCGATGGCGCGACTTTCTCCACCAGCACGCGCTGGAAGGATTCCGGGACGGCTCCCTGCGACATGGCCTCCGAGGCGGCTTTGACTGCGCCGCAGCTCTCGTGCCCAAGGACCACGACCAGTGAGACACCGAGGCCCTCCACCGCGAACTCGAGCGAGGCCAGCACAGACATGTCCACGATCTCGCCGGCCGTACGGATTACGAAGACATCGCCAAATCCCTGGTCGAAGAGCAATTCGACGGGGACGCGGGAGTCCGAGCAGGCCAAGACCACGGCCTTCGGAGCCTGCCCCTGGGTCAGGCTGGACAGCCGGTCGCGATCCTGATGCGGGCGCAGCGCCTTACCCTGCACGAAGCGGTCGTTGCCGTCCAGCAACTGCTGGAGAACAGCCTGCGGGGTGCGATCGTCCGCACGCGCACTAGAGTTCGCTGGCGTACCGGTGTTCGCGTTCGTACTGGGAGTGGGCTGCGGGTCCGAGCCGAGTGCTGATGTCGTCATGAGAATCCTCCGGATGAAAAGTCCACATACTGGTTGGCTGGTTGCCACTACTCGTCATGGGTGGCTCTGCCTCTGCACCTCTGCTCATCACCGGCGCGCGTCATCAGGGGCACACGGACACGCGGGTCACCACCGGGGCAATGTGATCAGGGGCGTCACCCAATAACCGTACTCAGCCCCGTGACCGCCCGCAGCAACTCACTGGCCACGGCACTACAATCATTCGCAATGTCTACTGGCCATTCAGAACCTTTTCTTGTCGACGAACTCAACGACTGGTTTATCCTTGCGGGCCGCCATCTCCCCTGGCGTGAGCCCGGGTGCTCCGCGTGGGGAGTTCTCCTCAGCGAGGTCATGAGCCAACAAACGCCGGTCTCCCGCGTCGAACCTGCGTGGCGTGAATGGATGGACCGTTGGCCTACCCCAGCCGATTTCGCCCGCGCCGGGCGTGATGAGGTCCTTCGCGCGTGGGGTCGCCTGGGCTACCCTCGCCGGGCGCTTCGACTTCACGAGTGTGCGCGGACGATCGTCGATAAGCATTCTGGTGCGGTGCCTACCACGGTGGATGAGCTGCTCGATTTACCCGGTATCGGTGAGTACACCGCGCGGGCGGTGGCCTGTTTTGCCTATGGGTGGGCGGTGCCTGTGGTGGATACGAATATCCGACGTGTGATGGCGCGGGCCGTTCATGGGAAGTATTTGCAGGGCCCGGCGCGGCGTGCGGATTTGGATGATATGCGGGCGCTGATGCCGGTGTCGGAAGAACAAGCCGGCTCGTCGGTGGGCGCGATTGTGCAGCGCATTCGGGAGAAGGCTGGTATTCCCGAGGTTCCGATAGAGGCCGGGACTCTTTTCGACGTTCCCGGTGTAGGACTCGGGCATCTGAGCAATGAGCAGCTGACGGATGTGGAGCGCTCGGCCGTGTTGTCGGCGTCGATCATGGAGCTCGGCGCGCTGGTGTGTACGTCGCGGGTAGCGCGCTGCGAGCAGTGCCCCCTTGTTCGCACATGTGCGTGGCGCCTGGCGGGCTGCCCGGAACCGACCGAATCGGAGCGCTCCGCTGTGGCGCGACGCGTTCAGAAGTTTGAGGGCACGGATCGGCAAGTTCGCGGAGCAATCATGAAGGTTCTGCGTGACGCGACTGGCCCCGTTGATAGGGACGCGATCGCGCACGCGTCGAAAGATGAAAAACAGCTCCATCGAGCCCTTCAATCGCTGCTGTTTGATGGGCTCGTTGTGGATACTGATGGAAAGCTAGGGCTCCCCCGATAACCCTGCTTACTCAGATTCGGGCTGGGCGGCGCCGGATCCGGAACCGGAGGTACCAGCGTCGGGGCCACTACCCGATGAGGCGTTGGAGGAGTACTCCATCGGCACGATCTGGTCGGCCTCGTCGGAGGAGTCGTCCGCATCCTCCTTGCGCTCTTCCAGGCTGGATTCGCCCTCGCCCATCACGGCACCCGGCTTCGTCGACGTGGAGAACGTGAACTTGGCGTCATCGCCCTTGCCTTCGCCGTCCCAGTTCTCAACATCCACGGTGACCAGTTCACCGGCGGCAACTTCGCCGTAGAGGATCTTCTCCGAGAGCTGGTCCTCGATCTCGCGCTGAATGGTGCGACGCAACGGGCGGGCACCCAGGACGGGATCAAACCCGCGCTTCGCCAGGAGCTTCTTGGCCTTGTCGGTGAGCTCGATGTCCATGTCCTTGGCGCGCAGGGCGATGCCCACGCGGTTCACCAGTAGGTCGACCATCTGGATGATCTGATCCTGGGTGAGCTGGTGGAACACGACGATGTCGTCGATACGGTTGAGGAACTCGGGGCGGAAGTGCTTCTTGAGTTCGTCGTTGACCTTCGACTTCATCCGCTCGTAGCGGCCCTCTTCGTCGGTCTCGCCGACCCCAGAGAAGCCCATGCCCACGGCCTTCGAGATATCCCCGGTACCGAGGTTCGAGGTGAAGATCAGAACGGTGTTCTTGAAGTCGACCACGCGACCCTGACCGTCGGTGAGCCGGCCATCTTCCAAGACCTGCAACAGCGTGTTGTAAATCTCGTTATTGGCCTTCTCAATCTCGTCGAAGAGCACCACGGAGAACGGCTTGCGGCGAACCTTTTCGGTCAGCTGGCCGCCCTCTTCGTAGCCGACGTACCCCGGAGGGGCACCGAAGAGGCGCGACGCGGTGAACTTGTCGTGGAACTCGGACATGTCGATCTGGATGAGGGCATCGTCTTCCCCGAAGAGGAATTCCGCCAATGCCTTCGACAGCTCGGTCTTGCCGACGCCGGACGGGCCGGCGAAGATGAACGAGCCGGACGGACGACGCGGGTCCTTCAGACCGGCACGGGTGCGTCGAATAGCACGGGAGACGGACTTGACAGCGTCTTCCTGGCCGATGATGCGCTTGTGGAGCTCTTCCTCCATGTGCAGCAACCGGTCGGATTCTTCCTCGGTGAGCTTGAACACGGGGATGCCGGTCCAGTTAGCCAGAACCTCCGCGATCTGCTCTTCGCCGACTTCGGCGACGTCTTCCAGCTCGCCCGAACGCCACTGGCGTTCTTTCTCCTCGCGCTCTTCGCCGAGCTTCCGCTCCTGATCACGCAGGCCGGCGGCTTTTTCGAAGTCCTGATCGTCAATAGCCGCTTCTTTTTGCTTACGAATCTTCGCGATCTTCTCGTCGACCTTGCGGAGGGACTCCGGCGCGGTCATCCGCTTGATGCGCATCCGCGCACCAGCTTCGTCGATAAGGTCAACGGCCTTATCCGGCAAGAAACGATCGTTGATGTACCGATCAGACAGCGACGCAGCTGCGACGAGGGCAGCGTCGGTAATAGACACATGGTGGTGTGCCTCATACTTCGGGCGCAGGCCCTTCAGAATCTCGACCGACAGCTCAACGGACGGCTCCGGAACCTGAACCGGCTGGAAACGACGCTCCAAGGCGGCATCTTTTTCGATGTGCTTCCGGTACTCATCCAACGTCGTCGCACCAATGGTCTGGAGCTCGCCGCGAGCCAGCTTCGGCTTCAACAGCGACGCAGCGTCGATGGCACCTTCGGCGGCACCCGCACCAACGATGGTGTGGATTTCGTCGATAAAGAGGATGATGTCGCCACGCTGATTAATTTCCTTCAGAACCTTCTTCAAGCGCTCCTCGAAGTCACCGCGGTACCGAGAACCAGCAACAAGCGAGCCCATATCCAGGGAATACAGCTGCTTGTCCTTCAAAATCTCCGGGACCTTGCCATTGACAATGTCCAGAGCAAGGCCCTCGACGACGGCGGTTTTACCAACGCCAGGCTCGCCGATCAGGACCGGGTTGTTCTTGGTCCGGCGGCTGAGGACCTGCATAATGCGCTCGATCTCTTTTTCACGGCCGACGACCGGGTCGAGCTTGCCGTCCTTCGCGGCCTGGGTGAGGTTCCGGCCGAACTGGTCAAGGACCAGCGAGTTGGATTTGCGCCCGGACTCGTTATTGGACGAACGCCCTAACGTGGCCGAGCCGACGCCAGCGCCGGCGGGCTCGCTTGTTCCCGGCTCCTGGGACTCGTCGCCCTGACCTTCGTAGCCCGAAAGTAGCTGGATAACTTGCTGACGGACGCGCGGGAGATCTGCTCCTAATTTGACGAGCACCTGGGCGGCGACGCCTTCACCCTCGCGGATGAGGCCAAGCAGAATGTGCTCCGTCCCGATGTACTTGTGGCCTAACTGCAGAGCCTCACGCAGGGAAAGCTCCAGGACTTTCTTCGCGCGCGGGGTAAAGGGGATGTAACCGCTGGGCGGCTGTGATCCCTTACCAATGATGTCTTCTACTTCGCTGCGGACAGCCTCGCGGGAAATTCCCATCGACTCGAGAGCTTTGGCAGCGACGCCTTCACCCTCGCGGATGAGGCCAAGCAGAATGTGCTCTGTACCGATGTAATTGTGATTTAATGCCCTAGCTTCTTCCTGGGCGAGCACAACCACACGACGGGCGCGGTCGGTAAACCTCTCAAACATGTACTGTCCTTCGCGTTGAAAAATAAGCATTGTCCGGCCGCTGGGGCCTTTTCTCCGGGACGGTGGATGCTCACCGGACTGGATTGCAGACACACCAGCGACTTATGGTTTCACACCACTGTAACGGCTGGGCCGGACATGAACTTCCCCTTGGAGGAGATTACTTGCCCGAAAACGTCGAAAAAGGGACATCAGACATACTGCTACACCTTTATTCATGCAGGTCAAACACATTGTCGACGGTTGTTCAGACGTGCGTACGCCGGGAGCGAACATGGTCATATGAGGCCCAAAATCGCACGATCGGCGCCACCCCCGTCCAAACTCACTGCGACGGCGGCTGCGGGGTTCCACAGCGCTGGCTAAAGTACCCAACATAACGATCGCGCTTCAGCGCGCACAATTATTAATCGACAACACCACGTGGGAGACACATCATCATGATTCGGAAGAAACCGTCTTCACCTCGTCCCGACGACTCGGAGAGCTTAGGTGGCACAGGCGGCGCGGAAGGTACGGATAGCTCCGCAGGCACCGACGGCTCAGCAGGCACCGATAGCGCTTCTACCTCGACTTCCTCGACGAACGAGACCCAAGGATCACACTTCGACCGCGCCGAGGCCACCGCGAACACCACCGACACCACAGGCGCGCGTCAGGATCAGAGCGTCACCGCATCATCGTTGAATGTGAAATCAAACGCCGGCCAGAGTGTCGTCGAAACTGAACCGCATGGTTTTATTTCCGTCGATTTGAGCGGACGTACCGCCGTCGTCACTGGGGGTGCCGGCGGGATTGGTGCGGCCGCGGCGCGGGCGTTGGCGGCGTCGGGCGCGCACGTCATCGTCGCCGATTTAATTGGTCAGGATACCGACGGAACGGTGGACGATATCCATGAGCTCGGCGGTTCCGCGGAAGTGTGGGATGTGGATTTGCGCGACCACGAACTCCTGGCGGAGATGACCCTGGACTGCGATATTTTGGTCAACTGTGCAGGTTCGCAGGTGATTGCCCATATTGAGGATTACGAACCGGCGGACTGGGATCGGATTATCGACACCATGTTGACGGCCCCATTTTTGCTGACGCGGGCGGCGCTCCCCCACATGTACGAGGAAGAGTGGGGGCGCATCGTGAATGTGTGTAGCGTGCATGGGCTCCGCGGGTCGGAGGGGCGCGTGGCCTACACGTCCGCGATGCATGGCCTGGAGGGGTTGACGAAGGTCACGGCGATTGAGGGTGGGCCTCACGGTGTGACGGCGAATTGTGTGAACCCCGGTTTTACGAGGACTGCGCAGGTCCAGAAGCAGATCCGACAGCAGGCTGCGCTGCATTGGCTCCCCGAAGATGAAGTCGTAGAAAAAGTGCTGCTAAACCGTAATTCGATTAAGGAAATGGCGACGGTGGATGAGGTCGCGGCACAGATTATTTGGTTGTGCTCCGACTATGCGCGCCTAATTACCGGCTCTAGCTTGTCTATCGACGGTGGTGCTACGGCTAGCTAAGTGGCAGTGAGTACGTTAGCGAGTTCGGCGCAGTGGCAGCGGGAATCGGTGGGTCGAGGGTGAGTACGGTAATCCATGATGAGTGAAGCTGATGTGAATTCGGTGCGCGATCTTAAGTCGGTGCATGATCGGGCCCATGGGATAGCGCGTGCGCTGGGCGAGGATACGATCCGCAACCCCAACCCTCCCCTTCATGTTGTGTTTGACCAGCCGGTGATACCTCCGAACACTGGCAATGCGATCCGGATGTGTGCAGGTGTGGGGGCGCATCTGCATTTGTGCGAACCGTTGGGGTTCAATTTGGAGGAAAAGAATTTACGACGGGCCGGGTTGGATTATCACGATTTGGTGGATGTGACTATTCACCCCAGCTTAAATGAGTGTTTGACGACGCTGGGCGCGGGGGCGCCGGATGGGCCGAAGGTGTATGCGTTCACGTCGCATACGTCGGTGCGCGTAGACACTGTGCCCTACCAGTGGGGCGATGTGCTCCTTTTCGGTTGTGAACCTACCGGCCTGAGTGCGGAGGCGTTGGCTGATCCTCGGATTACGAGCCGCGTGCGGATCCCAATGCTTCCCGGGCGCCGGTCGATGAATTTGTCCAACGCTGCGGCGGTGGGTGCTTATGAAGCGTGGCGCCAGCTTGGCTACCAGGGCGTATAGGTCGGCGTAGTGGTACCTGCCCGGGGCGCATAGCGGCATCATCGAAAATCTCGTGATGGTCCGGCAAGAGCTGCTCCTCCCAGTGTGGTGTCAAGAGAGTCGATGCGGTCTGCTACGACGGCGACGGCCCCGGCTGCGTTGTGGACGATTCCCCGTATAGCAACCATGCGTGATGTTTGGGCCACCGTTCTGTAGCGCGTCCAGCATCCGGGGGACACTGTGATGTTCGCTAGGCCTGTTTCATCTTCCAGGCCGAGGAAAACCACGCCTCCTGCTGTTCCTGGCCGCTGACGGTGTGTGACTGTCCCCGCGACGGTCACCCGGGTGGAATCCTCGCACGACGCTAACTGGCTGATGGATACGATTCCTGCAGTGTCCAGGTGTTTTCTCAACAGTTCGACGGGGTGGATATCGGCTGTGATGCCCGTCGACGCTATGTCCGCCGCGGCGAGTTCAAACGCGCTCATCCCCGGTAGCGACGGTATGGAAATCTCACTCATCCCAGGGAGCATGCCGGGTCGTTCATGAGCCGCAATTCCTGCAGCCCACAGGCCTTCGCGCCGGTCAATCCCCATGCTGCGGAGCGCACCTGCGGTGGCAAGTGCCTCCACCTGGAACACGCTGATTCCCGCCCGGCGCGACAAATCCGCGATTCGCGTAAAGGGGCCACCGTCGTGACGTGCCTGAACGACGGCCTCCGCCCCACGGACGCCGAGCCCTTTCACAGCGCCGAGGCCTAGTCTCAGACTGTTGGCGGCGCCGGGTTCCAGGTCAGGGTTGTCGATGGCGGTGGCCTCCACGTCGGAGTGGTTGACGTCGATGGGGAGGATCTCGACGCCGTGGCGTCGGGCGTCGGCAATAAGTGACTGTGGGGAGTAAAACCCCATCGGCTGGGCGCGGAGGAGGGCGACGCAGAATTCCGCCGGGTAGTAGCGCTTGAACCATGCGGAGAAGTAGACGATTGACGCGAAGGATTGCGCGTGGGACTCGGGGAATCCGTAGGCGGCGAAGGCAATAATCTTCTTCCATAGTGTGGTGATGGTGGCCTCGTCCATGCCGTGTTTCTCGCGGCAGCCGCGAGCGAAGCGTTCGTGGAGCTGCTCCATTTTCTTGGCGGAGCGCTTCGACCCCATGGCACGCCGGAGGGCGTCAGCCTCGACGGGCGTGAATCCTGCGGCGTCAACAGCGACCTTCATGACCTGTTCCTGAAACAGCGGAACACCCAGCGTTTTTGCTAGGGCGTCCTTGAGGCACGGGTGGTCAAAGGTGACTTCTTCCTCACCGTTTCGACGTCGAATGTAGGGGTGGACCGACCCGCCTTGGATGGGGCCTGGGCGAATGAGGGCTACTTGGACGACGAGGTCATAGAACTCGCGTGGCTTGAGCCTGGGCAGCGCGGACATTTGGGCGCGGGATTCCACCTGGAATACGCCCACGGCGTCGGCGCGGGCGAGCATGGCGTACACGTCGGGGTCGTCGAGACCGAGTTGCCACAGGTTCACTGTTCGTCCGCGATGATCGCGGACCTGGTCGATGGCATGATGGATGGCTTCCAACATGCCGAGCCCGAGGAGGTCGAATTTGACGAGACCTCCGCTGGCGGCATCGTCTTTGTCCCACTGGATGATGGAGCGGTTCTCCATTCGTGCCCACTCGACGGGGACCACGTCGGCGATGGGTCGGTCACAGATCACCATTCCGCCCGAGTGTATTCCCAGGTGGCGAGGTTGTCCCCGGAGTTGATCGGCCAGGGTGGCCACATCCTTGGGGGCGTCATCGAGACCACGCACCCATGCGTCGATGCGGCCGGGTGAATACCCCAGGGCGCGGGCTGCATCGCGGAGGGCTCCTCGTCGTCGGTATGTAATGACATTAGCCACCTGAGCAGCGTTTTCTCTGCCGTACTTGTTATAGCAATACTGGATAACTTCTTCCCGACGACCCGACTCAATGTCCAGGTCAATGTCCGGGGGGCCTTCCCTTTCCGGGCTGAGGAAGCGCTCGAAGAGAAGATCGGCGGCAACGGGATCAACGTTGGTAATCCCGAGAGCAAAGCACACCGCCGAGTTGGCCGACGAACCTCTCCCCTGCGCCAGGATATTGGCACGGCGACAAAAGTCGACCAGGTCCGTCACGATGAGGAAGTATCCCGGAAAATTCAAGCTCCCAATCACGTTGAGCTCGTGATCAATTTGCGCCCACGCTGTGGGGTTATCCTCCCGTGAGCCGTAACGTACAGCACCGCGCTCCTCCACCATGTGCTCTAGCCAGGTGATTTCGGTATATCCTTCCGGAACTGGCCAATCGGGAAGCTCCGGCGCAATGGTGGTCAGCGTAAAGGCACATTCATGAGCCACGGCAAGCGTGTTCGTCGTGAGCTCCGGATAGTCGGCGTCGAACATTTCCGCCCCACTGCGCAGGTATGTTCCGCCGATGGGATGCGTGTACGGCTCTGCATCCTCGACATCTTTCCGATACCTCAGCGCTGTTTTCGCCCCTGCTAGGCGGCCACTTTTGGGCCGCGCCGCGGTGGCTGCGGAGGAATACACCGCCGCTAGACCCAGCTGTTCAGCGGCCTCCAACTGTTCTTCATGACGGTCGGCATCATCGGGCACGAGCAGCCGGTCAAGCTCCACAACAACCCGAGGAAAATGCTCCACGAGCTCATCAAGGTGAGACGTCCATGAATAGTCGGCCAGGATAATCCAGTGGTCACCACCGCGCCGGGCTAGCTCGTCAATAGGCGGATAGCGCACTTTATTCTTCTCGCCCGTACACATGTGGGCTTCGGAAATCACACGCGAAAGGCGCCGATAGCCCTCCGCACCTCGGCATAACACCGTTAGAATTCTTTCGTTGTTCGACGGCATAGCCTGAGGTGAGGAGACCGGGCCTTGCGACGAGGGAGCGGACGAGTGTGACGCCGACGACGACACAGCAGGCGGCGTCAATGTCAGCTCGGCGCCGAAAATGGTAGCGATTCCGGAATCGGCGGCAGCTTCCGCGAACTGAACAGCCCCATATACCCCGTCGCGGTCCACCAATGCGAGTGCTTCTAAACCTAATTCCGCAGCTGAATCCACCATCTCAGCGGGCGATGACGCGCCACGAAGAAATGAGTATGCCGAACATGCGTGCAGTTCAGCGAAAGGAATATGGTCGCGTTGATTAACTACAGCATGGGACCCCTCGCCCTGAGGAGACGCTATTGACGTCATATCCGACAGAGCTGGAGAAACTCCTGGTAACGTACTATTTGATGAGGTAACCGAGGAAGCAATCGGCTCCGTATCTATTCCTGATAAAATACGCTCCAGCCGCGACCACGACAGTGGCCTGCCATTCATTGAACCTCGAGCCGTCACCCAATCCATAGCGATAGATTAGTACGCATGTTCGATTATCGCTAGTGCTATTTGCCACAACTAAGGCACAGCCTGGTGGCGCCCCATTTTCCCTCACTGCCCACTCTTCACCCCTCACCCTCTACCTCTTCTACACCCCATAACTATCCGGTCGTAATTTCGTCGTAAATCCGTCGCAACATGGCTTGTTACCTCGCCTGTTAGAACCAAATTTTTATATCTCTTCATAAGGAGGCAGAATGAGTCTCGACAATTAGACAGCTTGGTCTATGATTTTGGCCGTTGGGGTATCGGTTCACATGAGCTCATTTCCACCGCGCGAGCATGGCCAGCCTTGTCTGGCCTCACCGCTGTGAACTCCTGGTAGGGCGCAGCGCTTTAGAGACTCGCACGAACAATTACACATCATCACGACAACCACATGAATGAAGGGACACAACGATCATGGTCACATCATTACGGCGTCTCAGCGCGCTCATCCTGGCGTCCGGGCTCACGTTGACCGGCGTCACCGCGTGCCATCCGCCGGGAGAAAGCGGCGGTGGATCTAACACCGTGACCATTGGTACGACCGATTCGTCGAAAACGGCATGGACGGTTTTCCGTCAAGAAGCTGAGAAAGAAGGCATCCACTTGGATGTCCAGGATTTCTCGGATTACAACACGCCGAACACCGCGCTCAGCGAGGGCGTGTTGGATGTAAATTTATTCCAACACATTAAATTCTTGGCGTCATATAACGTCGAATCTAATTCTGATCTCGTTCCCGTCGGATCGACAGAAATTGTTCCGCTCGCTTTGTTCTATAAGGGTCATACAGACATTAATGACCTTAAAGACGGAACATCGATCGCTATCCCCAACGACAGCACTAACCAAGGCCGAGCTATTAATCTTCTCGAAGCACAGCACTTGGTGACGCTGAAGAGAACGGGCCTTTTGAACCCCACTCCGGCGGACATCGATCAAGCGCAATCGAAGGTCAGCGTAACCCCTGTCGACGCTGCTCAAACGGCTACAGCATGGGGTGAAGGAACGCCCGCCGTCGTCAATAACACGTATCTTCAGCGTGCGGGAATTGATCCGAAGACGGCCATCGCTGCCGATGACCCCAAAGCCGATAATGCAAAGCCATATATCAATGTTCTCGCCACTCGGCCCGAAAAGAAGAATGACGAAAACATCAAGAAATTGGTGAAAGTGTGGCACAGCGACGCCGTACAAAAGGCGAATGCAGAGGACACAAAGGGTACGTCCGTATCTGTTGATCTCCCCACTAACCAACTAGAGGACATTTTGAAAGACACGGAAAAGAAAACACGGGAGGAATCCTAATGGCATCGATTCCAACAGAGAATTCCACCCAGCCGACTTCCGGCAGCTCCACACTCACTTTTGATGACCGCCCGACGGATCACGGCACCCGGGTGGAGTTCCGCGATGTCACCAAGACGTTCAAGCAGGGCAAACGCGATACTCACGCGCTCAATGGTATTTCGCTCACTGTCGAGCCGGGCGAGATCCTGGGTGTTATCGGGTATTCCGGCGCGGGTAAATCCACGCTGGTTCGCATGATTAACGGTTTGGATCGGCCCACCTCGGGGTCGGTCACGCTGGGTAGCACCACGATCACCGATTTGCCGGAGCGGAAACTCCGTGGCCTGCGCAAGAACATCGGCATGATTTTCCAGCAGTTCAACCTGATGAATTCCCGCACGGCTGCCACGAATGTGGCGTACCCCTTAGCGCTGGCCAAGGTGCCGCGCTCTCAGCGCTCGAAGCGCGTCAAGGAATTGCTCGACTTCGTCGGTTTGGGCGATAAGGGCAAAAACTACCCTGACCAGCTGTCGGGTGGTCAGAAGCAGCGTGTGGGAATTGCCCGTTCGTTGGCAACCGATCCTTCGCTTCTTCTTGCCGACGAGGCAACGTCGGCACTGGATCCGGAAACCACTCAGGATGTTCTGGATTTGCTGCACAAGGTGAACCGGGAACTCGGGATCACCATTGTTGTGATTACTCACGAAATGGAAGTTGTTCGTTCTATTGCGGACCGCGTGGCTGTGATGGAAAAGGGCAAGGTCGTCGAATATGGGCCGGTGCACGAGATTTTCTCGCATCCTCGTGAGGAAGTGACCAAGCGGTTCGTCGCGACTGCTCTTCGTGATACTCCCGAGGGCCGCGAGCGTGATTCGCTGCTCACGGAGGTGGCCGATAATCCGCGTGAGCGTCTGATCACGGTTCGTGTCGACGATGCGCGCGACCTGAGTTCGGCGTTTGCCCTGGCTACTGAGCGGAATGTGACCGTCGGATTTGTGCATGGGGCGGTGAATAATATCCAGGAGCATTCGTTTGGACGGCTAACGGTGAAGCTGACCGGGCCAAAGGACGGAGTCAAGGATGTTGTTGCTCGTCTTGCCGAGTTAACCGAGTGTGAGGAGATCAACTAATGGTCAGCGTAGCGTTACATACTGCCGACGCCCTGGCTGGCGTGGGCTCATCAATTCACAATGCTGTGGCTCACGGCGCCGTGGCGCGCGATCTCGTTCTTGCTGCGGGAACGACGGACTGGGACAATCTGAAGCCCACGATGATCACAGCGTTTTGGACGACGCTGTGGATGGTCGGGTGGACGATCCTTTTGGGTGGCCTGTTTGGCCTGATCATCGGCGTGTTGCTGTACGCGTCGAGGTCGTCGGGTGTGTTGGCCAATAAGCCTTTGTATTGGACACTGAATATTTTGGTGAACATTATCCGCCCGATACCGTTCATCATTTTGATTGCGGCGGCCGGTCCTCTGACGAAGGCTGTGATGGGGACGACGATCGGCACGGAGGCGGCCACGTTCGTAATGGTGATTGCTGCGACGTTTGCGGTGGCCCGCATCGTGGAGCAGAACCTGGTGAGCGTTGATCCTGGCGTTGTTGAGGCTGCCCGTGCGATGGGCGCGTCGCCGCTGAAGATTTTGTGGAGCGTGGTGATCCGTGAGGCTTTGGGCCCGTTGATCTTGGGTTACACGTTCATCTTTATCGCGATTGTCGATATGTCCGCGATGGCTGGCTACATCGGCGGTGGCGGTTTGGGTGACTTCGCCATCACCTATGGTTACCGTGCCTTCGACTGGAACGTCACTTTGGTGGCGACGGTGATTATCATCGTGCTGGTGCAGTTCGCCCAGTTGATTGGTAACACGCTTGCGCGGCTGGTCATGCGCCGATAGTGCTTAGTGCAAGAATCTAGACCTGGGTGACATGGTGTGCCACCCAGGTTTTTCCATGTTTCGGGGGTTTCCCGCACGAGGCCATGACGTCCCCAGCGGACACCTGCTCTAATTGAACAACCCACGTGTCTCCCCGTGATGTCTCAACGGTTCGCCTCGCTGTTCTTGGATGATGATCGTCGGAGTTGGTTCTGGACGGAGTGCGCCCGTCGGCCGCTATTTTTTCTTCTGCTCTTTCTTGTTCCTGATCTGTCGTTTCTCTGACAACGAGACTGCCGACGGGAACTGTGTGCGCTCCGAGTTGTTGTGCCACAGCGATTTCTGCGGTCTGTCCTGGTGCATCCCAGCAGCCGCGGCCACGCAAACCGGTGAGGTACATGTGCCCTTGCGCACTGGTTTTCACGGCATCGATGGCCTGGCCTGTGGGGATCCGCCCGTATGAGTATCCCCAGGGGAGCAGGATCATGGTAGGCGCAAAGCGATGTCCTTTGGAGTGCGATGTCTCCCACACCTCATCCCCGGAAAAGCACGTTTGCATCCCCGCTGCGAGGGGACGTCCTTTAATTGCACAGCAGCGGTCTCTTTTCCCATGCGTGCAGACAAGCATGATCGGGTGGTTGACGCGTTCAACAGGACGAGCGGGAAGTTCGCTTGTCCCCCACGTACCGTCGGCAAGAGCTTGAATATCGAGGCGGAGGAGGTCTTCGACGCCGGAGATGCGCGTGGTAAAGCAGGTGCCCTGGTCTGTTCTGGCTATATAGAGTTTTCGTTCGTCGCGGAATTGCCCAGCTCTGCCGGGTTTTCTGATGAACTGCATTGATGCGCCATTATCTTTAAGGACTTTCTTGAGGGGCGCGGCGAGGTCTCCCAAGACATCGTTATCCATAATGTCCCGACCCCACCCTTTGAGATATTCAACCGCCAGGAAAAGTGTCATGGATTTGGCTGTGCCGGGGAGAGCTTCGTTGCCAAAGTCTGAGCATCGCATAGTTTTCCACGCCTCGTCGGCCTGGTTGGCCTCAGCACCCTGACGGGCTGAACTCGCACGCTGTGCACTTATTTGTTCCACTGCCTTTTCTTGCGTAGCTTGTTCCTCCATGTGCCCTTCCTTGGTGGTCATAGAGCATGAGGGTACCCGCGTGCTGCATGGTTCACCGATATACGCCTTCAATTCGCCACTTCTTTCCTCGGCAGATGAGTAGCAGACCGCTGGGCTGGTTTGTGGTCACTTGTAGTCGTGCGAAGCGACGTCCTTGTGCCCACCATTGCTCATCGACGGGCCAGGGGCCGGACCATCCTGTGATGTCATAGCGTTTAGTTCCCCATGCCACACAGGCTGGCTGGGCACTGAGTAGTGAGCGTCCTGTCACGATAATGTCGTGCCCGTCTTCGTCGAGAAGAGAGACTCCACTTGCAGGGTGTGCAGCACTAGGCCCACGTTCGACGCGTTTGGTGACTGGGATAGGAGCTGGAAATTGGCCTGGCCACGAATACGTACTGCTCGGGAGATCAGGGGCTGATTCCCCTACGGGAATAAGAGCAATGCGGTCCTCAGGGCCACGCCCGCCTTTTAGCACGGGAGTGCATACTCTGTCTGGTCCCAGCATTGTCTGCACCCGAGCCAATGCGGCATGAGCAGCATGGTCTTCCTTGGCGCCCCATAAACCACGCATGGAACTGCTTGTCGTTTCGATGGGGTCAAGGGTGAGTTCGCATACTCCCACGCCAACTGGGGTTGTGTCGACCTCGATGTTATTGGGCGCCCCGGAGCTATGGGGCACACCCGCCGATCCATCTTCAGATTCCCCGGCTGTGGCAGCAGCATGTGATACAAAGCGGTGAAGCCACCCTTCCAGTTGCCACCGCACTCGCTGAGCAATCGCATGTTCTGTGAGCTGGTCAGTGCACCGCCACACTCGTTCCAATTCATGATCCCCCTCAGGGGTGCGGATAAGTGCCCGTATAGCAACACGCAAACATATTTGCCCTCTATCTGACAGTTGATCATGAAGATCTGCCGCTAAACGACGACCAATAAACGCCACCGTATCGGAGCGGAACTCAGGTGAATCACAATGATGCGTAACAGCAAGATCACCGTTGTTTTCTTGGGGAGCTAGCCGCCGTGATGGAGCGCCACGGGCAATAGACCACCACCACAAGCCCTCGGTGCCAAAACGAGAGGAGACATCTCGTCGCGATAAGGCAGCCCAGTCCCCCATGCGCGTTATACCCATTTTCTCTACAGTGTCCACCAGTGCTTGTGGCTGACCTAATGCTTTGTCCTCGCACAATGTCCGCACAGGTAGCCCGGCCAAGAAATCTGCATCGTGCCCCTCCGGGATAGTCATGCCCCGACGAGCAGCGAACACCGCAGTCGGTAGTGTTCCTGCAGCTCCGGCGATAACGTCCACTCCCGGCCGAGCGACAGCATCAAGAACCATGGTGATCGCACGTTCTTCTGAACCGTAATATTTCACCAGCGGTGCCGACTTCACAGCAATAAGTCCGGGACGTAAAAGCTCGATACCAGCGGAAATGCAATCAACGTCGGCAACAAAGTCTTCAAAATATCTGGCATCACGGTCGTCGTCGGCGGGCATGATGTGCATCGTCGGGCACAACGACTGAGCCTGTCTGCGTTTCATGCCACGTCGGACTCCTACATGCCGCGCCTGGCGGTCACACACATACACACCATGCTGGTCCACCAATGCCAGTGGTCCCTCCGGAACCTCGTTGTCACTGCGGGCAGCATAGAGAGGGAAATCTGGAACCCAAAGGACTATTGTTCGCTCATCCACGGGCACACCTGATTGGTCACCATGAGGGTCATCTGCGCGCTGGCCTGCAGCAATAGAGTTACCTCGTGTCATCCTGCGGCCTCCACTGCGTTCAGATCAAGAGCTTTGACGTTCTTGCGCCAATGGTGGGTCTGCGTCGGGCGATGGTGGCGTATCGGCTGGGCGAAGGACCCCACGCCCATATGCCACTGCCCTCGCTGAGGAGGTCGATGCCGATCCACCACACGCATATCCACGCTCATGCCACGAATGCGCCCGCGTCCACGGCCTAAACCCCGAAAAGCGCTCACGGTGGCGTCGATACGCAAAGAAACACCAGGCCACCGCACACCGCAGACCAGAAGGACACATCGAGACGAGCGCACACGGCTCATCACTGGCCGAGCCAAGGATGGCGGCACATCTGCCTGGCCCTGGCCACAATAAATAACAAGGTCCATCCCCTCGCACAGCACACCCAGCACGCTGAGAGGATCGGGGGCGTTGATATCCGCGTCGCCAGTAGCGTCGGGACAATCGACCACGGCGATTAACGATAAATCACCGCCCGCATCTGAGACCGCGGCCCACAAGAGGTCACTCAATCCGATAACAGCAACGTGTTTTCCTGCGGCGGTTACCTGGGCAATGATGTGCACCAGCGCCGTCGGACAATCCGCAATCGATGTTGCCGCGCCACGAGGAAGACCGCCCAACGATGTCAGCTCCCCCAATGGCCCTTGCAGAGAGAGGACTTCCAGCATCGAACGTTCGAACGATTCTTTTCCCTCAGTATGCGAACATCGTTCACTAAAATGCGGCAAAGAGCCGGATTCCTTGGTGTGAGGATAGTCTGGCACCGACACCAGATGAGCCATGCGCGAGCGCAGGATTTCCACCTTTTCACCATTCGAAAGTGCAGTAAGGTCCGTAGCTACTGCACGAGCCCCCGCCTGCGTCATCTTTGATCAGTCCCCACACCCAGGAAAGGATAAAAATGACCTTTTACCTGCCCATACATAAGTCCACAGGGGGATACAAGGAGAGATAAGCACTCCATCCAACTAGCTCGCAGAGTGGACGATATACGATTTTTAGAACGTACGTACCCATAAAAATAAGCCACTATCGTCCACCTTCTTCTTCGTTGAGCGTCGGCTATACTTCATACTCATCGCACCTTCGAACCGAAGGAGCTATGAAAAGTTGTACCGGTCCGCCCGGACATAAGAATCGAAAACTCGTGGAATTATCGTACACATGTTCGATATAAAAAGTCTAGAGGGCAACAAGAAACACCCCACCCAACCCCGAATACGAAGAAAACGCCTGGTCAATCCCCCAGACCTAGGCGCACTAGCCCCTACTGATGGCCAAACAACTACCCTGAAACATATGACTAACGACGACACTCACCGCGACAACAACCGTGAAGCATCCGACCACGAGCTCACTGAATCCGAGTACATCACCACGGTCTCGACACCGAATCTGGTACGAACTATCGCGTCGCTTCTCCTCGGTGGCGCCGTGGGAGTCATGGGGTTTGCCATCGCGCCGCTGCTTAAAGTCATTCTGCTCATCGTCCTCGCAGGTGCTGGGCTACTTTTCATCACTATTCACCCGTACCGACGTGACGTGAGCGCCGCCTACATGAATCGATACGGGGAATACCGGACCACAGTCCGACGGCTCATCCCCCTCTTCCCCGACTGGCTAGCCCTCATGATCCTCCCCGTTATCCCCATGCAGGGAACGTTCCTGGGCATCATCGCCTTCGTCGTAGCGAGCGTCTATAACTACCTCGTTTTCCCCTGGATCGACGGCACCGCGTACACCCAAGAACCCGACACCCCGTAGTGCCGACGCGGCAAACCTCGCTCAAGCGTCGACAGGGGTCCCCGCTGAAGCGTCGGCCGACCCCGATTCACACGCCGACGCGAGCTACTCCCACTCAATCGTTCCCGGAGGCTTCGAGGTGCAATCCAACACCACGCGATTCACTTCAGCGACCTCATTGGTAATGCGGGTCGAAATCTTCTCCATCACGTCATAGGGAATACGCGTCCAGTCCGCTGTCATCGCATCTTCCGACGACACTGGCCTCAACACAATCGGATGGCCATAAGTCCGGCCGTCGCCCTGCACTCCCACGGACCTCACATCCGCCAGCAAGACCACGGGGCACTGCCAAATCGAATCGTCCAGCCCCGCAGCGGACAACTCCTGGCGAACAATCGCATCCGCCTCGCGAAGCGTCGCCAAACGGTCAGAAGTAACCTCCCCGATAATGCGAATACCCAATCCCGGACCGGGGAAAGGTTGGCGCGCCACAATAGCGCTGGGCAAACCAAGCTCGCGACCCACAGCACGAACCTCGTCCTTGAACAGCAAACGCAGCGGCTCTACCAGGGTAAACTCGACGTCGTCGGGCAGGCCTCCCACATTGTGGTGGCTCTTGATATTCGCCGTGCCGCTGCCCCCACCGGACTCCACCACGTCCGGGTACAACGTGCCCTGCACGAGGAAATCAACGCGCGCTCCCTCCGGCGCATCGGACAACACACCAGCAACAGCGCGCTCGAATGAACGAATGAACTCGTTACCGATCGCCTTCCGTTTCTTCTCCGGGTCCGTCACGCCCTTCAACGCCGACAAGAACGCGTCGGTTTCGTCGACCGTGACCAGGTTCGCGCCCGTCGACGCAACAAAATCATTCTCGACCTGCTCGCGCTCCCCCTTGCGCAACAAACCATGGTCAACAAACACACAGGTCAAGCGGTCACCGATCGCCCGCTGCACCAGGGCAGCGGCGACGGCCGAATCCACACCGCCGGACAGGCCACAAATAGCCCGCCCCTCAGGTCCAACCTGCTGGCGGACCTGTTCCACCAGTTGATCGGCAATATTGCCGGGCGTCCACGTCTGCTTCAGCCCAGCAATTTGCGTCAAGAAACGCTCAAGAACCTTCTGCCCCTCGGGCGAATGCATAACCTCCGGGTGATACTGCACACCAGCCATGTGCCGATCGGCGTCCTCGAAGGCAGCCACCGGGGCACCGGACGAACGGCCCGTCACCACGAACCCCTCCGGGGCCTCGGAGACGGCATCACCGTGGCTCATCCACACGTCGTTCACTGCACCGTCGTGCAAGAGGCCACCATCACCGACGATGGACATCGTTGTCCGGCCATATTCGCGATCCCCCGTGCGCGCGACAACTCCGCCTAACGCGTGCGTCATCGCCTGGAATCCGTAGCAAATGCCGAACACGGGCACGCCCAAGTCCAGCACCGAGGGATCAAAAACAGGTGCGTCATCAGCGTAAACACTGGAGGGCCCGCCCGAGAGGATCAGCGCGGCCGGGTGCTTCGCCTTGATTTCCTCCACCGACGCGGTGTGCGGAATGACCTCGGAATAGATGCGGGCCTCACGCACGCGCCGAGCAATGAGCTGGGCATACTGGGCACCAAAGTCAACGACAAGAACAGGAGACGGGGTTTGTTGCTGTTCACTCACGCAGAAGACTCTACCGCGTCAGATGGACAAACCTCGACCCCGTCTCACACTCCAAGGTCATCACCAGCTACAGCCAGGACCGAACGCTCAACTGAACCTTCTGGAAATCCTTCAAGTTCGTGTATCCAGCCTTCGCCATCGAACGCCGAACACCGCCGATCAGATTCAAACTGCCGAATGGTTCCGTCGCCGGCCCCGTAAGAACTTTCTCCAAGGATGGGGCCTCATCGCGCTCAATGAGCAGGTTCTCGATAACCCCACGCGGGAACCGCGGATGCGCAGCCACCGAAGGCCAGTAGTATCCGGTCGCTGCAGCTTCCTTGGCCTGCGACAACGGGCTGCCCAGCATCACAGCGTCAGCCCCACACGCGATGGCTTTCACCATCTCACCCGAGGTTTCCAACTCACTATCCGCGATCACGTGAACATACCGGCCGCCGGTCTCATCCAAATAATCGCGACGTGCAGCCGCCGCGTCAGCAATGGCCGTCGCCTTCGGGGCATCAATACCCAGTGTGTCCGCATTCGTCGTCGATCCACCACCGACGATAATGCCGGCCGCGCCCGTCCTCATCAGATGCAAGGCCGTTGTGTAATCCAACACCGACCCCGCAATGACAGGAACATCCAACGAGCCGATAAACTCCTTCAAGTTCAGGGGCGTTCCATCAGCCGACACGTGCTCGGCCGAAATCAACGTTCCTTGAATAACCACGATCTCGGCACCTGCCGCGACCACCACCGGAGCGAGCTCCCGGGCGTTTTGTGGCGATACGCGGACCACCGTCGTCACGCCCGAAGCGCGAACATCGCGAATACGGTCCGACAATAAATCCTTGTCCAGCGGAAGACCATGCAGCTTTTGCAACAGCGGGATAGCCCGATTGGTCATCTGGCCATCGTCGTAGCCCTCTTCATCGAAGGCCGTCGACACGATCTGTTCCACGGCGGCGTCCATGTCCGCCACGCGCCCCCATAGACCTTCAGCGTTAATAACCGCAGCGCCCCCCAGACGGCCCATTTCACTAATGAAATCCACGCTGGTTAATGCGTCGCTCGGTTGTGCCAGGACAGGAATGCCGAAGTGGTACGCGTCGATCGTCCACGATGTATCCACGTCTTTCGACGACCGCGTGCGCCTGTTGGGCACGATCGTGATGTCATCGAGCCCGTATGTCCGGCGAGCTTCCCGCCCCAAACCAATTTCCACAACTTCACGCATGATTTTCTATATTTCCTCACAGTGACAGGCAGCCCGAACCGGCTGCCGACAACAAAACAATTCACTCAATTAATCCCGGCTATGTCGCGCGACCAACTCGGCCCGACGACGACGGAGGCCGCGCGTGGCCCACACACGCGACGTGGCCGACGATGCCTCTAGTGCTGGTAGTAATTGGGCGCTTCCACCGTCATCTGGATGTCATGCGGATGCGACTCACGAAGACCCGCCGCGGTGATCTGCACAAACTTGGCGTCGTGAAGATCGTCGATCGTTGCGGAACCGGTGTACCCCATGGCGGCACGCAAACCACCCACGAGCTGATGAGCAATACCATCAATGTGCCCGCGGAACGGGATACGCCCCTCAATCCCCTCCGGGACCAGCTTTTCCTCGCTACGAACATCCGCCTGGAAGTAGCGATCCTTCGAGTACGACCGCTGTTCACCCTTCAGACCGCGGCCCTGCATCGCCCCCAACGAACCCATACCGCGATACATCTTGTATTGCTTGCCATTGACGGTGACAACATCCCCCGGAGCTTCCGCAGTACCGGCCAGCAGCGAACCCAACATCACCGTGTTCGCGCCAGCAACCAGGGCTTTCGCGATATCGCCGGAATACTGCATACCGCCGTCGGCAATAACCGGAACTCCGGCCTTATGCGCCGGAACGGAGGCTTCCATGATCGCCGTGATCTGCGGCGCGCCCACACCCGCAACGACACGCGTCGTACAAATGGAACCGGGCCCAATACCAACCTTGATGGCGTCGGCACCCGCATCAATCATCGCCTGGGCTGCCTCACGCGTCGCTAAGTTGCCACCAATGACGTCAACGCGGTCACCGAATTCCTTCTTCACCCGCGAGACCATATTCAAAACACCAGAATTGTGCGCGTGAGCAGTATCAACGACGAGGGCATCGACACCCGCGTCAACCAACGCACCCGCGCGCTTCCATGAGTCCTCGCCCGTACCGATACCGGCACCGACGATCAAGCGGCCTTCCTTATCCTTTGACGCATTCGGGTACTGTTCACGCTTCACAAAATCCTTCACCGTGATCAGGCCCGTCAGCTTGCCCGCCGAATCAACAATCGGCAGCTTCTCCACCTTGTGGGTGGACAACAGGTTCAGAGCAGCCTCCGCCGACACGCCCTCCTGGGCGACGATTAACGGCATCGGCGTCATGACGTCGGCAACCTTGCGGGACAGATCAGACTCGAACCGCATGTCACGGTTCGTGCAAATGCCGACCAACGTGCCCTCATCGTTAACCACGGGCAAACCAGAGACGCGGAACTTGGCGCACAGCTCGTCAACGTGGCCGATCGTGTCCCCCGGGGAACACGTAATGGGGTTGGTGACCATGCCGGCCTCGGAACGCTTCACAACTTCCACGTTCTGGGCTTGGTCGTCGATGGAAAGATTGCGGTGAAGGATCCCAATGCCGCCCTGCCGAGCCATCGCAACAGCCATGCGGGACTCTGTCACCGTATCCATCGCCGCGGACACCAGCGGAATACCCAGCCGGATATTGCGCGTGAGCTGCGCAGATGTGTCCACTTCGGAAGGAATCACATCGGAGGCGGAAGGAATAAGAAGGACATCATCGAAAGTTAGACCTACAAGCGCAACTTTGTTGGGGTCGTCGCCACCTGTGCGTTCCACTATTTATCTCCTAGGACCATGACGAAAACGAAGTGCCACCACGCACTCTTTTGCCATATGCTACCGCAAAAATTTTGAGGCACATGGGCTAGCCTAGTGGAGTGAACTTCGCAGACCATATGCCCCCGGACCCATTCGCGGGAGATCCCAATGATCCCGCATCTTTCCTCGACCCCGATGAGCCTATGGAGCCCCTTACCGACGAAGAAAAAGGCGAAGTGATTATAGAACTTCACCACGTCCGGGAAATGCAGCGTGTTCTCACCCCGCTCGGTATTCGGGGTGTGGAGATGCTGTGCGATGACTGCGAAGAAATGCACTACTACGACTGGGGAATCCTCATTAACAACCTGCTCGCGCTGTATAACCACGAGCAGCCGCCCATTCATGAACCGAGCGCCAACCCCAATCCCGACGAGTACGCTCCATGGGATTACTGTCTCGGTTTCCTGGATGGGCTCAACCACGGCATCGCCGGGTACAGGTAGGGGGCGGCAGCGTGTTGTCGTGGCGCCGACCGGCTTCTACTCCTCGGCGGAGGTGCTTGAGTCGCCCGACGACGGGGACTCGGTCACGTCGTCACTCGAACCATCTGACGACGACGATCCCCGCGATGAACTTCCGCTCCCGGAGTTCGAACCGCTGTTGCTGCCATTCGATCCGGGCACAGGTGCAGGCGTGACCGTCGACGTTTCAGTGGTCGTCTTGGTGTCCTTGGTGTCGCGAACATTCGTGGTCGTCGGGTCCTTGCGCGGCTCAGCCTTCTTCGGCTCCCCATTGCTCATCGTCTTCTCGATGGTGGTGGGCTTGCCGTCGGGACCCTTCACGACAGACTGATCGGTGACAGTAACCGTCGTCGTTGATTCGTCTTTCTTCGAATCCTTCGAGCCGGAGTCCTTGGCCTTATGGGCAACTTCGCGCGCCTTTTCCAGCAACGCAGCGGCACCTTGGGTATCCTCGGCCTCCTGCTTCTCACGGACCTGATCGAGCGTCGAGGCTAGCTCAACCGCGGCAGCGTGATCGCCGAAGAACCGCTGGTTCAGGCCCCACAAAGGTGAACCTGGCGTGGAGGCGTGAATAACAGCGCCACCACCGGCAAGGAGCACACAGGACGCAGCCGCGCCGCCGAGGGCGTACATCCATCGCGGAACCGGATTGCGGTTATCACCATGACGCCACGAACGGTGACGTGGACGGCCTGAACGCGAACCCTTGGCATCACCATCACCCGACGCGTCACGCTGACTTTTCCACGCCGCGAAGTCATGAACCGTGACGTCACCCTCGCTATCGCGAGCTGAGGTGTCGATGGATTGGGTGGTTTGTCCCTCCGCACTCACGGGGCGGAACACGGTCGTCGGTGCATTGGCAACGGGGGAATCGTCCAGCGCCTCGTCGTCAGAGAAGCTATCAAAGAAGCCTAGGTCGCTGAGCTGAGGCGTCGCCGGGATATTACGTTCCGCGTCCTGCCGAGCTTGGATGAACAGCTGACCGAGGTCATCGTCGGAGTCAGCACCCCGGGAAAGATTATCAAGGTAGCGGTCAACAGCAGCTAGGGATTCTGGATCGTGCTCAACCCCCTCACGATCCCAGTTATCAAAACCACTCATCTGATTGCTCCTGCTGTTCCATCCACACCAAAACCGGTTATTACTGTACGGCCCCGCCAGCGGGCGACACCGCACTACGTCCGTCGTCGGCAATAATCACCATCATGGGCACGGTGTTGCCTCCACGACGTATATACTTCTTTTTGTGAGCAAACCCCCGACATCACTTTTCAGTCCTCTTTGGCCTTGCTGGCCAAAGCAATCGCCTCACTGTAGTCAGGCGACTCAGCCATAGCCTTCTTTAATTTAGCAATCGCTCGGAACTGAGCTACTCGAACGGCATTCGGCGTCGACCCAATGATCTTAGCTGTCTCCTCCGAGGTATACCCTTCAAGCACTCGCAAAATAATGATTTCGCGTGGTCGCTCACCCAGTATGTCGAGCAAACGCAAAAGTTTGTTACGGCCATCCGATTGAATAGCCAACTCTTCTGGACCAGCAACATCATGGATGGCTTCGGGGACCTCATCCGTCGGTTGGCTACGGTCTCTCCCCATCGAGCGATAGCCATCTTTTACCTTGTGACTAGCAATTCCGTACACGTACGACATGAACGGTGTTCCGCGGTCTACAAAGCGATCTATCGACTTCAGTACGGCCATGCATATTTCTTGAGCCGTATCCTCCGGTCCGGGGAAAGAATCATCTGACAACCGATGCCGGCAGTACACCACCACTTTTGGGTGGATATAGTCCATAACCTTTTGCATGGCGTCCCGATCCCCGCGCGCAGCTGCGGCAACCAGACCATTAACGGCCCCATCGCTAGCTGCTGCAGACATTGACTTCCTCTTCTTTCACTGTCGACGACGGCTCGTCGGCGTCGTCGACTCCGACAAAAACACGCGTAACCGCAGCCTCGGGCACCAAACCGCGATTTCTCTTGCCTCATTCTGACGTGAAAATCAGAAAAAAGACAATTTTATTTGCGCCGATGAATATATAAGCAAACAAAGAGCCTGGTCGGAGCGGTTGTAGCTTATTGAAAATGGGCAATTCAGGACGACAAGATGTCATAAAACTATCACTACGATTCCATAGAACGCGAATGAGCACTATAGAACGTGAGAAACCACGCCTACATGACCACGCCCATAACTGTTTGGGGCTCAAAAATACGTATAAAAGAATGAAGATAATTTTATGTATTAAATGCACAAAGCTAGCGATTCTTTTGCCCCTCAGTAGGGGGTGACTGACAGTCGCGTGAGCGGTTTTAGCTTCTGTGTTACAAGACGAAGTCTTACTGAACAGCCGCCTAGCGATCGCTCAAGGATTGCTCAACAATCATCCGGTGCTCCCCCGCGAACCCCACGGCCACCCCCTTTCGGCCTGCGGGCAGCCCCCGCAACCACTCACAGACAGGCACGACACCTGCCGCCCCACGCATCAATTAATTTTGCAATCTAAAAGTCGTGTTCTCGTTACGTTCTGTTCACCAACGCGGTCTTGACTAAATAGCAGGCACCTACACGCCCGCAGATACACGGCGTCGCCACAACACAAACCACAAAACCAAAAACAAACACAAACGACACCACATATCTGCAGAATGAAACCCACATCACACCCGACGGAGGAGAACATGCTTTCTCAGATCCACAACCTGCCAACCCCCACCATCCAGTCATGGGAATGGCAACGGCATGGATCATGCCGAGACACCGACGCATCCCTGTTCTTTCACCCTGAAGGCGAACGCGGACGCGCCCGTGCAGCCCGCGAGCACGCTGCCAAATCGGTATGCGCAACCTGTCCCGTTATTAACCAATGCAGAGAACACGCACTCTCCGTGGGTGAGACCTATGGCATTTGGGGCGGCCTGAGCGAAAGCGAGCGCGACGCCATAACGCGAACACACGCCCGCGTTTAGCCTTCTAACCTTCTAGCCTTCCCAAATCTGAAGGTCTGAGCCGTCGCCTTTCTTATCTTCCGGCCGCAACACAACCACAGCCGACTCACGCGACAAGCCGCATACCTGGAGCAAGTCCACGATGATGGATCTCGCCTGTGCCATCACAACAATCCCCGAAATGCCGGACTTTTCACCATGATCTCCCGACGTCACCGCCGCAGTATTCTTCAGCTGCTCAACCACTGCAGGTAAGCGCTGAGCCTCATGAAGCTTCCCCGATTTCCCCTGTTCAGCGAAAATCGATTCTAATTCGGTACAAGCATGGGCCAAGGCATCTAAGATAACCGGAATACGCTCGTCAACATCTTTCTGATCGGAAATAATCGTGGCCGCCCGGCGCGCAAGAACGCGCGAGTTACGCATCGTGTTATCCACCGGCGACAAAATCTGACTCATTTTCCGCATGTCACGGCGTGCACCCCAATAAAATGGCGACACCGCGGCGACCTCCGTACCGCCCTGAACAGCGGCGATCATGGCGTTAATGCGCGCCTGGGTTCCTCGGGCGGACACTAAAGCGTCGGAGACGACTCCCACGTCGTTGCTCCGAAGACCTCGCGACACGGTGTCCAGAACATGCCCCGCGTGGCCGATCACCCGGCTTACTTCGCGTCGCGCCGGGCGGATGGCGCTATTGGGTACCAAGGCGATCACCATGATCCCGATAAGGCCGCCGACCAGGGCGTCGATCATCCGAGTGATGCCGCCCATCGTTCCCGGGGGCATAATCGTCGCTACTAAGACAGCGGAGCACGTCGCTTGGATGGGAGCTAGCGGGGATTTATCAAGGAATAGCGCGGCGGCCAGGGCGCAAGCCACGGTGATGGCGATCTGCCAGGACCCGGTCCCGATGTGGGAGATCATGATGTCTCCAATGCCGATTCCTAGAGAGACCCCCATGACAAGTTCGACTGACCGACGCAACCGGCCAACTGTGCTGGTGCCGAGCGCGATCACCGCCGCCATGGGGGCGAAGAACGGCTGCGGGTGGCCGATCACATGGTGTGCAAACCAGAATGCAATTCCGGCGGCAAGGGACCCCTGGATCACGATCATCTTGCCGTCGCTGAGCCGTTCTACGCCGTGGAAATGGTTCACAGATAAGAAAATACGGCACGGAGAGAAAAACTCGGCCACAACGCGGGAAAACCAGACACACCGGGGAAACACTGCGCGAAGTTGCGAAGAAAATGGCCACGCGCACCGTCTTCTACCACTCATGACCTGCGTCGTGATGCCCCATTAAGGAATTTCACAGCAAATTCACGGTTTCGCAGACAAAAGGATGAATCGGTACCAAGTATGCTGTGGGATCATGAGTGCACTGACCGCTGTCGACCTCACTGTTCTCACCCAAGCATTCACCATGGGTGGCACAGGGGTAAAAACGTTCGCTTCCGCCGCTTTTGCTAACGGCACAAGCTTGCTTGCCGACGCTGCTACGTCGGCACGAGCAACGCTAGCGGCCTCTGCTGAACTGGTGCCGCAGCTGCGCACCAGCATCCTCGCCCAGGCGAGCGAAACTGTGACAGCAGCCCCGAAACTGCTGGACCCAATGTACTGGCTGGGCGCCGATAGCCCCTTCGGGCACCTTATTCTCCCCGGCCTGGGGCTCATTATTTTCGTGGAAACTGGGCTTGGGTTCCCCCTCCTCCCCGGCGATTCCCTGCTATTCACCGCGGGCATGCTAGCTAACCAACACAATGGTTTTGCTCCCGTGTGGCAGGTGCTCCTGGTCTCCATCGCCTGCGCTATCGCTGGTGACCAGTCCTCCTATTGGATTGGTAGGAAACTGGGCGACCGCATCAGGAAACGCCCCGACGGGCGCATCTTTAAGAAGGCTTATATCACCGAGGGTGAGGCGTTCTTTAGGAAATGGGGGGCGCTGGCTGTGATCCTGTGCCGGTTCGTGCCGATTGTCCGCACCTACGCGCCCATGACTATCGGCATGGCGCGCATGAACTATGCCCGCTTCTTCCTTTTCGACATTTGCGGCGGGTTCCTGTGGGCTGGCGGTGTGACGGTTCTCGGCGTGTGGCTGGGGAGCTTCACCTTCGTGCGCGAGAATATTGAGCTGATCTTCCTCGCCATCGTGTTCATTTCTATTCTGCCAGGGATTATTGGCGCGATTAAGAAATCGCGGGCGTCTAAGGGAGCTGCCACTAGCGACGACTCTGCTGCTCCGCTGGCTGCGCGCGATGCAAAGGAGACGCTGCATGAGCGCGAGGCTAGTGAGTCATAATCTCACCGAGTCATGAAAGGCATGGTGCCGGAGCGTTACAACCGGTGCCCCCTGCCTCCAAAGTCACAAACAAACTGACAAAAACTTCGAGCAAAGTCACAAAACTTCTAATTAAGTCTTAAAGTTTTGCGTATTTGGGGTAAATTAGGGCCCTCAGTGCCCCTCAATGAGAGTTGTGAGTGGCAAACTCTCACAAAGTTACAAAAAATTCGTAGTTTAAAAATGCGCCTTGAACTGCTCGTTTATAGTTTCCAGACCGCGAAACTGTCACTAAACTGTCAAAAGTGTCACTTTTTGTCAGTTTAAGTGTAACTTTGCGCAAGTTTTAGTGAGATTTTGTGTAACTTTCCTCGCGTGGCGACAAGCGAAAAAGCAATCCCACGCCTGGGACGACTCAGAAATGACAGTCTGAAAGCCCCCCATATTGTGAAGAAGGGTTATGCGACAGAAGCAGATCGCCACAGGCTCATTGTCTTCTTTACTAGGCTACTTTTCTGTTACTCCGCGGAAGACACGGACCTCTTCCCCGAGGGAGCGTTTACCAAGGCCGCTGCGTCATATACATATGAAGATGCTCCGATGTAGCCCGTCTCATCACGGATATATCCGTAGCCTTGAACACCAATGACCGGTCTGACCTTCCCGAACATCTCTAACCTTTCCCTATGTGAATGGCACTCTTTTTGCAGATGCGCTCTACCAGGTTCCGAACTTTGACCGAAAGCCGCGGGACCTTCTGATTGAACTAGGCCACTTGATTTGGAAGGACGTTAATCCGGACATCTTTGTTCCCTTGTTCCAAGCCGTCGTCCAGACTGGTTTCCGGTCCGAATTGGGACAGCACTACACATCGGTACCAAATATTTTGAAGACTATTGAACCTCTTTTCTCAAGGAGCTCATAGGTCAGTCCGTCAATTCCTATAACTCAGTACAGCGGTTCGAAAAGCTTCTTGATTGCATCGCAGACATCAAAATCTTTGAAACTTTCATGCCACAACGGATACAAACGTGCAAAGATGTTTTTAGCTCCTGGAATGGTTCAATTGCAGAGTCCCACGTGCTATTGAACGTCAAATGTCTTTGACTGGTTCTCGCCTTTTTCGGCCCAGTGAACGGTTAGCTTTGTGCCTGCGGTTCCCATCGAATAAACGACCGGGATCTTTCTGGTGGCGCCCGGTTCCAAGGTAATCGGGACATCGTCAGTGAAAATTCTCATTAGACCAGATGAGGCTTGCGCTTCAAACGTCACGGATTCAGCAGCGGTATCTCCCGCATTCGTGACCTCAAACCAGTGTTTTGTTTCGTACTTGATGTTGCCACGTTTGTCGATTCCCTTTTGACACCGTTCGCTCTTTGAGTCAACTTGGAATTGGACTCCAGCCGAACCACGTTGGAGCTCCACCGCAATCAGATCCATCTTAGAGAGATCGTGCTCAATAGCGCTCCAAATTTGGTTTTCAAGGTTGTGAATGTCATCGAACTCGCCTAATAGCCCTCGCTCTCGGATTTCCTTCTTGAAGTTACGGAGGCCTTCAATCTGCGCGGTATCGATATCATGAGGAAGTGGAGCAGTCGAGAAATAAAGATGTGTAGGCTTTCCGCTGTTGACGGCTCGTTCAATCTCTTCGACTGTTCCCGATACTGCCTCGCGGGTCGGTGAGCCGAGGCGACTACCAAAAAGAGCTACTACAATATCAGTTCCGTCGACGCCTTGGTCGTTGATAATTGCCTGTGGATGATCACCGAGTAGTGGCACAGAGTCTGTTTCCCAGCGCCATGGGAGGAGAATTATATTTCGTGTGGTCGCGTAGCAGCGGTTCCATGAATGAAGAGCGCCTTCAACTGCATCGCGCGCTTCGGGGATATCGGAGGGCGAAGCAATGAGGACACGTAGGACGGTTGCAGGAAAGCTCACATCTCACGATTTTACCTATGGAGCTGACCCCCGGGTGTCGAATTGTGTCTTCAGCACATTGGTCAGGTTTTAATGTCTACCATCTGTTCGCTACCCTCTCTGAACTGGAATTTCACTGCGTTACAGGCAATGACAGTCTTTTTGTCGAGCAAAGCTACGCAGAGTTCTGGGCTGAGGATCAGTTGATCAATATCAGGGTTTGCGGTCTCCTTTCCTGTAATAGCGGTAGGCAGCCGCCCGGCCATGCTTGTTTTGTATTTCGGCGACCACGGCGGCCTGCTCAGCCGCCATCGCCTGGGTACTAAACGTCTTCTCGTAGGCTTGCTGGTTCTGAGCGACTCATGCGCTGTGGGCCATCATTGGTTGAATCTTCTTGGCCACATCATTGATTTGAGCGAGACACCCGGCAGCTTCAACATCCAGGTCACTCGTGTCGAACGCATCGGTGACGGGATGGCGGAACGCTACCCCACGTCCATACTGCTTGATGACATTAACTAGATCCTTACATCCCAAGTCGGTGGCCACATCACGGCCACAGAAATAAACCCTGTCCTCATGCTCGGCAGTTCGGATAGTTCCAAAGACATCATTGGTGAATATCCGAATTCCCTCAGTAGCATGACTGACTCCTTCTAAGAGCCTGGATTGACTTGAATTCCGGCAAGCCACGGGTGACCGCGTCGCGCCCTCACGCATATCCCTGATCCCACGAGAATCCGGATAACGCGATCGAACCTACGTTGCTTAAACGCGCGCGGTATTGTAAATTGTCTAGTGATAGATCCCCGGTCAGGCCTCTTTCCCTTAGCGGGTAATGCACAAATGACTGGGGTCTTTCGTTTTGCGGAGGCATACCCGGTGCCGAAAAATTGGCTCAGTTACGACCAACAAGTAGAACTGCTCCGCCAGCGTGGCATGCACATCGATGACACTACAGCTGCAGCCGAGTACCTCGCGAAGGTCAATTATTACCGCTTCTCCGGATACTTCCGGTACTGGCAGCATGACCCAGCACGGGGTGACAACCAGTTCTTCGAGGGCACTTCATTCGAGACGATTCGTGCACTCTATGATGCCGAGCAGGAGCTTGTGAGCGTCTGTAATGAACTGCTGCACCCTCTTGAACTTCTGCTACGTACCAGGTTTGCTTATTCCTATGGTCGCCTTGTTGGGGTAACCGGAATGTTCGCACGTGGCGTAGGCTTTACCCAATCACCCCACCCGAATGCTGAACGTGTCGAAGAGCACGCGCTTTCCAACCTTGACCGCAGCAAAGAAGCTTTTGTCGCTCATTACCGTGATGACATCAAACAAGGCCACAACTACAAACCTGAAGCATATGACCGCATGCCGATTTGGGTTGCCGTGGAAGCATTCTCGTTTGGTAGCCTGTCTCGTCTCATTGAGGCTTCCAGCGCCTCTGGTGTGTTAGATGACATCGCAGATTCGATGAATACTTCGCGCAAATTATTGCCTGGCCAAGTCAAGTCGTTCGTGTACTTGCGTAATCGGATAGCTCATTGTGCTCAGCTTTGGAATCACCGGGTGCTCGATGTTCCCGGTCTGCAACCGAAAACCACGAGACGAATCAAGCGGGTTTACCGGAAATTCTCGGATCACTCGATTTACAAAGTCCTTGTCGCGCTTGACGACGTAGCTACCCGTTCTGAGATTTCAACCTCTTGGTTGGCAGACACCATCGAGCCAATATTGAACAAACATCCGTTGCCCGCGAAAGGAATCACCGAACCAGGACGATACGACCAAGGACGGCGACCTGACCGACCCGGGGGAGACCAATGACAACTAGCCTCGTTTCCCTGCGGAAACTCCTGATCGACCGTGACTTTAACAAAACGCGACTCCAACAACAATCCGGTATCAGTGCCGCCACTACGGCAAAACTCAGGAAGGGCAGAAACGTCACCACCAACATGCTGGTCCGGATCTGCGAAATACTTGGCTGCCAAATTGGCAACATCTGCGAAGTCGTCCCAGTCACGACAAAGAAAGCAATTAACTAGATGACGAAACAGCGGCTCCAGCTCACCTGGTACAACAAGGATAAAGCCCTTATCCCGACCGAGACCGGCAAATACGGCTACACCTGGGTCGATCCCTCCGACCCGCGATACTGCGAAACCCACACTCTCATCTACGACGACTACGTCCAAGGCATCCAAAGCCCAAAGACCGAAAACTTCGAATACTCCGACCGCGCCAACCTCGAACCCCAAGACGACAACCTACTTATTCTGGGTGAATCAGGGGACGTCCTCGAAGCCCTCACACGTGTACCAGAGCTGGCCGACAAATACGTCGGCAAGGTGAAGCTGATCTACATCGATCCGCCGTTTAACACAGCGCAGACCTTCGCGCATTACGAGGACAACCTGGAGCACTCTATCTGGCTCACCATGATGCGCGACCGGCTGCTACATCTCAAGAAGCTTCTAGCCGACGACGGCTCCATCTGGGTGCACCTGGACGATATGGAAGTCCACCGCATGCGGTTGTTACTTGATGAGGTGTTCGGCGCCGAGAACTTCGTGACGCAGGTGGTCTGGGAGAAGTCTTATCCCGCAAGAAATGACTCGAAGGGCATTCCTGCAGTAACTGACTTTATCTTGGTTTATGGAAATGAAGGTTTTAAGCCAAATAAGCTAGCCCGCACACCACAAATGAACGCGCCGTATAGCAATCCAGATGGTGATCCACGAGGCGACTGGCGCAACGACAACATTTCTGCACCAGGGGCTGCTACGCACCTGGGAATGGTCTACGGGATTCAGCACCCCATAACGGGCGAGATGATGTATCCGCCGACAGATTGTCACTGGCGCTATGGCCGCGACAAAATGCGTGAAGTGTTCTCCGGTTGGGGAGACTACATTGACGGTCCAATCACAGGTGATGAAACCAAACGACAGCAGGAGATTGTTGGAACCAAGGTTTCGGTAAGTGGTCAAGTACCGCCGTTGATCGTTAGAGATTTCGGCGAAACGAGCATCGAGTATGCGTGGAAACGATACCACGCTGGAAACTGGCCTGCTTACTATCTCACCCGAGGAGGGTTTGGCGGTTTTGGCCGAAAGACCTGGCTTGCAGACATGAACGGGCGCATCGCCACATCTCTTTTTTCTCAGAACGAGGTTGGACATACTGATGGAGCCAAAAAGGAGGTTCAGGCGCTTTTCCCGAAGCAAAATGCTTTTTCTACCCCCAAACCGGAACGCCTGCTGGAGCGTATCATCCATATCGGGTCGAACCCTGGTGACATTGTCTTGGATGTCTTCGCGGGAAGTGGCACGACGGCAGCGGTAGCGCAGAAGATGGGGCGTCGGTGGGTGACGTGTGAGCTACTTGAGTCTACGTTCACTACCTTCACGCGACCTCGCTTAGAAAAAGTTATTAAAGATCAAGATCCTGGCGGTATTACCCGGACCAAGGGCGAGCGCGTTGCGGCGGATAACGTTGAGCTCCCAGATGGCGTAACACCAGAGGATGCAGCGAAATTCAACTCGGTACTCAACAAGCTGATTGCTGATGACCCGGATGCCAAAAAGTCCGCTCTTGTAAGGCAGCTGAAGACCGCGTCGAGGACAAAGCGCGCGAAAGAGGTAGTCAATTGGAGAGGCGGTGGCGAGTTCCAGGTCGCATACTTGTCCTCGTGCTTTGACTACGACCCAGAGCTGGACCGCGTCATTCTCACCCCGGAGGCTACCGGCGATGTGTTAGTGGAGTCGGTGGCGGCGAACCTTGGGTTCCACCTGCTCCACGCTGATGATGATTATGTCTTTGACGGTCGTCGCGGCAACTCTTTACTGAAAGTTGTCGAAGGTGTCGCGACCGTGGAGCATGTCAATTGGCTAGTGTCCCAAGTTCAGGAAAGCGAGACGATCGTGCTAGCAGCAACTACCGTCATGGACGGTGTTCGCGAGCATCTACGCCGGGCCTGTAAGGGATCGCGGGTGGTTGCTATCCCGGATGATATTTTCCGCTATTCCGAAGGTGGTGACCGGTAATGGTTCAACGTCTTAACATCAGCTTCGACTCCGACTTACTCGAAGCCATCAGCGCCGACTTTGATCTGCGTGCCGCGAACAAGGAAGCCCTCCGACAGCTCATTTTCACCCTAGATGGTGACTATGACCCCGAAGTTCAACAGGTGCTGAACCTGGCCACTGGTGTGGGTAAGACCTACCTAATGGCCGCTTTCGCGGAGTACCTGCGTCGCCAGGGTGTGGGCAACGTCATGATCGTAACCCCTGGCAAGATCGTCCAGGCTAAGACAGTGCAAAACTTCACCCCGGGTGCACCGAAGTTCATTACTGGCTCCCCGGTCCCACCCGAGGTCGTCACGCCACAAGACTATTCAGCCTGGATCAACCGCACCAACGGGGCGGCCATACTGTCGTACGGGCGCGAGGTGCCAATGTTGGCGTTCATCTTTAACATCCATCAGCTGATCGCCCCGAAGGATACCGAAGGAGATACTCACGGCGGCACGCAGGAGGCGATGCGTCGAAAGCCACGTCGCTTCAACGAGCACGCCGGGGTGCTTTTCGACTACTTGAAAGACCTAGATGACCTGGTGGTGATTGCTGACGAGTCTCATCTCTACGGAACTACCGCGAAGGCCTTTAATGCGGCGTTGCGTGAGTTGGAGCCAGCGGCATCGATTGGGCTGACGGCCTCGGTGGATAAGAAGAAGGACCATGTCATCTTCGAGTACCCGCTCTACCAGGCGATCAAGGATCAGTACGTCAAAGCCCCAGTGCTGGCTTTCCGCAAAGACGGCTACGGCACTGATCAGGCCTCCGAAGAGCAGCAACTGCGTGATGCGCTCCAGCTTCGTGGGATTAAGCAGGCCTTCTATAATTCCTATGCTGCAAGCAACAACCGAAACCGCATCAATGCCGTAGTGTTCATCGTCTGTTCCGACGTGGAGCATGCAACCCAAGTTGCTGACCTGCTGCGTACCCCGGAGTTTTTCGGACGAGATTCGGCGGTATTACAGGTGGACACCCGGCACGACGATGACGCCACTCAACAGCGTCTGAACCGTCTGGACCAGACAGATTCACCGGTGCTGGCGGTTGTGAGCGTTAACAAACTCAAAGAAGGATGGGATGTGAAGAACGTCGCGGTGGTCGTCACACTGCGAGCGATGGCTTCTGAGGTGCTCACGCAACAGACGATGGGGCGTGGATTGCGCCTACCGTTTGGGCGCTACACCGGGGTGAATCAGATCGACCAGCTCGACATTGTTGCCCACCAGTCCTTCAGAGAACTCTTGGCAGCCGAGAATGTCCTCCAGCAGTTCGGCCTTGACGAGGCAGTCAAAGAGACTGATAAAGATGAAATCGAAAAGGCTATTCGTAAAGCGGCTGAAGGCCAAGAAAACACAGATGTCGACGTTCACACACCAGGTGGTATCTCATCCCTCCAGCCGCTAACTGATCCAGGTGAACAGCCAGGAGAATTTGACGCGCCAACAAGCGGCCACGGAGAGTCGATCCCGGATTCTGCTGAACAGACTCCCGGTGTAGGCGTCCGCCTCTTCGACGGCAGCACTGTAGACGGCAACACTGACTGGGAGGTCGTTTCGATAGACCGTAATCCGACCTTCGCCGATGTCTCCTATCACTTCCCGGTCACCACGATTACGACACAGCAGCCTCCGATCGATCTATCTGAGATTACGAATGAGCAGATCGAACAAGCAGCTCGGAGAGTGACTTCTGCTGGCGATGTGATGTACCGCAAGGAGATCGTCGCGGCTGTTGGGAAAGGGATACAGGCAGCTGACGCTGAGAGCGCTGAAATCGATTCCATCCCGATCCCCGACGATGATGCCCATCAGGCGCTGACCAAACTCATCATGAACATGAATCTGGTGCCAAAGACTGAGCCGACGGCTCGCTATATCGACATTTACATAGTGCCGGAGTTCATGAAGCATGTTCCCTTTGAGGACTGGACAGTGAAATCCCTAGCCTCAGCCCAGTCGCTGTTACAGCAGCTCGTCCACGCCTATGTGGTGGACGCATTGCGCGCTACCCGCGAGGTGCCGACCATTCATCCAAAGAAACTGCCTGGCGACGGTTACAGCCTGCCACCGGGCCAGGAGATCCACGACCAAATCGACTCACGAGCCGAGTTCGTGCGTGGGCGGGTCTACAACGGCTGGTTTAAGTCCCTCTATGAGGCAGAACATTTCGATTCCTACAGTGGTGAGTACCAGTTAGCGAAACTGCTCAACACCTCACCACATATCGAATGGTGGCACCGCCTGCATCCGCAGGACAACGCGTTCATCTACTTCAACTCAAAAGACCGCTACTTCCCAGACTTCGTTGCCAAGGACACTAACGGGGTGTACTGGATCATCGAAGGCAAGAGCGAAAAAGGCAGAGATGATGCCAAGGTCCAAGCTAAGCGGCAGGCTGCCGAGTCACTGGTGCGCAGGATGATCGCCGACGAGACCTACGCAGGCCAGCGTTGGGGGTACCTGATTGCCTACGAGAAGGACATCGAAAGATCTGAATCGTGGTCGGATCTCAAGGCGCTGGCACAACCGGTTCCCAACGCCCTGTGAGTTTTGGCGTGCGTGAAGTTCCGCCGTCCAGCACAACGGCAAATCAAGAATCACCACATCAGCGATGATGAAGACGAAACCGAGGCGGTGGTCATTGAGCATGCAGCCGCCCCTCGACAATGCCGAGGAAGTCTGGCAGGAACAGCATGAGATCACTATATGGGCGCAAGAGCGTGCACTTTGCTCTATTTGCGGTCTCAGCAGTGACGTGGGCATCATCGAGCAACAACTTCTCGCACTGAACTCCACCTTCAAAGCAAAGAAGGCTGATGATTTCAATGAGGAGACCGACAAAGGCGTCTTTAAGATCGAGGTCTTCAAGGGACCCTCTATAGCCCTAATCAAACAAATCGTCGACACACAATGAGGAGATCTCAAGGTCACAATTTCTCCAAGACGTCACATTTGCCAAGGCTGCCGCCGGAGGAATGGACCAGGGGCCACCAACAACGTGCTGGTTCCGGGGATCATCCGTGAATACTACCCGGATCTCAACGAAGAGGTTCGTCAGCAAGTAGCGGTAGATTCTGTGATTAAGCCCTGTGAAGCTCGAGGAGTAGGTGATGATCGTTTTATCCGCATGACGAACAAGTTTGTAGACATTGAGGAAATCAATATCAATCTCATTGGTTCCATCAATTCGTTCCAAAAAGCGATTGAGATCATGAGCAAAACGTGGGCACCATGATGCTACGAACCATCCAAGATTCGATCGCCGCCTCCAAAGTGGAAGTAAACCGAAGCTGGGGCATTGCTGATAATGCAGAAGATAAAGGCCGTTGCGGCAATCCATAAGCGCAAACCCGATGCACACCCCAATGATCCGCACGAGAGGAAGCTCGGTGACGACTTGCTACGGCTGTAGGCAAAACGGTAGATAAAGGCCGCGAAGCCTCGCCGGATGTTTTCAACACTGCAGAGTGCAAACTCGAGGTCTGCCTTGTTAGCATTCGTGCGGACGAACAGAAACGAGCAGTTCTTTCTAAGCTCAATGATATCGATCTGTTAGATATCCCCGAGGTACCCAACTCGATGGCTGGCCTCTTCGAGGATCCCGAGCTGGATGATGACACCCTCGCCATTACTCTTTCCGACGGCGCGGATGAGGTTGACCTTTATGGTGTCGGGGCTCTTCCAAAGCTAACGCGGAAGAGCCCCGAATCGATGGTTTGGCGCAAAAAGACAAGGATTTCGATCAGATCAGCGACCTTTTTGCGCAAAAGAACGAAGAATTGCGAAATGGTGCAGCTACGCTCGTAAACTCTCCGCGTGAGGCATCCATCACCGACGATAGGTTCTACCTACTCAAAGGCGCGCCCGTTTGCATCGCCGAAGTTTATGATCCAGAACCTGATGCTCCATTGGACTTCAAGGGCAAGCCCGACACTCGTCTACGAGTCATCTGCGAAAATGGGACGGAGAACACGGCGTACGCGAAATCATTCGCGATCCGTCTGTACGCTGAGCATGGAAGGCACTAGCCCGGACGACACCCACCGACACCTCAGAAATTCACGGCGGGGAGATCACCTCCGGGGATATGTATGTTCTGTGCTCGGTGAGTGATGATCCAAGCATTACGCAAATCGAGGACCTCTGCAAGATCGGTTTCACCACAGGCACCGTGGAAGGTCACATTCGCGGGACGAAAAAACCCGCTACCTAATCTATTCGTGCCGATCGAATTAGCCGCAACCTACGCGCTGTATAACGTCAAAGCCGCAGCCGTCGAAACTGCAATCCACAAGTCGTTCTCCCGCGCTCGCTTGGAAAGCACTGTCCAGCGTCCCAATGGTGAAAGCAGTCCAGCCCAGGCTACTCTTGTCACCGAATGGTTCGTGGCTCCTCCACTTAATTAATGAGGTTATCGAAGACCATTTAGCTTAAAAGTGTTACGGAACCGTCGAAAAATAATATTTTATCCACTTATAAATATACGGAGGTTCTAGTCCAAAAATAGAACAGTCTCAACCTATGAGTCCTACTACTCTCCAAATGCTCATTAAGATTGGATCTATTCCTTAACTCGACTATTCGCCAGAATTACCGAGATTTTGGAGGCTGGATTCAGGAGTCCAGCTCCACCTTTCACCCACAGAGTCTTCAAACTCGATAGAACAAACACAATAATCGCTCGATGTGACTATAGGCGTATAGTCTTCCAAATTACTGATAGCTCTCGGAAAGTCCCAACTATCACGGCGTTTTTCCCACCGTTGGCTCTTCACAAAAAACTGGCCGGGAGGTAAAAATTGAATGTTTAGAGGATCTTTTTGACCAATCTTCGTCCTCGCCTTAATCTCCACGTCACACACGACGCCGGCACTACTGCCATCGTTTAAGACGATGAGGCCCCAGTTACCCTCATTGTCCATAGCCCACCACGATATTACGGACCGAGCCATACGCCGAGCCTCATTAATTTTTTCCCGTTCGTGGCGTTCCTGCTCAATCTCACTTTGCTTCTGGGAATTCTTTTTCATCCACTCGTTATACTTTTCTCGTCGCTGAGCATGCTCGTGTTCAAATTCCTGTTGTTTTTCTTGCTGCTGACGTAACGCTTCACTATTTTCCTTAGAAGCCTTCTCAGCATCTTTGGATTGCTTCATTGCATACAAGCTAATACCTAGTCCGACGACAGAAGCCATCGCACCGAGGAAATCCGAAATAGTTCCCCAACCATCAAAAAGTGTCATACAATATGTCCTTTCAAAATAGTTACATGCTCATCTCCCCTACTGAACACACTACTGGGACAACTCTACGAATACTTAAGCCCCAAAAAGTTGCCTTCCGGCTCGATTTGCTTGGGAGTCACTCCCACGTTGTTGAATTGGACGTAGTCAACCTCATAAGGAGTGCATCATGCTGAAACCACTGACCATGTCCGACGGCCACACGATCCCCGCCCAGGGATTCGGTGTGTATCAGATTCCCGCTGACCAGACGGCCGACGCAGTCGCCCACGCCATCGAGGCCGGTTACCGCCACATCGATACCGCCCAGGCCTACTTCAACGAGGAAGCCGTCGGCGAAGGAATCCTCCGTAGCGGCATTGATCGCGATCAGTTGTTCCTCACCACCAAGGCGTGGCTGGATAGTTACAACGAGGAAGCCACCTACACCGGCGTCAAGACCTCACTGGAGAAGCTCGGTACGGATTACGTTGACCTCATGCTGCTCCACCAGCCCTTTAACGATGTGTACGGAGCCTGGAGGGCATTCGAGCGCGCCCAGAAAGAGGGCCTGATTCGCTCGATCGGGGTATCGAACTTCACGCCGGCGCGCGTGCACGACTTGGGGTCTTTCAGCTCCGCCTACCCCGTCGTGAACCAGATTGAGATCAACCCATTCAACCAGCAAACCGAGCGCGTTGCTCAGCTACAAAAACTCGGCGTAACCGTCGAGGCCTGGGCTCCCTTCGGCGAAGGCCGTAATGGGCTTTTTGATAACTCCGTGATCACCGAGATCGGGAAGCAATACGATAAGTCGGTCGCCCAGGTGGTACTGCGGTGGCTCTACCAGCGCGATATCGTCGGGTTGGCAAAGTCCGTTCACGCCGAACGTATCCAGCAGAATATCGACATCGAGGATTTCAGCTTGACCGATGAGGATATGGCCGCCATCGCCAAGCTTGATACTGGGTCCTCGCTGTTCTTCGACCACGAAGCAGTAGAGACCGTCGATTTCTTCACAGACCTCATCAACCAGCGGCGATAGAGCACCCCATGTTGTATTCGACTAGAGAAGCCTCCGAGGCCAGCGGAATCTCCGTGGACACCGTGCGGTACTACTGCAAAATCGGGCTCGTACCGCGGGTCATGCGCGATGAAAACAATTATCGCGTCTTTGATGAGCACGATATTGCCTGGCTACGGGGGCTTCGCTGCCTGCGGGAATGCGGCATGGGGATCGACCAAATGCGTGAGTACATGGAGCTGTGCCTGGAGGGCGAGGGCAGTATCCCGCAGCGCAAGGACATCCTCCAGGATCAACGCCATGTTGTCGAAGACAAGATCGCGAACTTACGCGACATGCTGGCCTTCATCGATTCGAAGCTTAGCTACTACGACAAAGTTCGCGCCGGTGAGATCGAGTACGAATCCAGCCTGCTCGCACCGGTCAAAAACCAGTAGCCACTAGGCCCCTCGCAACCGCTCGTTATTGACTACCCGGGCAGCAGCTTCAATCGCCATCCAGCCCGACAACTGCACGGACAGATCACGCTCAGCGATCTCCGATCCTGCTACCGCTCCGCCGCTAGCCCCACCAATAGAGCCAGCTGCGCGCGGAATCTCCGCCTGACGCGTCCAATCCGCACTGAAAACAGGAAGTCCGTTGACTTCCAAGCGCTGATCCCACACCGCGTCTGCCGTCGACACAACAAGTTTGCCCGCCAAGCGCTTCGTCGCACGCGATAGCTTCTGATCATCGGGGAGGTCCGTCGTCACTAAGGCCAGGTACCGCACCAAAATGCCGCGGAACAACCCTCCGTCACCACTGCCGGAGCCCTTGATCACGCCAGTATCCGTCGCCAAGTTGACTGCGATGGCGTGGACCAGGTTGTGGACCCGGGTGATCGAGGACATCGCCACGTCGGAACCGGCCTGAGCCCCGGCGCGAACTCCGGAACCCGCACCGGAAGGATCATCTGTGATCCCGGCTTCCTCGCGACGCCGCTGAGCAATCTCCACACAGGCACCCAAAGCAACACCCTGGTTGTAGGCGTACACAGCCGTCGAGGGCTCCGGACCATCCATCTTCATGCGAATGCCATCGATCAGGAGGCCGTCCTGATTGATCAGGTTCTCGAACATCCAGTCGGTGAGGGCCTCGGCCTCATCCACGCGGCCCATCCGCGCCATCATGATCGCCGCCGGGCCATTCGTCGGCACGTTATAAAACGCCTCCCCCACGCGCCACGGAACAACCCCGGTCAGCGAGTCGACGCCGTCGATAATGTTCTGTTGGAGGTCCTTCAGGCTCCTCGCCTGGTGGCCGTGGCCCAGGCCCTCCGCGCGGTCCAGCGCCAACGCTAGCCAGGATTTATCGTCGTAATAGCGGTTCTTAGTCAACGGGGCACCGTTGCGGAGGCGAATTCCCCTCATCGTCCGACTAATGCGACGCGAGCGGGACTTCAGCGGACGACGCGACGCCGCGTCCACCAAGCAATCCAAATAATGGGCCTGCCACCAATAATGCCAGCGCAAGAAGAACTTATCCCGCGTCAATGCCGGCCACGAGACCACGGCAAGGTTCGTCCCCGGCAAGCCCCACACCCGGCGCGCATGGCGCTCGTGAATAGCGTCCTCGGCTAAATCAGCACGGTGATCCCACTTCTCCCACAGCTCCTGCTGGCGACGCTGCGGCCGCAACGAGCTGCCACGATGGCTGATCTGCTCAGCGTGGTTAATCCGCGAACTGCCCTCATGAGCAGGTGCGTCGCCGGTGGTAGCGTCCGCGGTAACGTCGGCGGACGCATCAGACTGATTGCTATTTCGTTTATCCTGCATTGTATTAATCGTGCCCTATAGATGGTGTAGGCGCTACTGACTCCACACGATTGGGCGGTTACCCCTAGGTTCTGCGCGAATCACCACGCCCGAGATAGGTCCGCGTGCTGCCTCACCCACGCATGCATCGCGATCCCTGCCGCAACCCCCGCGTTAATCGACCGCGTGGACCCAAATTGCGCAATCGATACCGTTTGCACGGCACCGCGCTGCGCTTCCTCGCTCACCCCCGGCCCTTCCTGGCCAAAAAAGAGGAGGCACCGCTCGGGCAACTCGGCCGTCTCAACGGGCACCGAGCCGGGCACATTGTCCACAGCAATCACCGTGAGGTCGTGGTCATGCGCCCAATGGAGCACGTCGTCAACTGTCGAATGATGATAAAGGTGCTGGTAGCGGTCGGTTACCATGGCTCCGCGACGGTTCCACCGCTTCTTGCCGACGATGTGCACCGCCTCTGCGGCAAAGGCATTCGCGGTCCTCACGACGGTACCGATGTTGTGGTCCGACGTGAAATTCTCGATCGCAACGTGGAACGGGAACCGACGCGTATCCAGGTCTGCGACGATGGCCTCGCGCTTCCAGTACCGGTACGCGTCAACGACATTGCGCCGGTCGCCCTCGTTCAAGAGGGTGGGGTCATAACGGTCAGCCGTCGGCCGTGGTTGGCCGGGGTGCTCAACCTCCCACGGGCCCACGCCGACGGGGTGCGGATTCCACTCCGTGGCACCAACACCAGCTGGGGGTTGTACCGTGCGCGGATCTGACGCGCGCGAGTCTGACGCACGGGGTGAATCACTCAAGTCCGAGATCCTTCAGCCCCAGGATGGACCGGTACTCCAAACCTTCCTTGTGAATGGCATCGGCCGCGCCCGTGTTGCGGTCCACGACGGTAGCGACTCCGACAACCTCGGCCCCGGCTTCACGTGCCGCCTTGACCGCCGTCAATGGGCTATTTCCTGTGGTTGTCGTATCTTCGACGACGAGGACGCGCTTGCCTTTAATGTCCGGGCCTTCAATGCGACGCTGCATGCCGTGTTTCTTGGCCTCTTTGCGCACGACGAACGCGTCGATGGGCCGGCCGGGCGCGTGCAAAACAGAATCAGCGACGGGGTCTGCACCCAAGGTCAGGCCACCGACGGCGTCAAACTCCCAGTCCTCGGTGAGCTGCCGCAGAAGAGCACCGATCAACGGTGAGGCCTCGTGATGCAACGTCGCCCGCCGCAAATCAACGTAATAATCGGCCTCTTTGCCGGAGGATAAGGTCACTTTCCCCATCACGACTGCCAGCTCTTTGACCAGCTCTGCCAGCCGGGCCCGGCGCTCTGGGTCCAACGTCTGCGCGGCAGACGTAGGTTGAGCAGCAGACGTAGGCTCGGCGCCTTCCGCCTCTGGGTTAGTGTGATCCGTCATGACAAGAAACTCCTTCTGACTGCTGGGTTTTCACTGCACGCTTGTGGTTCCGCGGTACCCACCGCTTAATCCTGGTCGAGCCGATTCTCGGGCTCGAGCTCACCATCGACGATGGGCACATCGTCATCCTCCCGACGGTGGGACGCGCCCCGCCGGGCCGAGCTCTTGCGGTGCCGCCCCTCGGACGGTGGGTCGCCGAAAATGGTGGACTTGTCGTAATCAGACTCCACTCGGATGACTCGCCCGGACCGCTCATGCGCCCCCGAGTGGTCAGGATCGCTACCCACGACGGGAATGTCTCCGGTGGATTTGCCAACCTCATCCCACTGTTCGTCGTCCGTAGTATTCCCCTCTCGTCGGCTTCGATCCCGGCGCGGCAAATCGACATACTCGTGGCGGAATTCGGGCCTGTCCGACCATCCAATGTGGGCATCCGTGTCAGATTTTCCCTCCTGGCCGGCCGGTTCATCATTATTGCCGACGTCGGCACTGTCGGATTGGCCGGTGGTGCCGGATTGGCTGCCGCCGGTGGATTGACCAAAGGCAGGCTGGTCGGCAGCCGATTGAGCGGTGGCGGACTGACCAGCGAAGCCAGCGTCGGGAACGGCCTGCATCCGTGGACCGTCGCCCAAGGTGAAGATGTCGTACGAATACGCCCGGCCGGGATCACCGTCCGTCATGTCCAAGTACTCAGCGGTCGGGTTGGGCAGGACGCGGGTGGCGTCGTCAAGATCGGCGATATAGGCGAATATCCTGGGGATATCGTCGATAGTGGGGCGGCGACTACAGCGGACGAGGATCCACCACGGGTCGATGACGATGGCTGCGGTGGCACCACGTAAATGTGCGAGTGCGCGATCGGCGCGGGAATCCATCATGAGCCGGACGGACAATGGGTCAGAGGAGAACACGGCGAATCCTCCACACGATCCCACATACTCCTGGTCGGGCCGAGGAGGTTTGATGTGGCTGGGATCTTCACCGGGTTGGTTCTGGGACACCCAACGGTCGCGGTCCCGGAAGTCGATGAGTATGTCTGAGGAGCCAGATCGACGTAATCCCAGGTAGGAGTTGTCGTCAATATCGGCCACGTGGGCACGACGTGCGCGCATCCGTCCCGACACGACGTCCTTGGCTTCGCTTGATGATGCACCAACATGGTCGGCCCACTCGTGGGCCAGATCGGGATCATTCCGGTCAAACTGCCATCCGTGCTCAGCAGCCCATGATCGACGTGCACGTCGGGTCGCCCGTGTGGGGTTTTCGAACCACTCCTCCATGGCGTCTTGGGGTGTGTCTGTAGACGGATTTGCGGCTGCGTCTTCTGCTGAATCTGCAGGCGATTCCGACGCGGTGCCCGGTTCAGCGGTGCCCGTTTCACCTGCGGGGACACTGCGGGATGGCGAATCTGTATCCGAGTGTTCGTCCCCGTCCTTGTGCGTCACAGTGAACGCGTTGTCCTCGCCGTCACCGCGGGAGGTCGCTCCATGCTGGACATGCTGGGATTCGTCTCGCTCATCCGGATGCGTCACCGAGACATCGTCGTCGGCAAGCCCATCGTCGAACGATTCCTGCTCATCAGCGCGCTCTTCTTCCGCCTCCGCCTGCGGGCGCACACCGAAATGTGAGAATGCTTGATCTGCAGTCTGGGTCTGCTGAGGATTGAAGCGGGGGTTTCTACGACGTGGCGGGAGTGCATCGCCATCATCGCCAAAGCCAGCGTCGGCGTAAGTAAACGGGACACCGTCAGACGCATCGCGCGAACCACCAGACGCCCCCTCCTCTCGTGGCGCGCGATTAGCCCGTCCTCCCCGGGAGGAGGTAGGACGTTCGTGCACGCCGGCGTGGCGGTTGAGAACTCGTCGCCACTCCCTATCATCTGCCGGTCGGTTGGCAGCCCACAGCAGCGCTGCGGCCGCGAGGAGCAGCAGAGCGCCAAGAATCAGGAAAACTGCGGAATTCATCGTTAGATAGTCTATCCGCTTCCGCGGACAATGCCTCCACCCGCACACAAAGGCCGCCACCCCTGCCCTTAAGGATCATGCCGTCGAGTCCTACAGGGCGTCGTGGCAGCCGTCGTTGACCAGTTATTCACTGCCAGACCACAACGCTATTTGTCGTCTCAACCACGTGTTGTCTAACACTCGGTGTTGCCTGGCAGCGTGTGACGTCCCGAGACCTTACACGTCGATATCGTTCTCAGCGGCGTATCCGCTCTGGTCTAACAGCTCCCCCAGGTCGGAGATGCGAACCTCGTACAGCCAGCCATCGCCGTAGGGGTCGGAGTTGATCACGCCGGCGTCGTCGCCAAGGTCTTCATTGATCGAGACCACTTCGCCCGAGACGGGAGCGAAAATATCGGAAACCGACTTGGTGGATTCAACTTCACCAAAAGCCTCTCCGGCTTCGACCTCCGTTCCGACGTCGGGCAGGTCAACATACACAATCTCACCCAGCTGATCAGCGGCAACATGGGTAATGCCGACGCGGACTGTGTCACCAGGCTCGGCGGCGTCGTTATCGATCCACTCGTGGTCACTGGAGTACAGGTAGTCAGCGGGCAATGAAACGTTGGACATCACGATCTCCTTCGCATTGTCATCCACACTCGTCGCTGCGGATGAATGGTCTTTAACGTCGATTGTTGGGGTCGATTGTTGGGGCTAGCGGTCACGCTTATAGAAAGGAAGCTGAACCACCGTGTAGGGATAATGCTTACCACGAATGTCCACGGAAAGCGCGGTTCCCGGCTCCGCGACGTCCGCATCCACATAGGCCATAGCCACGGGGTAGCCCAGCGTCGGCGACAGCGCGCCCGATGTAACCTCCCCGACCTCTTTATCATCGCTGGTCAACACGGTGTAGCCGGCGCGGGCAGCTCGCCGCCCATCCCCTTTCAGCCCGACGAGTTTCCGTGCTGCACCGTTCTTCTTCGCAGCGACGATGGCGTCCCGGCCGACGAAGGCGTCCTTGCTCTTCGTCGCTGCCAACACACCGAGGCCCGCGTCGACCGGGGTGCGTGACAGGTCCAGTTCGTGGCCGTAGAGAGGCATTCCCGCCTCCAAGCGGAGCGTATCGCGGCTGGCTAGGCCGCATGGTGTCACCGCGTCAGTGTCCATGACCGCGGCCCAGACGTCGTGGGCACCGCTGTTCGGCACGAAAATCTCGAACCCGTCTTCTCCGGTGTATCCCGTGCGGGCGATGATCACGTCATGCCCAGCAACGGTGCCGCGGAAGAAGGCGTAGTACTTCACCTCGGCAAGGTTGCGAACATCCGCGCCGGGTAGCGAGGCCAAAACGCGCTCCGCGTTGGGGCCTTGCACAGCGATTAGCGACGTTTCGCTGGATTCGTCGGCCACGGTGCAATCAAAGGACTCAGCCCGGGAGACTAATTCCGAGGCCACGGTGGGCGCGTTACCGGCGTTGGGGATGACCAAGAATTCGTCGTCGGCAAGGCGGTAGGTGATGAGGTCGTCGATGATAGTGCCGTCCTCGGTACACATCATGGAGTATTTAGCCTTGCCGACGGCCACGGCTGATAGCCGTGAGATCAATGCGTGATCGAGTGCTTCGGCTGCTTGTGGGCCGCTAACTCGGACCTCGCCCATGTGGGAGAGGTCAAAAATGCCGGCGTCGGTGCGGACAGCTTTATGTTCGTCCAGTTCACTGCCGTATTTGAGGGGCATGTCCCAGCCACCGAAATCAGTGAAGCGGGCGCCGAGTTTCTCATGAACATCGTGCAATGCGGTCTTCTGGGGTCTGGCCGATCCTGCGCCGGAGGATCCTGTGTTGGGTTGGTCTGTCACGTCACGTTCTCCTATCAACGTCGTGGTGGGTTGATGCTGCGGGTTGTCGCTGGGGTTAGCGCTGCGGTACCTGGTGTGGGCGCCTATTTATCCAGACTATTGAATTCATCGTCGGTAATGGCGAAATCCTCCAAGGGCGGGCACGAGCATGCCACGTGGCGGTCACCGTAGGCATTGTCAATGCGGCGAACCGGTGGGAAGTACTTGGTCCGACGCAGACCCGGGACGGGGAATGCCGCTTTCTCACGTGTGAAGTGACCGTGAGACACGGTGTCGTCAAAGTCGTCGCGCGTCACTGACCAGGCCGTATAAGGGGCGTGGCGAATCACGGAATCTTCTTCGGCGACGGTGCCATCGATGACCTCATCGATTTCGCGCCGGATGGTGTGCATAGCTTCGATGAAACGGTCAAGCTCACCCTTGTCTTCACTCTCAGTGGGCTCCACCATAAGAGTCCCAGGCACGGGGAAGGCCAGGGTCGGAGCGTGGAACCCGAAGTCCATGAGTCGCTTCGAGACGTCCTCCGCGGTGATCCCGGAGCGTTTCGTGATCTCGCGCAGGTCGAGGATGCATTCGTGCGCAACCAAACCGTTCTTGCCCGTGTACAGGGTCGGGAAATCGTCGGCGAGCTGGTGGGAGATGTAGTTAGCATTCACCAGGGCCATTTCCGACGCCGCTGCCAGGCCATCGCCCCCCATCAGCGCGATGTATGCCCAGGAGATCGGGACGACGCCGGCGGAACCATAGGTGGCACCGGCAATCGGCACGCCGTGCGCCTCGGACGCGGCATCGCTCGAGCTTTCGGCGCTGCCGGAGCCCTCTGCATCCTCACCGGAGCGCTCCGCGTCGGCACTTGTTGTTTCCATCGGATCAGCCGGCAGGAACGGCACCAGGTGCTCAGCAACACAGAGCGGGCCGACGCCGGGGCCGCCGCCACCATGAGGAATCGTGAAGGTCTTGTGCAGGTTAAGGTGGCTGACGTCGCCACCGAATTGCCCGGGCTTTGCCAGGCCGACCAGGGCGTTGAGGTTAGCACCGTCGATGTACACCTGCGCACCGGCCGCGTGGACCTTGTCGCACACGTCGCGAACATGTTCTTCGTAGACGCCGTGGGTGGAGGGGTACGTGATCATAATGGCGGCAACTTTGTCGCCTTGCTTCTCCAGCTTCGCGGCCAGGTCATCAAGATCGATGGAGCCGTCGTCACGGGATTTCACTGCGACAACTTTCAAACCAGCCAGTGCCGCCGACGCAGCGTTAGTGCCGTGGGCGGACTCCGGGATCAGGCAGATCGTGCGCTCACTGTCGCCGCGCGACTGGTGATAGCGACGAATAGCCAGCAGGCCAGCGAATTCACCCTGAGACCCCGCGTTGGGCTGCACGCTGACAGCCGCGTAACCGGTCATTTCGGCCAGACTGTCCTGCAGGTCGTGGATGAGTTCACGCCACCCTGCCGTCTGATCGTCGGGAGCCATGGGGTGAATAGAGGCAAAACCCGGCCACGTGATCGGCTCCATCTCTACCGCAGAGTTGAGCTTCATCGTGCACGAGCCCAGCGGAATCATCGTGCGATCAAGAGCGAGGTCGCGATCGGCAAGCATCCTTAGATACCTCATCATTTCGGTTTCTGAGGTAATTGCGTGGAAAATCGGGTGCGTCAAAATCTCGTCGCGACGGAGAAGATCCGCGGGTAGATGAGTTGTCCCAGCCGACGCCACATTGCGGTGATCACCAGGCAGCCCCGCGGTAAGCTCACGGACCTCATCCAAACTATCTGGCCCGGAACCGCTATCGCGGCCCTCAGCGCTGATCAGTATCGCGGCCAACTGGCGAATATCCGTATCGGTCGTGGATTCACCGATAGAAAAACCAACCAGCCGACCACCGAGTTCACGGAGGTTAAAGCCCTCTTCATGGGCACGTGCGACGGCGATACGCGCTGCATTATCAGTGCTGTGCTTAACAGTGACTGTGTCAAAGAACGTGTCGTGCTCAATGCGAAGACCGGCCGCGACGATGGCATCAGCCAGCGCAGCAGCATGCGCGTGAATACGGCCCGCGATTTCTTTCAACCCATCCGGCCCGTGCCACACGGCGTACATGCCGGCCACAACAGCCAACAGTGCTTGCGCCGTGCAGATGTTAGAGGTTGCGCGGTCCCGTCGAATATGTTGCTCGCGAGTCTGCAGAGCCAAGCGATACGCGGGAGTTCCTTCCTCATCCTTCGACACGCCGACAATGCGCCCCGGCATCTTCCTGGTCAGGGAGGTCGTCACAGCCATAAACGCCGCATGGGGCCCACCGAAGAAAAGCGGCACACCGAAGCGTTGCGCGGAACCCACCGCGATGTCCGCGCCAAGCTCACCCGGCGACACCAGAAGCGTCTGCGCCAGAAGGTCACAATCCACCGTGACCAGCGCTTTCTTCTCTTTAGCAGCATCGATCAGAGGCTTCAGGTCACGTACCTCACCCGTCGTTCCGGGCTGGGCAATAACGACGCCGACAAGGTTCTCCTCGTCAGCGATCGTCTCGGTGGTGATCGTCGATACGCGCAGCGAGATACCAGCAGCCATCGCCCGCGACCGAACAACCGCGATCACTTGCGGATGGCAGGCGCTATCCAGGAGCACGACCGGCTCCCCACCTTTACGGCGACGCCCACCGCGGATCATCAGCTGAACGGCCTCCGCGACGGCAGTGGCCTCATCCAGCAGCGACGCATTAACGACGTCGAACCCGGTTAAATCCCCCACCGCGGTTTGGAAGTTGAGAAGCGCCTCCAGGCGGCCCTGCGAGATCTCCGGCTGATACGGCGTGTACGCGGTGTACCACCCCGGGTTTTCCACAATGTTTCGCCTGATCACGGCCGGCGTGACCGTGTCATAATAGCCCGCGCCGATCAGCTGCTTCTTCTGAACGTTCTTATCGGCATACACCTGCAGCGCGGACAACACGTCCTGCTCGGTGCGACGAGGTGGCAGATTAAGATCCCGGTTCTTGATGGAATCAGGCAACGCTGCGTCAGCGAGTTCGCGTGCCGACGAATACCCCAAGGTCTGCAGCATCTGCTGAATGCTCGACGCATTGGGACCTATGTGACGCGCCGGGAACGGCGCGGCCGACACGCGTGGTGAACTCAATGGCGCGGTGAGGTCGGCCGTGGTTTTAATAGACGCGGGGGCCGCACCCTGCGTGTTCTGTGGATCGAATTTCGGGTGAGCCTGCTGGGAGGACTGCTGCTGAGACTGTGGATGAGACATTGTTTCCCATTCGTCGAAGGCGATGACCGGTCGCCTCCCCCGCACTGTCTCCTGTACCTGAGAGCTTCGGCAGCCTCACCAACGCGCTGTACTTAGACCTGCATGGAGCCCTACATGTATAGAACCCTGCAGGTGACGTTGTTTCAGTCTGCTTTTCTCCTTCGGCGGCTGCATACGCAGCTCTTTCCAGTGGTGCCTCATTGCAGCGGTACTGGGCCTGAGAGATTCCCGGGGAGGGTTTGCTCCTACGGCGCTACTTTCTGGCCGGAAGCACAATGCGCCCGGCGCGGAAAGCAAGCTCTCCCGTTGCAACTCGTAACGGCATGTTCGTCACTCGACTATATCTGCAACCCCGGACATGTCGAGCGCTCTTCGCCATCTGGTTACCTCATTTCGAGGCAATGACCAGGCACGACGCCGGTAGGTTACCCCCGACGGGCAGAAATATTTACACGAACGTCACATGGTTCGGGCGGTCACGGGCTCGCGCAATGTTTATTCGCCCAAGCGCTCGATAGGGTTCTCGGGATTCCCCGCCCACTGCGACCAGCCACCGGTGAACAGCGTCGCACCGTCGATCCCCCCGTGCTCCATCACAGCGATCATCGCGCAGGAGTGCAGCGCGGATCCCGAGTACACAGCCACTTTCGAGCCGTCGGTAATTCCCGCCCTGTTGAACCGCGCCCGAATCTCGTCGGGCGACAGCACTGTCCGGTCCTCGTTATAAAAGTCCTGGACAGGCATGTTGATCGCACCCGGGATGTGGCCAGCGCGGAAGTCCAGCTTTTCGGCAATCCCATTGAAACGACGCTCGTCGCGCGCATCAAGAAGGAATCCGCCGTCCTTGATCCACTGGTCGATCTCATCGGCTTCGATGGTGGGCATATTGCCGACGGTGATCTCTGTGCGGAACCGCTGCGGGAGGCTCCCCGGCCCGGCGATCACGGGGTGACCGGCGTCTTCCCACGCTTGGAGGCCACCGTCGAGAATGTGAATGTCGGTGACCCCGGCCCACTTGAGGATCCACCATGCGCGGGCGGAGAAAATGCCGTGGTGCTGGCCGTAAATGATGATCGGCGTCTTCTTGTCCAGCCCCCACTTGTAAACCCAGTCCTGCAGGATCCCCTTGTTCGGCAACGGGTTACGCCCGGCTTCGCGGGAGGGCAATCCGGTGAGGGCCAACTCTGGTGGGCAGAACTGAGCGTCCGGAATGTGTTCGGACACGAACCTCGAATACGCGGTGCGGCTTCCACTGGACCAGTGGGTGCTCAAGATACTAATACGATTCGATTTGTTGATAGCTTTGGACAAGATATCTGGAGAAACGTATACGGTCATGGGCACTAGCTTATGCGGACGAGCTTCAGCCTGCAGTATGGCGGGTTGTGAGATGCTCCTGGTAACGACAACGGTTACCCTCTAACAACCTGCCATACAGGCGCGACGTGGCATTCCGCCGCGACACTTACAGCGTCGATACGCCACCACCGTGGACGTCGAGTTTGTCTCCGCCCTCGGCCACCGTGACTTCGACGACGTCGCCGTCGCGAACATCCCCGGCGAGGAGTTCCTTCGCCAGTTCATCGCCAATGGCTTGCTGCACTAAACGACGCAGCGGACGTGCACCGTACGCGGGATCGTAGCCGCGCTTGGCCAGCCATTCCTTCGCATCGTCGTGCACGTCCAGCACGAGGCGCCGAGATTCCAGCCTCTTGGCCAAAGCGTCGATCTGGATGTCCACGATCTTGGTCAACTGTTCGCTGGTCAGGGCGTCGAACATAACGACGTCGTCAAGTCGGTTGATGAATTCCGGCTTGAAGGTGGCCTTGACGGCCGCCTCCATCTGCTCCTTGGTCCCGCCTGCGCCCAAGTTCGAGGTCAGGATCAGAATGGTGTTCCGGAAGTCTACCGTGCGGCCTTGCCCATCGGTCAGGCGGCCTTCATCGAGCACCTGCAGGAGGACATCGAAGACATCCGGGTGGGCCTTCTCGACCTCGTCGAACAGGACCACCGTGTAGGGCCGACGACGCACCGCCTCGGTCAGCTGACCACCCGCGTCGTAGCCGACGTATCCCGGAGGGGCACCCACCAACCGCGCCACGGAATGCTTCTCGCCATACTCCGACATGTCAATGCGGACCATGGCTTTTTCGTCGTCGAAGAGGAAGTCTGCCAACGCCTTGGCCAGCTCGGTCTTGCCGACGCCGGTGGGGCCGAGGAAGAGGAACGACCCTGTCGGCCGGTTCTCGTCGGCGACACCAGCACGCGCACGGCGTACCGCATCGGACACAGCCTTCACGGCCTCGTCCTGGCCGACCACGCGACGACCCAAGACCTTCTCCATGGCTAGGAGCTTTTCGGTTTCGCCTTGCATCATCTTGCCGGCGGGGATGCCGGTCCATGCGGAGACAACTTCGGCCACTGTCTCGGGCGTGACTTCCTCAGAGAGCATGGCGTTCTCTTCGGTGGAGTTCACGGACTTTTCGGCCGCGTGCAGCTTCTTTTCCAGTTCAGGAATAGTGCCGTAGCGCAGCTTTGCTACCCTCTCATAGTCGCCGTCGCGCTCCGCGATTTCCGAATCAGACCGCGCCTTCTCCAGCTCTTCCTTAACACTTTGCACCTCGGTAATGGCGGACTTTTCGTTCTCCCACCGGGCGGTCAGGGCCTTTAGGTTTTCGCGCTCGTCGGCAAGCTCTTCTTTCAGGTGCTCGAGCCTGATTTTCGACGCTTCGTCGGTCTCCTTCTCCAGAGCCATTTCCTCGATTTCTAACCGACGCACCACGCGCTCGGCAGTGTCGATCTCTTCTGGCCGGGAGTCGATTTCCATCCGCAAGCGTGAGGCGGCTTCGTCGATAAGGTCGATGGCTTTATCGGGAAGGAACCGGGCTGTGATGTAGCGATCGGACAGCGTCGCGGCCGAGACCAGGGCGGAGTCCATGATCCGAACACCGTGGTGAACTTCGTAGCGCTCTTTGAGTCCACGCAAAATGCCGACGGTGTCCTCGACACTGGGCTCGCCCACGTACACCTGCTGGAAACGGCGCTCAAGGGCGGCGTCCTTTTCGATGTACTTGCGGTATTCCTCCAGGGTGGTTGCGCCCACGAGCCGGAGTTCACCGCGAGCCAGTAGCGGCTTGATCATGTTGCCGGCGTCCATTGCGGATTCCCCGGTAGCGCCCGCACCGACGATGGTGTGGAGCTCGTCGATAAAGGTGATGATTTCGCCGTCGGCGTTCTTGATCTCATCAAGAACAGCCTTTAACCGCTCCTCAAATTCGCCACGGTATTTTGCACCCGCGACCATGGACCCGAGGTCGAGCGAAACGAGTTTCTTATCCTTCAGCGATTCAGGCACATCACCAGCGACGATACGCCGTGCGAGGCCTTCGACGATGGCGGTTTTACCGACGCCGGGCTCACCGATGAGCACCGGGTTGTTCTTCGTCCGCCGTGACAGCACTTGGACGACGCGTCGGATTTCGGCGTCGCGCCCAATGACGGGGTCGATTTTGCCGTCGCGTGCCCGGGCGGTGAGGTCCGTCGAGTATTTTTCGAGGGCCTGGAACTGGCCCTCTGGGTCCTCGGTGGTCACTTTTTGGTTTCCGCGTACCGACGGGAACGCTGCCTTGAGGGCGTCGGCGGTGGCACCGAACTCCTGCAGCAGTTTCGCTGCGTCGCTATCGCCGGATGCGATGCCGGCGAGCAAAACCTCGGTGGACACGTAGCTATCGCCCAACTGACCTGCTAATTCCTGCGCGGTGGTCAGCGCATTGAGGGAATCGCGGTTGAACTGCGGGTTCGCCATTTGCTGGCCAGTGGCGGTGGGGTATCCGCCAACCAGACTTCGTGCCCGGGTGAGAACTTGGTTCGGATCTGCGCCGACAGCCTGAATAACTGGCGACGCAATAGAATCGGCCTGCTCAAGGAGAGCGACAAGTAAGTGCGCTGGGCGGATGTCCGGGTTACCTCGTTTCGAGGCGTCTTGAAGTGCAGCCTGGAGGGCTTCAGCTGTGCGTGTTGTGGGGGTAAAAGAGCTCATGATGTCACCTTTCTGTTCTTTGTTCGTTGTTCTGTATTTGTTGTTTCTATGTTGACCGTTCTGTGTGCTTGTACCTGGTTCTTCGTCGGGGTCGCGGGTGATTGTGTAGCTAGCCGACGACGAACGTTGCTATAACCATTGTTGAGTGTACGTCACGCAAGTTTTAATCACATCTAATACAACTGGCGCGAAGTTGAGTCTATTCCACTCAAGGCGGGTTTTTAGAAAAATTTTCGTGGTGGATGTGGTGGCGGTGGTGAGGAGTGGTCGCGTCGGCAATAACGGGCCACCGCACCCAGATGAGCTAACGACCCTGCCGGACCCAGACGACCAAACCTATAACCCCCAAAACAGCCTCACCTATCAACACCGCGGGACTCGTACCGATCCCGACCGAATTCCCCAACGCCGTGTTCTCCCCCACGAACCACGGGCTGAGGCAAAGGGTAAGAGAAAGAAGAGGCACTACGCGCAAAGACACCGCCGAGCCCCAACGGCCACCAATTGCAGCCGCACACCCAATAGCCACAATGCTGTGAGCACTGATCAAGCCAACCGTTTCCCACCCCAGGTAACGGGCCCTCATCAGGCCGGCTACAGCAACCAGGATGAGAACGCATATGACCGACAGAATCAGGCGCGGGCGTTGCGTCGAGCGGGATGTCACGGCGCGCTCATACGATTCTGACCATTGACTCCCCAGCAGAACGCCCATCGCCCCCGCCATCACCACCGGAACCAGATTCGGAAGGAAAACAGGGATGCTCAGTTCTGGACCGAATAGTTGCGGGAGCGAAAAATCATGGAACCAAACCAGAGGAATGACAACGCAACACAGCAATAGCGCCTCACGCCAGCCCCGAAGGCGGACATAAGGGAAGACGCTATTACTCATATATAATCCTCACACTTCTTTCACTTCAGGATGCTTTATTCTTCTAAATTGTCCTGGGCATTGCCTTTCTCAGAAGAAGCTATACAGGCCTTAAGATCCTCCGAGATTTTTTTAATTAGCTCTTCTTGCTCCTGAAATGGCCGCCCCTCAGTGTTCTTGTCCATCCACTTCTGGGCATCACTGGTACCCGGGCCATTCGCACCACCAATGACCTCGCGAATTGGCTTGTCTCCGAAATGATCAGCAATCCATTCTGCGACGATATAGGTAGTCGATACTCCATCCGTTTTAGAAAGCTGACACCCCGATTTATCGCTGTCTTGTGCAATGACGGTTTCAGCCAAGTCACGGAACACAAGAGTTGAGGATCGTCCCGCGTCAGCCGCCATCAAGGGGAAATCGCCACCAACTTTTTTGGGAGCATACTCACCTGCGTCGACACTGAACCCCAACTCGTCCAATTCAGACAAAAAGGCAGACCAGTTTTTATCCACTTCACGCACAGTGGATTCATCTTCTGGCCAACTGCAATACCGAGCACCGTCGGCTGAATGAGTGCATGAAGGATTCGATGGTTTCTCTCGTGCCGTCACCAGGGGTCCATTTATTCCGACGAGAGTTGCCGCCACAGAGACGATAACGATTCCAGGTAGAGCTAACGATAAAAGCTTTTTACTCCTTACCCAATCGGCCGTGGTGACGAAAATGAGCACAGCTGCCAATACAATCCCTATAAAAACACCAAAAATGACTGGACGTAATTGGACTGATTGCTCTACGTAGCCCACGTAGTTCCCCGATGAATACGGCCTCAAAAATAGGATTTTCGGAACTACGCGTAGCAGCCCTGCCATCAAAGTGAGAACCACGACGGCCATCCCCGCAATGAAGCCGACAATCGCGGCTAAACGCGGTTTGGTATGGAGTGATCGGCCAATAACTCCGCCGAGCCCCACGGAGAATAGGGACCAGATAAGCCCCATAACCGGAATCGACCACCATGGAGAACCGCCGGGGTTTCCGGATAAACACACGGCATACAACACAACTATTGTTACGACGTTGTATATCAATGCATACAGTGCACCGAGCCCGCAGAGATACCAGCTTAGCCGTATGCAGATTGACGATATCGTGCGGAGATAGTCAACATCATGGCGCGCGATGTCATAGGCAGTACACCCCGCTAAGCACACTCCGATAAGGGCGAGTGTTTCAGAATGTACTTCATTAACGTCTGGCCAATAGCCGATAATGTAGCCCACCCGCCACGTTGCGAATAAAAGAAACGCAACGAAGGGCGCTGGGACAAAATAACGGAGATGTCGTCGCCACCCCATTAGATAACTCCCGCAGTCAATTGACCGAAAGCTGCATCAATACTTCCATATTTCCTTTCGAGCTCTTCCGAGCGCACATCAGCGACAATGTGTCCGGAATCAAGGAAAAGAACGCGATCAGTAGGCTCAATATCAGAGGAAATATGCGTCGACATAATGACTGAAGTTTTCTCACTGAGGCGACGAATTATATTCAGGAGCGACGCCCGGTGGTTTGGGTCTAATCCCGATGTCGGCTCATCCAAAATAAGGACGTCGGGACGGTGAGCTATCCCGACAGCAACCATCGCCCGACGTTGCATGCCACCGGACAACGAAGAAAAACGATCGCCTTCGTTATCGGACAAATGGACAAGCTCAATGGCCTCGGACGCTGCGCTCCGAGCCTCACTCCCGGAATAACCATGAAGCCACGCTGCTGTCTGAACTAAGTCCCGCACAGTTTGAGATGTATCAACCGCATTATGTTGAGGCACCCAACCTAAGCGCGACACGATGGAGGAACGGTTTTTTCGCTCCGCTGTTTTGCCGTCATACCTGATCACGCCGGACTGGGGTTTAAGCTCTGTCGCGAGAAGCTTCATTAAGGTACTTTTCCCCGCGCCATTAGAACCGAGCACGATATTAATTCCACCGGAAAAAGAGCACGAAATTCCATCCAAAACGGACTTAGCCTTTTTATACGAAAACCGTAACTCGATTACTTCTATGAGCATAGTTTCTTAGTGTACAGATGCTACTGCTTCAGAAAAGTGTTCTCGCGGAGCTAGACACCCCCACCCAACCGTCGGAGTTCACCATAGGACACCTTGAGTATTTACCGTAAAAAGAGGCCCATGCCCTGAGCTCAGCAAAAATGATAACGTAGGCACCACTACCAAACCTTGTTGATTTCACCTTCCACTCGGGCTCGATCACTCAATTTAGACCGGTTATTTTTAACTTTTTCACCCCAATTAAGGGGTATCAAAGGGTCGCGATCGCTCGTCTACCCTAGAACCACACATGCAAAACTGATACCTTCACTGTCAAAGATTACAAAACTAACCGACGTAAAGACTTAAAAAGAAAAATTTCTATCTGAGTTACAGGTGACAAAGATGAATGCACGATCCAACAAATTACCCATAATCGAGCTTACTTCGATCGGCGTTGGTATTCTCCTATTTCTCATTGGTGCAATAACGGGCGCGTGGGTAATTGGGGTCGCTGGTTTCGGCATAACCATTATCGCAGTTACCAGCCTGATTCTATTTCTTCCCGTCAAATTAATCGACACACAACATCAGTACTTTGTTTGGATCGCAAGCGCCGTTTTAATTATTTTCGGAATTTGGTACGGGGTTACCCAGCAAGGTGAGACCGAAATCTTCTCACCATCTCTACTCGCCTATGTCGGTGGAGGGGCTTTACTAACGTCACTCGCTACCTACTTCCGGAAACGCTCACATTAGATCGCTCCCCGGACGCCCGCCTCAGATCGCTTGCCGGATTCCTGCTTCGACCCAACCGTTGGCGCTCATCTCCTGCCTAGATTGATCGGCGTCGGCACTAGTCGTCACCAAGGACCGGGATGCTTTGTCGCACGGAATCCACTCGATCAGTATCAATGGTCGCGGTGACATATCCGCAGGTGTAGCCCAGTTCCGCGACCCTCGTTCCGTCTGGCCCAACCACAACGCTATGGCCAATCCCGGTCGGGCCGTCGGACTGGCCAACCTTGTCATACCCGCCCGGGCGCGCCTGCCCAGCAGCCGCGATCCACGTCGTCGAATCCAACGCTCGTGCAGCCGTCAGGGTCCGCCACTGATCGCGCTTGCCCGGCCCATCCGACCACGACGTCGGCACGACAATAACATGCGCACCACCACGTGCCAGATTCTTAAACTGCTGCGGGAAACGAATGTCGTAGCACGTCGACAGTCCAACAGTCATACCCGCGCACTGGAAATACTCCAGCTCATTACCTGGGCGAACCGTCTCAGACTCGCGGTAGCCGAACGCGTCGTAACAATGGATCTTGCGGTACGCCGCATTGACACGGTCACCGTCGGCACCATCACGGCCAACCGCCAACGCAACGTTATCCACCCGATGGCGCGTGCCCTTCTCCGTCTCGACGGAATCGGCCGGCGCGAACATGCCCACCACGGCAACAATGCCGGCCGCCTCGGCAGTCTCGCGGACGGTCGTCGCAAACCGACCATCCAGCGGCTCCGCGATCGTGTCCAACCGGCCCTGCCCGAACGGGTACATCGAGGCCTCCGGGAACACGATGAGGTCAGAGTTCTCCGACGACGCGCGCATGATCAACTCACACACAGCATCCGTATTCCTAGAAACATCGGGGACGGAACAAATCTGGGCCAGTGAAATGCGCATACGCCACAGACTATCAGTGAGAACCAGTAGCTATCAGTGAGAACCAGTAAGGGAAGCGATACGATTTTCGCATGTCCCCCACCGTGATCGCTCTCATGCTGACCGCCTCTCTTTGTGCCGGGTGGGTCGACGCCGTCGTCGGAGGTGGTGGGCTTATCCTCCTCCCGCTCATCATGATCCTGAACCCCGGCTTTACGTATGCTCAGGCGCTCGGAGTCAACAAAATCGCTGCTATCTGCGGTACCGGCAGCTCCGCGATCATTATGGCCCGGCGCGTTCCCGCTGCACGGACTGCTTTCCGCTACGCGCCCCTAGCGTTCATTGGGGCGGCGCTCGGGGCGGTTATTGCGTCGTCCGTTGATAAGGACATTATGCGGCCGATCGTTATCGTGCTCCTTATTGCCGTCGGCGCGTTTGTCCTGCTCCGGCCATCGTTTGGGAAGGTCACAGTCCGACGGGCCGTCACGCGTGGACGTTGGGTTGCGGCATTGGTGCTGATCACGGGGCTCGGGCTTTATGACGGTGCGTTCGGCCCCGGTACCGGTTTGTTCTTAATCCTTATGATCATATCGCTGCTGGGTGAGGATTTTGTGAACAGTGCCGCGTGGGCCAAAATCCTCAATACCTTCACGAACTTAGGTGCACTGGTTGTTTTTGCAATCAATGGGGATATTTGGTGGCTACTGGGCTTCGGGCTGGCCGCCACCAACATTGTGGGGGCACAGATCGGGGCACGAATGGTCCTTAGTAAAGGTGCGGGATTCGTCCGCATTGTCTTGCTTGTCGTGGTTGTGCTGATGGCCGGGAAATTGGCGCTGGACCAATGTGGTGTCACGGCATAAAGGCTTGCTGTCACGGCGTAGAGATCCCCCGTGGCAGCTTAACTGCTTGGGGTGACACGTTAGTGCCCATTTTGCTGGCTGGCACGCAGTTGTCCACAGGCGCACAGTTATCCACAGCGAACGCGATTCACCGCTATCAACGACGCACATGACGCGCATGTAGTTGGCACGATGTGGCGCATGACTCTCACTGTTACTCCCTCCGCGCTGCGCGCCCTGACGCACGAGCACCACGACCATGCAGAACACGCTGAGCACGTCGGCGCTGTATGTGACGCCGCGCATGAACAAGCGCCCAGCTTCCACTCATCCCGAACCCATGCCGCTTTGCTATCCATGGCCGACGCCGCCTATGCCCAGGCTCATGGACTGAGCACCCGACACATACGGTTCGCAGAATCCGTCGATTCATTACGACGTCGTGTCTGCGCCACGGACGATGCTTCGTCATCGCGATTGAGTGCACTGTCCCCGGTGCACACGAGTGACGATGCCATGCGCTCGGACAATCTCGGCTAAAGGTGCAGCTCATGGCGATCAATACAATACCGACAGTCAATAAAACCTCGGCAACTCAAACGTCGGTAATGCGGGATCCGCTCACCCATGTCCCTCGGTGGAGACCCGACGAGCTCAATGCCGTAGCAGCCACCATGGCTGGACTCATCGACCCCATGACAATCCGCATATCAGACAGCGCTATTCCCGCCAGTATCATCGGCGGAATCAACGGCGAGACAGCCAATGCAACACTGGCATCGATTAATGCGGACACGCGCGCAGTCATCGCCCACATCACACAGTCCGTCGGCTTATTGCGCGCACATTCGTCGGCCCTCCGCGGACCCCTCTGCCATGCGCAATCACTTGAGCACACCATCAAGCAGCTTCAAGCTCAACGCGACGCCACCGCCGACCCGTTCATTAGCGCCGGCATACGCATCATCGAGACGGCATGCAAAGCCGAGCTCGCCATGCTGCTCATGTTCCTAGACACTATCGACGGTGCACTCGCTCACCTTCTTGTCGACGTGTGGAATAGCTCCGCGCTCGGGCCACTCGGCCAGATCCTCGCCGCAACCGGAATCACCGATGCTTTCCTCCCCACCATCATGTCCGAGCCGGACCCCCAGCGCGACAACTCACAACCCTGGCTCGACGGACACACCATCGAAGACACCAACCGTACTCTCCGAGAGCGCCTCGACACGTGGCTTTCTACCACTCACAACGACAAAGAAAAGCAGTACTTGGAGGGAATAGTAAAGACGCTCGCCGACAACGACGACGCCTACCTCGTCCACCTCGATCACGACGGCGTGGCAATTGCGCTAGGAAACCCCACCACGAGTCCAGCCGTCGCCACGCTCGTCGGCGGAGTCGGCTCTAGTGAACCCGGACGCATTCACGGGCACACGGACTGGGCTCGTGAGATCAGGCAAGCCAGCGACAACAAAGCCAGCATCATCGCATGGTCTGCCTATCCCGCACCCAATTCTCTACCCGCTGCCGCCAGCACCGATAGCGCCGACCGTGGTGCAAAAACACTGCGCTCATTCCAACAATCGCTTCGCGCCCACAACCCCACGGCACAACTCACCGTCACCGGTCACAGTTACGGCAGCGTCGTCGTCGGGCACGCGGCCCGATCCTCGAGCACAACGCCTCCACTTGAGGCCGACACTGTCGTCATTGTCGGATCCCCCGGAACAGGCGCACATCATGCGCACGAATTAGCACCGCACGCGCTAGACGGGCACGCAGAGATCGTCGTCGGTAGGAATGATGCCGACCCCATCATGTTCACCACAGGACCAGACGACGGTGCGCACGGCCCCGACCCGTCCTACGCACACTGGGGCGCCGATGCCTGGCTCACCCCCAACGGCCTGGCTGCTACTCCCCCCAATGACCAAAAAATCCGCGACCTGGGAGGCCTCATTATTCCGGGGCTCACATTCGATAAGCTACTGAAAAACCACCGGTACAGGGACTACTCAGCAGCTCTTGCACAGGTCATCACCGACGGGGTGTCTGCCGATACCCACACACCTCAGGGGTGAACATTGCAGGGGCTACACCAGAGCAATAGTGTGGGACTTACATGCACTGACCAGCACAATTGTGTTTTCACCGCGGTGCTGCGCCCGTTGCATGCACAAAACCACACGCAACCACACCCCACCAGGAACAAACATGAGCAGCAAACACAACAAAAAGGGCAAGAAAAGCAAAAAAGACAAGAAGTTGGACGCCACCGAACAACACTCCAGCACGCTTGGCAGTGACACAGCCACGAACACAGCTGCCAGCACAGCCGCCGACACCAGCGAGGAAATCTCTGCTACCACCACAACCGCCAGCAACGTCGACAACCCCGATTTCCTGAAGCCTCCTCCCAACTCCCACGACCTTGACGACATCACCGACCGCGCGATCGCCCGCGCACACGAATGGCTCGAGGCAACTAACGGGGAACAGACACGCAAGGAATCGTCGTCCACTGAACAACTCGCAGCCCTTGTTCACGATCCACAGGGCATCGACTTCACCATGGGCTTCGTCGACCGCGTCGCACGCCCAGAAGACAATGCCGTCGCCGCGAAGGAATTTGCCTCCCTGGGTAGCCCATTCGGACGGAAAGAACCCCTCCCCGACTTCCTCGGTCCACTTAATACAGCACTCGTCTCCCTCGGAGCGCTAGCCGGACAAATCCTTCCCGACATTGTCATGCCTATCGCCCGGGGATACCTGCGGAAAATGGTGGGGCACCTGGTGCTCGACGCCAATGGTAAGGCACTCGACAAACTACTCGATGACGCACATGCCAACGGGTTCCGGCTCAACATCAACCTCCTCGGCGAGGCTGTTCTCGGCGAACGCGAGGCAACACGTCGGCTAGACCGAACCATCGAACTTCTCCGCAACCCCAAGGTGGACTATGTGTCCATCAAGGCCTCCTCGGTGTGCTCCCAGCTCAATCCGTGGGATATCGAAGGAAACACGCGTCGGCTCAAGGAACGCCTCCGTCCTCTTTATCGGGAAGCGGTCAAACGCACACCGCACCCCTTCATCAATATGGATATGGAGGAATACAAAGACCTCGACCTCACCATCAAGCTCTTCAAAGAGCTCATGAGTGAAGACGAGTTCATGGACCTCGAAGCCGGAATTGTTCTCCAGGCCTACCTCCCCGACACCTTGGATGCTCTGCACGAACTCATCGACTTCGCCCATGAGCGCGTCAACAAGGGCGGCGCCCCCATCAAGGTACGCATTGTTAAGGGCGCGAACCTGTCCATGGAGCGTGTGGACTCCGAAATCCACGACTGGAAGCAAACCCCTTACCTGACAAAAGCCGAAGTAGACGCCAACTACCTGCGGCTCCTCGATGTCGCTTTACAACCCGAACACGCCACCGCCATCCGGATTGGTGCGGCCTCTCACAATCTCTACACGGTGGCCACCGCGCACGAACTCTCTGTACAGAGAGGCGTCGAAGATCAGCTCGACATCGAAATGCTCCAAGGTATGGCACCCGCCCAAGCCCGAGCCGTGCGCCAGATCACGGGAACGGTCATTCTCTATACCCCTGTCGTCCACGCGGAAGACTTCGACGTCGCCGTGTCCTACCTGGTCCGACGGCTCGAAGAAAACGGCGCGCACCAAAACTTCCTCTACGCCCTCTTCGCGCCCGACGTCGCCGGCGATGACGATATGACCCCCATGCAGGAGCAAGAAAAACGCTACCTCAACGCCGTCGACGACCGCTGGACCACCTTCGCGGGGCCAAGGCGCCAGCAGGACCGTCAGCAAGAACAATCCGCAGCCGACGTATCCAAGCGAGTCGAGTCCGTCCCGGGCCACTTCGTCAACGAGCCGGACACCGACCCGTCACTGCCTACCAACCGGGAATGGGCTGCGCACTGGCTCGCCCACGACCCGGGCCCCGTCACCAGCCCTGTGATCACGGAGAAATCGGATATCGACGCCATCGTTGCTCGCGCACGAGCACGCTCCTCTGCATGGGGCACGACCAGCGGACACGACCGCGCCGACGTGCTCGACGCCGCAGCTAACGCGCTGGCCGCGCACCGAGGAGAACTGCTCGCCGCCATGACCCATGAGGCGAACAAGACCGTGGCGGAATCCGACCCCGAGATCTCCGAAGCCATCGACTTCGCCCGCTACTACGCGGAATCCGCACGCGCACTAGATAGCGTCAAAGGATCACGGTTCACCCCGTACTCCGTGGTTCTTATCACCCCGCCGTGGAACTTCCCACTGGCTATTCCCATGGGTGGTGTGTTCGCCGCCCTCGCTGCCGGCGCGGCTGTCGTCATCAAACCTGCACCACAAGTCGTCCGCATCGCCGAAGTCGCGGTAGGGATACTTCGTGAAGCAGGCATCGACGAAGAACTCCTCCAACTTGTCAACGTTGCCGAGAATGAAGCCGGCCAACACCTGGTATCGCACCCAGCAGTGGACTCCATCATCCTCACCGGTGCCTCCGACACAGCGCGACTCTTCCGCAGCTGGAAACCACAGATGGTGATCAATGCGGAGACGTCAGGCAAGAACGCTATCATCGTCACGCCATCTGCTGATCCTGACCTCGCCGTGTCCGATGTTTACCGGTCTGCCTTCGGCCACGCGGGGCAAAAGTGCTCCGCATCGTCGCTCGTCATCGTGGTGGGCAGCGTCGGCAAGTCGAAGCGTTTCATGAACCAGCTGATCGACGCCGTCGAGACCCTCAAAGTGGGTCCGGGAACCGATATTTCCACCACCATGAATGGAATAATCGAACCTCCATCCGACAAACTCATGCGCGGGTTGACTCAACTCGACAGCGGTGAGAAATGGCTCGTCAAGCCCCGCAAGCTGAACAAAGAAGGGACGCTCTGGTCCCCAGGGCTGCGCGATAATGTCAAACCCGGATCGTGGTACCACACCCACGAATGCTTTGGACCAGTCCTCGGCATCATGCACGCCACAACCCTGGAAGAAGCCACCGAATGGCAAAACTCCACGGGCTACGGCCTCACCGGTGGACTACACGCCCTCGACCCAGACGAGATTGACTGGTGGATCGACCACGTCGAAGTCGGTAATGCCTACGTCAACAGGGGTATCACTGGGGCCATCGTCCAGCGACAATCTTTCGGCGGGTGGAAAGCCTCCGCACTCGGATCGGGTGCCAAGGCCGGCGGCCCGAACTACGTCGCACAACAAGGAACCTGGTCCGAAGGGGACGTGGACGAGCTACCCCGCGCAGGGCTTCAACGTCATGTCGCCCAGCGACTTCGCCGAATCAAAGGCCAGCTGGACAACACGCTCACACCAGCCGACCTATACTGGCTGCGTCGCGCGGCCGAATCCGACGCCTACGCGTGGAGCACCGAATTCGGCGTTGAACACGACAACACTGCGCTCATCGCGGAGTCCAATATCTTCCGCTACCGGCCATTATTGGCACCACTGCGCATCCGAGTCGGATCCCCCAGCTCCTCGCCGACCCTCATTCGTGACCTCGTCCGCCTGACACTGGCGTCCGAAATCTCCGGCACGCCGATGGACGTTTCCGCCACCGCGGAGACTGCCATCGAGCTCGGGGCCATGGGGTTCAGCATCCGTCGTGTTGAAGACGCCACCTACGCGGCCGAAGTGGAAAACGCGGAGTCGGTTCGTGTTCGCACCCTCGGCGACGTTGACCCGGCGTTGTACAAAGCGGCGGCACACTCGGGATCCATCGTTATCGACCATCCGGTTCTTGCAGATGGCCGTCGTGAAATCCTGCCATTCCTGCTGGAACAAGCGGTATCCATCACGAACCACCGGTTCGGCTACATCAAGGGCCTCACCAACTGAGATCACTAATTGGCATAGTTACCGCTAAACTCATCGACACGACCAGCTCACCTTCAACGTTGAGATAGGAAGCTATGCCAGTACGTCACTTCTCCAAGGTCCTCGTCGCCAACCGCGGCGAGATCGCCATCCGCGCGTTCCGCGCTGCCCATGAACTTGAGTCCAGCACAGTCGCGGTCTACCCCTGGGAGGATCGACACTCCTCCCACCGCATCAAGGCTGATGAAGCCTACGAAATCGGAGAAGAAGGCCACCCGGTTAAGGCCTACCTCGACGTCGACGAAATCATCTCCGTTGCCAAAGACTCGGGAGCCGAAGCCATCTACCCCGGCTACGGATTCCTCTCCGAGAACCCCGAGCTCGCGCGCGCTTGTGAACGCGAGGGGATCGCCTTCGTCGGCCCCACCGCCGACGTCCTCGACATGACGGGCAACAAGGCCACCGCTATCCACAATGCGAAAGAAGCTGGGCTGCCCACCCTCGGCGATACCCCCGCCACCGATGACCTCGACGAGCTAGAACGCCTGGCTGACGAATCGGATATGCCCTACCCACTCTTCGTCAAGGCCGTTGCCGGGGGTGGCGGGCGTGGTATGCGCCTCATCCCCTCGCGCGACAAACTCCGCGAGCTATGCGAGACAGCATCCAATGAGGCCAAAACCGCCTTCGGCGACCCCACCGTTTTTCTTGAACAAGCAGTAGTCAATCCGAAGCACATCGAGGTGCAGATCCTCGCCGACGGGCAAGGCAACGTCGTCCACCTCTTTGAGCGCGACTGTTCCGTGCAGCGTCGCCACCAAAAAGTAGTGGAACTCGCGCCCGCACCTAGCCTGACGCCCGAACAGCGCGAGGCCATCTGCACCGACGCGGTGAACTTCGCGCGGCACATCAACTACCGCGGGGCGGGAACCGTCGAATTCCTTGTTGATGAAGACGGCAACCACGTGTTCATCGAAATGAACCCCCGCGTGCAGGTCGAGCACACCGTCACCGAGGAAATCACGGATATCGACATCGTCCGGGCGCAGCTGCAGATCGCGGCGGGCGCGTCGCTGCCCGAGATTGGACTCACTCAAGACACTATTTCCTTCCACGGTGCCGCGATGCAATGCCGCATCACCACGGAGGATCCCGCCAACGACTTTCGCCCCGACACCGGGTACATCACGGCCTACAGGTCGCCGGGCGGTTCCGGTATTCGCCTCGACGGGGGTACCGCAACGGGCGCCGAGGTCACCGGACACTTCGATTCGCTCCTGGTCAAGCTCACCTGCCGCGGGCGAGACTTCGACTCCGCTGTCCATCGTGCCCGGCGCGCGCTTGATGAATTCCGCATTCGGGGCGTCGCGACGAACATTCGCTTCCTTCGCGGTGTTCTGGATAACCCCGATTTCCGTGCCGGCAATTTCACCACGTCGTTTATCGCTGATCACCCCGATCTGCTCACGACCAAGCCGTACGCCAACCGTGCCGACAAGATCATGCGGTACTTGGGCACTGTGACGGTGAACAAGCCGAACGGTGAGCGCGCGACCACTCTCAACCCGGCAGATAAATTGCCGACGCTGGACACGTCGGCCCCGCTGCCCGAGGGATCACGCGACCGGCTTCTGAAGCTCGGGCCCGAAAAATTCGCGCAGGAGCTACGCCAACGCCGCGGTGTTGCGGTGACCGATACGACGTTCCGCGATGCGCACCAGTCGTTGCTGGCCACGCGCGTCCGCACGAACGACCTCGTTGCCGCCGCGGGTCACGTTGCGCGCACGACACCCCAGCTGCTGTCCGTCGAGGCGTGGGGCGGCGCCACCTATGACGTCGCCATGCGGTTCCTCAAGGAGGACCCGTGGGCGCGTTTGGACCGCCTGCGCCAAGCAATGCCGAACGTGTGCATCCAGATGCTGCTCCGCGGGCGCAACACCGTCGGATATACCCCCTACCCCGAGACCGTCACGAAGGCGTTCGTGAAGGAAGCTGCCGCCTCTGGCGTCGACATTTTCCGAATTTTCGACGCCCTGAACGACGTCAGCCAGATGAAGGCCGCCATCGATGCTGTCCGGGAAACCGGGACCGCCGTGGCGGAAGTGGCGATGAGTTACGCCGGCAACGTCGCCGACCCCAATGAAAAGCTCTACACGCTGGATTATTACATGAATCTGGCGCACACCATCGTGGACGCGGGCGCGCACATTCTGGCGATCAAGGACATGGCCGGACTGCTCCGCCCCGAGGCGGCGCGCATGCTTGTCACCGAGCTGCGTAAGGAATTCGACCTGCCCATTCACATTCACACGCATGATACTGCCGGTGGATCGCTGGCCACGTACATGGCTGCGTGGGAGGCAGGCGCGGATGCTATCGATGGTGCCTCGGCTCCTATGGCGGGGACGACCTCGCAGCCGTCGCTGTCGGCCATCGTCGCAGCCACGGCGAACACAAAGTACGACACCGGCCTGGACCTGGCGGCCGTGAGCGCCTTAGAACCGTACTGGGAGGGCGTGCGCTCGGTGTACGCGCCGTTCGACAAGGGGCTCGCTGCCCCAACGGGCCGGGTATACAACCACGAAATCCCTGGTGGCCAGCTGACGAACCTTCGCGCGCAGGCGACGGCGCTGGGGCTGGAGCACAACTTCGAGCAAATCGAAGACGCCTATGCCGCGGCCGATAAGATGCTTGGGCACCTGGTGAAGGTGACGCCCTCGTCCAAGGTGGTCGGCGACCTGGCGTTACAGCTGGTCGGGGCGGGTATTGATCCGGCGGACTTCGCTGCGAATCCGAATGACTATGACATCCCGGATTCGGTCATCGGGTTCCTCAACGGTGAGCTGGGGACTCCACCCGGTGGATGGCCCGAACCATTCCGTACCCAAGCCCTCAAGGGTCGGGAGAAAACACCGGAGATCACGCCAGTATCGGCCGAGGATGAGGACCACTTGAATGGGTCGTCAGAGGATCGTCGGAACACGCTGAATCGTCTGCTCTTCCCCGGTCCCGCGGCTGATTTTGATACGCACCGCAACGAATATGGTGAGGTCAGCCGACTGTCCACGAACCAGTTCTTCTTCGGCCTATACCCCAACGAAGAGCAAAAGATTCAGCTGACTAAAGGTATTGACCTTATTGTGCAGCTGCAGTCCATTTCGGAGCCCGACGCGCGCGGTGTGCGAACCGTCATGTGCTTCCTCAATGGCGAACTACGGCCCGTCTTTGTCCGCGACGAATCCGTCGAAGCCGACGTCAACCCCGCGGAGAAAGCCGACCGCTCCAACCCCGGCCATGTCGCCGCACCATACGCGGGCAATGTCACGGTGACCGTGGACGAAGGCGACACTGTTCACGCCGGCGACAAGATCGCGGTGATCGAGGCGATGAAAATGGAGGCCAGCATCACGGCCCCCGTTGATGGAACCATCGAGCGCATTATTTCCGACGGGACCTTCCACGTTGACGGTGGCGACCTCGTGGTGGTTATCGCGTAGCGCGCTCGTGGGTGGGCGCGGCGCACGTGCCCCTCGTCGCGAACGTCTACGCGGTCATCGTGATCAGCGCCGGGTTCATGCCCGACGCCATGAGCTTCCGTTTGATGTCCCCCACTATCGTCTTCGGCCCCGCCAACAGCGTTTCATGGCCGAGCCACGGGCCGCGCGCCATAACGTCGTCGGCAAGTGAAATACCCTCCCGAACAACGAAATCGCGCGGCGCGACAGCGTAAGCGGACATGCGGGCGAACTGGTCCTCCTCCGCATGCGCCGACGAAGGATGCACGGTCAGCCAGTCCATGGCCGTGTCGAATGACCAGAGCGTCCGGAGCTCGTAGAGGTCGCTGGGGTACTCGGCGCCGAAGAACAGGTGAGTCTGCCGCGGCGACGGTTTCGCCGCGAGATCGAGGATGATGGCGCGAATCGCCGCCAGATGGGCACCGTGGGCCACCATCAACACGGGGCGTGAGCCGTCGAGAAGATCGACTGTCATGGCGCCGCGCGCGGCGCCGATCTCCCACACATCGCCCGGACGAGTCATGCGGGCGAGGTCAAAAACCAGCGCTGAACTGCCGGTTAGCGCCTGCTGCCCAGGCGCTTCGGGCCGGGGGACTTCGAGGTGAAACTCGATCAGCCCGTCGTCGCTGTGCGGAATAGCGGGCGCCAGCCACTTCCGCTTACCCGACGACTGCGGGGCCAGGACCGGCACCAACTGTCCGGCGCGGTACGGGATCGGCGAGTCCGCGGCGAGCCGAACGACCGTGATGGCGTCGGACCGGTGGTCAACATCCAGGACGGTGGCACCCCAACGCACGGGGACTTCGCTGTATTCGGCCGCGCCCTCCTCCATGAGGCCGATGATCTGGCCGGTTGCCATCGCGAAGAGCTCGAATTCTTCCGACGTGACCTGCGGCGCGATGATCTCGCGGCCGGCGTCGATAATGGCATCCCCCATTGCGACGTAGTCGGGGGCTTCGACGCCGAAGCTGCGGTGGTCTTCGGCGAGGTGCCGGAGGAAGCGCCGTGTGCGTCGATCCAGCCCGTTCCCTGTCGCCTGCTTGGCGTACACATGTACCAGCGCGCGCCGAAAACTAGGTTTAAGCTGCGATAAGTCCGCGGGGAGCCGCCGGATAAACGAGGGGCGGCGGGCGAAAAGATGAGTAAACACGGCGTCGACGAAACGCGATCCGTCAGTTTGAAGGACAGTGACCACGGGGACCAGGGATGCTTCATGGACTCCGGTGGCGTCCTGCGCCACATCGTCGTCAACGGCGTCGCCATCCTGCACCACGGAGTCATGGCCGCGCGGCCGGCTACCTTCTATCACGCCTATCCTTTCTACGGCGAGCCCCTGGTTCCCACATCACAACAGCGGTAGACCGAGGCACATGCACAATTTCCCCACGTGACCTGCCGTGTTGAGCTTCCATACGAGCCAACCGCTCCCGAAGCTGGTGGTTCTCCGCCTGCAGCTCATCCACCTGAGACTTCAGGTCAATGATCGCCCGTATCCCCGCGAGATTAACACCATCTTCGTGAGAAAGCTTCTGTATTTCGCGAAGCATCTCAATGTCATCAGGCGAGTATCGACGCCCACCTCCGCGCGTCCGCTCGGGCGTGACCAGCCCCATGCGGTCGTAGGTGCGGAGCGTCTGAGCGTGGAGTCCGGTCAATTCGGCCGCCACCGAGATGACATAAACTTCTTCCCGACGTACCTCGCCCAGCGGCTGCCCATGTCCTCTGGTGTGCGTTTGGCGGGACGTGTCGCTGGTCGCGCGGCTTTCACCGCCACGTGTTTCGGCGCCAGCGCCAGCCCCACGCGTACCGCCAGCTCCGCCAGCGCTCGAGGAGTCCGTCGTGTTGCGTCGTCGATCAGAGTTCGAAGCCATGACTTACCCCTCCTTCCCTGGCCAGTTAGCGCGCGGGTCAAAGCCCAGGCGCTTCTCTTCGGCCACGTAGCTACGAAGCGCAGAGGCAGCCCCTTCGTCCAGCTTCGGAGGGACCGCCACCTTCACCGTCACCAAAAGGTCGCCGTTCTTCTGATTACGCTTCGGCACACCGCGGCCACGAACACGCAGCGTACGGCCGTCGTTAGTGCCCGCGGGGATCTTGACGCGAACCTTGTTGTCCAGCGTCGGCACTGTGACAACCCCGCCCAACGCGAGCTCAGAAAAGCTAACCGGGACGGTGACGCGCAGGTCGTCGCCCTTGCGAGTGAAGAGCTTGTCCGGCCGCACATGTACCGTGACAAACAAATCGCCCGCCGGACGGCCGCGCATTCCCGCCTCGCCCTGACCAGCTAAGCGAACCTTCTGGCCATCGACAACGCCCGACGGCACACGCACGGTAATCGTCCGAGTGCGGTTGGTCACACCGCTGCCCTTGCATGCTGGGCAGGGATCGTCGATCTTGGTGCCCGTGCCGCCGCAATCGGAGCACGGCCGCGACAACCCGAACGCGCCGCGATTATCGGACACGACACCTTTGCCATTACACGTCGAACATGTATGCGGCGACGTCCCAGGTTTCGCGCCCGAACCGTGGCACTCCTGACACGACGAGGGGTTCGTCAAGCGGATCGGCACCGTGGCGCCTTTGGTAGCCTCACGGAAATCCAACGTAATTTCCGTTTCGACGTCGGCACCGCGCAGGTTGCGCTGGCCACGGCTGGCGGCAGCAGACGCGCTACCCCGGCCGTTGAAGAGGTCTCCGAGGATATCGCCGATGCCTCCGCCGGACCCGCCGCCGAATAGGTCGGAGGCGGAGAAGCCGCTGCCCGTGTCGTAATTGCTAAATGTGGTGCGGAAACCTCCAGGCGACCCGTACTGGCCGCCGAATCCGCCCGAGTTAAAGCCGCCGTTATTGAAGCCGCTGCCACCGAAGCCGCCGAGGCCACCAGAAGCCAGCATATCCTTCAATTCGTCGTATTCCTTGCGTTTTTTGGCATCGCCGACGACGGAATACGCCTCGCTGGCTTGCTTAAACCGCTCCTCCGCGGCGGAGTCGCCCGGGTGGCTGTCCGGGTGATTATCGCGCGCGATCTTGCGGTACGCCTTCTTAATCTCGTCCTCGCTGGCGCTGCGAGAAACTCCTAAGTCCTTGTAATAATCCTTCTCTGCCCATTCTCGTTGAGCCGTCATCTTTGCCTTCTTCCGATATTTGTCGCTTTGTTGCTTGCTACTGTTGTTGTCTTGTGTTGGTTGATGGGGTTGATGCGCCGTGGGGCGTGTGGGGTGCCACGTGGCGCGTTATGGCATTGCGGCACCTTCGTGGTGCGTTAGCCGATCACTTCCGGCCATTTGCCGCCCGGCTGGCGTCGGGGTTTGTGCCCGTGGTTCCGGACGCACGGCCGTCGTCAGCGCATGCCAAAACCGCAGGGCAAACTAGCACCACCACACACATGGCTTGCTCACCAACCCTCAAGGTTGAGTCTAGTAGACTTAACTTTACATTGGGAATAACGGCTCAAACAGGGAAAATATTCCAGGCTCGAGCCACGTTTTCTAGGCCGGAGCTTGAACCGGCCCATCTCATGATTCAGTCCTGAATAAAGTGCGACGGGGCAAAGAACCGGCGAATAAGGCACGGCCGGGAATCACAAAGCCGGCAAGTCACACGCCCGAGAGCCGTCGGGCGTCGTCCCGACCTGAGTGGAGCATGAAAACTACGGGGGAATATTGGGACGTTTTAAAGTGCGGAGGTATATGGGCGGAAATCGGCCGAAAATTGACCATATACCCCCGCAGTTCTCGCATAGACCCGCCATATACCGCCGCAGTTTTAGGCCCTAAGCACGGAAGGCAGCCTGGACCCGGAGATCCCCACCCCAAAAAGCCCAGCTCATCCCCCACAAACACCAGGCGCCACCCAGACTGGTTACACTCACCAATCACAAGCCCCGCCCCCCGCCGACTAAATCTCTGATCGCTCCCCCCACAGAGGTTTAGTCGAACTTCAAGGCATACATATCTTGGTTCGTCATGCCGAGCTTCTTATCGAAGAGTTTGACTGCGAAATACGCCGATACACACGGCACGACCGCGTAAACAAGCACGACAACCAGGATGTTCCGAACACTCCATCCCCAGCCCTCGGCATTCAGCGCTGCCAGCGGCCCAACGAGCCCGGAAATCCCGAACCCGGCCGAAATGGGCGTACCTTGCACCCGGAAAATGCCCGCCACAATGCCACTAACGCCGCACGCAACTATGGCCGGCAACAGCGCAACAGGCCGTCGCATCATGTTGGCAACCTGAACTTTCGCGGATCCCACCACATGCACAAGCGATCCGCCCGGCCCATTCACTTTCCACCCGGCCCACATCATGGTGAAGGCAACGGCGCAGCATCCAACGTTCGCCACGCCCGACGCAATACCGGACAGGAAGATAGCGGTGGCAATACCGACCGTCGAAATTGGCGATGCCATCATCACGCCGAAAGCAATGCCCAGGATCAGCCCCATCACGATGGGCTGCAGATCCGCCGCTCCGACGACGAGGTCCCCCAGCCACTTCGTGAACACCAGCACCGCCGGGTACGTCACAAATTTACCGAGACCACCGGCTATCACGATGACCGTCGGCGGAAGTACCAAGATGGTGTAGCTCTTCAGCCTGTCACCAATGAGGAGAATCATGATGACGGCAAAGGCAGCGGTCAGGCCGGTGTTGATCACCAGCCCGGTACCTTTGAGCTGGAGGAATCCGTCGGAATTTATCCCCTTGACGACACCCGATCCCATCACGGCCGAGATCGCGACGGTGGCGGTCTGAATGTGCGTCATTTTGAATTGCATCGCAACCAGGAGGCCGATGGCTATCGGCAACATACTGGAGGCGACGGACACCATCCCGATGATTTCCTTCCCCTGCGGGAACACGGGAAGCAGGGCCTTGAATAGCTCTCCTAACAGCGCTTGGGGCACCAATGCCACAACAACGGCAACCGAAATGCCGTTGAGGACATTCATGGTGAATTCGCCCAAACCCATTCGGGGCGAATACCGCTCCCCTGTCTGAGTGTTGTTAATAGGTGATTCGTCAAGCTGAACACGTTGCTCAGGGGCTGCTGCTTCTTTCATAAAGCTTCCATCATTGGGGAACTGATAACTAGGCGGGAAACTAGTGGCTCACTGCGCGGAGTTAATTGTGAAAGGAGACCATACCAAAAAGGGACGGTGGCTTCACCCGTTTTGTACGACGACTACGCCATGTTTCATGGCGGCCATCGCGGGATCGGCCTCGTACCCAGGAATTGCACCTAAGAATTGCGCTTCACGCAGACGCCTATATGTACTGCCGACGATTGGGCCAGCTGTGCACATAGTATGCCCGGGACTCTATTTAATTCGCCAGTGAAGGATATTTTGTTTCAGTAAGCTACTGGGGCTGCAATTCTGCGTATTACGGGCACTACGGGGCACTACGAGGAGGCGACGGAGGAGAAAGCAGGCACGAGCAACGCGCTGCACTCATCCAGCTCCAACGCTCATCAACGCATGAAAAAGCCCGGGCGGCTATTAACCACCCGGGCTAAAGATAAGAGCTAAAGATAAGGGTTACTCACGATGACCCATGGTCAGGGCCGGCCCAATCACTCTGGATCGCCGATCACGACCATTGCTGTTCGCAACACGCGGTCGCCCATTCGGTACCCGGCGCGCAGAACCGTCGCCACGGTTTTCTCGTCGCCAGATGACATGTCTTGAACGGCCTCGTGGAAGTTGGGGTCGAAAGCATCGCCTTCCTGGCCGAACTTTTCAACACCCAAATCCGCGATCAGCTTGGTGAATTTGTCCGAGAAGACCTTGAGTGGCCCTTCCTCTTTCAAATCGCCGTGCTTTTCCGCAAGGTCGAAGTCATCCGCCATAGGCAGGAGGTCACTCGCGACTTGCGCCTTGGCCAGCTCGAATGTGGCCGCCCGATCGCGCTCAGCCCGACGCCGGTAGTTGGTGTACTCGGCGGAGACTCGCTTCAGATCGGCAGTCATTTCTTCGAGTTGCTTCTCGACGGGGGACGCGGCACCAGCACCAGGCACACCAGCACCAGGCACACCAGCACCATCATCAACGGGCTCTTGCCCCTCGTCCTGGAGGTCGCGGGCAGCATCGTCTTCGGCGGATTCGACCGCTACGTCGGGATCGTCTTGAAGACCATCTACTTCAGCGTCGATGTCGTCAAGCTCTTCGGCAACGTTCTCACCGTCGACGGCCCCTTCCGGAGCGTCTCCGTTGGGCGTTTCCTGTGCGAGGCGGGCTTCGTCCACCGCAGCTTCGGCCTCGTTGGGGGATGCGCCTTCGGGGTCTGTGTTGGCCGGCGCACCCGGGTCATCGGGCATGTCGTTGCCTAGACTCACTTGTCATCATCCTTCTTGTCTTCGTCGACTACCTCGGCGTCAACAACGTTGGGGTCGGAGTTGTCAGATCCAGCGTCGGCACCCGCGGCACCTGCGGCACCTGCGCCACCGGCAGCTCCACCGTTGGCAGCCTCGGACTCGTACAGGGACTTGCCCATCTCCTGAGACTCTGCGGACAGCTTCTCAACAGCGGACTTGATGGCCTCGATGTCGTCACCCTTCAGGGCTTCGTCGACACCCTTGGCAGCTTCCTCAACCTTGTCCTGGATGTCCTGGGAGACCTTCTCCTTGTTGTCGTCGACGAACTTGCGGGTCTGGTAAACCATGGACTCCGCAGAGTTGCGAACTTCCTGCTCCTCGCGACGCTTCTTGTCCTCTTCCGCGTGAGCCTCGGCGTCCTTCACCATGCGATCGATCTCGTCCTGGGATAGGCCAGAACCGTCCTGGATCTTAATGGTGTTTTCCTTACCGGTGCCCTTATCCTTCGCGGTGACGTGGACAATACCGTTGGCGTCGATGTCGAACGTGACCTCGATCTGCGGGATACCACGCGGAGCCGGCGCAATTCCGCCCAACTCGAAGGAACCGAGCAGTTTGTTAGCCGACGCCATCTCGCGCTCACCCTGGAAGACCTGGATCTGAACGGAAGGCTGGTTGTCTTCCGCCGTGGTGAAGGTCTCGGACCGCTTCGTCGGGATGGTCGTGTTGCGTTCGATGAGCTTGGTCATCACGCCGCCCTTGGTTTCAATACCGAGGGATAGCGGGGTGACATCCAGAAGCAGAACGTCCTTGACCTCGCCGCGCAGCACACCGGCCTGGAGAGCAGCACCGACAGCGACAACCTCATCCGGGTTAACGCCCTTGTTCGGCTCTTTACCGCCGGTCAACTCCTTGACCAGGTCGGTGACGGCTGGCATACGGGTCGAACCGCCGACGAGAACCACGTGGTCGATGTCAGAAACGGAAATGCCGGCGTCGGAAAGAACCTGCTGGAACGGCTTACGGGTGCGGTCCAGGAGATCCTGGGTAATGCGCTGGAATTCCGTGCGGGACAGCGTCTCGTCGAGGAAGAGCGGATTCTTGTCCTCGTCAACCGTGATGTACGGCAGGTTGATGCTGGTCTGCTGCGAGGAAGACAGCTCAATCTTGGCTTTCTCAGCGGCCTCACGCAGACGCTGCATAGCCATCTTGTCCTTGGTCAGGTCAATGCCGTGTGATGACTTGAACTTGTCGGTCAGCCAGTCAACGATGCGCTGATCCCAGTCATCGCCACCGAGCTTGTTGTCACCGTTGGTTGCGCGGACCTCAACAACACCCTCGCCGATCTCCAGGAGGGAGACGTCGAAGGTACCGCCACCGAGGTCGTACACCAGGATGGTCTGGTCGTCTTCGCCCTTTTCAAGGCCATACGCCAGCGCGGCAGCCGTCGGCTCGTTCACAATACGAAGCACGTTGAGGCCTGCAATCTGGCCAGCGTCCTTCGTCGCCTGACGCTGAGCGTCGGAGAAGTAAGCCGGGACGGTAATAACGGCGTCGGTCACGTCCTCGCCGAGGTAGCTCTCAGCGTCTCTCTTCAGTTTTTGAAGAATACGGGCGGAAATCTCCTGCGCCGTGTACTTCTTATCGTCAATATCGACATTCCAGGAGTCGTCGCCGATGTGGCGCTTAACTGAGCGAATAGTGCGGTCAACGTTGGTCACGGCCTGGTTCTTTGCCGACTGCCCAACGAGCACCTCGCCGTTCTTCGAAAAAGCTACAACCGACGGCGTCGTCCGCGAGCCCTCGGAGTTAGCGATAACGGTGGGGTCTCCACCTTCCAAAACGGATACCACTGAGTTCGTAGTACCCAAGTCAATTCCAACTGCACGTCCCATTATCTGTGTTTCCTTTCGTTACATTTGTTGTGCCCGGCGGATCATTCGGCGGCCGCTCTCGGCTTTCGCCTGCGGTCCTGCCCGTGATCTCACCCGGAGCATCTACGTATTTGTATGAGGCTGAGTGAATCAGACTCAACGACCTGTCACAGTCTGACCCAGAAGACTCAGGCTTGTCAAGCTAACTTGAGTCTTACTCGCTCAACCTTGCGACATTAGATGTAACGACGACGTGCTCAAAGTTATTCCACACGACTCAATTTTTCTTATCGACGCTGGTCAGGATGGTGTTTTTAGTGCACGGAAGTGGCTCCCCGTATGTGTGGCGGGTGTCCATAGCCGACGTTTTTCGCGCGTTCCCGTGTGCATAGCCGACCTTGATGGCCGACGTTTCCCGCACAAGGTTGAGCCCCCGTGGGAAGTTTTAGTGTGCGCACCGGCAGGGCTATCGTCGGCGCACACACCATTAACGCGTGTGCTCATCGAGCCACCCTTTCAGAACAACGGCATGATTAAACACACGATCTTTCGCTGCAAAGACCAAGATGATGTTTCCTCCCGACGCTGCCCGATCACATAACTCCCCCACCTGAGCAGCCTCCGAATCGGAGTCGGCGTCCGAGCTGTCGCCGTCGCCACCCGATGCGGTGGCGTCTTTATAGCTGGCCAAGCGCTCATCCAGCTCAGAGCGATACCTATCCGCGAATTCAGCAAAGCGCGCTGGGTCATGGCCCCAGTCTTTCCGCAGCTCCGGTGAGGGAGCGAGGCCCTTCAACCATTCATCAACTGGCGCCGTGGCTTTCTTCACCCCGCGCGGCCACAGCCGGTCCACGAGAATCCGCGTCCCCTCCCCTTCCGCCGGGTGATCGTGAATCTTTTCCGTCGTGATCATGGCATAACCTCCTGCGCTCTCACTCCACACTTACGCCTTTTCACCCCGAACGTAAATGGCCTCAGCCGACGCGACTGGCCTCTTCCGCGCGAATGTTTTCTTCCGCGCGAAAAAGCTCTACCCGCACGATCAGACGCTCTTCCCCCACGCATAGGCACACCATGCGGCCCAACCACTCACAAACAATTCCACCGGAATGGTCACAACGGCACTGCCGATATTCGGAAACGACGTGGTCACGTCGGCAATTGCGTCGACAAGCAATAAAGCAGCAACACCCCACAAACCCGCAGCAGCGTGGGGTCGGCGCTTGAGCACCCACCAGGCGCTTGTCCATAGGGCGGCTATTTCTGCGCAATCCAAAGCAATCCAGCCCAGCACGCCCGGGAATGGCATCGTGAACAGCAGAATTATCATCCACGGGATGAGAGCTGCGCCCATGACAAACAGGATTCCCGCCAGTACGCAATCGGCACGGCGGCCGGCGCCTAAATACCTGTGCCGCTTTTTCTCATGTGAAAAGCAATCATGATCCTTATTGAATGCGAATTTACTCACCAGCCATTTTTTAATCGTGGACCTATCAACTCGTCGGCGAAAACCCGACGCGTGATGATGGCCAGATGCATGATGGTAACGAGAGGAACATTGTTTGGCCGCGGACGTTACATAGTCGAAGAGATCGCGAGCACCCACGTGCCGATACATTCTCGCCCTAGACATAGCATTCACCCGGCGCGCATTCACCCGGCATGAAACCACCAAACATATTTTCAGACATGTATTCACCAGACATCGTGTTAACCGATCCCCTCACCTACGTTTAGTAAAAAGTTCACTATGCGCCACTCTGAGATCATTCCCAACGTTGGATCACTCAATACGGGATCACAGTGAGTGGATTCCGTTGACCATGTAATACCTCACGGGCAAACACTACGAGCCCGGAACTAGATCGACTCTAGCTCCGGGCTCGTAGAGCATGTACTCAGGTACTCGCTTAAAGCCTTACGCTTACGTTGTCACTCCGCGCGGTGTATCGCGAACACCCTACGTTTTTATTCTCTACCTCTTCTTGGTTACTAGACCAACAATCCACAAAAGGATTACCGCACCAAGCAAACAGGTAAGGAAGCTGAAGAACTTTCCTCCACCTTCGACATCAAATCCGACTGCACCGAGCAGCCATCCTCCGAGGAAACCGCCGATAATACCAACGATGATATTGAGCGGGACGCCCATTTGAGCGTCGGTACCCATGATCTTCGATGCGATCCATCCGGCGAGGCCACCGATAATGATCCACCCAATAATTCCGAGCGGTGGAGCGGATGCCGCAGCCAAAATAACTTCGTTCATCAGTCAAACCTTTCTCATATTTTTACAACGGGCCACTGATGAGGAAACTGCGTTGTTCTTCCGCCACAGTCATGCCCGAGGAATACCGGATGGCTAGTACATGAGCTACTCCAAAACCATGTACAAGCCTCGTCACAACAGAGTTTACTAGGAAATCTTATGTGTCGGTAGAAAGTACAGCGAGTAATCGGGAAACAGAAACGTGCCAACGTTTGACAAGCAATGCCATTTTCCCGCCACGACCAGCGCAGCCAACGGGAACGACATCGTACCCGCCCCATTCACGCCGCGTATACAAAAACACTAAGCTAGTTATCGCATTATTACTGTGGGACCCTGCACCCGCATGTATATTGTCCCGTATCACTTTTACAGCCCGAGGATGACGAATGAGCACAACCCCCTCCGACCCGACTTCACGGTCTGATTCGGAAGGCTATTCCAACCAACCCAATGACCAGTTTTTCACAGAAAACCGGCCCAACTCGGGCAGCTCATTCGAACAGCGTCGTGCGGAAGAACAACGCCAAGGGCAAGAACAGCGTGCAGAGGGAACTCAGCACCCAGGGGAAGAACGAGGTCAGGACACCACTGAGCCCAGCTCTTCACACAGTTCTTCGACCAATGCCCCTATCGATGCTGAGTTTGCCGACGTTCCGACTGCTCGCGATGTCCTTCCCGAAAATGATTCCCTCGGCGAAGACCGCGCATTTGACGAGCCAAAGGCGCACGACGCTAAATCAAACAATCCGAACACACAAAGCGGATTTTCGACGAATGGGGCGGCGGGTTTCCCCGTCATCACTCCCGAAATGATGCGTGAGGCTAATAGCCACACCACATCATCGGACGACGATTCCGCAGAATCTGATACCTCCGCGCAACCGGCAAACTCTGCGCAACCGACCAGCTCTGTGCAATCGGATTCCACACAGCAGGATTCTGAGCGTCGTCAGGACGGCGCAATTAGTAGCCCAACGACGGGAAACTCAGCAAACGGCAAACCCTCGACAGTGACATCCGACGCATATCACCCGTCACCTAACACCAAGCCGCACGGATCGCGCCCCGTCGGGAGCGTATCCCAGGCTCAACCTCAAAACGGCTCGGGTGGTAAAAACGCCGGTCGGGGAAGCGTCGGCAAGGAAGATAACAACCAAGGACGACAGGTTCCCTCAGCATCCAACACGTCGGAAACCGTAGCAGGAAACACAACGTCTCATGCTGCAGGTCGGGGATCGGCAGCTGCCTCTGGCCAATCTATCTCTAGCCAGGCAGGCTCACAAGCCGCCTCCCACGGGAGCAAAGAAGCAACCACTGACCGAGCAGACACCGATCACTCCAACGATCAGACCGACGCCGACCAGGAACCCGCAGAAAATTCGCGGAAAGAAAAGTTCAAGAACTGGATTGCCACCACACCCGCAAAAGCACTGGTCTTCGTCGTCGCTGTCTTAATTCTTGCGGCACTATTCGGCGCTATTTGGATGGCTAATAACGATAATTTCACCGTTGGTTCGTCGGAAAAAACATCAACCGCTCCGTCGGAAGATAACCAAGCTGATCAACCCCAGCAGAACTTCCCAACCCCAGGTGGAAAGACAATCAAAGGATCGATCGGGCAAAATATCGATCTCGATGCGCGCCAAGTTCAAATATGCGGCAGCAGCACGGGCGAATACACGCGCTCTGCTATCCCGGTCGGGTGGGACTGCTCCGTGGCGGACACGGCGCGCCAGGTCTATAACGACACTCCTAAGGACGACCGAGGGAGCATTACCATAGAGAGCCCCATTTCTGATTCGACATTCAAACTGGAATGCCAAGAATTCAAACCCGGGCTCGTGCGCTGCAAAAATAAAGACGACGATATCCACATCTACATCGGTAATTAGCCACAGTTGGTCATTAAAAACGAATTCACACTTTTGGCCCTGTCGCGTGGCATAGTGGTCGGGTGAGCTCTTCCGATAAAAACGCGACACCCGCACCCGAAAACACCGACACCAGCAGCACGACCCCGCCCCAGGTCACTGGGCGCCCGAGGCTCAAGCACCTGGATCAGTCCAGCAAACTGCGCAACGTCCTCTACGAAATCCGCGGGCCGGTCAATGCCGAAGCAGAACGCATGATCGCCGATGGTCACAGAATTCTGCAGCTCAACACAGGTAACCCGGCAGTCTTCGGCTTCGAAGCGCCCGATGTCATCATGCGCGACATGATCGCGGCCCTGCCCACAGCCCAGGGGTATAGCACCGCGAAAGGCATCATCCCGGCGCGCCGTGCCATTGCCACGCGATACGAATTAGTTCCCGGATTCCCCAGCGCCGATATCGACGATATTTACCTGGGTAATGGGGTTTCCGAGCTCATCACCATGACTACTCAGGCCCTCCTCGACGATGGTGATGAAGTGCTCATTCCTGCCCCCGATTATCCCCTCTGGACGGCGGCAACTTCACTAGCCGGCGGTAAGCCCGTGCATTATTTCTGCCGCGAGGACGATAATTGGAATCCCGACATCGAGGACATCAAAGCTAAGGTCACTCCGAAAACTAAGGCAATCGTCGTTATTAACCCGAATAACCCCACTGGGGCTGTCTATAGCCGGGAAACGCTGCAGAAAATTGTCGATATTGCCCGCGAGAATTCACTCCTCATTCTTGCCGATGAAATCTATGACCGGATTCTTTACGACGATGCCGAACACATCAGCATCGCTTCCCTAGCTCCCGATCTGTTGTGCATCACATTCAACGGATTGTCCAAGGCATATCGTGTGGCTGGATACCGGTCGGGCTGGATGGTCCTCACTGGCCCCAAGGAGCACGCTAAGGGGTTCATCGAGGGGCTGGACTTGCTCGCATCAACGCGCTTGTGCCCCAACGTGCCTGCTCAGCACGCAATCCAGGTGGCGCTTGGCGGAAAACAATCCATCTACGACCTCACACTCCCCGGCGGCCGCCTGCTAGAGCAACGAAATGTGGCGTACGAAAGGCTCAATGAGATCCCGGGCGTTTCGGTTGTTAAACCGATGGGTGCTTTGTATGCCTTCCCCAAATTGGATCGGAATGTTTACGACATTCATGATGACGAGCAATTCATGTTTGATCTGTTACGCGCAGAAAAGATTCATCTTGTCCAAGGCACCGGATTCAACTGGCCTGAGCCTGACCACTTCCGCGTCGTTACTCTTCCCTGGGCCCGAGATTTGGCCGATGCCATCGAGCGTCTCGGAAATTTCCTGTCCAGCTACCACCAGTAAAGTCCGCGGACACCCATCGACTACGACCTACCTACGCACGCTATTCTGAAAACACGTTACTGTTACTGGAACATACTATCGGTTAGGCGTCGTCGCTCAGATTTGTCCGGCCTACGCTCCCTTTTACCTGGCCTGCGCATCTGCGACCTGAGCTGCGTTTTTACCGACAGATCCGTCCACTATGAGGAGTCCTTGTGGGTAAACACTCAGCGTCCGGCGACGAACCCTACCAGCCGCGTGGCACCGACACGGCCGACTCGTCGCCCCAACAGGCCCCCATTCCGACGGAAACCCGCAGGTCACGACTCAACAACGCGCGTCGCGAAACTAAGCCACAGCCAGTACCCCCACAACCCAAGGCCAGCAAAACCAGCAAACGCTTCCGCCCGCACATCAAAGACTGGACACTAGGCCAACGAATCCTCGCCGGATTTCTACTCATCGGCTTCATCCTCAGCGCCATCTCCGCCGTCGCCCTGTGGCCATCAAACACCCCGGCCCGCGTCGATAAGTCCTTCCAAGAAACGTCGTCCCTCCCCCAAAACATCGCCGACGGAACCATCGCCGTCACAACTGAGGCAGCATGCGGATCCCCCAGCGTCGGCCGGACATTCGACGACACACCACGCGAGCCCACCACATCCACGGGCACCTGCACTCGCGCGATTGTCGACATCACGAGCGGCCCTGACAAGGGGAAACGCACGCTCATTGAGACGTCCCACAAACCGGGCGACCCCGACCTCCGCGAGGGCGACAAGATCCGAATGACCCGCCACGCCACCGACGACGGCAGCATGGGCTACGCGTTCAACGATTACCAACGCAAAGTACCCATCATCGCGTGGCTCATCATCACAGCTATCGCCATGGTAGCGATCGGATCATGGCGAGGCGCGCGCTCACTCGTCGGCCTCGTCATCACGATGGCGATCATCGGCGCATTCATGCTCCCCGCCCTCCTCCGCGGCGGCGATCCACTCCTGCTTGCCGTCACATCATGCGCCCTCATCATGTTCGTCGTGATTTACCTCGTCCACGGAATCAGTTGGAAATCCAGTTCTGCGCTCGCCGGAACAATCATCGCGCTGGGGCTCGCCGCAATCATGGCTGGTTGGGGTATCGACGGAACCCGACTCCGCGGACTCGGTGAGGAGGACAACCTCCTGGTTCAGCTTTATCTTCCCGACGTCACCGTCCACGGGTTGATGCTGGCGGGATTCATCGTTGGCGCGATCGGTGCGCTCAACGACGCTACCGTGGCGCAGGCATCCACCGTCAACGAGCTGGCTATCATCGACCGCAAGGCATCACCGTGGCGGCTCTTCGCGGGCGGCATGCAAGTGGGGCGAGACCACATCGCGTCCATGTTGTACACGCTGATCCTCAGCTACGCGGGCGCAGCACTTCCGATGTTATTGCTGATCACCGCCTCGGAAAGGCCGCTGGGGCAGGTGTTGACCTCGGACCTCATCGCCACTGAAATCGTCAGGTCGGCCGTCGGTGCTATTGCCCTTGCGCTCGCTGTTCCGATTACGACGATTATCGCCGCGGTCACCGTCAAACCTGATCCCGACGCCAGCAACGCAGGTGGACACGGCCACGTTCATGTACACCATCACTAGGGTTTGCAGCGACTCGGTGGCGCATCGCCTGGCTAAGCGCGTCACCTAACGGTGTGCGGTAATCCCCCGCGCCCGGCGCTACAAACTGCGCCCCAACGCCCGCACAGACCACCCCGCGCGCATCCACGCGTAAACATCCAGGCAGTTCCGCCCGTCGATAATAATTGGCGACGCGACACACGTCCTCGCCTCCGACGGGTCCAGCTGCTTGAACTCCCTCCACTCCGTCGCCACGACTACCACGTCGGCATTGTGCAGCGCATCCCACACTGTGTCCGCATACATGAGCGTCGGGAAAACCTTCGACGCATTCGTCATCGCCTGAGGGTCGTACACGCTGACCTGTGCACCCGCAAGACTCAACGCCCCCGCAACTGCCAACGCCGGCGAATCGCGCACGTCGTCCGACTCCGGCTTGAACGCCGCGCCCAGCACAGTCACGCGCGCGTCGTGCAAGGAGCCGCCGCACGCATCCTTCACCATGCTGACCAGTTTTTCCCGACGCCGAAGATTGATCGCGTCCACCTCACGCAGGAAGGTCAACGCCTGGTCAGCGCCCAATTCGCCGGCGCGGGCCATAAACGCCCGGATGTCCTTCGGCAGGCAACCACCCCCGAACCCGAGCCCGGCGTTGAGGAACTTCCTCCCGATACGCTCATCCGCGCCGATCGCGTCGGCAAGCACTGTGATATCCGCCCCCGACGCCTCGCACACCTCGGACACCGCGTTAATGAAGCTAATTTTTGTCGCCAGAAACGCATTCGCCGAGACTTTCACCAGCTCAGACGTCGCAAAATCAGTGACCAGCAACGGGGTTCCCTCTGCCAGGGGTTGGGTATAAATCTTCCTGGCGACGTCTTCTACCTCGGAAGGCGAATTCTGCACACCAAGGACAATGCGATCCGGATGAATCGTGTCCTGCACAGCGTGGCCTTCGCGAAGGAACTCCGGATTCCACGCAATATCCACCGACGTCTCCTCAGCAGAAGTGGTGGAACTATCCGCGGCAGCAGAGGCACTATCCGCAGCCTGCGAAGCAACCAGTCGATCAGTCAACTCCTGAAGCGCACGCGCGGTCCCCACAGGAACCGTCGATTTCCCAAAAATAATGTGCCGCCCCCGCAATAACGGCACCAAATTCGTGACAGCAGAGCGAACAAAAGTCATATCAGCTGCATACGAATTCTTCTGTTGCGGAGTGCCGACACCTAAAAAATGGACATGCGCAAAATCCGCCGCTTCCTGGTATGACGTCGTGAAATGGAGCCGCCCCGAGGAAATATGCTTCCGAATAAGACCGTCTAAGCCAGGCTCAAAAAACGGCGTCTCTCCGCGCGAAAGGAGCTCGATTTTATGCGGATCAACGTCCACCCCGATGACCTCATGCCCTAATTCCGCCATGCACGCCGCATGCGTTGACCCCAGGTATCCCGTTCCAATCACAGACATCCGCATGCCCATGAATTTACGCGGAAGACACCGCTGAAGCATGTTCGGCCATGGCTCACTGCGAGAATGCGGGCGATCAGCGGAAGTTCATGTATGCTCTCGACGCCGTCGGCCCGCGTTGACCCTGATACTTCGAGCCCAATGACCCCGACCCATACGGTGTTTCCGCAGGGCTGGACATCATGAACAACGCCAGCTGGCCTACTTTCATCTCGGGATACAGAGCGATCGGCAAATTAGAAGCATTCGATAACTCGAACGTGATGTAGCCGTTAAACCCAGGATCGATAAACCCTGCCGTGGAGTGCGTCAATAGCCCCAACCGGCCCAAGGACGACTTCCCCTCGAGGCGACCAGCCAAATCCGCTGGCAGGGTGAACTCTTCCAATGTTGACCCCAACACAAACTCCCCGGGGTGGAGGATGAACGCGTCGCCCTCCTTCACCTCCACTAACGACGTGAGATCTTCCTGCTCTTCTTTGGGATCGATATGCGTATAGCGCGCATTATTGAAGACGCGAAAGTAGCGGTCCAGGCGAACATCAATACTGCTCGGTTGGACCATCGTCGGATCGAAGGGAGAAATACCTAGGTGTCCAGAATCGATTGCAGAACGAATGTCACGGTCGGAGAGAATCACAGGCCATAGTTTACCCCCGGCCTGCCGGAACCCCACAAGCATATGGCTCTATCCGCTCCACTACCACCAGCACGTTGACCGGGAGTTTTGTTGGCTCAAAAGTGGCAATGCTACGGTAAAGGGGGAACATGCGTTGCAGTGTTCGCTGATCACGTTTGGGTCATGCGTATCACGAATTTTTCATAGCAGTTCTTCATGCCGATGTAGTTCAATGGTAGAACTCTTGCTTCCCAAGCAAGCGGCGCGGGTTCGATTCCCGTCATCGGCTCCACATAAACAAGCCCCTGGTCACACGGTTGTGGCCAAGGGCTTGTTGTTTTTATTCCTTCAGATCCAGTTACTCCACCATGTCCATGTTGTGTCGCTCGGGTAGAGCCACAGCACCAGCAACCGCGATAAAGAATGACGCGCCAAATATGGTGAAGACCAATGGTGTTGACCCCCACTCCAAAAAGATCGGAACGATCAAGGGCGCCACCACACCTGCCACTCGACCGACGGCTGCAGCCGCGCCAGTTCCGGTCCCCCGCATCGCCGTCGGGTAGATCTCCGGGCCGATCGCGTACAAGGCACCCCACGCGCCCAAGTTAAAGAAGCTCAGCAACAGGCCTGTGATGATGATTCCCGTCGCCCCGGACTGCAGGCCAAACAGAATCGCCGACACCGCAGAACCACACAAGAACACCGACAGCGTCAGGCGTCGGCCCCATTTTTCAATCAACCATGCCGCTGCTGCGTAACCCGGCAGCTGTGCCAGGGTCATCATCAACGTGAACTCGAAGGACTTCACCAGCGAGTGTCCCTGCAGATACAACAAGGTCGGCATCCACGTAAACGCTCCGTAATAGGCCAGGTTGACGAAGAACCACACTACCCACAGGGCAGTCGTGCGGCCTCGCATGTGGGCACTGAATATCGAGGAGTCTCCACCAGCTTTCTCACCTAGGCGGTTCTTCTCCACGGTGACCCCGTCCACCGTGCCCTTAGTGGTATCTCCCTTGGCGACGGACGTCGGCGTCAACGCCACTGCTTCATCGAAAGGAACCGTCGAATCACGTGACGATCCTTTCTCGAAGAGGCGAACGCTGCGCTCGGCCTCCGCAAGGCGACCCCGGCTCTCCAAGAAGCGCACAGACTCGGGTAGTCCGTGACGAACAACTAGGGCGTAGACGGCGGGGACGATTCCCACCAGCAGTGCCCACCGCCAGCCGGGCCAGCCGCCCCATTCCTTCGGCACCAGGAAGTAACCGAGCAGCGCGGACATGATCCAGCCGACCGCCCAGAACGATTCCAACGCCACAACGATGCGCCCGCGGTTCTTCCGCGGGGCAAACTCAGAGACCAGCGTCGACGCGACCGGTAATTCCGCACCAAGGCCCACGCCGACGATGAAGCGCAGGATCAGCAGCATGACTAAGCCGACGGAAAACGCCGCGGCACCCGTCGCGATGCCGTAAGTCAGCAGGGTGAGGGCGAAAACATTGCGGCGCCCCCACTTGTCAGCGAGCAAACCGCCGACGGAGGCGCCAATCATCATGCCCACGAAACCAATGGATCCCAACCAGGAGGCTTGCGTGTTCGACAGGGACCACTCTGCCACCAACGCGGCCATCACATAGCTGATCAAACCGACGTCCATGGCGTCCAGAGCCCACCCGACACCTGAACCAACGAGAAGTTTGCGATGTTCGCGACCGAAAGGCAATGAATCGAGCCGGTCAGAACGCGTAGGGAGCTGGGAATGGACGGTCTGTGATGCGCGCATGTCTATCTTCCGTGAGAGCTTTACGCAGGACAATAGCGCCCATCACGCCAATTGAAAAGAGAACCCACCCGAAAGTGTTCAGCTTATCTATTACTTATTATTTATTAATCGATTTACGACGACGGGACATCCACCACGTCTGAACAAGCGGCACCGCGGCAGCCAACGTCCATCCAAGAATAATGTCGAAAACGTAGTGCTCAGCGAAGAAAACCAACGCAAATCCCATTGTTAGCGCGTAAATCAACGCAATACTTCCCCATTTCCACCGACGACGGCTGAACAGAAAAGTAGCGAAATACATCGTTATTCCGGCATGCAAGGACGGAATCGCCGAGACCAAATTCGACGACGCTTGTGCTTTAGCGAGCGGGCCTTCGCCCACGGGGACAGGCTCCACAGGACCTAAGGTCGGACCATCAGTGCGTTCCTCACGGCGGGCACCGTCCTGAAAATCTTTGACGCCATCAGCCAGACCAAAGGGGGCAATCTGGCTCCACGCATGGGCAGTGAGGCGTTCAACCCAGGGTTCGGGCGAGTCATTCTTATTGTTCACCGGGCCCAAGATAGAACCCTCACCAGCATGTTCAGCGGAGAACATACACGGCGTATGAGAAGGCTGGTCGGCTACGTCGGCAGGTGTGCACCGCGCTGCCGCCCACGGAGGAGCCGCGGGAACAAAAACATAAATTCCCAAACCAATAAATGAAACGGCGAGCAAACCAACAATGTATCGACGAAATTCCGCGCGTGACCGTAACCATTCAATAAACGCCACCGTGTAGGGCATGAAGAAATATGAGGAATACACAGCCATGAGAATGAATTCCCACCAGGGTGCATCCGCGTAGCGCCAATGTTCTTGAAGCCACACATTCGGCAGTGTTCCGCCGAAAAGCCAGCGATCAACATCGGGAGCCAAGTGCCATTGGACCGGAATCCCCATCCAACCGACGACGGTTTTGATTCCCCGATATGCGAGCAGAAAGAGAATGAACAGGCCCCAGTCCACCAGAATGTAGGCCAGGCGGCTGTGCCCTAACGAATAAATTGCGAAACTGACAAAAAGCAGTGGAACCAGCAGCGATCCCACTTCCGACCAGCCGGCGAGTACGCCGATCGCACAGACCGCCACTACCCATAAGGCCATTCCCACACGACGCGTCGTGACTAATTGATCCTGCGAAAGAGATCGTAGCCCCGGAAGCCGATAGCGATACGTACCTCTGTTAGCGAACCGACGGCGACAATGCTTAGTCCACCGTTCCTTCACCGATCGATCTCGACTAGCTCGATCCTTGAGACTCTGATCATTTTTGTGATCCGGATAGATGTCAGTCGCTGTCACGCAACCTCCCACGAAGACGTCGATTTGCGACGAGAGGTCGACCGCGACCACACGATCAGAGATAGTAATCCGAGCACGCTGATGAATACGACGCCGATGTGCAGGATCCACAAGGATGTTCCGTCCCACACAGCGTGCAGCATGACCGCGGTTACCCAGGCCCAGACAAACACCCGTCGGCCATTGCTCGGTGCAGGCGTATCAGCGCACCGCCACAACGCCCACACTGTGAACCCTGTCCACGCCACGTGGCCCGCCGGGGACAAGAGCCCACGCAGCAAGAGGGTCGCACTCACGGCGTCCACATTCCCGTGCGTAGCAATAAGCGCATTAAGGCCGTACCCCATCGTTTCCAGCACGGCGAACCCGGCACCGGAGGCGACGCCCAGCACAACACCCATTCCCGCAGTCCGACGCCGACCCCACAGGTAAATCACTCCGGGGACAATGAGCTTGGCCGTTTCCTCGATGACGGCCACAGCCAACATGCCTAACCAAGGCATGCGGTGTAAGACGTCGAACTCTAACGAACCTGCAGTGGTTGTCCCGACGATTCCGCCAAAAACAGCGGTGAGCGCAACCAGCCCCTCGTGGCCGTGAACGCGCTGGTCGGCAGCGTAGGCAACAAAAAGCACAGCAAGCGGAACCGTAACTGCGCCGATGAGGAGCAGCGTCGGAAAAAGATTGAGGTTATCCGTCCGAACCATGACGCGCATCACGACGGAATAGGCGATAACGCCGACGACGAGGGTCACCAGCCCCCACCCAACTCCTCGACGGCGCGACGAAACCGAGGGGCTACCTACAGCGTCCGAGTATGGGCCTCCCGAATATGGATCGGGGAATGCCGGTCCCTGTGACGACAAATCACGGGGCGAAGGAAAGCTCACGAGTACCTCTCTAAGAACAGGTTATTTTTGGCGACGGATCATATTTGGTTGTCGTTGTATCACGGGAAATTTCCTGCCCGGTGGATAATGACGTCACAACGCGCGTATCCGTCACGGTGAATCCTTGGGACCCCGATGAGGGATGACAATCAGGACCTGACAATTGCTGTGAGGATGGGCTTGTGAAGTTTGTTTTCTCCCCCTGAATAGAATCCACTTTCACCTGTGGAATGCCCTTAATCTGCACAGTAATATCATCATCACCGGTGAATGCTTTAATCATGACCGGCGTATCAAAAGGATTTTTAAATTTTAAATCAATGGAGCCTTCGTACACGGTGGCTTCCCGGCCCGCAGGGTATCGAGAAATGTAATAACTATGAGGCGTATGTGCCACATCGGTCATTCCCGCGAAATAGGTGGCGTTATAGAGCGTCGTAGCAAACTGGCTGATTCCCCCGCCAACGCCTTCATCCGAATGGCCGTTTTTAATGATGCCGGCTTTCACGAATCCCTGCGCTTCCCCACGAGGGCCCGTGAATCCATTCAGGCTAAAAGTTTGACCTGGAGAAACGATGGCGCCATTCACCATTTCCGCCACGCGGCGAATGTTGACCCCGGAATCCGCCGCATATCCCCCCGTCGTGAATTCCCCCATCGTCTCACGAAAGTCGGCCTTTTCCGCGATCTCCGTTGTAAACGTCGCTTTATCATCCGTGTAGGCGACGTCATAATCACGGACAGTGGTATTCGTCAATTTCCCTTGCAAATCATCGAGGGTTTTTGACCAGTTAATGCTCACACCATCTTGGCTAGGCGATGTGACCGTGACCGAACCGTCGTCGCCAATAAGGACATCTGCATCCTTCTTTGTTCGCTCGGTGGAGCTTAATTGCGAGGAAAGAATCGACTTCGCGGCACTGTCGTCGTAGTCGGCTGTGAAATGGTCACCATCGGCCCGGAAGGTAACGATTTGCCCCATATCTTCTGGAGCAATAATTCCGCTCACATCATCGCAGCCCTTAAAAATTAACGGGCCAGAGACAACTTTATTGAGGACATCCCGCTCTGCCTGCTTAACCGCTTTCTCACCGATCTCAGGCTCAACTTCTTCAGCCGGAATCTCCACAACGCGGGTGGTGTTCAACCAATGTTTAGACACATTCTCGGCCAGCTCATCATGGTTAATCCTTTGGCCAGTGACTGGGTCCTTAACATCGGCTTTACCGTCGGAACCAATAGACAGCTCGGCATTGACAGGCTCGCGGGTGAGTTCTTTATCAACACGCTGGAGCGCATTGTCTAAGGAACCCTCATCAACATCGTTAACAATGCCGACTTCGCGGGTTTTCCAGAATGCCTCAATGCGGGTCCACGGATTCTTCGGTTGATGGCCGGCGTTCTCGATCGTCTGATCCCAGTCCACCCGTAAACCGGACATCGTCGGATCAAGTGACGAAGTCATATCGCCAGCATTGATAGAGACAGGCTCGCGAACCTTATCTCCTAGTTCATTGCGGAGCATAGTATCCGCACTTGTTTTACTCATTCCACCAATGCTGACGCCACCAACCTTGACGCCACGGGGAACCTGCCCCTGGCTCATCACTAAATCAGTGGCATATGCAATTCCCGCCATCAGCAACAGGAAAAGCAGAAAACCTAGTGACCACCAGGCAGCACGGTGATGTTTTCGTCCGGGGCCAGCGGACGTACGCGCGTGTTTACTACTAGACACAGCGATTAGCTTATATGCACTAACCCCGTACCTAAACTAAGAGACCTACACTGGGATCGTATCGACCGAGAGGATTTCCAATGTCTGACACCACTTCAGCTCACACAGAACCGACGAATCACGCCCCCGACGCCAACAATGGAGGCCACAAAGACACCATGCTCATCGCCTACGACGGCTCCGTCGAAGCGAAGCGGGCACTGGAATATGCGGGCCGCTTCCTCAGCACCCCGCGCGCGTACATTTTGACGGCATGGGAGCCGCTGCAGCACCAAGCTAACCGTGGCGTCGGAGCCTCCATGGCTGGCGCCATTTACCAGCCTGCCGACAACCCCGAGGACGGCGACCCCGCACACGCTGAAGCCCTCCAGACGTGCAAAGAAGGGGTACAGATCGCCCGCGAGAACGGCTTTGAGGCAGAACCGTTCTTGGTGGAGTCCGCCACCACCATCTGGAGCGCTATCGTCGATGCCGCCGAAGAGCTTCACGCCGACGTCATCGTGTCCGGTACACGTGGCCTCACCGGGTTCAAGTCGCTCTTCCAGGCCAGCGTGTCGGATAACGTGTTGCGCCACTCCGGCAAGCCGGTGCTTATCGTTCCTCCGCTTCCCGACAGCAAGTAGTCGCGATCCAGGGCACATCGCGGGGCACCCTGATATCCACCAACGCCCGCCTGGTGCCTACCTGGTGCCCCGTCGACTGAGACAGGAAGTAGACGCAGATCGTATCCCCCACCTAGGGTTAGAACATCACACCGTCGATGAGGAGAGTCCGTGAATGCGAACGCGGGTGGCCGCAGCGTCTTGTCCAGACTTCCCGGTAGCGCATTCGGCGCACGGCACCGCCGAGCTATCACCCGCAGCTCCTTATGCGCCGGCGCCATTTTATTAGTCATTGCCATTGCAGCGCCGACGTTCATCGTCCCCTCGCTCAAGGAATTGCCGACGGATATCGACTACGACGTGTCTACGGCGCCAACTCGGGGGATCCTCATCGACTCGGCAGCGTTTAAGGCTGGCCGCCCCTCCGCATCGCATTCCTCGGATCCGGCCTGCGTCGGACAGGCCATGCCGACGCGCTGCTACATCGAAACAGACGTGCCGCTGCGGGCGAGCGAAAAAGTGACGACGGCGTCGTCGTCGAAAAAGACCACAAAACTTCGCGCAGTATCGACGCTCTACGCCGGCGACCTGGACACTCCGGAAAGAGAGGGCGGCTCGGACGCGAAGAACCAGGTAGACGCGGATAATGAGATCGGGTCGATCCACGATGAGGTCGTGGTGAACCGCCACACGGCGTTCCCCTCGAAAAAGCCTCAGTCCTCTGTTGCGATGGATTTATCCGCCTTGGGGATGGGCGACGATGTGAAGGTATCCATCAATGATTTCGTTCGCGATGGCTACCAATTTCGATTCCCCTTCGGGTCTGAACGACGGTCATACCGGTTCTTTGATGCTGCCACCGGTACCGCGACCCCCATCGATTTTGTGAACGCGATTCAGCAGCGCGGAAAAGATGTGTATTCGAAGGGAATTGATGTTTATCAGTTCAGCCAGGACCTGGGGCCCGTCAACCTTTATGATGCGCAACGGCGGCTCATGGACAATGCGGGCAATGCCTCGGAGGAACAGCGGCAGGAATTAGACAGACTTCGGCGGAACATTCCTGCGTCCTCGTGGGGATTGAGTTCCGGTGCCCCTATCCAAATGGATCCTTATTATGTGGCTACCCGAACGATAAATGTTGAACCAGCGACCGGAATAATAACGAATAATTCGGTCACGTTATGGGTTTTTTATGCCCAAAATTACAATGAAGCAAAAACGATTAAGGAAAATCAGGATAAAGAATTAGCCTCTCCTTCTCGGACTATGCTTCACTTCGACGCTCAGTGGGGTGACCGTACGAAAGACGCACGGCTACACGATATTCAGAGAGTGATTAAGCCGCTCAATATCTGGAGTAAGGCCGTTCCCTGGATAACGGGCGTGAGCGGGATGATCTTAATCCTGGCCGGGTTGTACTTGTATTTCGACGCGCGACAAGCCAGCCGCCGACCTGCAGGGAAGTCCCCAGAAACCCCTGGTTCGCTCTAATTGCGCGAGCGCGTTGACCCGTTGAGCACGTTAACTATTTTATCGCTCTGCTACTTGATCAAAATCACAGTCATTAGAAATGTCACACCGGCATATGCGGGTTCGGGATAGCGTCGGGCCCGGCGGTAGTCCTAATCTGTTTTCGGCTTATCATCACAAAATTAAATTGCGCTGAACGGAGTGACTGATGATTTGGTTTCATCTCCTTATCGTTCTTGCCTTCATTGTTCTGGGGGCTCGTTTCGGGGGAATTGGCATTGGATTCGCGGGTGCAGCAGGTGTCCTAGTACTCGCCATCACCGGGGTCTCAACATCGACAGACGATATTCCGTGGGCTGTTATCGGAATCATCATGGCTGTTATTTGCACCGTGGCCGCCCTACAAGTGGCCGGGTCGATGGATTACTTGGTTCACCTGACCGAGAGGCTTTTACGCAAGCACCCACAACAGATCGTCTACTTATCTCCCCTGGTCACGTTCGTCATGTCACTCCTGTGCGGAACTGGCCACACCGCATACTCAGTCATCCCGATCATTGTCGACGTTGCTAAAGAGCGCGGAATTCGGCCCTCCAGGCCGCTCTCCATTGCCGTCGTGGCGTCGCAAATTGGTGTGGCGGCGTCGCCGATTTCTGCTGCTATGGCCGCGCTGGTCGTCGCTTTGGATCCCTTCCATGTTGGATACTTGCAATGCTTAGCGATTGTTATCCCGACGACGTTCATCGGGTGCGCGGCCGGCGCATTTGTGGCCGCTCGACAGGGTAAGGAACTGGCCGATGACCCCGTTTACCAGGAGCGGAAGAAGCAAGGCCTTGTGAAGCCGTCGGCAGCTGGTATTGAAAACTACACTCCGGCGAAGAGCGCAGTTCCTAGTTTGTGGGTCTTCCTGTTTGCTCTTATTTTGGTGGTCACCTACGCGACGGTCACCTCGAAAGAGCTGGGAATTGTCGATAACCCGCCGCTGAGTGCGACGCTGGCGATTATGGCCGTCATGCTCACCGCGGCAGCCGTCATTTGTGGTCTAGCGAAGAAGCCCTTCGGCGAGATCACCACTCAGGAAACCTTCCGTTCCGGCATGACCGCAGCTATCTGCATCATGGGCCTCGCATGGTTAGGAAATATGTTCGTCAGCCACTACGCCGACACGATTTCCCACGGCCTGTCGGGCGCTTTGCATTCGCAACCATGGCTCTCTGCCGTGTTCTTCTACTTCGCCGCCCCGCTCATGTTCTCCCATGCCGCGACGACGTCCGCCTTCATGCCGCTGTTCGTGAAACTCGGCCTCCCGGCAACGGCATTGGTGGCCAGCTACCCGGCGGTGTCTAACTACTACCTGCTCCCCAACTACCCGACGACGGTTGCGGCGATGGAGATGGACGACACCGGCTCCACCCGCGTGGGCAAAACGCCGCTCTCCCACCCGTTCGTCCTGCCCGGCACGGTGTCCATTACGGTGTGTGTTCTTCTCGGATTCCTTATGGCTCCGATCCTGTTGTAAACACCCGGGCTGTGAACGCGCGGGCTGTCAACGGGCAGTCGGTAAACACCTCTGCCACTCCCACCTGCCACTCCCCTGCGCTTAGCTACACTGAGGAGGCATGAAAGACCACTACCGGGCAGTCGTTATTGGTGCAGGACAAGCTGGTCTTGCCGGCGCTCATGAACTCGTCCACCGTGGTCTCACACCCGGGGACGACTTCCTCATTATTGATTCCAATGACGGCCCTGGCGGTGCGTGGCGAAACCGGTGGGACTCGCTCACGTTCGATGCCACCCACGGGATTGCCGACCTTCCCGGCTTACCGCTCGGCGACCCTGACCCGGACATTCCCGCGTCGCGCGTCGTCGCCCAGTATTACGGCGAGTATGAGCGGAAATTCGGACTTGCCGTGGAGCGACCAGCGAAGGTCATCGGCGTGTGCAGCAGCGACGAAGAAAGCACTGACGTGCTCACCGTGGTGTGGGTGAAAGGCGGGACGTGCTCTTCTGTGACCTGCAACGTCGTCTTAAATGCGACGGGAACGTGGACGCACCCGTACATTCCCTATATTCCCGGCATTGCGGACTTTCAGGGCAAACAGCTCCACACAGTGAATTTCACTACTGCCGACGACTTCGCGGGCAAGAAAACGCTGGTCGTTGGGGGTGGCTTGAGTGCCGTGCAGTTTCTTCTTCAACTTGCCCCTGTGACAGAAACGATGTGGGCAACTCGTCGGCCACCTAATTTCACCGACCGCACATTCGATACGCGGTGGGGCCGCGATGTTGAACAGGCTGTTCGCGAACGCACCTATGCCGGCGACGAGCCCGCCAGTGTGGTACGAACCACCGGCATTCCGCTATGGGATACCTACCTCAACGGTGTCCGCGAGGGCGTCCTGGTGAGCCGCGGAATGTTCACCCGCATTACTAGTGACGGCGTTGACTTTGAGCCACCGACATCGGCGTCGGCGGATGGTCTTGGGCCCAGCTCATCCGATCACCTCGTCGTTCCCGAAAGCTGGCAACCGTACGACGCCCACCACCACGAAACCGTCGACGTCATTTTTTGGAACACGGGGTTCCGCCATGCGCTCGAGCACCTCGCACCGCTGAAATTACGCATGCCCGGCGGCGGCATAAAAATGCGCGATGAAGTGCGCGTTGAACGAGATCCACGCATTTTCCTTCTCGGCTATGGATCGACCGCCTCGACCGTGGGTGCTACGCGCGCGGGCCATCGAGGGGGACGCGCAGCCATGAAATACCTGAACCATCATTCATCGTAGACGTGGCTGAGCTGAGGAGATAGCGAGCTAGATAGGAGGCCGTAGCTTCAAGCGTCGCCGTCGGGCACCCCCATGAAAAATTTATTCCTGTTCTCCCGACACATTTCCACCCCACTCACATATAGTGACTCATAACACATTTAAACGGGTATGTGAGTGCGCTCGCACACCACCTGCACGAACGCGCACGAATGCGTACAGACTGCACGAACGCGTACGCACTTGTACGACAATGATCAACCAGGGAGAAACCACATGGCACCTGCCGCCGAGACCCAACCCCAAGCATTCATTTACGAGGCGCTTCGAACACCCCGTGGCAAAGGGAAAAGCACGGGCTCGCTGCACATTGCGAAACCGATCACACTCCTCACCACGCTTATTAAAGAAATTCGCCGGCGCAACCCCGATATCGACGAACAACGCATCTCCGACGTCATCACCGGCTGCGTGACACCCGTCGGGGACCAGGGAATGGATATCGCGCGGACAGCGGCGCTCATGGCGGACCTCCCCTACTCCGCCACCGGCGTTCAGGTGAACCGCTATTGTGCGTCGGGCCTCAGCGCGGTCAACTTGGCCGCCGCTAAAGTTCGCTCCGGGTGGGATGACCTCGTTCTGGCCGGAGGGGTGGAATCCATGTCTCGGGTTCCCATGGGATCCGACGGCGGAGCCCTGGCGATGGACCCCGAAACTGCCTTCCACACGGACTTTGTTCCCCAGGGAATTTCCGCCGACCTTATTGCCACATTGGATAATGTCACACGAGAGGACGCCGACACCTACGCGGCACGGTCTCACCAACGCGCTGCTCACGCGTGGGCTGAGGGCCGTTTTGCCAACTCCGTCGTCCCGGTCACAGACCAGAATGGCCTCCAGCTTCTCGATAAGGACGAAACCATACGCCCTGACGCGACCGTCGAATCGCTATCCGGGCTCAAGCCGTCGTTCGCCAAAGTGGGGAGGATCGGGGGTTTCGACGCGGCCGCACTGACCCGGTACCCGCAGGTTCAGCACATCAATCACATTCATCATGCAGGCAATTCCTCAGGCATTGTCGACGGCGCCGCCATGACGCTCATTGGCACTGAACAAGCTGGTACCGACATGGGGCTTACTCCCCGTGCTCGCGTCGTGGCCACCGCCACCACCGGCGTCGAACCAACAATCATGCTGACCGCCCCCGCACCTGCTGCACGTGCTGCACTCCATAAAGCGGGGCTCACCGCCGACGATATCGATGTGTGGGAAATTAACGAAGCCTTTGCAGCCGTCGTCCTCCGCGCACAGCGCGAGCTCCAAATTCCCGACGAAAAACTCAACATCAATGGTGGAGCCATCGCCATGGGCCATCCGCTCGGCGCGACCGGCGCCATGCTGATCGGACACGCCGTCGACGAACTCCACCGCTCTGGCGGCCGCTACGCGCTGATCACACTCTGCGTCGCTGGTGGTATGGGGGTCGCCACCATCATCGAACGCATCTAGTCGATGGTGAAAAGCAACATCTAACCAATGTTTACCCAGGCCAACGCCGACACGAATGACCACACTCACCAGCCCAAGGAGCCTACGATGACCAACACAACGATCCACTGGGACACTGACGATTCCGGAATTGTCACCCTGACCATGGATGATCCCGCCTCACCCGTTAACACGATGAACGACGCATTCCGCGCGAGCCTCCACGACACGGTGGAGAAACTCACCGCGGCCGTCGACGACAAGGCAGTCACGGGCGTCATCATCACGTCTGCGAAGAAAACGTTCTTCGCCGGTGGCGATATCACCTCCATGATTAACACGAGCCCCGACGACGCCCAAGCCACCTACGACATGCTAACCAGCATGAAAAAGGATCTTCGCGCGCTGGAAACGCTCGGCGTGCCCGTTGTTGCCGCGATTAACGGTGCGGCCCTCGGGGGCGGGTTAGAAATCGCGTTGAGCTGCCACTATCGCATCGCCGCCGATGCTCATGGTTCCACTATTGGCCTTCCCGAAGTGACTCTGGGTCTTCTGCCAGGTGGTGGCGGTGTGACACGCACTGTCCGCATGCTGGGGATTCAAGAAGCACTCATGTCAGTGCTCACCACGGGCAAGCGCATGCGTCCTGAGCAGGCTAAAGCACTCGGCCTCATCGACGATGTCGTCGCCTCTGACACGCTCATCGACGCCGCACGCGATTGGCTGTCCAGCAACCCTGAACCTTCGCAGCCATGGGACCGTGAGGGCTACCGCATTCCTGGCGGAACCCCCACATCGCCCAAGCTAGCGAGCATTCTTCCTTCATTTCCCGCGACGGTGACCAAGCAAATCAAGGGCGCTCCCATGCCCGCGCCGAAAGCGATCCTTTCCGCAGCGGTTGAGGGCGCACAGGTGGACTTCGACCACGCCCTCGACATAGAAACCCGTTACTTTGTTGAGCTGGTCACCGGACCTACAGCGACCAACATGATGCAGGCGTTTTTCTTTGATCTGCAGCACTGTAATGGCGGGGGTTCGCGTTCCAAGAATGTCGAAAAGAAAAGGTTCAAAAAGCTGGGCATGGTCGGCGCCGGAATGATGGGCGCAGGCATTGCCTACGTTGCCGCAAAGGCGGGACTAGAGGTCGCGTTGAAAGACGTCGAACTGGCCAACGCCGAACGAGGAAAGGCGTACTCGGAGGGGCTGGAGAAGAAAGCACTGGACCGGGGACGTACCACCACCGAAAAATCGCAAGCACTCCTGGACCGCATCACACCGACAGCCGACTACGCCGACCTCGCGGACTGCGACATCGTCATCGAAGCGGTCTTTGAAAACACTGAGCTCAAACACAAAGTGTGGGCCGAAATTGAGGAGGCCGTCCCCGACGACTGCCTCCTCGGATCCAACACCTCGACGCTGCCGATCACGGGCCTCGCCGAGGGCGTCACTCGCCCCCAGAACTTCATCGGCATCCACTTCTTCTCCCCCGTGGACAAGATGCCGCTCATCGAGGTCATCAAAGGCGACAAAACCGATGACGAGACTCTCGCCGGGGCGCTCGACTTCGCGCAACAAATCCGCAAGACGCCCATCGTCGTCAACGATTCTCGCGGGTTCTACACGTCACGCGTCATCGGGTTCATGCTGGATGAATCCCTACGCATGCTCGCCGAGGGCATCGACCCTGCCGTCATCGAAACAGCAGGCCGCCAAGCCGGCTACCCGGCACCGCCCTTGCAGCTGACCGACGAACTCAATCTCAAGCTCGTGCGCAAAATCAACACCGAAAACGCCAAGGCCGCCCATGCAGCCGGTGTTCAAGTTGATGACGGCGGCGTCGCCACCATCGTCGATGCGATGCTCGACGACTATGACCGGCCAGGCAAACTCGAAGGCCGAGGGTTCTACACCTACACCGACGGGAAGCGCACTGGTCTATGGGATGGCCTGTGGACGGAACTAGGTGCGGGACGTGTGTCCATCGGTGACTACGAAACAAAGGTTTCCAACAGGGACCACGTTGGACGGCGCGACGTTGCCCCTAACCAGCCCTCCGAGGGTGCCCCCACCTTCGCTGACCTGCGGGAACGAATCCTTTTCGCCGAAGCTCTGGAAACACAGAAATGCGTCGACGAGGGTGTGCTGATGGACGATGCCGACGCGAACATCGGCTCGATTATGGGGATCGGATTCCCGGCGTGGACTGGGGGAACGCGCCAGTACATCAAGAACTACGCACGGCCTGAGGATGCTGATCTCCCCGCCGACGCAGGGGACGATTACCCCACCCGAGGTATCCCCGGATTCGTCGCACGTGCTCGTGAACTCGCAGCGAAATACGGTAAACGCTTCGAGCCTATGGAGTCATTGACGTAGGCCTGGCCGCGACCAGCACGCGCTTCATGAGGTCGCTGGCGTTGTTCGTGTCGAGCGGAATGCCATCAATCGTGGGCAAGCGTCGGATCATTTCGTTCAGTGCCCGGCGCGCCCGCCGCGCATCAATCACCTCGTCGGGGTTTTCGACCCAACAGCCGCACAACACGACATACGAGAACTCGTTAATCAGCGCCGAGAGGTCCTCCCACTCGGCCAGGTCCTTGGGCAAGTCACGAGCATATAGTTCCTCCATCCGACGAGATGCGCTGAGCTCGAGCAACACTTGGCGACGCGCCACTATGCCCGGACGCGTCAGGTCCGTCCGCTCCGCCACATAATCCAACAGGAAACCGTCGGCAAGAAGAACACGACGAGCCTGCCTCCGCACGATCGACGTCGGCGCCCGGGAGGACCCTGTAGCCCACAACACAAAGAGAGCCACGATGGCGCCGATAATTGTTTCCCCTGCGCGCTGGGAGACAATCTCGGTGGCGGTCAAGTTGTTGGTGGGCGCGGTGTTAAGAATCAGGAGGATCATTGCGGTGATCCACACCGACCCCAATGCGTAGTTGCGCCCAATGGTGAACAGGGTGGTCGAATACAGAAGGGCACAGATCAAAAGCAGAGGTACCGTCGGTGGATCGATGACATGGATTACGCCGAATAAGGCGATACCTACCAACGTGCCGACGACGCGATCGAACCCGCGGTGCGTTGTACTAATCCGGTCTTTGCCCAAGCTCAGCACCATGGCGGAGGTCATCACCGCCCAATACGGGTGGCCAAAACCCAAACCGTAGGTCAGCGCCCCCGTCAGGAAGATTGACATGCCCATGCGCAGTCCAATTTGCACTGCTGCCGAGCGAAAACTCAGCGACCATTTCACACGACGAAGAGCCGACGGCGGGCCCAAATGCGGCGATACGCGCGACAATTTCGGCGGGTGGTCCGCATTCACGCGATACTTCATCCTGCGGAGTGTGTGCCACCGACGCCACACAACAGCTTCTACGAACTGCGTGTGGATATCCCGGGTCTTTTTCTCAGCGTACCGGCCGAATGTCGACAGTGGCTTGAGTTGGCGCCCCCAACCATATCCCAAGCGCACATCCTCCAAGGCTGTAAAAACTGCTGCATGCGCCGTCACACGACGTCGGGCGGCTTCTGTGTGCGTCAGATTTTCCTCACGCATCGCCTCCACGGCGTCCTCCGCCGCGGTGATGTCGTCGCGCATCGCTTTGTTGCGGTCCACCAACTGCAAACCCATTGAAATACACAGCGCCATGACGTACCCGCACGCACCTGCTGTCACCAGAGTTACCCCGTCGACCCCCCTGGTGGGTAGGTATGTTGCCACGGCACAGGCAATGACGTACTGCATGGCGCCCGGGGGGAAGGTAATCAAGCTGTGGTAAACGATGCTGCCGAAGCAGCCCATCAGTGCCATCACCACAACCATGACCATGATGTTGCCGGAGATCACAACGCCCAATGCCTGCGACGCGACAAAGCACACACCGAAAACGATAAGAATGCGGAGCCGGCGTAGCGGGGGCATATCACGGGCCGACATTGCGATAAATACGCCCGTCAGACCCGGCATGGCCAGCACTGGCGAGAAAACAATGGCCAAGGTGAAAAGAGTAATGAGGCCCGTAAACATCCCGTGGATCGTGTACCGACCCGTCCCCGGAGATTCCGGCAGAGAGAAAAAGTTACGAACTTCCCGCCCGGAAAGCTCTATAAACCTGTTCCACCATTTCACCAGCTATGACCACGTCTCCTCGGCCCAATGATCCCCACGATTCAAAAATAGCCGCGAGGTCAAGGTGTACCCCGCAACGCCAGCTTCCATTATCGATCCGTCCACGCTCAACAACAATTCCGCCTTACCAATATTGTTGCGATAATTGTCAATCGCCTCAGACAGAATCATGACACCGCGAACATCGGGTCCGTCGTGGTACGACTGCTCCGTCCGATCGATGCGAACCAGCAGGTCACCGGCTTTGTTACGCATCATGTCCACATCAATATGGACTCCGTCCGCCGACACTAACCCCAGGTGGGAGCGATGACGTGGCTCCGGGATATCCCGACGCACCCCCACCATCGTGCCGTACACATTCGTTTCGGGGATGATCGCGGAATCAATCACACCCGACGCCACATCTGCGGCCGCCGACGACGTCGTCACGAATTCTTGAACGAGTCGCCCGCCACACAGGCGAACACGTCGCGGCATCGTCAGACAATGAACCCACCCATCGTCCGCCGTCGGCTGGTCATCCGCATCCGGCAAACCGGCCCAGGCGATCATTATCGCATCATTGACGGCTGCATCATCGCCCGTCACTGGCGCGAACCGGGCGGCATAAAACTCGTGGCCCAGATCCAGTTCACTGCACCCGCGTTCAATGTGGAATGTTGTCCCTTCAAGCCGGCCAACCCAATACACACACTGTGCTGAACTGGCAAAATGATGCGCGTGCGGTGAGACACCCCGCATGCTGACCACGAGAACATCCTTATCCTCCCCCGTTGAGCAATCACGCATACGGAGCAGATTGGGATACTCCCATGTTGACGCCTCCGGGACGATATCAAAGGTGTCGCCCTCCTCGGCATCCGTTGTGTCGAGGGTCAAGGGACCGTCCGCCGTCCATGTCCGCAGATTATCCGAGCGGTACAAGGTTAACGACGGCTCCTGCACCGAACCCAAAACCATCCGCCAGCCCCCATATGGCGAATCGGGGTCTCGGAACACGAACGGGCCACAGGCTCCCTCCGGGGAGGAAGCGCTATCTAACAAGGGGTTATGACTACTTGGGCGACACCACCCGCCATGCCGGCCACTGGTGTCAAACAAGGCGGCCAGGTTCACCGACGCGTTGCACCAATCTGCTGAAAAATGACCGGATGCTGAGTCTTCGGCCGGCGTCGAGTTGTGAACGCGACGCCCCTCCCCCTGGGGAGCAACAATGCCCGTATACACCAGACGCACGGTGCCGTCGTCGTCACGAACAGCGCTGCCTGACAAACACCCATCCCGGTCATAGTCGTGGTTGGGAACCAGCACGTCCGGGTGGAAGCGCCATTCGGATCTCAGCCGCGGGGTGTGCCCATCTGGGCCCGGGGTCACCACAACGCTGGCATGCCCCCAGCGAAGGCGTGAATTCTGTACCGGGAAGCACTGGTCGTGGGCAAAGAAGACATGAAGACGCCCGTCATCTGTCACCACACCGTTGGGTGCCATAAGCCTGCCACCCGCCGGCGTCACATGAAATCGCGGACGCCACGCCTCTATCACGTTCGCTCCTCGACGGGCCGTAGACACTAGTCTTTCACCTCGGTTGTGTGGAGTTTCTCGTCTAAATCCTCCGGGGCGAGGTTCGCACGGGAGAAATCTTGCGTCAATGGGAGCTTGAGCTCGAGGTCCGTCCCGGGGCATAGCTCAATGACGCCCTCTTCGAGCTCGAAGTCCAAGACGTGGCCACCGCTGGTGCGATCGTCGTCAATGAAGTGCACGTGGCAGCCCGGAACCGAAATTCCTTTTTCATAAATGGGGGTGCGGAAGCCAGCGATGACGCCCGATACGTCATTAAATACCTGGGCGGCATCCTCCTCGGTGACCTTGTGCATGGGCCGATAGGGGCGCTCTTGGCGAACCACGGTGCGAGTTCGCACCTCAGTGAATTTTCCGCGGATACGCAGGGCATACATGTAGTTTTCCGACGGGGTCATGCTGTCGATAAATGACGACAGGTCCGCCCGGCTGATGTGTGATGGTGCTTCGCGGACAATGCGGGGCACGAAGTTCGTTGCCACCGCGTAGGGTGTCCGCTGCTCGAGTTCCGCGGGGCGGGCTGTTCCGTCGTGTTTCAACTGGTAACAGACCCCGTCGATAATGACCATCTCCCCATCGAGGGCATCGAAGGTCCCCAACCCGAAGTTACCTTTACCCAGTAACTCGCCGATGGTCATTTCTCCGTCGTAAATACCATCTAACAAAGCAGTCATTAGAGAGTTTTGGAAGATGGTGTGCCGTACTACTGGATGATCATGACTCATGACCAGCAATATTACACGCATAGGGCGCACACCAGAGATGATGTGCGCCCTTGGCGTGCTTCCTTTGGAAGAGGAAGGTTTTACTTCGTCTTCATCTCATCCAGGGCCTTGTTGCCATCCTTATTGGCTGTCTTGATCCTGGTCTTGAGGAAGTCGAACTCGTCCCAGATTTCCTGCGGAACCTTCGGGCCCAAGCTCTTCAACCAATCCTCGGTATCGGAGAGATCCATCTGCCACTTATCCGCAGGTGCGGTCAGCGCGGCTTTGACATCCTTCGGGTCCGTGTCGAGGCCATCGATATCGATGTCCTTCGAGTAAGCGGTGTATCCGACCACTGTCTTCTTGGCATCGACGCGGCCCTCGATGCGATCCACGATCCACTTGAGGACACGGCTGTTTTCGCCGAAGCCGGGCCAGAGGAAGCGGCCGTCGTCGCCGCGGCGGAACCAGTTGACCAGGAAGACCTTGGGGAGTTTGTCTCCCCCCTTCTTGCCGATGTCCAGCCAGTGCTGGAGGTAATCACCCACGTTGTAGCCAATGAACGGCAGCATGGCCATCGGGTCGTAGCGGAGAGTACCGACCTTCGCCTCAGCAGCGGCCGCGGTTTGGCCGGAGGCCAGCGTGGCGCCAATGAAGGTGGCGTGCTGCCAGTCGATAGCTTCGGTCACCAGGGGCACGGTATCGGGGCGACGTCCACCGAACAGGATCGCGTCGACCGGCACGCCTTTCGGATCATTGAACTCGGGCGCTGCAACTGGGCACTGTTCAATCGGTACGCAGTACCTGGAGTTCGGGTGCGAGGACAAGCAGTCTTCGTCAGGAGTCCAGTCCTTACCCTTCCAGTCGATCAAGTGGTCTGGCTCGTTTTCGAGGCCTTCCCACCAGACGTCGCCATCGTCGGTCAGCGCAACGTTGGTGAAGATGTTGTTCCCCGGCTCCATTGTCTTCATGGCGTTGGGGTTGGACTTGTAGTTCGTTCCGGGGGCGACGCCGAAGAAGCCGTTTTCTGGGTTGACTGCGTAGAGCCGACCGTCGTCGCCGAAGTGGAGCCAGGCGATGTCGTCGCCGATGACCTCCGCTTTCCAGCCGGGGATCGTCGGTTGGATCATCGCGAGGTTGGTCTTACCGCACTGGGACGGGAAGGCGGCGCAAATGTGGTAGGCCTTGCCCTCGGGCGAGATGAGCTTCAGGATCAGCATGTGCTCTGCCATCCAGCCTTCGTCCTTGGCCATGACAGATGCGATGCGGAGGGCGTAGCACTTCTTCGCCAAGATGGCGTTGCCACCGTAGCCGGAGCCGTAGGACCAGATCACGCGGTCCTCAGGGAACTGCGTAATGTACTTCGTTTCGTTGCAGGGCCACTTGACGTCCTCTTGACCTGGCTCCAGTGGGGCACCTACCGAGTGCAGGCCCTTCACGAAGGGGCCGTCGCCGATCTTGTCGAGAGCTTCCTTGCCCATTCGGGTCATAATGCGCATCGACATCACGACATAGCCGGAGTCGGTGAGCTCGATCCCCAGCTTGGGGTCGGGGTCGGTAATCGGGCCCATGCAGAACGGAACCACGTACATGGTCCGACCCTTCATCGATCCCTTAAAGTGCTCGCTCATTTCGGCGCGCATTTCGTCCGGATCGCGCCAGTTGTTCGTCGGGCCTGCGCCATCTTGGGTCTTCGAGCAGATGAACGTCCGAGATTCAACGCGAGCAACGTCGGCGGGATCTGATGAGGCTAAGTACGAATTGGGGCGCTTCTCCTCATTCAGCTTGATGAGGGTCCCCTTTTCGACGAGGTCTTTTGCGATGGCTTCCCACTCTTCATCTGAGCCGTCGCAGAAAACGACCTTATCCGGCTGACACAGTTCAGCGCACTCCGCGATCCAATTGAGCATGTCTTGGTTTGTCGTAGGGGCGTTACCTTCGAGCCCCGGGATCATAGGTGCTGACATAGGATTTTCTCCTCACATCGATGTACAGTGCCGGTCGCCCACGCGGTCTGTTCGCGTTCCCGGCTTCTGATACCACTGTAACCGGAAGTAGGGGGAAAAAGAGGCTCTTTACCCCAATTCGTGTAGCGACGAATTTCACATTTTGGGGGGTATTTTTCGCCCGTTTAATCACGACCCTTTTCGAGGTTCGATTTACTTGTTTTCTTGGACATTTCCGACACGCACACCGTCATCAATCCCAACTACCGCGCTCGATGCATTCCCACCGGCCCCGAGTCCAGGTGTCTAAACACTGCTTTGATCTGGACGATCCCCTATCGCCTGTAGCCGACCCGCGATCTCGGGTTGTTCCGTCACGTGAAGAACCCTCGTCCCCACCCGCTGCGCTGTGACTCTTCTCACTGTGACTAGTGAGGTGGGTGACAGCCCCACCCAAGGAATGTACTTGATAAGAAATTTCATTGCTGGAGTTGTGGGAGCTGCGTACCGACGTTCTTCTCTCAAGATTATGCCCCTGAGTACCCCCAATATTGTGCTCCTGATCAGCACGCCCCTCATCCAGCTCACCGCCGGAACTCATCGCCCACGAGGCATATCCCCCGTCAAACCGGACGGTCGTCACCCGGTCGACCATGCCATCACCATCAGAGTCGGTGTACACCGTCAAACCATCATCGTCGGAGAGCGTCACCGAGTCACTGGTTCCGTCACCATCCGCATCAAGCCGAGCATCACCCAGGTCATAGAAGGTTCCCTCGAGCGACAACGTCAGCCCCGATACCCCCGGCGGGCCCGTCTCACAGTCCGTCAATCCACAGAGCGCCGACGCCGACGGGGGCCCGGCCGTCGAATGGCCACCCCACCAGTCCCCCAACATCTCGTCGTCGTCAAATAAGAAAAATGCATCCGACATGTCCGTCGCCTCTCGCTACTTATCGGATGACGTCATTTGCCGACCGGCCGGGTAATACCTGGTCGCGGAACATCCGGCCGAGGACCACCCTGCCGGAGAGAATCCGACCGCGGAGCACCAGCACGTGAAGCGCCCGGGCGTAACGACGACGCCATCTCCATATGAGCAAGAGCCTCCTGCAACGCCACCGTCCGCAAACCCCCTGACCGCAGGCGTTTCACTCGTTTTTCCTCCGCGTGACTAGTCACCCGACGTGCATGATCAATCCACTGATCGCGTGCTAATGCCAGCGCATCCGCGCCGCCCACCCGTCGAAAATTATTCTGAAGCTGCTGGTGTCGCATGTAACTGACCACAATCGCGCAGAACAAGCCGAACGCAATTCCCAGACTGATTGAGACCCCGAACGCGGTCCCCACTAGGGGCATCACCACCACCCGAGCCACCCCGAGACCAAGGCTGATCCCAACGGAAATGATCAAGATTCGTTCCGTCACGCTCGCTTCCGGCGGATCGAAGGGCACATCTATATATGGCACTGGCTCCGTGCCGGCGGGCCGGTCATCATTCAGCTGATCCGTGGCGGCATCAATAATCTCGGGCAATTCTTTCGGGTCAAGGCATGAGCGCCAGGCCGATGATGCCGACCGATACGCATCCTGAACAGCGCGATCCATCATCGCCCGGCAATTTTGGTTCGTGACAGTCATACTGTCCCGGCGCTGTTTTTCCTCTGTGTGCAACCAATTTCTCAAGATGCTCGAGGGAAGCAGCACACGTGGCGAAACGTTGTATGTGAGTTTCTTCTCAGGAACGCGGACGACACCAATATCAGAGAGGACAGCCGTCGTCGCCGAGCTTGGCGTCGATGTCGATACCCCCGATGAAGGAACCGGCAATGTGTAATACTCTTCCACGTCGTCGGTGACATCATCAGTGGCCTCAGCGGCCGGAGCGTGATCAGAATTATCCGTACCACGAACTACATCACTGTTGCCGGGATTGCTCGCTCTATCACTTCTGCCTGGATTATCCGCCGTCGACGATGCCACGAGTTCTTGCGCGTACCGGTGGCATACCGTCATCAACTCATAATCGGAATAACAAATCGGGATGCCTTCCCAGTCACGTGGCAACTGCTTGCCATCACCAGGAAAAAACAGGGCACCAGCCGAACCTGCAGAAAGCGCTCCATCAGGCGTCGAGAGAATCACAACATGATCCACGGCGCGGCGAACAGCCTCAAGAATGCGCTGATCCTTATCGGGAATAATCGTGTGCGCGGCGGGCGGCACCACGGCCACAACAACATCAGGTTGCACCTCGGGGCCAGCAGCAATAGCGACCTCCCAGGTCACATTTTCAGGGTCACCAGGGAAACCACCACGTACGGCAGCCTCCACCACACCAGCTACTCGAGGGAGCGCCGCCACGTCCGGCCCGATAATGCTGACGACGAAATGTCGTTCTCCCCCATCGTGTCTTCCATCAATCGGCCCGATGCCGTCCGATTCGGGAACACCCGTCCACGATGTTTGTTGAGGAACCGCAGGCGCGCTCATGCGGCACCACCCACCTGACCGTCGATAATCTCTTGTATTCGATCACGCATCGCAGGATCTACCGCAGCACTCTGTTCCAAAGCGGTCGAGACCTCCGATGGGGAGTTCACATGAGTTACAGCGTGGTCAAAAAAGCGTCGGGCCTCGCTATTGCTATGCGGATACGACATTTGAATAAAACGGATGAGCGACGAGACCGACATCTCCAGCTGCATACTGTCCCCCCTGATTAATGAGTGATTAATGTGCCGCGCCCATCCCCTGGCGCAGCATAATGCTCAATTGTGTGCGCCCATATTATGACCAGGATCCACACGGCTATCAACCCTAATGGAAAAATTCCCCACATAATCCCCACGCAATCCTCAGATAATTCAGAGCAACTCCCCAGAAAAAGTGGTCGTGAGGCTCGAAACACGGTCGGCGAAAGATTGATTAAAGGTAGGCCTCCCTGGCAAAATAAGCCCGATGTCCACGAATCTTGAAGGCCCAATTGGTGAGCTCCCCCACGGTCGGCCCCCGCAAACCGTCGTCAACGATGGTCGCGATTACCCCCGACTAGGAACCGTGAGCTTCCGACGAGGAACACTGACACTCCGTCAGCAAGAACTGTGGGACGAGAAATGGCCAACCTACGGCCGCGTCCTCGATGACGCTGTTATTGATACCGACAGCTGGTTCGGCCGGCCCGCCCCCACCATTCTCGAAATCGGATCGGGGACGGGAACGTCGACAGTAGCTATGGCCTCCCGCGAACCCGACTTCAATGTCATCGCGGTTGACCTCTATAAACCCGGGCTCGCGAAACTACTCGGCGCCTTCATCCGGGAAGACCTCACCAATATCAGGATGGTTCGTGGCGATGGCGTGGAAGTTCTCCATCGCATGATTGCGCCCGAGTCGCTATTAGGGGTGCGAATCTTTTTCCCCGACCCCTGGCCCAAAGCGCGCCATCACAAACGTCGCATCATACAGTCAGGAACACTGCATTTGATTGCATCCCGGCTCAAACCCGGCGGGGTACTCCACGTCGCCACCGATCACGCCGGCTATGCCGAGTGGATCGACGAACGCGTCGACGTGGAACCGCTCCTTGAGTACAAGGGCTGGCCGTGGGATGAGTCCCCGATCCTGACCGACCGGCAGCTCACCACGAAATTTGAAAACCGTGGGCTTAGCATGGATCACACAATCAGGGAATACTTGTGGAGGCGGAAGTGACCAACCACGCAAACACCACATCCCGGGGCCATTCATATTCAGCAGTACCCGACGAGACCCCGTCGGCACTGCTTATTTGGGATGCACCCAATATCGACATGGGCCTCGGATCGATTCTCGGTGGACGACCAAGCTCTGCCTACCGTCCTCGCTTCGACTCGCTGGGACAATGGCTGATCAACGAGGCAGACCAGCTCAACGCTTCCCGCGACGAACAGATCGAACCGGAAGCCACGGTGTTCACCAACATCATGCCGGGGTCCGCAGACTCGATCCGCCCGTGGATCGACGCGCTCCGCAATCTCGGTTTCGCCGTGTTTGCCAAACCCAAGCTTTTCGACGACACCGACGTCGATCCGGACATGCTGGCGCACATCAACCGTCGGTACGACGAGGGTGTACTGCGCTCGGTGTATGTCGCCAGCGCTGACGGCAGAAATTTTCAACCACGCTTGGAAGAATTGGCCGCCGAGGGTATTGACGTTGCCGTGCTGGGGTTTTATGAACACGCAACCTGGGCGGTGATGAGCGAGGCGATACGCTTCGTCGACCTCGAAGACATCCCGGATATTTTCACCACGCCGTTGCCGCGAGTGAACCTCGATCGCCTCCCCGATGACGGCGCCTGGCTGCAGCCGTACCGCTCCCTCCGTTCCGTGAAATCGTCTCATCATGACAGCTAGTCGTGAGGGAGCTGAGGCCATGACTATCGAAGCGGGAACACCCGGACGGAAAACCGAGGTCACTACGGGTACAGAGGACACCGCTGAAGATACAGTGCTTGCCGACGTGCAGTCAGCCGCGGAGACCACCGTCGCCCCCAAGGAACAGGCATCGCGCAGATCTCGCACCGCAGGAAGCGTCAAGGTGCAGCCTCTCCCCTGGTGGCGGCGAGCGCTTTCCCTGATGCGTCACCCTCTTGTCCGGTTAGTGTTCTTCCTTGCTGTGGTCGTTGCCCTCACAATGATCGGCCGGGGAAGCATCGACTTCGTGTCGGAGGGGCTGGGCTACATCGGGTCGGCCAACACCACGTGGATCATCGTCGGGATCGCATTCATCGGCGTATCCATCCTGGCCATGGGCGAACTCATGTACGTCCTTTTACGTAGCGCTGGGGTTCCCTGCAAGCGGTCCAGTGTCTACGCCCTCACTCTGACGTCAAACTCCGTGTCCGCCACTTTCCCTGGCGGTCCTGCGATTTCGTTAGCGATGATTTTCCGTGAGCAGCATAAATGGGGAGCGTCCTCAGTGATTGCCAGCTGGTACATGGTGATCTCCGGTGTGATCGCGTCGGGAGTGCTTGCTCTCTACGGGCTCACCGCGTTCTATTTCTTAGGTGCCAAGGTGAACCCGTGGACACTCGTGATCTCTCTCACCGCGGTCGTCGTCGTGTTACTTGTTGTGAAATGGCTGGCGGCGCACCTGTCTCACGTCGAACGCGTTGTCGTCAAGATCCTACGAAAGGTCAACCATTACCGGGGCAAGCCTCTCAACACGGGAATCGACAAAGCGCGTGAAAGCATTAAGACCCTCAGCAGTGTTGACCTGCCGTTACCGAAGCTCGCATTGGCGGCCGTGTGGTCGGCCGTGAACTGGGGGGCCGATTGCCTCTGCCTCCTTGTTTGCCTGTGGGCAGTCGGAGCGCATCCGAATGTGGCGTCGGTTGTTCTTGCGTTCGTGACCGCCAAGATTGTGGGAACTGCGCAGGTCACGCCGGGTGGGTTGGGGCCCGTTGAGGCGACGATCGTCGGCACCCTCGTCGCCACCGGTATGACGTCGGCAACCGCGCTTGCTGCCACCATTATTTTCAGAATGATTTCGTTCATTCTCCTCGCCGCTGTGGGCTGGATCATTTTCCTCATTCAATATGCGGGCCCGAAACGCGCGATGATGTTGGGGCGGTCCTGAGGAATCGCACGTCAACCTCATACAGTACGGACACACTAAAAACGCACTGACGATACTGACAATAGAGGCGCTAGATAATGGCGCAATACTAAGGATTGGAGTTCATCATGTCACAGTCCGCTTCTCCGGGATCCGAGACTGACCCAAACCGTGCACCAGGCACGCAGGTGAGCTACGTGCAGGCAGCTGTGATGGACATCATCGCAGTTCTGCTCTTCGCACTGCTTGCGCGGATCGCCCACAATTCACCTGAATTGCCATTCAGTTGGGGCGGTGTCCTCGCTACTGCTTGGCCATTCTTGCTCGGCGCGGCCGCCGGGTTCGGTGTCATGGCCATCCTCCGCCGCCCCGCCGGCACTGTAATCCCGTTCGGTATTGCTGTGTGGATTCCCGCCGTCATTGTGGGCCTCACGATTTGGGGTTTCCACCACAGCAAAGTCCCGCACTGGTCATTCATCATCGTGGCGACGGTAACGTCGGCGATTTTTATCCTCGGGTGGAGGGGTCTTACTCGGCTCTCTGCGTCGCGCGCACACAAGAGGCGTGAGCGTCGACAAGCTCTTATCGACGCCGAAGAAAAGCACAAAGCCGACAAGTGACGAGTAAATAAATGACCCCGCTATGCATGGCGAGAAATAGCGGAGTGCTTCAATAGTTGTATGTCACATACCGACCCGGCCCAAGGATCCACCGGATCCACCCTTGCTGGACGCGGAGAAACCACCTCCAAAAAATTCTTCGGCCACCCGTGGGGGTTGGCGAACCTCTTCGGAGTGGAGATGTGGGAGCGCTTCAGCTTCTACGGGCTACAAGGCCTTGCTCTCTTCTACCTGTATCACAGCACCGACGACGGCGGGCTGGGCATGTCCGAAAGCCTGGCAACGTCAATCGTCGGTGCCTATGGTGGTGCGGTTTTCCTCGCCTCGATCGGTGGTGCGTGGATTTCTGACCGTGTCCTCGGGGCAGAAAAGACACTGTTTTATTCGGCGGTGCTTATCATGTTGGGGCACATGTCGCTTGCTCTTCTGCCCGGCTTCACTGGACTGATCATTGGTCTTGTCCTGGTTGCGGTGGGGTCAGGTGCCCTGAAAACGGCGAATTCCGCGATGGTCGGAACTTTATACGAAGAGGGCGACCCCAAACGCGATGGCGGTTTTTCGTTGTTCTACATGGGCGTGAACATCGGTGCCTTGATTGGCCCTCTGGTGACAGGCGCCCTATGGAAGCAGATGGGTTTCCACTGGGGCTTCGGAGCAGCTGCGGTTGGTATGGCTTTGGGCCTTATTCAGTACATCCTGATGAGGAAGACCACGTTGCAGAATGCTGGCGCCAAAGCTCCGAATCCTTTGCTGCCTGATGAACGCGTCAAGTCGTGGGGTGGGGTCATCGCGTTGACGGTCATCATTGTTGGGCTTGCTCTACTCTTTCCCACTTCTCAATTGTCGACGTATGTTGCGGTCATTGCGATTGTCGCCGCAGTTTATTTCTGGCAGGAAATGTACCGTTCTTCATTGGTGAATCGGACGGAACGCCATCGTCTGTTGGGGTTTATTCCGATGTTCCTGGCCGCTTGCGTGTTTTGGTCGATCTATCAGCAGCAGTTCACGATGGTGGCAATGTATGCGGATAAGAAGCTGGACTTGAGTTGGGGTTTCATGGATACGCCGGCCTCATGGGTTCAGTCGATTAACCCGATCTTCATTATTCTTTTAGCGCCGCTCTTCACGATTCTGTGGGATCGTCTGGGTACACGTCAGCCGTCTACTCCGGTGAAGTTTGGCGTGTCGGCCATTATGTTGGGGCTTGGTTTGGTTCCTTTCCTTTTCTTTGTGAGCTACGCCGACCATTCAACGCCCTACTACATGATTGTTGTAGTGCTCTTCCTCTTCACTGTGTCCGAGCTGTTGCTGTCTCCGGTGGGGTTGTCGATGTCCACGAAGCTTGCGCCGCGTGCGTATCCGGCACGGATGGTGGCGATGTGGAATCTGACCTCCGCTGTGGGTACGGCTTTAGCAGGTACGCTGGCTGGCTTCTACAATCCGGAGTCCGCACATGATTCCACGATCTATTTCATAACAATGATCTGCGTGTGCGTGGTGATCGGAGCCATCATTCTGGCGGTATCGAAGCCCATTGTGAAGCTCTTCGATGGTGTGAAATAGGCGTATCGCCACCGCGGCAGTGTCCGCCCACATGGTGTCGTGGTAGTCCACTGCCTAACGGTGGCATCTAAGAGCCCTCATCCTCTTCGCGCTAGAACCCCTTTGTTCTGGCAGTTCTTACACTGACAGGTTGAGATTTACACCGAGGGAGGCCTGCGCATTAATGCTGACCCCCAGCTGACCCTGTGATGCTGACGCACACGGCTTCTTTTCCGGTGCTGGCTTCTGGCATGGGTCCTGCTTCACCTGCTGCTGAACAGGGCAGTTCCCTTGCCCATTAGGGACATTACCGCTGTTAATGGCTGTCGAAACGTTACCGGCAATTGACAGACCAGCGTTGATCAGGTTTGACGCGTTAGCGTTAACCGCTGCTGCAGCATTAGCCTTGACCGTTGCTGCGGCGTTGGCAATGTGCTGATTCACTGTTTCCTGAGCGGCCCGAATGTCTTTCTCGGTAATGACATTCCTCTGGGCAATGGGCGTGCCCTTCTCTACCGTCCGCGACACGTTTTGGATGGGCGTTCCTTTTTCGATCGGGGTGCCCTTTTGAATCGGCGTCCCCTTCTCTACCGGGGCAGAGACCTGGGTGTTACGGTTCTGCTCAATAATGCGCTTCTGCATGCTCGTACGCTGCTGTTCAACAGATTGTTCGGCAATCGTGGATGAGATGCTGCCCTTGACTCCCCACACAATTCCTGACTTACCAATGCCACTGATTGCTACAGCGGATTCATTCGTCGTGCTTCCATCTGCCTTCCAGGCGTGGCGGGCCGACGCAGTGATGCGCTGAGCATCCTTCTGCTGGATTGCGCCACGGTCCGGTGGGCATGAGCAATCGGCGCTCTTAGCCAGAGAAGCTCCCGGCGCGGCGATATGGCTAGCGATCCGGTTCTTGTAGTCCATGGCGAGTTTCGCTACCGCAGTCACGCCGATTGCGCTTTCGTTAGAGGCGGCTTCCGACTTAGCTCCGGCCTTAGACACTCCAACAGAGCACGGGCCGACGCCGATGCGTTGCACGTGGTCATTACGAACACCGCGAGCGCTATCTCCCGCGACAAGGTCTTTCCCACTGATCTCTTTCTGCGATAACTGCCGGTTAACCTGGACAGTTTGCGCGTCGTTACGTGTCTGCTGATCAATCTGTACAGCAGCACGCTGAGGTGCAGTAGCCTTCGGGAGAGTTGCAGTCGATTGCGGCGTCATGCGCGGGATCTGCTTTTGCTGTACGCGGATTCCCTGAGCGATGGACTGTTGTGTGCCTCCGCGTTCAGACGCTGAGATGACCGTTTGCGATTGTTTGGGTATTGCCTGCGCGGGTTCTGCCACCTGCTGATTCATCGTTTGCTGTGGCTTAACGGATACCGATTGCGGTTCGACAAATCCTCCGGCGAATGCAGCGGGAGCTGCTGCGGTGATGCCTACACACGCAATGCCCAAGCTCATTGCTGGAACAGCGAAGGATGCGCGGTCCCCGATGCGCGTTTCACTATCCCTGTGCTTTCCGCGGTATCCCCGATGAGTTGCCCGCGAAGAGATTTGGTTATCCCCCATTGTATGTAATTCCCCTTTATTTCCTGGTGGCACGGGTTGGATCCCCAGCCCAAAGCGTGAAATGCTTGAGGCTCTGAGCTACACCATGCCCACCGTCATATGCTTATGAGCCTTGAGGTGACAATACATCCTCATTGTGTCCAGTGATGACCTGCGATCCCCTCACAGGCATGTCTGGAATGACTCAGGACTTCCATGTCCTATCCATAAAATACATGGCTGTTGTGCCAAAGAAAAGAACGGTCGGCATCTTCTTTACGTTTTACGGGAAGATTGTTGGGTGATAGTGAACACAGTTCTAAGGAAACTAACAGCTTCACTCGATGGAACCACCAGAGAATGTCCGTAGATTCATTCATGTCAGTGGCTGACGGAGACTACAACAGGATTCTCAGTTTTCTACCGACGCAGGGTGCCACGAGTACACAGCGTCACACCACCTGTACACCGCTAGCCACTGAAAAACGGACTCAGGCTTTATGCCGAAGCTACTAAGAAAGAAGGGTGATCTATAGAGGACTCTGAGGGAGCAATGGGACAGAGAAGCCCGCACCTGCTGGGGAGCAAGGTGCGGGCTTTTCATATCCGCTTCATGTCAGAGGACGTGCGATCTACGCGAAGCCGCCTACGCAGCGTGGACTATGTGTTGTCGTTAATGAGCCCTTGAGCCCACTGAAGCATCCACGCGATAGACGTTGTGCCCTCAATAACGTTCGGATTGGTGCCATATTGAATATGCAGCGAATTACCCGTGAATAGCGCGTCCACGTTCTCTGGCTCAACCTTCAAGCTAGTTGGCATATCGCACACGGCGTCACCCGGCGCGCAAATTTCATTGACGCGATCGTTCAGATCTCCCATTCCCCCAGACCGCGGACCACGGGGAGTAAAACCAGGTACCACATTGCCCAGCGCCGCTGCGAATGGTTGCAAGGCAATTTCGGATCCAACGCCTTTTGGTTGAGCCCCGACCGTTTGTCCTTCACCGGTCACCCGACGCGGATCAGCAAGCGCGGTGACTCCCGCGACGGTGTCGCTCGGCACGACACCACGGTTATTTCCTATGTCACTCGCAATATCGCCCGCTATGGCCGCTCCCTGGGAGAACCCCATGATGACGAATGTCGTCGCAGGGCAATGATCGTGGGTTGCGGATAGTTCAGCGTTAACGATGCGGACTCCCTCATTAACCGAGTCCGCGTAATTCATCTGGTCCAACGTCGCCAGAGTTTTCATCTGGGCGGGGTAATTCGCCGTCCAGACCTTCACAGACGATGAATCATTATTCTGCGTCAAAGGCCCTGTAACGCCCTGGAGCAATGCATCGGGAAATTGTGTCGGATGAAGGGGATCATCACTCGTCGAAGACTCTCCCGTTCCAGGCACGGCAATAACCTCGACGGACGGACAATCTGAGGGTTGCTCCGGTTTGCCGGGACCTTCACCATTGTTCGACGGACCTCCAGGGCCTTGGCCTTGCGACCCCATCCACTGCGCTATTCCGACGGCGATTGCTCCCAGAAGAATGAGAACACCAACGATGACCAGTAGTTTGCGAAATACTGATCGAGACCCTTTCTGCGCCATAGCAACAGGTTACATGTCGAGGGTCTAGTCACCACACAAGTCGCGGTCGGCCGACTCAGTAATCGCGCGTTCCACCTGGTCCAAGGGCTGGTCCGTGAGCTTCTGCTCAATCAGCTGTCCGGCCATCGCTCTCACCGAAAAACTGTCCTGCCCCTCAGCCTTTGCCTGGCAGTATTCCATAGCGGACGCAATCACTTGGTCAGCCGCGGAGCCATCAACGTTGATCTTGTCCTTCTGAATCGTCGACAAGAATTTCTTTTCTTCGTCCGTGCGCTGGCCACGGTTCGGTGCCGGAACTCGCGACACCTCAACCGGGGTTTCATCGTCCTTGGCATCAGGATTATCGCCGACGCCGTTATTGGAATCCGCCGATTTTATAGAACTTGCCGACGACGAACTCGCGGATGACTTTGTCGAACTGCTCGATGAACTGGATGACCGAGCTTGAGTGGTCGTGGCGGAATCGGAATCGTCTTGCGTGGCTGTGGAGCCATCACCGCACGCGGCGAGAACCCCCCCGGCCAGCACAGATGCTAAAGCTAGGGCAGCACCCCGCGTGACTGACGAGCGACGGTTCCAGGCTTGACGGTTCCGACGACGAGGGGAAGCCAACGGCTGGTCTGCCTCGTGGCCTTCAGCGTCATCAGCAGCATTCGAGCTCATTGTGAATCCACCGCGTGAAGTCATGCGTGTGTCCTTCCCGTCGTTCCCATCGTCGCTGTTATCTCGACACTGTTATTTCGTCGCTGTCCTCGCGCCATCATAGTGACGGATGGCCCGAGCGTTCACGATCATCCTTACCCGGATTTACGGTTCCTGAACCTGACCGTTGATCTCTTTAATAGTGCCGTGCTGGAAATCAATGGTCAGACCGCCGGCTGGGATATTTGTCATGTCTGAGGTCGGGAATCCGTACTTCCCACCTTGGGCACCATTCTTATCCCAGGCGTCGAAAATCCCGCCTTTCATGATGACGTGAGCACCGGTATCTGGAGACCAGTAAATGTAGCCCTTGTCGAATTCGGTGAACGCTCCACCATCAACGGATACTTCGTCGGTCTTTGCGAAGCCGAGTTTGTCTGCTCCACCAACGTCTTTGAACTTCTTGGCAATCTCACCTTGCACATAATGCGCTGTTCCATCTTTTGTCCTCGTCACAATGCCGTTTTGGAACTCTTGGACCGCACCTCCCGCCACTGACTTCTCATCAGTCGTCGGGTAGCCCAGCTTTCCGGTTTCGTAGCCCGTTGTCCCCCAGGCGTCGAACATCTCCGGCTTCAAAGCATGAGGCCCGGTCTCAGAATTCCAATAGATGGATCCGTGCTCAAACGTCACGAAGCGGCCTTTGCCGTCGGGAGAGGTGATCTCTTCGCTCGTCGGGTAGCCCAGGAATGACTTTGGTCCGCCCATCTCGGCATAATGAGCGCCGATACGGCCCCACAGGTTATGCGCTCCTGTCGACGGACTCCAGAACGTGCGTCCATTCCGGAAATCCTGGATCTTTCCTCCGTTGGCGCCGTCGTATTCGTCGGAAGTGCACCCGCCAAGCTTGTCCTGGTCTTTCAGTGCGGCACTAGCAATTTCACCCATGGGGACGCAGTTCGCGCCGCGATCGTTCTGCGACAGACCAAGAGCATCAGCCATGTACGGCCAGGACTTACCCAGTTCGAATTGCCAATACGGCCAGGTGTGGGTTCCAGAATTCCGGAACGCCGTCGTGACATTGATACCCGCGCGCTTGGCGTGGCTCACGAACGTTTCCGAGGTCATCCGAGCTAATGCTTCTTGCCCGAACGTGAGCCCCTTCTTCGGAAGGCCCGGCAAGACCTGGCTTTCGTCGTCATAGGATCCGGCTGCTCCCGATCCGGCGGAAACATAGACACCGGTGTTCTTCAACTTGCTGACGTTGAGCTTCGGGTCGTGCTCCTTCCAGCCTTCAGACCCATACTGCCCCCACATGTTCTCAGCATTGAAAGGAGACACTGTCTTCATGACAAGACCGATCCCCTCGCTCATCCCTGGAGAGCTGGTGTCCAGATAACCCGAGTAGGAGCCGACGAAGTTGAACATGTCCGGGTGCCGTTCGGCAAGGTTCATGGCACCGGTCGCACCGGCCGACATACCGAAGACGGCGGTCTTGTCATTAGCCCGCCAGCCTTCCTTGAGAATCGGGGGAAGCTCCTGGGTAAGGAAGGACTCCCACTTGTAGAGCACGCCGCCATCTTCATTCAGCCAGTCGGTATAGAACGAGGCGAGGCCACCCACCGGCAAGACGACGTTGACATTGCGGTCCGCGAATTGCTGGACAATATTCGTCCCCGCAGTCCACCCGTTCTCAATCTGGTTAGGGACGATACCATCGAGCCCAAGAACCGTCGGGAATGTTTTATCCGGCTGGGAGTACCAATCCCGAGCGAGAAGAATCTCAACCTTAATGGGATTTCCTGGCATCGCCTTGGAGTTGATATACAGCGCCACCCGTCGATCAGTTAACCAATCGACGTGGTCAATGGATACCCCATCGGGGAGGTTATCGAGCTGTTGTTGCTCTGTACGCATCGGGAGCGGCTCAGAAGGAATACTGAGGGGGAACGCATTCTTGGCGGCTTCTCTTTGAACTGAATCAGGAACATCGGCATGCTCTGCTGGGGCGGCCCCATCGCCGTTCTCAGAACCTTGTGGAGCAGCACTTTCAGAGGCACTGGGGCTCTGGCTCTCTGCGGGGGCGTCCTCAGCTCTCGCGCCAGTGTGAATAGTCGCTGCACCAAGCATGACAACAAAACCTGTTGCAGCGATCGTGGTGGGCCACGTCCGACGATGGGAGAGCTTCGAAGAGGCGCGCATACCTGTAGTTCCTTAGTTCTGTGCCGGTAGACATTTTCTTCCGACATCATTATTACCGCGTTATACGCATGTTACCTATGCGACGCGCGGATAACGGTGTTGTTTATGTGATTTTTTACCGACACTTCGCTTGACGACGGGGGAATACGCATAAGACGCAGGCACCCTAACCGGTACCCGCGTCTTATGAAGGAATATTTACGTTATTTCCCCAGGCCCCCTCGGTGGTGACCCGTGGTGACCTACTGGTCCTGGTGGCTGTTATCAACCGCGCGCTGGACGTCGCCACCGGTGGCAGCTGCGTCATTCTGAGCAGCGGGAGAGACATCGTCGCCACGAACTCCCGGAACGGTAGCAGACCGTGAACCAGGATCGCCTGTCAGCGGCTTATCTCCCTCAGGAACACCCTGACCAGCGGCACTCTGGGTTGCCTGCAAGATTCGGGGACGAACCTTGATCAATTCTTCACGCCAGTTGGTCCAGTTGTGAACACCAGCCAATGGGTAATCAATGGTCGGGTTAATCCCCTGCGCACGGAGAGCACCTTCAAACTGGGTGGTGGTCACACGCGACACAGCTTCCATACCCATCACGGAAACGGAGTAGACAGGGTTAGCGAAGAAGTCGTCCTGCGGGTTCCACCAGCCGGTCGCCGCGGAAATGTACACGTCGGTGTTGCGGTATGCGGCCGCGTTCTTCGTCGGATCGTTCTGACGGATGCGGTCGCCGGTCCACATCTGGTCGATGCGGTACCCGCCATTTCCGAGCATCGCGCCGGCAATGCCCATGCGCATGATCGGGCTCGAGGTAGCTAAGTAGCCCGAGAAGGACGAAACCTGACGGAACTGGTTCGGGTGATGAGCAGCCAAGTTCATCGCGCCAGTACCACCCATCGACATACCGGCAACCGCGTTGTTGGTCGGTGAAACGCCGAAGTTGGCCTGGAGATACGCCGGAAGCTCAGAGCTTAAGAACGTGTCCCACTTGTAGGTTTGGGTGCCGTCAGCTGATGTAGAGGGCTTCTCCCAATCCGTGTAGAAGGAAGCTTTACCACCCAGGGGAAAGACCTTCGTGATGTTGTCGTCAACGAAAATGTTTTGAGCGTGAGCCCAGTCGATCCAGCCACTGCTGTTCGTGGGGCCGGCGAATCCGCCCAAGATGTAGAGGCCGGCATTGCCGTTACCATTGGCTGCCTGAATTTGGACCGGAATGTCCTTGTTCATGGCGTTCGAGTGGACTGTACACTTCTGCACCCAGTAGGCGGCAGCATCCCATGTACAGCCCGGCCGTAGGGTGTCTCGGCTCCCCTCCGCATGAGCTTTATTTGAGCTCAGGGCAGTGGTCACGCCGAGCATGAGCGCAATGGCGCTCACCAGCACGGCCACCATAAGCCAGGGCCTACGCATAGCTCCCACACGTCGCGAGAAGCTCATCATAAAATTTTCCTCTTTCCTCAAGAGCCTGGGAAGTTCCCTATCTCACTCATCCACGGCACGAACGCGGTCGGCTCGTCAGTAGCCGTCCATCCACCCCGAGGCAGATCCTCACAATCGGCCAGCGCACCGGGAATGAGCAATCACCGATCACACTCGGTGGAACGATGACACACAATAGTAATCGAATAATACTCTGCCCACGTTACTTCGTGATTTTCCCAAGGTACGACGATTCACGCGCCGGAACCTCCCAGCCGCACCCGAGCCGCACCCGAGAAGCGTCAGCCTAGAAGGACGGCGCCACGTACACCGCGATGAAAATCGCGATCGCCCACAGGAGCCCCAGTAACTGAAGCACGTGGTCACGGAGTGCTAATTCATCTGGCGCGCCTCCATCACCGCGATCGACGTCGGCTGCGTATCGCAAAATAGCGACCGTGAACGGCACCATCGAAATCTCGTACCACAGGGCTGACGCGGAACTATCTTTTTGGCCCATCTCAAAGCCCCATAGGGCGTAGGTCAGCACGACCGCCGTCGCGGACAAGGTCCATACGAAGCGTAAATAGGTGGGGGTATATCCCTCCAGGGATTTGCGAATTTTCGCCCCCGATTTAGCTGCCAGCAAAATTTCCGAATACCGCTTGCCAGCCGCCATGAACAGGGAACCGAACGCCGCGACCAAGAGGAACCACTGCGAGAGGTCGATCCCGGCAGCGACGCCACCACCCATTGCTCGCAAAAGGAATCCCGAGGACACCAACGCGATATCAATCACGGGCTGGTGTTTCCATCCGAAGCAGTATCCCAACTGCAGGATGATGTAAACGCCGATCACTGTTGCCAAAGCCCAGGCGGACGTCGATAAGAAAGAGACAGCTAATGCAGCGAGAATGAGCACGACGGCCATTCCATAAGCCACTCCCACTGGGAGCACACCTGCGGCAATAGGGCGGTACCGCTTCGTCGGGTGAGCGCGGTCAGCTTCAACATCGCGGGCGTCGTTAATTAAGTAAATCGACGATGCCGCGCAGCAGAAGGCAACGAACGCAATGAAGACGTCCACAGCGACGCGACCGGTGAACATATCCGAACCGGCCGCCGCAGGAGCGGCCACCACCAAGACATTCTTCACCCACTGCTTGGGGCGGATGGCCTTGAACATCGCCTCTGGCAGGTTCTTGGGAGCCCGCATTTTCGCGGAGGCTTTATCGTCCGCGTTTTTAGGAGCCTCGGGGTAAAGACCTCGGGTATGAGGCTCGGACCCAATTAGCGCACCATTGGATTCATTACTGGGATACGGATCGTGTTCATTGCCCGCCATCGTGTCTTTATAACTCCTCTGTGGTGACATTCGCAGTCGCCATCAATCGCACTACCCTGTCAACGCTATCGGCCGCACTAGCCTACTGGTGCGTCACAGCCCGATGAATAGCTTCCGCCGATATTCCTCCTAAGAGGGCCCCGGCTGCAACATCTGTTGGATAATGCACACCGACTGTCATTCGCGACAGCATCATAAGCGGAATCACTGCCAAAGGCACGCGCGAACCGGTAATCCGTGAGAGCTCAATCATCGCGGCCGTCGTCGACGTCGCATGTGACGAGGGAAAACTCAGCTTCGACGGAGTTTTCACCCCGATCCGCACACGCGGTCCGTGGGGCCTGGGACGACGAAGAATACGCTTGAGAATCACAGATGCAGCATGGCTCCCAAACGCTGCCCCAGTCAGTATTCCCCACTGGGTTCGATGTTTCTCATCCGCGATCATTCCGACGACGCCCAGCGCCAACCAGGCGGCGGCATGTTCACCCGCGTGGCTGAGCCCCCTGGCCAGAGGCATAACGCCTGGTTTATCCGCAATGGCGCCCTGAATGAATTCAAGCACCCGGGTTTCGTCGAAGGGATCCCCTTTGTGTTGATGCCCTTTGTGTTTAGCGTTCAAAGATCGTGCTCCATCCCTCGCGGCTGGTCAGCTTGGGGTGAGCCTTGCGATACAGCTGGCGCATCTCCGGGAAGCGATCGTAAATTTCCTTCTGCAGACGCATCGACTCACGGGCGAGCTTCACGGCCTTGGCGCGGTTACGTTTGCGGAAAACAACTCCGCGGCCGTCCGCCGTCGTCACCGTAGCTCCGTCGACACGCGACAAGGAGAACCAGCGGGCCTCGATCGGCGGGAGGTTAACGTCGGGAACCTCGGGGTCACCATCGCTGGGCGAGAACTGCTTTTTCACAGCCTTCGACAGGGTGGACACCTTCGCTAAGGGGTTAAGAGGGATCTTCGTGAGGTTCTTCGGCCCACCCTTTGCCGGAGGAACCGCCGACGCTGAGGGCAACACGACGGCATCCGGGTACTCTTTGCGCAACTCGTTGATGCGCGGGAGCGCGGTGTCGAGGATGTCAAAGAGCTGGTCAGGGCCGCGCAAGAAGTCCTTGATGGCTTCGTTCTGGATAGCGACCGTTGAGTACTCGAGGCACATGAGATGCTTCGTCGTCGCCTTGGCCATCGACTGCAGCATGCCCAAAATGGAGCCGTCCTGCTCGATAGCAGCGACGATCAAACGGTTGCGCAGGTGGAAATAGGCCTGCCAGTCAATAGCATCATCCTTATCGGACCAGGCCATATGCCAAATCGCAATACCCGGCCATGATGCCGTCGGGAACCCCGCATGCCCGGCGCGGAGGCCATATTCGCCGTCATCCCACTTGATAAACAACGGCAGTGGCTGACCGATGGTCTCTGCGACGACGCGCGGGATCATGCACATCCACCAGCCGTTATAGTCGACGTCGATACGGCGGTGAAGGTCGCGCGAGGTAATGACATCGCCATTGGCGTTCCGCCCATGATCTTTACGATCACGCAGCGGGTACTGATAAAAGTCGTGGTCGTAGTGGACGTGAGGTGCCGAGGTCCACATGAAAGAATGGCGATCAATGACCTCGCCCATGCTGTGCAAGTGGCTGCGCTCTTGCAGGTTCAGCATCTGGCCGCCGACCAGCATGGGTTGGCGCGCGTACCGGGCAACCTGGAGTGCGCGAAGAATGGAGTCAGGTTCGATGGCGATGTCATCGTCCATATAAAGGATGAACGGAGCTTTAGTGGCTCGCTGTTTGCGCTCCTCTTCAGAGCCCACGCCGCCCAGAGCCTCATACATAATGCGGGAGTAACCGCCCGATCCGCCCAGGTTGCCCTGGCGGAACTCGTGGAACCGATCACCAAAGTGCTTGACGGCGTCATCGAAGCCCGGCTCATCGGCGGGGTGCTTCGTTCCCTGGTCGGGCATCAAAACAGCGTCGATAACGGCGTCGACTTCCGGATCGGAAGCGATGGCCTCTAAAGCGGCGACGGCGTCGGCGGGACGGTTGAAGGTCGGAATACCCACCGTCACGGATTTATCCTGCGGGCCGATCGTTGAACCGTCGGGCAGTGTTTGAGGACCAGGTTGTTCTGGTGCGTACCACCCGGCGGCCAACAACGTGACATCTGTTTCGCAGGTCAGGTCGAACCAGATCCAGCCGCCGTCTTCGAAGCGATCCAGAGGGATCTCAAATTCCAGTGTCGATACAGTGGACTCCGCCGATGACGGCTCCCCCTCGATGGTGTCTTGCGTGCTCTCCTCGGCCGTGGTGGCGTGAATGTCGTCGGCCAGTACGTCGGTCATCTTGCCTTCGACAGCAATGCGGGATCCGTCGATTTTCGACCGGTAGACGTCGGCACGCGCGTCGCCCTGCAGTTCGAGCTTCAAGACGACGGATTTCAGCTGAGTCCAGCGTCGCCAATAGGAAGCCGGGAAGCCGTTGAAGTAGGTTTCGAAGCTAACCTCGGCGCCCGCCGGAAACGTTGCCTCGGTGCGGCTGTGGAGCACAGCGCGCGACTTGTTCGCCTTCGATTCGATCATGTACAACGACCGAACATCGTGCGGCTCCCCCCTGCGAGGCAGAATAACGCGCTGAAGGCGCTCCACAGCTCGACTTTTAGCCTGACTCCCGGCCTGGCTCATACTCGCTAACCCTTTCATTTCACTTCTGTCAACACACTGAGCCTACCGCAGCTCACCAGCGCGACGAGGTTCCCCAATGGCACGCCGCCAGCACAATGGTCCAGCACTACAACACTTGAGCACTGGACTTACGACGCTGGCCTCAGGCACATCCTCGACGCAAACACCATGCCTAGAGTACTGGCTGGGTCCGCGCAGAGCTATTTCACGTCGGAGTTGATGAAGAATGAGGAGGACAAGCCCGCGCTGTGCGGGGCGGTTAATCGAAGTATTTGTCGTAGTAGTCTCCAAGTTTATCGACGTACTTCTTTGCTTGGCCGGGGTCTGAATACAGACCGTGGCCGGAACGAGGGAAGACGAAATAGTCGTAGGGGACGTGGTTATTATCAAGAGCGCTTAATAGACGATCATGTACCTTAAAAGGAACAATTTTGTCTTTCTTTCCGTATGCCATCAGCATGGGAACGGAATTAGCGGAAACGTAATGATAGGACGAAACACGTTCCGCAAGGTCGTGATAAGAACCATCCTCCATGTCATGATCGGTGAGCTGCACGCCCGTCAGTTCAGTTAAGAACTTCTTTTTATCTTTCCCGTAACCTTTAATATCGCCGTTTGAGTCAGCCCAGTCCTCCGGCTGGAAACTCGCGGGGCCGACTTCCTGAAACACAAATTTCAACGGAACGGGGCTGTTCTTCCCATCACGGAAGGCGTACATCATCGCGAGGGTACCGCCAGCGGATTCCCCGGTGATGGCCATTTGATTGACCGGATACCCGTGTTGCTTGGCTTGTGCAACCACAGCTTTCACACTGTTCTGGATCTCCGTGTACATTTTGTCCAGGTTTGAGGGATGATCATCGGTGTTGGTTGTGTAGTTCACAGAAGCCGACACGTATCCTCGGGTAGCTGCGTCCTTTGCCGAGGCAGCATCTTTTTTATCGCCGCTGACAAACCCTCCCCCATGGATCCAGACCACTAAAGGGAACTGCGAGGCATTTTTATCCTTGGGAAGGTATAGGTCAAAGTTGTTCTGGATCCCTTCGCCATATTTAAGGTTCTTCACCACTGAATATGAATCCGGATTATTTTTAAACGTTCTACTCAACACATCAATGCGCGTACAAAAGTAATAGGCGGTCACGGCAGCTACGGCAACAACGATTAACACATAAATAATACCCCAGGCGACTTTCTTCACTACATGCCTCCTAGCATATTATCCAGATAAAGTCTGAAACCCAGATAAATCAGAAGGCCAAGTACTACTCCGATAATCACACACACAATAATCCGGGCAATCCTATATGACCACACTTGTTTAACCCGACCCATGCCATCCCTCTTCCTCCATATTTCACCCTGTAGGTGTGACCTCATGTTAGCCTCACACTAATCTCACGCTGGGCTCACGTTGGTCTTATACTTGTCTCACGGCAATTTCGCGCTACCGTCGGTCGTACCTCGTACCCTTTATAGATTGCTTTCCTAACAGGATAGAGGGAATAAAACCTTACTGCTTCTTACATCGATAAACCTTAGGTCAATACGCTCCGTTCCGAGTGACGAAGACCTCACTTGATTCACGCGTCAGGTGCCACCACCATAGGTTGTATGACAAGTACCGCGCGCTCGTCCTCACGTAAAAATCCTGAGGCCACCCAGCGGCCAGATTCGCTCCCCACCACGGCAGACACCGCCTCGGCGTCCCCGTCGTCGTCACCCGCAGCATCACCGTCGTCGTCGAAGCGGAAGTTTCATAGACCCGACTTCTCCCAGCTCCAGCGGTTGGGCAAAAGCCTCATGCTGCCCATCGCGCTCCTGCCGGCAGCGGGCATACTCCTCCGATTAGGCCAAGACGACCTCCTCGGTAGGATCAAAACTCCCGTCATCGGCCCCTTCTTCGAGGCGATGAGCGCCGCCGGCCAAGCGCTATTCTCCCAGCTCCCGCTCCTTTTTGCCGTCGGCGTCGCCATTGGTTTCGCTAAGAAGGCCGACGGCTCAACAGCCCTGGCTGCCGTCGCCGGCTACCTAGTGATGGGTGCGGTGTTCAAACAAATGTCGCCGCTCGTCCTCCACGGAGTCAAGGATTCCTCGGGCGAACAAGCCCTCATCGATTACAGCGTCTTCGGCGGTATCGTCGTCGGTCTGCTCACCGCGTGGCTCTACGACAAGTATCACGACATTAAACTGCCGTCCTACCTCGGGTTCTTCGGCGGGCGTCGATTCGTCCCCATTGTCGTCTCAGTAACGACGCTGATCACCGGCTTCGTCCTATCGTACATTTACCCCATCTTTAACGAAGGGTTGACGGCGATCGGCCGATTCATCGGTGGAACGGGCGCATTAGGTGCGTTTGTTTACGGGTTCGCTAACCGAATGCTCATTCCGCTGGGACTTCACCACATTCTGAACACCTACGTGTGGTTTATTTACGGTGATTACAACGGACCCGACGGAACTGTGTCCGGCGAGCTCTCCCGCTTCGCCGCAGGTGACCACTCCGCGGGGCTGCTCACCTCCGGTTTTTACCCCATTTTGATGTTCGGTCTTCCCGCAGCAGCGCTGGCCATGATTCACACAGCGAAGAAGGGACAAAAAGCGACGGCGATCGGTATCCTTTCCGCCGCCGGGCTGACAGCGTTCTTCACCGGCGTGACCGAACCCCTCGAATTCGCGTTTATGTTCTTAGCGTTCCCCCTCTACGTTGTCCACGCAGTGCTCACAGGCCTGTCCCTCGCCATTGCGGAGCTGCTGAATATCCACCTGGGGTTCTCGTTCTCCGCCGGACTACTCGATTTGATTCTCTATGGCACGGCGCCCGCGGCACACAACATTCCTCTTCTTATCGTTCAAGGGCTCGCGTTCGCGGTTGTGTACTACCTCACATTCCGGTTCGCCATCGTGCATTGGAACCTTCACACGCCAGGCCGAGCAGATGCGACGGTTGGTGCAGCTGACAACACCGATGAGTCGGGCTCAGAAACCGACACCGCAACGGCGAATAACGAACCTTCTGAGATCTCCTCTAACACCACGGGTGGCAGCGCAGGACAAGGCTCACTTGCCCCATCATCGCGGGCCGAAGCCCTTATTAACGCCTTCGGCGGGCGGGAGAACCTCGCGAACGTGGACGCCTGCATTACCCGGCTCCGCATGGAAGTCAACAACCCGGCCGCCGTCGATAAGAACAAGCTCCAAGCATTGGGTGCATCCGGGGTCATGGAGATCGGAACCAGTGTCCAAGCAGTCTTCGGAACAGAATCTGATGTCCTTAAAGACGAAATCAACGCAGCTCTCGCGGTTGCTGCCTCCGCAGAACGCTCAGAGCCGACGTCAGACTCAGCGGAGGCACCCTGGACAGAATCCCACGGGCCTCTGGAAGTCCGCGCGCCGATCCCCGGAACAGTAATCCCGCTCTCGCAGGTAGAAGATGAAACCTTCGCGTCGGAAACGGTGGGCCGCGGCCTCGCTATCCGCCCGGGAGACGGCGTACTCGAGGCTGTCGCTCCCGTCAGCGGCCGCATCATGCAGCTGTTCCCGCACGCCTTCGCCATCATGACCGACGACCGCATCGGCGTCCTCGTGCACCTGGGTATCGATACCGTTGAATTAAACGGCCAAGGATTCACGGTCCACGCCAAGAAGGGCGACCACGTTGTTCAAGGTCAGCCGATCGTGGCATACGACGTGACCGCCGTCGCCGCAGCCGGCCGTCCCACCACTGTTCCTGTGGTGGTGATGGATAGTCGACGGATGGAAATCACCATGGCATCCGAGCCGACAGAGAACACATCAGTCACGACCATGCGGCCGCTGTTCTCCGTCGAAAAACCTACTCCTCGGGGCTAAACCACCCGGTCACAGCCGGCGTCGTGTTGTGATAAATGTGCTTCGGCTCGGTGTATTCCTCCAGGCCAGTAGGGCCGAGCTCGCGGCCCATACCGGACTGGCCGAAGCCACCCCACTCTGCCTGCGGCAAGTAGGGGTGGAAATCATTAATCCAGATCGTTCCGTGCCGTAAACCGCGCGCAACGCGCTCCGCACGACCGGCGTCGGAGGTCCACACAGCCCCGGCCAGGCCATAGTTCGTGTCGTTCGCGATGCGAATGGCTTCCTCTTCCGTCGAGAAAGTCTCGACCGTCACCGTCGGGCCAAAGGCCTCGTCGTGAACACAGTCCATCTCCTGGGTGCACTGATCGATCACCGTCGGCAAGTAGAACCAGCCATCATCCAGTGACGCACTGCCGTCGGCTGTGGGGCCGGTACCAAAAGCACCGCCACACCGGACGCGGGCACCTTGCTCGCGCGCATGGGCCACATAATTCGACACCTTCTCGCGGTGCGCCTCCGAGATCAGCGCACCCGTTTCGGCTTTCTCATCAAACGGACCACCCAAGCGAACCTTTTCCGCACGGGCCACGAGGTCGGTGACGAAGCGCTCCGCAATGGACTCCTCGACGACGAGCCTCGCACCCGCCGAGCACACCTGCCCGGAGTGGACGAACGCAGCATTCATCGCGTTATCCAGCGCGGCGTCATAGTCGGCATCCGCGAAAATGACGTTCGGGTTCTTGCCGCCCAGTTCAAGGGCAATTTTCTTGACTGTGAGAGACGCTTCAGAGGCCAAGTGGCGTCCGGTCTCCAGGCCACCCGTGAAGGACACCATGTCGACGCGCGGGTCGCTCGATAACGGCGCACCCGCCGATTTACCAGCGCCCGTGACCAGGTTCCCCGCCCCCTTGGGCAGCCCGGCCTTATCCATCACGTCCAGCAGCAGCATAGAAGTGTGGGGAGTCAGCTCAGCCGGCTTCAGAACAAAGGTGTTCGCCGCCGCGACACAAGGCGCAACCTTCCACGCAACCTGAAGAAGCGGGTAATTCCACGGAGTAATCAGCCCGCACACGCCTACGGGCTCACGGACAATACGTGAGCTTATCGACGGATCACCCGCGTCAACGACGCGTCCGGCGTCGTTACCGGCGAGCTTGCCGAAGTATCGGAAGCAACCAATGATGTCGTCCATATCGGCATTGGATTCCATAAGGCGCTTGCCCGTGTCCAAGGACTCCGCTAGCGCGAATTCGTCCTTACGCTCCTCAATACCGTCGGCGACCGCGAGGAGAAGCTGGCCGCGGTCGAAGCCCGACCATCCTGACCACACGCCCGAGTCAAAAGCCTCACGAGCAGCGGCGATGGCGCGGTCTGTGTCCTTCGTCGACGCCTCAGCGACCACCCCCACTGCCTGATTGTTAGCAGGACAAGTGATCGTGCGTGTCTCACCGTCGATTGCAGAACCCCATTCACCATTGATGAACAGTGATTCCGGCTCGGCTGCCGGCGTCGGGGCAGTTTTCATTTGCGTCATTGATTGCGACATAAAGTGTCTGCACTCACTTTCTCGTGGTCGTTATTTTTCGCTCTATGGAGAGGCTGAGCCCTGTGATGACGCGGAGGAAGAGCCGACTGTGGTCGATTCCTCGGTGGAAGCCGACGGATCCGCATCCTCTTGTTTCTCACTTCTCACAGAACTGCCTGTTGTAGCGGCACTGTCCGCAGCATAGTCGGAATAATCGTCCACCCACTCGACAACCGGATCGGCATTATCCGACAGGTCGGAACCGCCCGGAAGATCGGATTGAAGGTGAAGGAATTCCATATGCCTCTCATACAAATCTAAAACGTTTTCAATGAGCTGAGATTCCGTATAGCCATAAATGTCATAGCCCAGCGAACCGGTGAGCGTGAAGATTTCCAACCGGTAATACAGTTCTTCACTGTCACTATCCAGATGAATGCGGCCGGCGAACGACGGCATCGGGTACTGCGTGGGATAAATCTGGTAGCGGAAGTCCTTGTCATTCCCAAACTTCACGCGGAGGTCAAGCTGAGCCAGACCCAGGCCCTCCACGATTGATCGCGTGTACTCGACATCTGCTCCGCGTTCCTTACACGCCTTCGCCACCTTGTCCAAAGCAGGGGCAGCGACCTTGTCGATATATGTCTCTACCTGGGTATATGACGGGAATGACATGGCTCGGTTGAGGCGTTTCCTCCAGTTCATTCCGGCTTCCGCAGGCGCCGCACGGCTAGACATTGCGCCGTGTAGAGCACGCGCGCTCGATTTGGATTGTAATAGTTCCAAACGCAATGACTTAAACAAGCTGTACATCACGAGATACATGACGATGGCAAATGGCAATCCCATAATGATCGTTGCGTTTTGCAAAGCGGGAATACCGTCGACAAACAGCATGGATATGGTGAGGACACCAACGGCGGCGGCCCAGAAAATACGGGACCATGCGCGTCCATCTTGCTGAGAATCCGTAATTTTCGACGTGAAGTTACTCATGACCAATGCAGCGGAGTCCGCAGAGGTGATGTAAAGCAACAGACCGATCAGCGACGCTGCCCCCATCACGACCATGCCGGCTGGATACTGACCGAGCAGGAGGTAGAAGGCGCGCTCTGGTTTATCGACTGCCATGTGGCCAAAGTCGCTATCGCCGTGAATAACTTTGTCCAGAGCGGAATTCCCGAAAAAGGACACCCATAGCAGGACGAATAAAAATGGTACGGACATCGTACCGACAACGAACTGCCGCAAACTGCGTCCACGCGAAATACGTGCCAGGAATAGGCCGATGAAGGGGGCCCACGCCACCCACCATGCCCAGAAGAACAGCGTCCATGAGTTCAGCCATTCTTGGGCACCAGAGAAGGCGTAGGTATCCATCGTCATGCCGGGGAACTTCGAGACATATTCGCCCACATTCATGACCAGGGCGTCGAAGAGGAAAGCTGTTCGACCTGTGACCAGGATGTAGAGCATCAGCCCGATAGCGAGGAGCACGTTGATCTCTGAGAGTCGTTTGATTCCTTTATCAACGCCGGACACTGCAGAAATCGTGGCGACGGCAACAGCTAACACGATTAGCCCTATTTGCCAACCTAAGTTCTCGGGAAAGTTAAAAAGGACCTTCAGCCCGTAATTGAGCTGAACGACGCCGATACCCAATGATGTAGCAACACCGAAAACCGTGCCTAACATGGCCGCGATATCGACGGCATCGCCGGCAGGTCCGTGGATCCTCTTCCCGATGAGTGGGTAGAGCGCGGATCGAATGGATAGGGGCATGTTCAGGCGGTACGCGAAGTACCCGAAAGCCATCCCCATCAGGGCGTAGAGGGCCCACCCTGTGATCCCGTAGTGGAACAGGGTGAAAACAACTGCCTGACGTGCGGCTTCAATACTCTCACCGTCACCTGATGGTGGGTGGTAATACTGAGAAACCGGCTCCGCCACCGAGAAGAACAGCAAGTCAATACCGATGCCTGCGGCAAAAAGCATCGATGCCCAAGAGAAAAGGCCGAACTGCGGTTTCGCATGGTCCGGCCCAAGTTTGATGAGGCCCGCACGGGTGATGGCGACACCAAGCATGAACAGCACAGCCACCGTGGCGGTGAGGATATAGAACCATCCAGCATTCTTCGACACCGTTCCGACGATGTCCGTTAGCACGGACAGTGCGTTATCGGGTGCCAGTATCGCCCACAGTGCAATGCAGATAATGAGAACGCCGGAAATGATAAACACCGGCCAGTTCACATCCGGCGGGTCTACGGTCCTGGTTGGTTGAGACCCGCCGGCTACCTGATTTTTCGTCGGGTCTTTTTTCCCTGTGCCATTGTCGGCGCCATTGTCATCTGCGTCCTCATGGTCAGGGATTGTCGACGTCTTTCTGGCTGAAATAGAACTCTCCAATCGGCCCATGCGTCTCTTCCTTCAGTTTTTCTGGGGACCGTATGAGTATAAACAATTTAGATAGAAAATGTAGTCAGTCACATTTCAAAAGAGTTTTCACAATATGCCTAGCTACTGTTCAAACGCTTTTTCAGGGTATTAAATACACATTTTCAACTTGGTTTTTTCGTCTATTTTTGATATTGTGATTACTCATTATCAATGGGATTCATGGCCGAAAATGTGCGCGAAAATAAGCTGCACTATTTCTACTGCGCTATTTTTGCTGCCATGGTTCCCAATGTCCATGTCCATCACGCGCCGCATCGGCGCCCTACGTATGCATTCTAGGCAAGGAGGATCTCTACGTGAGTTCGTTTGCTTCTCGGCTGGAGTCCGCAGCCGCATCGGCTGGCTCAAAGATTGGCAAGCTTTTCCCCAAGTCCGGTTCAACGGTGGAACACCGCGACGTCGTCATCGTGGGCGCTGGTTCCGCCGGTTCAGTGTTGGCTAACCGGCTGTCATCAGACTTTTCGACGTCGGTCATGGTGCTGGAGGCAGGGAGGAATGACTCTCTCTGGGATCTCTACATCCACATGCCGTCCGCATTCTCTTTCCCCATCGGCAATAAGCATTACGACTGGGAGTACGAGTCCGTCCCCGAGCCGGAGATGCATGGCCGCCGGATCTACCACGCCCGCGGCAAAGTCGTCGGTGGTTCGTCGTCGATTAATGGTCAAATCTTCCAGCGCGGCAATCCGATGGATTATGAGAAGTGGGGCAAGCGCGATGGGCTAGAAAAGTGGGATTGGAAGTACTGTCTCCCCTACTTCAAGCGGATGGAAACGGCGCTGGGGTCCCCCGATGACGATCCCCGCCGTGGGCACAATGGCCCGCTGCGCATGAAGCGCGGCCCGGCAACCTCGCCCCTTTTCAAGGCGTTCTTCAAGTCCATCGAGCAGGCGGGCTATAACTACACGCCGGATGTGAACGGGTACCGCCAGGAAGGGTTCGGCCCGTTCGACGCGAATATTGATCGCGGGCGTCGCCTGTCCGCGGCCCGCGCTTACCTTCACCCCGTCCTCGATCGCGAGAACTTGGAACTGCGCACCCGCGCGAATGTTCGTCGCATTCTTTTCGAGGGCACGAAGGCCGTCGGCGTCGAGTACTACTGGCACGGCCGCACTCACCAGGTCCGCGCCGACAAAGTCATCCTGTGTGGCGGGGCAATCAATTCGCCGCAGCTGCTGCAGGTGTCCGGCGTCGGCAATAAGGATTTGCTGAACAAAGTCGGCGTCAACGTCGTCAAGGATTTGCCGGGTGTCGGCGAGAATTTACAGGACCACCTTGAGGTGTATGTCCAGTACAACTGCACCAAGCCTGTCTCTGCTCAGCGCTACTTGGATAAGTGGCGGTGGCCGATGCTGGGCTTACAGTGGTTGACGACGCATAAGGGCCCCGTGGCTACGTCGCATTTCGAAGCTGGTGGGTTCGCGCGCTCGAATGAGAACGAGGACTACCCGAACCTCATGTTCCACTTCCTACCCCTGGCTATGCGTTATGACGGCACGAAGCCGGAGGGTGACGACGGATTCCAGTTCCACGTTGGCCCGATGTACTCGGATGCGCGCGGGTATGTGCGCATCACTGCGCCGACGGTGGATACCAAGCCGGATATTTTGTTCAACTACTTGTCGACGGAGCAGGACCGCCGCGAGTGGGTTGAAGCTATCAAGGTGTCACGCAAACTGCTGGATACCCCGGCGATGAAGGAATACACCGACGGGGAGATTTCCCCCGGCTCTGCGGTGCAGACCGATGAGGAGATCCTCGAGTGGGTTCGGAATGACGCCGAGACCGCGCTACACCCGTCCTGCACCTGCGCAATGGGGCCAGAAAGCGACCCGATGTCGGTGGTCGATCCCTCCACGATGCAGGTTCACGGCACGGATGGTCTTTATGTTGTCGACGCTTCCGTCATGCCGTCGATTCCGAATGGCAATATCTACGCGCCGACGATGATGATCGCTGAAAAGGCGTCGGACATTATTGCCGGGAAGACTCCTCTGGCTGCTGATGAGACGCCGTTCTACCACGTCAAGCGTGGTGATCCGCTCAATCCGCCGGAGCAGGAGAAGTAGGCAGCTGGGCTACGTAAGTAGCTGCATGAACAGCTAGGCCGAGATTTGTCGGGCGGCGTACTGGGAATGTACTCAGTCGCCGCCCGATAACTTTTATCCTCGGACTCCCCTACGCTTCGATAGGCTGGCCATCCTCAAAGAACGGCATCAACTTGTTATCGACCATCGACAGGGCAGAGCCGATCGCCATGTGCATGTCCAGGTAACGGTACGTGCCTAGGCGGCCGCCGAAGAGAACGTTGTGATCGTGCGCCTCTTTCGCCGCCAGATCACGGTAAGCCAGCAGCTTGTCGCGGTCCTCGGGCGTGTTGATGGGATAGTACGGTTCGTCGGTGTCCTCGGCGAAGCGGCTGAATTCCTTCATGATGACCGTTTTATTGCGCGGGTACCGGTCTTTCCGTTCGGGGTGGAAGTGACGGAATTCATGGATGCGGGTGTATTTCACATCGGCATCGTTGTAATTCATGACCGGCGTGCCCTGGAAGTCCCCGGTATCGAGCACTTCCGTTTCGAAATCGAGAGTGCGCCATCCCAAGCGTCCCTCGGAGTAGTTGAAGTACCTATCAAGTGGCCCGGTATAGACGACGGGGGCCTTGGGCGAGGCAGCGCGAAGCTCGTCGCGAACCTCAAACCAATCGGTGTTCAGCCGGACCGTGATGTTCTCATGGTCGGCCATGCGTTCCAGCCAGGCGGTGTAACCGTCGACGGGAAGGCCCTCATAGGTGTCGTTGAAGTATCGGTTGTCGAACGTGTACCGAACGGGAAGTCGCGAAATGTTCCCCGCCGGCAGTTCCTTCGGGTCGGTTTGCCACTGCTTAGCGGTGTAATCGCGCACGAACGCTTCGTACAGCGGCCGCCCGATCAGCGAAATCGCCTTCTCTTCCAGGTTCTTCGCCTTGGCCGGATCCAGCCCGTCGGTCTGGTCCTTAATGAGCTGGCGTGCTTCGTCGGGACTGTAGTACCGCCCGAAGAATTGGTTGATCAGCCCGAGCCCCATGGGGAACTGGTACGCCGTGCCCTTGTGCATGGCGAACACTCGGTGCTGGTAATTGGTGAAGTCAGTGAATTGTTTGACGTAGTTCCACACGCGCTCATTGGAGGTGTGGAAAAGGTGGGCACCATATTTGTGGATTTCAATGCCCGTCTCCGGCTCGGCCTCCGAATAGGCATTTCCGCCGAGGTGCTCGCGTTTCTCTACGATGAGCACTTTCTTACCGGCGCTGGCCATGCGTTCTGCGATGGTGAGTCCGAAGAATCCGGATCCGACCACAAAGAGGTCATATTCACTAGTGTTCGAGGTGACAGTCACGGTTAAAGCCTATCTTTCGTTCGCCGGATTACACCAGCCGCCGAGCACCCGCAGCCGGGGTGATCGCCAAGAATGTGGGGTTCGGTAATTTCTTATCGACGGTGCGCTGGTGAATTTCCTGCGCAACCGCGGTGATGCGGTCCGTGGGGACGAGCGCGATGATGCTTCCGCCGAATCCCCCGCCGGTCATGCGGGCGCCGACGGCACCTGCGTCGAGGGCTGCGTCGCGTGCGGAATTCAGTTCCGGCGTGGATACGTCGTAAAGGTCTCGGAGGGATTCATGACTCTCGTTCATGAGCCACCCGAATTCTTTCCAGTTCTTGCTGTTGAGGGCGTGTTGGGCGCGCCGGGTTCGGGCGGTTTCGTCGATGACGTGTTGGACGCGCATACGTGCAACGTCCGGGGTGACCGCGGATTCATCGGTGTCTGCCCAGGATGTTGCGGCAGCTATGGGATCGTCGATGTCGAGGAGAGTGGACGCACCAGCATGTGCGGTGACGGCGTCGATAACGCCTCGTCGCGAGGCGTATTGCCCGTCTGACAGCGAGTGGGGCGCGTTGGTGTCCGCCACCAAGAACGCGAGCCCATCGGATTCGACGTCGCACGCGACTTGATTGACGACGTTGGTGCGGAAGTCAATGGCTAAGGCGTGGCCTGCTGTCGCCAGGAGCGAACTGCGCTGGTCTAGCCCGCCTGTCGACGCTCCGACGACGTCATTTTCTGCGCGGATCGCGGCGTCGATGAGGAGTTGGTAGGCAGCCTGGTCGCGGGGCCGCTCTGGAGCGGCAAGCTCGCGGGCGGCTAGTGCAACGGAGCACTCCAAAGCTGCTGAGCTTGAGAGCCCTGAGCCCAGCGGAACATCGGAAATGATGGCGAGGTCCAGCCCGTTGTCATGCTGGTTGGATGACGGTATCGCACCATTCTGGTGGCCAGCCCATATCGTTCCCGCGACGTAGCCGGACCAATCGGCAGGATGACCTGGGCCGATATCCGCGAGCGCAACGGTCGTGCGGAGCGCCTCGAGGTGGGTGGGCGACGGATTCGCATCATCGGTCCCCGTTGCGGCGTCTCCGGATTCTTCTGCAGCGTCTGTGGATTCCGTGGCGGCACCCGGCGGAAGAGAAACAATCGAGATAGTGTCGTCGGTGCGGCGGCGTGCCGCGACGACGGTGACATGTGGCAATGCGAACGGGATGGATACTCCACCTGCGTAATCGACGTGATCACCAATGAGGTTCACGCGACCAGGAGCAGCCCATACGCCATCGGGCTTGCCACCGAACGTCTCGGTGAACAACGTCGTGGCGTCGGCAATAAGTTGTTGATCGCTGCGGGCCTGGGCCCACCTGATTGCCCCGGGATCGTGTGGCGTGTGTGAGGGGTTTTCCTGCGGTTGGTCTTTTGGCTCCGCGTGTGAATCTGTCATTACTTGTCGTCCCATATTTCTCTAAATCGTTGAGCGATGCGTTCGGGGGTGGTGTCGTTAATCCAGAATCCCATTCCGGATTCGGAGCCCGCCAAATATTTCAACCTATGTGGCGACCGCATGAGGGAGAACAATTGAAGGTGGAGCCGAACATGGTCGCGGTCTTCCGGCACGGTGGGCGCTTGATTCCAAGACGCGATATATGGTGTTCGCTCGACTCCATCGAAAAACTTATCGACGGCGGTGTAGAGCTTCTTCAACAGAGGGGCGAGATCTGCGCGTTCTTCCTGGGATAATGCGTCGAAATCCGGTACGGAACGCCGTGGCATGACCATAACTTCTAGTGGCCATTTCGCAGCGGCGGGAACGAAAACGACGAAATGATCGGTGCGATCAATAATTCTGGTTCCCTCTCCGAGCTCACCGGAGAGAAGATCATCGAACAGATCACTACCGTTTTCTTCACGATATTTCTTGGACGAGTGAACGATGTTTCGAATACGCGGCGGTATTTCCGGGTAGGAATAAATCTGCCCGTGAGGGTGCTGCAGCGTCACCCCAATTTCTTCACCACGGTTTTCGAACGGATAGACGTGACGGACTTCTGGAATTGCAGATAAGGCTTTCGTCCGATGTGCCCATGCTTCGATAACCGTTCGGATTCTGCTAACAGGTAAATCCTTAAAAGAACCGGAAATGTCCGACGTAAAGCAAATGACTTCGCATCGTGCTACAGCAGGACGGTGGGGAACCATTCCGTTATCCAAGAGCGCGTCATCGTCAGAACTGTGCTGTTCTGCTCCCCCATCATTTCCCTCGGCGCTCGGCGTCCGAGACATGTGCATACTGAACGAGGGGAACCGATTTTCAAAGACAACCACGTCATAGTCCGGCGATGGAATTTCTGTGGGCAGATGATCCGGAACAGTGGGAGCTAAAGGATCCTCATTAGCGGGCGGCATAAATGTTCTATTCATGCGGTGGCTCGCGTAAGCGACCCACTCCCCCGACAGCGGATCACGCCGAATCTCCGAATCGGTTTTTGCGTGCGGCAATTCGCGTGAATCCGTCAGGATACGTTTCACAGACCCGTTGAGGACCTCCGGGTCATCGTCAAAATAAATCAGTTCCCTTCCATCAGCCAGCGTCATCGACGTTACTGAATACGGATGATCCGAATTCTTATTCAATCTTTCACCACTTACGGAATTCATTTGCTGTTCTGAGTCCATCACATGTTCCGAATCAGCTAGTGCAAGTCACTGTTTAACCGGAGAATCACCGTTACCCGACGCCGGGCTCGTCGTCGTGAACGATCTTTGATTCGTCGACAATAATGGGTTTGAGTTTTGCCCACGCCACAAAAACACCGGCGACGACAAGCAACCCAATTCCGACCCATAAATTATCTGTTGCGGATTTTGATACTCCCGTATCTGGGTTCGTGCCTGGATCGAGTACAAAACTACAGATCACAAGAACAAGACCGTATATCCCTAAAAGAATGGCGATCACTGTCCGGATATCAAAAGCTCCAGCTTTATGTTTCTCCGGTGTTCTCGCGGGAGTTGATGTGTGTTCAGTCATCGTACTCAACGCCTTTCTTACTTTTCTTCCAGCTGTAACTAGTCGTGTTCCTTATTGTCCGACACGACAGTGATTCGGTCATTAGCACATCACATTCCTCGGTTATGCGAATGCGACGTTGAGCGCGATGACCAAAACCAAACACAATAGTCCCAACGGTACGGTCCGGTGATACCACGGCTGTTCTGCTTCCGTGGTGTCCACCAATTGGGCTTTCGGAGTAACAGAACGGACAAAGCCCACTAATTCTTCATCCGGTTTCGGCTTTGTCACCATCGTCACAAGGATCGATACGACAATATCCGTCGCGAATGCAATCGACGCGGCAACGAATGCGACTCCTTGCCCAGGCAGGCTGACCACGGGAGCGGACCCCAATGACAAACCCCAGAAGATGACGGCGGCGAGAGTACCAGTCACTAGGCCTACCCAACCAGCGGTAGGTGTCATGCGTTTCCAAAACATGCCCAAAATGAAGGTGGCAAACAGCGGAGCGTTAAAGAAACCAAACAGCGTTTGAAGGTAATCCATGACATTGCCGAAGTTCATTGCTACCAGTGCAGTCCCGACGGCGATCACTGCAGCAAGAATCGTCGCGATCCGCCCAAACTTCAGGTAGTACTCATCGTCACGATCTTTAACTACGTATGTCTGCCAGATGTCGTAACTCATGACGGTATTAAATGCAGAAATGTTTGCTGCCATACCGGCCATAAACGCAGCCAGGAGGCCAGCAATCGCGACACCTAAAAGACCGTTGGGCAATAAATCACGCATCAAATAAAGTATGGCGTCATTGGGTTCTGCTGTCTCGTCTTTAATCGGTGTGACAAGAACAGAGGCGACCATACCGGGGATAACAACGACAAAGGGGATCAGCATCTTCGGAAATGCACCGATAATCGGCGTTTTCCGCGCAGAGCTCAAGGATTCCGACGCCATGGCGCGCTGAACCTCAACGAAGTTTGTTGTCCAATAACCAAAGGACAGCACGAAACCAAGACCGAACGCGATACCAATTGCAGAAATTATCGGGTTGTCAAAGCCCGAAATATCTTGTCCTGGCCAAGTGTGGAAATGTGATTCAGCGTTCAGGGAACCTTTCAATCCTCCCCAACCGCCGACACGATGAAGACCAATCAATGTCAGAGGAAGAAGCGCTGCAACAATAACGAAGAATTGGAGAACCTCGTTATAGATTGCGGCGGAAAGCCCGCCCAAGGTGATATACGACAGGACGATAACCGCCGCCACCAACAAGGTGACCCACAGTGGCCATCCCAGAAGTGAATTGACCACTTTCGCCAAAAGCAGCAGGTTAACACCGGCGATGAGGAGCTGTGCCAGGGCAAAGGATATGGCGTTGACCAGGTGTGCCGTCGGCCCGAACCGTTTGAGCATGAATTCGGGGACCGAGCGAACCTTGGAGCCATAATAAAAAGGCATCATAACGATGCCTAAGAAAACCATGGCAGGAACAGCACCAATCCAGAAATACTGCATTGTTTGCATTCCGTACTGGACGCCGTTGGCAGAGTGACCAATGATTTCAACCGCACCCAGGTTGGCGGAAATAAAAGCCAAACCTGTCACCCAGGACGGCAATCCCCGGCCCGAGAGGAAGAAATCAATTGAGCTCGATACCCTCGCGCGGGCTGCCCACCCGATTCCCAAAACAAAAACAAAGTAGAGCGCTACCAGCGAGTAATCCACCCAACTGGCATCAAGGCGGAGAACAGATTCCGCCACGACCATAGTCTCCATGCGCGTGTCCTATTCTTTCTGAATTATCGATATGTATTTTTCACGCCTGTTATCTGGTTAATGGCTCCGCGTACCCGATACGCCACTTCACGACGAGTGAATCGCCCGGCGCGATCTCCGCCACGTCCGTCCCGCTGTTAAAGCCGTCGGGAGGCACTGTCATGGGTTCGACGGCCAACGCGCGTCCTCGGCGGGGATAGGGATATCCCCACGATGGATCGGCAGTGAACACCTGGAACCACTTGATCTGCGGAGAGACCCACATGTCCACCCCACGGCCATCGCCATTGACTAGCCTCGCCGCACGGATATCAGGAGCGACGTCGCTCGGTGACGTATCAGCACTCGCCTTATCTGGGGATGCGCTGTTCGCTACCATCTCCCGGCTTGAGACCGCCTCCCGGCCGAAACAGTCGTCGAGAAGCCGGTCAAGGAGCTCAATCCGATGGACCGAGGATCCTGCGGTGGCGTCGATAATGTCGCCCGTGGGCAGTTTCCTGTCGGGATCCAAGGGAAGCTGGCTGCGAATGAACATGTCGAGCGTGCACTCATCAACGGGGGCTCCGAGTGCACTGAGATAGCTATGGAACCCGTATGCCACCGGCGCAGCACCAGCCCCGGAAGCATCAACGGGATGCGTGATCTCGCAAGCACACGTCAGTCCTTGATCGGAGAGTTCATAGTTCGACGTCACTTGGAGCGTCCACGGCCACCCTTGCTGAGGTTCAATGGTGGTTGCCACTGTGACCCCGGCGGAGTCATCAGATTGTGAAACGACGTCCCACACGGCGTCGCTCACGAAACCGTGGATGGCGTTGTTCCGGTCTGGTTCCGTGATCGATAGTTGGTACGGCTGGCCGTGGAAGTGAAAACGTCCGTCCCGAATTCGGTTGGGCCAGGGAGCTAGCACGACGTTCGCGGACAAGGGTGGATACTCACCGTCGCGATACCCCTCCATTAGGGGCAGACCACGGTATGTGAAAGAGCGTACCCCTCCCCCATACGTAGCGATTTCCGCAGCGTAGGGTCCGTGTGAGAGATGCACCACAGGATGGTTATTGACCTGCGACTCTTCGTCGCTCATGGCAGCTCCTTAGGGCTCTTGTTGGATGCCCGATGTCTGACGTTAGCAAACCGTGAACCGGGCGGAAATACCCGATTCGGTTGTGGAGCGTCTTCTAGAACCAGGCGTCAATAACGCGCGCCACGCCATCCTCATCGTTACTGGTAGTTACCGCTTTTGCCACCCCGAGGAGCATCGGATGTGCGTTACCCATCGCTACCCCCATTCGCGCCCACTCGAGCATCTCTGTGTCATTCGGCATGTCACCAAAAGCAACAGTTTCGCCCGCGTCGACACCGAGAAGATCGGCGACCTCGGCCAACCCACCAGCTTTATTCACACCAGGCGCTGCGATTTCCAGCAGCCCGCCCGAAAATGAATACGTGACATGCCCCTTATCGACGGGAATCATCGGTGCGACAAGTTGGTAGAGCTCTTCGCTAGTGGCCTCAGGCGAACGAAGTAGCAGTTTAACGGCCGGCTCAGCCACGAGCTCCTCGACACTCACCAGCGAAAATCCCTGGCTCTCCCATACGTGGTCAAAATTAGGCTCAATGAGGAATTGATCCTTTTCGGAATACAGATCAGTTCCGACGCGCTCCACCCCGAACCCGACGTGAATCTCCCGCGGACCCGACGCAAGGCCGTCCATCAGCCGCTGCACCATGTCGGCGACGTGCTCCGGGGGAATCTCATGCGCAGTGAGAACCTCTCCCCTGGCGGAATCGAAAATCACGGATCCGTTCGTGCACACACAGAGGGGGCGAACAGGCAGCTGCCTGATGACAGGGAGCGTCCACCGTGCAGGCCGTCCTGTGGCCAAGACAAGCGACGTCCCAGCTCGAACCATACGGTGAATTACCGATGTCAACCGCGGGGTGACGCGTTCGGCGCTCGTGACAAACGTTCCGTCGATGTCAGAGGCGACAAGCAGGGGCGCAGGCGCACGTCCGGCGAGGTCAACGGCGTCGGGAAGCCCCGCAAGGGAGTCGCCCATCTGCTCCGGTCCGCTGGCGTCGATATCCACGATGGGGTTTATTTCTCTGCGGTGAGGCTCGATGAATCTGCTTCGTCTGCAGTATCCGCGTCCTGGTCCTCAAAGCGTTTCACAACATACTTGAGAACCTCGGCAACCCCGTCGTCTTCCACTGAGGAAGTCACCCAGGAAGCGTCGCGAATGAGGTCCCGATCGGCGTTCCCCATGGTGATACCCGCGCCAACATAGGAGAGTAATTCGGTGTCATTGGGCATATCGCCGAAGGCAATAACGTGGGACGGATCTATTCCTTTGTTATGGAAATACCATTCGGCGCCGGTCGATTTATTCACGCCGATGGGCCCTAGTTCTATAGATCCATACGGGTTGGAATAGGTGAGCGTGCTTCTTTCCCGAACACTATCATCGAGCGCATCCGCGATATCTTCACTCGGCATATCCGCTTTAACAACAATTTTAACGGCAGTGTTATCGACTGTGCGCACAATTATCTCGGCGTCTGGAATATCTTCCTCAATTTGATGTGTGAGAATATCAGCTCCGCCTTCGAAAAAGCCTTCTACGTGGAGCACGCGTTTATCCTTGGTGTCATAAACCACGGCACCATTCGCGCAGATGGCAACGGGCGAGATTGGGAGTTGGTCCACAACAGGGTCAACTTCTTCAATGGCCCGCCCGGTAGCCAAGAGCACCTCGACGCCATGCGCGTTGAGCTGGTCGAATACGTCGCGTGTAGCGTCGCTAATTGTATTCTCGTGAAGGATTGTTCCGTCTATATCGGAACAAACAGCAGCCACATCTGACGGTAATTTCGATTTAATGCGTGCTGGTATTTTGTCCCGAATCTGTTTCGTCTGCCCGATAAGTGAGGTTAGTGTCTTATCTAATGACATCCATTCAACATCACGCGTCGCATCCGTCATTGAAGCGGTAGCAGCCTGCACTGATTGAAGCAATTCGCGTGAGGAACGGTAGAAAGAATCTCGCGCCTCGATAATCTTCGAGGCTCCCTCGTGATTATTCTTAGAGGTCTCCTCGTAGAGGGAATCGAAACTCGTCTGCAAAGACTCGACGATCTTTTCAGCACCGTCGGCGCGCTTATCTTTTTCCTTCTTCTTCGAGGCCTTCTCAGCCTTCGCCTTCTCTGCTTTCTCCGCCTTTTCTGCCTCTTTTTCGGCGGTCTTCGCTTCCTTTATTTCTTCTTTGCGCTTATTCTTTTCGAGCTTATCCGCCCGTTTACGCAGCTTCGTTTCCTCATCGGCTTGCCACGGCATTTTCTCATTCAACGCCGCCGCAGATTCAGTGACGGAGTCACGGGCGCTCACCGAGGCAGACTTCACCGCGTCGGAGCTCTTCGCCCACGCGTCGGAGCTCATGCTCACACTCTTGTTGACGATATCGCGGGTTGTCGTCGTCACGACATGCGTCAAGTTATTCAGATCGTCCCGCAGTTTGCGGATGCGATGCCGCTCCTCAGCGACGGCGTTGTCCTCCCGCTGGGCAACTTCAAACGGTGGGGCAGCTCCGCCGTATCGGGCCGGAATCCAGTATTCGTCGCCCTTAATTGGGCCGTTGTCCTGCAGGTACATCTCCCACAGCCTGTCCAGGTCATTGACCATTACATCGCGGAGACGATCCGTCTCTGTTGCCGCGTCACCATCAGGGTGAATAGGTGAGAGAACGTTGATATAAATCGGGGTTCGCGTGCGCCCCAACCGTTTCGGGTGCCCCTTCGTCCAGACACGCTGGGAGCCAACAATGGTGACCGGGATCAAGGGCACCCCGGCTTCCTGGGCCATTCTCACGGCACCTTTGCGGAAATCCTTGATTTCAAAGCTGCGCGAAATGGTCGATTCCGGGAACATACCGACCAAACGGCCCGATCGGAGATAATCCACAGCCTGCCGGTATGACTCGCTCCCGTCGATCCGGTCCACGGGAATGTGTTTCATTCCACGCATGATCGGCCCCGCAATGGGGTGATCGAATACTTCGGATTTGGCCATGTAGCGCACATATCGGCGGCAGCTTCGGAACGGAATTCCCGCGTAGGCAAAGTCAAGATAACCGGTGTGGTTCATCACCACAACGGCACCTCCTTTGGCCGGTACATTCTCGGTTCCTGTCACTCGAAAACGGAGGCCTTCCAGAGTGAATAAGGTCCGAGCGAGGCCAATAATGCCGAAGTAAAATGGATCTGCCATAAGGCTCATCTTAACGGTGGGCTTATGGACACAGGAATTCACCAGCTTTTTTATGTTCATCACGCGACGATTGCGTCATCTGTGGGCACTGCAGAGAAGCTCACATGGCGTCGAAACCCGTCGAATAGCCCCGATTGTCACCCCCGTACAGGGTTAATTTTGAGATTAATTTACCACCGAATTCCGATCATTAACGGGCATAAATAACGGAAATATTGCGCCAAACGGGCATAAATAAACCTTTATTAGCCATAGCTCCAGCACCCGCCACGACCGCCGGTAGTTCACTGCCGGAAACTACTACCTACGCGACCGTAGGTAAAAGCTCACGCAGGTCCGCGCCAGATGATAGCGTCGACACCGTAAATAATGTGACCTTCACATCTCATTGAGTGAGTACGAGAGCTACGTAACACAACGACGGTGAACCTCCCTCCTGGTCCAGACCCCTGGCACCCACAAGGAGGACGAACCACCTTCGCACAGTGCTACCCTTCCAGCTCTTTCACACGTGCTCAGCTTGAAGGAGGAACCTAGCAACTATGGCGATCTCAGCCACTAGCACTTCACTGAACAAAGAACAGCGCGAACAAGCGTGGGAAGACTTCGGTAAAGAGCACTACGACATGGTCATCATCGGCGGAGGATCCGTCGGGGCCGGTACAGCACTAGACGCCGCAACTCGTGGTTTGAAAGTTGCCGTCCTGGAAACCCGTGACTTCGCTGGAGGTACCTCCTCACGCTCATCCAAGATGTTCCACGGCGGTCTCCGTTACCTCGCCATGCTGGACTTCCGGCTTGTCGCTGAGGGGCTTCGCGAACGCGAACTCAGCATGTCCGGCCTGGCCCCACACCTGGTTAAGCCGCTGAAATTCATCTTCCCGCTGGAGCACCGCATCTGGCAGCGTCCATTCATGGCGTCGGGCTTCATGTTGTACGACCTCATGGGTGGCGCAAAGTCCGTGCCGATGCAGAAGCACTACACACGCAAGGGCATGCTCAAGCTCTCCCCCGGGTTGAAGGAAGATGCACTCGTCGGTGGTGTTCGTTACTTCGACACTCTTGTCGACGACGCCCGCCACACGATGACCGTTCTGCGTACGGCGGCAGAGTTCGGCGCAACGATCCGCCCCTCCACCCAGGTCGTCGATTTCGAGAAGGACGGGGACCGCATCACCGGCGCGAAGATCGTCGACACTGATTCTGGCCGAACAACCACCATTCACGGGTCGGTCTTTGTCAATGCCACCGGTATTTGGAATGACGAGATCGAAAAGCTCGCCGGTGTCGAGGGCAAATTCCACGTTCACACCTCCAAGGGTGTTCACATCGTCGTCCCGAAGTCGGTTTTGCCTGGCGACGTTGCCCTCACGTTCGTCACGGAAAAATCCGTTCTCTTCGTGATCCCGTGGGGTGAGTACTGGATCATCGGTACCACCGACACCGACTGGACCATGAACCTGGCCAACCCCGCACCGACGCGAGCCGATATCGACTACATCTTGGAGCACATCAACGCCAAGGTGAAGCGCCAGATCACGTACGATGACATCGTCGGCGTGTACGCGGGACTCCGCCCGCTGGTTGCCGGTTCCTCGGATTCGACGACGAACCTGTCTCGTAACCACGCCGTCGCCCGCGTTGCCCCTAGCCTTGTGTCTGTGGCTGGCGGTAAGTACACGACCTACCGCGTGATCGGTGCCGATACGGTCGACGCCGCCAAGGAAGACATCCCATTCGATGTTCCGGATTCGGTGACCACGGATGTTCCGCTTCTCGGTGCCGACGGCTACCACGCGTTGGCCAACCAGATTCCGCAGCTGGCCAAGCGGCTGGGTATCTCCGAAAAGACCGTGGAGCACTTGCTCAACCGCTATGGTTCGCTCATCTACGAAGTCCTGGCACCTGCTGATAAGGACAAGTCCCTGCTTGAGCCGATCCCGGGTGCACCGGCCTACTTAATGGCTGAAGCACTGTATGCAGCTACCCACGAGGGTGCGGCTCACCTGGAGGACATCCTTCACCGCCGTATGCGCCTCGCGATGGAATATGACCACCGTGGCGTCGAATGTGCGGAAGCCGTCTCCAAGCTGGTTGCGGACACGATGGGCTGGGATGAAAAGGCCCGCAAGGAAGAGATCAAGGTCTTCACGGATCGTGTCGAGGCTCAGAAGAAGGCTGAAAAAGAGCTAACCGACGAGTCCGCTAACAAGATCGAGGCGAGCGTCGAAGATACTCGCCCGGACGTCGATACTTCTCAGGACAGGTGAGATGGAAACGCTAACAGGCCCCCAAGCCATGGGGTGGGAATTCTTCGGCACGATGATGCTGATGCTGTTTGGTAACGGTGTGTGTGCCGCGGTCAATCTCCGGACGTCCACGGCCCGCAACACCAACTGGCTGACCATTGCTTTTGGCTGGGGTCTCGCAGTGTTTATCGGCGCGAGTATCGCTGACAAAACCGGCGGCCACCTGAACCCGGCCGTCACCTTATCCCTTGCTATTGACGACAAACTCGAGTGGTCACTCGTCCCCTGGTACTTCGGTGGACAGATGCTCGGTGCGATGGCTGGTGCGTTCCTAGCGTGGGCAGCATTCAAGCAATTGTTTGATGCCAACAACCTGGATGAGAACGGACATAACGTCAAGGGAAATGCCACCACGCAAGGCATTTTCTTCACCGTTCCCGCTCATCCCAATAACTTTTGGAATGCATTAACAGAGTTCATCGCCACGTACTCATTGTTGGTCTTCATTCTCCTCGGGCCTTCCGGTGGAGACTTGGGACCGCTCAAGTACTTCGGCGTTGCATTCATCATCGTCGCTATCGGTTTGTCCCTCGGTACACCCACCGGGTACGCGATTAACCCCGTGCGTGACCTTGGCCCGCGCCTGATGTACGCCTTCGTACTGCCCATTAAGGACAAAGGTGCAGCACAGTGGGCATACGCTTGGGTGCCGATCGTCGGACCGATGCTCGGTGCTGTTGCCGCCGGCCTCACCGCCGTAGCCCTCGGATAAATCATGAATATAGTGCGCTCCGCCCGACCCGTCAGTGTCGCCCGGGGCGCGCTTGTATATACGCGAAGGAACAACACTCCCCTCCACGACCCCACGAACTCGACTCACACCCGCACGACAACGCAGTAACTATCCAACACACTTTTGGACCACACACTTTTGGAGATCCCATGCCAGAGAAATATGTAGCAGCCATCGACCAGGGAACCACCTCCACCCGGTGCATTCTCTTCCGCCACGACGGGTCCATTGCCACCGTCGCCCAGTTCGAGCACAAGCAGATCTTCCCGAAGAAGGGCTGGGTTGAGCACGACGCCAACGAAATTTGGAACAACACCCGACGCGCCGTCGGTGAAGCCATGGCGGAACTGGACATTTCCGTCAACGACGTCGTTTCTGTCGGCATCACCAACCAGCGTGAAACGACGGTGGTCTGGGACAAGAACACCGGCGAGCCCATCTACAACGCGATCGTGTGGCAGGACACCCGCACTAACGACATCGCGCAGCGCCTTGCTGGCGACGAAGGCCCAGACCGTTGGCGCAAGACGACGGGTGTTCGCCTGAACTCGTACCCCGCCGGCCCCAAGATCATGTGGATTTTGGAAAACGTGGAAGGTGCCCGCGAGAAGGCAGAAAAGGGCGACCTCCTCTTCGGCACAATCGACACCTGGCTCTTGTGGAACCTCACCGGTGGTGTCGACGGCGACAACGGCAACCCCGCTTTGCACGTCACCGACGTGACCAACGCTTCCCGTACGTCGCTCATGGACCTCAAGACGCTGCAGTGGGATGAGGACCTGTGCAAGGCGATGGACATCCCGCAGTCCATGCTTCCGGAGATTCGCCCGTCGATCGGCGATTTCCGTACGGTGCGCGCCCGCGGTTCGCTGGCCGGCGTCCCGATCCGTGGCGTGCTCGGTGACCAGCAGGCCGCCATGTTCGGCCAGTGTTGCTTCGGCAACGGCGACGCGAAGAACACCTACGGAACCGGTTTGTTCATGCTGCTCAACACCGGCGCAAAGCCGAAGTGGAGTGACAACGGTTTGATCACCACGGTGTGCTACCAGATCGAGAACCAAAAGCCGGTCTACGCACTCGAAGGATCGGTCGCAATGGGTGGCTCCTTGGTGCAGTGGCTCCGCGACAACCTCCAGCTGATTCCTAACGCGCCCTCGGTTGAAAACATGGCCAAGTCCGTGGAGGACAACGGTGGCGTCTACTTCGTCCCCGCCTTCTCTGGTCTGTTCGCTCCCCGGTGGCGTCCCGACGCTCGCGGTGTGATCGTCGGTCTGACGCGTTTTGCCAACCGCAATCACCTGGCACGTGCGGTCCTCGAAGCAACCGCATACCAAACCCGCGAGGTGCTTGACGCCATGGTCACGGACTCGGGCGTCGACATTAATGCCCTGAAGGTTGACGGCGGAATGGTCATGAATGAATTCCTCATGCAATTCCAGTCCGACATCATCAACACTGAGGTTGTCCGACCCAAGAACATCGAGACCACGGCGCTGGGTGCAGCGTACGCGGCTGGTCTGTCCGCTGGGTTCTGGGATTCGCTCAATGAGCTCAAGGAACAGAGCACTGTGGACAAGGTGTGGAAGCCAAAGATGGGCGAAGACGAGCGCAAGCAGCTCTACAGCGATTGGAACCGCGCCGTCGAACGCACCTACAACTGGGAGGAGAGCACCAACGAGCCCAGCTAAGTAGTGGGCCATTGAAGCGGGCTCTCTATCTTGAGCCCGTTAATTGTGGAGTCCGGGGTTATTTGTGATTATTCCCCGGCTCCCCCGGTTATTTAATTCACAATTTCGCCCGAGGTGATTTTTCGTTGGCATCGGGGCATAGAAATACGCCCGACATCGTTTATTCACTGTTACATATATCCCTACGTGACAACATTCACCAGGCATTACTTTTGTCGCGTCCACATTCTTTAGCGTGAAACTCCATTTTGAGATAGAGCACAACCCATCGAGTTAATCGTCGTTCATTTGTGTTATTCCTTACTCTCTCACCACGGCCTATCGCTCACGTATGCGTGACCCGTTTTTTACTTTCACGGGAAATTGAGCACCCAGTCACCCCCGATCATTCACCGCATGATCACCCTCTCGGTCGCGCTTTAATCTCACCATCAGATAATTCCCCTACCTGGGCAAATGTGAAACAGTACTGCACTCCAGGATTACATGCGGGCGAGCAGAATCGTCTCACCTCCCACTCAACCCGGCGATAGCGATAGCCCATATCTCGGTTCATTACATTCCAGCCCCACACGGGGGTGGAACTGAACATTTTTTCTTCGTCAAACTTCTGAAGTGCATTAGTATTTTCTTTAGCGATATCTACCGATTGAATCAATACTTAGGTTGAGAGCATCGGCCAGAGGAATAAAACAGCGAGGCCCCCGTCGAGAAGAAATCTCGATATAGCAACCCCGAGCCCCTGTTTTTCTTCCGCTCTAAGACGTTCCCCACCGTGAAAGATTGAAATATCGGATAGACGAAGTGGTTAATTATCGCACTAGTTGTCTACTAGAACAGTGAAAATTAACCGCGCCGACCATTGTTCATTTCTCCCCATACGAGGTTAAAAATGTCGTCCCTCAAGAAGGCCAGTGGCGCCGCTGTTCTCTCACTTGCAGTGATTTTCGGTTCGGGCACCATTGCCGCTGCCGAAGCGAACCCCGACGGAGTCGTACGCACCTACAACACCTACCCCGGCCGCATCACCGGTATGGTTGCCCCCGACGCTCAGGTCACTGACGGCACGTTCACGTCGACCGATGGCAAAGGCACCCAGATCTACTGGAAGAAAAACATCATTCCCAACGCCAAGGGAAGCATTGCTCTTATCCACGGTCTGGCAGAGAACCAACAGCGTTACGACTACATCGCGTACCGTCTCAACTTGGCCGGATATAACGTTTACCGCCTTGATCACCGCGGTCACGGCCGTTCCGCAGAGCCATACAACAACGTTCATAAGGGGCTGATCGATAACTTCAACTACGTTATCGATGACATGAAACAGCTCGTCGACATGATCCATCACGAGCAGTCCGGCAAGGTATACATGATGGGCCACTCCATGGGCGCCATGGCAGCTCAGATGTATTCAGTGGTCTACCCGGACACCATCGACGCAACCGTGACCAACGGCGGTGGTGTACCTGTCAACAACTACGGCGAGAACACCCTCATGCCGGAATACAAGCACGCCGACGGGCAGTCCTACCCAACCTTCTTTGGCCCGTACCTGCCTAACGACGGCAAACGCCCGTTGGAGCCACTCGACGCCATGCTCGGATACGACGTTCAGGGTGTTCTAGACCAGTTCGGCTTGAAGTTGCCGCCGGATGCGGGCAAGCCGATCGAGTCCCCAGAGCCACTCAAGACCATCGACGTACCTAACGCTTTCAAGCTGGGTGTTGTCTCTGATCCGGATGTTCGTGACCAGCTGTCTAACGATCCGCTCAACAGCAAGACCTTGAACGTATCGACGCTGTACCAGATCGCGTCCGCCCTGCTCTACACGGGTGCTCACGCGAAGAACTACACGAAGCCGACGCTGATCATGCACGGTGACACCGACGGATTGGTTCCCTACCCGCTCGATATCAACTGGTACAACGCAGTCGGATCCACCGATAAGCACATGGTCCTGTGGAAAGGCGACATGCACGAAACCATGAACGAACCCTCCCGCAACGAAGTCATCGACCGCGCAATCGGGTTCATCGACGCGCACAACTAATTACTCAGGGTTTGCGTCTCTCTCCAGTAAACATTGGCAGGTTGAGTTCTCTTGAACGAACGCAACCTTCCTCTTTCACAAAGCTTCCCGTCATGCTGGCCGTTGTATTCATCCCATGCGGGAAGCTTTGTTGAATATTAAATACGCCGATCTTTTTTCACCACAAGTTTTCTCATCCAATTCCGAGAAACGAAGATTTTGGAGGGTTTTGCGAGGCAAGTAATTCATAATTGCCTCTGAACGCTTAAATCTCCTCGCGATCAATTATTTTTAGGTGCCGAGAGAAACAAATACGGTGTTTTGCTCCGTTATGAGCGGTGGTATATAGCGTCGAGCACAACAGGTAAGGACGTCCACATCGTTGGCCTTCTTGACTTTTTCTTGAAAATTAGTCAAGGCCCCCATCCGCCACCCCCGCCGCCGCGGTTCCGCGTGCCCAATTGGACGCTTTTCACCTCACGACCCCTACATAAAACAGGGGTTAGCCTGGCGCTTCTTACTCTCACCCACAAACCACAAGCCCCCCATACACCCATCAACACCGCCCGTAGGCCAACACCCCGTAATCGACGCCACTTATACCCTATAACGAGGCTAGTACTAAAGAATATTGCTTCGGTTTTCTTTTCATCAATATTAAGCTGGTCGTCACAGTGATTTTCCGATATGCGTAAGTCACAAGTGAAACAAATACCTTCAGCATCCACCATGAGGTCACGCTCCTACTCCAAAGCGAGCATTACACCGCGACCACTATGCGGAGGGTATTTATTCACCTCATGTACAACGTGCAACACCGGATAGTTCACTGGATTAAGTTTCCCATTGTTCATCTCTCTCCACATGAGGTTTAAAATGTCGTCCTTTAAAAAGGCCAGCGTCGCCGCTGTTCTCTCACTTGCAGTGATCTTCGGTTCCGGCGCGGTTGCCGTCGCCGAAGCAAACCCTGACGGAGTCGTACGCACCTACAACACCTACCCCGGCCGTATCACCGGCATGGTCGCCCCCAATGCGCAAGTCAGCGATGGCACCTTTACGTCGACCGATGGCAAAGGCACCCAGATCTACTGGAAGAAAAACATCGTCCCCAACGCCAAGGCAAGCGTGGCCCTCATCCACGGTTTGGCAGAAAACCAGGAACGGTACGACTACATCACCTACCGCCTGAACCTGGCTGGATACAACGTTTACCGCCTTGATCACCGCGGTCACGGTCGCTCGGCAGAACCGTACAACAACGTCCCCAAGGCCCTCATTGATAACTTCAACTTCGTTATCGATGACATGAAGCAGCTCGTCGACATGATCCACAACGAGCAGCAGGGCAAAGTGTTCATGATGGGCCACTCCATGGGCGCTCTCGCGACCCAGATGTACTCGATCACCTACCCGGAGACCATCGACGCGACCATCACCAACGGCGGTGGCGTCCCGGTCAACAACTACGGCGAGAACACGCTGATGCCGGAGTACAAGCACGCCGACGGCCAGTCCTACCCGTTCTTCATCGGGCCATACCTGCCTAACGACGGCAAGCGCCCCTTCGAGCCACTCGACGCAGCTCTGGGCTATGACGTCCAAGGCGTCCTCGACCACTTCGGCGTCAAACTACCTGCCGACGCTGGAAAGCCCGTCGAGTCCCCAGAAATCCTGCAGAAGACTGAGCTTCCCCCGGAGTTCCTGGCGAAGGCAGGTGTCGGCAACCCGTTCAAGCTGGGTGTTGTCTCTGATCCGGATGCTCGCGATCAGCTCTCCTACGACCCGCTGAACAGCCAGATTGCTAATGCGTCGACCCTCTACCAGGGCGCTGCTGCATTCCTGTACTGCGGTGCTCACGCGAAGAACTACACCAAGCCGACGCTCATCATGCACGGTGACACCGACGGCCTGGTCCCCTACCCGATGGACATCAACTGGTACAACGCAGTTGGTTCCACTGACAAGCACATGGTTCTGTGGAAAGACTCCATGCACGAAACCATGAACGAGCCCTCGCGTGACGAAGTCATCGACCGCGCGGTCGAGTTCTTGGACAACCACCTGTAAGAGCCCGTTGTCATAGCCGGCCCATTCGCGCGGCCGGCTACGTTCCGAATAACCCCCTGATACCCCCCTGACAGCCGGTGAAGAGCGCTAATCCCGCGTTACTTCACCGGCTTCAGTACGTCCTGGCCCACATACGGCTGCAACGCCTCCGGGACCTTCACCGACCCGTCCGCCTGCTGATTGTTCTCCAAAATAGCCACCAGCCAGCGCGTCGTCGCTAAAGTGCCATTCAGCGTCGCCGCAATCTGCGTCTTATTGTTCTCATCGCGGTAGCGAATCCCCAGCCGGCGCGCCTGGAACGTCGTGCAGTTACTGGTCGATGTTAATTCGCGGTACGTGTTCTGCGTCGGCACCCATGCCTCAGTATCGAACTTTCGCGCTGCGGAGGAGCCCAAATCGCCGCCGGCAACGTCGATAATGCGGTAAGGAACCTCGACGGCGGCGAGCATCTCTCGCTCCATGCTCAGCAGCTTCTGGTGCTCCGCGGCCGCGTCCTCCGGTTTGCAGTAGCTGAACATTTCGACCTTGTCGAACTGGTGCACACGAAGAATTCCCCGCGTGTCCTTGCCGTACGATCCCGCCTCACGACGGAAGCACGAGGACCACCCTGCGTAACGCTTCGGACCAGCGGAAAGATCGATAATCTCCTTGCTGTGGTAGCCCGCTAACGCAACCTCGGAGGTGCCCACCAAGTACTGGTTGTCCTCCTGCAAGTAGTAAATCTCGTCGGCGTGCTGCCCCAAAAAACCGGTACCCGACATCGACTCCGGATTAACAATGACCGGGGTGATCATCAGTTCAAACCCGTGCTGCACGGCCTTCTGTGCAGCAAGCTGCAGCATGCCGAGCTGCAACAGAGCACCCGCGCCCTTGAGGAAGTAAAAGCGCGAGCCTGATACCTTCGCACCGCGCTCCATATCGATAATCCCCAGGGATTCCCCGAGCTCGAGGTGATCTTTCGGCTCGAAGTCGAATTGCGGCGGGGTCCCCACTTTTTCGAGAACGACGAAGTCTTCTTCCCCGCCGGCGGGTGCGCCTTCCACGATATTGGAGATCTGCATCTGTAGGTCGTGAACCGAAGTTTCAGCAACGCGCTGAGCTTCTTCTTTTTCCTTCACGACGTTGGACAGTTCCGTTCCCCGGGCGCGCAGGCTCTCCTTTTCCTCGGGAGATGCGTCGCGCATCTTCTTGCCCATGGATTTTGTATAGGCCTTGTGCTCTGCGCGTGCGGCGTCGGCAGCGGAAATAGCCTCACGTCGAGCCTGGTCAGCCTGGAGGAGTTGGTCGACGAGGCCGGGGTCTTCGCCACGGGTGCGCTGGGATTCACGGACACGGTCGGGGTCATCACGAAGCTGTTTCAGATCAATCACAGCATTAGCTTAATGGTTTTAGGGCTGTCCAGCTTCAACCGGTCAAAATGCAAACAAGTAAGGTACAGGAATAGTACTGGAATAATAATAAGTAGTGGGCCTAATGTGGCAGCACATGCCGCGAATATACGTCGATCGCTATTAGTCAACGACCCCGGAAACGAAGGTGACGCATGAAACCGACAGTCCGACGTTCTTCAGTCATTGTCGGCCTCGTCGCACTCCTCTGTGGCGGGTCAGCCGCGGGCACTTTTACCTACGCCCAGGAAAAGCATTCCGATTCCACGTTGGACACCCCCCATACGGTGCCTGGGGAAGATAAAGAATCGAAACAAAAATCCTTTACTAATGCCGACGCTGGACAGTGCTTGGATTGGAAGACCTCATCCGACGGCACTGTGTCCGATTTCCAAACCGTCGACTGCGCCAAATCTCACCGCTTCGAGGTATCCCACCGGGAGAATTTAGCAACCTACCCGGCCAGTGAATTCGGTTCAAACGCCGGTATGCCTAGCCGGAAACGCCAAGCAGAGTTGAGCAATGAATTGTGCAAACAGCCCACGCTTAGTTATCTGGGCGGGAAGTTTGATCCCACGGGGCGGTTTACAATTGCTCCCATTTTGCCGCCACAAAAGTCGTGGGCAGATGGTGACCGGACATTATTGTGCGGCCTCCAGGTAACGGGGAATGATGGCCACGCCAGTACGATTACGGGCAAAGCCGCTGATCAGGACCAGTCTCCTGTGTTTAAGCCCGGCGAATGCGTCGCTGTTACCGAAAAGAAGGACGATAACCAGAACAAACAAACTGACGGTGATACGTCTGTGGATGCCACCGCTCAGGTTGTGGATTGTAATGCTGATCACCAATATGAGGTCACGGATATCGTCGATCTGGGTGAAAAGTTCAAAGAATACCCATCCACTGAAGATCAAAATGAGTATCTCAATAAGCGGTGTACTGATTCGGTCACAGCATTCATCGGGGGCGATGACAAGCTCTATAACTCCACGCTTGAACCGTTTTGGACGACGCTCACGGAGGATTCCTGGAAGGGTGGCTCCCGGAACGTCAATTGCTCTCTGATTAAAACGGGAGACAATAATTCGCTATCCACGTTGAAGGGCTCTGCAAAGGGTGAATTCACCATTAATGGCAATCCGCCCCCGCCGCAGCCGAGCCGTGCACCTAAACGAGGAAATTAGGTTCCGTCATGATCTCCGTATCTGATGAACGGTTCGACGAACTCATCGACAAGGGTATTGACCTTATTCCCGAATCACTCCTGCGCAATATGAATAATGTTGCGTTGGTTGTCGAACCGTGGAACCGCGATAACCCCAACACCTTGGGCCTGTATGAGGGGGTTGCTCTCACCCGGCGGACGTCGTCGTATAGCTTTGCTCTACCCGATAAAATCACGATTTATAAGGAAGCAATCTGCGCATACTGCGATTCGGAAGAGGAATTGGTCCGTCAGGTTGCAGTCACCGTCGTCCATGAAATTGGGCATCATTTCGGTATCGACGACGACCGTCTGCACGAACTCGGCTGGGCGTAAAGGGCGCATATCGGTGTAGAGACCGCGTGTCCCGGCGCGAGAACAAGGTGCGAGAACAAGGCGCGTGTCTCGGCGCGAGAACATCATGCCGGTGCAATGACTAACTACGCGATGTCCGGTCCCGCAATAGCTGGCCAATTGTAAACATTTGTTAACGCAAGGGATTAAATGCCTCTTTTCCGTTAGACTCAGCGGAGCCGGTACGTTGCTGAGTTTTATTCAGGTTCTATCCAGCGACGACACCGCACATCCTTTTGACCCGACACCATGGAGGTTTACGGTGCCAGTACCCCAGTCCGACGTTGGTCGACGCGCCTACAACGACGATCGAGCCCACGTTTTCCATTCGTGGTCTGCACAGGCGGAGTTGGATCCGATTGTGATGGAATCGGCCCACGGTTCCTACATCGTCGATGCAGATAACAAGGAATATATCGACTTTTCTTCGCAGCTGGTCTACACGAATATTGGCCACCAGCACCCGAAGGTCGTGCAGGCCATCAAGGAGCAGGCGGACCAACTGTGCACCATCGCTCCGGCGTACGCGAATGATAAGCGTTCAGAGGCCGCGCGTCTGATCACGTCGCATTTACCCGATCACCTCAACAAGGTGCTGTTTACCAACGGTGGCGCGGATGCCGTCGAGCACGCTATCCGTTTGGCACGTCTGCACACGGGTCGCTACAAGGTGTTGTCGCGTTTCAGGGGCTACCACGGCGCAACTCAGATCGCTATGAATGTTTCGGGCGATAATCGTCGGTGGAAAAATGACTATGGGACGTCGGGGGCGGTTCACTTCTTTGGGCCGTTCTTGTACCGCAGCCAATTCCATGCCACGACGGAAGAGGAAGAGTGCCAGCGCGCCCTCGAGTACTTGGATAACCTCATTGCGTTTGAGGGGCCGGAGCTGTTCGCCGCGTTCATTATGGAGACAATTCCCGGAACGGCGGGAATTATGCCTCCGCCGGCGGGATACTGGCAGGGCGTCCGCGAAATTTGCGATAAGTACGGCATTGTCATGATTTGCGACGAGGTCATGGCTGGTTTCGGCCGAACCGGCAACTGGTTCGCCTTCGAGGAGTTTGGGGCGAAACCGGACCTGGTGACCTTCGCCAAGGGCGTGAACTCGGGTTATGTCCCGTTGGGCGGCGTTGCAATCTCTGACGAAATCGCCGCTGATTTTGACCACACCCCCTACCCCGGCGGATTGACATACTCGGGTCATGTTCTGGCAACATCCGCTGCCGTGGCCACGATCAATGCCATGGACGAAGAAGGAATGGTTGAGAACGCCCGCCGGTTGGGCGAGGACGTTTTCGGCCCAGCGTTGCGTGATTTGGCAGCGAAGCACCACAGCATCGGAGATATCCGAGGCCTTGGTTGCTTCTGGGCAGTCGAGCTGGTGAAGGATCAGGAAACCCGAGAACCGCTCGGTGCTTATGGAACCACCTCTCCCGAGGTCAAGAAACTCGTTGCGGAGTGCCGTGAGAATGGTTTGGTCGTGTTCCAAAACATGAACCGTATCCACATTTGCCCCGCCCTCAATATTCCCGACGACGTTGCACGCCAGGGCCTTGAGATCCTGGATAAGGCACTGACGACGTTGGATCAGAAAGTCGCTATTCAGTAGTAGCGACTAGTGGCGTGGTGGGGGCGCATTCCGTCGAGCGGGGCACGTGTGTCCCCCCCGACCCATACAATCTTTAACCTGTAAAACCCTTAAAAATATCCGTACTTTTGGAGAATTATTTATGACATCACCTTCTAAAGACGCTTCCTCCGCTACCACTAACGATTCTGGCGCTAAAGGCGACGGCACCAAACCTGTAGCCGTCATTACGGGCGCAAGTTCCGGCATCGGCGCGGCGTCCGCACAGGCGCTGGCCGACGCGGGATACACCGTCTACATTGGTGCCCGGCGCGTCGAGAAGCTTCAAGCCGTCGCCGAGGGGATTGACGCCGTCGCCCTGCCGCTGGATGTGACCGATCAGGAGAGCGTCGATAAGTTCTGTGAGCAGGTTCCGCGGTGTGACGTGTTGGTCAATAACGCTGGTGGGGCGCACGGTTCCGAGTCGATTGCCGACGCCAACGTCGAGGACTGGCAATGGATGTATGACACCAACGTGTTGGGCACGCTTCGTGTGACTCGGGCTCTGCTGCCCAAGATTGAGGCCAGTGGCGATGGTCAGGTCATTAATATCAGCTCGATTGCCGGGCACGAGCCGTACCGCGGTGGAGCCGGATACAACGCCGCCAAGCATGCAGTGGCTGCTATGACGCGCGTGCTTCGCCTGGAGTTGCTGGGTAAGTCGGTTCGTGTGTGTGAGATTTGCCCCGGCCTGGTGAACACGGAATTCTCGACGGTGCGTTTCGGCGGCGATAAGGAGAAGGCCGACGCCGTGTACCGTGGCCTCGAGCCGATGGTTGCTGAGGACATTGCCGACGCTGTCGCTTGGATTGCGACGCGGCCGTCGCGGATGAATATTGACCACATCACGATCATGGCTCGCGACCAGGTCTCGGCGCAGGAAGTCTACCGTCGCGAGGAGTAGCGCTGCGAGGAGTAGCCGCGGCTTGTTCCGGCTACCCCCCGGTTCTCGCGACTTTCTAGTATGGAGATATGGAAAACTCGGCTTTCGCTCCACAAACAGCTTCATCCACGGACGGTCCGCTGCTTCTCCCGTTCAACGGGAAGCGGCCGCGAGTCCACCGGACCGCGTGGATTGCGCCCAATGCCACGTTGATCGGTGATGTGGAAATCGGTGTGCATTCCAGCGTGTATTACGGCTGCGTGCTGCGGGGCGATGTGAACTCGATTCGAATTGGTGAACGCACAAATATTCAGGACAACAGCGTTCTCCACGTCGATAGTGATGCTCCCTGCACACTAGGCGACGATGTCACCGTCGGACATATGGCGCTGGTGCATGGCTCCACTGTGGAAAATGGGGTGCTCGTGGGGATGAAATCTGCGTTGCTCTCCCACAGCGTGATCCACGAGGGAAGCCTGATCGCCGCTGCCGCTGTGGTGCTGGAGGGGCAAGAGATTCCTGCACAATCGCTGGCTGCGGGTGTTCCGGCGAAGGTCAAACGGCAGCTGTCCGATGAGCAATCTCACTCATTTATTCCCCATGCTGCCCACTACGTGGAGAATGCGGAGTCACAACCGCGCCGTGTCGAATCGCTGAAACCCGAAGACGTGTATTTTGACTGATATGGCAAAAACTAACTGGACTTTAAAGAAAGCCAAGTACGTTGACACGGCACCCATCGTTGCGACGGGATTGATCGGCGGATGGATCACCGCGCGCGAAACTGGGATCCGGCCACTGGGAGGCGTCGTTCTTGGTGCTGCTGGCCTCTACGCTGGGCGGACCTGGCTTGCTAAGAGAGGCCCGGCGAAGGCTGGAGCGCTCGGCGCCACCTACTTGGCCGCGTTCGGGGCGTCGCACCCGCTAGCCAAGAAAATTGGGGCGTGGCCCTCTGTTCTGACGGTGGCAGGACTCACCGCTGCTGCGTCATACGTCGTCTCGGATATGTAACGAACGTCACTGGCATTTTTTGATGGCATCCATCGACTGCCTCCTTAAGCTCACCGATATGTCGGTGAGCAGGTAGTTTTCCTTCTTCTTGCAGCCTTCTCTCTATGCACGATCATGTTGCAAATCGTACGGCTCGGTCCTTAAAAACCGTTCGGAATTGAAAATAGGCACTTGACGAGGCCGCCACGGCAACCTACGCTACCGAAACTTGAGAGTACAAACCTTTAGCTCATCTACGGTGTTTCGTTGTTCACCGTGGAGATAGCGAACCAGCGTGGCGTGGCAGCCTCCGCTTTCCGCGTCCTCGATTGACCCAAAAGAGCAGCATTTTTACTCAGGCCGGAACGCACCTACGCAGTGCGCTCCCCCACATCGTGCAATCGCGTACTCAGTGCAGTAGCACGACTGCTCATAAGACAGTAGTGGCAGCACTTCAGCTGGATAAGCACATCAAAGTACTGGCATAGCAGCAACGTACCGGCACAGAAGCACGGCAACAAGCAAAACGAAGGACGACACGATGGAATACACAGAACTAGCCGACTATCCCCTCCCCACCGGACAGCTATCCACCTGGCAATTTACCGACGACGCTAACCAGTGGAGCGAGGACGAACGCAGCCTTTCCATCAACCACGAGGATCACCTCCGTGAAGTTCTCCGCGCTGAAAAGACTAACGCCGAGCAGGGACTTCCCTCCGTGTCGGAGGACTGGATCGGTGGAGTATTCGTTATCCACCAGCCACTACGTACCGACGCTTTCCGTGAGGCACTCACGACGTGGTTTAGCCGTCATGAGGCATACCGGACGACAGCCGTCGCTAATGACCGCGACGAAGCGACCACGAGCTTTACGCGCTACACGCTGAGTTCTTCCGCAGTTGACGTGTCCCGAAACGACTTCGGCGTCTACCACGACGACCAACTCTTGCGCCACGAGATTCACCGGCATTTCGCTCAGAACGTCAATGGGATCGGGTGGCCACACGTCACCGTCGCGACGATTGAGCCTGAAGCGTCTGAAACCGAGGCATCTGAAGCAGCGCAGGCCGACGGCGACCACGAGCACACGCCCCAGGAATTCACCGTCATTTTCGCCGCTGACCACGCCGTGATGGACGCCTACACGCAGCTGTTCGCCATCGCCGAGCTCCGAGAACTCTACGCGGCAGCCGTCGATAAGCGGGAACCAGCACTGCCACCAGCAGGTTCTTATGTGGACTTTTGTGCGGGAGAGCGCGCCGTCACGGAATCGGCGTCCGCTCGTGAGCGTGCGGTGGAGGAATGGAAGGAGTTCCTCACTGGTGCTGATGGGCATCTCGCACCGCCGGTGTTCCCGCTGCCTATTCGGTCGGGCGCGGAGTCGGGGTCGGCCACGCCGGCGGACCAGCACCGGGCGCAGCACAGCCTCTCCCAGTGGTTGCTCAATGAGAAAGACATCTCGGAGCTGGGTAAGCGGGCCAAAGCCAATGGTGGCTCGACCAAGTCGGCGCTTCTGACTGCCCTGAAGTTGGCGCTCACGGAGCTTTCGCCGGTGTCGTCGGCGCGGTATATCATGCCGATGCACACTCGCCACGAACCTAAGTACATGCTGTCTGCCGGGTGGTTTGTTGGGCTCATGCCCGTCGACGATCCGCTCAACGGGGCATCGAGCTTCACCGAGGCGTTCTTGGACACGGTTCAGGCGACGAAGCGGCACCGTGATCTCTCCGTCTACCCCTATGCTGCCGTGAGCGACGCATTGCACATCAATGAGCCTCCGCGGTTCGTGATCTCGTACGTCGATACGCGGTTTGTTCCGGGTGCCGACACCTGGGGCGACCACGATCGCGTCCTCCGCAGCTCTGTGATGAGCGACGACGATGTCTACATTTGGCTCAACCGCACTGGTGAGGGACTCAACGTTTCGATGCGCTACCCCAATAACGCTCAGGCGGAAGAATCGATCGCTGCGTTCCTGTCACGATTCGCCGCCATCATTCATAGCGTCGTGACGACGGGGGATTACGCGGCTGCTGTGCCCGTCCGCGCTTAGTCTGTCGGCGCTCAGGCAGTCGCGCTTACTCGGTTCGCGCTTAGTCTGCCTGCGTTGAAGCGGTACCGGTTAACCGGCGGGTGAGATCGTCAACGCACTCGTCGAGTATTGCCTCTGCCTGGGGCGTTCCGGGATATTTCGCCCGGAGTGATAGTCCTTTGTCATTTCTGGTGAACCACAGCTGCACTGTTGCTGTAGGGGCGAGCGATGAAAAATACACAGCTCCGGGGATTGCTGCCGACCGGCCGGGCCCGGTGCGAAAATCGCTGTATGACACCATGAACGGCTGCGGGGTCGGCATCACGGGGCGGAATGTCTCCATAATGATGTCCAGTGGTACGGTCACGGCGTTGATACCGTCGCGCAGCCATTGGCGAACAACGTCGCTGTTGCCTGGCTCGGCGATGACCGGCCCGTTGCTGACCATCCACCCCACGGTCCCGTGGTAGGGGCTCGACGACCGCCCGCGTGTGTGGATCGGGACCACGCATGGCAGGGACTCCGCCCCCACCACGGTGTGCACGGAGCTGGCAAGAGTTGCCATGACCTCGGCGAACGTCCCCGTTGCAATCGGCCCGGTCATGTCCGCTGCGGGTACAAGAAGTTCGGTGCGGTGATGAGGAGTCACCGACTCTGTCGCTCCTAATTCGGCAGGGAACGCCGGCACGATTCCCTCGGTGTGATCGAAGAAACGCTTCCATACCGCGAGCGCACGCTGCAGTTCATCGTTGTTACTACTGTCATGCCAGCGGGCGGACGCTTCCTTTTCTTTTCGCACCACATCAATAAACGACGGGGCCCCGGCGGGATCAGGAGCTGGGGAGTTTTCTTCGTTCCCGTCAGCGGTCCCGGCGTCTTCTTCGGCGGGGTTGTTATTAGCGTTTCCAAGCTTCTCTGCCGATGAGGCCACAAGATCCCCCAATCGTCGGAGAATGATGTGGATGCTCGCCATATCCGCATGAAAATGGTCAGTTGCTACCACGAGGCGACGACCACACCGGGCGAAAAAGAGCCCTGGTTTGTGCCCTGGAACGCACGCGGCGTCGATCCTCGCCTCTACCTCTTGACGAATAATTGAAGAGTCTGCACGAGAATCAGTGAGGAATGCTTCGGTCGAGATAGATAGCTGATCATTCGACCACATTCTCTGACTACCTTCGCTTTCCGACGGATCGGAGGGGACTAGCCGCAATGCGTCATAATCACCGATAAGCGTGCGGATTGCGTCCGCAATAGTGTCTACGTTCTTCTCTATGCCAGCGAGAACACTAATGGGGAGGATAAAAGATCCTGCAACCCACGATGGACGGCCACTCGCCCTCACGCTCTCCAGATGGTTACGTTGGTTAAGCGTCAGTGGAAAGGTTTCCGAACCGGGAATTCCATCCCAGTCCAGAATATACTGAGTACACGGACCTGAAAGGGCAATATCATCGAGGTAGCACACATCCACGTCACCGACGGTACCAGGACGTTTCCCCAAAAACCCCGCGATAATTACTAACTAACACCGGACCCCACCATTCACCACGACGCCCCCAAGGAAAGGTAATGTCCACCCACCCCAGTCAGAGATCCACTCGCCAGAATATTTTGTTCGTTTTGTCTGGTAGCCGGGGCGATATCCAACCCGCCATTAGTCTCGGCCTGGAACTCCAGGACCGTGGTCACACTGTCACGTTCCTGTGCACGCCTAGCCTGACCACTTTTGCACGCACTGCCGGAATTCAGTCAGTGTTCCCTGTGGGGATCAATATCGGCGAGATGACCGATCGTGCACGATCAACATTGGCGGGTAAAAACCCCATCGCTATTGCAAGATTAGCTGCACACTTTCTTAAGCATTCCGTTGATGATCTGCATCAGGATCTCATCAACTATCACTTTTCTCACGACAACGCCCAGGGCTCGTCGGATATGGACCATCCCAGGCTCACACAACCAACCCTGTTAATTGTGAACCCAATGTGCCAAAGGCAAGGGACATCGCTGGCTGAGAAATGGAATATTCCCCTCGTTGTTCTGCGGTATGCTCCAATTTCTCATAACAGCTATTCGGGCTGGCCACATAAATTAACCCGTCGTGCGCCAAAATGGATAAAGAAGAATTCATGGCATATTCAGGAATGGTTTGACTTCCTTTTGTACGGGCATTGGGAGAATGCATTCCGACGCCGCCTTGGGCTCACTTCTCGATTCCACCCATTCACGCGCTATTTACGCGACCACTCGGTGCCTCAACTGCAGCTTTGTGACCCGAAAGTCGTCCCGGACATCGCCGCAGAGTGGGATGGCACCAACAAAATTTTCGTCGGCTACCTTGATCTTCCGGCCTCGGCGCGGCGTCGACTTAATGAACCGGATACCCTCCCCGCCGATCTTGACCACTGGCTTTCCAGTGGTAGCGCCCCACTTTTCGTGAGCTTCGGATCAATGCCGGTATCAAATCCCGCCCGCCTTGTGGACACCATTGTCTCCGCTGCGCGACGCCGAAACCTCCGCGTACTCTTCAGCGGATTCGACGGTTTCACGAATGTGCCCGACGACGAATTACGAGCAACACCTACCGTCGGCAATCAAAATCATGCCGAAACTAACGTTGTGTACTTCACCGGAGCGGTCAATCAGACTGCTGTCCTGCCCCGATGCTGCGCGGCGGTTCATCACGGTGGAGCCGGCACGACTGCAGCAAGTCTGCGGTCCGGAAACCCGACCATGATTTATGCCTTCGGCTTCGAGCAACCCTTCTGGGCATCATGCATCGAAAACCTGGGCGTCGGGGTCGGGTCGTCACTGTCACATTTGACCGCTGAGCACTTCGGGGACGACCTCGACCACGCACTGTCGTCGCCGGTTCGAGAAACTGCACACGCATTCGCCGCCAAGATGACATCGCCTGACCAGGCATTATCGACGGCGATCCGCCTCATTGAAAAACAGGCTGACTAATTCGAAGCAGCTTCCGTGAGGTCGTTACTGTCGGTCTGAAACAGCGTTCTGAACCGCGTCGCGGAAGGCGTGGAAGAACGTCTGCAATGACTCAGCAGCAACGGGATTGTCCGGAGCCTGACTTCCGACGAGCAATCCATCCGGATTACGGAAAACCCACAAGCTGGCGTTCTTCGTCTTCCCGGTACCCGTGAGCAAGCGAATATTCGAACCCTGTGGCTCCGTGAACCAGCTGAGATCCATGTAGGTAACCAATTGCGGACTATCGAAAATGCTCGCGTCCACTGCCCCAGCAGCTAACAACGGCATGATTGACGCATGGACAGGTTCATACAGGACCTCGCGCATTTTCTGCTGCGCCTGGGCGACGGTGGGCAAAATGTCGTCCAAAGTTTCACCCGTGATATCAAATGTCAGCGGGTTGAAGTTGCAGAACCAGCCCTGGGAGGTCGCATATTTCTTTCCTCGCGTGCTGTTCACCACGATGGTTGAATACCGACTTGTTTTCGCTGCCTTATGCTCCGCCAGCGCCAATAAAGCGAACACGACGGTACTAAAGCTAACTCCCTTTTTGTGAGCTAATGAACGTAAAACTTTCACGTCATTAGCGTCGGCAAGGGTGAAATCTGCTTGGGTTTCTTTAACAGGCTGGGGCTCATTGTTTTCGATTCCGGTGGGCAAGGGGAATCGTGGGGCACCGCCCGTGGCCTGGACGAACTCCTGCATGAGCTTGACCCCTGGCGAATCAGGGGTGACCGCGGCAGCTCGTTGATATTCTTCGCGGGTATATTCCACAAAGCTTGGGTGAGTATCTTCCACTAAACCGGGCGCCGGAGTACCGGTGTACCTCGCCATTAATTCAAGAATGCCCACGCACAAAGACAATCCATCACCGAAAGCATGGTCTACTGCATAAAAAACCTCACAGTACTTACCCTTATCGACAGCACCGATAACGAAACCGGGAAAGTGATCGAATACCGCGTGTGTTGGTAGATAATCATTCAAAATGTCGTTCGCGGTTGTTGCGTCAGCGCCATCAGGTGCCTCTGCAAGGACGCGGGGGACAAGATCGATGGCAGATGCGGGGACCGTTTTCCGCTCTACTGACGCGCCACCGAATTCAGGCTGCCCACCACTAGCTTTGGCTGCGGCGCCGTCCGGGGCATCACCATTCGCGCCCTGGATGCCTGCGGTATCTGTATTGACGACGAAGGTACTCCGCAAACCTTCATGCGAGCACACAAAGTTGTTCACTGCCGCGGTCATTGCGTCCGTGTTCAGCGGTCCGGGAAGGGTGGCCACTGCACAGGTGTAGGCGCGATGGGTATTGCCCACCTGTCGTTGAGTGAGGACTCCTCGGATGTGGTCCTTCTGCAAAAACGATGGTGGCGTGGGATCCGTCGGTGTGTGCGCGGGGGCCTCAGCCATCTGATCGGACGGTTCCCATACCGTCAGCGCACCGTCGATAACCCACTCGCTACTTTCGATTGCTTTCATACTTTGTCAGCTCTCCTTTGGGTTTAGGTCTACCCAAATTGTTCTATATTTCCCGATCGAGCGCTACGGGGTTGCCATAGAAGCGGTCATAGCCGGTGGCTACAGGCCGGTATCCACAATTTCGCTCGGGTCGTTAATCTCACTCGGGTCACTGTGCCCGGTATCCCGCAAACGGTCGTCCCGGACGAAGATTGCAGCAATAACGACCGCAATCATTAAGGGAACAAACGTTCCCAAGACAGGAATTAAGGCATCGTGATAGGCCTGAGCGATGATGCTATGAACAGGCTCGTGCAGCTGTTTCATTGACTCCGGAGTCAGCGATGCGAATGACACACCAGTGCCGGTGTCGGCAAAACGTGTGCTGGCACGGGAGGCGAAAAAGGCTCCGACGACAGACATTCCCAAGGTGCCCGCTAAATCCCTGAATAAACTATTCGACGCTGTTGCCGTGCCCATCACTTTCGTCGCAAAAGAGTTTTGAACTACTAAAACAGAAAGTTGGGTACCAAGACCGAAACCGACTCCCAGGACACATAAGACAGCGATGAGGACATAGACGCCAGAGCCGGTATGAAGCGCACTTAACGCGAGAAATCCTGCGACACAGAACGCGCCACTCGTGACCAATAAAGCCCGATACTTCTCGGTCTTGCTGACCATAAATCCCGAAATAAGAGAAAAGGCGAACATCAACGCCGTCATCGGAAGAAGAACGAAACCAGCGGTAACAGCGTCAATTCCTTCAACAATCTGTATATAAGCCGGCATATAGGTTGTGACGCCGAATGTTCCCAGAGCGAGCAGCATGCCGATAAGTGTGGCGAGGAAAAAGTTTCGGTTGGTGAGAATATACGGGGGAAGGACAGGATCACCCGCATGCTTTTCTACCCACATACATGCGACGACGCACACCGCTACACCAACCATGCAAAGCAGAACTTTAGGTTGCCCCCAGCCACCATGACCGGCCCAGGCCGTGCACAGGACGAGGAACGTAGACACGGCACCAATAAGAACCATTCCGGCAACGTCAATACGTGATGACTGTTTTTCCGGCTCTGGTTCTCGCAAGAACTTGAGACACAATAAGAGGGATACGATTCCGAAGGGAATGTTGACGCCGAAGGTCCAGCGCCAATTCCAATATTCGGTGATTAATCCGCCCAAGACGGGACCGGCGACGGTAGAAATCACGAATACACTACCAATGAAACCCATGTATTTCCCGCGCTCTCGGCGAGGAACGGCGGCGGCTAAGAGAGCTTGGGAGAGAACAACGAGGCCCCCGCCACCCATGCCTTGAATAAAGCGGGTGATAACTAGTGCCGGCATCGAGTTAACGAACGTCCCATATACGCATGAAATGATAAAAACGATCAGTGCAAAAAGAAATAGTTTCTTTAGTCCATATCGGTCACCCAGTTTGCCGTACATGGGGAGAAAAATCGTCGATGCCAGCATATATGAGGTGGAGATCCAGAGAATATGGTCACCGCCGTGCAGACTTCCAACGATCGTTGGGAGCGCAACACTCAACATCGTCTGATTCACCGAAAACATAAACATTGCTAGGGACAAACCGACGACAATGAGCACTACGCTGCTCGAACGCTGACTCTGCTGAACCATAAAACCTCATATTGTGAGATGAACACGACGACATTGATAGAAAGATCGCAAAAACCGTGAATGGATTCACGCCGTTACAGGAGTGACCGCGAATGGTTGACGACTAGGCGGTAACTAAAGATCTTGCAGGGGACGCCAATCGAATCCATCAACAGAGCTTTTAATATTTTCGTTGGCCCTAGCGAGCTTAGTTTGTGAAAAATCAGCAACAAGCGGCTTGTCAGGAAGCGGAGGCCATTGACGAGCCAGAGGGAGGGTGACATGGACATTCTCCATAAATTCAGCTATTGAATTTGCACGAGAAACTGCGGAATTTGAATTCCAGCCTGCCTTGACCTCGTCCATCTCGGAGATATCAAATCCAAGTTCGCGACTCACTTGATCGATCAATTCCTCCAACTTCGCCACGTTCAAGTCGTATATATGCTTACGTCTGGCCAACTCTTGGTCTCGGAGGTTGTAATACTCCTGCAATTTTCTCTCTTGCCGCTTTTTTAAACGCCAATGCACGAAGAGACATACCGCCACTGCAAGAATTAGACAGAGTATTACAGTAACTTTACTCGCTGTCTCTACTCCGGATTCCTCACCTGAAGAAACTCCTCCCCCGACATAAACAGTTAGAGAAACTAGAAAGACATCGGCAGTAATAAGGATGAAAAAGCTTATGAGAAATAAAGTAAAGTATAAAACCGCTGTTAGCACTGTTTTTGCAGTGCTCTTATCACCTTGATGAGGAGGCGCCGGGAGAGGACGTTCCTCGTTATCGCGATAGATCGGTTTACCCTTAAGCAGGAGATCTTGTTCCGCTTGAGTGAGCCGATTAACAGCGGTGGCGAAAGCAATACTTACTTCCCGCTGCCAATACTCGTTGAGTGCAGCTATAAAGCGAATACGCTTCTCAGCTTCGGGCCGATATGTATATTCGTAAAGGTTTCCCTCTGGTGTACTCCCCACCCAGATCGAATAATCTCTGTGCCCTTGGTTATCCCCGCCCTTTTCTATTGTCGCTATGAGCTGTGCACTTCGCTGATCGGCAAGCCTCTGCCCACGGTCGATTTGATCCTGAATATGGTGTAGCTCTTCTATCGACTCATTATGGTGCCTCTGGGCTTGTGCGAGCCTCGCTCCCAGGAGCATCACGCCAGCCCATGCTGCCCGCGCCGTACTCCTCGTTGAAGAAGCAATGCTGTCAACATTTGCCGAGATCGTCCGGGTTCCATCTCCGTATGGCATGATGTCCTCTCAAGCTGATTCACAACTTAGTGGATGCAAGTTTAGCTTGGATCCTTAATCTTCTAAATACTTCAGAGGCCCGCGGTTTACACATGTTAAGCCATCGCAAGACGGTTTGTCTCTTCGGCTTGTTTTCTTCGCAGATAATCCACATTGCCGACGACGGTCCAACGAGCTTTCGGAAAAGTTCGGCAAAACGAAGCGCCATGCAGCCATTACCCTCCCCTGCAGATACGTGTTGCGACGCCCCCGGTCTCAAGAAACACAGCGCACACAGCAGAGAAGCGCATATGCGTAAACCCCCAACGGTACATACCGTTGGGGGCTACATAATGCGGTGGCGGAGGGATTTGAACCCTCGGTACGGGGTTACCGCACACGGCATTTCGAGTGCCGCACCTTCGGCCGCTCGGACACGCCACCGCGAACTAGGTTAGCCTAGGACTCCAAGCAGCCAAAATCACGCCCGTTTTCCCTGCTCAAACAGGAAACCAACGTCGTTACGCAATAACGGCAATCCTGCACTAATAATTACTTGTCGAGAGAATCGAGGCCCTTCTTGACCCCTTCTTTCGCCTTGTCAGCCTTGTCGCCCAACTTGCTGTCGGCAACGTCGTTAGCCTTGTCCTCAACCTTGTCGCGGTTGTCGGAAATAGCGTCCTTGGCCTTGTCCTTCAGGTTGTCAAGATCCATCGTTAAACCTCATTTCGTAGTAGATAAAACCTGTGATACCGACCGTAGCGATATTCGCGTTTCAATGCATCCTTTTCATGCGTTTTAGGCAAATTTTTTGGAACGTTCCCTAATAAGGCGGTCCACACCACGGCTGCACCACCATCCAGCCACTCACTCCGACACCACTCACTTCCGACGCCGGGCAAAAAACTCCTCCACAAGCCCCTGACATTCTCGATCCAGCACACCGCCCCTGACGTCGACAGGCGGAAAGGGCCACGCCGGATCACGCACAACGTCAATCACTGAACCGCACGCCCCCGTTTTCGGCTCATACGCACCGAAAATAATGCCCCCGATGCGGGAGGTCACCGCAGCACCCGCACACATCACGCACGGCTCTAAAGTCACCACGAGAGTGTGGTTTTCCAGGCGCCAACCGTCGCCAACCTTGCGAGCAGCCCTTCGCAGGGCAGTAACCTCCGCGTGGGCCGTCGGATCCCCCGTGGATTCACGCTCATTACATCCCTCCCCAACAACACGGCCCGACGCGTCAACCACCACAGCACCCACCGGCACATCACCCACCGGCGTGCGTTTCGCCACGTCCAATGCCATTCGCATCCAGCGTTCCGCCTGCTGCTCGGGAACAGGCCGCGGCAGCCCAACACCAATCACGTCGGCACCCTAATAATCGAGCTGCGCTACGTCGGCAAGCTCCTCATCCGCATTGATTTCCTCCGCAATCCGGAGAAGCTGCTCCGATGCCCACAACTCATCGTCGTCGCAAATCACAGCCAACACGTCACTGGGAACGCCGAGGTCCTCGAGAATCTCCAAATCCCCTTCCGGCCACGGTTCCGCATCGGCCCGCTCATCAGGATCCATATCGGGGACGTCAACGTCCAGCTCATCCAATACTTCCGCGGCGTAATCGTCCACAACCGCAGCGGTGGCGTCGGAAAGTAAAAGCTGTGTCCCCCGAGGCGTAGGACGGATGAGGACAAACCAGTCATCATCCACGCACACCATGCCAAAACTAGGCCCTTCGGAGCGCAAATCGCGCACAGCCCGCGTGGCCACATCAAGGTCCCACGTGGCGCGTTCAGGGAGGATCCGGCCCATCCACTGCCCATCTTGACTTGTCAGTGCAACGGCAAAAGTTGGAGTCTGGCCGTCGTCGTTCACACCCGCATTCATATAGATAACCGTAGTCGGACTGTGCCACACTTGTCAGAATGAGCACCTCCACACCCTCCGGCTTCTATCCCGACCCAGCCACAACCCCCGGCAAGCACCACATTCTTCACGAGGACCGCCCCGTGTGCATCCTCGGCCTGGGGCTCATTGGCGGCTCAATCATGCGCGACCTACAGGCCCGGGGGCGGCGAGTGTTCGGGTGGGATCGCACACAGTCCACAGTGACAAAAATTATCGACGACGGTTTCGACGCGTCGAATGATTACGCTGCTGTCCTCGAACGAGCCGAGAATGAGGGCGCTCTTGTGGTGATTGCCACGCCAATGAGCGCTGTGGGGACCATGCTCGACCGTATCGCGGAACACGCGCCGGCCTGCGGAATTACCGACGTTGTAAGTGTGAAACAGGCTGTCATACGGGAGGTTCGCGCGCGCGGAATGCATGATCGCTTCGTGGGCGGGCACCCTATGTCCGGCACAAGCCACAACGGGTGGGATGCGTCTCAGACCGGGCTATTTACGGGCGCGCCGTGGGTTGTCACTTTCGACAATGCCCCCGCGGATGACAGCGACGGTGGCCGGTGGTTGCGCGAATGGATGAGCGTGGTGAACCTCGCTTACGACGTCGGTGCCGACGTTATCCCGGCGCGTGCACAATCTCACGACGCGGCCGTTGCTCGGATTTCTCATGTGCCGCACGTGTTGGCTGACGCTCTAGCAGTGGCTGGCGACAATGGGGGCGCACTGGCATTGTCTCTAGCTGCAGGCTCTTTCCGCGATGGAACTCGCGTGGCCGGTTCTGATCCCGGACTGACCGAAGCCATGTGCGAGAACAATGTAGAGGAAGTTCTCCGCGCCATTGAGGAAGTCCAAACCATGCTGGACGAAGCCCGCGAGAGTTTGAGGGCGACGCCACCCACCGTCGCGGAACTTGCCGACGCTGGGCACCGGTCACGCATTCGGTACGAAGCGCGCACCGGGAAGCGTCCGGTTTTGCGGCTGCACCCCGGTGATGCTGGTTGGGTGGACCAGCTTAAACAGGCTGAGAACCTCGGCGCGCGGATCGAAGTGTTCTAGGCGCTACGCCTTCCACGACGAGGACAAAGGCCGCCCTTCCGCGTACCCAGCTGCCGATTGAATCCCGACGATCGCCTGCTCACGGAAGGTCTCGATCGTATCCGCCCCCGCGTACGTAAACGCTGAGCGCACACCGGAAACAATGTGGTCAACCTGGTCTTCTACGCCTGGACGCTCCGGGTCAATGTACATGCGGGCCTGCGAAATGCCCTCTTCAAACATTGACCGGCGCGCGCGCTCAAACTCCTCCGTATGCAGGTTGCGGTGCTCCACCGCCCGGTGGGACGCCATGCCGAACGACTCTTTATACGCACGGCCATCATTTTCTTTGATCAAGTCACCCGGCGACTCCAAGGTTCCAGCAAACCATGATCCGATCATGACGTTGGATGCGCCGGCTGCCAGGGCCAGGGCGACATCGCGCGGGTGCCGGACTCCCCCGTCGGCCCACACGTGAACACCGACCTCACGGGCTTTATCCGCACATTCTTTCACGGCAGAAAACTGCGGACGGCCTACACCGGTCTGCATGCGCGTTGTACACATCGCGCCAGGGCCCACCCCGACTTTAATAATGTCGGCACCGGCAGCGGCGAGATCCTCGACGCCGTCTGCGGTCACAATGTTTCCGGCGACAATGGGAACACCCAAATCCAGGGCTTTTACCTTGCGTAAAACGTCGATCATGTGCTGCTGATGACCATGTGCGGTGTCAACAACGATGACATCGGCACCGGCCTCAACCAGTGCGGTCGCCCGGCCCGTCGCGTCTCCATTGATGCCAATTGCTGCACCTACGCGAAGTTTATTGTCGTTATCTACGGCAGGTTTGTACAGCGTGGCGCGCAATGCTGCCTTGCGCGTCATGATCCCCTTCAGTTCGCCATCCGCGCTGACCACCGGGGCGAGTTTTCGCGAAGCCTCGGACAGGCACGCGAAGGCCTCCTGCGGGGTGGTGTCGTCGCTAAGAGTAACTAATGATGTACTCATGAGGCGGCCAACTTGGGTGAAATTATCGACGCCACGCAGGTCTTTTTCGGTCACCAGACCGATGGGTTTTCCATTATCGACGACGATGGCTGCGCCGTGGGCGCGTTTGGGCAGAAGGTGGCGCGTGTAACCCGCGGTGTGGTGCGGTTTCACCGTGATCGGTGTGTCAAAGAAGAGGTCGGAGGACTTCACACTGGCGATGGTGTGGGCGACGATATCGGCCGGCACATCCTGGGGAATGATGGCCAATCCGCCGCGCCGGGCGATTGTCTCCGCCATACGCCTCCCGGCCACCGCGGTCATGTTCGCGACGACGAGAGGGATCGTCGTTCCCGTCCCGTCGTTGGTGTGTAGATCCACTTTTTGACGGGATCCCACGGAGGACCGTGACGGAACCATGAAGACGTCGTCATAGGTGAGGTCGTACTGCGGGACCATACCGTTTAAGAAACGCATGGAGCCTATCGTACGGGGCGCACCCGACGTGTCAGTAAAATACCGCGGGTACGCTTCCCCAGGAAGACCTTGGAAGAAAGAACGTCATCGTGGAACAGAATGATTCCTCCGCCTATGTGACCCCGGAACTACGCGGCGACCACCAGAATGGTTCGCGCGGTAGTTCGGCCGATGGCTCGCACGGTGGTTCGAGCAACGTGGCAGTGCAGCGAGCAGCATCAACTCGAGAATTCACTCTTCGGACTGTCATTCTCGGTGGCTTAATTACGCTGGTTTTTACCGCGGCAAATGTGTACCTCGGACTCAAAGTTGGGCTAACTTTTGCCACATCAATTCCCGCCGCCGTTATTTCAATGGCGATTCTGAGGAATTTTAAAGACCACACCATTGCAGAAAACAATATTGTTCAAACTATTGCTTCTGCGGCGGGGACATTATCTGCCATTATTTTCGTCCTCCCCGGCTTGGTCATGATCGGTTGGTGGTCAGGTTTTCCGTATTGGGAGACGGCCGCGTTGTGTGCAATCGGCGGCATTTTGGGCGTCATGTACTCCATCCCGCTACGACGAGCCCTCGTCACTCACTCTGACCTCCCCTACCCCGAAGGCGTTGCGGCAGCGGAAGTGTTGAAGGTGGGCGATACCCATGCCCAAGATTCTGTTAACGACCTAAGTTCAATTAACGACGGTGACCAATCGTCGTTGGTCTCATCTACCGAGGTCACAGAGCCGACGACGTCATCCGCGGTGGACGAAAACCGCATGGGTCTACGAATGATCATCCTCGGAGGTTTAGCGTCGGGCGGCTATGCGTTGCTCGCTGCGCTGAAGACGGTGGCGTCAGAGATTTCAGCAGCGTTCCGTATTGGCTCGGGCGGAACGATGATCGGTGGATCGTTGTCACTCGCGCTCATCGGCGTGGGCCATTTAGTCGGGCTTTCCGTCGGATTCGCCATGGTCGTCGGACTCCTTATTTCTTACGGAGTTCTGCTTCCGCTGCGCACAGCTGGTCATATTCCTCCAGGAACTGGCGCGTCGGGGCTCGAAAGCATCGTGTCCGACACGTTTTCTAGCGACGTCCGGTTCATCGGCGCTGGCACCATGGCCGTCGCTGCTGTGTGGACGCTCATTAAAATCACTGGCCCCATCACCAAAGGAATTAAAGATTCCTTAGTGTCGTCGAGGGCTCGTCATTCGGGGAAAACGGTCGATATTACTGAGCAAGACATTCCGTTCCCCGTCGTTGCGGGTGTAACGCTTTTCTCCATGATCCCCATCGGCCTACTGCTGTGGCTATTCGTTAAAGACACGTCCATCGCGCACCACACCGGTGGGCTGATCGCTATCAGTATCATCTACACCCTGCTTGTTGGTCTCGTCGTGGCAAGTATTTGCGGTTATATGGCCGGGTTAATTGGTGCGTCGAATTCACCGATTTCGGGCGTCGGAATAATTGTCGTTATTTCCGCGGCTCTTCTGATTAAAGTGGCGATGGGCGCGGAATCACATTCTCATTCCGACGTATTGATTGCCTATACACTCTTTACCTCAGCCGTCGTTTTCGGCGTGGCGACGATCTCCAATGACAACCTTCAGGATCTGAAAACAGGGCAATTAGTTGGGGCCACGCCGTGGAAACAGCAGGTGGCGCTCGTCGTCGGTGTCCTTTTCGGATCAGCGATTATCCCCCCTGTGCTTCAACTGATGATGTCCGGGTTCGGGTTTGCCGGTGCGCCCGGCGCGGGAGATGACGCACTGGCAGCACCTCAAGCTGCACTACTGTCGTCGGTGGCGCAGGGTATTTTCGGCAACTCGTTGGACTGGTCATTGATCGGTCTGGGAGCGGTTATCGGTGTCGTCGTCGTCATTATTAATGAGATTCTGAGCGCAACGTCGCACGGCAAATACTCGCTGCCTGGCTTAGCTGTGGGAATGGGAATGTATCTGCCCAGCGCTTTAACGGTCATCATTCCGATCGGAGCGCTGATTGGTTACTTCTACAACCGTTGGGCGAAAAAACAACGTAACCCGGAGCTTGCTCGTCGGCTCGGAGTGCTGCTGGCTACAGGATTGATTGTTGGTGAGTCCCTTTTCGGTGTGCTCAATGCCGGGATCATTGCTGCGGCCGGAGATAGTGATGTTTTAGCGATTGCTCCCAAGGAGTGGGAACCAGGAGCAGCTGTCTGTGGCGTTGTTCTCTTTATCGTGTGCATCGGTTGCGCCTACCGCTATTCCCGGATTCTGGCGCGGGCATCGTCCACCCGAGAATCATAAGGCGGAATCACCCTCCATACAGGGGTAAAGCTAATAAACGGTACGACGAGGATAAAGCAGCCGTAACCTACGGTAGAGAAGGTAGAAAAGCACAGCTTATCGCACCTTCCGAAGGCGCGTTACTAATTTTTTCAAAAAATCAATCCGCAACGCCGTAAATATGATCGATTCACCACCTGCTTATGTTTTCAAATCCAGTTGCAGCACATGCAGGGATGACTTAACCTCCGAATCATCCCCTGAACCACAGAGGTAGTTCACAGAACGGGGCACCACCCACCTCACGCAAGATTAAAAACTTGAGGTGAAAAGGCGCTCCGGACCGATGAAAAACCTCCACTCTGGGCTTGTACCTGAAGCTCTCCCGAAAGGACACACGATGGACTTCCTTCTCCAAATCAATGAGATCACACAAGGGCCAATCAAGGATCTCCTCGTGGAGCTCAACAATGTAGGACTACCCGCGCCCGCACCTGCACCTGCTCCCGCCCCGGAACCACCCACATTTAATGTCAACTTCCCCGAGCAGGTCGGCGACTTTGCTCCCCACCTCCAAGTAACAACGGGTGACATCAACATGCCGCTCTCCGGGGATACCGGTGACATCAACATGCCACTATCCGGAAACGTCGGTGACATCAATACTCCGCTATCCGGAGATGACCTGAATATGCCACTCTCCGGCGACTTGTCAGGCAAGATGCCATTGTCTGGCGATCTCTCTGGTGACATGCCACTGTCCAACAACAACTTGCCACTGTCCGGAGATACGGGCGATAACAACCTGCCCCTGAGTGGCAACATCGCTCCGAATATTGGCGGAGACGCTGGCGAATCCAACTAATGGAATTATTCTGACCACGGTCGAGCCGCGAATAACCGGTCTCGCCGTCGGAAAGTGAGTTCAGCCGGGGCTATGTCTACTAAGGTGTAGGGATAGCCCCGGCTCACTTTCTCAACCTCACGTTTTGCGCGGGGATAATTTCCGCTCTTACTGAAGCCGTGCGAATATTTAAAGCCCCTCACCGTACAGCTGCGATGAGGGGCTTGCTGTGCGCCCGAAGGGATTCGAACCCCCAACCTTCTGATCCGTAGTCAGATGCTCTATCCGTTGAGCTACGGGCGCAACAGGGAGATATATTACACAGAGCCAGCCAGACCCCCAAATTCATTCATTTATCAGGAAAAATAGGACGCACTGGCCCGAAAAAACCCACGTTAACCGGCTGCTTCGTCCCCAGCGCTACGGAATTAAAAAGCGCCTACTCCGAGAAAAGCGAAGTAGGCGCTCATTAATGGCGGAGGTGAAAGGATTTGAACCTTCGGACCCTTGCGGGTCAACTCCTTAGCAGGGAGCCCCATTCGGCCGCTCTGGCACACCTCCAGCGAAAGTCGCGGCGCAGACTGTCGAACTCGATCGTTTTCCACTGATTGGGAAACAACACGACTGCCGCGAATTCCGTAGGCGATACTACAGGTACCAACTAGAGAAGACAAACACCGCTAGCTAGGCCGTCGGCACGCGGGACACCCCTGAACAACACGCGCAAGAACCAGCACAGCCACCGACATTCCTTCCACGACCACTACCGTACTGTTACTCCACTTTTGCGCCGCATATTCCCCGGCTTACCATTACAAGAATGATTCGCCCCGACTTAGACCTACTTCCCACATACACTCCAGGAAAAAAGGCTGATGACGCCCTCGTCCTAGCCAGCAATGAAACCTCTGAACCCCCGCTCCCCGCCGCGATCGAAGCGATTACATCCGCCGCCCACACTCTTAACCGCTACCCTCATATGGCGACCTCTCCTCTACATCATGCTATCGCTGATCTACATGGGGTCACCGTTAACGAAGTGGCAGTTGGATGCGGATCCTCTTCACTTCTGCAGCAGCTCATTCTGGCCACATGTAAAGACGGGGACGAAACACTCTTCGCGTGGAGGTCGTTCGAGGCGTACCCCATCCTCAGCAGAATTGGTGGAGCAACTCCTATTCAGGTCCCGCTCGATGCCCATCACCGCCACGATCTCAACGCCATGGCCGATGCCATTACCGACAAAACGTCACTCATTATTTTGTGTAATCCCAATAACCCGACGGGGACGCTTGTTACAGAGGACGAACTAGAAGCTTTCCTTACCCGCGTGCCAGATCGCGTCACGGTGTGTATCGACGAGGCATATTTGGATTACACCGACGAGGACCTCAAACCAGACTCACTGGGCTTAGTGCAGCGTCACCCTAACGTCTGCTTCGCTAGAACTTTCTCTAAATGTTATGGCCTGGCGGGCGCGCGTGTTGGTTACATGATTGGGGCTCCAGAAATCATTAACGCACTTAACCGTACCCAGGTCCCCTTCTCAGTGAGCACACTCGCCCACGATGCCGCCATCGCATGCCTTAATAGCCCTCAGAGTAAAGCCGAGCGAGTCTCTCGCACCATTCCACAGCGCAATCGTTTGCGCGATTTCCTTATCAAGGAATTCATCCACTCCTCTCGGTGGAATCTGACCGAAGCCGACATTCCAGAGTCTCAAGCGAACTTCGTCTGGTTAGCCCTTGGAGACCAATCTGATGCATTCACCGAAGCCTTGGCGGAGGAACATATTCTTGTCCGATGCTTCAGTGGTAACGGAGTGCGGATAACCGTCACGAATGCTGAGGAGACCGGTCAGCTTATTACTGCCCTTCGATCTATCGCATAAGGTCACCACTCAGTACACCCAGCACCCTTTATGCTGACATCACCCAAACACTCCGCAAACCTAACTACAATTACCCCAACATAGGGGTAGGTGTAACGCTACGGAAGAATTGGCACCCAGAATTCAGGCGGCGCACAGTGTCCTCAACATCGAATCCTGTTTGCCCCAGTTCACATGGATTTTTACCCATAAATGTCTACACGGACGGGCCGCACAGTTGCTAACTTTGCTCTCATAAACCGGCACGATTAAGTAAACACGAGATGAAATTCTTCCGCCTGCCCTTTCTTTTACCTTGTCACCCTCGTAAGTTATGGAACGACAAGCGCGATGAGGCTAACCGATGCTTGCCTGTGGCAAAAATCGGTGCTCACTGCCTTATCAGCTAGCGACGACATTTTGTCTACACACTTGGAAGGATTGTTATGTCCGCATTTTCCTACGCCGCAGAAGCAGCTCAGGCCGCTTCCGACTCCGCGTCCTCTGCGTCTGACTCCGCATCGACCGCTGCTTCCACGGCTAGCGAGCATGCTTCAACTGCTTCTGACGCCGCTTCGTCCGCTAGCGAGCATGCCAGCAGCTTTTTCGACGGCTTCAATATCAACACTCTGACCAGCTTGATCGGCTCAGCCACGACCCTGGCTTCTTCAATCATGGGCCTGGTCAAGGGCCTCGCTGGCTAAAAGGCTAAGTTCCCACTTGAGATCCCCACGGGGGTCTCAAGTGCGCTTTTACGCAAAAGCGCACAGCCTGCGGTGGCGAACACGACGTGAACAAACACGACGTGAATAAGGTGTCGCAACCGCTGAGCACAGCAGGACATATCTTCGACGTCGATAAGTTTCCCCTACGTTGTGGGCGCTCCATCGCTCGTCGACAAAGCTCATCACATCTGGAGGAAAAGCATGGGTGCAGATACCAACCCGAACGCATACCAACCACTTGATCCACCGAATGATCCCTACCCGGCATTCCACTGGGTCACGGAAATCGGACCCTATCTCATCGAAGCCGCTAACTCGATGATCGGTTTTGCACTCGGAAGGCTCTAAGAATGAAACTTTTCACGTCAAAAATTTCCCGTATCGCGGCTGGAACTCTGGCGGCAACCGCTGTCGTTGCTGGATCAGCAACCCCAGCCATGGCATCGAGCGCCGACTGGCCCCAGCGTTGGTGGGATCCATCAAACGTCATTGAATCCCCCGTCAACCCTGACCACGCCGAAGGTGCCCTGAATAACGTCTCCTTCACCAACAAGGACGATGGAAGCCACGCTGTCAAGGCCAAGAGCGGTGCTACCGTTCAGGTCAAGGCCGATGGCACCGGGTTTACCGCCGGACAGTACTACACGGTCCGCGCAGGGCTCGTGAAGTCCACCGAGACCAGTAACATCGTGGTCTACACCTGGCAGACATACCGTGCGACCGAGGACGGCAAGATCAACATTGATCTCGGAATCAAGTCGCCCAATAGCACCCAGGCTGGCGAGAAGCTTATCGGTACCGTCAACGTCTACAACGCCAATGACGTCCGCCAGGACGGCCGTCCTCAAAAGGTTGACAGCAAGTGCGCTCTGATGTGCGAGCGCGTGGCACCTCTTGCCTCGCACAGCGACTTCAACGACGCCAACTCAACCATTACCTTCGAGTAACACTCACTCTAAACCCCGGCCATGAGGGCGGGGTTTCACAACGAAAGGTCACACATGCCTACTGGTCAGCAGCCTTTTCCCGGGTACTTTGATGAAGACGCAGCCCGCTACGCTGTCAATATCGTCGAATTCATCCTGGATACCATCGGTAAGTTTGTTTAAAAACAACCCACATTCCAGCTAACCCGAGTGAAAGGGGACTATATGAATTTCGACTACTCCAAGGCGACAGACGCAGCGTCCGCAATGGATGACACTGTTAACTCTGGCTCCAAAGCCTCAGATCTCGGTGGACAGATTGATGCTAACACCATCGCTGGCTGGTTCGGAGACATCTCAGGGCTAGCATCCAACATTGTCAAGCTCGTGGGAGCCCTTATCAAGTAACATCGTCGCGCCGTAGCCACCCACGCCAATCGCTCAGGCAGTGGGACAGCGTTCAACACTGGTAAACGCACATTCCTGCGGGTACCAGGGTTGATCGACTGTGTTACTCGGGCTTTCGCCTTAACGTACTCGGACTACGGTGCAAGACTAGCGTGAGTGCTGCTTTTATCCTTTCCAGCGCTCACCATGCGCCCCTCCCTCCGGTGACGGAAACAATGGCGTTCTCTACCAGAGAATGACGTCGCCGCCGGGAGGGATTTGTGTCTATAAGCACTTCCTTATACTTAATTAAGCGCCTCAGTTGCATAATTAAGCGCCTCAGTGGCAGATACGCAATCGATCTCTCCACTGAGGCGCTTTTGCATTATGTGCGCTCGCTGCCCTGCTTCTCGGCAGTGGCCACACTCATCGCTAACTCATCGCTATCCCACGTGAGCTCTTACAACCGTTTCGCTATCCCCACGGAACGCTTTGGAGTATGGGCACATAGCATCGGCTTTCTCTGCAAGCTCACGTGCTTGATCATCAGAAACACCGAAAAGAGTCACATCTAGCGTGGCGCTAATCTTGAAACCGCCGTCTTTGTCATCCTTTACCAACGAGCACTCAACGGCGACTTCTGGAGCCTTGCTCACATCGACACCACTCTGTTTCGTGATCATCTGGAGTGCACTGTTGAAACAGGCGGCCCACCCCGCTGCGACCAGCTGTTCAGGGTTAGTCCCGTCACCAGACCCTCCCATCTCCTTCGGAGGGCGAACGTCCAAATCAATATGGCCGTCATCGCTAGCTACGTGGCCATCCCGGCCACCACCAGTTGAAGTTACGCGTGCGGTATATAAAGCGTCAGACATACAACTCCTAACATCGTCGTCAGTATGAAACACCACCAACGGTACGCGGAAACCCCGATCTCTTCACCCACGTGAAAGCAAGATCGGGGTTTTTCGCTACAATTGATCACGCTACACAGTAAAACTGGAGGTCCGAATTATGCGGATTATGCCTGCTGAGAGGCAGTAAAACGCTTTTCGACTTCTGCACCCAACCATTCATCAACGTGAGTCCAATAATTAAAAGCCTGCTTAGCGACCTGGTCGGACACGCCAGCCATCGCCCCAACAATGTTGTTCGCCAGACGATCACGGGCGGCATCATCCATGACGTCGCGAACGAGGGCCCCAGCCTGGGAGAAATCATCGTCCTCCGGGTGACGGACATAAGCACCGCGAGTTAAATCGCCGCCATAGTTGTCGTCCCAGAGTCCGAGTTCTTCAGCTGCGCCTAAGCCAGACTCCTGACCGCGCCCAAAACCGTACTTCGACTCACCGGGAGCAATGTCGCTCTGCACCGTACCGGTGCCCTCTGCGTCGGTACCGTCGACGTCCATGTACCCACCGCCACGTTCAAAGCGGTTCGGCGAATACGTCGGCTCAGAAGCCGGCGGGAAGTCGTACACAGCGGCGCCATCTTTGGCGTAGCTATTCACCGGGCACACTGGCTTATTAACCGGAATTTGGTCAGCATTCACACCGAGGCGGTAACGCTTCGCATCGGCGTAAGCGAAGGCCCGGGAGAGCAGCATCTTATCCGGCGACAGTCCGATCCCAGGGACCAGATTCGACGGCTCAAATGCCGCGGATTCAATCTGCGCAAAGAAGTTCTCCGGGTTCCGGTTCAGCGTGAAGTGCCCAACTGGAATCAGCGGATAGTCTTTTTGGCTCCACGTCTTCGTCAAATCGAACGGGTTGACCTTGTAGCCAGCAGCTTCCTCCAGGGGCATGATCTGCACCTTGACGTCCCACGTCGGGTAGTCACCGCGCTCGATTGCCGCGTACAGATCCTCGCGGTGGCTGTCAGCATCTTCGCCGACCAGTTTCGCGGCTTCCTCGTCGGTAAGGAAGTCCCATCCCTGGCGGGTCTTGAAGTGGTACTTGATCCAGAACCGCTCCCCTTTAGCGTTGATCCACTGGTAGGTGTGGGAGCCGAAGCCGTCCATATTGCGGAAGGTCTTCGGGATTCCCCGGTCGCCCATCAAGTAGGTCACCTGGTGTGCGCTCTCTGGGGTGCGCGTCCAGAAGTCCCAGCGCATGTCGGCATCAATCGTGCCGCGCCCCGCGAGACGCTTCTGGGAGCGGATGAAGTCCGGGAATTTGATTCCATCCCGGAAGAAGAAAATCGGGGTGTTATTGCCAACGAGGTCGTAATTGCCCTCATTGGTGTAGAACTTCAAGGCAAAGCCACGAACATCGCGCCAAGCGTCCGGGCTACCTTTCTCTCCGGCGACGGTCGAGAAACGGGCGAGCATGGGCGTGACACGCCCCGGCTGGAACAGATCCGCCTTCGTGTACTGCGATACGTCTTCCGTGATAGTGAGCTCACCGAATGCGCCGGACCCCTTCGCGTGGACAACACGCTCTGGAATCCGCTCACGGTTGAAGTGCGCCAATTTTTCCACCAGCGACACATCGTGTAAGGCGATGGGACCTTCACGCCCTACCGTCACACTGTGTTCCTCAGATGCGTTCGGAGCGCCGTTAACCCGGGTTGAGATGCTCCGCCCATCGGCTTGCGGGGCGCCATGCCCGGTGACGGGACACACTCCGCGTTGTGCAACATCGTCCGAGGTAAAACGCTGATCGTGCGAACTATCGTTCGACATGGATCCTCCTTCTCATGTGGCGGGCTCATGTCGTCGTCATTCAGGGGTGAAGAGCCCACCAGTGGTGTGTTACATGTTTAACTGTACCCTATTAAAGTTCTTTCCGCCTAGAGGTTTTTAAGATTAATATGGGGTGAATCCATAGCCTTCCTACAGACCCCTGGTAGAAGTGACTTTCTCACTCACATTGGTAAGGTGAATACCGTGACAAGACATGACAAGGACGACGCACGCGTCACAGCATTAGCTCTCCGTGCCGGCCAGGGGGATCGGGCCGCGCTCACCGAGTTCATCCGACGTACCCAAAGGGACGTCTGGCGTCTCCTTGCTCACCTTGCAGACACAGACCGCGCCGACGACCTCACCCAAGAGACCTATCTGCGCATCATCTCTGCATTGCCGACGTTTGCGGGCCGCTCGAGCGCCCGCACGTGGCTGCTCTCGGTTGCACGTCGGGTGTGGGTGGATAGCGTCCGGCACGACATGGCTCGTCCGCGCTCCACCGGGACAGAATGGGAAACGGTGGCTGATCAACACACGGCGACGAATACTGCCGCCAGCAGTTCCTGGTCGGACTGGGTCGACGTGCAGCTCCTCATGGAGAATTTAGACCCCGACCGTCGAGAAGCGCTCATCCTGACGCAAGTCTTGGGATACACCTACGACGAAGCAGCGACGATCGTCGGTGTTCGTGTGGGAACAATCAGGTCGCGGGTAGCTCGGGCACGTGCTGACCTGATCGACGCAACATCAAACCACGCAGCGAAAAAGCACCGTCACCTCAGCGCTGTGCAGGAACGCGCACACGGATAAGCCCCAGTCGCACGCAAAAGCTGGTGCAGAACTCCCCAAATCTCCTCACCCGCCCCACACAGGTGGGGCGAGTTCCTTTACACCAACAACTCAGCGATCTGAATGGTGTTCAATGCCGCGCCCTTACGCAAGTTGTCGCCCGCCACAACAAGAACCAAGCCGCGGTCATCGTCGATAGTTTGATCTTGACGGATGCGTCCCACGAGGCAATCGTCGATACCCGCTGATTCCAGAGGCGCCGGCACATCAACAACCTCAACGCCCGGGGCTTTATCCAACAGTTCGCGAGCCCGCTCCGGCGTAATCGACCGGGCGAACTCGGCGTGCACCACCATGGTGTGTCCAGTGAACACCGGGATACGCACGCATGTGCCGGCCACTTTCAAATCGGGGATATTCAGAATCTTCCGAGACTCATTACGCAGCTTCTGCTCTTCATCGGTCTCATCGGAGCCATCATCAGCGTAATTCCCGGCAAAAGGCAACGCATTGAACGCGATCGGCGCTACATACGGGCCATAGCCAAGCTTCTCGTCATCAATGACACGCTGAACGCCGGAGCCATCATGCGCAAGGTCGATATCGTCACGCTTTTCCACGGCATCTGTCTGTTCTTTCAAGGCCTTCACGCCGGCCAAACCGGAACCCGACACCGCCTGGTAGGAGGCCACGTGCAGGACTTTCAGGTTTGCTTCGTCGTGGAGGATCTTGAGAACAGGCATTGCTGCCATCGTGGTGCAGTTCGGATTAGCGATAATCCCCTTGACGGCCTTGTCTTTGTCACCGGGGTTAACCTCGGACACGATCAGCGGGACCTCGGGGTCCTTACGCCAAGCACTCGAATTATCGACGACGGTGGCGCCTGCGGCCGCGAACCGTGGCGCGTGCTCCTTCGACACCGCACCGCCAGCGGAGAAAATGGCGATGTCGATGCCCTTGAGGTCCTCATCGGTGGTGGCGGCAACGTCCTCGACCACGACGTCGTCGCCACGGAAAGGCAATGTTGTTCCCGCGCTTCTGGACGAGGCGAAGAAACGGACCTTATCGCAGGGGAAATTGCGTTCCTCAAGGATGGAGCGCATGACGCGCCCCACTTGGCCAGTAGCTCCAACGACGGCAATGGTGGTCATCAGGTGATTCCTCCCAGACAGTACGGACCAGCCAAACAAAACAAGCCAGGCCAGGTGAAACCTAGCAGTGAAACTCCAGCTTAGCGCCCTGTTCCAGCATAGACAACGGCTTCTTCGTCGCCGCCCAGTGCAAAACGCTCGTGCAAGGCGCGAGTTGCTTTCTCCAGATCCGAATCACGGATCAGCACAGAAATACGAATTTCCGACGTAGAAATGAGCTCGATGTTCACACCGGCGTCACGGAGTGCCTCACAAAAATCAGCGGTGACACCGGGATGCGACTTCATTCCCGCGCCCACCAGCGACACTTTGCCGACGTGATCGTCAAACAAAACGCGTGGCTGGGCCGTCGCTGCGGACTCGGAGGCCCCGGAACCCGGCTGCATCGAGGCCTTCGCCGCATCGGCCGGAGTATCAGAGACCGGCACCGTCGGATTCTCGTCCCGCGGCACTTCACACAGCTTCTTCAGCATTTCCACCGCGCGTGAGGCGTCGGCACGAGGACAAGTAAATGTGATGTCGGTCTTGTTATCGGACAGCGACGACACATTCTGCAGCACCATATCGATGTTGATCTCTGCATCAGAGACGGCGCGGAAAATACGGGCCGCTTCCCCCGGTGTATCTGGAATACCTAAAACGGTGATTTTCGCTTCTGATTTGTCGGTGGCCACACCGGTAAGTACTGCTTCTTCCACGGGAATATCCTCCATTGAGCCGGTAACTAATGTGCCTGGATCTGTGCTGTACGATGACCGAACACGCATGGGAACATTGAACGCGCGCGCATATTCCACACTGCGCAAAACAAGAATCTTGGAGCCGACAGCCGCAAGCTCCAACATTTCTTCAAAACTAATAGTGTCGAGCTTCCGCGCATTATGTACGATTCGCGGGTCCGCGGTGTACACACCATCGACATCGGAATAAATCTCACATTCATCCGCGTTCAATGCCGCTGCGAGTGCAACAGCGGTGGTATCCGAACCGCCGCGGCCTAGCGTCGTGACGTCTTTGGTCTCACGATTGACTCCCTGGAAGCCGGCGACCAAACAAATCTTGCCTTCATCCAACGCTTCCTGCACACGGCCCGGTGTGACATCTACGATTCGGGCATTCCCGTGGCGCTCCGTCGTTAATACCCCAGCTTGCGAGCCCGTGAAGGACTGCGCGTGCGCGCCCAAAGACTCAATAGCCATTGCGACCAACGCATTAGAAATACGCTCCCCCGCGGTCAGCAGCATGTCCATCTCACGGGCGGGAGGCACCGGATTAACCTGTGCTGCAAGGTCAAGGAACTCGTCGGTCGTGTCGCCCATTGCGGAGCACACAACAACAACGTCGTGTCCTTTTTTCTTCGTTTCGACGATGCGCTCCGCCACTCGACGAATGCGCTCGGCATTCTCAAGGGACGAACCACCGTACTTCTGGACGATTAGAGCCACCGGGTTCTGCCTTTCCTCATCCGCTCTGGCCTCGTGACGGAACCATCATGGATATGAAACCATCAACAACCGACACGACACGTGTGGCCTTGAGGATACCTCAACCATCGAGCAGCTAAATTGATGGGCGATGCATAACAACGCCCTTGCTATCCTTTTCGCCCTCGCCTCCGCGCTGACGATCGCGTGGGGCACTGTCGTTCGTCACCGAATAGCAGAAGAAGTACCTAATGACGACGACGGCGGCGCGCCCATTTTAACCGTGATTACCAAACCTCTGTGGTGGGCGGGCACGTTCTGTGCGCTGGGTGGATACGGCCTGCAAGTCATCGCGTTGGCCTTCGGAACACTGCTGGTAGTGCAGCCCATTCTCGTGTTATCGCTCATGTTTACGCTCCCGCTGTCCGCGCGGTATGACGGGCGTCGGGTGTCTTTATCGGAAATGACATGGGCAGGCCTCCTCACGGCGGCGGTCGCCATTCTGGTGATCCTCGGCCGTCCCATCCCCGGGGGGACGCACCCCTCACTAATGACGTGGATTCTTGCCGTCACGACAGGAATCGTGGTGCTCACCGCTATCGACAGATTTGCCTACCGTCAGATTCGGCGTGAACAAGCATTACTTCTTGGAGTGGTCACGGGTGCTGTGTTCGGATACGTCGCTGTGTTTTCCAAAGCTGCGATTGACGTCTTTGTTCAAGACGGAATTGTCGGAGGGCTTCTTGCCTGGCAAACTTATGCCCTCATCATCGGAGCGACCATCGGAACAGCCGTCCAACAATCGTCGTTCAATGCAGGCGCGCTGAAGAATTCGTTGCCAGCGATGACCATCACAGAACCTATTGTCGCGTTTAGCTTGGGCTACATCGTGTTGGGCGAATCTTTCCAAGTCCACGGCATGGGATGGATAGTCATGGCCATCGCCCTCGTTGTCATGATTGTGTCCACCACAGTGCTATCCCGCAAAGGCGTCGATTAGTCGGCAGATCTAGTCGATTAGTCGACAGATCTATTTGTCATAATCCCTCACACACTGAGTAACCGTGCTACGGTCTTCATATGCGTTCTTTGAGCGGAACATCTAGCTGCGCGGCTCTCCTCCTTATGTGCCGCGGCGGGGCCCGGGTATAACCGATCGGCTCCCCGTCGCGGGGTTCGCTGTGCCGGTCGGGACTTGACACACATTCCGGAAACCGAAGAGGAACCGCATGTCCCCCGTTGACGAATTCATTTCCGCCCCTGCCCATATTTCTACTCCCGACGGTGACATTCCTGCCGATCAACCGTCGTGGAATAAACAGCGCCCGTCACGGATGCCCGCCGGACGATACCAGCCCTACTTCACCGAGGTAGAACACATCACGCTGCCCGACCGCACATGGCCGGATAAAACCATTGATCACGCACCCGTCTGGTGTGCCGTCGATCTGCGTGACGGTAACCAAGCTCTGATTGACCCCATGAGCCCCGAACGGAAACGTCGGATGTTCGAGTTGCTGGTCACTATGGGCTACAAGGAAATTGAGGTGGGGTTCCCCTCAGCATCTCAAACGGATTTTAACTTTGTTCGTGAAATAATCGAACAAGACATGATCCCCGACGACGTCACCATCCAGGTCTTGGTTCAGGCTCGCGAACACCTGATTCGCCGCACGTTCGAAGCGTGTGAAGGCGCAAAAAACGTCATCGTTCACTTCTATAACTCCACCTCTATTCTGCAAAGAGATGTTGTTTTTCGTAAGGACAAAGAAGGAATTAAAAAATTAGCGACGGATGCCGCGAAATTAATTAAGTCCATCGCCGCTGACTATCCGGGGACCAACTGGCGCTGGGAGTATTCCCCCGAGTCCTACACCGGCACTGAGGTGGCCTATGCCAAGGAAGTCTGCGACGCCGTCGTCGAGATCATGGATCCCACCCCGGATAACCCCATCATCATTAACCTGCCCTCGACTGTGGAGATGACGACGCCCAACGTGTACGCCGATTCCATCGAATGGATGGACCGCAACCTTAACCGTCGTGACTCCATCATTATCTCGTTGCACCCGCACAATGACCGCGGAACCGGCGTCGCCACGGCCGAATTAGGATTCATGGCAGGGGCGGACCGCATCGAAGGTTGCCTGTTCGGCAATGGTGAGCGCACAGGAAACGTATGCCTGGTCACGCTGGGGTTGAACATGCTGACGCAGGGCGTTGATCCACAAATCGACTTCTCCGACATCGATAAGATCCGGCGCACCGTCGAATATTGCAACCAACTGCGAGTGCCTGAGCGCCACCCGTACGGCGGTGACCTGGTGTTTACCGCGTTCTCTGGGTCACACCAAGATGCTATTAATAAGGGCCTCGACGCGATGGTGGATAAGGCCGAGAAGTCGAATGCCACCGAGGACACTGCGGACACCGAGGGCGACCGACAGCGCATCGTCCACCGGGTGCCGTGGGAAGTGCCCTACCTGCCCATCGACCCGAAGGACGTCGGCCGCACCTACGAAGCCGTCATTCGCGTGAACTCGCAGTCCGGCAAGGGCGGCGTGTCCTACATTATGAAGACCGACCACGGGATCACCATGCCGCGCGCAATGCAGGTTGAATTCTCCGGCGTGGTCCAAGCCGTCACCGACGCTGAAGGCGGCGAGGTCAACTCGAAGAACATGTGGGACATCTTTGCCGGCGAATACCTGGACCGAGATGACCCCATCGATGCCATCAGCATCACTGTCGACGGTGGCCAGAACGAGAACGAAGGCGCAGAAGTGTCCGCACACCTCATTATCAACGGCGAGGAACAGACGATCACCGGCCACGGAAACGGGCCGGTGGCCGCATACACGAATGCGCTGGAAAGCGTCGGAATTAACGTTGAAGTGCAGGATTACTCACAGTACTCCAGGACGTCCGGTGACGACGCGGAGGCAGCCGCCTACATCCTGGCCGATGTCGACGGGACCAAGGTGTGGGGTGTGGGCATTGCAAGCTCCATCACCTATGCATCTCTTAAGGCCGTCACCAGCGCAGCCAACAGAGCACGAGCTGTTGCGTAACAAACGACTGCCTAAACAGCAGCCAGCTGCGTAAACGGTGACGCAAACTGCGAGGCTGCTGGGGGAATTCTCTTAGCCTCGAAGAAAGGCTACTTCAGGAACCGCAATTTCTGCCCCACACCAAGAAGCCTTCCCATGATGGCGGCGTACAACTTCCGACTGAGGAAACGTGGGCCACGGACCGGCATCCCCCGCATCTCCACGATGGTGTGAGACTCGGTGTACTTCAGGAGCCCCTCCGCCCCGTGCCTGCGGGACATCCCAGAGTATTTGACGCCGCCGAGAGGCGCGTCGACCGTCGACCATGCCGCCGCATAACCGTCATTAATATTGATCGTTCCTGACTCAACACGACGCGCAATGCTCCATGCTGTGTCAGAGGGGCCGACGACGGAGGCATTTAACCCATAGTTCGTGTCATTTGCCCGGGCGAGTGCGTCGTCCACGTTGTCGACCTTCTCAACATAAACAACCGGGCCAAAAACTTCCTCGCGTTTCAATCTCATGTCATCCGACACCCCCTCAAGCACGGTGGGTTCGTAGAAACATGGGCCGAGGTCCGGGCGAGCCCGCCCACCGGCAAGAACGCGGGCACCCTTCTCACGCGCTTCTGCAACAAAAGACTCCACCGTGGCGAGTTGCTGCTGACTGACCAATGACCCCATCGTGACGGACCAATCGAACCCGGCGCCGAGTTTCATGCGGTTAACTTCAGCGGTAAAAGCACTGACAAACTCGTCGTAAATGTCCCGGACAACATATATTCTTTCGATGGACACACAGAGCTGTCCCGAGTTGGAAAAGCATGCATTCACCGCACACGAGGCTGCCCGGCGTGCGTCGGCATCCCCCACTATGATCATCGGGTTTTTTCCGCCCAGTTCTGCGGAAAAGCCGACTAACCGTTGCCCTACGTGTTCGCCTAGGCGCTGGCCGGTTTTCGTCGATCCGGTGAACATCAAGTAATCGCACTCATCGGCAATGGCGGATCCCACGACGCGTCCTTCGCCGGTGACAATCTGGATGACGTCGTCAGGTAGTCCGGCATCCTTGAGCAGCTGAAGGCAGATGAGCGAACAAAACGGTGTATCTGAATCCGGCTTAGCCACCACCGTGTTTCCGGCGGCGATGGCCGCGAGGGCATCGGATATTCCGAGGGTGAGGGGGTAATTCCATGGGGTAATTTGCCCGACCACTCCCTTCGGCGAGCGATACTCGCGCGCTTTTCCTAGCACGGGGATACCGGCTGTCCGCCGAGCCGGACGCATGAGTTTTTCGGCCGCGTTCGCGTAATAGCGAGCATTATTCGCGACATCCATCACCTCGTCGAAGGCTGAGGAGCGGTCCTTCCCCGTTTCCAACTGGATGATGTCGAGTAAGAGTTCACGCTTCTTCAACACAAGGTCGTGGAAGCGTATGAGTATTCTTTTGCGCTGATCAAAGTGGGTGGTGCGCCATGTTTTCTGCACCTCGCGGGCGCGTCGAAAAGCGTGAGCAACGTCAGATGTGGTGCCGATACCCACCCAGCCGACGGTGGTTCCGTCCCACGGATTCTCCACGTTGTGCCTCTTTTCGGTAGCAACACTTCCTGTGGTGGTGTTGACGGTGAGCGCACGAAGTTCCGCCGCGAGCTCGTCGGGCAGAGGGCCCTCTGACAGACGGTCGGGAAGCAACGTGGAACATTTGGGTGCAAACATATTTCGAAGTGTACGCGAGGAGTACCCGAAAAAGGTTAGATTGGTCACATGAATACTTCACAACGGAAAAGTATTTTTATCTCAGGTGGAGCATCGGGCATCGGTCGCGAAGTCACACTCCGATTCCACGCGGAAGGCTGGATTGTCGGTGTGTACGATATCGACGCGACTGCCCTCGAAAAACTGTCCCGCGATTACCCCGACATCATCATCGGTGAACTCGATGCCATCGACCAATCCCCCGAGATCATCAAAAAGCAGTGCGACATCAACTGCACCGGCGTCATGTATGGAGCACGGGCCACACATCCGTACCTGTCACGCACACCCGGCGCGCACCTGGTGAACATGGGTTCCGCGGCAGCACTCTACGGCCAACCACATATCGCGCCGTACTCCGCGTCAGGCCTTGACCTCACGCTGCGCTATTTGATCCGCCTTGTTCCGTCATTCGTTACCCGAAACGTCAACAAGTTCGTCGCCGGGTAGCATATCGGGCATGACATCGACCTCCGATCACTCCTCCACCAGCCGGGGCTCCGACGCTCGCACGTCACATTCACACGACGTCGACGCCGACCGCGGGGGGAGCAACACCGGGGGTTCGCGGTCGAACGACGGGCATCGTCGTTCCCGCAATAATTCGCGTGCACGTAGAGAGCGACGTCGGCGCCGCGCCACCTATTCCGCGCAGCACGGAAATAAGCAGCAACGTGCGAAGGAGGGCTCGGGGAACGACACCCCGAACGGATCTTCGGGTGGGGATATCTCCAGCTCGCAGACCGGGAGGAAGAAGAATCGCCGACGGTCCCGGCGGCGGAGCAACCGACCGGCCGCGGCGCCCAACGCCGGACAGCGCAGCCAACAGCACGAACCCAAGGACCAGCGCCCGGCGCGACAGCAGGAACAGTCGGATTCGTCGACGCAACAGGCTAGTCGGAGGCCATCGTCGGGCACGCAGCCATCGTCCGTGACCCGAGCGCCTGCAACCCCGGGTCCGCGCCGCGCTCACCGAGGATTGGCGGCCGAAGGCGTCATCACGAACCCGGACAAGGACAAATACAACGCCGGAAACACCCACGTGCGCTCGCCGCGGGAGCCCATTCCGTCCATCGAGGACGCGCCGATGGTGGCCGTCGTACTACGCACAACTAACATCCACCCGTCGACCGGCCGCATGCTGGCCCTCGACGCTGCATTTTTCGACGCCGACGGCCTGCCCGTGTCCAACTGGCAACGGGTCTTCAACACCGATGCCGACCCCGGCCCCCTCCACCTCTTCGGCCTCACCCCCGATGCTTTCCGCACAGCCCCGCGCTTCAGCTCCACGTTGCGGCAAATCGATCGCGTTATCGACAGCCGCGTCCTGATCGTCCACGACACCGCCACCACCTGGGGTTTCATCGCGCAGGAGGCACGTCGGACGGTCCGTTCCGCGTCGGCAAAAAACCGTCGCCAGCGCAGACGTCGCCATAATGGGCACGTCCCCCGCCCGGTATCGATCATCGACACACAAGCGACGGCACGGCGGCAAGGCTTGCCCATCGCCGAAACTCGCCTGCGGGGCATTGCGGCCGCTTACAATCTTGTCGACGACACACTTCCGGCGACCACGGTGCTGGACATGGACTCCTCGCCCGATGCGTACACGACGCTTCCCGGCGTTGGAGCCGAGGCATCTGAGCGGCGACGGAGCATCGACCCCCTGCAGCTTCTCCAGGCCGACGCTGTTCTGGTGGGCGAATTGGCTATGGAACAGCTTGATCGCGCCGGGATTGAGCCCATCAATGCTGCGGCGTTTGCGTTGCACGAAGTGCGCGAGCGTCGTGGGGATGATCGGGGCGACTCGGGACGCGACGACGAAGATCACAGCGACGAGACCGGCGTCGGCAAGAACGATAACGAGCGTCCAGACGATGCCCCTACCCCGCTGGTGTGGGCCGATGATGACGCCTGGGACAACGTCGATAAGCGTGATCCGCATGACCTGCGGGCGGATCGAGTAGGGCTGCAGCGGTCGGCAATACGAATTGATGCGGCATTAGCCCCGGTCATTGCGCCTAATCCGGGTGTGTGGTCGCCCGGTCAGAAGTTGAAGCGCGGGATGGTTTTCACGGTCGCTCCCGAAGTGGATATGAATCCTGATGATCTGATCGAAACGGCTGTGCGGGCTGGGCTGACTTATTCCGAAAAGCTAACCCGGGAGACGTCGTTGGTCGTGTTCAATGGCACGGGCCACGGATTAGAGCACGATGGGGCTCCTCATGAGGGGCGCGCCTTGCACGCGCACAGGAAGGGTATTCCCCTGGTTCGCGACACCGAGTTTATGCGTTTGGCCGAAGAGGCCATCGACGCCGAGCAGCACTAAACCGCGCAGCTATAAACCGCGCCCGACCAGCCGTAACTCACACTCCCGGCAGAACAAGCGGTCCCGAAACGAATTCACAGCGCTCCCAGACTGAAGTGGCATGTGTCCGGGAGCCACGTATTCTAGGACAATGACCGAAAACTCGGATTCCACTCGTTCTGGCGTACGGGAACGCGCCGTGAGCTCGCTGCACGCGTTCCGTCAGCGCGCTGACCAGGTACTTCGCTCCAGCGCGGACAGTGTCAGCGACTCCTTGGAAGCTCGGATCACGAGCGTGACCAGCGATACTCCGAAGGCACAGCTCAACACCCAGGGTCGAGCCGCCCTTGCTCTTGCCGACGCAGCTACGTGGGCCTCGAAGAAAACGGGCCGTGGCTCTGGCGGGATGATCGGCGGGATGATTGCCGCAGCGATTGATCCGATGATCATGGGCCGGATCAACGCGGGGCGCCCCGTCGCGTTGGTGACGGGAACGAACGGCAAGTCCACAACGACTCGGATGCTGGCCGCTGCCGCACGCACCGCTTTCACCATCGCCACCAATGAGGGTGGCGACAACATGGACGCGGGCGTCGTCTCGGCGCTGCGTGCAGGTGGCGATTATGACGTCGCCACGCTGGAAGTCGATGAAATGCATGTGCCGGCCATTGCCGACAAGCTGGATCCGCAGGTGCTGGTTCTTCTCAATTTGAGCCGTGACCAGCTTGATCGTGTGGGAGAGATCAACAGTATTGAGCGGGCGCTGCGGGGGGCGGTGAACAAGCACCCCAACATGACTGTGGTGGCTAACTGCGACGATGTCATGGTGACATCGGCGGCGTGGGATAGTCCGAACGTGGTGTGGGTGTCGGCTGGCCTAGGTTGGCAGGGTGAATCGACATCGTGCCCGCGTACTGGTGGTGCGATTATTCGCCGCGAGGTGTCGGACGAGACGGATTCGACCAACCATGTTGAGTGGTACGCGGCGAACCCCCTGCCCGATGGCTCCGAGTTCCGACGCCCCTCACCGGATTATTCAATGACGCCCGACGGGCTGCGTATTGATTCTGCGTCCGCGGCTAAGGCGACGGGTTTGCCGACGGGAACTGTTCTGCCCTTGACCTTGTCGCTGCCGGGCGACGCGAACCGTGGCAACGCAGCCCAAGCGGTGGTGGCCGCGTTGGCCTTGGGCGCGGATGTAAAGAAAGGCCTGGCGGCGACCGAAAACGTGCAGTCCGTGGCCGGCCGTTATTCCACGGTGTCGTATGCCGGGCGCGACGTTCATCTGTTGCTCGCTAAGAATCCTGCCGGCTGGCAAGAGGCGCTGAGCATGGTGGATCGGTCGGCAGATGGCCTGGTCATTGCGACAAATGGGCAGGTCGCCGACGGTGTAGACCTATCCTGGCTATGGGACGTTCGTTTTGAAAATCTCGATGAGTTAGCGGTGGTAGCTGCCGGTGAGCGTGGCGCCGACCTAGCCGTCCGGCTGGGATACGCTGGAGTCCGCCACCAACTGGTGAAGGATGCACTAAAGGCAATCACAACGTGCCCGCCTGGCCGGGTGGAAGTGCTGGCGAACTACACGGCTTTCCGTGACCTCAAGCGCGCCCTTGACCGCGCCGTTGTCAGGGAACCAAAGCAGAACACTGCACGCAAGGAGGACACCGATGCCCGCTAAATCCCACACTGTGTCTTCATCATCAAGTTCACGGTCGTCGTCACAATTCCAGATCGGCCTAATTTTGCCCGATGTGTTGGGCACCTATGGCGACGACGGCAACGCGCTGATTGTGCGGCAGCGCCTGCGTCTCCGCGGGGTTGCGGCAGAGATCATTCCGATTCATCTCGGTGACCCCGTCCCCGACAGTTTGGATTTGTACACCGTCGGCGGCGGTGAAGATACCGCCCAGATTCTTGCTTCGGAGCATCTTCGCGCCGACGGCGGCATTATTCGGGCTGCGAACAAAGGCACCCCGATTCTTGCTATTTGCGCTGGCCTGCAGGTGTTTGGGCAATCCTTCCGCGCGTCCGGTTCCATGGTTGATGGCCTTGGCCTGTTGGATGCAACGACGTCGAGTCTAAAGGTCCGCATGATCGGCGAACTCCGGTCTGAACCGCTTCAAGCTAAGCATCAGGACGCTCCCGCTGCCGAGGCGAAGGATGGACGCTCATCGCAGAATACGACGTCGGCACGGACCGATGACTTCACGCGCGGGCTGACTGACCAGCTCACTGGTTTTGCAAACCACATGGGTGCGACGATTTTGGGCCCGGACGCCCGCCCGTTGGGGCGTGTGCTTCACGGGACCGGCAACTGTGATGCCTATGGTGCAGCAGCGGTCCATCTTGAAGGGGAGGACGCTGAGTATCAGATTTGTGCCGAGGGGGCCGTCCAAGGATCGATTATTGCGACGTACATGCATGGCCCGGCGCTAGCGAGGAATCCGCAGCTTGCCGACGTGCTTATCGCTCGGGCGTTGGGTGTGGAGGTTGAAGATCTCCCACCGCTGGGCGATGACATCGATCCGTCGATTCGTGGTGGCCTGGATAGCCTGGATATGGGGTCACAGCATCTCGAATTGGCTAGGGAATTAAACAATGAGGTGTCGCAGCTTCGGCGGGAGCGCATAGACTCTACGTCATGACTTTGCGTGACCATCTCCGCCCCTCCGCTATTGTCGACGCCTCCGCTCTTGGCGCTACCGCTCGGTCTGCGGCGGAAGGACTATCCCGTGCTGCGATCTCTGGCGTTTCCCGAGTGGGCAGCCATATCGGGGTTGATCCCGATGTCGTTCCCGGACCACAGGGCGGTCTTCCTCCGGAGGAATTAACTGCAGCGCACTGGGGTAATGGGTCCCGCCGCGTCATCGATCCTATTGGGTGGTTTGAACACCAAAAAGGTATCGATGAGCTTCAGAAATCTTTTGACGCTATTCCGTCACAGGCCCAGGTGAGGTTGGCAAAGAAAACTTCCAACCTTTTCCGCTCTCGAACAGCAACAAAGGCGCCCGGTTTGAACGTCGAGGGCCTCGGCCGGGTCATTGCCGTGGATACCAAGGCACAGACTGCCGACGTTCAAGGCATGTGTACATATGAAAACCTCGTGGATACCTTACTTCCGTTTGGTTTCGCGCCCTATGTTGTACCCGAGTTGAAGACAATCACGTTGGGCGGCGCTATTACCGGTATGGGCGTGGAGTCCAGCTGTTTCCGCAATGGTTTGCCGCATGAGTCCGTCATTGAGATGGATATTCTCACAGGCACGGGCGATATCGTGACCTGCAGTCCCGTCGAGAATGTTGATCTTTTCCGTGCTTATCCCAATTCGTATGGTTCATTAGGTTATGCGGTTCGAATCAAAATAAAGATTGAAAAAATTAAGCCATTCGTGGAGCTTAGGCATGTTCGCTTTCACGACCTCACCTCTATTGCAGCGGCTATTGACAGCATTGTTTCCAGCCATGAATACGACGGCGAGCCTGTCGATTATGTAGACGGCGTGGTGTTTTCCCCTACCGAGGGCTATTTGGTCTTGGGACGGCAATCGTCGGACGTTCCGCCCCGAGTATCCGATTACACGCGCGAGCACATTTATTACCGGTCTCTGCAGCACCCCGAGGGCACGACACGCGACACGCTGACAATGCATGATTATTTATGGCGATGGGATACGGACTGGTTCTGGTGCTCGCGCGCATTTGGTGCGCAAAACCCCACCATCCGTCGGATGTGGCCTGATGGGCTTTTGCGGTCGTCGTTCTATTGGAAGATTGTGGGGGCCGACAAGCGGTGGGATTTGGCAGACCGGATTGAGGCCCACCATGGCCGCCCCGCCCGTGAGCGCGTCGTTCAAGATGTCGAAGTGACCACGGATAAGGTCCCGGAGTTCCTGGAGTGGTTCTTTAACGCCAGCGAAATCCAGCCTGTGTGGCTCTGCCCGATCAAGCTGGCAGAAGAATCGTCATCCTTAACGACGCGCGGCAATGTGTTGTCGTCCGATGTCGCTCTGGCTGATGGCGCTGGTTCCCATCCGTGGCCGCTGTACCCACTGTCTGTGGGTGATGTGTGGGTCAATATCGGATTTTGGTCCTCGGTGCCCGTGGATTTGACGGATGATCCTCAACCTGGCGCGTTTAATCGCATCATTGAACGAAAGATCCGGGATCTGGGTGGGCATAAGTCGCTGTATTCGGAGGCTTTTTACTCAGAAGAGGAATTCTCTGATCTCTACGGCGGTAGTATTCCAGAAATGGTCAAGACCATTTATGATCCACATCACCGTTTCCCTGGTCTTTTTGACAAAGCAGTAGGCGGAAAATAAGAGAATTCCGTCAGAGGTGGCCATAGAAGCACTAAGTACTACTATGGGTATAACTTATTTGCGACGCGATGACGCTACCGCCACACGATGTACCTTGCGGGCACATGAGGGGCAACGCCATTGCGCCAACCGTAAACCCCACAGAGAAGAGAAAAGAGTCAGGCGCATTGAGTATGACTGTCGCAGATATCATCGCATCTATTACAAAGGGGCCACTGCCATTCACGATAGAGGCTTATGACGGAAGCTCCATCGGGTCGGGCGATATTACTGTCCGTTTAGAGAACGAAGATGCTCTGGCCTATATCGCGACGGCACCGGGCGATTTAGGGCTGGCCCGCGCGTACGTGACGGGCACGTTGACTGTTGAGGGCAAAGGATCTCACCCTGCCCATCCATATGTCCTTTTCGACGATTTACAAAAGGCGTACTCGATCGTTTCTATCTCTAAGAATCCTCGAATGATTGCCACGCTGATTCGTGAGCTACGCAATCATCATGCTTTCCGACGCCTTCCCATTCCCCACCAGGAAGTTATCCCTGGGTGGCACAAGGCTCTTCGGGGTGCGATGGAGGGGCTCGCGAAGTCGACTCGTCGGCACTCTAAGGCTCGCGATGCACAAGCGATTAGCCATCATTATGACGTCTCTAATGATTTTTACGAGCATTTCTTAGGGCCCTCCATGACGTACACCTGTGCGTGTTACCCCGATGAGAATGCAACATTGGAAGAGGCCCAGGAAAACAAATACCGGTTGGTGTTTGACAAGTTGCGGCTGAAAGAAGGGGATCGTCTTCTTGATGTCGGTTGTGGTTGGGGCGGAATGGTCCGTTACGCCGCCAAGCATGGTGTTCATGCGTTGGGTGTGACCTTGTCGCGGGCGCAAGCTGACTGGGCAAATGAAGAGATTAAGCGCCAAGGCCTGGAGGACTTTGCGGAGGTTCGTTACCAGGATTATCGCGATGTTTCAGAGAGTGATTTTGACGCTATTTCCGCCATCGGGATCCTGGAGCACATTGGACCTAAGAATTATCGATCATTCTTTAGCTTCCTTTATGACAAATTACGGCCTGAAGGAATGATGCTTAACCACTGCATCACCCGTCCACACAACCGCCCAACCCGGACGGGACAGTTCATTGGACGCTACATTTTCCCTGATGGTGAACTCACCGGCGCGGGCACCATTATTTCCCGCATGCAGGACGTCGGGTTTGATGTTATTCATGAGGAAGATTTGAGGCCTCATTATGCCCGCACGCTGCGTGATTGGTGCCTGAATCTTCAAAAGAATTGGGATGAAGCCACCACTTTGGTAGAGCCTTCCACGGCACGTTTGTTCGGTCTGTATATGGCCGGCTCCGAGTGGGGATTCGACCACAATATTATTCAGCTCCATCAAGTGTTGGGCCAGAAGCTCCCCAACGATGAGACGTGGAATCTTCCGCTGCGCCCCTGGTGGAAAGCGTAGCTAGCGGACGCGGCTATTAGTACAGTTAATCGTCATGGTGAAAATTCCCGGACTTGCCCGCCACGCAACCAGCATGGTCGGTGCTGACCCGACGATCATGTCGGCTCTGCTCAGCACCCCTTTGACTACATTGATTCGGCCCGCGTCACATCCCATGACGGTGGGTGACATCATCGACGCCATCGCTGACTTTCCCATTCGTGTGAACGCTTTCGACGGTTCCTCGGCGGGTGGGACGAATGGTTCGGCGGCTACTTCCGGCGAGATGGGAATCCACATCACCAAAGACGGCCTGGCCTACATCGCGACAGCTCCCGGTGAATTGGGGCTTGCCCGCGCATATTTAACCGATAACTTGCGGGTGAGCGGCACCCATCCTGCTAATCCCTACGATTTGTTCGGGGTATTGCGGACTGTTCGTCTAAAAAAGCTCTCGCCATCCACAATTCGTCGGATTATTGGTTCCTTGGCGGCACTAGATGCCTTCCGGAATTTGCCTCAACCTCCGCAGGAAATGGTGCCGTTTTGGCAGCGAGCTATTGACGGTCTATCTCGACATTCTCAGCAACGTGACGCAGAATCAATTAGCCACCATTATGACGTCTCGAATAGATTTTACGAGTTGTTTTTAGGGCCGTCGATGACCTATACGTGCGCTTATTATCCGGATCCATCCGCTAGCCTAGAGGAAGCGCAAGAAAATAAATACCGTCTTATTTTCGATAAATTACGCTTACAACCGGGGGACACGCTTCTTGATGTCGGCTGCGGATGGGGCGGAATGGTTCGCTATGCTGCCCGCCACGGAGTCACGGCGATCGGTGCAACGTTGTCGCGTGAACAAGCCGAGTGGGCTAATGAAGAAATTGCTCGTCAGGGGCTTAGCGACCATGCCGAAGTTCGGTTCCAAGACTATCGAAACATTCCGGAAACAGATTTCGATGCTATCTCCGCTATCGGAATTCTAGAGCACATCGGTACGGCTAACTACCACGATTTCTTTTCATTCCTTTTTAACAAGCTTCGGCCGGGCGGATTGATACTCAACCACTGCATTACTCGCCCGATTAATGAAGCCAAGACCAATGCTGGCCCGTTCCTTGATCGCTATATTTTCCCTGACGGAGAATTACACTGTTCAGGAAATATTATTGCGAATATGCAGGGTGCGGGTTTTGAAGTGATGCACGAGGAAAACTTACGCCCTCACTACGCCCGAACACTCCAAGCCTGGTGCAGCAACTTAGAAGAGAATTGGGATGCTGCCTGCGACGAAGTAAGTGAAGCTACGGCCAAACTGTATGGGGTATATATGGCCGGCTCTGCGTGGGGATTCGACCACAATATTGTGCAATTGCACCAGGCCTTGGGCGTGAAACCCCTTCAGGACGGCACGATGGCAGTTCCCGAGCGTCAATGGTGGGAGAGCTAGCGGGCAGCGGGCCCACGCTGACCACAGCCGAAACGTGCTCATGCCACTGAGCTTCGTACCCGTGGGCATGCCGTTGCTACTCTTGCTGTCATGACTGAATCCCCTACCGTAGCGGGCTCACGTGCCACTGATACGTCATTCGACGTCATAAATTCCGCGGGAAAAGCACGTGCCGGAGTGATCCATACTCCTCACGGCGATATTCCCACACCAGCTTTTATTCCTGTGGCAACAAAAGCAACGGTAAAAATGCTAACTCCAGAGCAAATCAGAGCAACCGGTGCTCAAGCGATCCTCTCTAACGCCTATCATCTTTATCTTCAGCCGGGCCCTGATCTGATCGATGAGGCCGGTGGCGTCGCCGCATTTGAGAATTGGCATGGCCCGACATACACAGATTCTGGCGGGTTTCAGGTGATGAGCTTGGGCGTCGGGTTTAAAAAGGTGTTGGCCATGGACACCAAGGATATTAAACCGGAGGATGTTAAAGCCCGGCATAAAGAGCGTTACGCTCATGTTGATGACGACGGAGTTAATTTCCGCAGCGTTATTAACGGATCCAAACATCGCTTTACACCCGAAAAATCGATGCAAATCCAACATGGATTAGGCGCCGACATAATGTTCGCGTTCGATGAGCTGACAACCCTCATGGATTCGCGGGAATACCAAGAAGAGTCGGTGGAGCGAACCCGACGCTGGGCTCAGCGGTGCCTCGAGGAACATAACCGGCTAACGGAGGCCCGCGTCGGTAAGCCACTTCAATCCTTGTGGGGCGTGGTTCAGGGCGCTCAATATGAAGATTTACGACGCCACGCTGCGCAATCATTGGTCGATATGTCAGACCAGTTCGAGGCTGAGGGCCGTCGCGGATTCGGTGGTTTCGGAATCGGCGGCGCTTTGGAAAAAAGCGCGTTGGGAACGATCGTCGGATGGGTGACTGACGTTCTGCCGGAAAATAAACCGCGTCACTTATTAGGAATTAGCGAGCCCGATGATTTATTCACCGCAATAGAGGCCGGAGCTGATACTTTCGATTGCGTGTCCCCCACGCGGCTGGGTCGGCGCGGGGGTGTATATACGCTAGATGGCCGGTTGAGTTTGAAGACAGCACGGTTTACGCGAGATTTTCGTCCTATCGACAATGAATTAGAGGGGTACGTGAGCCAGTATTCCCGTGCGTATATACACCATTTGCTCAAAGCTAAAGAGTTTTTAGCGGGAACTCTGTGCAGTATTCATAACATTCAATTCATTGTGTCACTGGTGCACAATGCACGGCAGGCTCTCATCGAGGACCGTTTCCACGAATTCCGTGATGAATTTCTCGGTCGGTATTATGCCAATGGTGGGCGCGCACCGGAGTGGAAATAGCGGAGAGCGGAAATAGCGATACACAGTGGGTAAATCACGGGAACACACGCAAGAACCGGGGGCAGGCTCAACACTTGAGGCACACTCAACACCTGGAGCGGGCCGTTTCGCCCCTAGTCCGTCCGGCGATTTTCACCTTGGCAATCTGCGCACATACACTCTGGCCTGGCTTTGTGCGCGCTCAACGGGCCGACGCATGCTCTACCGCATCGAAGATATCGATCAACAACGCTCCCAACACAGTGCCGCGCTCGACCAGATGGAAGACCTTGACTCATTCGGCATGGATTGGGACGGCGACCCCATCAAACAATCCGATCATTTTCCTATGTACGACGATGCCCTCCACTGGCTAGCCGAGCGTGGCTGGGTATACGAATGTTATTGCTCGCGGAAAGACATCCGGGAAGCGTCACGTGCACCGCATGTAACCTCCGGACTGTACCCGGGTACATGCAGGAACCTTACCGACGAACAACGTCAGGAGCAGCGCGCCAAACTTGCTGCACAAGGGCGTAAACCTGCACTTCGTTTTAACGCCCACGCGGCGTTTGAGGCCATCGCAGATCATGACCACGCCGCCGTGGGCGGTAGCCCCTCCTCCATCCCAGGACAGTGGACTATCCACGAGGATTTCGCCACGCACGGTCAACATTCAGATTCCACACCATCTAGTGTTCCCACCGATTATTCGGGCCCCGTCGATGACATCGTCCTTCACCGTGGGGACGGCAATTGGGCGTACAACCTGGCCGTCGTCGTCGATGATCTCACTATGGGCATTGACCAGATCACGCGCGGCGATGATCTTCTCTCGTCCGCGCCGAGCCAAAACTTCCTGGCTACGGTGTTGTACCCGTGGGTTGCTAACGCCTTCCCCACACCGGCTATTCATCCCACACGCTGGAGGTACGACCACGTACCCCTCGTCGTCACTAGGCAACAGATGAAAGGCCATGAGGACACCGATCACCAGCTCAAACGTTTAGCTAAGCGCGATGGTGCGGTCACGATACGTGAGCTCGGCCACGACACAGCATGGGCGTGGGTAGCACACTCCCTCGGCCACCCGGAGTGCTCGTCGGCACCCGAACTTCTGCAGGCCATCAACCTCGATGCGATATCACGCGACCCCGTCGTGTGGACTCCTGGGCAATAAGGTTCACCTGCCTTCGCGAAGGGTCACCTACCTCTTCGCCGGCACCGGACACGACAATAGCGGGGGTAACCGTCGTGGCGATATAACCGTCGTTCACGTGCATGATTTACCACTCACTCCATCGCATGAGCCAATGTCGGGGGTGGAAACGCGGGAGGAACCCCCAGCCATGCGTGGGTTATGTCCGGTCCATGAGTACGGTTAGGTGTGATCCTCGGCTCCTACGCGGCATTAAGTGAGCTGAACCACATATCAACAAGGAGCGACTATGGACCTTTCAGCGCCTCTCCATATTGTCGTCATGGGGGTTAGTGGCAGTGGGAAAACGTCCGTTGCCCAGCATCTCCATGATTCGACCGGCTTTCCCTACGCGGAGGCCGATGATTTTCACCCACAATCAAATATCCAGAAGATGGAATCTGGGATCCCGCTCACCGACGACGATCGCTGGCCGTGGCTGCGGGCCCTACGAGATTGGATGTCCAAGCACGGCGACGCCGGCGAGTCAACCGTTGTGACCTGCTCTGCTCTGAAACGCGCCTACCGCGATCTACTCGGCCAGGCCCACGGCAATGTGCTCTTCGTGCACCTCGATGGGCCTATGGAACTTATCGCGAACAGGATGGAACTGCGGTCGGGCCACTTTATGCCTCGCTCACTATTGCCATCACAGTTCGACACACTGGAAACATTGGAGGGGGACGAGAACGGAATTACCCTCGACATTTCCCAGACCATTGAGGAACTGGATAAACAGGTGCTGGCGATTGCTCAGCGAAGTGCCAACACCGGAGGTCACGAGTAATGCTCACTCCGCTTGCAGCCGACTCCACCGTCACTGCGCACGCCTCCCACGGGCAACTCATCATGGCAGCCTGCGTGAGCATCGCGCTCATCATTGTGCTGATTACGTGGCTGAAACTACATCCGTTCTTGTCACTACTCATCGGCTCCGGGGCACTCGCGCTCCTGGCCGGCATCACGCTGACCGATACATTCACCGCTTTTTCGTCGGGTATGGGGTCGACGGTCGGTGGCGTCGGAGTTCTCATCGCGCTCGGTGCGATTATCGGCGCACTGCTGGTTGAGACCGGCGCGGCGGACGAAATCGTTGACACGTTCCTCGAGCACACATCGGAGCACCGCCTCCCCTGGGTGATGGCGACACTGGCGTTCCTCATCGGTATTCCACTGTTCTTCGAGGTCGGCCTGGTCCTCCTCATCCCCGTGGTGATGCTGGTGGCACGGCGTGTTCACGCGCCGGTGGTGTTGCTGGGTATCCCCGCGCTCGCCGGGTTATCGGCCTTGCACGGTTTGATCCCGCCGCACCCTGGTCCCCTTATTGCCATCGATTCCCTATCCGCCAACCTTGGGCTCACCTTGGGCCTGGGGCTGATCGTCGCCATCCCGACGGTCATTATTTCTGGGCCGATTTCGGCGCGGTTCATGGCGAAATGGGTGCCCGTGCCGGCGCCGGACACGTTCGATACGGATAAAAACATTCCGCGCGAATCCCGCCCCTCATTTGGCGTCGGCGTCTCCGTTATTCTACTTCCCGTTGTGTTGATGCTGGCCAGGACCGTCGAGGAAACAGTCGGTATTGACAAGGGGAGCGCCTTCGGCAATGCACTCGACTTTGTCGGTGAACCACTGGTTGCTCTCCTCATTACGACGTTTTACGCAATGATCATGCTGGGCCTGCGCACCGGACATTCGCTGAAGGAAACATCCGACGTCGCCGGCGGTTCTTTTGGGCCCATTGCGGGAATTCTTCTAATTGTGGGAGCCGGTGGCGGCTTCAAAGAAACGCTGGTCGAGACGGGTGTGGCCACGGTCATTGGCGATTGGATCCACGGCGTGGGGCTCTCCCCCATCCTGGCCGGATGGCTGGTCGCCGTGGCGATTCGGTTAGCTACTGGTTCCGCGACGGTGTCGACGATTACCACCGCCGGAATCATGGCTCCCGCCGCCGCCAACCTGACCGACACGCACACAGCCCTGCTTGTGCTGGCTATTGGCGTCGGCTCAGTATTCCTCTCACACGTCAACGACGCCGGGTTCTGGCTGGTCAAAGAGTACTTTGGGATGACTGTCGGGCAGACCTTCAAAACATGGTCTCTCATGGAGACAATTTTGTCCGTGACGGGACTGGTCTCGATTATGCTGCTTAGCCTGGTTATTTGACGTTATTCGTCTTCCTCATCGGTCCGCGCACCGCGATGGTCGACATACCAATCCGTCAAGGACGGATCGTCACTACGGAATTCGGCACCCGCTCCCTGTTCAGACGGAACACGCGAGGTGCCGAACACGAAATCATCCCCATACATGTCAATGCCGCGATGCACACCACGTGAAATGGCTTCGCGCGCGTAGGTGCGTCGAATCATGTACGGATCCTGACGTAGGTCCTTCGCCCACGCAATCATAATCCCGATGACAATGAACACGAACGGGAACGCGCTGGTCACCATGATTGACTGCAATCCCGACAGCGCATCTTGACCACCGGCCAGCAGCAGGAAGATCGCGATGAGCCCCAGGGTCACGCCCCACATGATCGTTATCGGAGTGGACGGCAAGGCTCGCCCCGACTGAGACATGGAGCCCACCACATTGGTGGCGGAATCAGCAGCCGTCGTAAAGAAGATCACGACCGCAATAAGAACGACGGTCGATGTTATGGGCGTCAAAGGAAGATTATCCAGCAGATCGAACATCACGTTTTCGCCCGAACCTTTAACGTCGAGACCAGGGCCTTTCATATTCATCCACATGGCAGTGCCACCATAAATCGTGTACCACGCGGTGGAAATGAGCGCGGGGACAAAAATCACCACAGTGGTGAACTGGCGCAGCGTTCGCCCTTTGGAAATTTTCGCAATAAACATTCCGACGAATGGCGACCAGGACACCCACCATGCCCAATACATCGTGGTCCACGAGGTCAAGAATTCTTTCTCGGAGTCGCCTTGGCTCGGTGAAATGGACATCATCGCCATGAAATTGTGGAATAGCGCGTAAATAGAGGTGGGAAAGAGATCCAGAATGAACAAGGTGGGGCCGGTGAGTAATGCGAAAGCGGCCAAAGCCACCACGATGACCATGTTGGCGTTCGATAGCATCCGGATTCCACGCTTAATCCCACTTACTGCAGAGAAAATAAACACCCCGGTAAGAAGAACCATCGCCCCAATCAGGAAAGCGTTTCCGTGAATTTCTTTCCCGGTTAATAGTGACGTTCCTGTGCGGATTTGTAGTGCACCGATCCCGAGAGAGATCGCAGTTCCAAATAGAGTGACAAGAACGGCGAAGATATCAATAATTCCGCCGAGAATTTTGTGCGTCCCATTCGGAAAAACAGGCTCAAAGATGGAGGAGATGAGTGGGAGGCGGCCGCGTCGATACGACGAATACGCGATAGCGCCACCGACGAAGGCGTAAATCGCCCACGCCAAACTGGCCTGGTGCAGGATTGTTGTTGACATCGACGGCAGCACCGCGGCCATCGTGCCAGCCTTGGCATCGGTGGCTGGGGTCGGGTCGAGTAGATGCGTCAGCGGTTCCAGCGGCCCATAGAACACCAAGCCGATGCCGAGGCCCGCAGCAAAGAGCATGGCGATCCACGACCCGGTGGAATAATCCGGGCGGGAATCGTCGGCACCCAATTTAATATTCCCGGTGGGGCCGTACCCCACAATCAGCATGAAAAGAAGGACCGCAATCATGAGACCGCCCAACAGCCACGCGAAGTGAGTGGTGATCCATTCTTGCATGTCAGCGCCGACGACGCTGATGCTCCCCGGCGCGACGGCCGCCCATACAACCACCGCTACGGCTACGGTGAGCGCAACAACAAACACGGTTTTATTGGTGGGGAATTTCCGGTCTGTGTCTTCCACACTGAGGCCAGGGATGAGCCCTGGGTGCAGCCGCGGTTCCGGGTTGACGGCTCGTTTTAACGCCTGGCCGACCTGTTGTGGAGTGCCGCGGCGCGGATGTGACGATCCTGCAGAGGGCTGGCGGGGTGAGGAACCGGACTGATCCGGCGGAGAGCTATGAGATGAGGCTGGCACAGTGTGAGCCCTTCGTAGTTCGACGGAGGTGTAACCCTCCCTTGCCATCTAATAACGGTATAGCCATTGGCGTCTTAAGTCAGTTTTCTGAGCGATATGCATAGCGACTTTCTATATGTATGTCGACTTTCTGGACGGATATGTATAGCGACCGAATCGAAATCGAATCGAATCTGTATCTCGGTCGAGCCAGCCGGAGTTTCAAAAACTAGAGTCGTTCCCATGAGTACAGATGGAAATAGGGAGCCGTCATTAGGGGGAACGGCCGCCGTTGACGGGAACACCGTTAACAGGAGCAGCGCCGTTGACGGGAAGAACCCCACGGTCGCGGGATCAACGATCCTGGCGATTACTGCATGTCCGACGGGTATCGCGCACACGTATATGGCCGCGGAGAAACTCGAGGCTGCGGCCAAGGAGGCCGATGCGACGATCAAGGTGGAAACTCACGGCTCGATCGGCGTCGATAATGCTTTTTCTCATGCGGATATTGCGGCGGCGGACGCCGTGATTATTGCGGCGGACATTGCGATCGACAAAGAGCGGTTTGTGAATAAACGGCTGGTCACGACGGGTGTTGATGCTGCAATCAGCCATCCTGATGATCTCCTTCGACGCGCGCTGATCGCTCCACGGTGGGGGCAGTCGCATAGCAAGGGAAACCAAGGTAGCGACGGTGACCATGGTGCGGGAACCGGTGGTGGAGTTTCCGGAAGCAGCCTCTCCCCCGACGCCACCGATGGAGCGGCAATGAACGGATCAGCGAGCGGATCGATGAGCGGCGAATCATTGAACCCTGCGACAGTGATCTATCGAGCCTTGATGGCTGGAGTATCGCGCATGATCCCCTTCGTGGTGACGGGCGGGTTGCTCATCGCCGTGGCGTTGTCCTTGGGCGGCCACCCCACATCGGAAGGAATGCAAATACCAAAGGACAGCTTTTGGTATGACATTAATCAGCTGGGCACGCTAGCGTTCAGTCTGATGGTGCCAGTGTTATCGGCCTATATTGCGGAGGGTATTGCGGACCGATCAGCGTTGGCACCCGGGTTCATTACTGGCATGGTCGCTGTGACTGGTTCGCTGTATGGCTCCGAGGCGGGCACTGGATTTATTGGTGGCATTGTCACGGGTATTTTGTCCGGCTACGTAGCATTGGCTATTCGAAAGATTCCCGTTAATAAGTATGTGGCCCCTATTTGGCCGATTATTGTCATTCCGATTGTGACCACACTCATTGTCGGCCTGCTTGTTATTTATGTCATCGGCGCGCCGATTGCATCGCTTTTCGACGCCCTGACGCACTGGCTAGCCAGCATGAATGGGACGTCGTCTGTGGTGCTAGGTGCTGTCTTGGGCGCAATGATCGCTTTTGACATGGGCGGTCCGTTTAATAAAACGGCGTTTCTTTTCGGTGGCGGTTTAATTGCTGCCGGAAATGCTGCACCTATGGGGATGAACGCGGCGGCTATTGCGGTCCCGCCGCTGGCAATGGGCGTTACTACTTTTATTCGCCGACAATGGTTTACTAAGCCTGAAAAAGATGCTGGCATAGCTGCCCTGATCATGGGATGTTTTGGTATTACCGAGGGCGCTATTCCTTTTGCAGCGGCTCGTCCGTTTCAGGTTATTCCGGCCAATGTTATTGGTGGAGCCGTGGCCGGTGCACTTGCCGGTTTATGGGGTGTGAAAGATAACGTCATGCACGGCGGACCTATCGTTGCCGTGTTGGGGGCTATCGACGGCGTTGTGTGGTTCTTCATCGCCGTGCTCGCCGGTATCACGACGACGATCGCCGTCATGATCGGGCTGACACAAATAAGTATGTCCCGGAGTAAGAATTCTTCGACGACAGCGTCTGGCGCGAGTGACGATAGTGCTGTTGCTGATTCTTCTACTGATTCTTCTAACCCGCGGAACACTGGCGCTGTTACCAGCGCTGAACCTGACGGTGTTGTTTCCGGCACCAAGAGCGCTGAAGAGTCAGACGCTCCTCATCTTATCGACGAAACACTGGTCGTCTTGGACGATGACGCTCCTTCTGGAAACCGCGAAGATGTCATTCACGGCTTAGTAGACCACGCTGTGTCGGCCGGCCGAATCACCGATGGTGAAGCAGTGATCCAGGCAGCGCTAGCTCGCGAGGAGCAATCGACGACGGCGGTGGGAAATGAGGTGGCAATTCCGCATGCCCGGGTAGCTGGCGTCGAGACACCGACGGTGTTGTTCGCCCGAATTCCGGGAAATGGTGTCGACTGGCAGAGCCCGGATAACAAGACCGTGCGCTTTGTGTTCCTCATTGCCGTTCCTGAAGGGGCGAATAAGAAACACATGAAAATTCTTGCCCAACTTGCGCGTGCCCTGATGAGGAGCAATTTCCGCACTCGCCTCCGCGACGCGACAACGCGCGGTGAGATAGTCGACGCTGTCCGGGAGGCCGTGGGAAACCTATAAACACCTCTAAGTATTAGAGACGAATCCGGCTTTATTCCACTGATTTCAGAGTTGCCACGGCCCCGGGAGCCGGTACCGCCACATCTTTCACTGGTGAATTAATAATCTGGAATTCACTCGGAGTGACCCGCGCGAATATTTGGTGCGGGTCTTCGCCTTTGAGATATGTGTCCAGAAAACTCTTCAACTCGGGGTCATGTTCTGCGGCCTGCTTAGTTTCCTGCGAGACACGTAGTGCCGCCACGTAATTTCGTGGGGTCCCTTCAACCAATCCGGCAGGCCTCCTTCCGAATTCTCCTTCAATGGGTAGTAGACGCTGCGATAATGACGTTCCCAGGCGACCATCGACGGTCTCGAGAAGCAGCGGATACTTCTTACCGTTAACCGTCACGGTGATGTCATGTTTCTCACTTGCGTAGGCGAAGTGATCGATGCTTAATGACGCATTGTCGGTTACTTTTCCCTCGTAACTAAAAGGAGATTCGTCCGCCAATGTATCTGTGCTTCGATCAGCGGAGGAGTTTTCAAGTTTCTTCCCCTCCAGCGGTAAATGAGTCGCGGTGAAGGCCCAATTTTTATCGTCAAGAGTTTTATGCCAATAACCCGATTCGCCATCCGAATTCGTTCCCTCTACCCTGAGTTCGCGGTTCGTTGAGCCTGGTGCAGTCGTGTGGATAGAAATCCTGCTCGTGATTGTGCCAGGAATTTTTGGCTGGTGAGTCCACTCGTGCCCTTCAATCGCTATCGGCGCTGTGTTGTTATCCAATCGCTGTTGAAGGGCATTAGTTGCCGACGGGCGCTCGTCCGGATTGTTGGGGTCGTTCCATTGGTAGCGGAATTGAGCTGGGTCGGCACCGCGAACGTCATAGTCGGACAATTTCGTGTACATATCACCGTATTTATTGGTAATAAAGATGACCGATCCTGATGCTGACACAGATTCTGCTTGGAAACGCGAGTTAAATGGCGTACCGATTTCGTAGGAATAATCACGCGCAAGCCACGGATCAAGGCTGTAAAGATGCGATCCGTCTTGGCCGAGTGCGACTACTTGGGTGACTTTGGCATACGAGATCGGCTGTTCTTTACCGTCGGGCGTGGAATATGTTTTATCCACATTGTTGTCGATCAGAGTAAACGACCATTTCCCTTCCTCAGTGGTGGGCGATTGCAAACCTTTGCCCAACCACACCGGCCCTCCCCAGGCTCTGATCCAACCCCATCGTGTCGGGCTCGAAAGCAAATTACTCAGCGTGTACATCCAGCCATCTTTATCCAGCGCGATGAGAGAATCACCGTTGATGGACATGCTGACAATGTTTCCATCCAAACATTCGGGGGTCGGAAGATGCCGCCATTGCTCTTCTCCACGATGACGAACCACCAATGATCCCTCATGGAGTGCAACATCAATTTTTTCGTTGAAACCTTGGTGGTTGTCTCGTAAATCAATACGTTCCGGCAGGTCTTTATCATTTGCGACGGGTAAGACATCATAACCATCATCACCAAAATCAGGCGCGACCAGCCCTAAAGGAAATTGTCCATTCCCTTTACTGATATCGCCGAGATAAGGGACGCACATCGCGTTCGGTTGTGAAGAAGCCGGAATATCAGGCTGCGGAGAATCACTGGGCGCACCATTGGCGACGGCGACGCTTGCCAGCGGAATAGAGAGCGTAACAATAGCGGCGGAAATGAAACGCGAATGCGAGGACTTACGTACATGTCGCGATTTATGAGCGTATGGGAAATTCCGTCGGACATTGTTTCGATGGTCCATGACAATCAGCCTTTGTTTCGGGGGGGTCAAACGCAGCGGTAAACGAGCCCATTGGTTGAGGATTATTGACCGCCGAATACAACTCTGCTGTTTAAAATCTTAGTTTCTGTGGCTGTTTCGCAGCGGCCAATCGATGTTTAGATCGATAACACGATCCCCCGGTTTACCCCCTGGGCGTAATTATGTATAACGCCCGGGAGGTTTCACACACGACTTAGTTTGGCGGTAATTCGCCTTCCATCACGACGGATTCGGATTGGTCATCCCAACGGAACGTGGCGACTGATCGACCACTTTTCTCCGCCAGAGGCTCCCCTGGCTTGGGCCATTTCCAGGTCACATTGATCGTCGAATCATCAACACGCGAAACATCTGGCGAGTATGTCGGCTTCTGAGACACAGTTTTTATGAATCGTCCGTTGTGGAACAGCATGGTTTGCGTAGGCGGACTGCCGTCACCAATATACGTCGGAACTAATACTGCCCAAGACAAGGCCGCACACGGCTGATTGTCGAGAAAAGAGGAGAGATCAATATCCCATTCCCCCGACGAAGGTGGAGGAACCTCAGCCGCGTGGTCTTGATACTCCCGTGCAGCAATATTGTCGTTGCAGCTTTCCTGAGGTCTTCGCTGCTGAGCGGCAGTTTTGCCGTCGCTATCTGCATCTTGCTCGTCAGATTCAGCGACAGCACTACTGCCATCATCTGAAGCTGCCGCGTTTTCAGAGCTCGGAGTAGCGGTGGAGGACTTCGCAACCACAGACGTCGGCTGGTCAGCGGCCTGAGAGTTGTCGTTATCACCACCCTGGTTGCATCCAGCTAGCACGACCGCGCTAGCTAATAACGCAATGCCCTTGACTGCGTGGGACGATGACACTTTCATGCTTTTCTCGACCTCTCATCACCACATGGTGGGATTAAATGCGTATTGAAATTGAATACGCACTTCCTAGCATAAGTGAAGCCCTCATTGTCGGCATCACAAACAGATGACATGCGAATAACAAATCAGTTTCTTTTAGGATACCTATGCAGAATGTAATGCCAAGAACCCTCCTCAACGTTTAAATAAATAAAGGAGGCTGAAAAATATGAACGAACAACAATGGGGACAAGAACACCGCGACGAAGCTTGGGGAGACACCGAGAATCAGAACGGTAACAACCCCCAGAACAACAACGCATCCAGCGACCAGAACGACGTCCACAATGGGCAAACTGCCCAGAACAATGGGCAGTGGGGTGCTGGGACGCAGGGTGACACACAACCCACGACGGCCTTTCCTCCTCAAGGCTTTAATGGGCCACCACCTAACGGCCAATTCAACTATCCCCCAATGCCTGGGAATCAACCATGGCCCGGGAATCAGCCCCAGACTGTCAACCAGCCCTGGCCGGGGAACCAAGCACAGTACGGAAACCAACCTGGACCTGGACCGGTCGAATACCCCGCAGCGGTAAATCAACCGTGGTCTGGAAATCAACCACAGCAGGGGAACCAGCCCTGGCCACCTAATCAACCCTGGCCCGAAAACCAACCCCCGCAACAGTTTTCGCAGCCCGTACAGTCTCCTCAAGAACCACCACAACAAGGTCCACAGCCGACGCCACGGAGGGGCGAAGAAGACAAACGTCGCTCTCAATTCCCACGCCCGTCGATCGAGCGTCTTACGTCCGAAGGTCAATCTGGCTGGGGACCCCACCACTCCTCGGACGGAGGAGCTAGCGGATCAGTCGGCTCGCACCAACCAGCGCCACATCATCCCGTCGGTCCTCACCATGACGGGGGAGCATCAGCAGCCGGTACACCACCCGGCGGGCATGGCACTGTCACAGGGCCTCACCCCACAGCGCCTGATCCAATGAGTGGCTCGCAAGCTGTTACCGCAGGACCACCCCAACCGGTAAACGGTCCCCAAGCTTTCACCGCAGGACCACCAGATCCGGTAAGCGGCTCACACGCCATCACAGCGAGCGGAAGCAAAGTCGCGGCTGGCGGGGCTGTCAAAGGCGGAGCCGCTGGCATCTTGACATCGACAAAAGGCATCGTCGGCGCGGTAATCCTTGGCGGTGGAGCGATAGTGGGTGGTGGCGTGGCCTACAACCACTACACCACCAATGACGATTCCAGTGAACCAACAACGTACTTACATTTATTCGAGGGCATGTCGAGTGGAAAAGATGTTGTTCCGGTAGAAGGTGGACTGTCTTTTCGCCTGGCTGATACCAATTTCAATTGCTATATCGGTTTCTCCGCGATTTTGACGGACATGCTGGGCTGCTTCCAGTCGGAAAACAATGATCCATCTCAAGGTGCAGAATCGGCATCGAAACCTGACCAAAAGTTCGTTTATTCTCACCAGGAATTCAAGACCGACGTTAGTTTTTCCTTCGAGGACGGAATTCTCCACCCTGGAGAAAGAATCCGATTCCACGAGACCGCATGCGGAGTATTTGAGAATAAAAAAGCGACATGTATCGTCGATGATAATCGCGTCGACTTCACTGATAAGGGCTACACCATTACCAAACGTAAAGGTGATGGCACAGGCGTCACCGGATCCAAATGTGGCGACGTCAACGTACAACTTCCCGCATTCGATAACGAACCCACAAAAGCACCCGTCCTTGTCCACCAAGGTGATGTGGATTGTTCACACGCTCTTGAAGCAATGCAGAATTACGTTGGAGCGAGTGATTTTAGAAGCGCACCAGGCAAGGGTGAAGATCCCGCTGGCCCAGATAAAAACGGTTGGACATGCAAAACCAGTGTGGTGGGATACAACGAGGAGGAAACTCCAACTGCAGTACCCGGTAGTGTCTACTGCCAAGACAGGGACGGAAATACCGTATATACGCCGACGCAGTATTACGTCTAACGACTAAGCCAATATCGACTTATCCTTTCCGCACGCTAATGGTCCATCCGGCGTCGTCGGTAGCCTCGAAGTTCGTGACCTCGTGACCATCGGTCGCCGCCCACCGCGGGATAGCGTCCGTCGCCTGGGTGCAATCGAAGTCGATGACCAGCTCGTCCCCGCTGGAGAGCTGCTGCATCGCGGCTTTCGCTTCGATCAACGGGAACGGGCACACCGCACCCAGCGTATCCAGGGCAAATCGTCGCTCGCCGACGCGACGTAAACCACCACGGAGCTTCGGGTTCACGTCATTAGGGCCACCATCAGTCGGGCGCTCGAGCACAGACACTGCAGGTAAGCCAACAGCGGTCGCGAATCCACCGACATTCAAATCGGAATCGGGGGCAGAACCTCCACCTGCGGAAGCCCCCACCAACACAGGCTCGCGTTCAGGACTCTTACGATCATCAGACTCTGCCAACACTCCAGTGCGCTCAACTGCACCAGACTCAGGCGTCAGGTCATCGACTCCGTTAGGCTCAGGTTCCAAGTCATCGACGCCGGCAGAGGCAGCGGCCAAATCGCCGGCACTAGCCGCGCGGGTGGCGTCGGCAGTAGATGGTGACAAGGTGTAGCCATCCGGATCTTGAGAGTTGATCGGCTCGGCAGGCTTCAGCCACAGCTTCGCGGCGAACCCCACCCCCAACGCGATGAAGAGTAAAGCAACCCAGCCTTGGCAGCTAAACAGCGATGTCTGCACCATGCCGTTCCCGACCGTGCAGCCACCCGCCCACGCGGCGCCGACGCCCATCAACACGCCGCCGGCAACCGACCGCACCGCCTGGGTTCCCGACGGAACTCGCACGCGGAACTCCCCCGACGCCTTCGCCGCCAAGTACGACCCGATCAGGATCCCAAGCACAAGGAGGGCTCCCCAGTTGATGCGGGTCGCGTCACCCGTCGTCACGAAACGAACCAGGTCCGAGCTGGGTGTGGTGATTCCCAAACCATCGTTGCGGCCCGTCGCCGCCGAAAGCGGCCATGCGATGACACCGAGCACGCCGACGATCGCCCCGGTCGTGTACACGTGCCAGGGCTTTTCCGCCAACAGGTGCGCGAGGCCCGTCTTCTTCGGTGCGAGCTGGGCGATTTTGGGTTGAGCTGCCTCGGCACGGGCAAACTTTGCGACGAGGAACGCGGTCAGCACGGCCAGCGGGAGAGCCAAGCCCCACGCCGAGACCCCTAGCGACTGCTGGATAGTGGTGAGGGGAACCGTGTATTCGCGGAGCCCGCTGTTAATCCCTTTTAACGCCCCCGCTTTCATCGCGGCGGCCGATAAGCCATACGTGAGCAGGGCAATCCAGGACCCGACCAGGCCTTCGCCGGAGCGATACCATGTTCCTGACGCGCACCCGCCCGCCAACACAATGCCAACGCCGAAGAGGAAGCCGCCGATGATGACGGCGACGGGGGCGAAGTCGTCGACCTCCGGGGTGATGACACCCAGCGATGTTAGTGCGGCTAAGCCCACCGCGTGGACGGCGATGACGACGAGGAGCGCCACGAATCCGCGCCACGTTTTCAGCGTGAAGATGTCACGCAACATACCGGTGACACAAAAGCGACCCCTTTGCATGACGTAACCGAGGACCGTTCCGAGCATGAGACCGGTAATAAGCATGGCAACCTTTCCGCTTGATGGGTGGCGTCTGATGAGCGCCACCCAATGAATGAGGGCAAATGAGGACATCCGCCCTACGTCACGACGGTCATACATGGCGACCACCGACGTGGACGCCATCATGTTCGTGCTTAGAGTAGCCTAAAGTAGACCGCTCTGTCTATAGTCTTTGTGTAGGGCTTTTACAGCGGGAGTGAATGGCGCAATTTCCAGTGGGGGGTGAGGGTGCAGGAAAGGGCGGACCAGGAAAAAGCGTGCAAGAGTCCGACACCTGCGGGCTTGCCTCAACGCTCCCCACAAAAACGGGTACACAACACAGACTTGTGCCGTGGGTAATAAATGGTGGGCTTCACGTCTGCTTTAGTAGAAGAGTGCGAATACGGTGAAGTCAGCACGCGCAATTGAATACACAACTAACTAGTCCCTAGCTCACCAGCCACCCCACCCCACTGAACAAGGAATCACCATGAGCGACGAATCAGAAAAACAGCCACACAATGACCCCGAGACCACCCAATTTCCGCCCAATAATCCCGAAGGTACGTGGAATAATGCGGGCGGTCAGGACAACACGTGGGGCAACGGAAGCGCGCAGAACAACGGAGCTTGGCAAAACACGGATGCGCAGAACAACGCGGCCGGTCAGAACAACGAAACACGGCAATTCCCGCCGGTAAACAACCCGAACAACCCACAGGGATCACGACAGAGGCAAGACACTCCAGGATTCGGCACTCAACCACCCAACCAATCCCAATGGGGACAACCGCCGACATCACAACAGCCAGCACCAAACCAAGGGTTTTCTCAAGCCGGATTTTCTCAGGGCGAGCATGCTCCAAGCGGGAATAACTATGGCGGAAATGGAAGCACCGGCGTCTCCGCAGACACAAAACCTAACCGCATTGGCGCGAAAGGCATCGCCAGTATTGTTGGCATACTCGTGTTGCTCGGCGGAGCGATTGGTGGAGCGAGTTACGTGTGGTCCAACCACCACAATGGACAGGACAACAATGGAGCAGCGCTCGCCACTTCGGTAACGCAGTCGCGGGCGGCGACCCCGTCAGTTAATCCCACCCCCGGGCAGGAAACCACAGAGCCTACCCGAAATAACGCCGCGATCCATCCCACCGTCAATAACGACGACGACACGACGGCGGACACCACTGAAGAAAGCGACGATTCTGACAGCTCAAGTAACAACTCGAATAGCAGTTCAGCAGGAGAATGCGATTCCCCAGGGGGTGACGGGAAAACTTACCAGATAGTAGTAGAAAAAGGCGATATTGACTGCGCCGATGCTCAAGAAGTGCTCAAGCGCTACGACGAGGCCCCCCAAGACGATGGAGGCCGGGATGGAGAGCGCCACGGCAATTTCCAATACTGGGATTCCACCACCGACGATTGGAGCTGCGTTTCACCCACGTATGCCACCGCAAAAAGAGAAAACCGCACCACTGGCTGCGGCAATGAAGAATTGGGAGCCTCATTCTTCATTCCTTTTGGCTCTGGGGAAGACCGCGACTAACCGCCCCCAAGAACCGTCGATAATTGAGAATGATAATCGAGAATAAGGGTCAGGGAACGAACCATCGCTAGTTATTACCCCGTCGTTAGCGTAGGCAACCGTCGATAGTGGTACCCAAAAAGGCCATCAGTGCGTCCCAACAAAAGGCTGCACTAATGACCTATCAGTGTCAAAGGTCTATCGGGCCCATTAACCTACCAGACCGCATGACCTATCAGGGCCAACTCTGAGTGAAGATGGTGCCGTAAATCCACGGGAGGAACTGATCAACCTTCGTGTAGTTCGCCATCGTCCGCCCCTGACCGTCCTTACCGCTCGACGAGCACAAAACACCGTAAAGTACGGGACCAATGTGGAATGCTCCGCCGGAGTCGCCATGCTCCTGGTGACCAATGATGGACTTTGTTTCGAACATATCCGCATTGCCTGGGCGTGGCCCTCGCGTCGGACCCGAGACAAAAGCCAAACCTTGTTTCTCAGGGAAGCGGGCATGGCCCCACCCAGTGAACTGCCCTGGCTGATTTGGCATAGGGCCGGGCGACGGCAACATGATGGGCCGAACCCCCATCGAAACGTCAGTGCGAACCAGAGCGACATCGGCGCCGCCCGGTTCACGAACGACTCGATCAACTTTGAATGTTTGCTGAGCTCGCTCACCAATCTTCACATGGCCACCCGGACCATGACTATTACCCAAACAATGTGCCGCAGTGATAACCCAGCGGTCCGATAAAACGGAACCACTACACACGCCACCAATAAGAACTTCAGCGGACCATGGTTCAAAAACGGCATTGTAACCATCAGCTACCGCATTCGCCGATGGTGCAGCCACTGTTGTCCCAACTACACATGCTGCAGCACATGCTATAGCGCTCAGCACTTTTCTAATCTTCAATTTTCTACCTATCACTGATCTACACGAAAGAAAACAAAGGGAAACGTGGAAACTCATGTTCCCACTCCGATATATCTACTTCGGCTCCCATTGCATTACATCATATACATATGACGTCTGACAAGTCCGTTGCGGTGCGATAATGCCGTTATCAGGGTGAGTTAGCCCCCCTATCAGCCTTGGGTAGATTCACCACGCAAATGCCTTCGAGATCTATCTCACAGCCCAACAGAAATTGAAATAAGAAAAAACTTTTTCAGAAATCGGTCGAACCTTAAAACCAGTTCGTCTTTACATCAGGTGAAGAAAAATCACACTAAAGCCGGTTCACATTCGCCACAATACTTATGCTTATGAGCAGACGTACATGCGTCACACCGCAAGAACAATTTCCGACACTTGTCATTCGCGCAATTCACGAATTGTGCCGTCGGCTTTCCGCATTCAACACAGTGTCCTAACGATTCTGCGCCGTCGCCAAATTCCATATGCATTCTCTTATCAAAAACATATAAAGATCCATCCCAATACCCATCGTTTCCGTACGCTTCCCCGTAGCGCACGATCCCCCCGTCCAGCTGATAGACCTCTTGGAAGCCGCGGTTCTTCATCAGCACTGACAAAACTTCGCACCGTATACCACCCGTGCAATACGTCACTACCGGTCGCTTCTTCAGGTCGTCGTACTTGCCGGATTCGATCTCATCCAAGAAATCGCGAGTCGTCGTCGTAGCTGGAACTACAGCATTGCGGAACTTGCCTATTTCTGCCTCCATGGCGTTACGGCCGTCGAAAAACACCACCTCATCGCCACGTTCGTCCATCAAATGATGCAGGTCCTCCGGTTTCAGATGCGTACCGCCACCGATGACACCCTCTTCATTCACCTTCAATTCATCCACAGCGCCGAATGTGACTAACTCCGGGCGGACTTTCACACTCAAGCGGGGGAAGTCATCCCCTTCACCCTCTGACCACTTAATATCGGCATTCTTAAAAGGTGCGTAGCTGCGCGTTTCACGGCAATAACGTTTGACGTCGTTAAGTTCCCCGCCGAGCGTCGCATTAATGCCATCTTTAGAAATAATGACCCGGCCTTTGAGATTCCACTTCTCCGCCAAGGCCTTCTGCCACAGACGAATCGCTTCAGGGTCGGCTAGAGGCGTGAACACATAAAACAGCACAATTTTCGGCATGGACATGGTGCTGATTCTAATAAGACACCTGCTACGCCCAAGAAATCGTGAGGCTCCGATAAGCAGCTCGTCGCCCCTCAACACCTCTGTATCGCGAGTAACCTAGGCCTACGAAGACTGCGGAACATCGACGCACTAAAACAAGAACTACAGAGCCACCCGATGGTGAAATAGTGAGCACACACCTAGGAGTCAGGTTTATGAAGAAGCTAATCAACGACCCGCATGACGTCGTCACGGAGAGTATCGAGGGGGTGGGCTTGGCACACCCAGAGCTCGTCACGGTCAATCCCGACCCGCTGTTTGTCACCCGAAGCTCTCACAATGCCAAGGAACAAGGCAAAGTGGGCGTCATTTCGGGTGGTGGCTCCGGACACGAGCCTCTCCATGCGGGGTTCGTCGGCACTGGGATGCTCGACGCCGCCGTTCCTGGCGCCGTGTTCACGTCACCAACGCCCGACCCGATCCTCGAAGCGGCAAAGAGCGCCGATAAGGGTGCAGGCGTGGTATTCGTCGTTAAGAATTACACCGGGGACGTGCTCAATTTCGATACCGCTGCTGACCTTGCCGATATGGAGGACCTCGAGGTTCGGCAGGTCATCGTGAACGACGATGTCGCCGTTGAGGATTCAACTTTTACCGCTGGCCGACGTGGCGTCGCCGGCACTTTCTTGGTCGAGAAGATCACCGGGGCCGCGGCGGAACGCGGATTGACTCTCGACGAGGTCGAACGCATCGCGCACAGTGCCATTCATAACGTGCGGTCGATGGGTGTGGCATTGACGTCGTGCACCGTTCCTCACGTGGGGAAGCCGTCCTTTGACCTCGACGACAGCGAGATTGAACTGGGCGTGGGCATTCACGGCGAGCCTGGCCGACGTCGCGTCCCCATGAGTAGTGCGAATGAGATCACGGATCAGCTGCTCGACCCCATTGTTGCGGATCTGGAGCTGAAGAAGTCCGACCGCGTTATTGCCCTGGTCAACGGCATGGGCGGCACGCCGTTGTCCGAGTTGTACATCGTTTTCCGACGGGTGGCGCAGCGGCTATCGGACCTCGGTGTTGCTCTCGAGCGGTCCGACGTCGGGAACTTCGTCACCAGCCTGGAAATGCAGGGTGTGTCCGTCACGCTGCTCCGCGTCGATGATGAACTACTCTCCCTGTACGACGATCCCGCCCGGACGCCGGCATTTGTCAAGAAATAAACCGGAATAAAAACGGGGAATAAACGGAAATAAATCAGAGGAGGAACACAATGTCAGATTTGGATAAGGCATGGGCTGAACGGTGGATCCGCGGGTGCGCCGAGGCCGCGAGCGAGCACCGCGAGGAATTGATCGATCTAGACCGAGCTATTGGCGACGCTGACCACGGCGAAAACGTGGACCGTGGTTTTCAGGCCGTGGTGAAGAAGCTGGACGACGACCAGCCCCAGGACATTGCGGGCGTTTTTAAGCTGACCGCGAAGACGCTGATGTCGACGGTCGGCGGGGCGTCCGGGCCGCTGCTCGGCACAGCATTCATGTACGCAGCGAAGGCCGTATCGGGTGACGGGCTTGATGCCGACGGTGTTGCCTCTGTGGTGGAGTCCGCAGTGGGTGGCGTCGAAAAGCGGGGCAAGGCAACCGAGGGCGAGAAGACCATGGTTGATGCGTGGGCCCCGGCGGCGCGGGCAGCACGGTCTGCTGCCGATGATGGAAAGGATCCAGCCGAGGTGTTGCAGGCAGCTGCTCGTGCTGCGGATGAAGGTGCTGAAGCCACCGTCGACATGACTGCTACCAAAGGGCGCGCTTCTTACCTGGGGGAACGCTCTGTGGGACACAAGGATCCCGGCGCTGCGAGCTCCGCGTATTTCCTCGCCGAGGCCTCCAAAGCCGTTGATGCGTAGTGGGGTGCGCAATGAGCGAGGTGCTGCAGCGCCTCGAGGAGGAGGCTCGACAACCGCGTAAGGCTGCTGGTGACGCGGCAGCTACAGCGGCATCAACCACGACTGCAGGCGAGGATTCTGCATATAGCTCTGCAAACAGAGCAACGACGGAGGAACCACTACCGGAGGAAGAACTTACGGAAGGAACGATGATGACAAGCAATAACGACGCTGCGTCTGGCGCAAACGAAGGTTCCGAACGCCCGACGACGGACGCTGCCCCGTCGAATTCTGCTTCGGTGGATTCAGCTTCGCCGGACTCTGAACGGAAACAATCGCCACAGGTCGGCGTCGTGGTGGTGTCCCACTCGAAGCGCTTGGCCGATGGTTTGGCGCTGTTGGCATCGCAAATGGCTAGGGATGTGCTGATCGTTCCGGCGGGTGGTTTGGATGCCGACCCGGAGGATAAGGGCAACCCCGATGGTGGCGGTATCGGCACCTCGTATGACGCCATTGAGGCCGCTGTTAATAAGGTTGTCGACGCGGGTTTGGCCTGCGCTATTTTCACTGACCTGGGATCTGCGACGATGACGGTGGAGATGGTTGTGGACATGCTCGACGACGAGCCCGTTCGGTTTATTGACGCTCCGCTTGTTGAGGCCACCGTTGCCGGAGCCGTTGCCGCCCAGCAAGGCCAAGATCTGGATGGTGTGGAGCGCGAGGCTCGGCGTGCGATTTCCGCGTTCGAATCTGAGAGCGCGGGTGATGGTGATTCGGCAGCCGCGCCGGGCGAAGATGCAGCTAGCGACAGCACTAAAGACGACGATGCGAACGGTGGCGGCTATTCACGGCGTGTGAAGGTCGCGGATAAGGCCGGCCTGCACGCGCGCCCTGCCGCAAAGTTGGCGGAGATGGCCGCGGACTCAAAGGAAGGCATCTTGGTCAACGACGCGGATGCTGACTCGGCGATGTCCCTGATGGGTTTGGGCGCTGAGTGCGGCGAGGAGGTTACTGTTTCGGGTGATCGATCTGAAAAAGCATTGATTGACTCGATTGCCGACGCTATCGCGGCCGGCCTGGACGAGTAGCTCTTCGGAGACTATTTGGACTCCCGCAGCTGTGCGCCAATGACGTGTGGCGTGGTGAGCCCGATGTCTCCTCGGAGTTGTCGCAGGTTGTATTCTGCCTCGAATTCGCTGGTGATGGGCTTGTATTTCCCTTCTGGTTCTTGTTTTTGGGATTTAGAGGAGTTGCCGTAGCCACCCATGGGAGCGATTCCCATCCTGCCCATCGCTGGGCGTGAACCGTCACCTCCGGTGGATGACGGTGTTGCGGCGCCACGGCCATAATGTGGTGCCGTGTTTTTGTTGTCCCCTGGGGTTGAGCCTGGGTAATGCGGGTTGACCCCTGTCCGGGGCATGGGCGTATCTGGTCCGGGATGGATGATGACGCTCCTGTTTCGCGGAATTTCGCCGGGTTTGTTGAGCTGTCCTGGCCCATGAACTCCGTTGCGCGGATAGCTACCGTTGCCGTGTGGGATGTGCCCGGTGTTCATCAGGTTGCGGTTAGGGGTGCCGAGTCTGGTATTCGGTGTGTTAGAACGCAGGTTGCGGCCTGGTGTTTGGGTTGTGCGAGGAGTGTAGCCAGGTGATGAAGTATTCCCAGGTGATCGGGGAAATGAGTTACCGCTGACACCACCGGGAGTAACGGGAGCGTTGTTTCCGTTAATCGGGGTTGGTGCGGTGCCGCGAGGTGTGTTCCCCGCGTTGGACGCCAGGTTGGGTGACGTTTGTGCGGGTGGCGCGATGGGTACTGCTGGTGCGGGATGGTTAGTAGTTGCGCTGACGTTATCCGCCCTGATCATTGCTGGATGGGTTGGATTTAGTGGTGCGTTGTTCATAACCGGCGCTCCTCCAACTGCCCCAATTGTCGCCATAGCAGGGTTGACCGTGGTGGATACGGAGCTAGGGCTGTTAATGGGAGAGGGCGACTGCGTGGTGAGATGTCCTCCACCCTGCCCGACGTTGGGTCGTTCGGTGAGGTTGCGTAGTGGTGGCACCGCCGCGGTGAGCATGGCTTGATAAGGGCCGGTCATGAATTCACGGGTGGCTGCCCGTGCTGCTTCCCCGGCTGCCTGTACTCCGGCGGGGTTGGTGGCTGCGGCGACCGCTGCGGTGTGCTCGGCTTCGATGGCCGCGATCTGGGCGCGAGCGGCCTGCCGAATATGAGGCAGTTGGGAAACGGAAGCGTGCATGGCGGTGGCGTTATCGGCGAAAATTTGGGCCGTGGCCATCACTTGGGTGCAACATGAGGCGGCGGCATCAATCGCCTCTCCTGTGTTTTCTTCCAGTTGGGTACGGGCCCGCACCAGGGCGTCGACGGTATCGTTCAAAGAACTGGACAGGTTGTGCCAGTACTCGGCGAGGGCATAAATCTCACTATCGTCACCTGCGTCGAGCATCGCGAGGACTGCAGAGGGATCATCGCCGTCCCCTGGTATTGGCTCCGAAAAGTCAAAGGGGCTAAATGCTCCATCCGGACGAGTCGGGAAGGTGAACTCTGTGTCCTGTATCGACTTAAGTCCGCAGAGTATGGCCGCTGAGGCATCGTCTTGGCCAACAAACGCACCCCGCATTTCCTTCGTGCCTTCAGCTAACCAGTGAATCAGACGACGGAGTTCACGCAGCGTCTGTACTGCGCTTCCTATTTCTCCGGAAATAACTTTAGTATGTTGCTCACTTAGGTTCCTCAATCCCGGTTCCTCTGTGAATGAACTTTCTAAACCTCGGTATAATGAGAGGAAACTCTTTCCCCTAAGGAAAACACCGTCGTTTAGGATTGAAATTACTCTATCCAGAGAACAAGGATCTACAGATAATTCCATTCTACAATAACCTTTCTAATTCGCTTCTTGCATCGTCACATAATTCTTTAAAATCCCTAGGATCAAACTCAGCTAAATCGGTAACCCCCACTCTTCCAAGTGGAGTTTCTAAATAAGAAACACAGGCTTTAACACCAAACATTTCATTGATCTGGTCATATTTATACGGTGAGTACTCTCTAAATATGCGGCCAGCGAGATTATTTTTAGGCAGTGAGTCTGTACCGGCGGCAATTAATCTTTCTTGCCCTCTATCCATAATCACAAGTCCACAATTCTTTAACTTTCGAAATTTTATATAATCCGAGCCTACCGATCGATACCCCAAACCTTCCCAGTATCCTGGCGGGGCATCCTCGCAAAGGTCGGCATTCTCAAACCGCGGATCTGAGTAGTCATAGGAGCCATCAGGGTTCTTTTTTGCTTTAACCGGGTACTTAGCCAATACCTCCGGGCGCTCCCACAAAGGACGATCCTTGTGTTCCCCCTTACCCGACCTATTTTCTTCAGGAACGGGCCTTGTAGAACCGATCGCCTTCCGTTCTGAGAACAATTCTTCTGCCGGGTTGGTGTGAGAAGTGGCGGGTTCCGACGATCCAAACCTATCTATATCTTCACTGTTAGCTTCTATATCTTCACTGTTAGCTGCCGCAGGTTCCATATCCCCGAAACCAGAACCATCGGACTGGGAACATCCCGCCAACAATGCTGCAGCAGCAATCGACACTACGCTTAGAGAGATTCCGACAATACGCGGACGTCCAATATTCCGTTTTATATCACTTCTGTTGCAATAGTGATCCCCCACGACAATCCCCCCAACATGATTTTTATAAATTTCGCCCACTCCGAATATCAGAACAATCTGAAGCCTCTCTACCCCAACAGTCAGCACGGCAACTAAACGGAATGGTTGAAAACTTTTAAATAAACAAGTTCCAACAAATACGGAAACTTGCGAAAACCCCTATTTTCCGGCGTTGACGTTACCAGACGCATAACGGCACGTCTACGGCTTTTAGAAATTATTGTCGCAATGTTCTCGCGTCGGTTTAGACGACGGAGCTAGTCATCGGTTCCCACGAATATGCAATTCCCACTGTGTAGCCGTTCCCCCACTACAACCAGCCACAACACACCGTGGCGAGCCAACACCGTCCAGGCATAACGGCAGAAATAAAAAGGGGACCCCACGCACCCGTCAGAGCTCGCTGACCCTTGCTGCGTTCCCGCCCTGGGGGAGTTCACAAGATGGACGCCGCGCGGAATCCGGCCCCCATACTAACCCACAGAGGCGCATATTCCCACCCACCAGAGCAATCCCCCCCCGCTGGGAAAACAGCGCACTACATGGACCCAATATCCCCATTATCGACGCCCTACAAGGCCTGTTTTTGTCGATGCCCATGACATCCGGTAGGCTTGCCCACCGGAACGCGGACTTCAGGTGCGTTCCACGCTTGGAGGATTCGACTAGCGGCCTATGTCACACGCCTGGAACGCGTGCGGGTAGCAATACCCTCGTGGGTTCAAATCCCACATCCTCCGCCACAGAACCTAGCCATCCAGTAACCACAGGGTGGCTAGGTTTTCGCATACACAGGGTTTCCGCCGGGTTATACGACTAGAAAGAACACGGGCGCAAGAAACAGCCCCGACGAAACCTAACGCTCATGTCAGAGGGCTACACAGCCCCACAACGAGGGGCACATAACACGCAATCGGGAACATTAACGCGGGCCAGAGCACATAACGAATGAAAGCGCCGCACATGCGACGCCACCATTTACTTCCCTCACATCACTACTCACGAAGGGCCCGAAAAATGCTCCCCAACGCCTCATCATCTGCCTCCTCTTCATCGATCACCACACCGAGCACCGGCAAAAACTCCCACGTCATTCGTCGGAAAGTCATGGCTGTAGCAACCGCGGTGGCAGTCATCGGCACGCTGGCTGCCTGCGGAAATGATGACGCAAATTCCGAGCCCAGCACGATCACCAAGACCAAGACGACCGACCAGACCACGACGAAGACAGCCACCACAACCACTCGCACGACCACGCCCACGTACGACGACGAAACGACGACCGAGGAATACACGCCTCGGCAGACCTACACCACACAACAAGCACCAGCGCAAACGCAGAACACGGGCAATTACGACGACAGCTACGACGATGAAGACGCGGAGGAGGACGTCCCGAACGCTGGTGTGAATGGCCCCAAGTTGGAGTGGAGGACTCTCGGCCCATTCGGCTCCGGTATGGGGTGCGAACAAAACCGCGACCATCAGCCAATCCAAACAACCGCGTGCTACCGCGGAGAGGACGGCAACTTCTACTACCAAGCCGTGGTTCAGGCGCCCCGATAAAAAATCCTCTTCCCATGTCCGCACCACCCTGTACGATGAAAGTGAATCGCATGGTCTCAAGGAAGGTTCACATGTCACCGCAGGTCACACCGTCGAAAATCAACGTCGAAGCCCTCACCAGCTCCAAAGCCGACATCGAGAAGGCATACAACGAACTCAAGGCCAAGAACCTCGCGCTGGACCTGACCCGCGGCAAGCCTTCCGCTGAACAATTGGACTTTGGTGATGAACTGCTCGGCCTTCCCGGCGCGGGCAACTACACCGCCGACGACGGCACCGATTGCCGCAACTATGGTGGCCTGCGCGGCATCGTCGATATTCGGGAAATCTACGCTGACCTGCTGGGAATCCCCGTCGACAACATCATCGCGGGGGACGCATCCAGCCTGAACATCATGCACGATCTGATCGTGTGGGCGTACATCTTTGGCACTCAGGATTCCCCGCGGCCGTGGAAAGACGAAGACACCGTTAAGTGGATCTGCCCGGTCCCGGGGTATGACCGTCACTTCTCCATCACCGAGCACCTCGGATTCGAGATGATCAATGTCCCGATGACGGATGAGGGACCCGACCTCGACGCCATCGCCGAACTTCTCAAAGACCCGCAGGTCAAAGGCATGTGGACTGTGCCCGTATTCGGCAATCCGACGGGCATTAGCTACTCGCGGGAAACGTGTGAAAAGCTTGCGGCGCTCGATGCGGCCGCACCCGATTTCCGTATCGTGTGGGACAACGCCTACGCCGTCCACACCCTCACCGACGACTTCCCCGAGCCCATCAACGTTCTGGAGCTCGCCGAGAAAGCCGGGCACCCGAACCGTTTCTGGTTCATGACGTCCACGTCCAAAATCACCTTCGCCGGGTCGGGCGTGAGCTTCTTCGCCTCGTCGGCAAGCAACCTGGACTGGTACGCCAGCCACGCTGGGATCCGCGGCATCGGGCCGAACAAGATCAACCAGCTGGCCCACGCGAAGTACTTCCACGATGCCGAGGGTGTCAAGGCCATCATGCGGAAACACGCCACGTCGCTCGCGCCGAAATTCGCCGCCGTCGACAAGGTGCTCCACGAGCGGCTCGACGACTACAACGTTGCCACGTGGACAGAGCCAAAGGGTGGGTACTTCATCAGCCTCGACGTGCCCGACGGCACCGCGTCACGCGTCGTTGAGTTGGCCAAAGAAGCAGGTATTAAGCTCACCGAAGCTGGATCCAGCTTCCCGCTGCACAAGGACCCCGATAACCGCAACATTCGGCTCGCACCTTCGCTACCTCCCATCGCGCAGGTGGAAGAAGCCATGGATGGAGTGGCTACCTGCGTCCTCCTCGCAGCCGCTGAAGCCGCCGAGAAGTAGCCGACCCAGACCCCGACAACAGAGGTGAGCGCCCACCACGCCCATGAACCTATTGGAAACACAGACCTGGTTGGAATCCATCCTGCCTGGCGAAACGCACTGGACCAGCATCAAAGCCAGTCCCGATAGTCCGCCGTTCACCGTGACCTCCCTCCTCATTAACGATGACGGAACGGCCGAATCCGTCGACCCCGCGAACGGTAATGAGGAGCAGCCGCGCGGCCGGCACGCCAAAGTGACCGATGACCTGCGACAAATCCTCTCGTGTACGGCAGACGCGGCGCGATACTCCACCGGGCTGACCAGCCCAGACGGGATGGACGTGCGCGCCGAGCTGCTTGCCGTTGGCCTGGCCAGACCGGGCGAAATGGGGCAACTGGTCGCCGCAGCGGCCACCATGCTCAGCGAAGAGGGATCCGGGCGACTGGCCCAACCAGGAACATTCCTGCCAGGGCTGGGGGCCATGGTCAACCCCGCGTTCACCACGAAACACGGGCTGCTGGTTGTCCCCTACATTTGGCCCAAAGGGGTGCCGACCGTGACGGAGCATCCCGACCTCACCACCGCCGACGGGCAACCGGTTAATCCCACGCATCCGGGTCGTATGACGTTGATCGCCCAGATCATCATGCTCACCGAACAGGAATTCCTCCACGGCATGACCCACGGGATCGACTCACTCCAGACTCGGCTGGCCGAAGGAGGGGCAGACCTCCGCGACCTTCGTCGCGCGAGCGTCATATAACGCCCATCCACCCGGTAGCGCACGTCGGCACGACACGCTGTTTAGCCCCCTGAGCACACGAGCCGACCCGTAACCCCAGTTCAAAGGCGCAAAAAGCTCAACACCACGGCGTGTCCTACCCGGGCGGTAGCATACACACGTGGCTCTTTACAGGAAGTACCGTCCCGCAACATTCGCCGACGTCGTCGGCCAAGAACACGTCACCGTGCCCCTTAGCCGAGCACTCGACGCCGGACGCATCAATCATGCGTACCTGTTCTCCGGACCCCGCGGCTGCGGTAAAACCTCCTCCGCCCGCATCCTCGCGCGCTCGCTCAACTGCGTGCACGGGCCCACATCGACCCCCTGCGGGGAATGCGAATCCTGCCGAGCACTTGCCCCCGGCGGCCCAGGCTCCCTCGACGTCACCGAACTCGACGCGGCCAGCCACCGCGGCGTCGAAGACATGCGAGACCTCCGCGACCGAGCCATCTACGCACCCGCCGAATCCCGGTACCGCGTGTTCATCATCGACGAAGCCCACATGATCACCAAAGAAGGCTTCAACGCGCTACTCAAAATCGTCGAAGAACCACCCGAACACCTCGTGTTCATCTTCGCGACCACCGAACCCGAAAAAGTCCTGACCACCATCAAGTCCAGGACGCACCAATACCCGTTCCGCCTCCTCGCACCCAACGACATGCGGGGCCTTTTGGAACGAATCTGCCACGAAGAAAAAGTCCAGGTCGAAGACTCCGTTTACCCGCTAGTCATCCGCGCCGGCGGCGGATCCCCCCGCGACTCGCTCTCCGTCCTCGACCAACTCCTCGCCGGAGCCGACGACAACGGCATCACCTACGCCCACGCCGCAGGCGTCCTCGGGATCACAGACAGCGCACTTATCGATGCCGCGGTCGAATCCGTGGCCAACAACGATCCGGCCGGGCTTTTCACCACGATTAACAACGTCCTCGACGCCGGACATGACCCGCGACGGTTTGCCACCGACCTCGTCGACCGCTTCCGCGACCTGCTCGTCCTCCAGTCCATACCCGACGCATTCGACCAAGGACTCGTCGACGCACCCCTCGACCAGCGCGAAACCCTCACCGACGAAGCACAATCCCTCGGGCCCGCCACGCTCACGCGATGCGCAGCCGTCGTCAGTGACGGACTGAACGAACTAAAAGGCGCCACCTCTCCGCGGCTGCTCCTCGAGATCATGTGCGCGCGGATGGTCATGCCCGGCGCGGCCGACGGTATAGAAGCACTGTCACAACGCGTTGAAGCGTTAGAAAGTGGCCAACCGGCGGTCAGCCGTTCTGCCAGCGACAATGATCATCGTGTTGGGAGCACGAGTTCTTCTGCTGCTGAGGGTGGTGCTCGAGCTGCTGATAACGGTGCTGCTGATAGTGGTGCCCCAGGATCTGATGCGAACGCGACTCCACCCCGGGCCAAAGGTGGTGGGCGAATCATTTGGCCGCGCAAGAATAAGAAAACTGAGACTCCGACGCCACAGCCCTCGCCATCCTCGGAAACGAACCCCGAAACGCCACAGGAAGCTAAGGGCCCGGAGCGTCAAGACACAGGCGATGTGAAGTCCCAGGAGACCCAAAGCCCTTCAGCGGCAACACCTGAAAAACCTGCACCGCCGCAGGATGAGGCCGCAGCATCGTCGCAAAATGAAGCTGCACCATCACCAGAGTCTGTGGATCCGCGGACGATGGATCGGGAAACTCTCTCTAAATACTTGCGTGAGCAGGCGTTACAACAAGAGAGAGAAACCCGCGCCCGTGAAGCCGAAGAGCGCATGCACAGGATCGAGGAGAAGGAAGGCCCCGCCGTCGTACTCCCCGAGAGCGAACGTTCCGCCGACGCGCAGAACACGCACGCCGACAGCGCACGTTCCGATGACACGCCCACGGCAGATTCCACGGCCACTGCAGCTGCCAACGCTAGTGAAAATTCCGAGGCCAGTGCAGGTCCCGAGACTAACGGCCACGAGGATCAATCGACCGATACCGAAACAAACCAGCATGACCAACACGCCGATGCTGGGGCGGAAACGGATCAGGCCGACCGCGACACCACAGACCACGAAACCGGCCTCACTGCCGATGATCTCCGGCCACAATGGACACAGATCAAGCAGGCCGTCGGCAAGCGAAGCAAAGTCGCCCAGGTTATGGTCAGCGAAGCTGTCATTCTTGGGGTCTTCCGCAACCACGTCGTCCTTGGCCACCACACCGGGGCGCTCGCGCAAAGGCTCAATGACCAGCACATCAACACGTCCATCGTGGACGCAATCACAGATGCCACCGGGCAAGAAGTCACTGTTGAGGCGGTCATTGGTACCGACGACGCGGCCCTCCAACGATGGAAGGACGCTCACCCAGACCACCCTCGCTCAGCGGTAGCAGATAAATCCGCTGCTACCGCCACCACCGACACCGAAACCAGCGCCGACACTTCAACCAGCGCCGACGCCGACAGCGGGAACGGCTCCGCGCCTGGCGATTTCGCGGGAACCACGTCACCCGCATCACCGGCCTCGCCCACGTCTATCCTGTCCGATTCTGCTCGCACTGCATTAACAGCAGCGGCAGCATGGAAAAAAGCGCAGGAACAACAGCAGTCGAACGCCGACGAGACCGGCCAAGGGCAGCGCGATGGGCATGCCCACCCACGACACAACGCCACACCGCAATCACGGAACGGCCAGTCACGCCCAACGCACACGCCACCCGCGGGACGGCGAGCAGACCCACCGCAAGAATTCAGTGACGGATCGCCGCTGCCTCCCGAACCCGACGACCCCGATGACTACGGCCCACCACCCGACGACTATTACCCTGCGCCGGGCAATACGTCCGCTGGCACCAACGCCGACGCCACCGAAACCAGCGGTGGTCCCGGCAACGCCAGCAGCAACACCGACAAAGGTGGTTCCAACGCGGGCGGACCGACTGCCGAAGCACCATCGTCGGCAAGCACCGAATACACGCAAGAAGAAGCCGAAGAAGAAATGGTCAACGCCACGCGCGACGACCCCAACTACGACCATCGCTCGGCTAAAGACATAGCCATGGAGCTCCTCATCAAGGAACTCGGTGCGCAACCGCTCTAGGCGTCGCACCGGGGAACCCATCACGCCAAAGGGAACCCCACCCCTCCGGGGCGTCATGGCCAGCCGCAACCACCCTTGTCGCACATATTCGTTACACTGAACCGCGACAATGACACACCAACACGACGATCATTAACGACAAAGGAGACAACAATGGCAGAGCCCGACTTCAACGAAATCATGGCCCAAGCACAGCAAATGCAGGAAGAACTGCAACGCGTGCAAGGTGAAATCGCACAATCCGAAATCAGCGGCAGCGCAGGCAACGGCCTGGTCAAGGTCACCATGAAGGGTACCGGCGAGGTCACCAACGTCACCATCGACAAGTCCGTCGTAGACCCCGATGACGTCGACACTCTCCAAGACCTCGTCCTCGGAGCGCTCCAGGACGCCAACACCGCGTTGCAGTCGTACGCGCAGGAAAAGATGGGCCCGTTCTCCCAGGCACTCGGCTAAAACACCTGGCTAAAAACACTCGGCGCCTAAACGATTGGGCGCCTACAGCACTCGGGCCTTAACAAACCTAGCCATCCGTCACCCTCACGCACCACACACACGAAATCAGGACGTCGTTGTTCGAAGGACCACTCCAAGACCTCATCGATGAGTTCTCACGCCTACCCGGAATCGGCCCCAAAAGCGCCCAACGCATAGCGTTCCACCTGCTCCACACCGACCCCGACGACATCGACCGACTCCGGGCAGCGCTCACCTCCGTCCGCGACGGCATCACATTCTGCCGCATCTGCGGAAACATCTCCCGCAACGACGTCTGCCGCATCTGCGCCGACCCCAACCGCGACGCCACCACCATCTGCGTCATCGAAGAACCCAAAGACATCGAAGTCATCGAGGCCACCGGCGAATACCAAGGGCGGTACCACGTCCTTGGCGGCGCGCTCGACCCCCTCGCCAACGTCGGACCCAAAGACCTCTCCATCACACAGCTCCTCCAACGCATCGCCGGGGTCCTTCCCGACCGCGAAACCGCCGACTCCACACCCGACGAACCCCGCTACGAAGACGCCCCCACCATCAAAGAAGTCATCATCGCCACCGACCCCAACACCGAAGGCGAAGCGACCAGCTCCTACCTCGCGCGGCTCCTCAAAGACTTCCCCGACCTCACTACCTCGCGGCTCGCGTCCGGCATGCCCATCGGCGGGGATCTCGAGTACGTCGACGAACTCACGCTCTCCCGCGCACTCGCCGGACGGCTCCCGCTCTAGCAGGTGGAGAGCTCCCGCTCTAACCCCGCCCGGTCACAGCACCCCGCCCGACCTAACAAAAATCCCCCCGGGACATGCGAAAACAATGACACCATGTTAAAACTAGGGTATGTCTTCTGATAAAGCCCGCTGGGGCCTCACCACCCTGTACACCGTCGCCGGATTCGGACACTTCGTCACACCCAAACCTTTCGAAGAAATCGTCCCCACCTACGCCCCCGGAACAGCACGGTTCTGGAACTACCTCTCCGGCGCTGGTGAACTCGGCACCGCCGCACTCCTCGCCGCACCCAATAACAAAGCCAACAAATATGGAGGCCTCATTTCCGCAGCTCTGCTCCTCGCCGTATGGCCGGGTAACTTCGAATCCGTCCGCCAACGCCTCGACCGGCCGTGGACGGAGCAGATCGGATGGATAGCGCGCCTCCCGCTGCAACTCCCCTTGATCCACGCATCGTGGAAGATCTGGAAAGAAACAAGGGACTGACCAGCCCTTCTGATAAACCCAGTCAAACCGTGTAAGACTGTGGTATGAGCACCTTTGCATTAGAAAATCCGAGTACAGGCAAGACAGAAGACCAATTTAACCGCATCGACGACGCTGACCGCGACAAGATCCTCGACCAATCCACCGAGGCTTACAAGCAGTGGAAAGAAACCTCCCTTGAAGAGCGCGTCAATGTCCTCAACAAAGTAGCTGACCTCTACGAGGAGCGCGCCGATGAGCTAGCCAGCTACATCGGTCGCGAAATGGGCAAGCTCACGCGGTGGGCTCAGGGCGAAATACAAATCGTCGTCAATATTTACCGTTGGTACGCCGAGCACGCCTACGAGCTCATGCAGGACACTGAACTACCCCGTCAGGGCGCTATCCGCACTTTCGTACGGCACGACCCGATGGGGCCGATCCTGGGCATTATGCCGTGGAACTTCCCCTACTACCAGGTTGCACGGTGGGCTGCTCCGAACCTCCTGCTAGGAAACACCCTCGTGCTCAAGCACGCATCCATCTGCCCGCTATCTTCCCAGGCATGCCAGGACCTGCTCGAAGAGGCCGGCCTGCCCAAGGGCGTCTTCATCAACATGTACGCCTCCGGTTCGCAAATGGACGCGTTCGTCGCCGACAAGCGCATTAAGGGCGTATCGCTTACCGGTTCCGAAGCGGCCGGTGCAGCCGTCGCCAAGACCGCTGGCGAGAACTACAAGAAGTCGCTGCTTGAATTGGGTGGTAACGACCCATTCATCGTTCTTGACGACGACAACCTCGACGACGTCCTGGACAACTTCGTGAAGATCCGCATGTACAACACGGGCCAGGCGTGCAACGCGCCGAAGCGGCTGATCGTCATGGAATCCTTCTACGACAAAGTTGTCTCCGGGTTGGAAGAGCGCATCAGCAAGATGACCGTCGGCCCGTGGGATGACGAGAAGGCCGACATCGGCCCGCTGTCCTCCATCGACGCCCGCGATGGCATTGTTGAGCGCCTGGACAAGGCCGCTAAGGAAGGCAAGGCCACCATCAAGGTGGGTGGACACGCGCTGGATCGTGATGGCGCCTACATGGAGCCCACCCTTCTTACCGACGTTGACCCCGCGTCGGACGTCGGATGCAACGAAATCTTCGGGCCTGTTGCGATTGTGTACCCGGCGAAGGATGCCGACGAGGCTGTTCACATCGCGAATGATTACTCCGACTACGGCCTGTCCGGCTCCGTGTGGGGCTCTGACCTGGACAAGGCTTGGGAAGTGGCCAGCCAGTTGAAGGACGGCATGACGTTTGTGAACGAATCATCCGTCACCGAAGCAGGGCTGCCATTCGGCGGTGTTGGCCGCTCTGGCTACGGCCGTGAGATGGAGCGGTGGGGTGTTAAGGAATTCGCAAACGAGCACCTCTTCCGCATCAGCGAAGGCCCGAACGGTGGAGGACTCTCCCCAGCAATGTAGTTGCTGGCGAGGAGGGGCTCTGGGTGCCCGACCTCTAGCCCCACTTCGGGGCCGGAGGGACCCAAGCGTCGACCTTCTCATACAGCTCGCTTGGGTTATCCGCAATAATGAGGGATTCCAGATACGCAGAGCTTAAGAAACCCTCTGCCACCATATGTTTAATGGTGCTGATCAGCGGATCCCAGTAGCCATTCACGTTGAGCAGCGCCACAGCGTGCTGTGTGTAGCCCAGTTGTTGCTGGGTCCAGGCATCGAAAAGCTCGTCGACAGTGCCGGCACCTCCGGGTAGCCCCACAACGATATCGGCTAATTCCCCCATTCGCGTTTTACGCGCAGACATCGTGGGCACCAGCTCTAAACGCGTTAAACGGTCGTGCGCGATTTCTCCACGCGCCGGAGTGGGCATAGTTCCATCGGCCCGTGGAATAACATAAGAGTGTCCGCCCTGGTTAAAGCCATTGGGGCCATCCACACCGGCGAGCAAATAGGGGATGACGCCGATGCACAACGTTCCATCCTCAGCGGCAGTATCCCCCACAACTCCCATGAGCCCCGCGCGCCCGCCACCATAAACAATGTGATCATTGTGGGCGCCGATGGAACGCACCAGCGACTCCACAGCCTCCCGATAGGCGGGACTGTTCCCCAGCGCCGAGCCGGTGAACAGGAGGAATCCGCGTCCATATAACTGCGGCACCACCTCACGAGTCAAGGGCGCAATAGATTCACGTTCGGTTTTGATGTCCTCGCTGGTCAACCAGCACGCCTCGTCGAGTTCAGCATGCGGAGTTACGTCGTAGACGTCGTTATTGTCACTATTGCTGACGCCGGCGTTATCGACGTGACCGTCGTCGGCACTATTGTTCCAGCTCAGCGGGTTTTTTAGCGTAAAAACGTCGGCGAGTAGTTGTGTGTTGGCCTCATTAGCCGCGTTTGTTCGGAACGTGCCGACGAAGGTCAGGTCCTCTGTTGTGACGTGAAGGTCCAGTTCTTCATCGAGTTCGCGAATGAGCGTTTGATCTGGTGTTTCTCCCAGCTCTGGCTTGCCGCCGGGAAACATAAACGCTGACGTTCCTTTCTTGCGGACAAGTAAGAACTGGCCATCACGATTCCGGATGATTGCGGCGCTCACGCGAATGATTGGCATAGGTTGCAAGTCTAACAAAGGGGTGTGGCGGAACATCAGCCTTCAGCCCCAAACTAATCAATTTTCAATAAGACGTTCCTCGGTTCTTTTTCCAGCGATTTTCTATATGTGGTGAATGTCGTTAAGATCGAAAGTGAGTAACGCGCGGAGACTATCCGCAGCGTCGATAAACGCACAGAAAGGTTGCGCACTATGACTGCTGAGCACGTCATTCACGAGAATCACACCCATGAGCATGGTCCGGGCTGCGGGCACGTCGCTATCCCCCACGGTGACCACGTCGACTACCTGCACGACGGCCACCTCCACCACAAGCACGAAGACCACTGGGACGAATGCACCACTGAGGGGCACACGATCCACGAGAACCACCCTCACGAGCACGGTCCGGGTTGCGGGCACGTTGCCATCCCTCACGGTGACCACGTCGACTACCTGCACGACGGTCACCTTCACCACAAGCATGAAGACCACTGGGATGAGTGTGGCCATCTGACCTGTAGCTAAAAGAGTTTCCCACCTTCGAATGCTGCTTTTTGCTCTACGTGGTGTGGTTCCGCATGGTGTGGTTCCGCACAGCGAGGCGATCGTAAGTTACACGAGGTAAACAACATGAAAGGAGCGCCGTACCTTGCTCCCCAGCAGGTACGGCGCTCCTTTTGTCCCATTGCTCCCTCGAGGATCGAAATGCATCACCAAACTTTCAGATCGTGAGAAGCGTTGCTGCCTCTCTGTTCCGCTTACATGACATAAACTACGAAGCGCACCTGAACAAACAACAAAACAAACCTGTGTAGTTACTGAGAAAAACAAAGGGAGTCTGCGAAAGAGTGCCACTGCCCCCACAACCACGTGTGAGGACGGGTACTAGCTAGGCGCCTCTGAGCTCAGCGCCCTGCACATCTGCAAAGCTCAACGGCTTGCCATCGTTATACTCTTCGGAGAAATACTCAGCTTCGTTGATGTGATGCTGTTTTTCTTCCTCACTTAACTTTTCCCATATCTCAACTGTTTGGGGAGTTACGTAGAGGTAGTCGGAAATGACGATGCGGTCGCTCTCATTAGTGCTCATAAAGAAACTATAAGGCTGACACCGGTCAGCAGTCTCAGTTCTGCTGCTTTCCTCTCTACTTCTTTCTGTTCGCGACGCGCGCCTGTTTCCTCGAAACCTGCTGTTTCGTACCAATAAACCTGTCCCCAACGTGGTGGCACACACTTCCCCGTGCACACGATTCCTCATGCACATGAAAGAAGCGCCGCACCTTGCTCCCCAGCAGGTACGGCGCTCCTTTTGTCCCATTGCTCCCTCAAGGATCGAAATGAATCACCAAACTTTCAGATCATGAAAAGCGGGTCACGCTTTTCTGTGTTTACGTTCTCTGTTTCGCTTACGAGACTTAACCTACGAAGCCCACCTGAACGAACAACAAAACAAACCTGTGGAATCACTGTAAAAATCTGCGCTTTCTTGAGAACGCCGACCTCCCGTCGCCGGGGTCAAGTCCTCCACCACTCACCCCGTGTTACCCCGCCGTAACACAAACTCAGAAAAGCAACGCTCCCGCAACATGGCAGCAACGGGACAGAGAGAAAGCGCACCTACCGTCTCACTATGACCGCAACACTTGAGACCAACACACAGCCGTCGACCCATTTGAAGCGGGGTTCTTTCAACTGGGTTGTCCTGGCTGGACTTGGGGTATCCTTCGTCATTTCGGGGGACTTCGCCGGCTGGCAGTTCGGGCTCGGTTCCGGCGGCTGGGGCGGTCTTTTCTGCGCCCTCCTCATCGTTGCGGTTCTGTACATGGGCATGTGCCTGGCCCTCGCGGAGCTGTCGGCGGCCCTCCCCTCTGCGGGCGGCGGCCACCTGTTTGCGCAGGTAGCAGTAGGTGATTTCGCCGGTTTCATGACGGCGATCGCCATTCTGTTGGAGTACGTGCTAGCCCCTGCGGCCATCGCGACCTTCATTAGCAGTTATGTCGAATCCCTCCACATCCCGGGCGTTCCCGCAGGTTGGCCCATTTATCTCTTTTGTTACATCGCGGTGGTGGTTGTCCACCTGGCAGGCGCCGGCGAAGCCCTCAAAGCGATGTGCGTCGTCACCATCATCGCCGTAGCTGCACTGGTGCTGTACACCGTGGTGATGGCCCCGCACGTACATATCAGCGCATTCACCGATGGCTGGTCAGGGTCCTCATCTCACACTGAACCCGGCACGTCTGACCGTATTTCTCTTTTCGACAGTGGTCTCGCGGGAATTTGGGCAGCTATTCCGTTCGCCATGTGGTTCTTCCTGGCCATTGAGGGCGTTCCGATGGCTGCCGAAGAGGCGAAGGACCCGGCGCGATCGGTTCCGAAGGCGATCGTCGTCGCGATGATGATTCTGCTGGTGGCGGCTATCACGATGATGGTCGTGGGGCCGGGTGCCGCAGGCACTGGCGTCGTAGCGGAGTCGGGAAATCCGCTGGTGGCCGCCCTTGAGCGCGTCGGCGCGAACCATGCCGTTATGGTGGCCATCAATTACGCGGCCCTGTTGGGCCTGGTGGCGTCGTTCTTTTCGATTATTTACGGGTATTCGCGGCTAACGTTTTCGCTGTCCCGTGCCGGTTTGCTTCCCGCTTTCTTATCGACGACAAACCGCCGCGGCGCGCCGACGTGGGCGTTGATTGTCCCCGCGTGCGTGGGTTTTGCGTTGACGCTGGTGGCGGATGGTGACGCCCTGATGTCTGTTGCTGTGTTTGGCGCGGTGGTGTCGTATGCATTGATGATGGTGGCGCATATTGTGTTGCGGGTGCGACGCCCGGAGCTGCCGCGGCCGTACCGGACGCCCGGTGGCGTCGTGACCTCGGGTGTTGCGTTGGTGCTGTCGCTGGGCGCGGTCGTGGCAACGTTCATGAATGCGCCCATGCTTGCCGGGTGCGCATTGGGCGTGATGGCGCTGGCGGCCGTCGGGTACGCGGTGTGGGGCCGGAATACGTCGCCGGTGGATATTGCACAGGAGCGCGCTGCGCGGGAACGTGCTGCGCGGGAACGTGCCGAGCAGGATCTGAAGGAACCCGTCCACACCCCACGCACACTTACCACCCTCCAGGCCGAGGAGGTCTACTAATGTATTCCCAACACCTCGCTGGACACACGTACTCATTCGCATCCTTAACGGAGGTGATGGCGAAGGCGTCGCCTATCCGTTCTGGTGACCAACTGGCCGGATGTGCCGCACACTCCGCGGCCGAACGTGTCGCCGCCGCAATGGTCTTGGCGGACGTGGAACTACGCGAGTTCATCCGTCGCCCCCTCATCGAGGACGCCGTCACAGACCTCATCCACCGAACCCACGACTCCGACGCGTTCCGCCCCCTCGCACACATGACCGTGGGCGCATTCCGCGAATACCTCCTGGAACAGGCCTATCGCAGCGCCGACATCTCCTCCTTGGCGTGGGGGTTGACACCAGAGATGGCCGCAGCTGTCTCCAAACTGATGAGCAATGGAGAGCTGATCGCGGTATCCGCCGCGTTAAGCGTCGTTACGAAATTCCGAACAACCCTGGGTTTACCTGGTCGTTTGTCGTCGCGGTTGCAGCCCAACCACCCCACCGACGACCCCGCGGGTGTGGCGGCCAGCGTTCTCGACGGGCTGCTCTTCGGGTGCGGCGACGGTACTCCATCCCTATGCAGTCGAGCGTGCTCACACATATCTCGACGACCATTGACCTCATGGAGGCCGGCGCACCCGTGGATCTGCCGTTTCAGTCAATTGCGGGAACGGAAGGAGCGCTGCGGTCCTTCGGCGTGTCGCTCAGTATGCTGGCCGAAGCAGAGCAGGCCGCGGACGAATTGCGCCGAGGAACCGTCGGCACGAATGCTTTGTATTTTGAGACCGGTCAGGGATCGTGCTTGTCGGCGGGGGCAAACATAGGTGTCGATGGACCTGTTGACCAGCAAACTTTGGAGGCTCGCGCGTACGGGGTGGCGCGTGTGTATCGTCCGCTGTTGGTCAATACGGTGGTGGGATTCATCGGGCCCGAATACCTGTACGACGGTAAGCAAATCATCCGGGCCGGGCTGGAGGACAACTTCTGCGGCCGGCTTCTGGGCATTCAAATGGGTTGCGACGTGTGCTACACCAACCATGCCGAAACGGATAGCGACGATATGGACACGCTCCTGCACCTTCTGGCGGCGGCGAACACCGGTTTTGTCATCGCCGTTCCGGGTGCCGACGACATCATGTTGGGCTATCAATCCCTGTCCTTCCACGACATCGCGCAGGTTCGCGCCACCATGGGCAAACGGCCAGCGCCCGAATTCGAAGAGTGGTTGCACACAACCGGGGTTACGGACCAAGGCGGGTTGCTTGCCGACGAGGGCCCCGCGCCTGCGCTCTCGCCCGACCATGCCATGGAATTGGGGTGGACATCATGACGGGGCAGCTCGACGTCACAACCACGGGTGGCGAAGCCGGCCGCGCTAAAGATGGCAACCGCGCTAAGGACGATCATCGTCCCGACGCCTGGGCGAGGGTACGTGATCTCACCACGGCGCGGATCGGGTTAGGGAGACACGGAGCGGCCCAACCGACCTCATCGAAACTATCGTTCGCAGCAGCTCACGCGGCCGCACGCGACGCTGTTCATTCAGGTGATTCGAATGGCACGGGTGACGCGGGTAGTTCCGGCACCACGAACGGACTTTCTTTCCTTGCCGACGCACCGCTCGTGCGGTCGCGCGCCGAGGATCGGTCGGAGTATTTGCGACGCCCTGACCTGGGACGACTCCCCAACGATGACGACCTAAAGAAACTGCCCACTCGCGAGGCTGGATGGGATGTGGGGATAGTCATGGCGGATGGTCTCTCCCCCGATGCGCTGTCCTACCACGGGAAAGCCACGGAAGAAGCGTTGCGGGACGCGCTTCACCGCATCTGTCCGGAGCTCTCCATTGCCCCCACCGTCAGAGCAGACCAAGCGCGGGTCGCGTTGGGCGATCACATTGCACACGCCATGAACATGCGCGTCGTTGTAGTCATTATCGGCGAGCGACCTGGGCTTTCGGTGCCATATTCGCTAGGCATGTACATCACGTATAACGCGTCACCGGGGACGACCGACGAGCGGCGGAACTGCATTTCCAACATTCACCCGCCGGACGGACTGAGTTATGACCACGCAGCATTCACCGCGGCCGATCTCATCTCGAAAATGATGGAACTAGGGAAATCAGGAGCGACTTTGAAAGCGACGCGGCACGCTATTTCCAGCTAAAAAGTTCGCGCCTCTACTCCGTCGGCATCGCGATATAGCGAACCTCCTGGTACTCCTCGATGCCGGCGTTTCCGCCTTCGCGGCCCAAGCCGGACTGCTTCACGCCACCAAATGGAGCCGCGGCGTTGGACAACACTCCCACATTCAACCCGGCCATTCCAGCCTCGAGGTCCTCCGAGAACCGCAGCGCGCGCTGGACATTCGTCGTAAATAAATAGGATGACAATCCATATTCGGTGTCATTGGCTAACTCAAGTGCCTGGCTTTCCGTAGAGAATGTCGTAATCGGGGCGACGGGCCCGAAAATCTCTTCCCGGAATACTCGCGCATCGGTTGGAACAGGATAAAGCACCGTCGGCTTATAGAAATAGCCCTTACCTTCAAGGGGTTCGCCACCGCAGAGCACCTTCGCGCCCTTCTCTTTAGCATCATCAACCAAAGCGGCCACGTTATCCAGGGCTTTCTTCTCAATCAGAGGGCCGCACGTCGTGTCCTCATCCAACCCATTTCCGCACGTCAGGTCACCCATTGCCTCGGCCAGCTTCTTCGAGAACTCCTCGGCCACCGACTCGTGCACAATAAATCGGTTCGCAGCCGTGCATGCCTCCCCCATGTTCCGCATCTTTGCAACCATCGCGCCCTCAACCGCCTTATCCAGATCCGCGTCGTCAAAAACGACAAACGGAGCGTTGCCACCTAGCTCCATCGAGGTACGCAACACATTCTTCGAGGCAGCTTCGAGCAGGTGCTTACCGACGCCCGTCGAACCGGTGAACGACATCTTGCGCAACCGCGAATCCCCCATGATCGGCTCCGACACTGACGACGCAGATTTCGACGGCACCACATTGACGACGCCATCAGGCACGCCGGCCTGACGAAGCAGCTCGACGAAGTACAGCGAGGTGAGAGGCGTCAGACGCGCGGGCTTCAACACGACGGTGCAGCCGGCAGCCAGCGCTGGGCCGATCTTGCGGGTGCCCATCGCGAGCGGGAAATTCCACGGTGTGATGAGGAAACATGGCCCGACAGGGCGGCGAGAGACTAGGAACCGTAGAGTGCCCTCCGGACTCGTGGAATATTGACCCCCAATGCGGTTCGCTTCCTCAGAGAACCAGCGGAGGAACTCCCCGCCGTAAGTCACCTCGCCGCGGGATTCCGCGAGGGGCTTCCCCATTTCCAGCGTCATCAACGTGGCTAATTCCTCAGAGTTCTCTTGAACCAGGTCAAACGCCTTTTTTAGTATTGAGCTGCGCTCACGGGTCGACGTATGTGACCACTCGTATTGGGCATCGGATGCCGCGTCAAGAGCTTTAATGGCATCATCGCCCGTTGCGCTAGCCACGGTTGCAATGACCTCACCGGTGGCAGGGTTCTCCACATCAAACGTCTCTGAGCTAGACGAATCACCCCACTTCCCATTAATAAACAACTGGGTGGGAGTTTTCGCTATAAGCTCTTTTGGATCAATAGACACAACGACGCCTTTCAGATTGATTGTCACAGATCAGTTGACTGTCACATGTAGGGATAACTGCCAGGGTAATCCCCGTTACACTTTTGCGTCGGGAAAGCGGAATAGTGGAGAAACACTGCTCCACCGGAATCAGAGGAGATATTATTACAGTTATTGTCACTACGCCAGCACATTGGAGATAAAAATAATGGCAATACACGTCCATGCAACAGTTGAACCGGATGGAGAATGGTGGCTTGTCACCATCCCTAAGTACGACATTTTCGGTCAGGCAAATCGACGTGAAGATGCGGAAGCCGTTGCAAAAGAAAGCGCCGCATTATGGTTTGATACCGAAGAAGAAAACATCGAAGTCACCCTCGACAACTAAAAGCACAATGGGGAAACGCCCGTTTTCTCGGCTTTTGCCATCGGCTTTCTTATAACGGGGGACTATCACCATTGTCATTTCAGCCGCCGTTAACTCCCCACCATTACCGACGCTTACCACTGCGTAGTAAAAACACATTGCTGATAGCAAAAGCGGCGACGATGGCACACACGATGGCGACAACATAAGGTTGACCGCCCACAATTCCTGCGCCGAGAGCCGGGACGGCCGTAGCCACGTAACCGACCACGTAGTACGTCGATACTGTCTTGGCTTTATCGGATCGTGGCGATAGTTCGGCTGTGCCAGCCAACGAAGTGCGAAAACTGATTCCCTGCCCAATACCTGAAATACAGATGCCGAACCAGGCCACGATGGGCTCGCCAATGATGAGGGACACCGCGGTGGATCCCAGGCCCACCACCAAAATAATCATTCCAGCCGCCAAACTTGGCTCGCGGGGAAGAAATGCCATCCCAATTTGAGTTGCCGCGGAAACGGCAAGCATGAGAAACGTCGTAAAGGCCATGCCCAGTTGGCTGGATACTCCTAAGCCTTTCATGCTGAGTGGGACGACAGACTGGAAAAGACCGTTTGTACCGTAGGCAACTCCAATGGCGACAGCGAACGGAATGAAAGCAGACACGAGATTCTTCGGAACGCCGATCTGAACGTTTAGCCTCAGCCGTTCTCGATTCTCGAGAGTCTCGGTGATTAATAACACCAGCGCGCCTGCTATGACGGTCAGAATTCCGTAAATGATGAAAGGAATTCTTAGTGGTAATCCCGAATGTAAGGCAATGAACGCGCCAAACAAAGGCCCGAGAGCCAAGCTCAATGATGTGTAAATCGTGCTCAAAAGGGCACCCAAGGCAGGAGATATCGCCTCCTGCAGAGCCGCCGTAAACGCACCAGTGCATAACCCCACCGATAACCCGGATAGTGTGCGGGCAATACACAAACCAGGGAAATTAGTTGTCAGTGTAAAGGTCACACTCGAGGCCAACGAGAGACCAACACACGTCAAAATAACTGGTTTTCTTCCCACAGTGTCAGAAACGTGACCAAACAATAAGGCAATAACGACACCCACGACATAAAAAGAAAAGAAGACGACAGTTGAGCTGGAACCCAGCCCCCAATCCCGCTGATATATCGAATACAGCCCCGACGGAATCGTCGACCCGAGTACGACCATCGTCATTCCGTACGACAGTGCTACACCGTCGTAAAGTCGTCGCACCGTATCGTTCATCGCGCTCATATCCCGACCCCCTCACAGATCATCAACCCACGTCGATCAAGCCCCTACTCCGTCCTCCAGCATGAAGTTAGGTTTCGTTAGGGAATACTGTAGACAAAGAATCAACGACGGTGAGGGGAAACCGGAAGAATGCGAAAGTCCCCGTCGGCTGAAACCCTTGCAGGATCACAACCAACGGGGACTAACACTCACAATGAAGTTGTGGGCGAAGGGGGACTTGAACCCCCACGTCCGTAAAGGACACTGGCACCTGAAGCCAGCGCGTCTGCCATTCCGCCACTCGCCCGAAACAACGCACGTCAGCTTAGCACGACGTCCCGCGTCGAAAACAAAAGAGCAGGTCAAAGACTTGCAAAAGTCCACAGACTAGTCCACGAACTCATCGAAAACACCCCTATACCTCTTAATATGTCAGCTTCATATCTCATACATTTCGTATTCATATCGCGCACAATCCCGTCGATAGTGATCGAACTCGACGAAAAACCTGGACGTAGTACGCTGCTCTCCTATGTATTTACGAAAGAAATTCGTATAATGACCTGAACTTCTCTCAAATGGCATAGCGTAGAGAACAACACGGTCACATCAAGAACGATCGCAGATCAGGGAAGAACCGCGGCTGAGCACACACTGCTTGCCATCAGCCGCACATGAGTGCAGCCCTGGATTTTCGCGCGATGCCAAGAAAGGTGTCCCAGTTCATATGGATATGCTCGGGCGTTTCCGAAAGCTCGATAGCTCCCTGCAACGCGGCATGGATAATGGATTCGCACGCGTCTTCGGCGGGTCCGTCGTCCCTGCCGAAATTGAGGAACTCTTGAAGCAAGAGGCCGAGGATTCCTTGGTTTATGGACCCCACGGCACTCTATATGCCCCCGACCGGTACGTCGTCTACCTTGCAGCAAAAGACTTGGACAAAATTAACGACGCCGATCCGGACCTGAACTACGACCTCTCTGACCTGCTTGGACGCTTCATCCGCAACGAAGGATGGCGCACCTACGAAGCCGTCACTGTGGACCTCAAAAGCGACAAAGGCCTGCACACCGGCCAACTGAAGTGCCACTCCTCCGTTTCGGAGCACCAGGATGCGCGGCCAGTGAGCCCACCCACCGAGGTCTACGCCTCACATCAAAACGACTCCGCCAACCAGGAGCAGCCGGGGCAGTCGGGGCAACCAGAGGGACAATCTGGCTACCCTCACAGCGTCGACTATGACAGCTACCGCCATGCACAAGCGTGGTCCGAAGTTGCCGACGCCGCCGACACTGCTAACCCCGCCCCGGGAACAGGGCACGTCTCCCCCGCCGATGCCGCAGCATCGCCGAACGTGCAGGACAACGGCGGTTATGCCCCAGGACAGGCGTCGGTAAGCGGACAGGCAAGCGAACAAGCGGCCGTCACCCTCTTACTTCAAGACGGGTCCTCCCGGACATACCACGTACACGAAGGAACAAATATCATCGGGCGCGGTAACCAGGTGGATTTCCGCCTCCCCGACACCGGCGTATCGCGGCGACACGCCGAACTCGTGTGGGACGGGAAAGAAGCCGTCCTGGTGGATCTACATTCGACCAACGGCACCACCGTCAACGACACCCCGATCGACAACTGGCTGCTGGCCGACGGAGACGTCATCACCGTCGGACACTCTTATATAGAGGTGCGAATCAACACGCCTCAGAAGTAGGCCCACGGACGTAAAACCGGAGTGCGAACTCAGGGGCCGCGTCCGCGTGAGAAACTAGCTCGACGCAGACCAAACTCCGCGGCGGTACCGTCGTCGATAGTGGTGTGAATACCGACGCTGACACCGTCGAAAAGCTTTACCGCACCTCTACGAACACGGGCTTTATGCTGCGGGGTTGGCGCGCGGGCACACCAAAGAAGGTAAAGTAGGGCACGACTTGAATCGGTGGGGTGTCCAGGTGTGCCTGTAAGCTCACTATCCAGCTGGCGCACATGGAGCCACAACCGATGCTGCTGCACAACCAAGGAGGATGCCCACCATGCAAAGCACGGTGTTGTTTCTCGTTAAACTAGCCATCCTCATCCTGCTCTGGCTCTTCATCGCGCTCACCCTGCGCGCTCTCAAACGGGATTCGGCTACGCCCTCAGCCACCGTGCTCGCGGCACCCGCCGTAGCAGCGCCCCAAGGCGGGCCTGACCAGACCGTCGCCCCCAACGCCGACGGCAGACGGAACCAGCGAAATAAGGCCCCACTCTCGGAACTCGTCGTGACCAACGGGCCCCAGAGAGGACAAACGATCGACCTGACGTCGCAATCTGAAGTGTTCGTCGGACGAGCATCGTCGTGCACACTTGTCCTCAGCGATGACTACGCTTCATCCCGTCACGCGCGGTTCATCCGAAACGGAAACGACTGGTTCGTGGAAGATCTAGAATCGCGCAACGGGACGTACCTCAACGAGCAACGCATCGACCAGCTAGAAACCCTCACCCGCGGAGATGCCATCCGCGTCGGCCGAACCACACTGCACGTGCAGTAGGAAGGGATCATTAGATGACATATGCCCTGACCTACGCGGCCGCATCGCACGTAGGACTGATCCGCGGAAATAACGAAGACTCTGCCTACGCAGGCCCCCACCTGCTGGCACTGGCCGACGGCATGGGCGGACATGCGGCGGGAGAAATAGCCTCCCAGCTCATGATTTCCCACATTGCCCACGTCGACGATGTGGGACCCGGCGACGACATGTGCGGGCAGCTGGCCGACGCGATGGCCGAAGGTAACGCTGCTATCGCTAACCAGATCGACATCAACCCCGCCACCGAGGGCATGGGGTGCACCCTCGACGCCTTCTTCTTCAACGACGACACCCTCGCCATCTGCCACGTCGGCGACTCACGCGGATACCTCTACCGCGACGGACAACTAGAGCAAATTACCAAAGACGACACCTACGTCCAATCCCTTGTCGACGAAGGCCAGCTGGCGCCCGAAGACGTCTCCAACCACCCGCAGCGCTCCCTCATCCTGAAAGCGCTGACAGGCCGCCCCGTGGAGCCCACCCTGATGCTCCGCGACGTCCGCCCCGGTGACCGCTACCTCCTGTGCTCCGACGGCCTCTCTGACCCCGTCAGCCACGACACCATCGCGGATATCGTCTCCCGTGGCACACTCGACCAAGCTGCCGAGCGCCTTATCGACCTCGCTCTACGCAGCGGCGGCCCCGATAACGTCACCGTCGTTCTCGGAGAAATCGTCGACACCAGCGACGACGACTACGCCCCGGCCGCACCTCTCCTCGTCGGTGCGCTCGATCCGGAACAGACCGACGTCGCCCGGCCTGATACCGCAGCCGGCCGAGCCGTCGGCATGAAGCTTATACAACAGAACAAGGAAGCCCAGGCCCAACGAAATCCTGGAGCGCGCTCCGGATCGCAACCGGCGTCACCCAACAACGGTGGTGGCCCCTCCGACAACGGGAGAACACACACATCCCGGGGTGACCTTGCCGATTCCGCACACAGTGGTACATCCGCCGGGGCCAATGAACGTAGTAGCACAGCAGGTCGTGGTGCGAAGGACAGTACTGATTCCACCCACGGTTCAGCCGTCGCCGGAGGACACGGCCATAACCACGAAAAACACAATAAGAAAAAAGGGCGTCGCATCGGTCTCACGGTGGGCGTCATTGTTCTTATCCTCGCCGTCGTCATCGGTGCCGGCGGATGGTGGGCGAAGAAAACACTAGATAACCGCTATTACATCGCCACCGACAACAACGAACTCGTCGTCTATAAAGGTGCAGACGAAACAATCCTCGGAAAAACGCTCCACAGCACGTACCAACGCGCATGTTTGGACGCCAAGGGCAACCTCACGCTGCTGGACGCGAACTCCACTAAGAAATGCCACCGCTTCCAACTCACCGATCTTCCGCCATCGACGCGGACAAACGTCGACAATCTGCCATCGGGGGACTACAACGACGTCCAAACACAAATGGAGCGACTAGCTAAGCAGGCGCTCCCTGTGTGCGTGACCCGCGAATCATCGCACGGCAACGCCGATAATCCCGACGCAGCCCGCGACAACCGCAGTGGTGAGCCACACGCGCCCTCCGACGCGGCAACCAGTGGCGAACCCGCACCGAGCGCACCCAGTGCTGGCGGATCCGCAGCCAACAACGCCTCGGGAGACACCGCCAACGGGCAACCCGGAGACCTCACCACACCTGGTGACACATGCCGGGAGGTGAAATAAATGACCTATTCACACCCATCGACAGCGGGAAACGCCGTCGCGTACCCGGCAACGACAACCGGGCAGGCAACCGACAACACGGGACCCATTGCGCGGCCCAAACGGCCACGGCGCTGGATCGAACTCGGGCTGCTGCTGGCTGTCACCGCGATCCTCGCTTTGGCGGTGATCGCCGTCGAAATCGCGGCTAACCACCCGCTGACCACGGATGTTGCCTACCTCCTCGGCGGGTTCATCATCATTTTCACCGTCGCCCACCTCGTGATTCTGTGGAAAGCGCCCTACTCCGACCAGATCATGCTTCCCGTCGCGGCGTTGCTCAACGCCATCGGCCTCGTCATGATTTACCGGCTGGACCTGGCCACGGGGAATAACCTTGTCCGCTCACAGATCATGTGGACGGTGATCGGTGTAACCATGATGGTCGCCGTCATCGTCGGACTTCGCGACCACCGATCCCTCCAGGACTACTCGTTCCTGCTCGGTATCGCTGGTCTGATCTTCATGGCCGTCCCCATGGTGTGGCCCACCAGCCTCAACGCGGACGCCAACGTGTGGGTGCAAATTGGGCCGTTCTCCATTCAGCCCGGTGAGTTCTCGAAGATCCTACTTCTGCTGTTCTTCGCCTCACTCCTCACCACGAAGCGAGCACTGTTCAACGTCGCCGGGACCAAATTCCTCGGAATGAGATTCCCGCGGCTGCGTGACCTCGGACCCATCCTCGTCGTGTGGGGAATCGCCCTCGTCATTATGGCCGGCGAAAACGACTTCGGCCCAGCACTCCTCCTCTTCGGGACCGTGCTCGGCATGCTCTATATCGCCACCTCGCGGCCGTCGTGGATCATTATCGGACTCGGTCTTGCCGCCATCGGTGCCGTCGGGATCTACAACATCTCCGCCAAGATTCAGACACGCGTCGACAACTTCATCGACCCCATCAGCCACTACAACGAGGGCGGATACCAGCTCTCGCAAGCGCTCTTCGGCCTGTCGTGGGGTGGGGTCACCGGCACCGGACTTGGACGAGGGTATCCCGAAGAGGTGCCCGTTGCGCACTCCGACTTCATCCTCGCCGCCATCGGTGAGGAACTCGGCCTCGTGGGGCTCTCCGCGCTCATCGTCCTCTACGCCGTCTTCGTCGCCAGAGGCATGAAGACAGCACTCAAGACACGCGACACCTACGGCAAACTCGTTGCCTCTGGGCTCTCGCTCACCATCGCGATCCAGGTGTTCGTCGTCGTCGGAGGGATTTCAAGACTCCTACCGATGACCGGACTGACGACGCCATTCGTCGCCCACGGAGGCTCGTCGCTCCTTGCCAACTACATGCTGCTGGCCATCATCCTGCGCATTTCCAATTCCGCGCGGCAACCAGCTAGCGTTAGCGGGTCAGCCGCGACACCGAACCGTAAAACCAACCAGCAAGCCAGCACCAACCAGAAGGAGGCACAACAGTGAACCGGTCCATCCGCGCAGTCACCATCTTCTGCCTCCTCCTCGTTGTTGCCATGGTGGCCAACCTCACCTGGATCCAGGGGTTCCAGACCGACCACCTGGCCAAGAACTCGCTTGACCGTCGCCAGTACTACGACATGAAGTCACGCCAACGCGGACAGATCAGCGCCGGGGGAGAAATCCTGGCGCACTCCGTCAAGGGCGCCAATGACATGTACAACCGCGAATACGTCAGCGACCCCGACGCGTTTGGGCCCATCGAGGGCTACCTCTCTGACCGCTACGGAACAGCGGGCATCGAGGCCAGCCAGAACAACATCCTTAACGGCACCGACGACTCGCTGTTTACCAAACGGTTCACCGACACCCTCACGGGCAAGGAAACCCAGGGTGCCAATGTCGAGCTCACCATCGACCCCAAGACGCAGCGCGTCGCCTATGACGCCATGACCAGCCGCGGATACACCGGTGCCGTCGTCGCGCTCCGGCCCTCCACTGGGGAAGTGCTCGCGATGGCCTCCACCCCTGGTTACGACCCGCGCAGCATCGTGACCTCGAATGCTGAGGAAGCACAGCAAAACTGGGCTGACCTCAACAACAACCCGGAATCGCCGCTGCTCAACCACGCGACGCAGCAGACGCTTCCGCCCGGATCGACATTCAAGCTGATCACCACGGCTGCTGCCATGGAGAAGAACAACGTCAACGCCAACACCACGGTCACCGCGGAACCGCAGATCACGCTGCCGGATAGCTACACGACCATGGAGAACTACGGTGGTGAGCGCTGCGGGAGTGGTTCTCTGACGACGCTGTCCACCGCGTTCACTCTGTCCTGCAACACGGCGTTTGCCCAGCTCGGAATGGCTGCGGGAACCGAGCAGTTCAAGAAGACCGCTAAAGCATTCGGCGTGGGTGAGAGCGTGGATGACTTCGGACTGCCCGTCCAGACGTCCACCGTCGGCGAGATTGCTGACCAACCATCACTGGCGCAGTCCTCCATCGGACAGCGCGACGTGTCCATCACACCGTTGCAGGACGCCATCATCGCCGCCACGATCGCCAATAAAGGCAAGAGGATGAAGCCCTACGTGGTCAAGCAGATCACCGACTCCAGCCTCAAGCCCATCAAGACCACGAAACCTGAACAAGTCAATACCGCGGTCAACGAAGACATCGCGAACCGCATCACGCAGCTCATGATCGGATCCGAAAAAGGCACCAGCGGGTACGCCGGCGCCGACATCGCATCCAAGACCGGTACCGCCGAGCACGGCGAAAACTCACGGTCCTCCAAACCACACGCCTGGTACGTCGCCTTCGGGCCCTCCCAGAACGCCGACGTCGCCGTGGCCGTCGTCGTCGAAAATGGTGGTGACCGAGGACAAGCAGCAACGGGCGGGTCCGTCGCAGCCCCCATCGGCCGCGCTGTCATCGCCCAGGCACTCAAGGACGGGGTGTAAAACATGACCAATGACAACGATCTCCAACCGGATCGATCAGACATTGAGCGCGTTCAACGCCTCGTAGGAACCCACTACCGCCTCAACTGGATCATCGGCCGGGGCGGCATGTCCACCGTGTGGCTCGCCACCGACAACGACACCGGCGACCCCGTCGCCATCAAAGTTCTCAAACCCGAGTACACCGACAACACCGAGTTCCGCGAACGCTTCCGGAACGAAGCCAACGCGTCATCGCTCATCGACAGCCCCAATGTCGTTCACACCCACGCCTACCGCGAAGTCCTCGATGCAGGGCTGACCTTCTGCTTCATCATCATGGAATACGTGCGTGGCGAATCACTTGCCGACGTCCTCGCGCGCGAAAAGAAACTTCCCGAAAAACTTGCACTCGACGTGCTGCAGCAAAGCGCGCTCGGGTTGCAGGCCATTCACGCTGCCGGCATGGTTCACCGCGATATCAAGCCCGGCAACCTGCTGATCACACCCGACGGCACGGTCAAGGTCGCGGACTTCGGCATCGCCAAAGCCGCCGAAGCGGTGCCACTCACGCGGACCGGCATGGTGGTTGGCACCGCGCAATATGTCTCCCCTGAACAAGCCCAGGGGATGAAAGTGGGGCCTGCCAGCGATATTTACTCGCTCGGCGTTGTCGGCTACGAAATGCTGACCGGTCAGCGGCCGTTCCGGGGCGACTCCACTGTGTCCGTCGCCATCGCGCATATCAACACGACGCCGCCTGCTCTGCCTGAGAGCATCGGGCGGAATACTCGCGAACTGATTGCGACGGCGCTGCGCAAAGACCCCCGCGCACGCTACGCCAATGGTGCCGAACTCACCATGGCTGTCGCCCACGTTCGCAACGGCGACATGCCGCCACTGCCCGAAACACTTCATCAACAAATTAACCAAGACGGCATGGTCACCCCCAGCGGGCCCGACGCCCCCACGGCCATGTTCGCGACCAATGGTGAGCCCCAGCCGACCGCGCAATTCGTCTCGCCCACAGCGCCTGGCGAATCCATTGCGCAGGTCACCGAACAACCTCAAACCCCTGCTCCCAAGGTCCAGGGGCCAGCGCCGCAACCCGGCGGCACCGTCCACCCATCACTCGGCGGAGCGGCAACTAACCGTGGCCCCTCCGACGGCACACGTATAAGCCCGGCAGCCCAGCAGAACGCTGCAGCCCCCGGCGCGGCAGCAGCCGCTGCTAACCGCCCTGGTGGCACGCCCAATCGCGGACAAAGTCCTGCCCGGAACACCAACAAAGGCGCGGCGCCCAACAAGAACAACAACTCCAAGGCCACGCGGTGGCTCTGGACGCTCATTGGGCTCCTCGTCCTTATCGTCGTCGCTATTGGGGCATGGATGGCTTTCGGTGTTCACCGCGATGGCGGGCGCGACGAAACTGGCGAAACTGTCACCAGCGTCATCACCACCGTCGTCCCTGGTGAGAACGACGACAATGACACCGCGCCGGCGGAGACCTACCAGCCGCCGCAGCGGACCAACACGGAACAACAGACCAACCCCGGCACTGAGACCCGGCCTGTTCAGCCGACCGAAACCGGAGACCAAGGGACGAACAACACCCCCGGTACCGACAACGACACCACAGGCGAAAACGGAAACAACGGGACCACCGACGGCAACTCCGGTAACACGAACACCGGCGGGAATAACTCCAACGGGGGCACCAACAACGGGTCCGGGAACGCAGGAAACAACGGCAGCCGCGGAAACAGCAACGGCGGCAACAGCGGATCCGGCAACACCAACCAACAAAACTCCGCCATCAACGGAGGAACCGGGACAGGAGGAACCACCGGGCAAGGCCACAGCTCCCACAACGGAACCAGTAACGGAAACAGCGCTCGGAGCGGGGTCTAAGCGATGGATTCAAACACCCTACTAGGGGGCCGATACACACTTTCCGAAATCATCGGCACAGGAGGAATGTCCGACGTCTACGCCGGCACCGACACCCTCCTCGGACGCGACGTCGCCGTCAAAATGATGCGGCCCGACCTCGCACGCGACACCACGTTCCTCGAACGATTCCGCCGTGAAGCACTCAATGCCGCCAAGCTCAACCACCACGCCATCGTCGCCGTCTACGACACCGGGCAGACAAGCGAAGCTGACGGCTCCGTCCCCTACATCGTCATGGAACGCGTCCGCGGACGCACCCTCCGCGACATCATCCGCGAAGACGGACCCCTGGATCCCGAGTACGCCGCAACCGTCATGGCCGACGTTGCCGACGCACTCCACTTCTCCCATGAATCGGGCATCGTCCACCGCGACATCAAACCCGCCAACATCATGATTACGGCCACGGGGTCCGTCAAAGTCATGGACTTCGGCATCGCGCGGGCACTTGGCGACGCGACGTCCTCCATGACGCAGACCGCTGCCGTCATCGGAACAGCGCAATACCTCTCACCCGAGCAGGCGCGCGGGCACTCCGCCGACCCGCGGTCCGACATCTACGCCAGCGGGTGCGTGCTCTACGAACTCATCACGGGACAGCCGCCGTTCCAGGGCGAATCGCCCTTCTCCGTCGCGTATCAACACGTGCAAAGCACACCGGTGCCACCATCACACGTTGACGGCATCAGGCTCAATCCGACCACTGCCACCAACGTCGACGCCGTCATCATGACAGCGATGGCGAAGGATCCGGCTGACCGCTATGACGATGCCGCCGATTTCGCCGACGACCTTCGACGTTTGGCTAGCCACCGCACACCGCTGGCCGCACAGCATCGGACCAATCCTTACAGCCCGATGCCCCACCAGAACGATCCCAGCGACGTCGCGACCACCGTTATGCCCGCTGCAGGGGCCGCGGGAGCAGCTGGAGCTGCCGGGATCGCAGCTGGAAGCGGCCCGCACAGTGCGGCCGCCCAAGGTGCCCACGCAACCCAACCCGGCCCGTCAGACGCACCCGGCCAAGCACAAGGAGCACACGCGGCTGTCGCACCGGCAGGGAGCGACACTGCCATACGGAACTCCGGCGGCAAACACGCCAGCAAGCACTCCGAGCAGGGCGAAAAGAAACGCAGCGCACTGTCCACATGGATACGGATTATCTGGACGCTCGTTATCCTCGCCGTCCTCGGAATCGGTGGCGCCGTTGCATGGTCCTACTACCACGACAACACGACGAGCAGCAGCCTCCCCCACGTCGACACTAACGACAACAAAAAAATAAGTATCCCCGACGTTCGGAACCTCACCGAGGACGACGCGATCGCCAAACTCGAAGACGCCGGGTTCAAGGTGAAAACGCGGGAAGCGTCTAATGCCGACGTCGAAAAGGGCCATGTCATTGACACGAGCCCAGCAGCGGGATCGCAAGTGCCCAAGGGCACCCAGGTCACGCTCACCATTTCCACCGGAAAAGAGCAAACCGACGTCCCGAACCTGACGGGGAAGGACACGCAAGAGGCTTCACGGCTGCTTCAAGAAGCTGGGCTTGTGCTCGACCAAACGGTGAAAGAGGCGCCATCTGACAGTGTGGCCTCCGGCCGAATTATCGATCAAACGCCGGCATCGGGTTCTCACGTCACCAAGGGAAGTAGTGTGACCATCACGGTGTCCACTGGGCCGGAACGCGTCCGAGTGCCCGTCGTCACTGGTCAATCGATCGACGACGCCCGCGGCAACCTCGAAGGTGCCGGGTTCAAAGTGACGGTCACCGAAGTCGATTCCACCCGCCCCGAAGGCACAGTGCTCCGCACCGCCAACGAAGGCAACCAGATGCCCAAGGGAGCAACGATCGAACTTCAGGTCTCCCGCGGTAACCAGCTGACGATGCCCAACCTCGTCGGGCAAAGCACCAGCCAGGCGCTATCCGCCTTGCGCTCGGCCGGATGGACCGGTGGGACTGCCCGGTTGACCACGCACGATCAGAAGACGAACGATCTCTCCAAGATCAACGAGATCATGACTCAGTCGATCCCTGCTGGTCAGGCTGTCGACAAAGACTCCACGATCGACGTCGGCGTCGGCTCATTCAGCCTTCTGCCATAAAGGCGGGAGGTTGGTGAATTAGTGCACAACCGCATGTACGGTTCACTAATTCGCCACAACCAGGACCAGGTTGAGAAAAACCTTGCCTGGTCACTTTCACGCGACCTACAGCCCCGACAAGACAGCGTTGTGCCGATTCTCCAGCTCACGCACGCGTTCCTCGTCGACAGGGAAACCAGCGCACCCCATCCAATTCGCCACAATCCGGTGGCCGCAGCTCGTCATGATCGACTCCGGGTGAAACTGCACACCATGCAAAGGCAGCGACGCATGCCGCATGGACATCACCATCCCCGAATCCGACCGGCCGGTCACCACCAATTCCTCCGGCAGCGACGCCTCATCCACCGTCAACGAGTGATATCGCGTCACGGTCACGGGATCCGGCAACCCCCGCATCACACCCGTACCGTCGTGCCACACCGGCGATGTCTTCCCGTGCAACAACTCGTCCGCACGGACAACCGAACCGCCCAAAGCCTCGGCCAACACCTGATGTCCCAAACAGACACCGAGCATCGGGACCTCATGACGGATACATGCCTTGATCAGCGGAATCGACTGACCCGCCGCCGACGGCGTCCCCGGCCCCGGCGAAATCAACACCCCGTCGAAACGCTGAACAACCGACCGGCCCGCAGCCCGATCCTCCGCAGAATCCACCAAACGGTCGTCGTCGTTACGCCACACCGTGCACGTCTCCCCCAGCTGCCCGATGTACTGCACAAGGTTGTACACAAAACTGTCATAATTATCGACGACGAGAATCCGCATACCGGCAATACTAACGGCACCTCGAGCCCACAGCGTAGCTACCTAGCTATCACTGGCCCCTGTTACCGCCGGTTACTGAGCAGACCCCTTCAGCCGGACACGGTCACCCGGCAACCACGCCCACTGCTTCACCCGCCACGAGCCGCACGATTGATCAACATCTGAGTACGACGCAGCACCCAGATCCAGCGATGCCGGGGAGTCCAACACAATCCACCGGCAATTTGACACATAGCCGTCCTGCACGAAATGGGCCTCCACGCCGGCTAACTGACCAGCTATAAAGCGCATCACCGAACCGTGAACAACCACAATAAGGTCACTGGGGGTGTTCGTATCCGACCCCACCGCACCGGAGACAAGGAGCGGCAGCATCGGGGTAATGCCCACCAGGAAGCGACGGCGCGTTTCCCACCCGGACTGCCCACCGGGCATGCGCATATCCATCTTTCCCGACGACCACTGCAACTGGGTGTAGCGGTACGTGTGTATCGACTCCATGTCGGTGTTCATTTCCAGATCACCCGCGGTAACCTCGGTCAAACCCGGGATCGCCGTCGGTACAGTGGGATCGTTCGGGTCGGCCGTGATGGGGGCGGTCTTCACCCCCTCCGGCGACGGCGACGCGGTAAATACCGACGCGCCCTGGTTCACCATCCCCTGCGCGGCGAACCGGGCGGTTTTCCTGGCGCGGAGGGCTTCCGAGCTGATAATAACCGGGCGCGGTGAGCCCGCTGGGACATGATTTTGGTGCTCGGCGCCTGCTCCGGAGAGGGTGCCGTCGGCAACGATTCGCTCGCCACCGGTAAAAGCCTGCTCAACGCCCATTGAGGTCAAATCGGCCCCAGGCACAGCGGTATCGAGAGCGGTGATGAGGTTGGACGTCGTCTGCCCGTGGCGGAAAAGAATCAGCCGTCCGCGGGGCGCGTTCTGCTGCTTCTCCTCCGATGCATGGCCGTGTGATGTGCCGCTGTTGACTGTTGTACCCACGCTATTCACCTGTTTTCCTCCAGCCGTTTGTCATCATTCTGTACTCGCTCGCCACGTGCCGCCGGCTCGACGGTCCAACGTTGTGTCGCTTTACCACAGGACATCGGTCTCCGGGGCGGTTCCTTCCGCGCGATGAGCAACCCACTCCTGCGCGGTGAACCACTCAGCGGGAGTTGCCGTCGACGGTTTATCCGGACTCATTATCGACGTCGGGCCCGCAGTATCGGACGTCGTTACAGTGTCGGATGCAACCGCTTGGCCAGACGTCGTCGCCACGTGGGGCCCGTCGTCCATCGGCCATGACCCGAGGAAGCGCAACACCTGGACCGTTCTATGCAAATGCTGCAAAGCCGTCGCCACATGTGGATCAGAGATATGCCCGCTCATATCCATATAAAAGCGGTATTCTCCCAACGCTTTCCGCGTGGGGCGGGACTCAATACGAGTCAAATCCACGCCATTCGACGACACCACCGTGAGCGTTCGAGCCAGCGCGCCCGGCTCATTGCGGACGTTAAAGACGACCGATGTGCGATCACGACCCGTATGAGCTGTGGGTTTGCCCGGCTTTCCCACTAACACGAAGCGAGTCTGCGCACCGGCAACGTCGGCAACGCTATCGGCTAAGGAGTGCAAACCGTACAGCTGCCCGGCGCGGGCAGGCGCTGCGGCAGCATCAACCTCACCTCGAGCGACCATCTCTGCAGCTGCGGCGTTGGATCGGGCGGCAACGAAATCGGCCGGCGGGAGGTGGTGATCAATCCACGATGTCACTTGGGGACGGGCGACGGGGTGCGCACTCCAGGTGGCGATGTCCTCGGGGCGGGTGCCCGGCCGGGCGAGGATGGAGAAGGCAATCGGGATGGCAATTTCTCGGTAGATCTGCAGCGGGTGCGACCCCGCGAGCGCATCGAAAGTCCTGGTGACAGGGCCTTCAACTGAGCTTTCAATGGCAACGCACGCCCAATCGGCGCGGCCACGAATAACAGCGTCCACAGCGTATTGGGGTGAATCGACGGGGAGCGGAACTATGCGGTGGCCGCGTGCGGTGATGGGCTCGGTGGCTTCCACGCCACTGCTTTCTGGCCCAGCAGCCCCGTCCTAGTGCCCTGGGGTGGCGTATCGCACCACCCATGACCTGCGAATTCCAGCATGGCCATTTCCGTAAAAGTCCCTGACGGTCCAAGAAATGCGACGACGGGGATGTCGTGATCGGATGTGTCGGATGTGTGACTGGTTTGGTGCGCGCCCACGCTGCTTGACTGCTCGCTACTCATTCCACCTGCCTATGTCGTGGTGTTCTCTTCAACCCTAAACCACCAGGAATCAAGAATCAGATAGACAAGGTGGTGGTGGCGCAACCATATCCGCCTCCCCGTAGGCTGTCAGGTATGGATTTCCACGACGTGTTGGACGCCCCTTTGGCCGATATCCTCGCTATGGTGCGCGGTGGGCGTCGTCACGTCGGAACCCAGGAGGCCACGACACCTTCTGACCAGCACAATCGTGACCAGCATCTTTCCCCGAACGTGTTGGCGGGCCTCGCGCAGGACCGTGTGCAAGCCACCCGGGAATCAACCGGGCTGAGCACACAAGAGCTAGGTTTTGCCCTGGATGACATTCCCGTCACCTATCCCAGCGCTCAGCGCAGTAGTGGCCCGTTCGCCGGCTTGCCCATTCCGATTAAGGATTTGCTCCCTGTACAGGGGATTCCCTGCACACAGGGTTCGGCCGACCGCGTATCTGTGCCGGACAAGAACGACCCCGTGGCGGACGCGTTATTGGACGCCGGCGCCACCATTTTCGGAGCATCGGCCACCTCTGAGCTGGGCTTATCGTGCTATACGGAACCGACCCATCTGCCGACGGTTGTTAATCCGGCGTTGCCCGGGCGCACACCAGGTGGTTCGTCGGGCGGGGCCGCGGCACTGGTTGCGCGTGGCATCGTCCCGGTGGCGCATGGGAGCGATGGTGGCGGCTCGATCCGCGTCCCCGCCTCCTGTTGCGGGATCGTCGGGTTTAAGCCTCCGCACGATCCGACCGATGGGCAGCTCCGCGCGGATGGTTTTCTGGCGCGCACGGTGGCGGATATCGCGGTGGCGTCGTCGTTAATTACTTTTCCTGGTCAACCGCGGGTGACTCGGACTGAGTGGGTTCCGGGAACGCCGAATGTGAGTGTTCCTTCTCGACGTCTACGTGTGGGAATTTTAACGAAGCCGCTGCATAGTGTGGGTCGGAATGCGCCGCACCCAGCGCCCCACGGTGCTTCGCACTCTGCGCCCCGTCCGGCGTCGAATTCCCTGATGACAGGCGCGCTTCGGATTGCTGCTGATCGAGTGAGGGCGGCGGGCCATGATGTTGTTCCCGTGACCAGCCCGTATCCGCCGGAGACCATTGAGTTGCTGCGGATCGTGCTGGCGTACCGGTGCAGGAATCTTGATGGCGCGTTGTCCCCGTTGAGCACGTATTTTCGTGACCTGGGTGCGACGATCACGGCCGAGCAGTATGAAGAGACACTGGTCAGACTTCGGGAGCTTCCGGATCTGGTGCTCGGCCAATGGTCTGACGCGGCGAATGTGGATCTTGTGCTGACCCCGACCATTGCGTATCCGCCTCCGCCGGTGGGCACGTTCGCGGCCTTGCCTCCGGAGGAGGATTTTGCAGCGCAAACCGCGTGGACCCCGTGGTGTACGTTGTGGAATTTGACGGGCTGGGCTGGGCTTTCGGTCCCCGTCGTGACGACGGCAATTGAGGGCCCGTGGCACGGATGGCCGGTAAGTGTCCATGTGGGCGCCGTGGGGGATCGTGTGTCGCCGTGGGAGGTTCTTGGTGTCGGGCTTGTCGTCGAAAAGTAGCTCCATCGCGACGCTGCGCTGGGAAATTGTCATTGTCCTGGCCGTGACATTCGGGATGTCGGGGCTGCGGGCGGCGCTGCGCCTGGTGCAGGCGCTGGCCTCTCCGACACCGCTGAAGGGCCAGACCGCGCAGTTGAATCCTTCGCAGGCGCCGGTCGCCTGGCTTGATGTGTCGCTGCAGGTGTTGTCGGCAGGGACCTTGGTGGCCTGGGGCGCGCTGGCTGTGTATATGTTGTGGGTTCATCCTGTGACGACGAATCCTGTGCGGTTTTTGCGCTGGTCCGGACTGTCCGACGTGTGGCATGGGCTGGCGGCCGCTGTGGCGATTGGCCTGCCCGGGCTGTGCTTTTATGGCGTAGCTCGCGCGTGGGATTTGTCGGCGACGGTTGATCCTGCGGCGGGGGTCCGTGCCTGGTGGTCGTACGTGTTGCTGATCATTTCCGCGTGCGCGACGGCCTGGGCCGAGGAAGTGGTCGTAGTGGGGTGGTTGCAGACCCGTTTGGCTCAGTGTGGTGTGTCGGGGGCGCCGCGCGTGGTCACCTCGGCGCTGTTGAGAGGCTTGTACCACGTGTACCAGGGGCCGAGCGCGGGCGTGGGGAACGCGATCATGGGGCTGATTTTCGGAACGTATTTCGAACGCACAGGCCGTGTGTGGCCGCTGATCATTGCTCATGCGGTAATTGATTGCGTGGCATTTGTGGGCGCGGCGCTGCTCGCGGGGCATCTGCCGTGGCTAGGGCTCTAGATGATGTGCCCCCACAAGGCCGTGTAACTCTGGCCCCACGCGTTTCGATATACTCAACGCTTGGTTTCACCTGTAGCTGCGTCACCTGCAGATTCCGCAAAACCGGATGAGCATGAACCGGATGAGCATGAACCGGGTGAGCGCAGCCCCAGAGCCTGAGCGTCATCATCGCTAGGCCGGAACATCCCCTGCCGTCGCCGGGGTGCTGCCAGCGTTATCACTGGTAAGCGATACTTTTGTCGGAAGGAAATTTTGTGCCTGCTTTGTCGCTTCGGAGTGGTAGCCGGTTTGGCACCGGCCGTGCCCGTGAAGCACTAAGCAGAACACACACCCGCGGTTCGGAGAGCAGCTCAGCCGCGATTATCGGGTGGCCGGCCCATGTGTTGGGCCTCCTTGTCGGGCTTCTGACGCAATTAATCTGGCACGGCCCACGTGAGAACGGCGACTGGGCCGCGTTGTGGATCGCCGGCAAGCTCCTCCGCCAGGGTGATGATCCGCACATCTACGACTACGCCCCCGACGATTTCGCTGCCTGGGCAGGCCCTTTCTGGCAGCCGTTCGCCCAGCAAGATGTCACATCAGCCTCACCGCATCCGTTTGTTCAGGCACCATTCGTTGCCCAAATGGCTGAGGCCCTGACATTCGTAATGTCATTCCACACATCGGTGTTCTTCTTGACGGTGGCGTCGGGATGGGCGCTGGTCGTGCTGGTGGCCAGCGCATTTTATGTGTGGTTTCACCGCCCGATCCCCATGGGCGTGTTGGTCGGCGTCACGGTGGTGGTGTGGCTTTCCACCCCATTCCAGTGGTCGATCACATTGGGACAAACGACGCCCTTGGTCACCGCTGGGATCGCCTATAGCATCGCGGCAGCGCGTCGTCATCCCTGGTCAGCGGGCATTGTGCTAGGTGCGGTCAGTGTCATTAAGCTCACGCCGTTGGCTCTTATCCCTCTGATGCTGCTGTTTCGTCGTTCACGCCGGACGTCACTCATTGCGATCGCGACAACGGCTCTCTGCTTCGGGTTTTCTGTGCTGACCGTGGGGTGGCCGTTGCACGAAATCTGGCGTGCGCGGGTTCACATGTTCTCCACGTTCAAAGTGATCGCACCGACGAGCCAGACCTTCGTGTCAATCATGAAGCGCCATCTTATCGACGAGGGCCCCGCGGGCGCGCCGATTATCCAGGACACGCCCGGCTGGATGGTGGTCACACCAATGATGCTGGCCGCCGTGATTGCCCTGGCCTTGGCCATCGCGGCGTACCGCTGTCGGGGGCGGGCCTTCGAGATCATCATGGTGGGCGCCATGTGCGTGGCCACGTGTTTCTCCGGCTTCGTGTGGACGCACTATTTCATCATCGTTGTGTTGCCGGCCTTCGGCGTGTTCGCGCTGACCGCGCGCCGCAGGTGGGCGGTGGCCTGCATTGCGATGATCAGTGTCCTCTATTTCCCTCCGCTTTCCGACGTTATTTCGTCGCAGCACGATAACCGCTACTTTGCTCAAACAGGCTTTTATGTCCCTGGCGGGGCTTTAATGGCGACGATTATCATGCTGTTCTTGCTGGCAGCCGCCGTTGTGGTGCCCGCACGTCGGGCGGCTAGCGCTGGGCTCCCCAACTCTGCACCGGAGTTTCGGGCGCCGTGGGGTGCGGGGGCATCTGCAACGAGGCGCACCAGCACACCCATAGCCAATCGCTCCACCCCACGCGCACGGTCCGCAGTCGCCCGCTGCTTCGCCCACGCTAACGCACCCCATTCCACCTTCATCTCTGGCTCATCGCCACGTCAGCGTGGCCACATCGTCGGCAGAATGGGCCATATCGTTGCTGTGCTCTCTGGCCTTGTCACTGTCTTGGCGTGGAACTCCCACCGACAGACAGATGATTGGTCCTCACTGTGGATCGCCGGCAAGCTCGTCGCGCAAGGCGATAAGAACCATATTTACGATTACAACCATCAGGATTTTGCACGCTGGGCCGGGGAGTACTGGGCACCATTTGCCAATGAGCACGTGACATCCCCCTTGCCTCACCCGTTTATTCAGGCGCCGATCGTGGCCGAAGTGATGAGCCTCATCACCCGCATCATGAGCTACGACTTTTCAACGCTCGCGCTGGGATTCTTCTCTGGCTGGGCCATGGTGATCACTGTCGCCTGCGCCTATCGCGTCTGGGTGGGGCGGCCTATCCCGCTCGTTCTCCTGCTGCCCGTCGTTGTGGTGGCCTGGGTCTCAGCGCCTTTTTCCATGGCTATTCGTCTGGGCCAAACAAGCCCGCTGATCTACGCGGGCATCGCCTACGCGATCGCCGCTGCGCGCACTCGTCCCCGCTCGGCGGGCATTGTGCTCGGCTTGGTCAGCGTCGTGAAGCTCAGTCCTTTCGCTCTGATCACCGCAATGTTCCTTTTCCGTCGGTCACGCCGTACAGCCGGCGTCGCCGTCGTCACCACTGTGGTGGCGTTCCTCGTGTCGCTGGTCGCGCTAGGAACGGACGTATTCCGCACCTGGATCCGTGTTATTCACGACCTATCCTCCGCCCGCGTTGTCGCCCTGGAGAGCCAGAGTTTCGCGTCGATTATGTTGAGAAGCCATCTTGGCGACGACGACAACGTCTGGGTGCCCATCATCCGCAATCCACCGACCTGGGTAGTGGTGATTCCGCTCATCCTGGCAGCGTTGCTCGCCATTCTGGTCCTCGCAGCCGCGTATGTGCGTCGGGAATATGCGTTCCCGCTGTTCATGGTGGGAATTACCAGCATCGCGACGGCTTACTCTGGGCTGGTGTGGACCCACTATTTCCAGGTTGCGCTACTCCCCGCCTTCGGGTCCATAGTCCTGGCGGAACGTCGTCGCCTGGCCGGTTTTCTCACCATCGGTTTGAGCCTGTTCTTCGTCCCGCCCCTCTCCGATGTGGTGGGGGCCGCGGCCCAGGCGAAGGTCCATGTTCAGTCCGGCGGCTTAATCGCCCTCATTGGGCTCATTCTGCTGATGTGTATCATGGCCCTTCTGCCCGGCTCGGTTCTCCCTCCACGCACACGGTCGCGCATCACTCAGTGGCGACAAACACATGACCGTGACGACGAATGGCTGCGGTCATCGGGGCCGTCGCTGTCCCACAGGTATCGCAATGATATGACCGCTCCGCTACCTGTTGTGACGGATGCTCCGCGGGCATCGGGTGGACGCCACCACGTGCGCCGACGCCACACCCAGTAACATTATTCACATGAATACCACTAGCGATGACGATTACCTCCGCGGCCCTGATGGCCGCCCGATCGTCGACCGCTACGGGCGACCTATCCGACGCCGGTCGGGGAAAAACACTGCAGCTTCGAGCAACGGTGCTGATGGTGGGGGTCACCGTCACGAAGCAAACAGTAGGCGTACCGGCAGCAACCGGGCCGACGGGTCTCGCGTCGACTACTCCGGGGGGAGCTCTCCTGCGCGGCACGAGAAGCACGAATACCAGCACTTTCGTGCGCAACCGGGGCCTGCGTCGTCCCGTGCGAGATACCAAAGCGGGCAGTCGGAGCGAACCGATTCCCCTCAATCACCACGCCGCCGTGATGGACGTCCCGGGGACTACAGTTCGAGCTCCCGTCGATACTCTCAGCCGTTGCCTCCTCGTGGGATCGTAGAGCATAACCGACGCACCGGCGCGCCCAGTTATCCTCCCACCGGCAGCCGACCCTCCGAGAAGGGCCACCCTTCCGGCCCAAGCCGAGGCCGTCGATGGCTTTCGTCCGCCACAAGCCGTGGACGTTGGTGGCGATCGTCCGGGTGGTGGCGCAAGCTAGGAGCTCTCTTGGGCGTCCTCATACTCGTTGCCCTCGGGACGATGGTGTGGGTGGATCTTCGCCTCCATCGCGTTGACGCTCTGGCGAATTATGGCGGACGACCCAGCGGCGGTTCGGGAACGAACTGGCTGCTCGTCGGCTCTGATTCGCGTGATGGCCTCTCTGAGGATCAGCAGGCTGAGCTGTCTACCGGCGGCGATACGGGTGGCGGACGCACAGATTCCATCATCCTGGTGCATATCCCCTTCGTGGGGAAAGCGACGATGGTATCCATCCCCCGCGATTCATACGTCGATGTGCCCGGTCATGGGAAAGACAAGGTCAACGCTTCGTATGCTCTGGGCGGCCCGCAGCTCCTCCAGCAGACGGTGGAACAGGCCACTGGCCTGCGCATTGACCACTATGCGGAGATCGGTTTCGGCGGGTTTGCCGGGGTTGTCGATGCGGTGGGCGGCGTCAAAATCTGCGTCGAGCAGCCCATGGATGACCCGCTCGCTGGGATTAATCTGCAGCCGGGGTGCCAGAAACTTAATGGCCCCACCGCCCTGGGCTTCGTTCGGTCACGGCATTCGATGGACGACGGCGACATCGGCCGCGCCCGGAACCAGCGGACGTTCCTCGCCGCGCTGGTGAAGAAGGCGCTATCCCCCACCACGTTCCTCAACCCGTTCCGCTTCTTCCCTTTTGTCAGCCGCATGACGGATTCTTTCACAGTGGACAAGCACGATCACGTGTGGAATCTCGTGCGCCTGGGCATTGGGTTGGGCATGTCACCACGTAACGAAACGATCCCCATCGCATCCTATGAATCCACAGATGTCGGGGACGTCGATATATGGGACGACGACGGAGCACAGGAACTATTCAAGTCGTTGCGCTAGCCGTCTACCGGATAGTCACTTGGCGGGAGCGGATCGTATCCCGCGCCTTGCGCTCGTCGGCAGTCAACGGCGTGTCCACGGCCAACGCCTTTTCCAGTGCAACAGCCAGTTCCTGAATAGGCTCCTGGAATTCTTGCGCCGTTACCGTGGGATCGACGTCGAAAACCGGCACCGCAACACCGTGGGTGCGGAACGCCCCGGCAAAGCGTGTGCCTTCGCCCAGGGTCAAGTCCCCAGCGGCGTACAGGCGGGCCAACGCGGTAAATAACGCGTCCTCGTCATCCTGTCGGATCCAGCGGATGTAACCTTTGTCGCCGCCATCGGTCCACCAGACCGCGCCCGGCGCGGATACGTCGACTCTCTCGGTCGGGAGCATCGACTCATTGACCTGCTTCATGTTTTGCTGCATGGCAGGATCGATGGTCTGTCCCTCCGGGAGCCACCAGTCGAAGTCCTTCTCGACTTGTACGTCGAGCTTCTGCGCGGGGTCCATCAGCTCGCTCAACTCCGGCTCGGTGCCGTCGGCAATGGATGTTCCCAGCGTTTGCCCTGGTTGAGCAGTCTGCAACCAAACAAGGGTGTGGGCTAGATCCTTGTGGGGGTTCGGCCCGCGGTGCTGCCGCTGAAGGGCAACGAACGCGGTAGGGGGAGTGTCGCCGTCGGTATCGCGCACGATAGCGGCGGTTGCTCCGGGCAGGACGGTCACGAGGTAGACGGGGTAGTCCACGCCCTTCACCGAGATTTTCGCCCGTGCGGACGGGGCGAATTCCTGCATGGCAATAAGATCTGCTTCCGACGCAAAACCCCCGAATGGTCGCGGGTCACGCTCTAGTGCTGCACGTTCGGCGGCCCGCTTAGCCAACTTCGCTTGGCGACGGGTCATTCCTTCGGGCAGATTCTCATTCTTCTTTTTCTTCCTTGACACCTGCCCTAGGCTACCTGCCCACTCCCCCAGCTAGCCAGTTTGTAGCAGCAAATCAGGAGTTTCTGGCCCGTGCTTTTCGACGCGGCGCGGTACTCCCCACACAACATGGCGCTCCCCAAGCGAGACAGCGTTCCCACTCAACTCGCCGTCGGATACTCAGCCTGGGCCGACGCTTCATCCATCCACTCGCGCGCTTGGCGTGGCTTGTCGGTGGCCAACCAATCAATCCCGTGCTGAGCTGCCCACATGACGTCATTTCTCGTGTTGACGGTCCACGTGTAGCAACCGTCACCACGCCGAATCAGCCCCGGACGCAGCTTCGCGTTCACGATGGACGGTCCATACGCCTGCGGAATATCCATTCGCCAGAGAATGGGTCCGAGCGGGCGCTGAATTTCGCGCCGCAACAGAATGCGGTGTACAGAGGGCTCAAGGTGCCGCATTCTCGCGAGCGACATGGCTGAAAAGGAGATGACGTGCAGCCGGGGATTGTCGACGTGGCCACGGTCGCGAAGCACCGAAACCAGCGTCTTTTCTAGCTGTCCGCCATATCCCGACGGGTGCTTCGTTTCGACAAACAGTCCGCAGTCTGTGTCCTCAACGAGATCCAGGAGCGTACTAAAAAGCAACGGTTGTTGCGGTTCCGCGGTGGTGCCCACGTTGATACTGGGGAGGTCATCGCGGGTGAGTTCCGCGATGGGGCGTTTATCTCCCGCGACGCGTTCAAATGTTCGGTCGTGTGAGCATACGAGGTGTCCGTCTTTGGTGAGGCGGATATCGCATTCTATGCCGTCGGCTCCTTCGGAGAGCGCGGCATCGTAGGCAGCGAGTGTCTGTTCGGGGTGGTCGCAGCTGGCTCCGCGGTGGGCGATGATCTCCATCGGTTCTCTTTCTTTCCGCCGAGCCAGCCGTGTGCTCGTTAGGCCCGTCCTCGGCTTCGTGAATCTAGAGAATTGTCACTGGTGTTGAGCGCTTTACCGATCCTGTTGAGGATGTTGATGGCATCCGGAATGTGCGTTCCTTTGTTCAGCATGACGCCTTGGGTACGCAGCGCAACGTCGGCATCGGTGATCTCTGCGCGTGAGGGCAGCCCGGATTTCGCCATGGTTTCGAGGACTTGCGTCGCGAAGATAGTGGGAATGTGAGCAGCATTCGCCACGTCCATGATCTGTTCGCGGGCTTCGGACATGCGGCTGAAGCCGAGTTCCATCGCGAGGTCACCACGAGCAATCATGACGCCCGAGTTCCTGTGACGGAGCAGTTCGGTCACCACATTAGGTAGGTCATTGTAGCATTCTTCGGATTCGATCTTCAGCATAACGCCAAGGTTCCGAATGCGCGCGCTAACTGCGGCGGGGTCTTCGCTTTCCGACGCTGCTACGTCGATTTCTTTCTCGATGGCGTCGAGAATTTCCGTGAGGTCCTCGGCGGAGCGGACGTAGCTCGGCGCAATGATGTCTGCCGTGCGAACGATCTCAGGGAGGATGGCGCGATCCTCGTCGGTCATCGCGGGCAGCGGAACGTGGATGCCGGGGAAGTGAATCCCACGACCTTCACGCAGGTTCTTCCCGCCTTCACGGGTGTGAACGGCGACGAGTTCCACGGAATCGTACTCCGCGGTGTTGTCCTCGGCGTCCTTCTCACCGGCGCGGGTGACGGAGGTAACTTCGCACTCGATTTTCGCGTCGTCGAAAAGAACCCGGGAACCGACGTCCAGACTACGGATAGCTTGTGGCTCACCACAGTTGATGGCGGGGATATCGTCCGTCGGGTCGGTGGGCGTAGGGTCGCTGGTCAGCGTCAGGCGTGACCCAACGTCGACGTGAACACGCTGCTCAGAGCGCCCGATCCCGTGGATCCGAGTTTTGATGTACTGGCATGCGACCAGGCTGCCATTGGCCAAGTAGACGTTTTGGCGTCCGTAGGCAAGCACTCCCTCGTCAGTGACCTTGTGCACGGTCATATAGCGCTTGGATCCGCGAGCATCCAACATGGATAGCTCATCGCCCTCGTTGACCGTCTGCAACCATTCCGGATCGACCTGGATGGCCAGCGTCGGACGGCCAGGAAGGCCCTCGGGCACAGGCGCCGGTGTCGTGGCGTTGTGGTCAAACGGGGTGATCCACAGCTTGGAGGGAGTCAAAATCCGCCCGGTCTTCGTCCTGGTCACGCGGGTACGCGCGATCCGCGGGCCGGGTTCGATAGCCCCGACCCGCAGTTTCGGCCCCGGCAGGTCCATGGAGATTTTGATTTCGCGGCCGACGCGTGCGCTGGCGGCACGGACGTTCGCTGCCATTGCCCGCCAGGCTTCGGGAGTATCGTGCGCGCAGTTAATCCGGGCGATGTCCATCCCCGCGTCGGCGAAGGACTGGACAAGGTCGGGATCGTCGGCTGCTTCAGTGGGGAGAGTTACCATGACGCAGCTCGGCATGCCATCCCGGGGTTCACCCAACAGAGCAGAGCTGTTGGACGCTAGCTGTTCCTGGGAACGCTCAATCGCTGCAGCTAGACGGGCGATATCATAGCCTTCGCCCTCGGCAGCACAGTCGGCACTGCCGTCGTCACTGGACTGTCCACCCAGGTTCTGCAGCAGAGTTTTCGCCGCGCGGAGTTGGTCGGCAACAGGAGCCTGGTCGGATACACGGATTCCTACCGCCCGCAGTTGGGCAATAATGTGGCGGGCATCATCGGCCTGGAGGCGCGCGAAGTGCTGCACATTGCGAGCCCCCTCACGGTGTTCCGCGTCTGCGGCGTCGATTAGGTCGCGTTTATCGTGGTCGACCTCACTGAGCATGGTCAGGAGGCTACTGACACCACGGATCAACTCATTCAGTGAGGTCGTCGCTGAATTTGTCGTCGTTGCCTTCGACGACGATGCCCCTGACGTGCTGGCATCGTTGAGTTCACCATTATGACCATTCTGTTCCACTATGTGCCCTCCGGAGCGGCGGATTTCTCGTACGACCGAATACTACTTCGTTGCTTCCTGATCGGCATTCGGGCCGTAGAAGCGGTCTTTGATTTCACGCAGTTGCGCAGCTGATGCCTTCATCTGCTCAGCTTCGTGGTCATCGAGTTCCAGCTCGATAACGCGGTGGATTCCGCCACGGTTCACCAGGGCCGGGGTGCCGATGTAGATGTCGTCTTCGCCGTATTCACCCTGCAGGTATGCAGAAACAGGAAGGACGACGTTCTGGTTCTGCAGGACAGCACGCGTAATCCGAGCTAGGCCCATGCCGATACCGAAGGAGGTCGAGCCTTTGGCGTCGATAATGGTGTAGGCGGCGTCGCGGGTCTCTTCAAAGACCTTCTCCAAACGTCCGTGCAGCTCGGGGTCCTTTTCGAGCTTCTTGCGCATCGACACACCGCCGACGGTCGAGGAGGACAGCACCGGGAGTTCCGAGTCGCCGTGCTCACCGATGATGTAGGCGTGAATGGAGCTCGGGGCAACGTCGTACATGTCGCCCAGCATGGAGCGGAACCGTGCGGAGTCCAGAACCGTGCCCGAACCGATAACGCGTTCCTTGGGCAGGCCGGAAATCTTCCAGGTGGCGTAAGTCAGGATGTCGACAGGGTTCGACGCAATGAGGAAGATGCCATCGAAATCGTGCTTCATGACATCTCCAATGATGCTGTTCAGGATCTTAATGTTCTTGTCGACGAGCTGCAGCCGGGTTTCACCTGGCTTCTGTGCAGCGCCTGCGCAGACGACGACCATCGCCGCGTCGGCGCAGTCGTCGTAGGTGCCTACCTTGACGTTGGTCGGGCTCGATGCCCACACGACGCCGTGGTTGAGGTCCATGACGTTGCCGGCGGTCTTCTTTTCGTCGATGTCAATAATGGCCAGTTCGTCGCACACACCCTGGTTGATGAGGGCGAAGGCGTAGGCGATTCCGACGTCGCCAGCGCCAATTAGAACGATTTTGTTACCAAGGCGGCGGTGTTCTTGATCTGCCATGAGAATTCCTCCAAGGAATGAGATCTGAAAAAGATGGTGCGACGGCGCGTATGTGCCGTGATGTATTCTTCAGTGTTATTGTGCCCGGTTTTGCCCGAATACGCTAGTATTTTGACAAGCAATCAAACATATACCCCCGGTTCTTATTGATTGAATATGGGTTTCTTTTGTTTCCTCATGAGCGCTCTATGCCGCCTCTCCCCCTTTTTTAGGGCACAACAGCCCACATATCCACAGCCTACCTTAATCTTATGGATTCGTCCTGATTAATAGGGTGTTTTTCATCTTTTATGGCCTCGACCTGCACCCATTTATCGTCTTCATTTCGGAATAAAGAAAAATTTCTTCACGTTAAAGGTTGCGAAACCCTCGGACTTCCACAACACTGGGTTTCACGCACAAATTAGTTGTGCGAGTCACACTGTTGAGAAAATCACAATGCGCCAGGTTTTAGCGGCGCGTGTTAGCTATTAACGAAAGGTACTGAAATGGCTGTGTACGAACTTCCTGATCTCCCCTACGATTACGACGCTCTCGAGCCTCACATCTCTGGCGAGATTATGCAGCTTCACCACGACAAGCACCATGCAACCTACGTTGCTGGCGCAAACACTGCGCTGGAGAAGCTAGAGAAGGCCCGCGAAGAAGGGGCAGACGCCAACGAGATTCGCGCACTCTCCAAGAACCTTGCCTTCAACCTTGGTGGTCACACCAACCACTCCATCTTCTGGAAGAACCTTTCCCCGAACGGTGGCGGCGAGCCGACCGGTGAGCTGGCCGAGGCTATCAACCGCGACTTCGGCTCCTTCGAGAAGTTCAAGGATCACTTCTCCGCTGCTGCTACTGGCCTTCAGGGATCCGGCTGGGCCGTTCTCGGATACGACCACATCGCTGGTCGCCTCATTATCGAGCAGCTGACCGACCAGCAGGGCAACGTTTCCGTTGACTTCACCCCACTACTGATGCTGGACATGTGGGAGCACGCCTTCTACCTCCAGTACAAGAACGTGAAGGCTGATTACGTCAAGGCCGTATGGAACGTCTTCAACTGGGCGGATGTGGCAGAGCGCTACGCACGGGCCAAGTCAAAGTAATGCCCTATGGCCACTTTCTGGTCACACGCGTGGCCACGATAGATAGGCGGCCACGGTAAGAAGCGTTAGAGGAAGAGGCACCTGCGGGTGCCTCTTCTTTTCATACGCGGCTTGCCATACGTGGCCCACATAACCACGCACACAGCGGGACTTACAATAGGTCTATCAAGCAAAAGGGATATCTACCGTCAGGTAGATCCAACGTCAGGCACATCTAGCGTCGAGCCGGGAAATCAGGTGTCACACTATGGCCACTCAGGGCTTACCTGACGGGTACACGCCACAATCCCCCATGTACCGCAAAGTCATCTTGGCGATGGTGGGCGCTGGGTTGGCATCATTCAATGCCCTCTACTGCACACAGGCTCTCCTCCCCGTGCTGTCCGAGGACCTCCATGTCACGCCGGCAACGGCATCACTAACCGTCTCCGCGACGACGGGGATGCTCGCGCTGTCCATCATTCCAGCGTCGGTCATTTCAGAGCGCTTCGGACGCAAACGAGTCATCATGCTCAGTGCCCTATCCGCTACCTTGCTGGGTCTCCTTCTCCCCTTCTCGACGTCGGTCGGCATGCTGATTACCTTGCGTGGACTGCAAGGCATCGCTGTTGCGGGGGTTCCAGCGACGGCGATGGCGTATCTTTCGGAGGAGATTCACCCGAAACACGTTCCTCACGTGATGGGGTTATACGTTGCGGGGACGTCGGTGGGTGGGCTGTCCGGCCGCGTCATTCCCGCTGGCGTCCTGGAGTTCGCATCGTGGCGATGGGCGCTCGCGGCTACCGTGGCGGTAGCCATTATCTTTGCCTTTATCACGTCATGGGCGCTTCCCGATCAACAGCGTTTCCAGCCTAAGCGTTTGACGTTTCAATCGGAGTTCAGCGCCATTGCCCAGCACGTGAAAAACCCGCGCTTGAGTGCGCTGTTCACCCTTGCTTTCCTTTTCATGGGTGCCTTCGTGTCGCTATATGACTATGTTGGCTACCGTTTGACAGGACACTTTGGTCTCAGCGAGGGCGTCGCCGGCGCTATCTTCTTCCTCTATCTCTCCGGAACGTGGAGTGCGACGCAGGCCGGGACGATGGTCCAGAAGTTCGGGCGGGCGCGTGTCCTTGTCGGGTCGATTGTCGGCATGATGATCGGCATGGCTGTACTGTTTTCCCCCGAGCTCATCAGTAGCATCCTGGGAATTTTACTATTCACGGCGTGTTTCTTCGCGGCCCATTCCGTGGCGTCGGGGTGGGTCGGAGTGGTTGCTACGACCAACCGGGCGGAAGCGTCGTCGATGTATTTGTTCTGCTACTACATGGGGTCATCAATCGTAGGCTGGCTCTCCGGCCATGTTCTCCACTCGTGGGAGTGGGGTGGGCTCGTCGTGTGGCTGCTTGCCGGGCTGGCCATAGCAACAGTGATTGCGTTGTTCATCGCGCGCACCACCCCATCGACCCGAGCGACACCGTCACCGGCAGGCGACTCCCGTTGAGTGAACCGGGCAGTAGCCATTGGGGTTTTTATCCAGGTACTGCTGGTGCTCATCTTCCGCGAGGTACATCGTTTTCGTCGGTGTGTCGCTCAGTAAAGAAATGTCGGTGGTGATGTCCCCATAGCCGGCGTCGGCCAGTGAGCGAGAGAAGGACTCCGCTATCTCACGGGCTTTCTGCACTTCGTCCTCGGTCTGTGCGTAAATCACGGAACGATACTGGGTGCCCACATCGTTCCCCTGGCGAAAGCCCTGCGTCGGGTCGTGTGCCTCGAAAAATGTGCGGATGAGATCCTCGAAGGACACTGTGTGGGGGTCATAGATGATGCGGACGGTTTCGGCATGGCCGGTCCGACCTGTGCATACTTCCCGGTACGTGGGGTTCGGTGTATACCCACCGGCATAACCGACCGCTGTGCTTTCTACGCCATCGATCGCCCAGAAGAGTTTTTCGGCTCCCCAAAAGCATCCGAGCCCCACGACGACGCTGCGCTGCCCGTCTTTCCACGGTCCGTCGATGGGTGTTCCCAGAACTGTGTGCGGTGCGGGGTGTGGCAGGATAGGTTCATCACGCCCGGGGAGCGCATCTTCCCTGCTCACGATGCTTGTTGGTGTGGGTTGAGTGCCAAAAAGAAATCCCATGAGCACAGGGTAGACCGAAGTAAGGGTGTTCGAAAGGCGCGGAGCATGATTATCTGCACATTTTCGATGCCCATTTTCCCGTTTGTCCTCGGTGTGGAATAGCGTAGAAATCACTATGAGTTCCCGCGATGAATCTCTCCCCGTCTCCCCTGATGGTTCGGCTCGGTCTTCTCACTCCGCCGACGACAATTCCGCTGGGCAGACCAGCCCCGGCCGGTCTCACGGGCCTGCTTCCGGCCGGCCGCGCGAGTCATCGTCCTCGAAGACATCAGCGAAGTCATGGCACCGGCGCGCGTCCCGCCCCGTGAGCTTGTGGCTCGCTGCCATCATCGTCCTCGCCCTGGCGCACCCGTTTGTGCCGAATAACCGCTGGATGATGGTCCATTTCTTCACCCTCGGTGCGCTGATGAACTCGATCATGGTGTGGTCGCAGCACTTCACCGAAAAGTTCCTCCACCAGCGGCTCCCCGACTCCTCCCGGCCGAGGCAGGTGGCTTTAATTTATGCCCTCAACGTGGGCGTTATTCTCTGCGTCATCGGGCAGGCATTTAACGACGCCGCACGCGGCGCGCAGGAGTGGGCGTGGATCGTCGTCACTGTGGGAGCTGTCATCGTTGGTGTGGCCGTGGCGATCCACGCGATCTCCCTCATTTCGCAATGGGTGAAGGCACGTCGCGGTGCCGCAAAATCTGGCTCTGAACTGGGTGATTACGCGGCGATCGTCATGTTCTACATTGCAGCGTCGTTAATCTTGCCCATCGGCGCGGGCTTGGGAGCGACCCTGGCCCATCCTCTTCCGGGGACGTGGCATGACCGGCTGATTGTGATGCACATGGCGGTCAATGTGCTCGGCTTCGTCGGCCTGACCGCGGCGGGCACGCTGACCATTCTTTTCCCAGCTATTTGGCGTGCCCGCGTATCGTCATTCCGCCCAGTTCCGACGCTCGCCGCGATGCTGGCCGGCATCCTGGTCCTGAGCATCGGCACGATTTCCGGACGCTTCGAGCTCGTCGGTATCGGCATGGTGATTTACGGGGCGGGCTGGATCCTGTGCGCCCGCCCGTGGGCGGGCATCGTCCGGAATTCCCGGCGCGTCTCCCACGAGCCTCCCGCCATTTTTGCGCGCTCCTCGGTGGTGTTCGCTGTTGTCTGGGTGATTGGCACGATGCTGGTCGCGGGGATCAGCCAGATTGTGAACCCGGACGAGATTATTTCAACGCCGACGGTTCCTCTGGTGGTTGGTTTCGGCGCGCAGTTGCTCATTGGTGTGATGTGTTACCTGCTTCCCTCGACAATGGGCGGTGGCGGTAAGGCTGTGTCACAGGGGCTTGCGACTCTAGATTTCATGGGACCTGCGCGGACGACAATGGTGAACGTCGGCTTGATCCTGTGGGTTCTCCCCGTGGGCGGGTGGCTTCACATTGTGGGATCATTTGCTGCGGGTATTGGTTTAGCGCTGTTTGTTCCGCTGGCTGCTGTGTCGGCTAAAAACCAGGTTAGGACGATTCGAGCGCAAGCTGCGGCGCGTCGGAAAAAGGCTGATAAATCGGCAATGTCGTCTGCTTCGTCTGCTTCATCAGCTTCGTCTACCGACTCTGCACGCACTGCCGGCGCTCCCGGCGCTCCCGGCGCCGACGACGCTACTGGCGTTAGCACGAGCAGCACGGCCTCCACCCACACGTCCACCCGCGCAATTCCTCCGAACCCACCTCATTCACGATCACCACTAGCACAGGTTGCGGCCACCATGTCTGCGATTGCTCTCATCGCGTGCGCGACTCTCGCCATAACCGGTAGCGGCAATGGTTCGTCAGACAATTCCGGGGGCTCCACTGTCGCAGCAACCGGGCATACGACGTCGGTCACCGTGACGGCCAAAGGCATGTCTTTTAGCCCGAATTCTATCGACGTTCCGGCTGGTGATCGCCTGAAAGTGACGTTGAAGAACGACGGCGACCAAGTCCATGACCTCAAGCTGGCCGATGGCAGCGAAACGGGGAAAGTGGACCCCGGAGAGAGCAAAACGTTCACGTCGGGCGTGATTACGAAGAAGACCAAAGGTTGGTGCACCATCCCCGGCCACCAAATGCGCGGTATGGAACTGACCGTGAATACCAAGGGCGGCTCAAGCGGTTCCGCCGGAGCGAACTCCACCGATAGCGATTCCAATGCCGATACCGCGTCGGATAAGGATGATGTTCATGCCGGCGGGCACTCTATGGCATCGACAAATACGGATAGTCCGCTGAAACAAGAGGTGATCCGTGATCCATCAGTGGGGCCTGCGCCCGAGGGGACCACACACAATATTGATTTAACGGTCTCGCAGGTTAATCGGACAATCCGAGAGGACGGCACGAAGCGTGCGTCGTGGACATTCAATGGTGCGCCCATGGGGCCGGTGCTGCGTGGTCACGTCGGCGATGAGTTCGTCGTCCACCTCAAGAATGATGGTTCAATTAGCCACTCAATTGATTTCCACGCGGGCATGGTGAGCCCTGACGAACCCATGCGGTCCATCAAACCCGGTGAATCGCTGGAGTACCGGTTCCGCGCAGAACACGCCGGGGTCTGGTTGTATCACTGCGGTACGGCCCCGATCAGTATGCATATTGCTGCCGGCATGTTCGGTGCTGTGATTATTGATCCGCCGGACTTGGACCCTGTGGATCATGAATACATCATGGTTCAGTCGGAGTTGTATGGCCTGGGTAAGGACAAAGACAATCCGGTTGATTCCGCGTTGCTCCGCAGCGAACAGCCCAGCAAGGTGGTGTTTAACGGCCTGGAGAATCAGTACGTCCAAAAGCCTCTCGAGCTCAAGCACGGTGAGCGCGCACGGTTCTGGCTGCTCAATGCGGGCCCGAATATTTCCGAGTCCTTCCACATTGTGGGAACGCAGTTTGATACCAGTTACAAGGAGGGCTCGTACACTCTCCGACATGGGCGTGACGCCTTCGGTGTCGACGATGGCGGTTCTCAGGCGCTTGACCTTTTGGCCGCTCAGGGCGGTTTTGTGGAAGCCGACTTCCCCGAGGCCGGTACCTACACGATGGTTAATCACCAGTTTGCCGACGCTGAACGCGGCGCGATGGGCAAGATCAAGGTCAGTTAACCGTAGCGCGTGCGGTGGGCATGGTGTGCACACCTGGCGCGCCTGCCGTGAGCCAGTTCCTGACTACGGCGGTCGCGCGGCAGTCATCCCTGTTGTAGCGAAGGAGTAGAGCACGGGCGTCGTGTTCACCCGTCACTCCCGTGGGGATTGGAGCTAATGGGTCGACCCCTTTTGCCTGCATAAACACCGATAATGATGCTTCCCCGTCCATGTCGGCGTCTTCCCAGTGAAAACCGGCCAGTGGTGCGACAGTTTTCAAACCCAATCCTGCTGGCCCCACGAGTTCGCTTTTGACGGCTGCATACACGTCAACCCATTCTGGCGAACGGATGAACTGATTGACTTCCGCGACGGGAGGGACAGTGACCGTTGTTGCAGACGCTGGTGCCGGGGCTTCGGAGGTGGCAGTGCTGAAGGTGAGCCCGCCAAAGCGCTGGGCGGACCGCTTGAGCCACATATTCTCCCCCTGTGCCCCGTAGCAGTAGGCAGCGAAGCTCTGACCCCGGGCGTGTGCGCGGTCTCGTTGGTCCATCAGCCACGCCCAAAACATGGCGAAATTTCGTGCTTCGGCATCGGAGTTCAGCTGTTGCCACGTCACAAAGGGCCGGTAGGTGGATCCGTCCCAGGTTCCCCACAAGTAGCATCCGCGCTCTAGGTACGCTTCCATGTCCACATCGATTTCGACGTCTGCCCTGCGAACAACCTCGGCATCGCCGCGTGCAAGGTCAGTCCGTACTCCATTCTCGGGCGCCGTGTTTTCATCCGCCGTGTTTTCACGCAGCTTATTCCGACGTTGCCTCACCTTGTCCGGGCGATGAACCGCTGTCCACCCTTGCGTGTACGCATATGCCATGGTGCTGGCGTCGCCACAGTCAGCGTCGGCAAGCTGATGAACAGTGGATATTCCAGCAAGCCGATATTTGTCCGCCCGCGCCCCGTGAAGAACGAGGCTGATATCGTCCATCTGCTTCAGCTCTGCGTGGCAATCGCTCTCAAAGCGGCAGGTGCTGCACGCCTTAATTTTTCGCGGCTGCGTAGAGATAGGCACTCGAACGGCATCAACAAAGCCGTCAGTCATCGTGCCGACGGGCCACACCGCGACATCATGAGCCCCCTGCCCCACAATCCCGATCAGGTCGGACGACAACCCGACATCGCGAAGAGCATAATGCGCCGCGACCAGCGGATGAATGTCTCCCGAATGCGTCTTGGCCCGCCCCGATCGCCACAGAGGAGCCGATGTGCCCAACCTCGGTAAGGAGACCGACATAATGCGCCGCGTGGGGTCCGGCACGATGCCTTGGTGCGTACTCACAGTGACCGGCATGTAGCGGGCCTCATGCGGGAGCGCCGACGAATCCACCCGAACCAGCAGGTCAGGCGCGGTACGGATAATGATGTCATCCGTGGGTTTCAGCGCTGGATCAGTGGGGTCAGCCAACCACCATGGGTTCGCCACGTCCACACCGGGGCGCGCACTCTGCAACTCTGCCATGGATATCCGCGCCGTGAGCCGCGGGTTGATAATCACTCGTATGCCCTCAGCCAGGGCCTCCAGGGTGGCGCACTCCTGGGCATCCCACATCTCCTCACGATCCTGGGGTGTGGGTTGCGCCCCCGCATGATCGCGGTCCGCCTGAGTCTCGGCTGCCGTCGTCCATCCGGCATCGGCCGTCGATCCAGCTTCCTGTACACAATCAGCGATCGTCATTGTGAGTGATTTTTTATTGCCGACGCCGGGCACGGTGGCTCCGTCGTCGCTCAGCTGCCCGAATACCAGCGTGCGTTCGAGTTCCGACCGGGCCTGACGTGCCCGAGTTGCCTCGCGTGGTGGGCGAGGGTGGCCTTCACGATCGAAGGTGCGGCGTTGGCGAATGCGATACCGACATCCCGATAGCTCTGTAGCCTCTACGGGGGTATCCGCGGGATGGGGTCTCGGTGCAGTCATTAGGTTCATTATTTCAGGCGGGCTCGCGCAAAATCTGGTGAGGGCACCACAATTAACGCTCTATGGCAGGATAACCGTTAGAGTAGAAGACGATAGAGGTAGTTAAAATTTACGTGAACTACTGAGCATTCCAACACGGTAGCGCAGAGCAAGTGCCGGTCGGTTACGCGCCAGCGCATTAGCTCTGAACTCAACAAGGATGGATCATGGGATTACTAAAGCGAGCACGTCAAAAACGTCGCGACCGTAAATTAGCTGAAAAGATCGCGAAGCGTCAGGCGAAGTCCCGCGCTAAGGATGAAAAGAAGCTCAACGCGAAAAAAGAGAAATATCTGAACAAGACCGCCAAAAAGGTCATGAAGCAGGATGCGAAGGACCGCAAGGACCAACGCAAGCACGAAAAGGACCTTGCTCAGGCCGCTGTGCAGCAAATTCGTGAGCGGAGTTTCTCGCCCGCTAAGGCTGCAAAGTGGGCTGGTGCGCTTCGCGTGGCGGCTCCGGTAGTTATCCCCCTGATCTACAGAGCAGTCAATGGAATTGAAGGCCGAAGCGTAGCCAACAAAGCCAAGAAACTGGGGCTGTCTGCTCAGGACTTGTCTCGATTCCGTGGCGATGGTGCTCCGCTGAAAGCTCGTGTAGAGAATGTGCGAGTTCAGGCGAAGGACGCCCCGTCTGGTTTCGCCAGGGATGTCAATAAGCGGCTCGATCTTTTGCTCAATAACATTGAGAGCGCAGAGAAGATGCCGAAGCAGCAGCGTAACCGCGCGCTATCGAAGGCATCAGCTGAGCTGGATGCCATGCAATCGGAGATCCACCACAAGATTGCGCATTAATACCCATCGCATTCCTACCTCCGCAGGGCTCTCCGTCCTGTGGAGGTTTTCTTTGTGGGCAGAATATCGGCCGGCACGGTGGGTCTACTTTTCTAATACAACCTCTTTGCCTTCCTTATGTTTTGCTGGCAGTTGGATCGGGATTATGCCCACCAGATCAAAGCACCCTGTGTAAACGCGTAGTAAAAACTGATTCACAGTGGTTAGAAATCGTCTCAGGAATATCTGTTGGCACGCCATTAATAGTGTTCAGGACTGCCTGAGCGCTTTAAAAGAAGCTTTCCAATAAATAGAGAAATTAATGGTGCGCACGAGTAGACTTTCGCCGAATATATACGCATAATGGTGTAGCATATGGTGTTATCGACATATGGTTGCGACCATTCGATGTCATCGCGTCGTACGCTGCCGCGTGACAGTGCTCAATCATGGCGCGTGATCGTAGGGTTCATCGTGGCTAGATTCCCTCACCATAAGAAAACATTGATATAAGGAGATAACAATGGCACGTCGATACGTTCCACAAATTTTTGATGACCTAGACGGGACCGAACTTACCGAGTCCGACGCAACAGAAATTCACTTCAGCGTTAACGGCACTGCATACATGCTGGAGGTCTCGGAAGACAACGCCCGTAAATTCCACGAGGCTTTAGAGCCATTCATTTCCTCCGCAACAAAAGAAAACGACCGCGGACGTCGTCGTTCCTCGTACCGCAACAATGTTTCCTCGGAGGCCACCAAGGCTCGCAACCGCGCAATCCGTAAGTGGGCCAATGAGAATGGCTACCACGTTGCACCTCGTGGCCAGATTAAGAAAGAAATCATCGAGGCTTACGATCGCGCTCACCCGGTGAACAAGGATTCCTAAACCGAAACATTCCGTTTCCCGTTATTAAATCCTGCCCGCGATGGATACCGCACACAGCGGTGTTCATCGCTTTTTTCACGACATATCGATTCCGACATTTCGGTTCCGATAACGCCTGCAACAAATACACGAACCACAATCGACAAATGAAACGACACCTAACACGCCACAAGAGCTCCCACGTGGCCATATCTACCGTTCTTACCGCCATCACAGCAGTATCACTGGCTGCATGTTCCAACGACGGGTCCAGCGGATCGGAATCAGATGGCTCTACAGCCAGCTCTAACGCCGCCTCAGCCGAGGTAGCCGCCGATGGCCTCCCCATCGATGCCCGCCCCTCCTCTGACGCTTCAGACTCGACGCCGTGCCCGTACTTGGCCAACCAGGACATGGCGGACCTCAACGGGCAACGCGTCACCGGAGTGTCCGTCGATAAGCGGTTTAATCCCCCAGCCTGCCAATGGCTTTCGTATGGAAATACGCCTCAGGCGCAAACAATCATTCGGACAGCTAAAAATGAACAGGCAGCTATCGATATGATCAGCGCCGCTATCACTCATCCGGGAACAACAGACGATGCCGCAACAATCACAAAGAATTCAGACAATTCCGTCAGCGGTGGCGATGTTGAACACACCAACCAACCGACGGGGTGGGAAGGATATCGCGCTCAAGCGGAGAATGCGGCAGTGTATGCAATTCACAAGGGCCCGGTGGTCGTTATTGTCCACTCTGACCAAACCCAAACTGTGAAAACCCAAAAAATTGCCGAAACAGTGATCGAGCAATTACATCTCTAATCATTTAGTCGCGGGCGGTTCCGGCCTACTCGCGTGGACCCCAACCCGAATACGACGGGCCACGGCGCTTCTTCGGCTTTTTCGCAGTGTGCGCTATTTGTTGCGGCACCATTGCCCCATGCGTCTGGGCCGCAATGATTTTCTTCCGCTTCTCATCCAACTCTGGGGTCTCTAGCGTCTCTTTCAGAGCATGCCGGCCAGTCTCAATCGCTTTAATCTGAGGCCTGTTCGCACGGGCTGCTGCCGCCGCCGCAGCTTGCCGAGCCTGCCTATCGGCCTCACGATCAGCGGCTCTCTTCTCTTTCTTCTCCTGCTTCTTATCCAGCTTCGCCTGTTTCTTCTCCTGCTTATAGGCCTTTTTCTCTCGGTGACCTTCCAACCACAGGGAGGGGATTCGCCACGGACGTATCAAACCCCTCCCCCGACGGCGCCACTTATTTCGCTTTAGAGTGCGCTTTTTCTCTTTCTTAGCGTGCTTTTCCTCATCATGCTCAGCCTTCGTTCGTGCATAATGCTCACGAAATTCCTGAGTATAGGGAAACCTTTTATCAATCGTCCGATAGAGCAAAATGTTTTGGCTCATCGTCCACAAGTTATTCCCCACCCAGTAGAACAAGATGGCCACAGGAACCGGGCTCGTCAGACCAAATAATAAGGGGCTGGCACTACCCATAACCGCCATAGGAATGATGATCTTCTGCATCCTCACGGCAATGGGATTGTCGTGCTCCAACTGGCGATAACTGCGGTACGTCGAATACGACATGTTAATCGTCGTAAAAGTCGAGGCGATAAGAACCAACGGAACAGCCAAGGTATAAATCGTTGACTTATCCGTACCCATTGCCTGTAAACGTTCCGACGCCATAGCCGCATAAGCCGGCAAAGGAACACCAAAAGCCTTAGCCTGAAGAAATTGCCCCACATCTTGACTGGTTAAAAAACCAATAGGTTCATGTTGTGCGGCTCCGAGCCCGCCCTTGGAGCGAGCCATATGAATCAATACGCGATATAAACCTAAGAAGAAGGGCAACTGGATAAAGACCGGTAAACACCCAGCACTGAGCCGATAACCAGCGTCTTTTCGCGCCTTTTGTTCCTTGGCTATACGTTCCTTCCGGGCCGCAGTCCCCGGCTTATCTTTATACTCTTCCCGAATCTGGTTAATGACCGGACGCAGATTCACTTGAATGCGAGTCGACTTATATTGCGCATACGCAAAGGGAAGCAGAATAAGACGGACCGTCATGACTAACAAAAACAAGGAAGCAATCCATGATGAAATCGGATCTGCACCTAGCGCCGTGAGAAGCACATGCCACAGTTTGATCACTCCCGAAACCGGATACGCGAAAAGACTGTAGATCATGCACTACCTCTCAAGTTATCTGCGTGAGGGCCACGACAATTCCTGAACCGTTCCTATTAACTAGTCAGGAACACCACCATAAGACAATAGCGTTCTAACAAGAGCGTTCCTACCTTGAGAGGGATATCAGTTACCTGGACAGCGGGCGGTACGAAACGCAGCTGCCTCACACAACGATTTTCGCAGAAGTGCTTCTATCTGCCGTACACTGCCGTCTATGGCTCGCCATAGTAAGGAAACAGTCACGTCTCCGGTCTCGCCCGGCGAACTTGCCGCGCAGCAATCCGACCAGGCCGATACTGGTGCTACGCATTCCAGCACCAGCGCTACACAGGCCAGCGCTGACACTGCACCATCCACGGATAACGCCACGGCATCGTCAGGTGGATCGGTATCAGCCGGCACCGGCCAGCGTCAGACCAGCACGGCGTCGAAAATTTTAGGTGTCAGCGGAGAACTCATCCTTACCATTGGCATCGTCATCATGCTGCTTGTGATCTACGAAGCCTACTGGACGAATATCCAATCCGACCATGAACAGTCACAGGCCAAAAGCCAGCTCGACGACAAATGGGCCAACGCGCGCAACACCCTCAATGCCGACGAGGGCGAAGCCATGGGAAAGCTGCGCATCCCTACATTCGGTTCGAATTGGAACTACGCGATTATCCAGGGGACATCCGCCAGTGACCTCAGTCGCGGGCCCGGGCACTACACACGGACCCAAAACCCCGGGGACAAAGGCAACTTCGCGCTCGCTGGGCACCGTGTGGGCCGAGGCGCCCCATTTAATGACTTGGGGTACCTCAAAACCTGCGACTCAATCGTCGTCGAAACTCGTGAATCCTGGTACGTGTACCGAGTCCTGCCTATCGACGAAAAAGGCGCCGACCGTGAAACTGCCCTGGCACACTGCACATCGCCGGCGGTAGCTAAACAGGCGACGACGGGCGATTATGCCTCTGTCCGTGGGCGCTACATTACGACTCCGGGCAATATCAGTACGATCGCCCCGGTGCCTGGGGAAGAGGACTCCACGCCGGAGTCCGCGGGGCTGTCCATGATCACGCTGACCACGTGTCATCCGCAGTTTTCCAACGCCGAACGCATGGTGATTCACGCCGTTCTCGACCGCGTTGAAGCGAAAGATGGCAACAAAACACCAGCCGAATTAGAAAGCTAAGGAGAACACCACATGTACGCATGGATTTGGCAGCACCTCCCCGGCCCCACCTGGTTTCGCGTGATTGAGGCACTCGTGCTCATCGCGGCAGTCGTGCTGATTCTGATGCAGTTTGTGTTCCCTGTGGTCAGTGACTGGATGCCATATAACGACGTGCGCGTGTAGGGAGTGCGTGGGGCACCGCGCACGAATTACATAGAGGGCCTAAATGACGTAATTGCCGGGTGGTGCAGATAGCAGCTGCCGTGCCAGTTCCCGGGCAATTTGAAGCGGGACGACGTCGTGGCTCATCTTCGCCCCTGCTAGGCCCCCGTCCAAGAACACCATGATCTGTTCCGCGATAGTCCGGGACGCATAGCCGTACTTCTTGGTTAGAAGCTCCGCCATCGTGTCGCGGCACCACCGACGGTGTTCCAATGCTGCTTGCCGAATTCCCCGTTCCCCATCATTTTCCGGGCGTGGATATTCGCTCGCCGCGTTCTGGAAATGGGACCCCCGATAATTCTTTCCTGGCTCCTCGCTGATACAGATATCGAAAAAAGCCAGAATCTTGTCCTGCGGTTTTTCGCGCTGATCGGCGAGTTCGTGCCAGCTTGTTCGCCATTGTTCGTCTAGCTGCTCTAAACAGGCAATGACTAAGTTATCTTTGGATCCGAACAAAGAATATAAGCTGGCCTTAGCGACGCCGGCTTCGCGGAGAATACGGTCAATACCGATAACCCGGATTCCCTCAGTCGTGAATAGACGAGTGGCGGCTTTAAGCAATCGCTGACGAGGACTCGGCCGATCCCGGCGACGACGAGTCGTTGTTTTTGCAGCTGGCACCTCGCCGTCACTCTCCTTGTCTACTGGTGTCTGGGGGGCGTACAGCCCAATGGCCTATGAGTAAGGATCCTGATGGCCTCTATATCCATCAACCGACCAACTTACTACTTAACGTGTTCTCAAGGCCACACGACACCGCGACTGAGGTAGCAGTCCCACTGTAGGCTCCGGGTCGCGCCTATACCTTGCTTTCCGGCCGGACGACCATCAGCGGACACGGGGCTTCTTGCAGCAGCGCGCGCGACGTCGATCCCAACAACATACCGCGGAATCCACCACGACCATGGGAACCAACGACGAGCAATTGCGCATCCTCGGAAGCATCGGCAAGTGCCCGAACTGGGCGGTCGCGAGTAATAATCTGCTCGACCTCCACGTCAGGGTACTTATCCTTATAACCGCTGATCCGTTCAGCGAGCAGCCGCTTCTGGTCTTCTTCGATCTCTTCCCATTGCTTCTGGGCCGCATTCAACCCGGCAAGGGAAGCCTGAACCTGCATATCAATCCAGGTGTGAACTGCACGTAGCGGGGCCTTACGGGCACTAGCCTCGGCAAATGCCATTTCGATGGCCTTCTCAGCAACTCCCGTACCATCAACTCCGACGACGACGGGACCGTACTTCGTCGCCGTCGATACGTCGGATTCTTCACGTACAACGACGACGGGGCACTTCGCGTGGCTGACGACAGCGGCTGAGACGGAGCCCATGACCATGCCCGAAAAACCACCCAGGCCGCGCGACCCCATGACAATCATGGTGACGTCCTGCGAGATATCGAGCAGCATATCGATGGGGTTGCCCTCTTCCACCTGATAGCTGACCTCGACGGACTCGTCGAAATCCGCAATGATCTTGCGTGCGGTATCAATTTTCTCCATGGCCTCTGCTTCGAGGTCATCGTAGAGTTCCTGCGGAGGAACCATGCCTTCCGCGTATAAAAACTGAGGCATAGAGTACGTGCTCACCAGGCGGATCGGTTCCTTCCGCTTCAGTGCGGTGTTCGCAGCCCACCGGGTAGCCGTCTGAGAGGCGGCAGAGCCATCAACGGCAACAACAATAACGTTTTGCTTCACCATGACATCCCACTTTCGAGGTCACTCATGCGAGCGTTATTGCCCGCACAATGCGTTGCGCTACTAAGGCGAAACTAGTTTCTGTGCAGTAATGTTGCTGCCGGCACACCGATTATTACAGCCGACGGGCAACACCATTGCCACCTCTCACGGTACCCCCATAAGTCGCAGTGGTGTACCCCCGAGGTGCACGATACTACCCCCGAAATGGAGTTGCTTTCAGGTACGAGCCAGGAAAGCAGGTGTCAGGACCTCAACGCCTCCCCCAGCATCTCAATCGCCCTCAGTCGATCCTCCACATCAAAGGCATAGATAGAGGCAATAACACCCTGCGCCCCCGTCGCCCGAACAATGCGGGCAATCTTATCCTTCACCTGATCAGGCGTTCCCACGGCGTTCACCTGCAGAGCCGCATCCACCTGCTGCCACGCCATCACATTGCCGTCCCGCACGTCCTTGGGCGGCCTAAACAGCCCGCGCGTTCCCGTCACGATTCCATAAAACTCTGTTCATGGGTTGTAAAGAGGTGGCGAGCTTTCTCCTCGGTCTCTGCCACCATCACATTGACGCCCACAGTGACGTGCGGCGTGCTCAACGACGATCCCGACGCAGCGTCACTCCGAGCAGCATTACTGCCGACGCCAACATCGGAGGTATGGCCGTCGGCCCGATCGCCGTCGGCAGAGTCGCCATAAGCTCCTGCAACGAAGTTATTGCGATACGTCTCGAGGGCCGTCGACAAGCGAAAAGGAGCAAAATGACTGGCAAACACGAACGGGAGACCCGCATGCGCCGCGATCATCGCACCATTTTCCGACGAACCCAGCATGAAGAACGGCACGTGGCTGCGCAATCCCGGGAAAGCGTTGACGCGATGGGCCATCGGACCCATGTAGCGACGCAGTTCGGCTAGATCATGCTCGAAATCCGGCACATCCGACTTCCCCCGACGCAGGGCCTGCGCCGTCATCGGGTCAGTGCCTGGGGCGCGTCCCAACCCTAATTCAATCCGGCCCGGATAGAGGGCGTCTAAAGTGCCGAACTCTTCCGCAACGTGAAGAGGTGCATGATTAGGCAGCATCACACCGCCTGCACCAACCGAAATAGAGTGCGTAGCCGCCGCAACTTGCCCAATCATGATCGTGGTTGCCGACGACGCCAACGACTTCGAATTGTGGTGCTCGGCGAGCCAAAAGCGGTCGTAACCAGCACGTTCCGCTGCCTGAGCGGAGCGGATCGTCGCGTGGAGAGCGTCCGACATCGTCATGCCCTCGCTCACCGGGACGAGATCGAGAAGACCGAGTTCGATGTTGCTGAGATTGTTGGTGCTGGCAGCGGACGGCTGGCCTGATGGTGCGTGGCCTGTCGTCACCTGGCCTGATGACGGATTATCTGGGTTAACCATGAACACCCTTCCTACGGTTCTATCTGTGCAGCGCTAACTGTCGAGATTCTTTGTTGTGTTCGCTCTACAACCCATAACAACAGCGACGACCAATTCCGTCCATGATCCTCACTCCGTGCCGTCAGTCGTAGTCCCGCGAGCCTCACTACTGGCACCCTGCGCGCGCCCTTTATGCTGGTCTGCATGGTTCGTGCTCTTGGAATTCGTGACGGGCTTAATCCTTCACATGCCCGTGTACCGGCAGGTGCAGCGCCGATTACGGCCGATGATTTCCTCGAGCACCTGATTTCCTCCCAACGGCATCGCCACCCCTCCGATACCGCGGCAGCCCGCGCAGAACGGTTCACCGACGGGCTCGTCCGCGATGGCCGGGGACGCGTCCTCAACCCCTCTGACCTGCTCCAACCACATGACGAAATGTGGTTCTACCGCATGCCCGCCTACGAAACACCCGTCCCCGGGCATTGCACACCGGTGTTTTCGTCACCGGGGATCCTCGTCGTCGATAAACCACCATTTTTAGCGACGATGCCCAGGGGCAGGCACATCACGGAAACAGCCACCGTCCGTCTTCGGCGGGCCACCGGCAACGACAACCTCGTTCCAGCCCATCGGCTCGACCGCCCAACCTCGGGACTTCTGCTGTTCACCACTCATCCCCGCTATCGGGGGCCGTACCAAACGCTGTTCGCGCGTCGGCAAGTTCGGAAAACTTACCAGGCGATCGCCCCCTACCACCCTGTTCTCGCGGAGAGCACTGACCGCGCCGAGATAGAGCACGTTACCATCGACTCCGGCACTATCAGCCTCGAGAACGACGGCATTCACGTCCACCAACGCATGGAAAAGACACACGGATTTATCCAGGCGCGGCTGGAACACGGGGAGCCTAATGCGGAGACCGTCATTTCGTCGATACGCATGTTGAGCGACGACGACGAACGCGCACTCCGGACGCGGTATCACAACTGGTTCGGGGACCGATTGCGTGACACTCGCTACGCCCTCTACACCATGCACCCGCTATCGGGGAAGACCCACCAGCTGCGGATGTGTCTGAATTCCCTGGGAGTGCCCATTGTGGGCGACCAGGTCTATCCGCGGATATTGCCCGAAGCTATCGACGCTCACCAGCATGTTGATGAGGCATGGCACCAGCCCCTATGCCTGCGATCCACGCAATTGAGCTGGATTGATCCCAACCTCCATCGGCCCATCACCGTGACGGCGCCGGATCTGACTCACACACTGGGGCTGAGTGGATAGCTGCGCCATCATCGCGACCAACTATGTCCGGCCCAAGTGTTAGTATCCTGGCATGGCCACGAGGGACCCCGAGCAGCATTCATCCGACGCTAAAACCGCCGGGTATGAGGGCAAAAACACGCCTGCTACAGATAGTGCGGCACAGTCCGCGGGCGCTCGGGTCTCCGTCATCACCTCATGGCTGAGTGCGCTGGCACTCGCTGTGATCTTCGCTATCGGCGGGTGGCAACGTCGGTGGATTAGCGACGACGGACTCATCGTCTTGCGTACCGTCCGTAATCTTCTCGCTGGAAATGGCCCTGTTTTTAATGCGGGCGAGCGCGTCGAGGCCAATACATCCGTTGTGTGGCAATACATTATCTACGCCATTGCCGCGGTCTCATCAGCGCGCCTAGAGACCATAGCCATCTATACAGGCCTGGTTTTCTCGGTTCTCGCGGTCGCGATCGCCGCTTTGGGATCGGTTGCTCTTCACCGTTCCCCGGGTGTCCTGTTTGTTCCCTGTGGGCTACTGCTCTATATCTGTCTCCCGCCAGCACGTGACTTCACGACCTCGGGGTTGGAGTGGGGGCTCTCCATCTTCTGGATCGCTGTGCTGTGGTTCCTGATGGTGTACTGGAACAACGCCCGGGGCCGACGGGAGCGCCGGAGCCCCCTCCCCCGGTCTGGCTATGCCCTCGCGTTCTGGGCCGGATTGAGCTGGCTAGTCCGCCCCGAGCTTGCACTCTACGGAGCCGCCACCATCGTCGTACTCCTCGTTATTCATCGACGCTGGACACTTCTCGCATGGGCAGTTCCACTTCCCCTTCTCTACGAGATTTTCCGAGCAGGCTACTACGGCCTCTTGGTCCCCAACACTGCGGTTGCGAAATCTGCCTCCGGCTCCGACTGGAAACAGGGCTGGCGCTATGTCCTCGATTTCGCTAGCCCGTATTGGCTGTGGCTCATCATTCCCATTGCGGTCATCATTGGTATTGCAGTGTTCCGGGCCGACGGGCGCCGCACTCCGCTCCCCGTGATCATCATGGTGTCCTGCGGGATACTGCATGTACTCTACGTCATCAGAATCGGTGGCGATTTCATGCACGGACGCATGTGGCTTCTCCCCCTGTTCGCCCTAGTCATGCCCATCGCCGTTGTCCCCATCCGCTACGCCCGTGCGTCATCCACACAAGCACAACTCCCGACGGCTGACGGGCACACATGGCAAAAGCGCCACGAGCATTCCCGCTCGACGCAGCAGCCACTGGCTGCGTCGGCAATCATCATCATTGCGGGATGCGCAAGTGTTGGAATATGGGGGATCATCCGCCTATGCGCTGGTCACCCCTTTACCCAGCCAACGACCGTCGCAGATTTTAAGCACCTCGACATCGTCGATGAACGCGAATTCTGGACTACTTTTACTGGGCACTCAGCGCATGACCCCCTCACCAAGGCGGAAGATTTTTTGGCTGCGCCCACCATGATCAACTACACGGGCTCGCTGGAAGGAACTATTCCCCACGTGGACAGCTCTTCTCACAGCGGAACTCTAGATAAGGACTTAACTACCGACGGCCCCCGCGTCCAGCCCTTCGCCTCTGTCCCCACCAAACCCTATAAAGACATACGGTTCGTCTGGACCCCCATCCCTAACTTCACCAGTCCTGAAGAAAAAGAGGCCATGGCCAAGCTTGGCAAGAAATCGTCGACCGTCGACGACGCCACCAGCCACTACGACGACGTGCTCCGCACAGCCAGCGGACTAGATAACACTCCCGTCACGGTCTCCTACATCAACCTGGGGATGACCAGCATGAATGCGCCGCTCGACGTCCGGGTCGTCGACCCCATGGGGTTGGCAAATCCACTCGCTGCCCGACAATCGCGACAATCTAACGCGCGTATCGGGCACGACAAATCACTACCGCTGTATTGGCAACTTGCCGACAGCGCCACGCCGGTGGCAGACACTCCGTTCTGGGATAGCGAAAAGAAGGTTCACGCAGCACGAATCGCGCTCCACGATTCCGATTTTGTGTCACTATTCGAGGCATATCGGTCACCAATGTCGCTGTCCCGGTTCCTCAAAAACATCGGATTCGCGCTGACCAAGGGGAATTCACTCGCGTTCTCGTCGAAACCCAGTGACTACACCACAAAAACCACCACGGACGACACACAACCCAATTCCGTCCCCGTTATCCAATGGGGGCACAAGACCAAACTCGACAGCGATAAACGCTTACCCCGATCACTACAACCTGGTTATACCGCGCCGAAGTCCACTGTTTTCCCCGACGCAGAGACAACCGAAGAAAACCACACCATATACCCCTAGGCTCACTCATGTCCTCTACTCCAGCCGGCACTAACGCCCCTATCGCCAGGGCTGACGCCATCTCCAAGTACTACGGCAAAGGCGACACCCGCGTCACTGCACTTGATTCCGTCTCCGTCGAATTCCGAACCGGAGAATTCACCGCCATCATGGGGCCCTCCGGATCCGGAAAATCCACACTCATGCACTGCATGGCCGGACTCGACTCTATCAGCGAAGGCTCCACCTTCGTCGGCGACACCGACCTCTCCACCCTCAACGACAAACAACTCACCCGGCTCCGACGCGACCGCATCGGCTTCGTCTTCCAATCCTTCAACCTGGTTCCCACGCTCACTGCCTCAGAGAACATCACGCTGCCCATGGACATCGGTGGCCATCGCGTCGACAAGGAATGGTTCACACACATCGTCACGGCATTCGGCCTCACCTCGCGTCTCGACCACCGGCCCTCCGAACTCTCCGGCGGACAGCAACAACGCGTTGCCTGTGCCCGCGCACTCATCGGCCGGCCCGACATTATCTTCGGCGACGAACCCACCGGCAATCTCGATTCCAACTCGTCCACCGAGGTTCTGACCACGCTCCGATCCGTCGTCGACGAGTACAACCAAACGGTTGTCATCGTTACCCACGATCCCCGAGCGGCCTCCTACGCGGACCGAGTGATCTTCCTCACCGACGGGCATATCGTCGATGAACTCACCAACCCCACCACCGAATCCATCCTCACCACCATGGCCACCATCGATAATCCAGATAACCAGGCCTCATGAACACACCAGCCACGCCCAACAATCAGCTGCGCCACCATCCCATGTGGACGCTCTCCTTTCGGAACCTCCGTGCGCACAAGGTTCGGCTCGCCCTCACCGTCCTCGCGGTCATCCTCGGTACGGCGTTCGTCTCTGGATCGTTCATTTTCACCGCCACACTAAACAAGGCGTTCACCGAGATCGTCACCACCATGTACGACGGCGTCGACATCGCCGTCAAGCCTGGTCATGCCACCGATTTCGCCCACCAACGCGACACCATCAACAACATTCCCGGTGTCCGCGCCACCAATGAGATGACCGACATGAACGTGGCCGTCGCCCATGACGACGGCACCATGATCGACACCGGCGGAGCAACAGCACAAATCCTCCCCAACTATCCCGGCGACGACCAAGCCAATACCGCGTGGTCCATTACCGAAGGACACGCACCGACCAAGTCAGGGGAAGCCACTCTCAACAGCAACGCAGCCGAGAAAAACAACATTTCGCTCGGTGACCACCTCATCGTCGCCACACCCACCATGCGTACCGACGTCACCATCGTCGGGTTCTATACGACGTCGACGAACTTCGGCGGGTGGGCCGGCGTCGCCATGAACCCCGACCAATTCCGCGAACTCGCCGGCACCAGCATCAGCTCCTACAACGTCGCCATCCAACCCGGAGCGGATAAACAGCAGGTCATGGCGGCCATCTCTCGCGCTGTCCCCGGGAGCAAAGTCCAAAGCGGCGAGGACGCTTCCACAGAGATGACGTCGAGTATTTCTAACCAGTTGACCTTCATCAACTACTTCCTTCTGGCTTTCGGGGCGATCGGCCTCATTGTCGGCACGTTCATCATTGCGAACACGTTCTCCATGATCGTGGCGCAACGGATCCGTGAGTTCTCACTCCTGCGTTCACTGGGTGCGTCGCGGGGACAGATCACGCGCTCTGTGCTCATCGAGGCCCTGATCGTCGGCATTGTCGGGTCACTTATTGGCATCGCTGCTGGATTCGGGCTCGTTCATCTCCTTGTTGCGGGGCTCAGTAAGACGGGCCTTGACATGCCCGATTCCTCGATACCTCTCACGTGGCAGTCGATGGTGTGGCCGCTGGTTATTGGCATCATTGTCACGCTGGTGAGCGCCTGGGCGCCTGCCTGGCGGGCGGGCTCCACGCGACCTGTCGAATCGATGAATGCTACGACGCAATCCGCCCCCTTGCTTCGCCGGACTCTCACCGGACTCATTGTCCTTGGTGGGGGCGCGGCCCTCGCGTGGTGGGGAAGCTACGCCGACGACTTCGAGACACGTAACCGCATGATCATCCTCGGCATCGGAGCCGTGGCCATCATCCTCGGCACTCTCGCCGTTTCCGCCGCGCTCTCCCTCCCGCTCGTCAGTGGAATAGGGCGCGTCCTCGGACTGCCCTGGCGCTCCGTCGGTAAGCTTGCGGCGACTAACTCGTCGAGAAACCCCCGACGAACTGCGACTACCGCATTCGCCCTCACCCTTGGGCTCGCCCTCGTGAGCTCCGTCGGCATGATCGGCGCCTCCATGAAAAGCACCGTGTCGGACCTTGTTGACAATGAACTCACCGCGGACCTCGTCGCAACGCCACCCGGCGCGACCACGGGGAGCATGTTTTCTCTCCCCGGCGGTGTGAACAAAGACATCGCATCCGTCGACGGGGTCACTGGAGTTGCCCCCTTCTACACACTGGCCAATGCGACGCTGCGGGGAGACGACAAGAACCGTGGATATGTGATCTTCACGCCGGACAATCCACACAACTACATCGATCTCAAGATGAAAGAAGGGAGCGAGGACCTTTCCCGCGGCGGAACTGTTATTCACGCCAGCTTTGCTAAGAAGCACAACCTCCATGTAGGCGATACTGTCGATATCGACGCGCTCACGGCCGCTAGCCCGGGTTCCGCCGGCGGGCTCATATCCCAAGGGGGAGCGCCCGCCGACGCACATGCTACCTCCACTGTCATCGGGATCATGGACAGCAAGCTCTTCCCCACCGCCCTGGTGTCACAGCAAGATATCGACAAGATCAGTCCTGATAAACACACATGGCGCAGTCTCATGACCACGATCCGCACTGATCACACCGTCGACGACGTCACCATGCAGAAAAGGATCAAAGAGAAGGTCAAGCACTACGTCATTGTCCAAGTGCAAACACGGGACGAATTCAAAGGCCAACAAGCACAACTTGTTAACCAACTTTTGTCCATTCTCTATGGTTTGCTGGCCCTATCGGTGGTCATCGCGATTGTTGGGATTATCAATACGCTGGCGCTCAGCATTGTTGAGCGTCGGCAAGAAATCGGGATGCTTCGTGCCGTGGGCATGGTGCGCGGGCAAGTACGCCGCATGATCACCCTCGAAAGTATCCAATTGTCCCTCTATGGTGCGATTATTGGGGTGATTATTGGGCTCTACATTGGGTGGATGTTCATGAACGTCATGAAAACGCAAGGCATTACGCAAATTGTCATTCCGTGGGAGCAGATCATCGCCATGCTCATCGCATCAGCGGTCGTTGGCATCATCGCCGCGGTCTGGCCTGGTATCCGAGCATCACGCATTAGCCCGCTCGACGCCATCGCCGATTAACTCGGGGCGGGACTGTGAACCCGCACCCGCTACGTGCCCCGCTACGCACCGCCCAGGTCGATACTCCCGCCCGGGATCGAATCAATCAGGCTACGCGTGTACTCCTCACGCGGATGGTCGAACAGCTCATCCGTCGTTCCGCGCTCCACCAGACGCCCCTGGCGCATCACCAGCACGTCGTCGGCAATCTGCTTCACCACCGCAAGATCATGGGTGATGAACAAATAGCTCAATCCCATCTCTGCCTGCAGCTCATTCAATAGGCTCAGGATCTGCGATTGCACCAGCACGTCCAGGGCAGACACCGCCTCATCGCAGATGACGACATCGGGATCCAGGGCCAATGCGCGCGCAATTGCAACGCGCTGCCGCTGACCACCCGATAGTTCCGACGGGAACCTGTGCATCATCGCCGCCGGCATGGCCACACGGTCCAACAATTCGCGAACCTTCTTTTCGCGGCTCGCTCGATTCCCAATGTTGTGAATCTTCAGCGGTTCCGCGATGGTGTTGAACACCGAATACATCGGGTCGATCGACCCAAACGGGTTCTGAAAAATAGGCTGCACCCTGCGTCGGAAAGCAAGCTCTTGCTTTCGGTTCAAAGCGGTGACATCGCGCCCATTAAACGTGACCGAACCCCGCGTCGGCTGCAGCAGGCCGAGGATCATCTTCGCCACGGTGGACTTGCCTGAACCAGACTCCCCCACCAGCGCCGTTGTGGTCCCGCGCCGGATGTAGAAATTCACATCCGCAGCGGCCGTGAACATGCTCTTCTTCCACGGCGGGCCACCCGGGATCGGAAAGTCCTTCCCCAGGTCGTGGACTTCGATAATGTGCTCGACGTCGCCATCCTGCGCCGCGTGCGGCCCCGTGGTGCGCTCGAGGGCCCGTTCTTCGGCCTCGTGAGCCACTTTTTCACGCTGTTCGATGACGTCATGCCGCCGCGCCCGCAGCGACGGAGCCGCCCCCACCAGCTTTTGCGTGTAGGGATGCCGAGGATCTTGAAGAATCTCCAGCGCAGGGCCCGATTCCACGACGCGTCCCTGGCTCATCACGACGATCCGATCGGCGCGCTCGGCCGCCAAACCGAGGTCGTGCGTAATCAGCATCACGGCTGTACCCAGTTCGTGGGTCAGGGAATCCAGGTGGTCCAAGATGTGCCGCTGGACGGTGACGTCCAGTGCCGACGTCGGTTCGTCGGCAATGAGTAGTTTCGGTCGAGCCGCCAAACCAATCGCGATCAACGCGCGCTGGCGCATACCGCCCGAATACTCGTGCGGATACTGGTTCACGCGCTTATCGGCGTCGGGCAGCCCGGCCTCCGAGAGCAGCTCGACAGCCCGCTTGTGGGCAGCGGACCCCGTCGCAACGTTATTGGCCTTCAAGGCCTCCTTGACTTGAAAACCTACTTTCCACACGGGGTTCAAGTTCGACATGGGATCTTGCGGAACTAAACCAATGTCCGCACCACGCAGCGCCGTCAGCTCCTTAGGCGAGGCGTGCGTGATAACCCGACCGTCGAAAGTGATGGTGCCACCGGTCACATGGCCCCCACCGGGGAGCAGACCGATGATCGAATGCGCCGTCGTGGATTTACCCGAACCAGACTCACCGACGATCGCGACAGTCTCCCCCGGGTAAATGTCGAGGTTGACTCCGAACACCGTCGGTATTGGCCGCTTCTTACCGCCAAAGGCGATATCGACGTCGCGCATCTGCAACAGCGGGCGGGTATCATCGTTGGAGTTGTGCGGGCCGACGCTGTGCTCGGGTTTATTCGCGGATTGCGTCTCCGTGGAGTGTCGGTTCGCAGAATGTGGAATCGATGTCATGAGGCCGTACGCTCCTTCGGGTCGAGGGCATCCTTTAACGCATCCCCCAGCATGATGAAGCCCAGCACTGTGATGGCCAGGGCACCCGCGGGGTAGAACAGCGTCGACGGCGCTGCTCGGAGGGTGTTTTGTGCCGTGGAGATGTCATTGCCCCACGACACCGTTTGCGGCGGTAACCCAATGCCCAGGTAGGACAGCGTTGCTTCCGCCACGATATAGATGCCCAGCGACGTCGTTGCCATAACGATGATGGGCGCGAGACAGTTGGGGATGATGTGGCGCAGCAGAATCTTCCACTGCGAGAGGCCAAGCGCGCGCGACGCCATGACATAATCGTTGTTTTTCACCGTCATGACGGCTCCACGCACGATGCGCGCCATCTGCGGCCAGCCGAATGCGGACAGCACCAGGATGACGGTCAGCGTGTTGCGCTCGCTGAACAGCTGCATCAGAACGATGCCCGCGAGGATCAGCGGTATCGCGAAGAAAATGTCGGTCAGGCGGGACAACACCGCGTCCAACCAGCCGCCGACATAGCCGGCCACCGAGCCAATAATCGTCCCAAGAATCGTGATGACAATCGTGACGGACACGCCGGTCACGACCGAGGCACGCGCACCGTACAGAGTACGGGAATACACGTCGTAACCCTGTCGGGTGAAACCAAACGGGTGCGACGGTTCAGGCCCCTCCAGCGATTTACTCAGGTCCGCCGTTTTCGGGTCCGTCGACGTAAACAACCCCGGGAAGAACGTGACCAGCAGCACCGCCAGAATAATCACCATTGATACCCAGAACAGGGGCCGACGCCGTAACCGCTGCCAGGCTTCTGCCCACGTGCTCAGTGGTTTCTTGTCCACCAGAAGATCGTCACGCGATGGTTCATCCGCGGCGACCGTTTCAGCGACCCACCGTTCCGTTCGTGACGACGTAACCAGTCCGGCCTCGCGGCTCTCATGTCTCTCATGGCGTCCCACCGTCGGGGAATGAGTTTCCGCTGCCAATGAATTCCCTTCGTGAGACGTCGGCAATTCTTTCGATGCTTCTCCTGTTGATGACCTGTGAGCGGGTGTGTGTGATGGATTAGGCATAGCGGATCCTCGGGTCAAGAAGTGCGTAGAGCAGGTCAATAAGGAGATTCGATACGACGAAAATAATGACTAAGACCGTGACGACGGACACGACAGTCGGTGCCTCACCCAACATCACAGCGTGATAGACCAGGCCGCCCACCCCGTTGATGTTGAAGATGCCTTCGGTGACGATCGCCCCGCCCATGAGGGCCGCGAGGTCAGCGCCGATGAACGTCACGACGGGGATCATGGAGTTCCGCAACACGTGGTGGAGAATGACCTGCGGTTTGCTCATTCCCCGAGCATATGCGGTGCGCACGAAGTCCCGGCCCAGCGCTTCGGCTACTTCTGATCGGGTCAAGCGCAGCACATAGGCGAAAGAGACCAGGCCTAGCACAAAGGCAGGCATGAGGAGGTGTTTGAAGTCGCCTTGCGCGCCGACGGTGGCTGGCAGGATTCCCCATTTAATGCCGAAGAGGAACTGGGCGACGAAGCCGATAACGAAGATCGGCACGGCGATAATGAACAGAGAGATAACGAGGACGGTGGAGTCGAACAGCCCACCTTTCTTCAACCCGGCGAGGACACCGAAACCAATACCGAATACGGTTTCAATAACGATGGCCATCAGTGCCAGACGAATCGTGACGGGGAAGGCATTGCCCAGAACAGTGCCGACGCTTTGCCCAGAGAACGTTTGTCCCAGGTCACCGGTAAAAATCCCCTTGAGGTACAGGAGATATTGGACGATAAATGGCTGGTCTAAGTGATATTGCGAGCGGATCGAGTGGATAATCTCTGGACTCAGGGGTTTATCCCCGGCTAGTGCTGCGACGGGGTCGCCGGGAGTGAGGAACACCATGGCGTAAATGAGGAATGTTGCGCCGAGAAAGACGGGCACCATCTGTAATAATCGTTTTCCGATATACCAAAGCATGAGGGGTCCTTATCGTGGGGGAGCCTTATCGATGGGTCAGCTCTTCGTGATGTCCGTGAAGATGGGGACGCCTTTCCAGTCGTAATTCACGTTCGATAGCGAGGTAGTCCACGCGGCAGACGCGGTGTAGTAGAACAGCGGGATTTCGGGGAGCTCCCGCATGAGAATCGCCTGCGCCTTCGCGTAGATTTCCTGCGCTTTCTTCTGGTCACTTTCCTTCGACGCGTCTTTCAGGAGGTTGTCGAATTCCGCGTTGGTGTATTTACCGTCATTCGATGCTCCATTCGTCGCGAACTGGGGTTGGAGGAAATTCGCTTGTGAAGGGAAGTCTGCCTGCCAGCCGCTTCGGAAAGCCGTATGAATCGACCCACTCGATACTTCATTTCGGAGTGCTTTGAAGTTGGGGTACGCCTTGCCCGTGGCGTCGATCCCCAAAACGTTGTGAATACTGTTCGACACGGCTTCGACCCATTCCTTATGGCCGCCGTCCGAGTTGTACGCGATCTCCAGTTTCCCGCTGTACGGTTTGATGTCGTCGGCCTTCTTCCACAGCTCTTTGGCCTTGTCCGGGTTATAGTCCAGGACATCGCTGCCTTCGACATTGGGCACGTCACCGAGTGTCGTCGCCGTAAAGTCCTTCGCTGGCACGCGCGTACCGTTCATGATTTTGTCGGAAATTTGTTTCCGGTTGATCGCCATAGAGATCGCTTGCCGACGTAAATGCCCCTCCTCATCGTTGCCGAAATGATCGAGCCATTGCGGAATGACGAAGCCACCGTTGGAAGCGATCGGCTTCACTAGATGCGTGGACGGGAAGTCATCTTTGAAGGTCTGCATCGCCGTCGGCGGGACGGTCTGACCGATGATGTCAAGGTTGCTCGCCTGCAGATCGGTGTATGCCGTATCAAGGTTTTCGTACAGCTTAAAGGTGACACCGCCGTTCTTCGGCTTATCGTCACCAGCGTATTTGTCATTCTTTACTGTCCGAATCGAACTATTATGAGTCCACGCATTTTGGCCATCTAATTTATAGGGCCCATTGCCGACGGGGTGCTCACCAAAGCTCTTCGGATCATCGAAGAATGACTGCGGGAGCGGGAAGAACGGCGTGGCTCCGAGGCTGATGGGGAACTGGGAGTCCGGATCGGAGAGCGTAATCGTGAATTCTTTATCATTCACTTTCTGCAGTCCAGACAGCTTTTCGACGCTACTGCTGGGGTCTTTGACCTCGTCAAACCCTTTAATATTTGAGAAGAAGTCTTGCTGTTTTTGAGCGTTTTTACCGGCTGCGCCGTAATTCCAGGCGTCAATAAAGGAGTCCGCGGTGACGGGTGTTCCATCGGTGAACGTCCAACCATCTTTGAGCTTGACCGTGAATTCTGTGCTGTCCGGATTAGCCGTGATGGACTCAGCGACTTGATTATGCGACTTACCGTTTTCGTCATAGGATACGAGGCCTCGATACAGAAGTTCGAGCACCTGAGAACCATTGGATTCGTTGGTATCCGTGGGGATAAGTCCGTTTTGGGGTTCCGACGCCGCGGTCCGGACGATGTTGGGATCTCCCGCCCCGTCGAGAGTGGCTCCACCCCCATCACCGCAGGCAACGAGGCCGGTTGCGGATAACGCCAGAGTTGCGATAGCTGCAGCCACTGAACGTAGACGCATAATGAGGGCTCCTTTAAACAGCACAGCTAAAGCCGCTTTTAAGTCACGCGTGTGCCCTTCAAGGGCGGGATAGCTTAAACGCGGCGATTTGGGTTTTGGTAAATGACTTTAATAAACGACGTTGGTGGACGATAGTGCGTAATTACGCAATTTAGATTACGTCGGTTTCCCGTGATTGCCTATCTCGTTGGGAAGATTTAACGTCCGGGAAACTTTCCATTACACCCGGATGGTTGGCGTCTCTGAATGATTAGCGCCTGCGGGTAATCATGTTCAGGAAACGACGCACCTAGTGGGATACGTTATTTTTCCTTTGCCATCTTTTGACATATTTATTCAAGATCACGAAGAAGAGGACGAAGCCAACGGTGATAATAATGTGGCCCATACCTGCGAAGATGGCCAACGATTCGGGAAAGCCTTTACCGAGGACCTGACGAATGCCGTGGAAAGCGAGAAATCCGACGGTCCAGGCTGCACCCGCGTTATAAATCCAAAAGAATGTGGTGAAGCGCCGATCTTTATCGATTCGGAGTACAAGTGCGAAGACAAGGAACAGGAGGTTCATTGTCATACCGAGAATAAGCGAGTGGGTGTGCACCACAGACAGTTGAGTGGTGCCTTCAAAATCGTGGGCTCTGGTGAATTCGCGATAAAATACTCCGGCGATGAGCCCGACGGCCAACCAAACGGTGGCAGCAATATACAACTTCCTCATAGCCCCAAGGCTAGCAATGGCCTTCTATAAGGATTTCATTCGGATGAGAAGCGAGACGGAGGAAGCCGTCCGGACATACATAAATGTGTGTGGTGCGGGCCCAACCCCGCCCGGGGTTTCGGCTCACACCACACACAAACACCACATATTCTATTGTTCCAACGTTACGGTTGGCGGCGACCTACTCTCCCACACCCTCCCAGGTGCA
>NZ_JAGSOA010000004.1 GCF_019754935.1 Corynebacterium parakroppenstedtii
TTTGTTGTGGGTGTTTTGTGGTTGTGTGCTGGGGGTTTGTGGTGTGTGGGTGGGGTGTGTAGTGTTCTTTGTCGTCGCCGAGGCAGCCCGCCCGGTTACTGGGAAGGCAGTGATCTGGTTGTGGGTTGTGTTGGTGGTTGGGGTGGAGATTCTTTCACTGTTTTTGTTTGCCGGTTTTGGGGCGTGTTTGCGTCTGGCTGGTTGTGGTGTTAGGGTTTCTGCTTGCTGCACGTGCTGGTGCGCCGGTTGTGGTGTGCTTGGTGGTGTGTGTGCGTGTGTTGTGTGAGAACTCGATAGTGTGCCAATGTACTTTTGTGTTGGTCGCAGCAGGTGCCACAGTGTTGTGGTGGTTGCTTTGATCATCATGACAAGATTTTTTATCACCTAAGTTTTTTGTGGTGTGGTTGTGGTCTGCCTGCCCCGTTGGTGGGCTGCAACATTTGTTTTTTATGGATTCTGATGCAGGATTTTGTTTTTGTGTCGGGGTTTGTTTTTTGCTTGGTTTTCAGGCTTTTTGTGCTTTGTTTGTATGGAGAGTTTGATCCTGGCTCAGGACGAACGCTGGCGGCGTGCTTAACACATGCAAGTCGAACGGAAAGGCCCTGCTTGCAGGGTGCTCGAGTGGCGAACGGGTGAGTAACACGTGGGTGATCTGCCCCTTACTTTGGGATAAGCCTGGGAAACTGGGTCTAATACTGGATAGGACCATGCTGTAGGTGGTGTGGTGGAAAGATTAGTTTCGGTAAGGGATGAGCTCGCGGCCTATCAGCTTGTTGGTGGGGTAATGGCCTACCAAGGCGTCGACGGGTAGCCGGCCTGAGAGGGTGGACGGCCACATTGGGACTGAGATACGGCCCAGACTCCTACGGGAGGCAGCAGTGGGGAATATTGCACAATGGGCGCAAGCCTGATGCAGCGACGCCGCGTGGGGGATGACGGCCTTCGGGTTGTAAACTCCTTTCAGCCATGACGAAGCCTTCGGGTGACGGTAGTGGTAGAAGAAGCACCGGCTAACTACGTGCCAGCAGCCGCGGTAATACGTAGGGTGCGAGCGTTGTCCGGAATTACTGGGCGTAAAGAGCTCGTAGGTGGTCTGTCGCGTCATTTGTGAAAGCCCGGGGCTTAACTCCGGGTTGGCAGGTGATACGGGCATGACTGGAGTACTGTAGGGGAGACTGGAATTCCTGGTGTAGCGGTGAAATGCGCAGATATCAGGAGGAACACCGGTGGCGAAGGCGGGTCTCTGGGCAGTAACTGACGCTGAGGAGCGAAAGCATGGGTAGCGAACAGGATTAGATACCCTGGTAGTCCATGCCGTAAACGGTGGGCGCTAGGTGTGGGTTTCCTTCCACGGGATCCGTGCCGTAGCTAACGCATTAAGCGCCCCGCCTGGGGAGTACGGCCGCAAGGCTAAAACTCAAAGGAATTGACGGGGGCCCGCACAAGCGGCGGAGCATGTGGATTAATTCGATGCAACGCGAAGAACCTTACCTGGGCTTGACATGCACTGGATGCGGCCAGAGATGGTTGTTCCCTTTGTGGCTGGTGTGCAGGTGGTGCATGGTTGTCGTCAGCTCGTGTCGTGAGATGTTGGGTTAAGTCCCGCAACGAGCGCAACCCTTGTCTCGTGTTGCCAGCATTTGGTTGGGGACTCGCGGGAGACTGCCGGGGTTAACTCGGAGGAAGGTGGGGATGACGTCAAATCATCATGCCCCTTATGTCCAGGGCTTCACACATGCTACAATGGCTGGTACAGAGAGTTGCGATACCGTGAGGTGGGGCTAATCTCGTAAAGCCAGTCTCAGTTCGGATTGGAGTCTGCAACTCGACTCCATGAAGTCGGAGTCGCTAGTAATCGCAGATCAGCAATGCTGCGGTGAATACGTTCCCGGGCCTTGTACACACCGCCCGTCACGTCATGAAAGTTGGTAACACCCGAAGCCGGTGGCCTAAACTCGTTAGGGAGCCGTCGAAGGTGGGATTGGCGATTGGGACGAAGTCGTAACAAGGTAGCCGTACCGGAAGGTGCGGCTGGATCACCTCCTTTCTAAGGAGCTTTCATTTTTTGTGTTGGCGCTTGCTTGGCCGGTGGCCGGCTGGTGTCAATGTTGTGTTTTGTGGGTGGATGGCTTGCTGGGGCACGCGGTTGTTCGTGTGCGGCATCATAATCATCGGGTATTGGTATCTGGTGGTGGGTGGTGTGTGGCTGACACAAATGGTTTTTGGGGTGCGTTGGTGCATTGTTGGGTGTCTGGGATGGCACATGGTTGTTGTTCCTGGCCCGGCTGCAGGTGATTGTCACGGTGTGTGGTGGTTGCGTGTGGTGTGGGTGTGTTGTGTGAGAACTGGATAGTGGACGCGAGTAATCTTTTCTTTTTGTATTTTGTCTGGTTTATTCATACTCCGTCACGCACTGTTGTGTGTGGTGGGGTTGTGTTGCCTTTTTGTTGTTGTTTGTTGTAGGGGCGCACGGTGGATGCCTGGGCACATTACGCCGATGAAGGACGTGGAAGGCCGCGATAGTCCTCGGGGAGTTGTCAATCAAGCGTTGATCCGAGGGTGTCCGAATGGGGTAACCTTGCCGTAGTTGTGTGCGGTGACCTGCTGGTGAATGTATAGCCGGTGTGGGGGTGACGCGGGGAAGTGAAACATCTTAGTACCTGTAGGAAGAGAAAATAATAATGATTCTGCGAGTAGTGGCGAGCGAAAGTGGATGATGGCTAAACCATATGCGTGTGAGACTTGCTAGGGGTTGCGTGTGTGGTGTTGTGGGGCCGTGGTGTTGGGTGGCTAGTGACGCCCTCCTGCGTGTGGTGTGTTAGCGGAAGTGGTTTGGAATGGCCTGCCGTAGACGGTGAGAGTCCGGTACGTGAAAACACAGTGTGCGTGGGGTGCTGTGGTGCCCGAGTAGCAGTGGGCTCGTGGAATCTGCTGTGAATCTGCCGGGACCACCCGGTAAGCCTGAATACGTGATGTGACCGATAGTGGATAGTACCGTGAGGGAATGGTGAAAAGTACCCCGGGAGGGGAGTGAAAGAGTTCTTGAAACCGTGTGCCTACAAGCCGTCAGAGCCTCATTGGTGGGGTGATGGCGTGCCTTTTGAAGAATGAGCCTGCGAGTCAGCGGCGCGTCGCGAGGTTAACCCGTGTGGGGTAGTCGTAGGGAAACCGAGTCCTAATTGAGGGCGGTTGTTAGTGGCGTGTCCTGGACCCGAAGCGGGGTGATCTACCCATGGCCAGTGTGAAGCATCGGTAAGACGTTGTGGAGGCGCGAACCCACGTAGGTTGAAAACTGCGGGGATGAGTTGTGGGTAGGGGTGAAAGGCCAATCAAACTCCGTGATAGCTGGTTCTCCCCGAAATGCATTTAGGTGCAGCGTTGCGTGTTTCTTGTTGGAGGTAGAGCGACTGGATGGTTTAGCGGGACTATCATCTTAGCGACATCAGCCAAACTCCGAATGCCAGCAAGGTGAGAGCGTGGCAGTGAGACTGCGGGGGATAAGCTCCGTGGGTCGAGAGGGAAACAGCCCAGATCGCCGGCTAAGGCCCCTAAGTGTGTACTAAGTGGAAAAGGATGTGGGATCGCGAAGACAACCAGGAGGTTGGCTTAGAAGCAGCCATCCTTGAAAGAGTGCGTAATAGCTCACTGGTCGAGTGGTTGTGCGCCGACAATGTAGTGGGGCTGAAGTGCACCGCCGAAGCCGCGGAAACCACGTTTGTGGTTTGGTAGGGGAGCGTCGTGTGCTCGTGGAAGCTGCCAGGTGACTGGTGGTGGAGGGTATGCGAGTGAGAATGCAGGCATGAGTAGCGAATGACAAGTGAGAATCTTGTCCGCCGGATGACTAAGGGTTCCTGGGTTAAGCTTTTCTTCCCAGGGTGAGTCGGGGCCTAAGGCGAGGCCGTCAGGCGTAGTCGATGGATAACGGGTTGATATTCCCGTACCCGTGCATGCGCGCCCATGGTGAATCAGTGATACTAACCGCCCTGAAGCACGCATTGCGGTCTTTGGATTGTGGTGTGTGTGGATGCGTGGGGCCTGATCTGGTAGTAGTCAAGTGATGGGGTGACGCAGTGTGGTAGCCGAGCCACTGAGTGGATTGTGGTGTAAGCGTGTAGCCCGGCATTTAGGTAAATCCGGATGCTATTGAGGGTGAGGCGTGATGCGTACCCGTTGTGGGGATGTTGGTGATCCATTGCTGTCGAGAAAAGCCTCTAGCGATGTGTGTGTGCGGCCCGTACCCGAAACCGACACAGGTGGTCAGGTAGAGAATACTAAGGCGACGGGTGAACTGTGGTTAAGGAATTCGGCAAAATGCCCCCGTAACTTCGGGAGAAGGGGGACCACTGCTGGTGACAGACTGGTTGAGCTGGTGGTGGTCGCAGAGAGTAGAGGGAAGCGACTGTTTACTAAAAACACAGGTCCGTGCGAAGACGTGAAGTCGAGGTATACGGACTGACGCCTGCCCGGTGCTGGAAGGTTAAGAGGACCTGTTAGGCCGCTTTTGGTGGTCGAAGCGGAGAATTTAAGCCCCAGTAAACGGCGGTGGTAACTATAACCATCCTAAGGTAGCGAAATTCCTTGTCGGGTAAGTTCCGACCTGCACGAATGGCGTAACGACTTCTCTGCTGTCTCAACCACAGGCCCGGCGAAATTGCAGTACGAGTAAAGATGCTCGTTACGCGCGGCAGGACGAAAAGACCCCGGGACCTTCACTATAGCTTGGTATTGGTGTTTGGTTCGGTTTGTGTAGGATAGGTGGGAGACTGTGAAGCGGCCACGCTAGTGGTGGTGGAGTCGTTGGTGAAATACCACTCTGATCGTATTGAGCATCTCAACCTCGGCCCATGATCTGGGTTAGGGACAGTGCCTGGTGGGTAGTTTAACTGGGGCGGTTGCCTCCTAAATGGTAACGGAGGCGCCCAAAGGTTCCCTCAGCCTGGTTGGCAATCAGGTGGTGAGTGTAAGTGCATAAGGGAGCTTGACTGTGAGACTGACGGGTCGAGCAGGAACGAAAGTTGGGACTAGTGATCCGGCACTGGCTTGTGGATGCGGTGTCGCTCAACGGATAAAAGGTACCCCGGGGATAACAGGCTGATCTTCCCCAAGAGTCCATATCGACGGGATGGTTTGGCACCTCGATGTCGGCTCGTCGCATCCTGGGGCTGGAGTAGGTCCCAAGGGTTGGGCTGTTCGCCCATTAAAGCGGCACGCGAGCTGGGTTTAGAACGTCGTGAGACAGTTCGGTCTCTATCCGCCGCGCGCGTGGAAACTTGAGAAAGGCTGTCCCTAGTACGAGAGGACCGGGACGGACGTACCTCTGGTGTGCCAGTTGTTCTGCCTGGGGCAGGGCTGGTTGGCTACGTACGGGAGGGATAACCGCTGAAAGCATCTAAGCGGGAAGCCTGTTTCATGATGAGGTTTCTTTTGAGGTTCCCCAGAGATGATGGGGTTGATAGGCCGGATCTGTAAGCATTGTGAGGTGTTGAGGTGACCGGTACTAATTGACCGAACTAAAACAACAACAAATCATGACTGAATCGTTGTGAAAAAGAATTGTTGGTTGCTTGCGTCTGCTGTTTGGTGTCTTGTGCAGCACACCCCCGTGGGTTGGGTGTGTGTTGTCCTTTTGTGTGTGTTGGTGGTTAGTGCGGTGGGGTCACGCCCGGTCCCTTTCCGAACCCGGAAGCTAAGCCTGCCTGCGCCGATGGTACTGCACCTGGGAGGGTGTGGGAGAGTAGGTCGCCGCCAACCGTAACGTTGGAACAATAGAATATGTGGTGTTTGTGTGTGGTGTGAGCCGAAACCCCGGGCGGGGTTGGGCCCGCACCACACACATTT